>OY821634.1:0-2713065 GCA_963555965.3 Dehalococcoidia bacterium
CTCGCCGAATTCAAAGGTTTGAAAGAACGCCGCATATTCCTACGATATGCCGTACGCAATGCACTGCTGCCGCAAGTCACTGGGCTCGCTATAAACCTCGGGTTCGTCGTCTCCGGTTCCGTACTCGTTGAAGTCCTATTCGCATATCCCGGCATCGGAAACCTACTCTATACCGCGATCACCAGCAACGACTATTTCCTGATCCAAGGCGTACTGATGTACGTCATCTTCGCAGTAGGATTGATGCTGTTCATCGTCGATATGATCTACCCGCTAATCGATCCACGCATAAGGTACCGATCTGCGTAATGGCGAACAACTCAACAACACCACTTGACTCAAATCTTCAGGGCGGCCACGACGTAACCGTCTTTGAAACCGAAACCCTTGTCTCACGTATCAGCTGGACAATCGGACGAAACAAGCTGCTGTTCGGAGGATTGTTCCTGATCCTCTTAATCGTCCTATACGCAGTTCTCGGTTCAATTTTTATCGATGAAGAACGAACCGAAGTAGGCTACGCGATGGCACCGCAGGAAACTGCCGATGGCTCCATCAAAGAAGTCGTCGCGCCGAGGCTACGACCTTCAAGAGAGTTCTGGTTCGGTTCAGACCAATTCGCAGTCGATATATTCGCATACGTCGCCTATGGCACATTGGGAACCTTATGGATGGGATTCATCGCAGGTTCCATTGGTATCGGAATTGGCACTTTACTCGGATTCATGGCAGGTTATTTCGGCGGCACAATCGACACCGTCGTCGTAATCCTTAGCGACGCATTAATTACTATCCCCGGACTGATCCTGTTGATAACCGTCAGCGCCTACTTGGACCAACTCTCTGTCGAGCAATTGGGATTGCTGATCGGTGTCATTTCATGGATGGGCACCGCACGAGTCGTCAGAGCCCAAGTGCTCACTCTGAAGAACCGAGCATACGTCGAAGTCTCTAAGTTCAACGGACAGAGCGACATCGAAATCGTTGTCGCCGAGTTGATACCCAACCTTGCTCCATTCATCGCCGCCGCATTCGTCGGCGCCGTCGCCGGCGCAATCCTACTATCCATCGGCCTATCAGCACTAGGACTCGGACCCCAGAACGAACCTAACCTCGGGCTAATGGCATTCTGGTTCATTCGATTCGGCGCCGTACCGCAAGGCTTGTGGTGGTGGTTCGGACCGCCTATCGTCGTCATCGCCATGTTCGTCGTCGGACTATTCATGGTCACCGCCGGACTAGACCAGATCGCCAATCCACGGCTGCGAACATCCGTATGACAACCGAGACCACAGTTCAGACCCCATTGGTCGTCAAAGACCTAAAGGTCTACTACCACACGCGACGCGGACCAGTCAAAGCCGTTGACGGCGTCTCATTCGAACTCAACCGAGGAGAACGCCTGGGACTAGTCGGAGAATCAGGTTCCGGAAAATCAACCATCGCCCTCGCATTGATGATGGCGCACAAAGAACCCGCCCGTATCGAAGGCGGCAGCATCATCCTCAACGGATCAAACCTACTCGACGACAACGACGAGCAAGTTCGACTACGCCGACTCTCCGAAATCGCAATGGTCCCGCAAGGCGCACTAAACTCACTCAACCCCGTGATGCGCATCCGCGACCAAGTCATCGACGGACTAAAAGACCACAACGTCCGCATGAGCGCCGGTGAATTCAACGGGCGCGTTGCCGAACTACTCGCCAGCGTCGGACTCCATCCCGACATCGCAAATCGATTCCCCCACGAACTCAGCGGCGGAATGAAACAACGCGTTTCCATCGCCATCGCAATCTCCATGAACCCATCCGTCATCGTCGCCGACGAACCCACGAGCGCTCTCGATGTGGTAGTTCAGAAGCAAGTAGTCCAGACCCTCAGAGACGTCCAAGAACGCATCGGCGCCGCTGCCATCATGATCGGACACGATATGGGACTTATGGCACAGTTCGCATCCCGCATCGGCATCATGTACGGCGGCAAAATCATCGAGATCGGCCCCGTCGCAAACATCTTCCAGAACCCGCGCCATCCATACACCAAACTTCTAATCTCCAGCCTTCCTGACACTCGCAGCAAACGTCGACTCCAAGGCATACCTGGACTCCCACCATCTCTGCTACGACCACCACCCGGATGCGTCTTCCACACCCGATGCCCCGAAGCAATGGACATCTGCACGCAAGACATACCGATAACACGCGAACTCGACCCCGACAGGTTCGCAGCCTGTCACCTCTACGACGATTCCGACGGCAGGGAGGCAACGCCATAACAACAAGCCCCTTTCGCTACGCGATGGGGGCGCGAGTAAGCGAAGCGACACTCGCAGGGGATGCACACCTCCGACAACTGACCAAGCCTCAATTACAGCCCATCCCTTAAATCAGCGTAATCCGCGGTTCAAACAAATGACTACATCCCAAAACGGCAATGACCTGTTGCTCCGAGCAGACAACGTCAGCAAGACATTCGTCGCCGGAACATTCCGCAAGCACTATACGCACGCCTTAGACACCGTTACCTTCAGCGTCCCAGAGTCGCCACCCACCATCACCGCAATCGCTGGCGAAAGCGGAAGCGGCAAAACGACCCTCGCACGTACCGTCCTCGGATTGGTCGAACCCACATCCGGAGAAGTCATATACCGAGGCAACAACGTCGCCGAAATGTCACGCACTCAACAAGCCGAGTTCCGACGCGAAGTACAAGTCATATTCCAAGACCCATTCGAGTCTTACAACCCCTTCTACAAAGTCGATCACGTCCTCCGAACTCCCATCCGACGCTACAAACTCGCATCATCCAAATCCGAGGCCGACGGCATCGTCGAAGAAGCTCTCCGAACCGTAGGACTTCGACCCGAAGAAACCCTCGGACGACATCCTCATCAGCTCAGCGGGGGACAGCGACAGCGCGTCATGGTCGCCCGCGCCGTAATGCTCAAACCCAAGATCATCGTCGCCGATGAACCCGTATCCATGGTGGACGCATCCCTCCGAGCCACCATCCTCGAAACCCTCCGCGCAATGAACCGAGAACTCGGCATCTCCATCCTCTACATCACCCACGACCTCACAACCGCCTTCCAGATCGCCGAAAACATCATCGTCCTATACAAAGGCCGAGTAGCCGAAGCCGGAAGCGTCGAGTCTGTCATCAACGATCCAACGCACCCCTACACACAGCTCCTAGTCTCCTCCATCCCCCAACCCGATCCTGAAACCCAGTGGGGCAGGGAACAGGAAACCCGCGACGAAGACGAAATCCCCCTCACCGGCTGCAACTTCTACGACCGCTGCCCACTCCGCATGGACGAATGCACCAACGCCGACCCGCCCCTATACCGCACCGCACAAAACCGCATCACCCGCTGCTACCGCTACGCCGACTCCCCAGTCCACCTAGCCCCCGACCTCCGCTCCGTGTTCGCCAATTAACAAGCCCCTTTCGCTTTAGTGAAAGGGGCGCGCACAAGCGAAGCGAGTGAGCGGGGTATGCTGGGGTGGACGAGAGGAAGGGTTGCCCCCGCTTGCGGGGGAAATGTCCGAAGGACAAAGGGGGCACGTGGGAAGCTTGCAGAAACGCTTTACGAAACTTCCTCTATCGAATAGATGGCCGCCTCATAGACGTTTTCATCCGGCAAGAAACTCAACGAGTATCCGATCCTGTAAGACCCGTCGTTAAATCACAACATCACCACCGGCGGCATCAATCTAGCTAAAACGCATGGATTGCTCGTCGTCGGATCATCCCGCAAGCTCTCTAAGCTCTCGTACAGCCGGCTCTGACGGTCGATTGGAAACAGATCCCGTAGATGTCGCGAACTGTATCGAGACAACTTTAGGCGTACTGACCGATTCTCCAAGGCGGACTCCCTCATCGTCGAATATCATGGGCAACCATTCGTCTGGCTCCCCTCGGTGCATCCGTGAAATGCGAAACGCATCGTTCAAGAAACTTCTGTCGGATTCATCCAACTCCGCTTCTTGTCGCGCTAACGCATTTGACCGCTCGCGCATAACCTCAACCATCTTGTCTGCCGCTGCTTCATGCGTTTCTCCAGACACGATCTTCTCAGGCATGTTCTCGCAGAACGCATCGAATCGACCGTCAGGCAGGTGATTTACCTGTATCAAGAACTTGATAGGCTCCATGTTGCTCAACCTCAGCGGGATATGTTCACGCTCTTGATTATCTAACATCTATTCTAGAATCTGTCAAGAAAAATCCAACTGTTGCCGCGGTTCCACCTAGCACCAGACCTCCGCTCCATCTTCGCGGGCTATGTCCAGGGAGGCTGCGCAGAACGGAAAAGCACCTCAAAAATCATCATCCATCGGTAGAGGCAGGTTTCAAACCTGCAGCTACTCCATCACAGACAATCATCAAAATCAGCGCAATCAGCGGTTCAGGCTCCCTTGCGCGACAATGACGTTAGTTTCGAGCCATAACCCACCATCCCCATGCCCAAACCCCAAAAACCCAACCTCCTCTTCATATTCTCCGACCAGCAGCGCGCCGACACCATGGCCGCATACGGCAATGACTGGATCGAGACGCCCGGCATGAACCGACTCGCCGACACCGGCTCCGTCATCGAAAACTGCTACGTCTCATCCCCCATCTGCACGCCGTCCCGCTCAACCATCATGACCGGCACTTGGCCCCACACCAACGGCGCCTACAAGAACAACGTCCCTCTGCCCGACGAGATCGACACCATAGTTGATCACATCCCCGACGACTACCACAAGGCCTACTTCGGCAAATGGCACCTCGGCGACGAGATCGGCAAACGCCGTGGCTTCGACGAGTGGCATCCTATCGAAGATCTCTACCGCGTCTGGAGCGACAATCCCGACATCGAAAACGAGTTCAGCCCCTATCACCACTACCTCATCTCGCAAGGCTACGAACCCAACGCCGAAGTCGGTGGACTACGCGTCTTCAGCCGTCCATTTGCGCACGACCTCCCCGAAGAGCACACCAAAGCCTCATACCTAGGCCGCGAAGTCAGCAAATTCCTCGAACGAAATCAAGACAACCCCTTCGCCCTATACGTCAACTTCCTCGAACCACACTTCCCATACACCGGACCCCTAAACGACTACTACGATCCCGACTCCATCCCCGAGTCGCCCATCTTCATGGAAGATCCGCCGGATACCGCATCCCTGATGCACCAACTCATGGCACAGCTCTACAAAACCGGCGAAGACTGGGCCGCACCTACCGCTGCCAGAGAACTGCGTGGCGAACTCATCTCACCACCCGGACAAGAAGAAGCCGACCTCCGACAGATCCAAGCTCGCTATGCCGGCCTAGTAACCCTCCTCGACCGCGCTATCGAAAAAATACTCAACAAACTCGACGAACTCGGACTCGCCGAAAACACCATCGTCGTATTCACCAGCGAACATGGCGACCAACTAGGCGACCACTACATCCTCCACAAAATGGTCATGTACGAAGACACCGTCCGCGTTCCCATGCTCATCCGCGTCCCATGGCTCGAAAGACGACACATTCCTGGACGATACTCCCATATCGACACCGTTCCGACCTTGCTGGATTTGATGGGGCTCGATATCCCGGAAATGTGTCAAGGCGAATCCAAAGCCGACGTCATCGCCGGAAAATCCACCCTCGACGACAACGACGTCATCATCGCCTGGCACGGTCGCGGCCTCGATGGCCTCACACTCCCCATGTCGCCCCTCGAACTCCAGCGCGACATCCCTCACCGCGTCATCATCACATCCGACGGCTGGAAACTCAACCTCGCCGTCGGCGACTTCTGCGAACTCTACAACCTAAACGACGACCCTTACGAGACCACAAACCTCTTCTACGACGAGAAACACGGCGAAATCGCCCTAGACCTAGCCCGCCGAATCCGAACTTGGCAACACCAAAACAACGACCGCCTAGCCCTCCCCGACATTATCCCCGGCATCGGCTACGTAGCCGGAATGCGCTAGTCATCCTGCCCCTTTCGCTCCACGAAAGGGGCGCGCACGAGCGTAGCGAGTGAGGGGGTATGCCTGGGTGAGGTTATAGGGCTAACCGTATCAACCCCATCACAGCCCATCAAATAAATCAGCGTAATCCGCGGTTCAAACCCCCTTCACCCCAACAGTTTCATAGACTATGAGCGATGTTTGCGTTTTTCAGATGGGCTCCGGCGACGGTCGCCCTTGCCATACTACCCGTCGCAACGATCGCGGCATGCAGCGACGATTCCCAAACCCACGAAACCACTGTCGAGCCCACACCCACAGCCACTCCGACGGTCCTCATCAGGCCTCCGAGACCTACCTACACTCCCACATTCACCCCCTCTCCGACATTCGTTCCGACACCCACTTCCGAACCCGAACCGACATTAACACCCACACAGGCACCGACCACGACACCGACGCATACCCCGACTCCTTCACCAACCCCGACGCCTGTCGATACCGCAACCCCTTCGCCAACTACTACACCCACGCCGACGCCCACCTTGGCTCCCACTGCAACGCCTACCCATACACCAACCCCTTCACCAACTCCGACACCCGCCCCAACGCCCACCTCGGTTCCCACCGCAACGCCTACCCATACACCAACCCCTTCACCAACTCCGACAGAAACTCCTACGGCAACTCCAACCGCTACACTCACACCTGAACCGACATCCACCCTTAGCCCTACACCTTCACCAGTTCCGACACCCTCAGGCGATGTCAACCGTCCAACCAATATCATCGTAGCGACCGGCGGCGATGGTGAGATCAACGTCTCATGGACCCCGCCCACCGGAGATACCGCATCAGGCATATCGGTCGTCAACCAAACCGTACGATGGAGAACCGCCGATAGGACTCGTGAAATCGCCGTCAAAACCCTGCGCCCAAACGTAGAGTCCTACACCGTGTCCGGGCTGATACCAGGCACCCACTACGAGTTGACAGTCGCCGCCGTGACGTCTGCCGGACGATACAACGCTCTCAATCCAGACACCGGCGATCAATGGTGGCAAACAGTCAAATCCGGAGGAAACCCTCCAACCCCAACACCCATCAGCACACCCACTCCCACGATCACGCCAACTGCCACGAGCACACCTACCAAGACTCCTACAGTTACCCCGACAAGGACACCTACTAAAACTCCTACGATTACCCCGACAAAGCCACCAGCGACACCAGTCCCCGCACACGCCCGCGAAAAGCGTGCCACACGAATCACCGTGACCAGCGGCGACGGACAGATCGTCATCTCCTGGACACCGGCAAAGGGATCCAGCACTCTGACCGTAAACGGGCAGATCGTCGGTTGGCGGCAAAAAAATGGCAATAACGGAGGATATTCATCAAAGAGTCTGTCTGCAACCGCGAACAACTACACTGTTTCAGGCCTGCAACCCGGAATCGCATATGAGGCAACGGTCTTCACCATCGTGAACAACATCTCTTATGCAATGTTCGATGAACGTGGCAGGCAGTGGTTCAACGCCACAACCTATACGCCCACACCAACCCCAACACCGACACCCATGCCCACGGATACTCCGACACCCACGCCCGGTCAGTCCACCTAACGACCATTTATCACAGGTATACTGCCCATCCCCCTTTAATCATGCCCGCCTCCGCGGTGCAGATCCCGCCAAAATCAACCCATCACGGCAATCATAGTTCAAACCTCATTCCAATCAACGTAATCAGCGGCTCAAACGCCGCGCCGCACCTGTTTCGACCCGGCCCTGCTCCCCGGGCACCATCGGCCTCTTGGCAAACAGCACCGTAACGCTCGCCAGCGCACAGAACCCGGCTAGTACGTAGAGTGCCCAATCGTATGTGTTGAAGGTGTCGTGCGACCATCCCACGACTACCGGCGCGAGCATCATCCCGATCGACATCGGGAAACTTGACAGCGCGAATATCGTCGCAAAGTGGCGTCGTCCGAAGAACTCGCCGCGCATCGACAACAGCATCGGAGTCCTAGCACCGAAACCTACTCCCCACACGACGGCAAAAACGGCTGCCATCAAGAACGACCCCGCAAGGGCCAGAATGACTAGCGATGCCCCTTGCGCGATCATCAGAAACGGCACCAAAACGCGTTTGTCCCAAAGATCTCCGACGATCCCTCCGGCTAGTTGAGAAACAAACGAAGTCGCCACCATTATCGGTACCACCGCCGACGCTGTAGTAACGTCCAAACCCACGCCGTTCTCGTCGCTCAGATGAAGGAATAGGTGCGCCGAGATCGCTCCGGTCGAGATGTTGGCCAGCATGTGGGTCACCGAAATTGACCAGAATGCACGCGTCCTGAGAGCTTCCTTGACCGTGAAATCATGCGTCGATTCCCTAGCCACTCCATGCGCCCGTTCACCGGGCGTCGGAAGCTGAGTTGCCAGTTGCTCTGGGGTTGGACGTTTGCCGATAACCCATGCGATGAAAGGTCCTACCAAGATCGTGATTATCCCCATCACCAACACCGTCATTCGCCAACCGTATTGACTTATTGCCCAGACAATCACGGGAACCAACAATCCACCGACACTCACTCCACCTTCGACAATCGACATACCTAACCCCCGCCTTCTGATCATCCACGCATTCGAAGCAGTCAGCGACGGGGTGAATCCTCCCGAACTCAAACCAACGGACAGCAATAGAAACGCAAGATAACACTGTACCGGACCGGTGATAACTGAAAATAAGATCAATCCAGCTCCACCGAGGGTGAAGCCAACCAACACCATCTTCCCTGACCCGAACGTATCGACCAGCCAACCCTCTACCGGTCCCAACAATGTATTACCCAAACGTCCGAATGTTGCTACCCCGGAGATGACCGTTCTAGACCAACCAAATTCATCCTCAATAGCCTTGAATAGCACACTCGCCGCTTGAAATGTCGGGCCAGCGCTGAACACCATGTTGAACGCGCCCGCAACCGAAACCCACCAACCAAAATAGACCCGCCGCGGCGAGAACCCCCGAAAACCTGCCGATCCAAAAAACCTCATCAAACCAATTTAACGTGATTCCTCACCCTCGATGTGAGAGGGTCGGCCTGCCCCTTTCGTGAAACGAAAGGGGCGCGCACAAGCGAAGCGAGTGAGCGGGGTATGCCCGGGGAGGGGGCAAGATCAACCATAGCAATTCCATCACAGTCCATCATTCCAATCTGCGTAATCAGCGGTTCAAACGCCTCTCTGCCCGCGCCCGCAACCTCTGCTGCACCCCCGGCGGTATCGGTCGCGCCGCAAACAATATCGTCACACTCGCCAGCACGCACGTTCCCGATAGCACATACAACCCCCACTCATACGTGTGCTGAACGTCGTGAACCCAACCCATCACGAACGGCGCAAGCGTTATCCCAATCGACATCGGAAAACTCGACAGCCCGAGAATCGTCCCGAAGTGCCGACGTCCGAAATACTCGCCCCGCATCGCATGGAGCAGGGGAGTGCGTGCGCCGAAACCGATGCCCCACACGACGGCGAACACCGCGGCCAAGATAAACGTATCGGCGATCGCCAATATCACCAGCGCCGCCCCTTGAATCAATAGTAGGAACGGCACCAACACCCGTTTGCTGACCCGATCCCCCATGATCCCGCCTCCAAGCTGAAACACAAACGACGTCACCACCAGAATCGGCATCACCCCCGACGCCGTCGCATCGTCCAGATTGACCCCGTTGCCATCGGTGAGATGCAGAAACAGGTGCCCAGATATCGCCCCGGTCGAGAGATTCACCAGCATATGCGTCATCGAGATCGACCAGAACGCCGGCGTACGTAACGCCTCCTTTGGCGTAAAGTCGTAGAGCCGCGCCTGACGTGACCGACGTCCGGGTTCAGATGCCGATCGCGTTTGTTCCTCGATCTGCTCCGGTGTCGGACGCTTGCCGAGAAGCCTCGCAACGAACGGCCCGAACACGATCGCCATGACACCGATTACGAACACCGTCGGACGCCACCCGTACGTGTTGATGCTCCAGACCATCGGCGGCACCAGCAACCCCGCAAGACTGCTACCCCCGATCACGATCGACATCCCCGTTGCCCGGTTTCTCACCATCCAAGCGTTCACCGCCGTGATCGATGGCACGAAACCGCCCACACTGAAACCAAGCGACAACAGGAAGAACGCAAAGTAGTACTGCAACGCACCTTGGATCATCGAGAAAGCTATCAACCCCACGCCGCCCATCGTGAACCCCACCAGCACCATCTTCCCCGACCCGAACCGGTCCGTCAGAAAACCCTCCACCGGCCCCAACATCGCACCCCCGAATCGCCCGAAAGACGCAACACCCGAAATCAACGCCCGCGACCATCCGAACTCATCCTCAATCGCCTTGAAAAGCACACTCGAAGCCTGATACGTCGGCCCCGAACTCAGCACCATGTTGAAAGCCCCGCCCAGCGAAACCCACCACCCGTGATACACACGCCGAACCGTCCGCGCGCGAACCGCTGACAAGCGCTCTTGAATCATCGACAAATCGTGGTCACCCGTGATCGCCAGAGAAGGAGATCACGCCGATGGTGTATACATACGCCAATTATCCGCAATACAGACCGCGAAAACGTGGGATGCAGCAACGTTTTGCGCGCGACTGAACTGGAATTAAACTGGAGTATTGGGGTTCAAACCTTGTTTCTGATGCACGTTCGAAGCTTGCAAAGGTAATTTATGGAAAACGCAATCGAAGTCCATCAGATCTCGAAATCTTACGGCAAGGTCGTCGCACTAGAAAACGTCGACCTGCAAGTTCGACGCGGATCAGTAATGGGATTGCTCGGACCCAACGGCGCGGGGAAGACGACCTTAGTCCGCATCCTCACAACCCTCCTACGCCCATCCTCCGGAACCGCAACCGTACTCGGATACGACGTAGTTCGCCACGCACGACACCTCCGATCCTATATCGGTCTGGCAGGGCAGAGCGCAGCCGTTGACGATCTCCTGACAGGTCGCGAAAACATCCTCATGGCCGGACGCCTCTACCACATGCCCAAACGACAGGTCCAAAAACGAGCCCAAGAACTCCTCGAACAGTTCGACCTCGTCGATGCCGCAGACCGCTCAGTCAAAGGCTACTCCGGAGGAATGCGACGCCGACTCGACCTCGCCGCAAGCCTCGTCGCAAACCCGCCCATGATATTCCTTGACGAGCCAACAACCGGACTCGACCCCCGATCCCGTCTCGAACTCTGGGACGTCATCCGAACCCTTGTTAGCGAAGGCACTACTGTCTTACTCACAACCCAATACCTAGAAGAAGCCGATCAGCTCGCCGACGAAATAACCGTCATCGACCTTGGCAAGGTAATCGCACAAGGCACCGCCGATGAACTCAAGCATCAAGCCGGCTCCGAATTCATCGAGATCACAGTCCGAGACACCGAGGATACCCGGAGGGCTGCCGGCGTGTTGTCCAACTTTGCCGAAAACAACGAATGCGACATCAACCAGGAGGACAGAATAGCCTCCATCATGGTCAACGACGGCGCATCCATCATGGTCCAAATCGTCCGAACCCTAGACACCGAAAACATCCCCGTCACAAACATGGCACTACGCCAACCAACCCTCGACGACGTCTTCCTAGCCCTAACAGGACGCACCGCCGAAGAAGCCGCAACCGAATCCGAACAAGACACCAATTGAAACCATCCCTCCCCTTTTTGCACAGCAAAAGGGGGACGCGTCAAGCGTAGCAAGACGCAGGGGGTTAATACCGCCACACCCTCAAATCCCACCCGAACCATCACAGCCCATCACCAAAAATCATCGCAATCATAGTTCAAAAGAACCAGCCCATCATCCCTCCCCCTTTTGCACAGCAAAAGGGGGACGCGTCAAGCGCAGCGAGACGCAGGGGGTTCATACATCCGCAACACACCCTAATCCAAACCACCACCAAAACCCCAAACAATCACCAAGCATCACAGCCCATCATCAAGAATCACCGCAATCATAGTTCAAAAGAACCATCCCGCGCATCCCTCCCCTTTTTGCACAGCAAAAGGGGGACGCGCCAAGCGCAGCAAGACGCAGGGGGTTCATACCACGGCACTCCAAAAACAGAAATCACAGCCCATCATCAAGAATCACCGCAATCATAGTTCAAAAAAACGTCATTCCCAACAATCACCGCAATCACAGTTCATCACAAGAATCAGCGTAATCCGCGGTTCAGACAAATGACCCAAACCCTCCCAAGACCCGAATCCCCCTTCAGGGAAACCATCGGATCAGTCCTATACGAGTTCCGATGGCTGCTGTCTGACACCGCAATGATGACGTGGCGCAATCTCATGCACTACCGCCGTAACCCAGAGACGTTAGCATCGACCATCGCCGGCCCCGTCATGTTCTTGCTGCTCTTCAACTACGTCTTCGGCGGCGCAATCGGCGCAGGGAGAGACTTCAACTACATCGACTATCTAGTCCCCGGAATCCTCATCCAAAACAACCTCTTCACAGTAATGAACACCGGCATCGGCATCGCACAAGACCTCCAAAAAGGATTCGTAGACCGATACAGATCATTGCCGATGGCTCGATCAGCGGTGCTAGGCGGACGCGTCTGCGCGACAACCTTAGTCAGCTTCGCCAGCGTCTACTGGACACTCGCCATCGCCCTCATCTTCGGCATGAGATTCCACGGCGGTCTCGTGCCAGCGCTGATCCTCCCCCTCGTCGTCGCCGCGTTCTGCTTCGCATTCGCATGGGCATCCGCACTCGTCGGAGTATCGGTACGCAATGCAGAAACCGCTAGCTCATCCACATTCTTCGTCGCCATCCCACTCACTTTCCTGAGTTCCACATTCGTTCCCGTCGAAACCATGCCCGGATGGCTGCAAGCCTTCGCCGAAGTCAACCCCATAACCCACGTCGTAAACCTATGCCGCAACCTCGCCCAAGGCGGCCCACTCGCATCCTACGCATGGGTCACCACCTTCTGGATCACACTAATGGTCATCGGCATCGGATCACTAGCAACCTGGCGCTACCGACGAATCGCATGACTCCTCGAACCATCCCGCGATCCCTCCCCCTTTTGCACAGCAAAAGGGGGACGCGTCAAGCGCAGCGAGACGCAGGGGGTTCATACCGCCGCACTCCAAAAACAGAAATCACAGCTCATCATCAAAAATCACCGCAATCATAGTTCAAAAGAACCATCCCGCTATCCCTCCCCCTTTTGCACAGCAAAAGGGGGACGCGCCAAGCGCAGCGAGACGCAGGGGGTTCATACCACGGCACTCCCAAAAACAGAAATCACAGCCCATCATCAAAAATCACCGCAATCATAGTTCAAAAGAACCATCCCGCGATCCCTCCCCCTTTTGCACAGCAAAAGGGGGACGCGCCAAGCGTAGCGAGACGCAGGGGGTTCATACATCCGCAACACACCCTAATCCAAACCACCACCAAAACCCCAAACAATCACCAAGCATCACACCCCATCATTCAAAATCACCGCAATCATAGTTCAAATGAACCACTCCCAAATCCAAGATCGCTCCCCACTCGCTGAACTCGCTTCCGCCATCGCCGGCGAATCACGCTGGATCATCGCCGACACCGCCGTCATGACATGGCGAAACCTCATTCGCTACCGACGCTCCCCCGAACTCCTCCTCTTCTCCACACTCTCACCAGTCATGTTCATTTTCCTATTCAACTACGTCTTCGGCGGCGCCATACCCACCGGAAACCTCAACTACATCGACTTCCTAATGCCCGGCATCCTAGTCCAGACAACCCTCTTCAGCGCCACCCAGACCGGTGTCGGACTCGCCGAAGACCTCCAAAAAGGAATGGTCGACCGCTACCGATCCCTACCCATGGCCCGATCCGCCGTCCTCGGAGGACGAGTCGCCGCCGAAACCCTCGTCAGCCTATTCGTCGCATGCCTCATGCTCGCCGTCGGATACATCATCGGTATGCGCTTCCACGGCGGCTTCTGGCCCGGATTCGCAGTCCCATTAATGGTCGCCGGATTCGCCTTCGGATTCTCATGGGTAGCCGCTCTCATCGGAGCATCCGTACGCAACGCCGAAGGCGCCGGATCACTCATGTTCTTCGTCGTATTCCCCTTCACATTCCTATCCTCCGCATTCGTACCCATCGAAACCATGCCCGGATGGCTACAACCATTCACATCCATAAACCCCGTAACCTACGCCGTAGACCTCGGACGCGCCCTATCCCAAGGCGGACCCATCCTAACCAACGCCTGGCCAACCCTACTATGGACCCTAGCCTTCACCCTAATCATCGGCCCAACAGCCGTCTGGCGCTACCGAAAAGTGTGACCCATTTCCCTCCCGTAGGGGCGTTTCGCGAAACGCCCCTGCCACATCAGCGACAAAGGCCGACGCGCACAATCAAATCCGCACCGCGGGCGTACCCTCCCCCTTTTGCGCAGCAAAAGGGGGACGCGTCGAGCAAAGCAAGACGCAGGGGGTTCATACCAGCGCACTCCCAAAACACAAAAATCACAACCCATCATCCAGCATCACCGCGATCACAGTTCAAAAGAACAGCCCGCCCTCCCGTAGGGGCGTTTCGCGAAACGCCCCTGCCACATCAGCGACAAAGGCCAAGGCGCACAATCAAATCCGCACCGCGGGGCGTACCCTCCCCCTTTTGCGAAGCAAAAGGGGGACGCGTCGAGCGTAGCAAGACGCAGGGGGTTCATAACACCGCACTCCCAAAACACAAAAATCACAGCCCATCATCCAGCATCACCGCGATCACAGTTCAAAAAAACTCCAGCCCATCCATCTAAGCTCCCGCACGTCTGTCACCACGCCAATGATAGTTCGTAATACCAGAATATGTATGCATCACAGAATATAACTCAAGCAAAGATTGAGTATATCCATTAGACAATAAATCTTTCGATACAATCTTTGCCACACGATATATCAATAATCATGGCTTAATTTTCTTGTAATATATCGAGTTAAGTTACGTAATTATTGGATACTTGGCAGAAACATTTTGCAAAAACAAGCCAAAATCACGCATTGTTAGTAGCGCATGCAATTTGATACAATTCTCGCATGTTCGTGAATATAGCCGCGTACAGGTTTGCAATGCACGATTTTATACGCTCGCCGATTCCTGATCCCCCCGATTCTTGGCAGCCAGCGCAGTGATGCGGCGGCAGGGCAATCATCCCACACGTCCGACACGACAGTTCGTGGCACTCATCGCGGTTCTGCTACTCGCCGCTGCCTTCGCCTCATTCCTTTTCCTCAATTCCACAACTTCAACTACTTCCATTGCGCAGAGCATCGACACCACCGAGTACAAAGCGGTAGGCGCGGTAATCAAGCAAATTTGCGCGATTAAGAAATCCGACGGGAGTATCTGGTGCTGGGGAGACACTGACTTTCAAGGCGGCGCGATGCCGACTGACAGCGGTTACGCGTCGCTACATATGGGAAACCGTTGGAACTGTGCGCTGAAAACAGATGGCACTGCCAAGTGTTTCGGAAATATTGCCAACAACGGCCCCAACAATGTCGGGCGCAACAATGATACCGGGAAGTATCACGACATTCATCTGGGCGAATGGTACCACGCGTGCTGGATCAAGCGAGATGACACTGCTAATTCCGCCGAGGATGGCAAGGTTCAATGCGAGGCGTATTCTTCCTGGGCCGACCAATACACGATGGTCGTCGTGCCACCGGCGGTCGAGAACTACAGCTTTCAGTCCGTAGTTGCAAGCCTATGGGACACATGCGGTTTGGTTGTCGACAGCGACCGCAGCACAGCGGGTAATCAAGACGAAGGAGCCGTGAAGTGTTGGGGCTACAACCAAATTGTGCCGCCCCCCAACACGACGTTCAAGTCGTTAGATTTAGGCGATTTACACATGTGCGGCGTTGTCAAAGACGATGACACCAGCAACAACACGCCCAACGACGATGAGGATTCGGTGAAGTGTTGGGGTGATCGCTTCGACGGCAAACTCGACCCACCAGCGGGGATGGCGTTCAAATCTGTTGGCGCAGGCGAGCACCATACATGCGGGATCGTGATAGACAGCGACACGAGCAACCAGACTGCTGATGAAGACACCGACACAGTTCGATGCTGGGGCAACTCGATAGATGGCAAAATCGGGGCGCCGGAAGGAACATTTAAGGAACTTGCTGTTGGAGGGCGCCTGTCGTGCGCGATCGCAATCGATGCTGATCCGTCGCAGACTGGCACTCAGAGCCCCGGCACCGTCGCGTGTTGGGGAGACCTGTCGGACATCAACCGTGATAACAACGATTACCAATGCCTGTACGATGTGCCATCAAATTACAGATGTTACAAGACTCCGGTTCCCACCCCAATACTTCCAGAAGCGACGCCGACCGTTACGCCGGTCCGAGATAAGGTTGAGGCTGTCAGCGCCGGGCAGTACACAACGTGTATTTTGACCGGCGGTGGCAACGTACGTTGCACCGGACGCAGCGCCGGCGGTGAAGGTGAACCACCTGCAAACGTCCGCGTCGATACGATCAGCGTCGGCCGCGCGCACGCTTGCGGTCTCAGCCGCTACGGCGAATACGGCAAAAGACCTGAAGATATCCCTGCTGATGTTCACTGGCGCCCGGCCGACACCAACGTCGTCTGCTGGGGAGATAATCACTACGGTCAATCCAATCCATCAGAAGGCGCGTTCAAGGTAGTCGCAGCAGGGTCGGCGTCTTCTTGTGGCATCAAGACCGATGGTTCTATTAAGTGCTGGGGCGTTGATCGGCCGCCTAATTGGGGTTTGATCGACAGCGCGCCGACAGGGACCAACTTCGTCGATATCAAGATCGGCTATGACGCATGGAAGGAACACGCATGCGCGCGCGTGGACAACGGCAGCATAACCTGCTGGGGACCCAACAACACAGCGGCGGTCAAAACCCCCGTACCTGAGAACCACTCATTCCAGTCCCTCAGCAACAGCCTCGGCAAAAGCTCCATTTGCGCCATCGTCGAAGACAGCGACACCAGCAACCAGACTGCTGACGAGGACAAAGACGAAGTCAAGTGCTGGGGAAACGGCCACACCTCTTCCGACCCTGAAATTAACTCAATAAAAGATTTTCCGACCGATATAACGTTCAAGGAGATCGCGACGACTGGCAACGCTACGTGTGCGATTTTGAAACAAGATTACCAGAAACTGCGAAATAAAGATACAGAGGGGACATCCGTCTATGACCGCAAGACCGGTACGCCTTACTGCAGAGGGGTGCCGGACAATTTCTCATCTGGTCAGATTAAAGTTTCTGGTTCGAACAAGTACTACGAATACTTCCAAGAAGCTAGCAAGACTTACCACGGCATCAGCGCCGGTACGGCTCATACGTGCGCTGTTCGCTCCGACGGCTTGGCAGAGTGCGCAGGCGCGTTTGGCGGTTTCGGTCAGGATGTTGCGCCAGCGGTCGTGGGCATACCTCCGGCAACGGTGCAGGACTCCTACACTTGGAGTGGCCTCACGTACAGCGGTGCTTCAGCGTTCAAGGACGGGCGTTTCTCCGCAACGGACAAGTCCTACTACGTCGATATTCCAGCCGGCGCAATAAAGAACGCGACTGTGATCGGGGTCCGGATGACGCAAGGCGCGAATGATGTCGAATTCAGCAACGTCGATGGATACCAGTTCGTCAGGAAGGTTCACTCGGTTGCCGGTAAGATCGCGCCTAGCGGAACAACCGATGTCACGTCGGCGGTTCTCGATACCCGACGAATCGATGGTGTCGATACTCGCAGAATCTACGATGTATGCCTGCCAAAACCATCGAATCTCGCCGGACGATGGCGGGACTGGCGACTTTACAAAGTCGAAAACAACCAGCCAGTGCCCAGCACCTGGTGGCAGGGCTTCACCGTTATCGACGGCGCGGTGTGCGGCGAGGTTGATGAAATTCCGGTTTCGGCGGTCTTGGCGCACAAAGCGATACCCAACGATCTGGTGCGGGAGGCGAAAGTGGGAACCACGGCATTGGCAGACGATGTCTACGTGAGAATAGACGGCGAGGCATTGCCATCAGGCGGGTCAAGGTTGGTAGTCAGGAAGGTGGATCCGTCTCGACCATTGGATTCTTTGGGCAACTTATATAGGGTGGGCGATCTTTACGTCGAGATCAACCTCCTCAATCTAAACGACGAGGATATCGGTGCCACTCTCAATCCTCCCGCCGAGATCTGCATCGCAGCGCCCTACGGCTTCGATAAAGAGATTTACCATCTCGGCGACAACGCGACCAAGTGGAACAAGCTTCCGCCTTTGGACACCAGCCTTCTAACTGGCGTATACGTGAAGTATGGGACTGGCGATTACGCGTGTGGCGTGTCCGACACGCTCTCCACATTCGTCGCGACTGCGCTCAAAGGTGCTCCGACTCCCACGCCGACCCCGATAGCGGTACCCGTCATCTTCCGCATCGCTCCAACAATAAACTCCGTTACCCTATTGACGGGGGAGAAGGTGCGATTAGGAGTGGATGTCTACGGCATGCAGAACATCCGCGACAACAGACTCGCCGACAAACACAAAATCACCTTCGAATGGTCCTCGTCACCGCCCGCCGGCTCGTTTGCAGAAGCGAACCGTGAAGCCGATGCCGACAGCAAAGTCGACGATCGCGAAGTCATCTACACCGTGCCACAAGAGCCGGGCACGTATACCCTAAAGGCCTTCGTAGACCGAATGGTCTGCGGTGACGACGATGGCCTCGACGACGGCTGCTTTGCCGAGATACAGATCACCGTTCGCCGCCCCTTCGCAGTGGTTTCGCCCACCACCACTCCCTCGAACCCCGACGGCGAGATACCGTCCATCATCACCGACTCCGACGGCAACCTCTACAAAGTCTTCACCCCCGAAGAAGGCGGAAACTTCGACGGAAACGACGCAACCGTCTCCGCCGATCCCGGCGCAGTCCCGAACGGCGAAATCATCGGACTGCGCACCGACGCGGACGGCACGGCATCGAACGTGGGGCAGGTGCTTGACCGCGTCACCCTCGACGGAAACTACTACACCGTTTCAGCCGTGGACGCAGCAGGGCAACCCTTGAGCGGCTACCTATTGGACGACCCCATAGAGGTCTGCATACCAGTGCCACCGCGTTTGAAGAGCAACATATCTGACGTGGCGATGGTATCCGTGCGCGACGACGGAACATTCGCCGTCCTGTCGTCACGCCTGCGATTAGGGGACGCAGGCGTGACGATGTGCGCCGCATTGAGCACCCTCTCCGCCCGCGTCGCAGCAGCACACACAGGATCCCCATCCGCACTCCCAAGCCCCACGCCCCTTCCTACCCCCATAGACCCCGACACCGGCGGAACCACCATGCCCACAAGCGCAATTATTCTGTTGATGATGCTCGGCGCGGCGCTAGGCCTGATGAGCGTGATGCTGATGGCGAGAAGAAGGTAGGGGCATCCACATAGCCCCCTTACGCTATGCGAACGAGGAGTAGCGGCGTTTCGCGAAACGCCCCTGCCACAGCAGCGACAAAGAGGGACGCGCCAAGCAAAACCACGCCGCAGAGCGTACCCTCCCCTTTTTGCGCAGCAAAAGGGGGACGCGTCGAGCGCAGCAAGACGCAGGGGGTTCATACCACCAACACCCTCGAATACGATGCCAATCATCCCACCCCATCATCAAAAATCACCGCAATCACAGCCCAAAAAACCGTCCCTCATTCCCGCGCAGCATCATAGCCCATCATAAAAAATCATCGCAATCATAGTTCAAAAAACTGTCCGTCATTCCACACCCCATCATCAAAAATACCGCAATCACAGCCCTAAATTCCCATATAAAATCCAACACCAAACCAACTATCCCATCACCCCATGAAAATCACCGACGTAACTACAACCCTCATCCACAACCCCGACGCCGACGCCATCCAAGACGCCACCATACCCCCGCTCAAACCCGGCACCCGCGGCCGCACCACCGTCTTCATCCACATCCACACCGACGAAGGCACTCAAGGATTCAGCTACCTAAACTCCCCCGCCGCCATCCGATCACTCATCAACGACAACCTCAAAGACATCCTCATCGGCAAGACACCCTTCGAGACCGAACGCATCTGGACCGAAATGTTCTGGCGCGTCCGCGGATACGGTCGCAAAGGCTTCGCATTCCAAGCCATATCCGGCCTCGATATCGCACTCTGGGACCTCAAAGGCAAAGCCCTAGGCGTTCCTCTGTACAAACTCCTCGGACAAGCCCACGAATCCGTACCCTGTTACGGCAGCGGCGGATGGACCAACTACACCGTAGACGAGCTAGTCGCCGAGCAGACCGGATATGTCGACATGGGATTCCCACGCATCAAGATGAAGGTCGGCATGAACTTCGGCACCGATGAGCGCGCCGACATCCAACGCCTCGAAGCCGTACGCAAAGCCGTCGGAGATGACATCGAAATCCTCGTCGATGCCAACAACGGCTACTACGCCAAACAAGCCATCCGCATGTCCCGCAAGTTCGAGGACTACGACGTCGGATGGTTCGAAGAACCCGTCCTCGCAGACGACATCCAAGGACTCGCCGAAATCTCCAAAGCAACCAACATACCCGTAGCCACTGGCGAGCACGAATACACCAAATACGGCTTCAAAGAACTCATCGCCCAAGGCGGCGCCGACATCGTACAGCCAGACATCGGCAGGGTAGGGGGCGTAACCGAATGGATGAAAGTAACCCACCTCGCCCATGCCTACAACCTACCCATCGCACCCCACGCCTACTCCCTCCTCCACCTCCACTGCACCATGGCCACACCCAACCTCAGAGTAGTAGAAGTCCTCGGCGGCGAAATGAAATCCTGGCCCATCCTATTCACCGAAGTCCCATGGCCCGAAAACGGACAATGGAAAGCCTTTGAAGACCGCCCCGGCCTAGGACTAGAACCAAACCCCGACACCATCAAAAATATGTCCGTAGACTCCAACGCCCCCGCACCTGCTCAGAGAGGTTTCTGATACTCGAAAGTGCACTATAAACGCGTTTTCGACGATGCCTAGGAGCCGCCGTACTTCGTAGAATCTGTGGTAGTGTATTCCATACAACATCGTCAAGCGACGGAGCGAAAAAATGACTACACTAGACGATACAAAAACCGTGCCAAATGGCACCGTTGAGACTGCTCCTCCGAACGCGCCGCCAGAGATTTTGGAGGCGCTTGAAAACGTCGCAAAACGCAGAGGCAAAGGCAAGTATTGCATCTTGCTAGTGGTAGACGAGAACAACCAGCTCTCTTGGTCTACCTTGGACGTGTCATCGATGGTTACTCCGACCAATTGATCTAACCATGCAGAATCACGAACCAAAGCTATCCGAACAGGATTTCAATATGTTGGATCGTCAATACGCCAAAGTTGGAGATATGAAACGTTTGGAAGGACGATTTGACACCGAGTTGAAACACTTGGCTACCAAATCTGATCTGCACTCATTGATGTACAAGACCGTTGGTTTGATCGCAGTGGTCGTTTCCGTTTTGCTAGCAATCTTTGAATTTGTGTTGCAAGGCTAACCAAGCTACCATCTGAGCCGCTGCACAGTTGAAATAAACGGCAACCGCGAGTTGATTACCGACGATGACCAACACAAGACTCCAAAACAAAGTAGCCATCGTGACCGGCGGCGCATCCGGCATCGGCGAAGCATGCTCCCGAATCTTCGTTCGCGAAGGCGCTAAAGTCATCATCTCCGACATTGACGAGACCAAAGGCAACGCACTCGAAGACGAACTCACACCCGACGCCGTCTTCTTCAACCACGACGTAACCCTAGAAGCCGCTTGGGATGAAGCCGTCGAAATCGCCGAATCCAAATGGGGAAGACTAGACATCGTCGTAAACAACGCCGGAATGTCCGGACCCAAAGGCAGAACCGTCGTCGAAGACGTCGTCCTAGACGACTGGAACGATGTCTTTGCCGTAAACTCCACCGCCATCATGCTCGGCACGCGCGCCGGCATCAAAGCCATGAAGAAAGTCGGCGGTGGCTCCGTCATCAACGTCTCATCCATCTTCGGCATCGTCGGATCCAGAGCCGGCGCACCATACCACGCATCCAAAGGCGCCGCCCGAATCTTCTCAAAAGCCGCCGCCGTCCAGTACGGACCCGACAACATACGCGTTAACGCCGTATGCCCCGGATTCACCGACACCCCCATGACCACCGACATCCACGGCGTCAAGGAGATCCGCGACTATCGCGAAGGTATGACCCCCATGGGCCGCCTAGGACTCCCCGACGACATCGCCTACGGATGCCTATACCTAGCCTCCGACGAATCCGCATGGGTAACCGGCACCGAACTAGTAATCGACGGCGGCGAAACCGCTTGGTAGGAACAACGCCCCTTTCGTAAAACGAAAGGGGCGCGAACAAGCGAAGCGAAGTGAGCGGGGTATGCCCGGGGCAAGGCCGGGTTTCCCCCACTTGTGGGGGAAATGTCCGTAGGACAAAGGGGGCATCCCGTAAATCTCGCCATCCTAATCACTGCCCATCACTCAAACATGTCCCGGGCTTGAACCGGGGTCATCGGTTCAGATAATCGACCTCCCCACAAACTCATCCCCTAATCCCCCGCGAAACACTCCCACAATCTCCGCTATCTCCCGCGCATCGATCCCGATCAACCGCGCCACTGTGTGCGAAACATCGTACAGATTAGCCGAATACGCCCTCTCCAAATCTCGCAGCTCCACGCTACCAGCAGCCAGCAAAACCGTCGTCAACACCGGATTGACCGTATGCGTCGGCGCATCATTCTCGATGTTACCGTGATCCGACGTCACAACCACCGAATACCCATACGACCGAGCCGCCGCGCTCAACTCCGCAAGCGTCGACACCGTAGCACGATACGCCTCCACCCCCGCATCGAAACGTGTCGGCAACAGATGCCCCACCATGTCCGTCGCCGCTAAATTGCACATGATCAGTCGGTACTCGCCAGACTCCATCGCATCGTCGACCAGCCGCGCGATCTCATACGTCTTCATCGCCGGATTGACATGGAAATCCGAGTCCGAATGAACGCCCTCGTTCGCACCATCCGACGGCACAACCCAGCGATCCTCGCGATTCGAACCCTGTTCCGACTCACGACGACCACGCACGAAATAACCCATGTGCGATGCCTTCACACTCTCCGCTACCAGCAGATAACGATCCTCATCGTCCGTCAAATGATCCCAATGGCTCAGCAGATTCAAACGGTGAGGAGTGATCGGAAACAACACCTTCACACCGTACCGAGACTCGAACTCCGCATCATACTCCGCCAGCGTCAACATCCGCAGATCCAAATCGTTCCGCAACCAACCGAAATCCCAGTCCCGACCCCGTGACTTCGCCTCCCGATCCAGATACTCCAGCGCACCGCAAAGCGACGCCGTCTTCGAACGCTGACGATCCGACCTGAAGTTCAAATTGATGAACGCATCACCCGGATCTATCGAACCCACGCCTACCGGCTCCCTGCTCAGCGCGGTCGCCTCAACATCCGCATCCGTCTTACCCATATCGTGATACGCTGCCACAACCTCTCGCAACCCATCAAAACCTAAGACATTCTGACCCGTACCCCCAGTCAACAAAGCATAGTCGCACTGCGCATTACCCTCACGATAGTCACGATCCATCGCATAACCGCGACCGATCACCCAAGTCAGAATCTCCTCCGCGTCATAACGCTTCAACAGACGCTCCAACTCCCCCAGATATCCGCCTTCGACACCCTCAAGCTCCAACGATCCACGCGCCGGCGCATCACGACCATCCAAGATCGCTTGCATCCGTACCCGACTCGGAGGCACACCCATCCGAGCAAACAACAGTTCGCAGAACGCCTCCAAATGATTCCAAGCCGAATGTACCCGACCGTCTGACCCGCGTATGCCCGACAGCAGGAAGCAGAAGTTGATGCTGTTGCCGCGCTCCAGCGCCTCTCGAATCGTCGAACGCAACAACGGATGCTCGTAGAACGATCCATCC
This sequence comes from Dehalococcoidia bacterium, assembly GCA_963555965.3. GTDB lineage: Bacteria > Chloroflexota > Dehalococcoidia > Lucifugimonadales > Lucifugimonadaceae > Bin127. The sequence goes on from OY821634.1 coordinate 24,073, forward strand.
TCTATCGACTGTGTGATCTGCAACGGTATCTGCGGCGCCAAGGCCAGATTGCCGATCTGCTGATGCCCAGTCTCCGAGTTCCCCTGAACCGGAGGATCAACATCCTCATAACCCACCCAAACACCCGAAGCACGCGTCGGAACTGTCAGATTACTATTCACCATCTCCGACCATCCCGGATCCTCCGCAATCCAAGGAATATACCGATGCTCCGACGCGATCATCCGCCGCATCGACGCGATCTCGGCCAGCATTCCCATACCCCGCAACTTTTCCTTCATCTCATTCACCATCCCCAACACATCCAACGCCTCTCTCCACGACAACTCCGGATTCACACCCTCCGCCGCAATCGGTGCCACCGCAAGCTTTGCTAGATCCAGCGGAACGTAGCTACGAGGAGCTACCTCGAAAGCCGCATCCAGCAACGACCGCCGAGTCCGAGGGCTCAACTCCCCGATTACCCGACGCGACAAATCCCGAACCTTATACGGATCGAAACCAAAACCATCCGTCACCACCAGCAACGCACGACCACGATCCTCCTGCAACATTGATCCATTCACCATATGAACTCCACTCCTTCCAATCTATCCAATTCAATACCTATGTTCTCCAACCATCCGGCCGGAAGCTCAAGGGCATACCTAGCCGCTCCCCCGGAACCATATCCGATAGAAACCGACGAACAGTGTGCCCGCCAATCTTGAACGTCATACCCCTCAGGACGAGGGCATGGCTCCATTCGCAATGCCCTCATCCCCCGGCGATGCTCATCCAAGTACACTATCTCTAATGATACATATGTATTGAACATCCAGAAAGCCAATTGTCGAGATTCTTCGAAAACAAACAACATACCCGTCCCAAAAGGCACGGCTTCACGACACATCAACCCCTGCTGACGTTCATGCCCATCATCTGCCACCTCCACAACCAACAGGTACGACGAATCCCCATACTCCAACATCAAATCCATCGTCGGCAACAAATCCCGACTGATGCCATCCACGCAATCATCTCCCTCCACAAACCGAATCGCATCTAACGGATTCCCCGTCGGTAAAGGAGTCGGCGTATCGATACGTGCAGCCGTTTCAGTCGGATCCGGCGTGGGCGAAGGTGTATCCGGACAATCCGCGTTTCCCCCGCTAGCGGGGGAAATGTCCGAAGGACAAAGGGGGCCTTCACTCTCACTTGATTGAAGAGAATCGGAGTGATAGTTAATATCCGCCGCCTCTCTAATCTCTGTACCTGTCGGTTCAGGCGAACTCGTTGCCCTTCCCACAGGCGAATTGATCGGTTCTACTGTAGGAGTCGCCGTAGCAATTGGAAGCACCGTGGCCGACGGTGTAGCAGCCACAGACACAACACTCGGTGCCGGAGCAACCGTCGCAGTCGCCGTAAAAGTCGGCATGGAAACCAGCGTCGCAGAGGCATCCAATCCCCCTTCCTTCAAGGCGGGGCTGGCGACCAGTTCCCCCTCCTTCAGGAGGGGGGTAGGGGGAGGCCCCGAATCAAATGCCTCTTCCCCTCCAGCACAACCAGCGATCAAACCCGCCACCAAAAACCCGATTACCAGCGCAGAACACGCACGCCCCTTTAGCCCAGCGAAGGAGACGCGAGCAAGCGGTAGCGACGCTTGCGGGGTATGTCCAGGGCGGTGCAGAGGGCTTCCCCCCGCTCGGCGGAGGAAATGTCCGGGGCCTGCCCCGTGCTCCGATGCGGGGGACAAAAGGGGCATTTGCGACTTAATCCCGACGTCCCGGTTCAGACAAAATCAAAGCTCATCATAAGAATCAGCGTAATCAGCGGTTCAGAAAATACACCAACCTCACTCAAGCATCGAGCCGTCATACGTGAAACCAGCCTCTTCCGCAGTCGCACGCAACTTCGACGGCAACTTGAAACTGATACCTTCCTCACCAGAACCAATATTCACCAACTCATCGTGCTTTATCGCATCTATTACCGCACGAACCATCTTCTCCGGAGTCGATGCCCCTGACGTGACGCCAATCCGATTCTTACCAACCAACCAACGCGCATCCAGCTCTTCCGGACCGTTGATCAAATGCGCCTCAACACCCTTCTTGGTAACCACCTCTCGCAATCGATTGCAGTTCGAACTGTTCTCTGCACCGATCACCAGAACTAAGTCGCACTGTTCCGCCAACTCAGTTGCAGATGCCTGACGGTTCGTCGTCGCATAGCAGATATCGTTACGAACCAGAGTGTTGCCGAACTTCGACTGAATCTTATCCACCGCATCCGCAGTATCCGCAACCGACAACGTCGTCTGAGTCAGCACCACAACCTCATCGTTATCATCCCACTCCGGCAAATCGTTGTCCTCCCGCTCGTCATACAAAGCCATATCAGCCTGACCCGTTGTACCGATAACCTCCTGATGACCACGATGACCAACCAAGATCACTCGTTTACCCTCGCTAGAATACTTCTTCGCCTCGTGATGCACCTTCGTCACCAGCGGACACGTCGCATCTAATACCGTCAGATCACGTGCTTTAGCCTTTTCGTAGTCCGATGGCGGAGAACCATGAGCCGAAAAAACCACCACCGAACCCTCAGGCACCTCTTCAACCTCTTCGACCGTTACCGCGCCAATGGACTCAACATCCGCTACAACCTGCGGATTGTGCACGATCTGATGCTTCACATAAACCGGAGCACCATACCGCTTAACCGCCAACTCCACAATCCCGATCGCCAAATCCACACCCGCACAGAAACCACGCGGGCTTGCCAAAACAACAGAACGCCCCAACGACCCAGATAGCTCTTTAACACCACTAGCCATACATCAGATGTTACAGGAAACCCTAGCCCCTTTCGCGAAGCGAATTTCGCGGGGATGCCTGGGCGGCAGATTAGCAGGGCTCCCCGCTTGCGGGGAAATGGCGAAGCCAAAGGGGGGCGTTGCACTTTGTCAACTCGAAAATCGACCAGACAACAATTGCCAAGATACACTCTAAGTGTGGCAAAACGTCACACAACCACCCAATCGTTACTCAAAGAGATCCGACAATGACCGCAACTCATCCCAGTTCTCACGAATCTCCCCAACCCGTCGATCCAGAAGCCTTAAGAGAAGCCGTAGAAAGAGCAAATCGTTTCTCGGAAGATCTGCGACGTCAGACAAGAGCCGAGATTCGAGAATTTCATCAAGCCTTGCAACTTGGATATGAAAATGCTCGCCAGCTGGTGGACCAGATTGATACGGCGGCCAAACGATAGCCTTTGCTACAACGTCCAAGAATTCTATAGGCAGACGATCAAAAGCGGCTCCATCTTCATCTCCTGATTCCATCCCACAATTCTATCCCGCTATCCACGTCATTCCGAACGTAGCAGAAGAATCTCCCTTAGGTGCTTCAACCGCGCTCAGCATGACAGCCCATTACAAACATCATTCCCATCATCAAAAATCATCGCAATCACTCTTCAAACACCATCAATCACCCCTCACTACCAACCAGAACGTGATCCCAGATATCAGAAACGCAAGACACGTCGAGCCCAGCATCATCGAATACCCAAGATACTCGATTCCAAACTCCAAACCACGATCATTCAATCCACCTATGAAGAAACCGCTCGAACGACCCGCAATCGCTCCTACCAAGCCCGAAATACTCGTCAAACTCAAATCACGAGCCGCCGTTGACCGCCTAACCAAATCGTTCGCTACCGCCCATCCCACTGAAAGGTAAATCCCAACCGAAAAGCCAATCGCAATCACCCCCGGAATCACCTCGATTAACGAGTGAGCGCTCAACAACAACATCGAAAGAACACCTCCAGCACCAAGCAAGCCCGAGATCAGCAACAGCACCCCACGACCAATGTGATCCGACAACTTACCCGCCGGATACACCACTACCGCCGCCGAAATTATCAGCGAACCCAGAATGTAGTTCCCGCCCTGCGCCGGATTCTCCAATCCGATTACATCCTGCACGAAAAACAACGCATTCGTCTGAGTCGCAGACAACGCCGCTATCACGAACGCCATCGCCAACAAAAACAAGTAGTACCGAGTCCTCGCAACATCCCCATCTGCAACTTCATCAACATCGCCTGTCGCATCTTCAACTGAAGCATCTGACACCAACGCCGTATCCCCACGCGCACCAGGAATACGCAACGCCAAAAGAGTGTAGAACGTCGTCGCAAGCAACACCGAAACCATCAAAATCACCGAATACCACATCCATTCAGGCGCATCTTCAACATGGTAGTTCGACATCAGGAACACCACCAGCATCGCCACAAATCCCGAACCCGCAAGACGCATCAAATTCAAGTAACCCGAAGCACGACCACGCTCGCTATCATCTACATGATCGATGATCAAAGCATTCGCAGGTCCCTGCGCAGTATTACCCAACACCTGCATACCTATCGTCACCAGAAGCAGCCACGCAAACGTATGAACAAATCCAATCATCAGCGTCGAAACCGCAAGCCCCAGCAATCCCACAACGATGAACGGATAACGCTTCACATCCACAATCCCTACTTGACGGTCGCTCAAAAAACCCACCAGCGGTTGAACCAACGCCGCTATCGTCAAACCGATCAACGAAATCAACGCCGCCAAACTCGTCTTGTCCAACGTCCAACCGAACATCGACACCGGAGAATTAACCGCTATCTCCGTAACCTTGAACTGCAACAAAATGCTCCCGAAACCAACCCAAACACCTGACATCCCAAACGTGTAGATGCTGATATTGAACAAACTCTGCGACCCGCGCCGAAAACGCGCCACAGGATTGGCGCTACGACCCAAATCTGCCGCACGTTCAAGCGCAATTCGCGAAGATGTCATGGAAGCAAGCCCACATCAAAAAATCCATATCCGCCTAGCCTAGAATACCCCAAACCAACTTCCCCCTATAATCTTTCACAGCACATCACACTAATCAGCGCAATCAGTGGTTCAGACCATGACCCAAAAACCCCGCTTCTACACATGGCGAAGCTGCTCTACATGCCGTAACGCACAAAAATCTCTCGACCAACTAGGCGTAGATGTCGAAGAACGCGACTTCTTCGAAAAACCTCTAACACGCGACGAAATTAACAAGCTGACCGACGACATCGGAATCGAAAACATTTTCTCATGGCGCAGCCCCAGCGCAAAACCATACCGCCAGCGCAAAAACTCCGTCACACGCGACGAACTCATCGAAGCCATGCTCGCAGAACCACGCCTTATTCGTCGCCCCATAGTCATATCAACAGACTCCAACCCCATCATCGGCTTCAACGCCGACGCATACGCCCAATTAGCCAAATAGGTAGCCAAATAGGCGAGTGACTAGGGTTTCCCCCGCTCGCGGGGGAAATGTCCGAAGGACAAAGGGGCCTGCCACAAGCACAGCGAGGCGCATGGCATATACTGTGAAACGCGGTGGTTTTTCAACGCAAAAATCCACCACAAAAGGCCGGAGGGAGTGTCACGGAGTTCGTTTAAGCCTAGCGTGACACAAATTACGCTTGCTAGGCAAGCTCCGGCCTGATTCATCCTAGTGCGGCGATCTCGCGCAACCCACGTCATTCCGGCGAAAGCCGACGCTTCAGCGGACGGAACGTCCATCCAGAGAGATGGGCAGCGAGGCCTCCCCTTTTTGCGCAGCAAAAGGGGGACGCGTCGAGCGTAGGAAGACGCAGGGGATTCATACCGCCATCCCTCAAATATCACACCAAGCATCACTGCACATCATCCAAAATCACCGCAATCATAGTTAAAATCCAATGCTAGAATCAAAATTCGTCACCTCATTCACCTGCACAACGCACTCGCCGATCCTCATCGAATGTACCCCATTAACGGAGGCCCAGTAGTCCTCTCCGGGACAGCCCACACCGGTCTGTCCAAGAAAATATGTAGCTACCTCGGAATCGACATCGGCAAAGCCGACGTCTTCAAGTTCTCAAACGACAACACATTCGTAAGAATCCTCGAAAACGTTCGCGCACGCGACGTATTCATCGTCCAACCAACCGCCGAACCCGTAAACGATCACATCATGGAGATGCTGATCATGATCGATGCCGCACACCGCGCTTCCGCAGGCAGAATCACCGCCGTCGTCCCTTACTACAGCTACGCTCGAACCGACAAAAAAGATCAACCACGCGTACCCATCACCGGACGCCTCATCGCAGACCTCCTCGAAACCGCCGGTGCAGACCGATTCCTAACTGTAGACCTACACGCCGGACAGGTGCAGGGATTCTTCAAAGTCCCCGTTGATGAACTCACCGCAATGCCCATGCTATCCAAATACTTCAAAGAGAAGGAACTCGAAGCACCAGTCGTCGTTTCACCTGACATCGGTAGCTCAAAGCGCGCACGAGACTTCGCACACTTCATGGACGCACCTCTCGCTATCGTCGAAAAACGACGCACCGGAAACGACGACAACGTCGAGACGCACAACGTCATCGGTGAGGTCAAAGGACGCAACGCCATCTTGATCGACGACGAAATCGCCACCGGCAGCACAATGGTCGCAGCAGCACAAGGACTCAGGCTTAACGGCGCACGCGACGTCTTCGTAGCCGCCGCACACGGCGTTTTCCCCGGCGAAGCCGCCATAAACCTCGCACAAATGCCTGAAATCTCCGAAATCGTCATCACCGACACCGTCCCACTCCCCAAACACAAGCACCACGAAAAAATTACCGTACTATCCATCGCACCCCTAATCGGAGAAGCCATCACCCGCATACACAAAGGCCGATCCGTAGGCGCTCTATTCCCCAACTAGTCGAGGAGTGCAATAAACTCATCCCGGCTCAACCCCGCCGCGCGAATCAACCCACGCAACGTCCCGCGATCCAGCTCTCTGTGCCGTGGCACCGACAAATGCATACCCGCATCGTTTCTGAGCACCATGTGACTACCCTTTGTATGTGCGTGCCGATACCCGGCGCGCCTCATCGCATCCACAAATTCGTCGCCCGATATTACCGGTAATCTAGGCAACGGAAAGCGCCGAAGGAACGTTCACCAACCGCACCGAAACATCATCTTCACTATGCTCCTGCGCTAAACATTCGGTATACGCCTCTATCGCCTCGGTGATGTTCTCAACCGCATCGTCAAACGTCTTGCCCTGCGAGAAACAACCCGGAAGAGACGGACACGAAGCCACGAAGTATCCATCCTCACCAGGCTCGATCTTCACCAAAAACGCTAACTTTTCCATCGATTGAACCTCTGCGCTCGAACTCAGATGCAGTCGCATATCTCGAATTTACACCACACCTTACTACAGATTCTACGCCTACCCCTCATACCCGCATACAAGCGAAGCGAGTCCGCAGGGGCGCAGGTTTCCCCCGTTAACGGGGGAAATGTCCAACGGACAAAGGGGGCATCCGTCATACCCGCACACACCCATGTCATTCCGAGCGCAGCGAGGAATCTCCCCACACGCCCAAACAACCACACCCCATCACTTCAATCACGGCAATCACAGTTCAAAAACAAGCGATGATAAAAAGAGAATCATGATCGGAAAACTACTGGGAAAATTAGTAGGCGATCCAAACGAGAAGCAACTTAAGCAACTCCAACCGATCGTCGACGACATCAACGCACACGAAGACGAGATGCGCGGACTAATGGACGACGACCTCGCCGCACTCACCTACGAGTTCAAATCACGACTCAACAGCGGCGAATCCATCGACGACATCCTACCCGAAGCCTTCGCTGCCGTCAGAGAAGCATCCACACGAGTCCTCGGCATGCGACACTTCGACGTCCAGATGATCGGCGGCATCGTCTTACATGAAGGCAAGATCGCCGAGATGCGCACCGGCGAAGGCAAAACCCTCGTCGCAACCCTCGCCGCATACCTCAACGCACTCAGCGGCGATCCCGTCCATGTCGTAACCGTCAACGACTATCTCGCCAAACGAGACGCCGAGTGGATGGGCCCCGTATACCAATTCATGGGCCTATCCGTAGGTTGCCTCCAGCAGAACAACCAGTCATTCGTTTTCGACGAGAACTACCAGGAGGAAGACCAAGCCACAGAGCGCGAAGACGCCTCCGCAAAGTTCGCAACCGTCGTCGGAACCCACCTCCGACCATCCAGCAAAGTAGACGCATACGCCTGCGACATCCTATACGCCACCAACAATGAACTCGGATTCGACTACCTCCGAGACCACATGGTCGGCAGACCCGAAGAACGAGTCCAAAACGGACTCTTCTACGGCATCGTCGACGAAGTCGACAACATCCTCATCGACGAAGCTCGAACACCCCTCCTCATCAGCGGCCCCGGCATCGAGACCGACCGCAACTACACACGCTTCGCATCCATCGCCACTCGCCTCAAACCCGAGATCGACTTCGAAGTAGACCTCAAACGCCGCAACATCTCGCTAACCGAAATCGGCAGCGAAAAAGCCGAACGTATGCTCGGAGTCCAAACCCTGTATAGCGAATCCGGCGAAGACCACGAACTCCCCCACCTCGTCGAGAACGCAATCCGAGCCGAACACGTATACGCTCGCGACCGCGAATACGTCGTACGCGATGGCGAGATCGTACTCGTCGATGAATTCACCGGACGCCTTATGGAAGGACGACGATTCTCCGACGGACTACACCAGGCGCTCGAAGCAAAAGAACGCGTCCAAGTACGCGCCGAATCCGCTACCTACGCCACCATAACCCTCCAAAACTACTTCCGAATGTACAAAAAACTCAGCGGAATGACCGGTACCGCCGTTACCGAAGCCGAGGAGTTCTCCAAAATATACGGCCTCGATGTCCTCGAAATCCCCACCAACCAAGAAGACAAGCGCATCGACCACCAAGACTTCATCTACATGACCGAAGAGGCAAAGTGGAAAGCCGCTGCCGCAAAGATCGATGAACTCACAAAGCAGGGCAGACCCGTACTAGTCGGCACCACAACCATCGAAAAATCCCAGATCATCGCCACTCTCCTCAAGAAACGCAACATCAACCACCGAGTACTCAACGCCAAAGAACACGAATCCGAGTCCCACGTCATCGCCGAAGCCGGAATCCCCGGCGGCGTAACCGTCGCAACCAACATGGCCGGACGTGGCACCGACATCATCCTCGGCGGAAACCCCCAAAACGTAACCGCCGACACCTCCAAGCGGAACCCCTCCCCCTCCAAAGGGGGAGAATCAAAGAGGGGGAGGCACAAACGCAACGGCCAGCACAAATCAGGGTTTCCCCCGCTCGCGGGGGAAATGTCCGAAGGACAAAGGGGGGACGTCCCGCAACCCACCGACCCCATCCAACTCTGGCAACAGCAACACGACGGCGTTGTCAACAAAGGCGGCCTCTTCGTCCTAGGCACCGAACGCCACGAATCCAGACGCATCGACAACCAGCTAAGAGGCCGTTGCGCTAGACAAGGCGACCCCGGCGAAACCCAATTCTTCCTCTCCGTCGAAGACGAACTCGTTCGACGATTTGGCGGCGACCGCATCAAAGGCACCCTCGAAATGTTCAAGTGGGATGAGGATGTCCCAGTAGAAAACTCCGTGCTCGTCAAGTCCGTCGAAAACGCACAGCAAAAAGTCGAAGGCATCAACTTCGAAATCCGCAAGCAACTCGTCGACTATGACGACGTCGCCAACACCCAACGCGACGTCATATACAAGCTCCGCGACCGCATCGTCGACGGCGGCGACTTCCGTGAAGAGATCGCCGACTACATCAAAAGCGCGCTGACAAGAGCCGTCGAAACATTCCTCGAAGGCGATGCAACAATCTGGGACACCCAAGGTTTCCAACGCGAAATCCGACGATACTTCCCCGTCCTCGAAGTCCTCACATCCGAAGACGACCTCATCGGAAAATCCCAGCCCGAAATCGAAAAGCAACTCCACGACTACGTAGACACCGTCTACAAACAACGAGAACTCCTATTTGGCGACGAAAACCTACAGATGATCGAGCACAGCGTCCTGCTTCGCGTACTCGATCGCCACTGGGTCGGACACCTCACCCGCATGGAAAACATGCGCCAGTCCATCGGACTCCAAGCCATCGGGCAGCGCGACCCCCTCGTCCAGTACCGGACCATGTCGTATCAAATGTTCAACGAGATGAACGATGAGATACGCAACGAAGTCGCACGCACCATCTTCCATCTCGCTCCCAACATCCCACAACCAACCTCCCAACTCGCATCCAGCCGATCTACACCCCTAAAATCCGACGCACTAGCCGCCGCGCAACGCATCGCTCTCGCACAAGCCGGACAGCAAACCATAATGTCATCCGCCAACCAACCGCCCCAAGGCACCGGCGGCACAACAACAGTCGCAACCGTTGACGCTCCAACCCACGCCGCTGACGGACGCCGCCTATCACGCAAAGAACGCCGAGCTATCGAACGCCGCAACAAGAAAAAGCAACGCTCAAAGGCAGCTAGGTGACACCGGAATGAGCGTCACCTTGCAAAGCAAAACCAACGACAAAGTCAATGGCGAAACAAATCGCCGACGATTAATCGACGACCTATCCCTGAAACTCCTAAACCACTCCAACGATAACTGGCAAACCGCCTTCCTCGAAACCGTCGCCGCATGGCCCATCGAAAACGAACACGTATACGGCGAAACTTTCCACTACTTCATCGGCGGCGAAGCATTCAACTGGAAACGACTCGCCGAGAGAATCGCAACCCAAATCGCACAAGAAACCCCCGAAACAACCCAAGCCGAAAAAATCTTCGAATGGATCGAAGACTCCGGAGTATTCGGCGGAATTCCCGAAAACGAATTCCGACGCATCATAGGCGTCGATGGATGGCGAGCACACCTGAACCACTTCTACGGCGTTCACATCGAGCAGTGCCTCATCGCAGCCGTTCAATCTCGCATACAGAAACAACGATACTCATCCGGATTGCCGCCTTCCGACGACGCTTCCGAAAAGGCCTACCTCGGACTCTACGAAGAAACCGAACAAGACCTCTGGCAAGAATTCATCGACGAAAACGCCGAAAGACTCTCCCACCTAATCGCCGAATCACCCGACGAAACCCGCACCATCGCACTCGACGAAGAATTCACATACTGGCTATTCAAACGCCGCATCGAATACACCCTCGCACCTCAAGTAGCAGCCGAAACCCAACGCGGACTAAACATGATGTCCCAAATCCAAACCGCACACGAACGCCGAACCAGAATGCTAAAAGACCAAGACGACACCCCCCTCCTAGAATTCGGCCTAGTAAAACCCAACCGCCCATTTCCCAAACCGAAAGAGGCGCGAACCAACAAAGTGACCTAAACGGGGTTTCCCCCACTTGTGGGGGAAATGTCCGAAGGACAAAGGGGGCACACCTCACACAATCCCTCCCCTTTTTGCGTAGCAAAAGGGGGACGCGTCAAGCGCAGCGAGACGCAGGGGGTTCATACCACCGCATCCCAACACAAACAACTCAACACCCAATCAAATCCATCATCAACATCACCCAAAAATCCCAGCCCATCACAAAAATCAGCGTAATCTGCGGTTCAGAAATGCCACTAAACCAAAACATCTTCGACGACTGGCTATCAGACCAACCTCACGAATCTCACCAACTCATCACCCGCATCCGAGACGCCATCATCGCATCTGAACACAACTTCACCGAAGGCATCAAATGGGGATCACCATGCTACTGGCTACCCCAAATCTCCCGACGAACCATCACCTGGATACAACCCCACAACGACTACGTCCGACTAGGCTTCTTCAACGGCGCAACAATGCCCGACCCTCAAAACCTCCTACAAGGCACCGGCAAAAAACTACGCCACATCAAAGTCCACAACCTCTCCGACACCACCCCTGAAACCCTCACCCAATACGTCCAAGCATCAACCAACCACGCCATCCAAAACCCCAACTCCCTCTCCGGTTAAACCAATCCAAAACCCACAAAAATCACAAAAATCATTAACATCAGCGTAATCAGCGGTTCAGACACCATCAAAATCACCTAAAATCAAACCAATCACAGTTCAAATCCCCCAATCATGACCACAATCGACGATCTTGAACGCCGAGTAGAGGCGCTGGAAACGGACCTGCCAACGCGCAGAGCATACGTAACCCATCTCTACGAGCTCGACCAAAAATTCCAACGCCTCGACGAAGGACAGCAACGTCACGAGCAGCAGCTTAGAGAACTTGATAATAAGTTCGACGGGCTTGAACGCAAGGTCGACGAGGGATTTCAACGCCTCGACGAGAAACTCGACGTTCTCCTAGCCCAATCCAAAATCGAATTAGATTAAGTCTCAACACCCAACCCCATCACAGCCCATCATTAAAATCACCGCAATCAGCGGTTCAGACTCCCTCTGATTTAGAATCAATCCCAGAACAACAAAACCCAAACGCCACGAAGGGGAGTAGTACCGGAACACCGACGCTCAACAGAGAGCCGACATCCGCTGAAACGTCGGAAGCGTCAAACCGAGAAGTCGCCCCAGAGCTGCTGCGCCGAAACCAACCAACTGGCAACTAAGCGCAGTCGGAAAACGCCCGTTACCAAGCGTCATCGAGAGGCCACCGCACACAAAAGCGGCGGCAACAAAGGTGGTACCGCGAGGCCCAAAGCGTACGCCAAAAAGCCCCGTCCTTTGATAGGACGGGGCTTTTTTGTCCCCCGCCCCTTCGCGAAGCGAGGGGGACGCGGCGAGTGCAACGAGACGCAGGGGGTGCCCGAACCAACCAACACCAAATCAAAGCCAATCACGAAAATCAGCGTAATCAGCGGTTCAGACAACAAGAGGCACAACCCAGTGACCACCAACAACAAAGTCATATCCATAAACCCCCGAGACCTCCCGCGCCGCTTCGACGTCAAAGAGCGTGAAGCATACTGGCGCACCCAATGGGATGCCCTCGAAATCTCCAAGCACGACAAAGCCGCATCCCGCGAACAGAGCTTCGTCATCGACTCGCCACCGCCAACCGCCAGCGGTTCCCTACATCCCGGACACGTATTCTCATACACCCACCAAGACGTCATCGCACGATACCGACGCATGACCGGATGGAACGTCGTATACCCCATGGGATGGGACGACAACGGACTCCCTACCGAGCGCCGCGTCCAAAACTACTTCGGCGTCCGAGCCGAACCCAACGTCCCCTACATCTCAGACCTCAACGTCCGAAAACGACGCAAAGAACTCAACCTCGACAAAGACGAGCAGCTAGTCGTCTCACGCGAAAACTTCATCGAACTCTGCCACATCGTCACCGCCGAAGACGAAAAGACATACAAGGAACTCTTCAACCGACTCGGATTCTCCATCGACTGGTCCGAGGAATACGCCACCATCGACGACCGCTGCCGCGCCATCGCTCAACGCTCATTCCTAGACCTCGACCAGCGCGGACACGTATACACCGCCGAACTCCCAACCATGTGGGACGTCGACTTCCAGACCGCTGTCGCACAAGCCGAAGTCGAAGACCGACCCACACCCGGTGCATACCACGACATCGAATTCGGCGTCTACGAATCCCTCATCGAAGGAGAGCAGGGCATACCAGAATCATTCGTCATCTCTACCACCCGCCCCGAGATGATACCCGCCTGCGTCGCCGTAACCGCTCACCCCGACGACGAACGCTTCAAGCCTCTATTCGGCAAGCACGCCATCACCCCTGGCTTCTTCGCAAAAGTCCCCATATTCCCAAGCGAAAAAGCCGACCCCGAAAAAGGCACCGGCATCCTAATGCTCTGCACCTTCGGCGACGATGCCGACGTCGAATGGTGGCGAACCCACGACCTCGAACTCCGCCCCATGATCGCCCGCAACGGCGAAGCCGCACCACGAACCTTCGTCCCCTACAACTCCGACTCGTCATTCCGGCGAAAGCCGACGCTTCAGCGGACGGAACGTCCATCCAAAGGGGAAGGGCAGGGTTTCCCCCGTTCAACGGGGGAAATGTCCGAAGGACAAAGGGGGCAACAAACGACGCACTGGGGCTCCCTAGACCCCCATCGCGCCCAGTTCTTCTACGACCAACTTCTAGGAATGCCCCTCGACAAAGTCCGCGACAAAGTCGTCGAACTCCTGTCATGCCCCGGAACAGCCGCGAAAACCATGCAAGGACCCGAAGACGAAGTCGAAACGCGAAACCCCCTCCGATCGCCGCCACGCCCCATCGAACACGTCGTCCGATACTACGAAAAGGGCAGCACACCCATCGAATACATCCCATCCCGACAGTGGTTCGTACGCCTCATGGACAAGAAACCACTGCTCCAGGAAGTCGGCGCACGAGTCCAATGGCTACCCGAATTCATGCAAAAGAGATACGCCGACTGGACCGACGGACTCGGACACGACTGGGCAATATCCCGACAACGCTACTTCGGCGTCGCAATCCCCGTCTGGTACCCCATCGACGAAAACGGCGACATCCAATACGACGACTACATCATCGCCACCGACGACATGCTACCCGTCGATCCCACCCTCACACCCGCACCCGGCTACGACGAATCCCAACGCAACCAGCCCAACGGATTCATCGGCGAGCAAGACGTCTTCGACACCTGGTTCACATCGTCTCTGACACCCCAGATCCTAGCCCGCTGGGGCGAAGACGGCGACCGCATGGACAACCTCTATCCCGCCGACCTCCGACCCCAAGCCCACGACATCATACGCACCTGGGCCTTCTACACCATCGCCAAATCTGCGCTCCACAACGACACCGTCCCCTGGCACAAAGCCATGATCTCCGGATTCATCGTAGACCCCGACCGCAAGAAGATGTCCAAGTCCAAAGGCGCACCCGTAACCCCCATGCCCCTCGTAAACCAATACGGCGCCGACGCCGTCCGATACTGGGCATCCAACGGACGACCCGGCATGGACATGGCATTCGACGAAACCGTCTTCACCATCGGCGGCAAACTCGTAACCAAGCTCTACAACGCCGGCAAATTCGTACTCATGCAAGAAGCCCAACACGGCGAAATCACCACCGAACTCGACCGCGCATTCATAAACGACCTCCGAGACACCGTCCAGCGTGCAACCAACGCCTTCGAAAACTTCGAGTTCGCACACGCCCTGCAGATCACCGAAACATTCTTCTGGGAATCCTTCGCCGACAACTACATCGAACTCGTAAAACGCCGCGCCCGATCCGAAACCGACCAGCAGGGCAGAGCCTCCGCCGTAGCCACCCTACGCCTAGCCCTAAACACCCTCCTACGCCTATTCGCCCCCTTCGTACCCACAATAACCGACGAAATCTGGTCCTGGACCTACGCCCAAGAAACCAACTACCCCTCCATCCACCAAGCACCGTGGCCAACAGAATCCCTCCCCTTCGCGAAGCGAGGGGGACGCGGGAGCGAAGCGACCGCAGGGGGTGCTCCGTACGAAAGCGGGGCATCCGGGCTCCCCTCTCCCTCGATGGGAGAGGGCCAGGGTGAGGGTGAACGCGGTGGTGAGGCGGTCGGGTTGCCCCCGCTCGCGGGGGAAATGTCCGAAGGACAAAGGGGGACCTCCCCTTCGCGAAGCGACGCATCCCCCCTCCTTCAGGAGGGGGCTAGGGGGAGGTCCACTCAAATCCCCAACCAATACCAACTAACCCCCGTAGCCAAACCCCAATCCGAATACTCATTCCAAACCGCCTGCCGAGCCATAGCCGCCGTCCGAAAAGCCAAAACCGACGCCACCATCCGACTCGGCGCACCCCTATCCAAACTAGAAATCACCGCCCCCGAAGACCTCCTCAACCAACTCCGACTAGTCCAAAACGACGTATCCGACGCCGGCGGCGCCCCCCAAATCACCTACAACCCAACAACCCAATCCGACAACACCTACGCCGCCACCGTCCAAGCACCAGTCTAGTTCCCCCTCCTTCAGGAGGGGGGTGGGGGAGGCCGTCCCTTTCGCGAAGCGAAGGGGACGCGGAGCGCAGCGAACGCAGAGGATGCATTAGCAACGATAGACTCTTATCACCACGATCTCGATTCTGGGACGGCGAAGCCTTGACTACCAAGGCAGATCCTCTAAATCATCATCATCGTCGACTTCTCCGGAAGAAACTTCGGAGATCGCCTTTGTAACCCGACGAACCAGCCACTTGTGTCTTTCGGTTTTGTCTTCGTTCAACTCGTAATCTTTGCCGGTCAATCGCGTCAAATGCTCGGCAATGTTGAGATAACCGTTTTCTTCTCTTTTGCTGTTGAAACCCCATGATCCCCGCGCTTCTACATTGCCATTTACTGCTTCTGCGAGTTTATCGCCTAGCTCTACAGTCATACTTTCAAAACTAGACAATCGTCGTGACAACCTAATTGATTCGCGGAAATTATTGGATTTGTCAACATCTTCGATGAAGATTTCACATTTGGCCAGTTTAGTTGAGGGCATTCTTGGATGATCCGAGAATTGGTCTTCGATCTCGTTATTCACGACACGTTTATTGGAACTCAGTGCTTGGAATTTACCTATGAAACCATAAGGATCTTTGCCCAATCTGACCGGGAATATGGGCACGGCTCGAGCTACTGCAAAACCTAATTCTTGACTGCACCAGTCACTTGACTTAAAGTCTTCGGTTAGTATAGCGACGAAGGCATCCATAGTGTTAAGCGCTTTTTCGATTTCACGTTGCCATTCTAAGGTAGGGTGAATGTCTTCGTGTGCGACAAAAACCGACATGCCATGACGCTTAAGAAACTCTCCCAACTTAGATGCCCATTCTTTTTGCTCCGAGGAGTGGCTAATGAATATCCTCAATGCTGTTCCCCAAAGAGCATCCGCTTCGGTATCTGTGTAATTCATTTGTCCGTCAATTAGCAGTCCAGATCGTTTTCGCCAATCCGAAATGCTCTGCGGATCGATTTTTATCCTTACGCGTGAGACGTATTCATCCGCTGTTTGATGAACTTGATTAAGTACTCGAGATATTGTTTCACCGACAGTTTCAATAAGCGGAGCAACATGATAAAACATATCTGATGAAATCGTCAAAGTAACGATGAAATATTGCACAGGATCGCCAAAGTCATAGCGTGTTTCGAAGAAATCCACAGATGGTTGTGAATTGACTAAAATTTCGCAAATGGAATTCTCTTTTTGAGAATCAAATACGGCGTGCGCCGCGGCGATCGTGGTCTCAATGTTTGCTTCTAGTTCAGATGTCTCGTTTTCGTTCATCGATGTCTGGTAATGAGATTTTTGGGCTGGTTATTCGAACCGGGTTAGGCTGAAGCGCCTTCATTCGTGGAGCGGACGGATGCCCCCACTGTTGCATGGCAATCATTACTAATGTTATTAAAGAAGCAACGACAAAGCACCTTGCATGAAATTGAGATTCAACGGGTTGAGGATCGTCGCTGCCCACACCTCTTCAGTCAAACGCTAGAACCTTCCATCGTCACCCTTAGGCCCCCGCACCACATACCCCACCGCCTCTTCCCCTCCCACCAATCACAGCCCATCACGAAAATCAGCGTAATCAGCGGTTCAGACAACGTCTTATCCACAAGGCATCACCCGGTCCGCCGAACAAAGGGAGGCACGCGCGACGTGCCTGATCCATGTTCGACGGGGACCAAAGTTCCTCCGCATGGACCGGATAGCAACCGAGAGACTACGAGCCTACGATCTGCCTTGTGGATGGCGTAACTCTACTACAGACTTCGCGGATTCGACGAGGATGTTTCTGGTGTTAGACGGAGGTTTCGATTACCCGCGCTTCACCCCTCCCCCAAACACCCCAACGCCGCCCGCACCAAACGCCCCTAAACAACCACCAACAAAATCACAGCCCATCACAAGAATCAGCGTAATCAGCGGTTCAGACTTTTAACAACCCGCCGAAACTCCAAACTCCTACCCCCGAAATTCAACAGCAACCCAACCTCCAACCCAAATGCCTCAAGATAGTTGATCGCCTGTGCCAAATGAACCTTCTCGAGACCAGCGATCGCCTTCAACTCCACAACCACACTCTCTTCAACCAGAAAATCCACCCGTCGAGTACCAACCTGCCGCCCCTTGTAGAAAACCGGCATCTCCCACTCACGAGCAACCGACAACCCTCGGCTCTCCATCTCCACCCCCAAAGCCCGTTGATAAACCACCTCCTGAAACCCGGTCCCCAACACCGAATGCACCTCCATAGCACACCCAATCACCTTCCCCGTCACATCCGAATACTTGTACTCCCGATTAACCACCAAATTCTCCTTTCTCTTCTCTCTTTAAGGTCAGAAACCGCAAATCACAGCCCATCACGAAAATCAGCGTAATCCGCGGTTCAGACGATCAGACCTTTAAGGTCAGAAACCGCAAATCACAGCCCATCACGAAAATCAGCGTAATCCGCGGTTCAGACGATCAGACCTTTAAGGTCAGAAACCGCAAATCACAGCCCATCACGAAAATCAGCGTAATCCGCGGTTCAGACGATCAGACCTTTAAGCTCCGAAACCGCAAATCACAGCCCATCACGAAAATCAGCGTAATCCGCGGTTCAGACGATCAGACACTTGTGCTACTATAACAAATAGCACGCCGATGCTACCAGTATCGACGACATCCGCGATGACGAAGAAGCAGCTGTGAGGTGAACCCTAGTGCAGACCCCAAACCCAAACCCGACTCAACACGACTCCATCCACAACCGACCCCAACAAGAGACTCCCCGAATCATAGCCCATCACGAAAATCAGCGTAATCAGCGGTCCAGACCACACACATCCACAAAACCTTTCCAAGACCCCGTTACTTTCGCCATCGACTGGCTAGGCGAAAAACCATGGCAGAAGCAACGACAGATACTGCGCGCACTCAAACTAAACCGACAAGTCGCGGTCCGATCATGCAACGCCTCCGGCAAGACATACACCGCCGCACTCGCCGTCATCTGGTGGCTAATGGCTCACGAAGAAGCCCTCGTCATCACCACCGCACCATCCGAACGACAAGTCAAGAACACCCTCTGGCGTGAAATCCGAGACATCTGGGAGCGCAACAAAGACCTCATCGGCGGAAAACTAAACCAGACCAGCCTCGAACTATCCAACAAGCGTTTCGCATACGGATTCTCCACTAACACCCCCGAACGCTTCCAAGGATTCCACAGCGAAAACGTCCTCATCATCGTCGACGAAGCATCCGGCGTCCGAGAATTCGTATACGAAGCAATACTCGGACTCATGACATCCCGCAACGCCAAAATCCTCCTCATCGGAAACCCATCATCACTAGCCGGAACCTTCTACGACGCATTCCACAAAAACCGAAAACACTGGAAAACAATCCACATCGCCGCAGAAGACACCCCAAACTTTCGTCATTCCCGCGAAGGCGGGCGCTTCAGCAGACGGAACGTCCATCCAGAGGGAACGGACGGCAGGGTTTCCCCCGTTAACGGGGGAAATGTCCAACGGACAAAGGGGGCACACGAGGCCCCGTCCCCTTCGCGAAGCGCAAGGGGACGCGGCGAGCAAAGCGAGACGCGGGGGATGCCCACCGCCGAAGCCGCACGCCCCTTTCGGGACGAAAGGGGCGCGAACAAGCGAAGCGAAGTGAGCGGGGTATGCCAGGGGCGGAGTGGGGAAGGGCAATCACAGCCCATCACTGAAATCAGCGTAATCAGCGGTTCAGAATACATCCCCGGACTAGCAACACCAGAATGGGCCGAATCCATACTCGAAATCAAAGGCGAAGAATCCGCCTCATACCAGATCCGAGTACTCGGCGAATTCCCAGACGAAGCCGACGACACCCTCATACCCCTAAAACACATCGAAAACGCCGTCGAAAAATTCTTCCAAGACTCCGACGACAACCAGCAAGATGTCGAAGCCGAAATGGGACTCGACGTCGCAAGATTCGGCGACGACCAAACCGTTGCCATCGTACGACGCGGAAACTCCGTCATCGATCTCGTTTCACACCGCAAATCCGACCTCATGAACACCACCGGAAAAACCCTCGAAATCGCCAAAAAACACGACGTGAACACCATCAACATCGACGAAGTCGGCCTCGGCTCCGCAGTCGTCGACCGCATACAGGAACTCAAAAGATCAAACGAGGTAAACGGAATACAAACCGTCGGTGTAAACGGCGGAAACAAAGCACAAGAAACCGAAAAGTTCTTCAACCTCCGAACCCAGATGTTCGACGGACTCCGACAACGCTTCGCAGACGGCGAGATCAGCATACCAAACGACCCCGAACTCATCTCACAACTCGCATCCATCATCTACATCTACAACTCAAGAGGACAACTACAGATCGAAACCAAACAGCAAATCCGAGACTCCGGACGCCAATCCCCAGACAAAGCAGACGCCCTAGCACTAGCATTCACCGCACCTAAACCACCCGAACTCAGAATGTGGATACTGAGCGACAAAAAAACCGAACACGCCGGACTAACCATCGCCCAAAGACGCCGCATAGCCCGCCGGAACCGCAGATAGCTGTAACCCAAACCTCCCCCCTTCGCGAAGCAAAACCCTTTCCCTCCCCCTCTCTGAGGGGGAATTCAAGGGGGTGCCAGCGTAGCGATGTGAGCGGGGGATGCCCCGGCAAGGCGGAAGGCTTCCCCCGCTATCGGGGGAAATGTCGGAACGACAAAGGGGTAGCCGGCCGGCTGGCTTTCCCCCGCTATCGGGGGGAAATGTCGGAACGACAAAGGGGTAGCCGGCCGGCTGGCTTTCCCCCGCTAGCGGGGGAAATGTCCGAAGGACAAAGGGGGCACACGAGAACACGCCCCCTTCGGAAAGCGCAAGGGACTAGGGGATGCCACTACCACCCATCATGGCAATCATTCAAAATCATGGCAATCATAGTTCAAAGCCAGCAGCGAGGATCAAAAACATCAGCGAAATCAGCGGTTCAGACAACCAAAACAACCAATAAAATCGAACACACCATGCCCGCAGACCTAACAGCAAAACGAATCATCATCACCGGCGCCGCAACCGGCATCGGAAGATCAACCGCAATCATCGCCGCCGAAGGCAACGCACAAGCAATCGCAATCTTCGACCTCGCCGACACCCAAGCACAAGAAACCGCAAACACCATCAACTCCGCTTCCGGTTCGACCGTCGCCAAATGCTGGCACGTCGACATCGCCGACCGCAAAAGCGTCGAAGACGGAGTCGCCGCCGCCGTCCAATGGATGGAAGGAATCGACGTCCTACTACACTTCGCCGGCATCATGGACGGCGCATACACACCCATCGACTCATTCCAAGAAGCCACCTGGGACCGAGTCATCGACATCAACCTGCGCGGAACATACCTCATCGCCAAAGAGTGCGTTACCTACATGAACCGACAATCCACCGGCGGCGTCATCATCAACACCGCATCCGGCGCCGGTGTGACCGGCGGATCATCATCCTACGCATACGGAGCATCCAAAGGCGCAGTACACGGCTTCACAATGGTCATGCAACGACACATCGACATGTCCAGAATCCGAGTCCAAGACATCCTCCCCGGCCGCGTCAGAACACCCCTGGTCCTCGAAAACCTCGAGCAGCAACTAGAAAAAACCGGCGACCAAGCCCATTACAACGCCGAAGTAGCCGCCCTGACCGACCCCGACGACATCGCCAAAATCGCCACCTTCATGGCCAGCGACGCCGCAAAAGCAATGCGCGGCCCCGTCATCACCCGCTAACCCATCCCTCCCCTTTTTGCGAAGCAAAAGGGGGACGCGGAGCGTAGCGACGCAGGGGGTTCATACGACCACTTCGCTTCAGCGTAAGGGGACGCGAGCGAGCAAAGCGAGATCGCAGGGGATGCCGGGGCGGGGACGTGGCAAGCAAAGGGGATGCTCCCAGCCCAACAACTGGCAGGGCATCCCCCGCTCACATCGCTACGCTCGTTCGCACCCCCTTACGCAAGCGAAGGGGGCGTAGATTTCCCCTCGCACTCGCATCCGTCCCCTTCGCTTTAGCGTAAGGGGACGCGGAGCGAAGCGAACGCAGGGGATGCCCGGGCAAGGCGGCAGGGTTTCCCACGTTAACGGGGGAAATGTCCGAAGGACAAAGGGGGCACGTAGGGGCAGGTTTCAAACCCGCCCCTACCACCGCTACCACCCCTACGAATCCCGCAGCGGATTAAGCCAGCGTCGACTTCAAGGCGGATGCATAGTTCGTGTTAGATGTATAATGCAGTAAGAGATTTACTCTCATATCATTGAATGAAAAACTAAAAACTACTGTGCGTTCTATTCAGATAGTCAAGATAACACTGACTGCCATCGTCATCGGCGCGTTCGCAGCCGCGTTTTTGCTCAACCTATTCGGCTCGGGGGGGGGGGCGTACAAACGTCGGCCTCGGTCAAGTAGACCCGACAAACACGCCCACTCTAACCCCGACACCCACTCCCACGCCAATTCCCGATATAGATGTTGGCGAAAAGCCGCGCGACCTGTGGCTCGACTCCACCGACCGCACGCTGTACGTCGCGGTCCAAGACGAGGATACCTTCAATGTCGCCGGCGAAGTACGGGCTTTCAATGCAGATACGGGTGTGCGAATACCCTCCAAAGACCTGACTCTGGACGCCGGAAACACCAAGCCGACTGGCATCTGGGCAAGCTCTAGCACGTTCTACGTGTATGACAGGACCGATGGTCATTTGTACGCGTACAAGCGAAGCGACGGTACGCGCGACACGTCTAAAGAGTTTTCAGGCGTCACCTACTCAGGTAGGCTGTGGTCAGACGGCACCACGATCTGGGTGGCGAACAGTCCGGATGGCTATACAGGAGTTTTCGCGTACCGTCTATCGGACGGAGCGCGGGATTCGGACAAGGATCTCGACATAGCATCCGCGACCAGGGGTTCACCTTACGGCATTTGGTCAGATGGCATGACGATATGGGTCACGATACACGTAAATATATCGAATGAACGCTACAGCAGAGTGATCGCGTACAAAAAGTTGGACCAGACCCGCGATCCGACCAAGGACTACGCCCTGCCTGCGGATAACAATGGCCCGAATGGCCTTTGGCAAGACGGTAGTTTGTGGTACGTCGGAGACTACGACAACAAAAAGGTGCACAGGCATCCGTTGGTTTTCGCGGCTCCGGACGTGCCGACCAACATCACCGCCACCCCCTCGAACCAGCAAGTCTCGCTGTCTTGGGACGATCCCGGCAACTCCTCCATCACCAGTTACGAATATCGATACCGCGTCTCTACCGCATCCAATTGGGGGGATTGGACCACGATATCCGGCAGCGATGACGAAACGACCTCGTACACCAAGACGGGTCTGACCAACAACACGACGTACCACTTCCAGCTCCGCGCCATAAACGGCAATGGTAACGGCATCACCGGACCCCTCGCCTCACCCGGATACATTGTGGTGACAGCAGGAGTGCCGACACCTACCCCCACTCCTACGAACACGCCTACGATCACGCCCACGCCGACGAACACTCCGACAAACACCCCTACACACACGCCTACACATACACCGACGAACACCCCTACACACACACCGACGAACACCCCTACGATCACGCCGACGCCGACACCTACGCACACGCCGACGAACACTCCTACCATCACGCCAACGCCGACGAACACCCCTACACACACGCCAACGCCGACGGACACCCCTACACACACGCCTACACATACACCGACGAACACCCCTACACACACGCCAACGCCGACGGACACCCCTACACACACGCCTACACATACACCGACGAACACCCCTACACACACGCCAACGCCGACGGACACCCCTACACACACGCCTACACATACACCGACGAACACCCCTACACACACGCCTACACATACACCGACGAACACCCCTACACACACGCCTACACATACACCGACGAACACCCCTACACACACGCCTACACATACACCGACGAACACCCCTACACACACGCCTACACATACAACGACGAACACCCCTACACACACGCCTACACATACGCCGACGAACACCCCTACACACACGCCTACACATACGCCGACGAACACCCCTACGATCACGCCCACGCCGACACCGCGAACATCGCCAGGTCAGGTGGAACCCACGCCCACGCCCGAACCCACCGACACGCCAACTCCTACACCGCAAACCAGCAACCCTACGCCGACACCCACACCACGAACATCGCAAGGTCAGGTGGACCCCGATACGGCTCCCACCAGCACCGCGACAGCTCTTCCTAGTCCCGCGACGGCTCCAGCTGGCACGGCGACGCCGACATGTCAGGATGGAGCAGCCGTCACGCCGAATTCGGGGACTTTGATCTTTGAATCGAAGACGATAACGGTGGTGTCCGACGGTGTGCTGGAGGGAGTTCGTGTCGAACTTCCGGAAGCCAGCTGCGCTTCGCTCGCTACGGAAACCAACGTTACGTTTACTGCCGTGCAGCTTGGCACGGACGATGGCCCGCCGCTTCCATCGGAGAATCTGTTCCGTCTCGCCGACGGCCAATCCGTCGCCGTGGACATCGAATTCGATCCTTCGCTCAGAGACCACATGGCTTCGGTCTGCATGATGATACCTGCGGCATTGCAAACCCAGGCGAGCAGCAACGGTAACGACTACGTGGTCCTGCACTACACCGACGGTAAGTGGGCCGAACTTCCCACTACCGTGCACACCGAGGACGGCAACGCAGTCGAGGCTTGCGGAACGACGACATCACTATCGCCGTTCCTCTTGGCTCTCAAGCCGCATGACGGATCAGAACAAACCGCTCAACCCACCGTGGTACCAGCCCCCACCCCCGAACCCTCGCCGTTCCCACCCGATACCGGAGGTCGTTCACCTTCACCTTCCGGCATTCTCTTATTGTTATTGATCGGAGCAGCAGCGACCGCTCTGGCACTGCTAATGCGACCAAAGCGCCAGAACCCCTGATCTCCCCCCTTCGCGGAGCGTAAGGGGGCTAGGGGGATGCTCATTCCCCCTTCGCGCTAGTGCAAGGGGGTTAGGGTGATGCTTTCCTGCTTGCCATCCGCGCGCCGCCCCTGCATCCCCCGATCACATCGCTTCGCTCGTTCGCGCCCCCTTACGCTTTGCGAAGGGGGCGTAGATTTCCCCTCGCACTCGCATCCGTCCCCTTCGCTTCAGCGCAAGGGGGTTAGGGTGATGCTTTCCTGCTTGCCATCCGCGCGCCGCCCCTGCATCCCCCGCTCACATCGCTACGCTCGTTCGCGCCCCCTTACGCTTTGCGAAGGGGGCGTAGATTTCCCCCCGCCCTCGCATCCGTCCCCTTCGCTTCAGCGTAAGGGGACGCGGAGCGAAGCGAACGCAGGGGATGCCAACCCCCGTCATTCCCGCGAAGGCGGGAATCCACGTAGGGGCAACCCTTGTGGTTGCCCTCCTTTTTCGCGAAGCAAACCACCCATCCTCCCCCTCTCCGAGGGGGAATTAAAGGGGGTTCCAGCGAAGCAAGATGGCAAGGGGTTCACACGCGCAGCACATCTAAACCCCCTTGTATTCCCCCTTTAGCATCAAGGGGGAGGAGTGGGGCCGTCCCCTTCGCGAAGTGCAAGGGGGTTAGGGTGATGCTTTCCTGCTTGCCATCCCCGCACCGCCCCTGCATCCCCCGCTCACATCGCTTCGCTCGTTCGCGCCCCCTTACGCTTTGCGAAGGGGGCAGATTACCCAACCCCATCCCTCTTATACTTCTCCCAATCCTCTAGCGTGAAGCCCGGCTTCGAGAAGTATGTAAACGTCTTGCCCTCCCGCTCCCGAACCTCATGCGCCTGCTTCAAAACATCTTCTGCAACCTCGACCGGCACGCGCGTCACCCCATCGCCATCGCAAACCAGAATGTCCCCGGGCAAAATCCGCAAACCGGCAACATGGACCGGGATGCCGTGATCGACCATGTTGAAGGGTCCATGCCCCGGAACTCGCCCCGTCGCCCAGAGCGCCAGCCCGGCCTTCTTGATCCCCGGCACATCGCGGGCGTTGCCATCGGTAACCGCACCTACCGCGCCTAGAGCCACCATCTGGTATGCCATGCCATCGCCGATGATGGCGCCGCGTCGGGCTGGCATGTCGATATCCTGTTGCACCACGATCGTGGGCGCGTTGGCATAGGCGATCGAATCCATGTAGTCGAACCGCCCGCTGACCTCCGGCACCGGTTCATGCAACGGCGTCCAAGTCGAAGTCATCGCATATCCCACTGTCGCCTTGCCAGACCCGTCGAGATCGTATAGGTAGGGGTTCAGATCTGGCCCTGAGTAGTCGTTGACCTCGGAGATGTATCCCCCGTAGACAATCGCCGCGGCGTTCTGCACAGTAGCCGAATCGAACTCGGCGAGTCCTTCGAGGATTTCGGGTGCGACGGTTTTCAGGGGCATGGGTGACCTCACTTTTTGGGTGCAGTGGTTGTTGCGCTGCTAGGTGGTGAGTTTAGCAGGTGGTTTTGAACTGTGATTGCCATGATTTGTAATGATGTGCTGTGATGCGTCTCTTCGTGTCGCGAAAGGGGCTGGTACACTTGGGTTAATGAGGTGAAGTTTGGAGAAAATGACATGGTTCAGATCAAACAAGATACGGGTACGGTTGTAAGGCGCGGATTGGCGATCTACGAGAGTGAGGTCGCGCCACAACTTAGCGATGATGATAACGGGTGTTACGTGGCTATTGATGTCAACACTGGCGAATGGGAGATTGACGACACGCCCGATGCGACGGAAATCTTGTGTGCGCGGGTTCCGGATGCTGAAATCTTCTTGTGGAGGCACCCAGAAGTCGCTAGGGGATTTGTTCGTGCGTTTCCGCCGGGGATGATGAAGCGTCTTGGGATACCTTGCGGCATTGTTGATGAGGCGTTGGAGTGAAGGTGGGTTCGGTTTGGGATCGTGGTGGCAGGCTTTACCCTACGGCGCATTTGGAAATTGAATCGGTCGGCAACGGAATGGTGCCGTTGGTTGCGTTTATCGACACTGGATTTACAGAGTGGATGGCTTTGCCGCCGGACATGGTCGAGAAGTTGGGCTTACGACTTGTGGACAACGATCCTCTGATATTCGGCGGCTCTGCGATCGAAGAGATAAACGTGTACGAGGCACGTGTTAAATGGTGTGAAGAGTGGCGCACGATTAGAGTGCATCAGGTGCCGGGTCTCCCGACGATTGGGATGGAGTTGTTGAGGGGGCATCGGATTGAGTTCGATGCTTTGGGCGATGCCGAGATTGATGTTGAGCCGGTTGTTGGAGTGAAGTCGTAGGAAAATTGGTCAGGGTTCGGAGAAGGCTGTCAGAGGGTTTTGGGCGGTGAAGTCGGAGCCGTTGAATGCGGAGAAGAACATTGGTTGTCCGGCGAATGGCATGGGTGAGACGGGGCCGATGGCCATGAAGGGGAATTGTTTGGATTCGGGGTTAATGGCGGATTGTGGATCGCGGAAACTGCGATAGAGATTCATTGCTTCGTCGTCGCCGCCTGCGAGCTCCTGCAATCGTCGGTACTCCAATCCGAACGATAGACCGTATCCGAAAAACATCGACCGCAGCTGCATCAGGATTTCGGTGTCGAGTCCCTGCATGGTTTGGCTGATGAACATCCACCCGATGCCGTATTTTCGTGTTTCTCGCACTGCGCGTTTGAGTTCGTTGCGGAGCATCCGTGATTCATCGTCGAGTTGAGAGTTGCCGGCGAAAGGAACGAATCGATGCGCTTCATCCAGCACAACGAGGGTATTGGCGGTCTCTGTGTTTGATGCGAGCGTGGTGGCTGAGGTTTGGACTAGTTTTTCAGCGATGTGTGCGATGATGCGCTTCTGCAATGTGTCCGACCATGATTGAACTCCCGATTGACTGGATAGGTCCAGTACGACTACCGGTTTCTTTCCGGATTCACTTCGAGTTAAATTTTCGACCAGTTCTTCGATTCGTTGTTTTCCATCACCGCCTTGAAATAACTTCGTAACTGGTCCCCAATATTTGGCGTTGAATTCGTTCCAACCGTCTTTCTGAAAATAATTGAGGTGATCTCGTAGAGTTTCCCAATTTGCTTTAGTTTTATAGATGTCATTTTGTGCCTTCCTCCACAAATGCCTGAGTACCTCAATACCAGGTTCTTTTTGGTTTAGTTCATGGATCTTGAAATCTCGCAATCGTTGCATGGCGTACGATTTTGCGGCTTCCCGTTCGGTGGTGCCGCGGATGCCTAATCCGATTTCAAAGAATCTGCTGCTATCGAGCAGGTCTTCCAGCAGATTCCAGTCGTCAAGTTGCACCTTGGATATTGGAGCAAGTACGAGTTCGCGGCCGAGTTTGCTTTCGACAATCTCCTTGATGGGCAGTCCTTGGCTACCGACCTGTTTGTCATTGAACTCCAACGAAAACTCGCCTTGGGGATCGATGACGAGGATTCCCATCTCTGGATGCCGTGCGTACGCGGCAAGTAGCATCTTGACGAGGCCGGTCTTGCCTGATCCTGTCTTACCGAATACGCCGATGTGATAGGCTTCACCAACTCCGTGTTTACCCGATCCGAAATGCTTGAACCACATCGGAAATTTGATATCACTCCCGTATGCTCTACCCAAATAGAACAGGTCTTCGCTGCACGATTGAAGGGCGGCATCGAGGAATCGTTGATCTACGAGCAGGACATCGGTGCCGGTTGACGGTACTCCGCCGAGGTCGCCATGAGAGTGATGTCCGCGGTTTTCCGTTTGCACGAAGCATCCGCCGATTTTCATGACTGCGGTGCGGGTGTCTTGCTGCGGTGTGATGGCGGGCAGGGTTTTGTTGGATTTGATGATGTTCTTGAATGCTTGATCTTCGTGCCATCGATTTCGCATCTGAATCGATGTGATCTGACCTAAGACGCGAGTAGGGATCGTTTCGCTGTTGTTCAGTGGATTTAACTGATCCCATCGAAATCCCACAAGTGCGCCAATCAAGTTTGACGCGGAGTGGCTACCGACGACATCTAGAGTCAATTCGACGTTTGTTGAAGGACTGCTTACAACTGCTACTACTGGAGGATTACTTGCATTGTCGGTGGTCATTCTTCGACTTCTTCAACCACAGGGTCTGTGCGGTAGGCGTTTAGCATGGCATAGGCTATTTCGGGATCTTCGGATTTGGCTATTACGTCGGTTCTCACGGCATCGAGAACCGCGTCAGCACCTTTGGCTAGGCTTTTTGCAAAGCGATCCGCAACGTACAAGGGATAGGGTTCCATCATCGCTGGGTTTGTGCACTGGCGTTTGATGGTATCCAAAACCGAGTGGAGGCGTTGTTTGTCATCGCCGATAACACGAGGTAATTCGACGCGATAGGCGTGCGACCAAGGGTGTGGTTTGAAGTAGACGACTAAGAGTTCTTCGAAGATCGCACGGACCTCTTTCCAAAAGTCTGGAAACAGGTCTGATGGCCATGTTTGTGGCCTGCGCGTGTCGAAAGTGAATGGTCCGGAGTATTCGTTTGCGTTGAGGATGAGGCTGGCGGTCGATCGACCGTTGGTGTCTATTTCGCGGTTTTCGAAGAGACGAGTTTGATCTCGGAATTCGTTAGCCGATGAGCGTTTTGGCAACGCTATGACACGATTTGATGTCATTATTTTCTGCACGCTACGCATAGTATTTGATGTCCAGCGATCGAAGAAATCGTTGTACAACTCATCGTAGTGACTTTGCGCAGAGACCAATGCTTTAGAAATTGCGATTAACCCGGTGGAAAACGCGCCGTCGAGCATAACGAGTTTTCGGGTGTTGGTTTCCTCGGACGCGATGTTGTACTCCATGCAGAACATGAGTGCGTATGTGACTTCGCGCCCGAAAGATAACGGCTCCGTCGGATGAACAGCTACGTCATGTCGGGTGTTATTTCCGTCGGTGTCGAATCCGATTCCATCGACGGCGAGTGCGGCGGCAGCATTGAGGTCAAACGATGCAAGATGCTTTGATACCAACGATCCGTCGACCGCGGAGACAGGCTCAGTTAAGGTGTTTGATAGGTCTGGGAGTTGGTTGATTAAACCCAGAAGATGTGCGCGATTACGCAGGTCTTCACGCGCTTGCACTTGGGCCTCGACATGATTGCTCGCCGTTCTTCCGACACTTTCTGCGCGGGTGAGGAGTTCGTTGATTAGGGCGTCGGGGAGGTCGCCGAAGACTTCGGTGGCGATTTGGTTTTGGGTTGATGTGTCGATGCTCATGTTGTGGTTATGAGCTTACTCGGTGTCGGGTTCGGCTTCGGTTGGTTCGGGGGTTTGGGTTGGTTGGTTGGAGGTGGCGATTTCTTGGCGTAGGGTTTCGATTTGCTCGGTGATGTCGTTTTTGACGTAGTCGATGATGGAGTCGGTGATGACTTTGAGCCAGACGGCGACTAGTCCGAGGAGGATGAATAGGAAGCCGACGGCTGCAACGAGGATTCCGACGATGGTTAAGAGAATGTTGTCGGAGTCTCCGATCCAATATCCGACTGCGATGGCGATGATTCCTCCAAGGTAGATGACGATGCCGGATGCGACGGCGATGGCTGCTCGTTTGTATGCTTCGTCCCATTGCATTTGGTTTTGCTCCTTTTGTCGTGCGGTTAGTGTCTGAACCGCGGGTTATGGTGATTTTAATGATGTGTGGGATTTTTAGATGTTTCGGCGGCGTGCAGGGGCGACCACGAGAGTCGCCCCTACGTGCCCCCTTTGTCCGTTGGACATTTCCCCCATGAATGGGGGAAACCCAGTGGAGGGCACCCCCTGCGTCTCGCTTCGCTTGACGCGTCCCCCTTTTGCTCCGCAAAAAGGGGAGGGATGGATTTCGGTTTTCGCGGGGATGGGGTATTTTGTATGTGCGGTGGTATGAACCCCCTGCGTCTCGCTTCGCTTGACGCGTCCCCCTTTTGCTCCGCAAAAAGGGGAGGGGATTATCCCGTAACCGCCCCGGTGCTGGCTGGTTGGACTAGTTTTATGTATTTGCTCAGGGAGCCGCGGGTGTAGGGTGGGGGTTTGGGTTGCCAGGTGGAGAGGCGGTCGGCGAGTTCTTCGGGGGAGATTTTGAGGTTTAGTTCGAAGTCGTCTAGGTTGATTTCGATGGTGTCTCCGTTTTGGACGGCGGCGATGGGTCCTCCGACTGCGGCTTCGGGTCCGACGTGTCCGATGATGGAGCCGTGTGATCCGCCGGAGAATCGTCCGTCGGTGATGAGGTATACCTTTTCGCCGAGGCCTTGTCCGACGAGGGCGCCGGTTACGGCGAGCATCTCGCGCATTCCGGGTCCGCCTTTGGGTCCTTCGTAGCGGATGATTACGACGTCGCCGGCTTCGATTTCGCGTCGTTGGAGTGCGGCCATGACCTGTTCTTCTTGGTCGAAGACTTTGGCGGGACCTGAGAAGCGTGCGCCGAATTGGTGTCCTGCCACTTTAAGTACGCATCCGTCGGGAGCGAGGTTGCCGTGTAGGATGACTAGTCCACCGTTCTCAGAGAGCGGGTCATCGACTCGGCGGACCACGTCGTTTTCGGAGGGGTTGGTATCGACGTGGGCGAGGTTTTCGGCCATGGTTTGACCTGTGACGGTCATGCAGTCGCCGTGTATGAGTCCGGCGTCGAGGAGTCGCTTGGTGACGAGTGGTACGCCGCCGACGCGGTCGAGGTCGAACATGACGTATTTGCCGCCCGGCTTCATGTCGGCGATGAGGGGAGTGCGCATGGAGATGGCGTGGATGTCGTCGAGGGTTAGGTCGATTCCGGCTTCGTGTGCGATGGCGGGCAGGTGGAGGGCGGTGTTGGTGGAGCCGCCCATTGCGACGACTAGGGTGACGGCGTTTTCGAAGGCTTCGCGGGTGAGGATGTCGCGTGGGTATATGCCTTTACGCAGGAGGTTCATGACGGCGATGCCGGCATGGCGTGAGGATGCCCTCTTGCGCTGGTCGACGTTCGGCTCGGATGCTGCGCCGGGGATGGAGAGTCCGAGGGCTTCGCCGATGGAGGACATGGTGTTTGCGGTGAACATTCCGCCGCAGGAGCCGGGTCCGGGGCAGGCGTTGGCTTCGATGCCGTAGAGTTCGTCTTCGTCGATTTGTCCGGCTTGGATTTGTCCGACGGCTTCGAAGACGGTCTGTATCTGTATGTCCTCGCCTTTCCAGTGTCCGGGCAGTATGGAGCCGCCGTATACGAATACGGATGGGATGTCGAGTCTTGCCATTGCCATCATTGCGCCGGGTAGGGATTTGTCGCATCCGG
Organism: Dehalococcoidia bacterium; assembly: GCA_963555965.3. Taxonomy (GTDB): domain Bacteria; phylum Chloroflexota; class Dehalococcoidia; order Lucifugimonadales; family Lucifugimonadaceae; genus Bin127. The sequence continues at coordinate 56,334 of OY821634.1, forward strand.
CGGCGGCGACTAGACCGTCGTATCGTTCGGCGAAGCATACGGTCTCGATGGAGTCGGCGATGATTTCGCGGCTGATGAGTGAGCCGCGCATACCTTCGGTGCCCATGGAGATGGCGTCAGAGACGGTGATCGTGCCAAACTCGAAGGGGGAGCCGCCGGAAGCGCGCACTCCGACCTTGATCTCATCGACGAGTGGCTTGATGCCGGCGTTGCAGGGGGTTACTTCGTTGTGGGTTGACGCGACGCCTACGAACGGGGCATCGATGTCGGCGTCGGACATTCCCATTGCGCGCATCATGGATCGGTGGGGTGCACGGATGACGCCCTCGGTGGTTTCCCAAGATCGCCACTTTCCGGGTGCGCGTCCGTTCCGCTTTGCGCCGGCTCGTTTAGTTGATTGCGTTGCCATTGTTGCCGCTTTCTTGGTGAAGTACGGTTGAATTCGATGAATCCATTTTAAGAGTGTCTGAACCGCGGATTACGCTGATGATTGTGATGGGCTGTGATGGTTGCGTGTATGAACCCCCTGCGTTTTGCTGCGCTGACCCCCTCTTAATCTCCCCCTGAGAGGGGGAGGGGTATGGTGGTTCGCAAAAAGGGGAGGTGAGATTCCTCGCTCGGCTGATCGCTCAGTTCGCGGTTAATCGTTGGATTGCGTTAATCCCTTCCAACCCCAGCATGACGACATCTTCGGGTGGTGGTTCGGAAGTTCCGTTTGGGTTGGTGGCTGGGCGATGGTTGGAGAGGTCGGTGGCGGTGAACCAGACCCAGCCGTCTGGTGCTGGTGGCCGGGGGCCGGGGGTGTGGGTGAAGTAGATTAGGTCGATGTGTTGGTGTTTGCCGACTTTCTGGTCGTGGACGTCTTCGATGAGGATGGTTCGTGGTGGTGGGACTTGGTCGAGGTTGGATATGTGTGGGGTCTGCTGTGTCGGGATGATTTGGACGTCTAGGCCGGTTTCTTCTTTTACTTCTCGTAGGACGGCTTGGACGGGGTCTTCATCGGCTTCGACGTGTCCGCCGGGTGGTAGCCAGGCTTGGACTCGGTGGTGCCAGTGCAGGAGTGTGGCGTCGCCATTGATGACGAATCCGGTGGCGGTGAAGTGGCGCGGGATGGGTGGTTTGGGCATTGTCTGAACCGCTGATTGCGCTGATTATTGTGATGGGCTTTGATTGGGTGAGAGGGCGACCACAAGGGTCGCTCCTGCGTGCCCCCTTTGTCCTTCGGACATTTCCCCCGTTAACGGGGGAAACCCCGCGCAACCCCCTGTGCGTCTCGCTTTGCTGATCCTCTCTTAATCTCCCCCTGAGAGGGGGAGTGGAGTAATATGGTGCTTCGCGGGTGTATGAACCCCCTGCGTCTTGCTTTGCTGACCCCCTCTTAATCTCCCCCTGAGAGGGGGAGGGGTATGGTGCGGTGCAAAAAGGGGAGGGAGGATTAGGCGGCGAGTTTTGTTAGGGCGGCTTGGTTTAGTTCGATGCCTAGTCCGGGTTTTTCGGTTAGGGTGATGGTGCCGTTGGTTGGGATTATATGTTCGCCGTAGAGTTCTGCGATGTTGTCTAGTGGTGGTGCGAATTCGGTGGAGAATTCGTGAGGTCGTATGGCGTTTTTGATTGTGGAGTAGCAGTGGATGGATGCGATGGAGTTGATGCCGGCGTTGGGTGAGTGTGGCATTATGGGTTTGTTGTGTGTAGTGGCGAGTTTGTAGATTTTGAGGATTTCGGATGGGCCGGCGGCGTTTAGGATGTCGGGCTGTAGGATGTCGGGGTTTCCGATCTGTATGATGTCTCGGAATCGCCATCGGTCCCAGTCTTGTTCGCCGGTGGCGATTGCGACGTCGAGAGCGTCGGCGACTTGTCGGAGTCCGGGTAGGTCGTACTGAGGGAGGGGTTCTTCGAAGTGGTCGATTCGTCCGTAGTCTTCGAATGCGCGTCCTTGTTGGATTGCGGTGGGAACGGAGTATCCGTTGTTGGCGTCGAATCCGAGGTATATGTTGTTTGGCAGGAAGTCTCGGACTAGTTTGAAGATTGCGAGGTCGTTGGCAGGGTTGACGTCTTGTCGGTAGTTCTTCCAGTCCATGCGTATTTTGAATGATTTGTAGCCGTCTTCCCATCCGACTGTTATGTCGTCGAGCATCTGTTGGGGGGTTTTCTTCCATCCTGATCCGACGCTCCAGTATAGGGGGATGTCACGTCTGGCTGCGCCGCCCATGAGTGCGTGGCAGGGTAGTCCGGCGTCTTTTCCGAGGATGTCCCAGAGTGCGATGTCTACGGCGGCGACGATCTGGGGTCGGAGTTTGGCTTCGCGTGGTATCTGTTTCTGAGAGCCGAGGTATAGGGTTTCCCAGTGGCGGTCGATTTGGCGCGGGTCTTCGCCGATGAGTAGTGGTTCGATGGTGTCTCTCAGGAAGGCTTCGAAGATATGTCCGTCTGCCTCGGCGAGCCCTGTGATGCCTTTGTCGGTGCGGATCTGTAGTATTGATCTGCCACGTTTCATGTGGGTGATGTCGAATGCGGTTATTTTCATGTTGGGTTTCCGTTTGCTGGGTTTGGCCCCCTTTGTCCTTCGGACATTTCCCCCGCTAGCGGGGGAAACCCCGTGCAAAACCCCCTGCGTCTTGCTTCGCTCGACGCGTCCCCCTTTTGCTGTGCAAAAGGGGGAGGGTTACTCGGCGTATTTTGCTAGGGCGGCTTCGGATAGATCGATGCCTAGTCCTGGTTTGTCGGTTAGGGTGATGGTTCCGTTGTGGGGTATTACGTGTTCGCCGTATAGTTCGGCTATCTGTTCGAGTGGGGGTGCGAATTCGGTGGAGAACTCGTGTGGGCGGTTGGCGTTCTTGATGGAGGAGTAGCAGTGTATGGATGCGATGGAGTTGATGCCGGCGCTGGGTGAGTGCGGCATTATGGGTTTGTTGTGTGTGGTGGCTAGGGTGTAGATCTTTAGGATCTCGGACGGGCCGGATGCGCCGAGGATGTCGGGTTGTAGGATGTCGGGGTTGCCGAGTTGTATGACGTCTCGGAATCGCCATCGGTCCCAGTCCTGCTCGCCGGTGGATACTGCGACGTCGAGTGCGTCGGAAACTTGTCTGAGTCCGGGTAGGTCGTACTGGGGGAGCGGCTCTTCGAAGTGGTCGATTCTGCCGTAGTCTTCGAAGGCGCGACCTTGCTGTATGGCGGTTGGGACGGAGTAGCCGTTATTGGCGTCGAATCCGAGGTATATGTTGTTTGGCAGGAAGTCGCGAACCAGCTTGAACATCTGGAGGTCTTTTGCGGGGTTGGAGTCCTGCCTGTATGATCGCCAGTCCATGCGGATTTTGAAGGCTTTGTATCCCTGTTCCCATCCGTCCATGACGTCGTCTAGCATCTGGTCAGGGGTTTTGATCCATCCGAGTCCGACGCTCCAGTATAGGGGGATGTCGAGTCGTGCGGCGCCACCCATGAGGGCGTGGCAGGGCATTCCGGCGTCTTTGCCGAGGATGTCCCAAAGGGCGATGTCGATAACGCCGACGACGTGTGGCGGGAGCTTTGTGATGCGCTCTTCGTCACCTAGGTATAGGGTTTCCCAGTGGCGATCAATCTTGCGTGGGTCTTCGCCGATGAGCAGGGGTTTGACGGTTGATTCGAGATATGCTTCGAATGCTCCGGAGCGTCTGGAGAGTTCGGCGACGCCGGTGATGCCTTTGTCGGTGCGGACTTGTAGGATGGCTCTGCCGAGTTTTAGGGGGGTTACGTCGAAAGCGGTGATTTTCATGTGAGGTGGCTTTCTGGGGGTTGGGTGTTGGGATTGTGTAAGCAGAGTTTAGCGCATTGTTTGAACTGTGATTGGTGTGATTAGTAATGATGGGCTGTGATTTTTGGTGATTGCGTGTGCCCGGGATGACAGGTCACATATCAATAGACTGTGAAGGTGTCGAATGAGTAGTAGGCGAGTTCACTCAAGTTCGTGAATTGATCGGCGGCGAAGGTGTAGGTCAGGGTAACCACGGTGCCGTCGTCGAAGACGTAGATGAACATGGAAACGCCTGCCTCGTTGTCTATCGCTTCAAGAAGAATAGCGGCGAGACCTTGCGGCGTCTCAACTGAATATCTATCTACTTCGCCCAAAAGATCGAACAGAGCCGATTCATACGCATCACCGATCTCTTCCAATGAAGTGTCGAGAACGTCCTCAACAACTATGCTTACCTTGTTGGTTTCAGTCGAGTCGTCGGGATCGATAGCCAAGTAGATTTCGCCTATTGAATCATCCGGCTCTATCTCAACCCAATACTGCGGCACCTGTACATCGAAGTACCCCCAAGGGTCTTCGATGATCGTCATGTTTCCGTATGGTGTATCGACGACTTGCGGGAGCGTTACTGGCTCGGTAATAACGGCGTTTCCGCTGGCGTCTTCAGCCCAAATTGCGTATTGGTAACTGACGATCTGACCGAATTGATCTTCAAACTCCAAGAACTCCCATTGGAATATGGGGTCTTGAACGAAAGTGATGAAGGCCCCGTCTTCGAACCAACGATCATTGTCAGGATTTTGCAGGCTGAACCCGTATCGCCAGAAACCGATAGCATCTCCGGTCCTTATCCGATGAGTCGCCTTGTCATACTGGATATGGCCTGTTTCATCGTCCGGTCCAAAGTAAAGAGTCTTGTAGGTATGCACCTGGTGGTCTACGATTTGCCATTCTTCGTCCACGACGAGAATCAATGTCGCGGAATCGTAGGGCAAGTCGTAACTGCTGTAATTCTTGCCTGCTTGCGCGTAATCGATTTCAGATGTGTACACCATGTACGTCTCGCCAGCATCCTGATAAACACCCTCGTAGAACGCAGGTATCCAAGCTGTTTCGTATTGCGGATCGTATTGAGCGGTGAACCAAATTTGATCCCATGCCGGGGCGAAATACTGGCCCTGTATATCGGTCAACTCTGCCGGCTGTTCGGCGATGACCATGAAGAAGTCTTCGAAAGTACCGTCCTCGTATCTGATCTCCTCAACGAATCCGTAGAGGGTACTGACGTACGCTAGGTTGTCATCGTGGATGACTGCGTAGGTCCCGTCGGTGTATTCGGCGACTTCGATAATCTCTGGCGAATCGATGTCGCCTTGACGGAAGTCTGCCCATGAACTCTCAAACTCCAGCCAAGCATCGCTGATCATGTATGCGGAATATTCAGTGTCTATGTTGTTTGGATCATCAATTGCGATGCCGAAGGAGTTGGGCCTGGTTCCGTCGTGGTTGGAATGGACTACAAAGCTATCGATGGCATCGATCAACTCGGTTAGATCGCGGGAAGTCTCTGCGTCCAATGTTTCTTCGTTGAGTAGCTGTGCAAAATGCTTTAGGTCGATGGATGCCCGCGTGTCGCTTCGTTCCTCCTCACCGTAGGCTCGAACGTTGCTTGTAGCGTGTATCACGCCGTTGGAATGGTCAGCAGCATCTATGTAAAGTTGTGCGCTGTAATCCGAGAGCACTGGGTTCAGGGCCGCGATCAAATCCTCGTATCGGCTCAAGTCCAACAATGAGAGAGTCTTGCCATCGTCTTCATATTGGTGGATGTCCTGTACAAATCCGTCGACCATCCTGAGTCCGGCATCCACAATATCCGCTTCTTGCGCGTACGCGTCGATCACATCGCTCCACATCCATCCATGCCCCGGCTCAGTCTCCTCTGATGCAATCATGTAGTCGGCGTATGGCTCAACCACCTTTACGACCTCTAACGTGGCCATGAGACAAGCGTCGAATCCTATCAGGTCGAAAGTACCGGGCTGGCTGCTCTCGAACGCATTGGTTATCTCTGCCATCGATAGATCGTCACTATTGAAGTTGCTGTCGTTGCCAAAGCCTTTGTAGCCGTTTCCATGATCCCAGAACGTCAGGAAACTTTGGTCGAAGTTAGCGTAGCCCTCTCTCAGGTAGTTTAGGAATAGTTCTAGGGAGCTTTGGTCACCCATGTGGGCACCATTGGCGCGGTACAGGTAAGCGTCTTCACCAGACTCGTTGCCGAACTCGTAGTCTGCGGAATCACTTATGATCTGCGACATGTTGGCGAGTTTCATGCCACGCCAACCGTCCTTGTTCGCACCTCCGAACGCTACGATCACTTCAAGCAATTGATCGTCGGGGAGTGCGTGGTAGCCGTCAATCATCTCCCACAAATCTTTCGTGCCATCCAGCCCGTCTTCTTCTAAATCGCTGCCCACCATGTAGATCGCTAGCAACTTACGTCCAGTGCCGTCTATTTCTGTTGGCTTGATGTATGGACTGAGTACGCCGTTTTCGCTTGAGAATCCGGGTTTGGACTGAACAGGATCCGTTTCCGACGGTATGTCGGCAACGGTCTCTGGTGGAGTAGTCGGTTCTGGGGTAGGAGTGTTTTCAGGTGTCGCGGTTGGTGGGGGTGTCGGTTCTGGTGCTGGAGTATCTGTAGGAGCTATGGTTGGTGGAGCGGTAGGTTTGGGCGTGGGTGTGTTTTCGGGGGTAGCAGTTGGCGTTGATGTTGGTGTAGGCGTCGGCGTTGGGGTGGGTTCTGGCGTTGGCGAGTTGGTTGGAGTTGACGTGGGCGTTGCTGTAGGTTCAGATGTAGGAATATTTGTTGGAGTGGCAGTCGGTGTCGGCGATGGTTCAGTTGTGGGGGTATTAGTTGGTACGGGAGTGTGCGTAGGGGTAGGTTCGGGTTCGATGATCTGCGCGGCAACGGCAGTGGGTGATGGCGCGGAAGTGGGACTTGGTGCGATTTTGACCGCGGGAGCCGGGCTTGGTTCGTCGGAAGGCTGAGAACAGCCAATCAAGAGTAAGGCGATTAGTAATGCACAAATAGACGATAGAAATGTCAAGCGGATCAATTGTGCGGTCCTATTTCGCGTACTACTAGTTCCAGAGTCTGACGACTAATGCGATGATGGTGGTAGCGACTCCTACGCTGCCGATGACTAATGCGCCCAGCTGCCACTTGGCTTTTTCGAGATCGGCTTTGGTGGCGTAGTGGTTACGAATTTCGTCGCGGAATGAGCGAACTTCCGTTTCGAGTGTTCCCATCCGATCTTCGACTGAACCCATACGAATTTCAACTGTTCCTATTCGATCTTCAAGTGTTGTCGTGGTCATGTTTACTAACTCCTCCTAGTACGCATCATTTTACACGGTGCACCGTCGCAGGTGGCATCTCCTGCGTCTCGCTATGCTCGTCGAGTCCCCTTTGTCCGTTGGGCATTTCCCCCGTTAACGGGGGAAACCCGGCACTGCCCTCTGGATGGATGTTCCGCCCGCTGAAGCGTCCGTTTGCGCGGGAATGATGGCATGAACCCCCTGCGAGCGGTGCTTCGCTTGCTCGCGTCCCCCTTTTGCTGTGCAAAAAGGGGAGGAGCCCCCTTTGTCCGTTGGACATTTCCCCCGTTAACGGGGGAAACCCGACACTGCTCCTCTGGATGGACGTTCCGTCCGCTGAAGCGTCCGTCTGTGCGGGAATTGGTGGTATGAACCCCCTGCGAGCGGTGCTTCGCTTGCTCGCGTCCCCCTTTTGCTGTGCAAAAAGGGGAGGAGCCCCCTTTGTCCGTTGGACATTTCCCCCGCGAGCGGGGGAAACCCGGTACTGCCCCTCTGGATGGATGTTCCGTCTGCTGAAGCGTCCGCCTGCGCGGGAATGGTGGCATGAACCCCCTGCGAGCGGTGCTTCGCTTGCTCGCGTCCCCCTTTTGCTGTGCAAAAAGGGGAGGAGCCTCCTTTGTCCGTTGGACATTTCCCCCGTTAACGGGGGAAACCCGGCACTGCTCCTCTGGATGGACGTTCCGTCTGCTGAAGCGTCCGTCTGCGCGGGAGTGACGAATCAGACGTTTAGTTCGGCGCGGCGGTCTTGGAAGATTGAGGCTAGGTCGGGGTCTTCCATTTCGCTGGCTTCGTCTTGGTAGAGGTAGCACTGTGCTTGGCGGTGCTGCTCTAGGCGGTAGCCGGGTGGTTGCTCTTCGTTGCAGATTTCCATGACATGTGGGCAACGGTCTGCGAACTTGCATCCGAACATGGAGGAGAAATCTTCGAAGCGCGGAGTGGGTGGTTCGTCGCCCCATTTGTTGTCGGGATCGGGTTGGGGGATGGATTCGATGAGGAGCTGGGTGTAAGGGTGTTTGGGTTCAAGGATTACGCGTTCTACGGCGCCGGATTCGACGACGGAGCCGCGGTACATGACGAGGATGTTGTCGCTGATTTGGAGAGCGGTTGTGAGGTCGTGTGTGATGTATATGACGGATATGCCGATTTCGCGGTTGAGGCGTCGGATGGAGTCGAGGATGGTGGCACGGAGTGATGCGTCGACCATGGATACGGGTTCGTCGGCGAGGATTAGTCGGGGTTTGATGAGTAGGGCGCGTGCGACCATGATGCGTTGTCGCTGTCCGCCGCTGAGTTGGTGTGGGAAACGTCCCAGGGTGTCGCCTGGCTGGAGGCCTACCATCGCCAAGGCTTCTTCGATCATGGCGGTCTTGGCGGTTTTGGAGGTAGCTAATTTGAATCGGTTGATGGGAGTTTCGAGAACGTGATCGACTTTGTAGAAGGGGTTGTAGGAGCCGAAAGGGTCTTGATAGATGGATTGGACTTCTTGCTTGAAGTTCCAAGATTCTCGGCGGGAAAGCTTGGAGAAGTCGTTGCCGCGGTAGTACATCGTGCCGAAAGTGGGTTTGATGGTTCCCATCAACAATCGCGCCAATGTGGTCTTTCCGGAGCCGCTTTCACCTGCGATAGTGGTGATTTTGGGTTCGTCCTCGTTTATCGAGAGCGACACATCGTCAACCGCGACGATAGGTGGTTTGGTTGAGAATGCACCGCCACCGAAAGTTCGAGTGACGTGGTCGAGTCGCATGAATTCGCTCAATTGGATGCCCCCCTTTGTCCTTCGGACATTTCCCCCGAATCGGGGGAAACCAGAGCGCCTCCCGACATTTCCCCCGCTGGCGAGGGAACCCCGGAGCCGTCATATAGGTGGCATGCCACGCCGCGGTCGTCGATAGGTAGGAATGCGGGTACTTCTCGGAAGCAGCGGTCGTGGACGGATGGGCAACGCGGGTTAAAGGAACAGCCTGGGGGCAGGTTCAGTAGGGCGGGTTGCATGCCTGGTATACCGACGAACTGTCGACTGATGTCGAACGAGGGCAGGCTCTCGATGAGTAGTTGAGTGTACGGATGCTTCGGGTCTTTGAAGACATCGGGTACGGAGCCGACTTCGACGAGTTTTCCGGCGTACATGACGCCGATGGTGTCGGCGAACTGTGCGACGAGTCCCATGTCGTGTCCTACGAGGAGAACGGCGGCTTCCAAGCCTTCTTGTAGCCGTCCGAGGGTTTGCATGATTTGTCTTTGTACGACGACATCGAGTGCGCTGGTGGGTTCGTCTGCGACGATGATATTGGGGTCGAGGGAGATGGCGATGGCCATAGCGACGCGTTGTTTCATGCCGCCGCTGAGTTCGTGGGGATGCAGGCGAGCGACGTTCGGGTCTAGTCCGACGCGGATCAGCAGATCGTGGATGCGTTCATCGAGTTGAGTCTTATTGGGTGGGCTATCGCCTGGTAGGACGTGGTCCATAATGCCGTCAATGATCTGGTCGCCGACGCGCATGACGGGGTTGAGGGAGTTCATCGCGCCTTGTGGAACGAGCGCCATTTCGCGGAGGCGGATTGATCGGATCTCCCTCTCCGGCATGTCGACGACGTCGCGTCCGTTAAGGTAGATGTGTCCGCCGGCGATGTGGCCCGGTTCGCGTGTCAAGCGCATGATCGCCATGGCGAGGGTGCTCTTACCGCTGCCGGATTCGCCTACGAGCGCGAAGCGTTCGCCTTGTTTCAAATTGAAGGAAACGCCATCGACGGCTTTCACGGTGCCGCGTGGTGTGCCGTAGTAGACCTTGAGGTCTTCTACGCGCAGGGCGAACTCTTCATCTCCGGACGCATCGGAGGTACGAGTTTTTTGTTCGGTGGTAACCATTGTGTGGTTTTGCGGTTCGGACTTATACCTGTCTGCGTAGTCTGGGGTTGGACCATTCGTCTAGTCCGGCGGAGATGAGGAATAGGCTGACGAAGATGATGACGATGAATGCCAGTGGGAAGAGCCACCACCACCACATGCCGAGAGTGATAGCGCCGAACTGTATCACCCAGTAGACGGTCATGCCGAGCGATGGCGATGAAAAGTCGCCGAGTCCGAGTGCTTCGAGTCCGATGGATGCGAGTATGGAACCGGCGACGGAAGCGACGAAGCTGGCGGTGATGTATGGGATCAGGTTGGGCATCATTTCGCGGAAGATAATCGCAAGGCCGGACATGCCTGACTGCCGTGCTATCTCGACATAGGGCTGCTCTCGGAGTACGAGAACTTGAGAGCGTACGGTTCGTGATGAGAAGACCCATCCGACGGCTGCGAGACCTGCGCCAAGTTGCCACCAAAGCAGTTCGGTCCCGAGCTGGATTCTGATGATTATGAGGATGAGAAGTCCGGGTATTGAGATACCGACGTCGGTCAATAATCTGATAAACACGTCTGGGATGCCGCGATAGTAAGCGGCTACGAAAGCTGTGACAGTGCCGATGCCAACGGACAAAAGTCCTGCGATGAGTCCGGTGCCTAGAGTTAGGGGGATGCCTCTGAGGTTTGTTGCAAAAAGGTCGCGTGACTGAGTGTCGGTGCCCATGGGGTACTGGAAAATGGTCGGCTTCTTATCGACTTCAAGCTCTGCGATGTCCTCACACCATGTGCACCATGATGGTGGGAGGCGTTTGTCGCCGACTGGTGCTCCTCCGCTTACGTATGCATCCAAACGTGTGTTCTGGGAAGGATCGTTGGTGTGTGGTTCGAGTTGGGCGTAACCGAAGAGTCCGATGACGGTGAACAACAGTAGGGTGCCAAGCATGGCGAGTCCTACGATGAGTGAAGGGTTGCGCCGTCCGTAGAGAAAAATGGGTTCGATTCGCTCTTGGTAAAAGACTCCCCAACGTCGCCGTGCTAGGCGTGCGCGTGTTCCCATGGTGAGGTTTCTTGTACTGGAGGCTCTAGCCATATCAGCTTTGGGTGTACTTGACGCGAGGATCGATCAGGGGGTAGATGAGGTCGATCACCATAGTTGCCATGGCGAGGGAGATGATGATGGTCATGACGATTCCGGTAATCTGGAAGAAATCAGAGACTCTAATGGCGTAGAAGAGGGTGTTGCCGAGTCCGGGGTATTGGAATAGCACCTCTACGAGAACAGCGCCGGTGAGTAGTGTGCCGAATGAGATAGCCAAACCGGTGACCTGTGGCAAAAGGGCGTTTCGGATTGCGTATCGTACAAAAATCCGTGCACCGTTTAAGCCTTTGGCATCGGCTTGGATCATGAAGTCCTCGCCTTGGGTGTTTATCATCATTCCCCTCATTCCGATGGCCCAAAAACCGACCGCGGAGAATAGGATCGCGAGTGCTGGGAGGATGGCATGCCTCAAAACGTCGAGAACAAAACCTAGGCTCCATTCCGGCAGATTGCCGGGGCTGTAAGCGCCGAAGAAAGGCAACCAGTTAAGGATGATCGCGAAGATAAACATCAGCACTAGTCCGAGCATGTACTGGGGTATCGCGGACAAAGTGAGCAGTGGCATAAAGGCGTAGCTCAGCCATCCGGGTGAGCGTGACCAACCCAAAAGGGCGCCGGCGCCGGTGCCGAGGACGAATGCCAAGAACAATGTAACGGTCATGAGTCCGATCGACCATACTATTGAGTCGAGGATGATTTCGTTAACGGTTCTGGGGAAGTATGCGATTGAGTATCCGAAATCGAGTCGTGCGAGGTCAGTGATGTAGTTGATGTACTGCTCTTGTATGGGGAGGTCTAGTCCGAGTCTTGCGGAGTACTCCTGCGCCATCTCGTTCATACCGGCTTGGACGGAGCCACCGCGTTGTGCTTCTAGTAGGAGTTTTTCTTTAACTGGGTCCTGTCCGGTAAGGCGGGGGAGTATAAAGATGACAGTTGCGGCTACCCATACGGTCAGCAAGAATAGCAGTACTCGTTGGACGATGAAGTTTCCGAAAAACGCGGATATGAAAGTCAAAACCGAGTTACGACGCGCACTAAGAGCGGGATTAAGCCGCTGGTTTGCCTGTGTTTTCAACGAAATCTAGTACTGATGATGGTTGGTCTGCGCAGATGAAGTCGTTGCGAAAGCCTGCTGGGCGATGCTCTGACATCTCAAGCGATTTTACCTACTCAAAGCAACATTCGCAAGTTTCAGAGAGTCTGAGGGCGTAATTGCGCGAATCCGAGATGGTGGGTGGTGGCCTAGTGTGTTAAATCCGTGTCTTGATGTGGATTTTGGGTCTGGAAATTGAGACGTGGTACAAGCTGTTGGTGAAGAAATTCGTAGTTAACGGATGTTGACAAACAGATCGGTTTGAGTACAGAATGGAATGTTGATCGTTGTCAGGCGATTCGGGATTTTTCGCGCTGTGCGTTGTGTTGCGCACTTGCAGAAGCACCGCTATGACTTTCGCTTGACTTGCAGATAAAAGAGATGAGGAAGATAGAACCATGAATCTCCCCGTTAAATTCGGGCGCTATGGTTTGTTGGCAATCCTTGCGAGCGTGATGGTGCTTGGCATCGTTATAGCTTGTGGAGAGGAAGAGCCGACAGCCACGCCTGTTCCGCCGACTGCGACTTCAGTTCCGGCTACCGCGACTGCAGTTCCGCCGACTGCGACCCCGGAACCTCCGCCTCCATCTGAGGCGATGGGTGTGACCTTTGACCCAGGCGATGTAGCCGAGGAAGACACTTTGAAGTTGTTCCACGGCGGTTCAGAGGGTCGCTTCATCGACCATGAGCTTTGGAACCCGTACGCTATCGGAGCAAACCACCAGCAGGGTCCGAACTTGATCTTCGAGCCTCTGGCGTTCTTCTCTGCGTTTGCGGACGAGGAGATCATGTGGCTTGCCGAGAGCTACAGCTACAACGACGACTTCACCGAGCTGACGATCAACTGCCGAGAGGGCATCAGTTGGAGCGACGGTGAAGACTTCGACTGCGAAGATGTCGTTTACACGTTGAACACCCTTAAAGAGCTCAAAGAGCAGGTTCGCTGGGGTAAAGACGTTGACGCTGCGATGGACAACGCGGAGCTAGTGGACAAGTACACTGCGCAGGTGAATTTGTTGCGACCGGATCCGCGGTTCTTCTTCCTGCTGACTTACAAGTTCGACATTGGTGTTTACATCGTTCCTCAGCACCACTACGAGGGTCGCGACTGGACCACCTTCGGTGACTACGACCGCGACAAGGGTTGGCCTCTTTCAACTGGTCCTTGGCAGGTAACGACGTCTACGGAGCAGAAGATTTTCGACCGCCGCGACTCATGGTGGGGCGAAGGCGTATCCGACTTGGGCGACTACGGTAAATTGCCGCGCGTGAAGCGGATCATCTACATCCCGGGTGTACCGCAGGAGCAGCGTGCACAGGCCTTGATCAACGACCAGATCGACGGTGCAGCAATGACGACTCCGTCGCTGATCGCTGAGACGCTCGACCAGAACGAAGACTTGATAACGCACTCCGGTCGTGGCGAGCCTTACGGCTACGTCGACTGGTGGCCGGTATCGATCGCGTTCAACACTAGCGGTAAGTTCGGTCCGTATGACAACCCGGACGTTCGCTGGGCGATCTCGTTCTACCTTGACCGTTCCGAGTTGCGCGAACTTGCGTACGATGGTGCGGCGGCGTACAACCCGTTGACGATGCCGCAGTATCCGCCTTTGCAGCCTTACTTCGACATTGCGACAGAGGTTATGGAAGAGATCGGTCGCTCGACTCTTGACTACGATCCTGACCGCGGTGACGAGTTGATGGAAGGCGCAGGTTTCACGAAGAACTCTGACGGCATGTGGGAAGACAGCGGTGGCAACACTGTGAACTGTGAAATTGTCGGTTTCAACCCATGGGTTGACCTTGGACCGGCAGTTGCACAGCAGCTCGTGAACCACGGCATCCAGGCCGACTACGGTCAGCCGACTGACGCTTCGAGCCGAATGGCGGAGGGTAACTTCGAGTGCCTGATGTTCGGACACGGCGGTTCAGTGCGAGACCCATACTTCACCATGAAGCTCTACCAGTCATCGTCCGTGAACATTCCGGGCGGTCACCAGGTGAACTTCTACCACTGGGAAAACGAAGAATGGGACGAGTTGACGGACGAGGTTGCGAAGACTTCGCCTGACAACACGGCGGAGATGTATGATCTCTGGCGCCAGGCAGCCAAGATTTGGCTGACCGAGCTGCCGGACGTACCGATCCTCGAGTTCTACCACCGCATCATCATGAACGAGGCGCGATGGACGAACTGGCCGCAAGGCGATGCCTCCCAGGGTGCTCTGGACGTGACTGGTTACGTTAACGAGGCATGGTGGCACTTGACCTGGTCACTGGTCATCCACCAGCTCGAGAAGAGCTAACCAAACCTGAGTTGTGAATCGGTTGCCAAAGCCGTAGCGGTAGAGGCGACCGGACAACCCGAGGAAATTAGGAGCGGTCGAGTCTGGGAAACCGGGCTTGACCGCTTCGGCGCGTTATTGTCTGAACCGCTGATTACGCTGATTTTTGATGATGGGCTGTGATTTTGGTGGAGATGCACTACGATAGCCTTTGTTTGTCTAGGCTGGATTGGAATCGGGTCATGTCAAAGAATGCAAAAGCACTCATCGTTTCACTGTTGGTTTTCGCGGTTGCTGGTTTCGTGATCGGTTGTGGTGGTTCGGAAACCGAAGAAGGTATCCCGGGTGAACCAGGCGAACCAGGTCTATCGGGGAGTGGAGTAAACGGTATAGCTGGTACCCCCGGCGAACCCGGTTTGGATGAGAATGCGATTAGGACGATAGGGGACCGCGCCGAGCTCAGGGCTTATACAAGGCCTAGCAGCGTTTTCAGCGTTGATGATTTCATCGAGGCGGGTTGGAAGAAGAACAAGGAGTGGCCGCTGGACACCTTGCCGGAGGCAACGGGTGCGTATTTCGGGTTCTATAACCGCAAGGACATCGAGATACGGTTTTACCCGTCGTATGATGTGGCGATGGATGTTGGCAGGGAGTCTGCGGAGACGGCGATCGAGACTGAAAAGTTGTCGGGTAGGGGTGCAGGCTTTTCGAGTGTGACTTTGTATGGTGCGTACGTTGTAGCTGGTAACACGGTGATGCTGTGTGAGATCTCGGTTACAGACTGCACTGATCTTCTAGACCAGATGGCGGAATGATAACGATGATGACTTGGTTGTTTGCCTCTGGGTTTCGTCACGCGTTACCGTTGGCTATGGTGATGTCTGCTGTTATGGGGGTAGTAATGGGTTGTGGCGGTGGTTCCACGAATGAAGGTTCCCTAGCGGGTTCTGATTCAATCGACGAGACGGGGATCAACGTGATTGGCGATAGGGTAGAGATCAGCGCGTGGACTCGTCCGAGCAGCGAGTTCAGCTACGATCAATTCATCGCAGCGGGTTGGAAGCAGTATCAGGTCTACGAAGTTGACACGCTTCCAAACGCACTTGAGGCACGTTACGGTTTCTTCAACCGCAAAGATGTGGAGATTCGCCGTTACGTTTCCCACGAAGATGCGATGACTTCTGGGGTAGCTTCAGCGCAAGAGGCTTTGGCGCGTGTAGTTCACGACGGCTCAGGTTTTGCGAGTAGAAGGGTGTATGGTGGATTTCTGGTAGTTGGCAACCTGTTGATGATGTGCGAAGTTTCGACTGATGATTGCGTTTCGCTAGTGGAATCGGTTGAATCGACAGGCGGTAACCAGTGAAGTAAAATGCGATTACTCCGTGTTGGAACTTAGATGCCTATAGATGGCGCAAAGAGGTTGCGTAGGCATAGGTGCAGACCATCAACGCGGATTATGTGAGTAGAGAGACCATGCTTTGAACCCGACGGGAATAGAGGGTAACCATTGAGATTTTCAGGACCAATGGTGGTCATCATCGCGTTCTCGGTGGCGGCGTACATAATTTCAAACACAATCTCGGGTAAGCCGGTCACGCTGTTCGAGTTGCCGTTCGGTTTTTTGGGGAGCAACTTGGTGGTGGTTTCGGCATCGGTTATTTGTTTCCCGATCACGTTCATAATCTCGGATATCTTGACGGAGGTGTATGGCTTCCGTGTTGCCCGTGGTGCTATCTGGCTCGGATTGGCTTGCAGTTTTATGCTTACGGCCTTCATCTTTTTGGTGGGTGCGTTGCCGGGTGCTCATTTCTGGGGTCACCAGTCTGCATACGATTCGATCCTAGGAGCGACGCCGTGGATTGCTGGGGCCAGTGTCTTGTCGTATACGATTGGGGAATTTTCGAATGCGATCGTGATGGTGACGTTGAAGAATCGAACCAACGGTAGGATGTTGTGGTTGCGGACAATCTCTTCGACCTTTGTGGCGCAGGGTGTAAACTCGTTCCTCTTCTACGGGATCGCGTTTGGTGCTTCGGGCCTGTGGGGCTGGGAGGCAGCGATCAATGGTGCGATTCTAGGATGGATAGTGAAAACGCTCTACGAAATCGCAGCTACGCCTTTGGTGTACATGATCGTGAATCATCTCAAGTGGACTGAACAGATCGACATTTTCGATGATCCGAGAGACTTGAATCCGCTCGGTATCTTCGGCAGCTCCTACGAGACGGATGCGAATGAGGCTCGTTTTTGGTCGGTGCGATGGACTGCCCGACGCTAAATTGTTATTGCTGGAGCAGATCGAGCAGGTTGTCGCAGTTTTCGATGGACTGCTTGCTTTCGAGGCCTTCGCACATGAGGATCATGTTTCCGACGACAACGTAGTCCCAGTATCGAGGCGAGTATGAGCATCCTGAGTGTGGCGTGTCGGCGTCTCGGCTGCAACGTCGGCGGTCTTTAGCGCCTTCTTCCCAGATCACATCATCTCCGATGACGATTGCATCATCGCCGGTGACGTGTTCGACGTAGGGTATGCCTTCGTCTAATAGGGTCTGATGGTCAGGATAGAAGCGTACTTCGTAGTCCAAGCGGTTGTATATGATTCTCCAAGCGGCATCGGCTCCGGGGAGTTGTTCGACATCGTAGTCCTTGTTTGCCTTTACTCCGGCTGTCTTTAGTTCGTCGATGGAGTATGTTCCGTCGGCGCTACGTATTCGCGGGTCGGCTCCGCCACCTTCTGCCGGAGTATCGCCGCCTCCACCGGTATCTCCGGGGTCAGAACCGCATGAGGTGGTCGCGGCAATTGCCATCAGCAATGCCAAGCAAAAGAGTGCGATGATGGCTTGTGTCGAACGATAAGGTGTTGCTTTTTTTGGCATACTGACCTCGATGCGGTGAAACATCAATTCTGAAGGGCGGCGTACAAGGCTTCACAGTTCTGTAAAGCGGTTTCCGAGTCTCTACCTTGGCATAGTAGCACCAAATTGCCGGCGACTACGTAGTCGGCATATTTTGCGATGTTGCATCTTCCGGAGTGGTGAGAACCGCGTGTGTTGGCAGCGCAAGCGCGTCTTTGTGTCAACCCTTCGTCCCATCTCTGGGTTGCGCTGGCTATCACTGCGTTTGGTCCTGTGGCTTCGTTTGCGAAATTGACGCCGATTGTTGTAGCGGTGCTGTGGTCTGGGTAGAATCGTGCTTCGTACTCTTGGCGATCGTAGGGATCGGGTCCGAAGAATCCGTATATTGCACTATCTGCACTTTCCAAACCTTCAACGTCGTATGTCTTGTTGAGTTTGAAGTTGGTCAATGCTTCGAAGTCATCGACCGAGTATTCGCCAACGTCATCGAGGATTTTGGGTTGGCGTTCTGTGGTGGGTTCGTGTTGCTCGGCGACTGGCTGTGGTGTTGGTGTTGAAGGTGCGGATGTCGCTTTACCTACGATTTCGTAACCGCTGGAGCTGAACGAATCGGTCGAATCAGGGTTGCCACATGCAATGAATAACAGGGATGTGACGACGAAAGCGGTGTAGCAAATGAACCGAGCGCCCCCTTTGTCCTTCGGACATTTCCCCCGTGAACGGGGGAAACCGAGTAGACCTGGTATTAAGGCGCTGTTGGATCTCACTGCGATTGCAGTGCTTCCATTAAAGCGTTGCAGTTGGCGAGGGAGATCTCGGAATTTTTCCCTTGGCATAGCAGCACCATGTTGCCGGCGACGACGTAGTCGCCATACTTGGCGTTGTCGCACTTTCCGGAGTGGTGTGATCCACGTGTGTTGCCGGAGCATGCGCGTCGCTGTACGAGTCCTTCATCCCACCGCTGAATGTCTTTGGCGATGACTGCATCGGGTCCGGTGGCCTCGTCGGCGAAGTCGACACCGACGGTGATGGCGGTTTCGTGGTCGGGGTAGAATCGTGCTTCGAACTCTTGGCGATCGTAGGGATCGGGTCCGAAGAATCCGTATACCGCGTCAGTCGCTTCGTCCAATCCTTCGACCTTGTAGTTTTTGCTCTTCTTGTAGTTGGGGGTATTGATGAGGTCGTCGACCGTGTATACGGCATCGGTAGAGACGATTTCGACGCCGGGGGGTCCGCTGGTCACATTTTCGACGGCTGCTGCGGGTGCGCTGTCGCCACCTCCGCCATCATTGGAATCTTCGGTGTCTGCACTGCCACAGGCAAGTGCGAACGCTATCGCCGACACCAGCGTGATAATTCCGAATTTACGGAATCCGAGCGTTTGTACTCTTCGCATCGTCATCTTTCGTGCTCCTGAAAGTATGGTATTACCGCAACTTGGACTTTGCGGCAGCTGGGGGCATCTCTGATTACTTCTAAATATCTTATCAACTCGGCAAGCGTCTGATGTTGAAAGAGGTTTAGAGCAAGTGCGTTATGGGTGCCTTGCGTCTGGCTACACTAGTTGCGTGCCGCCTTTTGGTACGCAAAAAGGGGAGGTTTTCACTCTCGCCTCAGCCCTCTCCCATCGAGGTAGAGGGGTTCATGCCCCAGTTGCATCCAAGGCCTCGACTAGTCGTGCGCATCGTCGTGCGCCTTGTTCGGGGTCTCGTCCTTCGCAAAGTGCGATTATGTTTCCATATATGAAGAAGTCACCGTATCTGGGCGTTGGCGAGGCGCGGGTGTGTACGATGGTTCGTCGATCTCTCAATCCTTCGGTGTAGCGTGCGAAATCGGGGTCTATGATCGCTTCGGGTCCAGCTCCTTCTTTGGCGTACGACATTCCGGATGATACGGCTTGATGGTGAGAACCGTAAAACCTGACTTCGTATTGAACTGGTGTTCCATCGATGTTCCAGAAGAAGAGCGAAACGCTGGTAGCTGCGGGCAAACCGTCGGTCTTGTAGTCCTTAGAGTGCTTAAGTCCTGCTGCCTCAAAGTCATCTATCGCGAATATGCGATCAGAAGGCTTGACGAGTTGGGATTGCGGGTCTACGTCCTGGGGTTGGACTAACTCCTCTGCTGCTGGTTGACTGCCGCACGCGAGCAACATCACTGCGATTGCGAGCAGGACGATTAAAGCGGTTGCTGGTCTCATCGATTGTCTATTGCTTCGATAAGCGCGGTGCAACGATCCCAAGCTTCGGCATCGTCGCGGCCCTCGCAGAGTACGACCATGTTTGCATAGATGGCGTAGGTGCCGTATCTCGGTCTTGGTGTGCCTCGGAAGTCGAATACTGTTCGGCGGTCTCTGACACCTTCTTTGTACACGGCGTCATCGGCATCGAGAATTGCGCCTTCGCCGCTACCTTCCTCAGCCGGTTCAGGTCCAAGTTCTGTTGCGGAGGCATGGGATTCATAGAACCGGGCTTCGTATTGGATAGGGATATCGTTGACACGCCAGAAGAAGACGCGATTGGCGACGGCTCCGGGGAGGTCTGTAACGTCGTATTTCTTGCCGGATTTCAAGCCGAGTGAGAGCAGATCGTCACCTGACAGCGTTACATCACGGTCTAATATTCTGGTATTGGCTTCAACCTGCGAAGTGTCCGCGATGCCATCGCCGCCCCCGTCTCCGTCGCTGGATCCACAAGCTATTGACAACGCGGTCAATAGCAGTGCAGTGAAAGCGAGAGTCTTTAATATGCCGATCAATTTGCCGTCGGTGTGTTTTCGACTTTTATCGACTATCAAGTGCCTCGATCAGCGCGTAACATCGATTCCACCCCTCGTCATCGTCCTTGCCTTCGCATAGGACGACCATATTGGCGTAGATTCCGTAAGCGCCGTATTTTGGTTTCAGCACTGAATTAGGGTATTTGAAAACCTTCCGGCGGTCACGAATCCCTTCCTTGTAGACCGCTTCATCCTCATCGATGATGGCGTCTTCGCCGCTTCCTTCTTCTGCGGGAGCGGTGCCTAGGGTGACGGCGTCATCGTGCGAGCCGTAGAACCTCGCTTCGTACTCCACTGCGATATTGTCGACTCGCCAGTAAAGCAATCCGGCTTCGACACCGCCGGGCAGGGTTTCAACGTTGTACTTCTTACCGGATTTCATGCCTAGTGCTACGAGATCGTCGCCTGACAGCGTCGTCTCGCGGTTGAAGATCCTGGTATCGGTTTCGACCTCGGAACTGGTAGAGCTATCGCCTGTGTTTCCGTCGCTCGAACCGCAACCTATAGCCAACGCGGTCAGCAGTAGGGCGGTGAAAGAGAGGTGTTTGAAGATGGTGCTCAATTGTCTGCCGATTCGCTTAGCGCGGTTGCCAATTCTTCGCACCGCTCCAGGGCCTGATCGCCGGCTGCACCTGCACAAAGCATGACGATGTTTCCGTATATTGCGTATCCGCCGTAGCGGGGACCGGTGCCGCTTCGTGCGCCTCCGCCGATGCCTGATCCGACGATCATGCGACGGTCTTTGACGCCTTCTTTGTAGGTTGCCTCGTCCGCATCTAGCACTGCGTCTGTGCCGGAGCCTTCCTCTGCCAGGGCGGTTCCGAGCTGTACTGCGTCGGCGTGGTTGGGGTAGAAGCGTACTTCGTAGTCGATGGGGTCTCCGGATGCGATGCGCCAGAATCCGAATATGGCTTCGCTTGCTCCGGGTAATCCCTCAAGATCGTAGTTGCGCGCTTTTTTGAAGCCGATTGTGCTGAGGTCATCGGGTTCAAAGATCATTTCAAGATCGGTTACTTGTTGGAAACCTTGTGGTGCGCTGTCAGTGTTGCCGCCGTCGGTGGAGCCGCATGTGATTAAAAGCGCGGCAGCCATAACACCGAGAACGGCGAAAATGAAGCGGAATCTGTATCTGCTCGAGTACATCTTTGGATGTGGATTTTGTCTGTGTGAATGATAACCAATATCGGATGGTCAGGGCATCCCGCTGCGCCTTCCACCTGGATTCCGGCTTTCGCCGGAATGACAGGGTAACGTGCAGATATAGACTTTAGGTGTGGGGCTGTAGCTCAGTGGGAGAGCGCCTGCTTTGCAAGCAGGAAGTCACGGGTTCGAATCCCGTCAGCTCCACCATTTTCGGCCAACATCAGCCGTGATCTTCACTGATCAAAGTTGAGACGGTCGTCGCACCGTGGTCGCCGTTCAGGCACCTGTTGAACACGCAGCATGTCCGCACACGCCTAGCGGTCTTGGCTGCATGCTCAACTTCGGCTCCTGACAGTGACAGATTACTTGCATGAATTCCTCAGAAGCAAACGCCCACGACGGGGCTTTGCCGATTGAGTTCAATCGCCGTAAAATTCAGCCGGTTGTCGATCCCATGGCGAGTAGAAGTCGAATTCTTCGTCAATATCACAGAACTTAAACCCTGAGTCGCTCGACAGCTTCTTTAGTCGCTCCGTGGTTCCGATTAGTTGCAGCACTTTTCGATCGTCGCGTAGATCTGGCACTTCAGTTCCCGCCTGCATGTATCCATCATGTTGAACAACCTTAGATGGCAATTCCATTGCGAGTCCGGAACTGGCCGATTCCTTTAGCACAAGGCAGAATTTGTTGTGCCGCGAGGTATAGACGCATCGAGCGTGCATTATCGTCTTCGGGTCTTGCCGGGCTCGGTTCAGAGCTCTGCGCACCCCATCTTCAGTAATGATGCGCTTCTTATCCTCAACAATGCCTGCATTTGCGTCGGCACACCATTTCCGCACATCCTCAGACACATATAGTGCCATATTTACATTGTCTCGACTTGCGAAATCCTTCGAAGACTTAAGATAGCGGGATGTAGTGACGAACATGCTGTTGTCAGCACTTTCATCCTCCTTCACGCCATGCAGAGCTTGAACGGCCTGAAGTTCAATTGGGTATTTGGCGTCGTGCCTCTTAACCTGCACCAACGTCAATATGTCTCCGATGGGGTCGCGCTGAAGCAAACGTATATCCACACCTCCGTCGCCACGCCCCGGTCCAAGTTCGACTTCAAAGCCCTGGGCCTCTAACACCTCGGCGACCAACATCTCGAACTTCCGCCAGTGGAGCCGGGCAAGCTGATCTGAATACTGACTGAAGTGCTTGTACAGCTCCGAGTTCAGCGCATCGAAGTCGCCCTGAATCAAACTGCATATCCATTTCCATCTCATGTATCCCTTGAATCTCTGAAAGATGAGGGTATCTTTCTGCTCCAATGGAAGAATATTGAGGCGGTCCACGTCAAAAGTCTCTCCATAGAAACCATGACACTCGATTATTCCTTGGCATTCGTCTAAAAGCCTTTGTGCCTCGCGACTTCCATGGACAGCGCCTATTCCTGGATGGATAACCAACTCGGCTAGGGAGCCGTCGGCGCGCAGAGTGGTTACCGTCGGAGTGCCTGTTTCCATGTCAAAGCTCTTCACTACTCTCCTGAAAATCGCGTCGTGCCAGAGGTCGTTTTGTCTGGCCCACGCCTCTACGGCTGCTTCTAGCGCATCGATGCGTTGTTCGAGCTGCTCATCAATGTGCGATCGGATCATGTTAGTAGGGCCCACTGGACACATCCTTAAGGCTTGCTTCCCATCTCTTTTCTGCTTGGCAATAGCGCTCTACACTATAAAGCTTGTGGGCGTCTGCATGCGTCAAAACCCACTACCTCCTACACCAGACTAGGCAGAAGCGCGTCCCGATGCGCGGCGAGGACGCATGTTTATGACGTGCCAGATGGTAAGAACGCGGTAAAAACATTCCACGAACGGAACCGAGCAGAATCAATAGCGGTTGGACAACGCAAGCCGGGACCAAACAAATCCGAAGACGTAAGTTGGTTCTAGGGCAACTTCACCAAAGCGGAATCGCCATTTCGAAAACGGTTCTGCGTTTGGTGAACGTTGCTCCACCAGACTTGACAAAATCGAGAACTTTCACGTTGAGATTCGTTTGGATCTATAGAAAAGCCCGTATTCTGTTCGCCGTTCGGGCAAAACCCGCCGCAAGGGGAGAATGTCGGCCTCTTACCGTACGTCTGGAACCGACTCTCGGCTCTCTTAAGACCGACCGGGTTAGTCATATGTCTATCGCGCCAAAGCATCCGATTAGTGGACGGGGAGAGTGTTAGTCACGGCATCCGATGCTGTATTGTTGGGTTGGTAACTGGTCTAAAGTCAGACTTTCCACAGTTGAACTGCACTAGTCCCCCAACAATCGAATGGGCAACTATCCCATGAATCTGCTGCGCAGCCTTACGAGGCGTAAGTTGCGTACCGCGTTGACCGTCATCGGCATTGCAGTCGGGATATGGGCCCTGGTCGTGATGGCCGCGTTAGCGACCAAGCTCAGCGCCATTGTAGAGAGCTCGTCCACCTACTTTCGGGACAAGGTCGTGGTGACGGACGCAACTGGCACTCCCTTCTCCACTGTGGGGGCATTGACACCGTTGACCATCGACGTCGTACAACAGATTGAAAAAGTGCCGGGCGTTGCCGTCGCGGTACCCCGAGTAATGCTGCCCATGAACCCGGACTCCCCTGGCAACGCTTTTCAACTGCCAGCCTACATCGTGGGATACACGGAAGGGGCGGATAGAGGCCACGAGACTTCTCCAATGAGGGTCGCGAAGGGGCGATCCACAGGGCCAGGAGATGAAGGGCAGCAAGTGGCGTTCCTCGGTTCGGACTTGGCTCGTCAATTCGACAAGAGTCCAGGCGACTCATTTGAGATCCGCGGGATCGAGTTCACGGTCGTCGGTGTCGGAGAACCTAGGCTGATGACCTTCGACACATCTGTCGTCATACCTTTAACGGAGGCCCAGGCGATGCTGTACCGTGAGGCACCCATCGTAGTCGGGAGAGAACTGGATCCGGGTCAACTAACATCTGTGGTGATTGTCTATCCGGACGATGGGATGGATACAGGCCTTCTGTCGCAGAGGATCGAAAAGACTGTTCCGAAAGTACGGGCTGGCACCAGCACCGACTTCGACAACCAGTTCGGATCTACCCTGGCGATCTTTAACGCGATCATCCTCAGCGTGGCGCTGATCAGCGTAGTAGTAGGCGGACTTTCCGTCGTTAACACGATGACGATCAGCGTGGCGGAACGAACCAGGGAAATTGGCATCAAGCGAGCCATCGGAGCATCGCGCGCACGCATCATGCGAGAGCTACTATCCGAAGCGGCCTTCATCGGCCTGATCGGCGGTCTGGTTGGACTGGCGTCAGGAACCGCATTTATATACGGAGCTAATCAGGTCGGTAAATCATCGGGGACGGTTCTGTTCCTGTTAACTTCCGAGATCGCCATCTTAGCGGTGGCCTTCTCGACGGCGCTTGGAACCGTGGCCGGGGCGTTGCCGGCATGGAACGCCTCAGGACTGGATCCCATTGAGGCGCTGAGGTACGAGTAGGGATAAGGCATGGCCTTTCTGAAAGCCCACAATCTCCGTAAGACCTACCGCCTCGGTCGGCGTAACGTGGTGCAAGCTCTGCGCGGAGTGGACGTGACAGTGGAAGTCGGCGAAATGGTGGCGATCGTTGGACCATCAGGATCAGGTAAGAGCACCCTAATGCACATTCTCGGTCTGCTGCACTCGCCAGACAGCGGCTACGACCCTCCACCGAGCCTGGTGTTCGACGGCATGGACGTTACGAAGTTGCGGGATCGAGAGCGCACCAGGATGCGGGCGGAGAGGATTGGCTTCGTATTCCAATCGTTCAACCTCGTTCCGACGCTAACGGCTGTTGAAAACGTGGCGCTTCCGGCCGAGTACGCTGGCCAGCGGCGAAAGACGGCGCTGGCTACTGCCGCAGAGACCTTGGCTACAGTGGGAATGGGGGACCGGTTGGGCCATGGCCCCACGGAACTGTCGGGTGGGCAGCAGCAGCGAGTGGCCATCGCGCGTGCCTTGGTCACAGAGCCAGCGCTCCTATTGGCAGATGAGCCTACAGGAAACCTGGACTCGGAGAACACCGGCGAATTGCTTGAACTGCTACACCAGTGCAACGCGGAAAGGCGGCAGACGATGGTTCTAGTGACCCACGATCCCCGAGTAAGCGAAGCCTGCAGCCGAGTGCTAACGATGCAGGACGGGATGATTCGGGAAGGATAATTTGCCATCGTGAGGCGAGGGTCTAGAGTGTAGGTCTCGAAGATCGCTGCTTAACAGAGTTGCGAGCCCTTGCACCACGGGTTGAACCGCGCCCATCCGACGCGTCTGAACGAAGCTGATCAAACACCGCCAACAAGGCTTCGAACAGTAACTCAAACCCTACGAATCCTTGTCGCAGGAACGCGGATAGGGTCAATACCCCAACGTTTTCAAGTTGGTCGCGCCCCGACGATGGAGCCACTCCAAGTCCTGTCTGCCAAGAGCCGGGTGGTCTCGGCTACACAGCGCTCTAGGACTTCGTAGCTCGGTTGTACAGCCACATGACCACAACGCTCAAGGTTACCCCGACAGCCACCCCGACGGGAATCGCGATGATCCATGAATAGTAGTTGCTGAGGCTGGCAACCATGCCAGCAGTCACACCTGCGGCTATAGCCGCACCTAAGACCATCGTTTTGTTGCCCATGGGAACAGCGTCTCCATTTCACAGTGATGCTACATCGTGGCACTGCGCGCCAGGGACGGAATGTAGGGGCGTTTCGCGAAACATCTCTATAGTCTGCTGACCCTCTGGATGGACGTTCCGTCCGCTGAATCGCCGTCTTTCGCCGGAATGACGTTAGTTGTCGTTGCGGTGTTTCTTGATTAGGGATGCGACGCGTTGGTCGATTTGGTCGTCGATGTCTCGGCCGGCATCTGATAGGGCGATGCCGAGGTGGATTTCGCGGAGCAGCTGTTCGTACTCGGCGGATTGACCGTAGCTAATTTCCAGAGAACGCGCGTCATGCTGATTCCTTGAAGTGCTAGGGCATATCAATCAGCCTCGGCAGTCACGATCACTGCGATGTTGGCCAATAGCCATGCGGATGCAGCACACAGCTGCAACCAATCACCAGTGGATCCGATGCCGGTAGTCAGCAAGCTGCCAATCCAGCAAACGCTGGCGGTGGTTTGTCCGAGCCATTTGATGCTCCGCGCCCTGGCTAGTCGGCTTCGCGCTGCGCCAGATGCGGCGTCCGGTTCGTTTTTTCCGATCAACATGCGCACTCCTCCCCGCAGTTGGAAAGGTCATCGAGATACATGCCCCACATGCGGTAGGCTTCCAATGCTTGTGCCGGCAACCCCAACGATGTTGCAATTGCTTTGGCGACAACGGCGAATCGTTGTCGATATTTGAAGATAAAGCAGAAGACGTGATTGTCGTGTCGAACTGCGGGGCCGCATAGAAAGATTCCCGGCACGATGGTAGATTCATCGTGTTCGCTCAGAAGCAGTGAGCCATCTTCGCGTCGTTCAAACAGGTCTGCGACCAACTTTTGGCTGCCCTCAAATCCGCCTGCCAACAGTGGTTGCACGGGGGTTTCAAATCTACGCCCGTCCTGAGTCGTGACCTCATACTTGCCGTTTACGGGAGCGACGGATTTGATAGTCATGTACGGGTACAGTTCCACTTGCTTGAAAAACTGGTTGTCACGTACCCGTTCGAGGGTAAACGGGGAAAGCGCGACGCTGGGATCGGAGCTATTGTCGACCCAGGGGCGATTCTTGTCGAACACGCGCACTCGTTTACCGCGACACGCTAAGTGGTATGCCACGTCGACACCGCTTTCGTAGCCACCCACAACAACGAAGTCGTCACCGTCAAGCTCTTCATAGCTGGCAATAGTCGCGGTGTGTCGACATAATTCACTACCAAGGAAGCCGTTTAAGCGCGGGTATTGGAACTCTCCGGCGGCCCAGATGACGTTCTTGGCTTGCAAGGTCTCGTCGGTCGTATCGATGCGAAAGTTGTCGTTAACTTTTGCCACCTGCACTACGTCGGTGTTTTGGCGAACAGGTATCCCGAAGAATTGTGTGATAACCCGCAGATACATGGCGTACTCTTCACCGGTCGGATGCTCTACCTCCAAACTGTAAGCGGGTGAAGTTTTGATTGCGACTGAGTTCAGATCGAGCATGCCGATCGAATTGGTCGGGTACGATGGGGTTATGAATCGAGTCTCGGCTGGCCATGCGGCGAACGATGCGCCGACGGTGTGACGCTCGCAGACCACGAAGTTCTCGATGCCGGCATGTCTGAGAGCCACAGCAACGCCGATGCCTGCGGCACCGGCGCCAACTACTACTACGTCATACACGATTTCACTGCTGTCGGTGACGCTCATGCAGACTCCTCCTTCCGAAATTCAAATCAGACATGTTTCAAACTCCTTCGACATGCTTTGCGTATCGAGGTTGCGGCGCTACGTTATTGACACATAGTATCATTATCGGCGCTGTCAACCAAGCGAATTGACTTACAACTATCGCCGCTGGATGGGGTGTTGTTGCATCCTAGGTGCTGTTGCCGGAAGTTGGGATGAATCGAGGCGGAATGAAAGAGTATTTGTTCGCTAGTCTGCTGTCGGGGGCACTGTCTGTTACCTGAACTCGGAGCGGGTGGATGGTTACATCATCGTGAGGGTCAGGTAGGAGGCATTGACGAGGAGACCATCACCGAGTTGGCGTTTCTGCCTGATGAAGTTGTTGTGCCGACTGTGGATGATCTTTTGTTGCGGCTGTTGCAGTGCCACGTCTCAGCCATTCGTTACGAGAAGTTTCACGGGGTGGATATCATCACGGTTCAGGTTGAGGGGAGTGGGTAAGCGCCTGCGTCTCGCTTTTGCTGGGACTCCCTACACTGCGCGCCAGGGACGGAATGTAGGGACGTTTCGCGAAACGCCCCTACGTCTGCTGACCCTCTGGATGGACGTTCCGTCCGCTGAATCGCCGTCTTTCGCCGGAATGACGTTAGTTGTTGCGGTGTTTCTTGATTAGGGATGCGACGCGTTGGTCGATTTGGTCGTCGATGTCTCGGCCGGCATCTGATAGGGCGATGGCGAGGTGGGTTTCGCGGAGCATCTGTTCGTACTCTGTGGTTTGTCCGTAGCTGGTTTCTAGTTCAGCGAAAAGGGCGTCGAGGGTGTCTTTTTGAAACATCGTTGTCAGTGAATTGGTGGTTGTTGGTTCAGCGGTCACCCTCACCCTAACCCTCTCCCATCAAGGGAGAGGGGATTCCGGAGACATCATTCGTCGCTTCGCTAGCCCGCGTCCCCCTCGCTTCGCGAAGGGGACGGGATGATGGCATGACACAGGTCATTCGTCGGTGCGCGACACTCCCGCTTCTACGATGCGTTTAAGCTCGTTGGCGAATTCTAGTGCTTCTTCGGCGTCGGTCGTCCCGTTCTTCTCCAGCTTTTCTTTGAATTGGTGTAAAAGGTGTTCCTCTTTAGTTCCGTGTGGGATTTCGAACTCTTCACGTGTGAAGTGGGGTAACTTTCCGGGGCCGAAGTAGCCTTTGCCTCGCAGTTCGTAACCCTCGAGGTTCGGTGTGCCTTTTCCGAGGATGTCGCCGGTCTCGATGTAGTGCTCCATCACTGGCTTCATGCCGTAGCGCTGGACCGGGCAGACCTTCATGCAGACGGCGCAACCTTCGTAGGTGACCATCACTGGTCGGCAGCGGTCGTAAACAAGCTTGTTTTTCTTGACGCCGCGGTACCACACCTTCTCGCGCAGGAGGGCGCGGGCAGGGCATCGGACGACGCAGACTTGGCACTCTTCGCAGAATTTGTTGATGCCGTAGTCGACTGGCTCGTCGTGAACGACTGGCGCATCGGTGGTGATAAGCATCAACCGCGCCCGCGAGCCGAAGTGCGGGGAAAGCAGCTGACCGTTTGCGCCGAGTTGTCCGAGCCCGGCTTCGACGAACAATGGGATGAATGCGCCGCTGTTGTCGTTGGGGCTGTGAACTTGGGCGTGGTAGCCGAGGGAGCGAATGTGCTCAGCGAGATCGAGCGCTAGGGCACCGGCGATCTCGTAGGTGCCGAAGTGTGCGAACTCCGCTTCCAAGCTAGGGATGGTCTGGGTTTGCCAATAGTCCTGCTCTAATGCCAAGCAGATCGCGTGGTTGAACTTGGCCCAGCCCTTCTTGCTCTGGTAGGTGTATCTGCGGTCGTACCTTGTGAAACCGACTTCGCCGAATCCCAACTCACGGGCTTTGTCTCGGATGTCGGTGGTGACGTCGTGCTCGGGGTCCGGCTCTGCGGTGGGTTCGATATCGCCGGAGACCCATGCCGCTTCGATCAACGGCTCGCTGACCTCGTCGTGCTTCTTGCGGTAGTCATATACCTCTTTGATGTATACGCTCCAACCCCACTCTCGGTCGGCGGATTTCTCGACGGTCTGGGACTCGATCGGGTATTCGCGGCTGTAGTATGAGACGTCGCCGTCGATGGTCGGTGATCCTGGCGTGGTTACGAGGTCTTCGGCGACGGGTATCGCGGTTTCAGGGTCGCTGTGCTTTCGTCCTGGTCGTGTGACGACATGATGAACTGATTTAGGCATGTGGTATTCCTTGACTTGCGCGCAAGTATTGAAGCGGATTATACCGCGAAGCGACAATGTTGCGTGGAAATTGCGATGCAATCCAAACCATATAACGGTATCGATGAAGCGATTCCGCCACCAAGCGCATCTCGTTTGACGCAGTAGGAATGGCAAGGGTATGATACGCAGTATCGGGAGTTTTTAGTTACCATTTCCAATATAAGTACTTGCTTGAAAGGTAGCAGGATTAGATCAGAATCTAGCGTTTAACTCAGTGTCCAAGGCTAGAGAGTTACGAATCCAATGACTCAGACATCTCCAACCCTTTCCTCTGGTCAGGCCAGCAAATCATCATCCAACGGGTCAGCGCCTTCGACACACGAGCCAATAGCCATTGTCGGCATGGCATGTAGGTTCCCCGGTGCCGGCGATTTGGACTCGTTTTGGCGACTTTTAGAGGAGGGGAAGAACGCAGTAACCGAGGGCTACGCAGGTCCCGGCGAAGGTCGGATGGGGCAGATATTCCGAGATGGAGAGGTACGCCAAGAGGCGTGTAGGTTTGGAGCGTTTGTAGACGACATTGATAAGTTCGATGCCGGGTTCTTCCGCATCTCGCCAGTCGAGGCGGACCTGCTAGACCCGCAACAGCGGATGATGTTGGAGATGAGTTGGCTGGCTCTGGAGGACGCGGGCATTGATCCGGATGGACTGAAGGGGAGTCGGACAGGAGTTTACAGCGGAATCAGCAATGATGAGTACCGGATGCTGGTTCTGGAATCTACCCGGCCGACGGAAGCCGCGGGGAGTCTTTATGCGCTGAGCGGAACGAATCTGAATGGAACCGCAGGTCGGGTTTCATTTGTGTTGGGATTGAATGGTCCCGCTAAGGCTGTAGATGCGGCGTGCGCGTCTGCGTTAGTGGCCGTGCATGACGGTGTGGCGGATTTGCAGCAGGGCAAAGCCGATCTGGCGATTGCGGGTGGTGTTCAGGCGATTCTGAACGGCCGGATATACGAGCTGCGCGCAGAATCGATGATGCTGTCCCCTGAGGGGCAGTGCAAGACGTTCGATGCATCGGCGGACGGGTATGTTAGGGGTGAGGGTTGCGGAGTGGTGGTGATGAAGCGGCTCAGCGAGGCTGTGGCGGATGGAGATCGTATCTGGGCGGTCATAAGAGGAGCATCGGTCAACCACGGAGGTGCGAGCGCTGGGCTTACAGTCCCACACGCTCCAGCGATGGAGAAGTTGATCGAAGCGGCACATGCCGACGCCGGTATTCCTCCGTCAGAGGTCGACTATCTCGAAGCGCACGGGACCGGGACGGCGGTTGGCGATCCTATCGAGATCGATGCCGTGACGAATGTGTATGGGCCGGGTAGGAATGCCGACTCACCTCTGCTGGTCGGTTCGGTTAAGACCAATATCGGTCATTTGGAGTCGGCGGCGGGGATTGCCGGATTGATCAAAGCGGCATTGGCTGTTAACCATGGCGTGATTCCGAAGCATCTGAATTGTCACAATCTCGATCCAAATGTTGATTGGGAAAACCTTCCGATAAGGGTTACTACCGAGATGACGGAGTGGCCGGAACGGAACGGTCGTCCGCGTTTGGCAGGGGTAAACTCCTTCGGGATTTCGGGTACCAACGCGCACGTGGTTTTGGAGGAGCATCGCAACGGGGAGGCTGAGGTTCCGTACAGAAATGGCATGTCCGGTTCCGCGCGTGCGGTTGCAGTTTCATTGCCTCGATCCATAGCCGATACGACTGCACCGGATGAACTGCGCCAGAAGCGTTTCCTTCCTGTGTCCGGCAAGTCCGATGGCGCAGTCCAGGACCTCGCGAAACGGTACGTTTCATGGCTGGACGAGCATGTGCCTCAGGATGGCGAAGGTGTCGATGAGTTGCTTTCGGATATGGCCTGGACTGCTGGAGTCGGCAGGAGCCATTTCGATCGGCGGACGGGAATCGTATTCGATGATGGGGAAACGCTGCGCGATCGTCTCGGTGAGTTGGTCGAAGCGGGTACAGACGGATCCCTCCCCCGAACGGCTAGCAATGTAGCGTTCCTCTACACCGGTCAGGGAAGCCAGTGGGTAGGTATGGGACGGTCTCTATATGAGACGGAGCCAGTGGTGAAGGCGGTGATGGATCGTTGCGAGGAGGTCTTCCGGGATGAACGCGGTGCATCGTTGCTGGATGTGATGTGGGGTCGAAACGGAAATACGGAAGATTTGGGCGATACCGCGTGGGAGCAGCCGGCATTGTATGCGTTGCAGTGTGCATTGACAGCGCTGTGGTCAAGCGTGGGGGTCCGTCCGAGCGTGGTGATTGGACACAGCGTAGGAGAGATCGCGGCGTCTCATGCTGCTGGAGTGTTCAGTCTGGAAGACGGGATGCGTTTCGCCGCGGTAAGGGGAACTCTGCTTTCGGGAACAGATCCGGGAACCATGGCAGCGGTCTTCGCATCACCCGAAGATGTTGTGTCGACCATAAAGAAATTGAACGCGCAGTCGGACAGTGTCGGGTTGAGCATTGCGGGCTATAACGGCGCGCATCAGGTTGTGAGTGGACCGGTGGCTGATATCGAACGGATTGTTGAGCATTGCGAAGGGGAAGACATCCGGGCGCGGCGACTGAATACGACGAAGGCTTTTCACAGCGGATTGGTAGAGCCTGCGCTAGATGACTTGGAATGGTTCTTGCGCGACGTGTCGATCGCCTCACCGGAATTGACGGTTATAAGCAACGTCACGGGCGAAGCAGTCGAACCTGGGATGGCATTGGACGGCGGTTACTGGAAGCGTCACGCGCGGGAGCCGGTAGCCTTCGCGAGCGGGGTTGAGACCATGGCGAATCTGGGCGTCGACCTCGTGGTTGAAATAGGGCCGCACTCTGTTTTAGGCCCGATGGCGACGCTGGCATGGTCCGGTTCGGAGACTGGCCGCGGCGCGTCTGAACCTCCAGTGGTGCTATCCAGCCTGCGCCGCCCGCTTCGCGGCAGTCTGACGCCGGAACCCGAAACTAGCTTCATAGATGCGGTTGCCGAAGGATACAAAGCTGGTCTAGATATTGAATTCCAAGGCCTATTTGCGGGTGAGACTCGTCGGCGGATATCGCTGCCGAGTTATCCCTTCCAGCGCGAACGGCACTGGGTGGAGCAGGGCAGAGCGCGCCGACACTCAGTCGGTCATCCTTTGTTGGGTGTAAGGCACGAGTCGGCTCGTGGAGAGATCACGTATGAGACGGAGGTGTTCCCGTCGGATCCGGTATGGCTGTTAGACCATCGTGTTTTCGGTCGACTGGTCGCGCCGGGTGCGCTGTATGGATCAATGGCCGCTTCGGCATCGCTGGTTGAAGAAGGCGGATCTGTTGTGCTAGAGGACATGCAGCTGCACAATCCGCTGGTTTTCCCGGAGACGGACGCTGATGACGAGGCAGGTAAGAAGATGCAGGTTGTGCTAGACCCGTCAGAAGGCGGTTCGTCGCGTCAGGTTCAGATCTTCAGCAGAGGTTCTGAAGATGAGTGGACGCTGCACATTGAGGGTAGGGTTTCGACGGGGGTGGCGGAGACCAGTGGCCAGGTCGATCTGAATGCACTGACCGCGCAACTCAGTCCTGCCGATGTGCCGGCGTACTATCGCGCCAAATCCGATACGGGTATTGATCTAGGCCCGTTCTTCCGCACGCTAGGGGCAGTATGGTCCGGCCCAGGCCAGGCGTTGGGCGAAGTGGTTCTGCCGGAGACTCTGGGGCGCAACGAACTTGATGTTCATCCTCTGGTGATGGATGGATGTTTCCAAGTCGTCGGTGTCGCACGGAACATGACCGGCGCGCCCGGTGAGGCTACGTACCTGCCGTTTGGATGGGAACGGTTCTGGTTGAACAGACGATTACCGGACCGAGTGTTTTGCCACGTGCTTATGAATGAACCCGCGTCGGCTTCTGGATCGGGCGACCAACCGGAGGTGTTGAGCGGCGAGATACGCATCTACGATTCCAACGGTGCTCAAATCGGAGGGTTCAGCGGCTACACGGTTAAACGGGCGACTCAGGCAGCCCTGCTTTCCGCGATTGAGGGCATCGACGATCTGCTCTATGAAGTTATATGGCGTGACCGGCCGCTTGAATCCGGTGTCGTGCCAGCGGATTTCTTCCCGAGTCCGGCAGATGTTGCTGCGGGTTCTGGGCTGTTCTCCGACTACCTTACCGACGCTGGAGTCGATCCATTGAGCAGGAACGACCTTCTTGCCGACATGGAGCGGTGGTCACGATCCTACGCGCTCTGGACATTGGAGAAGCTCGGTTGGGAACGTCGTAAGGGCGAGGTGATTGATCCAGAAGAGTTGAGGGAACGCCTCGAGGTTAACGAGGAGCACCGGCGCCTATTCAGCAGGTTGCTCGAGATGCTCGCCAGTTCTGGTGTGTTGGAAGAGCGGGAAGACGGCTTTGTTGCGTTGTTGGGGGATGATGACCAGTTGCCATCGGAGTTCCCGGATGATCCGGCACAGTTTAACGTGCAGATGTCCGAGAAGTATTCGCACGGCTTGACCGAGATTGGCCTGTTCCGACGTTCTGGTGCTGCACTAGCAGATGTTCTGCGCGGCCGAGAAGACCCGCTGACGTTGCTGTTCAGCAGCGGAGAGCCGACAGCCGCTGATCTTTACCTGAAAGCGCCGGTGGCGCGGGCGGCGAACCAGATGCTGGCAGATGCCGTGCGGAAACTCGTATCACAGTTACCAGACGATCGGCGGTTGCGGGTCATCGAAGTTGGCGCTGGCACAGGGTCTGCGACCGCGTCGGTACTGCCTGAACTTCCCGAAGGTCGGTTCGACTACGTTTACACGGACATCTCTGCGGGGTTCTTCGCAGAAGCAGAAGCGAGATTCGGCGATGCCGGCGGGAGCATCGAATACCGGCCGCTGGATATTGAGGAAGACCCGATCGCGCAAGGCTTTGTCTCGCACGGCTACGACTTAATCATCGCCTCGAACGTTTTGCACGCCACTCGGTATCTGAAAGAGACACTGGGTCACTGTAGGGATTTGCTGGCTCCGTCGGGCCATTTGGTGGCCCTCGAAAACCTGCGCGGCTTGGGTTGGATGGACCTGACGTTTGGTCAGTTGGATGGCTGGTGGCGGTTCGCGGATGCTTATCGCCCGCACCATGCCCTTGCCGGCCCTTCAGTGTGGCGCCAGGCACTAGGCGATGCGGGATTTGAGGGCGTCGAGGTCTTGGGCGTAGACGATACGTTCACCCATGAAATGCTGGACAAAGGCGTGATCGTCGCGCAGGGGCCGGCGCAGGTTAAGGAGGCTCCGGGCGCGTGGATTTTGGCCGCGGACGACGGTGGCATCGCAGAAGAATTGGCGACGGCATTGGCAGATCGCAACCAGACTGTGCTGTTGGCGAGTTCAGAAGGTGTTGGAAACAGTAGAGCGATTGCCGCGGATGCGGGAGTATTCAGGCGCGGAGTTGATGCGCAAAATCGAGATTCTTGGCGATCACTGATTGAAGGGTTGCCGACAGATGTCCAGTTCAACGGAGTCGTGCATCTTGTCGGCCTTGATGGGCACGGTGCGAGCGCGACGACTGTGGAGATTGCTTCAGATGTTAAGGATGTCGGTAGCAGCGCGTTGGCTCTTGCCCAGGGTGTGGCGGATTCGGATCTGATTCCTGCCAAGGGTGTTTGGTTTGTTACCAGTGGGGCACAGGTCTCGGAGCGAGAGAGCGGTGGAGAACTTGCGGGTTCCGTTCTTTGGGGTTTGGGCAAGGTAGTGGCCCTTGAAGCGTCGCACCTGCAACCCCGAATGATTGACTTGGATCCCAACGCGGCCGGAGTATCAGGGGAGCTGGTAAACGAGCTTTTGTACCCGGACCCTGAGAACCACATCGCATATCGTTCCGGGCGTCGTTTGGGAGCGCGATTGGTCAGGCCGGACGCGGCGGGTGAGCGCTTGGTGTTGCCGGGGGACTCGGACTGGGTGCTAGCTCCAGATCCTGAAGGTGTGTTCGACAGGCCTTCGATCAAACGGCTTCCACCGCGGTCGTTGGAGCCGCGTGAGGTTCTGGTCGCCGTGGAGGCTACTGGTCTCAACTTTTGGGATGTTTTCCGTTCGCTCGGATTCATTGAAGAGGGCAATCTGGGTAGGGAGTTGTGCGGTCACGTTCTCGATATTGGTGCCGAGGTTACGAACATATCGGTTGGTGATCGTGTTGTGGGACTAGGGTTTGGTGCGTTTGCTGCACAGATGGTTACTCATGAGGAACTCTTGGCACCCGCGCCGGACGGGATTTCCGTTTCGGGTTTGGCGACGGTTCCCAGTGCGTTTGTTTCTGCTGAGCTGTCGTACCGTTACTCCGGGCTCAATGCTGGTGACCGAGTGCTGATTCATGCTGGTGCAGGAGGCGTGGGTCTGGCCGCTATCCAGCTGGCGCAGGCTGCCGGTGCAGAGGTCTTTGCCACAGCGAGCGCGCCGAAACGGCCATATCTGAGTTCGTTGGGAGTCAAGCAGTTATTCGACAGCCGGACGACCGATTTTGGCGATCAGATTCTCGAGGCCACTGGCGGCGAGGGCGTCGATGTCGTGCTGAACAGTTTGACAAGTGAAGGCTTTATCGATGCGAGCTTGAAGTGCTTGAAACAGGGCGGCCGGTTTGTGGAGTTGGCTCGTAGGGACATTCTGAGTGAGGATGAGATGGCGGCGGCGCGTCCTGACGTTTCATACGCCATCTTGGAACTTGATGTACTGAAGAAGACGGAGCCGGAGTGGGTTGGCGAGGTGTTGCGGGACATAATGGCGCGGATTTCATCTGGTGAGTTGAAGCCGCTGATCCACAGCCGTTGGCCAATGGCTGAGGCAGGAACGGCGTTGAGTTTCATGCGCTCGGCGCGGCACGTAGGAAAGATCGTGTTGACGCCGCAACCGCTATCCACCGGGCGCTTGCGTAGCGATCGTAGCTATCTGGTCACTGGTGGTTTAGGCGGTATCGGTTTGGCGGTAGCAGAGTGGCTCGCAGAACACGGCGCTGGAACTATCGTTCTTAACGGTCGTCGTGAACCTGATGATGCGGCAGAAGCGGCGATTGATCTGTTACGTGGGCGTGGCGCGGACGTCAGAGTCGAATTGGCAGATGTTACTGATACCGCGGCTATCGATGGGATGCTGAACCGCATAGATGCCGCTCTGCCGCCACTCGGCGGGATCATCCATAGCGTTGGCGTTCTGTCGGACGCGGCTTTGACCAATCAGACTTGGGAGAGTTTCGAGCGTGTGTTGTGGCCGAAGATCGTTGGTGCGTGGCACTTGCACCGCGCAACGCTGGACCGCGATTTGGAGATGTTCGCGTTGTTCACTAGCCGGGTCGGTGTCATGGGTAATCCGGGTCAGGCAAACCATGCTGCTGCGAATGCATTTCTGGATCAACTGGCGGCTCACCGCCGAGCGCTTGGTTTGCCCGGACAGGCGATTGCTTGGGGCGCTTGGTCAGAGATAGGCGAGGCTGCGGAGCAAAGAGAGCGGATTGAGACTCGCAGAGCGGCGCTCGGCGGTCAATGGTTCACTCCACAGCAAGGTATCCGAGCCTTCGACCAGCTGGTGCGGCAGGACAAGACGACCTCTGTGGTGATGTCAACGGATTGGTCTGTATTCGCAGACGCGGTGCAAGACCGTCCCTCTCTGTTAGAAGAGCTGCTCTCATCGGCTGACGGAGATAAAGCCGATGAAGCCGTATTAACGGAAGGCTTGCTCACACGGCTGCGAAGCGCGCCTGATTCAGAGCGCGAGGAGGTATTGGTTTCGTTCCTGCAGCATGAGTTGCAGGCGGTTCTGAGGCTTTCGAGTTCGCCATCCCCAACCATCGGGTTCTTCGACTTGGGAATGGACTCGCTGATGGCGGTTGAGTTACGTAATCGCCTGAACCGTGCCTTTGAGGGCGAATACGTCGCCTCGAACACGATCGTTTTCGACTATCCGACCGTGATGGATATGGCGCGGCATCTTGCTGAGGAACTCGGCGACCTTGGTGAGGAAAAGCAGGTATTTGCCTTACCAGTCGCGTCGGTTGATGAAACTCCGGCATCGACTGATCAGAGTCCGTCAAGCGTTGCGGATGGGATCGCGATTGTGGGTATGGCGTGCAGATTCCCCGGGGCGCGAGACCTGGACGAATACTGGAGGTTGCTGGAGACAGGCTCTGCTTCGATTACCGATGGTCGCCAAGATAACGGTTCTTGGAAAGATGTCGTGGGCGACCCGAACGCGGAACAGGATGTGTTTAGGAAGGGTGCCTTTGTAGATGAAATCGACCTTTTCGATTCTCGATTTTTCCGCATCTCTCCGCTTGAAGCGCGCACGATGGATCCGCAACAACGGATGCTGCTGGAAACCACATGGCACGCGATCGAGGACGCCGGAATCGATCCTGATGACCTAAAGGGCAGTCGCACCGGTGTTTACGTGGGAATAGGTGGAAGCGAATATCGAGACGTGATCGCTTCTAGCAGAATCCCGGACAACTATCTCGGCACCACCTCCAGCATGGCGGTCGGCAGAATCGCGTTTGCGCTCGGACTGGAAGGCCCTGCGATCCCGGTCGATCTGGTCTGTGCCTCTTCCCACGCATCGGTGCATCAGGCGGCCAAAAGCTTGGAGAACGGTGAAGTGGATATGGCACTGGCAGGAGGGGTGAACGCGGTATTGTCGGAGCCGATCACGGAGTTTATGACCGATCTTCGGATGTTGTCGTCCACAGGGCAGCACAGGCCGTTCGATGGTGGAGCCGATGGATTTGTGAGAGGCGAGGGATGTGGCATGTTGGTGCTGAAACGGTTGCAAGATGCGGAGGCCGATAAGGACCGTATATGGGGCGTGATATTGGGCTCGGCGATCAACCAAAACGGCGCGAGCGCCGGGGTTACAGTGCCTAACGGTCCGGCACAGCAACGAGTGATGCAAGACGCTTTGAGTTCCGCCGGCATTGACGCAGGGGCAGTGGACTACTACGAGGCGCATGGCGGCGCGTCGCAGCTCGGCGATCCGATTGAGTTGCACGCGGCGGGCGCGGTCTACGGAGATCAGCGCGAAGAAGACCGTCCTCTGTATGTAGGTTCGGTCAAGGCGAATCTCGGCCATTTGGAGACCGCTGCGGGCATCGCTAGCATCATCAAGGTTGTACTGTCAATGAAGAACGGAGTTGTTCCCAAACAGTTGAACTTCACTGAGCCGAACTCGAACGTCGATTGGGATCGAATCGCAGTTCAGATCCCGACCGAAAATACAGAATGGTCAAACTCGAATGGTCGGGAACCATTGGCGGCAATTAGCGGATTCGGGATGTCCGGTGCCAACGCACACATCGTGTTGGGCGGGTACAGTGCCGGTGCAGATGACAGATACGCTAGCAATGGCTATATCGCTCCAGCGGGTTTGAAGCGGCCAGTCACTGGAACCTCGCTGGATGTCGAAGCAGATCTCACAGAGAGCGAAAACGGGTATGTGCCGCGCCAGTCGAGACTGTTGCCTCTGTCCGGCAAATCGGAACCGGCACTCCGCGATCTAGCGAAAGAGTATTTGGCTTGGTTGGAACGACAATCATCGGACGATAACGCTGCAACCAATGAGTTGCTGTCCGACATGGCGTGGACGGCGAGTGTTGGACGTAGCCACTTCAGACACCGACGCGGGGTCGTGTTCCACAGCATCGATTCGTTGAAAGATGCTCTCGGTGTAATCGCGAACAGCGACGCCGATCCCGAAACTCCAGAGCCCGCAGCGGCGGACAAGGTGGCGTTCGTATATGCAGAGGAAATCGGCTATTCGCCCCGTGTAGTCCGCGAACTGTACGAGAGCGAACCGGTGTTTAGGTCCGTAATTGATCGATGCGATGAAGCAATTGGGACAGAGCAGGGCGTACGTCTTTTGGAAGTCATGCTCGGACGCGCTGAGTCGGATGCCATCGCGACGGAAATGGAGTGGGCGCAACGAGCCACTTACGCGTTCCAATGCGCTCTAACCGCGCTCTGGACGAACGTAGGGGTGACCCCAAATGTGGTGTTGGCGCGTGGAATCGGCGATCTTGCAGCGGGGGAGGCTGCCGGTGAGGTCAGCTTGGAGGACGGACTGAGAATCGCGGAACGAGGCGGGCAATCGACACAAGATGGTCTCGCCAAGATCGTCGAGTCGCTCTCTGAAGAATCGGAATACTTGCTCATCGGAATCGGAGAGAGTTTCGAGTACGACTTGAATCCGACAGTTGAGGAAGGAGTAAGTTTCGTTGATGGTTTGGCTCGAGCGTATGAGGCGGGGGTGCCGATATTGTTTGAGGGGCTGTTCGCTGGCGAGTCGCGAAGACGAATAGCCATCCCCAGTTATCCGTTCCAACGGAGGCGTCATTGGGCATGATCACTGCCAACTCAGCGCAAACCTGTTCAAATCTCGTGATAATGTTAGTTAGTTGATGTGTTATCTCGTCTCGCATCATAAAGTAAACCGAAAGGAAATCACAGAATGGCATCAACTGCAGACCGAATCAAAGTTCTGGTTGCTGAGAACCTAGAAGTTGACGGGCAATCAGTTGGTCCGGTGAACGACCTAAACACGAGTCTCAGCGCATTGGGTGTGTCATCGGTAGACATCGTGGCGTTTGGTCGCCTTGTCGTTAACGAGTTCGGTATTGATATGACTGCCGATGATTGCGTGAAGGTCCCGACCTTGGCAGCATTGGTTGAGTTCGTAGACGCGCAATCCTAGCGATCTTCACCTTCTTCGCGAAGCGTGCTAGGGAAGCGCACCGTCGCGCGTCCGCTTAAACTTCTCAATTCCCCCTTGGATCATCAAGGGGGTAGGTGTGCAAATCACCCGCTCTCAGTTGCAAATCTCCCAACGCTGGTGGCAACCATTTAGAAAAATCGATCACATAGTAATCGAGCATGTCGACTTAAGGCCGAAACCTCAATTTGAGGCGAACGCCTTGAGATGGTTGAACGATCGTGAGTTGGAGCGTTGGGACAGGTTCTTATTCCCAGGTCCAAAGCGACGCTTCGCGCTGTGTCGCGCCGCGCTCCGACAGCAGCTCTGCGAAAGATTGGAATGCTCTAACGAGCAGTTGACGTTTGAAGAATCGGAGCACGGTAAACCTTCGGCCTTGGTACATGGGCGTGCGGCACCGATAAGTTTCAACATCAGTCATAGCGGTGATCACGGCCTCTTGGCTCTCGCTCGATCTGGGAGAATTGGCGTAGATGTTGAGGAACGCGTCTACAATCGTCATATCGACCTGCTATGTGAAACCGTGCTAGGTTCCAACGAGAGAGCCGAAATCTCGCAACTCCGCGGCCAAGAAAAGATCGAGATGTTCTTTCACCTGTGGACAGTAAAGGAAGCCTTGATCAAGGCACTCGGGGTTGGTATTAGTCTGGACACGTCTGAGTTTGAGGTTCCATTGGATATGCGAATAGGCGCCAAGCGCGCGGTATTCGAATTTCCCCACCTGCTTGGTGTCATGTGGCAAATCGAGGATCTGAGCACAGAGCAATTCGCGGCAGCATTGGCGTATGAAGCATGAGTGGAGTCCGTTGCTCAGTAATACACATCTAGATAAGCGTCGAAGCGTGTGCATCTTGATAGGGCGAATGATTTTGTGAGCGATTCCGGTGTGACATGGGAGTTGCCCGAGCCTAACGAGGTTCGCGATGTGTTCGTTGATAGCGACACAGTGATCAAAGTGCGGCGGCATGGAAATCCGGACGGACCGCGTTTGATTTTGTGTCATGGGAACGGTCTTGCGATTGACCTCTACTACCCGTTCTGGTCGCTGCTGACGGATGATTTCGACGTGGTGATGTATGACTTGCGAAACCACGGCTGGAATAGTGTCGGGAATATCGAAGACCACAATATTCCCGCTTTGGTCCGTGATCACGAAGCGATGAGTCATGCGATCGACGAGCTCTTTGGCAAGAAATTAAAGATCGGTGTATTTCACTCTGTATCCGGTTTGACCTCGCTCTTGTGTCCAACCAAAGGAAGCACCTACGCAGCAAGAGTATTGTTCGATCCTCCGCTATGCAAGCCTGGGCGTAGTTACGCGGACTTTGAAGAGGCGGCGACGAAAACCTCTCGCATGGTAAGACAACGGGCACATCGCTTCAGATCACCGCAGGAGTTAGCCGACATCCTGCCTTACACGCCCAACTTCCAGAGGGTTGTCTCGGGCGTTAGCGATCTCTTCGCGCAAACGACGCTCCGAAAGAGCGATGACAGCGATGCGTATATCCTCAGATGTCCTCGTGAGTTCGAAGCACAGATCGTGGAGTACGCGGGTATCTATGCCGTTTTGGTCGATTTCGAGACCTATGTCTGCCCCACGAAGGTCATAGGTGCTGACCCTTTGTTGCCCTATTCATATCTGCCCACCCTGGAACTGAGCGACACCGTAAACGTCGATTACGATTTCATCCCCGAAGCCACTCACTTCCTTCAACTCGAGCAGCCCGAAGAGTGCGTTGCGACACTGCGGGAATTCATCGATCCTATTTTGAATTCCTAACCTTACGCTCTGCGGAGTGGGATTTTGAACTATGGTTGCGATGATCCCGGTTCAAGCCCGATTCAAGCTTTGGGTGATGGGCTATGACATAGTGCCTGCTCCATCCATCCCTAGCATTCCTCGCTCAGATTGGTACGCTTGTTCGCTCCCCTTACGCTCAAGCGAAGATGTCGTCCGGCAATCCTTCCGAAGTCGTGCCAAACCCGGTTCGACAACTGGCTTCTGAACGCTTAGATTTTCTGAAAATATGTGACAATTCTATGTTTCCAGCATCGAAGTCGTGTTATATTATGCTACATGTAATCTAATAAATTGGATGAAAGGCAGTCGGAATTTTTGGCATGAGGATGCAAGGACAAGAGCCGCGCCAATCGATCTGGGCGGTGCGCCCGACTTTGGTGGGGGTCTATTTCGGATTCTTCACGCTGGCGATGATCGTAGGCACGTCGCTGATCGTTTTGCATGAGGTGACGGCGGTGACGTCGGACAGCGCGTACGACACATGGATTGTTATCATGCAAGGAGTCGGACTGGTCGGATTGACATCTGCGATCGTCATATTCACGCTAACCGAGATAGTGGAGTACCCGATGGTAATGGCAAATTGGTTCAGGCAGCAGTACCTGGAACCGCTCAAGGAACGACAACGCAACGAGGGGCGCG
This sequence comes from Dehalococcoidia bacterium, assembly GCA_963555965.3. Taxonomy (GTDB): domain Bacteria; phylum Chloroflexota; class Dehalococcoidia; order Lucifugimonadales; family Lucifugimonadaceae; genus Bin127. Next base: position 99,321 of record OY821634.1, read on the forward strand.
AGCAGGGACTAGAAGAGGGCCGCGAACAGGGCCGCAAAGAGGGCCGCGTTGCAGGCCGCGAGGAAGGGGAAAGAGAGGCTTTGGCGCGCGTGAGATCTGAAATGCTCAAGCGCGGCATCAAACTCACCAAAGAGGACGAAGACGCGCTGTTCAACCCCAACGGACATTCCCGGTAAGTTTGAACTGTGATTGCGGTTCCCCTGGTTCAAGCCAGAGACAAGCTTTGGGCGATGGGCTATGATGTGATGCCTTGCCCGACGATCCGCTTCGGACATCACCCGAAGATCAAGACTTCGTACCTTCGACGCGTACCGTGACGATATCCAGTCCGTGATACTTCTGGTGTTTGACCGACGATGCATAGTGCCGCAGTAAACGCAGGGAAATTTCGGCTTCGTCCACTGTCTCGGCTTCGTCTTGAAGATAAGCGATACGGTCTTCGATGTTGCTATCGTCCGAGACGGCGACAAATTCCAATTCGACATCGCTACCGTCAGACTGCGCCGAAACGGTCAGGCGTGGCGGCTTGCCATCAGAAGCTTCGGCATACGAATTAGATAACACCTCTAACGTCTCTTCAGCAGCCGAACGCAGTCGATTGGCAGACTCGGCATTCAATCCCAAGTTCGCTGCAACGCTCTGCATAAATTCGTCTATCCGGTGCAACTCTGATACATCCAATACGGTCTCTATACGCCATGGACGCTTACTGGAAAGGCTCAAGAAGACCGTGAATAGAATAGCCGTCGCTGCTCCCACTGTTATGCCGTTTCCAAGCAGGGTGCCCCACGGATGCGGCAAGAAAGAGGCCAAAAGGTTCTCGTGCTGCATCCCAAGACCGATTCCAAACGCGATGCCAGCCACCATCGCTTTCTGAGGATCGAGACCAGATCGGACAACAGTCTGTATACCCTCGATAAATATCAGTCCGAGCGCGAAGATCAAGAATCCTCCCAACACCGGATTGGGGATTGTCAACAACGCGCCGTTGATTTTCGGTAGGAACGCGATGAACAACAGAATGCCGGCCATCACGTATCCCACGCTTCGTGTTGCCACTCCGGTCACGCTGACCAAAGGAACCGTCAAAGATGAATAAGTCGAAGTTGGCGGTGTACCTGCAACCCCAGACATCAGAATCCCTGTCCCGTTTGCGTAGATCGAACCTTGTATCAGACGGAAATCGGTGGCCTCAGGTCTCTTTCGAGAGACGCGTTGCACTATCATCCCGTCGCTGATGTTCTTGATGGCTTGGATCAGCGTAACAATCAAGAACATGGGCAGAAGAGCCCAAAAACCGATGTCGGGTGTGAGGTCCAATCCCGGAAAGCCGATCTCCGGGATACCGATCCAAGGTGCGGAAACGAAAGCATCGGTATCGTAAATCCCCATGACCGCTGCTGCGATACAACCAGCGATTACTCCTAAAGAGATCGACCAAGGTCGCCACAATCGTGGTGCGCGTAGCACTAGAGCAGCGGTCAGTAATACAGTGATGCCGGCAGTCACGGTGCCCGCGAAAGAAGGCGCGCTTTCAGGTACTTTATTGATTAAGTCAATGGCAAACGGCAGGGTTACCGCGGCGATGAGCATCAAAACGGTTCCTGCCACGGTCGGCGTGATGATTTTGCGTAGCAACGGCAACCACATCGCGATGGCGCAATAAAACACCGCTGACAACACGATCAGGCTCGCCACCATTGTCGGACCGCCTTCGGCAAGCGCGATCACAGAGACTGCGATGTAGTTGGTGGTTACCCCGCAAACTACTAAATGTCCCCCTCCCATGCGACCAACTTTCGCAGCCTGCAACACCATCATCAACCCGACGATGATCAATGTTGCGAATGCCGCCCAATTCAAAAACTCGGCATCCTGTCCGGCCGATCGCACGGTGATAGCGACAACGAGAATAGTCGGGGCGAGCACCAGCATGACGCCTTGTAGAGCAGTGCCGAGAGCCATCCACGGAGGTGCAGAATCGTCGGGTTCGTAGAGGATGGGGCTGGTTGTGTTGGAAGTTGCCATATCGAACCGAATGACCACTCGGAAATGACTTCCTCACCACCATTCGTTGCGAGGTGCTAAAAGGGTATCAGCATTGATCGTTCCGCTCTATCCATCTACCGATGGAGACACATTCAAAAAACGCGCAGACGGCAACCATAAGTGCGCTCCATGGTTACATCGTCAAAATCCAAGTCAAGGAACTACCGGCTATAATTGCCTTCAAAATGTGCCTTGCAACGCGGGGCAAAATGGACGATGTTGGAAATGGCGGCAAATCTAGGGAAAGGGCAACGGTGATGCTCAGATTCACCGAGGAAATCATCCTGCTTCTGTTGAACGATGACGACGGACGTTTCGCACGTCTTCCAAATGTCTCGTTAGACTACGCGCTTGCTGGCGGGGTGCTGATGGATCTGGCTCTCGAGAATCGGATCGACACCGACTTGGACAGCCTCATCCTGATCGACAGCACACCGACTGGGGACTCTCTGCTGGATCCGACTCTCGCAGATATCGCAGAAGTCGGCGGAAACAACGCCCGTTTCTGGGTGGAGCGCACTGCTGTTAGGTCAGAGGCGTTGCGAGAAGAGGCCCTGAAGAGGCTGATGGATCAAGGGATTCTTGAGCAAGTCGATGATCGCTTCATGTGGGTCTTCAAATCGAGGCGATACCCGACGATTGACGGTCAAGCGCAACGAGAAGTGAAGCTGCGCATCATGGGTGTCCTGTTCAGCGATGATATACCTGACCCGCGTGACATTGTGATCATTTGTCTCGCCGACGCTTGCGGGATATTCAAGACGATCCTGTCTTCGCAGGAGTTGGAGTCTGTCACGCCCCGTATCGAGCAGGTCCGTCGCCTAGACCTCATCGGTCAGGCGATGACTCAGGCAATTCAGGACATCGAACTCACATTGGCAGCTGCATTGCAGCCTCACATGTATTGACATCAAGACTCGGGATGCCAATTGAGTACTTTTTGGAGGTTGTTGAAGTATTCGGCGAAGGCTTGACGGCCCTGGGGAGTTGCCTGAAGCCATGTCCGAGGTTTTTGTTTGTGGAACTCTTTGGTGACGTGTAGATAATCGGCGTTTTCGAGTTTCCGGAGATGGGTAGTCAGATTACCGCCGGTTAGGCCCAAGGATTTTTGCACGAATCCGTATGTCACGCGGTCGGATTCAGGAATTGACACGAGCATTGTCATGATCCTCAACCGCACCGGTTGATGGATAATCTCATTAAGAACGAGAGGCTCCTGTGTCATGCGATGCTGCTCTTCCGAAGCCAGAACGCGCCACCTAGAACCACTACCAACATAAGTACTGCGGTTACTGCTGCCGCGATATCGCCTAAAAGGTAGTCGGGGATGAAGTACGCGGCTGCGATTCCCACGCCGACGACCGCAAGCGCAGGGCGGTGCATGATGCCGAACAAGGCGTATCCGAGTGCGATGATACCGATCGCAACGCCGGGGATTCTGGAGGCTGTGTCGTCATTCCACAGTCCAGCTGCGCCTGGAATCAAGAAGGCTGCGGCGACCACGACCATCCAGAATGCGAACACGCGAAGTCCCGCGTTCCGAGCCGCGTCTCCATCGGAACGGCTCTTGCTCGCGCGGTGTCCGATGATGCTGCTCGCAGCGATGCCTATCGCGACGATAACCAACCAAAACGGAGCCGGGATCCACGGATTGCGATCAGCAAAATCACTAGCGAGCGACAGGATGGCAAATTGGCCAAGATACCCAATAGCCATGAGTCCGCCCCAGAGGAGCAGGATGGTGTCCATTCCCGCAAGGTACATGGAACTGCGCGACTGGTCCATGGTGTCGTGGATGGTGTTCCAACTGTTTTCAGGAGAGGAGTCATTTGTAGATTGCATTTGGAGTCCTTTCGTAGAGTGTTTAGCGGTCTTGATGCTCGTGGATAGTCGGGGGAACCATGGGCGATTTGAATCGATTGTAATACAAAATAGTTTGTAATGCAAACTATTTGGTTAAGAGTTTCCCGTCTAACCCGGGTTTGAACGGACTTGGGCGGATAAAGGTATGAACCTCCTGCGTCTAGCTACGCTAACCCCCTCTTAATCTCCCCCTGAGAGGGGGAGGGATAAATCGTGCTGCGCAAAAAGGGGAGGGTGATTGCTCAGGCGTTCAGCGGCGTTGTTCTCGACTTTTGATGGCGACGAGGACTTCTTCCACGGACATTCGTCCGATTGGCCCGGAGGCGTACATGGAGCCGAAGACTATGCCGCCGCGCGAGATCAGTAGTTCGGTGGGTTGCATGTAGCGGCCGTGGTGATCGGTTGTCCACCATGCACCTAGTGGCTCGAAGTCGGATTCGGTGATTCCGTATGCGACTGGGAATGTGAGCCCGAGTTCGTCGCGCATAGCTTTGACTTCGTCTTGAGTTCCGACGGTTGCGGCTATGACGTCAGCGCCGAGGGCTTTGAGTTCGTGGAGTTTTTCTTGGTAGCTGCCTAGCTGCCTTCGGCAGTAGCTTCACCATGCGCCGCGGAATAAGAGGATAGCGAGGTATCGAGATGACATCCCTCGTGGCAACGCAATCTCGCCGCCATCGACGAGCTTGAAGTTGAGTTGCGGCAGGCGATCACCCTGTTGGAGTTTTTCAGACATTAGCGATATAAGCGGGTTAGTCGGGGTTGGTATAGCGGATGATGAGATTATAACGCGACGTTTGGGTTACTCCTGGGTGCCTCTGGTTTAGGATTCTTGCTCAGTTTCGAGTCCGAGCATTTCGAGGGCAACTATTTTTGAATCTTCCAAGTTTTCGACGATGTGTTCTTCCGGGACTTTGTCGATTGTGTTGAGGGCGCGAAGGGTGGTTTCTGGGACGCCGCCGAGTCCCACGAGTATGCATCTGGTGTTTTCGGTGATGGCGATGTCGATCATCTGCTCAACGACCAGGGCTGCGCTGTCGTCTATGTAAACGGTGTCTGTAAAGTCTAGGATCACGACTTCGTGTTCACGGATGTCTTCGCTGATGGTGGTGATGAGTCGGCTGGACGATGAAACTGTGAAGCTTCCCCTTAGGGCGATAACTCCGACTCGTGCCGAGAACATGTCGATCGATTCGGCGGCTTTGTATCCGGTGAAGAATACTTGGTCGAGGATAGGTACTGAGACGATGCTGTCGAGTTCGAGTCTTTCGAGTTGTCTTGCGGTAGCCATGCCGGCGGCGATGAGGCCGATTGCTACGGCGGTAACGAGGTCGAGGAACACGGTTAGTCCCATGGTGATGACCATGACGATGAGGTGTTCGCGTTGGACTCGATGTATGCGGGTTATGAATCTCCAGTCGATGATGTCCCATCCGACCTTGATGAGGATTCCGGCGAGAGCGGCGTGTGGAATGCTCTCTACGTACTTCCCGATTCCGAGCACGAGTGCGAGTAGGATCACCGCGCGAATGACGCCGGATAGGGGAGTTCTACCGCCGGCGCGCAGGTTGACGACGGTGCCGAGGGTCGCGCCAGCGCCGGGAAGTCCACCGATCAGTCCGGCGATTGAGTTGCCGATGCCTTGCCCGATGAGTTCTCTGTTCGGGTTGTGGCGCGTTCGAGTCATCGAGTCGGCGATCAGCGATGTCAAGAGACTGTCAATGGAGCCTAGAAGAGCGATTATCAACGCGGGCTGCACAGCCTTGACGATTAAGTCGGTCGTGAAGGTAGGGAATGCGATGTCAGGTAGTCCGGACGGGACGTCGCCAATGACCGGTGCGCCTTCCAGCCATGGAAGGGCGAATTGGGTACCAACTACTGACAGCAGTGTGCCCGTAAGTAGTGCGGCGAGAGTTGACGGGAGGTAACGACTGAATCTCTGCGGCCAAAACACGCCTACAAAGAGGGTTGCGCCAGCGATGATGGATGCTGCGATGCCGAAGTTGGTGAAACCTTCAGGCCAGGCTTGAATAGCGCCTAAGGGGCCGCCTGAAACTCCAGGCTGTCCGATGAATGGCAGGATCTGCAAGATGATGATGATTACGCCAATTCCGGACATGAATCCGGAGATTACGGAGTAGGGCGTATAGGCAACGAATCTGCCGATCTTCAATACGCCAAGCAGGATTTGAATGATGCCGGCGAGGATGACGATTGCAAAGGCTTCACCTAGATTGTCGGGACCAGCTAGGGTGACGACAGCTGCCATGGCTACAGCCATGGGCCCGGTTGGCCCGGAAATCTGTGATTTGGTTCCTCCAAAGACGGCGGCGAAAAAGCCTACAGCGATGGCTCCGTAGATGCCGGCGACGGCGCCAAGCCCGGAAGCGACCCCAAATGCGAGGGCGACAGGTAACCCCACGACGGATGCGGTCACGCCGCCGAAAATATCGCCTCGCAGAGTATTTAAGTCGTAATCGAAGCTGAATCTTTTTGCGATCTGTTGCAATTTGAACCTAGTTGCCCAGTTATCTTCGATTGGTACGTGTCAAATACGCGAAACCATTTTAATGTGCTGAGTCTTTTTGCGCGGTGTCTATCAACGGTGGATTTCTGCGATTGGGATTTCCCAATGCGCCCCGAGACTTAGAGTCGATGAATGCCTATGAGCTGATGTATCAGGTGAAATGACTGTGGTATTCTTCAATATAAGTAACGTCAAAAAGCGTGCTCTTGGAGGGCATGAGGATAGGTGAGGTTGCGTTTGGCACGTCGGAGATTGGTTCTGCATGAACGACCGCATATTGGACCGTATAGATGCACCGAGTGATCTCGATGATTTGAGTCTCGATGAGCTTGAGCAGGTGGCGCTGGAGGCTCGCGAAACCATTATCTCCGTGATCACTGAGCGTGGTGGACATCTCGCTTCAAATCTAGGTGTCGTCGAGTTGACACTTGCGCTTCACCGGGTCTTTGAGAGTCCTAAAGACAGTCTGGTGTGGGACACCACGAATCAGCTCTACACGCACAAGTTGGTGACTGGGCGACGGGACGAGTTTCAAGACATTCGACTAGAGGGTGGATTGTCTGGCTTCGGGGAACCGGCTGAGAGTGAGCACGATACGTTGTGTGCGGGTCACGCTGGTACGGGTCTATCGATTGCGCTGGGTATAGCGCAGAGCGCGACGAACGAGAAGAAAGATTCTTGGACGATTGCGGTTGTGGGTGACGGTGCTATGACCTCCGGCTCCAGCTTCGAGGCGCTCAACAATATCGTTCACCTCAATCCGGATAAGATGATCGTCATTCTCAACGACAACGGGATGTCGATCTCTGAAAACATCGGCTTCTTGACGAATTGGCGTAAGCGGTTAATCACGCATCCTGAATTTCAGTCGATGATCGAACGAATGAAGTCGATCTCGCAACGCGTTCCTACAGGGGAGTTGATATACCGGATTGTGAAGCGGTTCAACACTGGATTGGCTGGCTTGATAGTGCCGACGATGTTATGGACGGAGATGGGCTTCCAGTATCTAGGACCGATTGATGGTCACGACTTCAAGCAGTTGGAAGAGACGCTACGCCAAGCGAAGAATTCGACCGGATCGGTACCGTTGATTCACATCGTGACTCACAAGGGTCACGGGTTCGAGCCGGCCGAGGGTGACCCTGTCAAGTTCCACCAGCCGAGTTCGCCGCTCGGCGACTCATCAGGTGCGCCGACGTACTCGAAGGTCTTCTCGGAAACTTTGTCAAAGATAATGCGTGAAGACGAATCGGTGGTAGGGATCAGTGCGGCGATGCTGGAGGGTACTGGCTTGGTGGATGTGATGCAGGAGTTTCCGGAGCGAGTCTTCGATGTGGGAATAGCAGAACAGCATGCGGTTAGTATGGCTGCGGGAATGGCGTCTAAGGATCTCAACCCCTTCGTGTCGATTTACTCAACCTTCATGCAGAGGGCTTTCGACCAGATACTCCACGACATCTGCTTGCAGAACCTGCCGGTGAAATTGATTGCGGACCGCGCCGGTATTGTAGGGGAGGATGGTAAGACGCACCACGGCGCTTTCGACATCACCTATCTGCGGTGTCTGCCGAATGCGATTGTGGCGGCACCGCGAGACGAGAACCAGTTGCAGCATCTGGTTTACACGGCGTACAAGTATGACGGTCCGTTTGCGATCCGTATTGCGCGCGGCACCGCGGTGGGAGTACCGCTCGACGAAGAGTTGCATGAAATTCCGATCGGGAAGGGCACCGTCTTGATGAAGGGGGACGATGTAGCGATATTTGCGCTTGGGAAGTCTTGCAGTGCGGCAATCGAGGCTGCGGAAGTGTTGGCGGAGTATGGCATTTCATGCTCTGTAGTAGACCCGGTGTACGCGAAGCCGCTGGATAGAGACTTGATCTTCGAGACGGCTAGTAAAACGGGTCGCGTGTTGACGGTTGAAGAGAATGTGCTTGCAGGCGGTTTCGGATCGGCGGTTCTAGAGGTCTTGAAGGATGCGAACATGGATGACATTTCGGTTCACCGCGTGGGAATGCCGGATGCGTTCATCGAACATGGAACGGCAGCGGATCAACGCCAACAGTTGCAGTTGGACGCCGAAGGCATTGTTGACCACGTTCTGGATACCTACTTCCCGGATGTGGCGGCAAGGGTGCGAGGTGGAAGTGCGGAGCAAGGATTAGCAGCGACTGCGTAATCTCTGGCAACCTCGCTCCCTAAGCCTCTTCAATCTTCTAGCGTTCCACTCGAAATTAGTGGATGACAGGGTGCCGCTTTTGGCATGTTTATCTGTCGACGCGACAGCTCAGTATGTCTATGCCGTAGTATTGCCGGTGGCTCACCGATGAAGCGTAGTGGCTTAGCAGGCGCACGGACATATCCGCTTCGTCTTGCTGCAGGGCCTGATCCTCATCCAAGTACGCCATACGGTCTTCGATATTCCCTTGGATGGCATCATCTGCCGCAACGACGATTTCCAACTCGGCGGAGCCGTCGTCAGGTCGAATTGTGGCTACTAAACTGCGCTTCTGCGCTTCCTGTCCGTCGGTCTCTTCTTCCAACAGGCTCAATATCAGTTCTTCGCCTACCAATCGCAGTCGGTTTTTCCCTTGCTCCGTCCATGAATGTCTATCGGCGAATTTGCCGAGAAATTCGTCAACAGCAGGAAGAGAATCCTGCGACAGGTCAACACGCAGTTTCCTTACTCGAAAACTCGAAAACTCGGTGAACAATGTCATCGCGATAGCCGCGATCCCACCGACGACGATGGTATTGCCGACCAGATGGCTGCTGATCCCTTCTATGAGTCCGCTGAAGAATCCGGCAGACAGACCCAAAACTGTGGAAACTCCGATTATTGTGGCCTTCTTTTGGTCAACCTGGCCGATGAAAACCGATCTCGCACCCTCGAAAAAGAGCATCCCGAAAATTATCACGTAGACTGCACTCACCACAGGGCTGGGAATCGCGACCAATATCGCCAGCAGTTTGGAAAACGGCGCTACTGCCATGGTGAGAAGACCCAAAAATATCCCAACGCTCTTCGCGGCGACGCCCGTGAACCCTATGTAAACCACCGTGACTGCCCAAGGTGCCGCAACCGGCAAGGTGCCCAAGAGGCCGGAAAACAACGTGCCCAAACCGTACACGCTCAAACCGCCTTGCACCGCCCGGTAATCTAGCGCCCTCGGAACACGGTACGAAGCGCGGTAAATCACGGAAAGATCACCTACCGATTTCATAAACGCTGTCAGGTTCACGAACACGAAAACTGGAAGCAGCCCCCAAAATTGCTCCCCGAACGTTAGGTCTAGACCTGGCCAACTCAAAACCGGGAAGCTCACCCACGGGGCATCGAGTATAATGCCAAAGTCGTAGAAGCCTAGCGGTATCGCTACGACAAGCCCGACCGCGACCATCACCGGCAAAATCCACATCCGCCAAGCCAGTTTGCTGCTCATCGAAATTATCACGCCGACTACAAGTGCAATGGCTCCCGGCATCAAAAACAAAAATGCCGAAACGCCGTTCGGAACCACCACAGCACTGCTCAAGATGTACGGCACCGCAGAGACCGCGACCAGCATGATGACGACTCCGCTAACCGTCGGGGTAAAAATGCGGCGCAGGGAAGCAAGACGCAACGTCAACACAAACTGTACCAGCGTCGATGCAACCACCAAGCTCGCAAGCAGACTCGGGCCACCTGCCTGCAGACCCAAAGCACAGACCGCCAAGAATGGGACGTTAAAGTTCGTGACGATCAGCCGTCCCGCTCCCAGGTACCGGAACTTAAACGAGTGCAGGATCATACTCGCGCCGGAAACTACCAGAGCAGCGAATATAACCCAACCCAAGTAGGCATCCGATTCCCCAGACGCGCGAACCACCAGCGCGGCAAGCATGATCAAACCGATCGTGTTCGGTATGAAGATTTGCAACGCCGTCGCCGCTGACACCTGCGGCGGACACTTCTCATCGGGTTCGTAGCGGATTGTCAATCACCTCTGAACAGTTCTAGGTAGCACATAAGATAGCATGTATCAGTATCCTGCTTTTTGGCAACCAACGATACTTAAAACGGAGCCCGTAAAGGAGACGTCCGAGATGTTCAAATTGCAAAATGTTCTCGCGATTGCCGTGTTGAGCGTTATGATAACCACCCTCGCGGCGTTTGCTTGTACAACCGAGAATACTGTCGTGCAGACTGTCGAGGTCGAGGTCGAACGGGAAATCAAAGTAGTCGAGACCGTCGTCGTCGAAAAAGAGCGCGTTGTTGAGGGGCCAACTGTCATCCAAACTGTTGTCGTCGAGCGGGAACGCGTTGTTGAACGCCCAGCCGTCGTCGAGACCGTCATCGTTGAAAAAGAGCGCGTCGTTGAGGGGCCGACCGTCGTTCAAACCGTCGTCGTCGAAAAAGAGACGATTGTCGAAGGCAAGACCGTCATCCAAACTGTAGTCGTCGAGCGGGAACGCATTGTTGAAGGACCAACCGTCGTGGAGACCGTTGTCGTCGAAAAAGAGGTGGTGGTAGAAGTCGAAAAGGTCGTCACGGCTACTCCCGAACCGACAGCAGTCGCCATGACCGACGACGAACTGACGCGCGCATACGTGCAGAATGCCATCGACTTCTACGAAGAGAATGGGCGGGACGCGACGGTCGCACGATACCGGGACGCTGACAGCATCGATAACGACAGACCCCTGACCCTCATCGACGCGGACAAGAACGTTCTGCTCGTCTACCACGTCATCAGAACCTTGGAGGGCCAGTACGTCGGACCAGGCTCGAGATTCGCCGGCTTCCAGCAGCTGATTGGCGCCGCCACTGAGGAAGGAACATGGGTCGAGGGACAGGCCGTCAACCGAACCACGAGACAGGAAGAGCCGCGGCGGATGCGTATCGTTCTACACGACGGACTGGTTTTCATCTCGTCCCACTCCGTACTCCGCGAAAACGTTGCCGACGCCACCAAGGAATACGTGAACAAGGCCATCGCCAAATACGATAAGGACGGTCTGGAAGCCACAATCGAGCACTACAACAGCCAGGAAAGCCTGGACGGACAGTTCTACCTGTTTCTGATCGGCGCGGATGACAACTACCTTGCGCATCCGATATTCCCGCACCTGATCGGCACGGACATCAAGGATGTCGTGGGGTCCGACGGACAGGAACTCGGCAAGGAGATAGCGGAAGCCACTGAGGATGGTATCTGGGTGGAGTACCTTTGGCCCCATCCCGAATCACGCAAGGAACAGCAGAAGGTAACTTGGTCGGTCCGGCACGACGGTCTGATATTCTCCTCGGGCTACTACGCTGGCGGCCCCGAGGCCGGTACCCCGGCGTGGCAGGATGCAGACCCGCGCGAATACACCGTGGACTACGTGAACCGCGCCATCGAACGCTATGAGCGCGACGGACTGCAGTCGATGATCGACTACTACAACAGCGTCGCGAGCTTCGAAGGCGAGTGGTATCTCTTCGCAACCGACGCCCAAGACATCTACCATGTCCATCCGCTTATACCTCGTCTCCGAGGGACGGATATCAAAGATGTGGTGGGTTCTGACGGGTACGAGCTTGGCAAGGAACTGGCAAAGGCTACTGAGGAAGGCGTATGGGTGGAGTACCTGTGGCCGCACCCGGTGACGCTCAAGGAAGTTCCCAAAGTGGGTTACGCCGTGCGCCGCGACGGGATGCTTTTCGCTTCTGGCTACTACGTGCAGGTCGAAGACCCGGCCGGGTACACCAAGGATTATGTGCAGAATGCGATTGAGTACTACCGAGCCAACGGACTGGACGCTACGATCGAACATTACAACAGCGCTGACAGCGTCGACGGGCAATGGAACCTGACCCTCGCCGACGAGGACGACATTGTGGTCGCTACCCAGGCTCGGAATCTGATTGGCACCGACATAAAGGATCTCGCAAGGGGCCGCACTCGGCAGATCGGCGAAGAAATGGCGGCCGCCACGGAGAATGGCGCGTGGGTCAGCGTCATCTTCCCGAACGTCAGGTCTTCCGAGACCTTGTATGCCCATACTTGGGCCATCCGCTACGATGGACTGCTCTTCACATCGCGCTACTACGACGATCAGCGCGATGTGCCGGATGCGGCGAAGTCCGACGACGAACTGACGCGCGCATACGTGCAGAAAGCCATCGACTACTACGAGGAGAACGGGTTGGAAGCGACGCGGAAGCACTACATGAGCGAGGAGAGCATCGACAGCGATCGCGCTTTGGTCCTCATTGACAAGGATAGCGGCGTGCTGCAGGTCTACCAAGTCATCCCCTCCCTTGTGGGCCAGTACGTCGGAGCCGGATCAAGGTTTGCGGGCTTCCAAAGGATGATTGCCAGCGCGACCGAGGAAGGCGTCTGGGCGACGACGCAGGCCATCAACCGAACGACCAAACAGGAAGAACCCCGTCGCATACTATCCGTTCTTCACGACGGCTTGATATTTGTCTCAGCTCATTCCGCACTGCGCGAAAACGTCGAGGATTCAACCAAAGAGTACGTGCAGAAGGCCATAGCGAAATACGAAAAGGACGGCTTGGAAGCCACAATCGAGCACTACAACAGCCAGGAAAGTCTGGACGGACAGTTCTACCTGTTCCTCATCGGTTCGGACGACAACTACCTCGCGCATCCGATATTCCCGCACCTGATCGGCACGGATATCAAGGATGTCGTGGGATCCGATGGACAGGAACTCGGCAAGGAGATAGCGGAAGCCACTGAGGATGGCATCTGGGTGGAGTACCTGTGGCCACATCCCGAATCACGCAAGGAACAGCAGAAGGTCACTTGGTCGATCCGACACGACGGTCTGATCTTCTCTTCGGGCTACTACGCCGGCGGACCCGAGGCAGGAACTCCTGCTTGGCAGGATGCCGACCCGCGGGAATACACCGTCGAATACGTCAACCGCGCCATCGAACGCTACGAGCGCGACGGGTTGCAGTCGATGATCGACTATTACAACAGCGTCGCGAGCTTCGAGGGCGAGTGGTACCTCTTTGCAACCGATGCAAACGACATCTACCATGTCCATCCGCTGATTCCGCGCCTGCGGGGGACGGACATCAAGGACGTGGTCGGATCTGACGGCTACGAGCTTGGCAAGGAGCTGGCAAAAGCTACTGAGGAGGGTATTTGGGTCGAATACCTCTGGCCCCACCCGGTAACGCTGAAGGAAGTTCCCAAAGTCGGATACGCCGTTCGCCGCGATGGGATGCTGTTCGCGTCCGGCTACTACGTACAGGTCGAAGACCCGGCCGGGTACACCCAGCAGTACGTGCAGACAGCCATTGAGTACTATAAGACCAATGGCTTGGAAGACACCATCGAACATTACAACAGTCAGGAGAGCGTTGACGGTCAGTGGAGCCTGACCTTGGCGGACGAGAACGACATCGTGAGAGTCGCCTTCCTATCGCCGAATCTCATCGGTACCGACTTGAAAGACGTTGGCGTGGGTCCGAGACGCCAAATCGGCGCTGAGATGGCAGCTGCGACCGAGAGCGGTGCTTGGGTTAGCGTCATCTTCCCCAACACTAGGTCGTCCGAGACGCTATACGCCCATACATGGGCCATCCGATACGACGGTCTACTGTTCACGTCGCGCTACTATGACGACAACCCCGATGTGCCGGATACGGCGGAGTAGGAATGACGCGCTGACATCCCCCGCTCGCTTCGCATCGCGCTCCCTTGCGCTTTGCGAAGGGGGCGTAGTTCCGTCCGATACCCGCGTACGGGGATAAGCCGGAGAGGTCTCTACAAGTACCGGGCTGCCCATGCTAAGCCGCTTTCGGTGTCTTGGGCGGGCATGTATTCGGCACCGATCCAACCGTCGTATCCGCTGTTTGCAATGTGATCAAAAACAAATGGGTAGTTGATCTCGCCGGTACCTGGTTCGTGTCGTCCTGGGTTGTCTGCGATCTGGACATGCCCGATCATGGGAAGGAGATCGGAGAATGTCATTGCGATGTCGCCTTCCATGATTTGGGTGTGGTACACGTCGAATTGAAGTCGGACGTTGTCGCGCACGGTATCCCGTACCAATTGTGCGCCATGGGAAGAGGTTGAGACGAAGGTTCCGGGCACGTCTCGGGTGTTTAGGGGTTCAACGAGAACGATAGCGCCGATGCGGGCGGCGGCGTCGGCGGCAAATTGGAGGTTTCGCACCATGGTGTCTTTGGCGACCTCAGGGGCGGTTCCTTCGTCTGGGATACCGGCTAGGCAAGTCAAGCGTTCGCACCCAAGGACTTGAGCATATTCGACTGCTTTTCCGACGCCGTCTTGGAACTCTCCGACGCGATCGGGTTGGACTGCGATACCGCGATCGCCTGCTGCCCAATCGCCAGCAGGGAAATCGAACAGCACTTGCTTGAGCCCATGCAGTTCTAGTTGCTCGCGGATAGCCTCAGCAGGGAAGTCGTATGGAAAGAGGTATTCGACTCCCTTGAAACCGTTTTTTGCGGCGGCGCTGAACCGGTCCATAAATTCGTGTTCACCGAACATCATGGTAAGGTTTGCTGCGATTTTCGGCGGCATGAGCGGTCTCTCTAAACGGTCGAATGTGGTTCACGGCGTAGTTGCCGCATCTAATCTTACGGCATAAACATTAAAGGCGATACAAGTGTCCTGCTCTCGCCTTGTGTCATTCCGAGAACAGCGAGGAATCTTCGAAGTGGTTTTGAACTGTGATTGCGATGATTTTGAATGATGGGCTGTGATTTATGTGATTTGAATTGTGGGCATTGCTAGCTGCGTAGTCTGCGCAGTTCGGCTTCAAGAGCGTCGGCGCGTGCTTCAGCGTTGTCGGCGCGTGCCTCGGCGTTGTCGGCACGTTCGCTTTCGTCGTCCATCGTTAGGATGTGTCGGTTGGTGTCGGGGTCGTGCCATGCGAGTTGCCCGTGCTGCCAACGGAGGTTTAGGTGCAGGGTCGCGCTGTAGCCTTCCAAGACTCCTTCTTCGATTTCGACTATGGGTATTGGGTCGTACTGTCCATCGACTAGACGATCTCCGGCTAGGCGCGTGCCGTGGTGCTCGCCGGTTTCGTCGAATCGCCAGTATTCAGTAATGCCGAGGGCCGCGTAGTCGTCGCGTTTGACGCCGGTATCTATGCTCCCGGTGGATCTGGACGCGATTTCGAGCACGAAGTCCGGCGCTTTTCCTTGATCAGAGATGACGTACGCGTTGCGTGCTTTGTATGCAGCTGGATCAACGTCGAATGCCACGATGAGGTCGGGGTAGCGCAGGCCTGTCATGTCGCGTGTAGGCGCTAGGCTGACGTAACGTTCGCCGGCGACCAAGGTGGTTTCTTGTTTGCCTAAGTGGTGGATGAGATAGTGGACATTGCCGTTGACGGAAAGATGGTCGAAAGTGGTCATCTCGGGAGTGCGTTCCGGCGGGTCCGGAAACTTGAAAAAGGCTTCGGTCTGAGGCATCGTGGCGATACCGTTGCCGTCGGTCTTGACTTTGATGTTGGCGGTAGTCATGCTGCATCTCCACGCGCTGAGCGGGGATGGTTGGGATTATATTTGAACGGCTTTCCCGCGTTCGCTGGAATGAGGCGCGATTTGGATGATGGGGCGTGATTGGCGTGGAAGTGGGTTGCAAACGATCCCCCTTCGCTTCGCAAGGGTTAAAGGGATGCTTTGCCAGCGATTACTCCCATCCGACGGGCATCCCCTTCTCGCGTCGCTACACTCCTCTACCCCCTTGCGCTGAATCGAAGGAGGGTAGAGGAGTGGTCCCGTTTTAGTTGACTAGGTCTGTTTTTGGGACTTCTTTTTCGGGGTCGTAGAAAGGTACGCGGACTACAGTTGCGTCTACGATGCCGTCTGCTGGAAGTTGGACCTTGGCGTTGGTGCCGCGTTTCCAATGAGTTTTCGGCATGACGGCGAGTGCGATGTTGGAGTTTAGGTTGGGAGACCAGAACGCGCTGGTTACGTAGCCGACATCGTCGCCGGTGTCACGGTCTTTGACCAGGTAGAAGTCTTCGTTGTACCAGGTGATCGGTTCGCCGCCCATTCGGAGTCCGACCAAGCGTTGGTTGACACCTTCTTGTTTGATCTTTGCGAGGGCTTGCTTGCCGACAAAATCAGCCTTCTTGTCGAGGTCTACCTGCCAACCGAGTCGAACTTCGTAAGGGTTGTTCTCAATGTCTAAATCCTGCCCGTAGGATAGGATTCCAGCTTCGAGTCTGCGGATGTGACTCGGCGCAATGACACCGAGGTTGAACTCCTCTCCGTTTTCGAGAATGTACGGCCACACGTCGTCGGCGTAGCGTGTCGAATCGTGCAGATATATCTCGAAACCGATCTCGGCAGAGAATCCCGTTCGAGAGATCGTGACCGGACGTCCGTTTAACTTTTCATGGATCAGTCCGTAGTACGGGATGTCTCTAAGGTGGGGGCCGAACATCTTCTCCATCAGTGCTGCGGACTTGGGGCCTTGAATCTGGACTGGCGACACGTCTAGTTCGCTGATTTCCACGTTGTAGTTTGCGAATGAGTTGACGCCCTGCAACCACAGCAGCACGTCGGAATCGGAGATGCTGAACCAGAACTCGTCGTCTGCAACTCGTAGCAATACAGGATCGTTGATGACTCCACCGTACTGGTTGCACAGAATGACATAGCGCGCCTGCATGGTGGGGATCAGCGAGTGAACATCTCGGGTGATGATGAGGTTGACGAAATCCGCCGCGTCTGGACCTTTTACGCATATCTGTCGTTCGACCGAGACGTCCCACATGCTGACGTGATTGGTCAGCGTTTCGTATTCCGCCAGAAGTCCACCGTCTTCAGGTTCGACGTATGACCGCGGGTGATACTGGTGGTTGTAGACGGTATACGCCCGGCACCCGGCGGCTTTGGATAGATGCCACCATGGTGATTTTCTGACCCGAGTCGAAATCAGCATTCGTGCGTCGCTGTTACCGCTTTGTCTTAAGTTGATCGGCCTTGTACGACGCTTGAGGCCGTCGATGATCAGTGTTTGAGCCATCCGATAACCTCCCCTTCATTGAGCGGGTTGAAATTGATGGCGTGATATTAACACGGAATCAGACGTAAATGCAGGTTGTTGGCCGCGTGATTAGACTACGATCTGAGTTTCGCGTTTTGATGGTCGTAGAGTGGTTCGTTTTGCACTGTGGCGGTTATTTTTTCACCGAAGTAGACGATGTCGACCTGCATGCCGGATTCGGCGTGGTCAAGCGGGAGGTAGCCGTAAGCGATACCGCGTCCGATGGAGTGTCCGTAACTCGCACTCGTCACGTACCCCAACACTCTGTTGCCTTGCATGATCGGCTCTTTGCCCATGACGACGCGGTCCGGTTCGTTCAATGTCAAGCAAGAGAGTTTGCGGGTCAAGCCTTTATCGCGGATTTCAAGCAACGCGTCTTTACCGATGAAATCGCCTTTATTCATCTTCACCGCGAATCCAATTCCCGCTTCATACGGGTTGTAGTCGGTGTGGATGTCGTTGCCCCATAGTCGGTAGCCTTTTTCGAGTCGTAAAGAATCGAAAGCGGCGGAACCGGCTGCAATTATCCCGTAAGGTTGACCTGCTTCCCAGAGTACGTTCCAGAGACTCTGTCCGTACTCGACTGGCGTGTATATCTCCCATCCGAGTTCACCGACGTACGATATCCGAATTGCCAATGCAGGAATATCGTTGATGTTGAACGATTTGGCGGTCACGTACCGGAACGACGCGTTGTCGATGTCTGCTTCCGTTACTTTTCTCAGGAGTTCACGGGCTTGAGGTCCCCAGAGTCCGATGGCGCACAGCGACGATGAGACGTCGGTGATGTGTGCCGATCCGTCATCGGGGATATGTGAGCGAATCCACTTGAAATCGCGGTATCTAGTGCCACCGCCGGTGATGATCAAGAAGCGGTCTTCTGCCAATCGGGTGATGGTGAGGTCGCATGTAATCCCGCCGTTGGGCGTCAACATCGAGGTGTAGATGACGGACCCGACAGGTCGGTCGATCTGGTTGGTAGCGAGTTTCTGCATTGCCGCCAACGCGCCGGGTCCGCTGACCTCGAATTTTGCGAAGGGCGTGAGGTCGAACAGTGCAACGCGTTGGCGAGTTGCGACGTGTTCAGCAGCGACAATCGGAGACCATTCTAGCGACTCCCATCCTTGACGAGACGCGCCGGCGGGTTGCAGTTCATCTACTAGATTGCGGTTCGACTCGTACCATTGCGGACGTTCCCAACCCGAGTTCTCGAAAAACACGGCGGCAAGTTCTTTGTGTCGTTGATGGAAGGGTGTCAGTCGCAAGTTTCGCGGGTTCGATATCTGTTGCAGCGGGTGAATGATGTCGTACACCTCTCGGTACTGCTGAGAGGCGCGGGCGTTGATGTAAGTTCGGTTGTAGTCGTGCGGGTGAAAGCGCGCGATGTCGCATTCCCGAAGGTCGGTGCCAGGGTCTCCGTTTACGATCCACTCTGCAACGGCACGACCTACCCCGCCTGCTTGTGTGATCCATACCGCCTGCGCCGACCAGAATCCCTTTACTTGCGGTGCTTCGCCTAGGATCGGGAAACTGTCTGTGGTGAATGAGAACAGTCCGTTGAACTTGCGCGTCAGTTCTGCATCTTTCAACGTTGGCATCACCTCTCCGGATGCTGTCAAAGCGGCTTGGAAATGATCCGCGGTGAACGGCATCTCGGCAGGAGGATTTGCCGCGTTTGAATAATCGTTGAGATCGTTGGAATCCACCAAAAGCGGTTCGTGCAGATACGAACCGATGCCGTATGAGTTTCCATGTTGGCGCAGATACATCGAGCGATCTTGATGGCGGACGAATGGTTGTGAAATCTCGTCGGTAGCGTCCGCAAGTTCATCAACGGGTGTTGTGACGGCATAGATGTGTTGCATCGGCGAGAGGGGAATCGGAACACCGGCTAACGCGCCTAATTTGGGTGCCCAAATGCCGACTGCCGAAACTACGAGGTCCGTCTTGATGTCCCCATGGTCGGTTTGCACACCCCGAATGCGTCCATCGACAATGTTGAAACCAGTGACCTTGACGTTTCCGAAAAACCGCGCGCCGTTTCCTTGCGCCCCCTGCGCCATAGCTTCAGCCGGCCTAATCGCTCTGGTTTGGATGTCGGAATGGACATAAAGCGCGCCCAAGATGCGATCAGAGAGTGTCGGTACCATTTCCCTCGCTTGCTGAGTGCTGATGACGTGGGCTTCGACACCCCAGCTGAGACCGAAACTGGCTCTGCGTTTCAGTTCTTCCAAGCGTTCGGGTGTCCAAGCAACTTCGAGGCTCCCCACCTGATTCACCAAAGATTCACCACCAAGTGTTAGTTCTGACCAAAGGTCAACGGTGTATTTGGCAAAACTTGCCATGGTCTTTGACGGGTTGATTTGGTAGACAAGCCCGGGCGCGTGGGATGTCGAACCGCCGGTCTCAAAGAGAGGACCTTGGTCGATGACGACGACGTCGCGCCATCCGAGTTGTGCGAGGTGATAGGCGACGCTGCACCCTGCGATGCCGGCGCCGATGATTACGGTTTGGGAGTGAGTTGGGAGTTGAGAATTGGTCATGGCGATTGCTCTTCCCGTGTTCGAGGTCTGCAAGGTTCGTTCAACGGAACTCGGATGAGTATTCGACGGGATATGTTTGAGGTTCATGCAGTTTACGGTACGGTTCAGGTAGTCTGGCGAGATTAGCCGCGATCCGATCGCGGATGTCGTCCAACGATTCGGGTTGGTGTAACCGCTTGCCATCCTCCATTTCAGTGCGGAGCAAAGCATGGGTGTAATGCTCCGGCATCGGAGAATCTGATCGAGCGATCAAGTCGCCGTCGATTAGATCGGCATTGTAACGACGGTATATCTGCTTGCGCCATGGGAGCGTTGATTTGCCAGCGCTGAGTTTGGCGATTGGACGCCCGTCCAGTTCGACAAGCTTGTAAACGGAATCTATAAACGGCGCATCGGCTGAAGTTCCGTATCGCGTTCCGACACCGAAAGCGTCTATCGGCGCGCGTGCCGCGACCAGTTCTTGAATGCTGTGCTCGTCTAGTCCGCCGCTTGCCATGATTTGAATCTCAGGGAATCCGGCTTGATCCAGAAGGCTCCTGGCACCTCTGGCTAATTGTGCCAAGTCGCCACTATCAAGGCGTATAGCGTTGACCTTGATGCCACGTTCTTTTGCCACGCTGGCAACACGAATCGCGTTACGAACCCCATCTAAAGTGTCGTAAGTATCCACTAGAAGCGTAGTCGTATTGGGAAACTCATCGACATAAGATGCGAAGGCGCTGGCTTCGTCGTCGAAGGCTTGGACGAATGAGTGCGCCATCGTTCCAAATGCTGGTATGCCGTATAGCGCGGCGGCTTTGATATTGCTGGTCCCGGAGAAGCCGGCTACATAGCCTGAACGTGCGGCCCTGATTGCGGCGTCTTCGCCATGGGTGCGACGCGATCCGAAATCGACAACAGGTCTGCCGGCCGCAGCTTGAACTATGCGTGAGGCTTTGGTTCCGAATAGCGACGCGGTGGTGACGATGTTCAAGAGCATCGTTTCGACGATCTGGGCTTCAATCAGAGTTCCGGTAACTTCAAGAATCGGCTCATCTGCGAATATGACAGAGCCTTCTGGCACGGCTCTGACTTTGCCGTTAAAGCGAAGGTCAGAGAGTGCTTCCACGAAATCATCGGCGATTGGAGCGACCTTCCGAATCGCTTCGATTTCGGCAGGTGAGAAGTAGAAATTTTCGAGGAAGTCGAGAGCTTCGTCGATGCCGCATGAGATGTAGTAGCCACGATCTTTTGGATAACCGCGGAAGAAGAGGCTGAATGTGGCGGTGGAATCCATGCCCCGTCGCCAGAAGATTTGCGACATCGTCAACTCATAGAGATCGATGCTGAGTGCTTTGCGGTATCGGTTCATGGATTGTCTGTGTGATTAACGGTTTGGTGCATACTTTAATGCTGACCCAACTCATACGGGTTGTTACTGCTTTGAATCGGCAAGGCGATCGATCGGAGAAACGGGATGTCTCAGGCACTAGAAACTGCGTTTGCGATGGATGCTGCGAGCATCAAGTTCGGGTTTGGCGTCACCGCTGAACTCGGTTTCGAGATGAAACGGCTTGGCGTTAAAAAGGCGATGGTGTTGACCGACCAATCGCTGCTCGAATCGACGGCGGTTACGACTTCTTTAGAGTCGTTGCGTGATGAGGGCATCGAGTGTGTGGTTTACGCGGACGTAAGTGTTGAGCCGACGGATGCGTCTTTCGCGGATGCGATTCAGTTCGCTGATCAGGATGATTTCGATGGCTTTGTCGCGGTAGGCGGCGGGTCGGTCATGGATACGGCGAAGGCGGCGAATCTGTACGACACGTATCCAGCGGAGTTTCTGGAGTATGTGAATGCGCCAATCGGTAAGGGCACACCCGTTCCGGGCGCGTTGAAGCCGTTGATCGCGGTGCCGACTACTGCGGGGACGGGTAGCGAGACGTCAGGCGTAGCGATCTTCGACATGAAGGAGATGCATGCCAAGACGGGGATAGCGAACCGTGCGCTGAAGCCGCATATGGGGTTGGTTGATCCGGAAAATACTAGGTCGATGCCGCAGAACGTGGCGGCTTTCAGCGGATTTGACGTGTTGTGTCATGGATTGGAGTCGTATACCGCGTTGCCGTATACGCGGCGCGAGGCCCCGATCGATCCGGCGCATCGTCCGGCGTATCAGGGATCAAACCCGATGAGCGATGTCTGGGCGGCGAAGGCGATTGAGATTGTTTCCCAAAACATCCGGCGCGCAGTTAATGACGCTAACGATGACGAAGCGCGTGCGAATATGTGCTTAGCGGCAACGGCTGCGGGAGTCGGTTTCGGTACTGCCGGGGTGCATTTGCCGCATGGGATGTCGTATCCAGTCGCGGGAAACGCGAGGGATTACCAGCCCGACGGATATCCGGATGAAAAGCCGATCATTCCACATGGCTTGTCGGTGATTTTGAACGCGCCAGCAGTATTCAGATACACCGCGTCGGCAAACCCGACTCGTCATCTCGAGGCAGCGAGATTGATGGGCGCGGACGTCGACGGTATGGATGCCGAAGATGCGGGCGAGATATTGGCGCAGCAGATTATTCAGCTGTTGCAGGATTTGGGAATGCCGAACGGATTGAGCGGAGTAGGATACAACGAATCAGACATCGACGCTTTCGTCGCCGGGACGTTGCCACAGCATCGAGTTACGAAGTTAGCGCCGCGCACCACTGGAGCCGAGGAGTTGCGATCGCTGTTTGAGGCTTCGATGGCGCTGTGGTAGGTCGAGTACTGTAGCGCGAGCCGCGGTCAGTTCTGGATGTTGCGACGACGTTAATGTCGTGGGACAATATATTGCGAGTGATTCAAGGAGGGCAATGATGGATCTAGTAAGAAAGATAATCGCCGCGTTTCTCGTGATATCGGGGATCGTAGTGGCAGTCAACCTAGCGGTTACGCCGTTGTATCACGATGGTTCGCCAGACTACGTGATCTGGAGGTACGTGAACTACTTTATGGCTGTCGGCGTCGTGATCATCTTGATTATCGGTATCGCTCGCAAGCGTGCGGTTAGAGAAGATGAAGTCGATACGCTCACTTATCTGAGAACGTCGTTCGTGTTCTACGGCTCGATCGTGTTGGCGAGCCTGTTTTTCTGGCAGTGGTTCTGGTTGCTTGACACGTCTAGCGAGACGGGATTGGCGGTCAACTCTCACTTGATCCATTTCCCCACGATGGATCTGCTCTACACGACACTGTGTTTGATGGTTGGTAGGCGGATGTGGACAGCCGATGGGAGTTAAAGGAACTTTTCCAATCCCTGCTGCGCATCGCTGATCTGATTAGATTCGCGCTTAAACTCGTACCGATGGTGTGAATCATGGTACGAGTTGCTCCTACAGATTCTGAAGTGCTGAGTCTGTTCAGCGCGCCTGTTGCCAAGTGGTTCGGAGAACGGCATGGCACTGCGACTGAGCCTCAAATCGAGGCTTGGCCGCTGATTAAACGCGGTGAAAACGTGTTGATCCATTCGCCGACGGGTTCAGGTAAGACGTTGGCGGCATTTCTCTCGGCACTCGACGCGCTGTATTCGGATGTTGCGCTATCGAAACGTAAGGGGATCAGGACGCTCTACATCTCTCCGCTGAAGGCGCTTGGCTATGATGTCGAACGCAACCTTGAAGAACCAATGCGCGGCATCGAGCGCGCGGCGAGGTCCTTAGGCATTGAATTCCCAGAAGTGCGCTCGGATGTGCGAACTGGAGATACACCATCTTCAGCCCGGGCGCGAATGGTCAGGAATCCGCCGCACATTCTCATCACCACGCCAGAGTCGCTCTACCTGATATTGACGTCGCCTCGTGCGCGGAGCATCTTGAGCACGGTCGAGACAGTGATAGTAGACGAGATACACACGCTGTGTGCTAACAAGCGCGGCGTTCATCTGAGCATCACGCTTGAGCGTTTGGAGCAGGTCGCACCGGGGTTCCAGCGTATCGGACTGTCGGCGACGCAACGACCATTGACGGAAGTTGCGCGTCTGTTGGGGGGACAGAACGTGTCGTCGGCAGGCTCGTCTGCCTCGGGTTCCCCCCTTTGTCCTTCGGACATTTCCCCCGCGAGCGGGGGAAACCCTAATGATGAGGTTTTGATTGTTGAGTCGAGGCCAGTTTCGATCGTCGACTGTCCGGGATCTAAGAAGATCGAGATCAGCGTCCATGGAATGCCCGATGCTGATGGCGGAGATCCAAGTTCGATTTGGCCGAAGCTGATACCGAGGGTATTGGACGATATCGAAGGGCATGACACGACGCTTGTATTTTCCAACAGCCGCCGTCAGGCCGAGAATGCCGCCGATCGCTTGAACGCCGTCTGGTCTGCACGCGAGCATGGCGACAACGATGGAGCGACAGTTGGAAGGGGAGCGATTGGTACCGGTGGTGAGGACGGTCCTTTCATGGCGCATCACGGCAGTTTGTCGGATACGTTGCGACGCGACATCGAAGAGAAGTTGAAGGCAGGTGAGTTGCCAGCACTGGTAGGAACAAGCTCGTTGGAGCTTGGCATCGACATTGGGAGCATAGATCTCGTCGTGCAGTTGCAGTCGCCGAAGACGGTCACGCAGGGGTTGCAACGCGTCGGACGTGCGGGGCACAGCGTCGGTGAGACCAGTTATGGGAAGATCTACGGGACGCATCCAGAGGATTTGATCGAGGCCGCGGTGGTGGCTAGAGGGATGCAGGAGAGGCGAGTGGAGGCGGTTGAAGTGCCTCGCAACTCGCTGGATGTGTTGGCGCAACAGATCGTTGCGGCGGTTGCGGTGCAGGACTGGCCGATGCCGGAGCTTTATCGAGTTATCAAGGGCGCATATCCGTACGGGGAGTTGACGTATCCGAACTTCGAAGGTGTTGTTAAGTTGGTTTCGGGTCACTATCCGCGCGAACTTTTTTCTACGTTGAGGGCCCGGATTCACTGGGATCAGACGCGAGATGTATTGCAGCAGTTGCCGGGAACGCGGATGATGGCGATCAGCAATGGCGGCGCGATTGTGGATCGCGGCTTGTTCCCGGTCGTACTTCCGGATCGAAAGACGCGGGTCGGGGAGTTGGACGAAGAGTTCGTGTTCGAGTCGGGCGAGGGTGATGCATTCATGCTCGGTAGCCAAGTCTGGAGAGTCGCCAAGATCGACGATGATCGAGTGATCGCGGAGCCTGCCCCGGGAGCGGTACCGCGGATGCCGTTCTGGCGCGGGGACTTTCCATGGCGGCCGTTGGACCTATCGAAAACTCTCGCCAAGTTCAGAGCTGAAGCGGCAAAAAGAGTCATGCCATACGTCAGCGACGAGACCACACCAGACGAACTCGTCGAATGGTTGATGTCTGAGTATCCAATCGATGAAGCCGGAGCGCGGCAAATCTTCACGTATATCCGAGGCCAGATCCGATGGTGCGGCGACATCTCTTCTCACAAAACCGTGATCGTCGAGGTGTACCAAGACTCCATAGGCGATCAACGCATTGTAGTGCACTCTCCATTTGGAGGACGCATCAACGGACCTTGGTCAGTCGCTATCGCGCGAGAACTGCTCAAACGTCGCAAAGTCGAGCCCGAAGTCCAAGTCTCTGACGATGGTTTCATGTTCAGGCTGCCTCAAGGAGACGGCGCTCCAGACTTTGAATTCATCCGCGAGATGTCCAACGACATCGCGAAGGAACACATCCTTGAGGGCATGATCGACTCTCCTCTGTTCGGAGCAGTCTTCAGGCAGAACGCGTATCGGGCATTGCTGCTTCCAAACTTGGGACAGTTCCGCAGAACGCCGTTCTGGCTGCAACGGCTGCGCTCAAAAGACCTGCTCGCAATCGCGAAGTCGTTCCCCGACTTCCCAATCGTATTGGAGTCGTATCGCGATGCGCTGGAGGACTATATGGACATGCCCGGCTTGGAGCGCATATTGGAGCAAATCCACAGCGGTGAAATCGAGGTTAAATTCGTCGAATCAGATGTGCCATCTCCAGTTGCTAGATCGTTGGAACACAACTTCATCGACTTCTGGATGTACCAGTGGGACACGCCGAAAGCCGAGCATGGACTCCAATCTCTGAATATCGACCGCGACGCGCTGGCTCAACTTTTCCGCAACCCCAAAGCCGCCGGACTATTGAGAATCGAGGCTATTGACGACGTTTCATCTATAGCTGCACGCACCGCTGTCGGTATGAAGGCGAGAACCGACACCGAGTTGGCGCAGCTGTTGAGCGATCTCGGCGATCTGTCATACGGCGAGATTGCGGAGCGTAGCGAGGATGGATGGGAAGGTTGGATTACGGATCTGGAATCGCAGGGCAGGGCGGAGCGCGTCGAGTTCGAAGTTGATGGTGCGACGGAATCGAGGTGGGTCGCAGCTAACCTTGCGGAAGAGTATCGACAGGCGATTGCGGATCCGTGTGACTACGGGGCCGTTAGGCGAGTAGTGGCGCGATACCTGGCTCGCAGCGGCCCGTTGTCGGTTGGGGTTTTGCAGGCGCGGTATCCGATCGCGTCTGTGCCGCTAAGTGACGCGTTGGAGGAGATGCTGGCGGATTCGCGGGCCGCGAAAGGTTACTTCAGGGATGAAGCAATAGAGGAGTGGCTGGATCTGTCAACGTTGGCGCGAATTCAGGAGCGCACTCTTTCGATTCTCCGATCAGAAGTGCGACCATCCGCCCCGCTCGATTACCAAGCGGCGATGCTGCAACTTCATGGCATCTCAACCTCTCATACGGGTTCGGAGTCCAATTCGACGGCTGAGGCGTTGGATGTTCTGAAGGGTGTACCGATACCGACTGAGCAATGGGTTCGCGACGTGTTACCCGCGCGTGTTGATGGTTTTAGAAGTGTCAATTTAGAGCGATTAGTCGACAAAGGCGATTTCAGCTGGGTCTTCTGCCAAGATGATGCTGGAAGTGCCAGAGGCGTCGCTTTAGTCAATGCCGGTGATGCGCGAGCCTACCTGCCTAGTACGACATTGGCAAAAATAATCGCTGGTCCTGAAAACATGACAGCAGAATCGATGCGCGTCTACGACTTCGTCATCAGCGAAGGAGTCGCCGACTCCGAGACCATCCTTGCGGCCCTGCCTGGATTGACACCCTCACAATTGACATCTGCCATCCGTGATCTGGCACTATCTGGACACATCGCCGCGGACTCTTGGCGTACTGCTATGGCGATATCGAACTCAACCACTGTTGGATCCGTGGATACAACACCTGAACTTGGCCCGCGCAGACGGCCACGTCACTACAGCCGACGATTAACCTCGCGGCGACAGGTTGCTCACCGACTCCGTGAGACACAGAACGTGTTGGCGCCTGGCGCTACTTGGTCGGCGACCTCACGTTTCGGATTTTTGGGACCCGACTTGAGCGATACCCAGCTTGCCACCCAACGTGCCGAAGCCCTCTTGAAACGACATGGCGTAGTCACCCGGCGCGCAATTGAGAACGATCAATTGGGTTGGGATTGGAGACCGATCTACGACGCGTTGAATTTGATGGAACTTCGGGGCATAGTACGTAGAGGCTACTTCGTCAACGGGCTGCCCGGAGTTCAATTCGCAAGTGTGGAATTCGTGGAAACCATGCGCGCTGCTGGACAGCAAGGCGAATATTCGGGTGCATCGGTAGTTGCCGCCTCTGACCCTGCGTACATCTTTGACCGCAAATTGGCATCGATTTCAAACTCGGCTCAATCCACGCTGCTGGATTTCAGTCGCAACTCCACCACTCGGATAGTGTTCGCAGGTGGATTGCCGATTATAGTGGCGTATTCAAACGGTGGGCGAATATCCTCCACCAACGCATCGGACGATGCCATCGAAGAAGGGATACGGATGCTGGCACGTCTGATCACGCAAACCTCCCCGACGAAGCGCGTCGTCATAACCGAATGGAATGGCGCTCCCGCAATCACATCGCCAGCCGCCACAATCCTATCCAAAGTCGGCTTCCGCAGAGACTATCCAAACATGGTCGTCGACGCCCTAAACCTCCCAACTCGCGCCAAACCATGACCAACCCATTAAAATCCCACTTAAATAACCCTCATATAATGCTAAGACAAACACTAAAGGACTGGACCTGACCCATGCGCCACACCAACGAATCCACGGCCGTCATCAACACTGGCAATTTCCAGTATCGAATCATCGGTGACGACTTGCAGATGCTGGAAATCCGACTCGGCCCTGGCGAAGAGATCATCGGCGAAGCGGGCGCAATGATGTACATGGAGCCCGGGATCGAATTCGAGTCGAAGATGGGCAAAAGACCTGGTGGTGGTGGCGGACTCTTAGGCGGAATCATGAACGCCGGTGCTCGGATGCTGGCTGGCGAGAGCATCTTCGTCACCCACTTCCAGAACGCTAGCAATCAGAACCAGATTGTAGCCTTCTCCTCAGAGGCCCCCGGCAAGATCGTATCCATTGATCTCGGCGCTTTAGGAGGGACTGTTTTAGCACAGCGCGACGCATTCCTATGCGGATCGTCCGACACCGGCATCACCGTCGCCTTCCAAAGGAATCTCGGCGCCGGCTTCTTTGGCGGTGAGGGTTTCATTCTGCAGAAGGTCCAAGGGGACGGACACATCTTCATGTCCGCTGGCGGCACTATCATCGAACGCGATCTGCAAGGCGAACGACTGCGCGTAGACTCTGGATGCATCGTCGCATTCCAAGAGGGGATCGACTACGACATCCAGCGTGCCGGCAACCTCAAGTCCATGTTCGCAGGCGGTGAAGGCCTATTCCTAGCCACCCTCCAAGGGCACGGCAAGGTCTGGTTACAATCGATGCCGATCGGACGTTTGGCGCACCACATCTACTCCAAGATGCCGAGCAGCCAGTAGATCGCTGATTTCGACGCGGCTTGTGTACGTGAAGCTCTAGATGAATCGCGATCGGTTTTGTCGACGGCCTAGCGTGGCTTGGGTTTGGATAGCTGGTAGTTCGTGCTGCGTCCGCCTGCGGGTCCGCGTATAAGGACGCCCTTCGAGATCAGATCCGTGATGTCTCTAAGCGCAGTGTCCTGAGATGTTCTAGTCATCCTCGACCATTTGGTTGAAGTCATGTAACCCTCGAATCCGTTTACGAGACGTCTCAAGACTTTGCGTTGGCGTTCGTTGATTGGGATGTCGGCGATTCCGTCCCAGAACTTGACCTTTTCAACGATGGAGGTGACGGCTTCATCCGCGGCTTCGATGGCGCGTCCCAGACAATCCAAGAACCATACCATCCAGTTGGTGATGTCCATAGCGCCCTTCTGAGTGAGTTCGAGGATTTGGTAGTAGTCGTCTCGTTCTTTACGTATCTGTGAGGACATGCTGTAGAAACGTTGCGAGATGCCGTCGGATCTGGCCAGCGTCATGTCTGCGATCGCTCTAGCGATACGACCGTTGCCGTCGTCGAATGGGTGGATGGTGACGAACCAAAGGTGGGCGAGAGCCGCTTTTAGGATATTGTCAGATTTCACCTGTGCGTTGTACCAAAGCAGCAATGCTTGCATTTCGTGTTCAAGTTTTTCTTCCGACGGTGCCTGGAAGTGGATGCGTTCGCGTCCGGGGCGTCCGGAAATGACTTGCATCGGTCCTTTACCTGGTTTGCGCCAGTCGCCTACGGTGATACGTCCCACGTTGTTCCAACCGTTGGGGAACAATAGCGAATGCCAACCAAATAAGCGCTCTTTGGTCAGGGGAGCGTAGCAATTTCCGGAAGCGTCGATCATGAGGTCGACGATTCCTTCTACGTTGCGTCCAGATGGGGCAGGTCCACCGATATCGATTCCAAGGCGAGAGGCGACAGAAGAACGGACTTCGTCAACATTGAGGACTTCGCCTTCGATCTCGCTGGTTTTGACGATGGTATCGGTGAGTGCGTTCAACTCGGTCTCTTGTTTGAGATCGAAACCGATGTCAGCCATGCGACCGAGAAGGCGACCTTGTTGGTGCCTGATCTCAGCGAGTTGGTCGATGAGAGCGTCTTGACGCCAAGTGAAGTTGGGCCAGTCGGGGAGTTCGTGTATGTATATGATGCGGAGCATATGCGTAGATTATACATTCTATTCTCCGCAAAAGAGTTTATTCTCCGTATTTTTGCGGAGAATATCAATCTTATTCTCCGCATTCACCCATAACTTGGCGAGATGCCGATTGGTGGTAGCTAACCGCGTGCCATCTCGTCGTGGAGGATGCGCATCGCCTGGTGGTGGCTGACGCCGTCTTCTTTCAACTGCGCGTAGCGGGCCTCGTCGATGTTGCTGCGGTCCAAGAAACCGCGGATGTCGTATCGACCCGGCTCCTCAACGACCACCTTGCCCTCTTCGATCATGAGTTCGAGCGGGTATTCCTGCTCTTCCATCGGCATGTGGATGACTTTGTTCTGACGTGCCGATTCGTACATCGCCATCATGATTTCGACGGTGTCGCGGGCGATGTGCCCGGCGTTGCGATGTTCGGGGCCGCCATCGAGCCAGCGGACGAGTTCTTCCACCTGTTTAGCGTTCATGTTTCCGCCGATGGCCTGGTCGCCTTCGACGAGGCCGAGATCGACGTCTTTCCAGCCGTTGGTTTCAGCGTTGAAGAGTTTTAACACGGTCTCACGGACGTGGAGCATGCCTTCGGTTCCGCGGATGAAGAACTTGCCTGCATCGCAATCGTTGTCCCAGAGGTCGGACTGGATGAAGAACTGTAGCGGGTGGTCGAACATGACGAGGCCGATGCAGGAGTCTTCGATCGGTGTGTTTCGTTCGTATTTGTCGGTGGTTCGTTGGACGGCTCCCATGACCCAGCGTGGTTTGGGATCGCCGAGGATGAACTTTGCGCCGTCGATGGAGTGGGTAGCCCAGTTGGCGAGGCCTTCTTTTACGCGGATGTCGACGCGGAGAGGTATGCCGATTGCGCCGGCTTCGACGAGTTCTTTGGCTTTGTTCCATCCGGGTGTGAAGCGGCGTTGGTGGCTTATGACGAGTTTGGTGTCATTGGCATCGCAGGCTTCGACCATCCGGTTGGCGCGTCCCATGCCGATCGCCATCGGCTTCTCGCAGATGACGGCTTTGATCGAGGGGTATCCGGCGGCCTCTACGGTTAGCGGGTCGTGCAAGAGATGCCAGGTGCAGACACTGACGATGTCGGGTTCGGCGTCGTAAGCGCATTCTTCCAAAGTGGCGTAGGACTGAGGAATTCCCCAGTCGTCCATGTACATCTGCCGCGCTTCCGGGATCGGATCGACACATGCGACGACATCGACGTCGTCGACCATCGAGTATCCATCCATGTGCGCCTGCGCGATGCCGCCGCAACCCACGATTGCCGCCTTGTATCGGCCTGTCATCTCAATATGCCTTTCGTCTGATTCGGGAAGATCCGCACTATTGCGCGATCCGCTGCAAATAGGATATGCGAAAATCTACAGCAGACGACGCTACAAAGTACAGCGAATTGATCGCCTTGTCCATGCAAAATACCGCTCTCATCGTTGTCGATGTGCAGAACGACTTTGTCGATCCGCGCGGGAGCCTCTACATCCAGGATGCGCAGTCGGTCGTGCCTAACATCAACCGCATGATTTCCGATGCTCGGACCAGAAGCCGGCTGATCGTTTACACGCAGGATTGGCATCCTGATGTGACGCCACATTTCGAGAAGGATGGGGGAATCTGGCCAGTGCATTGCGTCGCGGAGAGCTGGGGTGCAGAGTTCTACCCGGCTCTGGAAGTTGTCATGGACGCAGAATATGTCCGCAAGGGAACAGGTGGAGAAGACGGATATTCTGGTTTCTCGGTTCGCGATCCCGAGACGGGGAACGAGTCAGATACTGTGATGGAAAACGTGCTTCGTGAGCATGGTATCGATAGCGTAGATGTGGTCGGCATTGCCACGGACTACTGCGTGAAGGAGACGGCTCTGGACGCGTGCAGGCGTGGATTTACTAGTGTTGTCTACCTCGACTGCATGAAGGGCGTGGAGCTAGCCCCGGGAGACACGGACGCTGCGATCACTGCGATGACTCAGGCGGGAGTCGAGGTAAGAGATTCTTAACCGTCGCGACGGAAAAGTCTGAAAAATCGCTCTTGGTATTCCTCGAAGAGACCCCAGCGCATCAGTTCCTCGTGAACATCTGACGGATCTATTTCCCGACGCTGGGCCCTGCGTAACAGATCTTCAATGCGGAGACGCGCGTCTCGCGGCACACCCCCCTCGTCGTCGAGGAGGTTGCGTTCGTTAAGTTCGCTGAAGTTTGATTTGGCAGATTCGTTTGTGAATTCGTAGATGAACTTCATTACCGAGACGTCCCAGAGCTCGTCGACGCCCAGGAGCACTGTATGTAGAGGTTTGTCGTCGCGTTCTATCTCGTCACGGATTTTGGCGGCGACTTGCATCGGATCACCGGTCACGGTGTCTGTGGACTGCGGTTCGTTCTTGTATTTGTAGAGTAGTCCCGGCACATCCGAGCCAAAACGATTCATAAGGTGATCGAGGTATTCAGAGGCTTCTTGCCCGAATCCTTCGGAGCGCGACAGGTAACCGGGAGTGACGATCTGGGGACGGTCGGCTCTGACCAATCCGTGCCTGATCACGGTATCTTTGTGCTCGTCTTCGAAGATACCTTCGTATACAGGTTGCGATACGACGTGGTAGTGGATGACGGTAGATCCGAACGTCGAAAGCGACCTGCGGGGAGGTCGGATGATGCGCGTCATAGCGATCGCGCGCTCGATTTGCGGATCTAGATTTTCTGGTCTGCTTGGTTGTAACACGTCTCAATCGCCATTAATCGCGGAAATCGCGGATGTTGAAAAGGTTACTCTACTGGTTGACCTTCGGTGATTTCGATGCGCTGGTTCACCGCGATATCCTCAATCGCTTGGTTGATGCCGCTTGGCCACTCGATCATGATTTTGTCGATGGTTCTCGCGTCGCCCAAGCCGAATGTGAGTTCCAAGCTGTTCATCGATAGGAATGTTGAACTGCCTGTAAGTTCTTGCACTTGCTCACCAGTAGAGCCGTCGGCATTAGTGTATTCGACATATACGCGTGCGCCGATGCCGTCTGCGTTGCTGCCAGTGTTGCCATCGGCCATGCCTCCGATGAGCCGGAGCGTCAGCCAGCTGCGGTCGCCTCCACCGTTCATCCACATGAAGAGCGGCCCGGCTTCCCAGTTGCACTCGTTCTGGCCCGCGAGACGACAGCCGTTGCTGTTAGTGCCTATAAGATCGACGTATCCATCACCGTTGAGGTCGCCTTTGGCGAGACCCTTGCCGTTCTCGTGGAACGCCGGGCTGATGCGTTGCTCGGATCGATCGAAATTGGGATCGTCAGGATCGAGGACGGAGTAATCTACACCTAAGATGTCCAATACCCGGGCTTCGACGGTGATGTCTTGGAAATCTCCAGCACCATTGCCACGGAGCATCCGGCCTGCGCCGGGGAATAGGTGCCCACTTGGGGCTTCACCGCGGTCGGACATTGCACCGAGCCAATAGAGGTCTTGATCACCGTCGTTTTCGTAGTCGAAGAATACTGTTCCAAAACCGAAATCATAGGCCGCGAGTCCAGTCGGTACCTGCCACTCCTCGTTGATCTGAGTAGGATCAAGTGCCATTGGTGGCATAACTTCGTTTGGAGCTACGTAGGTCGCGGTGGCAATGTCGTTGAAGACTCCGATGGTTCCTACACCTTCAACATCGCGAATTCCGTCGTTTCGGAGGAGGAAGTGGAAGCAAGTCCCCCATCCGTATTGATGTCCATAGGCACAATCTCCTGATGGTGTGGTTGGTGCTTCTCGAGTGAGAGGATGGTAGCCGATGTTCGTGACGAAAACGTCCAAGTCGAGGTCATTGTCGTAATCACCGAGTGCGAAGCCCATCCACGCGCCCATCATATCGATGCCCATGGCTCGGCTGATTTGCGTGAACTTGATGTCGGTTTTAGTGGATTCGTTGCGGAAGACCTTCAATCTACTGCCGTCATCTGCGAGCCACAGATCGGCATCACCGTCGTCGTCATGGTCGAAGAACAGCGCGGCGAGGGTTTGACCTGTGGGTTCGCCAACGTACTCACCTGAAGCGTCGATGAGGTCCGGGTTGTAACCCGGCACGATCTCACCGGTTTTAGGATCTGGCCAACCGATGTCGTCGCCGAACGGATCGCGCATAAGGATCGGGCCGTAACGCAGACCCGCTTCTTCTGTGACATCATTGAAGGTCAGATCCCCATTGTTTATGTATAGAACGTTGTAATGACCATGATGATCGGGACGGTTGAACCAAAGGAAGTCTTGGTCGACTCGGTTGCTGACGAAGATGTCGATCCATCCGTCATTGTTGACATCGGAGCATCCGACGCTGAATCCGGACCGCAAGTTTGCGGCATCTCCGAGCGCGGTTTCGGTTATCTCTTCGAATCTTCCGTTGCCTAAGTTCCTAAAGAGCCGGTCTTTAATGATGGCTGGAAGTTCGGAGTAGTAACGGGCCGCACGGTAGTCTAAGTTGTCGCCAATACGTCCATAAGACGCTACATAGAGGTCTTGGTAACCGTCATTGTCGATGTCACAAGCAGCGACGCCAGTGCTGTTGGCGACTAGCAGATCCACGCCAGCTTCCTTTGCCACTTCCGTATAGACGTGATCGCCATCGTTTCGGAAGAGGCGGTTGGGGCCGCCTGTGGTATCTGGAAGCAAGGCTTCGGATTCCGCGGATGTTACGTAGAAGTCCATGTCGCCATCACGGTCATAGTCGAAGATCGCGACGCCGGGGTGTCGGTTCTCGATCATCCACAAATCTTCCCCAGTTTCCGGATCTACCAAGACGAGCGGGGCGATGTTCGTGAATGGTTGGACGGGTTCACGAAGCATCTCGTCAATCGATTGCGTTGATGTTTGCGGATCCCCCTGCGATGCTGATTGAGGCGGTTCTGGCGTGGCGGTTGCTGACAAGGTGGTTGGTTCGGGAGTCGCGGTTGGGTCTTCGCTGATGCAAGCGACAGACAGTAGGGCGGCAACCGCGATGATTGCACCAGAGAGTACGGCTGGTAGAGCCGGGCGGGCAGGGGAACGTGATAGTTGAGTGGTGATTTGCATCAGGTTTATGGTGGGTTCTGGTTAATGCACCTGAGCTTTTCAGCGTACAACAGGTGTCCTCAACTCCATTACGGTCTAACTGATTTCGATTGATTGTTTCGGCTAGAAATATTCA
Organism: Dehalococcoidia bacterium; assembly: GCA_963555965.3. GTDB lineage: Bacteria > Chloroflexota > Dehalococcoidia > Lucifugimonadales > Lucifugimonadaceae > Bin127. The sequence continues at coordinate 134,521 of OY821634.1, forward strand.
GGCAGTTGACAGAACTAGCGATTGCAGGGACTTAGATGGTCTCGCGAGATTGATCGCTAACCGATGAATTGTGTGTGGTGGCAATCGGTGTGATTTCATTTTAGACTTATCCCACTTGATACCTTGCGTTTGAGGCATCTACTCTTCGTGTAGCCTTAGCGTTCGGCGCGAGAACAGAAAGTATGGACGGAGGTCATGTAATTGAGTATGAATACCGGTAAGAGGTTATTGCTTGCGAGTGTGTTGGCTATCGCAGCACTTGCGGCGTGGGCCTGTGGGGAGACTGTCATCCAGACGGTCGTCGTCGAGAAAGAAGTTCAGGTACAAGGCGAGACTGTCATCCAGACGGTCGTCGTTGAACGGGAAGTCGAGGTACCAGTTACCGAGGTCCAGACAGTTGTCGTGGAGAAAGAGGTTGAGGTAGCTGGCGAAACGGTTGTCCAGACAGTCATCGTTGAGAAGGAAGTCCAAGTAGCTGGCGAAACGGTGATCCAGACCGTTGTGGTTGAAAAAGAGGTTGAGGTCGAAGTCGAAGTCGAGAAGGTAGTAGAAAAGGAAGTCGTCAAAGAGGTTGAGAAAGAAGTTGAGGTCGTCAAAGAGGTTGAGGTAGTTTCGGCAGTTCCTCGAAACAAGACCGTCGTGGTCGGCACTCGCTTTGGCGGGGGCATTGCACTCCGTATGTGGAGCCCGTATGCGCTTGGCGGAACTCACCAGAAGGGCGTCATCTTCTTCCACGAGCCGCTGTTCTACGCTGACAGCTTGAACGGCAACAGCTACCCGTGGCTGGCCGAAGACTTCTCCTACAACGCGGCGGCGACCGAGTTGACCTACAATCTCCGCGACGGAGTTTTGTGGAGCGACGGGGAAGAGTTCAACGCCGAAGACGTGGCGTACACGTTCAACACTCTGGTCGAATTGGGCAGCGAAGTTCGAGGCGGCGGAGTATTCCAAACTTTCATCAAGGAAGCCGAGATCATTGACGATCTGACAGTGAAGATTCACTTCAACTTCCCAGCGCCGAGATTCCATGCCGAAGTCGTGATCTACAAGGGCGACTCTGGCACGTACATCGTTCCTGAGCACGTTTGGAACGACAAAACCTGGGCCGAGTATGACGCATACAACGACGGTGCCGGTCCCGTGACGACTGGTCCGTGGCGATTGTCTTACTCCGACAACTTCCGACGCGTTCTTGACCGCGTCAAGAACTGCGAGGACTACTGGGGATGCGACACTGGATTTGTCCCGTTCCAAGAGGTAGAGCGCTACGTGCTTTACAACATTGACGACGACACCCAGTTCGCACAGGCGATGATCACCAACCAGATCGACGAGACGCACGACCTGCGCGTCGACACCGTTGATACCATCCTTCGTGAAAACGAGCACGCAACCACCTACACCGGCCGAGATCCAGAAGGCGAGTACGGCATGGTTTCGTGGTGGCCGATCTCGCTGCACCTCAACAACTTGCAGCCGCACCTGGACAACTCCAACGTTCGAAAGGCGATCAACAAGTACATCGACCGCGACCGCCTCAATGCCCAGGCGTACCTGAACAAAGGCCGAATCAACGACTGGCCGTGGCCGCAGTACGCTGGCCTGAAGCACGTCAACGAGGCGATGGAGCCTCTGAGGCAAGAGTTCGGAGTTGGTCAGTACGACAAAGATGGCGCCGACGCACTCATGACTGAGGCCGGATACTCAAAGAACTCCGACGGCTTCTGGGCCGACGCCAATGGTGAAGTCGTCAAGTGCAACATCATCAGCTCGGCACACTTCACGGACCTCGGTCCGGTTGTCGCCGCGTTGCTTGAGCAGCACGGTGTCGAGTCATCTTGGGCGCAACCCCCGGATGTCTGGGCCCGAAACGGCAAGGGCGGCGACTATGAGTGCACGCTAGTCGGGCACAACGGTTCGCAGTCAGGTGACATCTATCGGTCGTTGCTGATGTTCACGACCGATTCCGGAGCTAACCGATGGTCATACTCGAACTCTGAATTCGATGCTGTGGTGGCATCCATGGCCGAGGAGCCCGATGTCGAAAAAGTTCTTGACCTTACCGAGCAGGCGCTTAGGATCTGGTTGGAAGATCAGCCGGATGTCCCGCTCGTAGAGTTCTTCAACCGAGTAACTCGTAACGAGTACTACTGGGAGAACTGGCCCGGCGACGCTCCGGGATACGAGCCCTACATGAACGGGATCCACCCGCACACCGGGTTCCCCTACATCCTGAGCAAGCTCGAAGGAACCGGTAGGGAATAGTCCGCGTTTCAGCGCGGAAACGTAGATAGATTGCGGTGCCGATTGACGGGATGAGAGCCCGCCAATCGGCACCGTTACCTATCCGAAACTCAATCGGCGCCCAATCGAGTGCGGCGCTTCTGATATCTTGGCGGAAGTGTGCTTCGGGAGGCGACCAAGCGAGATGCCATTGAAATGACGGTAGATTATCTGGCGAGAAGAATCGGGATGTTTGTGGCGGTGATTTTCGTCGCCACTTCATTCAACTTTTTTCTGCCAAGATTCACTGGGCAAGACCCGATCGCCACTCGCCTCGAATTGCTCGCAGCCGAAGGCGTGACCACGCGAGCCGAAGACTACAAGGCGCTCATCGAGACTTACAACGCCAAATTCGGGTTGGATCGTCCGTTAGTACTTCAATATCTGACATATCTCTCAACCGCCGTCAGGTTTGATTTCGGAGAATCGATCACCAAATACCCTACGCGCGTCAGCGAACTCGTCAACCAAGCGATGCCATGGTCGATCGGATTGCTGGTTACATCGACACTGTTGGCATTCTTGGTAGGGACTTTGGGCGGTGCGGTGTTGGCTTGGCAGCATGGTCCCAAAGCGGCCTTCGAACTCATCCTGCCGCCATTTTTCCTACTCGCGGCAGTTCCTTACTATCTCCTGGGCTTGATACTGATCTGGCTCCTAGCGTTTCAAGCCAAGCTTCTACCGCTCGGAGGCGGTTACGCGCCGACTACGCTTCCCGACTGGAGCGACTTCGGATTCATGTTTGAGGTGTTTAAGCACTCGCTCCTGCCGGCGCTATCGATCGTTCTGGCATCGATTGGATTCTGGGCGTTGGGCATGAGATCAATGATGATAACCATGCAGGGCGAGGACTACATGTTGCAGGCGGAGGCGAAGGGGCTGACCAAGATGCGAACGTTTTTCCGCTACGCGGTGCGAAACGCCGTATTGCCTCAAACCACCGCCTTGGCGTTAACGCTCCCTCACGTCGTATCTGGTGCAATATTGGTCGAGCGGATATTCGGTTATCCGGGGATCGGCAGAGTGCTGTACGAAGCGATCACTGGATTTGACTACTTCGTGATCCAAGGGGTGGTCTTCATCATCGTTCTCGCCATCGCTTTCGCAATGCTCGTGATTGATGTTATATACCCGTTGCTCGATCCCAGAATCAGCTACTCCGCCAACTGAACGAGCATGGCAACGACCGCGTCGACAGGACCGATAGCATCACCATCTGGCAACGAACCGTCAGTATTATTCAATCGTGCTTCCGGTTTTGGGCGCTACATGAAGCGCAATCCGTCAATCATCGCCGGATTCGTAATGCTAGGGATTATCGTGCTTTTCTGGGCGTTCGGCACGATTATGACTGCTCCGGAAGATGCTAAAGACCTCGCGTTTGCGCCTCCCAACAATAAGCCATCGCTACAAAATCCGCACCCTTGTTACACATCTGAAAACCCACGCGAACTATGCTTCGCCTACGACAATGAAGAGCGTCAACACCTGCTCGGTACGGACCGTCTAGGCAAGGACATCTTGGCATCGTTCTCGCAAGGAATCCCCCAGACGGTCATGATCGGTCTGATTGCAGGGTCGGTGGGAACCATCGTGGGAACTCTTCTGGCATTCGCAGCCGGATACTACGGCGGCGTGTTGGACGCGGCGATCAGGTTCATCGTCGATACATTGCAAACGATCCCGGGAATATTGATTCTCATCATCATCACCATCGCCTGGCGAGATGTAGGTGGAGGTGAAATGACGTTTATTCAGCTAGCGCTGATCATTGCGATGCTCGCTTGGCTCGGACCGACGAGAGTGGTGAGATCCCAAGTATTGGTGATGAAACAACGTTCGTACGTCGAGATGGCGAGATTGTCCGGTATGAGTGGACCCGAGGTGATCCTGAAAGAGATGGTGCCGAATCTAATGCCGTTTATCGTCGCAAACTTCGTCCTCGCCGTCTCATCCGCCATACTCGCCTCCATAGGACTCGAAGCGCTTGGCCTCGGAGACTTCAGCTCCAACACCTTGGGAATGATGATCTACCACAACATCTGGTACGGATCGCTGGTGAATGGATGGTGGTGGTGGTGGTCGCCGCCCATTGTCGTTATCGTTATCTTGTTCATCGGATTGTTCATGCTCTCGCGAGGTATGGATGAGTGGGCGAATCCGCGACTTCGGAGGCGATTCTAGTTGGCGACGTACGGAACCGCTAGCGCGACTGAGGATCGCGAGGTCGCAGGGCGCTTCGAACTGCCTACGACGGTAGACGACCTGCGCCGTTCGGGCACAGGCGATTCTTCCCACCCCGCGATTGATGTCAAAGACTTACGGGTCTACTACGACTCCGAGGCCGGAGTCGTGAAGGCAGTGGATGGCGTAAGTTTCACATTAGAGCAGGGCGAGCGATTGGCGCTCGTTGGCGAATCGGGTTGCGGCAAGACTACCCTCGGAATGGCGTTGTTGAAGTTGACCAAGGCGCCGGGATACATTGATGGCGGTCAGATCCTGCTCGACGGCAGGGACTTGGTGCCATTCGACGAAGAGTCGATGCGTCTGGCACGTCTCGCCGAGGTCGCTTTGGTCACGCAATCCGCGATGAACGCACTGAACCCCGTTATGCGTATCGAAGACCAGATTTTCGACGGGTTGGTGGACCATGGGATCAAAGACACAAAAGAGAACATGAGGTCTCATGTACATGATCTCCTGCGTCGAGTGGGGTTGCGCGAAAGTGTTGGGCGGATGTACCCGCATGAGTTGAGCGGAGGAATGAAGCAACGCGTCGCAATCGCCACCGGTACGAGCATGAACCCTAAGGTCATTGTCGCCGACGAACCTACCAGCGCCTTGGACGTAGTGGTGCAGCGGCAGGTGATGATGACTTTGAGCCGTGTTCAACGCGACACCGGTGCAGCGGTGATTCTCATCGGGCACGACATGGGATTGGTGGCGCAGTTCGCTGATCGCATCGGCGTGATGTACGCCGGCAAGCTAGTGGACATCGGCACAGTTCAGCAGATCATCGAGGAGCCGAAGCATCCCTACACCAGACTGCTGATAAACAGCGTGCCGGATTTGGAGGAGAAGCGCGAGCGATTGGAAGGGATACCGGGTATTCCGCCTCCGTTGGTAGATTTACCTCCGGGATGCGTGTTCGCGCCAAGGTGCCCCTCAGTCGAAGATGCTTGCCTCCAGATATCCCCCCGAGATGTAGATGTAGGCGATAACCGGCGAGTGATGTGCCACCTGTTCGATCGTGAAGTAGAGATGGCGGAGAGTGAAGTTGGCTAACCTTTTAGAGTTGCAGAACGTCACCAAAGTGTTCGGTGGCGGATTGTTCAATCGTTCCAACGTGACGGTAGCGGTCGACGATGTCTCGTTTGCGATCACGTCGGATCGCCCTACGATCACGGCGGTAGCAGGTGAAAGCGGAAGCGGCAAGACGACACTTTCGCGATTGCTGCTCGGTGTCATCAAGCCTACGACGGGAAGTGTGATTTACGAAGATCAGGACGTGTCGACCCTGTCGGGTTCAGCACGGCGAAACTTCCGACGTGAAGTCCAGCCGATATTCCAAGACCCGTTCGAGGTCTACAACCCGTTCTACAAAGCCGATCACCTGCTGCACGTAGCCATCGAGAAGTTCGGGCTTGCGAGTTCTCGCGATGATCGAGTCCACCTGATCCGAGAAGCCCTTGAAACCGTCGGACTCCGCCCCGACGAAATGCTCGGACGCTACCCGCATCAGTTGAGCGGCGGTCAACGGCAACGTATGATGGTCGCACGGGCATTGCTGCTCAAGCCGCGCATCATTCTCGCCGACGAGCCGGTGTCAATGGTCGATGCCTCCCTCCGAGCCACCATCCTCGAATCGATACGAACGCTGAACCGCGACTTGGGTATCTCGGTGGTCTATGTAACCCACGACTTGACGACGGCGTATCAGATCTGCGACGACATTCTCGTGATGTACAAGGGATCGGTGGTGGAGCAGGGCAGTGTCGAGCAGGTGATCCGCGACCCGAAGCACCCTTACACTCGGCTACTGGTCGAATCGATTCCCCAGATGAGGACGGATCAGGCGTGGGAAGAAGGTGCCGAGGACATGATGTCGATAGACGATTCCGGCGAAACAACCGGGTGCAAATTCGCTGACCGTTGCCCGCAGGTGATGGACAAATGCCACTCGGAACACCCGCCGGGTTTCGTGACCGACAACGACCGTGTGGCTGCCTGCTATCTTTACGACGACATGCCGATCGCTAATCGTGCGACGGTTGCCACCTAACTCTCAAGAGATATGACTGACAACGCCCGCCCCAACATTGTCTACATTCAGTCCGACCAGCACAATCCGGCCGTCATCGGAGCCTACGGGGATCAGGTTGTCGAGACACCGAATCTCGACCGATTGGCGGCAAACGGTGCCATCTTCACTGGCGCGTACTGCGGCTCGCCCATCTGTGTCCCGTCCCGCACATCACTCGTAACTGGACGCTACCCGTACGAAACCGAAGTCTGGACAAACGACCAGATCCTCAGCTCTGCCGTCCCCACGTACGCACACTCGCTAGGCGCAGCAGGCTACGATCCTGTCCAAATCGGCAGAATGCACTACAACGGCGTCGACCAACTCCATGGCTTTTCCCGCCGTTACGTCGGCGATCACAGTCCCAATTACCCCGGTAGCCCGCGCTCCGTTGACCACGGACAGCTGCACGGCACCGCCGGCCCCGCACGCGTCAGCTTGGAAGCTTCCGGACGCGGACAGAGCGCATACGAAGTCCACGACGAATACGTCACGCAATCCGCGGTTGACTACATCAACAACAAAGGCATCACCCGACGCTCTGGACTTGACGACTCCCCACTCTGTCTGTCCATCGGGCTAATGCTCCCTCACCAACCGTTCGTCGCCCGCGCCGCCGACTATGACAAATATGATGGCCGCGTCCCGATGCCAACCGTTCCTCCCGAACCCATCGAGGACTGCCATCCCTACATCCAGTGGTGGCGAGAGCGCACCGGCATCGTCGAGGTCACCGACGAAGAAATCATGCGCTCCCGAATCGCCTACTGGGCACTCTGCGACCGCACCGACCAGCTCATCGGCGAAACCCTCGACGCGCTTGAAGCCAACGGCTACATGGACAACACCATCATCATCTACACCTCCGATCACGGCGAGCAGGTAGGTGAGCACGGCCTATGGTGGAAGCAGACCTTCTATGAGGACTCATCCCGCGTACCAGCCATCGTCTCATGGCCTGGGCACCTAGCCGAAGGCCGCGTCATCGATGCCCCAATCGACCAGTTCGATCTAGCCGCAACCATGCTCGAAGCCGGAGGCGCACAACCCCTGCCTCAATCCCACGGCATGAGCGTAATCGACCTAGTCAACAATCCCGACACCTCCGACTGGAAAGACGCCGTCTTCAGCGAATACTGCATGAACGACTCCTCCGTCGGCTCTGGCGTCTCAGCAAACCTCGGCGGCGCAGACATCCACGCCCGACACGGCGGCGTCCAAAACCGCATGGTCCGATCCGGCAACTGGAAACTCAACTACTACCACGGCTTTGAACCCCAACTCTTCAACCTAGCCGAAGACCCCCACGAACTAAACGACCGTGCCCAAGATCCGAGTTGCAGGGGTGTAAGAGATGAGTTGATGGATCGGGTTTTGGGCGGCTGGGACCCTGACCACATCGCCGCCAGAATGCGCATCCTAAAGTCCGAACAAGAACTCATGGAACAGTGGGCGGAGAACATAGATCCGCCAGATGTCCTCAGGTGGAATCTGCGGCCCGAGATGGATTATCTGGATTGATCGTTGTGCGTTTCTGAGCCTAAGCTTCCCGCTTGATGTTCAAGGGGGACTCCCTAATCCTCCCCCTTGATGCTCAAGGGGGAATTAAAGGGGGTTTAGATCAATGGGTTCGCTTTCTGGACGGCTACCCATCCCTTATGGATTCCCACTTTCGCATTTCTGATCGTTGATGGCATATCGACTAAACCCCCTTATCGCCACCGCGAAAAAGCCGAACACTATCCCAGCATAGCCAATCAGCGCGAACCAATAAGTCCACAACCAGTTCTGCGACAGCCAACTAGACGACGAGAGATATTGCTCTTCGGATGAGTTGGCGATGACGGAAAGTTGGCCGTCGAGTATGAGTAGGAACGACGGGAATGGATAGTGAAATATCACGATCAGACCCGACGTGAGGCAGACGCAGGGCACTAAATAAGACGTCCACTTACGCAAAGTATCAAACTTGGAAACTTTGGCTCCAAGGTACAAGCTAGGAACGGCAACCTCGGCTACCAAAAACGCGATCCCAAACCCAGTCAAAAAATCTCGAAACATAACAAGCATCCATTGAATCGCCAATCCTCTGTCGCCGGATATCACTATTGAAGGTTCGATCCAATGCACGATGACTAACAACCAAGCGACTCGCCCGTAAGCGATCGTCAATCCTGTAAACGCGACCAAAACGACGCCGATCTGGACCGCTCTTCTTACCGGAGACTTCCATCCTGACATCGAGACCGACAAAGCCGCCGCGATTACCGCGCCCACTGATGCCAAGGCCACAGTCTTTAGAACTAATATTCTCAAAATGAATTCGAACGTTTCGTGATGAGACGGCGCGTTACGCTGTTGATAGTAAAGCTCCAAACAACGTTGACCAGGATCAACAACGCGTTCTTCAAGTGGGAGGGTTCTAAAGGACATCAGCTTTGAACTAACCTCTGTCGCGCATTCCAACGCTTCGCTTCTTTCTTGGAAGTCCCGGGCCCTAGGAGTTTCGCGACTGATGCTTGAATCTTGGATCGCATACCTTGCGTTCGGCCACAGCTCATAAATCCCAAATCGCAGGCATATTAATACAGCAACTATCGCGATGATAAATGGCAACCAGCGTTTCAACCTCATCATCACGACCGAATCCTCTAAAGGCCGGTTGGGCATGGGTTGAGATTCTTCGGTAGCCCCGTTGACGTCGCAATCTGTATCGGGATTGATGCCCGAAGTTGTTGCGAACCTACGCAGTATATGACAGTAAACCCACCACGCTCCTAAAGCCACAATGGCGAATGGGACCGAAGCCATCGGCACCAGCGGACTGAACATACCTATGTGTTCAAGAAGGTATTCCAGTTCTAACGACCATGTGACTTCAGATGTCTGGAATGCTGAATAGAGCGAGCGGGGCATTATCAACGCTCCACTTGCGATAGCTGCCAAAACGATCCAAGGGCGTAGCTCCTTGATCTGTTGGTGGAAACGCGAGCAGAAATTGCCCAGTCCGTTTGCGGCCGTTACGCCGTTGTTCCAATGAGGGAGGCACCGGCTGTCGAATCGGTATGCAACTGCGATGAGCGCGAGTGAAATCAAAGCAGACGCGCAGGAAAACGATATCAATGTAGACCATCGAATCGGGTCGTCGCCATACCCAGTCGGCGCGATCACATTCAGTATCGCGAGGGCCTCAGGTTGATTGAAAACGAAAAACCCGAACGGAACAATAGTCGCGCTGAGGATTAGGAGCGCAACCAAACGGGGTCTGGGTTTAATCCCATTGATCGATATTCCAACAGCGACGCCGGTAACGGTGCCTATGATGACACTCGGACCGACGACCAACAACGACGCTCGCGCCCCGTGCAGCAGTCTCGAGAAAATGTCTCTGCCGATGTGGTCAGTGCCGAAGATATTGCTAGCACTACAATCTGAGGCTCGGGATGACGGGTTTGCCGCCGTAGTCAACGCGTCGATCGCAAGCGGAGGGCACAGTCGAGTTGCCACCGTACCTCTGTAGGGTTCGAGCGGGGCAAGGACGGGACCAAAGATGCCCAAGAAACAGTACACAGCGATCACGGCGACGGGAACCGCCTGCCAACCTTTTAAGCCTGACAGTGCGTTTTTCGCTACGCTCCGCCAAGCGGTGAGGTCTCGTTTTACTAATCCGTTCGGAGATTCCGGATCAGGTGGAAGGGAATGTGTTGGCTGCATGGTCCGAGCGAATCTCTAACGTTGTTCATCGTCGAGGACGCGGTTGTAGAGTGACATTCCGCTGTCTAACCAATCTCGACGCGGCTAGAATCGCGAATTGTGGCGAGGAGGCGTGAAGTTGAGGATTCGACCACGCCGTTGAGGCATCTAGGCGCTGAACGCTCCACAGAGAGCGTTTTTACCGCAAGCGCTGTTGATGATGCATCACCTCGCCACATGCTTATAAAGCACCTTCAAGTGTACACCACCTATCCGAGACCTAAGATTCCCCTCAATCCAACTGTCGCAAATTAGGATCCCATCGGTCGCGCATCCAGTCGCCGAGGAAGTTCCCCGCCATCACTACCAAGAAGATCGCCATGCCGGGAATAGCGGAAACCCACCAAGCGTCGTCGATGTATTCACGTCCATTGGCAACCATCGCACCCCACGCCGGCGTAGGCGGCGGAATGCCCACGGCTAGATAGCTCAAAGTGGCTTCGGTCAGAATGATGCCGCCGACGCCCAAAGTGGCGCTCACGACGACGATGTTGATGACACCGGGGAGGATATGCCGCAGGAGTATCCGACTCGAAGGCGCACCCGCGATTCGTGCGAACTGCACGTAGTCAGATTCTCGCAGACTCAACGTCTGGGCTCTAACTAGCCGCACCGCGCCGGGCCACGATATCAAAGCGAGCAGGGCAATCAAGATTCTGAGGTCTTGTCCGAAGATGCTGACGACGATTAGCGCCAGCATGATGAATGGCAGCGCTGCCCAGACATCGACGATGCGCATAATAATCTCGTCGATGTGGCGACCGAAATAACCGGCAACCAATCCGCAAGCCGTGCCAACAGTCACGCCCACGGATATGGAGACAACAACAACCAACGCCGAAATTCGTGCGCCGTGGATGATTCGACTCAATACATCGCGGGCAATGTTATCCGTGCCAAGAATGTAAAACTGTCCCGATTCGCCAGTGGACAAGGGGGGCGTATTGCGATCGGTGAGAGAGATGTAAGCGAGCGGATCGTGAGGCGCAATCTGATCTGCAAACACCGCGAACACGATCAATGTCAGAATGATGAACGCCGGAATGATCGGCCACCGGCGAATGATGTAGAAGCCGTAACCGAACCAACCCAGCGCGTGACGACGGCTCATCGCGGTCGGTGTCGCCGCCGCGTCGGAAACCCTCTGTTCTCGAGTTTCGGTCGCCATGATAACCCGCTACGCGTATCGAATCCTCGGATCCAAGATCGCATACAAAACATCCATCGTCAGCACCACCACCACGTAAAGCACGACCGTCAAAAATGTGATTGCGGAGATCAGCGGAAAATCATTCCCTTGAACTGCTTGAACTGCAACCCGACCGAGTCCCGGCCAAGAGAACACCGTTTCGATAACCGTCGTGCCATTGATGAAGCCGATAAGTATCAGCCCTGAGAGCGTCAGAGGCGGAATGACGGCGTTACGGAACGCATGCTTCCAGATGACACTTCCGTAATCGACGCCTTTGGCGCGGGCGAACTTGACGTATTCAGATTCGAGTACCTCCAACATCGACGAACGCGTCAATCTCAGATACGCGGCGGCTGGCAGCCAACCCAGGACGATTGAGGGCAAGATGTAGTTGCGGATCGCAAATCCGTCACCTCGCGTGCCAGACGGTAACCATTCAAGTTCGCCGGAAAATACAAGGATCGCCATGATACCCACCCAAAAGACCGGAGCAGCTTGACCTACCAGAGCTATTCCGCGGGCGATGTAGTCAAGCAATCTGCCTCGTTGGACCGCAGAGACGATGCCCAACGGTACACCCAGAATTGTTCCGAAAGTCCAAGCGATTATACCGAGTTGTATCGAGGTCCAAAAACGTTCTTTCACCACCGTGATAACCGGGCGTTGGTGGATAAGACTGTCCCCGTATTGGCCCCGCAGATATCGACCAACCCAGATCACGTATTGGATGACGACGGGTTGGTCTAGTGCCAACTCTTTCCTGAAACGCTCCCGCGTCTCCTCGGCCAAGGCGCCGCCATATTCGTCCAAGTACAGATCCAAAGGGTCGCCTGAGAGGCGGGAGAGGACAAAGATCACCAGCAACGCGCCGAGAATCGCGATGATCCCATACAGAACTCGGCGGGCTAAGAAACTACGCATCGGTTAGCGGATTGAGATTGATGGTCGTGGTCGTAGGCGTGGTAGGGGCAGGTTTCAAACCTGCCCCTACATCAGACGCTTGCGCAACCCTCCTCCCCCTTGATGATCCAAGGGGGAATTGAAGGGCGTTTTAGACGCCGCATTTCGGCAACGCAGCGTCTGATGGTTGACTGTCCTTACGGTTGCCAGTCGACTTCTTCGAGGTTGAACCACGTGCAACCGCCGATACACATCTGCGGCGGAATCGGCCAGTTCCTGATCTTCTCGCCGTCGAAGGTGTTGAACGCTGGTGTCTCGTTAACACCAACGTTGATCGAGACTTCGCGGGCATAGTCGAAGTGCTCAATGGCAAGTTCGGTGCGCTTGCGACGGTCAAGTTCCTTCGTCATCTGGTCGAAGATTTCGTCCCAACGCGGCAAGATGCTCGCAGCACAAATCGTGCCGCCGATCTTGTGCGATGTCGTCTCGTTAGACTTCGGAAGATCTACGCTCAATGCCGAGAAACTGTCGCCACAGGTCCGGTATTGAATCTGGTTGAACGAAAGGTTCACCAAGTTCGGGCGGTGCTCCGAGTATGGCGAAAGATCGAGACTGACACTGACGTTGAGAGTTGCCAGCCACTCTGCAGCGATGGCTTCAACGATCTCTTGGCTAGTGCCGGCTCCAGTCCATACAGTGACCTCAAATCCATCGCCCCAACCAGCTTCATCCATCAGGCGCTTCGCTTCATCTCGGTCGAAGCTATACGCCCAACCGTGCGATTCGGCGTTCTCAGCCCAAGTCTGCGAGTTGACGGAAATGTTTGTGATGTGGTTGACGTAGCCAAGCCCGTTGAGGATTGCAGCATTGATGCCTTCACGGTCCACCGCGGCGGCGAGTGCTTGTCGGACATTGATCGCACTCTGCATCGACGCTTCGTTGCCATACTCACCTACCCAAGGAAGGGAGGTGTCGTATCCGGGCCGCTCAAGCTCTGTCCCTTCGGCGTAGTGATGGGTTTGCCAGTAGTTGCCACCGAAGTACAGACCGTTCATGCGCGCCGCTGTCGGGTTCGCGGTGAAGCCTTGCGATACAAGCTCTGGGACATCCTTGAGCGAGATGTTGGCTGCATGTGCCTGACCAGTCTCGAGCATCGTCTTCCGTACCGCCGCTTCAGGAACGGCGAGGATCTCCACGCGCGCCATCTCCGGGACCTTGCGCCAGTGCGAACTCTGAGCGTTCAGCACCGCACGGTCGTCCGATGACCAAGTTTCATACACGAATGGCCCGGTGCCGATGAATTCGTCGACCATGCCTTCAGGTCCGAACTCATCGAAGACCTTCTTGCTGTGGACACCCATGCTCTGCCAGTATGGACTGAGGTTGCGCCGGAGAACTCCGACTTCCCAGAGGTTGACGTGCATGCGGACCTTGCTCGGGTCAATGACCTCGAACTCTTTGGCCATGGCTCGGAAGTCTCCGGCCTGGTCGTGTCGAGAGTCTGGGTTGGTGTTCGGGTTGGCGTTGTTGAAGCTCCAAGCAACGTCTTCCGCCGTCATCTCGCCATAACCGCCGTGGAACTGAACACCGCGGCGGATGTCGAAGTCGACCCACGACTGGTCGTCAGCGACGGTCCACGCAGTAGCGAGTCGCGGAACCGCGTTGGCGCTGGAGTCTAGCCAGAGGAGCGTCTCGTATGCGCCCATCCGGAACTTCTGGTTACCGCAGCCAGGGACGCATTGCTCGGGATATCCGACAGGGACACCGACGCCGCCTTCGGCGATGATCATGGTGCCTTGCGGATTGCCAGTGACAAGATCGCTTGGGGCCTCTGCAGGAGCAGCTTCGGCTTCGACGACGACGGTCTGAACGACAGGAACTTCCTTCTCGACTTGGACTTCTTTCTCAACAATGACCGTCTGAACGACCTGGACCTCTTTTTCGACGACGACTTCTTTCTCGACGACGACTGTTTGAATGACAGTCTCGGTGACGGTTTCGCCGCAAGCGATGACGAGCGGGACTGCGAGCAGGACGGGCAACATGATCAGTGTCGCCCAACGCCTTCTCAGATTAGCGAATTTCATTTTGGACCTCCTTGACAAGGATCGCAGGTCGGCAATGTTTGCCGGTACATTTGACGAAATCCAAACGACATCGAAAGCGACAGGTTGGATCGCCGACACCTGAAGGGTTTTATATCACAGTTTCGTGAATGTGAAAACGTAGCCGTGGTGAACTCAAAGGGATGTCGTCGCTAAAGCTCCGCGACCCGCACCGAGTTGAAATACTGCCAATCCCAGACAGCACCCCATCCCGGCCGGTTTGGCGGGCTTACCTCCCCATTTCGCGGAACCGGCGGATTGAGCAGACCAATCTCCCGTCCAAGTTCGTCGCGGGAACCTCCGGGGAAGTATTCGTAGTAGGAAGTGTTCGGTATCGCGCAAGTCAGATGCGTATGAACAAGCCCGAATAGTCCGCCTGGTCCGTTGAGTTCTACGTTTTTGCCCCGATCCGCGGCGTGTTCGGCGAGATCCAATAGAGTAGTAGTGCCATGCCGGGCGTGTGCTCTGACTAGGTCACACGTACCTTGTTCCAGCCATATCTTCGATATCTCAGGCTCATGCATCAACGTTTCGAGTGCCATTACAGGTATCTCGAGTTCGTTACAGAGCATCCGTAAGTCGTTGAAGTCGCGATCCGGAATCGCCTCTTCAAACCAACGATATCCATGATTTTCTAGTGCTTTGCCTGCTTTTATGGCATCTTCTAGGTCATAACGGGCACCAGCCGCATCATGCATGATGTCGATGTCATCACCGCAAGCGCGCCTGATTTCGCCAAACCAGTAAACGTTTTTGGCGACGGGCCACGAGAGATGGTCTTTGACGGCAGTGAATCCAATGGAAATTGCCTGTTGGCAGTCTTCGACAGCGGCTTCGAGAGTACCGCCGCCGCGATAGTTGTAGTACGCGGGAGCAGAATCGCGAGTTGCCCCGATGAGTTGGTAGACGGGCGTGTTTTCATCTTTGCCGGCAATGTCCCAAAGGCAGTTGTCGAACGCGCCATACCAACCGGGCATAGTGAATATGTGGCGCGTCGCAGTTCGCATTTTAGATTCGAGGCGCTTGCGGCTAAGCGGGTCTTCGCCGATTGCCAAATGTCGAAGATGTTCGAGATCGATTGATCTCATAGTCGTGTAGCGCGCGTCGCCTACAGTGCATACGCCTTCGATCCCTTCGTCGGTGTCGACGTGGAGGACGTGGTACTCCGTCGGATGTGGTCGAGTCGGAACTGATCGCCAAACGTTGCGATCACCGAGTGGTTCGAGTTCGAGATTGAAGAACGGCGTCTGAGTCGGCAGTTGGAATACCGATAGGCGGATGTTAGTGATCTTCAATCGGCATCCTTAACGGCAGCGGTTGAATGGGTTCCTGCCTCCGCCGGAATAATGACTCTACGGCTTCACGGGCTAGGAGCGTTCCTTAAGTCGCGGGTTCGCCCATTCGTCGAGACCGATGGATGCGATGAATAGACCTGCAAAGAGGATTATGAAGATAGCGATAGGTGAGCCCCACCACCACCACATGCCTCTGATTACCGCGTTGTAGAAGTTCTGCCAGTAGAGGATGTTGCCGAGCGTCGATATGTTCGTCGCTCCGAGTCCCAAGAACTCTAGACCTACCGCCGCCAAGATCGCGCCGATTAGCGATCCAACGAATGCGGCGAGAAGGAAAGGCATCAAGTTGGGCATCAACTCCATGAAGACGATGTAAAAGCCCTTTTCACCAGACATTCTGGCGATTTCGACGTATTGACGCTCCCTCATGGACAAAACTTGTGCGCGAATAACACGTGCTGCGCCCATCCATGAGAACAACGCGATCAAAAGCGCCATCAGCTCCAGCGTCATGCCCTCCTGCCTCAAGCTCGCCAGAACTATCAGGACCAACAAGCCCGGAATTGCCATCGCAATGTCGGTGACCGTTCGTAGGAGGGTATCTATCCACCCGCCATAGTAGCCAGCGATGAACCCCACCGAAGCGCCGATTATGACGCCAAGTGCACCAGCCATAACGCCGACTCTAAGCGAGTCAGGCGTGGCATCGATGAGCCATGCGAGCATGTCGCGCCCTTGTGCATCGACGCCGAGCCAGTTTTCAGCAGATGGCGCTTGCCCGGGCGGAAGAACTGAACCAACTTCCGCCTTTTCCAGATCGACGAATAAAGGGCCTATATAACCGAAAGCGACAACGATTAAGACGAGAAACAGCCCGATCGTGATCTTCATGTTGTGTCGGAAGAAACCATAGGTACGGGTTGCGAAACCAACACTAGATGCGATTGACGTGCTATCGCTTGTCGCGGCAGGTTGGGTTGTCGGTTCTACGGTCATGATCGGCTGTATGAAATCCTAGGGTCGATTAAGGGGTAAATCAGGTCCATGATGAATAGTGCCAAAGCGACGGCGAAGGTGGTTATGAGAGTCACGCCTTGGATCATGAAGTAGTCGCTCTCGCCGATAGCATTCCTAAGCAGCAGGCCGATCCCCGGGTAGTTGAATACGATTTCGACCAGCAGAAGCCCACCTACGACGCTGGCGAGGGAGAGGGCAAAACTGGTAGTTTGTGGCAAAAGGACGTTACGGATCGCGTAAACGAGGAATATGCGTCGTTCCTTTAAGCCTTTGGCGTCGGCAAGCAACATGTAATCTTCGCCGGCGGTTGTGACCATCATGGCGCGCATCCCGAGTCCCCATAGTCCGGTGCTAGCGACGATGACTGCGGTTGCAGGAAGGACAGCGTGCTTGGTCAATTGCCAGACCGTCTCGATGTTCCAGCCGATTAAGAAACCTGGATCGACGCCGAAAGCAGTGGGCAGGACTTTCCAATGCACACCCAAGAAGAACTGGAGGACCAATCCGAAGAGGAAAAACGGTACTGCGGCGGTGACCATCAATACAGGGAGGGTGGCCTGCACGAGCACAAACGATCTTCGCCACGCGATCAATGCGCCGACCAGGGAACCGAACAGCATCGCCAGGACGGTGGTCACCAATGCGATGCCGATCGTCCAAGGTAGTGCGGCCGAGATCTTGTCAACCACGGTCGCCGGATAGTTCGTCATGGAGTATCCCAGGTCACCTTTCAAGAGGTTGGTGAGATACGTCACGTACTGTATGTGCAAAGGTCCGTCGAGTTGGAATTTTTCGCGGTAAGCCTCGACGATGGGACCGATGTCGCCACCGGTGTTTCCTGCTTGCGCCTCGAGAGCGAGGGCTTTAGCCTCGATTGGGTCTCCGGGTGCCAAGCGCGTGAGTAGAAATATGACGGTGACGACAACCGCGACGGTGAGCACGAAAAGGGCGAATCTTCGGGCGATGTATGCGGGATTCATGGTGCGTCGGTTTGCGGTCGTGGTTTCCAGAGTAGAGGCGAGCTTTCTCGGCTTTTTGTAAACGCTGACGTTAAGTTAATTGGATTGCCGAGAATAGTCAAGAGTCTTTCTTTTCAAACCGTTGTTGACAAACTGCGAGATTTTGGATAACGTTAGCGCGTCGCTTGGAAGCTTTCTAAGCGTGTGGGATTCGGTATACTCGCTTAAGCGTGACGAAATCCGCAAGATAAAGATGTCCAGATAAACGAAGCCGTAAACGGTATCGTCAGGAGGTCCAGTAGATCATGCGATTGAAAAGGTTTGGTAAGTTCGCCTTGTTGCCCGCAATCGCGGCGAGTATCGCTTTAGCGGTGTTAGTCGCTTGCGGAGGCACCGAGACGGTTGTCCAGACAGTGGTGGTTAAAGAGCAGGTTCCAGGCGAGACGGTCATCCAGACGGTCGTGGTGGAGAAAGAGGTCGAGATAGCGGGCGAGACGGTCATCCAGACGGTCGTTGTGGAGAAAGAGGTCGAGGTAGCGGGCGAGACGGTCATCCAGACTGTGGTTGTGGAGAAAGAGGTGCAGGTCGCGGGTGAGACGGTGGTGCAGACGGTCGTGGTGGAGAAAGAGGTTGAAGTAGCTGTTACCGAAGTCCAGACTGTGGTTGTCGAGAAAGAGGTGGTCGTTGAAAAGGAAGTTACGCCGACCCCAGACCCGGGCGCGTTGAGAGATGTGCCGCGTAACCGGACGCTCGTTATTACGCACTGGAGCGACTCCTACCGGACGCAGCACGACAACGTGGAGAACTTCAACTGGTGGTTGCCTGGCAACTCACACGCCCGCCACGCGTCAGAGAAAGGATTGATCGAGTTCCTCTTCTACACGAACTTGAACGAGGGGAACATCATCCCATGGCTGGGCGAGTCTTTCGAGTACAACGACTCGCTTGACGCGATCGATGTGAAGATCCGCGAGGGAGCGAAGTGGTCGGACGGAGTTGATTTCACAGCTCATGATGTCAAGTTCACGATCGACATGGTGAAAGACAACGCTCCAGACTTGAACCGTTCGACGCACTGGAACGACATGATTTCGGAAGTTGTCGTTCATGACGACTACAACCTGACGATCCACCTTTCGCGGCCAGACCCGCGCTTCTTCCAAGTGCAGTTCGGTTTCGGTTGGGAGAACCACACTCCCATCGTGCCTAAGCACGTCTGGGAGAACGAGGACCCGTTGACCTTCAACAACTACGACCCTGAAAAGGGTTGGCCGTTGGGAACTGGTGCTTACAGGTTGGCATTGTCGACTCCGGAAGTTCAGATCTATGATCGGCGTGACGACTGGTGGGCATCTGAGATTGGCTTCCATGACCCTCCGATGGTTGAACGCATCCAGTACATCCCGGTTGCGAACGACGACATTGCAGGTCAGCTTTACATCAACAACCAGCTTGATGCTGGTCCTCCGTTGCTGAAAGGGACATTCGAGGCTGCCAAGGGCTTCAACGATGCTCTGCGGTCTTGGAACTTCGAAGGTCCGGTTTGGGGTGCGCCAGACGGTTGTAACTTCGTGCTCATCCTCAACAACCAGAAGACACACTTCTCCAGCGTCGATGTTCGTTGGGCTATCAACCATGCCATTAACCGTGACGAAATCACCGGACTGGCTTACGAGGGTGGTGTTCCACCAGTGGTCGTTCCGATCTCGTCTTACGGTGTGAAGCAGTATCTGCCGTTGATGCAAGACATCCTCGACAAATACGACGCCGGCAACCACAGCCTTGAGAAGGTTGATGAGCGAATGACGACTGCCGGCTATTCGAAAGACTCGGAAGGTTTCTGGACGAAGGACGGCGAACGCGTGGAGATCACGCTTGAGATTCCATCATGGATGAGGCCACAAGGTCCGTTCCTCGAGAAGCAGTTGCAGGATGGCGGTTTTGATGCCGTGTTCAAGCAAGGCGAGCCGGCGACGATCGGCGACCGTCTCCGGATGGGTGAGACCGAAGTGGTCTGGGTCCAGTGCGGATCCATCAACGAGCCGTATGACACCTTCAAGTCGTACCACTCCAAGAACTCAGCACCTCCTGGCGAAAACTACAAGGGTGCTGTCCAAGGCGGACGCTACGAGAACCCGGAGATGGACGCGCTCTTGGACGAGATGGAAGGCATGTTGCACTCGCCGGACGACCCGCGATATGTGGAGTTGGCACGGCAGGCGATGGAGCTGTTCCTGCGTGACATGCCAGTCATCCACATTGCCGAAGAATTGCACGTGATCGTTCACAACACGCACTGGTGGACAGGATGGCCGGGTGTTGAGGACCCGTACGTCGCGCCGTACCCACCGTGGAACGGCTGGTACCACATCACTTTGAACTTGGAGCCGACAGGAAACTAGACTAGTCGGGTATAGAGACGGCGGTCACATCGCCGACACAAGTTACGAGCGGGTTGCGGTCAAATGGTCGCAACCCGCTTTTCTTGTACTGTCCGGAAACTTGTCTGACAAAAATCATTGTTGAGATTGCGAATGTGAGAGCTCATAATTGTGAAATTCGTGACAGTACGATGGAAACGTGACGAAATACTAGAATTGACTACCACTTTGATTTCCGTTAATCTTTACGGAGCTACCTAAACCGTACTAGGAGGGTCCGAACAGTGAAGTTGCCAAAGAAACGGGTTTTGTCAACGCTTGTGCTTGGTATCGCAGCGCTTGTCGCGTTGGCCGCCATCGTAGCGTGTGGAGGCACCGAGACGGTTGTCCAGACGGTGGTGGTTAAAGAGCAGGTTCCGGGCGAGACGGTCATCCAAACGGTCGTCGTGGAGAAAGAGGTGCAGGTCGCGGGCGAGACCGTGGTGCAGACGGTTGTGGTGGAGAAAGAGGTGCAGGTCGCGGGCGAGACCGTGGTGCAGACGGTTGTGGTGGAGAAAGAGGTGCAGGTCGCGGGCGAGACCGTGGTGCAGACGGTTGTGGTGGAGAAAGAGGTTGAAGTAGCTGTTACCGAAGTCCAGACTGTGGTTGTCGAGAAAGAGGTCGTCGTTGAAAAGGAAGTTACTCCGACCCCAGATCCGGGCGCGTTGAAAGATGTGCCGCGTAACCGGACGGTGGTATTTACCCACTGGAGTGGTTCCTACCGGACGCAACATGACAACGTTGAGGACTTTAACTGGTGGTTGCCGGGTAATTCTCATGCCCGTCACGCGTCGGAAAAGGGTCTGATCGAGCACCTGTTTTACACGAACCTGAATGACGGGAGTATTGTCCCGTGGCTCGGTGAATCCTTTGAGTACAACGACACGCTCGACGAGATCGACGTCAAGGTTCGAGAGGGGGCGAAGTGGTCGGATGGCGTCCCGTTCACCGCGCACGACTTTAAGTTCACCGTCGATATGGTGATTGCCAACGCTCCAGACATGAACCGATCCACGCTGTTCGCGGACAAGATCGAGAGTGTGACCGTCCACGACGACTACAACTTCACAATGAAGTTGACGCGTCCTGACCCTCGTTTCTTCCAGGAGCAGTTCGGTTTCGGTCATGAGAACCACGTCGTGATCGTGCCGAAGCACGTTTGGGAAAACGAGGACCCTCTGACGTTCAACAACTATGATCCCGCGAAGGGTTGGCCTCTGGGTACAGGTGCATTCAAATTGGTTTTGTCAACCCCTGAGGTTCAGTTGTACGACCGCAGAGACGATTGGTGGGGTGCCGAGACCGGTTTCCACGACTTGCCGAAAGTGGAACGGCTGAAGTACATCCCGATTGCGAACGATGACATCGCTGGTCAGCTCTACATAAACAACCAGACCGATGCAGGTGTGCCGTTGTTGAAGGGCACGTTTGAAGCGGCCAAAGGATTCAACGACGCACTCCGATCGTGGAACTTTGAAGGGCCCGTTTGGGGTGCTGCGGACGGATGTAACTTCGTGTTGATACTGAACAACCAGAAGAAGCACTTCAGCGACGTCAACGTTCGATGGGCGATCAACCACGCGATCGACCGCAATGAAATCGCCAATCTGGCTTATGAAGGTGGTGTGCCGCCGGTGGTGGTCCCCATATCTTCCTACGGCGTAAAGCAGTACTTGCCGTTGGTGCAAGACATCATCGACAAATATAATCCGAACGATCCTGACCCAGCAAAAGTTGAGGCGCGGATGACGGATTCGGGTTATTCGAAAGATTCGGCAGGATTCTGGACCAAAGACGGCGAGCGTGTAGAGATCACATTGGAAATCCCGTCTTGGCTTCGACCGCAAGGTCCGTTCCTAGAGAAACAGCTGCAGGCAGGCGGTTTTGATGCTGTGTTCAAGCAAGGAGAGCCGGCGACGATTGGCGACCGGCTACGACTGGGCGAGACTGAGGTCGTTTGGGTGCAGTGTGGATCGATCACGGAACCGTACACGACGTTCAAGTCTTACCATTCGAAGAACTCGGCACCACCGGGCGAACGTTATGCTGGGGCAGTACAGGGAGGCCGGTACGAGAATCCGGATATGGACGCGATTTTGGATGAGATGGAGGGCATGCTCCACTCGCCAGACGACCCGCGATACGTAGAATTGACGCGGCAGGCGTTCGAGCTGTATCTGCGCGATTTGCCAGTGATTCACATCGCCGAAGAGTTGCACGTGATCGTGCACAATACTCGATACTGGACCGGTTGGCCGGGCGTCGAGGACCCGTATGCGGCTCCGTATCCGCCATGGACGGGTTGGTACCTGATCACGATGAATCTCGAGCCGACGGAGTAACGTAGGACGAAAACACGACACGCAAGTCGTCGGAATTCCAGAGAGCGGGTTGCGGATAACAACCGCAACCCGCTTTATTGTTTTAGATTGAGATTCTGAAGCTATGTCGATCCGGCAATCAATATTCGCGCTGTCTTTGGCAGCGGTCTTCTTGTCTTTGGCAGTTCTATTGTGTTTGGCGATAGTCTTCTTCTTGGTCTTTCAAGAGTCTGAAGAACCGGACCGCTCGGTCGTCCAGATACCTACTGCTGTCCCGCAACCGACTACTCTCCCGCCTACGGTAATCAGGCAGGTGTTGCCGACGACAGTGCCGGAGAGTCCGACTCCGGTTCCGACCGCGACGCCGTCGCTACAGCCCGTGATGATGCCGGGAACGGAGCCGGTTATGCCGTTTACCAACATTGCCCGCGAGGCACTCGGCAAGAACGCGTTCGTGAACAACTGGCATCCGGGTTCGGCGTTCTTCGACTTCGACCGTGATGGCGACATGGATTTCTACGTGACACAAGCGAATTCAGATTCGGAGTTTCCGGAAGCGCCAGGCGGTCCTAATCTACTGTTCCGCAACGATGGCGACAACGTGTTCACGGAGGTAAGTGAGAAGCTAGGAGCGGATTTATCGCTGTCGAATAGCACGGCGGTCGCGGCTTGTGATTTCGACAATGATGGGTATCAGGACCTTTATGTTGCTGGCTACGGATTGATAGGCGATGAACTTGATTATCGGTCCGCGGTTGGTAACGAAGCACTGACGAATGCGATCAAGGATCGTTTGTTGAGGAACGTTGAGGGAGAGCGGTTTGAGGATGTTACGGACTCCGCTTTCGGCGATGACGTAAATGTGCAGTCAGCGATCACTATTGCGTGCGGGGACGTGAATAACGATGGCTGGACAGATGTGTTTGTGGGCAATCGTCTGGATCAGGATTTCATTCGTTTCGACGATCCTCGCCACCATGGACACTACAACCGTCTCTATATCAACAACGGTGATCTGACATTCAGCGATGTGACTGAATCTGCAGGGTTGATCAGCCCGCCGATCAAGATGTTGAACCCGGATGGCGAGCCGATGGAGTGGGAGGATCCGGATACGGGAGAAATGGTTAGGGGATACGACGCGTCGTTAAAGGATGCGAATGGTAATCGGATCGGGGATCCGACTGGTCAGACGTTGGCATCGCTCTTTTTCGATCACGATTCGGATGGGGATTTGGACCTATGGTTGGCGGATGATGGGGATACGTTGAAGGTCTATCGCAACGATACGGATGGGGATGAGGTGAGATTCGCTTCGATAGAGGAGGAGATGGGTGTTGATGCAGTGGGTGCTTGGATGGGGTTTGCGTTGGGAGACTATGACTCGGACGAGGACTTGGACATTTTCATCACGAACATCGGGTATCACTTCTTGCTTTACGACGTGCCGCCAGTGCCTTCAGGTGATTGCGCCTATAGCCACGCTCAAGGATGGGGTACGTGTTACCACTTCCTGCTGCGTAATGATGGCGTTATTGAGGATGATGAGATGGGCATGATCGGTGATTTCAAGAATGTTGCGCGGCAGACCAATGTTGCCACGAGCCAAGCATTTCCGCCGGAGTCACTCGATCAATCCAACATTCTGCAGGTCTGGAGCGATGTGGAGCAGCCGATTGGATTAGCGGCGTACGATTTCGGCTTCGGCACGGCGTTTTTCGACTACGAGAATGATGGTGATCAGGACCTTTATTGGCTCGGCGCAATGGGCGGCAGAGGAGAAGGTCCGAACGGCTTCAAGTACACGGGCTCAGGACGAATGTTGCGGGGCGACGGCGCGGGGCAGTTCGAGGACATAACCGTGGAGGCGCAGTTGCTCGATATCCAAGGGGTCAACTACAAGGTTGTCGACCCTAACAATCCGGAGTTCGATCCTGAACGGCAACGATTGGACCGGCGGTATCACGAAAACGGCAAGGGGTTGGCTAAGTGCGACCTGAATGGTGATGGAACGGTCGATCTGCTGGGCACGAACAGTAATGGACCGGTGTTCATATCCGAAAAAACCATCGACTTTTTCCGGGGTCCATTGTTCTTGTGGATGAGCAATGCTAGTGATGGGAACTGGTTGTCGGTGAAACTGACTGGCCGTCAGAGCATCGACGGTACGGGTAGCAACGCTGACGGTATCGGAGCCCGCGTCAAAGTGACTGCTGACGTTGACGGTACGGGAGAATTAACGACGCAAGTTCAAGATGTCCTGGGCAGTTCGTCGTTCTTGAGCATGAACTGCATTGATTTGCATTTCGGGTTGGGCAAAGCCGCGAAGGTCGAGAAAATCGAGGTGGTTTGGCCAAGCGGTGTTATACAGGTCAGTGAAGATATTGAGGTGAATCAATCCGTGGAGATTGAGGAAGTCGCGAAATAACCTCGTCAAAGACGGTTAGTTGGTGACTTCGGCGGTTTCAATCACCGGGTATTCGAACGACTGCCCGATGTCTGGATCTTCGACCTCCGGCTGATCGGTATAGAGGAAGCAGCTGGCCAACTGGTTTGATCCAATCGAACGCAACGGTGGTGCCGAAACGGTGCATTCCGCCATCGCGTATTTGCATCGCGGCGCGAAGTTGCATTGATCGGTGACGATTGAACTCTCATCAGCCCGATCTACCGACTCGTCGTCCTCTTCACCCCAAGCGGCTTTGGGATCCGGCTGTGGCACGGAGTCGATAAGTAGCTGGGTGTAAGGATGCTTCGGGTTCTGAATGACCTCTTCGACGCTGCCCGCTTCTGCCACAACGCCGCGATACATGACGATGATGTTGTCGCACATCTGGTAGGCGGTCGTCAGGTCGTGAGTGATGTAGATGACCGATATGCCAAAGTCGCGATTGAGGTCTCGGATGCTCCGCAGAATGGTGGCTCGGAGTGATGCATCGACCATCGACACTGGTTCGTCCGCCAAGATGATTCGAGGGCGTAGCAGAAGCGCGCGAGCGACCATGACGCGTTGCCGTTGACCGCCACTCAACTGATGAGGGTAACGTCCTAATGTCTCGTCAGGCTGCAAACCGACCATGCGAAGAGATTCCTCTATGCGTTGGTCTCGTTCTTGCGCATTCAGGGCGAGTTTGAAGTTGCGGATCGGGCGGTGGAGGACGTGATCGACCGTGTAGAAGGGGTTGTAAGCTTCGAATGGGTCCTGGAAAATCGGTTGGACCTCGCGACGGAAGTTCAACCAGTCGCGAGATCGCATTCTCTGAACATCTTCGCCTTGGTACAGGACACGCCCGGAAGTTGGGGGCACGACGCCCAAAAGCAACCGCGCGAGCGTTGTCTTGCCGCTTCCGCTCTCACCGGCGATGGCGGTTATCGTCGGTCGGTTTTCGGGGATAGCCAACGAAACGTCTTGCACGGCTATCGTGACGTTCGAACGGTTGAAAAATCCGCCGCCGAAGATTTTGGATACGTTATCGAGTTCGAGTAGATTAGCCATTCGACACCGCTTCTGTATGCAAGTGGCACTCGGTGCGCCAGTTTGGTTTGACTTCGATGTTGACAGGATCAGTGTCTCGACACACATCCATCGCCGAGGGGCAGCGTGGATAGAAGGTGCAGCCTGAGGGGAGGTTCAGCAGACGCGGTGGCATGCCGGGGATACCGATGAACTCTTTCTTCTGGCTAAACGACGGCAGGCTGTCGATGAGCAACTTCGTGTAGGGGTGTTGCGGGTCTTCGAAGATTTGTGCGACCGGTCCAAGCTCGACCAATCTTCCGGCGTACATGACGCCGATGGTGTCGGCGAACTGCGCCACGAGTCCCATGTCGTGGCCGACTAGTATCACAGCGGCGTCGATGCCGGATTGCAACCTGCCAAGCGTCTGCATGATTTGGCGCTGGACGACGACATCGAGCGCACTGGTCGGTTCATCGGCGACGATCACTTTTGGAGACAGGCATGTCGCAATCGCTAGAACGGCGCGTTGTTTCATCCCTCCGCTGAGCTCGTGGGGATACATGCGGGCGACGGACGGCGACAATCCGACGTTGGTCATGAGGTCGGCGACCTTTTCACGCAGTTCGGAACGCGTCGGAGTTTTTGCCAGGGCGCCAAAATCATCGGCTCGGGAGAAGGAGGATTCATCGGATCTGCGAGTTGTCCCCGGAGATTCTTCGATTACGTGGTCTAAGATGCCATCGACGATCTGTTTTTCGATCCGGATAACAGGGTTCAGCGAGTTCATAGCGCCTTGTGGAACAAGTGCAATCTCGGCGAGTCTGGCGCGCCTCATCTCGGCTTCGTTGAGTTGCAATAGGTCGCGGCCGCCCAATTGGATGCTGCCGGATACGATTTTGCCGGGCGGTCGAGTCATGCGCATGAGCGCGGTGGCCATGGTGCTTTTGCCGCTACCGGACTCGCCTACCAAAGCAAGACGCTCACCCGGGCGCAGGTCGAACGTGACACCGTTGACGGCTTTGACATCACCCGCAGCCGTTTCATAGTAGACGTGCAAATCGTCGACACGCAAGACTGCATCTTGGGACTGTCGTCGATCGGTTCCGTCAGTCGAAGTTGTAGCAGTTGGCGCGGTTGTCATGTTCAGAATCGAGGGCTGTTGTCTGGACGCTGTGCGCAGTATACAACCTTGAGAGGATATGTTCCACAGAACGCGGTTTTAGGGGCGAGTCGGGTGGTGCATTATTATGGGATTCATTCAACAGGAGACGCAAACGCGCATGAACAAACTACACCTTCCCAACGAATTCGTCGAGTGGGTCATCATCATCATCGGCGTTACGATTTCAGCACTTGCCGGTGCTGGCATCAAGACATGGCTCGACAACCAATTGGACGGCTCGGCGGTTGAAGGCTGGGCACCAGGGGTTGCCGCATTGGTCCTATTTTTCGTTCTGGCCGCGCCAGTCTACTACTGGGCATCTAGGAGCGCGCGAGCTCGAGGTGAACAGTCTGCTGACGAAGCATTCGAGTCCGAAGAATAGCCCGTACCTGACACTCAAACACTCCGCACGTAGGAGCCTGAATCCACGATATGCCTGAACTAGTAAACCGTCGCTGGACATTAGCCAATCGCCCCGTCGGCTATCCGGAAGCCGGTGATTTTGCGATCGTTGAGGCGGATGTCGATGATCCGAAGCACGGGGAGATACTAGTCCGAACCCTCTATCTTTCTCTGGATCCCTACATGCGCGGGCGACTGCGCGATCGCCGCTCGTACGCTGTTCCAGTCGGTATCGGCGATCTAATCGTCGGTGAAGGGGTCGGGCGGGTAATTGCCTCGCGATCCGACGATGTCTCGGTAGGGGATATCGTCGCTTGCCAGATCGGATGGCAGGAGTACACGGTTGTTCCAGCGCACATGGCAAGGAAGGTTGACCCGTCAGTCGCTCCGATATCCACCGCGCTCGGCGTTGTAGGAATGCCAGGTTTGACTGCATATCACGGGTTGCTGGCCGTCGGACGACCAAGACCGGGCGAGACGGTGCTCGTTTCTGCCGCATCAGGTGCGGTTGGAGCGGTGGTTGGACAGATCGCCAAGATGAACGGATGCCACGTCATCGGCACTGTTGGTTCGGATCAGAAGGCGGAATACTGCATTGATGAACTCGGCTTCGATGCTTGCATCAACTACAAGACGGAGGATGTGTTTGCGCGCATCGCCGAGGTTGCTCATGAAGGCATTGACATCTACTTCGACAACGTTGGTGGCACGGTTACCGACGCGGCGATAGAAAACTTGGCGTTGCGTGGTCGAGTCATTGTCTGCGGTCAGATTTCACAGTACAACCTTGAAGAGCCAGAGTTGGCGCCAAGAAACCTTTGGAACCTGATCACCAAACAAGCACGGATCGAAGGCTTCTTGGTGTTCAATTTCGAGCAAGATCACGACGTGGCGCGTGCAAGGCTTGCATCTTGGGTGCGAGATGGATCGTTGAAGTATCGAGAAGACATTGTGGATGGATTTGAACAGGCTCCCCGCGCATTCATCGGGTTGATGAATGGTGCCAACTTTGGCAAGCTACTAGTCAAGATGTCGGATTGACTATCGCGAATGTTGCGATTTTGCCGGTGTCATGCGGAGGTGGATACGAGGATAAGATGGGAGTGGGTCGGAGGTCGCCCTAGCAAGGCGCAACGGCGATATGTTCGCGAGCCCTTTTTACGTGTCGCGCCTCCGCCCCATCATGGCGCGTCACCTGCTCGGTGCCAAACCATGCCCTTATAGTAGCACGTACAGCACGAAGTGCACCTAGTGGTCGATTGCATAAGCGACGACCTGCACGATTTGACTCGATGATGCATAATCAATAATTACGAGCGGAAGTAGCTCAGTGGTAGAGCATCTCCTTGCCAAGGAGAAGGCCGCGGGTTCGACCCCCGTCTTCCGCTCCATCCTCCTTCTGGTGTCGTCCCTACCCTTAGATTCCCCCCTGCGCTGGAATGACGTGTTATTGTGTGCCCCCTTTGTCCCTGCGGGACATTTCCCCGCTAGCGGGGGAAACCTCTTAGGTCAGTCGAAATCGGGCATTATTCCTTCGGCTGCATCAGCTGCAATTTGACGTTGTTGCGGAGTGAAGGATTCGTTGCCGGCGACCCATCTGAGATAATCCGGGTTGGTTTCGCTCATGTCATAGAGAGTGTGCCCGCGGTATTTGCCGAAGTTGATGACGGGGTCGCCTTCGTCGGATAGAGTGAAGCGGCCTTGATCGTCGATGTATTGCTCTGACGATTCTCCTGTAACCCATTCCTCCAACGACGCTGGTTCAGTCGGGAGTTCCGGATGCTGGGTCAATTGCCCGGCGATGACAGCACGCACGGCGTTCACCATAGCGTCCTCGCTTGACAACCGATTGAATTCGCCTCCGACGAACCGTCTGTATGCTGATGCGAAGTCCCTTGGCTCCAATCTGTGGAAAATCTCCATAGCGTCGACTATCGTACGATTTGAGAGGTGGAAATCGATACCTGCAAACTCGAACTCTTGCTTGAGGACCTTAAGGTGAAATCGACGGATGCCGAAACCACCTAAGTCGCATCCATCGAGATACTCGTAGAGTGCTTTTGCGTACGCGCCGAATGGTTTGCAATCGGCAACATCTTCATCTGTGATGCCATGGAAATCGGTGGCGCCGGGTGAAATCGGCGCCATGGGGTTGATCAACTGCGAGCGGAATCGCTCCTCACCGCCAAGTTCGATTCGGAGCGTCGTGAGGCGCACGATGCGCGCCGTCCTGCTGTCCAGTCCTGTGGTCTGGACATCTATGAAGACGATTGGCCGTTCAATTTCGAGAAACGGATGTCTGGCAGAGTTGGCTGCGGGGTTCTGGTCTTCTAAAGTCGCCATGATTTTGAATTATCCGCGAAATCTGAGTTATATCCGCGTACGAATGTCACTAGTTCCGGGTTGCGATGTTCAGAGATTTAGAATTAGGGAGTCGAGTGCCGAAGTGGCGGAATGGTAGACGCGAAGGTCTCAAAAACCTTTGGGCTTTAGCCCGTGTGGGTTCGACTCCCACCTTCGGCACCAACATCTGAGATGCTCTTAGGGCTTGGGGCGATGCGCCCAACTGCTGAAAAGTTGACGGAATGGTGCCGAGGGGCGGACTCGAACCGCCGACACATGGATTTTCAGTCCATTGCTCTACCAGCTGAGCTACCTCGGCAACGTACGTGTAACCCTATTTTATCTTCACGGCACTGGTATAATCCATATCGCAGATGAGCCGCATGATCGTGGCTCGCAGAACATCGCCTGAGTGCCACATATGCCCTCGATCATCATCTCGTCAATCAGCGCATCCAAAGGCAAATCTGCACTCGCCGCTGTGATCGTTTCCCAGTTGAGACACGACGACGTTTCTGTGCTTTCCGCAGCGGATACGGGCGATCTGTTTGCTACCGACGACGGGGTTCAAGAGGTCGTTGCAAGCGCGATAGAGCCGTCTGCTTCATCGGTTTCTGTCATCGAAGGGTCTTCTGGCGATCCGACGTCAGATGTAGAGCTTGCGGAAAAGCTAGACGCGAACGTGATCCTAGTAGCCGGTATTGATGAGGATGTGAAAACGGCTGTAGCTGGTTACGGCGAACGGCTTTCGGCTGTGGTTATAAACAAGGTGCCACGTTACCGGGGTGTTCATGCCGATAGGGTGGTAGATGCCCTAAATGCTGACGGCGTGAAATGTCTCGGATGGTTGCCTGAGGATCGCAGATTGGCGGCAAATACGGTCGATTCTGTGATGGATCATCTCGAAGGTCGATTAGCTTTCGATGTGAACACCACTTCGGAGTTAGTAGACAACGTGTTGATCGGTGGTCTGGTACTAGATTGGGGACCGTTCTACTTCCGGTCGCAGGACAACACCTGTGTGGTGGTTCGGACTGGGCGTCCGGACGTTCAGATTTCCGCGCTTCAAAGCGAAACCACCCGCGCGATGGTGCTTACAGGCGGTGAAAAGCCGATCGATTACGTGTTCTACGAAGCTCGCACAAAGCGTATCCCGTTGATCATGGTAGATAGCGACACGAACACGACGATGGATGCCCTTGATGCGTTGGATCCTGAGAGTTTTTCACACCCTGAAAAGTTGTCGCGAGTCAGTCAGTTATTGGCTGAAAATTCGATGATCGATCCGATATTGGATCTTGTTTCCCTGCCCGCGACTCGCTGATACGCGAGATTGACCTGAGGCTTAGCATGTCCTCGCCGCGTGAAACGTATCTGCATGGGCATCACCGTTCCGTCTTGTCGGCGCATTCTGCGAGGACCGCGGAGGATGCAGCTGCGTTTTTATTGCCGCATATCGAGCCGGGGATGAGATTGCTCGATTTTGGGTGTGGACCAGGGACGATAACTGTAGGCTTGGCGGATGCTGTTGGTAACAGCGGTTCGGTGCTCGGGATCGACATCTCCGACGGGTTGCATGCAGAATGGAATCGCCGCTTGGAGGAGACGGGTGCAACGAATTTGGAATTTCGGATTGATGACATATACGAAACTGAACTTGAGCGTGACCAATTTGATGTCGTCTATGCGCACCAGATATTGCAACACCTCGGTGATCCCGTTGGAGCGCTCACCGCGGCATCGCAGCTAGCGAAACGCGGAGGGTTGGTTGGTATCAGAGAAGTCGATTGGGGAACCTTTGCCGCGTTTCCAGAGTCGAAGGCGTTGAACGAATTTAGGCGTGTTTACGATGCCGTCGCTATTCGCAATGGTGGTACGCCATACGCGGGCAGGCATATGCTTGAATGGATGCAAGCGACGGGAGAGTTGACTGACATTGGAATCACGACCAGCACTTGGACGTTCTACGAAGAGAACGGAAAGACATGGTGGGGCGATCAGTGGTCTCAACGCATTATGGAATCGGATATCGCGGTCAAGGCGATAGAGTACGGGATCGCTACACGTCCTGAATTGGAGAGAATCTCGCGCGGGTGGCAAGAGTGGAAGAACGCGCCGGGATCAGTATCGTGTTTCACTCACTTTGAGGGTTTGGCACGCCGAATTTGAACATGGGAAACGATGAAGGCCCGACCTTCAGCACTGGGAACGACACCGAAATCGCTGATGTCAGTCATTACAGTTGCTATGTAGTCTTGATCGGTGGTTTGCGCGAAACTAGTCATGATACACGCGTTAAAATCTTAACTGGTGTGAACCTCAAATGACTCTCCTTGCGACAAATCCCAAAGCTGTGCTGGAAGGCCTCTCAGAGGCTCAACAGGCTGCGGCTTCGTATATCGACGGTCCTTTGATCATCATTGCCGGGCCAGGTAGCGGCAAGACGCGAGTGATGTCGCACCGAATGGCTTACATTCTCGCCACTGGTGTGCCGCCGTGGCGTGCTCTGGGAGTGACATTCACAAACAAGGCAGCGGCCGAGTTGCGCCAGCGTTGCGACGCGTTGGCGAACCGCTTTGTGCCGAGTGCGGCTGAGACGAATGTCAGCACCTTCCACTCGTTCGGAGCGCGTTTTTTGCGTATCCACCACGATGCCGCTGGTTTGGGACGCGACTTCACGATTTACGACCGCGACGATCAAGAGCGGTTGATGAAGCTGATTTTGGAAGATATGAATGTGGAAGCCAAGGTTGGTGAAGTGCTTGCGGACATCGGTAAAGCGAAGAACAACAACCAGTTGCCCGAGGAATTCGCAAGCATGGGCACTGGTTACCGGCACGAGCTACATGCCGAGATATACGAGCAGTACGAGGCAGCGTTGCAGAGGTCGAACGGAGTAGATTTTGATGATCTCCTTTTGAAGCCCTATCGGACTTTGGTCATGGATGACCATATTCGTACCGCGATGCAGAACCGGTACGAACACATCATGGTCGATGAGTTCCAAGACACGAACGCGTTGCAGTTCGAACTGGTTCGCGTATTGGGTGATGCCCATCGCAATATATGCGTTGTGGGCGATCCGGATCAATCCATCTATTCGTGGCGTAACGCTCGCCCGGAGAACATGGAGCGGTTGGCCGAGGTGCTAGATGGGTGCAAGTTATTCGAACTGAGCGAGTCTTACCGATCAACCAAGACGATCATTGCCGCCGCATCGGGTTTGATCGCGCACAACAACCGGATGCTAGATCGCGTCCTTTTCACGAATAACGAGGAGGGTGAACCGGTAGAGATCGGCATTGCAGAGCATCCAGAGCACGAGGCGTCAGTTATTCTCGATCTCGTCGAGCAACGAGTAAGGCCCAAGGTCGATGAAAACGGTGCGGAGAGTGTGCGCGTCCCGGGCAATCTCGATGACATCGCGGTTCTGTATCGCACCAACGCGCAATCTCGAGCGATCGAGACAGAATGCAGCCGACGCGGAGTCCAGTATCGCCTAATCGGGGGTGTCAGGTTCTATGAGCGTCGCGAGATCAAAGACGCTTTGGCACTCTTGCGTATCCTTGTGAATCCGTCCGACGAAACGTCGTTGCGGCGCGTTATAAACGTTCCGCCGCGTGGCATCGGCCCGGCGACCCTGCGCAAGATTGAGGAATACGGCCTCTACAACAATGTTTCTTTGCTTGATGCGGTATTGACGACTTCGGATCCTACTACCTCGCATGAACTCGGTTTGGGCCGCGCAGCACTCAATAAAGTGAGATCGTTCGCGGATTTTGTTAACACGTTGATTGCCAACTCAGAGAAGCACTATCCGCATGATCTGCTGGACTACGCGTTGAAGGGGAGTGGATACATCGATTGGATCAAGAAGGATTCTGAGACGAGGGCCGAGCGTCTCGAAAACATCGAAGAGTTGAAGTCGTTAGCAGAAAAGTATTCGAGTGCTGAGGACGGTAACGATCCTCGACAGGCGTTGTCGGATCTTTTGGAGCACACATCACTATTCGCCAACGTAGATTCAATGGACGAGGGTTTGGGTGCAGACGATCCAAACGTCATGAGGCCTAGTGAACCTGCTGGTGCGATCACGTTGATAACCCTTCACCAAGCCAAAGGTTTGGAGTTTGACACAGTGTTCATCGCCGGCGTCAACGAAGGGGTATTGCCGCACGCCATGGCTCTAAACGTGCAGACACAGGACGACTACGAAGCGGCGTGTGGCGAAGAGCGTAGGTTGATGTATGTTGGAATGACACGCGCCAAACGGAAGTTGCACATCACTTGGTCGCTTTATACGTCAGCATCGTTGTACCGGCGGCAGAACACCCCCTCGCAATTTCTGAAAGAGATACCCGAAGAGCGTGTAAAAGAAGTTGAGTATGCTCGTGTGCCAGGGCGTGCTGCGCCGCCACCGGTTGCGTTCTCTTCCAGTTTCGGAGTAGCAGTTGATCGTGGCCGTTTCGCTCCGCCTCAACGACGTGAGGAACGCGAGAAATTCACCGAGCGGGGATTGGATGAGATGCCGGTCGAACTGCAATTGAAGGCCGGACAACGCGTTAAACACAGCAAGTTCGGAACCGGAGTCGTCGTCAATTCGCGCCCCATTAAGGACGACGTTAGGGTGACTGTTGCATTTTCCAAAGAAGGCGTGAAGATGCTCATGGCCAGCATGGCCGGACTCGAGAAGATTTAGGCTTCGTCTCGTGTTTTCCAAGATGCCTGATCGGACCTTCGTATTCGCGCTATTCGCGCTATTGTTGAGTATTGCGGCATTTGTATACCTGACTCTGTGGCCATCGTTTGAGATCATCGAAACGAACGCTGATGGTGTCCAGACATCTCGGCGTGTAGGAATCGCAGAGTCGAACGGTGTGCTGGGCGTGGTTTTTGCCGTCATCCCGGTAGTTATAACTCTCGGTTCGATACTCTCGGTTCCGCCGAATGGTCAATCGGAACGACGGCACAAGCTCAACTTAATAGTCGGGACAGCTCTGTTGTGGGGATTCATCATGCTGTTCGCTCAGAGGATCGGCATCTTGTATGTGCCTACGGCGACGATGCTAACCTCCGTCATCGTGTTGATGCTGGTGCGCGACAAGGCTTGGGGGCGTCCTGAAGCACAGAAGCGTACCAAGAGCGCACGAGAATTACGAGAAGAGGCGGTGAACCGTGCGAAAAGATCTGGCAATAGGGTTGGGCGTAGGAGGTCTACGCGCCGTCGCTTTCGTTAGTTACACTTTGTCAGAGCCATCAGTGGCAGGCCGTTAAACTCCGCTAGCAAAACCGAGAGGCAAATTGAGTTCGGTTATCACAGACGAGATGCGTTCTTTCATCGGTGTGGAATCACCGCCAGTCACGTATCACGTGTCTCACCGTGAAATTGCACGCTTCAACGCCGCAATTCTCGGCATGTTGCCAGCTGTTGAGAACGACCCTGCCCCCGAGAACAGGGAGCAGCCAATTGAAGCAAATCCACTCATTTTGCGGTCATTCATCACAGCTCCTTTTGACCCGCCTTTCCCAGAAGCCTTCCACGATGTTTTGGACGGCGGTAGCCGCTTCAACTTCATCAGGCCTGTTGTAGCTGGGGACGCAATCACGGTGGTGCGTAAGATGCAAGATGTATTCGAGAAGAGCGGTCGTTTCGGTCCAATGCTTTTCAAAGTGACGGAAGTGAGTTATTCAGACGCTTCCGGCGAACTAGTAGCCACCCAAGAATCGACCAGCATTTCCTATGGTCGGCTAGCTGGCTCTGTTTAACCTATTCGCAGGAATGTGAAAATGTCAAACAAGGAGTGTTCAATGACGAATGTGATGTTCGAGGATGTTGACATCGGAGGCGGCCCGAAGAGTGTTACACAAGTCGTTACGCCCAGGCAGTTGGTCCAATACGCTGCGGTGTCGCAGGATTTCACACCGATTCACTACAACACCGACTATGCTCGTAGCGCGGGCCACGATGACATCATCATCCACGGCGCGCTCAAAACCGCTCTGTTGTCGCAGATGCTTGCCGATTGGGCCGGCGACATCGGCGCTGTCAAGAGTCTGGAAACGTCGTATCGGGGTATCGACTACGCTGGCGCGGTCACTTGCGCCGGTACAGTAACTGGAAAACGCGTTGAGGGTGGCGTTGGACTAGTCGATCTGGACATTGAATTTCGGAATGCAGATGGCGTGGTCACCACGCCTGGAAAAGCTACGGTCGCGCTCACAATGCGCGGCGATTGAAGCACGAACAATAGGAGTATTGAGTTGCAGCTAGAGGGTAAAGTAGCAGTAGTCACTGGGGCCGGTCGAGGTATCGGTAGGGGAGTCGCCGAAGAATTGGCGGCAAATGGAGCGAGTGTGGTCGTGAATGACATTGGCGCTGAATTGGACGGCACCGGTGGTTCGACACTGATCGCCCAAGGGGTCGTAGACGGCATCGTAGCAGCGGGAGGAAACGCGGTCGTATCAACCGATTCCGTTACGACCTGGGACGGCGGTCAACGCATCATCGAAATGGCGCAGGACGAGTTCGGCGGTATCGACATAATAGTTACTGTCGCCGGCATTTTGCGTGACCGGATGCTTTACAACATGACCGAGGAGGAGTGGGACGACGTTATCTCGGTGCATCTTAAAGGCACTTTCACAGTTGTGCGTCACGCGTCACCGATTTTCAGACAGCAGCGCGGCGGACGAATCATCACTTTCTCGTCTGGGTCTGGGCTCGTCGGCTCCATTGGCCAATCGAACTACGGCGCTGCTAAGAGCGGTATTGCCGGTTTCACCAAAGTTCTGGCTAAGGACTTGGGCAAATACGGCGTTACCGCCAACAGCATCGCCCCGCGAGCGGAGACTCGGATGATCGCGTCCATACCAGGGAATATTCAAGAGATGATGGTTGAGCGCGGCGCGTTGCCTCAGCCTGATGAAGCTCCTTGGGAGCCGCGCGACGTTGCTCCATTCGTCGCCTATCTAGCCTCCGACGGAGCAGCGCAGATCAACGGGCAAGTTTTTTTGGTCTACGGTGGTAACGTAACGCATCTGTCGTTGCCTAGACGCGTTAACACTATCTACACATCCGATCCGTCTGGTTCTTGGGATTTGGACGAACTAGACCGTCTCGCTCCGAAAGTGTTGTTGCAAGGATCACAGAGCATCACTGGTGGCAGCGAATTCGCACAAATCAATCCGGGTTCGGGTGCAGCCGCGCCTGCGGTTATGAAGTCTAGGAACGACAAACGACTCGACGGTAAGGTCGCGGTCGTGACGGGATCAGGTCGCGGTATCGGACGCGGTGTCGCTAAATTGTTGGCGCGCGAAGGTGCATCTGTTGTCGTCAACGACGTTGGAGCCGCATTGGACGGTCAGGGCGAAGACTCGACACCAGCGGCACAGGTAGTCGAGGAGATCAGCGAACTGGGCGGCCGCGCTGTTGCTTCGTACCACTCTGTATCGACGGCAGAAGGCGGAGCAAATATCGTTCAGCAGGCACTTGATGAGTTCGGACGTCTGGATATCGTGATCACTCCTGCGGGTATACTGCGTGACCGGATGATCTTCAACATGACTGAGGTCGAGTGGGACGATGTGATTGCAGTGCACCTCAAGGGGACGTACTCGGTTGTGAGACCGGCTTCCGAGATATTCAGGGAGCAGAAGAGCGGTAGCATCGTGACGTTCTCGTCGGTTTCAGGCCTGTACGGGCAAGGGGGGCAATCGAACTACGGTGCCGCCAAGGATGCCATCGCTGGTTTCACGCGTGTAGTCGCGAAAGAGCTTGCACGATACAACGTGACTGCGAACATCATCTCACCGGGTGCAAGCACGCGCATGACTGATAGTGTCCCAGAAAGCACCCGCGCAATGCGCGCTGGACAATTCCCGCCGCCTGCTGAAGGGATCCTCACCTCCGAGCCGGATCAAGTCGCACCGATGGTCGTTTGGCTTTGCACTGATGCCGCCGAAGGCGTGTCAGGGAATATTTTCCACTGCACTGGAAATCGAGTCAGCCTAATGAACCACCCTGTGGCGCACCGGTCAATCTACAAGGAAGGTCGGTGGACAGTTGAGGAGCTCGCCGGCGTCGTGCCGGAAACTATCGGCATGGACCTGATCAATCCTGCACCGAAGCAGGATTGATCAGGTTACACGGCGTTCAGACAACGTAGTCGACGCTGTTTAGGATCAACTGCTGGAACTCTGGGTGCTGTTGACTGGAACCGGCATGGCCAAGGGCGATATTGGCAACGTCGCCTTCGCCGTATTTGCATGACCATCCAAGCGGCTTCGACTCTTCCTCGACCACGCCGTACATGAACACGTCGATGTCAGGTTGGATGTCGAGACCGCAGTAGCACTCGTCGTATGTCCAGAACGGCGACACATCTTTGGCAAGGGGGTGAGCGTTGTTGCTCAGATGGACTTGGAACCATCCGAACGGCGGGTGCCAACTTTCACCCAGAATCCACCCTCCTCCAGTCATCTTCTTCATCTCGGACCAATCTGGACACGAGGCCGCAGAGATGTGGACGGAGACCAATCCGCCGCCAGTCCAGACGTATCCCATCAATCCATTGCGTTGATCTTCAGAGAGATCGTTGTCAGTTGCCGGTTGTCGTAGAGTATTGAGGACTATAGCGTCGTAGCCTGAAAGGTCGCCTTCAAGTTCCTCAGCAGATTCGGAAACGTTGACATCGTGGCCCGCTTCGGCGAGGAATTCATTCATCACCGGTGTTGTCTCGTCGTACGGGTGGCTTCCGCCAGTGATCAGTAGAAGTTTTGCCATCTTGTGTTCGCTCCCTCCTATTAGTCGTGCGAGATATTGACTGAATGATACTTGCGGGATCGCTTCAGGTGTTGTTGCGTGCCCACTCGTGGGCCAGAATTTCCATCTGCACGAAACTCTTTCCCTCGCGCCAAATGTGATCGTATATGCGGAAGCCAGCGTTTTCGAATGAACGCTGAGCGCGGTGGTTCGTGGCCAAGGTGTGAAGGTAGAGTCGGCGAATGTTGGTGTTAGTGAAGATGTGCGACAGGAGTGTTTTGGTGGCATCGGAGCCGTAACCTTGTCCCCAATACGCGGGGTCGCCGATCATGATTCCATACTCCGCTTGCATCCGTCGTCGGTTGTAGTCGTAGCACATACAGTTGCCGATATGGACGCCGTTTTGGTCTTCGATGGCAAATTTGAATGATTTACGGTTGGATTTCCTGAGATCCTCCCAATAAAACCGTTCGAAGTCGGCGTACGCAAGTCCCAACGGTTGGGCAGCATCAAGTTGCGATAAATCTGGATCCGTTCGCCACAGGTAGTCGTTCCAAGCGTCAGACATTCGTTTCGAGCGAAGCGTTGTCAATCGACCCCTGATGCGGACAGCGTCTTGAACAGTGTTCAATTTGCGAAAGACGCGTGCTGCGGATTTGGCGACTCTCGCTTCGCTATAGTGAGTGAGTCGCTTAAGGGCTTTGTCGAGATCAACCCAGCAAGCAACATCGTACTCGTGGTCATGGTCTTCGAAGCCGCCTCCATCAGCTTCCATCAAGTACCAGTAGACGGTTTTGTTGACCTTTACGTTTGCTCGCGGGTTTTCGCGATCGCTGACGAATCGACTGCGCTTCGATCTTACGAACGAGTATCGAGTTTCGTCTACCGTGGCGAGCAGCTTGATGTCCAATCCAGTCTCTTCTTGGACTTCGCGAATAGCGGTTTGCTCGATCGTCTCGTCGTAGTTCGGCGTGCCCTTTGGCAGTGCCCAAAGATTATCCCCTAGACGGCCTACCAGCACGATTTCGATGCGGTCATCGTCGTTCTCGCGTGCGACTACGCCGCCCGCGGACCAACGCGAGACGGTTTTCATCGCTCGTGGTTTCAGGATGTTCATTTTTTCTATCGGATACTCTGGCAGGCGATTGTAAACGACGCGTGATTTTTGGGTACAAACGCGAACCGTCCGTTCAATGAGTAGGGGGTATCATTACGATAAAGGAGCCTGAAAAGCCGCGCTGCGAAATCAGATTTGTTCTCTAGGAAACAAGGGGAGCATCGAACACGGCGCAAATGGGAGTGAGTTTTCACGAAATATGTCGGACAATCATAGCCAGGACTTCGTAATTCGGTTCGCCGGAGAGGGCGGACAGGGACTAGTTACCTCAGCCGATGCAATGGCAAGGGCGGCGGCAAACGCTGGATATTACGTCTCGACATTTTCCACATTTCCATCGCAGATCATGGGAGGCCCAGCATCATCCCAGGTTCGAGTCTCCACATCGCCAGTCTTGAGTTCGGGCGACTCAGTTGACGTGCTGGTTTCGTTGGACGAGTATGCGTACAACAATCACAAAGATGATCTTTCGGAGAACGGTGTAGCGATTTACAACTCCGGTGAATTCGATTTGCCGGATGGCGGGCAGTATTTTGGAATCGATGCCGACGAACTTGCTAAATCAACTGGGAATACGCGCGCAGCCAACATGGTAACAATCGGCGCGGTGGCAAACCTCATCGGGTTTTCTCTCGAAGAGATCGATGCTTTCATCACCGCCCGTTTCACTCGTGGGCGTCCAGGTGATGAAGAGATCATCGAATCCAACAAGAAGGCGATTCGACTGGGTGCAGATATCGCAGCGAATAGCGGGTTCTCTGTCGGAACGTTGGCGTCGCCGATCCCGCCAGACTATGACCAGATAATGATCACCGGAAACGCCGCATTGGCTCTCGGCGCATTGACCGCTGGAGTCGATTTTTATGTCGGTTATCCGATATCTCCGGCTACAACGATCTTGGTTTGGATGGAGCAGAACCTAGTTGGAAAAGGTAGGTTCGCGCACCAAGTTTCTTCCGAGATCGAGGCGATCAGCGCGATTGTGGGCGCAGGCTATGCTGGCAAGAAGTCTATGACCGCGACAGCAGGTCCGGGGCTGTCACTGATGGGTGAGGGACTTGGACTGGCTTGGATGGCAGAGATACCGTGTGTTGTGGTGGATGTCCAGCGCGGTGGCCCGTCAACGGGGTTGCCGACAAAATCGGAGCAGAGCGATTTGATGACGTGTCTACATCCTGGGCATGGTGACATGAGTGTCCCGATCTTGGCTCCCGGTTCTGTAGAAGAGTGCTTCGATGCGGGAGTGCTGGCGGTAAACTGGGCAGAACGGTATCAGGGTCCGGTAATCGTAATGAGCGAGTTCGGACAGGCAGAAAAGGGAGAAAACATCCGTAAGCCAGATCTAGACACAGTCAATGTTGAAACACGGTCAGTCTATAGCGGAAACAACGGGTACGCCCGATACGAATCTTGGGGCCAAAACGGGCTTTCGCCAATGCCGATACCGGGTGGCCCGGGCGCGTACGTGGCCAACGGTTCGGAGCATGACGAGATCGGAGACACCACGCATCTGCCGCGCCATCACATCCGATTGACAGAGCGACGTTTCAAGAAGTTGGACCTGTTGAAAGATGCCCATTACGAGATTGAGGATGAAGGCGCAACCGCGATGGTCATGTCGTGGGGTTCATCCAAAGGACCAGCTCGCGAAGCGTACGAACGTCTCAAGGTTGATGGCGTAGACGTTGGATGGTTGTATTCGATGGCGCTTAATCCGCTGCCGGACGAAATCAAATCGGCACTTGGGCGAGCGAATCTGGTAATTGTTCCCGAACTCAACTACATGGGGCAATGGTCGGCAGTGCTTCGCCAACACGGTTATCGAGCGGAATCAGTTACACAGTACACTGGACTGCCATTCAAACCGGCGACTCTTGTAGACCGCATCGCAGCTCGAGTTGCAGAGTTGAGAACTGAGAAAGGAACGGTTTTAGTTTGAGTAATCGCAACCCCGAATACGACTTCGTTTGGTGCCCAGGTTGCGGCGACTTCGGTGTACGACGTGCTCTGGAATGGGCGCTCGAGAGGCATGTAGCCGAACACGAAATTCCGCAATCGAATTACGTTATCGTCGCAGGCATAGGTTGTTCGGGCAACATGGTGCACTTGATGGAGGGTGATCAACCATTCGGGCTCCACGGAATCCACGGCCGAACTTTACCGTTGTCATTTGGCGTCAAGATGGGGCGTCCTGATCTGCAAGCAGTAGTTGTAGCTGGAGATGGTGACTTTTTGGCTATCGGCGGTGAACACATTGGCCCTGCGGCAGCGCGCAACGTTGATGTAACGTGCGTCGTCATGGACAACGGAGTATACGGCCTCACTAAAGGTCAATCTTCACCGACCACCGAAATGGGAGTGACTACGAGTTCGACGCCTTATGGCAAGATCGAATCCCAGATGATGCCGCTCAAGTACTACCTGACGATTGGTGTCTCATACATCGCGTCTCACTACTCGAGCAAGCCGCGCGACCTCGCCAACGTTATTCAAGACGCGATGAATCATAAGGGGTTCTCAATTGTCCACGTGCAATCACCTTGCACGACCTATAACGATACGTATGACATCCTGAAAGGGAATCGTCGCAAGGGAATACCGGGCATCGCGTGGGAGGTGCCAGAAGATCACGATCCGTCAAGCAGGCAATCAGCTGAGGATCTGCTCGAACGGCCCGGAATTCCGCTCGGATTGATCTACAAAGATGAGCGCCCGACGCTGCAAGACCGGGTCGACGATATAGCAGATGCGAACCCTGGTCGTACTCCTGTTGACTTACTGGCATCATATGCTCTTTAAGATTCGCACATCTAATTTAGTGGTCTGCTAGACGACGAACCACGAAAACTGTGCTTGGCGGGTAAGTGAGAACCATGCCTGATCGTCCGAACATCTTGCTGATCTGCACTGACCAGCAACGCCGAGACACCATGGCTTGTTACGGCAACGATTGGGTCGAGTCGCCAAACGTCAATGCACTGGCTGATGAGAGTTTCGTCTTCGAAAACTGCTATGTGACAGTTGCGGTTTGTTCGCCTGCTCGCGCTTCGTTGCTGACGGGACTTTACCCTCATACTGCTGGCGTGATACAGAACAGCGTGCAGTTGCCTGAATCTGCGCCGTCAATCGCAACATTGGCGCCAACTGAATACCGAACAGCCAAGTTCGGTAAATGGCACCTTGGCAACGATCTAGTAAGGCAACACGGCTTCGACGATTGGGTCGCGACTGAAGACGAACACGAATCGAATCCGACGCACACGCGACGAGAGGGTCGCTTCCGGCACTCTGAGTATTTTGAGTTCTTGAAGTCGCATGGCTACGAACCACACCTGCGGACTGACGGCGGGTATGCGTTTTCACAACAGCAACGGAGCATGTTGCCAGAGGAACACACAATGGCTACGTTTCTCGGCGACAACGTAGCGAATTTCATACGCCGGAATACTCAAGAGTCGTGGCTGATGTGCGCGATGTTCTTCGAACCGCATCCGCCGTACAACGGGCCGTTCAACGACATGTATAACCCAGACGATATTCCCGTTGGCCCTGCGTTTCTGAGGATGCCAGATGATGATACCCCGCTGTGGCATCGTAGGCGGGCGGCGCATCACTTAAGCGGGGAAGTGACCGATCGGTTTCGTGTCAGTCCAGATTCGTCTCCTTCATTGGACACGGGTGCCGAGGATCGCCCGCTTCGCACCGCTGAAGATTGGAAGGCTTTGCGGGCGCGATATTTTGGTCTTGTTACGTTGATGGATCGTGGAGTAGGTAGGGTATTGGACGCGCTTGAGGAATCAGGCCAAGCGGATCGGACTGTAGTTGTTTTCACGAGCGATCATGGCGACGGGCTGGGTGATCGCGGCATGTTGGGAACGAAGCGGGCGTTTTACGAGGAAATTGCCGGTGTGCCGCTGTTGATGCGGGTGCCGTGGATGAATCGTTCGCAAAAGAAGATCGAGGGTAGCATCGGTCATGTAGACATAGTGCCAACATTGCTGGAATTGATGGGTGTTGATGCATCGGAGATGCCCGATCACTTGCAAGGTCTGAGCAGAGTAGATGTTTTGCAGGGACAGGAGGAACTTTGCGACGATGTGTTCATGCAATGGTACGAACATTCGCCCACGGTTCCCCTCGGCACACCAGACATCGAGCGTATGTCAAGGGTTTCTTGGCGGTCGGTGGTTACTGCTGACAGATGGAAGTTGAACCTGAGCCCCGGGGATCAATGCGAGTTGTACGATCTGAACACCGATCCGTTTGAGTTGAACAATCGCTTTAGTGATACTGAATGCCGAGATCGGATACGCGATATGACGGCTCGGATCAGGATTTGGCAGGATTCGGTTTGCGACAAATTGAGGTTGCCATCGGTTTAACGCTCGGATTCGGTGGCTACACGTTCGTCGATACCGCCAGCTTCAATATCATCGTCTTTGCCAAATAGATGGGCGTTCTGCCGGTGGAACCTTACACTTTTCAGAAGCACAGCGATAGCGAGGGCTGAGATTCCAAAATAAAGGAGCAACATTTCAAGCCTATCGTCGGCCGGGCTTACGATAGCGACTGTCAATAGAAGAACCCCCCAGCCGGTAACGCCGGCTTGCAAAGACGGGTGGGCAAACTTGTAGCGTAGAGGTGGTATGCCGAATAGTATGGCAACGAGAACGGCGGGCAATGCTGTCAACTGGAACATGCCGACGACCAATCCGCCGAGGCTTGCGACGCCATCGCCACCTTTGAACCGCGTCATTGGCGAGAACCAATGTCCGAGAATGACAGCGATGGATGGCACCATCAACCATAGACCTGTAGTTTCGAAGACGTGCCGCGAGAGTTGTATCACGATGATTCCTTTTGCGACATCGATCAGGAAGACGATAAATCCGGTTTTTCGCCCAACGCTTTTCCAGACATTGGTGGCGCCTGCTTGGCGTGATCCGACGTCGAAGATGTTGATTCCGTGAAGCCGCGCGGCGATATATGCGGCTGGAAGCGCTCCGATAAAGAACGCTACCAGAGACACGTATGCGATGTTGACGATTTCAGGGCTGGCACTCATCATATTTGGGTTGGATTTTAGCACCAAAGGTTAAACGCTACTTGGAAAGAGATCGCAAAGCGATACGG
Source organism: Dehalococcoidia bacterium (assembly GCA_963555965.3). GTDB lineage: Bacteria > Chloroflexota > Dehalococcoidia > Lucifugimonadales > Lucifugimonadaceae > Bin127. The sequence continues at coordinate 179,444 of OY821634.1, forward strand.
CGGAAACGCCCTGGTAAGGCCGGGCTTGAATTCGCTCGGCTAGAGCGTACGATGTCGTCGCTCGAACTTCGAAAGTTTCTGATTGGGACAGTGGTTTGGGGTATTGGCAACCAGATGGTTACGGTAACGCAGACCTACGTCATCTTTGATATCACTCAGTCGGCGCTGCAACTCGCGATTCTGGGGGCGGCAGTCGTCATCGCATCGGTATCGACCTCGATCGTAAGCGGATTTCTTGCGGACCGCTTCAGTCGCAAGGTCTTGTTGATGTGTGGTTCTGTGATGACTTTCAGTTCGATGTTGGCGGTGGGTCTGCTGCTCATCGCTGATCGCGTCGAGCCGTGGCATATCCAGGTCGCAGGAGCGATTCACGGTTCGGCGCTGGCGTTGGATTGGACGGCTAGATTCTCGCTCCTTCCGATCATGGTGCCTCGCAACATCCTGCCTCGTGCGGTGTTCTTCGATAACTCGTTCTTCAATCTGGGACGCGTGCTTGCACCGCTGATCTGGGGCGCGATCGTCCATCATTGGGGCTACGATTGGACTTACATCACGATCGCCGGAGTAATGGCTCTGAATCTAGTGATTGTTGCTTTGTATCGTCCCATTTCGACCGGTATTTCAACGGTGCATCAACCGATTTGGGAGGATGTCGTAGAGATCGCGAGCGTGGTTCGACGCAATGCGATCTTGAACGGCAATTTGACGTTCACTTTCGTAAACGCGCTGCTGATGGGCGGTTTCATATACCTTTTGACCCCAATCTCACGGGAGGTTTACGGCGTTGGCGCGGGCGAGTACAGCCAGTTGTTCGCAGCCGTAGGTGTCGGAGCATTTATCGGTGGATTGTTCCTTGGATTCAGCGGAGGATTCAAGAGGACTGGCTACGGGTTGCTTATCTCAAACGTCCTGACCGTCGGTTGCGCGATCGTCTTTGCGCTTATGACGAGCATCTATTTCGGGTTCGTGTTCGCCTTATTGTTCGGGCTGATGAACGCGATACACATCGGTCTGGGAACGATCTCCATGCAGATGGCGATTACCGACAACGTCAGAGGCAGGTTGGCGGGCATTTATGAACTCGCTTGGGGTGGGTTCCCCGCTGGAGGATTCGTGTTCGGAGCGCTGGCAGATGGTTTGGGATCGTCAGTAGCGCTGATTATCGGCTGCGGGTTCGTATTGTTTGTGACTTTCGCCGTTGGGACTTTCAATCGGCAACTGCGACAGTTGCGGATGAGAGTGTAGTCCCTCCGACGGTCAGTTAAGCCTCAGGCTTTGTGTCGAAGTAATCAGGCTGGTAGGGCGGTGGTTCAACTTGTCCGTCTAGTTCCATCTGCTCTTGCTCGGTCAAGTATTTGGACGGGCATCGCACGGTGAGAGTTTCCGCTTTCAGCACGCCGTCTGATCCGAGAGTGCCGTTGAGGATGATCTCCGAGTGGTCGTTAAAGAAGACTTGTCCGACTTCGCCGGAGTAGCTCACTGGCAGTTCTGTGGATCCAAATTCGTCCTTAAGTCGGAAGTTCGCAGTAACTCCGTCTGGCGATTTGATGTAAGAGCCGGGGACTAGCTTGCCCAGAACTCCGATGGACTTGGCATCGCTCGGCATTTCATTCTGGACGACTTCGTCGACGCTCATGAATCGAACTGTGGCAGCGTTGAATGCAATGGTTGCGAAGTATGCGATGCCGGCCAGAAACAGCACTGCTACAGCGATGACTATTCCTTTGCCGCCGAGTAGGACAGTTGACTTTGCTGCACCAGAATTTTCAGCCCTAGAATGCGACGTTTCTTGGGGTTCGCTGACTTCCATCACGCTTCGTCGTCCAGTTGTGATTCCTTGAGGCGCGACAAGTCTGCCGACAATGATCGTTGCCGTGCACTCATGTATATGACATACGCCATGATGCCGATCCATGTGATTGCGACGACTGCCAAGAGGTATCCCAGATTGGTGCCTACATCAGCGGATTCGGCTTGGACTACCGAGGTGGCCACGCTGTTGCTGTCAGATTGTACCGTAATGGAGGTCAAACGCATCTGTTGGTCTCGCAGACGCGTGGCGGCTTCTTGCGGTTCTGATGATTGGTCTGAGACCCAACGATCTCCTACGCGGTTTTCTAGTCCGTATGAAGTGTTCGGGTTTGAGGTGGATACCGTGAAGCGCGAGACATCCCCGTTGCCCTCAACAATGGAGAAAGCGGTTAGCGCGCCTGCATCATCAGTCTCGATCTGAGTGACTACGCCAGTTGAGATGGTCGGTGCCTGCGCTTTCGCCAAGTTCGACGGGATGAACACGGCGAGTACCGATAACAGGATCACAGTGATCGCTATTGGTGTATTTTTCACGCGCTTGCTCCGGCACTCGATTTTTGCAGTTTGAATTTGAGTGTTTCGTGTTCACTCTCCATCCTCGCCAACCCGATTCGTTCGGTCAGAAGGGAGAAGAAAAGGAACGTGAATGCAATGACGCTCACAAGCAAAGTCAGTCCAATCTGTGCTGCAACGAGATTCTCTTCTTCGGCGATTGGGCCGACCACCAATGGGGGGTGAGCTTCTTGCCATAACACAGAGGCGTAGTAGATGATTGGCGTGTCAATGGCACCGATGATGGCGATGATTGCTGAAAGTCGCATCCTTTGATCGCCGGCTGGGAAGTAGGCACGGAACATCAGATAGGCAACGTAAATGAAGAACAGGATGAGCGCGGTGGTCAGTTTTGCTTCGCCAGTCCACCAAACTCCCCATACCGGCTTGGCCCAGATCATGCCTGAGATCAGCATCACAGCGCCGAAAACTACGCCGACCTCAGCCATTGACACGGCCAGCCGATCCCAGCGTTCGTTCTTGGTGGTCAGGTAGATGATGCTGGCGGCGGCGACTCCGACGATGGCGACCATGCTAGCCCAGGCAGCGGGAACGTGGAGATATAGGATGCGTTGAACGACGCCTTGATTGATGTCGGTAGGCACCCAGACGAACATCATCCAGAGTGCAAATGCCATTGCGAGCAGGGTTGCAACATGCAAAACCGCGCGAAGATGGATTTTCGGGAATCCCATTAGTTTTTGGCGATCTTAGTCAGCAAGTTCACCCGCTCACTAGCTGATTGTAATTTCATAGCCGATAGTTCTGCATACGAGTTGGGAACAGCCACAGCAAAAGGTTTAATCGTCCAGGACGTAGCCGAAAAGAAGTGCGGATGCGGTGACGAACAGGATGTCGAAAACTATGGCGAGTTGGATCCATGGAAGCGATTCAGACCATGTTTGCTCAGTGGCAGCAGCAGCGGTTACCCGTATTGCGGCGAACATGAGCGGAGAAATGGTTGGTAGGAAGAGCATCGGTAATAAGACTTCACGCGCTCTGACGCGAAAGGTCAGGCTAGAGAAAAGCGTTCCCACGCCGGAGAAGCCGATTGTTGTCAGGAGCGCGACAGCGATCGTCTCAATACGGAATACGCTTAGATTGAACAAGAAGGTGAAGACGATGAAGACGATGACAGTTGCGATGGTCAAGAAGATGAAGTTTCCGAGCGATTTGCCGATGAAGAGCAGGTCTCTAGATATGGGAGCCATCATCAGAGCGCCTACGGCTTCGTTCTCCAACTCATGCGATGTGGCGCGTGCGAGCCCGACCACGCCAGCGAAAGTTATGGCAGCCCAAAGTACTCCGGGTCCGGCTTCGATGGCGTTTCGATTAGTTGGTTCGATTGCGATTGCGAAGATTGCGATCACTAGCGATGCGAACATCACGATTGCAATTGCGATGTCGCGGTTACGCGATTCAATGCGTAACTCTTTGAGCGTTAGTGCCCAGATTATTGCGAGAGAAGCGGTCAATCTGAGGTCGCGGTTAGGTGGCGGTTTCGAGGTGCCCGTTGTGGAGCCGATTGACTACATCGGCGGACTGTGCGATGAGTTCTGGGTTATGGGTGGCGATCAACACGGCGCGATTATTGGCTTTCCACTCTTCGATGATGCCAATTAAATCTTCTAGAGATGGTGCGTCAATGCCAGTTTCGGGTTCGTCGAGTAGCAAGAGAGCGGGGGAGTGCAGTATTGCCCGTGCAATAGAGACGCGCTTTCGGTAGCCGTGCGACAGCTTTCTGACTCTTTCGTCGAATCGCGGCGTCAAGCGGAGACGTGCAGCAGTTTCTTCGACGATACGCCCGTGTTCTTCGAGTTGGCAAAGCGTGGCGAATAGGGTCAGATTTTCTCGCACCGTGAGGTCTGAATAGAGCATTGGCGAGTGCATGACTGCGCCGATGTGTCTACGCGCCTCAGTGGGGTTGCTGACGGAATCTGTATCGTTGACGTAGACCGCGCCAGATGTTGGCTTTGTTAGGGTTGCTGCGATTCTTAGCAGCGTGGATTTGCCCGAACCGTTTTCGCCCAATACAGCTACTACATTGCCGGGATTTACGGTCAGCGACAGGTCATGTAGAACCGTTGCTGCTCCGTATCGCTTTGTAAGGGCGTGGATGTGCAACATGGGCGGGTGCGGTTCGTTGCTGCCATGAATTTCAGTGGCTGTGATGATGACCTGCCAGATGTGGGTGCGCGGAGTGATGTGGCGGATATCGGCGTCCATTTTTGACCGTTTCGACTGGCACTAGCAGTTGTCTCCCTTGTCGGGTTGCACCTTTGGCATCGGTCAATTCGAAGTCGCCTTCCAACAATTTGATTATCGATATGTCGGCATCGGCACCCACGCGAAGCGAACCGATGGTGTCAGACATCCTGATCGCAGAGGATGGACGTTGCGTAGAGAACGCGATCACTTCGTTGAGTGAATATCCGAGATAGAGGTATTTGGAAAGAGTTGTGAGCAAGTCGTAGACGGGACCGCGAATGTTGTATCGGTGAACGTCTGAACTTACCGTACCGGGCGCAAATCCGTCGGCGGCGCATTTCTCGGCAACATCGAACGAGAACGAACCTGCGCCATGTCCTACATCGAAGTTGACGCCACGATTCATAGCGTCGCGGGCCGCGTCAATTACTTTTCCTGTGTTGTCGACGATTCCCGGAGGGTTGCCAGTGAAGCTGTGTGTCACGATATCGCCCGGCCTTAACTGCTCAAGGTATCGCTCAACGGGGTTTACCGTGCCGCCGACGTGGATCATCAACGGTTTCTCGAGTTGGCTCGATGCTTCAAGAGCGCGCTCCATGGCGATCAAATCGTTGTTGCCCAAAATCGCTTCGGAGAGTCGCACTTTGATGCCTACGATGGTTTCGGGGAACATCTTCGCTGCTTCTACGGCTTTTTCGACGCGAGCCCATCGGACATCTTCAAGTTCGCCGATTTCGCTGTCTAACTGTCCCATACCGGAGATGTGTAGGAACGCCAAGACGCGCGTATCGGTTTTCTGTATAACGTATCGATGGAATCCAGCGATAGTGTTAGAACCAGATGACCCTGCGTCGATTGCAGTTGTGACACCTCTATAGAGACATGACGGATCGGCCTCTACAGCTAGATGTGCCACTCCCCACCAGACGTGGACATGCAGGTCTACGAGACCGGGCGTTACGATCAACCCATCCGCTTCGATCACATCATGTGTGTCTCCGTCGCTGATGTATTTTTCGATGGCTCTGATCTTGCCGCCCGCGATGGCGATGTCTCGTTTGGCGTGCAGACCTTGGCTAGGGTCTATCACCGTGCCGTTTTTGATAACCAGGTCCCAAGTCATTTCTCACCTCATTTAGGACTAACTCGACGACTCAATAGCTATGCTATGCATCGAAATCTCGAATGACTTTGCCCGGAGTCGCTCCTGTAACTTCGCCATCGTCGATTGCCAGGACGCCGTTGACGATCACGTAGTCCATACCGGTTGAGTATTGGTGCGGATCGGTGAACGAGTTGTTCTGTCTGACGTTGTTTAGGTCGAAAACGTTGATGTCTGCGTACATTCCCCGAGCGATTCTTCCGCGTTTCGTCAGTTGCAGGCGTTGTGCGCCGAGTGCGGTCATCTTATAAATGGCTTCTTCGAATGACACGAGCCCACGCTCTCTTACGAACGATTCCAAGTAGCGAGAGTTAGTGGCGTAGCTTCGAGGGTGAGGTTTGCCGCTCGACAAAGCCCCGGTAGTTCGTAGGGAACTCCCATCGGAGCATACGGCCATGAGTCGCCATTGCGCGATTGTGTCTACATCCACGTCTTCCATGGAGTGCAAAACATAGGAACCGTCTGATTGTTCATATAGACGCAAAGCCGCTTCTGCGGGTTCGCACCCCATCTCATCCCCGATCTCTTCCAAGTTCATGCCTTCATAATCCGAGTTGGGTGGGAAGTGCGCGACGACTGATCCAACTGCGCCATGATTGCGGTTGATGTAGTAGTCGGTGTCGATACGCATTTTGGCGCGGAGGTCGTCGTCCTGAAGACGGTCAAGGGTCGCTTGTCGTCCTCCAGTCAGGGACCATCGTGCGAACATTGCGCCGCTGAATCCGGTGCTTGACCAAGAATAAGGGTACTGGTCACCGGCGACGTCGATTCCTTCATCGCTGGCACGCTCGAATCCCTCCAGAATCTCGTGTCCGCGTCCCCAGAATTTCGGGCCGACTGCTTTGACGTGTGATACCTGTATGCGTCCTCCGGTGCGTCGTCCGATTTCGATGGCTTCAGCGTGGGCAGGGAATAGACCGCAGAGATCATCTGCTTCCGACCGTATGTGCGATGAGTAGAGCTTGTTGCGGTCGGCGACGGGTTGGTTCAACGCGATTACTTCATCAGTCAGGGAGTAAGAGCCCGGAGCGTACCATAGGCCGGTTGACATCCCTAATGCGCCTGCGTCTAGGCTCTCCTCGACAAGGCGTACCATGTGAACGAGTTCATCAATGTCTGGGCCGCGATTGTCCATACCCATTACTGCTGCACGGATTGTGCCATGACCTACCTGCGTCGCGATGTTTATGGTTGACTGGCGTTGCTCCAGCGCCTTCAAGTAACCGTTGAAGTCTTCCCAGTCAACATCAAAGGTTCCTTCTCCACCCCTTGATAGACGTTCCTGCAATTGGTCCTTTGCTGCTCCAAATAGCGGGGCGCAGAAACTCATGCCACAGTTGCCGAAGTATTCAAGGGTTACGCCTTGGGTGAGTTTCGAATCGGCCAGCGGGTCGATGAGGAAAGAAGCGTCTGAGTGTGTGTGCAGATCGATGAAGCCGGGCGTAACGAATTTGCCGGATGCGTTAATTGTTAACTTGGCCTCGGCATCGACGAGGTTGCCGACTGTTTCGATGGTGTCGCCGCTTATGCCCACATCGGCAAGTATGCCGGGAAGGCCACTCCCGTCGTGCACCGTTCCGCCAACTATCTTGATGTCCAGCATGTCGCCCGCCTTGCAGAATAGCCAATTGGTAGATGGGTGGATTTTATCGCTAAACTCTCTTCAACTATCGTGCGCGCTCGATGTCTGCCATTTGACTTAAACTTGCGATGAGACTTTACACACCAGCGCAAAGGGAGCAGAAGATTGAAGTTCGTCAGATTTGAGAACGGAAACGGTGCGGCATACGGGATTGTCAACGATGACAACACCGTAACAGAGATATCTAACTCGCCGATAGGACAGACCTACGAGACGACTGGCAACTCTTACAACTTGACTGATGTCAAGATACTCGCACCAAACCCGAATCCTCCCAAAATGCTGTGTTTGGCACGCAATTACCGCTCGCACCTCCTAGGCGCGCAAGAACCGACACGTCCAGAACCTTTCTATAAAACGCCTACCGCAATCATTGGGCCTGGCGATGCGATCAAGTTGACATCCGACTCTGGCTTGGTGGTTTGCGAATCTGAATTGGTCGTAATCATGGGCAAGCGAGCGAAGAATGTCAGCGAAGCAGACGCTCTGGACTACGTGTTCGGTTACACCTGTGGTAACGACGTCAGCGCCCGAGATTGGCAGGGCGGCCCTGACGCGGATACTCAGTGGTGGCGAGCGAAATCTGCCGACACTTTTGGTCCGACAGGCCCATTCATCGTCACAGATATCGACCCGCATGACGCCAACATCCGGGGGCTTGTCAATGGTGTAGAAGGTCAACGTTGCCATTCGTCAGAGATGATCTTCAACATCCCTCAAGCGATAAGTTTCATCAGCCGTTACGTCACTCTCGAAGTTGGTGACATGTTGTGGACTGGGACCTCTGGCACGACGCCGCCGATAAATGTCGGAGGAGACGTAACAGTGGAGATCGACAAGATCGGCGTGCTTCACAACCCAGTGGAAGCGGCCTGAGTTTCGCGAAGACCGAGTTTTAACTTCTAGCTGGCGCCGAAGTAGGTCGATAGATCGCCTTCGGTGAGCCAGTAGAAGACGAGGTATGCGCCGACGATAGCGAGTATCACGGCTGACACGCGCTCAACGTATTGCATAGAGCGTCGTAGCGGATTCAGGATTGCACTCTTGAATAATGCAATGGCAATGGTCACGATCATGATCAGGAATGCCATGCCACCAGCGTATGCCACGAATTGCACCAACCCAGAAAAGAAACCCTCGCGGCCGAATGAACTAGTTACCACGCTGAGAAAAATGGGTAGTGTGCAACTCAAAGAGGCTAGGGCGTAGCTGACTCCAAAGAGGAAATACCCTGCAAGAGAGGAAACTCTAGGATCGCCGACGCGATCTGCCATTCTCTGCGCTACCCCCGTGTAGATCTTGCCGCCGAGGAGGATGTACGCCCCCATCAGAGTCATCAAAATGCCTAAGGTGAATCCGATCCACGGCAAGGATTCTTTGACAAGTTCTTGGCTTGCTGATACCAGTAATCCAGCGGAGCCGAAAAGTGCTACAAATCCGAGACCCATCGCCAAACTGACATAAACCGCTTTGGAGCCGCGTTTAGCAGTGCCAACTAATCCCGTGCCCTCTTCGACATCAGACTCATCACGCAGATAGATGGTGAGGTATGCGGGCAACATTACAAACCCGCACGGATTGACAGCCGCGACCATCCCGGCGACGAATGCGAATCCAAATGGCAGCAGATCGCCTAAGTTCGATACCCATGATGTTGAGGTGCTTTGCACGCCCAAGACATTACCGACTGTATCGTTCGCTCCGGGACCTTGAACAATGCCCATAACGAATGCGACCAGGACCAACAAGACAGCGCCTATCGCTGTGGTGAGTTGAATCGGACTTACTGGCTGGGCGTTTGAACCCAGTAACTTCATGAGTTTCACACTCCTTCTGGCGACACTTCCGAATAGAGGCGGTTGACTGAACGGCATCGTTACGCTTTGATGCTGTACAGAATAACGACTCTAGATGGAGTTTGGGCGTATCTTTCCGCTGTAGACTGAACCTAACAGTGTTTTTGCATCGACATTTGGCGTAAGCAATGATGTGATACCATCGAACATTGGTTCCAAAGGTCAAAATTGACAAATTGGACGCGCTTCGCGCGCACGACACTATACGACGATCAGGAGATCACCCTACAACCTTGACGACAGAAACTGCGGTTGCAGAGACCCAAGTCACAGCCGAAAACGAAGAACTTGAGCCCTTGACAATTGAGGGGCTCTACCGCGCGGGTGTCCATCTCGGACATCTTTCGAAGCGTTGGCACCCCCGTATGCGTGAGTACATCAGGCTCAAGCACCAGAAACGCCACGTATTGGACATGGAAAAGACCATTGAAGCGATCGAGAATGCGAAATCCGCGATCCGTGAGATAGTGGCGAGCGGCGGGAAGTGCCTGATGGTTGGCACCAAACCTCAGGCACGTAACGAAATCGAACGATTGGCATTGTCAGTAGGCGCACATTACATCACATCCCGATGGCTTGGCGGAACTCTGACGAATTTTGCCACGATTTCGAGACGCATCGAGGCGTTGATCCAGTTGGAAGAGGATTTCGCCAAAGGTGAGGTTCAAGCGCATACTAAGCGTGAACTGTTGATGAAACAAACTGAGGTCCGGCGACTGAACAAGTTCTTCGGCGGTATCAAAGAAATCACCAAGCTACCGGATGTGATGTACGTCGTCGGCATTGACCGAGAGAAACACGCGGTCAAAGAAGCTAACGATTTGAACATTCCGGTGGTCGCTATTGTCGACACGAACTGCGACCCGAGCAGCATCACGTACCCTATCCCAGGCAATGATGATTCGCACGCTTCGATTAAGGTGCTTTCGAGTCATATCGCGGCTGCGGTCTCAGAGGGTATCGAGTTGGCAGGAGAGCGGCAGCGGGAGCGAGAAGCGTTGCAATCGGAGCGTGAAGCGCAGGATGCAGCAATGGCTGCCGCACGCGCAGCAGCCGCAGAACGCGCCAAACAAAACAGTTAGGACGGGGAATCAACCGATCCTCAGGATGAATCACGAAAAGACGGAGTTATCACGAAATGGCTAATATCAGTACCGCGCAAATCAAGGAATTGCGCGAACTGACTGGTGCTGGAATCATGGACTCGAAGCGGGCGCTCGAGGATGCTGATGGCGATATGAAGCAAGCGGCCGCGGTGCTGATGGAAAAAGGACTCGCTTCGGCAGCCAAGCGCGCTGGTCGCGATGCGAGCGAAGGCGTTGTCGAGGCTTACATTCACACAGGCTCTAGAGTCGGTTCGCTCGTGGAATTGAATTGCGAGACGGACTTTGTTGCCCGGACGGCTGAATTTAGAGCCCTGGCGAAGGATTTGGCGATGCAGGTGGCTGCCATGAACCCGAGCTACATCGATCGCGAATCGATACCCGAGGATGCAGGCGAGGTTTCCGAAGATGAGATTCTTCTCGACCAGATGTACATTCGTGACAACAGCGTTAAAGTTGCTGATTTAGTGTCAGAATTGATATCGAAGGTCGGAGAAAACGTCAAAATCGGTCGTATCGAACGTTTCGCCTTGGGCGAATAAGCAAAGGAGAGCACAGTCATGCGGTTGACGCCACGCTACAGCCGCATCTTGCTTAAACTCAGCGGAGAATCGTTTAGAGGTGGCAAGAGTTTCGGTATTGAAAACGATACCGTCCGCTACATCTCAAACGAGATTAAGCAAGTCTACGAAGTTGGAGTGGGTATCGGTGTTGTTGTTGGTGGCGGCAATATGTGGCGAGGTGCTGATTACGAGGCGCAAGGCATGGATCGATCCAGCGCTGACCACGCAGGAATGCTGGCGACGGTTATGAATGCGCTTGTTTTGCAAGATCAACTTCAGCGCGACGGAGTCCCGGTCCGGACAATGACCGCGATACCTATGCCTACAGTGGCGGAGCCGTACATCAGATCCCGTGCGCTTCATCATATCGAGCATTCGCGAGTAGTGATATTCGCCGCTGGGACTGGCAATCCTTTCATGTCGACCGACACCGCAGCAAGCCTGCGCGCACTTGAGATCAATGCAGGGGTTCTGGTAATGGCCAAGAATGGAGTTGACGGTGTTTATGATGCCGACCCGGCAGTCGAACCGATGGCGAAGAAATTTGACCACATCACACACCACAAAGCGTTGGAACTTGGATTGAAGGCACTCGACTCGACCGCTCTATCGTTGGCCATGGACAACAAGATGCCGATAATCGTGTTTGACGTGTTCAAAAGCGGCAATTTGCAAGGCATCGTCAGTGGAGGACATGTCGGCACTCGAATCACCATCGATGATGCTGGAGAACAATTGCACATGCCTCAGCAGATGTCGCAGGTGTATGTTCGAAACGGATGACGGCGCGTAGACTCTATCAAGCCGAAGACGTGGCTCGATTTAGGGTTGGTGAATTGAGACGTCATAGAAACGACCAACCAAGAGAGGTGTTCATATGTTGGAAGAAACCTTGGACGACGCGCAGAGCCGCATGGACTCCTCAGTAAGTGTTTTCGAGGACGATCTTGATGGATTTCGAACGAACCAAGCATCAACCTCGCTCGTATCAAAGATGCAAGTAACCGTCGACATGGGGGGAACTAGTGACACCCTGTTGATGAATCAACTCGCCTTAATCGCCGTCGAGAGCGCGCGAACCATCAAGATTGAGGCGTTCTATCCAGAAGCTGCCACTGCGATAGTCCGCGCGATTCAACAGTCGGATCTAGGGTTGAATCCGCGCGTAGAGGGCCAAACAGTAAGATTGATACTTCCGGAGTTGACACAAGAGCGGCGGCAAGAACTTGTGCGTTTGGCGCGTCGTAGAGCCGAAGAAGCACGCGTCTCAATACGCAATGTTAGGCGCGATGCCCAAAGCATGATCCGCGAGATCCAGACTGAAGGCGAAGCATCTGAAGACGATTGCAAACGAGCGTCCAAATCGCTCCAAGATTTGACGGATGATGCGGTCGGCAGAGTCGGGGACCTACTCACGGATAAAGAATCTCAAATACTCGCCTGATTGGCCGGTCGTATGGAAATGTGTGTTGGTGATCAAGTAGCCACAACTCAACTCATGGGTGGTTCGGTTTTGGAATCATGTGAAGCAGACACTGCGACGGATCCGAGAGTCTTGCTCAATGGAAGTGATGATGAACTCAAGATTCCCCATCACGTCGCGATCATTATGGATGGTAACGCGCGTTGGGCGAAAAAGAACGGGCTCAGCATCGCGGAAGGCCATCGATCAGGGTACGAAAATATCGCCCGTGTGACGCGATTACTAGCAGATCGAGGCATTCGAGAAACGACCCTGTTCGCATTCTCTACTGAAAATTGGCGCCGTCCCGAGGATGAAGTCAACTCGTTGATGGATCTCGCATTGGAGGCAATCGAACGTGGTGTAAATGAATTCCACGCCAACGGTGTACGCCTCCGCCACGTCGGATACGAGCGTCGTCTACCGAATGAGATGCTACGCAATATCAAATCAGCCGAGGAGCTCACAAAAAACAACGCGACGATCTCTCTCAACCTCGCTTTCGACTACGGAGGACGTCATGAGATAGTGAACGCGGTGAAAACAATCGTCGCCAATGGTGTTGCCCCTGAGGATGTTGATGAGACTCTCATTGAGAGCCACCTGTTCACCCAGGGGATACCTGATCCCGATATCGTGATCCGCACTGGTGGCGAGTTTAGGATCAGCAACTTCATGATCTGGCAGTCGGCCTATGCGGAGTTCTTTTCCTCCCCTGCGTTGTGGCCAGAGTTCGGCGAGTCCGAGATTGATGAAGCAATCAAAGCATATTCGCAAAGACAGCGCCGTTTCGGGCGACGACCTGATCCGAAGCGATAGTTCTGCGAAACTATTCGCGTGTCTCAGGAAAACAATTCGGTAAACCCCGAGTTTCGAACAAAATCATCCGACCTAAAGCTTCGCCTGATTTCTGCCGCTGTGGGGCTCCCTCTGTTGGGGCTGACCCTTTATTTTGGATTTTGGACGGTTTCGATCGTCGCGATTGGTGTTGCCGCAATGGTCGCGTTGGAAGCTCACGATATGGCATACCGGTCGGAGCGTTTCAAGGTATCCCGGGTTTTCGCATTCACAAGTGGCGCCGTAATCGTTGGCTCAGTAGTCTTCGTAACCGCGCTTGCGAAGTTGGAGATCAATGAAAACATGATCGACCCAACCGCAATTGCTGTCGGGTTCATCGTCATGTTGTTGATAGCCGAAATCGCCATGATCGTGCGGTTTCGAGATGTGGCAGCAGTAAAACGTAACATCGTGCTCGCGTATGGTGCTGTAGCGGTGTTGGCTGTTGCGATGCTGCCATTGATTGTGTCAATGGAGAATGGACGCGAACTCCTCACTTACGGCGTCCTCGTTGTATTCGCTGCAGATACTGGGGCGTATCTCTTGGGTAGATCAATTGGAAATCGCAAAATGGCCCCAAGTGTTAGCCCTGGAAAGACGTGGGAAGGCCTGATCGGCGGTATCGTATCTGCGCTACTGGCTTCTTGGGCACTTGCTTATTTGCTGTCACTCGATTACTCGCCCGGTAAAATCGTTGGCATCGGATTGGGCATCGCGGTGTTAGGCGTTGGCGGTGACCTTTTTGAATCATGGGTTAAGCGACTTGCTGGTGTGAAGGATTCTGGGTCCCTCATACCGGGGCACGGCGGCTTACTGGACCGCTTGGATGCTTTGGCGCCGAATTTCGTGTTCATATACTTCATCGAGAGATGGTTCGGATGAAAAAGCGCATTGCAGTTCTTGGCTCAACGGGCTCAGTGGGTTCGCAAACGCTTGACGTTGTTCGACAATTCCCTGACATGTTCGAAGTAGTCGGGCTTGCCGCTGGTAACAACGTCGAAAAGCTCGCGGCTCAAGTTCAAGAGTTCAACGCCACTTATTTCAGTTGCATCGACGAATCAGTGGTCTCCATTGGTGATGCTCAACGTATCTCAACGGTGGAGATGGTTACGCATCCGGATGTCGATTTCGTGATGCACGCGATGGCGGGTGTTGATGGGTTGCCGTGCGCGATTGCAAGCCTTAGCGCGGGCAAGAACGTCGGGTTGTCTAATAAAGAGTCGATCGTGATGGCTGGTGCCCAGCTGAAACGGATCGCTCACGAAAACGGTGGCAAGATACTTCCGATCGATTCTGAGCCGAGTGCGCTTTGGCAATGCGTTATCGGCGAGACTACGAAACCCCGGCGTTACATCATCACCGCTTCAGGCGGCGCGTTTCGTGATAAAACTGCTGAAGAACTGGCAAGCGTAACTCCAGAAGAGGCACTGAAACATCCCACTTGGACGATGGGAAACAAGATAACCATCGACTCGGCAACGTTGATGAACAAAGCCTTCGAAGTAATCGAGACCTCTTTCCTCTTTGACGCGAAACTCGACGACATTGATGTCGTGATTCACCGGCAAAGCATTGTCCATTCCCTCGTCGAGATGGCCGATGGTTCAATCAAGGCGCAATTCAGCTTGCCCGACATGCGACACCCGATACAGTTTGCGCTTTTCTACCCCGAGCGAAGGTTTAACGAAACGCTTCCAGAATTTAGTCTGGTCGATAATGGCAAGTTGACTTTTGAACTGATGGACCCTTCGAGGTACCCGTGTTTCGATATGGCGATGAGATACGCCCGAATCGGTGGTACCTGCAATGCAGTGTTGGCTGGTGCCGATGAAGCCGCCGTCGACCTCTTCATGTCTCGCAAAATTCGATTTAATGAGATTGCTCAGGAGATTGAGACGACGTTACAGGCCCACGAAGTCAAATTAGAGTTCACAGTTGAAGAAGCAATTGATGCTGCCAGTTGGGCGTACGAGGTCACAAAATCACGCCACGAGACGGTCTAATAGCCGAAATGAAATCGTCCTTGAGGCCATAGCTGCATGAGTACAACTCTCATATATGGCTTGCTTCTCGCGGTTTTGATACTCGGTCCGCTAATCATCCTGCATGAATTCGGCCACTTTTTCCTCGCAAAACTGCACAAGATCAAGGTGCTCGAATTCGGGTTCGGATTCCCGCCTAGAGCATTCGGCATTTGGACTGGAGCTACAAAGATATCGACATCTTCGGATACTCGATACGAATTCGATGACGAGGGAAATCGACCGCGAACTGGTCAAATGGTTACCGTCATCGGACGTGAGTGGGATCATGGCCACAAAGAGGCTGCAATTGTTCGTCCGTTTGATCGCAAAGATGTCTCTGTAGCTCAATCTTCGGCATCTTATTTCATCGGGAAGGTCAAGAGTGTCGGCGCGGATAGCATCACGATCGCCGATATGGTTTGGTCGATCAACTGGCTGCCGGTAGGCGGATTCGTCAAGCTACGTGGAGAGGAGAATCCTGAAGCAAGGGATAGTTTGGCAGGGAAGTCGGCATTCGCACGGATCTCGGTAATCGTCGCTGGTGTCATAGTCAATGCGATCCTGCCGTTCATCATCTTCACTATCGTGGTCATGATCCCAGTGCAATACGTCGCTGGCGATGTAGTGGTGGCAAACGTTTTGCCTGGTTCGCCGGCGTATGAAGCCGGTGTCAGGCCATTGCAGAAGATCGTAGCGGTTGACGGTAAACCCATCACCAACTTCAACGATTTACAAAATGCGGTTGTGCAAAAACTGGGCAAAGAATCTGAGTGGGAAGTCCAGCGCGGGGTACCCGATCCATTTGCACGTGCCACCGAGCCGACAGTGCACTACCTCGATGACGACACTCGGATAGTGACGGTGGTTGCGCGTTGGGACCCACCGCGACACGATGTGGTTCTTGAAGTGGATGATCCGACGACGCAGGTACGGTTGGGAGTCGCGCGCGTTTACAACCCTAGTGTTGGCATAAACGATGAACTTGCCGTGGTTCCCGATGGGACCGTGCGTGATGACCTATACGAGATCGGAATTTCCGATGCGCGAGCATTCTTACCAAGCGCAAATTTGGGCGATTCTATCCGTGTAACCGAGCGACCCGACGAGACTGGAATACATTATCTAGACGCCCGTAAATTCAATCTGCACCTAGGTTCTGTCACTTACCTGCAGGAGGGTGCCGCTGGTGTTCAACTTCAGCTTATTAACCCGCGCATTGATTCGCGGGGCGTACCTGTAACGCAGGCAATCCCGGAAGGCATCAAGGAGACGTTTGAAATTCTCACGCTCGCGAGAAACTCGATATTTGGTGCCATCTCCGGATCGAAGAATCCGCAGTTCGAAGGACCGGTCGCCGTCGGACCGGTAGGATTGAGCCAGCTTTCCGGTGAAGTCGCGACTGCGGACATTTCGGTTAGTGCTCGTGCGACGATCATCTTGACGCTCGCGGCGACGTTGAGCATATCTCTGGCCGTCATCAACCTGCTACCCATTCCCGGATTAGATGGTGGACGATTGGCATTCGTTCTGATCGAGGTTATCCGCGGCGGCAAACGTGTATCACCTGAAAAGGAAAACCTCGTTCATTTAGCGGGTTTTGTCTTGCTACTCGCGTTAATTGCGGTCATATCGTTCTCGGATATTGCGCGATTGATCGGCGGAGAACGCTTCATATAGCCGATAATTGATAAGAGTATGGATACGCCAGTAGAGTTCCTCACAACACCGCGTTCAAAAACGCACCGCGTCAAGGTTGGCAACGTTCCCATAGGTGGCGGTAGCCCTGTTGTCGTTCAATCAATGACCGACACTGATACGGCTGACATCCAGGCGACTGTTAAGCAGGTGAAGCTACTTGCGGACGCCGGCAGCGAAATTGTTCGTATAACCGTCAACAATGACGATGCAGCAAGGGCGGTGCCTGAAATCGCGCATCGATTAGCGGATCAAGGCTGCAACGTGCCTTTGGTTGGAGATTTTCACTTCATAGGCCACCGTCTGTTGCGCGACCATCCAGAGTGCACCAAAACGTTAGCGAAGTTTCGTATCAATCCCGGCAACGTAGGGCGTGGAAAACGCCATGATCAGAATTTCAATCAATTCATCGAAATCGCGCGAGACCTTGGAAAACCAGTAAGGATCGGAGTAAACGCAGGAAGTCTCGATCAAGAGTTGCTAGTTCAGAAGATGGACGAAAACTCTCGCCGTGCCAACCCCGTGAGTGGAGACGACGTGGAACGCGAAGCGTTGGTTGAAAGCGCGATTGCGAGTGCCGACGCGGCAATAGATATCGGCTTGTCTGAGGATTCGATGATTATATCGTGCAAGGTGTCACGTCTTGGACAGATGGTATCGGCTTATCAGGAACTCGCCAGGTTGACGCAAATTCCGCTCCATCTGGGTTTGACCGAGGCAGGTATGGGCCAGAAGGGTGTAGTAGCGACAACTGCTGCATTGTCAGTATTGCTACACGCAGGTATTGGAGACACAATCCGAGCCAGCTTGACACCGGAAGTTGGCGGAAACCGCGCTAATGAGGTGAAGTTGTGTCAAGACATATTGCAGGTTCTCGGTATTCGAACCTTCCGCCCATCAGTTACCGCCTGTCCGGGATGCGGTCGAACGACATCTACGCTGTTCCGCGAACTAGCAAGCGACATACAAAAACAGATTGATATCAACCTGCCGTCATGGAAAACTCAATACCCTGGTTCAGAAACACTCAAGGTCGCAGTTATGGGTTGCGTTGTAAACGGTCCCGGCGAGTCACGAGCCGCAGACATCGGTATCTCACTGCCAGGTAGTGGAGAGAGCCCGAGAGCACCGGTATTCATTGATGGCGAGAGGGATCGGCTTTTATCCGGACCGACGATTGCCGAGGATTTCATCAGTATGGTAGACGAATACGTCGAGAATCGGTGGGGTGCGCGGTCCTCAAACTGAAGGTTTGACCATCGTTGCCATCACCGCACGGACTGAGAATGCGAGCATCAGAGTTTTACATCAAGACGACGCGTGAAGCACCCGCTGAGGCAGAGACTGTCAGTCATAAGTACTTGACGCGTGGTAGCTTCATTCAACAGGTTGCCGCCGGTATCTTCAGTATTATGCCGTTGGGATGGCGGAGCCTCGAAAAAATCCGAAACATCATCCGCGAGGAGATGGGAAACGCCGGTGCTCTCGAAGTGACGATGCCAGTGGTTCAGCCGCGCTCGATTTGGGAGGAAAGTGGCAGAGCTGATACCTACGTCCCACCGCTCGCACAGTTCTCGGACCGCCGAGAACGCGAGATGGTTCTAGCACCTACCCATGAAGAGACCGTTTCGATCATGGGACGTTACGGCATCACGAGCTATCGCGACATGCCCCTGAGGTTGTACCAGATCCAGACCAAGTTCCGTGACGAGACTCGATCCCGCGGTGGATTGTTGCGCGTCCGAGAATTTGAGATGAAAGATGCGTACTCGTTTGATGCCGATGTCGCAGGTATGGACGCGAGTTATGAGGCCATGGCCAAGGCATATAACAACATCTTCTCGCGTTGCGGATTGAATGCTGTGATGGTTGAAGCCGACTCTGGTTCTATAGGTGGCAAGGACTCGGCAGAGTTCGCATTGTTGGTTGACAGCGGGGAAGACTCAGTCTTGACTTGCGATTCAGACGATTGCAGTTACGGCGCAAACCTCGAAAAAGCCGAATTCATAAAATCTCAAAATCCATCTGAAGAGCACGACGAAATCGAAAAGTTCGCGACCCCCGGCGTTAAGACGATTGCCGCTTTGGCTGAGCTTGAGGGTGTTTCAAGTGCCAACACTGCCAAAGCGGTTTTTTACACAATCGATGATCAGGTCTTTGTGGTTGTGATTCGTGGCGATTACGAAGTTAACGAAACCAAACTGCGCAATATGATGGACGGATCCGAACCTCGATTTGCGACAGCAGAAGAGGTTGAAACCGCTGGTTTCGTGCCCGGTTCCGCTTCCGCGATTGGTGTTGACAGTAAGTACGTGATCGCTGACAATTCGGCGGTCGAAAACGCTAATCTACTTGCTGGTGCGAACGAGGAAGGCTACCACTACCGAAACTCAAACTACGGTCGGGATTGGTTTGCAGACAATGTCGGCGATATTGCCGCCGCCGTTGAAGGGCATAAGTGCGCCAGGTGTCCTGCCGGGCATCTTAAGCAGCACCGTGGCATTGAAGTCGGCCACATTTTCAAACTTCGTACTGTCTACAGCGACGCGATGAACGTCAAGTTCAACGATGTGAATGGCAAATTAAAGTCCGCCTACATGGGATGCTATGGGATCGGCACGGGAAGGCTTCTTGCGGCGGCGGTTGAAGCAAATCATGATGACAGGGGTATGATGTTGCCGAAGTCAATTGCACCATTCGAAGTCGTAGTTGTCGGTGTCAATTTACACAATGACCGCGATGTGAGCGAAACAGCGGAAATGTTGTACGGACAACTCATTGATACCGGCATTGACATTCTGTTCGACGACCGCGAAGAAGCCCCCGGCGTAAAATTTGCTGATGCAGATTTGATAGGGATGCCGGTTCGTGTGGTTGTAAGCCCTCGTAGCCTCAAAAATGGCGGAGTCGAGATCAAACACCGGACTCAAGCTCCTTCAGATTCAGAGATTCACCCTACGGATGACGCGGTCGAAGCAATAGTCGCGTTGTTAGGGGATTGAACTTGGAATTCCGTCCAGAATCGCCAGTGAATCTCGATTGAGCGTGCCTTTTATGTGCACATGTCAAACTCAAACGTGTTAGAGTCGATTCATTAAGAACGCGCGTTGCGACAGCGATGTGTTGAGGAAGTGGGCGCACGCCCACTTTTTCTTTTTGAAGCGAGTAATTTCTCGCTACGTCGTATCGCAATCGATGGAGGTCTGACAAGATGAAAAGCGACATGCTGCTTGCGGTGATGCAGCTTTCCGCGGAACGTAATCTTCCGCAGGAATCGGTCGTGTCTGCTTTCGAAGACGCCATCGCAGCAGCGTATCGTCGGGATCCAGCCGCAGAGGATCAAGACGTAAAGGTACAACTCGATCCTGAAAGCGGCGAAGTAGTCATCAACACCTTCGTTCACGTCGTTGAGGAAGTGGACGAGATAGACCCTCGAGGTCAGATAAGCATTGATCAAGCTCGTTCGATCAGCGCGGAAGCACAGGCTGGAGATGACATCATCACCGGAGTCTTAGATTTCACACCGCAGAGAATTGCAGCGCGGACTGTTACCCAGGTGCTGATGCAGAGATTGCGTAGCGCAGAGCGTCGATTGGTGTACGAACAGTACGCCGACAAAGAGGGTGAAATCATCTCGGCGCCAGTTCGAAGGGTGGCTTCATCGAGGCCCGACGACCCAGTAGGCTCACGGCCCACAGTGTTCGTCGATTTAGGCAAAGCCGATGCGACTATGCCCAGCGATGAGCAAAGCACCAATGAACGATATCGTACTGGGATGGAGTTGAAGCTGTACGTGGTGCGCGTAAACGACAGCACCTCTGATGGCGAAGGTGTGCCAGAAATCGTCGTTTCACGACGTCATCCAATGTTGCTCCGTCGACTGATGGAACTTGAAGTTCCTGAAGTGAAGTCTGGACTCGTTGAGATCAAATCGATTGCGCGACAAGCCGGGGCACGAAGCAAAGTTGCTGTCTATTCCAACAAACACGATATCGATCCGATAGGGGCTTGCGTCGGGTTACGCGGAATTAGGATCCAAAACATCGTTACAGAGCTAATGGGAGAAAAGATCGATATTCTCGAATGGAGCGACGATCCAGCAGTATTTATCGCGAATTCGCTTGGACCGGCGCAGGTGGAAGACGTAATCGTCGTTGATGATCAGACGGCCGAAGTAATTGTCCCGGAGAACCAACTTTCACTCGCCATAGGCAAAGAAGGCCAAAACGTCTCGCTGGCAACTCGTCTCACTAATTTCCGAATCGACATCAAAGGTTCAGCAGCATACGCCGAGGAGCTTATCGAACGACAACGACAGCGCGAAGCAGAAGAGGCACGTCAAGCCGAAGAAGCCGAAGCCGCGAGAATCGCCGCTGAGGCAGATGCAAAAGCCGCCGCAGAAGAGGCTGAGCGTCAGCGTCTCCGCGAACTTGAAGAAGCTGCTGCCGTTGCAGAACCCGAACCGCCCGTTCCCGTACTGTTTCTACCTGAAGCTGAAGCGGCCTCCGAGGAAGAAGCCGTTGAGATGGAAGAACGCGCGGTTGAACCCGAAATCGTCGTCGAACCCGAAGACGTGATTGATGAAGAAATCCAGGTTGCAGCAGAACACATAGACGAGGTTGTCGAAGAGGATACCGTAGAGGAAATGACCGAAACGATTATGGAATTTGTGGAAGAGGAACCGCCAGCGTCTCAGGTTCCGTCCCTATTTGTACCTCAAGTTCAGCGACCTGAACCACCGCCAGTACCGGAGGTCGAAGAGGAAGAAGAGGACTTGGATCTTGAGCTTCTCGAATTGGAAGAGAAGCTTAAAGAACTAGAACTTGAAGAGCAGGAACGCTTGGATGCCGAGCGCGAGGCCGCGGAGTTGGAATCGATTGAACAGGACATTGACTCCGACGAACTTTGGGCTTTGCCTGATGATTTCCAAGTCGCTACAGAGGCCCCGGAATCGGGTATTCGTTTCGCAGAAGACATATCGGGTTACCGAGACGAAGAAGGACGACGAGGCTCAGATAGAGGTGGTCGACGGAGCGGTGGTGCACGCCGAACCAGACGCTGAACGCGTTTGGATGGTCGATCCGAGAAGAGCTGTCGCGATGTCGAGAGTGCGGCATGTACTGGATCGTACTTGTATCGTCTGCGACACAAAACATCCCAAGGGTGAGACGTTACCCGTCGTTGGTGTCGTCCACGGCTAGGCCAGGATCGATGAAATGAGTCGGATGTCTGGACAAGGCTGTTACGCGTGTCCTGATCGACATATATTCGACGAAATGGAAATTAGCGATAAGATAAGAAAAGCCCTAAACCTCGAGAAAGTTGTCCCAGCGGATTTCGTCGAGTATCTTCAGGTGCGGACTAACTTGCAAAATCTCCCCGCTGGACATTAACTTCGAGAACCATAGATGGCAAGATCACAAAGGACAAGACAACGTCGCGGCGGTCGACACAGAAACGGCAGTACCGAGCGTCCGTCGCCTCGTCGCGAGCCCGTGAAGTTCGCCGGTCCAGTTGATTTGCCGCCTGAGATCAGCGTTGCCGAGTTGTCGGAAGTTATCCGTAGGTCGCCGATCGAGATCATCAAGGAGTTGATGCGGCTCAACATGATGGTCGCCATGAACGACTCTATCGATTTTGAGGTAGCGGCAACTGTGTCAGTTCGATTAGGTGTTCGCGTCCGCAAACCGGTAGACATTGAAGAATCTGAAGCAGCCGATCGGGTTGGTGTTGACGAAGAAGCAGGGGAAGTACAACCTCGTCCTGCTGTCGTCGCTGTCATGGGCCACGTAGACCATGGCAAGACCACTTTGCTAGATGCCATACGCGGTACCAACGTTGTTGACGGTGAAGCAGGCGGGATCACTCAGAGCATCGGCGCGTACCAGATCAACCACGAGGGACAACTGATAACTTTCATCGACACTCCTGGACACGAAGCATTCACGGCGATGCGTGCAAGGGGTGCACAGGCGACGGACATCGCCGTCATAGTCGTAGCGGCCGACGACGGTGTAATGCCTCAGACCGTTGAAGCCATAAATCACGCGAAGGCGGCGCAGGTTCCGATGGTTGTAGCCGTCAACAAAACAGATGTCCCGGGCGCAGATATCGTACGCGTAACCACCGAACTGTTGGAACATGATGTCATCGTGGAAGACTTGGGAGGCGATGTCTTGGCGGTTCCGGTATCCGCGCTCAACGGCGATGGTGTGCCGAACCTCATTGATTCACTGCTTCTGCTGGCTGAGATTTCCGAATTCGTTGCAGACCCCAGGCGAGAAGCTATCGGTGTAGTTGTCGAGGCAACGCTCGACAAGCAACGAGGTCCAGTAGCAACCGTTATCGTGCGTTCGGGTACAGTAAATGTAGGGGATACCATAGTTGCGGGCGACAAATTCGGTCATGTGCGTAGGATGGTCGACGGTTTCGGGAAGGACGTGTCGAGTGCTGGCCCATCAGTTCCGATAGAGATTCTCGGTTTGAACGGTGTGCCGGAGTCGGGCCAGCAGTTTGAGGTAGTTCAAGACGAGAAGTTAGCCAGACAACGAATTGACACGCGAGCGCGACAGGAGCAGCGTCGGCATGAAACAACGCGGCCCTCAACGCTTGCCGAAGTGTTGCGGCACCGCCAAAGCTACGAGGCAGCGGAATTGAACCTCGTTGTCAAAACTGGTGCTCAAGGTACCATCGACGCAATTAGGCGAGCAGTTGACGGTCTTTCATCACCTGATGTCCAAGTGAAGCTCTTGCACGCGGCCACCGGTCCAGTATCAGAGTCCGATGTCATGCTCGCTTCAGCTTCTGATGCCATGATAGTTGGCTTTGAAACGACGGTTGAGACCGCTGCATCGCGGCTGGCAAACCAGGAGGGCGTACCGATCAAGACCTACGACATCATCTACACGATGATCGATGATGTCAAACAGGCCGCAAGGCAGCTTACCGAACCAGAACGCGAACAGGTGGTTCTCGGACGAGCAACGGTGTTGCAGATATTCCCACACGGTAGAAGAGAGCGGATCGCTGGTGTTCGTGTAACGTCAGGCATTATGCGGCGCAACGCTCGAATGATCGTTTCGAGACGCGGGGATGAACTGTTTGAAGGTGCGATCTCATCGATGCGGCACTTCGATGACAACGTTAGAGAGATCGCCACTAACTACGAGGGTGGGATTGTGCTTGACGGCTTCCATGAGTACGAAGAAGGCGACATTATCACCTGCTACGAGATGCAGACTGTGGCGGTCCGCTAACCTCGCGATGTCGATCTGCGGTTCCTGTAATGGCTAGGAGAAGCGAGCGCGTAGCAAAGAATCTGCAGCGAATTATCGCCCAGATTATTGACGAAGAATTAGAACCGCCTGCGTTGATTTCTGTGATGAACGTAACGTGTGATTCCGGTTTGACCCAAGCCCGCGTCGCGGTGAGCATCTACTCTAAATCTGGAGATGTCGAATCGATGATCGAATACCTCCGAGACCATGTCGGGCTGATTCGTCGGGAGTTGAGCGTGCGAGCCAAGATGCGGCGCACTCCGAAAATCGTGTTCACTCTCGACTCTTCCCTTGAAAACGGTCAAAGCATGATCAATTACATATCTAACCTTAGCGATCGACGCTAACTCGTACGATCGCGCCCTGAGTTAAGCGATGCAGGGAACAACACACTTGATTTCCGGATTCCTCAACGTCGACAAGCCGGCTGATTGGACATCATCCGACGTTGTTGCCAAACTACGATCTGCATTCCAGCTTCGCAAACGCCGCCTAAAGATTGGACACGGCGGGACGTTGGACCCGATGGCGACTGGTGTGTTGCTCATCTGTATCGGCAGTGCAACGCGTTTATCTCAATTCGTGCTTTCCGGTGACAAGACGTACGTCATGTCTGTAAAGCTCGGAACATCAACCGACACTTACGATTCTGAAGGGACCGTCACTGAGAGGCAAGATTACACGTCGGTGACGTTGAGCGATCTGCAATCGGTATTGCCTGAATTTAGCGGCGAAATCGACCAAATTCCCCCTATGTACAGTGCCATCAAGCGACATGGCCAACCCCTGTACAAACTTGCGAGACAGGGTAAAACAATCCCACGTGAACCACGCAAAGTGCAAGTCTACGGACTAAAGATGACAGCGTGGTCTTTACCGAGTTTTGAGTTGAAGATCGACTGTGGGAGCGGTTTTTATGCTCGTAGCTTGGCTAATGACATCGGGCGGCGACTTGGATGTGGTGCTCACATGACGGCACTTAGACGCGAGAGGGCTGGAGATTTTGACATCGTGGATTCTTTATCGCTTGACAAACTGATTGCGACCGCTGCCAATGACTGGTGGATGTGCAATCTGATACAACCAGATCATGTATTGAAACACTTGAACGCTGTAACGCTTGACCATGCCGAAGCATTCGCGTTTCTGCATGGACAAGAGATCTGCGGGGAAGTTACAACCAAGGAAACCGATGAGTGCCGTTTACGCGTGTACTCGAACAGCGGCGAGCTATTGGGCTTAGGGCGAATCGATGATGGTTCAAGCATAATCCGTCCGGTAACGGTGTTTGGAGAAGCCACCTGAATCATGAAAGTGCTGTAATTGTAGAATCCTTGCTGATTCGAAGGCGACTGAATCGACTCAGCGACTCTGGCGTCCAACAACCACAAACTCGCAAGCACACACGTCATACGGCATCCGAAAATTGCACGGCGAATCCCTACTCTATCTGTCTGCCGAGTTGATTATCATGCTCTCGGTGATCCTAGTCGCGGCCAAGGCCGGCGGAGAGATCGCAGAACGCTACTTCAAAATTCCAGCGCTAATAGGTGAGTTAGGCGCAGGCATCATCATCGGCCCTCACGCTTTAGGCGGGATCCGTTTCTTCGATGTAGCCGGACCGATGTTCCACGAGGTCGGGCCGTATATCTCCGAAGCAGCTTCTCATGCCGGGGACGCAATAGAACCTGCGATCCCGTTCGCTCTGTATTTCGTGGGTCAACTTGGTGCTGTCCTTCTGCTGTTTGAAGCGGGACTAGAAACTGACCGCAAACAATTCCTTAAATTTATCCGCCCAGCAATGGCCGTCGCCATCGGCGGTGTCGTCTTTCCCTTCGCTCTCGGAGCACTTGTCACGCTATGGTTCGGATATGCCACATTCAACTCAGTAGAAGAAGCGATTCCAGCGTTATTCGTGGGAGCCATCCTCACTGCAACATCGGTTGGTATCACTGCCAGAGTGTTGAGTGATATTAGCCGACTCGACTCTATCGAGGGTGTCGTTATCTTGGCAGCCGCGGTAGTGGACGATGTGCTTGGCATCGTAATTGTGGCGATTGTTGTGGGCATAAATGCTGGGGATACAGATCCTAACTCCATCATTTTGCTCATTGTCAAGGCTTTCGGCTTCTGGCTTGGATTGACTCTTATCGGGAGCATCCTAGCGAATCGCATCTCAAGAATGACGATGTGGTTCAAGTCGGATGGCTCGACTTTGGTTCTAGCTATAACTCTCGGATTCATCGCCGCAAGCGTGGCAGAGGTTTACTTCGGCCTAGCGATGATCATAGGCGCATTCTCAATGGGTCTGGCTCTATCCGCAACCGTGTTGAAGGAATACACGATCTTCGCCATACGGAATGGAGGTAGCATCCTCGTCCCAGTTTTCTTCTGCATCATTGGCATGCAAGTAGATCTAACCGCAATAGCAGAGTCGGAAAATCTAGGACGCCTCGCGCTGTTCGCCCTAGCTGTTACCGTCATCGCCATCATCACCAAGGTTGCGGGAGCGGGACTTCCAGTGATGGCCGTCGGATTTGGAAAACAGCGCTCGTGGCGTATCGGCCTCGGCATGTTGCCCAGAGGCGAAGTAGCACTCATCGTCGCAGAAATCGGACGAGCGAGTGGAATCATCGGTCACGACATCTTCACTGTCGCAATCGTCATGACCGTCGTCACCACGATCATTGCCCCTATCTTCCTTGTCAAAGCCTTCGGACATGACGGATCTCGAAGCCGCGGGTCCACTCCCGCAAGTGCACACTAGCCTCACTTGTCGATAATTGGAAGTGAGCGGTTTATCATTTACGGGCGCAGACTCGCCCCCGTAGCTCAGTGGATAGAGCACTGGTCTCCGAAGCCAGGTGCGTGAGTTCGATTCTCACCGGGGGCGCCACTCTATAACCATGGTTCGAACACTACCAACTTTGCATAGTGTGTCCAAGGTGCCGAATGGTGAGCCTTTGGTGGAGTTCGTCGCTGATGCGATACGACGTTCAAGGACTAGGGACACTCTCTCCAGGGTCGTGGTTGTAACTCCGTCGCTGTTCTCGACTTTCTTCCTGAGACGAGCGGTTACTGAGAAACTGTGCGATGACGTCGGCGGGTTTTTCAACGTTGAGTTTATGCGCATCGAGGAGGTTGCGGATGTCCTGTTCGACGCCTCGACGGATCGTCCTGACCAACCATCAATGACACGGCTTATAGCCTCCGAGTTGATACACAATGCGATCTCAAATCTGAGGACACACGGACCTTTATCTGAACATCTGAACAACGACGCCACCCTGGATGCAGTCCAACGCACACTTCAAGAGCTTGAATTGCTGGATGTTGGCGCTGAGAACGCGTTAGGGCAACTTGCCCGTGGAACAAGCGGCTACCTTTACCCCCAACTGCTCGAACTGCAACGAAGCTACAGCTCCGCTGCATCTCCTTATCTAACTCGGGAGAACAAAGCATCAATAGCTGCCCAAACAGTTGAAAACGACGCTGACCGTGTAATTTCGGTCAGCGGACCGAGCATCATTGTGATTCGCGCTCCATCCCTTCCTGACGCATACACTCGGCTTTGGGACGCTCTGGAGAGGTTGGATTTCAGCGTTGCAGTTCGCATCGGTTTCGCAGACCAGACCACATATCAACAGCACAAAAATCCCGTTCAATCGCGCTTTTACTCCACGATGGGAGCAGCAGATGAGCCGAGGTCCTTGATACGGAACATCATGGCAGATGCGCGTGAAGGTGTGAGGTTCGGCGAGATGGCAGTGCTATATCCCACATCCGACTACTCATCTCGCATCAAAGATGCTTTAGATGCAGCCAACATCAAGAGCTGCGGTCCATCACCTAAAACGTTAGTCGAAACGCCTTCTGGGAAATTCGTCTCGCTATTTCTTAAGATGCTTAATTCGGATATGAGGATGAGACGGGATGCATTCGCTACCTGGACGACCGCGGCGCCAGTAGTCAACCCTTCTGATGGTTTGAGAGTACCGGCGGTTACTTGGGAAACCGTGTCTCGAAATGCCAATATCGTTCGTTTCACCGAAGATACAGATTGGGATCGATCTCTCCGGAAGTACGAATACCGGATGAAAAATCGAGCCAAACGAGCAGAAGATGCCGACACGGACGAAATAAAAGTTGATCCCGATACTCTTCGCGAAGCAGCAAACGCGGCGTCTGAACTCAGACGGTTCGTCTCGGATCTTTTATCCAGGACCGACATTGACGATGAACGCAGTTGGGTGAGATGGGTTCATTGGATCGAAGGCATCATGTCTGATTACCATGCGCAATCAGTTACTCCTGAAGACATAGAAACCACAGGTATTGGCCGCGTCCGTTCTGACCTCGATAAGGTGCGAGAATTAGGCCAAATCACTAGCGGATACGTGAATTTCGGACGATTTGCACGGACGGTTCAAAGGCTCTTACGCTCCAGAATCGGAGGCGATTCTGGGTGGGGTTCGTCAGTCTTGGTGGCACCTCTCTCCGCAAGCATCGGGACAGCGTTCAAAAGTGTTCACATCATGGGGATGTCAGAAGGGGGCTTGCCCGGTCCTAGCAGATCAGACCCTCTATTAACAGATGATCTGAGGCGTCGGCTTGATAGCAATGGATCATGGCTTACAACTAAGAGGGAGCAATTGGAGCAACAGCACCGCGAGTTCAGGTTTGCTCTCGATTGTGCGCCATCAAGGCGCATGTACTGGAACAAGGCGATCCTTGGATCAACCAATGAGGCATATCCTTCGCCATGGTTAGTAGACGAAATTCTGAATAGCCGTAACGAGAGCAGAGTACCTGCGAAGTCCCTTATGGATCCGCAGAATCAATGGATCGAGGCAGTAGCTACGCTATCCGAGATCGAGACTTCAGACATCAAACCATCTTCGGGTTACGAATTTGCCCTCAAAGACATGGCAATCCGATCGCGCAACGCGGAAGACCTTAAAGAAGTACTGTCTGATCCGCGTTACAGAGGATTAGCGCGTGGCAAGCGCGTAGTGTCGTCCCGAAACTCCGCAGTATTCGGGTCATACGACGGCAATGTGCATATTAACCTCAACGAATCTAGTAACGTTCCTCAAGTATCTGCAACCACCCTCGAAAACTACGCCGAATGTCCGTATCGATACTTCGTAGCCAATGAACTCAATGTAGACGAACGCGTCGACCCAGAAGACTCTCTCACTCTTTCGCCCCTCGACAAAGGAATACTCGTTCACTCGATTCTTGAGGAATTCTTCTCGAGCAACGAGGTTGACGAAACCGACAGGGGACTAGACCGGCTGTTGGAGATTTCACACGAAGTTTGCGACCGGTTCTTACGCGATGAATACATCGGCTACAACTCGATATTCGAACTCGAAAAAGCTAATCTTCTTCAACAATTGACGCATTGGTATTCCAAGAATATGGATGTTCTACATGCGTACGACGGCGAGTTAATGACTGAACGGCGGTTCGGCTACGAGGATGACGACTACGGGCACTTGACCTTGAAGGACGGTTTCAGCCTCAGACTCCGTGGGAAAATCGACTTGGTCGCAGTTTCTCAGTCCCTTGACCAAGCGTTAGTGATCGATTTCAAGTCCGGAAACAGCGGGAGATACCTTGACATCGACAAAGACGTAACTGCATCTGGAACGAAGCTTCAGTTACCGATCTACGCATTGATTGCACGCGAAATTCTTGGCAATGAGGTTGATGTCAGTGCCGCCTACTGGTTTGTCTTCCACGACAAAAGCGTTCGATTGCGCCCGAAGCTGCCAGTTTCGCTTGAGGATGCTCAAAAGCGGTTCACTCCAGTGCTAGAAACTATCGTTGGTGGTATCCGCAGTGGAAACTTTCCGGCGCGTCCCGGCGATAGGGACACATTCGGCGGTGGTCCAGCGTGGAAAAACTGCAAGTATTGCGCGTACTCCGATATCTGCGTATCGGACCGTTTGATTTCTTGGGACCGCAAAAAATCCGCACCTGAATTAGCTGATTACGTGGCACTGTCCGAAGGCGGGCCAGCGTGACCACATTCCAATCGTCATCTCGGTTTGATGCCGAATCGCTGTCGATCTTGACTAGCGACCTTGATTCCAATGTCTACGTTGAGGCTGGAGCTGGCACCGGCAAGACCCATTCGCTCGTTCAAAGAATCGTGACGCTCCTCAAGAGTGGCGTTGATATTGACCATATCGTAGCGATTACCTTCACTCGCGCCGCTGCTTCTGAGCTGCGGTCACGCATCCGTGAAGACTTGGAGCATCTCCGAGCCGAAGACCCGTCGGATAAAAGAATCAAGTCCGCTCTCGATGGAATAGACACTGCGGCGTTCCAGACCATTGACTCGCTCGTGTACTCCATATTGAGAGAATATCCATTTGAGTCCGGTTTACCACCCGTGATCGAGGTCCAAGATGATTTCGCCCGACGTCAAATGTTCCGGGAACGATGGCACCAATGGTCGGTTGAGAGGTTAGATCAAGACGAAAGCTTTTCCAAAGCGCTGTCAACAGCGATGCGCCTTGAACTTAGCAACCCATTCAGAGCAATCAGCGACCTCGCACAAGCGATGAATGAAAAACATGGCGAGTTGCGGGCTGTCGATTTTCCCAAGCCTCAAAGGATTGGCATGAAGACGATTGCCGCCCTGGATAGTTCGATCGCGCATCTCCAAGAATTAATCTATTCGTGTAAAGCCTCAGAAGACCGCCTTTGCAAACTTATTTCTGTTACCGTCGATTGGCACAAGGACAATGTTGCAGACCGCGACATCTCTACTGAAGATGAAGTCGAAGAAATCCTATCGACTTGGCCAGGTACTCCTACAGGCAACGCAGGTAGTGCAGTCAATTGGGGAGGAAGGGAAGGAAAAGCTGCGGCGATAGCAGCTCTGAACTCTATCGGCGACACAATCCGACAGGTGTTCGATGTCGCTCGAGCAGCCGTTACTTATGAGCTGTACCAGCACGTCGCAAGTTTTGTCACAACTATCGTTGAAGAACGCCGACACGCCGGTACCGTGTCCTACTACGACGCGATCACTTGGATCATCGACATGCTCGAGCGGCACGATGACATCCGAAGCAGGCTCCAGCGGCGCTACCGTCGCGTACTTGTTGACGAGTTTCAAGACACCGACCCTAATCAGGTACGTCTTGTCCGCCTGTTGACCATCCCGCCGGGCGAAGACGAAATTGCTCCCGGAGCACTCTTTGTCGTGGGAGACCCAAAACAGTCGATCTACCGATTCCGCGGTGCCCAAGTCGAAGTCAGCCAAGGCATCAGAAACGATATCGCCAATGACAAAACCAACGGTAACCACCTTACACTCCGAGAGAACCGCCGTTCAACACGACCGATCATCGATTGGGTCAACCACGTTTTCGGAAACTGGATGCCGTCTGAGACAGATCAAGCCGACTGGATACCACTTGACGTTGCGACTGATGTCGTTCGACCTGACCAATTCGGAACCGTTTACCACTATGGCGAGGTGATCGATGAGGGAAATCTCTTTGAAGTTCGTCAATCCGATGCAATAGCAGTAGCTCGTATCGCCCGCGCCGTATGCGCCGGTGCACTCAAAGTACGAGATCGACAAAGCGGTGATACCAGAGAATCACGGCCTGGCGACCTAACTATCCTCACTCGCTCGCGAAGCAATTGGGAAATCTACACCCGACACTTGGACGAGCTGCAACTTCCGTACTCTGCGGAAATCGGAGGCGCAACAGTTCTCGATACTCAAGAAATCCGAGACATCCTGAATTGCCTGTCCGCTATTGACGATCCTTCTGACCAACCATCAACTGTAGGGGCCCTCAAATCGGTCCACCTCGGATGCAGCGACATCGATCTATATGAATGGGCGAATTCTGGCGGAAGATTCAGTTGTACAGCGGAATTTCCGACCGAGAAAAACTCCAGTGTAGTTCGAGACGCTATGGAGGTCTTGCGGAATTATCACGGACTGCGAGACCACCTTCAACCCGCGGTTTTAACCGAACGTTTCATCCGCGAACTACAGTCCCGCGAACTGATGTACCTCACACCAGACCCAGCGGCGGGTCTACGACGTCTTGATCTAGTAGTTGAACTGATCCGGAGATTCACGGAAGATGGAGCAGCTTCCCTCAGAGAATGCCTAGTGGGTTTCAGACAGCTAAAGGAAACAAAAGATTCCCTTCGCGAAGAACCCTCCCTAGAGTTCGATCACGGCAAGATTCGACTCATGACGATGCACGCTTCCAAAGGGCTCGAATTCCCCGTAGCCATACTCGCCGACCTCTGCGGAACGACTGGTGGCAGTAGCGGCCCATTTCTTACAGAAATGGTGACGGATGACCATCGTCGTATTGGCATCCGATTGGGCGGCAAAAAAGGCGCTTACTTCCAAACCGGTTGCTATGAAGAATTGCTCATACGCGATGAATCCGCTGACGAGTTGGAAAAAACGAGATTGCTCTACGTCGCCGCAACCCGCGCACGGGACCATCTCATCGTAAGCAGTTATCGCAAAGAACGCGACACTAAAGTTGTTGCATCCCGATTTGAAGACATAGTCGGCAAAAATGCTTCTCTGTGGTTTCCAATTCCTCGAGAATGGGAGGACATGACTTTCGATCCGAAGACAGTTTCTGTATCGCCGAATCAATCACAAGTAGTTGAAAATCGCGCATCGTGGATGCGACAACACCGTAAAACATTGAAGCACGCATCAGAACGTCCTTGGCTTTCGCCCACCGAACTAAAGTCGCGTAACGATCCAGCGTATCGGGAGACGCTAGGCGAGAAACCGGACTTCAATACGCTTACTGACCCTGATGCTCTCGTCAGTCGAGGCCGTGCTGCAACTAAGATCGGTAGTGCAGTCCACGCAACACTTCAAAGAGTTTTAGAACTCCCAAACAGCGATGTGCCAACGATAGCGCGTATCGAAGCTCATAAACACGGAGTATCTGAACATCTCGATGAGATTGCGCGACTTTCAGTAGCGACTCTCGATATGCCACTGCTCAAACGTGCATCTGCCATGGACCGCAATGACATCTGGGTAGAAACCCCTGTCGCTACTCAAATCCCTTCCGGCAATGGATCGACCGCGGTTGTAGAAGGACGTGTTGACCTGATCTACAGGTGCGATGATGGCACGTTCGGAATCGCCGACTTCAAGACTGATCGCACCTTCAATCGTTCCGTCGACGAAATGGCGAAGCCTTACATTCCACAACTCGGAGCCTACGCGTACGCGGTTCAAAAAGCGACAGATATTCCCGTATCCGAAGCCAGCCTGTTATTCTCCCGCATCGCCGCCGACGAACTAGGCGATGGGGAATTCCGGTTGACCGACGTTCAATCTGCAATCGAATTGGCGTTAAAGTTGGCATCAAACGAATGACAATTCAATATGCTGCACAAGCTCTTCTACTCAAGGAGACAATCTGATCATGGACCTGCTCAAAGGTAAAAAAGCACTGATAACCGGATCGCGCCGAGGAATCGGTGCAGGTATCGCGAAAGTGTTCGCTGAGAACGGTGCGGATGTTGGTATCAACGATATCGAACGCGACGAAACTGCGGACAGCACCATCGCCGAAATTGAAAGCATGGGGCGCGTCGCAAGTTGGCATCTCGCCGATGTTGGCAGCAGCGGCGACCGTACTCGCATGTTCGACGACTTCATCAAAGTCCACG
The DNA here is from genome assembly GCA_963555965.3 of Dehalococcoidia bacterium. Taxonomy (GTDB): domain Bacteria; phylum Chloroflexota; class Dehalococcoidia; order Lucifugimonadales; family Lucifugimonadaceae; genus Bin127. The sequence goes on from OY821634.1 coordinate 213,336, forward strand.
GTCAGATCGACATCCTCGTTAATAATGCCGTAGCATCGGCCGATCCGCATTTCACCGACATCACCGAGGAATTCTGGGATTTACTAGTCGGACACGCTCTCAAAGGCTACCTGTTCTGCGCGCAACGAGCCGTCAACGAAATGATTGAGGAGGGCAATGGCGGTCGCATCATCTCCATCTCGAGCGTACACAGCTATCGAGCTTGGCCCCAAGACACCGTTTATGGCATCGTCAAAGCCGGTCTTAACCGGATGGCGCTCAGTATGGCGATCGACCTCGCAGGCACCGGAATAACATCCAACTGCGTCGCACCAGGGTACATCGACAGTCGAGTGCTACCTCCTGAGCAAGAACATACACGCGGTCAACTCGAAGGCTATGTAGACTATGCCCGCGACTATATTCCGAACCGTCGAGGCGGTGTACCTCGCGACATAGCCAACGCCTGTCTTTTCCTTGCCTCTGACTTGGGCGACTATGTGAACGGCCAAACCATCACTGTAGATGGTGGTTTTCTGGCAGGTGGTGTTCCTCCTGAATCCGTCCCCCTGGAACCCGGAATGCCCGGCGCGGCTGAACAATAGTCGGTCCTTACATAACGGACTGAGGAGAAATCGATTGGATTCCTTATTCAAACACATCGAACAAAATGTAGACCAATCACTCGAGACGCTTTTCACGCTCGTTCGCCAACCGAGCGTATCCGCTCAAAGGTTAGGGTTCGACAAGGCGCCGCAACTTGTGGCGGATGTATTTCAGGAACATGGTTTCGATGTCCAGATACTCGATTCGCCTGACAATGGGCTGCCATCGGTCTATGGATACGCATCCGCGGACGTTGGAGCATTCAAGCGAGCCCAAAACGCATCTGGAGTCGCAAATCCAGACGCTTCACCACCGACGCTGATGCTGTACGTCCACTACGACGTACAGCCCACGGACCCGATTGAACTTTGGGAAACAGATCCCTTTGAACCCACGCGTAAAGGTGACCGTCTCTATGGACGCGGCATGTCCGACGACAAGGGCAACATCGTTGCACGCCTCGCTGTTATCAACGCTTTTCGAGACGAATGGGGTGGCCTGCCGTGCAACGTGAAAATTTTCGCAGAGGGTGAGGAAGAATCAGGATCGCCCAATCTTCCAGGCCTTATTGAAGCCAACAAGAACATCCTCACTGCCGATGCCTGCATCTGGGAGGGCGGAGGACGCAACGCTCAAAACCGGCCTGTCATATATCTCGGGCTCAAGGGTGTATTGGCGGTCGAATTGTCAGTCTCGTTGCTTAAGGGTGACGCGCATTCATCCTACGCAACCGTACTACCATCGGCAGCTTGGACGTTGATCAACGCTCTGAACTCGATCAAAGATCCATCCGATGACCGCATCCTAATCGATGGTTTCTATGATGACGTTCGCGAGGCGACGGATGAGGAGGATCGGGCTTTGGAGGACTTGCCAGACGACTCTGATGAATGGCGAGAAACTTTCGGCAACGCGACATTCGTCGCAGGTCTCGGTTCTGAAGATCTCCCGCGCAAGCACCTCCTCATGCCGACTGCCAATGTTGCAGGTCTCGATTCCGGATACCAAGGGGAAGGAATGAAGACAGTTCTGCCAGCAAAAGCCAGCGCTAAAATGGACTTCCGACTCGTGCCCGATATGCGACCTGATGATATTTTCGCAAAGATACGAAGCCACTTAGATCGCCACGGCTTCGAAAAGGTGGAACTCAACTTGATCAGCGGAGTCCATCCGTTCCGCACTGACATGTCTTCGAAGTGGGCGCAAATGGCCATCGAAACCTCCGAACAAACCTATGGCAAACCAGCAGTCGTTTATCCCACAATGGCAGGTTCGGGTCCCATGTATGACTTCGGCGGAGTTCTGGGCATTCCAATCACATCGGCAGGGATAGATCATCCAAGCCACAAGATCCACGCTCCGAACGAAAACATCACGGTGGAAGATTTCGTGCTAGGAGCGCAGAACATCGCTAGTTTGGTGCAACGGTTTGCAGGAGAATGGGTGTCCAACTGAGACGCACAGGTGCGGAAATTACGAGTTGGTTCGTCATTCCACTTGACGACTATTCCATAATAGGAATATAATGAGGTTATGTCTTGGGAGGTTGAGTATACCTACGAGTTTGAGGACTGGTGGCATGGCTTGACAGAGCGGGAGCAAGACTCGCTTTCGGCTGGCGTCGAGCTATTGATGCGACACGGGCCGCGTCTGCCATTCCCGTACTCGTCGGACGTAAAGGGCTCCCGGCATGGTGCGATGCGTGAGCTACGCACTCAAAGCGGTGGACGCCCGTTACGCACGTTTTACGTGTTCGACCCTAGGCGAGCAGCTATCCTCCTGATTGGAGGCGATAAGACAGGAAACGATCGGTTCTACAAGGAATACGTTCCGATCGCGGATGACCTATACGACGAACATCTTGACGAACTGCGAAAGGAAGGGCTGATCTAATGGCAGGCCACAAACCATTCAGCGAACTGACGAAAGGCTTCTCGCCCGCCCGGCGCCGCCGCATCAACGAGATGGCCGAGCAGATGCTCGCCCAAATGCCTCTGCACGAACTGCGTCGTACGCGCGCCTTTACGCAACAGGAGCTAGCTGAGAAGCTAAACGTCAACCAACCCGCGGTTTCAAAGATGGAGCAGCGAGCGGATACCAACATCTCTAGTTTGCGTTCATACATAGAGGCGGTAGGCGGAAAGTTGAAGATCACCGCCGAGTTCCCTGAAGGCGAGGTGGGCATCACCAACTACGGACAGTTAGCAGACGAAGGCGAGGAATTCGGCAAGAGCGACTAACTGGTTGAGTGCCCACTTCTGCAACATCGCACGTCTAGAATCTAAACCTCCTACCGCCGACAAGAATCTCATTCGGAGCCAGCAAAGCTGTGGCAATCATCCAACCAACTCCCGACCACGTACTCGACTCTGCAACGATCGAAAAACTGAAAACAGTCAACTCTACCGCTGTCGTGGATATTCTGGCGCGCAACGGTCATGATCCGCGCTATGTCTACATGGCAAACGTCAAGACGATGAATCCGGGTGTTCGTCTCGTTGCGCGTGCTATCACAGTTAGATTTCTTCCGGCGCGTCCCGATCTGATGGCTGAGAAACGGGCGGTGAGGAATCGCCCGAATACGCAGCGTTTGAATTAGGCGGTCCGGGCGATGTGATCGTGATGGAGTCGATGCGAACTAAATGGATGTCGATTGGCGGTGATATCAAGTTCTTGCGCTTGAAGCAGCGCGGCATCGACGGACTAGTCTGCGATGGCGGTATTCGAGACATGCACACAGTCAAGGACTACGGTATCGCGCTTTACGGGTACGACAAGACATCTAGTCTAGGCACACGCGTGGGCACTCCGTACTCTACGAACGACGCGATCAACTGCGATGGCGTGTTGGTCAAGCCAGGTGATTACATCGTTGCCGACGACGATGGTGTGGTTTGCATTCCGCGTGTGGTCGCGCAAGACATCGCGCAGAAGGCGATTGAGTACGACGATCTCGAAGAATGGATCCGGGCTCGGCTTGATCGCGAGAACCTGACTCCCGGCAAGTACTATCCGCCAGATGATGCGGTAATCGCCCAATATCGGACTGAACGGGACGCACATTAGATGCAGATTGCTGCTTGTTGGCAGTTAACCCGCAACGATCTCGATACTCATTCCGTCGTATGCGTATCGGATGTCTAGTCCGTCGTTGATTGATGAGTTACGTAGACGTGCATTCATAGCGTAGTGATCGATACCATGTGCGGCATCAGTTAGAAGGGTCCGACGAGGTCGGATGATCTTGGCGACCTCAACCGCTTGCTCCATGGTCAGGTGTGATCCATGTGTGCGTTCGGTTCTCAAAGCGTCGATGACAAGCGTATCGACGTCGGCGATCTTTTCCAAGATTTCATCGGGCACTTGAGAAGCGTCCGAAATATACGCCAGGTCTCCGATGCGATAGCCGTTGCACGAGTAGTCCGCGCCGTGCGGTACTTCCAACGGTTCGATCGTAGTTCCGTATACGTCGAAAGGTTCATTGTCGATGGTCTGAAAATCGAGTATGGCGACCGTACCGCCACTGGTCATCTGGGTTCGATCAACAAGGTAGTAAGCGGTCTTGGATACGATTTCCAAATCTTGTTCCCTCAAGTAGATGGGAACCCGCGCATCTCGCCCACGTGCCAGCAGCGCTGCATGTTCGTCGCCTTGAGCAAAACGCATGGTGTTCGTCCAGTCGCGCAGATCGTCTAGGCCTCCGGCGGAATCCGCGTGAGCATGAGTAAGGATGACAGCATCTAACGATCTGATCGCATGTTTGGGAAACCACTCGATCGCGGCTTGGTAGAAGAACTTTCCAGCATCGATCAAGATGTTGACAGGCGGCTCGTTGTCCTGTTCTCTTTGGATCACGATGCCAGTGTTGCGCCTACGGTTCTTGGAACCTGGGCGCATCGCATCGGTGCATACTGGGCATGTCGGCGGATCGGCTGTAAGGCAGGTTACTCGTGGGATGCCCTCTGACGTTCCTGTGCCGAGGAACATGACGGTTGCCTTTGAGTTCGCGTTTGGCATTATTTCAGGGTACGACGCGAAGTCGCCAAGATCAGTATCTAGACAGTTATTCTTGAACAACGTCCAATCGTGTTGTTCTACCAAGTCCATGAAAGAGTATGGAGTCGATAAACAGAAGAGAAGACATCATCGCCTCTCTCGATAACGAGTTCGAGGGCATCATTCCCGAGCACGATGAGCCGAATCACGCAGCACTGGGATTCGCAGTTGGGAACGCGTTGGGTGTGTTGCAGCCCGAGATTTTCGATGACGCGACCCAACGCGCCGCTGAGCTATTGAGTGACGCCATTGGTCAACCCGATCACATCGTTCTGTTGCTGCTTGACGGTTTCGGGATGAACTTTGTCAACACGTTGCAGGAAGATTCCTACGTCCGACGTAACGCAACGGCGACTATCAGCTCAACTCTTCCTACGTCTACAGGCCCGAATCTGATGGCGCTTGCCACAGGGAGATGGCCGGGTGCTCACGGGAACTTAGGCTGGGACGTTCATATCCCGCGTCTGGGAGAACGCATCCAACCACTGCCTTGGCGCCTGACTCGCACAGGTCAATCACTGAGCGAAATCGGATTCAGTCCGATGGAGATGCTTTTGGCACCGCCGATCCCGTTTGGAAACACAGGTGCATTTACCTTCGTGATTAATGAAGAGATCGCCGGCTCTGCCACTAGTCAAATGTATGGGCAAACCGATACCGTAGGGTTCTCTTACGATCGCGATCCTATAACCCATATTGTCGATTCCGTATTGGATGGGATTTCTCATTCAAAAGGTAAGACGTTTACATACGTCTATTGGACTGAGGTTGATAGTTGTGCCCATAAAAATGGCGAGATGCATCCGATCACTCGTGCCGCGGTGCTTCGTGCAGCCGCGCTCGCTGAGGCCTTGGGAACTGCGTTGACAGGCAAAGCGAGATTTATCGCCACTGCTGACCACGGACATCTCGACAGTCCTGCCGAGGTGTGGTCCACGATAAGGCCGTCTGACGCTATCAGCCAACATCTTACCTGCGTGCCGTCTGGCGAGCCAAGGACGCTGTTCTTCCACCTCAAACCTGGAGAAGAGCGGGCGTTTGAAGCAAGTTTCGAAGATCGGTTCGCCGATCGATTCGCTTTGATGCCGAGCGCAACGGCTATCGATCTAGGATTGTTTGGTCCGGTCGATCTCGTATCAGATGCTTCCAGAGCGCGCATGGGAGACTTTTTCGCGATCTCGCGCGGTAGATGGTCGATATTTGCATCCGATAGTGAGGAAGGCGAGACCGTAGAATCGATGCATGGCGGCATTACCACTGCCGAGAGCATCGTGCCATTGATCGTGGCCTAGACCCAAAAAGCACACAAACCACAGCAGGTGAAAAATGTCCATTCGTGGAAATCTGAAGAAGCGACTTCAAGCCGGAGAAACCGTCGTCGGACCGTTCGTAATCGTGCCGTCGGTGACGATGATCGACACGCTTGGCTATTCAGGCATGGACTTTTGCATTATCGACACCGAACATGGCCCGATCTCGCAGGAATCGGCGACTGATCTGGTGATCGCCGCACAGGGCGTCGGAGTGGCACCGATTATTCGTGTCGGCGACAACGATGAGCGGCTGATCCTTCGAGCGTTAGACATCGGTTCCGAAGGTGTGCAAGTTCCGCAGATCAACTCCATCCCCGATGCTGAGGCTGTGGTTCACGCGGCAAAGTACGCGCCTCTTGGCGAACGGGGACTTTCCATCTTCACTCGTGCAGGCAACTATTTTGACAACGACGGTGAGGGACACACAGACCGACAAAACGACGAAACGATGACTGTAGTGCATATCGAGGGTAAAAAGGGTTTGGACAACCTTGAAGAGATTATGACTGTCGAGGGCATAGATGTTCTGTTCCTGGGCCCCTACGATATTTCCCAATCCCTCGGATATCCCGGCGATGTCCGCAATCCGATAGTAGAGACCGCGCTACGCGATGCCACATCTAAAGCCCGTGCGCAGGGCAGAGCAGTGGGCTCCTACGCCAAGGATGTCGAAATGGGCAAATGGCTGATCGACCTCGGCATCCAATACATCTCCATCAACGTCGATGCGATTATCTATCGACAGGCTTGCGAGGCAATTGTGACGTCGTTGAAGCAGTGAAACTATCCCGATTACGCGGTTTCATTCGGGTGTCCGTACACCAACTGACGCGTATCAGATAACATGCCTTTGATGTTCTCTCGTGTCCAGTTGCCGGTTCTGCTTCTGATAGCGGTGGTCGTTTCGGCATCGTCTACAGTGCTAGCGTGCGAAAGGGCAGTCGAACCTACTGCCGTCAGCGATCTGCCTACACCAGACATTGAGCAGACTGTGACCGCCAGGGTGGCCGCCACTGTCGCTGCGGCCCCGACGCCGACACCAACACAGATTCGTACGGTCGCGTCAACGCCTACGGACACAGCTACACCGACGACAACTCCCACTCCTACTCCAACCAATACGCCTAGTCCAACTTACACGGCAACACCAACGATCGCGCCGACACCAACCAGTACTGCTACGCCGACGATCCCACCAGCCCCCACGCATACTCCGACAGCTACGCCTAGTTTAGTTGATACGGCTGCACCTCCATTTACACCCACAGCCACTGCAACGATTACGCCTACATCAGAGCCGACACCTACGGACACGCCTACCGCGACTTTCACGCCTGCGCCTACGGCCACATTCACGCCCACACCTACGCCCGCGCCTACCGAGACTCCGACGCCGACACCCACACCAACCGCCACATTCACGCCTACGCCTACACCATTGCCAGTTGGTTACGAACGGGAAGCGTTGGTTGCGCTTTACAACGCAACTGGCGGTGCGAACTGGAAGAACAACGATAACTGGCTTTCGGATGAGCCTTTGATCAGGTGGTACGGCGTCAGAATGGCAGGGGGGCGCGTGACTGGGTTGCACCTCGGTGATGGTGGGTTGCGAGGGGAGCTTCCTCCAGAACTTGGCAATCTCACGCATCTCAGAGAGTTGGCACTAGGGGGAGACAACGACTTGGAGGGCGAAATTCCAAATGAATTGAGCAGACTCGAACGATTGGAAGTTCTGGATTTCGGGAGCAGCGGGTTGAACGGCGCCATACCCGCTTGGATCGGAGATTTCGTCCATCTTTGGTATCTGCATCTGGACGACAACAATTTCGTCGGCGAAGTTCCGGCCAAGTTGGGGAACCTGACCCGATTGCGCTCGTTTACGCTCAACGGGAATTCCGGCCTGACCGGACCGCTCCCGGATAGTTTGGCGAACATCTCTGGACTTGAGAGGTTCGAATACCACGCCACCGGCCTTTGCGCGCCGTTTGACGATGTTTTTCGGGTGTGGATATTGAAGATAGCTGATCGTCAAGGCGCAGACTGCCCGTCACCAGAACTAACTGCGCGTCTTTTCGACATGAATGCAAAGACCTGCGGCTTGGCGCCGCTCACTCCCAAGGTGGCTTTGCCTGATATTCCGCGCCGGGAACACCCGATGTATGTGCTGACGGATATCCAAAGGAGATGGCCGGCTCTTGCTAAGGTTGTGGAAGAGGTGCCGTGGGTTGCCGACGGGGTCGATTGGTCGGAAAAATGGACAGCTCGCAACCTATTCGAAGGGTTACACACCATCGCTGATCGATACGGAGTTCAAGAGGCTCTGCGAGTGACGAAGATGCCCTTTTTCGCAACACTTTCGCCTGAGGAAAGCGGAGCAGTCTACACCTTGTCGAATCTGATAGAGGACTCCCCAAGACAGTACCGAAGGTTGCTGGACCACCCTGCGTTAACGGGGGGCATAACGGACTATTTGGCGAAGGTCATCCCGATGCTGGATCACGTCGACGCGGAAGATTGGAATCGCGTGTTGCAATCGGCTAGCGTTGAAGATCGGACGATAATGCTTCCGCTGGCAGGTGAAACCAACTTGACCATCGTTCGAATTCAACCTGGACTGAAGTCGCGTATGGACCAGTTCGAGTATGCGGTTCGTCTAAACGAGTGCGTAATGGGAATCCCTTTTCCGCATCGCCAAGTCACTGTCCTAAATGTGCCAACCGACGCTGGTGGGTTTTACGAAGTTACATATATCGGAATCAACGAATCTTTGGACAAGGAATACGATGACTTGGCCAGCCTACTGGTTCATGAGGCTGCCCACGCGTACTTCAGTGCTGACGTCGATTGGATTGTTGAGGGTGCAGCCACATTCATGCAGCTTGTCGATGGCTTACTCCGCCCTGATACGGGGTACGCCATCACTAACCGTTGTGCGGATGCAAGCAGCGTATCCGCTTTTGATCGCGCCGTCGCATTGGATCCAGACTTTACCGACAAAACTGCCTGCCATTATTCGCTTGGAGCAGCTGTCTTCTGGGATTTGTTCAGATATCTCGAGCTCGAAGCTTTCGCTTTGGGGTTTAGGAAGCTGTATCTAGCTTCCAAACAGGTTGATGATTCCGAGTTCGTCATAGTCAGAGAAGCGTTCGGAAGATCCGCCGCTGCGGAGCTTGTCCTGGATCTCTACTACGACGGTGCTGTAAAATTCGCACAATTGCGCGGAGATCACGCTCATCCTAGGGGTGTACCCAACGTCCAACGTTACATTTCGTTCCTATCCGTAGCTGACGGTAGTTCTAGTTATTCTCCACTCGTATCTATAGACGAGATCCCTGCAAACGCCGATTTAAGGTTTTCGTTCAATTTGTACAACGAAGACCTGTCCGAACAAGGAAATGTTACCCAGATTACCGAAAGTATCGACCTTATCGTTTATTTCGAGGACGGTGTGGAGCTTGAGCAGTCCGAGCCGGAAATTTACGATTTTGATCTTACTTATGGGAGGTTGGAGTTCGTCTGGGACCTCGGTACGCCGAACGGAGAAGCCTTGAAACCTGGCAGCTACTACGCCTATTTGTACCGCGACGGCAAAAAAATTGGTCAAACCTGGTTCTATCTGTTGTCGGAGGGCGTCATGTCCTCAACGACAATTCCCACGCTAACTCCGCAGCCTACCGCCACGCCGATCGTCTTTGAAGCTACAACTCCGGATCAGGAGGCATTGGTAGCGCTTTACAGATCCACCGACGGCGCAAACTGGAACAACAACACGAACTGGTTGTCTGATGAGCCGTTGAACAGGTGGTACGGTGTCGAAGCGGTCGGCGGGCGAGTGACGAAGTTGGACTTGGGTGACAATGGGCTGAGAGGTGAGATACCGTCCGAGATAGGCAATCTAACGCAACTGCGGGAGTTGTGGTTGGGGAACAATGATATTACTGGCGACGAAATCCCGACAGAGATCAGTGGCTTAAAGCGATTGGTGATACTGGATTTGGGGGTAAACGAGATACGCGGGACCATACCGGAATGGTTGGGCGATCTTGGCCAACTCCACGAACTGCATTTGGACAACAATCGGTTCGATGGTGAAGTCCCAGAGCAGCTAGGCAACCTCGCCGGTTTGGGATCGTTGACGCTTCAGGGAAACCGAGGTCTGTTAGGAAGATTGCCGGAGACTTTAACAAAGATTGAAAACTTTTGGCGGTTGAGGTTCAATGGAACGGGTTTATGCGCACCAATCGACGAGGATTTTCAGGCATGGATATTGAGGATTCCCGATCGTGAGGGGCCTGACTGTCCGTCTGTATCATCGGCTGGTTCGGAGGATTGGGGCGATGTAATTGTGAGGGACATCTTTGGTCGAGTCGTGAATGAGACGGGGATCGTACTTGTCGACTGGGAAGGGCAAATTGCCAATCCGGCTATGAAGTTCTTCATTGAACTCCCCGGTTGGTCAGCGACGCTTAGTTCGACCGAGCCTAGGCTGTACTTCGATCTATCTAGTTCGGCTAGTGCGAACGGTCCGAGCAAGACCTTGGTTCCGGACGAATCGACTCAAAGGGTCGAGTTTAGTATCTCGATCTTCCCCGACAGAGACACCGTCGACGAAAGTCACGTGCTGAATATCCGATACTTGGACGCTTTCGGCCGCGTAGGTGATACGGCGATCTACATACATGTAATTGACCAAGATTTGGACCGGCCCCTTGAGTTCAATATCATTCCAGATTTCCGCTACGACGAGACGGGGTTTTTTGACGATCCGGCGACTAGAGATGCGGTCCGTTTGGCGGCCGACGATTACGCTTACTTCATTGCGGATATGAACCTGGACGAGGTTCAGGCGGGTGAGGAGCTCATGTGGGTAAACGAACCGCGAGTGTGGGGACGCGGCGAGCATATGAAAAACTCCGTCGCTTATACGGGGTTTTTGATGAATGTCTACGGTTTTTACGAAGATCATGACGATTCAACCGGGTCGGTCGGTCCCGGTGGGAGCGGTGGCCCATCGCCCCGCGGTCACAATCAATCAACACGCGGAAAGGAGTATCCGATCAAACGTTCGGGCAGCATCGTCATTAACCCGCTAGGGAACTACGATTCAATCGGTTGGTTGACATCGGTTGATGATGAGGAGTGGTGGTATGCCGAGAGCGGCATTAACGTAGAAGGGGATCTTTATTCGGTCGCGCTACACGAAATTGGTCACGCCATTATCTTCAACGGCGGTCATCTTCTATTTGATGGCTTCAAAAAAGCCGGAGAATTGCGCAACCCTAGGATGACGAAGTACTACGGATCTAATCCGCAATTGGACAGATTTGAACATTTCTTTGATTCGGTCGACCCAGCGAGCAGGCGAGGTGCTTTTGGCAACGAGTACGGCCGTGAGATGGCCGGCGGCCGTTGGCTAGTGACGAAGTTCGATCTGCTTGTCGCGCAGGCCATCGGATACGTACTCCGAGACACCTCCCCATTCCGCGAATTGTCATTGCCGGACGGTGAGTTGACTGAGGGCAACGTTGGGAATGAATATACTCACACGATGGATGTGATCGGGGGCATCCCGGCTTACTATTGGACGATAGGGTCGGGTGAGTTGCCGGAGGGATTGACACTCGATTCGTTTACGGGGACTATTTCGGGTACTCCGACAGAGAGTGGAAGTTTCGAATTTGCGGTCAAGGTCTGCGATAGTTATGAGGGTTCTCCATGCGTCGTTCAACAGGCCATCCTTGTCATCGGATCACGCAATTAAGTGACTACCTGAGTAACCTTTTGATCGTTGAGGCCTTGAGACGCATTCGTTGATTGCCTCGCGATCATCGTGTCTTAGCTTTGTGCAGAACGGTTCCCTAAACGGCAGTACCATGATGATGGACCAGATCGCGAGCCGAAAACTGAACCGCCGCTAGAGCATCGCCTCGTTCAACACAACTCCAAAACCAGACTGATCGCTAATCGATAGCTTGCCCTTTGTGATCGTTGGATTCCCGATCCACAGGTCATCGGTAGTCGCGTTCCGCGTTCCCAACACCATCTCCGCCAGATCATCGCAAGCGTCGTTCGCAGCGATTAGGTGTAGACCCCAGACTTCGCCGCCTCGGTGGGGGATTACGGGGATGTTGTGTTTCGCTGCCAATTCGCAGATTCGTAATCCCGCTGTGATTCCGCCGCACCAAGTGATGTCTGGTTGCCAGATGTCATAGGAGACGCGTTCGGCGATTTCTTTGAAGCCCGCGATGCCAAATTCATGTTCACCGCCTGCCAAGTTGATAGGGGATATTTTGGGACGTAACTCGCCCAACTCCCGAACATCATCAGGGGTCAGCACATCTTCGAACCAATAGATGTTGAACTCTGAAAGAGCATCAGCCATACGAATAGCGATGTCTGCATCCCATGACATGTAGACGTCGAACATGACCTTGGCGTCGTGCCCCATGATCTTGCGAGCGGTCTCAGCGGATGCGAACGCGTCGTCGGTTGTGCCGTTCCAGCGGTGGGTCAGCTTTTGGCCGGATACACCCAAATCGGCGTACCACTCGGAATCGGGGCCGGTGGCATAGACTTCGATGCGATTTTTGCGAACTCCACCTATCAACTCTGCGACGGGCTTGTTTTCAGCCTTCCCGAGGGTGTCCCACAACGCTAAGTCGACACCGCTCAGCGCCATCATGGCGATGCCTTTGCGTCCGTAGGGTATCGATTCGTAGTATAGGGTGTCCCATATCCGCTCAATGTCTTCTGGCGAGTTCAACTCCTGGCCTAAGAGCAGTTCACGGAAATGCCCGTTCACGATAGGCAAGGCGGCAAGCCCTCCTCCTCCATATCCATGTCCAACATCTCCAGTGTCGGTTCGCACTTCGACAACTATCTGCCAAAGATGCGTACGCCACGATGATGCAACGTTCTTGTAGTTTGGGTAGACCGCTTTCAACGATACGATTCTCATATCTGATCCCCTAAATGCTCAGGCTTCCCTGTTCTGATGATGGCGTCGCGACACTCGAACACGGCGTTGCATATCCGTACACGCCATCGTAACCCGGTTCTACATCAACGTTGTCTTGCCTCGCATTGATAATCGCGTTTGCTACGTCTTCACGATGTAGGACGGCAGATATATCGTCGGCATCGGCATGTAGCAGCACATTGAACTCGCTACAGAGTGTGTCAGTGAGAGCAGTGTATGCTCGATTAACGCGCTTTGACGTTTTTCCAACCCCTAACGCGTACGACAAAAGCTCGATCAGCGGTATCAGATGACGATACGGTGGGTTTTTGCCGTCGGGATCACGCCACAAACCATCGGCATCTTTGATTGCCGGCGCTAAGCCTCTATCCGATAGCGAACGTGCCCGATACAAGACTCCTAAGGTCATTGGACGGCCGCACTCTGGACATATCCCGTTAAGCGCCGTAGAGACATCTGGGTGTAATCGGATATTACAGCTACGATGTCCATCCAAGTGGTACTTCCCGTGTTCGGGATGGAATTCGTAGGTCTCGACAACTTTGCGGTCTCGGAACGCTTTAACAACGCTGTCATAACTCATCTCGTCAACTTCCAATACCGTAGCTTCTCTACCCAACGATGCTATCGAATGGGCATCGGAGAATGAGGCTATCGAGCGGACCCTTGAATCTGAGACAGCCCAGTGCATTGATGGATCGCTTGACAATCCTGTTTCCAACGCTGGAATCTGGTCGGTTAGGTCGCCAAAGCATTCGTAAAGCGAGTCGAATCCTGACTTGGAGCCGAAAACTCCATACCATGGCGTGAATACGTGAGCGGGGATGACTTCGGATCTAGGATCGGCATCGCGCGCGATGCTGAACAATTCGCGAGCCGATATCTTGAATACTGGGCGTCCATCTGATTCCAGATTCTGCAATTTCGAGAACGTCTGGCACATGCGGTCGACCGCGTCAAAATCGGGTGCTGCAACTAGGAGATGAACGCGTAGGGAACGTCGGTTTTGTCTCCAGATACATGAAACCTCGCTCATTAGCATGAACTGCTTGCCGAATGCTGAGAAGATGCCCGATCCGGGGTTAGTTTCCACGAGTTCGGCTCTCATCTCATCACGCCACACCGGTTGAGTGAAATCTGGAGCCGCGAGCAAATCAATGCCGACGCGAGTTGCGGCACCCGCGAGAGTCCGGATATCCAACTTCGGGCTAGTTGCCAACGAGTAGCGCGAGTGAAGATGCAAGTCGCAAATGATGCGCATCAACACACCCGCAGTCGTTTTTTACGTCGGTGAAGCATAGAATCATAGTATTGGAGTTACGGGGAGTGGCGCAGTGGAAGCGCGCCTGCTTTGGGAGCAGGAGGTCGCGGGTTCGACCCCCGCCTCCCCGACCATGATGGCTACAGCATCAACCTCAGCGATGCAGAAGCATCTCACCGCCATCCACCACGATCACTTGACCTCGGATCATCTCGGCATCCGGCGAGCATAGCATCGCCACCACGTTCGCCACATCATTGGGTGAAATAGGCCGCCCTGCCGGAGTGGGACGGAGTGCCACTTCCTTGATTCCCAACTCATCTGGGAAGGCATCCAATGCGTCGGTTTCTACAAAACCCGCAGAAACGCCATTAACCACGATTCCCTTCGGCGCAAGATCAATCGCCATATAACGAGTGATCGCATCCAAAGCCGCTTTCGACACGCCTACCGGGAAATACTGCGCCAAAACTCGGGTCGAACCCGGGGACGAGATATTGAAAACTCTCGAACCCTCGGGCATGTGATCGGATGCCAACGCCGCGAGCCGCCATGGAGCCTTCGCGTTAATCGACTGAGTCCAATCCCAATGCTTTTCTGTGACCTCAACCGATGATCGCATTACGCCCGATGCCGCATTATTCACCAATATGTTGATCTTCCCAAACCGTTCAACCGCCGCATCGACCAGCCCCTGAATCGCAGTATCGTCAGCAAGGTTCGCCCGATGCCTCAAAACAGCAACATCATTAGCCGCGAATTCTCCCTCCGCATCCCGAGCAGCCGTGTGGTTGCGCAAGTAGTTAAAGCAAATACTCGCACCACGCTTCGCCAATTCCAAAGAGATCGCTTTGCCGATTCCCCGAGAACCACCTGTTACCAACGCAGTCTTGCCTGCAAGCGGTTTTTGCTCAGCGTTCATGTCGTTTCAACTTCCGATCCGACGATGTGCGAACCGGGTAAGGCGGATAGCTTCGACAACGCCAAAGTGCGTCGTTAGATGGCTAATCCACCGTCAACGCGTATCACATCACCTGTGATGTATCTCGCCTCTTCCTTCGTCAGGAACGCGACCATCGGGACGATCTCTTCAACGTATCCGAATCTACCCATTGGGATTAGATCCAAGAGGATTTTGCGTGCACGGTCGGAGATCACCTCGCTCGTAGCCGTAGCTACGTAGCCTGGAGCCACTACGTTGACGGTTATGTTTCGTTTGGCCAACTCCTTCGCCACAGAGTAGGTGAAGCCGTGGATCGCTGCCTTTGAAGCAGAATAGTTAGATTGCCCCAAGTTGCCACGTATGCCTACGATCGATGAGATGTTGATGATGCGGCCCCATCTACCTTTGACCATTCCAGGCACTACCATCCGTGTGCAGTGGATCGTCCCCCAAAGGTTAGTGTTGATGGTGTGCTCCAGCTGCTCATCTTTCATCCGCATCAGGAGATTGTCGGAGATAACCCCTGCGTTGTTGATGAGTATCTCGACAGGGCCGTGAGCTTCGACAGCACCCGCCACTATCTGTTCACATCCCTCTTTAGTGGAAACGCTCCCACCAACCGCAGTAGCCGTTCCACCCGCGTCACGGATCTCTTTAACCACCTCTAAGGCCTCATCTTCGTGGGTGTTGTAGTTTACGGCTACGGAATGACCCATGGATGCCAACTTGATGGCTATTCCCTTACCAATGCCTCGTGAAGCACCGGTAACGAGAGCGGTTCGTGGTTGGTCTGTAAGTTCCAATGTCTAAATCTCGCCGCTAATCAATCGAAGATGTTCACGCAATTTCAGCGTGAAATGCAGCCAAATCCTTCTGCTGTGCTGCAACGAAATCGTTGTCGAAAACATGTTTGGCGGTCTTAATCGCAGTGGCTACAGCTGAGGCTTCTGCGGCGCCATGGCCAACTACTGCGATTCCATTTACACCTAGCAACGGACCTCCGCCGTATGTGGCTAACTGGTTGGTCATTGAGTGGACTTCGTCCGCTAGGGCGTCATCACCACTCTTCTCACGGACATGGTCGGATATAACCCGTCCCAATCCTTCTGTGAGTTTCAGCACGATGTTGCCGACAAATCCATCGCAAATGACCACTTCAGCCTTGCCCAATGGAAGATCGTACGGCTCTATCATGCCTACGAAGTTGAGATTCGAACCGCGGAGCAGTTCGGCGGTCTCCTTGACCAGATCGTTGCCCTTTGTTTCCTCAGAACCGACATTTAGCAACGCTAGGCGAGGATTGTCCTGACCATAGATGATCCGCGACATCACAGTTCCCAACGTCCCAAAATCCGCTAACTGCTGGGGGCGAATGTCGATGTTGGCGCCTAGGTCGATGATTACGGTATTCGGAGCGTAACCAATGATCGGTCCGCCCAGGCATCCTCGTGTGATGCCCTCCATCGTGCCATAGGTTACAGTAGCGGCAGCGATCGAGGCACCAGTGGAACCCATGCTTACGAACGCGTGTGCTTTGCCGATCTTCACCAAACCGGCGCAGACGAATATCGATGCGCGCGGCTTGGATCGAAACACCAATGCTGGGTTGTCTGTCTCTTCAACAATGCCGTCAGAAGGAATCACCTGCAACAACGGGTGGCTTTCGGCTCCGTGTTTTGCCAGCACCGCAGTAACAGCTTGCGGATCGCCGACCAAGGCAATTGCAACTTCTCCATAAGACACCGCCTCAAGCGCAGCAGGAACCGTAATCTCGGGTCCGTGGTCTCCGCCCATTGTATCTAGGGCCACCACCATACTTGGTCTTGCGCGGGTTGTCATTTTGTCGCAAAAATCGGTCGCGATGTTACATGCCACGATGCTCACACTAGTATATGCGCGCCTCTCAAACCTTCAAACGCGCACACGTCATGCCAGTAGCACTGTGGCCGTGCCCGTCAACGCCTTTTCGCCGTTAGGTCGAGTGACGGACACATCGCACTCAACCGAATCTTTGTCGTTAATCGTCCGCACACGTTTAACCGAACCTCCAATCACTACCTCTTCTCCAGGGACAACTGGCGATGTGAACCGCGTCTTGACCGTGCCGCCATCGTGCCAAGTTGATGGGTAGTTCAAGGACATCATCTCCCACACAAATGCGAGGCTCAACATCCCATGGGCTATGCGTTGTCCGAAACGCGTACTTGCTGCAAAATCTTCGTCAAGATGGATCGGGTTGTGGTCACCAGACGCGTGTGCATATGCCGTTACACGGTCTTGAGTAACCGTACGCGTGAAACCATTCAGTTCTTCGCCAACGGCGTTGGGTTCGTTCATTTCGTTCGATCCTTTGGAGCACTAGCGACTACGGCATCATTATGATCGTGGAACTTGATTCTGCAACAGTACGCCCCGATTCGTCGGTAAAGGTCGATTCAAAGATCGCCCAGACGCTACCTCGACGGTTCGAGCAACTCTTGAGGGTAGTACTCGCAATAACGGCATCCCCGGGTCTAACTTGACGATGCACCGTCATCTGTTGACCAGCGTGTACCGTTTCGATGCGATTTTCAACGATGCCGATTTCCGCAATGAGCCTGCTCAAAACGTACGCGTCGAGCTGCAGTGGATGCGTGTGGCCTGCAAAGTCGTGCGACTGATCATCGGCACCAGTTGCCGAGATATACGCTTCAGATTCAGCTTGCGAAACATCAATAACGTACGGTCCAAAGACCTGACCAGACTCTAAGTCGTCCAACTTCATCGGTGTTTCCTTAAGGCTTGCCCGAGCGCTCCTTTGCATCTCGATAGCTTCGTTGACCAAAACGTTGGCCAGTTCAAACGAGGCTGGGTTGGTGAAATCCAAGTCTGAAATTGCCAAGACGCGATGCAACAATCCGGTTGAAGCCAGTATTTCCACGGCCTCGCCTTCAGGAGGCACGTTTACACCAAGGGCGATTGCTATAGCTGAAGCAGCATTGATGCCGGATTCATCCAGCATCATACCGGTTAAAACTTCATCGCGGTAAGAAACTAATACCGCGTTTTCGGTTTGGGCAAGTTTGATGCGAAGATGAGAGCGCGGGGTCCCGAGCAGTTCATACGCAGCCTCTAGCGCTTCGGCCCTTTCAGCACTGTTCATCTTCCGATTACATCATTCTTGAACTGCTGACTCGCCCGACTATGGCGAGATCAACTTCATCTCGACCAGCCGATTCCAAACCAGTTCCGCGCTAGCTTCAGGAGTTTCCATGTCTGATCTAAACATGATCTCTGGATCAACAGGCGGTTCGTACGGATCTGAGACGCCAGTGAAGTTCTCGATGCGACCTTCAAGGGCCATCTTGTATAGACCTTTCACGTCGCGCTCAATCAGGGCATCCAGCTCACAAGATGCGAACACCTCTACGAAGTTATCGTGCTTCTCGCGGATCTCGTCTCGGATCGCTTTGTATGGCGAAATTGCGGCAACGATGCAGATTACACCGTTGCGCGCCAGAAGTTCGCTGACGAAACCGATGCGACGGACGTTGGTGTCGCGGTCTTCTTTCGAGAACCCAAGTCCAACGCTGAGGTTGGTTCGGACAACGTCGCCATCTAAGATTTCGACCTTTGCTCCTGCGTTTTGCAGTCGCTCTAAGATCATGTTGCCGATCGTGGTTTTGCCGGCTCCAGAGAGGCCGGTGAACCACAGCGTAAAGCCTTTATGTTGCATGTATCACCTATGCGATTCTTGCGAAGTCAACTTACCGATTCTAATTTCCGCCGATACCGATAGATTCATCGCTCATCTGGGTGAGCACGGCATCGAGTGATTGTGACGTGTTGGGCCCATTGATTTTCCTGACTATTTCGCCTTGAGGATTGACAAAGAACTTTTCTGGTATCCCTTTGACTCCGAATTCGACGGCGATGCTCCCATCTTTGTCTATCCCATTGGGGTACGTGATGTTGTGGCGATTTACGAAATTGGCGACATCCTCTTCGTTGTCCCAAATCGATACGCCGACGAATTCGACTCCTAGCTCTGACCAACGCTCATATGCTTCGGCCAGAACTGATGCCTCGGCGCGGCACGGAGGACACCACGATGACCAAAAGTCGACCATCACGATTGAGCCGCGTAGATCGCTCAAACGCAATTCTCGGCCGTCGAGAGTCGTGATCTGGAAATCACTGTAGGCATCAGTAGTAACATCCACCTCGCCTAGAGTGTCGTTCACGCCTGGACGTCCGCCATCGCGTCCCGATTGCAGCATGCCTATGATCAAAACAACGAAGAAGATCAGCAAAGGCACACCGACCGTTAAAATCGGAATTTTGCGACTCGACATCAAAGGCTTCGTTAATCGATTTCCGTGTCGATGATTTCTCTCATCAATCTACTGCGGCGGGTCGAGTATTCGTGATCATCGATTTTGCCCAACTCATGCATTTCGTCCAACTCGGCAATCGCGGCGACCGTTGCAGATCGGGAATCAGTTTCTCCTCCCATTTGCGTCTCGATAGCCGCTGAGGCGACTCGATGTTGGCGCGACGCGAAAAAGACGTACGCAACGATCGCGATCATGGCCAAAGCGACGCTCGCGATGATTGCGATTCTGAACTGAACGCTTTCGAAGAAATCCAAGACTTGGCTTTGCAAGTCCGGTTTCGGTAGACCAGTGATCACTATGCCGAGTTCAGAGCTTCGTTCGTAGTTTTCCCCCTCATACTTGACGTAGTGTTCATCTCCGATCATGACAGTCTCGACTCGCTGCAAGCCTAACCCCGATACTGTCCCGTTGCCTTCAGGGATTAAGATCGAGACGTTTCCAGCACCAAACGGCAGTCTAAATGGGTAAGCAAACTCGCCGTTGTCGAACGCCGCGGTGTAACTGATCACCATGTTGTACTCGCCGGGTGGCACTGGGTTTGAGATGGCGAATCCAGTGCTGATTTCCATGACATTTCCGCTTGGAAGATCCGATTCTACGGTCAACTCCTGATATCCCTCGGGAAGATTGAATCGCAGCAGTTTGAAACCAGTGAGGGCAGGATCGGTGAGATCCGCAATATACACAGTATCTCCGGCGTTTACTAAGTTGACAGCTGAGAGAACGCCTAGAACGCCGCTAGAGCCATCAATCACCGGTATCACCATGGAGTAGGTGGTTACGGAAATCTCCTCAAGTGATGTGGTGCTGTCATATACCGTCATCGTGATCTTATCGTGCGCGTCTTCAGGAATCACATCTACGTATGGGGTGTAAACGCCGTCGTCGACTACCACGCGGTAGAAGCGAGGTTCAGAGACCTCAACTACGTCGAGTGCGAACGCCCCGTCGCCCCCTGTAACGGTTTCTACACGTTCGACGATTGCCTCTTCTGATTCGTCGATTACCAGAACGAACACGGTCAACTCAGCGGGCGTCTCCCCACCTTCAGTGCCATTGACGACTTGGCCTGAGATTGTGATGCTGCCTCCCGGCGACTGCGCCATTGTCAATAGCACCAGTTGGCTTAGGACGAGCACCACTCCGATTGCTACCAATACGAATAACCATGAATGCCGCGTCAATGAGACTTTAACGATGTTACTCATCGGGGGTTGCATCTTCCACCTCACTCGAAGAGCGCTGTCGCCGAATGCGTTGGACCTCAAGCTCAATTGCGAGTTCGGCTTCGATCATTCGAGATCGATGTTCAGCTCTCTGACGCATCAACCCAGCCGCCTCCAGTTTTAGTTCTTCCAACTGCTCCTCATACTCCTGGGCGGTGATGTTGCCAGATTCGTATTCATTGCGTAGAGTGACTGGTTCACGGTAGAGCATATGCCGCAAGGTGTCGGCTGACACAACGCTATCGACGACATGGGCATTTCCGGATGTGTTGCTTCGCCGCTTCACTAACGGGTATACAAGCACGGCCACGATGACTGCCGCCAAGAGGATTCCTACGATAGCTGCCACGGTATCAAGCCTTTAAGATTCCATCGCTGCTGGTGCGGTTTGGGTGACTCGCGGATCGCCTGAGCGTTGCCGCTGCGCAGATCGTTCGAGCGTCGGGTGGGGCCACAAAGCGATAGCAGTACCCAGCAAGAAGATAGGTCCTGCGATCCACAACCACATCGCTAACGGGTTGATGCTGACGGCTAGTGAAACGCGTTCGCCGTTTTCGTCTTGTAGAAAATCACGCGGGATTACATACAGATCTTCCACCGGGCTAGTCTTAATCCCGGATCGCACCGACACCTGATTGAAGTTCCGGAAAAATTCGTGACTCGGCTCCAACTGACCTACGAACTCATCACCGGGTCGAGGTTCAGTCGTTATTGTGAAACCCGCTTTCCCGATGCTTTCAGCCGCCGTCAACTCCGAACTGTAATTCGACGGATCGATCTTGTACACATCAATCTGCGCCCACTGCGCGAAACGGTCCGGGCGGTCGTGCGAAGTGCGGTTTACATACTCGATGCGGTAGTCGTCCAAGATCAAACTCTCGCCAACCGCGATCGCGGCGTCGAAACGCTGATCGAAGAATTGCGTTCCGATTACACCGATTGCGACTGATAAGACTGCGATATGCACGATGTAACCGCCATGGCGGGGGCGGTTGCCGTTGATCAGTCGCCAGAAGGCGACAACATGTGATTCGCGCAGATTGCGGACGCGAGCTCGAACACCCATCCACCACTCTTCGAAAACCGCGAAAGCGGCAAACGTGACCGCTGCGAAGGCGATAACTGCCCAAAATTCCGTAATCCCAAGCGCGACGAGTCCGATCACGACCAAGGACGCGGCTGTGGCCGGTGTGAGCAACCAACGTTGGAGGGATCGCGTCGTCGTCCGCCGCCACGGCAGCAATGGTCCGATTCCCATCACGATTACCAGTAAAAGCAGGACCGGGCCGTTCACGCGGTTGAAGTAAGGCGCCGCGACACTGACGTCAACGTCGCGAGCCAAGTTGGAGAACACGGGGTAGATGACGCCCCAAAGAGTTATGGAAGTAACGACGAGCAACAGGAAGTTGTTGACCAGGAACGATGCCTCACGAGACATGAACGATTCGATCGCGCGTTCACTCCTAAGGCGCGGGTATCGCCAGATGAAAATGACAAACGCGAATGCGAGGCTGAGAGCCATGAACGATAAGAACAGAACTCCGAGTGATGATTCGGCGAATGAGTGAACTGAGACGACACTGCCGCCGCGATTTATGGACATGCCGAGTTGGGCGAGCACGAACGCGATGTTGATGAGGACGATGTTCCACATGCGGAACATTCCGCGTCGTCTCTGGACCATGATCGAGTGTATGAACGCAGTCAGCACCAACCAAGGCATTAACGCCACGTTTTCTATCGGGTCCCAGCTCCAGTATCCGCCCCAACCAAGGATCGTATATGCCCACCAAGCACCCAGCAACATCCCAATACCCAGGATTCCCCACATAACGATCGCAAACACCCGCGCGATATCCACCCAATCATCGCCGTACACACCAGAGATGAGTGCGCCGGACGCGAATGCGAAGGGTATGGTGATTCCGACCAAGCCGGCCATTATCAACGGCGGATGACTATACATCCCGGGATGCAGCAATAACGGGTTGATGCCGCGCCCATCGATCGGCACTATAGACTGAGTTTCGAACGGATTGGCAAACGTCGCCAAGGTCGCGAACAAAAAGGCGAGCACTACTGCAAGAATGGCAATGGTGTATGGCATCGCAGCGGCGAAACGTGATGGTGACAGCCGGATGCTGATCGAAGACATCAAAGCTAAGGCGAGCGTGATGTAAAGCAGCGAACCTTCGTTTGCGGCATAGAACGCTACTAAGGTGTAACCGCGTCCCATGACGATGTTCGAGTTGTTAGCGACGTATTTGATGCTGAAATCGTTGGCGAGGAAAGCCACCATCAACGCCGCAGACGCTACAAACGCAACTAGCAAGGCCATGTAGACGGCCCGTCGTCCGCTTGTAACCATCTCGGGTATCCCAGCGCGCGCCCCAACGATGCAAGTAACCGCCGCGTACGCGGACACTGCGACACCGAGCCAGATTGCGATTGTGCCGATTTGATCCACTACTGGTTGTCTCGAATCTTCGATTTTGATTGCGGCTCTGGGCAAGTCTCGCCGATCGCCGAAGCGATCTCGCGATTAGCACGTTTTAGATACTCGTCCATTTCGCCGTCTGTTTGCGATGCGTTCAACTCGACTACGTCGGATGTCGAGGCTTCATATCTATCGCTGTAGGAACGATTTCGCCGCCGCATGTTTACAAATGCATTTCCTACCAGCAGCGCGCCACCAAGGAAGATGACTACCGGCATAACCCAAGCGATCAGATTGAACCCGCCCGCATCGGGTGACGCGAGCACAATCTCGCCATAACGCTCAACGAAATAGTCGCGGATCTGCTGGTTACTGTCTCCGTCTTCAATCTTCTGATGTATCACCGCTTTCATGTCTTCGGACAGTTGGGCTTGCGACTGATCAAGCGTTTGCCCGTCGCACACTGGACACATCAATTGTTGCGACAGCTGGTGAATACGTTGATCTGCCGTCAGGTCATCCTCGCGTACACAACTCGATGCGAGAACTACAGCAATTAGTGAGAGGAAGCCCAGAGTGATCCATGCGGGATTTAAGGCACGACAGGGCTTGAGATTACCCGAAGTGAACCCGTTATCCGCGAGCAAGGAATTGGCTTCCCCAACGCGTAGCGTTAGAGCCGTCAGGAATCTACGCCACAGGAATAGAAGCAACGGCTCGCGGTTATTTGCCGATGCCTGTGTTTTGATCGTAGACGTAAGCCACGATCTCCCGAATATCTTCCTCTGGGAGGAGGTTTCTAAATCTTGGCATCACGACGATGCCGTTGGTGACCAAGTTGATCATCGCTTCTTGGTCATACGTTGCGCGTTTTTCGATAAGATCTGCAGGGCCAACATAAGGTGAATCGTTGGTCTGAGCCCAGAAGCTGTCCGTAGCCGTGATGTGCTGAGCAGCCGGACCGTCACCGGTGCCGGACATGCCGTGGCAAGTCGCACAATTGATGCGGTAAAGTTCGTGTGCTCGTGAAGCGTCGTATGGACGCTCAGCCTTTTCTGGCACGGTCAGAACTTGTTCGGTACCGATCTCTTGGAAGGGCACTGCGTCTGCTACGGGTGCTAACCGTGGAGGTTCTTGCATACGTGTCGACTGAGAGTAGTGCATCTCTGAGAAGATCTCAATTGGATACGTGTTCGATTCCTGCACTGCACATGCGGCGGCGCTGATTACGACCACGGCAACTGCCATCAACGGCAGTAGAGCGCGCGAAGCAACTCTCGAAGAGATTTGATCGGTCAAGGGTTTCACGCCTGTTTGATCTCCATCGCACCTGCGCCGTTCAACGCGTCGATTGCTGTGTCAGCCATGTCATCGTCGGTGGTGATGACAACGCCGATAAGTCCTTCGGTGATTCGATTGTCGTATATGCCCGGATTGATGTTCGGCAATCGAGATTCGATTACGATGCCGACAACTGTCGAGATGACCGCTGAGAGCATTGACATCTCGTAGAGGATGACGAGCATCGCGAAGAGCGACAGAATTGGCTTGCCGCCAGTTACAAGAGGGTAGGCGATCTGAGTCGCGGCTGTTAGGAACAGTGCCAAAGTGAATCCGATGATCGCGCCGAATGCTGGGAACCGGAACAATCGATGTTGCGGTACATGCTCGCCGAATGCGCCTTCGGGATAAGGTGTGCCGGTTAGCACATCGAATGTCCCCAACGGAAAGCCCGCGTTTTTCAGCGCGTCCATGGCGTCCGCAGCTTGATTGGGATCGTTGTATAGACCAAGTACGCTCTTGCTCATTTCGGTAGCTTCCTCAATCCTCTCGTTTAATCAGCCTCTCGGACAATCGCCGGCACCCTGACGCGGCCGATCTTGATCGAGTCTCCAAATGTCTGGCTCTCTTTTTGTTCGAACAATGGGACCAGTGGGAAGAAACGCGAGAACAGCAACATCAGGAACGTCACCCAAGCCAGCGACCAGAAGAGGATGAACCACTCCAAGCCGCTAGGCCGGTAAGACTCCCAGGTGTAGACGAACGGCGTCTTGCGCGCCAGGCCCGGTACGATGATTAGGAATCTCTCCAGCCACATCCCGATGTTCACGAACAGTGATGACCAGAACATCAGAGCGATATTGTTCCTGACGCTCTTTTGCAGCCACATCCCGACCGGAATGATGTATCCAGTGATCACGAACGTGATGAACAGCAGATTCCAAGGCCATTGGAATATCTGGAGCTCACGCAATGCGAGTTCAGGTGCGTCAAGTCCGTAAACCGCGAAGATCAGTTCGAGGAATGTGAACGCGAGCCAGCCCGTGGCTACGACGATCAACAGCCTTGCCAATGCGTCGAAGTGTTCAGGACGGATGAAGTCTTCCCACTTCCAAAGCCACCGCATCAGCGCCATCATTGTGACTACCGCCGACACACCGGAATGTACCGCGCCGATGACGAAGTACGGGGCAAAGATCGTCGAGTGCCAGCCTTCGACTGCTGGAGTAACCGCAAAGTCCCACGACACGATTGAGTGAACAGACACGAAGATGGGTAGCATCAAAGCCGAAAGCAAAATTCCACCGACGGTCTGCAACTTCCATTGACGTGGGTTGCCTCGCCACCCTAGAGCGAGGATAGTGTAGAGCGCATTCTGCCATCCAGTTGTGCGGTCGCGCAGGTTCCCGAGGTCAGGCAAAAGCGCGATGTAAAGGAACAGAGTCGAACCGGTCAGATACGTACTGATGGCGACTGGGTCCCAGATCAACGGAGAACGCACGTTGGGCATAATGCCACGGGCGAAGTCGTAGGGGAGTATGTAGTAGATGATGCGCCAAGGGCGACCGGCGTGCATCAATGGGAACATCAATGCCGTCAGTAGCGAGAACACTGTCAAAAGCTCAGCAGCGCGTGTCACGGGACGCCGCCACTCGGCTTGCGACAAACGAAGAATGGCCGAGATCATGATACCGGCGTGGCTGATACCTACCCAGAACACGAATGTAGTGATGAATAATCCCCAGTAGACAGGTCTTGAGAGGCCCGTTACACCAAGTCCTTTGTTGACCATGATGCCGATCATGAAGAAGCCGATTGCGACGATGATTCCGAGGACTATCACCGTTGGAGCCCACCACTTAGGCGTGTCTAACTGACCGTTCAGCAAGACACGGTTGGTGTGGATCTGGTCGATTGTTCTGCGTTGTTGCATAGTGGCTTAATGCGCTTGCAGCCTGCCAAAGTTAGTCGGGTTTGCCGATCAACGAAACCTTTGTCTTCATGTATTCGACTGGTCGGTAAAGGAGGTTGAACTGTTGAACATCCCAAATACTAAGGATTGGCAACACACGTGTAGCGGCAAGAACCAATAGGATACTTCCTGCCAATGCGCCGACCATGATGAATATATCCATGATGTCGGGATACACAGTGGACGGGTACTCAGTAAGGAACCGCTCGTGGATACGATCCTCGGGTACTGTCCAAGCCGCGACGTAGAGTCGAACGCGGTCCAAGAAAACACCTAGGAGGATCAATCCCGCGCCAATCGCAGTTCCGGTGTAGCTCCTACGGACCCGGTTCCAGATCAACCACCACCAAGGAGTGAACCAGATGAATAACATGGCTAGTATGAAAACCCAGAAGTAGGGACCGAGTATCAAGTAATCGATCCACATCTGGTCGGAGCCGCTTCTGCCGTACCAGAACACGATGAAGGCAGAAATGAAGAAGTATCCCCATAGCAACGTGAATGCGAACATCAAGCGACCGATCGACCAGAACTGATCCAAGTGCAGATACTTGTCGAGTCCTAGATACTTCCTAGCTGCCCATAGTCCGATGACTGTGACTGCCAATCCAGCTTGGATCGATGAAATCGCGTGGTACATAGGGAAGATGGCGTCACGCCAGCCCGGCACCAGGCTCATGGCGAAGTCAGTGCTAATGATGAAGTGGACGAACACAAAGGTGAAGAAGTAGAGCGTACCCATCATGCCAATGCGCATACGCATCGTTCGCCACTGAACCGTTGATCCGACCCAACCACGCGCCAACCACGCGCCAAATCGTTGTTTCCATCCGCTCGAGTGGTCGCGCATCGCGGCGAAATCCGGGATCGCGTAGGAGTAGATCAAGCCTAGTGCCGTGATTATCAGTGTCATCATCGCGACTAGCGCCCACAGATGAGGCGAGATGTCCGGGCCCTCAAACCAAATCGAGCGTCGGCGCGCACCATCCACGACAAGGAACGGGAGGTTAAGGATCAGCGGGATCATCCAGATTGTGCAGATGATCGACACCAGTGAACAAAGGGCAGCGAACCGAGCAACAGGGCGTACCCAGTTCCCCTTCGCTAAAGTCCCTGCGATTGCCACCAAAGGGGCACCGCCAAATGCGCTAAACAGGAACGCGACCATCGCCGCGGTGTAACCCCACTCGTCTTGGTCGCGCCATTCAGCGATTACCTTGACGAACCCGACGACGATTCCGATGATTGTCAACGCGCCGAGGATCCACATCCAGTTCCGGACTCCTGTAGCGTTGGCATCGGTCGTGGCGATCAGTTCCGACGTGGTGACGTCGGGCTCAACGCGCGCTGGAGGCTCGTGATGTCCTTCAGCGTGCGGCGCGCCGTGCGATGCCGAGTGGGCTCCTGAATGTACTGCTTCGCTAGCCATGCGATGCGCCTGCTGGTTTGTCGGTATCGATCTTCGCTAGATAGACGACGTTTGGGTGGGTTTCCAGATGCGGAAGGAGAGTGTAGTGACGATCGTCCTTCTTCATCTTTGAGACTTTGCTGTCTTCGTCGTTGAAGTTGCCAAATACGAGGGCGTCAGTGGGACATGCCTGGGTGCAAGCTGTCTGGATCTCGCCATCTATGACCTCGCGGCCCTCTCGCTCGGCGTTTCGGACTCCTCGGCGGATCCGCTGGATGCAGAAAGAGCACTTCTCCATGATTCCGCGGCTGCGGACTGTAACGTCAGGGTTGAGATGGTTGCGGAAAGCCTCGGGCCAAACTGGCTCCCAGTAATTGAAGAAACGAACGATGTAGGGACAACCGTTGGCGCAGTACCTTGTACCCACGCAACGGTTGTAGACCTGTACGTTCAAGCCTTCGTTGTTGTGGTAGGTCGCAAAAACCGGACATACCGGTTCGCATGGCGCGTTTTCGCAGTGCTGACACATGATCGGGATGAACCGTGCCTTAACGTCGGGGAACTCGCCTTCCCAGTAACGTTCCACGCGGATCCATGACATCGCCCGCGCACGCTCAAACCGATCCTGAAGGTTCAAAGGGACGTTGTTCTCGGCCTGACAGGCTAATACACATGCCTGACACCCGGTGCACTTGTCTACATCGACGACCATGCCCCAGCTGTATTGTCGTTTTTCACGTTGCAGTGTCATGTGGTTAATCCACGTTCATGGTATGCGCAAAAGCGGCAACCACTCATCAGTGGCTTCCTCCCGACTCTTCTTCGCCCTCTCCAGCTTTGTCGGGTAGCAGGAATTCTTGCTGGTAGGCGTGATGGTTGGCAATCTCGGCGTCGTGTGCACTTTCGCCCGGAGCAACCACAAGAACTGGCACACCAGGTTCGACCGGGAAAGCTGTAACTTCGCCCTCAAACTTGGCCAGTTCGCGTTTGCGGCCAGATCGGGCCACCCGGACGCGAGTCGCTGCCCACGCGAGTGAACCGCTACCAGGCTCAACTTGGGGAGCGATAATCTTCAAAACGTTCGCACCAAGCCCTTCGTCATATCTGCCACCGTTTTCATGGCCGAGGCCGATCGGGACGCCGATGACCCCGGGACGGCCACCTGGAGTCGGGTAGGCTAGTGCTTCGATCTCACCATATTCCGATTTGATGAAGAGCACGTCACCTTCGCGAATGCCGAGGTGTTCAGCCTCTTGGTCGTTCATTTCAGCCCAAGTCGTCCAAGCGGCGCTGCTCATCGGATCCGGGTTCTGCATCGCAAACGGGGTTGCGGAAAGTCTTCCTTCATAGAGGCTGTTAGAGAGGAACGGAACCAAGTGGAAGTCTTCACCCTCTCCCAAGCCGCTGGTATCGGAGTAATGGACTGTGCTTTCCAGATCGAATACGTTCGGTGGCGCGTGGTCCGACGGAGTTTCTGCTGCCGATTCGGTGTCCCACCAACCGCCGCGTTGGAGAACGCCCTGCTTGAATAGGCGCTTGTCGGGTGCAGAAACGGATCCGCGGTTCAGTTCGTAAAGTTGGTCGATCGAGATATTGACCAACTCTTCCATGTCGTCAGCGCCAAGATCGCCGCCAGTCATTCGCAACAATTCGTCACCGAAACCGCGGGCGTCAGAGATCAATCCGCCGCCGCTGAACAGTTCAGTCTGTCCAATGACTGGCTGCTGTATCGTCACGACTTCGTATCCGGGTGCTGGATCTGGAATGGTGGTTCCCCAAGTTTCGAGGAACGTCTTCTCGGGAAGGATCAGGTCGCAATTGGCAAGCGTGTCATTCATGACGCTGCCGAATCCGATTACAGTAGGCACGCCGTCCATAGCTCCGACCACATCGACCGAGTTGGGCATTCCGTGAACTATGTCTGCGCCGCGGATGATAACGGTCTGAACGTCACCACCACGCCACTGAGCAAGCTCAACCTCCCAGTCGCTAAAAGAATCGCCGCTGCATCTTCCAGTGACGCCTTCCAAAACTGGCAACGGGTTGTATTTGACTCCTCCGTCGGCTCCGACGGCTCCAACAAGAGTGTTGAGCGCGTGGGTCGCAGCGACGTTGAATTGCCCGTTGGTGTGCGCTCCTGCGCTGCCACCTGCGAATGCAAGACTCGGGCGATGCTCCGCGAAATGCCGTGCCGCCTTGCGAATCTTGTATGCGGATACGCCAACTCGTTCCTCGACGTCCTCGGGTCGGAATCCAACCAACGAAGATGTCGGGATCTGGTTGAAGAATCGAGCGATTTCACCTGATCCGGCAAGGCGTTCATCGACGATCACCTGCGCGATGCTCATCGCCAAATGGCCCTCGTATCCGGGCATCACTGGCAACCACAAGTCCGCATTCGCCGCGGTCATCGACATTCGTGGCTCGGCATGAATCAGGTAGCCGCGTTCGTCCTTTCCTCGAAACTCGCCGTAGCGAACCGCGTAACCCACTGATGACTGCCAAGTGCTGAGCCAGTCAGCACCAATGGATAAGACCGTGTTTGCATTCGCGATGTCGTAGTAAGGCGGATCTTCCTGCTCATAGACGAAACGGATCGCATCCTGCATCACGCCTTGTTCGGTCGGATCGAACTTGATATGACGTCCACCGTTCAAAGCCGCGAAGTTGATTGCGACCCATTCCAAATGTCCGCCAAGTGGGTTGGTGACTACGGACATATTGTCCTTGCCAGCCTCTACCGCGTTCTGCAACACCTGCTCCGCCCGGGACCACGAGATGGGGTCGAAAAGACCGCCCTTGCTCTGGCGCATAAGTGGCTCGCTGATGCGGTCAGGGTGGTAAGTGAGCTGAATCGCCGCGTCGTGGCGCGCGCTTTGCGCACCTCGGTTCACCGGGTGATCTGGGTTGCCGGCTATCTTCTTCGCCCGGCCCTGCATAACGCGAACGATCAGACCGTCTCCGCCGGGCATGTCAGGCCAAGTCGTCGCGTACCAAGCGTCTTCGCCACGCACGAGGTCCTCGGGCATGTCGATCGGACTCTGGACAATGAGCTCGCGTTCCGGGAGACCGCAGGCAGCGAAAATCATCGTGCCAGCAGTCGCCTTCGCGCCTAGCGCAAGGAACTCTCTTCGACTTATCTTCATCAGGTTGTTTGGCCCGCTCTCCGAATCAAATGCTAATGGTGACAAGACGCGCAATCAGTCGGCGCATTGTTGTCGCGGTGACAATTCACACATTGACCCATCTTAAGAGGTTCGACCTGCGCGACCTCTTCCATTGCTGCAACATCGCCGTGACACGTTGAACAGACACCAGCCGCACCCTCTTTGACACCGCTGGTGCTGTTGGTAACAGCATCCGGATGGTTGGTGAGGTATCGGATATGAGGCTCATGAACGAACCTGACATGGTCCGGCATCCTATGCACTCGTTTCCAATCAATCGGATGTGGATCGTCGCCGACGATTCCCGCCGCCATTCGAACCTGCGTTAACGGCTCGCTTTCTTCTCCGCCGATGACTTGGTGGCAGTAGGCGCAGAATTGGACTGGAGGTACGCCGGCGTTGGCTTGCGATGTAACCGTTCGGTGGCAGAACGTGCAGTCCATGCCAAGTCCTTGAACCTGATCACCGGTCGAGTTGGTGTAGGTACCGGTTCCCGCGTGAATGGTGTGGGGGAACGCGATTGGTTGTTCAACCGATTGCTCAAACCCTAAAACTGGTATTGGTTGTCCCAACCAAGCGGTGATGAAGAACGCCAATATCGCGCCGGTGATTGCTACCACACCAAGAGAACCGATCCCAAGAATTGGAATCAGCACCTTTAGCCACAGAGGTGTGGTCCGGTGTTTCTCTCGCAGAAACTCAAGCAACGCAGCCAAGATGATTCAACTCCTGGTGCGCCGAGTTAACCGTGATACGCAATATTTCCGCCCAAACATTCGCTGGAATTGTAATCGATTTCACTGCCAATACCTGGAATATCTGACTTCAAGCCAGTCCATGTTGAGCGCTGCAAATACGAAACAGGTGATCACCCCGACGACTGCGAGGATGCCGACAGCGTAGAAGACGGGGCGTAAGCTGGACCATCGTGCCGAGATTGTGTTGGTGTCGACCAGTGAAACGATGATGGCATGGGCAGTGAGAAGGCTGAAACCTGCGACGATTGCGCAGCCCAGCGCAGCCCAGAGAAACTTGAGCGCGGTACCAATCTGCGCCCATTCGGACGATGAAAGCGGTTGTGGGTCCATTCGCCGTTCTCTTGGTCAATTAGCGGGCAGACGGTCTCGAACTGCCGGAATCATCTTTCAGTATTGGCTAAACGATCTTTCCAGTGGCGCAAGTTCTCGCTGCGCGCATCCATCTATCTTATTTGCCATGACGCTTCAGTGTCAACGCGCACTTTCAGCGCCAAGTAACGCATTTTAGCAAGTATTCGAGGACTTTACGTACTCCACTTCAGTTCCTGAGGGCAATAGCATATACGGCTCGCCAAATTCAGCCTCGGAATCTAGCGACCACTCGGCACCCCTGCGGTTTGGACGTAGCCGGATGCCATGATTACCTCCGTGCACCAAGATCGACTCGCCAGCACCTGAGTCACCGACTATGACTACGCGTATCTCGCATCGGCCGGTGTCCGACCATCCGACGGCTTCGCACAGGCCATCTACGTTGGTCACATCATCGAGGAGGATGCTACAAGCTACTCGTTCTTCTCCGCGAGCCTCAAACGTCTGCATTGGGAAATACCCGCAGTTGTCGTTGTCTTCTATGTCGATCCAGACTTGTGGCATTGCTAAGCTCCGATGTGATCGTCGAGCATCGATTGTAGTTGCAACTGAGCGGTGGATTTCACGATGTTACGCCAATGCCGAAATTCCAAAACATCATCTTAGAGCCTCGTGGCTTGTAATATCAATCTCAACGAACCCAAACAAGTGCGATGCCGTTGGCTGGTGTCATTCCAGCTAAGGCGACGGTCGGGAAACTGAGTGATGCGAATAACGAGAGAAAAACTGCTCTGGCTCTACGAGACGATGTACCGGATCCGACGATTCGAGGAGACGATGTTGGAGCAAACATTCCGCGGAAACGCTATGGGTGTTACGCATCCTTCAGATGGTCAAGAAGCAGTTCCCACTGGCATCTGCGCTCATCTCACTGAGAAAGACTGGATTGGTTCTACCCATCGCGGACACGGGCACTGTATTGCCAAAGGGCTGGACACCAAGGCGATGATGGCGGAGATCATGGGTCGATATACCGGTCAATGCAAAGGCAAGGGCGGCAGCATGCACATCGCTGACTTTTCGAAAGGAATGCTCGGTGCTAACGCAATCGTCGGCGCATCTGTGCCGCTGGCAGTAGGCGCCGCGTTGACCTCCAAATATCGTGGCATGGAAAACGAGTCGGTTGGTGTAGCATTCTTTGGCGATGGTGCTACTAGCCAAGGCGTTGTGCACGAATCTATGAACCTGGCTGCTATCTGGGACCTTCCCGTGATATTTGCCTGCGAGAACAACCAGTACGCTGAAGCAACTCCAGCGTGGTACGCGGTTTCTACTGAAGATATTGCAGCAAGGGCAGACTCGTACGGCATTCCCGGTGTTCAGGTCGACGGCATGAATGTATTCGCGGTCTATGAAGCTGCTGAGCAGGCGGTCGCTCGAGCGCGGGCCGGCGAGGGTCCGACGTTGCTAGAACTAAAGACTTATCGCTACCACGGGCACTTCCACGCAGACGACCCGAAGAAGTACCGCAAACCTGACGAGGAGGAGGAGTACCAAGAACGCGATTGTCTGAAGCATTTTGAGGGACTGGTGACTCAGCAAGGCGCAATGACGGAAGAGGAGCTGCAATCGATCCGAGACGAGATTGAGCAGGAGATGCAAGACGCTGTGGACTTCGCACTCAACAGCCCGATGCCTCCGATTGACGAACTCTACTCTGATGTCTACGTCGACTACTCCAACCCACTGGCCGGGTTGCGCTGATCCTCAGTAACCCAATCGAATTCTGCAACAGAAAGGTACCAAAACGCTATGACGACAGCCGATGCGACACAATCGATTTCGGTGCTGAGCGATCCCGGAGTTCTAGTGCCCGGCCCGGGTTACGATGTGCCCGGAACCGTTGAGCGATACCGCGATACTTTCAACAGGACGCTTCGCGACGAACTGGACCGTGATGCCGATGTCTTCATCATGGGGGAGGATATATCCGGCGGGTTCGATCGCGACACCAACGAACCTCTCGATGCTTGGGGTGGCCCGTTCGCGGCGACTAAGGGACTTGTCCAAGATTTCGGTCCGGACCGCATCAGAGACGCGCCCATATCCGAGGCCGGCTTTGTCGGTGCTGCAGTCGGGGCGGCACTAACCGGATTGAGGCCCGTGGTCGATCTAATGTACTTCGACTTCGTGACCGTAGCCTATGACCAGCTGCTGTCCAACGCAGCCAAGTCGCGCTACATGTTCGGCGGGCAGACTAAAGTGCCGATGACTCTTTTCGCCCGTTCCGGAGGCGGTACTGGTCATGCCGCTCAGCACTCCGAGAGTTTCTACTCCATGCTGGCGCACATCCCGGGCTTGAAAGTCGTCGTGCCTTCAGATCCTTACACCGTGCGCGGTCTCTTAGCGTCAGCGATACGCGACGACGACCCCGTGTTCCTTGTCAACGACAAGAAACTCATCAACATGGATGGCTTTGCCCCTGATGAGTCGTTCGCATTCCCTCTCGGCAAAGGTCGCTATCTCAAACATGGCGACGATGTCACGTTGATCGGGATGTCGTACACCTCGGTAGTCTGCAAGCAAGCAGCTGACGTGTTGGCCGAAGAGGGTATCGAGGCGGAAGTCGTCGACATGCTGAGCCTGTCGCCATTCGACGAAGAGATCATCGTCGAATCCGTGATGAAGACCAATCGTGTCGTAATTGTTGATGAAGACACTCCGCGCGCCAGCATGGCTTCAGAGTTCGCCGCCGTCATCGCGGACAAGGCATTCGACTACCTTGATGCGCCCGTCAAACGCGTCACCGGGCCTCACACCCCTGTGCCTTACAACAAGGGATTGGAAACCGCATTCATGCCCCAACCAGATGACGTGGTGAGCACTGTTCGAGCGATGTTATACGGAGAATAGCCGCCTGATGCAGGTGAGTTCAGGAATTATTCAAAGGCCGATCCGCTGTTAGCCACACCGCACAACATCATCCTCTTCTGCCAATCGAAGCAACATCCTGAAGGGATAGATGCCCGTCGAGTGGCCATCGGTCCATAGGAACTGCAGGGCGTACCTGCCAACTTCCAAGTAATCGACAGCGATGATGTCTTCCGGCACCATCGCGACGTTTAACAGTTGCCGGCCGCTCATCTCCTCGACGCAACCGGCACACGCACACTGCAAACGAAGGTAACGATACGGGAAAACGCAAGTTCTGCCGTCTGACCAAGATATCGAAACGCCGTCACCGACGAGTTCGACGTTGGTTGCTGTTATGTTGGTATCTTCCATGTCTGTCCGCTTGACGATGCGCGGTGAGTGATTGTCTTGGCTCCGCGATTTGCATTGCTGGGCTAACCTTGTTTAAGCGTATCTGACGACCAACACGACTAGACAACACTTTAGGAGCGAAGCCGTGACTACAGACAGCGACAATATCGTACTCGGCCTCATCGGCGCCGGCGGCAACACTCAACTGAGGCACATTCCCGGACTCCGAGCACAACCTGGTGTCGAGATCAAGGGGCTGGTTAATCGGTCCCTTGAATCATCCAGACGGGTAGCCGAACAATTCGAAATCCCCGAGGTCTACGAAGATTGGGTTGAGTTATTGGAAGACGACGACATTGATGCCGTCTGCATCGGAACGTGGCCTTACATGCACGCACCTTTGGTGATCGAATCCCTCGAAGCGGAAAAGCATGTTCTCTGCGAAGCCCGCATGGCGATGAACTCTGATGAAGCATTAGAGATGTTAGACGCGTCCAAGCGCGCTCCGCATTTGATCGCCCAGATTGTGCCTGCACCTCATACACTCGAGATCGACCAAACCATGATTAGGTTGATATCTGAGGGTTATATTGGCGATCTAGTCAACGTCAGGTTGCATGTAGGCACTGGAAGCGATTTCCCAAATCCTGACACGCCGTTGCATTGGCGGAACGACCGCGATCTGTCCGGCAACAACATCATGACGATGGGGATTTGGTACGAGGCGATGATGCGCTGGTTTGGCCCGGCCAAAACCGTGCAAGCGCTGGGGCAAACAGTTGTAAAACATCGTCTTGATGCGGATGGCCGCAGGAGAGCCGTCTCGATCCCGGATCATCTCGACGTGTTGATGAACATGGAGTGCGGCGGATCGATGAACTACACCACAACGATGGTTTCGGCGTTTACTCGTGAACTCGATCTGTGGATCCACGGCACCGACGGAGTTCTGCGCGTCGAACATGCAGATGATAACGACCCTACAGGCGCAACTTTCAAGTTGAGCGGTGCACAGCGCGGAGATGACGGCTTGCGCCATATCGAGATCCCGCAGGAAGACCGTGGTGGATGGCGAGTGGAAGAAGAATTTGTCAACGCCATACGGGGCATCGAACCTGTGACTCATACCAACTTCACAGACGGGTTGAAGTACATGCAGTTTACGGACGCGGTCACTGAATCCGTCAAGACTGGAAATATGGTCAGGCTTCCATTCTGAAAAAATCGGAATTCTGACATTTCGACTCGAATGAGTTGAAATGACTATCTGACAATCTCTACATGATGAACACAGAGATTTCGGATTTCCACCAACAGATAGCAAAATCCAGCCAGCGGTCGACGTTCGTTGACCCCAAGAAACTGGTCGATCGTTTCGGAACATCGACGGTGACCGAGGTTCATGCCGGTCCGTCTCTTGATCCTCCGATTGATACTCAGCCACTCGAGGTAGCGCCCGAACGCAGTGACCACGTGTCGGAGCCTGTGTCCCAAGATACGGTTGCGGTCGGCGAGCCATTGAAACTCAAAAATTTTCGCTTGGCGGATGTCCCTGAGCGCGAACGACCGCGCGAACGGATGCACGAACTCGGTCCTGCCGGGATAACCAACACGGAACTATTGGCTATCCTCCTCGGATCGGGGATTCCGGGCGTGAACGTGAAAAACGTTGCGGACAATCTGCTTACTGAGTTCGACGGCTTACGCGGACTCAGCCGCGTAAGCCCGTTCAACCTGCGGAACATCGAAGGGATAGGCAAAGTGAAGTCTGATGTATTGACCGCTGCGTTTGAACTAGGCAGACGTGCAGCAGAAGAAACGATTGAATCTCCAGACGACATTTACGGAAGCAATATGCCGAACGGGGAAACGATCGCTTGGGCAGTCGCGAAGCAGTTCACAACACGATTGCGTGACAGTGCCCAAGAAGAAATGTGGGTTGTCATGCTGGATGTCCGGAACCGTTATCGAGGCAAAGCTCGTGTCTACATCGGCTGTTGTGACCAGCTGGTAGCCAAGACAGGCGAGATTTTGAGTAGGGTCGTTGAACGTAACTTCCCGCGCTACGCGTTGGTTCATAATCATCCGTCAGGCAGGGGCGAACCAAGCGGTGCCGACATTTCATTCACTGAGCGATTGGTCAGAGCAGGGTACTTCCTCGATATTGAACTGGTAGATCACATCGTTCTTGGTGAAGACCAGCGTAGCTACGTCAGCATGAAGCAACGAAAACTCGTTGAGTTCACTCCAAATTTCCGAGACAACCGCAAAGTTGAAGAAGATGTGCTTAGCTTGATGTCTAATCCGCGTGCTTAATCCATGCGAATCTCGTGACCGGACCTCCTCTCGGCAACTCGCCGCCCTCAGACTCCCCTGAAACCGGCAATCCGCTGTTTCGTAGCACATCGCCGATGTTGACGCTGGGTCTATCTTCCGATTTGCTACCGTATGCTCCAAATATCAGGGCACCGTCTTGCGAAACCGCGTGTTCGAGCAGGTGCAGAGCTAACTGAGGTAAAAATTCAATCGGCACAAGATCCCATATCGCGTAAACCCACCGGAAGCGTCTGGGCGGCAACCATCCCCACGCGTTCGCGACCCAAAAATGGTGTGGATAGTCGCGAAATCGCCTTAATGCCTCCTGTAAAAGGCGAGGGTTCAAATCTACCCCGTAAGGAGTCAGACTAAATCCGCGTTCGCTCGCCCACTCCCTTACCGATTCGAGCAGGTAGCCGTTTGCGCAGCCCAGATCGAGAAACTCGCCGCCCCCATCCACAGCATCTAGCAATGGGGATCTTTCGGCCCGCCAACGCTCAGAGCCGCCGTGGAAGCCCGATTGCAATATCGGGTCTTGATGACGTAAGTAAGCAGCTTCCAATATGTGGATCGAATCAATGTGTTCTTGAGGCAAGCGAAGCGATGATGCGTTCGCGCGATTGGAAATCTGACGGTTCATCGGTGTTACGATACTAATCGCGGCGCCCGGTCAAAATCGGTTGCTGAAAATCATTGATTCAGCGTAGACGAACTCAACAAATCTCAGGAGCATACTGCATGAATGCAACGGTGGCGATTGATCTCAACGCAGACATTGGTGAGTCGTATGCTTCGTACCGCATGGGCATGGATGAGGAGATCGTCAAGTACATAACCTCGGCGAATATAGCGTGTGGTTTTCATGCCGGGGATCCTGATTGGATGGCGCGCACAGTGTCTTTAGCCGAAGAGCAGGGCGTAAGCATCGGCGCACATCCTGCGTATCCAGATTTATCTGGTTTCGGACGACGCGATATGGCATTGACGCCCGACGAAGTCGCGCATGCAGTTACCTATCAGGTCGGCGCACTTACAGCGTTCACCAATTCCAAACGGCTTGCCCATGTTAAACCTCATGGCGCGCTCTACAACCGTGCCGTCGGAGACAAAGACATAGCGGTTGCAATCGTGAGAGCGATTCGTAAAATCGACGACGAGTTGATCCACGTGGTTCTTGCAAATTCCGTCTGGGAGGATGTTGCGCGCAATGAAGGTGTCAGGGTGGCCAGGGAGTGTTACGCAGACCGCGCGGTCACACCTGAAGGAACGCTGGTTCCGCGCTCACATCAGGGCTCAGTTATTCACGATGTCGATGAGGTCGTTTCGCGCTCTTTGCGCCTCGCCGCAGAAGGTAAGGTCACAGCTTCGGATGGCAATGATATCGACTTTGCGGCAGACACTATATGCCTCCACGGAGACACTCCTGGGGCGGTCGAGATGGCGGCATCCGTCAGATCAAAGTTTGAATCGAGCGGTATTGAAGTCAAACCGCTTGCATCCATCCTGAGTTGAGTGTGCGCTAGATCGGATTTCGACAGAATTGACTCTGCCTGAATACCCAAGGATTCTTCCGGCTAACGATTCCTCGCTACTAATCGAGTTTGGTGACTCTATCGATTACTCGATCAATGCCCGGGTTTACTCTCTGCAGCACGAAATCGAACGTTCTCACCTGATCGATGCAGTTATCGAGACTATTCCGTCTTACAGATCATTGCTGGTCGAGTACGACATCGCGACTTTGGACTACGTCGAGATCCGGGATCAAGTGGCTGCTCTGATTGAAAAAACGGTGACTGCTGATGGCCTGGGCACCGAAATAGGCTCTGATTCGCATCAGATTCCCGTGGCGTATGGTGGAGAATTCGGACCAGACTTGGAGACTGTGGCTGAACACGCCGGTATCGATGTTGATGAAGTAATTGCGATCCATTCGGGAACGGACTATCACGTCTTCATGCTTGGATTTGCGCCGGGATTTCCGTACCTCGGTGGTATGGATGAGCGGATCGCCTGCCCGCGCTTATCAACACCGAGGACACGCGTTCCTGCGGGATCGGTGGGTATAGCTGAAGCACAGACTGGTGTCTACCCAAATGAGAGCCCCGGTGGAT
Source organism: Dehalococcoidia bacterium (assembly GCA_963555965.3). Classification (GTDB taxonomy): domain Bacteria; phylum Chloroflexota; class Dehalococcoidia; order Lucifugimonadales; family Lucifugimonadaceae; genus Bin127. The sequence goes on from OY821634.1 coordinate 253,104, forward strand.
GGCAACTAATTGGTCGTACGCCGGTTGCGCTCTTTGATGTCGATTCTGACCCGCCGGCTGCCATGCTTCCAGGAACTCAGGTCAATTTCGTACCGATTTCACATGAAGAGTACGAAGAAACGATGCGGTCAAGGTAAGCGAAGTGACTACCTCGAATCCACATGTTGAGGTTCTTACGCCGGGCAGCCGCTTGACTATTCAGGACTTAGGTAGGCGTGGCAGTCAACGCTTCGGAGTGTCGGTCAGCGGCGTTCTCGATTTGCAAGCCGCAGTGATAGCGAACCGTCTCGTTGGGAACCCGGTATCTTCGGCAGTGCTGGAATCGACGTTCGGAGGAACATCTCTTCTTTTCGGGACAGAGACAAAGGTCGCAGTGACAGGAGCAGGCACTTCTGTTGACATAGACGGGTTCACCGTGCCCATTTGGGAAACACTGATTGTGCCAGCAAACTCTGTGTTAACCGTCTCTGTTCCATCGGTGGGCCTGTATTCGTACGTGGCCATAGCGGGTGGACTGGATATCCCGATGGTCTTGGGTTCGCGCTCTACTCATGCCGCGTCAGGTATCGGCGGTTTGGATGGTCGTGTTTTAGCTTCAGGAGATACTCTACCGGTTGGTAAAGAGATAGATGCAGACAATAGACCGTCTGCGGGTGCGACTAGACCAAATGGAGTCACGCCCGCATGTCTTGAGACGGGACGGCGAATACGAGTCACTGCTGGACCTCAGTACGGCGCGTTCGACGATGATGCGAAGTCGAGGTTTTCCACATCCAAGTTCACAGTAAGCAATCTGACTGATCGACAAGGCGCAAGACTAGATGGAGACGAAATATCGGCGATAGACGGGAAACACGACATCATTTCGGATCCGGCGTACATGGGCGCCGTGCAAGTGCCCGCCGACGGCAAACCCATAATCCTCCTCGCAGATAGACAACCGACAGGTGGATACGCTAAGATCGCTTCGGTCGTGTCTGCTGACCTTCCGAGTGTTGTCCAAAAAACTCCTGGATCAGAGATCGAATTTGAATTGATCGACATTGAGGAAGCACAACAGCTGTCTAGAGATTTCAACCAATCCACATACAAGGCACCGCTTCAAGAGCCGTCAAACAAATTCACTACCCGGTTCAAAATCAACGACGAAACCTACAATGTTCAATTAGTGCGCTCTTCGAACGCGGATGAGAGCAACGGCATCGTATACGCAGATTTTGGCGATGCAACGCAAATCGTTGCTACCATCGAGACGCTAGACGAAGCGAACAACCAAACAACGATCTGAGAACACAGTTGGATTTTGAGCCAATATACGACGGCCTGCGGGTCAGCGGCATCGGCATGGGAATGACATCCGTTGTACTGATCGTTCTTGCGTTGTCTGTTCGCTTGATGGCATTGGCCGACGCATATCTGCGAAAGCGAGAAGCTGCCGCCAAAGAAGTTTCAACAACCGAATCCTCGGATCAATCCGTTGCCGAGGAAAACGCCGTGGACGAAACTTCAAGTGGAGCTGCTCGGGCGGCAGCTATAGCGGTGGCGATTGTATTGTCTAAGCGATCAACAGAAATCGATGTCAGCGGTGAAATGCGAATTGCGGGTAATGCGACGAATTCAACCTACGACGCGTGGCTGACCGAGGGGCGTGCCAGACAACGTTCAAAGCAAGGCAGCAGGGGGTGGAGATGACGAGCCGATACCGCATTACCGTTGATGGCACCACTTATGAAGTTGAAGTGGGCGACGTTTCATCGTCTCCTGTGTCTGTAGTCGTTGATGGCATCGGATTTGAGGTCGAAATCCCTGATTCCGAGCAATCCCAACCGACTAATCAACTACCGCAGCGTTCGGCACCTAGACGTCGCCCGGCCGAACGTGCACGTCCTTCAGCGGCAGCGGCTTCCGACAGCGAAGACGTGGTACGTGCTCCGATGCCCGGTCGAATTATTCGGGTGAACGTTGCAGTGGGAGACAACGTTGAACGTGGACAATCGATAGTCGTGCTCGAATCTATGAAGATGGAAAACACGATCGCGGCACCTAGGACCGGGGTTGTGTCTCAAGTCCATGTGGCGGCTGATGAGTCGGTACAGCACGGTCAATCATTGGTGGAGTTGGAGTAGCAGATGTCTGGCGAAGGAGTTCTAGACCAGATATTTGTCGGCTTTGAAGCCATCGCCGATGATCCGCGTATCGTGGCGATGTGGATTATTGCAGCGGCGTTGCTTTATGTAGGCGTTGCGAAACGCAAAGAGCCTCTGCTCCTAGTCCCGATTTCAATGGGCATACTATTCGCCAATCTGCCGTTGGGCGAGTTTATTCGTGAAGGTGGTGAAGGTGAGCCGACCGGTATCCTGCGAACCTTTCAAACTGTAGGACTGGAGTCCGATATATTTCCGTTGCTGATCTTCTTGGGAGTCGGCACGGCGACCGATTTCTCGCCGATGCTTTCCAATCCCAAGACGCTGTTGCTGGGCGCAGGGGCGCAAGCAGGAGTGTTTTTTGCTCTGATTGGCGCATTGGTCCTCGGCGCGCTCGGTTGGTTCGATTTCGGACTCCTCGAAGCTGCGTCGATCGGTATCATCGGAGGCGCGGACGGCCCCACGACGATATTCATCGCGACGCGGATGCGAGAGTTGGGCGAGGCGCTGCCACATATCGAGGTGCGTGACATCGTTGGCGCAACCGCGGTCGCTGCATATTCCTACATGGCATTGGTGCCGATAATTCAACCACCGCTAATCAAGCTACTTACGACCAAGAGCGAACGCCAAATTCGCATGGAGTATTCGAGCGAACCGGTTTCACGCAGATCGCTTATTCTGTTTCCCATCATCACCACTATCGTCATTAGCGTTTTGGTTCCATCGGCATCACCGCTGATCGGCATGTTAATGCTAGGCAACCTCATCAAGGTTTCTGGTGTTGTTCCACGACTTGCCGACGTGTCAGAGAACGCATTAATGAACGCCACGATCGTAATTTTGGGTCTTTCTGTCGGTGCCACAATGCCCGGTTCGATCTTCCTGCAACCCGAAACACTGGGCATATTCGTGCTAGGCCTGTTTGCATTTGCAACCGCTACCACCACTGGTGTGCTGTTGGCGAAGCTGATGAATCTGGTTTCGAAGAGCAAAGTTAACCCGATGATTGGCGCCGCTGGTGTGTCGGCAGTGCCTATGGCGGCGCGAGTTGTTCAAGACATGGGGCAAGAGGAGGATCCGGAGAACTTTCTACTCATGCACGCCATGGGTCCGAATGTCGCCGGTGTTATCGGTACCGCGACTGTAGCTGGAGTTCTCATCGCAGTCGTGCCGTCCTTGGTCGGATGATCTTGGGATGCCTTATCTTGCCGATGTGTGTAACATCAATTTCTGAAATCCCATGCGCGGATAGTTCCGCCGATCCCCGGAGTACCTCCAATGGCTGACCTCACAATGCGGGGCGTATACCCGATACTGTCAACACCATTCGACAAACATGGAAACATCGTGTTCGATGACCTCGAAAACCAGGTCGAATGGATTATCAATCAAGGAGTGCATGGTGTCGGAATAGCTATGGCTAGTGAGGTGTTCAAGTTAACCGAGAGCGAACGCGACGGGGTCTTGAAATCCGTCGTCGACACTGCTAATGGGCGTGTAAAGGTCGTAATGAACACCGGTATGGAAGGCACAGATGCGACGATCGCGTACTCCAAACGAGCAGAAGAATTGGGCGCCGACGCGCTAATGATTAGACCTACTACTTACACACCCACGGTTGCATCTGAACACATCGAATACTTCGTTCAGATCGCCGAAGCCGTAGGCATCCCGATCTTCTTGCAAGATCAAAGCACCGCTCCGGTCCCACCGGGCATGGCAGTAGCGTGTGCCAAACGTCACGAAAACCTGTGCTACATCAAGGTCGAGACTCCCCCGACGATTCCGAGAATGTCGGAAGCACAAAGTCTTGTTGGCAATGACGCTGATCTGATTCTGTTTGGCGGCATGGGAGGGGCATTCCTGCTCGAAGAACTGCGACGTGGTTCGGTTGGCACTATGCCTGGATCAACCTTGCCTGACAAGTTCGTCGAGGTCTGGAATCTGTGGGAAGCTGGAGACGAGGCAGGAGCGCTCGATGCTTTCGATAAGTACGCATCGATTATCCGCTCATTGGCGCAAGGTCAAGGCCTCGCCAACTGGATCTACAAGCACATCATGTGGCGTCGAGGTGTATTCAGCAAAGAAGGCATATACGCACGTGGGCCGTCGCTCAGGCCGGACGATGAGCACCTGAAGGAAATCGACGCTCTGTTAGATCGGGTCGGATTGCTCGAAGTCTCCAGATAGTTGCTGACGGTTGTTTTTTGGAACATGACGGCCACCCCAAAAAGCCGCTCAAAGACGGATTCGTTTCTCGAAATCGCCTCAGAATGCTCTGACGAAGCCGCAGGCTGCAATTGTCGGCGCGCCAGCGCGTCGAATCTAACCAAAACTAAACATCCATCCCTCCGAGAACCGCGATGGATTTGATTCTCGGAACTAACCCCGACCTCGCGGTCTGGCAATTGGTCCTTATGGCCGCGATCTCCCTCGCAGTTGGGCTCTCCGGTGGTGTCGTAGGGATCGCGTTGGGTGTCATAAGATTGCCGATGCTGACCCTTTTCGGCGTAGACCCATTGATCGCGGCTGGCACCAATCTCATGATCAGCGTGATGGGATCCACGATCGGCACGCTTGAGGCGTTTTTCGACAAGCGCGTGGTGCCTACTGTTGTTTTCGCCATGGGTGGCCCTGCAATCGTCGGGGCATTTATCGGCGGTTACTTTGCAGACGCAGTGCCTATTTGGATACTGCTCACAGTGGTGACGCTGTTAATGGCTTGGTCAGCACTTTTCTTGATCTTCTGGTCGCTCAGGATTATGCGTATACGCCGCCGGTACCCTAGTGCACGCACGCGCCGCGCGATGACTGGTGGTGGTAACGGTGAACTTGAACTTGACGTGAAACAAGTGAGTAGGGAAGGTATCGCTGGGTTTGTGATCGGCCTGATCGGCGGCGCGGTGGGGTTGGTTCTGGGAGTGCTGCGGATGCCAGCGTTGCTTGCCATGAAGATGGATCCGCACAAAGCCGCCGGAACGAACTTGGCTATCACAGTGCTAGTGGGGATCGCAGGTTTCATGGGACACTTGCTAAAAGGGAGCGTTGACTGGCACTTGATAGCGATCGTCGGCATACCCGGAGTTTTGGGTATGTATGCTGGCACCAGATTGGCAAACCGCTTCGATGCCGCAGGTCTCAGGCTTGTTGTAGGTATCGTAGTCTTACTCGTCGCCCCGGCGGTACTTTATGGAGCGTTCCGCAACTAAACTAACGGCAAACATACAACCTGGTTCACGCATGACGGGCAGAGACATATACGACGCGATGGCGACCGAACAACCGTTGCAGGTCGCAGGTGTCATCAACGCGTACGCCGCAATTCAAGCCGAAAGAGCGGGATTCAACGCAATCTATCTGTCAGGCAGCGGCATTGCGACCGCATCCTATGGACTGCCGGATCTGGGTATGACTGGCATGACTGATGTGTTGGTCGACGTTGAACGTGTCAGGTCTGCGAGCGAGTTGCCGTTACTCGTAGATTGCGATACCGGTTGGGGTGCCGCGCTTTCGATTGCCCGAACCGTTCGTGAGATGGAGCGAGCCGGGGTAGCAGCGGTCCACATCGAGGATCAAGTGCAGGAGAAGCGATGCGGGCACCTTCCGGGCAAAATAGTTGTTGAGACTGGAGAGATGTGCGACCGGATCAAGGCCGCGGTCGATGCGCGAATCAATGATCGATTCATGATCATGGCTCGCACCGACGCGCTGGCTACGGAGGGACTGACGCGAACTTTGGAGCGCTGTACTGCGTATGTTGATGCGGGCGCCGACGCGATCTTCGCAGAAGCGGTAACTGAGTTGGAGCAGTACCGAGAATTCGCGGATCGTACCGGCGTGCCAATACTTGCAAATCTGACTGAATTCGGTAAAACGCCACAATTCACCGTCGAACAGTTGCGATCTGCGGATGTGGCCATGGCACTATATCCACTCTCCGCATTTCGGGCGATGAGCCGCGTCGCCGAAGAGGTGTACTCTGGTATCAAGAATGCAGGGACACAGCGCGATGTTGTGCATTTGATGCAGACTCGTGAAGAACTTTACGAGAACATCGGATACCACGAATACGAGCAGAAGATAAACGACCTGTTCTTAGTTCGTACACAATCTGGGCGCAGGCAATCGGGACCAACGAAATGACCATCACTGCCAAGGGTTTGGCTGGCGTAATCGTCGGGGAAACTGGAATCTCAACCGTCGGCAAAGCTGGCGCTGGATTGACATATCGCGGCTACAGCATTGAGGACCTAGCAAGGCATGCCACTTTTGAGGAGGTGGCGTATCTGCTGATCTACGGCAAGCTCCCAAACCGCGCCGAGTTGAACGCTTACAACGAACGATTGGCGAATCTCCGCGAGTTGCCTCAAGATGTGTGCTCCATGCTTGAAGCTTTGCCGATGTCAACGCACCCGATGGACGTGCTACGAACCGGGGCTTCGATGATAGGTTCACTCGAACCTGAAGGCGATCAGGGCAGAAGCGCACCTTACGTAGCTGATCGTTTGATGGCAACAATGACCTCGATGCTTGGCTACTGGCATCGCTACGCGCATCGAAAGCAGCGCATCGATACACAGTCGGACGAGGTTGGTCTGGCGGGGCATTTTCTCAGATTATTGACAGACCAGACGCCAAACGAATCGGCTCGTCGAACACTCGATACGATTCTTGTCCTTTATGCAGAGCATGAGTTCAATGCTTCGACATTTACCGGCCGTGTCGTGACTAGCACGCTGGCGGATACATATTCCGCGGTTGTAGCAGCTATCGGTGCACTGCGAGGACCATTGCACGGCGGCGCAAATGAGGCGGCAATGGAGCTAATTGCATCATTCGAGAACCCACAACAGGCCGAGAAGTCGATCAAGCACATGCTTGACGCGCGAAGGCTCATTATGGGCTTTGGGCATCGCGTCTACAAATACGGCGATCCAAGGTCCGACATCGTAAAGGAACTTGCTCGAACACTTGCCATCGAGAACGACGACACTACATACTTCGACATCTCAGAACGGATTGAGCAGGTGATGATGCGCGAGAAGGGGTTGCATCCCAACCTTGATTTCTACTCGGCCACCGCGTATCACTTGTGTGGTATCCCAACCGTCATGTTTACTCCATTGTTCGCCATCAGCCGCACGTCCGGTTGGGTCGCGCACGTCATTGAACAACGTGACGACAACCGGCTGATCCGACCAAACGCCGACTACACCGGCCCGCCAGCGCAAAAATACGTCGAGCTGCAAGACAGATCATGATAAGCCGTTACGACGATGTCATTGCCGAGATTGCTGAATATGCCTGCCGTCAGGGTGAGGTCGGCACTGACGAGGCTTTTCGCACCGCGCGACTAGCTCTTATGGATTCCATCGGATGCGCCTTCTTGGCACTCGGTTTTCCAGCGTGCCGCGATTTCATCGCCACCGAAGATTCAGTGGATAACTCCGGTGGCGGCACGCCGATACCCGGAACATCGCATTTCAAATCTGTTCCACAAGCCGCTTTCGATATTACGACGGCAATTCGGTGGCTCGACTTCAACGACACATGGCTTGCAAAGGAATGGGGGCACCCGTCCGATAATTTCGGGGCACTTATGGCGGCGACAGATAGCATTTCTAGATCTCGTGATTCATCCGGCACCGATGCTTTTCGCGTACGCGACATCCTCGAGATGGCGATACGAGCTTACGAGATACAAGGTGTACTGGCGCTTGATAACGCGTTCAACCGCGTAGGGATCGACCACGTCTTGCTCGTCAAGATTGCTTCGGCTGCGGTTGCCGCAGCGGTCATGTCGGATAGCGATGAAGAAATCGTGGCATCCGCGGTTTCGCACGCGTGGCTCGATGCAACCTTGCGAACCTATCGCCACGCCCCCAATACCAACGCTCGAAAATCCTGGGCCGCCGGAGATGCGACATCCCGCGGTGTTTCGATGGCTACGTTCGCATTGCGAGGTATGAGCGGTTGTTACTCAGCTCTAACTGCACCGAAATACGGGTTCCAAGATGTGTGGTTCGAAGGACAAGATGTCACGCTGGGCAGGGAGTTCGGTTCGTACGTTATGGAAAACGTGTTGTTCAAAGTCAAATATCCGGCGGAATTCCATGGTCAGACGGCAGTTGAAGCCGGTGTTGCTTTGCACCCGCTGGTGGCAAATCGACTAGATGAGGTTCGCAAAGTTGAAATCAAGACCCAAGAACCTGCGATACGCATTATCGACAAGAAGGGCAAACTGAACAATCCAGCAGATCGCGATCACTGCATTCAATACATGACTGCGGTAGCTTTAATCAACGGCGGCGTCACATCGGACCACTACGAGGATGATGCGTCGAATGATCCTCGAATTGATGCCCTGCGCGAAAAGATGGTTATATCCGAACGACCGGAGTACACAACCGAATATCTCGATCCGGAAAAGCGTTCAATAGCGAACGCTGTGACCGTGGATTTTAGTGATGGAAGCAGCACCGATGAAGTAGAGGTCCGCTTTCCGATCGGGCACCGAAACCGACGATCTGAAGCGATTCCGCTACTTTTCGATAAGTTCAACGCGAATCTTGAAGCCACGTTCGGCGATTCTGAATTTGCTCGTGAGGTCGGCACCAAGTTCCGAAGTTTGGAAGATTTGGATGATATTTCCGTGACCGATTTCATGGATGCATTGAGCTTTGGACACCCATGTGAAAAGGACTGCTGAGAATTGACCAAAAAACTGACAGGCAGTGATCTGTTGAACATGTCGCTCAAGGCGGAGGGCGTTGACACGCTCTTCGGTATTGCAGGCGACCACATCCTCGACATGCTGGATCGCATGGTCGATGAGCCTTTTCGCATGATAGACACGCGCCACGAATCGGGCGCGGTTCATGCTGCTGACTCGTATGCACGTATACTCCGGCGCGCTTCGGTTGCGCTCTCCACTACACCCGGACATGCCAACGCTGTGCCAGCTTTGGCGAACGCGTTGCATTCGGAGGCGCCTGTGGTCAACATCGCGGGTAGCGCCGATTCCCCAAATCTGGGACGTGGCGCGATGCAAGAGATTGATCAAGTCGGCATCGCAAAACCGGTTACGAAAGGCGCTTGGGAAGTACCATCGCCGGAACGCATCCCAGAATATGTTGCTTTGGCTTTTCGAACGGCCCTAAGTGGTCGGCAAGGCCCGGTGCATCTAACCATTCCTCACGACTACCAATCATCCGCGGTAGATGCTTCGGATTTCGCGCGCTACGCGCCGCGTGAGTACAGCACTCCTGCAAGAGTGATAGCCGATCCTGATCGAATTCAATGCGCGGTTCGACTGCTCAATTCAGCAGAACGCCCTTTGATAATGGCCGGTTCGTCAGCCGGGGCGACCGCCGATCCCGACGAAATTCAGAGATTAGTTGAGACCACGCGCATCCCGTTCGTATCGGAAGACTCCGCGCGTGCTCTGATACCTGATTCCCACCCGTACAGCATAGGTTTGGGATATTTACCACTGAACCGAGCGGCGCAGATGGTGCGCGATGCCGACGTAGTTTTGATGTTGGGTAAACGCCTAGACTATACGCTCGGTTTCGGAGGCAATCCTCCATTCAACAAAAACGTTAAGTTCATCATCGTCGATCCCGCGCCTGCGGAGATTGGGAGAGCGCGTACGGCCGAGGTCGCGGTTCTAAGCGATGTCGGCCCGGCGGTTTCGCAGTTTGCCGACGAGGCCTCAGCGTTGACTTGGCAAGAACCGATCAAGTGGCTATCAGCGCTGCGAAAGGAACGGGAAGCATGGATGGAAGAACTTTATGAACATGCTAGTCCATCTACGCCGATGCACCCGATGTATGTAAGTGAGACGCTCCAAAAGCATCTGGACAAAGATGCGCACATCACTTTCGACGGGGGTGATTACTGTCATTTCCTACGGGCAACAGTGCCCCGAGAAAGGCCATTCAGATTCCACAATGTTTCGAGCTTTGGCATGATCGGAGTCGGCATCGCTTATGGGATGGGAGCGCAGGCTGCATTGCCAGATACGCAGTGCGTCGTTTGCGTTGGTGACGGGTCTTTCGGATTCAACGGCATGGAGCTCGATACGATGGTGCGACATGACCTGCCGGTAAAGATATTGCTGGGCAACAACTCAATCTGGGGTATCGATTGGCAGATACAGAAGGGAATCTACGGACGCCCAGTGTGGACCGATTTAGCTCAGGGAACGCGCTACGATCTAGTGGCGAAGGGTCTAGGCGCATACGGGGAAAACGTCCAAACCGCAGAGCAGCTAGAACCAGCCATGAAGCGCGCATTCGCGCACAACGGCCCAACGTTATTGAACATCGAGGTCGATCAGATCATCAGTCCAGTCGCGGAAGCGGCGATTGATCGCAAAGTCGGATCGCACGGTTAGATCCCGAGGCGCGTCGAAGGAGAAGAGAGCATGACGATCAAAGTTGACAAGACGCGGGCACCTGACGGTGGTGCCGGCTATTTCGATCCCGCTTTCGTCGAGCGACGAGAACTGCTACCCGGCGTACAAGCCCAATTGATTTGGGGCGAGCGAATAATGATGGGCATTATCGACATCGAGCCTAACGCTGTAGTCCCGTGGCATTCACACATGCACGAACAGTGTGGACGTGTCTTGGAAGGGTCAGCCTGGTTCGAACTCGAGGGTCACGAAAAGACCAAATTGGTTGCCGGAGAGCATTATGTTATCCCCGGCCACGTCCCGCATCAGGTGACAGCCGCTAGCGAAGGCTGCGTCGCACTCGACATCTGGTCGCCGATTCGAGAAGAGTACATTTCCGACGACATCGGGTTCTTCGAGAGCGTTACGGATTGACACATACTCCTATCAGGGCCTCATTGAATCGGCATTGGTGCGTTCTATTTGTCGGATTGGAATGGCATCACCCTTACGCTTCGATCTCGGATGTACGCTTGTAAACGGTCATTACGAGGTGGCTACCTACAACAATTGCCAAGTAAATGATTGTCGCCAAGCCCAGAAGCACTAGCCCTATTCGAAGACGATCATCAAACTCTTGTTCAGGATAGCCTAGTGCGTTGAAATCACTCTCCCAAGACCAGAACATGTTGTGTTCAGGGATCGCGAACGCGCTGGGTTGCATATATGATACTATTGTTCCAGCGACACCAAATATACACAAGACGACGATTACTTGGATGGTGATTATGACATAGTACTTTTTAGGACCCGGTAGTGGCACCTTGTGGTCGGAATCTTCAAACGCTACGATGATTGAGAATGCACCGAATAATATTCCTAAAACGATCAATGTGTATAGCCATCCACCGGGGTTGCCGAACGGCATCAGGAGAGCGTACACGAACAGTATAGGTAAGAAAGTTGCCAGAATAGCGCGCGGCAAGGGCGAAGAAATCGGGATGTACTCCTGCTCTTTGATCCACTTTCGCAAGAATCCGAGCATTATCCATGCTGCTGCTGAAATCAAGAGGTTCACCAAGAAATTTAACATGAAAGGAATAGGACCTACATCAAATATCGGGAGTGTATACAAGTTGAGGGGATCCATATGTGTCACTGCAGCTAACAACATTGGTGTGTTAAGTACAACGAAAATAGATGCAAAGAACAAGTCGTTTGAGTGGGTTGGGTCCTCTGAGTCGGTTCTGCGTCTACGCCAGATAGCTAATCCTACCACGATTCCGATCACGACTACCACGTAGATTAGTAGTCCAAGTGTACCATCAACCTTTAGTGCATTGAGAATGTACCCCCATACTGTGGAAATGACTCCTGGAATACCAATTCTGGGGACAGAACCTTTCATCATACCAGTTACATTTGTTGCCATTTCTGTTTGGGTATCCAAAAATCCGCTCCAGTTCTGCGACGAATGCACTCCATGACATCTTGACCCTTTCGTTTTATACCATTAACTGCACATTGTCAACCTCTGAGGCCGTTATGTATTTGATGGACTTTGGTCCTCTTTTGCCGAAAACTCATTGCAAGGCTACTTGTCATTCCCGCGCAGGTGAAAAGCCATCTTGGATCACCGCCGCGCGGGAATAAGGGTAGCGTAAGGTGTGAAAACAACTTACGCGCCCATGCTGGGTGTGTCAAAGACATAATTGCCAGCCCTGACTGACTAGCGAATTGAGGGGAGGTTCTTCCAACAAAGCGATAGTGGCTTGAGCAGAGAGGCGGCAATTGCCGATTTGCAACTTACTGCTTGGTTTCCCAGAAGATTTTACCGATCTCTTCCAAGGCTGCTTTGAAGTCCTGCGCCGCTTCCATGTCGACGTTCTGCTTTGCCTGACTGCCTAGTTTGCAAGCATTCCAGACCAGCTCGTGAAGGTTCGGGTACTGCTCAAGATGCTCGGGCTTAAAGTAGTCGGTCCAGATGACTAGAATGTCATCCTTGGCTTTCTTGGCGTGTTCTTCTTTGGCGACGACGTAACGGATGAGATTGTTGCGCGTTGAGACATCCGATACATCACCCGATTCTTGGATCAGCTCGGTCATCCGGATGACGGTCTGCGCCGCTTGAATCGCGTCGTGAGGATCGTAAATCCCGCACGGGATGTCGCAGTGGGCATGGGCAACGCCAAATGGAGAGAAACGATCAGCTATTCTTCTGACACTTCTTAGCATCGTCATGGTTCCTTTCGTGCTTCCGCAAGACCACCTCGCGGACCAGTGTGGCGATAGTCGATAACATGTCGATTACCAATATCAAGAATAGACTACTCTGATGGTCGCTAGCATCAAAAAGAAAATACGGGCGATTGTTGGGCTTCCAGGGAAAATCCTAGATCGTCTCACGAGCAAACGAGTGCTGATTGTAGGTCATTCGATGCACCCAACGTTGACAGACCGGCAGAGGGTGCGGGTTAGTCGTCGCGCCTACAGACGCTCCGAACCCGCGCGCTGGGACGTTGTAATGTTCGAACACCCCGAACGGGACGGCTTTTGGGAAACGAAACGAATAGCCGGTCTGCCGGGTGAGTACGTGCGGCTAGTTGCTGGGCGCTTAGAAATTGATGGCGTGGAAGTCGAAGACCCGTTCATCTATGGATACCTACCAAGGATGGACCGCACATGGGGTTTGCGAGATGACGAGTACATTGTGATGGGCGACAACCGGCGTCGCTCTACTGATAGCAGGACGTTTGGCCCCGTCCCGCGTCGAAATATTCTAGGCAAGGTGGTTGTCGAATCGAACCAAACCGATTAGTTAGCGTTCGCGCGGTTGCTCGTAGTAGTCATCTCTTGAATCAATGTGTTGACTCTGCGAGCGATTTCGTGGATCAGCGGGACAATCTCCTCGTCTGATGACATATTTGATGGGTCAGACAATCCCCAGTCATCGGCATCCGCTAAGTTGACTGTAGGGCAAGCCTCCGCGTCTACTTCGCAACCCATCGTGACAATCCGTGGATCGCATTTCAACATCTGGTCAGTGATCAACTTAGGGACTTCACGCGATATGTCGAGATTGAACGATTCCAGAGTGCGTTGGACTGCTGGATTGATTCGTTCGCCCGGAGCAGTCCCTGCGGATTGAGCACGAATGCCCAAACCTAGCTTGACGGCGCGGTCGTTGAAAAGGATTTTGGCAGCCACGCTTCGTCCGGCATTGTGGGTGCAGACGAACAGCACATCTATCCGTTCTTCACTCATATTTGCTCCTTACTACTTGGATGGGCTCAGGTTTACCACCCGGCAAACCTGGCTCTATCACTAGCTTGAACAACAGCGCACCCAAAGGCGCTCCTACGAGCGGACCTAGAATGTAAACCCAAAATCCACCTTCTGGTCCCGGAATAGCTATTTCTCCCCAACCTGCAATCCACGAAACGATCCGTGGTCCGAAATCCCTTGCCGGGTTCCATCCCGCCTGTGTGATCGGAGCAAACAGACTGATTAGCGCGGCAACTGTAAATCCGATGAAGAACGGTACCATTCCGTTAGTCGGTATCCCGGCGTTGCGTCGTTCGGTCAGCGTAAATATGACGAATGCTAGGATCGCGGTCCCGAACGCCTCAACAGCGAAGGCGTGCAACGGAGATACAGAGAACGTAGCCGAATCAAACATCCCCGGGTTAGGAAAATACTCACCGAATGCCATCGCGGACCGTTGGCTGCCCGCTTCGCCGCGAACGATGCCGTTTTCTGTCTCGAACCGGTCGATGAACGGATTGAACAGGATTAAAACTACTACTCCTGCGATGACAGCCCCAATCAACTGTGCCGTCCAATATGCGAACAGGCGGTTCAGCGGGAATTGATCGCTCCGGAAGATTGCGAATGCCAGACTGACCGCCGGGTTGAGATGCGCTCCAGATATGGCACCACTGACGTAGATCGCCAAGGTAACCCCAAATCCCCACACCGCCGCAACTTGCCATAAACCGACTTGCGCTCCGGTATATACCGCCGCCGCCACAGAACCGATCCCGAACAGTACCAATATGAAGGTACCCACCGATTCCGCCAGACAGGCGCTCAAAAGCGGTGCCATAGTCGAATCAGAAGCGGGGTGTCGCAAAAGATTCATTGGCTGTCGCTCTTGATCCACTTGGCAGCGTCGATCGAGAAGTAACTGATGATATTTTCGGCTCCCGCTCGTTTGATGCTCAAGAGCACTTCTAAAGCAGCGATTTTCAAATCGATCCACCCGTTTGCGGCGGCGGCGTGGATCATGGAGAATTCACCGCTTACGTTGTACGCGTAGAGGGGCTGAGCATGGAACTTCTTTTTCGCCGCTGCGATTACGTCGAGATATGCGAGCGCGGGCTTGACCATGATGTAGTCAGCACCCTCAGCGACATCGGCTGCGATCTCATGCATCGCCTCGCTTCGTTGGCTCGCCGCCATCTGATAGCTTCGTCGGTCTCCGAAACTAGGTGTCGAATCGGCGGCATCTCTGAAAGGTCCGTAGAAGGATGAAGCGTACTTTGCAGAGTAGCTGAGTATCTTTACGTCTTCGTGACCTGTATCGTCGAGTGCGGCCCTGATTGCTGCAACTTGCCCGTCCATCATTGCCGACGGCGCGACCACTTGAGCACCTGCATCAGCGTGTGAAACGGCGGCGGACGCTAGTAAGTGTAGAGTGGCATCGTTATCAACTTCACCGTTTTCGGTCAATTTGCCGCAATGCCCGTGATCGGTGTACTCACACATGCAGACATCGGTGATTGCCGTCGCGCCAGGGAACCGTCTTCGCAACTCCGCAACGGTCTGTTGCACGGCTTCATCCGGGGCCCATGCCTTAGATCCGGCCGCATCCTTTTCGTCAGGAATTCCGAAAAACAAAAAGCGGTTGATGCCGACTGATAGGGCAAGTTCCGCTTCGCGCATCGCTTCGTCGATCGATAAACGTGCGATACCGGGCATAGACGGCACGGCATCACGACGGTTTGTACCGTTGATTACAAACATCGGATAGACGAACTCGGTACCGTCCAACCGCGTCTCTGCGTTCTGCGAACGCACTTCAACGTTCGACCTCAAGGGACGAAATCGTTGGAATTTAGGTAGGGCGGAAGACGACATTTTGGTCAAGTATCGCGGAAGTGGCTTTGGATCGCTGAGATGAGACCGGGGATTGATTGCTCTTCCGGTATGATGTCCACTCTTACTCCGAGGGACTGTGCAGTTGCCGCAGTTACCGGTCCCATACAGGCTACGGTGCAGTTGTTAATTGGAGTTACATTTTCGCCAAGCAAACTTCTGAGATTCTTTACTGTCGATGAACTGGTGAAGGTGACAATGTCGATACCATGCTTGAATGCTTGAGCGGCAATCTCGGATGAATCATCGGCAAGAACTGTCCGGTACGCAGCAACTTCAGTCACTTCCGCTCCAAGTTGCCGCAATCCTGTCGGAAGTGTCTCGCGTCCGATGTCGGATTTGAATACTAAGGCGGATTTTGGCACCATGCCTGCTGATCGGAATTTTTCTACAAGACCCTCGGTCGTATATGTGTCAGGTGTCAAGTCGGCTACAATTCCTCGTTGCTGCAATGCTGCAACCGTGGCAGGACCGACTGCTGCCACATTGCACCCAGAAAACGCTCGGGTGTCTAGACCAAGCGCTTTCAATCGTTTGAATACCTGATTGACGCCGTTAGGACTTGCGAATGCGATCCATTCATGTCTGCTCAAGTCGCGTAAGGAAGCGTCGAGAGTGTCGGTGTTTTCAACTGCAACAGACTTAATTGCTGGACACTCAACAACCGTAGCGCCGAGTTCGGTTAGACCGGAAGCAAGTCTGCTGGCTTGGCTCCGAGCGCGCGTTACCAACACACGTTTATTGAACAGAGGTCGGGAGTCGAACCAAGAGATTTCTTCGCGAAGGTTTACGACATCGCCAACTATCAATGCGATTGGTGCTCGTAATCCAGCGCGTTCGACGTTTGAATTGATGTTGGAGAGAGTGCCTACGACTGTTTGTTGCATTGACGATGTTCCGCGGTGAACGGCTGCGGCAGGTTCGTTTGACGACCGTCCAGATGCAATCAACTCGTCTGCGATTTCACCCATACGTGAAGCACCCATCAGAATGACGATAGTTCCTTTGGTTTTCGCGATCGCATCCCAATTTGCACCTGATGTTGCTGGTTTCTGGAACTCGCTTCCAGTAACGATGGTTACCGAAGAAGCGACCCCGCGATGCGTAACCGGTATTCCAGCGTATGTTGCTGCTCCGATCGCTGAAGTGATTCCGGGAACTACTTCGAAAGGTATACCGGCATTGGCTAGAGCGATTGCTTCTTCGCCGCCTCGTCCAAAAACGAACGGGTCGCCACCTTTGAGACGGCATACATCTTTGCCTTGCCGGGCGCGCTCCACCAACAAGTCGTTTATCTCGGCTTGGCTGAGGGCAACAGACCCCGGCGCTTTGGCAGCGGATATTAGTTCTGCGTCATCGCGGGCATTTGATAGCAATATGTCGGGAGCCAGACGATCATAAACGATCACATTCGCGCGCCGTAGGGCTTCTAGACCTTTAACAGTAATCAGTCCGGGGTCGCCGGGGCCTGCACCTATCAGATAGACGGTTCCGATTTCGGACATCACGCGGCTGACACGAGTTCCGATGAGGGCAGAAGATCTCGGGCGCCATCCTCAATAATCCGAAGGGCAACACTTTTCCCCAGTGCAACGGCCTCCTTTGCCGGAGCAGTTGCGCGAAGGCGAAGCAGGTTCAAGCCCGAAGCATCGGAAACAACTACTGCGAGCGTTATCACGCCATCATCGATTCGCGCATGAGCACCGATGGGAGCACTGCAACCGCCGCCAATTTCAGCCATGAAAGACCGTTCGGCTTCGATGCACAAACGCGTGTATTCATGCTCGATAGCAGAGCAGACCGCAATTGAGCGCGCGTCGTCGCTCCGAGTTTGAAGCGCTAGTGCGCCCTGACCAGGTGCTGCTACGAACGACATACAACCGAGGTATTCAGAGATTCTGTTGGACATCTCGATCCGCTTCAATCCCGCGGCTGCCAGCACTAGCGCATCGATCACCGAATCCTTTTCATCCAACATTTCCAACCGAGTAGTCACATTTCCTCGAATCGGTTTGAGGATGATGTCGCCACGTTCAGCATTGATCAATGCTCGCCGACGTGCGCTGCCTGTAGCCACGATTGAGCCGGGCGGGAGTTCATTCAATCCGCCAGGATGTCTGCTGACAACTACGTCGCGTGGATCTTCGCGGTAGGGCACACCTGCGATCATCAGACCATCTGGGATTTCCGATGGCAGGTCTTTAAGACTATGGATCGCAACGTCGATGTCACCGCGAAGCAACGCGGTTTCAATCTCTTTGACAAAAACGCCTACTCCGATCTCTGAAACCGGATCGTTTTGTCGAAAATCGCCGCTGGTCTTAATAGATACCTTTTCGATTTCTATGTTGTCGAATCGCGTTTCCAGCAAAGCTGCGACTTCGTCGGCCTGCGCTATCGCCAGCTTACTGTCACGACAACCTAGAACTAGCTTTCCGACCAAATCTGTCATGGTTAGGCATTTTAAGCCCGATTGTTGACTTCGGCGCGATGTTCCAGCGCTTCAACCAACATATCGCGCGCCGCATCTGGATCGCCGCTCTGGAAGGCACTGAGCATGTCGTCGGTTATCGATTGTGCCCAATCGTCAGGTGTAACTGGCAACTCGCGCGAACGAACGTCCTTTCTGACATCTGCCAGCATTGGTCCCATATCTGCCCACTGGAGACAACGACAGTAGTCATGATCGGAGATTCGTTCGCGAAGTCTGCGCGCGAGAGCTGGGCTCGTGCCAGCCGTCGATACTGCGACGGTGACATCTTGTCGTTGAATCAAGGCTGGAGCGATGAAGGTGCACAAAGGCGTGACATCCATCACGTTGAGCAAGATATTGCGTTCAGCAGCTTCAATCGAGATGGCTTGGTTAATTTCATGGTCTGATGTATCCGCAACGATCACGACCCACGCACCATCTAAATCACCGCTTTGGTAGCGCCGTTTTACCCAATCAATCTCACCAGATTGCGCCATTGCTCGCAAGTTGTCCGAAGTGTCATCTTCGAGACTGAACAGTGTCACTTCAGCGCCGCATTCTAAGAGGTATTTCACCTTGCGTTCGCCTTCATGTGGGTCGCCTCCAAAGACAAGGCAACGCCGGTCTTGAACATCAACGAAAACGCCGTAGTATCTGGGCATATCGGTTACCTGACCAAACCTGCAGCGCGTTCCACGTCGATGTTGTCATCGACGAAATACCGCACACGCGTCTTTTTGTATTCCCGATGGCTGTATAGGAGTTGATAATCAGTCAACTCGGTCTCAGATGCAATGTCTTTGGCGATGACCTCACATTCGTCGCGGGTAACAGCGTGGATCATGGTGAAATGTGAAAAGCGCCAGTCATCGTATCTCGGACGTTCGTAGCAGTGCGTGACGGCGGGATTTTGAGCCATAAGTTGCCCGACTGCAACCGAACGATCCTCAGGAACATTCCATACCGCCATGGCATTAGCAGAGAAGCCTGCACGACGGTGGTGCAGTACCGCCGCGTAACGGCGCATCAACCTTCGGTCAATCATCTCGTCGGCCTTGGCGAAGAGTTCGGCAACCGTAAGCCCGAGTCTGTCCGCCATGCCGTCGAACGGTGCAGATTCTAGCGGTAGGTCTTCTTGCATCTCACGTACAAAATCGATGTCGAACTCTGTAAGATCAGTAGCTGCCTTAGGCACGCTGTGGGAGGGAGAACCGTTATTTGCACTACTCCCAAACTGAGCATCGGGCACAAAATACTCTGTCGCATTAGAAACTCGATTGACCATGTCGAAATTAACGCCGATCTTGAAGAATCGAATGGTCGGTAGAAGGCGAGCCGTTTCTGCACCGGATAGACGAGTCAGTTTTTTAACTTCGTCCGCGATATCTTTTCCGGGCGGCAATGCCAGAGTGAACCAGAGATTGAATTCACCGTTTCTGGCGTAGTTGTGACTTATGCCGGGATGGGCATTGAGAATCTGTGCGCCACGATCAAGCGCATCGTCTGCGAATCGCATGGCCACGAGGGTTGACGTGTAACCGAGTCGCCGGGTGTCGAATATCGCACCGATTTGCCGGACAACATTTTTGCGTTTCAGAACACCTACTCGCTCGATCACCTCCGGCTCACCGATCCCGCAATGTTCACCGATTTCTTTGAACGGCTCCCTGACCAACGGGAAGTTGGACTGCAAGATATTCATTACCTCGCGGTCAATGGGTTCGAATTCGTCGCGATACAACGTTGGCAACTGGTTAGTGGTCTGAGGCAGGCGCCTGAATCGGCACTAGCCTTCGATTATAAACCCGCTAATTCGTTAAACCTGCTTAACGGATTGCACGGGATGTATGCTGGCGCCCCTTAAGTCTCGGATTGCCAACATCGCGGCATCGTTTCCGCTCTGTACCGCACCTTCCATTGTTGCTGGCAATTTTGTATCGGTCCAATCTCCAGCGACAAAAAAGCCGGGGGTGTCTGTTGCAGGGGCGAAACGTGATTCTTGCGAACCAACTTCGATTTTGATGGTAGCTTCAAGTGTTTTGACGACGGATGAATTTAACAGGGGTGTATTGCGAGATCTCGGGAAGGCCTCGTTCATCGCCGTTTCTATCCGTTTCAATACCTGTCGCTTGCTCATGCCAGCCCATTCATCTGCACCACTCAAGGAAACTACGATGTGTTGTCTTCCAGATCGCGATGTGCTACGCAGTGCTGAGTCGTTGAAGACCCATTGCAAGCCGAGGTCCAAGAAGGCCGTCACGCGCTCATCCATGATTGGGCGTTCGTACCAGAGGTGAACCGCGATGATTGGAGAATACTCCAGCTTTGAGAGCATCGAAGCCAATTTCGCGCACCTACCGTCTGACTGTGGCAAGATGCTGCTCAGCACGTTAGGGGCTAACGCGGATATAACCGTTCTTGAAATCAATTCTTGACCGTTTGATAGTTGTATCTTGAAACCGCCTCCATCCAAGGGTGCGAATCTCTCTACGCGTGTGCGGCTGATTACCTCCGCACTTTTTGCGCGCAGGTAATCGAGTGCGGGATATCCAATCAGATACGAAAGCCCTTTTTTCGGGTATCCGATTGCGGCATCGCTCGTGCTTCCAAGCAGCGCGGCTTTCGTGAATTCAATCGCGTCATACGCCGCAACCTCGTTGATATGGCAATTGAAGACCGGGAGAATGAACATCGACCAAAAGCGTTCGATCGCAGAGTCAGTCTGTCCATGCGAGGATAACCATTCCGCAAACGATATTGATTTTTGATCCTCCGCTTCCTTTTCTCGGTATCGAGCAACCTTCATGCCTGCCAAGACACGTCCGACTGCTAATCGATCCTTGAAGCTCAGATGGCTGTACCTGAACAACGCAAATGCGTTACCGAAAATCCGACTAGCCTGCAATTTTGAAATTCGACCTTCGAGCGACACCGGGACATCTAGAGCCGGACCCAAGTCGATGTCTTGCCGCGTTCCTAGGTGCTCAAGAAGTTTTAGAAATTGGTCGCAAACGCCGAGGATCACATGTTGACCGTTGTCAATCTCCTCGCCGCTCGCTCGATCTCGAAATGAGAATGCTCGACCACCTAAGAATGGGCGACGTTCGACAAGTGTGGGCTCGATACCGTGCTCAAGCAATTGAATCGCGGCTGCGATGCCTGCGAGACCGCCGCCGAATATGACCACATCCCGGCTTTCCAAATTGGCATCTGCGACCATCACCTGCCCACCGAGCGCATCGCCCATCGCCATCCGATCCCCATGGTGATCGACAATTTATCGGTTGTTGACAAACTAACTCGTTGCGACAGCACGTCGGCATCGCAGGCTTCGATTTTCTCCAATATGCGTGAGTAGAAACCACTCATCAGTTCCAAACATTGCTGTCCATTTATGGACAACGGAATCACGCGTTGCCCACTGTCGTAGTAGCTTCGAGCCCGATCTAGCTGGAACCTCATCATCTCCCGAAAGTTATCGCTAGGGGTTTCGCCGGCGAATTCGACTTCAGATACTCCGAAGTGTTGCAACTCGGATTGGGGCAGATAAACCCGTCCGTTGCTGTAGTCCTCTCGTATGTCGCGGAGGATGTTGGTCAACTGGAAAGCGATGCCGAGATCGTAGGCATATTTGATGGCATCCATAGATTTGTACCCGAAAATGCTGATGCAGATTACCCCAACCGCGCTTGCCACGCGCCGACAGTAAACCTCCAAGTCTTCAAACGTTTCATATCGATCGGTTCCAATGTCCATCCGACAACCGTCGATGACGTCGACGAAATATTTTTTGTCCAGATCGAATGTCTCTATCGCGTGGGGCAGTGCAATAAATATCGGATTAGTGGCGTATTCTTCGCTCGTGGGTTCGGTGAGGGCTAGATGCACCTTGTCCAACTCATCTGACGGATCCTGCTCAGACCCGGGTTCATCAACGATATCGTCGCATAGTCGGCAGAAGGCGTAGGTCGCGTATATCGCGCGACGGAGGTTGTGAGGTAGCGATAAGAAACCGACGTAAAAGTTTGTATTTGCAGTCCGAGTTATCCTCGCACACTCTCGGTACGCTGCTTCGATCTCGATGTCCGTAAGTTGTGGCATATGAAAGTACGGGGTTGCTTTTGGTCAACGCACCGAACTGTTTACGAATGCGCTGTCAGGTACCGGTTTCATTCCGATCAGATTACGTGCGACGATGTTGAGCATTATGCGGACCTTTGCCGAACGCGAGATCGTAGGACGAATCGTCAAAGTATCGTAGTCCAAAGCCTCAATCGCGTCGAGCACGGACAGACCACCGGCCGTTATCGCTGAGAACTCAAGGCGGAAATCGCGTTGCAGATGATCGTGGAGTTGATATCCAGCACGAAATAGTTGCCGAGTCCGATCGACTTGAAATCTCATTAGCTGTCGGAATTCGGGTGTTGGATTACGGCCATGGATAGTGGTTGTGTCGACCCCGAAGTCGGCCATGTCGGATTTCGGAATGTAGATACGGCCTTTGTCGTAATCCCGGGCAACATCCTGCCAGAAGTTCGCCAGTTGCAAGGCGATGCAGGTGTGGTCTGAGAATCCTGCCATCTGATTCGAGAAGTATCCGTAGAGATACAGGACTAGATGACCAACCGGAGTCGCTGAGTATGTGCAGTACTCGACTAGAGCGTCGTAATCAGCGTAGTCCTTGTCACGCTGATCACGTCGGTTCGCTTCGATTAAGCGTAGGAATGGTTCGGGCGGAATGTTGAATTCATCGATTGTATGTTGGAGCGCTTGAAACCAAATGAGGCTCGGAGAACCAGAGTAGCAAAGTTGGAGTTCCTCCTCCCAGCGATCAAGTAGTTCAAGGCGATTGCCCTCAACTTCATCTCCCAGATCGTCCACCAACCTGCAGAAGGCGTATACAGAGTAGAAGTGAGGGCGCAGTCGGCGTTTGATGAAGCGACTTCCGACGTTGAAATTTTCGTAGCTTCGGGAGGCTAATTGCTGGCATGCTTCGTACGCAGCCGCTACATCAGGGACTGTGCCAGTGAGATGTTTGGTCACGTTCATGCTTGCAATTGTGAATCGATTTTTCTTGGTATCGTCGTCACGAGCTTCGCTCGACGAGGAACTCCCCCAATTCCAAGAAGTCGTTGCGAACACTTTTTTCAAGTCCGAGACCATCGATAATTTCAGATGCCCCGGCCCAGTGCTTTGCAGACATCGAGTCACAGAATTCGTAGGTGCCGGTTTCATCCATGATTTCTAGAACGGTTTGAACATCGCGGTCATCGAGTTCCGATTTGCTATAAATCTCTCGCATTAGATCGGAGGATGTTCCGCTGGCATGATTGAGGGCATGCACCGCCGGAAGCGACTTTTTTCTATTTATGATGTCGCCGCAAACAGGCTTGCCCGTTTCATCGCTGCCCCACACTCCGAGAATATCGTCCCTGATCTGAAATAGACGCCCAAATTCGTACCCCGCAAGTCTCAAACCTTCTGAGACTCGTCCATTGGAATTTTCTTTGACTGCAACCAAGGCACCGAGATAGAGGCTCGTCTCAATTAATGCGCCGGTCTTGCGCTCTATCATCGAAAGATACTCGTCAACCGACACGATAGCCCGATCCTCAAACGCAATGTCCATGTACTGGCCCTCGATCATTCGCATGTAGGCTTGCGTAATGAGTCGTTGGGCAACCAAAGATTTGCTTTTCCTTACACCCACATCTTGTAATGCTCGTGTTGACTTATCAGCTAACTTCAACATCGAGTTACCAGATACAATCGCCGTTGCGTCGCCCCATACGACCCAGATAGTGGGTCGGTGGTGCCTGAAGCGGTCACGGTCTTCGATGTCGTCATGAATCAGCGAAAAATTGTGAACATACTCTAGCGCAGTTGCTATTGGCAATACGGAGCGTGTTTCACCACCAACGGCATCTGCGCCCAGCAAAACCATCGTTGGTCGCAAACGCTTGCCTTGAGTGGTGACCAAGTCTGATCCGTCCTTGTCGGCCCAACCCATGTGATACCGGTGAGTAGTTCGTATATCGGATGTGTAACCCCCAAGTTCGGCGCGCAACGCGGTGTCGATGATCGGTTGATACCGCGCAAAGAATGCCGGTACTTCTGCACGGTCTGAGACTGTAGGCATTGAGTGATGTTGGTGATACGTGATGCCAATGTTATGCAATTTCCGTTTTGTCGCGCCATACCTGACAAAACAACTGCGCTCCGCAGTCGTACGGAGCGCAGATTTGAGAAGTGGAACGGATCGCTGATTAAGCCGAGATCGACAGACGCTTGGTTTGTGCGCCATTGTTCTTGGGCAACTCAATCCTCAAAACGCCGTCCTTATACCCAGTCCTAGCGGAATCGATGTCTACGCCTTCGGGGACTCGAAGCGCACGGAAATACTTGCCGGACCTCCGCTCGCGAACCAAGTAGCGCCCTTCTTCCTGCGTCTCATCGCTGGAATTTGCTGCCGCGATCCGCAACACACCGTCGTCGACGGTAACATCGATCTCGTCAGCATCGAAACCCGGCAACGATGCCTCGATCGTATAGTTGTCCGAGTTTTGGATCACATCTACGCCAAGCTTGAATGGTGCGTTTGAGGCGCGCCGAACTGGGGTGTAATCGCTCCAGAAATCGAACGGCCAACCTGCAGAACGAGGGAAATGCTTCCAACGGGTCAATGATGTCATCTGTTTTCTCCTTAATGCTGTCTTGTGAGCATCACTAACACTCACATGATTAAATGATAATTATTGATATGCTTCATGTCAATAAACATGGTTGTGATGTTACAATAATCGGCAGTCGGCACATCAATCGCACCACTGGACATCACATAAACGAAAGCAGAACTGAGGCGAGTTAGCAACCCGCAAGGAGTCAAATGGCAATCTCACCAGAAAACTTCACACACCAAACGCGCGCGGTAATTGACGCAGCTGTGCAACTCATGATGCAACGAAAAAACGTGCAGCTTGATGTAGAGCACATCATGTTTGCCATGACCGATGGTAACGAAAGCCCGGTGCGGAAAATCCTCGATGTTCTAGAAGTCGACACTGAATCCTTCCGGAACGATCTCATGGCATTGATAGATGCTAAACCCAAAGGTATTGGGCATCCGACTGGACGGCAACGGCAGATATTCATCACACCACGGGCGCAAAATGCGATGAGCAAAGCGCAGTCCATCCAGCGCAAGACGTTTCGGGATGATTTGATGAGTATGGATCACCTTCTGATCGCCATCGTCGAGGAGGCGGATGGTGACCTCGCGCGAATCCTCGCAAAGCACCGCGTCACTGCTGAGCGCGTCTATCAAGCGGACCACCAAGTACGCGGAGCGGCTCGTGTAACCTCCCCTGACGCCGAGGAAGCTTACGGAACGCTCAGCAAGTACACGACTGATCTGACTCGATTGGCTCGCGAAGGAAAACTTGATCCGATTGTTGGTCGAGACTATGAGATTCGCCGTGTGATGCAGACGTTGACGCGTCGAAGCAAGAACAATCCAGTCCTTATCGGAGATGCCGGTGTAGGCAAGACCGCGATCGTGGAGGGTTTGGCGCAGATGCTGGTGACTGAAGGTGTCCCAGAGATGCTTGCGAACAAACGAGTGCTGGCGCTGAGCATCGGCGTACTCCTTGCCGGTGCGAAGTTCCGAGGCGAATTCGAAGAGCGGTTGAAATCGGTTATTGACGAGGCGCAAGCGTCGTCTGGAGAGATCATTCTATTCATTGACGAGTTGCACTCGGTAGTTGGTGCTGGAACTGGCGGCGATGGATCGTTAGATGCAGCCAACATGATGAAGCCAGCTCTCGCCCGAGGCGAACTTCAGGTTGTCGGAGCGACGACTCCTGAAGAGTACCGACGGTTCATTGAGAAAGATTCTGCGCTGGAGCGGAGGTTCACCCCGATCTGGGTTGAGGAACCCGATGAAGAATCCGCGGTTGAAATGCTCAGGGCGCTACGCAAAAACTACGAGACGCATCATGGCGTTGAACTAACCGATGCAGCTCTAAACGCCGCTGTCAGGTTAAGTGATCGTTACATCACCGACAGGCAACTCCCAGACAAGGCGGTTGATCTGATCGACGAAGCGGCTGCCAAGGCGAGGATCGAGCGTGCACCAGTTGTAGTGGTGGATCAGCCGGAAGAATCTTCCACGCCTGAGAAATTGGTCATCAGCGAAAAAGATATAGCAGCATTGATTTCCGAACGGATCGGGGTTCCGCTTGATCAGCTTGTCGAAGAAGAAGTGGAAAAGCTACTGAAACTCGAAGATAGGTTGTATGAGCGCGTGATAGGACAGGTTCGCGCCGTTGGAACTTTGTCGGACGCGGTTCGTCGTGGAAGGATGGGCCTGAAAGACGCCAGTCGCCCAACCGGGGTATTCCTATTCATGGGACCGACTGGTGTCGGCAAAACTGAACTCGCAAAGGCATTGGCAGAGTTCATGTTTGACGACCCGAACCACATGATCCGCCTCGACATGTCCGAATACGAAGAGCGACACTCGATTTCTCGCATAATAGGGGCACCCCCGGGATACGTAGGTTACGACGATGCAGGCCAGTTGACGGAAGCCGTACGCCGCCGTCCGTATTCGGTGATTCTGCTTGACGAGATAGAGAAGGCGCATCCGAACATCTATGACAGCATGTTGCAGATATTCGATGATGGGCGACTGACCGACGGTCATGGTCGGACTGTGGACTTCAGCAACACGATCATCATCATGACGAGCAATCTTGGCACTGCTGACCAGAACAAGGGTGGACTGGGATTTGCGGTAGGTGGAAACGAAACGACTGCGAATGGATTTGACTCGCCTGGTCTGACCAACCGGCATCAGTCAGCATTGAAGTCTAGATTCTCACCAGAATTCTTGAATCGCATTGATGAAATCGTTGTATTTGAACCGCTTGGACATGGAGAAGTTGACCAGATAGTCGATAAATTCGTTCGCCAAGTCGAGCTGCGTTTGGAAGACAGGTCGATCAGCATCGCGCTGATGCCGGCATCGAAAAGTTGGATCGCCGAGCGCGGGTACGACACTTGGATGGGGGCTCGGCCTATGGCAAGAGCAATACAGCGATACATCGAGTCGCCGCTCGCACTCGCACTTATCAAGGGCGAAGTCAAAGATGGTTCGCACGTCGTGATCGACATAGAGGAGGATCGCATCGTTTTCAGGTCCGAAGCATCTGAAAGCCTGACTTCAGACCGAGAACTAGCCGACGTAATAGCAAACTAAACTAAATCGAGTTAGACATTTAGAATCGGGGATGACTTGAGATGGAAAATCCCGTGATCAACGGGCTCAAGTCACGCTGGTGAATTAGCTATCGACGACGAACTCGCTAAAGACGAACTACCCGTCAAAGGTGGCAATCCTGACCGTGATTCACTTGGCGGGTTGAGTGGATCGATTCTAAGTTTCCTGTCCTCGCATCCGCGGTTGGTTCAGATTGCGATTTGGAGTGTCGTAATTGGCTCGACACTGCTGGGAATATCACTTTCGTTCGGTGGTTTCCTAGAGGTTGAAGATGTCGGTTATCTAGCGACGTTTTACTTGAACCTTGTAGGTGCGGCAACAATTATTCTTCCGTTGCCGGGGGTTCTCGCGGCGTGCGTCGCAGCAGAATCTTCGTTTGGGTTGAATCCAATCTTGATCGGATTGACGGGTGCCGCTGGGGCGACGATCGGTGAGACAACCGCGTATTTGGCAGGGTACGCGGGACATAATGCCGCCACAAACTTACGCTGGTATCCTCGCATTCATGATCTGATGGAAAGGCACGGATCCGTAACCTTGTTCGTGGTGTCTGTGATTCCGACGCCTTTCTTCGATCTCGCCGGGATCGCTGCTGGTGCGTTGAACTATCCGTTCCGGAAATTCGTGGTCTACGTGTTCGCCGGGAAAACGATTCGCCTGATCATCATGGCTTACGCATGTCGTCAGGGCATCGAATGGTTGCGTACGATATACGAATTCAATCTGCCCGTGGGATAATGGTTTCTGCGTCTGTCGTATCGGATGCAGACAAGACAGATCGCTACCAGTTGCCGCATTGTCGATTAATCCCATGACGGATGAATGCCCTAAAAACTCCGATCTTTCGACCGGTGAGATGTCGGTAGTAATCGTCGCGGCTGGACAATCCACACGGATGCACGGGGTTGATAAGCTGGCGTTGGAGATCGGTGGGCGATCAGTTCTCCGTCACTCGTTGGAAGTGATTGATCGTTGTGTATTTGTCAAAGGTGCGGTGGTTGTTACACACGAAACCAAGCTTGCTGAAATCCGCGAAAGCATCTCCAAAAATGGATTCTCCAAGCCAATACGAGTTGTGCATGGTGGAGCACGACGACAAGATTCGGTTTGGAAGGGTCTTGAGGCGTTGGAACGTGCTGGAATAAAGTCGGAATTCATAGCCGTTCATGACGCTGCGCGCCCATTCGTAACCGAAGGGATGTTGAGACGCGGTCTGACAGCGGCGCGTCATGTTGGTGCCGCTATCCCGGTGGTTCCGATCAAAGACACGATCAAGCGGCTCGAACATGGGATCGTTGTGGACACTCCTGACAGAGAAGCGATGTTCTCGGTACAAACTCCGCAAGTCTTCCGCGCGGATATCCTACGCGCCGCACATCAAACCGTCGCTTCAGATGTTACCGATGATGCATCGATGATTGAAGTCGCTGGTGGATTGGTAGCCACGTTCAAGGGTGCTTACGAAAATATCAAAATCACAACTCCTTCGGACATCGCCATCGCACGCGCGATATATGGAGATGATCGAACGTCATCCGTTTATCGCTACGGTATCGGCTTTGATGGGCACAAACTGGTAGATGGTGGACCTCTTAAACTTGGCGGATGCGAAATCGAGTTTGATATGCGTTTGCAAGGGCACTCTGATGGCGATGTTTTGCTGCACGTTGTAGCGAGTGCGATCCTTGGCGCGGCTGGTCTCGGCGACCTTGGTGGTAAATTCCCCTCAACAGATCCGAGATACGCGGGTGTAGATAGCTCGATATTCATCCATGACGCTACTCTTGAGGCGAAGACGTTCGGATGGGGAATCGAGCATTTGGATGCGACGGTTATTGCTCAGCGTCCGAGATTGGCCTCGCATGTGCCTGATTTCGAGTCGAATATCGCAGATGCGATCGATATTGGGAGCGAGCGCGTCAACGTCAAGGTGACATCAACAGACGAGGTTGGTGCCATCGGGCGAGGAGAGGGCATCGCAGCCCAGGCGATAGTGACTTTGAGAGGTCGGAACGACTCGGATTAGAATCTCCGTTATCCCGCAACCCCGCTTAACCTCTCCCCAAGTCATGCAGCTATACAACACCCTAACGCGCCAAAAAGAAGAGTTCAAGCAGATCTCTGATCCTGTCCGGATGTATGTCTGCGGGGTAACGACTTATGACGAACCGCACTTAGGTCATGCTTTGGCGACGGTGATCTTTGAGGTATTGCAGTCATACATGCAGTATCGCGGAATCAACGTGAAACGCGTGCAAAACTTCACCGACGTTGACGACAAAATCATCGACCGTGCCGCAGAAAACGGTGTTGATTGGTTCGATCTGACTCAGGAACACGTCGATTCATTCTTTGAGGCGATGGATGGCCTCAACGTCACAAGGGCAAATGTTCACCCGCGCGTTACGGAGGAGATGGACGAGATAATCGCTCTGATTGGGGAACTCGTGGATTCAGAAGCGGCGTACGAAGCTGGAGGTTCTGTCTACTATCGCGTACGGCGCAATGAAGAGTACGGCAAGTTGAGTGGGCGAACTGTGGATGGGGTTGCGGAGTTGGCTCGACTTGAACCGGACCTGCTCAAAGAGAACCCGGAGGATTTCGCGTTGTGGAAGGCGTGGAAACCAGGCGAACCGTCATGGGACAGTCCTTGGGGACCAGGTAGGCCAGGGTGGCACATCGAGTGTAGCGCGATGGCTCGGCGTTATCTCGGCGATCAAGTCGACATCCATGGCGGAGGTTTGGATTTGGTATTTCCGCATCATGAGAACGAAGTTGCGCAGTCCGAGTCTGCTACGGGCATAGTTCCGTTCGCGCGTTTCTGGGTTCACAATGGACTTTTACGCATGAGCGGCGATCAGAAGATGTCAAAGTCGCTTGGTAATTTTGTGACCGTCAGAGATGCGCTCAAAACCTATTCGACCGATGCGATAAGGATGTGGATATTCCAAAGCCACTATCGAAGTCCTGCCACCTACGATGTCGAAAATCTGGTCGCTGCTGAAAGGGCGGTCCGCAGATTGCGCCAGGCGGCGGACGCTGTCAACACGGGAGCTGACAGCGGCGAAGTCTACGATGCCGATCATATCCGTCAACGCTTCATCGATGCTATGGACGATGACCTAAATACGCCGCGCGCTTTGGCGACGGTATTTGATCTGGCTAGAGAGATTTTCATTCAGCAATCCAACGGGGCTGATATTGCGAGCGCGCAATCAACCCTACGTGAATTGGTGAGAGTGTTGGGAATGACGTTAGAGGAACCTGAAAAAGAGGATGCATTGGACGACGCAGAGATTGAAGGTCTGATCGAAAAGCGACAGTTGGCTCGGCAGGGTAGGAACTACGCGACTGCGGACGATATACGCGACCAGCTGGCGGAGATGGGAGTGGAGATTATGGACACACCGCAAGGCACTACTTGGCGACGCGCCTAGTGCGGTAATTGATTGGAATCAGCTGAAGCGAACGTTCGCGATCGCGACCGCTACGAATACGATCGTCAAAACGATGGTCGCTCTGAACAGCAACTTTTCTACGCCGCGACGAACGCGGAACGTGCTCTCCGACTGCCCGAAGACCGACGGGTTGTTGCCGCGCGCTTGCAATAGCAAGATCACAATTAGCACCACGGCGAGTATGAGGAGCGATATCTGAAACCACATAACTACAAGGTTAATTCAGCAAAACGTTCTAACGATACTTAGTCGAACGTCTTTATTGGTCCATCGCCTCTCCCAGAAGGCGCATCACCGATTGCGCGTCGGCCCGTCCACGGGTCGCCTTCATCACCTGTCCCATCAAGAAGCGAATTGCGTTGGTTTTGCCTGATCGATAGTCATCTACTGCAGATGGGTTGTTGGCTAAAACCTCCTCGATTATCGGTGCTAACTGATTCTCATCGCCTACCGATGCCAAGCCTAATCGCTCGATCACTTCTTCAGGATCGGCACCGTTGTCGAACATCTCACCGAACACGCGTTTAGCAGAGTTGTTGTTGATCTCGCGTTTCTGGAACTTGCGGACCAACACCGCCAACGCAGTCGGTTCGACACGGGTTTCTTGGATGCTGTGAACATCGTTATCGTGCATCAACCGTGCCATCTCGCCGTTGAGCCAGTTGGCGGTCTCTTTAGCGAAGCTGGCCTGATCGCTCTCTGATTCACTCTCGACAGTTTGCATCACGGCTTCAAAATACTCGGCTGATGACCTCGTATCGACCAACAGGGACGCATCGTAGTCTGAAAGCCCCCATGATCCGATAAAGCGTTGCTTCTTTGCCAGTGGTAGTTCAGGCATTTTCGCGTCGATTTCGGCGACCCAATCGCGTCCGATATGCAACGGGGGAATATCGGGCTCTGGGAAGTATCGGTAGTCGTGAGCATCCTCTTTGGAGCGTTGCGTCACGGTCAACTTCTCGCCGTCCATCCACCCGCGTGTTTCTTGGACGATTCTTTCGCCGCGCTTGATAGCGGCAATCTGACGCTTGGTCTCATGCTCGACAGCTTCTCTCACGGCGCGTACGCGGTTCATGTTCTTGACTTCAACCTTCTCGCCAAGTTCGGTTGAACCAACAGGCCGAACGCTGATGTTGGCGTCGCAACGGAAGGATCCTTCTTCCATGTTGGCAGTGCCGACGCCGAGGTAACGAATGATGGACTGAAGCGTGTTTATGTAGGCTTCGACCTGATCTGGTGTCCGCATGTCTGGCTCGGTGACGATCTCCATCAACGGGACGCCAGCGCGGTTGATGTCCAGTAACGAGTGCATCACACCGCCAGTTGGAGAATCGATGTGAATGAGGCGCGCAACGTCCTCTTCCATGTGAACGCGATTGATGCCGACTCGGTGAGGGGTTTCGACAGGCAGATCAAGCCATCCGTCAACGCATATCGGCTCGTCGTACTGGGAAATCTGGTACCCCTTCATCAAGTCTGGGTATGTGTACTGCTTGCGGTCAAACTTGGTAACTTCGGCGATTTCGCAGTTCAAAGCAAGACCAATCGCAATTGCAGATTCAACGGCGCGTTTGTTGACGACAGGCAATGTACCGGGCAGTGCCATCGACACAGGGTCGACCAGTGTGTTGGGCGATGCTTTTTGGTATCCGGCACCTGACCAAGAAAACATCTTACTCTTGGTGCTCAGCTGGACGTGGGTTTCAAGTCCGATTACTGCTTCGAATTCAGTTTCTGTCATGTCATGTTCCCAAATTCGGCGGTGGCTATTGTGGCCAATCGCTTCTATTTTCTAATACTGACGGTGGCGAGCTTAAGTTGCGTCGTCGCTTTTACCAAGCCTCTGGTCCGATCAGCGGCACAAAGACACATTCAACGCCGTAGCTCACATCGACACCGTCGTCGGTCCGTGCAATGCTTGCCACGCGTTGCCGCTGTCGCGTGCCCACCGGAATCACCATACGTCCGCCGGGTTTTAGTTGATCGACGAGGGACTGCGGGATGTGAGGTGCTGATGCACCTACAATGATTCCGTCGTATGGGCCGAGTTCTGGACAACCCAAGACGTCATTAGACGCGTGGACAACTTCAGTGTTGTGGTAACCCAACCGCGCAAGTCTGACACGTGCAGTGTCAGCGAGTTCATCAATTCTCTCAACCGCGACGACGTGCTCAGCCAACAGCGACAGAATCGCAGTTTGGTAACCCGAGCCACATCCTACATCTAGAACACGTGAAGCGTCGGTTGCGAGGCCGAGTTCTGAGATCATGAGTGCGACGAGGCTGGGCTGCGAAATCGTCTGGCCCTTTCCTATCGAGATTGCGCAATCGCACATCGCGCGTCTGCGATCGGTTTCTGGCACAAACTCCTCGCGTGGCACACTCAACGTCGCCTCAATGACGCGGCGATCAATCTCTCGCCTTGACTTCAAAGCGTTCTCTACTTCTGAGATTTCGGAGGTGTCACTACGGACGCTGGGACGTGCCAGAATTCCAGAAAGTCGTCTCTTGATCTGAAGGAATGGCATGTTTGGGTCGATGGATGATCGGCAAAGGTAGCTGACCAGTGTTAAAGCATAGGATACGGGTTGGAAGTAGAGTGCCTAAGTGTGTTTAGTGGGCAGAAAAATCATTCGATAGGGTTGTGGTGACGGCTGAGTTCTTTGAACTGGTAAAATTATCGATAGAGGCAATCAGGAGTTCAATCGGGTGCATGAATCGGGCGAGTCGCTCCGAAGTGTTAGGTCGCCGATGGGTGACCGAGGTGTATCCAAAAACCCAACCGACGATTGCATGAACTGGGAGGCTAGTTGACTACTCAAGACAGACTCACCATCTCACGAGAATCCAATCTCGATGATAAGGGCTATAAATGGGGGTTCACGACCGATGTCGAGATGGAACTGGCGCCCAAGGGTCTGAGTCCAGACATCGTTGGGCTGATCTCCGAGAAGAAAGATGAGCCGGAATGGTTGCTCGATTGGCGGATGAAGGCATTCGACCACTGGAGCAAGTTGGAGCGCGATGACGCAGAACCGCGTTGGGCCAAGTTGCGATACCCGGAGATCGACTATCAAGACATCTACTACTACGCGGCGCCCAAGTCTTTCGATGATGCTCCGAAAAGCTTGGACGAAGTGGACCCTGAGATGTTGGAGACTTTCGACAAGCTAGGGATTCCGCTCCACGAACGCGAGCGTCTAGCTGGTGTTGCGGTTGACGCTGTGTTCGACTCGGTATCTGTTGCCACGACATATGCGGATCAACTTGAAGAGCGAGGAATCATTTTCTGCTCGTTCACCGAAGCGGTGCAGAACCATCCTGAACTCGTCCAAAAGTATCTCGGTTCGGTAGTTCCTTACACGGACAACTTCTTCGCGGCTTTGAATTCTGCCGTCTTCTCGGACGGTTCGTTCGCTTACGTTCCCCCGGGAGTCAGATGTCCGATCGAGTTGATGACCTATTTCCGCATCAATACTGAGGGCTCAGGTCAGTTCGAGCGCACGCTGATCGTTGTAGATGAGGGCGCGTATGTGAGCTACCTCGAAGGTTGCACCGCACCAATCCGCAGGACGAGTCAGCTACACGCAGCCGTCGTGGAACTGGTGGCATTGGAGCGTGGAGAGATTAAGTACTCGACCATCCAGAACTGGTATCCGGGCACTAAGGACGGCCAGGGCGGCGTTTACAACTTCGTGACCAAGCGAGGGATGACGGAACGTGATGCGAAGATCTCATGGACTCAGGTCGAGACTGGTTCAGCAATCACTTGGAAGTACCCGTCGGTCATTTTGCGAGGGGACAACTCGGTAGGTGAGTTCTACTCTGTGGCTCTTGCCAACAACTATCAGCAAGCCGACACCGGCACCAAGATGATCCACATCGGTAAGAACACGAAGTCGACTATCGTGTCGAAGGGTATCTCGGCTGGTCATGGTGAAAATACATACCGTGGCGGGGTCAAGATTCTGCCGGGTGCGGAGAACGCCACGAATCATACGCAGTGCGACTCGCTGTTGGTTGGCGATCAGTGCGGCGCGCACACTGTTCCGTACATAGAGGTTCGTAATCCTACCGCTCGGTTGGAACATGAGGCGAGCACATCTAAAGTCAGCGACGATCAACTCTTCTACCTGATGTCGCGTGGGATATCGGAAGAAGATGCGCACCACATGATCATCACTGGTTGGAGTCGTGATGTGATCAATGAGCTTCCGTTTGAGTTTGCGCTTGAAGCTGGGCAGTTGCTGAAAGTCAGCTTGGAAGGCGCGGTCGGGTAGTGCGGCAGCGAAACATCACTCGATCAATCGGCTACGTTCGGGACCTGAGCGCAGCCGTCCCTAACGAACAAATACTTGGATCGATGAACCGACATCTGGGCGCGTGGAGCGAACCTGTGACAGTCGGGAAACAACTTGGACAATCTGCGCGAGAGACTGAATGCTGAAGATTGAGAATTTGCACGCCTCTGTCACGGACAGCGACGAAAACATATTGAAGGGCATTGATCTGGAAGTAAATCCGGGTGAGGTGCACGCGATCATGGGACCGAATGGCAGTGGCAAGAGCACGCTTGCCAATGTGTTGATGGGTAAACCTTCGTACAGTGTTACCGATGGAGACATTACGGTTGATGGCGAGAGTATCGTCGATATGATGCCGGATGAACGAGCGCATCTGGGCCTATTCTTGGCGATGCAGTATCCGTCTGAGGTTCCGGGTGTCCGTCCTTGGCAGTTCCTAAAAGCGGCGAAGGACGCGATCGACGATGCCAACGGTCAGAAAAAGACGTCGGTTCGCCAGTTTTCTAAGCTGTTCGACGAAAAAGTCGAGGAGATCGGGATCAACCCAGACCTTATAAAAAGGTCTTTGAATGAGGGTTTCTCAGGCGGCGAGAAGAAGCGCAACGAGATGCTTCAGATGCAGGTTTTGGATCCTCGAATCGCGATCATGGACGAGACCGATTCTGGTCTGGACATCGACGCCTTGCAAGCCGTTGCGGATGGTGTAAACAGGATGCGTTCGCCGGAACGCAGCTTTGTGATCGTTACGCACTATCAGCGATTGCTTCACTACGTCCGTCCGGATATCGTGCATGTGCTCGTAGATGGACAGATCGTTGAGACAGGTGATGCGTCGTTGGCAGAGAAAGTAGAGCAGAACGGCTATCGGGACTATCTATCTGCTCAGCGAAACGGGGAGTAGCAGAGCTTCTATGACCCTAAACGCAGCGGTGATGCCGAGTAATTCGACTCGGCACTTGGACAGCTATCGGAACAACTGGCACTGCTTGGCTGAGCATCAAGAAGGCTACATGAGTGGTGCCGATGCGCACTACGAATTACGACGCGCTGCTTGGGAAGAGTTCGAGCGCATCGGTTTTCCGGTCCATCGCCGAGGCAACGAACTATGGAAGTACACCGATCTTAGGAAGATTGACCGTATCGATTTCCGCTTCGGGGATTGGGATACGCAGGTAGATATTGCACGGATCGCCGAACTCGTTCCTATGCCGGAAGAGTGGTCCAATCTCGTATTTATAAACGGGAGCCTCGAACATGCTTCAGGCGATGCTCCATGGACTCGGATCCAAGCGTGCGATTGGGTAGGTGAGTTGGCGGATTACCGATCCAACGGGTTCGTTGCATTGGCTACGGCGTTCTTGCGGATTCGCGGTGGTTCTTATCTACAATTCGACTGTCCTCGCGAGTATGTTCGTCCAGTTCACATCATCCATGTGATCGACGGGTCCGTCGGAGGGGCAATCGTCGACAATCCGCGTGTAGCCGTCGAAGTGAGCAACGGCAGCCGCGCGACATTGATCGAATCTTACGTCTCGCTATCGGACGACGTCCACATGACGTTGCCTGTCGTTGAGATCAAATTGGGTGAAGGAGCGGAGCTGACTCACTATCGCTACCAGAACAACAGCGAGAAATCGTTTCACTTCGCCACGACTCGGGTACAGCAAGAAGCGAGTTCCGGCTATCGATCTACGTCCTTCAGCATCGGTTCAGACATCGGACGCAATGATGTTTTTACACACTTGGTCGGTGAATACGCCGAGTCGACGTTGCATGGCGTCTACTTGACGACCAATCGTCAACACCAAGACAACGAAATCAGCACGACTCATGCTTCTCCGCATTGCACGAGCGACCAATACTACAAGGGCATTCTGTCGGGGCGATCGCGTGCGGTGTTCAGCGGCAAGATCACAGTGGAGCGGGGTGCTCAGAAGACTGATGCGAACCAGAAGGACTTGAACTTGTTGCTTTCGCACGGCGCGGAGGTCGACACGAAGCCTTCATTGGAAATCTATGCTGATGATGTGAAGTGCGCGCACGGTGCGACGGCGGGGCACGTAGACGAGGATACGCTTTTCTACTTGCAGTCACGCGGAGTGGATTATGACACTGCGCAGGCGATGTTGATTCGTGGGTTCGCGGCTGAGATTCTCTCGGAGTTCGAGGAAGATGATTTGCACGCGTTTTTGGAGAACCAATTGGACGTGTTGATGCCAGAGTTGCAAGCCGCGTCGGATACTATCGGAACCGCCTAGTGTCAGTTTGAGTTTCGCGCTAGAATGATCGAATCGTGTAGGCGTTCAATGTGCGACATGCCGCAGGTTCAAACCCCCAGATGCGTAGCGGAATTGGACATCTTGACGAGGTGAATCGATACATCGTCGAGGATCATTGCCGCAATCCTCGTAATGTCGATCCGATCGCTGAACCGAACGCCGAGGCAAGTATCGACAACCCGTTTTGTGGTGATGAGGTTACGGTTCAAATTCGGCTCGACCAAGATCGGGTTTCGGCGATCTGCGTTCATGGCACTGGCTGTGCGATAACGCAGGCAGCAGCGTCGATGATGGGCGAAGCAGTGGAGGGCAAACATCGTTCGGAGATCGCCGAAAC
Organism: Dehalococcoidia bacterium; assembly: GCA_963555965.3. Classification (GTDB taxonomy): domain Bacteria; phylum Chloroflexota; class Dehalococcoidia; order Lucifugimonadales; family Lucifugimonadaceae; genus Bin127. Next base: position 290,937 of record OY821634.1, read on the forward strand.
GGCGGCAGTTATGCGGCGGATGCTTACGGAAGGTCAAGAACTTGACGACGATGAAGCAGAGGTGATTGGGGATGCGATTTCGCTGCGGGATGTATCGCGTTTCCCGGTCCGCATCAAATGCGCGTTGCTTGCGTGGGCAACGCTTGAGGACGCTATTGACAGTCTTGGCGGTTAGGTCAGCCGCCTCGAACGCGTTCGGCAAGCCATAGCCGGCTGATCCAGAACGAATCTGCGCGATAGGTGGTTGGCGCGACGTTCTGGAGATGTGACCACCACAGCCAGTGGGCTACCGATGCGGCTGGACGGAAGAGGTGGGCTCCCCGATATATCTCGCGTTGGATTTCGAGGATCAGTTCGCCCCTGAGTAACGGATCGAGTTCGCCAGCCTGAAGTTCGATAAGGGCATCCAGTTCTTGAGAGGAGTAGCCGGTGGAGTTCCAAGGTCCTGCGGAGTGATGGATCGCGAACAGCGCAGAGGTTGTGCTTGTTAAAGGTGGAGGCGCGCCAACGTAGATGTGGTAGTTGCCTTCATTCCAAACATCTTCGCCAAAGGTGCGGGTTGACACTGTCTCCACAGTAGGGATGATGCCCAATCGATCGATGGCTTGGGCAAGCGATCGTGCAGTGTCGATGTAGTCGTCGCCGAACTCACCAACTCGGATATTGATAATGGTGCCACTAGGTAAATTCACGTTTTCCAGCAGCGACAATACTTTGGTTCGGTCGTTAAAGAAGGCGTCGATTTCGGTTGCCGGCAATAGCCATTGGGGATTGTAGATTGGCAGGCCGGCGCTGATGAACGACTGTCCGCTGTGAAGGTTATCGATCAGGCCGTTAGGGTCCCAGGTGTATAAGATCGCCTCACGTAGCACCTTCGTATTCAGATGCTCCTGGTTAGTGTTGAATGCGACTTCGATACCGGCTGCGGGATCATGGCTTTGAGTCCAACGCAACTCGTCGAATCGCTCTAATGCGGCGATGAGTTCGGGTATATCGGGTTGTATCAGATCGAGTTGACCGGTGCGTAGGGTCGTAACGCGAGTTTGTGCATCTTGGATGACGACGACGGAGATGCTGTCCAACAATGGCAACTCTGGGATGAAGTATCGCTCGTTGGCTCTAAAGCTCATTCCGTTCCGCTCGAAGGATTCCATTATCCATGGACCGGTGCCGATAGTTGGTCCTTGGGTGAGGTCTCCGTTGAGGTTTACGGTTTCGGGTGCGATGATAGCGGCTCTGGCATCTGCGAGTTTGTCTAATATCTCGGCGTCTGGCAATGTGAGTTCGATTTCGACGGTATCGTTTCCGATGGCTCGTGCCTCGGCGATGGTGTTGACGAGATGCGAATTGACCATCTGGGGATTGGTCAGACGATTGATGCTGTAGGCGATGTCGTCGGCAGCAAGGTCGCGTCCGAGACTGGGGTTGGTTTCGTGCCAGTGGACGGTGGGACGTAGCTTGATGGTAAGTGTGGTGTCGTTGGTGAATTCCCAACTCTCGCACAAGTCACAGATGATCTCATGGGCCGATGCTGATGTGGATGGATCGTAGCGTGATGAAAGGTTGTCCACTCCGTAGTTTGGTTCGTCAGGTTGCAGCCATCGATAGCGGAAGATGCGTGAGTAGGCGATGCCTGGTCCCCATCCGGCGAGTATTGGTGATACGGATTTGTGGATGTCTTGATGGGGTGGTGCGCCCGGGATTGCGATTTTGATGGTGCCGCCGCGCAGTCCCTGGATTGGCAAAGGTTGAGCTTGTTCAATAGGGACCGTTGTTGGGGCGGCGGTGATGGTTGGTTTGGGTCTTGGCGTTGGGGTTAGAGTGGGTGTCGGCGGCACGGGTGTCGGAGTGGCAGTTGCGGTCGGCGGAATCGCGGTGGATTCGGGTGCCTGCGTAGCTATTTCTGGAGTTGATGTTGGCGGTAGTGATGTTGGTGTTTCAGTTGGCGGTGCAACATTTGGAGTGGCTGGTTTAAGGGCAATCTCAGGCTGCGGAGTTGAAGTTGGGGGTGGGATTGTCCGAGGTATGGGGGTGTTGGTTGGTACTGGTGTTGGTTTGGTTGGTACTTCTGTGGGGATCGGAGTATCGGTTGGTGCGATGGTGGGTACGGGGGGTGGTGTCGGAGTGGGTTCATCAGCCTGACATGCTAGCGCGGAGAAAGCCAGTGTGGTAATAAGGGTAAGGAAGATGCCGATTGAGGCGGCTTGTTTGGAGTTCAAGGTGTTGTCTGCCTGAACCATTCGACGGTTTTGCTGATGCCGTCTTGGAATGATGTGTTGGCTTGCCATCCGAGGTCGTTTTTGGCGGATGTGACATCGAGCCAAATTTTCGGGATGTCGCCGGCTCTGGGTGGTCCATGTTTTGGGGGTGTTGCGGCAGGGATGAATTCGGAGAGGATGTTGTGTATCTCGTTAACAGAGATGCCGTATCCGGTGCCGATGTTGTATGGGCCGGGGAGATTGGAGTCGGCTAGTGTTAGTACGCCGTCGATGAAGTCTGAGATGTAGATGTAGTCGCGTTGGTCGTTGCCGTCGCCGAAGATGGTAATCTGTCGTCCTTCCAGCATGGCTTTGGTGAAGATTGCAATGACTCCAGCTTCGCCGTGGGGGTTTTGGCGAGGGCCGTAGACGTTTGCGGGACGGACGATGGTGTAGTTGAGGTGGTAGAGGTGGCCGTAGACGCGTAGGTAGTGTTCGATTGCGAGTTTGGATACGGCGTACGGTGAGAGGGGTTTGGCGTCGATGGTTTCTCTGGCGGGTAGGGTGGACGGGTCGAGGTCGCCGTAGACTGCTCCGCCGGTGGAGAAGAAGATGAATCGAGGTCGATGTGAGAGTTCTCGGACGCCCTCTAGAAGGTTTAAGGTTCCGTTGACGTTAATGTTGAGATCGATGAGAGGTTCGCGGGCTGATACTGCGACGGATGCTTGGGCTGCCAGGTGGTAGATTGCTTTCGGGTTGAGGTCTGTGATGAGGTTAGGGACGCTGGAGTCGCAGATGTCTAGGTCGATGAGTGTGGCATCGGAGTGGAGGTATTGAGTGTTTGACGTGGATAAGTTGTCGATGACGGTGACGTTTTCGCCGCGTTCTATGAGGGCATCGATTAGATGGGTACCGATGAAGCCGGTTCCGCCGGTGACTATGGTGGTGCCTGGGGTTCGTTGGTGATTTTGGTGGGGCTTGTTCAATTTCTTGCTGAGGGTTTATACGAACGGGGTTGGGTTGCTGGTTTCAATGATGTCAAGGTTCAATTATGCGTCAGTGTTGAGGGGAAACTCTCGGTGTGTGGATACGGTTTGTGGTTGAAGGGGTAGAATTGGCAAGCGTTGATCGTAAAGAAGAGATGGAGTTCAGGTATATGCCCGACATCAGATTGATTGCTTCTCGGCACTCAGCGTTTTACAGCCCGTTGATCTCGATGATTGCGGGCGGTTTTTTGGATAAGGAGGGTTTATCTGCTTCGTATACGCCTGCGTTGGCAGGTCAGAACTCGGCGATCGAGGTTGCCGAGGGTCGGGCGGATATCGGTCAGTCGGCGGTATCGGGCAGCTGGGGTGCTTTGGACGCCGGCGAGAAGCCGCCGGTGGCGCATTTTGCTCAGATCAATGCGTTTGATGGTTTCATAGTTGCGGCGCGTGAGCCGGATGCGGATTTCTGTTGGGAGAAGCTGTTGGATGCGAAGTTTCTATATGTGCATGGCGGACAGCCGGAGGCGATGCTGAGGTATGGGTTGCATCGGGTGGGTATCGATCTTTCGGATATCGAAGGTATCGAGTCTCCGGGTGGTGACGAGATGATGGAGCAGTGGCGAAATGGCGAGGGCGACTATTTCCACGAGCAGGGGGCGTTTCCACAGCAACTGGAGCACGAAGGCATCGGCCACATCGTGGGTTCGATCGGTGAGATTGTGGGTCCGACGGCGTTCAGCAGCCTGGTTGCGAGGTGGAACTATCTGGATAGTGATGAGGCGAGGGCGGTTGCGAGGGCGTATCGGGCATCACGCGAGTGGGTGAACACAGCGGATCCGATGGAAGTTGCCGAGGCTGAGGAGCCGTTTTTCCCGGGGATGGCAGTTGAGGCGACGGCTGCGGCGGTTGCTTACTACCAGAAGCTGGGGAACTGGGACGGGGATATCGCGATCCCACGTGATTTGTATGAGTCGGCGTTGGATGTTTTTGCTCATTCAGGGATGGTTGGTTCTCGCCATGCGTATGAGGATGTTGTGGTGGCGCCTCCGGAGGTGTAGTTGTCTGAACCGCGGATTTGAAGTCGGGCACCTCCTGCGAGTGGGCAGGTTTCAAACCTGCCCCTACCGTGTCTCGTTTTGGGCAAATGGATGTTATTGGGCGCGTTTAGTTGAACGGGCATACCCCACTCGCTTCACTTCGTTTGCTCGCGCTTTTTTCGCTTTGCGAAAGGGGAAGCGTACCGCGTTCACATATTGTCAGTGGTATGCTCTGTCGCGGCGAGCGATTCTGATAACTAGTACTCGCAAAACTTCGTCTTGGATGTCGCAGATGATGCGATGGTCGCCGACGCGATAGCGCCAAAAATCGCCGAGTGGTCCGGTTAGGGCTCTGCCAAATTGCCTAGGGTTGTCGGAAGTGGAGACTCGCTGGTTCAAGTAGTCAACCACTCGCTTTGCGGTGGTTTTGTCGAGTTTGCGGAGTTCGGATCTGGCGGATCTGGTGTATTCAACTCTCCAAGCCAAGGTCGCGCCTTACCTCGTCTGCGGTGAAGACCTCTTCCTCGCCGTTGCGAACGCTTTCTGCGACATCTGCGGCTAGATAATAGTCCTCGATGTCATCTATGCTTCGCTCGATCATCTCTCGGATGTAGAAGGCCTTTGTGCGTCGTGTTTTAGAAGCGATGTGGTCGAGTCGCCGCTCGGTTTCGGGAGAGAGTCGGATGGAGGTAGGCATATCAGTTTCTGATCCCGTTGTGATACGTGTATTCATTGTATCGCGTATGAGCATGTTTTTGAACTGTGGATTGTGCTGATTCCGGTTCAAGCCCGGGACATGTTTTTGTGATGTGAGCCCCCTTTGTCCGTTGGATATTTCTCCCGCTAGCGAGGGAAACCTCATCCGGGTGGGCAGGTTTGAAACCTGCCCCTACCGCGTACCTGTCGTCTGGCTTCTTGGGCTGAAGCGAAGGGGAGGGTCACAACCTCACCCGAGAGCCCCTCTTAATCTCCCCCTGAAGGGGGAGGGTTGAGGGTGGCGAAAGAGGCGGAACTAGCGGGATATTTCGTGGACGATGTTGATTAGGGGTTCGCCGCGGGTTAGGCGGTCTAGGTTTTGGGCTACGGTTTGGGCTCGGCGGGATGCTGTGCCGTAGGTTGCGCCGGAGTGGTGGGGGACCATGATGATGTTGTCGAGTTCCCAGAAGGGGTGGTCGGAGGGGCGTGGCGCGTCGGTAGCGGTTTCGGGGTATCGGTACCAGGTGTCGATTGCGGCACCTGCTATGGTTCGGTTTTTGAGGGCGTTGTAGAGGGCGGTTTCGTCAATGATGTGTCCGCGTGCGGGGTTGATGATGTATGCGGTGGATTTCATCAGCGAGAGTTCATGTTCGCCTATGAGTCCGTGGGTTTCGGGTCCGAGCGGTGTTGATATGAGGACGAAGTCGGAGTTTGCTAGGACGTGTTCTCGGGCGTGTTTGCCGCCTCCGATGTAGTTAGCGCCGTAAAGTTCACCAGTTGCAGTATCAGCACGGCCTGCTGCGATGACGGGCATTTCGTAGGCTTGGGCGAGTCGTGCGACGCGGCGTCCGATGGCACCGAATCCGATGATGCCGAAGGTTCGGCCCATGAGTTCTCGGTACGCGCCGTGTCTGCCTGGCCACATCTCCCAAGAACCGGCGCGGAATGTGCGTTCCGACTTTAAGAGTTCATGGTCAAGCGCGACAGCTACTGCCATTACCCATTCAGCGATGGGTGCTTCGTGGTGATACGCATTGGCGACGATGCAACCTTCAGGGACGGCTTCAGGATCGATGCGGTCGTACCCTGCGGCGGGGATGAGGATGGCGCGCAGGGAATTGGCCGCGGCTCCCATTTCTTTGGTGAAGTCGGTGCCGATGAAGACGTGTGCGCCGCGTAGGGATTCGGGGTCGGGCTTGTTGTCAGTGAACTCGCTGCGGATCCACTCTACGGGTTCGGTTACGGGGAAGGGGTCGGAGTCTTGGTTGCGTCCGGCGTTGACGACTACTCGGAGTTTTTTTGGCATTTGGTGGAGTTTTGAACAGTGATTGATGTGATTGTAATGATGGGCTATGATATTTGGTTCTTTAGAGTTTGGGAGTAGGGCATTCCCTGCGTTCGGTTAAACGAAAGGGCGACCACGAGGGTCGCCCCTACGGTTGATTCGTTTACGAGGACTGACCCCCTGCGTCTCGCTTCGCTTGGCGCGTCCCCCTTTTGCTTCGCAAAAAGGGGAGGGAATGCCCACTTTGTCCTCTGGACATTTCCCCCATGAATGGGAGAAACCCTACCTCGCCCCTCTGGATGGACGTTCCGTCCGCTGAAACGCTGGCTTTCGCCGGAATGACGGGTGCATCCCCTGCGTTCGCTTCGCTCCGCGTCCCCTTACGCTGCACGAAGGGGACGATCGAGCTAGAACGCTGGTTTGCCGGAGGACCAACTCCAGTTGTCGGGTGGCCAGACGTTTCGGCCTCGGCGGGCTCCCATGTTTCCGGCCATGGAGGCGTCTCGGCGTTCTTCGTCGTACCAATCGGCTACGGTATCGCGCCATTGTTTGATGTGCGGAGTGCCGACGTGGTAGTCGAATGCGTCGCGGTTGGCGTAGACCTCGTAGAGGTAGAGCTCGGTGGGGTCTTCGACGTTTTGGTAGACGTCGAAGCGAAGGCATCCGGGTTCCTCGTGGGTCGATCCGATGCCGTCGAGGGTTACGGCGGCGATGAAGTCGTCTACCTTGTCGGCTTGGACGTATTGCGGAGCGTGGATGACGTGTAGCGTGCCATTCTGGAATGCGGGGTCGTCTACTGCGCCGGGGCGATATGCGTCCCAGTCGGCGGGACCTGCCGGGTATACGGAGCGGCAGAACGAGACTTCCGGCGGCTCTGCGAACATGTCGGCAGATGCGTCTCGCCACTGGTGGAAGTGGTATGCCATGGTGTGGTACTGGAACGCGGCTTCGTCTTCGTAGACCTCGCAGAAGGCGAACTTTGTGGGGTCTTCGTCGTCTTGGATGATGTCGAAGCGGTAGCAGTTGGGTTCGCCGAGGACGGATCCGACTCCGTCGCCGATAGAGGCTTCGATGAAGTCGTCGATGCGGTCGTCTTTGACCTTTAGACGGACCATTAGGATGTACATTTGGTTCTCCTGGTTGGTTGATGGGCTTGTTGCCGTAAGTGAGTATATCGCGGGAGTGTGTGTTTTCCCGTCCATCAGGGGGTAACAAATTCCCCCTCCTTCAGGAGGGGGCTAGGGGGAGGTCGCGGTTTATGCGAATTCGTGACATTTCAACTCGAATGAAACTTGGTTCTGCCTGTAACGTGTCCACATGTACTTCGAATCACGCAAACAATATCGCCGAGCAAAATCGATGCGGCAAGATCCTCCGGACGCCGAGAAACTGATATGGGACCGCCTGCGAGCAAAGCGCTTGAACGGGCATAAGTTTCGGCGCCAGATGCCGATTGATCGGTTTATCGTCGACTTCGCGTGTTTCGACAATAAACTCGTGGTGGAACTGGATGGCGGTCAGCACGACGAACGAGCGGCCTACGACGAGATGCGGACTTCGGTTATCAATCGCGAGGGGTATCGGGTATTGCGATTTTGGAATGATGAAGTGTTTGAGAATTTGGATGGGGTTTTGACGACTATTCTTTCTCATTTGCAGGAATAGCAAAAGATGAAGAAGCTGTGACCTCCCCCTAGCCCCTCCTGAAGGAGATGGGATATGAGAGGGTGTCCTGAGGATGGGAGCGTTGGTGTGACCTCCCCCTAACCCCCTCCTGAAGGAGGGGGAATCTGTACTAGCCACGTCCGAGGTAAAGCTGTTCGTTGGGGATTACGATGGCTTCTAGCATGTTTACGTCTGGCGGGAGAGTTGCCATCAGGAGGGCGGTTCGGGCGATGTTTTCGACGTCCATCATGGGTTCTGGTCCTTCGTCTCGACCGGAGCCGGATCGGGCGTCGGCGCGGCGTTCGACCATGGTGTTGCCAGGGTGGAGGGCGGAGACGGCGATGTTGATGTCGCGGCCTTCGATGGCGGCGGATTGAGTCAGGCCCCAGACGGCGTGTTTGCTAGTGGTGTATACGGCGGCTGAGTGTCGGGATCGTTGTGCGGCGATGGAGCCGATGTTGATGATGCGTCCGCCGCCTTGGGGTCGCATGATCTTGAAGGCTTGCTTGGTGCAGTAGAACATGCCGGTGACGTTGGTGTTCATCACTCGAAGCCACTTTTCGGAGGAGAGGGTTTCGATGGGGTCGCCTTCGATGGAGCCGGAGTTGTTGACTAGGATGTCGAGGCGTCCGTGTGAATTCATTACGGAATCGAATACGGCTGCGACGCTGTCTTCGTCGGTTACGTCCATGGATAGGGCGGTGATGGTAGTACCGGATTCGGCGGAGATTTCGTCTGCGGATGCCTGGAGTCGTTCGAGGTTGCGGGCGGCGACGGTGACGTTTGCGCCGTTATTGGCGAAGATGCGGGCGATGCCTTTACCGATGCCGGTTCCTCCGCCGGTAACGAGTGCGATTTTTCCTTCGAGTGATTCTGCGCTCACGGGTATTCCTCCGAATTGATCACGTTGCTTGGGATTCATTTTTTCCTGGTTTTGTCAGGAAAGATGTGATGAAGGCTAAGGCTACTACGCCAGTCGCGGCGAGGTACGCGTATTTCCAACCGTCCATGAATGCGAAGCCGGCTTCGGGCGTATCTTCGAGTTCGCCGAGAGGTATGTTGAAGCCGCGGGCGATCATTACTCCGGCGATGATTGCGGTGATGACAGCTTGGCCAGAGACGTTGCCGAGGTTGCGAGTGAGGTTGATGATTGCGCTGACGAGGCCGTAAGAGGATTGTGGCACGGAGCCCATGGTAGCGCTGGCGTTGGGTGCGGACCATGCTCCCATCGCGAGGCCGTTGATGAGTACGACGACGGCGATGTAGATGAGGTTGGAAGTGTCATTGAGTGTGGCGAGTGCGATGCCGGTGAGGACGAGGAATAAGAAACCGCCCATCATGAAGGGCCGGACGCCGTAGCGGTCGGAGAGTCGTCCGAAGACTTGGGCTCCGATACCCATTCCGACAGCCATCATCAGCATGACGCCGGATGCGAGGATTTCTGGCCAGCCTCGGAAGGCTACGAGGTAGATCGGGAGAACGAACAGAGTGGCTGAGGAGCGCATGAATGCGAGGTAGCGAGTGATGATGGAGTATTTGAAGACTCGATTTTTGAAGAGTCGGAGGTCTACCATCGGGTTTGGTGTTTTGAGTTGCCACCAGACGAAGACGATGAGAGTGGCGATGCCGGTGAATGCTCCGGCGATGATTATGGGGGAGCCCCAAGCAAGTGCGAAGGGGTTAGTGATGGTGAGGATGATGATTGCGGTCGCGACGGCGGATAGTGCGGCTCCGAGCCAGTCGTATGGAGGTCGTTTTTCCCCTGAGAAAGAGCCTATACGTTCGTCTTTGAGGATGTAGAGTCCCCAGAAGAATGCGACGGCGGTCGGGATCGCCATGAAGATGAAGAGGGCTTGCCAAGGCAGGAATTGGAGGGTTACGCCGGACACTATGGTCCCGGCTGCGCCTCCGATGGCCACGGCGGTGGTTTGGCTTCCGAGAGCTTTGCCACGTTCGCTGGCTGGGAACACGGATGTCGTGATGGCTGTGGATACGGATTGGCCCATGGAACTGCCGATGGACATTATGACGCGGGTGATGATTAGGAACGTGAAACTGGTAGCGAATGCGCAAGCGATGGCTCCACCACCGAAAAGCGCCATCCCGATGAGGTGAAACTTCTTGCGCCCGATCATGTCGGCGACTTTGCCGAGAGGGACCATGAGGGAACTGATGGTGAGGGATTGCGCGATGACGAGAAGGGATGCTTCTTTGAATGTGATTCCGAAGTCTTCGGCGATGGCTGGCAGTGCAAGGAAGATGATGCTGAAGCTCATCACCATCGTGACGAGAGAGAGTCCGACGGCCCAAAATGCTCGCCACTTGTACCAGGCGTTTTCGGGCGCGGCGGGGTCCCATGCGGGAGTTTCAGGTGCGGGTTGCGTGATGGTCTGAGTGTCTGCCATTAGGGTGTGCGACGCGAGTGCGTCGGTGAAGGATTGCCACTAGAGTATAGCGAAGGTGTGAGGATAGGGATCACGGCGTTGCATCGTATGCGTCGTCACCCTCACCCTAGCCCTCTCCCATCGAGGGAGAGGGGATTTACGCCGCCGGGCCCATCTGGATACCCGCCTGCGCGAGTATTGCGTGGTTAGTGCACGTCCATCTGTTTGAGACGCCAAACGGTGGCTAGGTTGGAGATGATGATTACGGCTATCAGGGCGATGATGGCGTATTCGATGGGGGGTAGTTGGTTAGATCCGGATGTGGGCGTGTCGATCAGAGTGGGGTTGAGTTTTTGGAGTATCGACAGGGTGTTGCCGCTAATGCTGACGTATTTGAGGCCGGGAATTGCAGTTGAGATCAGGGCTTCGAATCCGAAGACGTATACGATACCGAAGACGACGGCGCGGGTTGTGAGAGTGCCGACGAACGCGAAAAGCGACACGAACGCGGTGGTGCCGATGACTATGCCGAAAGCTCCGACGATGGCCGCGGAGTAGGTTTCGTCCTCGAAGACGAGGAGTATCGAGACGAATGTGCTGATAGCCAATGGGATGGCGACGATGAACACGGCCGCGAGCATTTTGGGTATGGAGATTTGCCATCGTGAGATGGGGGAGAGCATGAGGTTGGTGAGGGTTCGGTCTTCGATTTCGTCGGCGAATACGGGAGCGGCGACGATGAGCGCGATCAGCGGTAGGCCGGTGTTGAAGATGAGACCTTGGATGAAGCCTTGAGTTACTTCGCCGTCCCAATCCGTGCCCAATATTTCGCTGATGATGGCGATAACCAGCGGGATCGCGGCGAGTATGAGCAGTACGGCGATGCGGCGGATCGATATCGATTGCCGGATTGCGAGGATGAAGATTGTTTCTGCGATGGTGCCCATCAGCCTTCGACCAGATACGAGAAGACGCTCTCAAGCGAGTCGTCTATTGGTTGGATTCGGGTTAGCCGGATGTCGTTGCGTTGCGCGATGACAGGTAAGTCGATCTGAAGCACTGCAACGTTGGTTGTGAGTACAACAATTGAGCCATCAGGGTCGAACTGAATTGATTGGACAGCCGGTAGTTTTGCGAGTTCGCCGCCGAGTTGCTTGGAATCGGAGCATTCGATCTTTACATGGTAGGGACGATCGTCTAGGGCGGCACGGATAGCGTGGAAGTCGCCTTGCGCAGCGAGCTTGCCATTGACGACGAGGACAACGCTTTCACTGACTTCTTCAACCTCTTCGAGGATGTGGGAGGAGATGATGACGGATCGTCCTTCCTCGGCGGTTTGATGGAGGATTTCTTGGAATCGGATGCGTTGGGTTGGATCAGCACCGTTCAGCGGTTCATCGAGAATCAGGACTTCGGGGTCTCCGACGAGGGCGGCTGCTAGTCTGATGCGTTGCCTCATACCGCGGGAGTAGGTGGATATCTTGCGGTCGAGGGCGAAGGACATGTCGACGCGTTCGATGGCATGCCGGAGGTGGCTTTCTTCGCGTCGGAGGTCTTTCAATCGGGCAGAGAGGCGGACGAATTCGAGGCCGGTCATGAATTCGTATGCGGACTCGTTTTCGGTCATGATGCCGATGCGTTTATAGACGTCGTGGTCGGTGCGCGGGTCGGTGCCGAGTAGCCGTACCTCGCCTTCAGAGGACGAGTAGAGACCGCAAATCATGCGGAGGAGAGTCGTTTTTCCGGCGCCGTTGGGACCGAGGAGTCCAGTTATGCCCGATCCGATGGTCAGGGTGATGTCGCTGACCGCAACGACGTTGCCGAACCATTTGGAGACGGAATCCAACGACACAATGGCGTCATTGCTAGCTTGGGCGGCTATTTCGGTCTGGGATTGCACGGGACTATCTCTGCCTGGAGTAGAAGCGCCATGTTGCGAAGATTGAGCCCACGGTTAGCAGGACGATCCAAGCGATCGGGAAGATTATGTTGAGGTCGAAGTTTTCGTTGTAGGTGCCGAAGAATATGGATGGGATGATGCTGGTGTTGATATCGATCAAATTGACAAGAGCCATTGGGTTGCTAACGGAATCTGGAGGATTGAACAGATTGACGATTAACCCGGTAAAGGACGAGATCATGATGACGCTGATGACGATGAGGGTCGCGATCATCCGGCGGTCAGTTAGAGAACTGACGGCGAAGGTGAAGGATCCGGCGAATACGGCGAACACTGCGCTGTTGCCGACGAAGCGTGGGATGTCTGTCCAGTTGTCTTGGATGTGGCCGAGGGAGTCGGATACGCCGATGAGCAGACCGACCCACAGAGTTATGTGGGGTAGCAAGCTAGCCGCGAGTAGGAGTACGACGAGTGCGAGCCATCTTGCGCCGAGGTAGTCGAGTAGGGTGATTGGGCGGACAAAGTAGAGATGAATGACGCGGTTTCTGCGGTCTGGGCAGATCAACTCTGGGCCGACGAAAGCAGCGAATATGAGTAGCAAGAAACCGATTACACCTATCAGGTCGTCATGGCTTGGCAGGTCTACAACTTCTGCGCCTTCGCCAGTATCGACTTCGAGACCTAGCTGTTCAAAGAACGCAGCGATGGCGGCGAATACGAGGCCGGTCAAGATGGCGGGCGATACAACAAGCCAAGGTAGGATTTTCGCCCATCCGCCGCGTCCGATGCCCATACCGTTTTTCACGCCATCCCAGAATATCGTCTGCCAAGCGCGGCTACGACCTTCGCGTTCGCCTTCGTAGGTCTGGTATCCGATGTCGAATACAGTGCCGGTGCGTTCGGTGTTTTGATCTGTGGTCACGGGTCAGTTTGTGCGGAAGAGGTCGATCAGGGCGCGCTGACGCGGGCCCATGCGGACAAGTCTGGCTTCGGATGATACGAGGGCATCGCGGATGGCATCGAACTTTGCACCGTCGACCTCGGGGATAGATATCGCGATGCCTTCGGAGGTGTGATCGATGTTGAGATTGGTTAGCTCTGCTATGAAGCGGTCGCGGTTGTTGGCGACCTCGACGTAGATGAGTTCGGTTTCTTCGGTGAGGGATTTGACGTCTGATGATTCTTTTACTTTTCCCATGTCCAATAGGACGATGTTGTCGCATGTGCGCTCGACGTCTTGCATTAGGTGGGTTGAGAGTACGACGCTGATGCCGAATTCCCGTGCGATGCGGCGGATAAGGTTCAGCATCTCGGTACGTCCTGTCGGATCGAGACCTGCGGTCGGTTCGTCGAGGAGGATCAGAACGGGGTCGTGTACCAGGGCTTGGGCTAGCTTGACGCGTTGTTTCATGCCGGTAGAGTATCCGCCGATAGGGCGGTAGCGTTCCTCGAATAGCCCGACGTGTCGGAGCGTGTCGGCGGCGAGTGCGCGGGATCGGGATGGGGGGATGCCGCTGACTTCGGCCATGTGGGTGAGGAAGTTTGCGGCGGATTGGTTTGGGGGCAGGCAGTCGTGCTCGGGCATGTAGCCGAGACGGGTTCGAGCGTCGGGGTGGCGCGCATCGGCGCCCATGACGAGTGCGGATCCGGAAGTGGCATCAGTGAGGCCGAGGAATATGCGGATGGCGGTGCTTTTGCCTGCGCCGTTAGGTCCGAGGAGACCGGTGATGCCAGGGCCTACGGTGAAGGATGCGGAGTCCAAAGCTTGGACGTTGCCGTAGAGCTTGGTCAGGTCCCGCGCTTCTAGGAGCAGTGAATTTTCCATTGCGATTCTGAGAGTATTACTGATTTAAGTCTGTGAGTAGATCTCAACAGTCTTGTAGCTTAGCGACCGTGGATGTAAGGTGACGTTATCAAGCGTTATCGCTGGTTGATGCCACTGGATTGCGCCATATATAGAACACTAGTAAGGCGACGAATCCGACACCCATCAAAATGCCGTTGTATGTCTGCAAATCGTCATCGTAGCTGGTGAGCAGGACGATGCCGCACAAAGTAATGAGGTTAAATGCTACTAAGGTAGCGCGTCTGACGAGGCGATCTGCGATTTTGCTTGAGACTGCGTAGACTGCGGGAAGTACAGTTCCAGCGAACGCGAATACGTATACCAATAACGCGAGCGGTTGGGCATTGAAGTAGAAGAGGCCGCGATCGCTGAAGGATGGTTCAGACGGCACAATGAACGTGCGCACGATGAACAATGCGACGAGGCAAACAGCCGCAATGGCGATCAGGGTATTTCGATTTTTCGGTGCCCATCTGTGAGTAGCGCTACCCAAGAAAAAGATGATGGACGGTAAGAAAAGCGCGACTCCGACTGATGCCCAAGCGTGGAGATCGTCAGGATGTATCCAAACGATAACCATCCAAACAGCGAGTGCAGTTGCCAAGAAGCCCATTCCAAGTCCGAATCTCCGAAAAACGGGTTCTGGGCTACTGGCGAATCGCCACGCCATAAAACCACAAATCAATCCCCCTAAACAGAAGAATGCGACAACCGCGAAGTTCGTCGGTACAGGATCTGCTGCGTCAGTGCCCATGTTGCCCTTGCATGCAGACTATATTACTCGTCTGACGCGCATCTAGACATCCAGACGATAGAACTCGATTGCGGTGTTTCCGAATACGTAGTCGGATTGCTCTTGGGGGAGGTTTTTGAGCATGTCGCGTACGGCTTGTGCCCAGCCGGCATAGGGTGTGCCTTGGGTTGAGACAGGCCAGTCAGATCCGAACATGATGCGATCGACGCCGAACATTCCTATGACATGGTGGACGTAGGGGAGTAGGTCGTCGTTGGTCCAGTTGTCCATGTCGGCTTCGGTGGTCATGCCGGAGAGTTTGCAGCGCATCCCGTCGATGGACGCGACATCGCGCAGACGGGTTAGCCACGGTTCGACTTCGCCCTCTTTGATGTTGGGTTTGGCGATATGGTCGATAACGGCGCGCAGGTCAGGGACGTGTTCCATGATGCGGGGAACGAAAGGCAGGTTCCACGGACGGACTAGGAAGTCGTAGCATAGGCCGCGTCGTTCAATCTCTTTGAGACCTTGGATGGGTGCGTCGCCCGCGAGCCAGCCGTGGTCCTCGTCCATCTCCCAGAGATGACGGACGCCCTTGAAGTACGGGCTTTGCTGGAGATCATCGAGGACTTCGCCGACGTTTGGTTCGCTGAGGTCTACCCACCCGACGACGCCGGCAACATAGTCGGTGTTCTCGGCGATTTCGAGGCACCACTTTGTCTCCTCGACGGAGGCGTGTGCCTGAACGATGACGGTTTTATCAATGCCTGCTTCGGCCAGCAATGGGCGCAGTTGATCGGGTCCATAGTTGACTCTCAACGGACTGCCTTCGGGCATCCAGTCGTATGGACGGATGTCTAGGTCCCAGAAGTGGTGGTGGCTATCGACTACGGTCATGGTTCGATTTCGTGCTGATGTGTATTTGACTTGTAGGGGCAGGTTTGCAACCTGCCCCTACGGTTGACGGGCCGGTGGGAGAGTCCAGTGGAGGATAGCCCCTGTCGTCCTGGGAGCACCCCCTGCGTGCTTGCTTCGCTAGCACGCGTCCCCCCTCTTAGGGGAGGGGAGAGCCGGATTAGCGGGCGATGGTACCGATGGAGGGTTCGCCTCTGATGGCGGTTCCGTGGCTGCCTGCAAAGTTGGCGTCGCCGAACCACAGGACGCCGTCCTTGGATGAGAGCCCATGTATGAATGGATCTTCTGGACCCATAACGACGCGATCAAGTTCTGCGCCAGATTCCTTGTCGTAGAGAACTACGACGTTGTCGGTGGTGTGTGCGCACCAGATGCCGTCATCGCCTTCGAGAGCAAGGCCGTGCAGACGCTCCAACTCGACCTCGAACTTGTGGATGACTTTGAAGTTGTCTGACGGATCGACGAGGATGATCGCCTTAGGGCTGAACGCGGTTACCCAGAGCAGGTTCTCGTCGTGGTCCCACTCGATGCCGTGGATGCCGCCGCCGTCTGGAGTTCGCCATCGGTCGACGGTATCGCCGGTGTCCATGTCACACTTGACGACGTAGCCGAGGTGGGTGTCGGTGCTGCGGTAGGGGCGAGAGACGGTGGTGCCGTTCGATCCTGTCCAGATGTGTCCGTCCCCGACGGTGATGCCGGAGCCGTTCTCGGTGCCGGTGTATACGGTTCTGAGTACGTCTCCTTTTTCGTTGATCACGTATACGTTGTCGGTGAGCTGGTCCATGACGTATAGCTCATCTCCATACCACTGGAGGCCGTTGGGCATCTCGCAGGGCGAGGGTACTGTGATTCCGACCATCGACTTGGTCGCTGTCATCGTCATATTTGTCACTCCAATCGGGTGGGTGTATCGCTGGATACTTGTGAGAGTAGTTTAACCCGAAATCGATCATATGCAACGGCGTTGTGTTCCGTAGATCGGGTTTTAGTTGAAAAACAATGGGTATGAAGCGAGTAAAACGGGTGTGATAGACTGTGAATTGTGAATGTAGGCGAATGCAATCCCCATCACCGACGGGGATACGAATCTAATACCACGACTAAGCCAATCGCTTCAACCTCTCCTGTCGCCTACGGAGAAGATGCAAGGATAAGGATGTGGGGTGTCCCGCGAATGATTTTCGCGGCTATCCGATTACAACCCAACGATCAACTTTCAGGAGGAGGCGGTTGACATGCTCATGATAAGGAAGACAATCGATGCGAAACCAGATGAACGGACATGGCGGAGGCCGTCGTGTAATGATTTTTATCGACGGCAGCAATCTCTACCACGTACTTAAGCAAAACACAGACAAGCAAAATCTCGACTACAAGAAATTTTCACAAAAGCTTTGCGGCGATCGCGATCTGATCCGCACCTACTACTACAACATCAGGCAGGATTCGCCTGATAATCCCAAGCTAGCGGAGTCGCAAGATCGTTTCTTGAATGCGCTGTACGAAACTGACTATCTGGAGGTGAAACTCGGAATTTGGAAGCAGCGGGGGCACACGATGGTGGAGAAGGGCGTGGATGTGATGATCGCCTCAGATCTGATTTCACATGCCTATGAAGACCACTATGACACTGCGATTCTTGTGAGCGGGGACGCTGATTTTTATCCGGCATTGCAGATCATCAAAGATACAGGGAAACAAGTAGAGGTCGCGGCGTTCGATTCGAATCTGTCATCGGAAGCGGCTCGTTTTGCGGATGTGATCATCAAGTTCGACAAGCACTATTTCGATGATCTGTGGATGTCGGCTAGCCAGAAGCATCAGAACATGCGAACGGCTGCGTTGCGTAAGACGGTTACGGATGAGGCCGCTTCTCCGAACGGTGAGGACAAAGGATCGACGAGACAACATAGCGGTGCTAAGAGACCATTTGCGGAGCGTTACGCTGACCGACGCAATGCGTACAACGCCAAGAAAAGCGCTGGTAATGGTCCCAACGGGGGGAGCAATGGGCACGCTGCCGCTAAGCCGCTCAACAGAACGCGCCGAACTGAGAGCCGTCGGAGCCTCTCTTCGATAGTTAGTTCTGGTTCTCAATCTCCAGCTCGTATTGAGCGCAAAGGTCTGGCATCTGCTTCAAGTTCGCGTTCGAGAGTCGTGCCGCCGGATATGAAGAGCCGAGCCGCCGCGGAAACTAATGCGGCCGCGCGCAATGTGCAAGGGACAAATAGCCGTGGTCAGCGACGGCAATCTTGGATCACTCGGATGCTGAAGTCGCGGCAGTAGGACGGGACGAACCGCGAGTCGCCGGATTAAAGTGCTTACCAATCCGCGGCGATGATGTTGCTATCTTCTTCGAGTACCCGTGTTTGGGCACCAGATTTGAAGTCCATCCTGAAGAGGTGGCTTTTTCCGTCGACTTCGGAACGGAAGAGGATTTGATCTCCGTCGATGGACAATTGAGGGTCAGCATCTGGAATGCGATTCTCGGTCAATCGACGCGTCGATTTGTCATCGGTGTCAACAGAGTAGATTTCGGGATTGCCGTCGCGTTCTGAGATGTAGACGATGTTGCGGCCGTTGGGCGCCCATTCGAAGTGCGTTTCGTCGCCGTCATCGTCAGTAAGGGCGGTGGCGGCACTGGGACCGTTGCCATTATCGACGATCAGGGTATAGATGTCGGTTGATCCGTCGGATTGAGTTCTAGCAAAAGCGACGCGTTTACCGTCGAATGAGAAACGGGGTCGATGGTCTTCGTAGTCGGTCAGTTGAACTTCGTTAACACCTTCGACGGAGCGCATATATATTCCTTGCCCGTCATCGACTGCGAGACGTATTACGATCCATTGGTTGTCGCCTGACCAGTTGCCAAGCTCGACGTTTTCGGCGGGTTCGGTCACGAGAAGAGTTGTCTCTTCTTTCTCGAAGTTGTGGATGTAGATTTCGGTTTTGGATCCGTCTTGTGAATCGGCTTGGTATGAGATCATGCGGGAATCTGGGGACCAGAAATACCGGGAAACGGTTGCTGGAGCGTCCGGCACCCGAGTGTCGTCTTGGGATTCGCGGTCCCAAGCCATAAGCTGTCCGGCACCGTTGGAGTAATCGGTTAGGAACGCGATGCGTCGTTGGTTCGGCGACCATTTGGGGCTGGTGACGGTTTTGTTGACGATTTTCGAGGTTTCACCAGCTTGATCGAGCAAGAACATGCGATTGTCCTCGCCTTCCAACACGTAGGCGATGTCGCGCTTGATTGCATCGCTACCGCAGGCGATGATAGTGATCGTGCATGCGAATGCGAGGATTGTCAGCAGCTTGGCGGGAGTTTTGGACATGGGAAGTGTTCGATTCAACGAGGCGAGCGACATGCGCGTTTGGATGATGTACTGGTAAAGCGGATAGCCGCTATCGCGATTTTCGAGTATTTGAATCGGAGGTTTCAAGTGTTGTGGATGCAACTAAAATCGCAATACACGAAGCCATCAACAAGATTGGAGACTGTGCGATGAAATTCGCGTTCTTCATGATGCCGCTACACACGCCGAACGAGAATCCGTCGTTGGCGTTTGAACGCGATATCGATATGATCAACTACGCCGAGAAGCTGGGGTTCGACGAGTACTTCATCGGTGAGCATCACTCGGCAGCTTGGGAAACGATGCCGATGCCTGAGATGGTGCTTGCCAAGGCTTCCGCAACCGCAACACGGATCACATTGGGTACGGGCGTGGTTTCGTTGCCGTTTCATCACCCTTTCCATGTCGCAGAACGCTTCGCCTTCCTAGATCACTTGACGCGCGGTCGCACGGTCTTGGGTGTCGGGCCTAGCGGATTGCCCACCGACCCGCAACGTTTCAAGATACCTCCCAAAGATCTGAACGCGATGATGCGAGAATCTACCGACATCATCGTGAAGCTGCTGGAGTCTCCTGATCCCATTTCTTACGAGGGTAAGTACTGGACGATCGACGACATGGCGTTGCAACTACGCTCGTATCAGCAGCCGAGGCTCAAGCTGGCGACACCTTCAGCAGGTAGTAAGCGTTCGTTAGACTTCGTGGCGCAGTACGAAATGATGATGTTTTCGATTGCCGGAAGCGGTCCACCAGACGCGGTGCCGTTGGCTCGTCAGTGGGACGAAGTCGTTGACGCATCTGCGAAGTACGGCACGTCGCCCAACAAGGATGACTGGCGCGTCGTCACATACGTCCATCTGGCAGATACGCGTGAAGAAGCATTCGAGCAGGCTAGGCACGGCGCGGTACGCGACGTCCACAATTACTTCTACACGATCAACACGCCGCGAAGTTGGTTAGTGCATCCGGACCAGGATCCGGCGGACCTAACGTTTGAACAAATCGTAGAGAAGCGACGGTGGATTATCGGGACTCCTGATGATGCGATCGAGCAGATTGAGTCGATAGTTGAGGAAACTGGCGGCATCGGAGGCTTGATGCTCACGACACACGAATGGATGCCGATGCGTCATGTGATGTATTCCCAGGAGCTATTTGCGAGATACGTGATGCCGAGGTTCAGGGGGCATACTGCCGACCTTGAGCGCGAGTGGGAGCGCACGAAGTACGACCGGGCTCATGGTCGGATACCGAACATTACCGGCCCGAATGATGGGAGTCTGAACGATGGCGAGAGGAGCAACGTGTATGTGAGGGTATG
Source organism: Dehalococcoidia bacterium (assembly GCA_963555965.3). Classification (GTDB taxonomy): domain Bacteria; phylum Chloroflexota; class Dehalococcoidia; order Lucifugimonadales; family Lucifugimonadaceae; genus Bin127. The sequence continues at coordinate 311,256 of OY821634.1, forward strand.
AAGTCGGGATTGCAATCGTGCGTCCTCGCGTCAGTTGCTAAGTCGATGTATAGCGATGTTGAACGTTTGACCTCAGAGGATTCGAGTATCAGGCAAGTTGGCCATTTTCCGGTCAAGGGTCAAAGTCTCCAAGCCCGACTTCTGGTATCCGTCAGCGATCAAACGATCAAACAACCCGGCTCCGCTTGTTTCTTTGAGTATTGATAAGACATCTGGGCCGTTTAACGGCAAAATCAATCCGCCCTGCAATGCGGAGATGATTGCCGCACTAGCGCGCGATTTGGGCACTCCGTAGTGGTGTTGCACCGCAACGTAAGTCTCGCCAATCACTTGGTTGGACACGTAGATTTCGGCACCCTCTACATCGGCAAGATGGCGTAATGAATTGAGGCAGTACTCGTAGGTGCCAATGGGCTGACTGGTGACTAATCTGACGAGGATCGATGTGTCAATCCCGTAGCGACGAATCATAGGTCCCATCCCTGAACTTGCGAATGTCGAATGGCTCGTGGTCTTCGGATATCAAATCAGCAAGAGTTCCGAACATTTCGGGACGGAAACGCCTCGGTCTCAACATGAATCCTTCAGTGGTCTCTTCAAGTTCGATCTGGTCGCCGGGGCCTACTCCTAGAGCGTCGAGAACGCGCTTTGGGAAAGTGACTTGGCGTTTCGAAGTTATTTTGACGTACATTCCGGTTCTCCTTACTAATATCGTAGCATCAGTAAGGTTTAAGCGTGATTGGCACGGTTTCGAGCGTTGCAACTCCTGCGACAGCGTGAGACCGGCGCGTCAATGCGGTGTAAAACAACGTAAATTGTTAGGTTGTTAAGCAAGCATAGAACTGGACTGAGTAATGGCAACACTTGAGCAACTCCTAGATGAAGTAGATGCCTCCGCGGCTGAGATCGTGGAACTTGAGCGGCAGATGATTAAGATACCGACGGTGAACACTGGTCAGATGCCGACGGGTGACGAGACGCCGTTGGCGGAGTTCATCCGCGATTGGTTCCACGACGAAGGGATCACGGATACGCAGATACTGGCGCGCGATCCGGAGCGCGGAAACATCATCGCCGTCTATCCGGGTAGCGAACCGCGTTGCCGATTGATGTTCATGTCGCATACCGACGTGGTGCCTGTGGAGGATTATTCGAAGTGGTCTTGGGAGCCGTTTGGAGCGCAGGTGTCTGGCGGTCGGATTTATGGTCGAGGTGCTTCCGACTGCAAAGCTTTGCTGACCGCGCAGATGATGGCGATGGCTATTTTGAAGCGCAATGGCGTTCAGTTGCAGCATGGTCTGCGATTAGTAAGTGGAGCGGACGAGGAGCACGGTGGAAGATGGGGTTTCGGATGGTTGGCGGATAACCATCCCGAGTCTTTAGAGTGCGACTTTGCCGTGAACGAGGGTGGAGGGACGCCGGTTGAGCAGGGTGGCGCGTTGTCGTATCTGCTGGGGACAGGTGAGAAGGGCAGGTTAGAGATCAAGATCACGTTGCTGGGTGAGAGTGCACACGCATCGGTGCCTTGGCAGGGCGTAAACGCGTCTGAGAGACTGTGGCGGGTGTTGCAGCGGATCGAGAACTACGAACCGGATATCGACACATCATTGCCGATATTCGACTATTTGAACCTGTTCGGCATAGAGGAACGCCCAACACCAGAGAACATTGATCGGATTCTAGGTGAGTTAGAGGACAATTCACCGCGGTTGAGTTCAATGTTGCGTGCGCTGTCAAGGATGGTTTGGACACCAACGATGATCAGCGGCGGTATCAAGTCGAACAGCGTGCCCGAGAACATAACTGTTACCTGCGACGTTCGGACGTTGCCATTCCAGGATGAGGAGTACGTTCGGAGCGAGATTGAGAAGACGATCGGGGATGTCGATGGCGTGTCGTTCGAGATTGATTACATGTCGGTTCCCAACTCGTCGCCGTTTGAGACGGACTTGGCCGAGGCGATAAAACGAGCGCAAGCGTTGGCGGTTTCGAGGGATGACATTCAGTGGATACCTGCGATAAGCAATGGATTCACAGATTCTCGGTTCACAAGGAATTTGGGGATTATCACATACGGATTCGCTGGAACCCATCCTGACGATGACCCTATGTTGTCAAGGGCGCATGGTACTGACGAGTCGGTGGGCATCGAGTCGCTGATCAGCGGGACGAAATGCATGATCGCGTTGGCGTGGGATCTTTGCGAGGCGCAGTGATTCGATGACTTTGAGGATAGTTGTAGTTGCTAACGAGTTGGCGACTGAATTAGAAGCAGGCGGTTCTGAAGATCGGGCGGTCAATGAGAAGCGATATCTCAAGTCGGAACTGACGCATTACGGCGTCAGCGTTCCAGTGATACGGAAGTTGGCGCGCCGCTTTGCCCGCGAACATAAGGATGTTTCAAAGGCTGAACTCATTGGTTTGACGACCGAGCTGTGGGATCGTGATGTTTACGAGTTGCGAAAGTTGGCAGTGAACATTCTTGCTGCTCGGGTTGAGGTTTTAGATGTGAGCGATGTGGATTTTATCGAGGGATTTTTGAGGCGGTCGCATACATGGGCGTTGATAGATGATCTGGCGATGAATGTCGTGGCACCGATGCTGTCATTATCGCTCCGCACTGAACGGATACGTTCTAGGTGGTCGGAGGATGACGACTTTTGGGTGCGCCGAACAGCGATGCTCGCGCTGCTGCCACGATTACGGCGCGGTCTCGATGGTTGGGACGAGTTTGCAGGGTATGCCGACGCGATGCTTGAGGAAGAGGAGTTTTTCATTCGTAAGGCCACAGGCTGGGTTTTGCGAGAGGTGTCGAAGCACTCGCCAGATTTGGTATTTGAGTGGTTGGAACCGCGAGTTGCTATGGTGTCGTCAGTCACGTTTCGCGAAGCGTCGAAGTATCTGCCATCCGATCAGCAAGATGTTTTGAAGGAATTGAAGCGGTCAAGGTGACGGGGATGAGTGTGGAGAACCCGGTTTGAGAGGTCGCCTGATAGTCGAAAAACTATTTTCCGTTTCCGCAGCTAAAAGTCCCCGACGACTGCTGTGCTAGAGTCAACGTTCGAACCTAGGGCATTAGCGCAGTGAATCTGGCGAATCCCGAGCGTATAGGTGTGTGGAACACGCCTGGCCGTCTCATTAGGTGCGCTTGCCGCGCCTCCCTGTGGCGGCTGTTTCGGGAAACGCCCTAGGTTCAAAGGCGTTGCCTAAGTCCCAAGGGAGGCTTCCCGATGTTAATTCGCGTATTGTTGACTTCAGTCGTCGGAGTGGCAACAGCGTTCTTAGCTTTGGTTTTATCTAGTTGCGCCCAGCCGCCGCAAACCATTGAAGTTACTCGGACCGTGGAAGTGACTGTCGAGGTGACCGTTGAGGTACCGAGACGAGTGGCTATGCCAGTCACGGTTGAGGTTCATCGCGTGGTCGAGCAGGAAGTGGAAGTGACGCGCGAAGTCCCAGTCACGGTTGAAGTCGTAAAACAAGTTGAAGTGCCGGTTGAGGTCGAGGTTGTCAAAGAGGTCGAAGTGGCGCGGGAAGTTCCAGTTACGGTTGAGGTCGAGGTTGTCAAGGAGGTCGAAGTGGCGCGGGAAGTTCCAGTTACGGTTGAGGTCGAGGTTGTCAAAGAGGTCGAAGTGACGCGGGAAGTTCCAGTCACGGTTGAAGTTGAGCGCGAGGTGACACGTGAAGTCGAAGTGCCCTCTACTCCAACTGCGACGCTGACCCCAACCCCGACGAACGCCTATGCCAGCGCCGCAAATCCTCAGGAGTTGGTTGAGCGGGTCCGACACAGCATAGTCCGTGTCAAAGCGCGATCCGGAGGTATTCTATTCGGGACGACACGGTTAGGATCAGGCTTCATCTTTGCTGTAGACGGAACAACGGCGTTTATTGCCACCAATCACCACATAATCGACGGCAGCGACTCGGTAGAAGTTCAGGTCGGGGATTCGAACACGCACGACGCGCTAGTTTTAGGGTGGGATGCTGAAAGGGATGTGGCGGTTGTATCGATCTGCTGTTCTTCCGACTTCATCGCTCTTCAGTGGCGTGATGCATCGCCTTCTGAGGGAGAAACCGTGATCGCGATCGGATACCCCAATACCGACTCCGGAAACCTCATTACGACGATCGGTGAGGTACGTGCTCCTGATAACCTCAGCATGGATCAAGACTTTATACCGCATTCCGCCCCTCTTAACCCGGGCAACAGTGGCGGCCCGCTCTTCTCCATGCCGGGTGCCGAAGTAGTAGGCATTAACACGGCGCGGGGCACTGAAACTTTAGCGTTTTACGCCGTGCCTTACCAAGCAATTGCCCAACAGGTTGCCGATTGGCGTTCGCGATTGATTGTTGCTCCTACCGCGACACCAGCACCAACGATCACATTTGACAGCATCGAAGCGGGCGGAGCCATCTACACGGTGCACAACTTTCTGGACGCAGTTCAGCCAGATCCAGACTCATGGTTCGATCCCACACCCGGCAAACGTATTGTGGCCGTTGATCTCAGCGTAGAGGCAGTGGAGGACGACGTTTTTTACAATCCGTTGCTTATCAACATTCAGGATTCCGACGGATTCGTGTATGAGAATGCATTTGGCAATGCCGGTTTAGAGCCGTGGTTTGACAGTGGAACACTTAAAGCAGGACAACGCGTTCGTGGCTGGATCGCGTATGAGGTTCCAGAGATGGCTTCGTTAGAAACCGTACTAGCGGAGATAATCGAGGCGGGGGCGAGTTACATGGCGGTGATCGCGGACCTAACCTCGAATTGACGAAGCAATGACAGAACAGCAACTCAAACGACTACTCCAATCAATCGGCAAAGAAGTGTTCGTAGAATTCTACGAGGCATTTGTCGACCCCCGTCTTCCAAATGATGTAATCGCTGGGCGCATAGTCGAGTATGTAAAAGCAAAAAGGCAAAAAGACGTTAGCTACAATGCCGCGAACACCCGGGTCAGTAAAGCGCGAAGCATCCTAAAGTCTGGGAGCGGTAGGGCTGCCCTGTTGAACTGCTCAGTAAGCGATATACCTGAAGCATTTCAGCGCAAAGCAGCGCAGTTGGCAAAAGCATGACCCGGTACCAATCATGGTCTACGGGCATTGCGGCTCCCATTCGTCGATTATGCTCTTGCAGGATTCGTTGCTGACGCGGATTATGGCGTCTGAGCGTTCACGGACTCTGGCTTTAAGGCTGATTGCTGTTGTGACGTATCTCAGTAGATGCCTTTAGGTTCTAGTCCGAGATAAAACTGCCCCGCAGTGTCGTAGTGCGTCGGTCGGCCTTGAATCTGCTGCCGGATCGCATGTGCGTCTCGGAAGCAGTGCTGGATCTTGTTCGACTCGAAGATCGAGCTTGAGCCACAGATCGTGTAAGCGGCGTTGACGACATCGGCTGAGGTGCGGATAGCGTGCGTGCCTGCGAGTCTGACCTTGATGCGCTGCGCGGTGGGGAGTTCGTGGCGTTCGACAACCGTTTGCCACATCTCGGATGTGGCTTCGTTAAGGAACGCGCGGGCGGAGTTCCACAATGCCTCGGCTTCACCGATCATTCGGTGCGTTGTCGTATCGGTGCTTATGGTGTTCGTGCCGCCGTGTTGGACTTTACTCTTGGTCAAGTTGATGGCAGTGTCGAGTCCCGATCGGGCAACACCGAGAGCGACGGTGGCGAATCCGGATGCGAACATCGGTGTCGTGTGAATGACATAGAGCGGACCGGGTTCTCTGGATGGTTCGTTCAAGCCGTAAGATCGTTCCGCGGGGACGAAGAGGTCAGAGGCGGTAAAACTAAGACTAGCAGTGCCTCTTAGACCTCCGACGTGCCATTCGTCAACGACATGGACTTCTGATTTGGGGATTAGGAAAGTGCGCATTTCCTCAGCGTCGGAACCATATGAATTGTGCACTGGCGCCAATGCGGCGACCCACGATGCGTGCGAGATGCCGCTGGAGAAATCCCACCTTCCGGAGAGGCGATAGCCGTCTTCGCCGATTACGGCTCTCGTACCAGGACGCGGCGGTCCGTTCGTGACCACAGTGCGCGGGTTGCTCCATATTTCTTCCGCAACTGATTCACTTACCCGGACCGAGTTAGTGGAGAATACGTTGTTTTGGTTGATGCACCAACCGACGCTGGCATCAGCTTCAGCGAATATCCGAACGATTTTCAGGAAATCTGGGTGTGTAAGTTCAGCACCACCGAGTGAACGAGGCAAGAGCAATCGGAAAAATCCGGCATTGATGATGGGGCGTACCACATGCTCTGGAATGCGACGTTCCCGATTTATGCGGTCAGCCGCGGGAGCGACCATTGACGCGAGTTCGCGTGCTTCGTTGACGAGTCTTTCGATTGTTGACAAGCGGTGATGTAGTGGTCGAGTTACGCCAACTCGTCTGGAACCACGATGTCAGGTTCGAGTTCGAGAGGGTATCCGGGGAAGAACTCGCGCCAAGGTTCGAACTGCTCTACGAACTGCATACCGTGTTCCATCGTTGTCAGGTGTTTGATCGAACGTCCGGGATCGTAACCCATTGTTTTGGCCATTGCCTCAATGCCGCCGCGTCGCGTATGTCTTACGCCGCCGACGTTGAATGCGTCGCCATCATCATCTTCGACGATCAAGTCAAAGCCGCGTTTTCGTTGTCTCCAGTAAAGTCTCACGGTTATCCAATTACTGCTTCAGTCGGTTTTACAGAGATAGGGTTTCACTCTGTCTAGTATCGCATTGCCCACATCGTACTTGCTCATAAGGGGTAGTGGTTCGATCGAGCCGTCAGAACTGACGATATCAACACGGTTGGTGTCGGTCGCGAAACCGCTTCCGGGTTCGGTAACGTCGTTGGCAACCGTCAATACGGCACCTTTTGCTTCCATCTTTGCCGCACCTTTGGTAGCAGCATCGCCAGTTTCGGCAGCGAAAGCTACTTTAACGAGGCGGGGACCGATCGCCTTCGGCATCCAATCCTCAATCTCTTCTAATTGCATCGTCATTCCCGTACCGCCTTGCTTCTTGATCTTTTCATCCGCGAAATAAGCAGGGCGGAAGTCTGAAATTGCTGCCGCCATTACTAATACATCCGCGCCGGCAGATACGGGTAAGGTAGCCGCACGCATTTCGTCGACGGTGCTTACATTGATGGTTTGGATCCCCCAAGGTGCGCGGATACCGGTTGCGGCAGTGACAAGCACTGTCTCGGCTCCACGATCGCGAGCAGCTTCTGCAACCGCGTATCCCATCTTGCCTGTCGATCTATTTGTGATGACTCGCACTGGATCGATCGGTTCGCGAGTCCCACCAGCAGTTACAACGACGCGTCTGCCAACCAAGTCTCCGTATCGAAGTCCGACGGCAGCACGTACGGCATCGACGATGTCGCTTGGATTGCTCATGCGTCCTTCACCGACAAGCCCAGAAGCCAATCTGCCGGATTCCGGGCCGACAACCATCGCACCGCGTTCACGAAGCGTGCCGACGTTGTGCTGGGTTGACGCGGAACCGAACATATCAGCGTCCATTGCTGGTGCTAAGACCAATGGCGCGCTTGATGCGAGGACCGTTGCGGTAACAGCATCATCGGTAATGCCGAGAGCTAGTTTGGCGAGTGAGTTAGCTGTCGCCGGAGCGATGACTATGCAGTCTGCCTTTGTTCCGAGCGCCACATGATCAATGCTGATTTCGCTGTTCTGGTCCCATAGGGATGTTGTCACTGGGTTATGACTCAACGCCGCGAAGGTGCTGATGCCGATAAAACGTTGCGCCGATTCGGTCATCACCACATCGACGCGGGCGCCCAATTTGATGAGATCGGATGCAACGTACGCCGATTTGTACGCGGCTATCGAACCCGTAACGCACAAAACCACCCGACGGTTGGATAGTGGTGCATGTGCAGGAGTACTCATTGGACGCGAAGCTGGATCGTTAATGTTGGGTTCTAAGGTTATGCCGAATCAAGCATACGGAGGTTGACTAATCTCGTTCCACTATGAACTGCTTGGGCAGTTCGACACTTGATGCGCCAGACTTGCAGTCCATAACCGATTCGTAGATGTCCGTCACTTCTCTTCGATTCAGTTCCGTAGGCGCATTGATCCGTAAACTCTCGTCGCCCTCTACCCTCACTAGGAGGCGTGATCCAAGGGATGATCGGAATCGGTACCCCAAGTTCCAAAAGCGCGCCAACTCAATCTCTACCGACCTTGCACGGAGAGTCAGCGCGTCTTTTGTTTTGAAGTCTATGCCGACGCGGGCACGTTGAAGCGTCATCTTGTCATCGCGCCAACGGTAGTGTGCCTCCATATACAGGAAATCGTTAACGTACGGCAAGCACGCATCAGGATCTGGCCCGGCGTATTCGCGCGGTCCGATGGTGAATTTGACTCCGGATATGCGATTGCTACCGTGGATAACGCCGAAATTTCTCAAGTCGACATCTGAGATAGTTATGTCGGTCAGCTGGTCCGTAGGCCAAAAGTCCTGAGAACGCCAAATCCATTCGACGCGTCGATCCTTGACTGCGATGATGTGGTCCAAGACCCTGAACTCATCGTTTTCGATGACGTGGTGAAGCGTGACCTCATCGTTCTGGCTACGCTCGTACTCGGTTGGACGCAGTTTAGAACGCGCTCTCTGGACATACTCGTCTACTATCTCTTCGAGCGTTGGTTTGACGTTCTGGACCATAGTCCGTTTCCAGGAGTAGGCTAGCCTTCGGTTCAGCCTACGATGCTAAAGTACGGAACGCCATTGGCAGATGTGAAACTAGATCGCTCGCAGTCATCGCATACGGCGTCAAGTCAGTTCGAGCAAACTCTGCGCTCAAGGAGTGTATCGAGACTCCCAAAGACGCGGCATCGAATGCGTTCGATTTAGCGGCAAGCCCTGCGATCAACCCCGCGAGGACATCTCCGGTTCCTCCGCGCGCCAATCCGTGATTCGGCATCATGTTGATTCGCAATCGCCCGTCAGGTGAAGCGATCAAAGTGGTAGCGCCTTTGAGGACAGCGACGCAGTTGAATCGTTCAGCCGCTGTTTGAACCGCAGCGAGACGGTCAGCCTCGACTTCATTGATGGAGATTCCGAGGAGGCGCGACATTTCACCAGGGTGAGGCGTTATCACCAAGTGTCCATCAAAGACTTCCCACCATCCCGTCAATGACGAAACCAATGTCAAAGCGTCGGCATCTAGAATGACGGTGCAGTCGTCCCATAGGTGCGGTGTCGATGTAAGCCGTCCAACAAGCTCCCGGGCACCGTAAGAAAGACCGATTCCGACGCCTATCAGCACGGAGTCCATATTAGGTATGCGCTCCTGTAATTCGACAAATGCGGGTCCGGGCAGAACACCGTTGACATCTTCCTCCAATGGGACGTAGGTGGATTCGGGAATGTCGCCGGCAAGCGCTTGATACGCGCTTGTTGGCGTGGCAAGTGATACCAATCCAACGCCGGATCGAACACATGCCTGCGCCGCTAGCGATGCCGCTCCCACATAAGTGTTGGAGCCGCATACCAGCAACGCACGTCCGAAATCACCCTTGTGGAAGGCACTATCGCGGTCTGGCAGAAGCGCACGGGCAAGTTCAATATCGTTGACTTCACCCTTTATGTGCCGAGTCAAATCCGGTGGAATGTCAACATCTATGACCGTCATCTCACTGCCGTACTCTGGATTCCCAAAACGCACCGCCGGCCCAAGCTTCGTCAAGCCCACGGGTAGACATGCATCTGCTGGTAGACCATTGGGATCAAATTCGCCGGTATCCGGGTTGGAGCCACTCGGCACATCTATGGCCACGACCTTCTTTCCGCTAGTTCTAGCGACTTCGAAAATTGACGAAATCGGCTCTTCTATACGTCTTGAAATACCGAATCCGAATACACCATCGATGATTATGTCGTTTTTGTCGCATAAATTGGATGATTTACGTAATCCCGTTTTGCCTTGAAGATTCACAACTTTCCCACCAGCCTCAATAAATTGCTTCAGAAGCGTATCGTCTTCGGTGCGAGGAAGAATCAAGCCGGCGGTAGTCTGCACCCCAGCTTCGATCAGATACTTGCCGGCAATCAGCGCATCCCCACCGTTGTTGCCTTTACCCACCAGAGCCAAGGCAGTGGAATCGCTGGCGTTTTCGTCGAGGTCATCAAGGACCCAGTCAGCGACGGCTCTTCCAACCCGATCCACGAGATCTTCGAGCGTGATCTCTCCCGATTCGAACCACCTCCGCTCGATGGATTGCATCTCGGCCGCGGTTACGACTTTTCGGTTTGGTCTCCTATGCATTAGATGTGGTCATCCTATGGGCGCCAAGCGTTGTCCCGGGCTTCAAGAACCACCGATGCGACCGCGAATTCTTTAGAATGGGTTAAGCTCAGCGCGATTCGTGTGATGCCCATTTTACGCGCGCGCGCATGTGCTTGACCGTGCAAAGTGATTTCCGGTGGACCGCCGCGTTTGCGCGTCACCTCGATCGATTTCCAAGGAATACCTCTGACACCGGTGCCGAGGGCCTTCATCACCGCTTCTTTGGCCGCGAAACGGCTGGCGAGTTGCGGGGCGCGATTGCGAGCGTATCGACGCTCCCCAGATGTGAATACCTTATTCAGGAAGCGAACTGGGTATCGATCCCGAACCGTTGCTATACGGTCAATTTCGATCAGATCGACGCCGGTGTATATCATGGTTCTGGTATGCCAGCTAGAACAAATAATCGCTTCAGAGATACATAATCTCGATAGACATTGTAAACCAGCACATTTGCAAATCTTGGAAGACCAAACTCATGCCAGTTCATATCATCAGCGGTAATGAAATCGCAAAGACTGTCCACGCAGAGGTGGCAGAGAAGGTATCGGCGTTCAAAAACGCTAACGGATATGCCCCTGGGTTGGCAGTCGTTCTTGTCGGAGATGATCCAGCGTCGCGATCCTACGTGAGACGGAAGGAACGGGCATGTGAAGAGGTCGGCATCGTTACTGAAACCCTCAACATCTCAGCCGACATCAGTGCAGGTGAACTGTCAGGGGTAGTGCGTGAGTTGAATAACGATGACCGGTATCACGGCATATTGGTTCAGCTGCCTTTGCCTGACCATATCGATGCTGACGACATCATCAATGGTTTGAACCCGATGAAGGATGTGGATGGACTGCATTCGCAGAACGCTGGATTGCTCTCCTTGGGTCAGCCGCGTTTCGTTCCTGCGACTCCGTTGGGAGTGCAGAGAATGTTGATTGAAGAGAATGTTGAAGTAGACGGTGCCAATGTGGTGATAGTTGGCCGGAGCACGCTAGTGGGCAGGCCGTTGGCGCTGTTGCTTTCGCAAAGGGGACGAGGCGCTAACGCCACGGTGACGATGTGCCATACGGGAACGAAGGATGTCCCGTCGCATACGCTACGCGCCGACATACTGATCGCCGCCGCCGGGGTGCCAAACACGGTTAATGCCGACATGGTGAGAGACGGCGCAGTTGTGATTGATGTCGGGGTTTCGAGAGTCTCAGACTCGTCGCGACGAAGCGGATTCAGGTTGACCGGAGATGTTGATTACCACGCGGTCAAAGAAAAAGCCTCGGCCATAACTCCAGTTCCGGGCGGTGTCGGACCGATGACAGTGGCGATGTTGCTTCAAAACGTTGTGCTTGCGGCGAAACTCCAAAGCGCATGACGGTTGTTTGGACGGCTGTTTGATTCATGCAAACCGCTTAGATTAAACAGCCATTCTCAGTACTTGAGGGTTGGTATAGAATCGAACACCGACGTAGCGCGCTGTTCGATGGTGTCGAGTTTTCCCTTCGCCGCGGCTTCGTGCAGCTGGAGTTAAAAAAATTCGGGACAATGGACCCAACCGAAAAACCCAGGATAGCCACGACTGGAGTTGTCAGACAGGCAACCAGCGGAATTTCGCCCGAATCTTCAAGTACCAACGGTTTCGACCCTTCACGTTCGCACGCACCCGCTCTTTCTACAAGCATCCCTAAAGACGAGCTCTTGCGAATGTATCGTCTCATGCTGCTGATTCGTAGGTTTGAAGAGACTTGCGGACAGCACTATTCACTGGGCAACATCCGAGGCTTCCTACACCTTTACATCGGTCAAGAAGCGACCGGCATCGGTGCCATAACCCCGCTCGAAGCACGCGACTACATCGTCACTCACTACCGCGATCACGGACACGCATTGGCGCGCGGTCTCGACACAAACCGCATCATGGCGGAGATGTTCGGCAAGCGGACCGGTTTGAGCAAGGGTAAAGGCGGATCGATGCACATCTTCGATGCTGCCAAACACTTCATGGGCGGTCACGCCATAGTGGGTGCACAACTTCCATTGGCGGCCGGCATCGCGCTCGCTCAGCAGTATCTCGAAACCGATGTCGTCACAATGGTCTTCTTTGGTGATGGGGCGACGAACCAAGGCACATTCCACGAGACTCTCAACCTGGCATCTGTGTGGCAGCTGCCGATCATATTCTTCATGGAGAACAACCTCTACGGCATGGGATCAGCAGTCGGACGCGTCCGTTTGCAAGGTGCAGACTTCAGCGATGCCATGGGCGCGTACGACATCCATACCGTATCCGTAGACGGTATGGACGTAGTAGCGGTACGCGAGGCGACACAGGCAGCGATAGATAAAGTTCGGGCTCAACGGAGCCCGATTTTTATTGAGGCTAGGACCTTCAGATTCGTCGGCCATTCATTCGCGGATCCCGGCGATCAGTATCGTGAACGGTCAGAGGTCGATCTATGGCGACGCCGTGACCCGTTGGTTTCTTATCCCAACCGGCTTATCGAATACGGTCTAGCGACGCAATCAGACCTCGATGATCTAGCACAAGACGTGGATGCTGAGATAGCGGCAGCGGTCGATTTCGCTTCCAACAGCCCTGAACCAGAACTTTCCGAAGCGTTCGACGATGTGTACGCATAGGCAAAGCCAGCAGATCGGTTGACGACATGGCTGAAATCACTATTCGAGAAGCGATTACGCTGGGGTTGGCAGAAGCCATCGAAACAGACGAATCTGTCTTCATCATGGGTGAAGACATAGGCGAGTATGGTGGTGCATACTCGGTTACCAAGGGGTTTCTCCAAAAGTACGGCGACAAGCGGATCAAGGACACTCCAATCTCCGAGGCTGCCTTCGTTGGAGCCGGTATCGGCGCAGCAGCAGCAGGATTGCGCCCAGTAGTCGAACTCATGTCGATGAGTTTTTCGCTCGTCGCGTTCGATCAAATTGTCAACATGGCTGCCAACTTGCGCTACATGTCTGGTGGTCAGATAAAGGTGCCGATGGTGATACGCGCACCCACCGGCGCGGGAGTTCAACTTGGTGCAACCCATTCCCAGAGCTTCGAAACGTGGCTCGCCGAGGTGCCCGGCATGTATTGCGCATGCCCGTCAAACCCGTACGACGCGTTGGGACTCCTGCGGTCATCGATCAAATCCGACAACCCTGTGATTTTCGCTGAGCACTCCCACCTGTACGGTTCCCGCGGAGACGTGCCGCAAGACTACTTCGATATTCCTCTAGGCAAAGCCAAAGTCACGCAGTCTGGGGATGACTTGACGCTGGTGTCATACGGCTACGGGGTACACATCATGCAACAAGCCGCTGAGCAGATGTCTCAACATGGTGTCACCTCGGAAATCATCGATTTGAGATCTTTGAGTCCGATTGACTACGATACTCTGGTCGCGTCGGTTCAGAAGACCGGTCGCGTCGTCATGCTCGACACTGCGCGTCGGACTGGTGGAATGATGTCAGAAATTGTTTCCGAGGTGCAGGAACGAGCGATGGACTGGCTTGACGGTCCAGTGATGCGCGTCGGTTCGAAGGATGTCCCCTGGCCATACAACCGCGTACTTGAGCAGGATATTTTGCCTACGGCTGATGATGTCGTAGAGGCAGCGCGGCAAGTTATCAAGTTCTGAGACGAGAGAACCGAACTACTCTCGTGATGCTACGACCTGAATCAAGCTAATTGAGGAGACAAGAGTTGATCCACGAAGTCACGATGCCAGCGATGGGTGCCGACATGACGGAAGGCACCGTTGTGAAGTGGTTGAAGAACGAAGGCGATGATGTGGCTCGCGGCGACAAACTCGCAGAGATCGAAACCGACAAAACCGTCGTTGAGATGGAGGCGTACAACGCCGGCATCCTGCGTAAGATCGTCTTGGGTGATGGTAGTAAAGCACCAGTCGGTTCGTTGCTCGCCTATATCGGGGACGCAGACGATGCGCTACCTGATACTGAGGACGCACATTCAGAGGCGCAAATCGGAGAATCGGTCGAAGCCGAAGTCGACTTGGTTTTAGAAGCGGTAGAACCTGAACCTCAGCCCGAACCCGAACCAGCAGCACCTGTACCCGTCGCTGCGCCAGCTGCTCCCACAGTTGAAGGTGGCAGAGTTAAATCCTCGCCGCTCGCACGTCGATTGGCAATGGAAAAAGGGTACGATCTTGCAGCGGTACCAGGAACTGGACCGGGTGGACGAATAACCCGTGACGACGTACTAAGCTTCACTCCCGCGCCCGCATTTGCGCCATCAGGCGTTGCAGCAGCGGCAGCCACGGTCTCCGTCGACGGCTCTGACATCGAACTAACCACGATGCGCCAAGCTATCGCACGTGTAACTGTCCGTAGCAAGACTGAAGCGCCTCACTACTACGTCACTTCCGGTGTAGACATGACCGAGGCGATGTCGTTCCGCGCCCAACTCAACGCTGAACTCGCCGAATCAGGCGTCCGGGTCTCAGTCAACGACATGATTATCAAAGCATTAGCAATGGCGATCGTTAAATATCCCAAGTGGAACACCACCTTCCACGAAGATCGCTTGGAGGGGCACGACAGCATCAACATTGGCGTCGCAATCGCACTTGAAGCCGGACTGATAGTACCAGCGTTGATCGGCGTCCAAAATATGTCATTAGTAGATGTTGCCAATGCTTCGAAAGACCTTGGCGCCCGTGCCAGGGGCGAAGGTGGTTCACTGACCCAAGAAGAGCTAACGGCAGGCACTTTCTCGACCTCGAACCTCGGTATGTTTGGCACTGACACCTTTGCAGCGATCATCGTTCCACCGCAAGCCGGTATTCTCGCGGTTGGCGCTGTCAAACCGACTCCAGTGGTTCACGACGAGGAAATCGTTGTCCGTCAAATGATGAACGCTACGATATCCGCTGACCACAGGGTCGGTGATGGCGCAGAAGCCGCCATCCTGCTCAACGAGGTCAAAGACAACCTCGAACGACCCTTGCGCCTGATACTCTGAACAACTGTCAGAACGCATCCGTGATCATCCTGCCCATGTGCGAAGATTGACGCACTGTGTACGCACAAGAGACATACACAGACGAAGAATGCTCGATCCTGAGCCGCTTCTTTACCAACATCGACCTTCCTGTCTTCGCGGTAGTTAACCTGCCAGAGATTGTGAAAGGTGCGATGTTCGCGCGTTACAGTCGCACTCACAAGTCTTTGCGGCGTATGTTTCTGGATGAGTTTTATAAGCAACCGGAGATTGGACTTGAAGCGATCGCGCAACAAGTTGTCTCGCATGGGGATGAGGGTGATGCCAACGCTTTGCGGCGCGCTGAGGACCTTTATCGGCGAGTATTCATGCAGTATGGGGACGATTCTGTAGCGCAACTAGGCGGCGCTCATCTCGCCTGCGAACAGGTTTCAGCGATTCTCGCCAAAGTCATCGAACGCGGTCGCCTCGCCGCGTATCTGGAGCAGAGCACTCGATACATCTACTACGATGTCAAGTTGCGCGATGCCAGTGGTGCGGATCGTTTTCGATACAGTATCCCAGCTGAGGTCGGCGATGGTCCGTTGTCTGATCGATATGTGGAGACGATGGATAGGTTATTCGAGACATATTCCTTTATTGTCCGTGTGCTTGCTCAGAATTTCCGAAACCGCCTAGTACGCCAGTCGTCTCAAAAAAACCCGTCTGAATTCACAGCAATGATCCGCGGCCTCGCATGTGACGTTGCGCGAGGGTTGCTTCCGGCAGCTACTAAATCGAACATCGGTGTATTTGCTACTGGTCAAGCGTATGAAACTATGCTCATGCGAATGAATGCTAGTCCGTTGGCAGAATCGAGGGACTACTCTCGGATGATGTTAGGCGAATTGCGGCAGGTCATCTCGGGCTTCCTGGCTAGGGTAGACGTAAAGGATCGCGGTGTTGCTTGGAGCGGTTATTTCCGCAACGTCGCTGAAAATATCGATTCAATCGCTGACGCTTTGGCGGTAAGGCGCGATTCGGAAACTGATTTCAACGTTGATCGTGACGAGGTGCGACTTCTTGACTGGGATCGCGATGCAGAGGTGCGTATCGTAGCCGCGGTGCTGTATCCATATTCATGTGAATCTGAAGAATATCTGATTAGGCGTGTTTCTGAAATGGGAGAAGAAGAGCGTCGCAAAATTATCGCGGCGTATGTGGGTGAACGGTTGAATCGTCGCCACAAGCCAGGGCGTGGCATGGAGCGGGTCTACTACCGATTCGATGTTCTTTCGGACTTTGGGAGTTTCAGGGATCTGCAACGGCACCGTATGATGACAATCGATTGGCAGAAATTGACACCGATGCATGGATACTCGACACCACCTGAGATTGAGGATGTTGGCGGAGATGTGCCGGTAAGGTGGCATGATGCGATGGGAGAGATGAGAGGTTTGTACCGAGACATCGACAAAGTACACGGTTCAGATGTGGCGCAATACGTGGTGCCGTTCGGATATCGAATTCGCTATAACATTCAATTAAGTGCTAGACAAGCGTTTCACATGTTGGAACTTCGGACCGGAAAATCGGGGCACCGAGATTATCGCAGGATTTGTTTAAAAATGCACAGGTTGATCCGCGCTCAAGCTGGTCACCGCGCTATAGCGGATGCAATGACACACATCGATCATAACAGTCGCGGACTCGGCGGTGTCGGTCGGTTCAATTCCGAGATTCGACAATCGGACGATCAACAACTCGGTTTCGAGTTGTAATCAAACACGCGGATAATGCACCGGCCCCGGTTCAATCCCACACGCCTCAGCCAGCCACTCTTCCTGCGCGACGTGATCGAGATGCCCTTTGCCGAGGTTGACGCGCACCGTCGTATTGCCTGACAGCGTCGATGCAAGGTCGTCGTAGTAACCCTTCTCTGACGCGCCAGCCGAGAGCATGACCTTGTTGGCGTCAATACCGCCAGCCAACGCCATCGGATCGTAGTTTGCCAACGTCGTCCGCGCTTCATCCCAATCATCCGGATAGGTGCGCTTGAAATCGTTGAACTCGGCCAATGGATAGTCCGGGGCACCCGCGATTCGGTTGTCGATGTCGGCGAACATCAACCCGCCGCTTTGCAGCGCGTGAACACCATCTGTAAATGCAGCCGTGATCAATGCCAAATCACCACCGGATATTGCCAATCTCGACGCGTCGATGTTCGGTTGCTGCAACAGTATCTGCACCGCGGTTATGCAGTCGGCGACTATATCGCCCCACACATAGGTATCTTCTCCTGGCAACCCGTCAGTTAACAGTCCGGGATATGCGGCTGAGTATTGGGAGTTGGAGAGTCTCTGCCCACGGTGGCAGAGCGCTAGAACGACGTATGCTGCGCGTCGTTCGTAAGGCGGTACCGCGACCACGCTGCCATACCCCGGGGCTTGCAACAGCGGAACATGCGGCCCGTCGGATTTCGGCACGTGCAGATAGGCGTAAAGCGGATAGTTGCCGACACCGTTGAAACGAACCGAATACGCGTTCGATGTCTCGTTCGTCCTGATGGGCAGATCCTCGATCGAGACATCGCCTTTAGCCGCGTTGACAGCAGCTTCTACGCGTGCAGACCAGTACTCATTCATGATCGGATTCTCCGTCGGAGGTTACAGTGCCACCGGGTTGAGATGTTCGGCGAGGAAGGAATGCAAGATCTTGTCATGACCGACGCCAGACCCGGAGTCGTGTGCACAATCCTCATACGTGTAGAGTTTCTTATCTTTACTGCCGATCTCACTGAACACCGCAAAACCAGTTTCCGGCGGACAGACATCATCCATCAAGCCGATGTTGACGATGATCGGACATTCGATCTTGTCCACGAAGTTGTGGATGTCGTGCAGGTCTAGAGTGTCGCGGGCAACTTCTGCACGCTCGGGATAGAGACGAAGGTAGTCGTTGATCTCTTCGTACGGGTAGGACCGAGTCAGTGACGCTGCGTCCATCATCGAGCATAGATACGGAGCGCCTGCGGATGCACATGCCACCTGACCGGCGCGTAATGACGACACCAGTAGCGTAAGAGCACCGCCCTGACTGCCACCTTGAACGCAGATGCGTGAGGAATCAACCTCGTCGAGACCGCTCAGGAAGTCGAATGCTCGGATCGCGTCCATGTAGAAGCCGCGGTAACCGTACTCGGTTCTCTTGTCGAGGTTGTGGACGAGAAGACCTGGATAACCCGGGTTGAATACAGAGTTGCTGCGAAGTTTGTTGCGCGGCGCGGCCGAAAATGCGGCGTATCCCATCATCGCCAAGTCAGTCGGCAATTTGGGTTCGCTGACATACCCCGGCACGAATAGATAGCCGGGTAGTGGTCCGTCAATGTCGCGAGGACGGCAGTACCAACCCGAGATCTCCAAACCGCCGTAGCTGTCGTAGCGAGCCTCGAAGACCTCGACCTCGGGTGTAGAGCGCATCGGTACCGACTCCAAACGCGGATTCAATGGCACGGCTAATGTGTCGGATTCTGTTTCCCGCCAGTATTCGTCAAAGTCGTCAGGGCGGCGCACTGAAGATTCGAATTCGGAAGGATCGCGGCGCGTCATCTGCAATATCTCGGTAATGGTTGCGAGTTCCTAACACTGTATCACTGAAAAATCTCTGCGACATTGATATTCAAACAGTCGATTTATAGGGTTCACTGGCATCCGCATCGAGTTCGTAGTTGCGGCTCATCAACCAAGCTGGGATGATGCCCACGACACATGCTATCGAGGCGTACGTGAAGAAGTTGGCGAACACTGCCATACCAGCTTCGTTCGCTGCTTCCGGACGCTCAATCATCTCCTCAAGTCCTGGGGCGGTTAGCAAGAATTGCTCCGTACCCAGCGAAGCCACAACTGCCAAGCCAGCTGTCATTCCGATGTTGCGTGAAAGTGTTAGCAACCCTGATGCGACGCCTTTATCCTCTTCAGGTACTCGTCGCAACGCGCTCTCAGTGATCGGCGCGATCAGCAGGCCCAAGCCAATGCCTATGAGAACAAGATGTATCGAAGCATCAGGCTCTTCCAATGTGATGCCCCAAGTAGAGGTGAAGAAGAACCCGATGGCTGCCAATATCAAACCCGCGATTGTCGGTATCCGCACACCGAATCGCGTTGCGATGAACCCGCCCGCGAACGCGGCGATGCCCAGCGCGACCGTCATCCGTACCAGAAGAAGCCCAGATTCGAGTGCCGACAACCCATAGATCGTTCCCGCGATCAACGGCACGCTGACCAACCCGATCATCAATGCCGCCCCGACGAGGAAATGCGTCACGTTTGACCATATGAAGTCATTCAACTTGCCCAAAGAACGCGGAACCGCCTTCTCGCTCGCGAAGCGATTAGATATCGCTACCACCCCAGTCAGCACTGCCGCAGCGACGAACAGCATGATCATCGGCAAATCGGGTTCGGAAATGCGGAACAAACCGATCGTCAGCGCGGTTAGAGCAGCGGTGAACGCAGCCGCGCCGATCCAGTCAACACTGGTATCGTGTCTGATCCCCTTCGGCAGTATAGCGAGCGCAACCACTGCGATCAGCGACAGCGGAATGTTCGACCAAAAGGTGTACTCCCATCCTATCCAGTCCGAAATTACCCCTGCCCATACCGGGCCGAAAACGCTACCTGCTTCCGCGGCTGCGCCTACCATCCCGAATGCAACGATTCTGCGACGCGCACCGACCAACGTCTCTGCCGCAGCGAGCGAGATCGGTATTACCGCTCCGGCACCGATTGACTGGACAACTCTAGCGATGATCGACCATCGATATTGATCCAAATACGGTATTGCATCCAAGGCAGATCCCATCATAGGAATCAGCGCGACCCCAGCAGAACCGACCATGAAGACGCTCAGAGCGAGCAGGAAGGTAGCGCGGTATCCCCATCGATCAGAAAGCCGCCCCATGATCGGCATCGTCGCCGAGTACCCGATAAGGAATGAGATAATCAGCCAACTCGCACGCGTAATGTCGTTAACCGGAATCTTCAGACTCTGCATCATGTCTGGCAGAATCGTTACCACTAACGTCATATCATCCGCCGCAATGAAGACTCCGTAGCACAACGGAAGAAACAGCAGATAGGGCGAAATCTCGGTTTTTACCCACTTCATCAGATCATTGATTCCCGCTTGATCCGACCAGACATCATGGGATGGGCTGTTCGATGACGAACGCCTCGCCGTAACGGCTCATCTCTAGGATGCGAACCGTTGAATCGGAGTCGCGGATCTGTAAAGCACCAGTGATGCGCGCCGATTTCATCTCGAACGTTTCGTGATCCATCACCACTTCCGCGTTGCCAATGCCGTCAGGGATGATCTCGCCCAGCAACGACTTGAGCGATTCGGCCCGAAGCGGCGAGGTGATTTGGTAGTCTTTGCCCGGTTCCGGTGGTTCGAGGTACTCCGCTGTAGTGAGGCCTTCAAGCACACCTCTAACCGCCGCTATAGGTTGCAGGAAGCCTATTGGGTTTTGCTCGTCCGGCAAAAGTTCCCATTCGCCGGTCAGCGGGTTCGTTAACCAAGTATCTGTCCCGATCAGAACCGCATCGACTTCGATGTAAATCCGTCCGAGGTTGGCTTCAGCGGTTATGTTCATGCCAGTCTCGGTGATGGCTCCTTCGACGCGCGTCAGCTCCAATCCTCCTAACGCTTCGGTGAAACCGTTTTCGTGTTCAAGGAGAAACCAAATGCTTCCGGCTTGTACCAGAGATTCGATGGCATTCGTGACGACATCATCTGGTGTCAAAGGCACTGGTGTGGGGGTGGGACTTGCCGGAATAGTGGTAGCAGGCTTGGGAGTAGCCGTCGGATCCGGTGCGCTAGAACAGCCCAAAAGCAAGGTTGCAAACGCCAACGCCCACAGCAAAGCGCAGAGCCGCGCTACCGCGGAGAAACGACGATGCATCAAAGAATACCCTTGCCTTTCGCAACACTCATCTAGGGACGCGGTCTAAGCGACTGCGATGCGATACGATACGCCGCAATTTTAGGTTAGATTCGCCCACAGTGGGATGTTTACACAACCCTCCCCCTTGATGACCCAACGGGGAACTAAAGGGGGTTTAGACGACCGATCACTGCGGCTTGAACCGATTTTCCAAACTTGCCAGGGACGGATCAGGCGGATCGGAACTCCGCTCTCGTGTGATGTGGGCTCCTAGGTAGCTGTTAAGAGGGCGGGACAACTCGAATAGAACCGTGCCATATCCCGCTTCATTCATGTCAAATGAAATCGCGTAATGCGGCTCATCTTCTCCGATCAGATAGAGGCGGTACTCCTCGCCAGCCGGCGCCTTTTCGACACCCCCGATCACCAGCGCACCAAGCTGTCGCTGATTGTGCTCCAGCAGATACGCATATCCTTCAGTACTGACCGCTGCGTCTGGCTGCCAATCTGGACTTCGATACTCGTTACGCAGGGTCGCATACGTAAGGCTGATCTGATCGTTCATCGACGCCTTCAATGCATCGTTGAGTTCCGTCATGCGCATGATCTCACGCCCCTGTTCGGAGATCCGAGCATGAGCCTGAGACAACAACTGCTCAGTGGAAGACATATCCTCCATCATGTCTGCTGTCTGTGTGTAAGCAACCGTAGCCATGCGCTCAGACTCCGCAAGTCTGCGGTTCAGTTCTACGTTGTCATTTCCCAACTGAATCGCCATGATCCCGACGATTGCCAACGACGCGACCGATGTGGCGAAAGCCAGTCGTCCGGCCGTAAGAAACCCGCCGAGACGATCCCAAAAGCCTTGTATATTGGCTTCTTCTACAACATCGTCTGCCGCGATACGCTCTTCCAGGTGCGAAACCAGAGCAGAATAAGCCGATGCCTGCTCCGAAACGCCGACATCAGCTTTGACGGAGGAAAGCAGATTATGTCGGAGCGTCAATGGCGGTTCCGATTCGCCGACTTGAGCGGAGAAATCGGCAACTGTCTCAATCATCTCCGCCAACTCGCCAGCCGCATCTGCGTCACGCTTGATCAGTTCCTCGACCGCCTGTTGCGCGTCGTCATCCAACGCGCCCAACGCGTATGCAGGAAAATCCTCGATAATCTCTTCGTCTCGTTGCATCTCTTCAAATCACCAAAGATCACTCGTCGCCGTAAATCTCTTTGTCTAGCGCGACACGCAACTTCTTGAGTGCCAATCGCATCCGAGTTTTCACCGTGCCAAGTGGCTGACCAGTCGATTCAGAAATCTGTGTTTGAGTCATACCCTCAAAATACGAGAGATAGACGACCTGCCGTTGCGGGTCAGGAAGCACCTTCAGCGCATTCCGCACAGATTCGTATTCCGAGTTGGCGACCGCCGCCTCAGGTGGAGTTATTTCGTCCGATTCCAGATCGTAGCGCTCCGTTATGTCGTCGCTGAAACGAGACTTATCACGTCGCAACTTCCGCAACTCATCGATCGTCCGATTGTGAGCGATGCGGAAGAGCCAAGTCGTGAACTTCCCTTTATCCGGGACGTAGGTATGTCCCCTGCGCCACACCCTCATAAACACATCCTGCGTCACCTCTTCAGACTTCACCGCATCATTGAGAATACGCGCTGCAAGACCGAAAACTCGTTTCCCATATCGATCGTAGAGCGCAGCAAATGCATCCGTGTTACGATCCGATATTTCAGCCAGCAACTCCTGATCCGTCAACTCTTGATAATTGATCATCCGCCGATTTCCGTTAGCTATCGCTTCGTGTAGCCCTAAGCAAGACGAATGCCGTCTTTGCTTACCTATAGATACGGAAAAACGGTATCTCGTGGATCTTTTGCGGATCCACAAAATCGTCATTTTCAGCCAACGGCTTCAACATCTCTAGCGAATCGAGCTGCAACGACACGTCTTCATGAGGCGGCATCATCTGAACCATACGAGATAGCATGTCGTAAGCGTCCCGCGCCTGCCCCGAACGACCGTAGAGGTGTGCAATATCCCCCACGTTGCGCCAGTTCCATGGCATGAGGTAGTGAATACGCTCAGCATCCGCAATCGCCGAGCCGTAATCACCGGATTGCGTGTGGACCAACTTCATGTTGTTCAGCATCCGTGCCAAAATTATCTTGCTGTCAGCCTTTGGAAGATACGTCCGCTCAAGCTGATCCAGCTTTTGAGAGTCATGTGGCGGATCACCCATACCGCCTAACAATCGCAAACACTCCCAACGCGAGTAGAGCCGACCTTCTCGGAACGGATCCACGAACACCAAAGAATCGCCTTTACCTGCCGCCAGCAGGAAGTGCCCAGACATATTTACCCCCGAAAGCGGGATGCCGATGCGATTACCAACTTCCATGTAGAGGATCGACAAACTGATAGGTATCCCCAGTTTACGATCGATCACCTCGTTGAGCAGGCTGTTGCGAATGTCGTAGTAGCTCCCGGCATTGCCACGCATTCCCAACTCCCCGAACATCAAGTCGTTCAGCCGGTACAGCGAATCAAAGAGAGACATCCCGCTTTGGACTTTATGCCTGATCCGTTCTGTGATCTCGCTGATACGACCCATGTAAAGCAGAACATCCAGACCAGGACTGCTCTCAGCGGCGATGTAGAGGCACGAGAGGGCCAGATTGATCTGACCAGACGGGCGCGAAACAGATCGGACGAAGTTATCTCGCGCTCCGATGTCTCGTGTTCCCATGGCAAAGCATTGTAAAGACGTACGCTGTTCATCGCAACTGGCACCTCTTAACTGTCAAGAGCAGTTGATATAATCGCTTTAATATCAGGCGTCAAAAGAGCGACTTGAGGCTACGTTGAACAGGGGAGCTCGGAAAGCCGGGCTGAGAGGGCGGACCTAATTTCGCCGACCCGCAAAACCTGATCTGGATAATGCCAGCGGAGGAACCTGCTCCGATGTCTCTAACATCGGAAATCCCAGCAACCGTTCATAATCCGAACGGAAGCGAATTTTCCAGCCCCGAGCCCGAAACCTCCGTAAAATCACAGGGTTTCCACCGCGAGCGGGGGAAATGTCCGAAGGACAAAGGGGGCACCACGCCGACTCGATCCGGAATTCCCGCGGTCTCGGTCCGCAACGCCTACAAGTCGTTTCCCAGACCCGACCTTCCACCAGTCGAAGCCATTGACGACATATCCCTAGATGTCCGCCTCGGCGAATTCGTCGTCATAGTCGGCCCAAGCGGATGCGGCAAGAGCACATTGCTCAACATCATCGCTGGACTCATACAACCCGATATCGGTTCCGTATGCCTACAAGGCAATGGCGAAGCCGAACGCATCGGCCGTGTGGCCTACATGCACCAGATCGACCTCCTCCTTCCGTGGCGCAACGTCCTATCGAATGCCACCCTAGGTCTCGAAATCGCCGGTGTTCCACGCCATGATGCCGACGCGAAAGCCACCGAGTTGGCAAAACGCTTCGGAATCGCCGATTTCCTGAACGCATATCCCGCCACCTTGTCGGGCGGTATGAGACAACGCGTCGCGCTCCTCCGAGCAGTTCTACCAGATCGCGACGTTCTCTTACTTGACGAACCTTTCAAAGCCCTTGACGCCATCACCCGTGCCGAACTCCAGCGATGGCTATCCGATGTCCTTGACCGCACAAACCGTGCGACCGTAATGGTTACCCACGACGTGGAAGAGGCACTGATGCTTGGAGACCGAATACTAGTGATGTCCCCCAGACCGGGCCGCATCCTCCTCGAACTCGACGTCGACCTCCCACGTCCACGACCGCCTGACGTAGTACGGGAACCGAACTTCGTCGAACTCAAGTGGCAGTTGCTATCTGCCCTGAGCGGTGAATGGGTTCGATGAGCGCACTGCCACAAACCGACGATCATATCGCCAATGAAAATGCGGCGGCTCCTTCGCGCAGGTCAACAGGTTCAGTTCTAAAGAAGCTCAAGACTTACGTTCAGAATTGGGGTGCTGCCATACTGATCGCCCTGTTCGGGTTGCTCCTATGGGAGCTGTCAGTGAGTCTCTTCGACGTGCAAGAGTGGCTGTTGCCACCCGTATCGCAGATACTCAGCGAACTGATCGCGGATCCTTTTTTGTTCATCGAGAACGGTTGGGTGACGCTCCGTGAGATTTTGGTCGGATTCATGGTATCCGCAACATTCGGATTCGTAATGGCTACAGGGATGTTCTGGTCGAGGTTGTTGGAACGATCGGTCTATCCATTCCTCATCGCGTCTCAGACCGTGCCCGTCTTCACGTTGGCCCCGTTGCTCGTGATCTGGACGGGCACCGGCATGACCCCGAAGGTGGTGATCGTTGTCCTATTCACCTTTTTCCCGATAACAATTGGATTGATGACTGGATTGCGTTCGGTTGACCCCGACATGATCGCGATGTTTCGGACGCTTGGTGCATCCAAGTGGCAGATGTTCACAAAGCTACACCTACCGTCGGCGTTGCCTTATCTTTTCGCAGGGCTAAAGGTCGCGGCGGTGGTGTCGGTTATCGGCGCGGTAATAGGGGAGTGGATAGGTGCGAGTGCAGGATTGGGTTGGCTGATCAAGACGTCCGGGTCAAGGTATCAGACCGACAAGGTTTTTGCGGCGATTTTCACGTTATCGGTGATGGCATCGATGATGTTCATATTGATATCTCTGATGCAAACTCGCATGTTGCGGCATTATCATCAGTCAGATAGCGAAGGAGCAACCAATTGAAGATCAGAATGGGATTCACAAGATTTATCGCAGCGTCGATGCTGATCGCCGCAAGTGTCGCATTGTTCGCATGCACGACTGAGGAACCGGAACGCGAGTCTGTGACGGTTGAACTTGACTGGTATCCAAATGCGAACCATTCGGGTATTTTCGTGGCGCAGGACCAAGGCTATTTCGACGAAGAAAACTTAGATGTCGATGTACGTCCCCCAGCGGACCCAGCTCTTGTCGCTCAGATCGTGGCATCGAACGAACGTGACTTCGGCATCTTTTACCAGACCGACACGTTGCTCGCTCGCAACGAAGGACTGCCAATCGTGGCGTTGAAGGCGATTGTGCAACGTCCACTGAACTCGTTGATGGCACTTGAATCCTCGGGTATTACTCGCCCCGCCGACCTCAAAGGCAAGAAGGTCGGCTATCCGGGTATCGAGTGGAACGTCAAGATGCTTGGAACGATGTTGGAGTCGGATGGTTTGACGCTCGACGATGTTGAAACGGTGGATATCGGTTGGGCGCTATGGGAGACCTTGGCAGCCGGAACCGTCGATGCTGTCATCGGCGCTTACTGGTCACACGAAAGCATTCTGCTGGAGCAGAAGGGCTACCCCGTAACGGTCATCTATCCCGAAGACTACGGAGTGCCGCAATACTATGAGATGATGCTCGTCACATCCGAACGCATGTTAGAGGAGCGTCCTGATGCGGTTGAACGCTTTGTGCGAGGATTCACCAAAGGTTACGAGTACGGACTTGAAGATCCGCAAGGAACGATCGATATACTCCTCAAACTCAATCCAGAGCAAGAAGAGATCGAAGATATCGAACGCCCAAGCATAGACCTGCTAACGGATCAGGCCTGGCTTGCAGAAGAAACCGGCAAGTTCGGAACCATGACAGCTGAACGTTGGCGCAGCGTCGCCCAGTTCATGAAAGACCAGGGCGAGATCGACGCGAACCTAGACGAGACGAAAGCTTGGACTGACGAATACTTGGACTAATGCTGCCTCGATGCCAACACCGCTTGGACCGACGAATTCTACAAGTAAGCTCCAATTCCCCTCCACCTTCACGGGGATTTAAGAGGGGCCCGACGCGCAGTCAGACCAACCGTCGAGGCATGGTTCAAACCTGCACATGACCTCGCAGGGGATGCCCCTACAGTGCAGGGTAGAGGCATCGTTTCGCACACTCACCGCATTTCCTGTGAACATGCACGGTCATTCCCGAACCAACTAACATTCGCGAAGTAAAACCCTTTGCATTCCACATACGAAGTTCGCCAACTACCTGTCTGGCCCGAGATTGAACATATCCGAGTCGAATCTCGGGGTAGCAGGCGAAAATTCTGGATTTCGATTGAGGGAGAACCGAATCTTTGGTTGCTCAAGTTCCCGAGACCTAACACAGGGGAGCATTGGGCGGAAAAGATAGCCGCAGAAGTCGGATCACTTATAGGAGTCAACTGCGCCCGCGTGGAATTGGCCGAGGTCGGTGGCGAGTTGGTAACCGTCTGTGAATCGTTCGATGTCGGCACCTGGTTCGATTTGTACGAATACGTTGACGACTCAACCGACCAAGTCGATGAAGTTTCGATTGACTTCGGAGCAATCAACTGGAGTGCTGCTTCAAATTTGTCGGAAAGTCTGGCGCCGACGTTCTTCGAAGGTTGGTTTGTTCTCGAATTGAACATCGATGGATACGATGCGGAAAAGCGGTTCGGTCAGCGGGACCATAACGTTGACAACATCGTGACGGCTGTCAAGCGGTTTGTTCAGCGTTTCACCGAAGACTGGAATGATCAAGTCGACGTGATTTTGCGCGATGTGGCATCCTATGCAATCTTGGATGGCTTGATCGGTAATACCGATCGACACCACGAAAATTGGATGTTGAGGTGGGAACGCAAACTCGGCCAAATTTGGGTGTCCGCTGCGCCTTCTTACGACCACGCATCTTCGTTGAGACGAGAACTAAATGACGAAGCACGGCGGAGAATGTTGAACGAAAACGGAGTATCGAGGTATCTGCGAAGGGGACGAGGCGGAGTCTATGATGACGGAACCCACGAACGCGCACCATCTCCGTTAGACCTTGCGAAAAGTCTGTGCAAACAGTGGCCAGACTATACGAGCGAAACCTTGAAGGCGATCTCAGTTGTGCGCGACAACGATTTTCGTACGATTGTTGATATGGTACCTAGTGAATTCATGTCGGACACTGCTAAGGAATTCGCTTACCGAGCCCTGATTACGAGCAAGACAGAACTTTTAGAGAACGCCAAATGACGAATCTCTACCTTGCGTGGCAAGACCGACACAATTGCGAATGGTATCCTGTCGGACGTCTGACTCGATACTATTCAGAGCCGGTGGAGTATGCGTTCCACTATCTGCACGGTGCGCGAGAAGCAAGAAAAGCTGCGCCGCATTTTGTAATTCCAGTACCGGGGTTCCCTGAGTTTCAGGACATCCACCGATCTCGTCGCGTGTTCTCAATGTTTCGCTATCGCGCGATGAACCCGAGTCGGCCTGACCGACCAGAGTATTTACGTTCGTTGGGTCTCGATCCAGACAAAACCGGTACGATCGAAGAACTGGCCGTTTCGGGTGGCACGAGTCGTGCGGATAGTTTCGAAACTTTCCCCGCTATCGAACCCAATCCTGACGGAGAATTTCGCGTCCGTTTCGTCGTTCACGGGCTGCGCGCCGACCGGCATTCCGCAATCGAGAGGGTTAACGACCTAAGCTCGAATAATCGTCTCATCCTCTCTTTGATGCGTAACAGGCACAATGGAGCCGCCTCGCTAGGTGTC
Organism: Dehalococcoidia bacterium; assembly: GCA_963555965.3. Taxonomy (GTDB): domain Bacteria; phylum Chloroflexota; class Dehalococcoidia; order Lucifugimonadales; family Lucifugimonadaceae; genus Bin127. The sequence goes on from OY821634.1 coordinate 340,024, forward strand.
AGGACGAAAGATCAGCAACTTCTAGGATGGTTACCCAGATACCTCGTTGACGTGCTGTTCGATGATCATGCTGAGAGAGCCTCAGACTTAGATCTCAAAGTAGTCCAAGTCAACCACAAAGCGCCATTGGATCATCGCCTCCTTGTCGAACTCAATGGCAAATTCCCACCCGGAGTCGATCCGATGAGCGAACTTGAGATGTATCAACCGATCTCGTCCAACTGAAATCCCCCTCAAAACATCCGCCGCGGATAATCCAAATGCCCCGTCATTCCGATGTTCCGCACTTGGTGAACGTGCTGTGTCGCAACAACCCGATCATCGTCGCTTGACGATTGTGCCAACAGGCGATTAACCTTTGGGTATGGCTACCGAACCCAAGCAAACCTCACCATACGCCACGCAATTGGACATCGAACGTCTCCGAGAAGTTACGCAGTCGGACATCGAGAATTTGCGAATTACCACGAAATCCGACATAGAGCGTCTGCGAGACGCCACGCAGTTGGATCTCGAACGTCTACGCGTCGAGTTCCACAAGGCGATAAACACCCAGACTTGGCGAATCATCGCCGCCGGGTTCACTGCCGCCGGCCTGTTGCTCGCCGGTATCAAGTTCCTCTAGCCCGATCAAGCCCATCCCTCCCATCTTTCAAAATCCTTCAAATCCTAGTTCAAAACATCCGACGCGGATAAGCCAAATGTCCCGTCATACCCGTGTTATTGACCTGATACACATGCCCCGTCGCGAACGTCACGAACAGAACATCTAACCCCGGACCGCCAAAAGTGCAGTTCGTCGGACTATCGGCCGGTGTCCGATGTGTCGCCCTCACCAGGCCATCCGACTCAAACACGTAAATCGCTGAACCCGCACCAGCTGTAGCCTCGCCCGCGGTGGCGAGAACCTGACCATCTGTAGTCAACGCCATACCGTCGATACCGCGACCATCTCCAAAGTCGAACAGCACCGCACCGTCGCCCAACGTCCCATCTGAGTTGATTGGATACGCTCGAAGCTGACGCCGATAGCTCTTGATCACCGGACTCTCCGCCACATACAAGATCGACTGATCCGCCGACAGCAACACACCATTCGGCCGATTCGTATCGAACGTCACCCGCTTCACCGTCCAGTTCCCACCGAAGATGTGTTCGGCAAGATATACCGATTCGTGCGGCAGGTTGTTCGGATTGGCGGAGTAGTTCGGGTCCGAAAAGTAAACCCGCCCTCGCCCATCGATATCCAAATCATTCGGCATATTCAGCCGCGCACCATCGAGATTGTCAGCAATGATAGTCGGCGGGGAATCGGGATTCGTAACATCGATCTCCACCACACGATTTCCGCCGCCCTCACACGCGAACAACCGCCCAGAACGATCGAACTTCATGCCGTTCGCCTGACTCGTCTCCGACCGCCAAACCGCGCTCTCGCCAGTCTTCGGATCCCAGCGATACGAAGTCGCCGCATAGCACTCGTTGTAGAGCAGTCCGCTACCGTCCCAAGCCGGACCCTCGGTCAGCGAATCGTGCTTGGCGATCAGTTCCCATTTCCAACTTTTGTTCATCTTTGTTTGAACTTTCTTTTTGCCGCTAAATTGCCGCTCCCAGCGGCAATTTCCCCTTCAAATTGCCGCTGAATTGCCAAAATTGCCGGAATCAGCGGCAATTTAGCGGCAACAGCGGCAATTTCAACCGGCCTTACTTGATACGCAAAAATCACCGCGGATATAGCAGATGCCCCCGCAAGCCAGTGTCACGAGACACCAGACAATGACCCTCAATCGACGAGACGTAGAGATCACCATCCGCAAATGTGCAGTTCGTAGGGCGCTGAGCCACAACCGGATGCTGTTCAATAATCATCCCATCCGGATCGAAATGCGTAACATTTCCACCCGGCCCCGACACTTCCCATCCAGTACACGCCACAATGCTGCCGTCTTCCGCCAACGTCATACCATCGATCCCCCGGTGCGGACCGAAGTCGTGCAAGATCTTACACTCCCCCAACGAACCATCAGCATTTACCGGATAAGCCCGTAAATCTCGGCTTTCGCTAGCCCGAAAATCACTCTGAGCCACATAAAGGGTCTTATAATCGCTCGAAAACACGAGTCCGTTCGGCTGAGTCGTATCAAAGGTGCGCCGCGTGCAAACCCAGTTGCCATCATCATCCTGCTCAGCCGAGATGATAGCCGAATACGTAATCCCAACATCCGGGCTCGAATCACCTACCCGATCCGAAAAATATATCGCCCCCGAAGGCGTTATCGCTAAGTCATTAGGACTATTCAGACGAATTCCGTCGATACGATCCACCACCGTCTCGAAGCTGCCATCGTCGTTGAATTTGACGACTTTCCGACCATCGCCCGCGCAGCCATATAGATTGCCATCAGCATCGTAGTTGAGACCGTTAGTGCCTTCGGTGTTCTCAGCGAACACGTCCACAAGACCAGATTTCACATCTAAGCGCATGATGCGGTTGAGCGCAACATTGCTGTAGAGCATGTGGGAGCCGGTCCAGCAATTGCCCTCGGTGATCGTCCCGATCATCGGGGCTGCGTCTTCAAATGTCCAAGCCATGGTGTAGGTTCCTCGTGTGGTGTTTTCGGCTATAGATTGAGATTAATCGCAGCCGAGTTGGTCAGCTAAGTCATTGAAATCTGTGGCGGTGATGTCGAAATCCGAGGTGTCGGGCATCTCTACCCGTCGTTCTGCGCCATGCTCGAACGGACGATACACGAACGCGGTAGCCAGCCCTTCACGCGCAGAAGCCTCCAAATCACCCGTATGCGCCGCTACCATCATCACTTGATCGGTGTTCAACCCCAGCAATTTCGAAGCATTCTGATACACCTTTGGAGATGGTTTATATGCACCGTAGACATCGGGGGACATGACCGCATCCCATGAAAGGTCGGCGTGTTTCGCCATATTTACGAGCAACGCGAGATTGCCGTTCGATGCGGTGGCGATGATGTATTTTGACTTTAAGCGTCGCAATCCCGATGGTGAATCTGGCCAACCGTCCAATCGATGCCAAGCGCGGTTCAGATGCTGTTTAGATTCCTCGCTCATCACATCGGCCAGTCCGTATTCATCTAGCAATACATCCAGTTTCTCGCGGTGGATATCGTCAACTAACCGCCACGTTCCGTCGCCGCTGCTGAGTTCACGGGTAGATTTGCCGTACCAGGCGCGCCACTCGTCCGCAAATCTGCCCCAATCGCCGTCTGTCATCCCGTGCTCGGCCGCCGCATTGGACACCTCTGAGATTATCGAGTCGCGCCAGTTGACGACAGTCCCGAAGACATCGAAGATCAATGCTTCGACTTTTGAGAGGTCGTTTTTGTATGCATCTGTCATCACGCTTGCGTATTCTATATGGAAATGAACTCTGCAACCCCATCTCGCGCTCTGACGATCGCCGGTTCCGACTCTGGTGGCGGTGCAGGAATCCAAGCCGACCTTAAGACTTTCGCAGCGTTAGGTGTGTTCGGAACCAGCGCAGTTACTGCCATTACAGCACAGAACACGTTGGGAGTGACGGCAGTGGCAGAAGTGCCGATCGAGGTTATCAGCGATCAGATCGTCGCAGTTGTTACGGATATAGGTGTCGATGCAGTCAAGACAGGGATGCTGTCGTCGACAGAGATCGTGGAGTGTGTCGCCGAATCAGTAGAGAATCATGGACTCGAACCCCTTGTCGTTGATCCGGTGATGATCGCCGCAACTGGCGCACAGCTTTTGCAAGACGACGCGGTCGAAAGCGTCAAGAATCGGTTGATTCCGCTGGCTACCGTCGTCACCCCGAACGTGCCTGAAGCAGAGGTATTGACCGGCATCAATATCGATTCGATTGAGGCTATGGAACTGGCTGGCGGCGAGTTGGTGATGATGGGCGCGGATGCAGCAGTAGTCAAAGGCGGGCACTTTGACGATGGTAGCGGTCGGGTAAACGATGTATTAGTGACTCGTGACGGTGTCAAACACATCATTTCGTTGAGGATCGACACTGTGAGCAACCACGGGACGGGATGCACCTTCGCATCTGCGATCGCTGCACATCTCGCGCACGGTCTTGACTTATCCAAGTCAGTAGACTTGGCACAGAGATACGTTTGGAACGCCATGGCGAACGCAGCGCCAATCGGTGGCGGACATGGCCCGTTGAATCACATGCACGCTCATCCTTACGTACCAGACCCAAATCCAACGGAGTAATCGGAGTTGATATGACCGCACCGCTGTTCATCACAGAGTCGGAAGTCGAATCGCTGTTCACTATGGATGTCGCAGTCGGTGCACTAGAGCAGGCATTCATTGCCCGTTCACAAGGCAAAGCACATAACGAGTCGCGTCGAAGATTGCCAACTAGCTCAGGCGCTTACAACGTCATGTTCGCAACCTGGTCAGGGCATCAGATAGCAGGTTTGAAGTCGTACCCTGGCGGTAGAGGCGGCATCAACTTCCACGTTTTGCTCTACGACACATCCAGTAATTCTCTAATGGCAGTGATCGAGGCAAACCGGATGGGGCAGGTTCGCACTGGTGCGGCATCTGGTGTTGCGACAAAATACATGGCGCGCAAAGATGCCGAAACCGTCGGCATTATCGGTTCTGGTTATCAAGCGGAAACGCAGTTGGCGGCAATCGCACACGTTCGCAATATTCGCAGCGCGAAGGTTTACAGTCGATCGGAAGAGAACCGAAACCGCTATGCAGAGCGGATGTCGGCGGCATTGGGAATCGAAGTTGCGCCAGTCACAAGCGGCAAAGAAGCGGCGGACGCTGACATAGTTGCGACGATCACGAACTCTCAAGAACCAGTCCTATTGGGCGAGTGGTTGAAACCGGGCACCCACATTAACGCCGCTGGCAACAACTCCTGGTTGAAGCGAGAGATCGACACCCGCGCGATCTCCATGTCCGACATCGTTGCCGTTGACGATGTTGAGCAGGCAAAGGTCGAATGCGGCGAATTGATGCGCGCCGCAGAGGTGGGACGTTTTTCGTGGGACTTGACAGTTCCAATTCACGACATCGTTGGCGGAAGATTGAGCGGCCGCGACAACGCTGACCAGATCACGCTTTTCGAGTCGCAAGGGCTCGCGTTGGAGGATATCGCCGCCTGCGAACGGATAGTAGAGTTGGCGCGAGAACAGGGGATTGGGATGGAGTTGAATGCCGGATCGATACTAAGTGGCGTCACGAAATATTGCGGCCGTTGTGGCACGACTAAACCAGTTGAAGAATTCTGGAAAAAGACAGCGTCTAAGGATGGGCGACAGGAGAATTGCAAAGATTGCAACCGCGACATGCGACGCAACAGAGAACAACGAGAAGCGAAGTGACACAAAACTTGTGTCCGGTCCAAAGTTAACTCAAGGAAGTACCCAAATGGCACTAGATTTCCTGAAAATCCCTGATGACAACGCGGTTCGTGTATCGGCTGAACCTCTCCGTAAGCAAGTTGCGGCGATTTTTGAAGCGGTTGGAACTCCAGAACGTTACGCGCAGATAACTGCTGATGCCTTGACTCTCGCCAGTCTGCGGGGTGTCGATACTCACGGCGCGACGAACGTTGTTCGCTATACCGAGTCGATACTCGAAGGCACTTTCAAGTCGCCTCAAGAGATCGAGGTCATCTCGGAATCTGATACCACCGCGCTGTTGAGTTGCGGTTGGGGTTTGGGACATCCAGCCGCGCATATCGGCATGGAGATGGCGATGGATAAGGCTTCCGAGCATGGCGTTGGTATGTCTACTATCCGAGACGGTCATCACATCGGTATGGTTGCCTATTACGCGATGCTCGCGTTGGATCGCGACATGATCGGCATCGCAATGACCAACGCAGGACCGGCAGTCAGACCCGCTCTCGGTCGACGTGCCATGCTCGGTACCAATCCAATCGCGTTTGCAGCACCAGCTGGAGATGAGACCGACTTCGTTCTTGACATGGCAACGTCAACCGTCGCCAGCGGCAAAATCGGACTTGCTCGACAACTCGGGGTGCCGATTCCCGAAGGATGGGCAGTCGGCGCGGAAGGCGAACCTGTAACTGAACCTCCGGGCGATAGGGGAGAGCATTGGGCGCAAAACCCACTCGGAAACACCCGTGAACAAGGCGCGCACAAAGGCTACGGACTAGCCATGATGGTAGACATCCTTTGCGGCGTTCTATCAGGCGGCGGGTACAGCTCATTCATCGGCGGCGGCAAAAACATGTCATTCGCAATGGCTATCGACATCGCCGCGCTCCGCCCCGTAGACGAGTTCAAAGAGATGATGGACGAGATGATTCGCGCCCTCCATGAATCGCCCACCGAACCAGGAGCCGAACGCGTAATGGTCGCAGGAGACCCTGAAGAAGAGGCGATGAAGGATCGGACTGCGAACGGAGTACCGATACTGCAGGCACGTTACGACGAGATCGTGGGGATTGCTCAGCGAGTTGGTGCAGAGGTTTACATCTAGTCGGCGAGCGTACAGACAACGAAAGACAACGAACTCACAGGATCGGACATCACTGATGACTAATCACAAGCCCAACATTCTGATCATCGGCGTCGACTCGTTGAGAGCGTCGAATCTCAGCTGCTACGGTTATCCGCGTCTGACTTCGCCGCATATCGACCAACTCGCGTCGCAGGGGACTCTGTTCGAGAACACTTTCAGCGCGCATATTCCGACGACTAGCGGATACACCTCGATGATGAGCGGTTTAGACGTGTTTTCGTCTCAGGTGGTTGCGCTTAGGCACAAGGGACCGGTCAGGTCGGAAGTGACGATGCTGTCGGAGTTGCTGAAGGATGAGGGTTACAACACCGCGTGTGTGGGATTGAGCGGCAATCCGAGTTCGCGGGGTTTTGACACTTATCTCGACTACAAGGCTTGGGGATCATGGTCGGAGGGTCGCAGCGACAAGGCACAGGACCTCAACCGCGTATTCCTACCTGAACTGGACCGACTGTGCGACGCCGACGAGCCGTTCTTCGCGTTGCTACGCCACATGGATCCCCACGCGCCGTACTTGCCACCAGAGCCGTTCGAGCGGATGTTTTACCACGGCGATGAGTGCGATCCGTCCAACGACTCGATGGAACCCGTGTTGTCGTTCAAGCCGTTTAGGGACTTTCACGCAAGTTGGATGCCGCCGGGTATCACCGACAAAGACTACGTGATAGCGCAATACGATGGCGCCGTCGCTTACATGGACGCGGCGATCAAGACCATCATCACCTATCTCGAAACTCGCGGCGTACTTGATGACACTATCATCGTGTTGAACTCCGACCATGGCGAAACACTTTATGAACACGAGTGTTTTTTCGATCATCACGGATTGTACGACTCCAACCTGCACGTTCCTCTGATCATTCGTTATCCGTCGAAGATGCCCGCCGGAAAGCGGATCAGCGGCTACAACCAGCACAAAGACTTGATGCCTACACTGTTGGAACTGGCTGAAATCCCAAGCGAAATCGAGTTCGACGGTAAGAGTCTGATGGGCATGGTCAGGGGAGAGGTGGCATCCCATGAGTCGGAGATCTACATCACCGAATGCACGTGGATGCGTAAGCACGGCTGGCGTACGCCGCAATGGAAACTGATACGTGCGTTAGAACCTGATTTCCACTTCAAACCGCCGGTCGAGCTGTACAACCTGATCGAAGACCCGCTGGAGACGGTGGACGTGGCGGAATCCCACCCCGATGTCGTTGACAGCCTGACGCAAAGGATGGAGAGTTGGATCGCCAAGCGGGAACGCGAGACTGGATTAGCCAATCCCATCCATAACCAAGGCGATTGGCACGGACTCGAAGGTGTAGGGGAGTTCAAATCGTCTCAGCAAGCCTACGATAGTCTCTACATCGGGGATTCGTCTACCGCTAGGCGTTTGCAGGCTAAGTCGAGATAACTAGGCAAAAGAAGAGGGGGTAAGCATACGTGGCATTGAAGGTAGCAATTATCGGATTGGGTGGTATCGGAACCAGACACGCTGACATCTACGCCGCAGACGAACGTTGCGATGTGGTGGCAGTGTGCGACGCATTTGCAGAGAAGGCCGACGAAGCGGCGGCGCGCTATGGATGTCAAGCATTCAAATCGGTTGAGGAGATGATAGGTAGCGCTGAAATCGATATCGCCAGCGTTTGCACGGCCGGAGTGGAGAATGGCGGTGATCACTACGAGCCAACAATGGAACTTCTCGGCGCGGACATTCCGGTTCTAGGTGAAAAGCCGATTTCCAACGAAATCCCGAAAGCGCGCGAGATGGTCACACTTGCCAAGTCTAAGGGCTTGCGATACGGGATTAACCTCAACCATCGCTTCACCCCAGCGGCGTTGCGCGCCAAAGAATGGGTGGATGCCGGACGATTAGGCGAGTTGAACATCGTAAACATGACGATGTGGATCAACAATCCAAACGAAAGTTCCCCGTATTTCCACATGCGCGCTCTGCATCCACACTCTATCGACGTGATGCGCTACTTCTGCGGCGATGTTACGAATGTTCATGCCTTCTTCAAAAAAGGCAAGGACAGGGCGATATGGTCGAACGTGCAAGTGAACATGCAGTTCGAAAACGGAGTAATTGGCCATCTGACCGGGAGCTACGACGCGGGTGGAAGCTATGGGTTGGAGCGGCTAGAAGTAGTAGGCTCAGAGGCGAGATTCGTGCTGTTGGAAGCATGTGAGCATTTGGAGTTCTACCCGCGCCGGTCTCAGCAGGTTGAGAAATACGCTTATCTCGGCGACATGATGAGCTTCGGTGAGACGTTCGAGAGTCGGATAACTAGGTGGATAGATCAGAACATCGAAGATGCTGATCCAGCCGATATAGACGGCTCAGGTGAAGACGCTCTAAAGGCGCAATTGATTATCGAAGCCGCGATCGAATCTTGGGAGAGTGGCACAGTCGTTGAAATCGAAGGAACATCACAATGAAACTCGGCGCAAACTCCGTCCTTTTCGGTGGACACAGCATAGAGACGGCTTTCCGCGGGATCGCGATGGCGGGTTACGACGGCATTGAGCTTTCGGCGATTGATGGTATGAGCGAGCATCTTGTTCTAGATCGTTGGCAAGAGTCGGTTCCAGAGATCCGCGATCTTTCGGAAAAGTACGGACTAGAGTTACTCGCTATGGAGCAACCCCAACGCGATCCTGAGGTGATGGAGCGTGCCTGTCGTGCCGCGTCCGCATTGGGTATACCAGTTATGAATACCGGGCCGGGCGGCACGTCTGACGATGAAGAGAGCCTGAAATCATCTATCGCTTCGCTGTACGAAATGGCGAAGATCGGCGAGGAACACGGCGTCACAGTCTGCGTCAAAGCGCACGTTGGAGCCAGCATCTACAACACGCCGACTACACTCCGAGTCATGGAAGCCATCGACTCCCCCGCCTTTGGCATCGACATGGACCCGTCTCATATCCACAGGGCAGGGGAGAATCCCGCGGAAGCGATAGCTGCGGTGATGTCCCGCGTCAAACACGTTCACATACGAGATTGCAAAGGAATGCAGTCCGGACCCGGCAAGCCAGAAGATCAGGCTAATGGGCGCGGAGATATTGATCTGCTAGGGTTCGTTCGCGTCTTGCACGAGCATGGATACGATGGTGCGCTTAACTTGGAGGTGATCGGCGCGCGGGAGTACAGCTTGGAGCAATGTTGCATCATCGCCGCCGAATCTAGAGGACACATGCAGGCGTGTTTGCAGGCTTGTGGGGCTAGGTGAGATATGACATGAGTTTATTATCACATTGGTTGCAATTCGATATCAGTCACAAACCTTATGTCTTAGAGGCGGACAAAGTTGCTTGGTCTGACTTGCAGGCTAACAAGCCGCTAGACTTTGACCTCTTGCCTCAACCTTTCATGGGCAATCTCGAAAATGCCGAAATATACATTTTGATGCTGAATCCAAGCATCGGAAAGAACGATCGTCGCGACGAGAAGGATGCGGAATACCGACGAGCTGTCAAGAGTACTTTCCAGCAAGAATGGAGTTCGGATGAATCGCGGTTTACTTTTCTTGACCCGAAGTTCAAATCGCACGGAGGTTACAAATACTGGAATCGTAAACTCAAAGGCGTTATTCGGTGCCTCGCAGCCGATCGGGGCTGTGATTATGCGAAGGCGCGTGATGAATTAGCATCCAAGCTGGCTCTCATTCAACTTTTCCCCTACCGTAGCGTCAGGTTCAACACGGGGAGATTGTTGGATAAATTGCCTTCAGTAAGCTTCGCGCAGGAATTCGTTGAAGTCCGAGTTGTTGATCGAGTACATAACGGAAACGCAGTCGCAATCGTTGTGCGAGGGCTGAGGCATTGGGAGCCATACTTGCCTTCGAACCTATGCGCAAAAGATGGTTTGGTACGATACGACCCTAAGCGTCAAGCAAGATTCGCGCATTTGACACCCAAAACGAATGGTGGACAAAAGATGCTAGAGAAATTAGGGGTAATGCGTGAACGATCTTGATGGATCCCGCTCATCACGCCCGCCGCAACACCGGTGATATCGCCAGCGCGATCAAACTCGTAGCCGCGACGATCAACCCTGCTCCTCCAATCGCCCATCTCACACCGACCAACTCGCCGACCACTCCCATCGTTAGATGTCCAACCCACCCGAACCCGATTGCGAATACCCATCCACCGATTACGCGTCCACGTAGACGATTCGGGACGTTCGCCTGAAGAAGGGTCCACTCCATCGCGTCGAACATCGACGCGGCGGCTCCAACCATCGTGACGAGGAGCATGGCCGTGATCAGATTAGGGCTGGCTGCAACGCCCATCAAACCAAGTCCGTAGCCCATAGCAATGCCTAGTAGCAGTGGCCCTTTACGACTGAAGTCGCCGAGGAAAGAAAGCGCGATTGCCCCAGCCACCGCGCCTAATCCGGCCGCGAACCTCAACGTACCGAGGCCAGATTCAGTGACCTTCAACTCGTCACGCGCCATCGCAGGCATGACCGAGTCGTAGGCGAACCCGAAAATCTCTACGACTATCGCCATCCAGAGGAGCGTAGACACTGTCGGGATTCGCATCATCGCTCTGATGCCGACTATAGCGTCCTTGAATATGTTCTTCATGGATGATCCAGTTTGTCGGATGGTTGTTCGAATTGTCGGCACGAACACTACGACCACACCACCTATCAATACCGATCCGGCTGCGGCGAATAGTGCGGCAGGGATTCCAACGAACTCTGCGATGATTCCGCTTGCAAGTGCGCCGGCAGCGGCGACCGCCCGCGTGCCGATGGAATGAACCGATATGGCGTTCATCCGGGCTTCGCGCGGTACGATGTCGGTGATAAGTCCCTGCTTGGCGGGCATGTCGAATGAGTTGACAACCCCTTCAAACGCGACTATCACGAATATCGGCCACGGACTGGAGAATCCGCTCAGTGCGACGAGTGCGATTGACAGTATCGAAGTGGCCCTGATAAGTGCTGTCAGGGGCAGCAATCGGTTCCGAGGAAATCGATCAGCGACCGCGCCACCAATCGGCGCGGCGATGATACCGGGTGCAGAACCTGCGGCGAACGTCGCGGCGGATAGCAACACCGAGTCAGTCTGCTCAAGTACCAACCATCCGACAGCTAAGCGTTCGGCCCATATACCAAGTGCTACGAAGTTTGCACTGAACCACAGCAGGCGAAACGAAGGATATGAGAACGCTGCAAACGGCTTAGGCGTGCGGAACAGCGATCGGTGCCTTCGTTTCGGCGATTGCGATTTTGACCGATCCATCGCCTAACGTTATGTCAAAATCGCATACTTGAGAGTTCCGGGGCTTATCAATTGTTCAAGTCGAAATTTGGTGGATTTGCTCTTGTATCTCACCGGTTATCTCTACATCGTTATCGCTGACGTAGATGTCCATCTCAGAACGGACTCCAAACTGCGGAAGGTAGATGCCGGGTTCGACGGATACACAGATGCCGGGTATCAATTGGCGAGTGTCGTGCGTTTCCCAATCGTCTAAGTTGACTGCGTTGGAATGGACTTCGGGGCCGATGCTGTGTCCGAGTCGATGCACGAACCACTTGCCGTAACCATCTTTGGTAATGGAATTTCTGGCGATGCGGTCTGCCTGCCATCCCTGAGTCGATTCACCTCGCAGATGACGGTCTCGAATGAACTCAAATGCAGAGTCGCGGGCTCGTCTGACGGAGTCGAAGACTTTGAGGTGATCGTCGGTTGGCGGTGCCCCGATCTTTGCGACCCAAGTTATGTCGGCGAAGACTGGTTCACTGCCACGATCGGATTCTCCATTAACGAACGGCTCGATAGAGGTTGGTTTAGCCCATGCGTCGATCAATAGCCATCCGTCACGCCTGATTATTGCGGAGTTTTCGGGTGTGGGTTCATAGTGCGGGTCGGATGAATTGACGTTGAATGCGACTACAGGGCCTTCGTCGGTGAATAAGCCAGCGCGGTCGAATCTTCCGCGAATGAACTCGGCTACGTCGTGTTCTGAAAGTTTCCAACTGACGTTTTCACCGATGAACTTGAAGGCCTCATGCATGGATTCCACCAACTCCGACATCGCGTAGCGGTGCGATGCTAACTGAGCATCATTCCAGCGTTCCGTGGCATATTGTGCGATATCACCGGAAGAGACCACCTCCAAGCCGAACGATCTGACCAGATCAATAGAACCCGCGTCGACTCTCGCCACACGAGGCAACTCGTACATCGGAGAGTAATCCATCGCGATCGCGCCGTTTTTCGGCAACAGAGAGCGTAGCAACGATACCATCGCGTCACGGTTGCTGTACTGTTTGGCTTCGATTCCATCTAGGTCGAAACGATTGAGGTCAACATCATGCGCGAGGATTATGGGTTCGTTGTCAGCAGGTATCCAAAGCCAGACTGGCCGCGTGAGATTATTCGGCTGGTATCCCAGCGCGGCAAAAAAGATCGGGTTGGTATACCGATAGTCGCGGGTCAGCCAACCGGCTAATCCGGCGTTGGTCATGTATTCTCGGGCTGCGCTTAGGTCTGTTGCCATATCTAGTGGTCCATTGATAACGACTGGTATGAGGACAGCGCCGCTTCGTAGTCTTCTGGAGTATTCAAGTCGAAGCGAACGATTCGGTTGTCGAAGTAAACACGATTCATGTCTTGGTCGTGCCTTTTCATAACTTCTCGGAGTCCTTCGCGCTCCTCAGAGATGTTGGACAACTCGGGTAGAAGAGAGATATCGAAGAGTAGGGGATGTCCGCCATGTCCACAGTAACGTGGGGACGTTGCCGGGCGTTTAGATGCTCTGTGCGAGTCTAAGACTCGCTTGGTAACCCACGCAGGACGGGGCTGATCGACAGCAAGGATGATGATGGTTTGGCATTCGGAACTGAGGTGTTTTATGCCGGTTTTGATGGATGTTGTCTTGCCTAACGCCCATTTAGGGTTGTTAGCGATGAGGATGTTCGGAAGTTTTGGCAATGCTTCCGCGATTTCGTGGTGATGGGCACCGGTGACAATAATGACGCGATCGGTGCCAGCTTCGATAAGTGAGTCGATCTGCGCTTCGACCAGAGTTGCCCCGAACCATTCGAGAAGGGCTTTGGGTTTGCCCATTCGGGACGACTCACCGGCTGAGAGAAGTATTGCCTCTACGCCCATTGAGGAATTACCGCCGCGCAATTAGCGATAAAGACTGATTACCCGCCCGCGGCCATTGCATGATCGACGGCTTGCGGTTTGGTGGCGCGTTCAATGGCCTTGTCGAGTAGACGTTCTTGTAGTTTCATGCTCCCGCCTTTACCGCCGAGTCGGAATGCGATGATTTCGGACATGACACTGAGGGCGATTTCTTCGGGGGTGCGACCGCCGATGTCGAGTCCGATGGGGGCATTTATCCGTCGAAGTTCTTCGGGGTCGTATCCGTTTCGGATTAGTTCTTCGAAGATGAGGATGGTCTTGCGCTTGCTGCCGAGAAGTCCGACGTACGACGCTGGAGTGCGCAACGCGCCAGAGACGGCTGCATCGTCGAACTGGTGTCCGCGCGTTGCAACCACCACGAACGAGTTGGCGTTGACTGGTAACACATCGAAGCCGTCGCGGTAGTCGCCGACCGCTGTCATATCTGCTTCAGGGAATCGCTCTGGATTGGAGAACTGTTCTCGGTCGTCGAAGACGAATATGCGGAATCCGACGCTCTTGGCGATCGGTGCGATAGCTTTGCTGACGTGTCCGCCACCAATCAAGACGAGAGTTGGGGGAGTAGTGTATGCCTCGATGTAGCACTCGATACCGTCATCGAAGCGAAGGTAATCGTTTTTGCCCATAGCCATGAGTTCGCGGGCTTTCGCGACGGTTAGGGCTTCTAGGACGGTGTCTCCGAGACCGCCTTGGGTATCTCCGTTTTCGCGTACCAACATCTTGGCACCGACGGTGACTTTCGAGGATTCAGGTGCGCCAGTGACATTGACAATAGCCATGGGTGATCCGCCGGCGTATGCTTCGACGGCTTGGGTTGCGAAGTCGCGGTAGGGATCGGTTTCGCGTATGGGGTCGATGAGGAAATACATAGTTCCGCCGCATACGAGCCCATCTTGTGCGGCAAGGTCTTCGTTGAGTTGGTAGTCGCGGAGTTCAGCGTCTCCGCCGCGCTTTAGTAGCTCTTGCGCAGCGAACCAGATATCACCCTCGACGCATCCACCGCCAAGTGTGCCGACACCGCTACCGTCTTCTCGAACTAGCAGTTTGGCACCCGATTTCTGCGGTGTTGAGCCAGAGGTGCGGACGACGGTCGCGACGACCATCGGCTTGTGGTCGTCTAGTTCTTGAACTGCTGCTTTGAAGACTGATTCCATGATTCACATGCTCCCCGCGACGTTCGTTTTGTGTCGCAGATTGTGTTGTGATTCCAAATCTATTTCCGTCGTTATGTACATGCTACTATTTGCGACGATTCTGAGTTGTTTGTTGCGTATGCGCTGTCGGTTAGACGTGAGTGCTCGTGTTCACCTCAGCATCTTCTTCGGAGCGTCTCTTGCGTCGCTGGCGGCTGGCGATAACACCGACCACTATGCCACCGAGCAATAGGATGAAGAATATCGTGATCAGGGTTGGTACCAAGTCGATTTGGAAGCCGGGGTCTCGACTTTCTGCGTAGATGTCCACTCCGTCTAGCAGGTTGGTATCCCAGATGAGGGTGTCGTTGAGTTCTCTGTCAGCGTTGTGTTCGACGTATTTTCCTGGCAGTTTGAGTGAAAAGATGAAAGGCAGGTCAAGGTCGCCAACGTCGAATGGCACGTCGCCAACGAGATCGCCGAATCCGTTAACCAAATCTGAGTCTGTGGTTTGTTCGAGTCGGACGAGCCATCCGTCGTCTTGTTCGGTTCGTTGGAATCTGAACTCGCCGAGTCCGATCGTCTCAGTAAGGTTGCCAAGCGTCGATTCGTCGTTTGAGAATGCAGCGATTGTAGGGTCATACGGATCGAAGTTGGCACGGATTCTGATTCCGGTGTAACCCGCTTGCGAGTATGGTTCTACAGTAGTGCCTTCGAGTCCGTCGCCAGTGAGTTCTTCGGTCTCAAAGTCTAGGAAGTCTTGGAAAGGATCGTCTCCGGTCATTCTTGCAAGGGACAATATAGCGTCGTTTACTGCGCCAATGAGTTCGATTTCGCCGGCTCCATCCTCGTCGATGGCTACGTTGACTTCGGCTTTGCATGCATTGAACGCGAATAATGCAGTGGCTGCTAGGGTGATGGTCAACCACGCGGTTAAGGGGTATCTTTGGGCGTTGGGTGATTTCATTGTGAGCGTTCGATGGTTTAAGGGCTATAACGATAACGATACAGCGAATGGTGATGGTGAAGCATGGGATTGGGCGTGCTCAAACGATGATATGCAGGATCGCGCCGACTGCTGCGCATAGAATGACTACCAACCACGGTGGTAGTTTCCAGAACACTAATAGTCCGAATGCGGCTGCTGCGAGTGCGAAATCGGATGGTTGTTTGATAGAGGATGTCCAGACAGGGTCGAAGAGTGCAGCGGCAAGGATTCCGACGACGGCGGCGTTTATACCCACCAGGGCGGCTCTGAATCGGTGTGCTTGGCTGAGTTGGTTCCAGAACGGGAGGATGGCGATGACGAGGAGAAAAGAGGGTAGGAAGATGGCGATGAGTGCGATCAATGCGCCAAGGATACCGCCGAGTCCGGTTTTCATGACAGTTCCGAGGTACGCGGCGAATGTGAAGAGCGGTCCGGGGATTGCTTGTGATGCGCCGTAGCCTGCGATGAATTGTTCGGTGGTTACCCAATCCTTTCGAACGACTTCGGCCTCTAGGGTAGGTAATACGACGTGTCCGCCGCCGAAGACCAATGATCCGCTGCGGAAGAAGCTGTCGAAAATTGCTAGGGTGTCGATTTCGAAGAAGGCGTTTGCTAAGGGGAGTCCGACTAACAGGATGAAGAAAAGCAGGGCAGAGGCTATGCCAACGGTTTTTGGGATTGAGAAGGATGTTTCGTCGGTTTGTGCCTTGCTGACGAGATGCCGGAGTTGGTACCATCCGAACACTCCTGCGATGATGATCACGATGACGATGGTGAATGGGAGCGGTGATAGGAGAATTGCGATGGCGGCTAGAATTGCGATGGTGACGCGGGTTTTATCTGGAGTAAGGCTGGTGCTCATTCCCCAAAGGGCTTGAGCGACGACCGCGACTGCGGCGATCTTGAGTCCGTTGAGCCATTGTTCATCGAGGATGTTGTCGAAGTGGGTTACGCCAAATCCGAAAGCGATGAGGATTGCAGCTGAGGGAGCGGTGAAACCGATCCATGCCAAGATTCCGCCTAGGATTCCACCGCGTGTGATTCCGACGGCTATTCCTAGTTGGCTACTTGTAGGCCCGGGGAGGAAATGACAGAGGGCGACGAGGTCTGAGAAACGCGTTTCGGAGATCCATCGCCGATTTTCGACATATTCCTGACGAAAGAAACCGATATGAGCGATCGGTCCGCCGAATGAGGTGAGCCCAAGCCGAAGGGCGACGGCGAAGATGATTAAGAGGTTTATGACCATAGTGCAGGTGAACGGAGATATAGATGATTTTAATCACCGTTCAAACGCCCGTCTCTCTGGATACCCGCCTTCGCAGGTATGACGAGGTTGCGCAAAGAACTCCCGCGCGGTGTCAAAAAAGGAATCGCTTTACGATGGTCGTTTTAGACCCGAAACTCCTCTAACACGTCCCATTTGGGTTCGAGTCCCAAGCCGGGGCGGTCCGGCGCATGGACATATCCGTCTTCGATGTAGAGTTCGTGTTGCCAGATTTTCCCGTGCATCGGATCTACAGTGTCTCGGTAGTACTCGAGGATCAAACCATTTGGTATAGCCGCGACGAGGTGGATGTGGACATATTGCGATCCATGCGGTGCGATGTCTAGGTCGTGCGCTTGTGCTAGCGCGGCGACCTTCATGAACTCGGTAATTCCGCCTAGGACTAGGGCATCGGGTTGCAGGATATCTACAGCGCGGTGATCGATCATGTCGCGGAACCCGTATCTTGTGTATTCATTCTCGCCAGCGGCGACGGGAACTGATGTAGCGCGGGTGACCTCACGCTGTCCGATGTAGTCGTCTGGCTCCACGGGCTCTTCGAACCAGAAGAGATCGTATTTCTCGGCTTTTCTAGCGAACTCGATGGCTTCGTAGTGTCGGTATGCGTTGTTGGCGTCGACCATGAGGCGGACGTCTGGGCCGATGGTTTCGCGACATACGCGTACGCGTTCGATGTCTTCGTTGATAGGGACTGCGCCGACTTTGATCTTTACGGCTCGTGCGCCGAGTTCGACGTTTGATGCCATCTCTGCTGCGAGTTCTTTGAGCCCTTTACCTTCTTCGTAATATCCGCCGGCGACATACGTGTCCACGCGGTCGGTGTATCCTCCGAGCAGTTTGTACACAGGCAGTCCGGCGACTTTGCCTTTGATGTCCCATAGGGCGATATCGATGCCTCCCAACATTCGGGTGGTGATGCCACGACGTCCGACTAGCTTGGGTCGCCACATCTCGCGCCATATTCGTTCATTATCGAGAGGGTCCATACCTACGAGCATTTTCTTGAAATGTCCGATTATGGCGTCGCCTACTTCTGGGCTTGCCTCTATGCCGCCGGCTAGTCCGATGCCGGTGATGCTTGGATCGTCGGTCTCGATGACGACGATGTTGAGGAGGTTGTGAGTGTAGGTGTAGAGGCCGTTGGTGATGGGGATTTCCCTCGGCCATTTGAACATGTCTAGGCGAACATCGGTGATTTGCATGGCGTTGCCCCTGTGGTTGGTCTAAGTAGTAAGCATTTTGAATGTTAGCGTAGGTTTTGAGCCATGATAGGAATGAAGGCAAGCATCCGCCTAGCCCCTTACGCTTTGCGTAGGGTGAGATTCCTCGCTGCGCTCGGAATGACAGGGCGCGCTCGTCATTCCGACGAAAGTAGGAATCCACAGGAGTAGGTGCAGGTTTCAAACCTGCTATTACCTGTAGAATCGATATGGTGTGTGTGGTGTTTCGTGGGCCCGTAGCTCAGGGGTTAGAGCAGTCGGCTCATAACCGATCGGTCGGGGGTTCGATTCCCTCCGGGCCCACCATATTGGTCAGCTTAAGAGACCTTTGTGTACCCCTCCCCTTTGATGATCCAACAAGAGAAGAATTAAAGGGGATTTAGACTTCGCGTTTCGCTTTGCACGCCTCTCTCCCATGCCCTATGGATGGTCGTTCCGTCCGCTGAAGCGCCACTTTCGTCGGAATGACGTAGTTGTGCAAAGGTCTCGATGATACTGCAGTGCGTGGTGATCGTTCAGGTAGGTTGATTTTTATACTTTCGTAGAGCGAAACCACGTATTTACTGGATTATGGCAAGGTGTGCCCTGATCCATTGAGCGGTTTCGCGATACGGAGGGTAATTCTTGAACACTATAATCAGCGGGTTCAGCTGGCTGGTGACGGTGCGTCCTTGGGCCACGCTGCTGGTTTTGGTCTTAGTGACGGTTTTGCTCGGGATGGGTTCGAGTTTGCGTGCTGCTCCACTGGAAGCTGCTGGTGCGCTTCCTCGAGGGAGTGCAATCAGCGAAGCGATAGCCGAAATTGATGAGCTTTTCGGGGATTCGGGTGAGGTCAGAGTGGTTACTTTGCTTTTCCGCGGAGACGCACTTACGCCGGACGGTCTTTCGCAGATGTCGGGTCTGCTAGGCGAGATCGGCAGCGATTCGGAAGTAGTAGAGCTATTGGCTCCGGAGGATCCTATCTTTGCTCCTTCGTTGCTTTTACAAGGTGCATTGCAGGTACCGAATTTCGATTCGGTTACGCAGTCGCAGATTGACGCGGTACGGAGTGCGCCGCAAATTGGTGCTTTTTTGGACGCGATGACGGGTACCGACTCGAATGGCACAGAGATCGCGATAGCAAGTGTCCATTTGCAAAACACCGGCGATGATCGGGTTAAGGATGTGGAGCGTACGATCAACGAACTGTCGGTAGCGAGCGAGGGGCCTTTGCAGGTGAGCAGCGTTTCATTCGCAGTGATCGAGGACGAATTTATCAGAGGCACTGAAACGGGATTGCTGCCGCTGGTCGGAGTTGCTCTGTTGCTGATCGCTTTGCTAATCCTGCTGTTCACGCGCACGATCTCGGATTTGGTTTTGACCCTTGTGGGATTGTTTGTTTCGATCATCTGGATTGTTGGCGCTGAGGGCTGGTTGGGGCCGAACGGATTAGGGATTGTAGGCCCTCCGAACGCTTTGACGTCGATGGTGCCGATTATCATTATCGGTCTGACTGTGGATTACGCGATTCAAGCGGTTTCACATTACCGTGAGGAGCGTATTGCCGGTGAATCGGTTGTGCCGGCGGTCCGGGTTGGACTACAAAACGTTACGTTGCCGCTGTTGCTGGCGGCCGTGACTACGATAGTCAGTCTTCTGGCCGGGCTGTTCTCCCCGATCGAATTGGTAGGAGACTTCGGCGTCGTAGCGGGTCTGGGTGTTGGTTTGAGCCTCATAGTTATGCTGACGCTGTTGCCGGCTGGCCGGACGATAATTGACCGTCGTCGTGAGGCGCGTGGTACGCTGAAATCGCCGCGTCCCATCGCCACGGCATTGCCGGGTATAGAAAGATTGGCTGAGACGCTTGGCAGGAGTCTCACGCGCAGACCTGCGCCATACATAGTGGTCGTTGTGGTGGTGACGATTAGTTTGGGATATGCGGCGACGGGCCTTAAGTCGGAGTACAGCATTCGTGACCTTTTGCCACGAGGGGGTAGTGTGCTGTCGGATTTGAACACACTCGACACGGCGGTCGGGGGTTCGACAGAGATGGCGAGTGTTCTTGTAAAGGCAGAGGCTTCGGAGACGCGCACGTTGATTAACATTCGCGATCTCGAATCTGCCTTTGAGGATCCTGATCGTCGACCAATGGCCGCGGCGGGTCCGATACTCGTTTCGTACGATTTGGTGTTGCGTGACTGGACTACCGACAGCGGTGAACCAGGAGATAAGTATGACGCGGAGATCGCGAGACGGTTCCGAGAGGCATCCGCGGATGTCGAGATAGATTCAGTAGCACTTCAGGCAATCCTTGACGATATCGAGGCACAGGATCCGGCGTTGTCGCGCGTATTAGTGAACAACCCAGACGGAATCGACTCGATATTGTTGCAGTTTCCAGCGTACACAGGTGACCCATACGCAACAAAGCATCTTCAAGAAGAGATCGAGGCACTTTGGTTCGGGGAAGACGACGCAATCACGGCGACATCCGAGGCGGTGGTGTCGTTTGCCGTCACAGATGCAATAAGGGATAAGCAAACGGAGTCGATCAGCACGACGGTTGCGGTTGCGATCATAGTTCTGGGTGCCTTCTTCTGGGTGACGGTTCGTCAGCCCGCTTTGGCTTTGATTGCGGTAGGCCCCACAGTGTTGGTTCTGATCTCAGTACTAGGGACGATGGCACTTTTGGGAATTCCCTACACGCTGGTCACGTCGATAATCACAGCTTTATCTATAGGTATTGGTGTTGATTACACGATTCACTTGATACACCGATACCGAGAGGAGTACGGTCAGTTGCGTGATCCGCACACTGCGGCCGTGCGTACGCTTTCGACGACTGGATCGGCGTTGTTGGGTTCTGCGCTGACTACCGCGCTTGGGCTTGGAGTGTTGATAGCGTCACCACTGTTGGCAACTCAGCAGTTCGGCATTGTGACGGCGATCACAATTGCATATTCCCTGATCGTTTCGATCTTGTTAGTGCCTCCGGCGATGACGATCTGGGGAGCGTATCAGAACATGCGGCTACGCTCGATGGTGCGCATCTGGGAAGAGGAGCTGGATCAGGAGATTGACGCGGTCTACCGTCGCCACGAACAGGGCTGACCTTTACCAGTGAGCATAGTGCTTGCGGGACCGTAGTAGCCATGCCTTTGAGAGCGGATTTCCGCAAAGGGTTAATACCCGCGGTAAGATCTCGACTTCACTGCGTAAACACCTTATCGTTGCGCTAAACCCAGTATCGGATGCTGCGTGCGAGCTGTGGCGAGGCAGAAAATCGGCGCTGAGAGACTCAAAAGGTTTCGCGTGTCTCCCAGCGCGTTGAAGGCGATTCGCGTCGGTCTACGATTCCTCAGTTAGACCCTCGTCTCCCTTCCACATGCTGTAACCCAAAACGAGGAAGCAGAAGGTGCCGAAGAACAGCAATGTGTTGAAGACCGTCAGGTAGGTCGTTGGCTCGTCACTCGGAGCGAACATCGCCAAGATGTAGGTGATGAATCCCGCAATACCCATCACGACCAAACCGTATGACGCGACTTTCGGCAGGTTCATGGTAGATATTCGTGCAACAAGCCCTATGCCCACAAGGATCGTAGCGATCGGGAAGAGAGGGATGAACGACATGAAGACAGCGATCATACTGGCGTACACTTCTCCGGCAACTTCGGTGAAGAGTAGTTGATCTTCCGCACCAGCACTTGATGCTCTTTGAGCTAGGTGGACAACGATGTGCCGCATCCCTTGTCCGACGATGACGATACTCCATTCGATAACCGAGAGGATTATTCCGAACCGAAGGAGTGTGTTGGCGACGCTAGTTCCTTGGGCAGTGAGGGGATATATCCCGGCGACGAAAGCGAACACTATAAGCAGCATCCCTAAGATCGACAGGAAGATCATTGTGTGTGCGAGCGTAGGAGCATCCGCCATGGCTCCAACAGCCTGGGAGTAATCGAGTTGGTCAACAGGGTTGATCAACACGTTCCCAGGGAATAGGAGGCCCGAAACGAAGGAGATTGCAACTCCGATGATTAACGCGATTCCTGCGTGCTTGATAGTCAAGGTATCCTCCCCAGAATTCTGCGGTTGCTACTTTCACGTGTCAATGCCTGAAATTGAGGGTCAGCATCTTTATGAGACACAGTATACACGCCGCGAGTTATTCGATTAAACGAAGTAATTCAGGTCGTGTTTGCGAATATCTTCGAGTGCGATAGATGATTTGAAGCGGGATGTAATTGATTGAATGATGCCCACGTCTTGCTTGCTGATGTAGCTCTTGTAGTTCCTCCTTTTTCAAATAGGAGGGTTTAAGGTCAAATCGCGATCGCTTGTGAGAACATCTTTTCCATCTTTACGGTTGCCTCCAGAGTGGATGGCTTGCCGTCGATGAGGACGCCTCTGGTTGGTGAGACATCGAGATAGTCTCTACCGACGGCGATGCGAACGTGTCTTTCGTCTGCGATGCCAGCGTTAGTGGGGTCGAATCCGAACCATCCGAGGTCGGGGAGTAGGCATTCTACCCAAGCGTGAGTGGCGGATTCTGTCGATTGCTCACCATCTATGCCAGTTACGTGCATGTATCCGGAGACGTATCGAGTTGGTATGCCCCAAGAACGAGCGATTGCGATCATAACGTGCGCATAGTCTTGGCACACACCGCGTTTTGTTTCGAGGATGTCTTGGATAGTGGAATCTGCAGTGGTAGCACCGGGGGTGTATACAAAGTTCCGATGGAGGGTGTCGCTGAGTCTGAGGAGTGATTCCACGGGATCGGATCCGGAACCGATACGGTAGCGAGTTACGAAATTTTCGAGAGACGGACAGTTTCGCGTCAACGCGCTTTCGTGAGTGAAGTCCCAGTGTTCGAAGGAATTTGTCCAAGATTCGATCTCTTCCCAAGCCCCGGCTCCGAGCGCGGTCGGGAGTCGAGTGGCGTTGATGTTTTCAACTTCTGAGCGTGTCGTGATGACGAGTGAGTCGTGCTCGAAGTTTATGGTGATGACGTGCTTATTGTTGCCAAAGCTATCGGTTTCTGGACTCAAAGCTACGCTAGGTTCTGTAATGGCTTCGAACCGTCTAACGTGTTGATCGAAGTCGCTGCGTGGTTGGAGGCAAAGCCACATCGCGGAACGGGCAACCGTTTTGCTGTATAGGAAGCGCGAAATATGCTCAATCGCGTATCGGACCATCTCGGTCATCGCATATCGCTCCCCGGGATTCCTTGAATGGCATATTGAAAGTATGTTTCAGAGAGGAGGGTATGGAGTTGCCGAGAGTGTTTGACGACCTGACGTAAGACCTCTTCGCGGTCTTCGCGGTCTGGCCAGTCGTAGCGCAGAAGAGCACCGAGACGTCCTGCCAGTCTGCGAAGAGCGCCGCTCGTGGATGGATCGGGGCCGTCGCCCAAAGAAGACAGTTCTTGAGTTGTGCGGTCTACTGATCGGAGCAGAGATTCGGGAATGCGTCGGTCGGTAACGAGCAGGTCGAGGATCAATTTGGGCTGTATTTCGATGCTATAAGTTCGGTCGTATGCACCGGAGGCGTGGAAGATTCGTAGCAGACTGCGCCAGCTGGCGTCGGCAAGTTCGCCGTGTTGCATTTCGAGCATCAGTTGAGTGAGAAGCAACGAAGTACTGAATTGTACGCGCTCGATGAATTGACCAACTCGGAAGAAGTGCCATCCCTCGTCGCGGTACATAGTCGAGGTTGCGACACCGGAAAAACGATCAATGCCTGCGAGTAATTCAGCATAGAAACTGCCTGGTGATGAAAGCCAGATGTCTGTCAGTTTGATGTCGCGTATGCGTAGGAACTCGGTATTCAAAGCCGTCCACATCTGGTCGCTAACGCAGTGTCGTATTTGACGTGCGTTTTCACGCCCGCGCTCTAAACAGCTGAGGATTGATTCTGGATTTTCGCGCACGAATGTGAGTTCATCGGTAAGAAAATAAGCGTCAACCAAGTTGTAATCATCGATCTGGCCGATTGCATGAACTCCACCCAGCGGATTTCGGTCGATTGCAGTGTAGATTCGTCGCCATCCGAACTGGATTTCACTTACTGGTCGATCTACGAGTGCCTCTGACTGCAAATGGAGCAGACGGCACATGTAGCCAGCGCGTTCCATGTAGCGCGCCATCCAGTAGATTCCGCTTGCACTGTTTGAAAGCATATCGATTACGTCGCAAGCACCCAGATGTCTTTTGCGCCGCCGCCTTGGCTTGAGTTGACGACCAAGCTGCCTTTGCGGAGTGCGATACGACAAAGACCGCCGGGAACGATGCGAGTTTCGTCGCCGCGAAGGATAAACGGACGGAGGTCAACGTGACGGGGTTCGAATTGGTCGTCGATCAGGCAGGGCGCTCGTGAAAGATCTAGAACCGGTTGCGAAATGTAGTTAGCAGGATTAGCGCGGATATCTTTCGCGAAATTTTCGCGTTCATCGGCGGTGGAATGTGGTCCAATCAACATTCCATAGCCGCCCGAACCGCCAACTTGCTTGACTACGAGGTTCTCAAGATTGTCGAGGGTGTATTCGAGGCCTTCTGGTTGACGGCAGAGATTGGTTTTGACGTTGTCGAGAATCGGTTCTTCACTCAGGTAGTAGCGGATGATGTCGGGGACGTAGGCGTAAACACTCTTGTCGTCGGCTACGCCGGTGCCTGGAGCGTTTGCCAGAGTCACGTTGCCTAGACGGTAGGCGTGCAGGAGTCCGGGAACGCCGAGGTATGAGTCGGGACGGAAGACTAAGGGGTCGATGTAGTCGTCGTCTACTCTCCGGTAAATGACATCGACGCGTCGGAGTCCTCTAGTGGTCCGCATATATACGTATCCGTCGTTGACTATGAGATCGCGACCTTCAACGAGTTCAGCGCCTAGTTCACGTGCTAGGAACATGTGCTCGTAAAACGCGGAGTTGTATACGCCGGGTGTCAACAGTGCGATGGTAGGGTCTGAGATTCCCGGAGGTGCGAGGTCGCGGAGAGTTCTAAGTAGCAGTTGCCCGTAGTGTTCGACGTCTAGGACCTGTGATCTGCGATAGGCGTTTCGGAGGTTCGCCTTGACGGCCTTTCGGGTTGCGATCATGTATGAAACGCCGGACGGGACGCGAAGATTGTCTTCAAGTACTCGGAAACCATCGTTTGTACGAACTAGATCGGTGCCGCATATTGCCACCCAAGCGCCGTACGGTGC
The DNA here is from genome assembly GCA_963555965.3 of Dehalococcoidia bacterium. Classification (GTDB taxonomy): domain Bacteria; phylum Chloroflexota; class Dehalococcoidia; order Lucifugimonadales; family Lucifugimonadaceae; genus Bin127. The sequence goes on from OY821634.1 coordinate 365,535, forward strand.
CGAGAGGCCGCGCATCTCAATGCGATATTGGGGACAGCCTCGTATGACATCGGTGGGGATTACACCATCGGCGATTATCCGCGCCTCGTTGTAGACATCTTCCAAAAAGAGGTTCAATGCGCGAAGGCGTTGGTCAAGCCCAGTTTCGATATGACGCCACTCGGCGTTTGCTAAGACTCGCGGGACAGCGTCTATGGGAATGATGCGCTCTCCAGCGGCTTCGTCTCCGTAGACGATGAAGGTGATGCCTTCGTTGTAGAACGAACGGGTCACCCGCTCCTGCATCGTATTGATTTCGAGCTGAGTAAGCTCCATCAGGGTTGAGTGGACCTCAACGCAGTGCGGACGCGGCGAGCCGTCAAGGTTGAACATTTCGTCGTAGAACGACGGCTCTATTTCGTAGTTTTTGAATTCCAACTTCGGGTTTCGATGATTTAAGCGAGCGTCTAAGTCATCAATCGTGAGACTTTGTGCAAAATCCGCTTACTAGGATACCAATCTGAGACGTGGGTCCGACTGAAGATGACCGCTATAGTTTTTGCCACGCGATTCCGATGGCACCAGGACCGGCGTAGAAGCCGATGAAGGGATGGAAATCGGAGATATTCATGAATTGGCATTCGAATTTGGCTCGGAGTTCATCGGCGGCTGATTGAGCGCGATCTTCAGCATCAACATGAAGAACAACGAAACGCGCAGGATTTTCGCCGATGTCACTTCGCATGGCTTGGAACATTCGACGTCTCCCGGCGCCGAATGATACCGGTTTCGCAACCAGCTGAAATTCGTCGGTGGTGAACGTCACGACGGGCTTAATGTTTAGGATGCGGGCGGTATTGATTATGAAATGGGGGGTATTTGCGATCAAGTGCATCCGATCAAGATTGTCTAACGTTGCGATAGTTCGAAGAGTGGATTTCGATTCTTGGATCGCAGAAATAACGCCGTCAATATCGAAACCAAGTTCGGCCGCTCGAGCGATGTCCATTGATAGCAACTTGAGGGCACCAGAGATGGTTTCGGAGTCGACGACTCGCACATCGACGCTGGGGTTTTCGGTCTTGAAACGTTGAGCGGCAACGCGGGCAGAGTCGTATGATGCACTGAGTCCCGCAGCCACTGTCAAGCAAAGTACAGCATCAAAGCCGCTTGCCGCTTGGTTGATAGTGTCGTACCACTGATCTGGCTTTGGCGCAGATGCCCATGCGCGATTATTTGGATTGCTGGCTACGCGTCGATAGAGTTCGGCATAGTCGAGGTCAGGGGAATCGCTGAACTCCTTTTCGCCGATATTGAGTCGCATCTGAGCAACAGCGATGGCGTTGATGGAAACGAATTCCGGGGAGAGAAGAGCGCATGAATCGACTGCGATTCCGACTCGGCGCGCAGATGCGATCATGGATTCGGATGCATCAGTTTGTAGGGCCATCTGAGAGGTGGTCGATAAAGATGGCACCCCCGGCGCGATTCGAACGCGCAACCTAAAGATTAGAAGTCTTTCGCTCTATCCGTTGAGCTACGGGGGCGCAGGAAGCGATGATTCTGATTCTAAACCGAATACATCTTGGCGATTATTTGACTTTAAGCAAATCGCTTGACGAAGCGTTTGAGCGTCAATGTTTCAGCCTACGGGTTCACGGAACGTCAACATTCGACTCGGGTTGTCGATCAGCATCGTGTCGATGTCGTTCTGAGTTGTGCCACGAGCACGTAACCTAGGAACGACGCGGTCGATAATGTGATCCCATCCGTGGCCGCCGTATTTCTTGATGCGGTGCTTGGAGCAAATGTCGTGGGCATGAAGAATCTGTTTGACGTGCCCGTTCGCGATCACGTGCTCAACTTGCTCTAGGCGATGCTGGTCCGATGCCATGTAGGTTTGAGGGTTCATAGGGTAGTAGGTCGATTCGTGTCCCCAGAGGTCCCAGTTCATGTAGGCTCCGGTTGCCGCAACCTCATCAAGAACGCCGTAGTCGAATATGGTGCGTTCGATGTGCCCCATTACGGTGTGAGAAAGATCACCGCCCCAGCGGTCTACTGCTTCCAGAAGTTGGATCGGTGCATAGTTGTCGCGACCGGGGTGGATCAGCAGGGGAGCGCCGGTTGCGCGTTGCGCCATTACCGCGGCTTCTAGCGTTTTCTGTTCCGTCTCCTCCCAAGGCCAAGAGTTGCCGATTTCGCCGATAATTCCAGTCTTGATTCCAGTTCCATCGACGCCTTTTTGAACGTCGCTGATGATGCCCTCGGCTAGCTGCTCGACGCTAGCGTTTTGGATGTCTTCCCCGTGCGTCAGGTACACATAATGTCCGCCGCCCATTACTACGTTTAGACCCGTGGCACGGGAGATCCGATGCAATGCCAGCGGGTCACGCCCGATACCTATGGATGTGACGTCCACGATGGTAGAACCGCCCGCGGTATAAAACTCTCTAGCCTCGTCAATAGCGACTTCAACATCTAGCAGTCTGAGATTGTCGATGCTACTGTTCCAGTAGTGTCGAACCCACCAGAGGTTTTCTACGGTTACGGGATCGTGCATCCTCTTCAAGTTGCTCGCGCCAGGAAGTTCTTGCAAGACAGGGATGAAATCGATCAAGAGGTGTTCATGGGTGATTGTCGCGCCTATTTCGCTCGGATCGACTGGGCCCTGTACAGTCTGGACTTTTCCGACTATTGAGTTTGCCATGTTGATTTCCCTGTTAATCGAATCTCGGATGGTGTATTGCGGGTTGCTTTGTCCTACAAGTCTCGCCAAGTATGCTGTTGCTCCCAGCCTAGGATGCGTTTGGCTTTGGCAGGGCTGATAGCAGATGTGAAGCCGGGCAAGGCAGACCGTATCTCGGCTTCGGGATAGGCCATGGCTACAGCTTCTTCAGTTGGCACTTCTAGGAATGTGTCGGTTGCGTTGATGAAGAATGCTTCGTGTCCGTCCCATTCCTTTTCGAGGGCTAGACGACATGCGGCAGCCGATTCTTCGATGTCGGAATAGCCCCAAAAGTCCATCGCATTGCGACGCATTGGATTGGTCATGCTGATATTGCGCGAGTTCTTACGTTCGAGTTGCTCTTCCTTGCTGCCTAGCCAATGGAACCGCATCGACGCGATCTGCATCTTGCCGGGGTTGCGTCGGATGAAGGTGTCGGCCATGATTTCGCCGTACCATTTCGACATTGCATAAGAATCTTGGCAGAGCGTACCTTGCTCTTCGTCAAGGGGGAAATAGGGTCTAGGAACGCGATTGCGGGAGAATGCGGCACCGATGGCGTTGATGCTCGATGCCATAACGATGTTGTAGATGCCATGTTTCTCAGCCGCTTCCAGCACCGCCCAGTTGGACATCGTGTTGACTCGTAGCACTTCCCACTCAGAGGCGATGAGCGGGTTGGGTATTGCCGCCATATGGATAAGCTTGTCGCACCCTTCCATGACGCGCATAGCTTCTTCGGGATCGGTTACATCGGCGGCGATGAACTCGAAACCGTTGGTGGACTTCGGAGCTTTGCGGTCAGTGCTGACAACCTCGTAGCCGGTTGCCAATAGGTCTTGGATAATTACTTGGCCCATCTTTCCTGAGCCGCCGGTAACTAGGACTTTCGTCATGGGGTGTAAATTTTCCTTCTACTTAGAGCCGTTTGAATGCGATGTTTCAGCAGGTGAGGGTTCATGGAACGGTTCACCAGCAGCTTCAGCGGCTAACCTTCGCTCATTCCACTCGACCCAACGTCGCCTTTCAGATTCTGTGCCTTCCTCGCGTCCTTCTTCACGTCCTTCCTCACGTCCCTCATGGCGTCCCTCTTCGAGGCCTCTTTCAAATCGGTGTTTGAGGTATTTTTCTGCGAATATCAATGCTCCCTCCACGATTGCTGTGCTTACGGCCGCTGATACTACATTCAGGCGTAAAGTTTCCTTCTACTTAGAGCCGTTTGAATGCGATGTTTCAGCAGGCGAGGGTTCATGGAACGGTTCACCAGCAGCTTCAGCGGCTAACCTTCGCTCATTCCACTCAACCCAACGTCGCCTTTCAGATTCTGTGCCTTCCTCGCGTCCCTCTTCGAGGCCTTCCTCGCGTCCTTCTTCACGTCCCTCTTCACGTCCCTCATGGCGTCCCTCTTCGAGGCCTCTTTCAAATCGGTGTTTGAGGTATTTTTCTGCGAATATCAATGCTCCCTCCACGATTGCTGTGCTTACGGCCGCTGATACTACGATAACCGATACTGAGCCGTCGATCATCGCGTTCGTGAAACCGACGACATCACCTCGATGATGCAGGGGAAATTGCTCAACCCCGCGCAAAACCATACCCACAACGCACAAGGCGATGAACAGCAGCAGGTGCCACGGAATCCAGTCTTCCGGTATCGGACGTAGCCAACGCAAATTGTTGCTCCTAAGATTGCAGGAATCAAACCGTCTCGACGTACGTTAGCGCACGTCAAGCACCTCCTTAAAAAACAAATGGCAAAAAGACTAGAGTTGTGCTTGTGTCCGGCGCGACCCTGACAAGGAATATCGGGCAATCATAATGACAAAACGCTTAAAGTTAATCAGTAATCCAACACTTCAGTGGTGCCGCTAGCGAGGCGCCAGAAGGAACGACCGAATCATGCCGCTTGGTAGTTCAGTAAAGATAATCGAAGACGCTATCGATGAGATAGATGAGATCAGCACGCAACCTACCGATGGGAAGTGGTTAGAGAATCTGACGGCGAGGCTCGCGCCGTATATCAGGGAGTGGGATGTGGCAGATGCCTGGGTATGGTCGGAGTGGGATGAACGCGAGGATGTGTTTCCGGGTACGACTAGCCAGGACGTGGGTATTGACGTCGTTGCGAAGCGTCGTGGCAATGAGGGGTACGTCGCGATTCAGTGCAAGTCTCGGCAACTAGATAAGAATGGTAGGGGGCGTGACATTGGTAAGACTGAGACGGACAAATTCGTTAGTGCGTCGTCAGGCTCGTTCTGGTCGGAACGTTGGATCGTTACAAATGGTGATGTTCGCCTGAGTGACAACACATTGCGTGCGTTGTCGATGCACGAAAAGCGCTTGACGCAGGTGAACCTCCGCAAAGATTTGTCTGAGCAACGCCGCAACTTGATAGTCTCGGAAGCCGGTGCGCGTGTCGAAGGTGTCTCGGAGGTCGGTAATGTTGTCCAGACCAAGAATAGTATGCAGGATGAAGCGGTGGCTGAGAGCGTGCGGATTCTGCGCGAACATGAGCGGTCCGAGAGTGGCGGGCTGCCGGTAGGTCAGGCGCGGGGTAAAATCATTCTGCCGTGTGGGACGGGTAAGACTCGGATATCGTTGCGGATCGTTGAGGAACTGTCGTCGATGGGGGATTTGGCGGTAGTGCTGTGTCCTTCGATTGCGTTGGTAGCGCAGATTCGTCGGGAGTATCTGCAACATGCGACGGTACCGATCAGGGCTTTAGCGGTATGTTCGGATCAGACAGCGGGATATAGCCCTCGTCGTGAGGATGTCATTGACACCTTTAGCAATCCGACCGCGGACAACAGCAACGTGAGCGCATCGGAAGTTAAGGGCAAAGTTACGACTGATGCGGATGAAATCGCGGATTGGATTGTCGACTCCAACGGTGCAGACAGTCTGAATGTCATATTTGGCACATATCAGAGCGGTCGCAGAGTGGCTGACGCGTTGAAGATATCGAACGTTACGGCCAAGGTGATGATTGCGGATGAAGCGCATCGGACTGCGGGATTGCGTCGCAAGCGGTCGAAGAGTGCGAAGGCGCAACAAGAACAGCAGCAACTTCGAGATTTCACGTTGTGTCATGACAACAACGAGTTTCCGGCGACGTACCGCGTTTACCAGACTGCTACGCCTAAGGTTTACGGAGTGAAGGTCAGTGCGTCGTCTGATTGGATAGTTCGCACGATGGATGATGAGTCGGTATTCGGTGTTGAGCTTTACCGGAAGAGTTATCCGGAGGCGGTGCGTAATGGTTGGTTGGCGGATTATCGGATCATTGCGATTGGAGTTAACGATCCCGAGGCATACCGTCAAGCGAACTTGCTTGCCGTGGGTTCTGAACTGAAGGGACGCAAAGCGATAACGAGTTCACAATACCTTCGCGGATTGGTATTTGCGCTGGCGATGGGTGGGGCTACGCAAGGAGGTGATGCAGGGAACGTGCCGATAAACTCTTGCATCGCGTTTATGAACAGCGTTGCCAAGTCGAAAGAGTTTGCAGATCGATTACAAACGCAGCCAGTTCGCGATTGGGTTCAAGACTGGTTGCGTGACAATGGCAACGGCCAGAGTCCGAAATCGTATTCCTTGGAGCATCTTGACGCTACTAGCAACGTAATGGCGCGTGAAAAGGCTAAGGAACGTCTCGCGGAAGCAAGTGAAGAGTCGCCATACGGGATTATCAACGTGGGGATATTCGGCGAGGGTACGGATTCTCCGTCGTTGAACGCCGTTGCATTTCTAGAAGCGCGGAAAAGCCCGATTGACGTGATTCAGGCGGTAGGGCGCGCGATGCGTACCGCGCCAGAAAAGGATCTGGGTTACATCATCTGTCCGATCCTGATTCCGCCGAATGCTGATCCTGAAAAGTGGCTCAGCACCAGCGAGATGGAAGAGGGTTGGAAGGAACTCGGACAGATTCTGATGGCCCTGCGCGCACATGACCAGCGGATTGAAGACGAACTTTCCGATCTGTTAACGCTCTATCTTCCCCAAGAACCCGAAGTCACGACAACGATTACTGCGGTAGTCAACCAAGACAGCAGTCGCATCCAATATCGGCAGCACACGGGTCCGCCAGGCGCGGCGGAAAGGGACGTGGAAGATGTGCTTAATGGCAAGAGCACAATGAGCCAAGTGTTCCAGCCGATTTCGACAGGGTTCGATCAGAACGCCCTTCGCGATCCCGGCACTCCGTTTGGTGCGCCGGAGGTTGAATCGAATGAATCGGCGGTGCCGGAGCCGACGCAAATAATCGCCGGTAAAAAGCAGAGCGACGGCAGTGTCGATATGCGGTTAGATACGGTGGTTCGGACTAAACCATTGTCAGACGGTACTCCGGGTGCGGTAGATATCCCGAAGAGCAAGGCTAAAGCGAAGAAGATGGTTAATGATGGCGAGGGGATAAGGCTTGAACCGCCGTCACAGAGACGCGCCAACCGCCGAAGTCGCGAGGAGGTTGCGAACGAATCGGGGATGCAGATGCTCATGCTGAGCGGGTTGAGTGAACATGGTGACGCGATCAAGATGAACTTGCTGTCGAAGTCGGGATTGAGTTCGGATCGTGTGATGCGTGACTTAAACCTGTTGGAAACCAGTATCAATGAGGCGTCGTTCCATCTTCGAAGCGACGATCTCGTCGAGGTTCTAAATCGACACTTTGGGCTTGACAATCTCAATGAAGCGAGTTTGAAGCAACAGGCGGATGGATGCACGACTGCTGCGTTGCTTTTGATGAATGCTGCGATGCTCCATCAGCGGATCAGTGCTGGGCGTTGGTTGTCTGGGATCAGCGACCTATCAGAGGTGAAGAACGATGCCAATGTCGTGCGTCGAGTGACTTGGGAGTGGTACCAAATACTGTCACACGACTTTCAACCAGTTGTCCAACCAGCGTTGGAAGTCATCCGCGAGATTGAGAACACCGGTAAGACTGCGGGACTTGAACGCGCCCTACGTCACATCACAGCAGAGGCGGAGCGTATCGCGGAAACTTACGCGGATATGGGTGCGGATCATGCGGGACCACTATTCAATCGCGTGATGGGTAACCAAGCGAGCGATGGTGCGTTTTTCACGCGCCCAGTTGCCGCGTCGATAGCGGCTCGTTTGACTCTGGATGCGGTTGGGGATCAGGATTGGACGGATGCGGAGGTTTGGCGTGCGAACAAGACGGTAGATTTGGCGTGTGGTAGCGGGACACTGCTGGCGGCGATTCTCACGGACATGAAACGACGTGCCATAGAACAAGGCGCGGATGAGGTGACAATCGCACAACTTCAGAAACTCGGTGTGGAAGAGGTCATCAAGGGCATGGATATCAATCCGGTATCTCTGCAATTGGCGGCTTCGCAGTTGACCACCGGTAATCAAGATATTCGGTATCGGAAGATGGGGCTACATCAGATGCCATACGGGCCGAATAATGATCATTCGCCGCGTGTATCAGCCGGAACGATCGAACTGCTCGGGCAGAAGGCGATCGTCCAAAGACACGGGCAATTGGACATACCCGACAACAAGGTCGAGTCTCAAAATGTGTGGGCAGCAGATGATGACTTTGAGTTAGAGGATGCGGTGCTCGCCGCGCAGAACGCTCAGATTATGATCATGAACCCACCATTCACGAACCGCACGAAAATGGGTGAGAAATTCCCGAAACGCACCCAAAAAGCACTTCGGGCGCGGACTGATGCTATGGAACGTAACTTGGTCGCTAGTGACCCAGAGATGGAGGATTTCGTCGACAAGAACTCGCTTCGGCCGTTGTTTGTCGCATTGGCTGATCGTTGTCTCGACCCCCTTAGCGGTCTAATGACGATGGTGTTGCCGACGATCGGTTTGTCGGGCCCGTCTGGTTTGCAGGAACGGATCACTTTGGCTAAGCGATTTCACATTAACGCTGTCGTCACATGCCATCAACCTGGAAATGTCAATCTCAGTCAAAATGCCGGAATCAACGAGAGCATCATCGTGGCCAACAGATTCGAAGGTTACAAGGCACCGACGATGTTCATTGGCTTAGACAAATTACCGCTCGACGACGATGAAGTCGATGACCTCCACAGATCTATCGAGGCGTGCGAAGAAGGACGGATGGACAACGGTTGGGGTGAGATCTCATTCTGGCCGTCCGAACTGATTAGCGAGGGCGATTGGACCCCGGCAGTGTGGCGGTCACCTGAATTGGCGGAAGGCGCACGCGGATTTTCGGAAACGCGAAGGCTGACAAGGTTTGGGGACATCGAAGGGATTGCTATTCGTCAAACAGGACGCAGTTTAAGCGGCCCATTCGAAAGTGCAGATCCCGCGAATCCTGGGAGTTTCCCGGTATTGAACTCCAAGGGCGCTGACGGACAGAAGACGATTTTAGGCACGCCTGACGATTTTCGGATTGCGAAAAATCGGATACACAGCGAAAGTGCAACAGGGCTAGAAACTGATCGCGTGACGGCCTCATTGTTGCGAAATTCGGGGCACTTACTGATAACGGCAGGACAAAACAACAATACAGCTCGTGTCACCGCGACCGCGAGCGATCGAAAATATGTAGGTGTCGGATGGCTACCGGTGGTTGGACTTACGGCAGAAAAAGCAAAGGCGATTGCTGTTTTCATCAATTCGACTGCCGGGCGATTGCAACTGATGAGGAATCCTGGCGGGTCATTGTTGTTCCCTTCCTATAGACCTGCCGGGGTCAGTAATATCAGGATTCCTGATGTAAGCGATCCGAGTGTCCACCGGCCTCTCTTAGACTGTTGGGAGCGCACCAAAGACACGGAAGTGCCTCAATTCCGCGACGGTGAGTGCGAAGTGCGTCGGCTTTGGGATGAGGCGGTAGCGGAAGCTATGGGTTGGGATGCTGATGAGTTGGCGCGACTGCGTCATCTGTTGCATCGGGAGCCGCATGTTAGCGGGTTGGGGTATGGGCAGTATGGTGATGCGGTTGAGGATTAGGGTCGAATGTGGATATCCGCCTGTGCGGGTATGACGGAGGTGGGTGTTGGCGGTGTAACCCCCTTATATTCCCCCTTGGGCATCAAGGGGGAGGGTATTCTCTAGGCCTCTTTGGATCGCGGCGAAAGCCGGAATGACGGGCGGCGTGTTGTCTAAACCCCCTTGTATTCCCCCTTGGGCATCAAGGGGGAGGGTATTCTCCAGGCCTCTCTGGATCGCGGCGAAAGCCGGAATGACGGGCGGCGTGTTGTCTAAAACCCCCTTATATTCCCCCTTGAACATCAAGGGGGAGGGATGTGGTGTTTCCCTTGAGCATCAATCTTGAGCATCAATAGGGAGGTTTCATGGGTTAGAAGTCTGGATCCATGCTGACGCTGAGCCATCCGATGGGTCCGCGGTCGTCGGCGTACCAAAGCCGGTTGTCTTTAATGGTCATGCCGTGCACTTGCAGGGGGTGCGGCACTCGGAATACGTCGTAGCAACGTCCGTCTTCGATTCGTTGTCGGCAGACTATGCCGAACGACGTGTCGGATACCCACATGTGTCCTTCTTCCTCAGCGAATGCGATGCCGTGTACGCGGTAGCCGGGCGCTTTGAACCGGTGGACTTCCTTCCAAGTGGAGGCGTCTAGGACGTGGACGAATTGAGATGGTGGGGAAGCGATGTAGATGTGTCCGTCTTTCCATTCGAGACCGTGGTCGCCGGTGGGCTGTGCAGCGCGCCCCATGGAATCGTCGAAATGCTCACGAGTGGCGTTGATACCGGCGCCGGGTGATGGGAACTTGTCGATAGTTGCGCCAGTCTCGCGGTCTACAACGAAGATGTCGCAGGAGTACGTCGATGCGATCCATACATTACCCTCGTCGTCGAGCGTGATGCCGCTAGAATGAACGGTTTCGGTTGGAGCTTCGAACAGCGTTTCACCTGTTTGCCAGTCGAGTTTGTAGACATGATCGTTGCCTTGGTCGATGTACCAGAGACCATCGTCGGCGGCTTGCAGACCGTTTGGCTTTGGTCCGGGCGAAACGAACATCTGGATCGGATCGGCTATCTTGTATGCCATTGCTTATCTCCTTGCTGCTTGAGTATCAGCGTCTTTCAAGAACTAACTGCCGTGGTTAGAGCCGCTCAAGATCGTGCCAGCAATCATAGGTTACTCTCTCGGATGATGGTTTTTGGATCATTGACGAATGAATCTAGCAGGGTTTGACATGCTCCCGTACCTTCTGGCGGTAGGGCGTAGCCGTCTTTGATTTCCGGAATTTTGTCGACTACTTCCATATACCACGTGGAGTTGAAGGCCCGTACCGTCTCTTGTATCAGCGCGTTCGGCGCATTCAGCGAAAGATGCACCGAGAACATGAAGGTGACCGGACCGACACAATCATGCGGCGCGATAGGCATGTGATACGCCTCGGCCATACCAGCGATGCGCTTGGCTTCGGAGATACCGCCGACCCACGAGATGTCGAACATGCAGATCGTCATCGCCTGTTTCTCAAACATCTCGCGGAAGGCCCATCGTGTCGTAACAGTTTCGGACGCTGTCACGGCGATGTCAGTTGAGCGTCGGAACTGCACCAGCGTGTCGATATTGTCCATCGGCACTGGGTCTTCGAACCAGAACGGAACATAAGGTTCGACGTTCTTGGCGATGCGAACTGCCGATGGGAGGTTGTAAATCGAGTGCATCTCTAGCATCACGTCGATTCTGTTTCCTACCTTTTCACGAATCAGGCGGAATGGCTCAGTGCACATCTCGAGGTCTGGACCGGAAATGAATTGCCCGTTCGACTTCGACGCTACCTGGTCGAAGGGCCATATCTTCATCGCGGTGTAGCCTTCGGACAACAGGTCGTCGGCGAGAGCCCCAGCGTCGGTTAGAAATGCCTGCTGGTCTTCGTATCGATACTCCGGGCGATGATCGAGATCGCCTGTTTCTAGCCTCCCAGTGCGATTCACGCCATAGGAGTAGCCGGCGCAGGTGTTGTAGACCCGGATCGACGGACGACTGAGTCCACCCAAGGCCTCGTACAACGGCACACCGGCGCGCTGGGCGTAAAGGTCCCACAGAGCCATATCGATTGCGGACAATCCGCTCATGTCGGCTGCGCGTGCCTTTACCTTGCCCCCGAAACCGTTCAGCTTGTGCCAATGCCAATCGAGTTGGGTCGCATCCTTCCCTAGCAGATATCCCGCTCCATCTTCATGCACCCAAGCTTCGACCGTTTCGGGACCAAACGCGGTCTCACCTAGTCCGATTCTGCCGTCATCGGTAAAGACACGCACCCAGCTGATGTGTGCAGCTGCGGGATTTCGCAGCGTTTCGATACGAGTTACGATTGGCGGTTTCTTTGGCATCACTACTCTTGCATGATGTCTGCGCGGCAACATTCAATTTACCACGCGGCAACTTGCTACGAACAATCGTCGGCGTTCCGATGGCTTTGGATTAGACAATAGATTGACGGACAGAATGTAGGTACCGCAATGACCATCGTCCAAATCGCCACCCTCTCGTTCATGCAGGGCTTCACCGAACTACTGCCGATCAGCAGCAGCGGCTACATGATCATCGCATCTTGGGTCCTCGGTTGGGATCCCCCATCGGCGGCATTCGATGCGACTGTTCATTTGGGATCATTGCTCGCTCTGGCACTCTTTTTCAGGCGTGACTGGATGCTGATACTAAGGACGTTCAGGCGAGGTCGAACCATCCCGCTTGGAGGGGACGACGACTTGATGTCAATGCAGACGCTAGAGAAGCACCGCCGGATCGGCGATATGCGACGGAGGTTGTCCATCCGGATGTCGATGCCGTCTAAAAACCTCCTCAAAGCCGTAGGATTGGGTTCGTTGCCCGCCATCGCCATCGGAGCGGCGGCATATCAAGCGATCACATCCGATGGGTTTCGCGCTCCCGAAGTCGCAGCCGGCATGTTCATCGTGACTGGCGGTGCATTGCTGCTCGGACATCACTTCACCAACCTGCGACTGACTGGCAAAGACCGCCGTACACGATCAAAAGTCATCGACTACACCGACGCGTTGATCATCGGCTTCGCTCAGGCCGCAGCCTTGATACCCGGCATATCGAGATCGGCGGTAACGATCACCGCCGGACTGACGCGCGGCATGCCCCTAGTAGTGGCAGTCCGATTCTCTTACCTGCTATCCGTGCCTGTCATCGCCATCGCGTCCATCGCTTCATTCATCCAAGTGCTCGCATCGCCATCTGAATCGTTGCCCGATTGGGACGAACTCGGCATCGGCTTCGCCATATCATTCGTGGCGTCCTACATCGCCATCAACCTCTTCATGTGGCTCATACGCCGCATGGGAACACTGACCCTATGGCCCTTCGCCGTGTTCACCGCGGCAACAGGCGCGATTGTGCTGGTGGTGGTGTATGGGGGATAGGCACGAACGCATAATTGTGTTGTGAATCTCATGGAGGTTTGAAATCACTACTCAACATCGTCATACAGAATCCAACGCGAACAACGCGATGGGTTTGATCTTGCGGAGTATGCTACCGAGGAACTCGGTGCATTACGAAAATACCGGCATGATCATTGGCGATGCGGCATTGCAGCCAGACATCATCGTCACTGGTTCGGATCGTGCGCCTGTCGTGATCGAAGCCGAATTCGAACCGGCGAGGAATGTCGAAAAAGAAGCGTCGGACCGTCTCGGGCTGATAGAAACCGAGGGCAACAAGAAGATCGAATCTGCGATCGCTTTGCGCTATCCAGACTCACTGCGAACCGTTCCCGATCTTGACGACGCATTGCGCTCCGCAGGATTTTCATACGCGATCTTGCACCAAGACGGGGCGCGATTTCCGCAATCGGGTTGGTTGCAGGGGTCATGTGAAGACATTGCGGAAGTGGTGCGTTTAACCTCCGTGCCGCAAAGTGCCGTGAATGAAGCAGTCAAACGCCTAGAAATGGGTATCGACACCGCGGCTAAAAGACTGGATGAAATAGCGGAATTACGCCCACGGATCGCGGCTTCGATCGCTCGTCTCTTGGGACTATCGAACGTTGTTCAAACTCGTCGAATGGCGTGTGCAATCGTAGCGAACGCGATGATCTTTCATGATCGAGTTGCTGGATTGCACGACGAGGTCGAACCATTGCACCTGGTTTGCGGAGACGATGTGATGAATCCGCAAGCCGAAATATCATCGGCTTGGCAGGAGATCCTCAAGATTAACTACTGGCCCATCTTCGCTGTAGCGAGGGACATCGTGAACCAACTGCATCCGAGCGATGCCCGCAGGATTCTGCGCCTTCTGCAGCAGACTGCTTACGATGTTTCGGCAACTGGTGTCGGAGTTTCGCACGATCTCACTGGTCGGATATTTCAGAGCCTGATCGCTGATCGAAAGTACTTGGCGACTTTCTACACATTGCCATCATCAGCCGCACTGTTGGCGAGATTAGCGGTTGACAAAATGCAGGGCGTCGATTGGAGCGATGCTGATGCAATCGGGGAATTGAGAGTGGCAGACTTCGCTTGCGGGACTGGCGCGTTGCTTGCAGCGGCTTATGAACAGATAGCAACACGACACGAGAACGCGGGTGGTAATTCTGAAAATCTTCACAAGGCGATGATGGAGGAAGTGCTATACGGTTTCGACGTGATGCCATCTGCTATCCACATCAGCGGAGCCACTTTGTCGGGTGTACATCCAAACATTAAATTCGGCGGTTCTCGGCTCTACAACATGCCTTTCGGACGGCAAAGCGATGGGACGGTTGCGATTGGATCATTGGAGTTTTTGCACTCATCCGCGGTGATGTCGCAAATAAACACCAATGATCCCGCGTTACGGACGGGTAGTTTGGGTGAAGAGACAGCGATGAACGTGATCGCGGATGCGCCCGACACGAGTTTCGATCTCATCATTATGAATCCACCTTTTACGCGGGCAACTAACCACGAAGGAGCTCACGCCGATGTGACCAATCCCGCGTTTGCCGCATTTGGCGCTACTCGTGCGGATCAATCTGCTATGGGTTCGAGGATAAACCGATTGGGACGCGGGTCTTGCTACCACGGAAACGCAGGAATCGCTTCCGCGTTTGCAGCGTTGGCAAATCGAAAGCTAAAACCGGGAGGAGTGTTGGCTTTAGTCCTGCCTTTAACCGTAGCAGCTGGGGAGTCTTGGCGTTCATTTAGAGAACTGATTGCGCGAAGTTACGAAGACGTCTCGGTCATCAGCATTGCGGCAAACGGAAAAGAAACCGCCTTTTCATCAGACACTGGAATTGCGGAATGCTTAGTGGTCGCACGCAAAATGATTGCTAAACGGAAACCAGATTTCGTCTGGACGTTCACGACGTTGAAAAATCGACCTATCGGGCCGGTAGCAACCAACGCGATAGCCAACGCGTTTCCAACAAAGGAGAAATTGAGAAGCATAAATGACGGTCCATATGGCGGGACTCCTATGTCAATCGGAGATGATCTTGTCGGTAATGGATTAAAAGTTGAAAGGCCCATTGAAAATCACGTTTGGTCGTGCGTACGCGTATCGGATTTCTCATTGGCTCAGACCGCTCAAATGTTGACGTTATCGCGATTGACTCTGCCGGGTTACGACGTAATTTCAAGTCTGCCGCTTAAACCCTTGTCAAACGTCGGTGAATTGGGGCTTGTCCACCGGGACATCACCGGTACCCCTGATCGAGGGCCGTTCGAGAAAATCCGATATTCGCCGACCGCAACCTATCCGGCACTGTGGAATCACAGCGCACAAGCGGAAAAGCGCATACTTTGCTTGCCCGACTCGGAACTGATCGTCAGAAAAGGGATGGAGGACAAGGCCGTCAGAGTTTGGTCAACCGCGAGCCGATCCCACATCTCACTCGATTTCAGGTTTACTTCGCAAGCCTTGGCCGCATCACTCACGGAAAACGCTACACTCGGAGGCACCGCGTGGCCAAATGTGGTATTTCCTGATTCTAGGTTCGACTACGCTTTCGGCGTTTGGTCGAATTCGACCTTGGGGCTTCTGGCTTACTGGTGGCATTCGAATCGCCAACAAGACGGACGATCGAGAGCGACGATTAGGTCGATCGAAACGATGCCGATGCTCGACTTGCGTACCCTCAACGACCAACAATTCGATATCGCGGAAGCGATATTCGATGAATTTCGCGAAAAGGATTTTTTGCCAGCGTACTTGGCGGACGTCGACACAAACCGAGCAAAACTTGACCAACGGGTAATATGCAACTTACTTGGTTTCGACAAGGATACGTTCCGTGCTGTACGCCGTCTAGCTGAAAAATGGTGTGCAGAGCCATCAGTGCACGGCGGCAAGGAGCGGCCCAAAGGACTGGTATTCCAAGGTTAGGTTTAGCTCAGCAATGCAAACCGTGGATCAATCGCTGAGCATGTCAAATCCGATTTGATGTTCGGTGGGTTTGTTGGCTTCGATTCTTCGTCGGATTTCTTCCCTTTTAGCCTCCGCTATTGCCGCGTTTCGTTCCCATTCGGCCTTTTCCTTGGCTCGGCGCTTTTCGACTACTGCTTGGCAGGACGTACAACGAGTATGCGACACCACCTTGTCGGTCGGTTCCCAAATCATGTCCTCGCCGTGTTTGCCGTTATAAAGAAACCATCGGCAATAGTTGGAAGTCTCTATCAACGTGTCGCAGTCGGGACAAGGAGCGATTATCGTACGCTCACCGTCGTCTGTTGCTGCGACGAGCCGTAATTCTGATGTCGAACGTGCCATGTTTGAACGCCGTTTCGCGGTCCGTATTGGTAGGAGGGCATGGATGATCACGCCCCGCTAATCCGATGACTGCCAGACCATCGTGCGAAGCGTTATCCACCCTCAGGCAAAACCGCCATCGGCAACACCTCACGGGATGCTTCTAGTTTTGGTTCGAGGGATTGCATGCGATCCCGTCTCTGCAACGAACTCGCAACCTCAGGGTTCTGACCGGCTGACGGCCAGTTACCTCTAAGTACGGCTGCTACTTGCTGCGAGGCGCGTTGTCGCGCGAGCCATGCAGACCGTGTCGATTGACCAGCCGAATGCGGGGCAACAATGACGTTGTCCATCTTCAAGAGCGGGTTGTCGGGGTCGACCGGCTCTTGCTCGAAGACGTCGAGGCCGGCGCCGCGCAACTTGCCTTCTCGGAGAGCTTGAATCAGGTCAACTTCACGGACGACTCCGCCGCGGCACACGTTGACGAAGTACGCGGTCGGCTTCATGCAGTCGAAGTGTTCCTTGCGCATCATGTGATGCGTCTCTTTGTTGAGCGGGATCTGCACGGAGACATAGTCGGAACGCTCAAATAGCTCGTGTAGCGAGAAGACCTGCTCGACTGCGTATTCCTGCGCGATCCAAGGCGGGCAGTAGGGGTCGTATGCGATGACCTTCATGCGCCAACCGTTGAACATCTTGCGGGCCACTTGGCGACCGATGTTGCCGAGGCCGACTAGCCCCAGGACCTGCTGGTCGATGGGCTCGATCGACGGGAGGCCTCCGCCGCGACCCCATTTACCGGCTTTGGTCCGTTCGTTGTATTGAATGAGTTGCCGGTTGAGGCACAAGATCATGGTGACGGCCTGGTTCGAGACCTCTTCCATGCACATTCCTGCGCCGTTGGTGATGATGATGCCCATCTCGTTGCAGACATCGGTATCGATCTGGTTGAAGCCGTGGGAGTAGACTGCGAGCACCTGCGCCTTCTCGGCAGCGCGAATGACCTGCTCACCTTGGTACGGTGTTGAGCGCATCATCAGCGCGTCGGCATCGCGCACGAGTTCGATTGCTTCGCCTTCGGATTGCGGGTTCGCCTTGACGAACTCGACATCCAAGTCGGCCATCTCGGCGCGTTCATAGTCAAGGGGATCGTTCTCGTCGATGCCCATGATTAGGACTTTGTGTTCTGCCATTGCCTATTGATTCCTTTCGGCGTTGGTATTGGTTGATTTTTGATCGATTGCGGTTTTAGCGATTCGCCATCATCACTTCCCAAGAGATCGGATCCCTCCGTGCCGGCGCGTGATGCTTCACATCGGGATTGATGAGTGACATCGGCCAGTAGCCGTCGGCGATGCGGATAGCTTCTTCGCCTAGCTGCGTGTTGGCGCGTTCCCACGCGATCTCGCTGTACGAGGCGTAGTGGTTGGTGACCGCGACGTTGTCCATCTTGAGCAACGGGTTGTCAGGGTCTACTGGCTCCTGTTCAAAGACATCGAGTCCGGCACCAGCGATCTCACCGTTTTGGAGGGCTCGGATTAACGCTGGTTCGTCTACGACTGGTCCGCGCGAGCAGTTTATGAAGTATGCGGTGGGCTTCATCTGTGAGAAGAAGTCGTCGCTGAACATGTGGTACGTGCCTTCGTCGAGGTAGACGTGTGGCGAAACGTAGTCGGATCGCTCGGCGAGTTCCTTAAGCGTCGGTACGATTTCTACTCCGTACTCTTTGGCATCCCATGAAGAGCGGTAAGGGTCGAATGCGATCACATTGAGCCCGAAAGCCTGCGCCTTGCGTGCCACGGCACGCCCGATATTGCCGATACCGACGATGCCGAAGGTTTGACCGGCGATGTGCCCCATGGGAGGGAGGTACTGACGCGTCCATTCACCGGCTTTGACTAGCTTGTCGTGCAGCACGAACTTGCGAGAGCAGACGAGGAAGTGCATCATCGTCTGGTTGCTGACTTCCTCAGTGCCAAAAGATGCGGTATTCGATAGGACTACGCCGTTGACTGCTGCCGTCTCCAAATCCATTCCGTCGTAGCCGTGTCCGAAGGAGACTAGCCCCTTGCATCTGCCATTGTTTCCCATGTGGGAAAAAAGTGACGGGTCCCAGCCGTGGCCTTGGTTGATCACACAGTCGGCATCTTTGAGCGCCTCGATCAACTCGCCTTCGCTGCTTCCTGAGTACTGCACAAACTCCGCGCCATATTGGCGTGCCGCTCGTGATTGCTGTTCAGTCTGACTCGCGTCGTGCGTATCGCCACCTTGCGGGCCCAGATAGAGTATTCGGATTCCGTCATCTGCCATGCGATGTCTCCTAGTGTGTAGTCGTGATTGTGAAGTTTAACCTTCAATCCTCGGTGACGATGCTTTCTGGGGCTTCACCTCGCCAAACTCTCTGCATGTTGGAAAAGGCGAAATCGACGCGTCTAGGATACGATTCCCAACTCTTGCCCGCGACATGCGGTGCCACAACGACGTTGTCCATCGAGAGCAGGGGATTGTCCGCTTCGACAGGCTCAATCTCGAATACATCGAGACCTGCGCCCCAAATCTCGCCGTTGCGTAGCGCTTCGATTAGGGCAGATTCATCGACAACCGGACCGCGGCATGTGTTGACTAGCAGGGCAGACTTCTTCATCAGTCTCAGTTCACGAGCGCCGATGAGCTTGTGAGAACCTGCGTTGAGATTTGTGTGAAGCGAAACGACATCGGATTCAACGAGGAGTTCGTCGAGTTCGACGCGTTTTGCGCCATAGCTCTCAGCCTTTTCGGAACGAACGAGGTCAGTGTAGAGAGTGGTCGTCTCAAAGCCGCGCAGAAGTCTTGCGAGCGTCGATCCGATACGTCCGGCACCTACAATCCCAACAGTTTTACCTAGCAGTTCATACGAGTCGTAACCGTCGATTTCTGGTCGCATCCACGCGTCGGCACGAGTATCGTTGTGGGCGATCGGGAGATGGCGATGGCAGGCTAGTATCAGCGTCATCGCGAACTCAGCGACCGGAATGGCGTTCGCTCCGCCGTTGTTGGCGACTGGAATACCCAACTCACCGGCGACACGTAGATTGACGCCATCGTAACCGGCAGAGCAGAGCTGAACCAGCTTGAGTTTCTTGCCCGCGCGCAGGATATCTTCCGAGACACCATGCCCGAAAGCCAGCACAAAATCTGCCTCGTTCGAGAGCCGTTCCACCTCGTCCGCTTCGGTTTCGCTGGTGCAGACGTTTAATTCATATCCATCAGGCTTCATCTCCTCCGCCATTTTGAGCAATGGCAAGGCAGGGCCTGAAAGTACCAACACATTCGGCATATCGATCTTCCTCGAATCAGGATGTACACCAGAATCGGCTATCCGACGTTTCGATACGAATTCTACATTCGTTCCGAGCTTGGGATGTGGATCAATAAGACCGAGAAACCCATCAATCGGTGCTTGGTTGGCACTTATGACAGAAAGTGACTGCTGCCGTGCGGTTCAGAAGCGTCGGGAATTCGAGGATCGTGTGTTCGCTACTTAGCGCGATAGCCATCTGACGGACACGGTCATATGTTTCAACCGACACTCCACGGTTGTTGCCAGCGACGAATAGGGTTCTCGGCGCGATTTGGGACGAATCAGGAAGATGTTCCGTTCTCTCAGCCAAGAATTCTCGATCGGGATATAGCCAGATTTCATCGCCAAATCCACAGGCGACCGGGCCAACAACCAAGAGTTGGTCGAAGACATATGGTTGTTCGGCTATAGAGCGGCACACGGTGTAGTTGTTGTTCGTGTATTCGATCAACGATTTTTCATCAAGCGAGAGTCGAGTTGAGCCGACAAAGTTGATGCTCACGACGACGATTGTGATCACGGCGATCGAGATCGGGATGTAGCGGGCATCCATCAACCGCTTGCTTTTGACGAATGGAATAGCTTGATTAATCGCCAAACCAGATAAGAGCGTCAAAATCGGCACTAACGGTGTAAGTCTTGCCTCATAGTAGGTAAACGAAGTAGCGGAAATAAGGATTAGAAAGACTGGGACGCTGATCGCCAGAATAAACGGCAACAGCTCCTTCGGTTTGTACAGAGCGCTCAGTACGCCCGAGAGGAAAATCAATCCGACAACCAGTGGAACGACGGATCCGTCGCTTGGTCTGAAGTAGGGAGAAGACATATCCGACTTGATCCCGAATATCGTGCTTGTGTAGCTCGTGAAGTGGTGTTGAATTTTCTCGACGTCACCCAGGATTCCGGTGTCGGAACTGGTGTCGTAGACGTTGTGCCTCAAAAACGCATCCCCAACGTGAGTGACTTCGGGTTCAAAGATGAACTGTGTGATGAGCGGTGCTGCAACTACTGACATCGCTGCGATGAACCAAAGGCCTTTGACCAAAGCGAAACGGCGATCTGGGAAGCGACGACCGATTCTCGCCGACACGAGCCAGTAAATGGGTGCAATCGGAATGAAAAACACGAAGGGTGTGTACTCGTACATCAACATGCCGGCGGTGATACCGCCCAAACCAGCCCAGAAATACCGGTTACGAGCCGAAGTGTCCGCCATGACGATCAGCAGGATCATCAGCGTCAACAAGATGCCAGGCCCAAAAGATTCTTCTGCGATCCCGCCGACGATGACTGCCCAGCTGAGGCTCGCCAACATGAACACTGTCAGGATAGTTGCGGCCCATTCGACCTTTAATCGACGCAAGCATATGGCCACCAGCAATATCGAGGCCGCACCGGCAAGCTCATAGCCTAGCCGCAGATCATCTAATTCGTTTCCTGAGTAGGCGAAGCCGATGGTTGACAACACGTTCGAAAACAGAAAATGAAATGACAACGCGGCATCGTTCTGAACGATGTCGTTGGCTATCTTTCCTTGTTGCATCTCCTCGAATCCGGGGAAATCGGGAGGGACGATCTGCAACATTGCGAAACGCAACCCGATAGCTGCTGCGACGAAGAGCCAATTTCCATCGATATTCCTGATTTGGTCGGGAATCTGCTGGATTGAGGGCGACAGTGTTGATCGGTTAAACCAAGCTATGGCAGCGACCAAAATCACAAGTACCAATCCAATGCCGGTGTAGTTGGGTCGCTGGTAGATCCCTTCCAAGAAGCGGCCGATGAAGATGCCGAAGGCCAGAGGAACCAATATCCAAAAGATGCCCGATGCCAACGCGGGGTAACGGTAAACCACCGATTTGACCGTCTTGACCGGCGATATCGCGGTGGTAACTTGATGTTCCATGAGAAAAACCGATGCTAGCACGGAGTGGTCGGGAAGATGTCCAGTGCTTTCTACGGATTAATGACACATAGAGATTCAGTGTATTACTGAAGATCACAACAGCAATTGCGACGCGTGTGCGTGCGCAGGATACGCAGCCATCGTTGTCGCGTATGATTTCGATCATGGACGCGCTTGAAATCCTCGAACTGCTTTGCCTGCAACCAACCGTTTCATTTCACGAACGGCGTGTATCGCGCGAAATATCGCGAATCCTCGCTGATGCTGGTATCGCTTCGCGTGAGGATCGTTGGGGCAATGTTGTGGCAACCTTGCAGGGCGATGACGCTGTTCCGGCGCTGGTATTCATAGCTCACATGGATCATCCCGGATTCGAGGCGATCGAAGCCATAGAGGTTGGCGATGACGACGAGTTGATAGTTGCAGAGCCGCGAGGTGGTTTAGGCGCGCGGGCCTATGATACTGGTACTGGGGTGCGAATCATTTCGCGCGATGGGGCAACGATCTATGGAACTATCGAATCGCATGGATTACTGCGACGAGCAGGGCGCTTCGCTCGGACTGACCGTGTGATGATTCGTCCAGAAAGTGGAGCGTTTGTCCGCCGAGCATCCGATCTTACTTATCCGGCAGCGGTTGTGTTGGATTTACCGAGTTTCAGCGTGAAGGGTGACTTCATCCATGCCCGGCAGTTGGATGACTTGGCGGGATGTGCCGCGATCTTGGCATCTTTGCTCTCGGTTAACGATGAGGGATCGAACAATCGACCCATCATCGGGCTATTCACTCGCGCTGAGGAAGTCGGTCTTGTAGGTGCAGCACTTGCCGCGTCTGACGAATTAGTCGGAAAGGACGCGATCATCGTTTCGGTAGAGACGAGTTTGAAGAGCGACAACGCGAAACAGGGCAATGGTGTGGTTATCCGCGTCGGCGATCGCATGACAACATTCGACCACGAAGCTGAGGCAGTGTTGCATGGCGCGGCGCATCGGATCAACGAGCGAGGCGACACTAATGGATTCAAGGTTCAACGCGCTTTGATGGGGGCTGGAGGTTGTGAGGCGAGTGCGTTCAAGGCGCACGGGTATCAAGTCACTGGCACATCATTTCCTCTTGGCGCATGGCATAACACGGAGGATGATGGCTCGATTGTTCCCGAATACATCCATGCCGATGACTTCCGCTCAGGTGTTGCTCTAATCACGGAAAGTATGCGAGACGATGGAGAACCGCGTCAAAACGATCCCCTGCGCTATCTAGCATCGTTCCCGGAAACTGGTGCAATGCGGTTGCGCGAGGCGCAGATTTAGAATGCCCCGTTGGATTGATGGGCATCGGTATATGGTGAATTGTCGCAACCCATGACGAAGATCGGTTTTGAATCAGCGATATAACCTTGAAACCATGTCTAAAGTCGACGGAAGCTACCTGATCGCTCGAACCCTGAAGGAAGAGGGGGCGGATTGCCTTTTCTACTTGATGGGTGGACCTAACTACGAGATCGTTAACAACTCGGAAGATTTTGGCATCCGCACCGTCGATTTCCGTCATGAACAAGCGGCAGCGATGGCGGCACACGCGTATGCGCGCGTCAAGCGAACTCCAGGCGTTACGACATCGGCATCAGGCCCCGGCACCCTGAATCTGCTTACCGGTATCTACAACGCGTTCGTCGACGCAGCCCCGATGGTTACGCTTGGCGGTGCGGGGCCTTTGCGGGATGTTTACCGCGACGGTTTCCAAGAAGTAGACCTGCCGAACATCTTCGCTCCGGTGTCCAAATCGGTCATCCGTCCAGCTTATACCAGCCGTTTGCCAGAACATATCTCGACCGCGTTTCGAACCGCAATGAGTGACCGCCCGGGACCTGTGTACGTCGAGTGCAACGAAGACGTGCTTTATGGAGAGGTTGACGAGAGCGAGGCAGAATCTCCCACCCGCGCAAACACGGTATCGCCTCCGAGCGCGGACCCCGACAAAATCGCAGAGGCGGTCAAAATTCTCTCAGAGGCCGAGCGACCTATATTGTTGGCGGGTAGCGGCCCTTGGTGGTCAGGCGCTTGGGATGAACTACAAGAGTTCGTGGATCGGACGGGCATACCGTTCTACACCACGCCAATCGCTCGCGGGCTTATACCAGAAGACCATCCCGTTTCGTTCCCAGCCGCTCGTTCGACGGCGTTCCGAGAGACCGATGCGGTGTTAGTTGTAGGGACGCGGTTCAACTGGATAATGACGTTTGGCCGTCGCATTTCGCCGCAGGCCAAGATTATCCAGATCGATGTTCATGCCGGAGAGATCGGCCACAACCGTTCAGTGGATATCGGGATAGTCGCGGATGCTAAGGCAGCGATGCAACAGATCAACTCGGAAGTGTCGCGCTCAGGGATGAAATCGAAATCCGAATCTGCTTGGGTCGCGTATCTCCGAGATATCGAGAACAACCGGCGCGAACGGTCGGAACAACTGGAGAACTCTGAACAGGTTCCGATCCACCCGTTGCGACTGTGCAAAGAGCTGCGTGAGGTGATGGATCGCGACGCGATCTTGACCGTCGACGGTAACGAGATCTTGCATTATGGGCGCCAGTCGATACCTACGTATGTGCCGGGCCACAGGTTGAATTCGGGTGCGACTGGATGCATGGGCGTCGGATTGCCGTTTGCAGTTGGCGCTAAGTTGGCGAAACCTGACAAACAAGTGATTTCGTTACACGGCGATGGATCACTCGGTATGAACATCCAAGATTTCGACACCGCAGTCAGGTACAACTTGCCGATCATGGTTGTTGTATCGAACAATGAAGGATGGACTGCTCGTGTAGAGGGCGTCCGCAAACCCGGTCGCGAACTCGGATGGACACGTTTCGATGCCATCGCGGAAGCGTTAGGCGGCCACGGTGCTGAAGTCAGAGAACCCGGCGATATTCGACCTGCACTTGAAAGAGCCTTAGATTCGGGAGTGCCTGCGATTGTCAACGTTCATACAGACCCAACCGCACGAGCCTTGTCGAGATTTGTCGGTTCCAAGATGGAATGACTGTTAAAGCAGGTAGAAACCATGACAAATGAAGCCACTCAAAAAGTCAACACGTACATCATGTTCTCGAAGTTGACCGAACGCGGGCGCGACCGCGTTCGGACGCATCCGGAGCGCATACTCGAGGTCAACAACGAGGTGGAGATGAGAGGGTGTCACGTCGTCGCCCAGTACGCAATGATGGGCGATTACGATTTCGTCACGATCATTGAAGCGCCGGACAACGGGGAAATGTCGCGTATCGCAATCGAACTTGGAGCCCGCGGCACTATCGACACCACAACATACTCCGCCATCCCAATTGACGACTTCATCGAGATAATGCAGCACGACCGGGCGTAGTCGGTTGCTGTTAAAGCCAGTTGATCTATTTGAAGACATCGCTTCGATAAAAAGTGGCGAACAACATTCTCAACCGAAAACATCCCGATACATCCCTGTTGCGAAGGGTGTACGAAGGCGGCTTCGACTGGAAACTACTGCTGGTCGGCGCGCTTTTCGTAGCCGTAGGGCAGTTCCTAATAATTCAAACCTACGGTCCGGAACACGAAGGAATTCCTCCGAACGGAAGAAATGCCTTGTTGTTGGGCTTTGCGACTGTAGCTTTGGCCGCCTATTTTTTCAATTCTCGCTTGCGCCAACATAGCTGGGTCGACAAACTGCCTGCCACTACCAAGTTCAGGACTTCGGGCCCGCGCTCGATCCTATTTGGTCT
Source organism: Dehalococcoidia bacterium (assembly GCA_963555965.3). Lineage (GTDB taxonomy): Bacteria > Chloroflexota > Dehalococcoidia > Lucifugimonadales > Lucifugimonadaceae > Bin127. Next base: position 390,932 of record OY821634.1, read on the forward strand.
GGGAGTCGCTAGCTTTGCTTTCTTGTCTCTTCGATTGCTCGGCGGCTCGACTTCAGGAGACGATCTTTGGATTTGGGGCGTCGCGCTTGTTGGCATCGGATCGGTATTTGCTCCTTCGTACTTGCGAGTGTTGGTGGGACTGCGAAGGGCTGCAAGATCGATACGAAGAGTTGACGTGGCGATCATCGTTGCCCTGATGGCGATTCTGATGCTCCTCAACACTGATGATCTGACCGATTGGTACTACTCGGCGATTGGAGACGAATACTCCTTCTTCGATCTGTCGAGGCAATTTGCGGTTGAAGGGATCACTGATCCATTTAGTCAACGTGGCGTTTACGACTACCATCCCCGGCTGGGACTGATGATGAAATCGGTGGTGATGAAGATAGTAGGGATCAACCATTTCGGTTGGAAATTCAGTTCGATCATGATGCTCGCATTGACGATTCCTGTGCTCTATCTGACGGGAACGTTGATGGCGGGACGAGTTGCAGGCGCGGTCGCATCAAGCGTCATTGCGTTCGGCCACTACCTCGGAGCGATCGCACATGTCGGTTACGACCACATAGATTCGCTTTTGCCAATGGTATTGGCGGTCGGATTTTTCGTTTTGGCGACCCGCAACAGGAGTCCGGTGTTGATGTTCGTAGCTGGAGCCTTGGCTGGAATGTGCATCTACACCAACGTCGCGGCTAGAGTCATATTCCCGACGATTTTAGTGTTTGCGGCGTTGCAGATTTTTTCACAACGTCCGAAGAATGTCGGTCAATGGATCCTGCCTTGGATTGTAGGGGCGGCAATCGCGGCTTTGCCGATGTTGATAGTGGATGGCAACGAATTGGTAACTCAGATGTTCGCACGTGTCATCGGAGGTCAACCCGAGCCTTCGGATCTAGGAACATTCGATCGGATACAGGCCAACATTGAACTCAACTTGTTTGCGTTTAATTTCAATGAGCACGTCTCTCATTACGTCTCAGGATCATTGTTCGACCCGATCACCGCATCAATTGCCGTGGTAGCCATCGGATTCGCCTTGGGCAGGCTCCGAGACGTCTCATCGCTGTTTCTAATGCTTTGGTTGGCCTTTGCATTCGCGGGAACCGGAGCCATTAGTCCGTATTGGCACACAGCGATCACACGGTTGTTCCCTATGGTTCCGCCGATCGCGTTGATGCTAGGGATATTTGCGTCACGCTTTGTGTGGCCCATCGATATCAATTTTTGGAGAAGCTCAGATTCACGCTTGGTTGACCCTAAAGCGTTCGTAATCGTCGCGTTGCTAGCCATCGGTGCGTTCGTTTTGATGCTCAATGCTCAGCGGTTCCGGACGGAGACGCCGTCAGTGTTCCACAATTCACCTGTCGCGGTGAGCCTTCGCGCTTTTCAATCCGAACCGTGTAACCGATTCGCCGACGATCAAATCTTGTTCATATCACGCGACGAACATATCATCCGCCGAGTCTTAGATTCATATGAACCAGGGAGCATATACATAAATCCGGAACGAGCGAGTGAATTTCCCGGTATTCCTAAATTCTTGAACCATGAACAAGCTATCGAACGTGCCCTTTCCGAGTTTGATCGCTACGGGTGCATCATATTCTCCCATCCATGGGAGGAAATTCCCACGCAGATCCTCAGAGACCTCTCTGCTCACAATCCGTCCGGAAGAACGGTTGATGTCGCCGACAATTCGAACAAGACCATCATCAATGTGTTCCTTACGCGTCCCTGACAATCATCATCAGATTCGGTGCGCCCCCTCTCGCCACGTCGATATCCATCCAAACCCCTGAAAGCCGAGTCTCGTAGAATCTTCTAGACCAGAAGCAATCCCTAACACCGACGCACATGTCCTCTGAAGTAATCGAAAGACGCTCGATCATCATCTCGATCGTTGCTAGCACCAGCTTTGGTGTTCTAGGCATCGTGATATCAATCCTCAGTCACTCTGGCGCGGTGTTTCTAGATGGATTGTTCTCTTTGACATTCGGGATAGTCGGTTTGTTGACGTTGTATGTGTCTCAACTCGTTTCCCGCCCGAGCGATGATTCGTATCCATTTGGGTATGCAACATTCGAACCCATGCTTAATCTCTTCAAGGGCTTGCTCATTGGCTTTGCCCTCGTCTACGCGCTTTGGACCGCAATCAGAACGATCTTGACTGGTGGACAGGAGATAGCAGCTGAGGGAGGCATTCTCTACGCGGTCATCGCGGTCGTTGGTGGTGCGATTGTCGTATTTTTCCTAAAGCGTTACGCGAAGCAGTCAGGCTCGCCCATCGTCGATGTGGACGCGAAGAACTGGACCGTCGACACGTTGATCAGTTCCGCTGTAGGTGTCGCATTTGTGGTGACTCTGCTCATCGAAAACTCCGATTGGTCGGATTTTGCCCCGTACGCCGACCCAGTAATCATGCTTGCGATCATCGCTATTGCGTCTCCACAGCCGTTTCAAACGATCAGGGACAATCTGCGTCAACTGGTAGGCAAAGCACCACCGAAGGATGTTCAAGACAAAGTCGCAGAACTCGTTGAAGAAGCGATCAAGGATGTTCCGCATGATGAAACTCATCTGCGCATCGTAGATATTGGGCGTTACATTCACCTTCACATCTACGTGATCGTCTCGTCTGACACAAGCGAAAACATCGACATTCGACGGCACGATGAGATACGGAGACGCATCTACGATCATGTCTCAAGAGAGTACCGTCACTTGTCGCTTGATGTTGGTTTCACAACGGACCGGCGTTGGGCACTTAACAGCGTCCCGTCAGAAGATCATGAGACGGTAGTATTTGCAACAGATTCAACCGAGGCAGAAGCGAAATAACCTCAGCAGCGAAATCGACCTCTTTATTGCTAACGGTTGTGGCGACCGTTATGTTGATCGGTTGCGGAACCGTGGGCAGTCTTGCTTCGCCGACACCGGTCCCTAGCAACGATTCGCGGTTGACGCCTACGCCGTCATTTACTGACGCGGCGAAATCCGAGATCACAGCCCTCTTTGACCAACAGATTACCTTCATATCTAACGAGGATTGGGAATCCACATACCGAACTTGCAACCCGAGTTATCGTGCGCGGCGCGACTTGGAACGTTTCACTGGCGACGCCAATCGATATCTGAGTCGCCTCGAAACGACATCTGCCTCGCTGGACGTTCGCAACCCGATCGTTACTAAGGGCCGCGATGACCGCTTCGATCTGAACTACGACCTCTACATCGGTGAGGAGTTTTCACAGACTATCCGCGTCGGTGGGGCGTACGTCTTCATAAATGGCCAGTGGTACGACGATGGAGTCTGGTGCCGTTAGGCGGTTGCTGTCGCCCCAATCGCTTGGTCGAGTTGTCCCGCCGAAACTGGCGCGACCGTGAATTGCTCCTCATAGAGCCGACGGTATAAGTCCGACTCGCCAATTAACTTCTCATGCGGCCCACGCGCTTTGATGTCGCCGTCTTGGATGACCAAGATTTGATCAGCAGCTATCACTGTGGATAGCCGGTGAGCGATCGCTATGGTTGTGCGGCCTTCACGCAGCCGCGTGATTGCTTCGCGGATTAATCGTTCAGAGAGTGTGTCTAACGCACTGGTCGCTTCATCCAAAAGCAGAATACGGGGATTTGCAAGGATCACACGCGCTATCGCGAGCCGTTGCCTTTCACCTCCCGACAATCGATAGCCGTGCTCTCCGACTATCGAGTTGTAACCCTCTGGCATCGCGGCGATAGTGTCATGGATCTGAGCGGCCTTCGACGCTTCGATCAGCTCCTGTTCCGTAGCCGACGGACGTCCGTACAGGAGGTTCTCGCGTACTGACGCGTGGAACAGGAACGGGTTTTGTGAAACCACGCCAACTAGTTGGGTCAGGTTGTCGTGAGTGATGTCTTTGATGTTCACTCCATCGATCCGCACCGCGCCTTCGTCTGCATCGTAGAGACGCGACGCCAAATAGCCGATTGTGGTCTTGCCGGAACCGCTTGGACCGACGAGTGCGGTTAGTTTCCCGGCTTCGGCTACGAACGAGATGTCCGACAGATGGAACGGTTCGTCTACCTGTTGTAGCCCGTTGGAATCACTTGTCGATTGCATTCCCTCACGCACAGATGATCTGCCGTTGCCGCCGCGACTTGGCATCTCCGGTGGCGGCATCGGCATATCTGCACCCATCTGCCCAGCTCCACCGTCTGGACCGGCGGGAGCGCCGCCCACGAAACGGCCTTGAGGTGCGTTTGAAGCCAGTAATTGTTGTCGGGCCTCAATGCGCTCTAACTCAGATTCTTGATAGGTGAATGAAACGTTCTCGAAAACAACCTCGCCTTTTGCAGTTGCCGGATCAACCCTGATTGGATTTACGGGATCGACGATTGTGGGCTTAATGTCCATGTATTCGAAGATGCGCTCGAACAGTGCCAATGATCCAGAGATTTCAACGCCGCGCTGCAACAGGTTGGCCATTGGAAAGAGCAGGCGAGCTTGGATCGTAGAGAATGCGACGATGTCGCCGAGCGTGACGCGGTCGCTACCATCGATGATCAGGATGCCACCGACCAGCCAAATGAACGCCGGAGCCATTGTGAAGAACGCCTGCACCACGATGAAGAAACCGCGGCCAGTCATGTACTGCCTTATCGAAACGTCGGTCAGCTTGGTGTTAGTGTCTTGAAATTCGCGGAGTTGCTCAGATTCACGCCCAAAGGTCTTTGCCACAATCACGCCTGAGACGAACAGGGTTTCTCCAGTCTTGGCCGTTAGGTCTGCCAGCGTTCTCTGCATCTGACGAGTCAAGCGTCGTCTCCTAGCGCCGACCACGCGGGAGAGATACGCGAATATCGGCATGGTGCAGACCGCGACGATGGTCAGTTCCCAGGAGAGGATCAACATCGCAATGAGTGCAGCAACCACTATCGAGACGCTTGACAAAATGTTGACGACGGTGTCGGTCAGAACCAGCTGCGTGCTAGAAACATCGTTGGCTAAGCGAGACTGAATGTCTCCCGTCTTGGTCGAGGAGAAGAAAGAGATCGGTTGCTTGAGGAGATGGTTGTATACGGTGTGCCGCATATCCTCCATCACCTTGAACCCGACAGAGGCGTTCAGGCGGGATTGGGCGAAGTTGAGAATTCCAGATATCCCGGCCGCCGCGACCATCCCAAAAATCAGCCACAACAACAGGTCCATGTCCTGTTGCGGCAACGCGTCATCGATCACGCGTTGGATCAGCAGAGGGGTTATGACACCGAGAGCCGAGGTGACGAGAACCAGCAGCGCAACTATCGCCAAAGTCAGTTTGTAGTCGGAGTAGAGCCTTACGACGCGTTTGAAGGTGTCGCGAGGGAAAAGACGCTTCGGCGTTTCTTCGGGAATCGGCCCGAATCCAGGACCACCCATCCCGCCGCCTCGCATTCCGCCTGCTCGCATACGTGTCTCCGAGATTCCGCGCCGTGACATAGACGCACAACATTTAGGGCATCTTATCTCAAGCCTGAATTGCCTCGCCGAGGGGCGGATCAATGCCGATCGAAGAGAACGCAACAAAGAGGTTGGTAGCCCGTAGGGGAGTCGAACCCCTGTTTCAGCCTTGAGAGGGCCGTGTCCTGGGCCACTAGACGAACGGGCCACCGTTATCGTGCGGGAGCTGGGCTGATCAGCCCGCGCTCTCTTTCCGATTTTGGCTGCCGATGCAGGATTCGAACCCGCGCTCCCAGATCCAGAGTCTGGTGTCCTACCACTAGACGAATCGGCAACGGCTTGCTAAAGACATCATAACAGATTCTGCAATGGGCCTAGCAAAGCATCAGAGCTAGACGTGGGAATTATTCAATGATTGTCAGGCTTGGCTTGCAACACCCAAATCTGGTGTACACTTCGCACATCCTTGAACGTAATCGTTGCGTTCAAAAGGGAGATAGCCGCGCGGATGCGTCGTGTCCAGCGGCAATCGATGTCAATTCAACCAAGGGAGAATATTGACATGAAATCACGAATGACAAGCAGATACCTGCTTGGAGCGGTTGCGGCATTGATTGCCGTTGCGGCTTGGGCTTGTGGAGGTGATCCCGAGACTGTCGTCGTTAAAGAGACAGTAGTTGTCGAGGTCGAGAAAGAGGTGCAAGTCGAGGTCGAAAAAGTAGTTGAGGTTGAGAAGGTGGTCGAAGTCGAGAAGGTTGTTGAGGTTGAGAAGGAAGTGACAGTCGAGGTTGAGGTGATGGTTGAAAAGGAAGAAGTTCAGCCTACAGCGACACCCGAACCTGCCCGTCAAGAACTTCCAGAAACCGAATCGCCAGCAGGCACCCTAGTAATGATCCCCGAAGGTGTCGCCCCTGGAGTCGGTATCAACCGATCACAAGCGCCTGAGTCTCTCATGTACTGGGGTGTGTCTGAGCAGCTGTTCCGTCCTAACGACGATGGAACTCTGGTTGGACCTTGGCTCGCGGAGAGTTGGGAAGTTTCACCTGACGGCTCCCAAGCGACCGTCACGCTTCGCAGTGGCGTACAGTTCCACGGTGGCTGGGGTGAACTCACTGCCCACGACTTTGTGTGGAGCTTGAACGACACCAATGCTGTAACGACGCCAGAGAGCATACACGGTCAGGCAGGAGACTTCGCCGCGTTCATGGACGAAGCCGAAGCCACTGACGACCGCACCGTGGTACTCAACTTCAATGCGCCGGAACCGCGGTGGACGACGTTGTTGTTCAACCAAGCTGGCGACGCATTCGGTGTCTTCTCAAAGAAGGCGTACGACGAGATGGGCGCGGACTGGATGCGTGAAAATGTCATTGGCACCGGTCCTTACATGGTGGAAGAGTGGCGACAATCTGACAGTGCCACGCTGATCGCACAGGACACGCACTGGGACAAAACCGCCGAGGTCGCGACGCTTCGCCTAATCGACGTTCCAGAAACGGTAGCCCGCATCTCCGCACTCCGATCTGGAGGCGCAGACTGGGCAGTTCTTCCAGTTCGTGAAATCGGCCCCCTCACGCGTGACGGCTTTAAATCGGTGACTACAGGCCGCCAAAGCGGTGTGCCGCTACAAATGGCGGGCAACTACTGGGAAACCACCCAAGTCAAGACTGGTGAGCCGACTCAAGCCGTGACATTCGTGCACGACATTCCGTGGATCGGAAACCCATTCAAACCAGACGACGGGAACAACCCTGACGGCATCGACGACATGGAGCAGGCGCGGCTTGTCAGGTGGGCGATCGCTATGTCGATCAACCGAGACCTCGTCAATGAATCGCTCTACGGTAACAACGCGAATCCGTACTACGTCGGCATGTTCCACATAATCGACACCGACTGGAACGATAAGTGGAAGATCCCTTACGACCCGGTGATGGCCAACGAGTACCTGGATAAAGCTGGTTACCCGAGAGATGAGGATGGCAAGCGATTCGACATGCCAATCTACGGTTTCACGTCTCGAATCGAATTCACTGAGATCGCTGACGCCGCGGCCGGTTTCATTAACCAGTTGGGCATCGAGACGAGCGTCATCAAGATTGCATACTCGATCATCCGCCCAAGCTTGGTGGCGAGGAGCAATACGACACCCTCAATCCAGTGGTGTAGGTCTGACCTTTGGAAGCCGTATGACTGGGTGACTGGTGAAGAGGAGACGACCCTGACGCGCGGAGGATTCAACTGTCACATGGAGGTACCGTTCATCTTGGAAACGGTTCAAAAAGTGGCTGCTGAGACCGATCCTGCAAAGCGCAAAGAGTACAACTTCGCTCTCGCTGACTACTTGTGGGAGCAGCAACTCAAGATCGGAATCGTCGCCCTTCCATTCGTTTCGGCATTTAACCCGAATGCCATCGAGTCATGGAATATGCGACCTGGTCCTCAGGCACCGTACACCTCTCCCGAACTGATCGTTCCCGCGAGGTAGACATTCCCAAACTCACCGCCTCGGACAGCCGCTTTAGGCATCCGAGGCGGTGATGCGTAGCGATGAACCGCGAGTCGGAGTGGCGACGCGGCTTCATCGTCGGCAATGCGATAGACCCAACGGTCGCGTCGCCGATCATTACCATTCAGATAGAGCAGTCCAGTGCGAAAGTTCCTGATACGGCGATTCTTCGCTGGAATACTTTCAATCCTCGCGGCTACCGCGATCGTCTTCGGACTGTCACGAGCAGCGGGAGACCCGCTGTTGCTGTACGCCAAGCCTGGTGGTTATGGGGTCACACCCGAACAGGAGCAGGCTTTGAAAGAAAAACTGCGCCTCGACCGTCCACTTGTGGTGCAGTATCTTTTGTGGCTCACAGATTTGTTGCGAGGTGATTTCGGCAGAACATTGCTGGCCGAACAGCAGGTCACGAAAGTAGTGGGAGAGAAGATGGGCGCCACCGTTCAGCTAGGTATAGCCGCTTGGGTATTGGCGACTATTATGGGCGTACCGCTCGGTGTTTTGTCCGCAGTTATGCGCGGGAGCGTCTGGGACTATCTGGGTCGCGCCTACGCCTTGGTCGGACAATCACTGCCTACATTTTGGTTGGGTCTCATGTTGATTCTTCTATTCAATAAACAACTGGGGTGGCTACCGTTCGGAACACGTGGTTCTACGGACGCTTTCTTCTTTTCGTGGGAAAACTTACGCTACTTCGTTATGCCGGCATTCGCTGTTGCATGGGGTGCTGCGGCAGTCTATTTGAGATTGACGCGCTCAGCGATGCTAGAAGTGCTCGATTCTGAATTCGTCAAACTTGCGCGATCAAAAGGAGTAGGCGGTAAGACAATCATTTGGAAGCACGCGTTCCGCAACGCACTTATACCGCCGTTGACAGTGTCTTCTCTCATGATGGCTGGGTTAATTACTGGCAGCGTCGTGATTGAGGCGGTGTTTTCATGGCCTGGGCTCGGGCGCCTTGCGATTCAAGCGGTCTGGGACAACGATTTTCCGATCCTGACAGCCACCGTTCTGTTCTTCGCCGTTGTATTTGTGACCGTGAACTTCATTACGGACGTGCTCTACGCGGTGATCGATCCACGGATTCGTTACTAAAAACCTATCGACGACAATGGCTTCTGAAACAACCACACAAGACTCTGGCACGGTTCAAGACGCGGCAGCACCAACCGCGCAAAAGCTCCGATTCTCGCTTGCCTATGCGTGGTACATCCTTCGCCGCTGGCCGTTGATTCCCGGTTTGATCATGGTTGCGCTTGTTGTGAGTGGAGTGTTTGCGGACCAACTGGCGCCGTATGACGAGATTGAACAGGATATTAGGTTCCGTAACGCGCCACCGCGAATTTTTGGTTCGAACTCTGAATACTGGTCAACTCAAGACTATTCGCAGGCCATGTTTCGTCCCGAAGGCAGCGAAGGGAAGGACCCTAGCAACCGCTTCTTGCTCGGAGGGGACCACGTAGGTCGAGACGTGTTGAGCCGTGTCATCCATGGCGCCCGTGTTTCATTGGTCGTTACCTCTGTTGCGCTGTTCTCGGGTCTGATTCTTGGAGTGACTATCGGTGTTTTATCTGGTTACTATGGTGGTATCGTTGACGAGTTTTTAATGAGGATGGTCGACGTTTGGTACGCAGTACCGTTCCTGTTGCTTGCGATGGTTGCCGTGATCATCTTCGAAGCCAGTCTGAATCTCATCATTTTCTTGTTGATCCTGCTTGCGTGGAGCGGATACGTTAGGAATCTGCGCGGTGAAGTTTTGAGCCTCAAGCAACGCGATTTTGTGGCGTCCGCACGAGTGGCTGGAGCTTCGACATTCCGCATCATCTTCAAGCACCTCCTTCCCGGTCTCGTGAACACGATCTTCGTGATTGCAAGTTTGAGGGTAGGTCAACTGATCTTGGCTGAAGCTTCGCTCAGCTTTATCGGTGCCGGAATACCCGCGCCCACGCCGGCGTGGGGTGTCTTAATCGCCGAGGGCAGGGAGTACGTCGAGCAGGCATGGTGGCAGACCGTGTTCCCGGGAACGGCCATCTTCCTAGTCGTTCTCGCCTTCAATTTCCTCGGCGACTGGGTTCGAGACCGTTTGGACCCAAGGCTGAGACAGCTCGATTGATCTGTCAAGAACGCGTTGATCAGGATGATGTAATCGCCACTAAAGCTCGATCAATTGATCCAAGATGTCTTGCAGTTGATTGTGCTTGATGTAGCCTTGATGAACGCTCAACACATTGTGGTCTTTGTCTAGGAAGAAAGTGGTAGGTGCGGCGACGATCTGATAAGCGAAGTGGATTGAGTTGCCAACGTCTGGAATCGCAGGATAATTGGCTTTCATCTTGTCGAGGAACTCAATACCATCGGCAGCAGTGTCGAAACCTATCGCTTGAACGCCCACGAACACGATCTGGTCAGTGCCCGGTGGCCCTAAAGTTTGGTAGGCATGCTCGAAATTGGGAATCTCAGCTCGACAAGGTGGACAAGATGGAAACCAGAAATTGATGACGACAGGTTTGCCTTCGTACTCGCTTAGGTCAAAAGATCCGTGGTGAAACGTGTCGCCCTTGAATCCTGGCGCATCACCGAGGCCGGTAAAGACTTCCGTCGATGCGTAGACTAATTCCGGTTCCGCCAGTTCCGCGTCCGCTACGACAGATTCGTCGGTTGACAACTTGACCGCGACTGCCTCACCCTCTGCTGGTTGCGACTCTTCCTGGCTCTGCGCCGAACCACTATCTGCTAACTCTTGGACGATCTCGGCTAAGTTCTCCTTGTCGATAGCGCCTTGCCAAACCCGATGCTCATTGTGGTTGCGGTCGAGAAATACGGTAGTGGGATAGGAGAAAATGTTGTAGGCGATCTGAATCGACGAACCGTTGTCGGGCAATCCAGGGAACGTGACGCCAAGTTCATCGAATAGTGCCGCACCGTCTTCAATCGAGTCGAGTCCGAGTTGCTGAACACCGACGAATTGCACATCGCCGCCGGTGGGTTCCCCATACTCTTGGTAAACCTCCTCGAAGTGCTCCAACTCCGCTCGACACGGCGGACAAGATGGGAACCAGAAATTGATGACTACCGGCTTGCCTGTGAGTTCCCGAGTATCGAATGTGCCATGCGCGAAAGTCGTCCCATAAAAGCCTTTGGTATCGCCGAGGCCGTCAACGGTTGCAGACTCGAAGGTGTCGGGCAATTCCATCGGCATAAACTCTGCAGCCGCTTCGTCGCTCGCGGGCATAGTAGTTGGCTCTGGTTCGGACGTATCTGCTGGCTGTTCGGATTCGCTACCACAAGCCGAAGCAGCGACGAACAGGATCAAAGCGATCAACGGGGCCGCGAAGGTCAAAATTCGTGAACGACGCATTCGCAGTTTCATCTCCCTAAAGCCAATAATGGCGCCAACCATTGGTTGCATTTCCTAACTAGATGATACGTAACTGGGGCACTTGCAGTTTCGACATCCTACAATCGCGATCTCCCAAATCGACTACTCAGCTAGGACATCGTTGGAGATACCGTCCAACTGGTCTTGCAGCGCGTCGACCAGTGATCCAATCGGAACCCTTACTTGTGCCATGGTGTCCCGGTGGCGGATCGTCACCGCGTCGTCAGACTCCACAGTCTCGAAATCGACCGTGATACAGAGAGGCGTCCCGATTTCGTCCTGCCGCCGATATCGCCTTCCTATGCTCTGCGTTTCATCGTACTGGGTACTGAAACGAGACCGCACGATGTCGTAAACCTCACGAGCCTTTGGAGTCAATTTGGCGTTACGACTAAGCGGGAGTATCGCGATCTGATACGGCGCGATTGAAGGATGGAAACGTAGAACTACACGCTTATCGTTGTTCACCTCTTCCTCGTCGTATGCGTCGACCAAGAAGGCTAGGGCAGACCTGTCGGCCCCCATTGCGGGTTCAACGACATAAGGCACGTACCGCTTATTGTTCGGCTGGTCGTAGTAGGAGAGGTCTTTGCCTGACTTTGCGATGTGCGCTTTCAGATCATAGTCGGTCCGGTTCGAGATCGTCTCCAACTCTCCCCAACCCCAAGGGAAGAGAAACTCTACATCGGCACTGCCTTTGGAGTAGTGAGGCAGCTCGTCTGCCCCATGTTCTCGAACTCGCAGTTTGGATCGCCTCAGCCCCAATCCGGCAAACCACTCCATAGAAAAGTTGATCCAGTAGCGATGCCATTCTTCATCCGTGCCCGGCTCGCAGAAATACTCCATCTCCATCTGCTCAAACTCACGAGTTCGGAATGTAAAGTTGCCCGGCGTGATCTCGTTGCGGAATGATTTTCCCTGTTGCGCGATGCCGAAGGGGATACGGACTCGGCTGCTGTTGACTACGTTATCGAAATCTACGAACATGGCTTGCGCCGTCTCAGGACGCAAGTAGATGACGTTTTCATCGCCTTCTACCGGACCGATGTGTGTGCGGAACATCAAGTTGAAGTGGCGCGGTTCGCTCAGTTCACCGCCGCAGTCAGGGCAGACATCACCTTCAAGCATGTCCGCACGATGACGACGATGACATTCCTTACATTCCGATAGGGGATCAGTAAAGCTGTCGACGTGTCCACTCGCAACCCAGACGTTTGGGTGCATCAAGATCGATGCATCGATTCCGACAACATCTTCACGATCGCGCACCATTGACTTCCACCACTGATCCTTGACGTTGCGTTTGAGCTCCGTCCCAACTGGACCGTAGTCGTAGAGGCTTCCAATGCCTCCGTATATCTCGCTGCTCTGGAATATGAAGCCTCGCCTCTTGGCTAGGCTTACTACGGTCTCCATATTGACGTTATCGAGGTTGCGTTTCAATGTGAGTAGTCGGCCTTCGTTAGTTTCGGTATTTTGGTTGCTTCGGCGAATCAACAAGGCTCGCCACATAGTCTCAGTGTAAAGAGCGAATGTTACGAACCTCGCGCGGCATCCAGATCCATGTTGGCATCATAGACCAGAGTCGATCATTTCTACGGCGAACCACAATGCCATTGCGCCCCCGCGATCGTCGCGTCCGGTAACGGCGTCGCGGATCAGATACTCATTCAAGTTTTCCAACGGTCCTGTACCCACGCACACCCGCGTCACGTGACCTTCATCATTGATAACGTCGGACGCGCCACTCCAAGCCTTGGCAAGCACCTTACCCCAATCGTCTTTCGGCAACCACCCGTGTTTGATGCCAAGCGCGATCGATATGCCGATCATGCTTGTCGAACTGTGTTCGGTGTAAGAATCAGCAACGTCTACCACCTGTCGCCACATCCCGGATTCCGCGTCTTGGAAAGACTTTAGCCCCGACAGATGCTCGATATGCCTTTCAATCAGTTGATCGCGCTTCTCGCCTTGATAACCGACAAGTGTCTCAGCGAAACCTAGAGCAGCAAAACCATTTCCACGCCCCCAGAAGTAAGGGGACGACATACAGTGCCAATATAGGCAGTTGGGCTGAAGCAGACGATCTGCACATTCAAGCATGAAATCGGCAGCCAATCCGACGTATGATTGGTCGCCGGTTAACGCAGTTGCACGCTGCAAGACGGTTCCAGCGAAGAACATATCTTCCACGCGGTAGTCGCGATCCAGTACGCTCGGGAAATCGTCGCTTTCACGCTCCTTGAAGCGATCGGCAGTAGTGATTAGCAACGATCGATAACGTGCATCGTCCGTTAACAGCGATGCCCAATTGATGCCAGCGTAGTTCGCAGTGCCGTCGCTCGGTTCGAAAACTCCGCCGGGATTGTCGACATACTCTGCGGTTATCGTCTCGATCTCGGTTCGTGGATTCGGATATTCCGGGTCCAACGTTGCGAGTTGCAAGCGCGCTGTCAACGCTACGCCTTGTGTGTAGACGACTGGTCGTTCCAACTCGTGGCCGTACGCTCCAGCCAAGATTCGTGCCTTTAGTTTCGCTGACTCTGCAATTGAAAGCATTTTTACCTCGTCGGATCGAGAGTTTGCCTTATCATTTACGCAGATTGAATGATATAGCCACTCCATAAACAGACGGGGGAAAACGATGGCGGCATCCACATCGCAGCAGTTAGACGGCCGGAGCGCTTTGGTAACAGGCGGAGGCAGAGGGATCGGACGCGGCATCAGTATGATCTTGGCGTCGAGAGGTGCGGAAGTCTGCGTGTCGGATATTGATCCAGCGAATGCTGAGCAAGTTGCCGCTGAGATCAACGAGGGTGGCGGCAATGCGTTTGCTACAGGCGGCGATGTCACTGACATCGAATCGATATCTGAAGTCGCACAAACCGCCATCGATACTTTCGGCAAGCTTGATATCTGCGTGCCCAACGCCGGTGTCATCGGCGGGCCTGGCTTCATGTCGCGCAAGGACTACATCGATGCCGACTGGGACATGACTTGGGATGTCAACGTACGAGGCGTGGTCAACACTGCAGATGCTGTCACCGAACACATGAAAGAGCGGATGTACGGCAAGATCGTGATTGTCGCTTCTCACGGCGGGCGCGAACCGCGGGGCGTACCCGATGCTGGTAGAGGTAGCGCCCAGGGCCCGTATATGGTGTCTAAGGCTGCTGCGATACAGTGGACGCATTGGCTGGCGATGAATCTTGGGCAGTTCAATATCAATGTGAACGCAGTTTGTCCAGGCCGATTGTGGACACCGATGTGGCAGGCAATCGCGCAAAACCATAAGGAACTCAACCCCGAACTGGCTGATATGTCGCCGCGGGAGATCTTCGAGATGCAGATCAAAGGCACGATGCCCCTCGGCAGAGAGCAGACTCCGGAAGACATCGGCAAAGCGGTCGCCTTCCTTGCATCAGACGATGCGTCCGAGATTACCGGTCAAGCGTTGAACATCAACGGTGGCGCGATTATGAACTGACCTAGCCGGTCCGAATACGTGTTGATCGGCGGATTTCGGAGCTAAGTAGGGCGAAGATCAATGGCAGAGATATCAACTACAGTCGAGATGCAGATAGACGTGCCTACTGAACACGTCTTTCGGTGGGTTATCGAGCCTGCGAACATGGTGTATTGGATGAATGGAGTTCGACGCGCCGCTTGGATACGACGTCAAGAAGCCGACATCCCACGTCCACAAGACACGTGGGAGATGCTTTACGAGTATGGCGGCAAAGAGAACGATATCGTAATGGAAGTTGACGCGTGCGATTCTCGCGATGGACTGTTTGAGTTCCACACGATCGAGGGGAATTATCCCATACGAACTGAGTACCTGTGTCAACCATCCGGCAATGGCACCCTGTTTCGGATGACAAGAACGGCGTTTTCCGACAGTACCTTCACTTCGATCATGTTTGCAGTGACCGGGTTCGTTAGCAAACCGATGATGCGCAAACAGAATCTGGCTGAATTGGAGAAGATGAAGTCGGTCATCGAACTCCAGATACCCGCGATGCGAGGTTGAATACTCACTAAACTAACGAAACCAGAGGAATCCCATGAATGACCGTGATCTGATGTTTTTGCCGGCGCACAAGCAGCGCCAAATGATCTTGGACGGCGACATTTCGTCGGTAGAACTTACTCAGGCATCGCTACGTCGCATTGAGGAACTTGATTCGCAACTCAACGCGTTCGTGACATTGGATGCGGAAGGCGCGTTGTCTGTTGCCGCCGAGTGTGATCAGGCGTTGGCGGATGGGGAAGCCCCCGGATCTCTCCATGGCCTACCTATTGGCGTGAAAGATCTTGAACTTACCAACGGATTGAGGACGGCGTTGGGGTGCTCTGCGTTTGCTGATTGGGTCCCAGATTTCGACTCTGCAGTAGTTGAGCGGCTGCGCGCTGCAAATGCCGTCATCCTCGGGAAAACCAACACTCCCGAGTTTGGCAACAGTGCGGAGACATTTACCGACATATTTCCAACTGCGAACAACCCTTGGGATGTAGCGCGGCATCCTGGCGGCTCTAGCGGTGGAACATCAGCGGCCATAGCTTCGGGAATGTTTTCGCTGGGTACCGGAACAGACGGCGGCGGCTCGGTACGATTGCCTGCGTCATTCGTGGGTATATTCGGTCACAAACCAACGCATGGCCGTACACCACGTTACGGCGGTCGTTCCATGCCATCGTACAACTGCACAAGCACGACTGGTCCAATGTCGCAGGACGTTCGATCATCTGCGATTATGCACATGGCTATATCCGGACATGATCCGCGCGATCCAGGCTCGCTTAAGGGTCCAGTACCGGATTGCATCTCCGAACTCGAGGATGGCATTGATGGGATGAAGATAGGGTTCTCGATGGATTTGGGTTATGCATACGTTAATGAAGATGTCGCTCGCGTGACGGAGGAAGCTCTGAAAGGGCTGGAAGAATCTGGCGCAACGGTAGTGAACGCTGACATCAGTTTCGATCCGGTTCCTGCCACGTATTGGTGGACGATCTGGACCGCTGGTCAAGTCGCGATGTACGGGCATCTTGCTGAAGACCCAGACGTTCAACTTACCGACTACACGATGGAGATGGTCAACGCTGGATACGGCGTAACTGGTGCCGATTACGCATCGGCTCTCCGGCAAGCAGAAGTGCATCGGATTCAGGTTGGTCAACTTTTCGACGAGTATGACTTGCTTGTAACACCAACAACGGCGATCGAGGCGTGGCCGCATAAGCAGACACCAATGGAAGTTGGCGGTCACAAACTTGAAGAGGGCATTGCCAATCCCTCTGCGATACCGTTTACTGCGTTGTGGAACATTTTGTGGAATCCAGCGGCATCGGTGCCGTGCGGCTTCAGCGACAGCGGAATGCCACTGGGTTTGCAAATCATCGGTCCGGTCGATGGCGACCCGATCGTCTTCAGGGCATCTAGGGCGTATGAGTTGGCACGACCTTGGACGAGTACCAGGCCAACGGTATCTTGACCAAATTGAGTCTCCACAATCAAGCGTGCGCGACCCGCTAGAGGTGGCTACAAGTTGGCGTGTCTATATTTGAACTTGGAAACGTTCAGATGGCGCTTCGTAGGAACTGGTGGTGAGCACCTGGACATGAAAAATCGAACCTTGGGGGTGATGGACAACCTGAGATTTCTGCTCGGCCCTCAACAGCGAGTGCATCGATCTGATAGTCATCGACCCTCCGTTCGCCGCGAACGAGACCTTTACCGGCATACCAAGGATTTCGATAACCGACGCAGAATTAGACGAAGAGGAATCGCTGGATGCCAAACACGGCGTTACACATGGCGAAGGCCGCCAGACTACGGTGTGTGGCATTCGGTCGTGGGAAGCGCCCAGATTTCCGAACGGAGAGCATGACCTCGGTTTTGCTAGAAGTCGATCATATATGGGCTAAACAAGGCTCTAAAACCGAAAGGTGCGGGTCTGACGATCTGTATATCCCGGCTCTCCTTCATGTAACTTGCACCGACGACAAGGCAACCGACTGACACTTGAGGAATTATGGCATCGAAACGCAATGGATGGTCGAATCTATGGAAAAACTAGAGGATCTCGTTCATCTTGGGCAGGCGATTCAGTTCGCAAGCGAACACATATTGCGACGTGAAACATCTGCAATTCAAATTTAGCGATCAGAAATTGTGGTCACAGCATCCGAAACATAGGAGAGACCTGAGTCATGAGTGAAACCTACGATGCAATCGTAATTGGTGGTGGCGTGATGGGTTGCGCCACGCTCCATTACCTCGCGGAACTCGGTGTGACGAAGACGTTGTTGTTGGAACGCGATACTCTCGCATCGGGTTCTACTGGTCGTTCTACGACAATCTTGCGGATGCACTATTCCAATCGGATAACTAGCGAGATGTCTTGGTGGAGCAGGGGAGTGATGGTTGATTTCGAGGAGTTGACTGGGTCCCCGAGCGGATACAGAGAGAATCAATGGATTCTAGTTCCCGGTGCGGGAAACAGGGAACCCGCCACTCGCAATGTCGAGTTGGCGCAATCCATCGGTATAGCCGCAGAGGTGGTTGAAATTGAAGATGCCGAAAAACGATGGCCATACATGCGATTCAGCAACAACGAGTGCGTGGTTTGGGAGTCCAAATCTGGTTTCGCCGACTCTCATCTGGTTACTCGGGGATTTGCTACTTCCGCCCGTAACCGAGGATCAACCGTAAGGTTGGGCGTAACCGTAACCGACATCATCGTAGATGGAAGCCGAGTGATAGGAGTAAAAACCGATGGAGGTGATATATTCGCTGATCGAGTTGTGTTGACGGCTGGCCCGTGGAATATGGAGTTCTTGAAGGGTGTAGGCGCGCCTCTCCCACTTCACACGGTGCGACACCAAGTCATCAGATTGCAACACGACAGCGAATTCGGCGAAAACGCGGACGCATTTCACCCCACAATCGCAGAAGCTACGACAGGTCTATCAGCAAGACCAGACACCCCAGGATATTCGTTGATCGGATACCGTGAAGACCCTGTTGATCGTGACACGTACAACCAAGGCGTCGATACTGAAGTCGCAATCGAAGCGATTTCAAGGGTTGCTGAAGTGATACCAGCCTACGAAAACGCAACTTGGGCCGGCGGATGGTCGGGTCTATTCACAGTTACGCCAGACTGGAATCCAGTGATCGACCATGTGCCCGGCGTAGATAACCTAGTTGTTGGTGCTGGATTTTCTGGACATGGATTCAAGATGTCGCCCGCCATCGGGCTTTCTCTCGCAGAACTGGCTACCGAGTCTGATAAGACGACATTCGACCTTCATCCCCTAAGATTTGAGCGATATGAAGAAGGCGATCTGCTCAAGTCTGCATACGGCGGCAATGTGTTCGCATGATCACCCGATGGTTCCGTATACACCACCGGATACGAGCCCAAATATTAGGTGAGCGAGCAGTAGCGTAGCGGCGGATTGTCGGGAGTATCCGAGGGCAAAAGGCCCGGGTGCTTTCATCTCACCTTTGCGAATCAACGGGTGCAACAATCGAAAGTACGTCAGGCTGACACCCGTCAGTATCCACAGCGGAACCGAGATGAATGTGCCGTAGAGCCATCCTGCGGACTCGAGTTCAAATGCGTATAGCACGGCTGATGTGAAGATGCTGTAGCAGATACCGACTGCGAATAGAACTGCTCGTCCGATCAGTTGTTGGGAGAATGGTTTATGGGAAAACGCTGAACCTATAAGTGTTACTACGCTGATATGTTCGTGCGACGGTCGTGCGATTTCCCAGATTTGCAGGAACAGAATCGCGGCAATCGTTGCCGTCAATCCACCGATGATGGCGATGTCTAGGCTCAATGCGATCTCCAGTTAAGGAGGATGTGTCTACCAGTCGGCTACTGATCCATCCTCAAAGTACGATTCGCCGCCCAGTTCGCGGTGATAGCCGGTAGCTTCGCCATCAAACACCTTCATCGCCTCGGTTTCGTCAACTTCTACACCTAGACCTGGCGTGTCCCAGAGTTCGATGTGGCCGTCTTTGACCTCCCAGTCGTTTTTGATGATGCCGTTGCCGAGTGCTTGGTCTACCTGTTCTTGGACGAGGAAGTTTGGCACTACCGCGTCGACGGTCATGCATGCTGCGAGTGCCAGTGGTCCGATTGCGCAATGCGGCATGATGTGCTGGTAGTAGACCTCTGCGTAGTTGGCGATTTTTTTCAACTCTGTGATGCCTCCACAGTGGGCGACGTCTGGTTGGAGCAGTGCAACGCACTGTTGCTCGATGACTCGCCTGAATTCCCATCGCGAGAGCAGACGTTCCCCTGTTGCGATGGGGAATGGCACATGATCTGACACCAACTTGAGTGCATCTTCGTTTTCTTGTGGCACTGGCTCTTCGACGAACATGGGGCGCATTCCTTTGAGTTCGTTGCATACCTCAATAGCGATACCAGGAGCCATCTTGCCGTGAAAGTCGAAGCACAACTCGACATCGTCGCCGACCCACTCGCGCATTGTGTAAGCCATCTCTACGAACTCATCGATGCGAGATGGGGGCTCGTGGGCTCGCCAGAAGCCGGGCGGACCGGCTTTGTAAGCGGTGTATCCCATCGCGCTCAGCATGTTCAATCGTTCACGCGCCTCGCCTAGTGCCTCGTCTGACATGTCGCGTATGCCCCAGTGGGCGTATACGCGTATCCGATCACGCACGTTGCCGCCCAAGAGCATGTAGCTTGGAATCCCGTAGTGCTTACCTGCAATGTCCCAAAGCGCGGCATCGATGCCCGCAATCGCTGACATGTTATGTGCACCGCCGCGGAAAAACGAGGAGCGATACATCTGTTGCCAGTGATGCTCGATACGTAGCGGGTCTTTGCCGATCAGGTAGCCTGAAAACTCCTCGATAGCAGCTGGAACCGAGAGATGTTTGCCTTCAAGCGTACTTTCGCCCCAACCTTCGATCCCGGTGTCAGTCGTGATGCGAACCAACCGGGTTCGTTGCCGAGGAGAAAACTGATCAACGCGCGTTATTTTCATGTCGCTTTTGCCTTAGCCAAATCATGATCTTCATTACCATCCGTGGGCTCAGTTGAAGTTCAATATGCACTCACGGTTGAATCGACGCTATTAAGGATACTCTCGCACAAGCGCAGAGTTGCAGCTGAAGTTTCAAGCGTAGCCGCGGGAGACGGAAAATCGACCCCATCGCTGACACTGCGTACGAAACAACGCGCTTGCGCGACTCCGTCGTTCTCGTACCTATCCGGAACTGCAAGCTCACTCTGTTCTCCGTCGCGTAGCACCCAACCTTGATTAACGCCCTGTAGATAGACCGAGACGTAATCGCCATGCAGTTCGTATCGCTCCAATCTCCCACCAGCTGTATAAGCAGCAGTGAATTGACATACGACATCGTTCTCAAACTCGATGAGTGCTGCATGAATGTCTCGATACGGGCTGGCAGTCCGTTTCACGATCGCGTTAGTAGAAGACACCGCAGCGCCGGCCATGTGAGTAACGATATCGACAGAATGTATCGGCGACTCCAGAAGCATCAAATCGAATATCGAGGGAGAGTACCGCGGATCGTCGGTGAAATCATGGATGTCTTTATGGAATTCTGCGACGATCTGCCTTAGCGAACCGTGTTCATGGATCATGTCGATAGCCGTACGTATTAGTGGATTGAACCGGCGATTGAACGCCACCATCACTTTCGCTTGGCTCCGTTCTGCTGCATTGCGAAGTTCAATCACGCCTTCCAATGAAAGTGCGGGAGGCTTTTCGATCAGCACTGGCACGCCACGTACAACCGCGTCCATCGCAACAACATTGTTTAGATGCGCAGGCGCAGTTACAATCACCGCGTCCACATCACCGGAATCGACCATTTCACCTACCGATGAGTAGACCGATATGCCGTTCAATTCTGCGCGCGCTGCATCTCGGGCAAGTTCAATCGGATCCGAAATCGAAGTGAGTTGAGCCGCCTCAATCTCATTGATAGCTCGAATATGTCCCCGTCCCCGTCGTCCATAGCCCGCCAACCCAACCTTTAGCGACATGATTGTCCTCCAATGTCTCGGCGATGTACAGGCGATGCTCGCAGCATCGTACATCATCGTCACTTTGAGAATAGACTTTATCCAAATGAGAAACCGCTGATGATACTTTGCGACGGAGATTCAAGATGATCGCAACAATGATGGACACCACGACGATGAGCGGCAAGGATGTCCGCATGGCTTCGAGGAGTGGCGAATTCGCGCAGCCCACTTCTGGCGCCGCGCCGGACATCGTCCAGACCAACGTCGCCATTTTGCCCAAGGACCTCGCGTTCGAGTTCTTAGTCTTTTGCCAGCGCAACCCAAAACCTTGTCCGGTGATCGAAGTCTTTGAGTCAGGACAGACTGAAGCGATGCTTACAGCGCCGGGATCAGACATTCGCACCGATGTCCCCAAATATCGTGTCTATCAAGACGGCGAACTGACCGACGAGCCGAATGACATCGCCGATTATTGGCGCGATGACCTCGTAACCTTCCTTCTCGGTTGCAGCTTCACATTTGAACACGCCCTGATCCGCAACGGTGTCAATCTCCCGTACTATGGCACCGAGAAAAACGTCGCGATGTACAAGACGAATATTCAAACTGCCTCGGCAGGTCCGTTTGGCGGTCCAATGGTCGTTACCCATCGGTGGGTGCCACAGAAAAAGGTCGTCAGGGCAGTGCAAGCGACATCAAGATTCCCGGCGGTGCATGGCGCCCCAGTTCATATTGGAGACCCGGCCGACATCGGCATATCAGACCTGTCAAAGCCAGATTTCGGAGACGCGTGGGAACCGGAGTCAGACGACGATGTCTCGATGTTCTGGGCATGTGGCGTAACGCCTCAAGCAGTCGCTATGGCATCTAAGCCCGAACTCATGATTACTCATGCTCCGGGTTACATGTTCGTCACGGATATGCACGATGAAGATCTAGCGGTTATGTAGCTATCGAGCACGGATATCCACGAAGCGAGGAAAAATTTCATCATGAACAACAACGACGCGTTTGCTCAAATCGAAGACATAGTCCTCCAAGACGACATGCGCGGCATGACCGCTCTCAAGCCGCACATGCCCGACGGGTATATGGAGTCGTGCGCAGACTTACTACTTGATCATCCAGGCACCATCTTCATCGTGACGGGCTTTTACATCATCTCTGCCGAGCAGACAGAGACTGATGGACCTCCGGGGGCTGTAGCCATTGGCAACGCGCTTGCCAAGCTCGGAAATGACGTGGTGTACGTGACGGATGAGTTTTCCTCCGAAGTCGTCCGAACGATCACGGAAGATGAAGTGATCGAGTTTCCGATTACCAATCATTTCGAATCTGCTAACTTCGCGAATCAACTGGTCGAGGAACGTTCTCCGTCGGCGCTAGTAGCAATCGAACGCGCTGGACTGATAGGAGACGGTACTTACCGGAACATGCGGGGCATTGAATTAACGCCATTTAACGCCAAGATCGACCATCTTTTTGATCAGCACCCTTACTCTGTCGGCATCGGTGACGGCGGCAATGAGATTGGAATGGGCAACCTGCAAAACGTGATTCCTACGATAGAGCACGAATTTCTGCCCAAAAACCCGTGCGTGACCACCACGACGGAGTTAATAGTCGCGAGTTGCTCGAATTGGGGTGGTTACGGGCTAATCGCCGCGTTGTCATTAAAACGTGGCGAGAATCTCTTGCCCAGCGTTGAAGAATCGATGCAGATGGTTCGAGAAATCGTCGCCGTTGGAGCCGTTGAGGGCATGAGCGGCGAAAACAAAGAGTGGGTGGACGGCCGAGACCTCAAGGCCGACTCGGTATGCATCCGCGACCTTCACGCGTTGCTAGAAGAGCAGGGGATAGGGTAGGCTGAAACGCCAATTCAGTTGACACCGTTCACTTCAGGCAACGCGATGTGCGTCTTGCATAAGCAACGGTTGGCGAGTTAACGACCAGCTAACACACCAGTGGCATCCATCGGTGTGGCAAGCGATGTCGTCGATAATCCCAGTTAGTCGGCTACTACTCGCCCGTATCGCGATGTTGGACTGGTCAATACCAATGAAACCGCGTCCCGAGTTGTGTGCGGCGATAAGCGTCGTTCCAGAGCCACAGAAAAAGTCCATCACGACACTATCGGGATTGGATGATGCTGCAACTATGGTCTCCAAGAGTTGGAGGTTCTTTTCAGTGGGGTAAGTTGCGCGTTGTGGATCTTTGAACGTCCAGACATCTTGCATCTTGACGCCAGAAGTAATCGCATCCTCGGCGAACATGATCTTCCGAGGATTTCCTGTGGACGACCATTCGATCAAATCGTCGCGGTCAAGTTTCTCAAGAACTGAAGGGGTATGAACCCAGTGCCTACCTGAGGGAGGGAGAATTCCGCGCCACGGCTGGCCAGTAGGGCCGTTTTGGGTTTCACCGGGAGCATGTAGTGGGATAGTCGTGTAACGACGGCCATCGGGTAGAACCTTGTTGTACCGCGCCAAGATCGCATCGATTTCTGGTTCAACGCGTGGTTCGTTCCAGATGTAGTCGTTTCCCTTCGTGTAGAACAGGATCGTGTCCTTGATGTTGCCAAATCCCTTTCGTTGGAAGTTTTTGGGGTTGCACTTAATGCGAGTGATCTCGTTTCGGAAGTTTTCCCTACCGAATAGTTGGTCCATCAAAATCTTGACGTAGTGGCCAACTTTGGTGTCAGTGTGAATGTAGAACGAACCGATGTCGCTAAGAGTGTCGCGTGCCGCGGCGATACGCGGCTTTAAGAAATCGAGATATCCGTCGAGTGTGAATGAGTCGGAGTATGCGAGTTCCCAATCGTTCGGCGCGCTCATCGTAGAACCGATAGATTCTCCAGCGCGGAACTCGTTTGAAGTAGCGAAAGGGGGATCGATGTAGATGAGGTCAACCTCCCCAGATAAATCTTCGCCGAACCTTTCCAATACGTCTAAGTTGTCGCCATGAACCAAAGCGCGAAGGTTTGCTCCCGCGCTATGCACAGGTACGCTTGCCTTGTCCGAAGATACGGCGACATGCGATAGGAAAATCCTCGAGATATTTTCGGGTATCGTCTGAGTAGCCATGTCTGATCAGGATTTTATCTTGGTTTCGAGTCGTTCGATAGAGCAATGGCATAGCTCTGTGCTTTACCTCCGCCTCCTCAACAGCCGCCTTCGTGCCACAGTCTCTTTTACCAATACGACCAGCGCCAACGCGCCCAATCCTGCGACACCGCCAGTGAACCATGTTGCCGTGCCGAGTGCCATGACTTGAGCAATGCCGCCGATCAGCGGTGGACCAATCGCACCGCCAGTGTCAGATATAAAACGCCAAACTCCTAAGAACTCGCCGGGATCATCCAACGGCGCCAGATCAGAACCCAATGTCAATACGAAACCACTGCTCAAGCCGTTGCCAAGCCCTGCTAATACGCCTGCAATCATCAACATCGTCATCCCGTCCGCGAACGGCAGAAGCGATAATCCGAGACCCATAATCAACAGCGCTGGCACTCCAACGTACTTCCTCCCGAAGCGATCCATCGTCCAGCCCACGATTGGGAACATCGTCGAGTCCACGGCGTACGAGGCAGATGCCACATATCCGATTTGATCGGTCTTGAGTCCCATTTCGTCGCCCCAGACCGGTATGAGGAACTCGCGGGCGGCGCGGATGAATTGCAGGATGACGGCGACCAATCCAGCGGTCATGAAGTCTTTACGGTGCAGCACCAAGGTAGATCCGATGCTTGCCACAACGTTGCGATGACCTTGAGGATCAACGCTGTCTCCGCCGGTCTTCTTCATGGCATAGAGCACCAGAATGCCGGTGATGAGCGCGATCGCCGCCTGAACGTAGAATGGAGCGCGTATGTCAACGTATTCTGCTAGCACTCCACCAATAATGGGTCCGATGATGGCGGCGATACGTCCGACTCCGCCGTATAGCGATAGAGCTTTTCCGCGGTGGCGGGTTGGTACTGCGCCGGCGATGAAGGCGTGCCGTGAAATCATCCAGAACGCGAAGCTGGCGCCGGCCGCGAATCGTGCGATGAAGAGCATGCTGAAGTTCGGGCTATTTGCCGCTGCGACTGCTGCGACTGCGAACAAGAGGATGCCAACCAACATAGTGCGCCACATTCCGAAGCGTGATACCAAGATGCCAGCAGGAACGTCGAAAGCCAAGGTACCTAGGTGCTTTGCGCCAACCGCAAGACCTATCAACACCTCAGTAGCAAAGAATTCGTCTTTAGCAAAGATGGGCAAGACAGGGATCAATACGCCTTGTCCGACGGCTAGTAGAAATGCTGGCGCGTAGACGGTGGGAATGAGCGAAACGATCGAGAATCGGTTCCGTCGGACCGATCTCGGCCCTCTAGGTTGGGTGGTTGTTTCGGCCACTATCCCTCATCGACGCTCTAACGCGTCGCGTTGTTTTGCCGTGATGACATCGTCAACTTCACGGTTGTAAACTTCACAAACCTCTTTAGCATAGAATCAACTTAGAGCAAACTAAATCAAGCTGGTGCGCGATCAAACGCGTGATTGCCTGCCCGACGTAGGGCTTGAGGTATCAAGCAAATGATCCACGCCAAGTGTATTCGGGAGCAAAAATATGTCTGAAATCAACTCAAGAGGCTACGCCAAAGCCGATGCGCTCGTTTCGACTGATTGGGTAGCGGCACACGCGAATGACGTCGGTGTTCGGATCGTCGAATCCAACGAGGACCCGTTGCTGTACCCCTCAGGGCACATCCCCGGTGCTGTTGAAATCGATTGGGCGGCCGACCTAAACGACCCGCTTCGACGCGACTACCTCGATCGCGACGGCTTTGCCAGCCTCATGTCGTCTAAGGGCATTTCCAACGACACGACGGTAGTGCTCTATGGTGACCGCAGCAACTGGTGGGCATGTTACGCGCTCTGGATCTTCCAGCTTTTCGGTCACACCAATGCCAAGATCATGGACGGCGGCCGCATGAAGTGGGAAGCCGAAGGCCGCGAACTTACTCGTGAAGCCCCGGATGTATCTGCGGCGAACTACTCGGCTCCTCAGCGAGACGACTCGAAGGTTCGAGCGTTCCGCAACGACGTGTTGGCCCATATCGGCGGCAAGATGATCGATGTCCGCAGCCCAGAAGAGTACAGTGGCGAGCGACTCCACATGCCCGACTACCCGAACGAAGGCGCACTGCGCGGTGGACACATTCCTGGCGCGGCGAACGTCCCGTGGGCTTCAGCCGCGAATGAGGACGGCACCTTCAAGGATGCATCGGCACTACGAGACATCTACGAAGGTAACGCTGGCTTATCGTCTGACGACGATGTCATCGTCTACTGCCGCATCGGTGAGCGTTCGAGCCACACGTGGTTCGTTCTCACCAACCTCCTTGGCTACAGCGGCGTCAAGAACTACGACGGTAGCTGGACAGAGTGGGGCAACTCCGTCGGCGTCCCAATCGAGAAGTAGCCTCAGACTTTACGAAACTGGGCGCGGGCACCGACCTAAGGGTGCTCGCGCCGTTCAGTCGATCTGGTTCACGAGCAGCGATGGACAACATCCCAAGTCCGCTCGCTGAAATGCTAGCGGAACTCGATTCTCTCGATAGGGTAGAGCGCGCTCAATACCTGCTTGAACTCTCAGATGAATTCATAGAGGTACCTGACTCGATAGCCACGCGTCCGTTCCCTGAAAATCGCCGTGTTCCTAAGTGCGAATCTGAGGCATTTGTATGGGCTCAAGACCAAGACGACGGTACGTTGAAGTTTCACTATGCCGTCGAAAATCCTCTTGGCATCTCTGCACGAGCCATGGGGGCGATCCTCGACGAAACGATGTCCGGCCAACCATTGGATCGAGTCGCGAACGTTCCGCCTGACATCGTTCACACCATCTTTGGCCGCCAGCTTTCCATGGGCAAAGGCGAAGGTCTTGCGGCGATGGTGGAACTTACAACGTGGGAGGCGCGGCGGCGACTAAAGCAGCGCTGAGTTATCCCAGAAACTGCCTAAACGACTACAGCTGCTTCAACAGAATTAATCGGTGGCAGGTAGTCGGCGAGAAGGTCCCAGTTGTCGCCTTCATCCCGACTGACGAAGAGTTGGCCGGTGCTCGTGCCGACGTAGACGCCACATGGATCGAGGGTGTCTGTTGCCATTCCATCGCGCATCGCGTGTAGATACGCGTTTTCTTGCGGCAGACCGCTTGTCAAAGGCTCCCAATCCTGACCGGCGTTGCGCGTTCTGAATACTCGGAACTTGGCATCGGTCACGAATCGTATACCGCCGCCTAACTCCTCGCCCACGACTTTGTCTTCGGGCAACACGTAGACTGTGTCAGGGTCAAACGGATGAACCGTCAGCGGTAACCCAAATCTTGAAGGCAGGCCATCGCTTATGTCGATCCACTCGTGTCCGCAATCATCGCTGCGGTATACGCCGCAGTGGTTCTGCTGGTAGAGTCTGCGCGGGTTCGCTGGATGCGAGACCAAGCTGTGGGGACATTGACCGACTTCTGGATAGGGTTCCCCCATGAAATCGGCTCGGACTCCGCGGTTGAGAGGTGACCAATTAGCGCCGCCGTCCTCCGTGCTGAATACACCTGCAGCCGATATACCTACCAAGATTCGGTTTTGTGTACTTGCGTCGGGAAGAATGCTGTGCAAGCACATGCCACCAAACCCTTCCATCCAATCATGCCGGGAAGGATGCTTGGTGATTCCGTCGATCTCCATCCAAGTCTCACCTGCATCAACGCTCTTGAACAGCGATGCCGGCTCCGCGCCGAGGTATACGGAATCGGGTCCATCGACGGGATCGGGAGTGACGTGCCAAAAGCGATTCACCTTGATTTTCGGGTCTGAAGTGATACTCGGTCCTGTCTTTGAGCTATACCAAGTTGCTCCTAGGTCATCGCTACGGTGGACCTCGGATCCGAAAACTGGATCGTTCCTGACGACCCATAATTTTCCACCGTCTCGAGCATCGTAAATGGCGTGAAACACGTCAGAACCGGCCCAGTGAGGGCCCGACATGTCCCATACCTTGCGGTTCTCGTCACTCGAGAAGATGAATGCGCCTTTGCGCGTGCCAACGATCACTAATGTGTCGCCCCTGCCGGGTTGTGCGTGATCAGTCATAGCAATCGACTTTCAGACTCTGGCACCGTATCGTAGTGAAGTCAACAATCGCTTTGATGCGAAGGTGATTTCATTGACGGCGGCGTTGAATACTTCTTCGTTTGCCCGCGATGGCGCTCTATACCCGCTGATCTTACGGACATACTGCAATGCAGCCGCTGCGACCTCGTCATCGCTGGCGGGGATGTCGCGTTCTCTTAGAACTTTGATGCTACGGCACATTTGAACCTCCATTATCCGGGTTGCTCAGCGCGTGTTTCCATTTGACTGGGTCAGGTGTGCTCTGACGATGCGTATGTCTTCGTAGGTGATATCGTCTCCGACATTCTCATATACGGTTGACAGCTTGGCTGCCGGTCCGCCCGCGTGATCCAACGCTGCCTCGATTATGGTGAAACGATCTGGACGCGGTAAAGACGGGGCTAATGCAACGTTTATGCCGTTTGCAACCATCATCTCTACGTGACTGACGACGGTTCCGGGAGACAGCCCGCGCCGATAGGCGACCTGATTAACGGACATCCCTTGGTTCAGCAAATCCCGTGTCTGCGAGTATGTTGAACCTTCGCGACTGACAGCCCGTCTTTGGCTATTAGCGTAGGACGATGGTTCAACTTCAGTCGTATCGAGGTTTTCTCTGAGGTATTGCTGAATCTCGGCCAAGAATCTGTTGCCGAACTGTTGCAGCTTGACCGTGCCTACGCCTGATATACGCCCGAATTCTTCTCGGTTGCGGGGGACGCGTTGCGCCATGTCTCTGAGAGCAGCATCGTTGAAAACCACGAACGCCGGAACCTCAAGCTCTCGCGCAATGCTGAGTCGGAGTCGTCGCAGGCGCTCGAATAGTTCGTTGTTGGGAGTATCTGAACGTGCGGCTCTTGCGCGTCGCGGTTGTTCGACGCATTTCGGTCTGGAAAGTGTGAGAGGTTGGCGTTCCTTCAGGAACTTCCATCCTTTTTCAGTGACACCGAGTGTCGAATATTCGTGGTTGTTTGTGTAGATCAGCCCTTCATTGACCAACAGGCTGGCAATTTCTCTGATTTCGTTTCTATCGAAATCATCTACGATGCCGTAGACGCTTAGTGAGTCGTGACCCAATTCAAGGACTTTCTTACGTTTGCTACCTAGGAGAACTGCACTGACGTGAGCAACACCGAACCTTTGATTGGTCTTGATGATCGCCGAGAGTATCTTCTGGGCGATGATTGTGGCATCGAACTCTTCGCGCGGCATTAGGCAGATGTCGCAGCCTTGGCAATTGTCCCGCGAAGCACCGTTGGAAACCGTTTCATCACCGAAGTATTCAAGCAGGTACCGTCTCCGACAGATCTGCAATTGACAGTAGTCGATGACTTGCGTTAGTTTGTCGCTGACTTTTTTACGTTCAACATCGTCCTCGATGCGATTTATGAAGAATTCCTGCCTCGACTTATCGCCGTAGGAGTAGAAAAGCACGCAATCGCTGGGCAATCCGTCCCTACCAGCGCGTCCTGTTTCTTGGTAGTAGCCTTCCAGCGACTTAGGAATAGAGTAGTGGACCACCAACCGCACGTCTGGCTTGTCGATGCCCATGCCGAACGCGATCGTCGCCACCACAATCGGAAACTCTCCCGCAATGAACTTTTCCTGTGTCCGACGCCGTGCATTGGCATCCATGCCCGCGTGGTATGGACGAGCCTTCAAGCCGAGACCTTGGAGATCGACTGCGATTTCTTCAGTCTCTTTGCGCGAGAAGCAATAGATGATGGCGGACTGATCCCTTCTGTTTTCGAGTAACTTGACGAGTTGTCCAAACGAGTTGCGCTTTGGGCGAACTTCGTAGTTGAGGTTCGCTCGGTTGAAGCTGGCGACGAACCGCTGAGGGTTTTGAAGACCGAGTTGCGTTACGATGTCGTCTCGGACACGATGAGTTGCGGTGGCGGTGAGTGCAATGAATGGGACCTCTGGCATACTCCGACGCAGTGTGCCAAGCCCGCGGTAGTCAGGGCGGAAGTCGTGACCCCATTCTGAGATGCAGTGTGCCTCATCGACTGCGACTAGGCTCACGTTGAGGCTGTTGAGGAGCGATTGGAAACTCTCGAGTGCCAGTCGCTCAGGCGAGACGTAGAGTATCTTGATCTCGCCGCGCAGCGCCTCTCCACGAATACGAACCATATCTTGATAGGGGAGTGTACTGTTGATGAACTCTGCCTTGATGCCGTTGGCCTTCAAGCCATCGACTTGATCTTTCATAAGAGCGATCAATGGGGAGATGACCAATGTCACGCCATTCAGGCGCAATGCAGGGAGTTGGTAGCAGAGAGATTTGCCACCGCCGGTCGGCATGATGACCAACGAATCACTGCCTTCCAAGACGTTTGAGATTATCTCCTCCTGGAGGGGGCGAAAGCGGTCGTAACCGAAGTACTGTTTGAGAATGTCAAGCATTTCGAAGCGATGCGTAGGACAAGGGATTTCAATCCACTAGACCATTTTCGCTTATCAATGCCAGCGTGTAATGTGGAGTTGGCAAAGATTGTGAGTGCTATTCCCGATAGCGCTCTAGGAGTCTGCGGGCGATGACTAGTTTTTGAACTTCGTTGGTGCCTTCTCCGATGATCATGAGGGGGGCGTCGCGGTAGTAGCGTTCGACTGGGAAGTCTTTGGTGTATCCGGCGCCGCCGTGTATACGCATGGCGTCCATTGCTACTTCGCCGCATATCTCGCTGGCATAGAGCTTGGCCATGCCAGCGGCAAGGTCGACGCGTTCGCCATCGTCCTTCTTCTGGGCCGCGTTCATGGTCAACAGGCGAGCGGCTTCGATCTTGGTACCCATCTCGGCGAGTTTCAGTTGGATCGCCTGATGCTTTGCAATGGGTACGCCGAACGCTTCGCGACGCTGGGCGTATGAGATCGCGGCCTCGAACGCAGCGGTAGCTACGCCAACTGCGCGTGCCGCCACATTGATACGACCCGATTCCAATCCGCTCATCACCTGATGGAAACCTCGACCTTCTTGACTGCCGATGAGGTCCTCTTCGCCGACACGGCAATCATCGAAAATCAACTCGCCGGTATCGACTCCGCGGTAGCCCAGCTTGTCGATGTGTCTACCAACCGAGAGGCCGGAGTTCGGTTTTCGGACTATGAAGCAACTCATGCCGCGATGCGTTGGTTCGGCATCAGGATCGGTTTTGGCGAGAACGGCGTAGGCATTGCCATTCTCGGCGTTCGTGATGAACATCTTGCGACCGTTCAGGACGTACTCTTCGCCGTCTCTGGTCGCGGTGGTTTGAATACCTTGAACGTCGCTACCAGCTTCAGGTTCGGTCAGGCCCAACCCGCCTCGAATCTCGCCCGTTGCCATGCCTGGTAATATGCGTTGTTTCTGGTCTTCGGTGCCGTGCTCCGTGATGACCGCCGACATCAACAGGTGCGTGCCGATAGGTCCGCAGACGCTCATCCAACCTTTGCTGAGTTCCTCAAAGATGATGGCGAGGGTTACATGGTCAAGCCCAAGTCCACCGTACTTTTCAGGAATCGTGATTCCGAAGAGACCCATCTCCCGCATTGTGTCGATTAGTTCAGCAGGGTAGATGTCTTCGTGATCGTATCTGGAAGCTACGGGTTCGACGTCCTTGCGTACGAACTCCCGAACGAGGTCGATGATTTGAGAACGTGCTTCTTCTGATACGCGCGACATTACGACTTCATCGCTAGATTATGGCCCGACGATGGCACTTCAACTTGCATCGAGGGGTCTAGTCGTCGATCGCCAAGTTGGCCATTGTGAGACTGCCAGTGATTATTAGATGCGGGGTGTCGGAAGTTGAAGCATTGCGAGTTCGCTTGTCTTCTGATTCGCCCATCGTGACATCGGTTTCCATGGCGACGGCCCAGTCAGATGGAACCCGCAGATTCAGTCCGGCCATCGTGAGCGAAACGTCCAAAGCAGCAGGGCGATTGATGATCGTTGCGTCCCGGAGGTCTACGTTCACGTTACCCAAAGTTACATTCACGGTACCACCGGTGAAATCGCTGGTTTCAATTCGTTCGTTGGTTTCACCTAAGGTGCAAGAAACGTTAACTTCGCCTTCAGTCGAGGTAGTCGCGCTAGCGCTTTTGTCGGTCGAGTTGCCTTCGGCATCGCGTTTGCGGTTACGTGACCGGCGACGCGAACCACCGAAAATGATGGAGCCGCCGACCAAAATGAGAATCACTGGCCAAAACCGCCATGAATCTACACCGAGGTTGTTGAGCAGCAGTAAGACACCTACGATGATCAGCACGATCGGGGCGAACAGTTGCCGGAACTTCCGAGTGACCAGCAGTCCCAGACCGAACAAGATCAAGGCGACGGAAACCGCCCATCCGATAATTTCGCCGAAATCGAGGATATCTAACGAATCGAGAAGGAACAGGCCTCCCAAAGCGATGACGATCAGGCCACCGATTAGGCGGCCTGATCCTTTTTTCATTTCCATGGTTTACGCTTGTCTCAGTTCGACGCGCGCTGTGCCGCTACCGTTACTGCGCGTGCGGTGTAAACCTGGGTCATGGCTTCGCGGTACTCTGCCGACGCGTGAACGTCGTCGTTGAACAGTCCGGCTAGTTCTGCTCCTCCTCGTTGTGCGGCGCGGTTGATGACGTTCTCGGTCAGTTCTTTGCCGACGAGTATGCGCTCGGCTCGTCGAGATCTGACGGCGTGCGGTCCGGCTCCGGTGATTCCGATGCGTGCAGAAATGCAGATGCCTCCTGGATCAATGGTTAAGGATGCCGCGACACCCACGATGGCGTAGTGGGATGCTTTGTTGGCCAACTTGACGTATGCGGAGCCGCTACCGTCGTCTTGTGCCGGAACGGTAACGCCGGTCAGTATCTCGTTGGCGCGTAAAGCGGTCTCGAGGTATCCGCGGAAGAACCGGTCGCAGGCGATCGTTCGGTCTGATCGTGCGGAGGATGCGTGGATCTGGAAATCGAGCGCAACCGCAACTGCGGGCAGGTCGCCCGCAGGGTCAGCGTGTGCCAATGAACCGCCGATGGTGCCCCAGTTCCTGACTTGCGTGTCGGCTACTTGGGCCGCTGCTTCGGCGATTGAGCAAGCCTTGGAGTTGATCACGTCTGAAGTGATCAACTCGTAGTACGTAGTCATGGAGCCGATGAAGATGCTACCGTCGTCGTTCTCTTTGATTCCTTTGATTCCTTCGACGTTTCGCAGGTCCACAACCGCCTGTGGCGATGCGATTCGCAGTTTCATCATAGGTATCAGAGAGTGTCCACCAGCTAGCAGCTTGGCATCTCCTCTGTATCTGGAGAGTGCCTGAGATGCTTCGCGCACTGTTTCGGGTGCGTGGTATGCGAAAGGATCGGTTACTCCGGTTGTCATGTTCAGTTACCCCTTCTCGCTGCTGCCGAACGGCGCGCTCGCCGTTCTTCTTTGGCGTCGTGAATGGTGCGCCACATCTTCTCTGGGCTCAAAGGCATGTTCAAGTGCTTAACACCCAAGTGTTTTAGCGCGTCTACGGCGGCGTTTACGACTGCGGGAGATGCCGCGATAGTGCCAGTTTCGCCGGCTCCTTTTGCTCCAAGCGAGTTGACCGTTGTGGGGGTAACGGTTCGCCCCGTCTCGAAGGTTGGGAAGTCCTCTGCCGTTGGAACTGCGTAGTCCATCATGCTTCCGGTCAGTAGCTGACCGTCATCCGAATAGACGGCGCATTCTTGGAGAGCTTGTCCGACACCTTGTGCGATGCCGCCGTGAACCATGCCGTCCACGATCATCGGGTTGATGACGTTGCCGACATCGTCGATTGCGACGTAACGGTTGAGCTTTGTCTCTCCGGTTACCTCGTCGATTTCGATGACCGCGATGTGTGTTCCGAACGGCCATGTGAAGTTTTGAGGATCGAAGAAGCTGACGGCTTCGAGTCCGGGCTCGAGTCCGTCGGGCAGGTTCTTAGCCCAGTACGCGCCTAGCGCTACATCGCCCCATGGAATCTCACGTTCTTGGATGTCTTCGACGTAGAACGTTCCGTTCTCGAAGCTGACCTGTTTGGTATCGACACCCATCTCGTGTGCGGCGATTCGCTTTGCTTTCTCGATGACCTTGTCGAGGCTCATCATCAAAGCTTGTCCGCCGACGGCTAGTGATCGGCTTCCGAACGTGCCGGTTCCGAACTGATGCCGTTCGGTGTCGCCGTGTACGACTTCAACGTTTTCCATCGGAATGCCGAGCCGTGAGGACGTTATCTGCGCCAATGTGGTCTCGTGTCCCTGTCCGTGGGGCGAGGTGCCAGTGAAGACGGTTACCGTTCCGGTCGGGTGGACCCGAACGGTGCTCGATTCCCATAGACCTGCGCCTGCGCCCAACGCGCCTGCGACTGCCGATGGCGCCATGCCGCAGATCTCGATGTAGGTCGAGAACCCGACACCTAGCAGGCGGCCCTCGCGACGAGCGTCGCGTTGCTCTTGTCTGAAAGCTTGGTAGTCGAATTTGTCGAGTGCGGCTGCTAGCGCGCCTTGGTAGTTGCCGGAGTCGTATGTAACGCCGATGGGCATGTCGTGTCCGCGCTTGAAAGGACGGACGAAGTTGCGACGTCGAACTCCTATGACGTCGCGTCCGATCTCGTGAGCGTAGCGCTCCATCATGCGCTCGACTACGTATGTTGCTTCGGGTCGTCCGGCGCCGCGATACGCGTCTACTGGTGTGGTGTTAGTGAATACTCCCTTGACCTGACAGGACAGGTTTTCAAACTTGTAGCATCCTCCAAGCATCAATCCGAAGAGGATCGTGGGGATTGCCGGAGCAAATGTTGAGAGGTATCCTCCCAAGTTTGCGTAGACGTGGACCTTGAGTCCGGTTACTATGCCGTCGCTGGTGCCACATATTTCGGCATCTGCGATATGGTCGCGTCCGTGTGTAGTGGCGACGTAGTTTTCGGTTCGGCTCTCGATCCACTTTACAGGGCGTTCGAGTTGTTTTGCGATGATGCCGCAGATGACTTCTTCGGCGTATAGGTATAGCTTGCAGCCGAAACCTCCGCCGACGTCTGGCGCGATAACCCTGACTTTGTGTTCTGGGTGACCTGTTACGAGAGCGAAGAGCAGTCGGACCAAGTGGGGGATCTGCGTTGAAGTCCAGATGGTCAGCTGCTCGGTGCCGCCGTTGTAGTCTGCCATGATGCCGCGCGGCTCCATGGGGTTCGGTATCAAACGTTGGTTTACGATGCGTTCGCTTACGACGACGTCGGCTTCCGCCGCGGCCGCGTCGTAATCTCCTGCTCCCACCGACCAGTCGAACGCGAGGTTGCCGGGAGCGTCATCGTGGACGACAGGCGCGCCGTCGGCAGTTGCCTGTTCGGCGTCAGTAACGGCATCCAAAGGCTCGTAGTCGACTTCTACGAGAGCGACAGCATCTGAAGCAGCCGCGGGTGAACTTCCCACTACAGCCGCGACTGCGTCGCCAACGTAACGGACTTTCTCTATAGCGAGAGGGGGATGCTCTGGCGCCTTCATGCCGGTCGCTTCTTCATCGAGCAACCAACCGGCGGGCAGACTTCCAAGCTGTTCGGCAAGGTCGGCGCCTGTAAATACGGCGACTACTCCTGGTGCGTTTGCGGCTGCTGAGACATCGACGTTGTTAATCTTTGCGTGCCCGTATGGGCTGCGTACGATAGCGACGTGCAGCAATCCGGGCAGCCGAAGGTCGTCGATGTATTGGCCTCTACCGGTGATCAGCGCCTGATCTTCGACGCGCTTGACCTCCTGACCAATTAGGGTGTCAGTTGTCATTTCTACTCACCTCCCGATATTGTTGCTGCGTGCTGGACGGCGGCAACGATGTTGTGATAACCGGTGCAACGGCACAAGTTTCCGCGCAATCCGCTTCTAATCTCTGCTTCTGACGGAGAGGGGTTGCGTTCAAGAATTTGGACTGCGGTAATCATCATGCCTGGGGTGCAGAAGCCGCACTGAAGTCCATGTTTCTCGCGGAACGCTTCTTGTATCGGGTGCAGTTCACCGTTGGATGCCAATCCCTCGACGGTTGTAACTTCGCAACCGTCGGCTTGGACCGCGAACATGGTGCATGACTTGGTTGCGTCGCCGTCTACGAGGACGGTGCATGCTCCGCAACTGCTTGTGTCGCAACCGACGTGTGTGCCGGTGAGGTCCAATGTGTCTCTTAACAGTTGCGACAGCAATGTTCTGGGTGGCACTTGTAATCGGTGCTCCGTCCCATTGATTGTGATCGTCACTTCTTGATTCATGAGCCCGCTCCTCACGTTATGATGTTCTGTTGAAACTGACGCAAGTTTATCCGAAAATCTCGAGTGCGTAGTATCAAAGAGAGCAATTTCTAAGGGATTGAGACATGAAAATCAGCGGTGAATTCACGGTAAATGCTCCGAAACAGAAGGTTTGGGAAACGCTTAACGACGTTGGGGCGTTGGGTTCGATGATCCCTGGCGCGAAAGGTCTGAAGGAAGTCGGAGAGGATGAGTACAGGGCGACGATGGATATCGGGATCGGTCCGATCAAGACCAGTTTTGCGGGGAAGGTGAAGATTGAGGAGCGCGACGAGCCGAACTCGTACCGTCTGCAAGTGGACGGAAATTCACGTCATGGATGGATGAAGGGAACGGGCAAGGTTGAGCTTGAGGAGGTGTGTTCTGCTTCGACGCTGGTGAAGGCTGATGGCGATATTCAAGTTGGCGGGATGATAGCGCGTGTAGGGCAGCGGATGTTGCCGGGCGTGTCAAAGCAACTGATGGGTGTCTTCTTCAACAACGTTGAGAAGGCGGCTGGAAAGCGCTGATGGGGAAATTGAACTGTGATTGCTGTGATTTTGAATGATGAACTGTGATCCCCGCCCCTCCCATCTGGTTTCCTCTTCTGTGGGAATGACGGTGGGTGTATCACCCCCTTGCGTACCCCCTCTGGGTCTCCCCCTGAGAGGGGGAGGGGAGAGGGATGCGGCCTCCCACTTAGCTAATCGAAATGGGAGGATGTTTAGAGCTTGTTGCCGTCTTTGTCGTAGGTGAAGCCGAGTTCGTCGACGGTACGTTGAGAGTCGACGGTGTATCCGGCGGTTGCGATCTCGATGCGGTTGCCGTCGGGGTCGTCGATGAAGAAGTAGCGCTGACCGTTGGCTCGATCGCCGGGGCCAGAGGTGATCTCAATACCGGCTGCTTTGATGGTTTCGAGCGCGGCATCTATATCGTCGACTTGGAGAGCGACGTGCCAACCGGCTGGGGTTCCGTCCCTGGGCTCAATGAGGTGTAACATGCCGCCATCTTCGGTGCGTGTCCAGACCAACGGGTTCCCTTCGATCTCGTGCGGGATGACTGTGAGCCCGATTAGATCGCGAAAAAATCCGATAGATGCCGCGCGATCGTCGGTGGGGAGCCCGACATGATTAATTTTTTCGACTTTGAAACTACCCATTTATGCACCATCTTTCAGTTGGACTATGAGTTCGATTTCGACTGCGATGCCGTTTGGAAGGCTGCCCATTCCGACGGCGGATCGTGCGTGTTTGCCGTTTTCCCCGAAGACTTCAACCATCAGGTCCGAAAATCCGTTGATGACGGCAGGTTGCTGAGTGAAGTCGGGGGTACCGTTCACCATTCCGAGGGCTTTGACGCATCGCTTGACGACATCGAGAGTGCCGAACTCGCGTTTGATGGATGCGAGGAGTTGTATTCCGACGAGTTTTGCGGCTTCGTATCCTTCTTCGACGGAGAGGTCTCTACCGAGTTTACCGGTGACCATTTCATTGGTTCCGCCTCGCCGTGGTCCATTTCCGGATAGAAACAGTAGGTTTCCAACTTGTACGCATGGCACGTAGTTGGCGATGGGTGATGATGGTTGCGATAGGTCGATGCCGAGTTCTTCGATTCGTGCGTCTGCGGACAAGGTTGGGGCTCCATTCTTTCGGTTTAGCAAAATCTAGCTGTTTAGCGACTCCATGTTAAACGCGCTTCAGATGACCAGAAAGTACCCAACTTCAAATAATCGATCTTAGGGGGCGTTGCCCAAAACCGCCTGACAAGCAGCAGTTACACGCGGCCCGTCGTTGGGATCGATTTGTCCTCCTGCGCCGTCTAACCAGCCCATCGCCCATTCGGCGGCGTCTTCTGCATTGCGTGGCGTCGGGTTTTCCAAGAATGTTTCGCACGGGTTGCCTTCGTTGAAACCATCGAATTTGGTCGCAGTCGGTGCCTGTTTGAAACCTTCGGCTTGAGTGACGGTAGGTGCTTGCTCGAAGCCTTCGAATGTCTCTGCGGTTGGCGCTTGTTTGAACCCTTCGAATTGTGCTGTGGTAGGTGCGGCGGCGATGGTCGGTGCGGATTGGACAGTTGGTGCGCGCTCGATGGTGGGGACGGGTCTGAACTCAGAGTTGAAGTCTGCGACTTCGATGTCTTCGCAGGCGGTCCATAGGACGGCAGAGAAGCATAGCGCGCCCGATAGTAGTAGTGTTGCCAATTTGCGGCGTAAGTTAGTCATGGATTTGGTGTCACGTGGGAAGGGCGTTTCATTCGGACTGGGCTTTCAACTGGCGTAACAGTTTCCGATTGAGTCTTAAGGTGATGTTGTTGCTCCGCTTTCCGCGTAGGGACAGGACGTGCGAGAAGCTTTTGAGGAGTAGGTCGAATCTTGGGTATCCGAGTTTTTTGACGCTGAAGGTAGGGTCGAGGCGTCGCATGGTGCGGTACAGGTTAGTTGCTTGGGCGACGCCGTGATCGTTCATGCAGGCTTGCATGGAACGAATTAAGAGTTTTTCGACTGTGGCTCGTCTACCCTTGCCCATGCGATTTCGAGCGACTCTTACGCCTTTTTGGTTCGATTTCCGTGTGTTTTGTTGGTGAATGGCTCGGATCTGGGCTTCTTCGGTATCGGGGATGGGAATGAAGATGTCGGAGTGGCGTACCAAACGTGCGCAGTTTCCGTTTGCGTCGGCGGCGACGATAACTGATTTTCCGAGTTCCCGCAGACGATCGTAGAGTGGCAGGAAATCTTGGTCGGAGGATACGAATGCGAAGGTTCCGACATCGACGGCGGGGTTGTGGAGGAGTTCGAGTGCTTCGATGACGATTCGGGTGTCGGCGGAGTTGTGTCCGGGAGCGAGGTTTTTCTGGTGGATCAGATCGAATCCGAGGTCACTGATGTCGCTTCGAACGATTTTGATGGCGCGGTTCCAGTCACCGACGGCGCGTTTGACGGTGAGTTCGCCTTGTTGTTGGAGCTGGTCTATCAGATGGCGCAGTGATTTGACGTTGTTGATGTTTTCGACGTCGATGATGACGGCGATGTTTGGTTTGGTGGTTGTGGGTTTCAGATTGGCGCTATTGTTGTTCATACAGATTTTCTAATATAAATTGAACTAGGATGCGAAGGATTTGGAAAGGATGTGAAGGAAGGGTGTGGTTGTTGCGGAATCCCATGGACGGACGTTTCGTCCGCTGAAGCGGCCTTTTGCGCGGGAATGACGAGGTGCAATGGGAGTATTGTCTGAACCGCTGATTTCGCGGATTTGAATGATGGGCTATGAGGGATTGGCAGTTATTGTCTGAACTGGGATTTATGGGATTTGCTGTTGGTTTTTTCGCGAGTATTACGGGCTGCACGACGAGCGGCTTCGATCTCGTCTTCAGCGTCGGGTGATCGGCGTAGCTCGCCGCGTTCGAAACGCTCGAGGGTCTCTCGCTCTTCCATGTCTAACTGTTCTTTCATTTTTGTCACTTTAGCCGCTGGCGGAGATGTTGGGATTGGGTTC
This sequence comes from Dehalococcoidia bacterium, assembly GCA_963555965.3. Lineage (GTDB taxonomy): Bacteria > Chloroflexota > Dehalococcoidia > Lucifugimonadales > Lucifugimonadaceae > Bin127. The sequence continues at coordinate 431,178 of OY821634.1, forward strand.
GGTCATGCTGAAGGGGTCTAAGGCGGCGTCTAGGGTTGCTTCGTCGAGGTTGGTGCGGCGGAGGGCTACTTGGCGGATGGTTTCGCCGGTTTCGGAGGCTTCATGTGCGATTGCGGCTGCGGCGTCGTAGCCGATGATGGGTGCTAGTGCGGTGCAGATGGCTAGGCCTTGGGCGACCATTGAGGGACCGGTTTCGGTGGCTTCGATGCCGCTGACGCACTGGCGTTGGAGGTTGGTGCAGGTTGCGGCTAGGAGGTCGATGGATTCGAGTAGGTTATGGGCGGCGACGGGCATCATGACGTTTAGTTCGAAGTTGCCGGATTGTCCGGCGATGGCGATGGTGGTGTCGTTGCCGATGACTTGGGCGCAGACCATGGTTGCGGACTCGGCGATGACGGGGTTGACTTTGCCGGGCATGATGGAGGAGCCGGGTTGGACTTCGGGCAGTGCGATCTCGCCGATGCCGGCGCGGGGGCCGGAGCCGAGCCAGCGGAGGTCGTTGCATATCTTCATCAGACTGACGGCGACGGTCTTGAGCGCGCCGGAGGCGCTGACGACGGAGTCGATGGTGCTTTGGGACTGGAAGTGATTGTCGGTCTCGGAGAACGGGATGTTGGTTCGTTCGGCGAGTTTGACAATGACGCGTTCGGCAAATTCGGGGTGCATTCCGATGCCGGTACCGACGGCGGTGCCGCCGAGGGGTAGGATGGCGAGTTCGTCTAGGGCGCGTTGGACGCGGTCGCGTCCGTATTCGAGTTGTCCTGCGTAACCTAGGAACTCTTGGCCGAGGCGGATGGGTGTGGCGTCTTGGAGGTGGGTGCGGCCAGTTTTGACGACGTTCCAGAACTCTTCGGACTTGGCGCGTAGGCCGTCTTCGAGTTCCTGCATGGCGGGCAGGAGAGAGTCGGCGATGGCGACGGCGGCGGCGACTTGGATCGATGTGGGGATGACGTCGTTGGAGGATTGGCCTTTGTTGACGTGGTCGTTGGGGTGGATCGGGTCGCGTGATCCGAGTTCGCCGCCGAGGGCTTCGATGGCGACGTTCGAAATGACCTCGTTGGCGTTCATGTTCGTGGAGGTCCCGGAGCCGGTCTGAAAGATGTCAACCACGAATGCGTCGTGGAACTCGCCGTTGATGACCCGTTGTGCGGCGGCGACGATGGCGGCGGAACGTTCGGCATCAAGGGCTTCTAGTTCGAGATTGACTTCGGCGGCGCACTGCTTGATCTGGGCGATTGCGCGGATAAAAGATCGGCTGAAACGGAGGTCACTGATGGGGAAGTTGAGTTCAGCGCGGCGAGTGTTTGCGCCGTAGTAAGCGTTGTCGGGGACGTTGAGGACGCCCATGGAGTCGCGTTCGGAGCGGAAATTTTCGGACATTTAGGTAGCGAATCCTTGCGGTTGTGTGGGTTCATCGACTTATTTTGGCGCACAGTTGCGAGAAACACAATAGCGCCGCCTGCGGAGTGGGCAGGTTTGAAACCTGCCCCTACCAGATGCCCTTTGCTCCGCTTCGATGCGCAAAAATGGGAAGGGAAGATGTTTGTGGCGCTGGGCATCCCCTCCATCCTCCCCGGGCATACCCCGCTCGCATCACTTCGTTCGCTCTCGCCCCTTTCACTTTGCGAAAGGGGCAGGGACGGTTAGTCGTTGGCGTGGCGTTCGTCGTAGTCTTTGAAGGCTTGTTCGGCGGCGTTTAGGGCGTTGACGGCTGCGGGGAATCCGCCGTAGAAGAGCATCTGCGTGATGAGTTCGACGATCTGCTCTTTCGTCCAGCCGTAGTTGAGTGCCCCGGTGATGTGTCCGGGAAGCTGGTTGGGTTTGTCAAGGACGATGAGCGCGGCGACGGTGCAGATGCTGCGGATGTTGGTGGGCAACGTCTCACGCTGGTAGATGTGTCCGAAGAGGGTGGCGTTGATGAGGTCGAATGCGTCGTCGGTTACGCCTTCGGTGATCGGGTTTGGCTTTGGCGCGCCGTCATAGTACCAGTCACGCCATTCTTTGGACTTTGCTAGGAGGTCTTCGTAGTTGTGCACGGGGTTAGTCCTTTGCGGGTTCGGGTTGGAGCGCGATTTTTTTGGCGCGTAGGATTCAATTTTAGGTGTAGGAGCTTTCGACTAAACGTTCAATTTCAATTTGAAGCGATGCCAACCTGAGAGCCGGTAAGGGAAGCAATCGGCTTTGATTGTCACCATTTAACTATGCTGAAGATAAGGCGAATAAACCGAAGACGTACACGTCACGGTTCCGGATGTTTCTCGGCGAGTTCAGGAAGTTCGACTTCTTGGGATGGCGAGGGAATGATTGGGTTGGCATTGTTGCTTTTGCCGTTTCTTTGGCGACTATGCCTTTTACACACCCATACGGACGGACTTAGGCTGTTATCGAGATGAAGGAGTACTTGGATGGTCTCACAGGCAATCAAAAATTCACTCTCGTTCGTTCCGTTCCAGATTTTCGTGGGCGACGATGCAGACTGGTTTTCAACAGGAACAGGTTTCTTCTATCAACTGGACACCGACCTTTTCATCATCACGAATTGGCATGTGATTTCAGGGAGAGATTGGCCCAGCGGCAAAGCGAACACTCCTGATGGACGAAGACCGACCAAAATGGGTCTAAAACTTGCGAGCAAATTGACTGACCAGAAGGGTGGATATTACTTCACATCTCGTGACGGGGCGATATTTTCCGACACCAATCCAAAATGGTTAGAGCATCCTGAATTCGGCTGGAAATGTGACGTAGTCGCATTTCCGGTCGGAGAAATCCCTGAGGATGTACAGCGATTCCACAAGTCTGCCAATTTGAAAAGCGACGTGACCATACCGATTAATCCTGGCAGTACCGTGTTTATCGTGGGATTCCCCAAGTCCATCAGTTCTGGACCAGGCTTGCCGATCTATAAATCGGGATACGTCGCATCTGAGCCTGATTTCGACGCGATCATCGGTGGGACACCGTCAATGGTGGGCTCAATGAAAGACGGTATGAAAGTGCCCGCGTTTTACATAGATTCACTGACGCGCGAAGGAATGTCTGGCTCACCGATTTTCGCGTCATACACAGGGATATGGAATCCCGATGACCCGTATGCTTCTGGAGAACTTGAACTGAAGGACTCTAGTTTTATCGGGAGCGCAGTGCAATTTATCGGTTGTTACAGTGGTCGTGCAACTGGAGAACGAGAAACCGATGCTGCACTGGGGTTGTGTTGGCGCGAGAGCGTGATACGAGAAATCTGCGAGGCACGAAAATCTGGAACCATTTGGGAATTGTCTGACCGATAGTTGAGTAGTTACATCGTTAACACCTAGTCAGACATTAGGTGGGGATTGGGCGTAAAGGCAGGTTGCAGACGCAACTCGTCCTGCCTAAGCAGTTTCGAAGCGACGGCACAGGATTACGGCGGTGTTTGGGTTCATGTTGGGGCAATGTCTTAACAAGAGGTCGGGGTCGTCTATTGCGCTGATGCGGAGGTTGTGTTGAGTGCGGAGGTGTTTGATGGTGGCAGCTAGTTCGGGCATGTGGGGTTGGACTAGGGAGTTGGCTTCGTCGTAGGGTGGGTCTAGGGGGATGTCTTGGATGATGGTGTTTTGGTACCAGCAGGCGATACCCTCTTCTAGGTAGTTGGTTGGACGGCCTTCGGCTTCGATGTTCCACGGGTCTATGAGGTGGACGCATTGGCGGGCTAGTTGCCAGATGGCTAGGTTGGCGTCGGTTTGGGCGTCTGCGGTTAGGCGGATGATTATGTGGTTGGATGTTTTGCCTCTGTCGCGGTCTGGGTGGCCTACGTGGGGGAACCAGACGTGGGGTTTGGCATCTGGCGTTGTGTCGAATTCGAGGCCGACGTAGGTGTAGTTTGGGTCACGAGGTCCGAATAGCGTCTCGATTTCGTTCAGGAATACACTGGTGAGTTGGGCGAGGGTCACGGAGTAGGTGCCGTCGGGGTTTCGAGCGGTGGTGAAGGGGGAGATGGGGATTGTCATGGTAGGTTGCGTTGTGGCGTTGCCTTGAATCTACGTTAGGTTGATGGGATGTCAGGGTTTGCGCGGTATGAGCCCTCTTTGTCCCTTCGGACATTTCCCCCGCTCGCGGGGGAATCCTGCCACCCGGGGCATCCCCTGCGGTCTCGCTTCGCGGCACCCCCTTCGATTCCCCTCAGAGAGGTGTAGGAAAAGGGGTTTGCTTCGCGAAAGGGGAGGGATCCTTGTCCCCCGTATTAGGAGGCCATACAGGAATGGGGGACTGGGAGTGGTTATGGACGCGACTGTTGGTGATGCGTGTCGGGGATTGGGTTGCTTGTCCGCAGTTCTGGGAATAGTGAGAAATCGCGGTCGCGGGTGAGGAGGGCATCGACTCCATGTGCGACGCAGATGGCGGCAATTCGGGCGTCATGCACGACTCCGCCTATCACTCTAGGACGTAGCACGAATCTCTCCAGTATCTGAGTGAAGTCTTCGGTCTCACCGATCAATCGCACTGAGGGCGAAGAGGTCCAAGCGGTGAGTTGACGCCATGATTGTTCTTGGCTAGTGGCGTTTTCCTTCCAGATACGACGATTGGTCACCACGCTTAGAAATTCGTAACAACAGGGCCAAGGAATTGTCCAAACATCGTTTCCTTCCGCTAATCCACGCATGATTGAAGCCGCGGCTCGGTGATAGCGCGACTCGCGGCGGTGGGCGTAGACAAGCAGATTCGTATCAACAGCGATCATTGGACAGTCGGATTCGCGTAGATCTCATCGCGCATATCTTGCCACGAGTAGGTCTCCAACGGATCGTGTCCATCAGCTTCACCAACACTAAGGTCTGGAAGCACGTAGCGTTCTCGCCGGGTAGGAGATGCTAACACTTGACGCAGTCCTTCTTCAACTACAGCCCTGAGTGGTTGTCCAGTCAGCTTGGCATGCCGCTTTGCTCTCGCCAATAATTCATCCTGAATTTCAATGGTCGTCTTCATAGATACCCATACTAGCCATATATCCATTTATGGTCAAGCAATATCGGCATCCTACATGCTATTGGCCCCTTTGGATGGACGTTCCGTCCCGCAAGTGGACCGCATTCGCGGGAATGACGAAATTAGCCTGACCGATACCGCGGAATGCTCCGCAGATACTTCCGCCAAATCAGGAGGGGAATGGTGGTTAGGATTATGCCGGTGATGGCGATGGCTAGGACGGCGGTGTCGGTGCCGATTTGGGTTGCTAGCCAGCCGACGTGTAGGGCTCCGATGGGGCCGGAGCCGATGGCTACTGCTAGAACTCCTAGAACGCGGCCTCTCATTTCGGGTCTGGTAGATGAGACGACGATTATGGACTGCATGGTGCCGAATCCGGACATGCCGAATCCGCCGATGAATAGCAGGGGAATTGCAAGCCAATAGTAGGGGGTGAGCGCGAACGCGGCGATGACGGCGAGGAATCCGAGCGAGGCGTAGGTGTAGACCCGTGTGAAGTGTCGTGGTTGTGCGGCGGCAGCGATTGTGAGCGCGCCAAGAGTTGCCCCTAGTCCTTCGACGCTGAGGAGGAGGCCAACGAGGACGGGATTGACCATGAGTTTTTCTGCTCCGAGCACGGGGATCATCTGCTGGTAGGGGAATGCGAAGAGGTTCATCGTGATGGTGACGATGATGGTGACGAGAAGGACGGTGTCGCCCATGATGTGCTTGATGCCGGATCGGAGGTCGAAGCTGCTGTTGGTAGCGGATGTGCGGACCGTTGTGGTAAGCGGTTTGCGGATAATTAGCATCGAGAACGCGAGTGACGATGCGACGACGAATAGTCCGGTGCCGAGGAAGTAGACGGCTTGCATGCCGATTTCTTGCAGGAATGCGCCGCCGACTAGGGGGCCGATGACGCGTGAGAAGTTGCTGGATGCCATATCGACGCCGAATGCGGATGAGACGCGGTCGGCGGGCACGGTGTCGGCGATCATGGCGCGGCGAACTGGGAAGTCGGTGGCCCATACGACACCGGCGATGAATGCTCCTAACGAGACGTGCCAAAGCTCGATTCGGTCGGCGAGAATCAGTAGGGCAAGGGTGAGGTAGACGGCGGCGAGGATGATGTTTGCGATGGCGAGGATAGCGCGCCGATTTGCGCGGTCGGCAAACGCGCCGATGAAGGCTCCGAGTACGAGCATCGGCGCCATGCGGAGGAATCCGATGAATCCGACAAGGAAAGCCGATTCGGTGAGGTCGAATACGAATACGCCTAGAGCGACGGTCTCGAGCCATCGCATGGTGTTGGTAGAGACGCCGATGCCCCAGAGTCGGGCGTAGTCGCGGTCGAGTACGACTTTGAAGCGAGCGATGGGATTGTCGAATCTGGACCGCTGACCTCTGTGTGTGGTGGGTTTGGTAGAAGGTCTGCTAGGCATTACGAGTTCTTTGCAAAACCCTCCCCATTGATGCGCAATGGAGAATTGAAGGGGTTTTTAGAACGATGACTGTGTGCCCCCCTGCGTCTTGCTGCGCTCGACGCGTCCCCCTTTTGCTACGCAAAAAGGAGAGGGTCAGAGGCTGTGCGATGAACTTTCTGCGCATTAAGATCGGGATTTTCAGTTCACGCCCTCGTCGTTGTTTGTGAATTGCGGTGGTGCGCCGCTCCAATGTCCGAGTTGCTCGAACTTTGCCGCTTCACTCCAGAGTTGCAGGTTGGCGTGATGGCGGTTCAAACCGTCTTTTTCGTCACCTGGCAAGGCAATTCCGTTGCGTAAGAGGAGGCCGTTGACCATGTTTCGGTCAACGTAGACGTATCGAAGGAGTCGTCCGAAGTCGTCGGTTTCTACATCGTCTGCTTCTAGCAGGACTTCATTATTGCCGACCAATTGCTGGTTCGCCAATATGCCGACATCGTACCAAGGGCTGTCAAGTGTAAGCGGTTCGACTCCGATGTATCGGACGGTGGCTAGATCACCCTCAATGTTGACGATGATGGTTCTGACATCAACGACTTCGACTACCTGTGCTGGCACATATTCGATGCGTTCAGGTTCATTTGATCCGAATGACCCTAGGAATGGTCCCGCCAATCCGGCGACGAGACCGAGGACAATTAGGATGGAGACGATTGCGATTCCAGCTTTGATCCACCAAGGACTAACGGACTCGGATTCAGTGCTCCAACCGTCAACGGTGCGACGTTGAGGACGATCGTAATCGTCGGTGTAGTCCCCATCCTCATCCCCATCCTCATCCTCGTCCTCGTCGAGTTCGTAGTAGCGATATCGGAGATCGGTCTCGTCGTCGTCCGCATGTCTGAACCGATCGTTTTCAGGTTCGTCGTCGGGCCCTTGTAACCTTGAGTTCATACCTAGTCGCTAGTCGTGGAAACGAGTGAGTTCTCGTTATTGGCAACTTTAATTTCTGAATGGTATGTAGCACATGGATAAAATCGCAATATGACCACCATCGCAGAACCCGCAGTCATTCCGATCACTGCGCCGACGACAGGCGAGTTCAAGATCGAGCATGAGTTCACGCCGCAGGGCGATCAGCCGCACGCTATCGATAAGGTCGTCACGGGGATCGGCGATAAGAATCTCAAGCATCAGACGCTTCTGGGTGTAACAGGATCAGGTAAGACGTTCACGATGGCGAGCATCGTCGAGAAGGTGCAGCGTCCGACGCTGGTGATCGCTCACAATAAGACGCTTGCGGCGCAGCTGGCGACTGAGTTTCAGACGTTTTTTCCGAACAACTCGGTGCAGTATTTCGTGTCGTACTACGATTACTACCAGCCAGAGGCTTACATCCCACGGTCTGATACGTACATCGAGAAAGAGACGGACATCAACGAGGAGATCGACCGTCTAAGGCACGCGGCTACTCGGTCGCTGATGACGCGTCGGGATACTCTGATCGTCGCAAGTGTTTCGTGTATCTACGGTTTGGGGTCACCGCAGGAATACAACCAAATAACGTTGCGCCTTCGTGTGGGTGATGAACCGGGGTTGACTCGGGTGACGCGGCGGTTGGTAGGGATGTATTACGACCGCAACATGATGGATCTTCGGCGTGGGACGTTCAGGGTGCGGGGTGATTCGCTTGAGATCATGCCTGCCGACGAGGAGTTGGCGGTGCGGATAGAGTTCTTCGGCGACGAGATTGAACGCATCACGGTTATCGATCCGTTGACCGGCGAGATCCTGAATGAGGCGGAAGATTACGACATCTACCCGGGCAAACACTTCATCACTCCAGAGGAAGAGTTTGCCGATGCGTTGAAGGACATTCGGACGGAGCTTGAGGAGCAGTTGGAGCTGTTCCGTGGTGAAGGGAAGTTATTGGAAGCTGAGAGGTTAGAGCAGCGGACGTTGTTCGACCTCGAAATGATGCACGAGACGGGGACTTGTCCGGGTATCGAGAACTATTCGCGTCCACTTGGGCGACGTCCTGCTGGTTCTGCGCCGTGGACGCTGTTGGACTACTTCCCGGAAGACTTCCTGTTGTTCATCGACGAGTCGCACATGACTCTTTCGCAGATTCGTGGGATGTATCACGGGGACTACGCGCGGAAGACGAACTTGGTGGAGTACGGCTTTCGGTTGCCATCGGCGATTGACAATCGACCGCTGACGTTTGAGGAGTTTGAGGATCGGGTCAATCAGATTGTCTATGTGTCGGCGACACCGGGTCCGTATGAAGAGGCGCACGAGGAGCAACGAGTTGAGCAGATTATTCGTCCGACGGGTTTGATTGATCCTGAGATTGAGGTGTTGCCGACGGAGAATCAGGTCGACGATTTGATTGAGCGTATACGCGCGACGACGGCGAAGCAACAGCGGGTGCTGGTTACGACACTGACGAAGCGGATGGCGGAGGATTTGGCTGATTATCTGCGTGAACTGGGGATCCGGGTGCATTACCTGCATTCGGAGATCGACACGTTGGAGCGCACTGAGATACTGCGCGACTTACGGCTGGGCGTGTATGACGTTGTGGTGGGTATCAACTTGTTGAGGGAAGGATTGGACCTGCCGGAGGTCTCGCTCGTAGCTATCTTGGATGCGGATAAGGAAGGATACCTGCGCTCTGGGACGTCGCTGATACAGACGATCGGCAGGGCCGCGCGGCACATCGAGGGCAAAGTAGTGATGTATGCAGACAGGTACACCGACTCGATGACTTTTGCGATCTCGGAGACGGAGCGTCGTCGCAAGTTGCAGACGGAACACAACTTAGAGAACGAAATCACGCCGTACAGCATCGTCAAAGATATTCGAGATATCAATGATCGAGTGCGGCAGTCAGAGCCGACGGTGTTGGCCGATGAGGGCGAGCCATTCGGCGCTGAGGTGGGTTTGCCGAAGGACGAGTTGACGCGGATCGTGAAGGATCTGGAGCGTCAGATGAAGCGTGCGGCGCGTGAGTTGGAGTTTGAGACGGCGGCGCAGTTAAGGGATCAGGTTTCGGATCTGCGGAAGCTGTTGGCCGAGGGGGAGGGGTGAGATATGTATAACCCCAATAATCTTCCCCAACCTGATTGGCGGGACGATAGGACGCGGCTTAGGAAAGGCAACCCTCACATCCCGCGGGTTGAGCGCGATCCGGATCGGGTGGCCGATGCGACTGAAACTCGCATTAGTGAAAGGCACTCAGCTAGCGGCACGTTGATCATGGTTTTGCATTTCGTCGTTTCGTTGTTGTTTATAGCGGGTCTGACAGGGTTGGTTCGCATCATCTGGACCGGCGATTTTGAACTGCCGTTGGCAATGTTGGTAGGTTTGGTCGGAGGAGTGGTTTGGGTAGGGGCGATGGTGATCCTCCGAAGATGATTTGAGTCGATGTCGCTCGTATACTTGACGCGACCGAATCGGAACCAACGGGAGTAGAGTTCAAACGTAATGTCACGCATCAAATCTGGCATCTTCATCATGCCTTTCCACCCTCCGGAGAAGCCGCTCGCTCAGACCTATGACGAGGATATGGAGCTTGTGATTCGTGCCGATGAACTGGGTTTCGATGAGTTCTGGATCGGAGAACATCACACGATGGCATATGAGAATATGCCGATGCCGGAACTGTTCATCTCCGCGGCGATGCGTGAGACATCTCAAATTCGAATGGGTCCGGCGCCTGTTTGCATCCAACTGCACCATCCTGTTCACGTGGCGACACGGTTGGCGATGTTGGACCATCTATGCAAGGGTCGGTTGAATCTCTGTTTCGGACTTGGCGGAGTGGCAACAGACTTGGAGCTTCTGGGTATTCCGCGAGAAGATGCGCCAATGATGGTAGGTGAAGCGGTTCGGATGGTGATGGAGCTTTGGGCATCGGAAGGGCCTGTGAATATCGAAGGAAAATACTGGAACATCTCGATGAAGGAGCACATCGATGAGGTTGTTGGTCTCGGCATCGTCCATAAGCCTTATCAAAAGCCGCATCCGCCGATTGCGATGCCGATAACGTCGATGAACTCGGGTACGGCGAAGGCTGCCGGACGGATGGGTTTTCAGCCGTTTGCTCATAGTTTGATCGCCAACAATGTGGTTGCGAACATTTGGGAGACTTACGAGGCTGCTGCGGTGGATGCAGGTAATGAAGCTGATCGATCGGAGTTCAAGATTGCGCGTGCGGTGTTCCTCGCCGATTCCAAGAAGGAGGCACAGAAGCTGGCTAGGAGCAACTCTGTGGCTGGTGGTTTCCAATACATCTGCGATTTGATGGACCGATCAGGTCGCGACCGGGGTATGTTCAAGCGGGATCCGAACACGCCAGACAGCGAGGTCGGTGTCGACTACTGGATGCGGGAGCACATTATCGCTGGTGATCCCGATTATGCCTTGGAACGGCTTCTCCAGATGACGGAGGAGACGGGGAAATTCGGGACTCTCGTAATGATGGGTTACGACTGGGACGACAAGGAAGCGTGGGTGAACAGTTTGGAGTTATTTGCTAAAGAGTTGATGCCGCGGGTGAATGTTGCGTTAGGGGACTAGGCAGGTTGGATGTCGGTCTGGGCGAAGTCGTTGCCTTTGAATAGCAGGGGCTCGCCAGTGGTTTTGGCGAGGGCGTAGGAGAAACAGTCGCCGAAATTGAGCCTTGCGGGATGGTTTCCTTTGCCGAAACGACGCCATGCGACGCGCGCGGCTTCTGCTTGTTCTAGTGTTACGGGTACTAGTTCGATTTCATAACTTTCTAGAAGGGCATCTAGATCGAAGCTGGTGGATGGTCCTGCCCGTCCCGCTGCGACCATCGTTGACTCTAGCAAACTAGCCACCGACATTCGACGCGGCCAAGCATCAGCGATTTTGTCTGCAAAATAGGCGCTATCGCGCTCCCTGAAAAGGATCGATGCTATCGCGGAAGAATCAATGATCAAATCGGCTCACCAAATTCTCCGTACATTTCTTCGATTATCTCCTCCGTAGACGGACCGGCTTTCAATTTTTCCGCGACACGATCCTGAATTGCGCTGATTTTTCGCAGAAGTTCGTCTCGATTTCGTTCGCGCCTGATTTGCTCAACTCGCTCTCGCAACGCGATCGTGATGGCACCTGTCATCGTGTCGTCAGTAAGATCAGCGAGTTCGCGCGCGAGTTCGCAAGTTTTTTCGTTTTTGATGTTGAGTGCCATGATTTTGGTTGGAGGTAGACTGCTTATGGATGTTTCTACCCTAACACTTTTGCTGGAGTTTTTTGGCTCGGACCTCGCCTGATTGCAACCTATATCGCATCTTCCGCAGCTGCAATTCCAGCCAAATCGTTGCGGCTGTAGGATCCCAAAGAGCGGAAGTTGAACTCGGTGTAGTTCTTGAGCCACTGCATTGATATCTTGACGGCATCTTGGTAGCGTTGGACGTTTGCCGCAGGTGCGTTAGGGCCGAGTAGGCGGATGATGTCTTCGCCTTCGTCAGTGATGATCGACTTAAGGAGAGCCAGGTCGTGTGTTGCGCCGGTGTCTTCTGATTGGGCTTCGTGGATGACGCGTTGTGCCATTTGCGCCACTGAAATCCGGGCTGTGGCGAGGTCTTCCATTAAAGCTGGTCTACGTCCGGGTCGTCCGGCTAGGCGGTCGATGCCTTTGGCGCCACGACCACCGATCCACCCTTCAACGTATTCGATGAGGGTTCTGGCGTTCTGGCGTGTGCCTTCTTGTGTGACGGGGCCTTCGGGCGTTTCGATGTTGACCGGGTAGTTGTCGGGATTTGCCATGTCGGGTGATGGTTCCCAACCGCTTTTTCGGAGTTCTTTGAAGGGATCACCGGCGGCTTTCATGTGATAGATGTGGGCTACCCAGCCGCGCAGGAAGCCTTGTTCAGCCTCCCATGTCTTGTCGCCTCGTACCGTTGCAGCCGCTTCTTCGTTAACGGCTTGATCGCGATGGGGCAGGGCAGTTGCCATTCCACCGATCGGGACTGCGTTGTGCTTCATGCAGACGGCGACGAGGCGGCGGAAGATGTTAGCGATGAATGGAGTTGTTGGGACGGCTACTCCGAAGCGGTCGGGCCATAGGCTGGCGCGGTCTGCCATCACGTATTCGAGCAATGAGGCTTTGAGGTCCCAGCGGGCGGCATTTAGTCCGGCAGCGTATGGTCCGAGTGCGTGGAGACTCTCTTCCATAGTCCAGACCAATGGGAGTGATTCGACTAGCAGGATGCCGCGAATAGTGGCGTCTTTGAGACCTGGTACGCGGTTCTGAATCGAGGCGAAAAGGTCTCGGTAGAGTGCCGCCTCTTCTGGCGATTCAGTTTTCGGTATGTAGAAATAGATGCCTTGACCCCGCTCAGTCTGGGCTTGTCCGGCGTGGTAGAGAGTCAGTAGGGTGCCAAGTATGGTTGCCGATACGGGCGAGCCGTGGATCAGCATGTCAGGATCATCGAGGTGCAGACCGCGTTCGCGATGCATGAAAAATGGAATTTCGCCATCTTGAATTGAGTAGTGTCGGTCGCGTGCCTCGTTGTAGAAAGTCAGGGAACGGTCTACTGCGCTTTTTCGGTTGCGAGCGGCTAGGAAAGTGTCTGTGAGTAGGTGACTAGCCGAGTCTTCATCGTCATCGAGGTCGCCGGCGGCTCGTTCGCCCTCAGGGCCTGGGTTGAGTGCATTGATGAACATGGAGGTCATGTGCGCCGGTCCGGAGATTTCGATGCCCGGGTTCCAGAGTTCGTCTGGCATATCTGGCACAGACCAATTGGATGTCGTCGCCACACTGGGGGATAGATGACTAGGTTGCACGCCGCGGTTGACGGCTGCATCGATCATGTCAAGCCGCGCTTCTCGTAGACCCGCGATTCGCTCGCCGAATTCATTTTGTAGAGATGCGGTTAGATTCTTCACCTCATCTGTGAGGATGTCATCCCAATTACCATCAATGTTTACTTGCACCCTGTCTGCGTCAGCCATATTTACCTCGGATCGGCCATCGGCCGAGAATCGTGTCGTGTTTGAAGCGAATCAACATCTTATAACGTGGAGATTTGCTCATCCTTATGATGAATCAAGGGATTCTCTTTCAACAAACGAAAACCGGCCCCGTGGATGAAACACGAGGCCGGTTCAGTATCCGTTCCTGATTGCCTTCCCTCTGGATGGGCGTTCTGCCCGCTGAAGCGCCAAGCTCTATCTGGAATGACGTAGGCGCAGCGAGGATGACGAACTTTTTGGAAAGCGATCCTCTAGTTGAGGTGCTCCTTCATCTCCCATACAGCACGACTGCGCTGAAGAGTCTTTAGCGCGGTTCGTTCGATCTGTCGAATCCGCTCGCGTGTCAAGTCCATACGAGTTCCGATTTCCTCGAGGGTGTACTCTTTGCCGTCCTTTAGACCGAAACGTAGTACCAATACCTCTCGGTCTCGTTCTTCGAGTTGGCTGAGTATGTTGGAGATGTCGTTGCTCAGGAGGCGCTGTGCCGTCTCTTCAGGCGGTGCCAAGGCTTCACGGTCGGGCAACAGGTCGCCGAGTTCGTTATCGCCGTCTTCACCGACTGGTGTTTCGAGCGACATAGGTTCCTGCCCGTTTTTGAGGACATCGGTAACCTTCTCGACGGTCATTTCCACGCGTTCGGCGATTTCTTCGATCGTCGGCTTGCGGTCGTACTCTTGGGCAAGCTCCCGGGAAGCGCGTCGCACCTTGTTCAATGCCTCGTACATGTGAACCGGAATGCGCACCGTACGCGACTGGTCAGCAATTGCACGGGTTACGCCTTGACGTATCCACCACGTGGCGTAGGTGCTGAACTTGAAGCCTTTGCGGTAGTCGAACTTGTCGATTGCTCGCATAAGGCCGATATTTCCCTCTTGGATCAAGTCCTCGAAGGTTAAACCGCGGTTGGTGTACTTCTTCGCTACGCTGACGACAAGACGAAGATTCGCCTTGCCGAGGTGGTCGCGAGACTTGTCTCCGTCGTGCTTGATGGACAAGAGATGAGATTCGAGTATCGAATTTGCTTCTATCAAGTACGACTCGTGCCAGGGTTCAATACCGTCTTCGACTGCCAAGTCTTCCAACTGCATGTCGGGGGGCATAACGAGGCTGAGATCAGGGGGTAGCAAACTCGAAAGAACTGCCAACTCACGTACAAGCAGACTTGCCTTGTCGAGTCGGCGCTTTGCGCGTGCGTCTTTGGTGTTGAGCTTTTGCGCCTTCTTGCCACGTCCCTTCTGCGCTGTCTCATCAAAGACTCCGAAACGGTCCATGAGATTTGTATTCTCGTAAATCTCAAGGGTGTCGGTGAGGTATCGCAGAAGCAACTCGTAGGGTGGCAACTTGCTCAAGTCCTTGACCTGAGTGTCTCGCGCCGAGTTGATCATCGAACGATATTCGAAGTCGGTAAGCAGTTGCTCCAAGGTAACTGGCTTAGGCTTTGCCATGTATGTGGCGATCTGATCGGCGATCGGGGCAAGGCGGCTGAGTCGGCGCAAGACGATCGCAACAACGCCAGAAGCTTGAACTTTTGGCGGGTTGTCGGGGAGTTGATCTCGGTTGCGGGGGTACTCTTTAAATCCGTATTGCGTTGCGAGTGTTCCTCGGATGTCCCATTCGATGCGCTCCAAGCGGTTGGCAGATTCGACGCGCTGAGACAGCATGGCTTCGTCTGCCTTGCTCAGGAGTTGGACATCCCCAATTTCGCGGAGATACATCCGAACGTTGTCATCAGTAGCGGAATCTTCAGAAACCGCGCCAGCGGGGTTGATATCAGGGCCTTCCTCACGTGCGGCTTCCCACACTTCGAGTTCAGACGAAGCGGAAGTCACTCTCATCGCGGGTGCGCCTTCGTCGTCTGACGAAAGGTCTGCGAATCGGAATGTGTCGCCTTCGTTTTGAGACGAGACGTTGGAACCGGCCTCGCCGGCGGTCAATTCTGCCTCTTCTTCTTCAGAAGTGTTCTCAATTTGGGTGTTGGTAATGGTCACCAATTGGTGTATTCCCTTTCCTATCTATCTTTTTTCGATATCTAGCTAGTTTTCGATTTCCGGGACGGTTATCGTCGAATCGCGTGTATGATTGCGAAATCAATCCGTTCGGGTTCGTTGCAATGCGGCTTGGTTCCGGTGCCAGCGGCTTGAGTGCTGATGGTTTTCCGATTTCGACGCGTCAATTGAGCGGACCGCGGCATTGGTCGCGCTTAGCTCATTTTCTAGGTTTGCAGATGGCTTCTTCTATGTGTTACGACGCGTGTTTATGCGAAGTTTCGTGTTGATTTCGGGCCTTTCCGCGCGGCGTGGGTCTATGATTTTTCAATCTCGTAGACGCGGAAGTTTTAAGTTTAGCAGGTTTCTCAAATTCGTGTGAAACCCGATTCCGGCGGCATTTTACGTCGCGTTATAACTGGCGCGCAACGAGCGATTGTGCTGCGCTTCTGGTCATGGTCTCAGCCCGCAGAAGCGTTGCTATTCTGCAGAGCGACGAAGGTTGTGCAATCATCCTTACGGGGTTGTCAGTCCCAATTGATGACGAACTTGCCGGGTGCACCAGCTTCGAACTTTTCGTAAGCCGCCGGTACATCCTCGATCCCGCATCGACCAGTGATCAGTGCTTCTAACGGCACATCTCGCCGCGCTGTAAATCGTGCCGCCTCTTCAAGGCCGTGTGTGCTGAAAGTCCAAGATCCGACTAGTGTCAAATGTCTGTGTATGATGTCTGGACTGGGCTCGACGTGGAAATCGCCGCCTTCGCCCACGAAGCAGCAACGTCCGAATATCTTTGTGGATTGAACCGCGGCCAATCTGGTTTCATGGATACCGATGGCCTCAAGAGTTGCATCGGCACCTTCGCCATACGTCAAATCGAGTATCTGGTCGACCGCGGATCCGTTGCTGTTATCTACGACTGCCCATGCGCCGGCAGACTTAGCCATCTCCAATCGCTCTCCAGAGATATCGACCGATATGACGCGCGCTCCCATCTCAGCGGCGAACATGACGCCAGCAAGTCCAACCGGACCGGCACCGAATATCGCTATAGTGTCGAGTCCTGAGAGTTGCAGCTTCTTCAGTCCGTGAAACGCCGTGCTAGCACCGCAGGCGAGGAAAGCACCTACTTCGTAGCTCAACTCGTCGGGCAGCGTCAGGCATGTATCGGCACGGGCGATCATGTAGTCTCCGTGACCGCCATGTCTGCCGTATCCGTGCGTCAACCGCTCCATCCCGGTGCACAGCTGAGACCAGCCCTCACTGCACATTCGGCAATTTCCGCAACCTTCGTAGTGATGCTGCAGGATGCGGTCCCCGATCTGTAGATCCTCTACTCCTTTGCCCAAAACTGCCACTTCGCCGCACGGCTCGTGACCTGGTCGCACGGGATCGCGTTCCGCCTCTTCCTTTGGCATCGGCATGCGGTACCGGTGCAGATCGGATCCGCACATGCCGGACGACCGCATCTTGAGCAAAACGTAACCGGGCTCTGGTTCCTCATCGGGATAGTCGATGACTTCAGAGCGTTTGTCACCTAGAAATCTGATTCCGCGCATTGATAAAGCCTCCAGGTTGCCGTTGTCGTTCAGTGAAATTGGACCAACGAACTTGAGTTGGTGTCGATGCTAGACGTTCTGACCCCCTCATGTCCCTCCCCTTGATGTACAAGGGGGAAAGGGGGAATTGAAGGGGGTTTTTATACTCTTGGCGTCAAGCACCCCCTGCGTGTTCGCTACGCTCCCACGCGTCCCCCTCGCTTCGCGAATGGAGTGGATCGGAGTGTTGCATGTGTTCCGTCAATGCCAGAAGTCTATCTTGCAAATTACAATCGGCACACGTTTGCAAATAGAATGCGTTGAAGTCGACGTAGCAGAACGGAGATAGCCGCCAAATGACAGCAACCACCACGCGCTTCAGTTATGAAGGTTTGTTCTCGGACAGGTCGGAGGACACGCCCATCAACACGGTACCTCATGCGGAGTATGACTTCGCAGTTGCGTACCCTGCGCCAGAGACTTCACCAATGGACGGCTTGATCGGGGCGCTGCAGACGGCGATGGATTCGCGCGGAGACGAAATCGCGCGACACATGGCTTACTACCCACAGCCGGCAGGATCGCCTGAGCTTCGTGAATATGTCGCATGGAAACTCGAATACGATCGCGGATTCAAAGTCGAGATCGACGACATCTTACTAACTGCCGGTTCGGGCGAATCTATCGGTCTGGCGATACAGGCGTTGACCAATCCTGGCGACACCGCGATCACTGAGCATTTCGTCTACAGCGGCACTCTCGGACAGTTGCAGCGGTTCGGAAACACTGTGTACGGTGCCGAGACCGACGACGAAGGCTTGGTTCCAGAAGCCGTCGACGAACTCATCACAAAGCTCGATGCCAAGGGCAAGAAGCCCAAGATGATCTACACGATAGCGGAGCATCAGAATCCGATGGGTCCGACCTTGCCGGTCAAGCGCCGTGAAGCCCTGTTGGAGATTGCCCATCGCCATGGCGTACCGATACTCGAAGACGAGTGTTACGTTGATCTGCGGTTTGAAGGGGAGATGCAACCTGCATTCCGGACCCTAGACGACTCAGGTATCGTCATTCACGTCGCCTCGTTCTCCAAGTTGTTGGCTCCAGGCTTGCGGATGGGTTATATTACTGCTGCTCCTGAGGTTTTGAGACGTTCGATGAGTTGCAAAGTTGGCTCCGGTCCTAACCAGTTCGCTAGCTATGCCATCGAAGGATTCCTGCGAAACAGCCTTGACGAACATCGCGCACGCTTCAATCCATTGCTCAAGCAGAAGCGGGACGCGATGGACGAATCGCTTACTGACAACTTCTCGGATATCGGGGCGAAATGGTCGAAGCCAGCTGGTGGGTGTTACACCTGGCTAACGATGCCTGAAGGTACCGACATTACCTCGCCGCGCGATGAGATTTTCGCTGAGGGCGTGGGTTACAACGGCGGTGTTGGGTTTGCGCCAAACGGAGACGGTCAGAACTGCGCTAGGTTGTGCTTCGCGTTTGAGACGCCGGAGAAGTGCTATGACGGCATCGCAAAGTTGGCGACGCTGTTCAAGAAACGCGGGTTGATGTAGTAGCACTCAGCCAATCGCGGTTGAATCGGTGCGATAACAACCCTGATGTCAATGAATAGAAAACGTTTGGTTCTCGGATGGCGCGATCGCCGCACTGTCTACCCGTTACTAGCCTTTGCCGGGCTTTGCGCGGCGATGCTCCTTTCTTTGGCATGTCAATCAAGCGAGACGGAGCCAGTCGTGCAGACGGTGGTCGTCGAACGGGTCATCACCGCTGAAGTGGAGGTGGAGAAGGTGATCGTTGAGACCGTAGTGGTCTACGAAGAGGCTCCTACCGCTACGTCGGTTCCGCCGACTTCGACGCCTCAGTCTGGCACCGACGCATCACAAGTTCGTACCGAACCAACCTCTGTTCCGACGCCGACATCAGCTCCGCCTACGCCAACTGCAACCAGGACCGCGCCGGCAACAGCATCTAAACCGACAGCGACTTCGGTTCCGGTTATCAGCGGAAGGGTTGCTGATACCGCGACTCCAGTCCCAACTTCGACGTCAGTCGCGCCAACCGCGACGCTGGTTGCATCGCAACCTACGCCTCAACCGACAGCGACGGCGGTTTCTAGCAGTTCGTCCCCTGCGACAGCAACTCCGGTTCCGCCGACTGCTACGGCTGAGCCTCCGCCAGCAACGCCTACGCCCCCTGTACCACCGACACCAACTCCGTCGCCGCTAAAGGAGATATCGTTCGCTGGGGTCAGTGCTTCGACACATATCCCAAGCCAGATTCAGATGGTCTTCGCGTTGCGAGACCAAGACGGTCATGCGGTTGTGCTGCCAGCAGAGACGATCGAGTCTGGGATCAGCGTATTAGAGCGCGGACCCGGTACTAACGATTGGGAAGAGATCGACTACTCGGAGACGAGTTTCTTTGTACATACCGCGGAGAATATCGATCTTGAGGTCGTTTTTGTCCTCGACTTCACCAACAGCATGTTCCAAGCGCGACTGCCTGACGGACGCACCGGTATCGATGCGATGCTAGAGGCATTTGATGCCGCGCTCGCGGTGTTGCCCAGCGCACATCGCGTCGGAGTGGTGGAGTTCCATGACCGCAACATCGATCCGAGCGTGCTGTCGCCGCTGACGACGGATAGGGCATCGATCCGATCCAGTGTCGCGGAGTTCGCGGCGAGCGGTTTCGATCACGGTTCATCGCGCGTGTGGGACGGTGTGGAACAAGGCACCCGCCTCTTTTCTGATGTCAGCGCGAACCCGCGCGCGGTTCGGACGCTGGTTTTCTTGTCAGATGGACGCGACACTAGCAGTATCGCCACGCGCGATTCGCTAGCCGGGATCGCTGCGCGCCGGAGAGCACAGCTCTACGCGCTCGGCGTAGGCGAGGTGTTTCAGTCCTCAGAGCTCCGCAGTTTGGCGTCCAGCACCGGCGGTGGATACTACGCCGCACGCGACGTGTCACGTCTCCAGTCGCAGTTGCAGATCCTCGTCAGCGATCTCCGCGGGCAGTACCGGCTCAGTTACATCACTTTGCGTCGGACCGGCCAGTACAGCACTCAGGTTCGGCTCCAACACAGCGGACTCACTGCTGAAGCTAGCATCGGACCGTACGATGTCGCATCGTTCTTCGGACCGGACAACCAAGGAGTAGTCTCGCACGATCCGGTTTCGTTTGACCAAAGCGCGGGAGTCGCCACCGTCTACATTCGGGCGCAACATATACCGCGCAACATCGACCGTATCCGATTCAATCCGGGAGGCGATCAACAAGTCGCCGTAGAGCTCGTCGGATCGACTGACGGTGGACTGTTGACGGGTTGGAACCTGTCCGGACCGGACGGTTCAGGGTTCTACGAGGCGTCTTCATCAGTGCCGATCGATTTCGGCGACTCTGGACTGCTCTTCAAGTTGACGTATTCCGGCATTGAGGAGGGCGAACTCGGTCTTGCGGTGACGTTTGACGATTCCATCTACACCAGCGGAAAGAGCATTGCGTTTTATGGCGACGAAAACCTGGTGGTCGGAAACGCTGCGGCATCTGCCGATACTTCGTTTTCATCGGCGAATTTGGATGGCATCGGAACCTCCGCATCACTCAGCGCAGCGGCAGACCACACCTGCGGGCTGCGAACGGACGGAAGCGTGGAATGCTGGGGATCGAACGATGACGGCCGGTCCTCGCCGCCGTCCGGAGCGTTCGCGTCCGTCAGCGCGGGGTACCACCACACCTGCGGTCTGCGTGCGGACGGAAGCGTGGAATGCTGGGGAAGGAACGGTGACGGCCAGTCCTCGTCGCCAAGCGGAGCGTTCGCGTCCGTCAGCGCTGGGGGCTGGCACACCTGCGGATTGCGTGCGGACGGAAGCGTGGAATGCTGGGGATATAACGAAGAAGGTCGGTCCTCACCGCCGGACGGTGCGTTCGCATACGTCAGTGCGGGGGGCTGGCACACCTGCGGATTGCGTGCGGACGGAAGCGTGGAATGCTGGGGATCGAACGGTGACGGCCAGTCCTCGCCGCCGGACGGAGCGTTCGCATCCCTCAGCGCGGGGAGCGGCAGCCACAACTGCGGTCTGCGTACGGACGGAAGCGTGGAATGCTGGGGAAGGAACGGTGGCGGCCAGTCCTCGCCGCCAAGCGGAGCGTTCGCGTCCGTCAGCGCGGGGGTCAACCACACCTGCGGTCTGCGAACGGACGGAAGTGTCGAATGCTGGGGAAGGAACGCCGACGGCGAGTCATCACCGCCGGACGGTGCGTTCGCATACGTCAGTGCGGGGCGCTGGCACAGCTGCGGATTGCGTGCGGACGGAAGCGTGGAATGCTGGGGATATAACGAAGACGGCCAGTCCTCGCCTCCGGCCGGCGCGTTTCTTGTGAGGTGAAGATGGTTTCTGCATACGTGGCGGCGGTATACCCATGAAGCCCAGTGCCGATGTCGGCTATGATTGAAAGACGAAAGCGCTTTACGACGGAGATTGTAATGAACGAGGCAGATAGCACACTGAAACTCACCGCGAGACGTTCGGAAGATGATGATATGGATGCGGACTTGGAGTTGCAGGAATCAGCATCCGAAGAATTGAGGCTCTCGTTAGACGCAGTTGCGGACGGCGAGGCGACTCGGAGTCTAGAAAAGGCGGCGCGTAGCCAAGGCTTGTCCTGGCGAGTTACGGCGTCGATTTGACGAAAAAGGCGGAGGACGACCTAGCTCGTTTGCCTAAGAATCAGGCGCAAATCGCGGTCAACCGCTTGCGCCGGTTGGGTGAAAATGCCGAAACGGTGAGACACCGGGCACTCGCCACGCCGTTTCGCGGCGTCTTCAGTTTAAGGATTGGCAACTACCGCGCGCTCTACACGCTCGACCACGCGGAACGCAAGGTAGTTGTGCACATGATCAGACACCGTAGTGAGGTTTACCGCACTTAACCGCGCACTATGGCAATACTCTCCTTTGTACCCACCAGATACTTTTCCACAACTCTTGTGCGCCTAGCTAGGCTGGGATACGAAAATCATTCCAGTCAAGAAAATCCTACTTCGGAGAGATTGTCGGGTTATCAGTGAAAACTCTCTAGCAGTGCCACTTCATCGGTATTGCCGATGTACATCGGTGTGCGATGGTGTAGCTGTTCGGGTTCTATGTCTCGAATCCGTGTGGTGCCGTCGCTGGCGGCACCTCCTGATTGTTCCGCGACGAACGCTAGGGGCGAACACTCGAATAGTAGGCGTAGCTTGCCGCTTGGACTGCTTTTGTCGCCGGGGTAGGCGTAGATGCCGCCTTTCATGAGGTTGCGGTGGAAATCTGCGACCAGTGCGCCGATGTAGCGTCCGGAGTAGCCTTCTGATTTGACATGGGCAACCCAGTTGAGGTCGGCATCGTTCCACTTTCCGGAGTTGCCTTCGTTTGCGGAGTAGACGTGTGACGAGCCGTGCGAGCGGACGTTCTCGTTGGTCAAGAGGTAGTCGCCGAGTGTCGGGTCGAGAGTGAAGAAGTGGACGCCTTCACCGGATGTGTAGCAGAAGATGGTGGATGATCCGTAGAGGACGTATCCGGCGGTTAGCATCTCGCTCCCGGGTCGCAGGATGTCCACATCTCCGGCGGGTACGCCTTCGCTGAGGCGACGGTAGATGCCGAATATCGTGCCTATCGGGGCGGCGACGTCGATGTTGCTTGAGCCATCGACAGGGTCGTAGACGACAACGTATTCACCAGTAACCGCTGCATTACCGCAGTCGATCATGCCAGCATTCTCCTCTGAACTCATGGCGCATACCAATCCGGTTGCAAGTAGCGATTCCGCGACGACGTTGTCGCCGATCACGTCCAGTTTCTGTTGCTCGTCACCCGTTACGTTGGCAGCACCTACAGAACCGAAGATGTCTCGCAGGGCAGCGCGGTTGATCTCGGAGGATATGAACTTGCCTGCGGAACCGATAGCGTTTAGGAGGATTGCCAAGTCTGATGGGTCGGCAAACTCGTCGTTCGAGTTGTCCATTGCGAATTGGAAGAGATTCTGCGGTGTTGCTGGCATGGCTATCGAATCTGGATTTGGTGCGGATGGAAGGTGATTGGTGGTTGCATTATATGTGGCTGTGCTGGGCATCCCCTGCGATCTCGCCGTGCTCGATCGCGTCCCCTTACGCTTCGCGAAGGGGACGTGTTCATTCCTGCGCTTTGTGGAGCTCCTCTGAATCTCCCCTTGGAAGGGGAGGGTGATGAGTGCTTCGCGAACCCCTCTGCGGGCACCCCCTGCGAACTCGCTTCGCGGGAACCCCTCTGAATCTCCCCTTGGAAAGGGGAGGGTGGTGAGTGCTTCGCGAAGGGGAGGTAGTTGTTAGGGGAGAAGATGCCGTATCATTGCCTACAACTTGACGAAGCACTGAATTGGAGGATTTTCGAGTATGGGCAACGAACTTCACTCAATCGCCAAAGCCATGGTTGCGCGGGGTAAGGGTATCCTCGCGGCCGATGAATCTACTGGCACTATTGGTCGTCGATTGGCTTCGATCAACGTAGCTAACGAGGAGCCGAACCGCCGGGCGTGGCGACAGCTGCTTTTCACGACGGAAGGGTATGGGAAATACATCAGCGGGGTCATCCTTTACGACGAGACTTTGCGCCAGTCTTCGGATGATGGGACACCATTTGTGGACCTACTGCAAAGCGAGGGCGTGATCCCGGGCATCAAGGTAGACAAATCGACGAATCCGCTGGCTGGTGCGCCGGGAGAGTTGACGACCGATGGATTAGATGGTCTGCGAGACCGTCTGAACGAGTACTACGAACTGGGTGCGAGGTTCACGAAGTGGCGGGGGGTGATCACGATAGGGGACCACATACCGTCTGACTACTGCATCAACGTTAACGCCCACGCGTTGGGTCGCTACGCCGCGCTGTCACAAGAAGCGGGGTTGGTTCCGATAGTTGAGCCGGAGGTTTTGATGGATGGTGACCACTCGATTGAGTACTGCGAGTGGGCTACTGAGCGCACTTTGAACCGCACATTCGCAGAATTAAAGGACCAACGCGTAGACCTTGAGGGCATGGTGCTTAAACCGAACATGGTTTTGAGTGGGGCAGACGCGGAAGATCGCGCAGATGCGGAAGAGGTAGCATCTGCTACTGTCGGATGCTTCCGTCGAACGATTCCAGCCGCCGTACCGGGAATCGCATTCCTGTCAGGAGGACAAGGTGACGAGGAGGCAACGGTGAACCTTGATGCAATCAACAAACTTGCCAAATCGGAAGGTGCTCCTTGGGAGCTTACATTCTCGTACGGACGCGGACTGCAAGCTACGCCATTGAAGACATGGAGCGGTGATCCTGATAACGTGCCGGCTGCACAGGCGGCATTTATCGAGCGGTCGATTGCTACGGCAGCGGCGCGGGAAGGCGAGTACGTCTAGGCTATGGCTGATGGAATCTCGCAACTCGTATCAGCGCGTGGCGACGACATAATCGCTACGCGGCGTTATCTTCATGCGCGACCTGAAACTGGTTTCCAAGAGCGCGAGACGGCTTCTTACATAGCGAACCGTCTCCGAGGGGCAGGATTAGAGGTACGTGAAGGTGTCGGCGGAACTGGGATTGTGGCGAGATTGAGGGGCGGTAAATCGGGCAGAACGCTAGCGATCCGTGCCGATATCGACGGGTTACCAATCGATGAGTTGACCGGACTTGAGTTTGCATCTACGAACGGCAGGATGCACGCTTGCGGACACGACGGTCACATCACGATGGCTTTGACCGCGGCGGAAATACTCGCTGGCGTGTCTGATCAGATCGCCGGCGATGTTGTGTTCATCTTTCAGCCGTCCGAAGAGTTGTGCAACGGTGCGGTAGCGATGATCGAGGATGGTGCGATGAAGTTGATCGATGCCGATGTCGTTATCGGAACGCACCTCTGGAATCAAACACCTGTCGGTTACGTTGGTGTCAATCAATCGACGGTTTTCGCAGGCGCGGATTTGTTTGAGATTTCGGTAAAGGGTCATGGCGGACATGGTGCGATGCCGCACCTAACCGTCGATCCGGTGGTAGCAGCGGCCAACATCGTCAATGCTTGTCAAACCGTCGTGGCGAGAGAGATTTCGCCGCAAGAGATGGGGGTTGTTACGTTTGGTAGCGTTCATGGCGGTTCGGCAGGTAACGTGATAGCCGATGATGTGAAGTTGAACGGCACTATTCGTGCCTACAACGCCGAGACGCACCAAACGATCGCCGATTCCGTGCGTCGTATCACCGCTAAAGTCGCCGAATCGATGCGCGCAACGGCTACATACACTCGACTCGCCGGAACTCCGCCGGTGATAAACAACCCTGAAGTAGCCAACTGGGTGTCAAGTTTGGCGATGCAGTCAGCGGGCGAGGATTCGGTGGGCGAGATTGAACCGATCTCGGTTGGCGATGACATGGCGGAGTTCATGAACCGTATTCCGGGCACCTACTTCATCCTCGGCGCGTCGAAAGAGGGAACTGAAGGTCATCACAACGCCAAATTCGACTTCGACGAGGCGTGTTTGCCGATTGGGACTGAGATATTTGTGCGGGCGGCGTTGGATATTGATGGGATGCCGTAACGTATCGTCGAGATTGAGGATGTCAACCTGTTTGGATAGCGAGTCCAACAAAGATGATCAAACCGATTTACTCGTCTATCATGGGTTTCAGGAGCGCCATCAGATGATGGATTCCGAAGGGCCGGAGGGAGGCGACGCATAGTTCGCCATCTATGAGGCCTAGTGCTAGGATGCGTCGCTAATTACGCTTGCTAGGCGCCCTCCGGCCACCTTCAATCGCAATCTCTCGACTGGCGGACAGAGGCAGAGGAGCAGTTCCAGGAAATGAGGTTTGTCAGCTTTTAGCTATGAGCCTCTCGAACGATAGTTGAAAGCGCAAGGTGCCCGGCTCAAGTTGTGTTGGACACCGAGGAGATCGCGTAACGTATCATCGAGAATACGCGTTACAATCCACAACTTCAGCGAGTCAAACGAAAATGATCAAACCCACACATGTTAAGGCTCTAGACCAGTACAAGATCTGGATCGAGTTTGAAGATGGCGTCAGGGGTGAAATTGATCTCAGCCACTTCGAGGGTAAGGGTGTTTTCAATCGGTGGGACAGCCGCGAATTCTTTGAAGATGTCAAGGTTGTCTTTCCGTATCGCGCGATCCAGTGGGGTGGAACTGACGAAGTCGAACTATGCACTGACACGTTCTACATGCATCTGACCGGCAAGACATACGCTGAACTAACGTCGCTTGCTTCAGAGGCTACTCCAGTTGCCTGAGATATGTCGTTTCGATGGCATCTCATTCCGCATTCATCAAGACCACCCGCCGCCGCACATCCACGTCTGGTATTCGGGTGTGGATGTGAGCGTCGAAATCCGAGGTGCTCAAATCAACGATCCTGGCCTGCCACCTCGGATCGCTAAAACTGTCCGCGAATGGGTGTCAATGCGCGAAAGTCAATTGCTGTTGGCTTGGGATCGGGCGCAAAACCACGAATCCGTCGATAAAATTCCGCCGTTGCGTTGACGGTTAAATGTACTCAGTAAACCGGAGCCGCGCCTCCATCGACGTTGACTGCTGCGCCTGAGACGTAGCTCGCTGCTGGTGAGCACAGGAAGGCGATAACGTCGCCGGCTTCTTGGGCTTCTCCGATGCGACCCAGGGGTACGCCTGCGCCGAATGTTGCCCAATGGTCTTCGAGTGAGTAAGATGGGTCTTTTTCGTTCGCTGCTTGCCAACGGACGCGGTGTTGACGGCTCTTAAGAACTCCGACACAGACGGTGTTGACTCGGATTCCGTATTCTCCGAACTCTTTTGACCATGCTTTGGTCAGTGAAATACCTGCGGCTCGTGAGAGCGATGTCGGCTGGCTTCCGCCCGCCGCGGCTTTACCTCCGGGTGTGGTCGTGTTGCATATGGCGCCACTGTTGGACTGCTTGAGATAGGGCAGAGCGTAGCGGGTCATGTAGATAGCGCCTTTGACTTTGAGCGAGAAGTCGATGTCCAGCTGCTCGTTCGTCATCTCTTCGAAGCTCGACGCCGACGATGTTCCGGCATTGTTCACCAAGATGTCGATACCGCCTAGTTGTTCTGCCGCAGACTCCACTGCGCTCTTAACTGCATCCTCGTTGGAAACATCGGCAGGCGCTGGGATGACTGTACTACCTGTTTCGCCGCTGATTTCGGCCGCTACCGCTTCAAGATCGGATGCGGTTCGTGAAACAAGCGCTACACTTGCGCCTTCAGCAGCCATTCGATATGCAGCCGCCTTTCCGATTCCATCGCTGGCACCGGTCACGATCGCCACTTTCCCTGCTAATCCAAAATCCATGTCGTTAGTTTCCTTTCTTGATACCGGACCGCATCGGACCGGTTTGAAGCCGAGTTCTTTAGGCTAAATTGCAATTGTCGATTTTCGACGCTCAATAGACTGGCGCAGCACCGCCGTCTATGTTCACCGCTGTGCCTGAAACGTAACTCGCGGCTGGAGAGCACAAAAACGCTATCACATCGCCAGCTTCCTCTGCCTCGCCTACGCGACCGAGCGGGATGCCCGGTCCATACGATGCCCAGTGGTCTTCCAATGTGTACGACGGGTCTTTTGCGGCGGCCACTTCCCAATGTCGGCGATTCTGTCGACTCTTGATAGACCCGATGCAAATCGTGTTGACCCGAATGCCGTGTTCACCGAACTCCTTAGACCACGCTTTTGTGAGCGAGATGCCGGCGGCTCGCGAAAGTGAAGTCGGCTGCGCGCCACCGGGTGCGGCTTTACCCGCCGCTGTGGTTATGTTGCAAATGGCTCCGCAATCGGATTGTTTGAGATATGGCAGGGCATAGCGCGTCATGAATATGGCACCTTTTACTTTGACCCCGAAATCGGAGTCGACAAGCTCGTTGGTCATGTCTTCAAAGCGATTGGCGTTGCCTTGACCTGCGTTGTTGACCAGAATGTCGATGCCGCCAAGTTTCTCGGCGGCTTCGTTGACCGCGCTCTTCACGGCTTCTTCGTCTGAGACATCAGCTGAAACCGGGATTACATTGCTCCCGGTCGCACTGCTAATTTCTGCTGCGACCGCTTCCAAGTCGGACAAGGTGCGCGCAAGAATGGCTACGCTCGCGCCTTCCTTGGCGAAACGCTCCGCTGCGGCTTTGCCGATGCCGTCACTGGCGCCGGTAACGAGTGCAATTTTTCCTGCTAGTCCAAGATCCATGCTGATGTTTCCTTACTCAAATCGATGCTACGCGATAGCGCGTCGCGTAGTTTTCCATTTGCTCAAGTAGCCGTTATACATTATCGTGAAATCTCAGCAAGGGAAATCCCGTAAAGGTCGAAAAGATACATGAGCAACCAATCATCGAACGGGGAAGCAACGGACTCCAACTTCCTAAATCTCCAGAGCAACGCGGTTCCGCGCCGCGTCATTTTGGGTCCTGGCCCGAGTTCCGCGAGCCCGCGTGTGCTTCGGGCGATGTCACAACCGATCATCGGATATCTTGATCCGGCGTTTTTCACCATCCTTGACGAAGTATCCGCGCTGCTAGACCGAGTATTCATCACTAACCAAACCACCATGACAGTCGCCGGTGCTGGTTCCGCCGGGATGGAAGCTGGGTTGTCGAGCCTGCTCGAACGTGGTGACAAGGCGATTATCTGCGTCAACGGGTTCTTCTGTGAACGGCAGATCTTGATGTGCGAACGGTTGGGTGTCGAAGTGGTCCGCGTCGAATCGCCTTACGGCAAGCCGGTCGACCCACAGATGCTTCAAGACGCGCTTGTGGCAAACCCGGATGCGAAACTGGTATCCGCAATCCATGCCGAGACATCGGCTGGCGTCCTACAAGACATCAACACGCTATCCGCATTGGCGCACGATTACGACGCGCTCTTTATGACTGACGTCGTGACGTCCCTGGCTGGGACACCAGTCGAATTCGATGATTGGGAGATTGACTATGCGTATGGGGGTTCGCAGAAGTGTTTGGCTGCTCCTCCA
The DNA here is from genome assembly GCA_963555965.3 of Dehalococcoidia bacterium. Lineage (GTDB taxonomy): Bacteria > Chloroflexota > Dehalococcoidia > Lucifugimonadales > Lucifugimonadaceae > Bin127. The sequence continues at coordinate 460,106 of OY821634.1, forward strand.
GGCATCAGTCCGGTGGCTGTCTCTGACCGTGCGCTGGATCACATCCGAAAACGCAAGACGCTGCCGAGTTCGTGGTACCTCGATCTATCCCTAATCGCCGATTATTGGGGTCCCAACCATGTTCACCATCACACCAGCCCAGTCAGCATGATCTACGGGCTCCGCGAGGCTTTGGTGCTGGTGCATGAAGAAGGACTTGAGACTCGGTGGATACGGCACGAGAAGGTTGCTCAGGCACTACGTGCAGGACTCGCCGCTCTAAATCTCGATTCACCGGTTGACGAGGCGAACCGCCTCAACCAATTGACCGTCGTGTCACTGCCCGATGAAGTCGACGATCAGGAACTACGATCTGTATTGCTCAACGAGTACTCGATAGAGGTCGGACGTGGACTAGGGCAGTTCGCGGGCAAGGTGATTCGAGTAGGTTTGATGGGCGAATCTTGCGTGCCAGCGAATGTGTTTGCGCTGCTCAGCGCGCTGGAGCGCATCCTGCCGCGATTGGGTTACGAGGTACCTCGTGGTGAAGCGGTGGCAGCGGCTTCGCAAAGGCTTGCCGAGGATCCGTCGCCGGTTGCGGTGGTCTAGCTGTAATCTCCGCCCGTGCGGTACGCTTCGTCCAGCAGATCGACGACGTATTTCACTTCGACATCGGCTTCGGCGCGTCCCAGTGCATTAGTCAGTTGCAACGCGCATCCCGGGTTGCCCGTTGCCATGTAACTCGCTCCACTCGCGACGATGTTCCGAGCCTTGCGATCGCCCAGTCGCATGGACATATCGCGTTGGGCGATTGAGTAAGTGCCCGCTGAGCCACAGCAAACCGTCGGTTCGGCCATGTCAACCAGTTCGACCCCAGGAATAGACTTCAGAATCTCCCGCGGCGGATCGCTGATGCGTTGCGTAGATAACAGGTGACACGGATCTTGGAAGACAACTTTGGCTTTGATCCGGCCGTTAGGCGGACTCCATCCGTACTCGGCAAGCAGTTCGTGGATATCTCGCGTCTTGCTCGCTAACTCCTCAGCCATATGATCGCCATCAAGCAACTCACCGTACTCCTTCATCGTCGAGCCGCAACCGGCGGACGATGAAACCACTGCGTCTGGATTCATGGAGAGCAGGGCAGAGGTATTGTTTGCCGCCATCTCTCTTGCAGTAGCCCGTTCTCCGGCGTACATGTTCAATGAGCCACAACATCCCTGTTCTGCCGGGAGGTGAACTTCAAAACCGTTATGCACCAGCACCCGGAGCGTTGCGTTCATAGTGTCGGCATGCATCATCGACATCACGCATCCGCCCAACAACGAGACTCTAGCCTTGATCTGACCGCGTGGTTTCAATACCCGCCCGTCTGCCACGAAAAAGTCCTCGCCCATCATCGGCATTGAATCGTCCAGATAGCCGTATCGATCGGGCAATGCCTTGATCACGCCGATCTTTTTGGTGATGTCTCGCGCTCCAGACCGCTGATAAAAACGTGTCAACTTCCCAAACGTCCGCATCAACTTGGGTTTTGACAATAGGCGGTTGAAACCCACCTCGCGTGCGAACCGTTCGCGTAGTGGGCGCTTGACGCGCGACTTCATTTCCGCCCGCGTCGCCATCATGACCCGACCATAAGGTACGCCAGAAGGACACGCCACCTCACACGCACGACACTGTAGACACAGGTCCCAGTGACGCGTTACTGTCGGTGTCATCTCGACGCGTCCTTCGTTGACCGCCTTCATCAGTGTCAATCGACCGCGCGGCGACTCTGCTTCAAGCCCAGTCTCAAGATAGGTAGGGCAGGCGTTTAGGCAGAACCCGCACTGTACACACTTGTAGAGATCATCCTCCGATGGTGCGTCATCGGTGATGAAACCTCGTTCAGATGTTGCGGGAGTAGATTTCAACCTCAATATCCTAGGTTCATATCCTGAACGCGAAGCGACCAGGGTTCAATGTCCTTTCGGGATCGAACTGTTGCTTCATATTCTTCATTATTTGTGTTGACGATGTGTCAATGCCGAATACGTCAATCTCTTTCTTGACCGCAATCGGACAACTTTCGACCATGATTGAACCGCCCGCTTCGATCACGGTTTCTTTTGCTTGGTTGATGAAATTGACGGCATCGTGATCGTTGATTTCCTCTACGCTGAACTGCATCGAGCCGTAACCAACATCAATGATCGAGGATATCGGAGCAGGACGGATGCGATCCAAAACTCGGTTCAATCGGCTTAATAAATCTATCGAAACCGTTGGTTTGGCAGCGATACGCAACCTTAACGTCGCACTCTCACCAGTTGATTCTGTGTAGGTCCAAATATCGGTTTCGTGTGCGCCAGACAACACTTCGTAACCTGTCGCCGGGACAGTACCGGCCAATCCTGTCAATTCATTCAACTGCCGTTTCAGCGCTGAGGCCGATCCTGCGACCTGGACAAGCATCAAATAGGACGCATCCACTGATGTGCCTTCGGTGTCCATGTGCCTGCCAGCCGCCAACTCTCTAATTGCGCCGATGGCCCTCGAACCCGAAAACAACCGCGCCGCCTCAATGGACACGTTGGCGTTTCCGATGTCCGATGCCGCGTCAGACACCGAACCCATCCGATCAAACCACATCGCGACGGTCTGAGTTCCTTCAGCGAGCGGGACCAACTTCAGGGCTACGCTGACGATCACGCCCAGAGTGCCATACGCGCCTGTGTGCAGACGATGCAGGTCGTACCCTTGCACATTCTTCACCACTCGTCCGCCAGTCTTCGTTGGCGTTCCGTCGGCCAGGACAACGGACATCCCGATCACCCAGTCTCGTATGCCGCCAAATCGCGGAGCCAATCTACTCGGGGCGTTTGATGCCACCGAACCACCGATCGTTGCTTCGCCAGGATGAGGTACCTCGAACGGCAGCCTCTGATGAGATTCTGCCAATAACGATGACAGATCAGAGATCTTGGCACCAGCATCGCAGACTACAGTCATATCGCCCGCTACGTGCTCGATTTCAGATGACAGACTCGTTAGGTCCAGGGCAACGTCATAACCCTTGGGTGTGTTGCCGATCCCCATCCGTGTTCCGCCTCCCCAAGGAACAACCGTCTTGCCTTGACGGCAGAGCTCCGAAAGATAGGATGCCACGTCCGACTTTGTTGTGGGATTGACGGCCTCGCTGGGCATCAATCCATCGATTCGGTAATCGGGCAATTGGGTTCTATTCCTGCGACGAGTAGTTGAACTGCCAGCTTATTCCGAATTTGTCGATGCATGATCCGTGGTATGCGCCCCAAAACTGCTTTTCCAACGGTGTGATTACGTTTCCACCCTCAGACAGTTTGGCAAACTGTTCTTCCGTTTCCCCAACGCTTGTGGGTTCGATCGAGATCGAGAAATTGTCGCCGACTACCGGAGGTGGCCTAAAAGATGCCGGAACGTCACTGCCCATCAGGTAACCGGAACCCAGCGGAAAAGAGATGTGCATTATGTTGTCCAATTCTTCTTCTGTCACATCCATATCGCCCGGACCTTCCCGAAAAGTAGTGACAAACGCGAAATCACCGCCAAATACTGATCGGTAGAACTCGAAGACTTCACGGCAGTTGCCGTTGAAGAAGAGATAGATGTTCATGTCTTACGCTCCCTAGATCGATGTGGCAGCGAGGCAATCTCGTCTGGGGCCTAGTGCTCCGTGTTGAGTTGCCAGCTGATGCCGAACTTGTCGATGCACGACCCGAAATAAGCGCCCCAGAACTGGTCCTCCATCGGCATAGTTACGGTTCCGCCATCGGACAGCTTGGCGAACAGTTCGTCAGCCTCTTCTCTGCTGCTTGAGGTGTACGAGATTGAGAAGTTGCTTCCTTGCACGGGTGTTGGACCGAACTCAGATGGCATGTCGCTACCCATCAGCACCGATGACCCGATCGGATACGACACATGCATCACCTGGTTCAAGACGTCTTCGGGCAACGGCATGTCCTCTGGTCCCTCTCTGAATGTGCTGATCATTTCGAACTCGCCGCCGAAGATCGAGCGATAGAACTCGAAGACCTCGCGGCAGTTGCCGTTGAAGTAAAGATAAATGGTTAGGCTCATTTGGTCATCCCCGGTGTTCTATCGCTTAGCACTGATCTGATCCTGATTGTAAGTACTGGTGACTTCTGAGTAAGTTGTCCTGACGGCCTCGCTCGCCGCGGTCGCTTCATCAAGTGCCTCTTGAGGGACATCTTCGTGCCAGGCCTCTAGATTCGACCGCACATGCTCAACTGTGTGGGCGCCCATGATGCATGACGTAATCGCCGGGTTGCTGATCACCCATTGCGAGGTCAGAGCGTTCATCGAAACCCCGTATTTCTTTGCGATGGCGACGATCTTTTCTACGACATCGAAATTGGCTTGCGACCAATACGTGTCTCGGAAAGATTGATAATGCCGGAAGTCGGGCGAGAATCGACTACCCGGCTCGGCCTTGAAGTGGAGGTCTTGCCCTAGAAGGAGACCGCCGGCTCTTGGTGAAAACGCCATGACACCGAAACCGTACTCTTTGCAGACGGGAAATAGCTCTCGTTCGGGGTCTCTAGCCAAAAGACTGTATCGAGTTTGCATACATTCGAAACGACGGGTCCTCAGCTTTTCTGATTCCCACAATGCCTCAACGAGTTGAAAAGCAGCGAAGTTACAGACGCCGATATACCGTGCCTTGCCAGACTGCACGATGTCGCTGTACGCGAGAACGAACTCGTCGATCGGCACGTCGGTAGGGAAGTCGTGGATCTGATAGAGGTCGATATAGTCGGTTCGCAAACGGCGTAGCGAATCGTCTATCGCCTGCATCGCATACTTACGACTGACTTGACGGTCATTTGGTCCAATGCCTAGACGCCCATTGCCTTTGGTCGCCAAAATCACGTCGTATCGCCGTCCCTGCATGAACTTGCCGACGTACGTCTCAGAGCGACCTTCCTCGTAGACGTTGGCGGTGTCGATGAAGTTCACGCCGCCATCGAACGCGGCTGCCATGACACGCAATGACTCCGCCTCATCCATCTGTCCGCCGAAGTTGTCGCCGCCCATGCAGTATTCCGAGACCTTAAGGCCGGTTCTTCCTAGTCTGACGTAGTTCATGGCGCGGGTTTCTCACTGAAACAAGAATCCAGACAAACTGACCTATTCCAATCTGCGTCATGTTCGGTGATATCTTCAGTGTTTTCGATGTAAACCCGCAAATCAGAAAGAAAAGACGGGCAGTAATCCGCCTTCTTCGTGTGTTGGACGTTCCACAAACCCGATTTGCGGATCTCGGACTTAGGCGACCATTTCCCTAGCCAGTCATCGCTTGGCGAGACCGTGTCGCCGACTCGGTCAAAGGTGCTCAGCAGCTTGATCGCGTTCCTTTCGATATAGCCCCGTTTCTTGTGCCCTTCTTCGCCGTCAACTTTCACCCAAATGAAGGGCATTCTACCGATATATTTGCTGATGCAAGCGCCGTGTCGGTGATTTTCTAGCCAACGTTCTTCTTTTTGTGCTTTTTTGCGCAGTGCCGCGTTGACGTGGTTCCGAAAAATCGACCTGCCACCGTCTAATTTGTGCTCAAACAACCGCGTCCAGATGGTGCTACGTGAATTCGCGCGTCTCCCGTGACTGCCAACTCGCACAACTCGCTGCTTTTTCGGGTCGCCGTCGAGATGCTCACCAGGTTCAAATAAAAAGTACACGCCCTTCACTGGACGCCCGATACCAGTTCCGAATTCATCCAGCGTTCGCTTCCCACCAACTCGCTCCTCAAGTTCGTTGAGCAACTTGTAAAACGATTCGATATCGCATTTTCGGTCTGGTTCAGGCATCTTGTAAATCAACTCTGTGAGGTTGAATACGTGTACGACACACGAAGTCTAGTCTTGATTTCCTCAATCGCCAATGGTGGACGTTTCGTGTGCACCATCTGATGACAGTTGGCACACAGCGGACGGACATTGGCAATCGCATCATGTAGATCCAGAGGTTCTCCACTCAAAAATGACACAGGGATTAGATGGTGTATTTGTACGTACCCTTGTCCAATCACATCGTATGCTGAGGAGAAATCAAACTCACAAGCATGACAGGGAATACGGCCTGAATCGGAGTAATAGTCTACCGCCGCTTCTCTCAAACGTTGAGATCGTACCCGATATTCCGAAGTCCTAGTTCCGAGTTGTCCTTCTCGTATCACGACATCATCAATGACTACAATCTGCTTGTCTTCAGCGATGTTACGCAACACCTCCTCCGCGTCGTCAAGTGAGTACTCCGACGAAGAACGCAATGCGTCCCGGTGACGCAGATACGCTACTCTACCAGCATCCGTGATCCTATACGGTTGGTTGCGTCCATCGGCTCTGATGGCATATCCACGGTTTACGAGCGTGTTGTGTGAAGTCAGATTGCGAACTTTTTGCGAAAATTTGGTGTCTCTGCGACCTTCGAGTATCGCCAAATCATCGCCAGTGGGGTGTAAAAGATCTGCTAGTCCTGAGATCAACTGTGACGTATTGAGCCCATCAGAGCTCTCAGTCAACAACTTCAACGCGGGAATTACAAGCTCAGATTCCGATATTGCTGCCATAGTTCATTACCAGCACGTGTGTCGTTGACCGTGAGAATCGTCCCTTGATGTTGAAACGATACCCAACTTCGTATTCAAGAACGTTGTATCTGTTTGCCCTGTATAGGTTTTCGATTAACGGCGTTAACTTGCTGACAAGCATGAACTTGCATGGCAACCTGCCTAAGGTTTGTGCCAACCGTTCTTGATCCGCTTCGGTGAAATCATCGTGGTACTTGGAGAACCGAGAATCGTACGGAGGATCGAGAAATACGAAATCACTTTCGGATAGCTCATGATCGTTAAGGAAGTCTTCGAAATCCAGCTCCGAGAGGTTCAGTAACTGCATCTTCTCGATAACAGCACGAGACTGTAGATACTGCATTTTGTTGCGAAGTAAATCGTCACTTCTCGCATAAGCATGACCAAACGGCACATTGAATTTGCCGTCACGATTGAGACGGAACATTCCTCCGTAAGCAAGTTGCCGTATCAAGAAGAATCTCGCGGCTCTGACAGCGGAGCTATCGAGTGCTTCGTTAAACATATCGCGTGCTTGATAATACATCGCCTCTCGATGCTCCAAACTTCCCCACTCCCACTCATCAACGAAGGCATCCAGATGCTCGAAAAACTCGACGTTTTCATTCTTGACGCAAGAGTAGAACGTCATGAGATCAGGGTGAAGATCGTTGGCGAATGAACGAACATCAATGGAATTGAAGAACACCGATCCACCACCGAAAAACGGTTCAAAATAGCGTCGGTGAGATGGTATCTGTGGCGTGATAATTGGCAGTTCCGAACTTTTGCCACCCGGCCACTTCAGAAGTGGACGGCACGATTGGTGAACAAAGGAGGTTTGAGTAGTTGTCATCGAAATAGAACTCCCGACGTTGGCACGTCACGCTTATCGTGTACCTTAAACTAACACCGCTCCCCACCAACCCGCTCTTCAAACCATCCCAGCAGTTTATAGAAGCGTTCAACATCGCTGGCTTGGTCAGCCATCACCAATTTACGCCGCCCGCGTCAAAGTCACCCCGGCCTGCCCAGATTGCGGCGGGTAGTTCATCGGTTCGACCGCTTGGAATTCGTCGGCGATGGTACGCACTTCGGACATTGCTTCTTCGCTCGCTGGCTTGCTCCATGCATCCAGAATGCCGTCGAGTTGATCTATCCTGCGCGCTCCGAATATCGGAGCCGTGACGCCGTCGTGCTCAGCAACCCACTGTAGCGCCAAACGAATCACTGGTTCGTCATACCTCTTTGATACCGACACCAACCTCGCCACAGTTTCCTGTCGCAGGTCATCACCATAGCGTCGCTTCAATACTCCGCCTCGCGAATCGTCCCGTACGCCGAATTTCGAATCGGCGACGTATGAACCGCTGTGCTTGCCGGTCAAAAACCCGCTGGCTAATGGACTGTAGGGCACTACCGCGATGCCGTGCTTACGTGCAAACCGGATCATCTCTACGGCAAGACCCGGTTGCAAGATGTTGAATACGCTCTGGATCGCTTCGATTCGGTAGAGGTTGCGCACGTCCGATGTCCACAGGGCGGATGCCAAGACCCATGTAGGGAAGTTCGACGCGCCGGCGTAGAGCACCTTGCCTTGATGAATCAGATCATCAACGGCACGCAATGTCTCTTCAATCGGCGTCTCTGCGTCCCAAGAATGGCAGTAGAGCAGATCGATGCGGTCCGTCTTCAATCGTTTCAGTGAGCCTTCGACGGTTCGAACAATGTGATACCTCGAAGCTCCGATATCGTTGACACCGTCTCCGACCTGCGAGCGGTATTTCGTCGCAAGTACGATCTGATCGCGCCAGCTGGTCGAACGGAAGAAGTTGCCGATGACCCGCTCGGAATCGCCGATTGAGTATGAGTCCGACGTGTCGAGGAAGTTGATGCCAGCGTTAAATGCCTTCGCCATGATCTGGTGCGAAGTTGGTTCATCACAACCATACGGGTTGCCGAAGTTGTCAGAACCCAGACAAAGGTTCGACACCTTAACGCCAGTGCGGCCGAGTTTCACATATTCGAGCGGAATGTCACTACCTCCAAGTTCAGTGACGCTTTAACAGATGATAGACCGTTGTCCGACTCGTTGGATTTATCTCTCAATATCTACCCATCGCCGTTCTGTCCAAGACTTGTGAATGGCATCAACGATCCGCGCTGCTTCAAGACCCGCTTCGAAACCAGTGTCAATCAGTGATTGGTCATCGGCCAATGCTCCAGCTACGAACTGCTCGTAGGGCATCGGATAAGGCGGACCCGGATCGATGTCGTTCATCGGCAGGTTTTCGCCTGACGAACCAATCAGGCCGAAAAGGCCGTTCAAAGCTATCCGACCGGTAGAACCTGCCACATCGACAAAAATGCCTCGTCTTCGCATCTCGCCGCGTTGGACGAAGCTGGTGTGTATGACGGCGTAGGCGCCGTTGACGTATTCGAGCAGGAATGCGGATGAGTCGGGGACATTTACATCGAAACCATCGGGCGCGTCGATAAACTGCCTGCGCGTCTCCGCCGTATTCAAGACCGCCGAAACCCGAGCGACTTCCCCGTTGAGTAGGCGCGCCATATCGAAAACGTGTATCAATTCATAGACTGTGCCACCGCCATGCTCTGGCATGAAGCGCCATGAGCCCACATCGGGACGGACATCTCGCTGCATCGACATGCCCCATCGGATATTGACGTGGTAGACATCTCCAATGTAATCATCAGCGATGTACCGGCTCATCCGACCAACTGGAATCCGGCCACGCTGATTGAAGTTGACCGTGTGGATCACACCAGCGTTCTCTGCTGCATCCAGCATTTCTTGGCAGTCACGTGAAGTTAGTGCCAGCGGCTTCTCACACAAAACCGGTCGACCACTTGCGATGGCTTCCAAAGCGTAAAACTTGTGAGAATCGGTCGGTGTAATGATGTCGATAGCATCGATATCAGAGTCGGCTAGCATCTCTCGATGATCCGTGAATCCTTTCTCCACGCCGAAACGTTCTTGCATCTCACGCAACGGCTCTTCTGAACGCCGCATGAACGCGACGACCTCCGCCTCTGGGATGTGCGAGAACGCTTCCATGTGGTCCGCAGCGAATCCGCCTGCACCAATGATTCCGATCCTCAGTTTCTTTGATGGCATGAATTTCCTTTCTCGCGTTGCACCATAATCATTGTCACCAATGTTTGATGACCCACTACACCCAGAGAAAAGCCTTTTCTAGACGGCTTGCAACCCGCCCGGCCCAGTTGGCCTAAACGCCTCTTCTGAAATCCCATACGCGCTTCCGTGAACTGCGCCACCGGGAAAGACCTTGCCCGGGTTAAAGCGGTCGCCAGCACCGAAAGCAGGGCGTAGCTTTGCCATCGCCGCAAGATCCTCATCAGTGAAGACCAAGGGCATGTAAGCCTGCTTCTCGATACCGATGCCGTGCTCGCCGCTCAACGCACCTCCAGCCTCGATACATGCCGCCAATATCCGCTCTCCACACTCGATCACACGCCTCACCTGCACCTTATCTCGTCCGTCGAAAAGGATGCAAGGATGCAGATTCCCGTCTCCAGCGTGGAAGACATTGCCGATAGTAAGGCCCAATTCTTCCCCGATCTCCCGCACTTGTCGCATGATGTCGCGCAATTTGGTGCGTGGAACAACTCCGTCGACTAAGTAGTAGTTTGGTGCTATTGTTCCGAATGCCCCAATTGCGCCTTTTCGTGTTGCCCATAGTTCAGCACGTTTCGCATCGTCTTCCGCTTCGCGAATCTCCGAAGAATTGTTGGCACGGCATATCTCTCGAACTCGTTGTCCCTGTTCGTCAACCGTCTCGCGCAAACCGTCGAGTTCAACGATTAGCACCGCTTCTGCGTCGTCGGGATATCCCGGACGGTAGACAGGTTCGCAAGCTTGAATCGTTACTCGATCCATCATCTCGATCGCTGAAGGCACCATGCCTGCGCCGATTATGTCTGATACCGACTGCGAAGCATCGTCCAAAGAGCGGAACGCGGCCAACATTGTCAGCACGGCTTCGGGCTTCCGCATCAATCTCACCGCGACTTTGGTCACAATGCCCAGTGTGCCCTCCGAGCCGATGAACGCGCCTCTCAAGTCATATCCGAACGTATCTCTTGAAGTTCCGCCTAACCAAACCTTCTCTCCATCAGCCAGCACAACCTCGATGCCCAACACATGGTTAGTGGTGACTCCCAAAGCCAGACAGTGCGGACCACCAGCGTTCTCCGCAACATTGCCGCCAATCGTGCAGGCACGTTGGGACGATGGATCCGGAGCGTAATACAGGCCGTACTGCGCAACCGCTTCGGAAAGTTCGATGTTGACAAGACCGGGTTCCACGATCGCCACGCGATTCTCGACATCGACCTCGAGTACCCGGTTTAACCGAGTAACTGGCAACACAACCGAATCGTGCAGCGGAACCGCGCCTCCACTCAATCCAGTGCCCGCACCTCTCGGCACGATATTCGCATCGTGCTCATAGGCTGCCTTCACACACTCCGCCAACTCGTCTGCGTTACCTGGCAGCACCACCGCGCCAGGTGGAGATCGATCTATCGAGCCGTCGTACTCATACAGCAACAAGTCATCTGAACCCCAGATGACATACTCTTCGCCGACGATTCCACGCAGGCGTTGTATCAGTGTCTCGTTAATCATCTGGTCGGAGAGGGCGTACGCGTTCTAAGTGTTTTCGCTCATGAATTCCTCAGCGCTGTTCAGTAGCAACTCGTGGATCCAGACCGAACTCATGATGTCGCCGCTCATGTGACGTCCTTTGCTGCGGATGTAGTCGGACAACTCATCAGCTGCTTTTACGACATCCGGATGCTCCGGTTCGCCGGGATATCCGATCCCTTGAGCGAAGTCGTTCATACCGATGCCAAAGTAATGAATGCCGTCCACCGCCAAAATGTCGTCGATATTGTCGATCGATCCTTGGTCTTCAAGTAGGGCACCCACAAGCATGTTGTCGTTCGCCTGCTGATAGAAATCTCGCTTGTCACCCCAAGCGTCAGGAGTGAACGAGTAGTTGGTGCCTCGATTACCGCCGAACGAGCGATGACCGATCGGACCGAAGTAGCAAGCATCCACCAGCTTCTCGGCATCCTCGCCACTCGCGATATGTGGTCCCATGATGCCTTGAATGCCACGATCCAGGTACTGCAAGATGTGCGACGCTTCAACGTTCTCAACTCTCGCGACCGCGGTCGCACCTGCCGCTTCAACAGCGCGCGTCATCTCCTCCAACTCCGTATATCCGAACGGGCCATGTTCACCATCCAACCACACGTAGTCGAAGTCCAAACGCCCGAGTATCTCGACATCCCACACCGATGGGAACGTCATCTGATACCCCAGAGCCTTACGCTCTTCTTTCATCGCCTTCAGAACGCGATTTTGGCGGACCATCATCTCAGTCATGAGTTAACACCTCAATGTCGTTAGTTGCAGCCGAGCGTCTGATGGGCCTAGACATCATTGCTTTTCAACTTGACGGCAGTTCCGTAACAGAAGACGCTGTAGTTTTGGTCTGATCCATGCTGACCGGCGGGTTGAATCGGATTAACTCTTAGGTCGATAACGGCATCAGCTTGAATGTTCTGTGCGGCGGCGGTCAGACGATCAATTGCCTCGGCAGCTTTATCCTCCACATTGTTCGTGCCACCACGTCCAAGTTTCTCGGCTCCTGAAACTAGTCCAAGGATACTCTGTATTTCGTGCCTTGGAACAAAGCTGGTGGTGGTCAATATTACCGGAGTTTCTCTACCCCAAGTCATATCGTTTTCCTTCCCGTTTGCATCGCTCACAGAAAGCTACTTGAACTTGACGGCTGTGCCGTATGCCAATATCTCTGCGAATCCCTGACCTACCGACGAAGTATTGTAGCGTGTCGAGACGACTGCGTCGGCTCCGATGTCCGTCGCTTCGCCGATCATTTTCTGGGTCGCTTCTTCTCGAGTGTCTCGAAGCAAGCTGGAGTACTGGGAAACTGCGCCACCGGTGATGTTTTTGATGCCGGCCATGAAGTCGTATCCGATTCCTCGCGCTCTGACCGCGTTGCCACGCACCATGCCTAGCACTTCTGCGACTTCCTTACCTTCCACTGTTTCTGTAGTAACGACGATCATCTCAATGGACCTCGGTTTAGTCATAGCATCCAGAATTGACGCTTTATACAAAGTTATCACTTCGTATGATGCAGATCGACGCGGTTGCTCATGCTGTTAATATCCTGATAACTCGGTCGAAACGGCTATTGGATGATCGATCGGCGTTGACAATAAGAACTGGAGAACCATGTATCCGAGCAAAATCAGATCAAAACTCGCAACTGGTGGAGCAGTCCTCAGCACCAGCATGTTTTCGCGTGAACCACACGTGGCGCACACCATCTACAGCAGCGTCAAGCCTGACTGGGTGTGGATCGACCAAGAGCACAGCCCTTGGGGCACAGAGAGCATCGGCACGATCTGCGTCCAAGGCCGCAATCTCGGTGTTTCACCTGTGATCCGCGTCACTTGGAATCACCCCGGCGAAATCAAGAAGGCTTATGACGTAGGCGCGGTGGGCGTGATGGTTCCACAGGTCGATAATCCAGAAGAGGCCGCTGAAGCGATCAGCTACTCAAAATATCCGCCATTGGGCGAGCGCGGTGTCGCCCCGTGGTTCGCGTCGTTGCTTGACATCACGCAAGACGACGTACTGAAGCATGCCAACGACGAGACCCTGCTCATCATTCAAATGGAAAGCACCGAAGCGTATGAGAAGGTCGACGACACCCTTGCGCTGGAAGGATTCGAAGTCCTCCTCGTCGGCCCTACCGACCTCTCGTGCACCCTCGGTATCCCCGGACAGATCCACCACGACAAAGTCGAACAGATTATGTCCGACGTCGCCCAACGCGTCAAAGGCACCGGGAAGTTCCTCGCCACCACCTTCCAAGATCCCGAAGTCGCTCGACGCTGGATCGGCGAAGGCTACACGATGATGAACATCTCGAGCCCGCTTGCGCTCGGCTGCGGTCCCATGGCAAACCTCTTCGCCGAACTCCGAGAACAGTTTCCTTGCGAGTAGCAGATGAACCGGCGATACAAGCTGCAACCGCGTTTGGAGTCCAGCGCGTTAACATATCTCAATCATGGAACCTCGCGAACCAGAATATCTCCGCGATCTGGTTCGCGAGTTGCGCGCGTTACCTACTGAGACGGAGTGGGTCGAATTCAAGGTCAACAACACGAACCCTGAGGTCATCGGCAAAAACATTTCAGCGCTATCCAACGGTGCTGCGTTGCATGGACGCCCATTCGGATATCTGATCTGGGGAGTCGAAGACAGTACACACGACATAATCAGGCACTGACTTCACGCTCGAGACCAAAGGCAAGGGGCCGCTCGAACCGAGAATCCGCGCGGGTATAAGCGAGAACTGCGATTTTCAATTCCATGCGATCAACATCGGCGAACACAGAGTCGTGGTTATGGAGGTCAATCCGGCCCGGCAATTTCCCGTCAAGTTCAAGGGTGATGCTTATATCCGAGTCGGCACCGCGACTAAACCGCTGAAAGACGTTGCGCAGATTGAAGCTCGGTTGTGGCGCGTCCTCGATCAGAACAGTTTTGAAGACGGTATCGCGGAAGCTAACGTCTCTGGTGACAGGCTTTTGGAGTTACTGGACTGTCCGAGCTACTTCAGACTGCTCGGAATTCCTTTGCCCGACGGCAATCGCAACATCTTAGATGCTATGTTTGCCGACGGGTTGATAAAGAAATCCGATGCCGGCGATTGGGATATCACGAATCTTGCTACGATCCTGCTGGCAGACGACCTTTCACCGTTCCCCAGGCTGTGGCGCAAGACGCTCAGAGTAATCCAGTACGAGGGTTCAGACAAACTCCGCGCTGTCCGGGAGTGGGAATGCAAACGTGGATACGCTGTCGAATTCGAACGCATCATAGAGTACGTAATGGCACTCGTGCCATCCAACGAGGTTCTCACGAACGCGCTGAATCAGTCAGTCCCGATGTTTCCGCCCGATGCTGTTAGAGAACTTGTCGCAAACGCTTTGATACACCAAGATTTCAGTATCACCGGCACCGGCCCGATAGTCGAGATATTTGTCGACCGCATCGAGATGACCAATCCGGGCGAACCGCTCGTCGATACTGATCGTTGGGTAGACCACCCGCCTCGCTCTCGCAACGATCGCCTCGCTTCACTGATGCGACGCTTCGGATTCTGTGAAGAGCGTGGGCTCGGAATCGACCGCGTGGTCGCCACGGTTGAAGCTGCTCAATTGCCGGCTCCGCGCTTCGAAATACCGGGTAGTTTCACCAAATCGGTGTTGTTCGCCCACAAACCTCTGAACGCAATGAACAAGGACGAACGTGTACGTGCTTGTTATTGGCATGCCTGCTTGCGATACGTAAACTCGCAGATCACCAACAATACGTCGATACGGGAGCGCTTCGGTATCGCAAAGCACAATTCCGCGCAAGCGACCAAATTGTTGAACGATGCGGTAGCTGCCGGCGCACTGGTAGTAAGAGACCCTTCAGTAGGCAACCGTATCCGTTCCTATCTGCCTCACTGGGCATCCGCCGTTAGGATAAGATGATGCTGGATTTCTTTGATGGTTGTTTGATCGTCCGCGCTGGAACCCTGCTTTCGGACGGCTTTACAAGTTCAAACACCGCCGAATTTTCTTTGATGGTTGTTTGATCGTCCGCGCTGGAACCCTGCTTTCGGACGGCTTTACAAGTTCAAACACCGCCGAATTTTCTTTGATGGTTGTTTGATCGTCCGCGTTGGAACCCTGCTTTCGGACGGCTTTACAAGTTCAAACACCGCCGAATTTTCTTTGATGGTTGTTTGATCGTCCGCGTTGGAACCCTGCTTTCGGACGGCTTTACAAGTTCAAACACCGCCGAATTTTCTTTGATGGTTGTTTGATCGCACTAGGCTACTCACAACCGTGCCATCCTGCGCACCATGTCAATTCCGCATCACACTGCCGTCTTACCATTGAGTCGTATGGCAGTCGAATCAGTCGAGGTTCCTACTTATTGACAACTCTCCTATTAGTCCGGCATGGCGAGACCGATGGCAACGCGTTTAACTTGGCTCAGGGTCACTACGACGCTCCCCTGAATGAGACGGGCAGGGCACAGGCCCAACTTCTAGGTCAACGGCTCATAAACTGGCAATTCGACGCCGTCTATTCCAGCGACTCATCCAGAGCGCTACAGACCGCTGAACCTCTGCTCAAACACCGTCCCGATATCGAAATTATGATCTCATCGGACATCCGAGAGAAAAACTACGGCGACTGCGAGAACTACTCGTGGCAACAGCTTCGTAACGAATACGCCGAAATCTTCGCACAGATCCTAGACCCTGAGATCGGCTCCGACATCCGATTTCCCGGTGGCGAGACCGATCGCGAACACATGGATCGCGTTGCAAGTTTCATGCGCAAAACAGTTGAAAATCACGATGAAGACGCTACAATCTTGGTCTTCAGCCACGGCGGTTCGATCAAAGCCACTGCCGCTTACATGTGCAATCTGCGCCTAGAAGACAAATGGCGACTGAAGACCGACAACACCAGCATCAGCTCCGTTATCTCCGAACCCACTTGGCGTGACGACGGCTGGCAGATCGAACGATGGAACGATACCTATCATCTCAACGGCTTTGACTCGCATGAATGACTCGAACTTGAGTATGCCAGAACTCATTTTCAACCCCTCTCCACGCACTATCTACCTGGTTCGTCACGGCGAGACCCAAGGCAACCTTGACGACAAAGCGCAAGGTCATCTTGACGTGCCTCTCACCGAAACTGGCTGTCTTCAAGCGAAAGCGGTCGCGGAACGCTTGAGTGCCGTCGAATTTGATGCCGTGTACTCCAGCGACCTCAAAAGAGCATTCGATACCGCCAAGGCAATCACTTCTCAGCGAGCACAACTACAGATACAAACCCGCTCACAGCTTCGTGAATACCATTTTGGCAACTACGAAGACATGCCGTGGGATGAGGTCGGCAACGCTGATCCCGAGTTTTACCGACGCTGGAAAAACTTGAATGACAGGGTCAACGTCAAATTCCCCGGTGGCGAGTCAATGTTGGACGCGTGGGAGCGAATCGGCGGATTGTTGATGGAAATCCTCGCCGAACATCAACAAGGAAACGAGACCATCTTGATCGTCGGGCACGGAGGATCATTACAAGCAGTGTTGGCGCACCTGCTGAACATCCAAGCCAAGAACCAATGGGTCTTCCTCTTCGACAACACCAGCGTCACCGTCGTCAGAGAACACCAATACACGCCAAACGCTTGGCAAATCCATCAGTTCAACGACACTAGCCACCTCAACGGCATAGGCCTGAATGCGAAATAGCCGCCGCGCTACCTTTCGCAAACTACTCCATCCCCATCGCCGTCACGCGGTCCGATCACCAGTTCTTTGGGGAATCCTCTGCCATCCCCCTTCGATCCTCTAATTCGCTCTAATCCGGCACCTTCAGCCTCTTCGCAACTACTGTAAGTCTGCATCGAGCCAGATTCATCCGGTTCATCGTCCTCACTTACGGCAGTAGCAGCACTATTTGATTCTGAAATCGGTTTGGCCGTCGGTACGGGTGCTGAATCAGGAACCGAAATGTGTCCAGCCTCAACCAACGCTTCGCAATTCTCCCGATGATCCTCAAAATCCCTTGTCCCACCCTCATACGGAACCGCCAACCCCTCGTCCAACATGAAATCAGACAACATCAGGCCATCTGGCGACCTAATATCGCCCAAAATCCTGCTGAACCCGCCGTCCTCGAACTCAGTCATTAAAACGTACTGCCCATCAGATGAAACAAAGTCATTTGCGCGCTTTTTCGACCAATTGCCACAAGTCTTTTCGAAAGCGTCAGTCGTTCGCGTCTCTGGCGTGTCAATACCGAAAATTCTCACGGTTTGGTTCTTCAAACCTTCGACTTGAACGACGTCGATCTCAACCTCCACTGTGTCTCCATCCAAAACTCTGACGACCTGGATGGAATATTCACCTTCGACAGCCGGTACTGTAGTCGAAGTAGGGGACGGGATAGGCTGAGGTGTGGCGGTAGGAAACAGCAATACCGCCCGTGCTGTCGGTATCGTAGTTGGTTGAGATGATTGCGTAGACGCGGGTTCGGGAGACGAAGTTGGTGCGGGAATCGGCGACGGTTGCGTCACTGGATTGACTTCTACGGCGGCACACCCAACCGCGATGAGCCCCGTAGCGATAACTGCTATGGAGATTGCCGCCAACTGCTTTCCCATCGTTGGCAACAGCGTGGGTAGAGTGATGTTCTGCATGAAGATGCCCCCTTTGACCGATGAGCATGGCTTACCTGCGACGGTTTCCACATCATTCGAATGCCAAACAGGGGGCATGGGGAATCCATGCCCCCTGTGCCAAATTGACACTCGTAATGGGAAACCGTCGCGGTTAATCAGGGTACAGCAGAGTCGAGGAAATAGACAATTATGCCTTTTGAACGCTCAGTAAGAGCGTGTGGGTTGAATTCGTGCCTTACGCGATCGTTATTCCCGCCTGCAGGAGAATGACGTGGAGTCTCGAATTTACCTTGCTACATCGTCAACGCAACGCGGTTGGCGGTAGTCCCACCTTCACGTCCCTGCCACTCGGCAAACTCGAACGCGTCATTGATCTGCTCCAGCGGGTATTTGTGAGAGATAACATCCGCGACTGGCATCCGATCCTGGACTCGCACCAAGAACTGCAACGACGCTTCGATTATCCACGGATCGTAATGAGTCGTGCCAAACCATTGAGTCTGGTTGCTTATTACCTTCACCGCAGGAAACTCGATGTTGCCCTCGCCGATGTTGCCAATGTCGATGTACTTGCCGTTGACCCGCACCATATCCAGTCCTTCCAACGTTGCTGACGGGATTCCGACGACCTCTACTACAACATCAGCACCGGCACCATCGGTCAACTCCTTTACGCGTTCGACTCTCGCTTCAGCAGTCGGGTAATCGACGATGGACACGGTATCGGTAGCCCCACACCTCATCGCCAGATCTAGACGAGGTTGCTGACCATCGATAACTATCACCTTCGATGCGCCTTTCTCGGCGGCAACGGCGGTCGCGTATATCCCTAAACCGCCTGCGCCTTGAATCACAACACGGTCTCCAAAATCCATCTTCGCCCGTTCCAATCCGAACATCACTTGCGATAGGGCACAGTTGACTGGCGGAACTGCATCACTAGGCAATTCGTCCGGCACCTTGAACGCGTAGTGCCCGGATGGCAGATAGTAGTAATCTGCGTAACCACCATCGCAGTATGGATAAGATTCCAAATCCTTGCGTCGTGATCGATGCGGACAGGCATGAAACTCGCCTCGGATGCACCAATAGCACCGATTGCAGGGGTTGAAGAATGGAAACGCCACGCGATCGCCTTCTTTGAGCGGACGACGCAAAGAATCGGTTTCGATCCCTCTGCCTAGAGAGTGGACGACTCCTGTGAACTCGTGTCCGACAATGCGGTTCGAGTGCGTCGACATGTCGCCACGCCATATGTGCAGGTCTGAACCGCAAATAACCGCGTGGGTGTTCTTGATCAGCAACCCGCCGGACTGGACCTCAGGCGTCGGCAGTTCATCAATCTCGAATGGCGCTCCAGGAACATCAAATACGGTTACTTTTCCGATTGGCATGTCTAACCCCTTACCCGAACTCGGTAGGATCCGGAACTCGACTAAGCTACACTCACATCGTCAACGCCACACGGTTCGCCGGTGAACCGCCTTCGCGTCCATGCCACTCAGCAAACTCGAACGCATCGTTAATCTCTTCGAGCGGATACTTGTGCGAAATCACGTTCGCGATCGGCATCCGATCCTTAGTCCGAACCAAGAACTGTAACGCAGCTTCGACGATCCATGGGTTGTAGTGCATCAGACCCTGCCACTGTGTCTGGTTGTTGATGATCTTACGTGCGGCGAACTCGATGCTCCCTCCGCTGATGTTGCCAATATCTACGTATTTGCCGTTGAACCGCACCATGTCAAGGCCTTCCAGCGTTGCAGCAGCAACACCCACGACTTCGACCACGATATCGGCGCCTACACCGTGGGTCAGCTCACGGACCCTTTCAACGCGCGACTCTGGAGTAGGATAATCCGTCATTGAAACCGTATCGGTAGCGCCGCACTTCATCGCCAGCTCCAACCGCGGTTGCTGACCGTCGATCACGATCACCTTCGACGCGCCTTTCTCCGACGCAACCGCCGTCGCGAAGATTCCTAGACCGCCCGCGCCTTGGATTACCACGGTGTCCCCGAAGTCCATATTCGCCCTCTCCAACCCGAACATCACCTGGGACAACGCGCAGTTCACCGGTGGTACCGCATCCGTCGGCAACTCGTCTGGCACCTTGAATACGTAATGTCCCTGCGGCAGGTAGTAGTAGTCCGCCATGCCGCCATCGCAGTACGGATAGGCGTCCAATCCTTGATGGTTGGGACGGCCGCGGTGTGGACACGCGTGGTGCTCGCCGCGAATGCACCAGTAACATCGATTGCATGGGTTGAAGAATGGAAACGCCACGCGGTCTCCCTCTTTTAGTGGCCGACGAACCGAATCGCTTTCTGCGCCCGCGCCGATGGAGTGGACAACGCCCGTGAACTCATGTCCTGGTACCCGCCGCATCGCACGTTGCGGACCATCGCCGTCGCCTCGCCATCCATGCAAGTCCGAACCGCAGATCACCGCGTGAGTGTTCTTGATCAGAATCCCGCCCGGTTCCACCTCTGGTGTCGGCAGTTCTTCGATCTCATACGGAACTCCCGATGCGGTAAAAACAGCGACTTTTCCGGTTGGCATGACGTACCTCTCAATGATCCTCGAGGCGACGCGTCACTGCGCGCCGCATGTTGCACGCGAATATAACCCATTGAGTCCGTTTTTGGGCATCGTGTGTGTATACTTTCGACTCGTTTAACAGAGGTGCGGCACTATCGAGATGAACACTGATCGCCGGCACCGCAAACGAAAGGCAGATCCGATTGCTCGAACGATTTCACGTCCCACACGACATCGCAGTTCATGTCCAGATCGACGACATGCGCGCAACCGTCGAAGACATCTTCCGAAAGATGGGAATGCCTGAAGATGACGCAGTTCAATCGGCAGATGTCCTCGTCTACGCCGACGCGCGGGGCATCGAATCCCACGGCGTCTCCAATATGCTCCGTTCATACGTAGCATCTTTCGGCGAAGGCGGCATCAATCCGACTCCAGAGCCGAAAATCGTCCGCGAACTTCCTGCTGCTGCAACCCTAGACTGTGACGGTGGACACGGGCTCGCCGTCGGACCTATGGCGATGCGTATGGCGATGGACAGAGCAGAGGTCTACGGCATCGGAACCATCACCGCCATCAACGGTCGACACTTCGGTGCCTGCGCGTACCACGCCGCAATGGCGCTAGAACGCGACATGATCGGTGTCGCAATGACCACCGGCGGCGTCAACGTCGCTCCCGTCCACGGTGCGGAACGCTTGGTCGGCCTGAATCCCCTCGGTATCGCCGCGCCAACAAGAGACGAACCGCCATTCATCTTCGACGCATCTATGAGCAGCGTCGCAGGGAACAAGATAGTGCTCGCCAAGCGCATCGGTGTGCCGGTCTTGCCCGGATGGGTCGCAGAAGCCGACGGCACTCCAGTCATGGAAGAGAGCGATGTACCAGAAGACTTCATGATGCTTCCAGCAGGTGGAACGCGGGAACTCGGCGCACACAAAGGCTACTCCATGGCAGTGATGATCGAGATTCTCAGCGGCATACTCGGCGGCAACGGAGGCGGCCCAAACCGACGGAGAGGAGCATCGCACCACTTCATCGCATACAACCTTGAAGCATTCACCGACATCGAAGACTTCAAGACCGACATGGACGAATACATGCGGGCGCTCAAAGACAGCAAACCCGCTCCAGGACAAGACCGCGTCGTCTACGCCGGACTACCAGAACACGAAGAAGAGATCGAACGCCGAGAACATGGTATCCCGTATCACCCAGAAGTTATCGACTGGTTCCGAGACATCACCGCGGAACTCGAAATCCCATGGAGGCTAACGTGAAGAATTAGGGTTCCCCCGCGAACGGGGGAAATGTCCGAAGGACAAAGGGGCAACCCCGAACCATAATCAACTGCCATCACCACCAACCAACAAGGAAACAAAAATGGGTATTAACAAATGCATCGACTTGCTTAAAGAGGGGCAACCCTTCTACGCAACCCACACGCCAGAACTCACCTACGACGCTGGTGTCGAATTGTCTCAAACCTGGGCCGACATGATCCTCATCGACTTTGAGCACCGTCACTTCGATGTCGGCGGATTAGGCGATTTCATGAAAGGCCTGCGGGCTGGAGGCCCAACCCCTAGCGGTCACCTTACACCTACGGTCGTAACTACACTCCCGCACAACGCAATAACCGTCGAAGAAGTCCGCTATAACGCCTGGCAGATGCGACACGCGCTAACTACTGGCGTCCACGGTCTCCTTCACACTCACGCACGCGATCCCGAAGCAGTGAAGTGGTTCGTGGCTGCTTGCAGATATCCGTTCCAGCGGCTCGCCCGGGATGTCATCCCCGAAGGTCTACGCGGCGGTGGAGGGCAGGGCATACCAGCAGAGATATGGGGCCTCTCTCCACGCGAATATGTCGAGATCGCTGACCCGTGGCCGCTCAACCCAAACGGTGAGCTTCTCCTCGGACTCAAGATCGAAGACCGACACAGCCTACCTAACGCCGACGAGATCGCATCAGTGCCCGGTATCGGATTCGCCGAATGGGGTCCCGGCGATATGGGAATGTCCCACGGCAACCCTGATGCTCACGATCCGCCATATCCCGACTACATGGATCACGCTCGCGAGACAGTCAAGGCCGGGTTGGACAAAGCCGGCGTCGGGTTCTATTCCAGCTGGGCCGATGACAACATGACACAGGAACAGAGGATCGATCACCTCATTGACGTCGTAGGCGTAAAAATGATGGGCGCACCCAACAAAGAATGGGCCGACTACGGACGCGCCAAGACTGGTAGGACGATGCCGGTTTGAAGTTGAGATTTACTTCGAACGGCCTAAACTAGCCGCGTCAGGATGCACAATTTCTTGCGAGGTCTGCGTCGAATTGAACGCCCCTACCCCGTTACATGGGCCCAAGTTTCAAGGGGCGCAGATCAACCTGTTCGCGTCGTCGTTGATGAGTTCGCAAGTTATCAACGCCGCCAAACCAATCGGGATTTCGTGACTTCGAATGTAGTTACCAACCAGTTTGATTGACACGAGATAAGCGAGATTCCCCAGTTCCGGCGGGATCGGGCCAGTGAGGTTGTTATTGAACAGCGAGAGTTTCGTGAGTTTGGTTAGTCTGCCCAGTTCCGGCGGTATGGACCCGGCAAGTTTGTTCTCGTACAGAATGAGTTCACCGAGGCCGGTCAGGTTCCCGAGCTCCGGCGGAATCGAACCTGTCAAGTTGTTGTTGGCGAGCCACAGGCTGGTCACCCGCCCGATCCTGTCGGTCTCCACGCCATCCCACTGGTCGAGCGGCTTGTCGGCGAGCCAGTTGCTCTTTTTGTACCAGTTGTCTCCGCCCGTCGCGTTGTAAAGCGCCTCCAGCGCAGCACGATCAGAATGTGCGTCAAATTTCCTAGGTACAGGGGTAACGGTTGGTGTTGAAACTGTAACGTCGGATTCCTCTGCCTCTTCCGTGGCTTCTTCGACCACCTCGACTTCTTTAACTATCTCTTTCTCTACCAACACTTCCTTTATCACCTCTACCGGAACTTCGACTTCCTTCACAACTTCCTTCTCAACGACGATTTCCTTCACGACTTCAACAGGCACTTCGACTTCTACCGTGACGACACGCTCCACTTCCACCTCCTTTACGACCTCCTTCTCTACCACGACTTCCTTCACCACCTCTTCGGGCGTACAGGCAATGGTTGACATGGCAGCGGCAATCAAACAAACGAAGACAAGTAGTCCATACACCCACGGAATTGCAAGTTGCGCCTTCGCTAATTTCATGTTTCAGTCCCAACGGCGACGAATGATTCGACTGTTGCATTATAAGGGCTTCGAAGCTTCCCAATCGAATGCGAAGCGGAACTTCAACACGCAATCCATATTTCTTGCCACTCTCTTACGCGACAAAGGCTATAAAGTATTGAAACGCGCATCCAAGCGCATCGCAAAATCCGAACCGAAGGAATAACACTCATGGGCATCAACAAATGCATCGACCTTCTCAAGGAAGGGCAGCCTTTCTACCACACTCCCACTCCCGAACTCTCTTATGATGCTGGGCGAGAAATGGCTCAGACCTGGGCCGATATGGTCCTCATCGATTTCGAGCACCATCACTTCGACATCGGAGGTCTTTACCAGTTCATGAGGGGCCTCAAAGACGGCGGTCCCACCCCGAGCGGTCACCCCACACCTGCGGTCGTCACTTCTCTGCCTCACAGTGCGTACTCGCCCGAAGAGGTCCGTTACAACGCCTGGCAGATGCGCCACGCCCTCACCACCGGCATTCATGGTCTGCTCCACACCCACGTACAAAGCCCCGAAGCGACTAAATGGTTCGTCGCCGCGTGCCGCTACCCCTTCCAGACTATCGGCAGTGACATAATTCCCGAAGGAATACGCGGTGGTGGAGGGCAGCGCCAACCCGCCGAAATCTGGGGCGTCGATCCCAGGGAATACGTCCAAATCGCAGACCCGTGGCCCATGAACCCTAACGGCGAACTCATGCTCGGACTAAAGATCGAAGACCGCCACTGCCTGCCCTTCGCCGAGCAGACCGCCGCGGTCCCGGGCATCGCCTTCGCTGAGTGGGGACCCGGAGACATGGGAATGTCATTCGGCGATCCGGATGCTCACGACCCGCCTTACCCCGACTTCATGGACAACGCGCTCAACATCGTCAAGACAGCGTTGGAAAACAACAACATCGCCTTCTACGCCGCATGGCAAGACGAAGAGATGAACAACGAACAGCAAGTCGACCAGCTCATCGATGGACTCGGCTGCAAGATGATCGGTGCCTTGACCAGAGACATCGCCGACTACGGCCGCGCCAAGACCGGTCGGACGATGCCCGTGTAACGTACTTTCCCCTCGCGAAGTGACCTCGCAGGGGCACCCGGGCAAGATGTCACACACTGTCATTTACCCGCAAACATGAAGCCGTAGTCAGGGCAACCACGACGGTTGCCCTGACTGAGCACAAAACCGATAACTAAGAAAGCCTCGCATGTTACGGCGATTGAAAAAAGTGCTTCTATACGTGACGACAACCGCGACGATCATCATCGTATTTTTAATCGTCGTATACGTTATTGGACAAAGATACGAATTCGACTCAACACCCTCAGTAGACAACATCGACGTCCTAATACTGCGCGACGATAACGATGCCCCGATACAGTGCCACCGTGACGGTAATCGCTTCACTCTCGAAACCAACGACGACGGCGAGATAACCGGCACTCGGCCGTTTACTAATCAAGCAGATATGCAACGCTGCATCAAGGCGTTCAAATCCGGAACCCTGCCATTCGATCCACGCAACTATATCGGGAGATACGAAGCCGGCTACATCAGTTGGGAAGGAACCGATTTCACTAACATCCACGACTGGTACCTCCCGGATGAATGCGACCCGCACTACCAGTTCAAAGAGAAAAGCCATCCTTGGCTCGTAGATGCATTAGGCCTAGTCGATACCATAGAAGTAACTTTCACATGGACCGGCAAAGACGCGGAATGGGAACAATGCTTCGCTGCCCGAGAGAAGCAAATCTCCGAACTCGAGTTGTCCGAATTGAAGGCAACGATCGCCGAAAGCTCGTGAACCTAACCCGCTAAACTGAAGACAACTCACGAGCAACTGTTAAGACAGGAGGGACGACAGGATGTGAAGACCATCCAAGACAGCAAAGTTGTTCGCCGTCTGATCCTAGTCATTGTCGCGATAGCCACAGTACCTGCAACAGCTTTAGTGCCTGCTTTCCTCGCGAACCACCTCGTTGAAAGTCCAACCAATCAAGACAACGGAGTGATTTTTCTCGAGTCACACGACGTAGAACCTCGATTGATGCGTGTCGAGACGGTGATGGTCAACCCCGCACTAAGCGGATCCTTACTCACGCAGCAGGACTGGACACACTCAAACATCATCCGCAACGGAGTTCTGATTCGAGAGGGCCTCGCACGCCCGGGCGATTTGATCGGCTTCCCGATTGAAGATAACCCGATGGTTAGGCAGTTGCCTACCCATACCGAAAAGTGCTCGACTGTTGTACAGAGCCTAAGAGACGAAACAAACGACTTGCCGCAGGGTTGGAATCTAGCCTACCTCGAAATCATCGATGACAGCACCTCCAAATTGCGACGGTGCCCTTTACCTTGAGCGGTTGCCTGTGGATTGGATGAAGATGCTCAGGGACGAGTTGCGCCTATTCCGAAAGATTCGGCATCGTTAGTGATAAACTCAAGGATATCTCACAGGATATCTCTGGAGAATTGACATGGCACTGAAAACCCAAGTCTCCAAATGGGGATCAAGCCTCGCCGTACGCATCCCCAAAGCCATCGCCGAAGAGTGGGGTGTCAAAGAAGGCACGCAGATCGAATTGACCCGCGACAACAACGGTCTCAATCTGAGAAAACGCAAATACGATCTGGACGAGATGATCGCATCTATGCGAAACGCCGACCTGCATCCCGAAATCGAAACTGACGGACCAAGGGGTAACGAAGTTTGGTAGACGGTGAGTATGTGCCCGATCGTGGTGATCTGATATGGATAGAGTTCATGCCGCAAGCTGGACACGAACAATCCGGGCGTCGTCCAGCCTTAGTTCTCAGCGCCAAACCGTATAATCAAGAAAGAGGACTGGCGATACTTTGTCCAATTTCTAGCCGTGTCGGCGGCTACGACTTCGAAGTTAGCGTACCCCCAGACACCGGTGTTTCGGGTGTTGTTTTGTCGGATCAGATCAAAAGCATGGATTGGCGCGCAAGATACGCAAGACAGATCGGTAACGTTTCATCCGATTTGGTTGATGAAGTCATCGCCAAGATCGCATCGCTTCTACACATCTAGACTGAACCCAGAGAACCGAAGACCAATGAAACGAATCGCGACATCCTCCACCCTAATCCTGATCGCCGCAACCCTCCTCCTAACCGCCTGCACCTCCGATAGCGGCGCTAACGAGATCGCGGTTGAGCGCGCTAAAGCGACTGCCGAGGCTGCCGTCGCAGAGCGCAACAGCGCAATCTCCGAGCGTGATGCAGCCATCCAACGCGCCGACCAAGTCGAAAAATCCGCAGACCGACTCAAAACCATCAAGGATCGAGGCAGTATCGTCTGCTCCACAGGTAACGATACACCTGGTTTCCACTCTCTCGACTCGTCCGGCAAGAGCATCGGTTTCGATGTCGACCTTTGCAGAGCCGTCGCAGCAGCGGTCACAGGAAGCGCTGATGACGTCGATTACAGGTTCACTGATCTATCTGCTCGAGGTCCCGCTCTCCAATCCGGCGAGATTGATCTGATGAACCTCACGACAACTTGGACATCGAACCGAGATGTCAACTGGGGCAACTTCGCCCCGGTGATGTTCTACGACGGACAAGGTTTCATGGCGAGAAAAGACTCTGGGGTAACTTCCGCGCTGGAATTGGAAGGCGCGGCGGTCTGCGTAACCTCAGGTACTACCACCGAACTCAACCTAGCTGACTACTTCCGGCAAAACAACCTCGATTTCACTCCAACCGTATTTGAGCAGTCCGATGTCGCTTTCGACGCATACTTGGCAGGGCAGTGCGACGCCTTCACCACTGATCGCTCTGGACTCGCCGCGCTTGTGACTGAAGCACCAAACCCGGAAGACCACCTGATCCTTCCGGAAATCATCTCAGAAGAACCGCTGACACCGGTCATTCCGCACGGCGACGAAGTGTGGTTCGACATCGTAAAGATCGTGATGGCAGGGCTGATATACGCCGAGGCTTATGGCATCGACAGCACTAACGTAGACCAAATCGCCGCAAGTGACGACGTGAAGGCAAAGCGTCTACTTGGATCAGAGGGCGATTTCGGACAAGACGTGCTAGGTCTAAAGAAGACCTTCATGCGGGACGTCATCAAGCAAGTCGGCAACTACGGCGAAATCTACGAACGCAACCTTGGTACGGACGGTATCGGACTGCCACGCAAAGGGCGTAACGACCTTTGGATCAACGGCGGGCAGATCTACGCCGCCCCGTTGCGCTGAAGACATCAGTAGTTAGAAGGCATCTACATATCAACGCCGGTGCATCGCAGACCATCGTCATCTACCAAAACGCTTCGTTATGTCATAACATTGATACAAGGTGTTAACACCTTGTTAGAGTCCGTTGGTCTCGCAAGACCAGCCAACGAAGGGGAATCCAAGACACATGAAATCCAAATTACTGATCGCACTGCTCGCGACCGTTTCGGTATTCGCAGTCGCTTTCACCGCGTGTACGAGCGACGAAGGTCCGTCAGACGCAGATCTACAGAATGCGCAAGCTACAGCATCAGCCGCGCAATCGGCACTCAACGACGCAAACTCCAGAGCCCAAGCAGCTGAGGAACGTGCAGACGCTGCCGAAAAGGAAGCCTCAGATGCCAAGATGGCCATGGAGGAAGGTGCAGCCGGAAGACTAGCTCAAGTCCAAGAACGCGGCAAGGTGATCTGTGCTAGCCGTAACGACGTTCCTGGCTACGGTTCGCTTGACGACTCTGGACGTAACATCGGCTTCGACATTGATCTTTGCAGGGCGGTCGCTACCGCCGTACTTGGCGACCCCGAAGCCATCGAAATCCAGTACATCACCGCCGCCGAACGTGGCCCGACCATCCAGTCTGGTGAAGTTGACGTCCTCGTCAGAACCGTCACTTGGACCACCAGCCGTGACGCTCAGTGGGGTAACTACGCACAGACCATGTTCTACGACGGACAAGGCTTCATGGTGCCGGCAGACCTCGGTGTAACCTCCGCTTACGAACTCGGCGGTGCCGCCGTTTGTGTCACCAGCGGTACAACCACCGAGCTAAACATGGCTGACTTCTTCCGCCAGAACAACCTCGAGTACAACCCACAGGTCTTTGAAGACACCGATGTCGTGCTCAGTTCATACGAGTCCGGTGCTTGCGACGTATTCACCAACGACCGCTCTCAGCTTGCCGCACTACGAACTTCATTGCCGAACCCGCAAGACCACGTGATCCTTCCTGAGACCATCTCAGAAGAGCCGCTCGGTCCTGTCGTTCCCCACGGTGACGACCAGTGGTTCGACATCGTCAAGACCGTTATGTCTGGCTTGATCTATGCAGAAGCGTATGGAATCAACAGCGGTAACGTCGGACAGGTAGCTGGCGGTGACAACGTCAAAGCCAAGAGACTGCTCGGAACCGAAGGCACTATCGGTCAAGAGTCGCTCGGACTTAGCGAAACCTTCATGCAAGACGTGATCAATGCAGTGGGTAACTACGGCGAGATTTACGACCGCAACCTCGGACCAGACGGCATCGACCTTCCGCGAGAGAACGGACGCAACGCGCTGTGGTCCAACGCTCCATGCACGGACTGCCCGAAGGGTGGACAGATCTACGCAGCACCGCTACGCTGATCTATCCTTCACAATCCCGCGCCAAAACGCGCAAAAGGGGGATGCTCAGGCATCCCCCTTTTCTTTTCACGCGCTAAACTACATCCAGTCGCTAGAAAATCCCACGGTAAATCAAGAGAACAGCGGTGCAGAGCATCCTATATCCTGGCGGAATCCCGCTATGGCGTAACGTCGTCTTCATACAGTGGACGGTGCAGATCGTCTCTGCAATTTTCGTAATCACCATCGTTTCATCTTTCCTGTTCAACGTCGCGTACGAAATCCAAGACCGCGAAATCCCCTTCGGGTTCAGCTTTCTCGACGATGCCGCACAGATACCCATTGGCGAATCGCTGATTCAATACGATCCTTCGCAGTCCTACCTCTACGGATTCGGCGTAGCTGCGTTAAACACCATCAAAGCCTCAATCCTCGGCGTAATCCTTGCAACGTTGCTCGGAATCATCGTCGGTGTCTCAAGGCTCTCCTCGAACTGGTTGCTGAGCAAACTCGCGCTCACTTACATCGAGACAATCCGTAACATTCCTCTTCTCATTCAGCTGCTCTTCTGGTTTCTCATCATCCTCGAACTTCCCAACGTCAGAGAAGGATACGTATTTCTCGACACCTTCTACTTGAACAACAGCGGCTTCTATCTCCCCTGGCCTACTCCGCTAGGCGGATTCTGGTTGTGGGCAATCCTTTCCGCTTTGGGCATCGTCGCAGCGTTCACCGCATACAAATTACTGCAACGACGCGAGATCGAAACCGGAAAGCCTAGCTATCCCATCATCGCAGGCATTGGGATATTCGCTGCATTCACCCTGATCGGATTAGCCGTATTTACCCCGTTGGATCTCGTAGTACCTGAACCACAAGGCAGATTCGGGAGGTTTCAGGGAGGAGCGAAACTTACTGGAAGCTTCTTCGCGCTACTCATCGGTCTCGTCATCTACACATCGTCGTTCATCGCCGAGATCGTCCGCGCCGGTATCCAAGCCGTACAGAGAGGGCAGACCGAAGCCGCACGATCACTTGGACTCAACACCAACTCGTCGCTACGATACGTCATCTTTCCGCAAGCGTTACGCGTAATCATCCCGCCGATGATCAGCCAGTACCTGAACCTCACCAAAAACTCCAGCCTCGCCGCCGCTATCGGCTATCCCGACCTTGTAAGCGTTGCAACTACCATGACCCAGATCGCACCTGCCATAACGCTTATCGGCATGGTCATGCTCACATACCTCGCTATGAGTCTTACATACTCCCTGATTGGCAACATCTACAACCGCATGACACGATATGCCGGAGTGGGTTGACCTAGCAACGATGAACCAATCCACGACAAGACCTAACCCGCCACCGCCGCCTATGACCGTCGGCGTTCCCGGTTGGATACGAGCAAACCTGTTCAACTCACCAATCGATGGCGTCATAACCATTGTGCTAGGCGCGATATTGGCGTTAGCCGCGATACAGTCCGTCAACTGGGTATTTCTCACCGCCGACTGGACCGTCGTAACGTCACGACTTCCGCTCTACATCATCGGACGATATCCGCAAGAACTCTACTGGCGTCCGCTGACAGCACTCTTGCTAATTAGCGTTTTGCTAGGTATGACATGGCGAATGTGGGGCGGTATCGCGCGTAATTTCGCAATCATACTCATCGTTATTACGCTACTTGCTGCGTTCTTACCGTACTCGCCGCTGGAACTGTCTCAACTCGGGCCTGACGAATCGCCATCTGAGCCCCAGACGTTCGTCAGCGTCATGTTCGCCCTCAACATCGCCGCCGTCGCGATCGGTTACGGACTGGCGATGTTGCCTGCCGTCGGACGCCCGCGCATCCTGATATACGCCGCCATTGCATTCTTCATTATCTCGGCACTGCTCGTAATCGGGTCAACGTACGTCCCTGGTCTCGAACCCGTACCCACTCAAGATCTTGGCGGACTTACCCTCAACTTACTACTTGCCGTCGTCGGAATCGTCTGTTCGATACCTATAGGAATCCTCCTAGCACTTGGTCGACGGAGTCAACTCCCAGTACTCAAAGTCGCATGTGTAGGTTTCATCGAAATCGTTAGGGGAGTGCCACTAATCACCCTTCTATTCATGTCGCGACACATCCTACCGCTGACGTTCCCAGAGTCGGTTTCCATCGACGAACTCTATCTCGCGATGATTACGATAACGCTGTTCAGTTCGGCTTACATGGCGGAAAACGTTCGCGGAGGAATGGCGGCTGTCGCGACTGGTCAGACTGAAGCCGCAAGAGCGCTGGGGCTTCGTGCATGGCAGACAACGACGCTCATCACCCTTCCGCAAGGAATCCGCAACATCATACCGGCGATAGTAGGGCAGGCAATCGGACTCTTCAAAGACACCTCCCTCGTCTTCATCATCGGTATGCTCGACCTCGTAGAAATGGGACGCGTCACTATACAAGGCAACCTCGAATTCGTAGACGACGGACACGAAGTCTACATCTTCATCGCCGCCGTCTTCTGGATCTTCACATTCTCCATGTCATACGTAAGCCGCAAAATCGAAACAGCGCTAGGAATAGGACGCCGCTAAACCGAGGAACCGCGTAGGGGACAACCCTCGCGGTTGCCCTAACCCTTGTGGTTACCCATAACGCCGACCATCGCCAAAACATCCCACCCATCCATGTAAGTCCCACCCAAGAGGCGAATAACCCATGACCACAGAAACACAAGCCAACATTCGAGACATCCCGCTTGAAGACCGCGATGACATTATCGTTTGCGAAAACGTCTACAAGTGGTTCGGTAGCTTTTGCGCCGTAAACGACGTGTCGATGAAGGTCAAGAGGGGAGAGGTCGTCGTTATATTCGGACCATCCGGCTCCGGCAAATCGACATTCATCCGCATGATCAACCGAATTGAAGAGCATCAACAGGGCAAGATCATCGTTGATGGCATCGAGATGACCAACGACCTCAGAAACCTCGATGCGATCCGTCGTGAGGTCGGCATGGTATTTCAGCAGTTCAACTTGTTTCCGCACATGACAGTGATGGGAAACATCACGCTGGCACCACAACGTGTCCGACACTTGCCAAAAGCAGAAGCGCAAGACCTCGCCATGAGCCTGCTCGAACGCGTCGGCATCCCAGAACAGGCAGAAAAATACCCTGCCGAACTCTCTGGCGGACAGCAGCAACGAGTAGCAATCGCACGCGCACTAGCCATGCAGCCCGAAATCATGCTCTTCGACGAGCCGACATCAGCGCTAGACCCCGAAATGATCAAAGAAGTACTAGACGTCATGCGAGAACTTGCCGACACCGGCATGACAATGCTATGCGTAACCCACGAAATGGGCTTCGCCAGAGAAGTAGCAGACCGCATGGCAATGTTCGACGAAGGACAACTAGTAGAAATCAACACCCCCGACCACATCTTCAACAACCCCACCGAAGATCGCACCCAACTCTTCCTAAACCAAATCCTCTAAACTCCACGCTTGAATATCTCCCGTCTTCAGGTGGGAGAAGCCACGTCCACTTTGCGAAGCGATGCTCGCAAAGGATACTAGCCGTCATTCCTGCGGCACAACCTCGTCATTCTCGCACATACCGACACCCAGAGCATCAACCGTCAAGCTATCTTCACCTCATATCTTCTTACGCTACACCCGTGCGTTCTGATTTTACACTATTTTTGAACAAATATAAATTAAATGCCAACAATCGAATTTTGATCATCATTCTAACCACAAAACACGTCTCGGATTTGACTCTGCATCACCGTTCAAACGACTAACCCGCAACTTGACACTTAGACCAACCAGACTGTTGGAACCGCATGTAGCGGTAGTTTCGCGCATGACGCCAGACCCAGAATCGTGCTCCATCCAGTGCCGATCTTATCTGAACACTCTCAAGACAAACGTAACAATATGATTCAAAATAAATTCTTATAGACCCCCAAATCAACATACATCAGTGCTATTATAGAGATTGATACACCTGATCATCCCGCCAGCACGGGAAACGAACCTAGGAAAACCAGACTCACATCATGCTCACGAAAACCAGACCCGACCGATGGGAAAAGATGAACCGACTCGGTCAGATGGCCACCGACGACATCATTCTTCCAAGATCAGAACCCAAGCAATCCGCTGCGCCATACTCCATTCCACGCAACAACCCCGGCCCTGGCATCTACCGATCACGCCTCCCAAACGGCAAGTTCACCAATCTCATGCAGGTGATGTTTACGGATTTCTGCAAGATGGATTGCCATTTCTGCCCCAACAGTCACTGGGTACCACGCAAACGCTTCGGATTCAAGGTCGATGAACTCGCCAAAACCTTCAACGACCTCGTCGAACGACAAACAGTAGACGGACTTTTCTTAAGCTCTGGCGTCGCCGGAACCGGCACCAAAACTACCGAGCGAATGGTCAAAGTTGTCGACCTAATCCGTAACAAATACAAGTTCAACGGCTACATCCACCTCAAAGTGATGCCCGGTACCGAACGACACATCGTTGAAGCCGCACATCTGCTCGGAACACGCCTATCTGTCAACCTCGAAACCACAACTCTAGATCACATGAACAAACTCTCCAAGATGAAGCACTACCAGCGCGACATCATGGACCCCATGGCCTGGATCGACGAACTCAAACGAGGTCCCACCAACGGTGCCATCGGGCAAGCCACACAGCTAGTCGTCGGTGCCGCGGACGAATCCGATCTCGATATCTTTAACCGTATCTCCCAGTTGTACGCCGACTGGGAACTCAAACGCGTCTACTACTCGCCCTTCCGTCCCGTCCGATACACGCCACTTGAAGAGCATCCTGCAACGCCGATGCAACGAACCAATCGGCTATACCAGCTTGACTGGCTGAAACGCGTCTACGGATATGCCGACAACGAGATCAAACAATCCTTCGACCAAGGTGGTTTCCTGCCTCTCGAACTAGATCCCAAACAGACCATCGCGCTCGAAAATCTCGATGCATTCCCCGTCGACATCAACGTAGCTACCCGCGACCAACTAATGCGAACACCGGGGCTAGGTCCTATCAGCATCGACCGAATATTGAAGAATCGACGCCGTGCCAAGATAACTCGCTGGCAAGAACTCAAGGTCATGGGGGTAGTCCAGAAATGGGCCTGGCCATTCATCACATTCCCCGGCCATCGTCCAGAACCCGCAAAGCAACTTCGCCTAGATTCCATCCTCAACCAAGAACGCAAGACTCGCACCGATGGCGGCACTGAACACCTGACTAATAACAGGGCAGAGGTGCGGCGCGAAACCAAGGCATCCGTCCTAGCTGACCCCGGTGAACCCTTCGGCACCCAAGCCACCCTTACACCCACGCCATGCGGAATCCGATCAAGTTGCGACGGATGTTCTCTGTACAACACCCCTGGACATCCAGGCGCAACTGGTGGAAATATCAAATATATGCCATCCAGCGGCTTTACCAAACCGAAAACACCCGCACCAAAACCGGTAGCGATAGGTGCGTAACCTCAGCTATCTCGCGAGAGGTGCTTTGCGATTATCGCCGCATTGCGCGCGCCATATCCCGCTCCTGGTCGCGTCGGCGTATCGTTTCGCGACGGTCTTCGTACCGTTTGCCACGAGCCAACGATATCGCAGCCTTAGCGACCCCGTGCGAGATGTAGATCCGCTGGACAACGATCGTCAATCGATCCTGCTCGACTCGCACACGTAGAAACTCAATCTCCTTGCGATGCAGCAGCAGTTTACGCTCCCTCAACGGATCATGCTGACTCCATATACCCGCCGCCTGATATGGAGCGATATACGCATTCACCAACCATGCCTCGCCATTTGCAACCCGCACATAGGCATTCGAAATGTCGATCTTGCCCTCACGTATCGACTTAATCTCCGAACCCTTCAAAACCAGTCCGGCCTCGAAGTCATCTAGCAGATGATAGTCAAACCGGACGCGCCGATTCGTAGCCATCGTCCCCGACGTGGCGGAACCATTTACGACTGATTTCTTCTTACGATTCTTGCGTGCCATAACAGGGGAGAGGTCAATATCCAAACCTACCCACAATTATCAAAACTAAGTCTACGGGCACATTGCAACGAAGCGCAGGGGAATCGTTGTGATTGCCCGCGTCGTCACAGTTTCACACCCTACGGCCCGACAGCCGTCGTAACCTGCGTCTGGAAGTTCAGCTGTTTGATGGCGGCGTCCATCTGCGGCTCGACCCAATCGACATCCCGTTGATCAGGTGTCGGATCAGTTTCCACAATCACATCTGGCGTCAATCCCACACCCTCGATCACATTGCCCTCAGGCGTGTACCAGCGCCGGATAGTTATGTTAAGACCAGCACCGTTAGATAGTGTCCTGGTGATGTTGACGCTTCCTTTCCCGAACGTCTTCACACCGATCAACACAGCGCGTCCGTGATCCTGTATTGCCCCGGCAAACAACTCGGCACCACTTCCAGACCACTCGTTTACGAGCAACACGATCGCGACGTTCTCAAAACTCGCTTCGCCATGAGCATAGAAGTCTCGACGCGCGCCATTGCGATCCTGTTCGTAAGCCAATCGCCCCTCAGGAATGAATTCGCTAGCCGAATCGAGCGTTGCATGTAGTAGGCCACCTGGGTTGTTCCGCAGATCGATCACGACACCTTCAGCGCCCTGCGAGAGTATATCCGACATGTGCTTGCGAATCTCCCCTGGCGTTTCATCGGTGAATTGTCGGATGTCTATTTCACCGTATGGAGTATCCGGTATCATCCTTGAAAAAACCGATTTTAACGGTACACGACCTCTGATAATCTCAATATCGATTGGATCGACATCACCCACGCGCAGGATAGTGAGAAGCACCGGTACGCCTTCCTCACCCCTTATCACCAAGACGGCTTCGCTAACAGACCATCCAGTAGCATCGACGCCGTCGACAGCTAAAATCCGATCGCCCGGTTTGATCCCCGCTTTCATCGCAGGCGAATCCTCCATCGGTGATTGAATAATCACGCCTTTGCCATCCGGTGCTGGTGCAACGGTAGCGCCAATGCCGAAGAATGAACCTGCAAGATCATCGCGACTCATCCGCATCTGCTCAGGCGATATGTATGTCATGTGCGGATCACCCAACGCTTCAATGAAGCCCCGAATAGCTTCTTCAGACATCTCGGCGTGGTCGATGAGGCTGTAGTCCACGTATTCATCATTGATGAACTGAAACGCCTCCCATATGACTGCAACATCCTCAGGTACCGCATCCGGTATCTGGCGCGTCGCAGGCATCTCCACGATGTTGGATATGGCTTCTTGATTGAAAGATGTTGACTCGGTCGCTTCTTCGTCAACTGCATCTGACCCGACGATCTCGATTTCGGGGACTTCGATTGCAGATTGTTCTTCGACGGATGCAGGAGGCTCGGTGGCCGATGTCACCTCGGCGACATCTGTTACGACAGTTTTGGATTCTTCAACGACCTCGATGACTTCACCGTCGCCTGAACTACACGCCAGCGTGAAAATCAACGCCAACGACGATGCCGACACTGCTAAAAAGGAAAGGCGTTCAAAGATAGGTTTCGGATTCATCTGGATTCGTGCCGATTAACGCGTTCGTTTGCTATCCGTATGGATATCAGGGTATACGACACTGACGGTAAATCCGATTGCTTGCGCTTGTGTAAAGCGGTCTTTGGCACTTCCAGCTTTACATAACATGTCTAGTGCGAAGTAACCTATCCATCACATTTCACATCGAAAATCTGCGACTTGATGCTTTTTGTAGTCACTGTCTCGATTTTAGGAACTTGCGGCATTGGTTGCGATGTTCACGACATCCATCCGTTCATCGGTGTTCAATGCCGCGTCGATAGCAAAGCGCAGATCATCGATGCCCCATCGCTTGATCGCAGATGTCATTACCGTGCCTTCATCTTGAGCCTCATAGCCCGTTGGCGGCTGGTCGGTAACGAGGTCGAGCTTATTCAATACCAGCAATCGAGGCGTATCGCCAAGTCCGAGATCATCGAGAACGCCGTCGACGACTTCAGCTGCCTCGGCAGCCAACGGGTTTGAGATGTCGGTTACGTGTATCAACAAGTCTGCGAACATTGCCTCTTCCAACGTGGCGTTGAAAGCATCGATGAGTATTGGTGGGAGCTTGTTAATGAAACCAACGGTGTCACTGAGGGTAGCCTGCGTTCCCGAAGGCAGATACAACCGCCGTGTAGTCGTGTCGAGTGTCTCGAAAGGTCGATCGATGGATCGGGTGTCGGAACCTGTCAGGGTGTTGAAAAGCGCCGATTTGCCCGCATTGGTGTATCCGACTAGAGAGACGGTTCGCACATCGCCTCGCACTCGCCTGCGCCGTTGAGCGCCTCGCTGGTCTCTCACATTAGAGATCGCACGTCGCAAGTCCCGCGCCTTTAATCGCATCAAGCGTCGGTCTGTCTCAATCTGCGATTCACCGGGACCTCGTGTGCCAATGCCGCCACCTAGGCGTTCCAAGTGCGACCATTGCCCTGCGAGTCTTGGCATGAGGTATTCGACCTGCGCCAACTCGACCTGCAACTTACCTTCACGAGTACGAGCGCGTCCTGCAAAAATATCTAGGATTAACGCGGTTCGATCAATCACTTTGACCTGCAGCCGATCTTCAAGCACGCGTTGCTGTGCTAGAGTGAGTTCGTCATCGCAGATGATCGTTTTGCAATGAAGTGCGCTGACGGTGTCTTCGATCTCTTCGAGCTTACCCTTGCCCACATAAGTCGGCGAAGGTGCATTCAATGTCTGGGTGATCGTAGCAACGGGGTTGGCACCTGCT
The DNA here is from genome assembly GCA_963555965.3 of Dehalococcoidia bacterium. Classification (GTDB taxonomy): domain Bacteria; phylum Chloroflexota; class Dehalococcoidia; order Lucifugimonadales; family Lucifugimonadaceae; genus Bin127. Next base: position 498,299 of record OY821634.1, read on the forward strand.
GCACGCGCCAACGCATCAAGTTCAGCGATTGAGTCTTCAAGTTTCCAACTCTTGCCCCGCCGTCGAACTCGCACTCCAACTAGGCAGGCTCGTTCAGGTTTCCCCGATGCCCAATGGAATCGTTTTCGTCTTGACATTTATCTCACACGAACGTCGGATCAGACGCTCCAGCCAGAAATGCGGCGAATGCCCTCATCAATCTGATCGTCAGGGATAGTGAGAGAAAGTCGGATGTATCCTTCACCTGATGGACCGTATGATGCACCTGGTGTTACGACCACATCCCGTTCTTGCAGCATCTTCTCAGCAAAGCTGGCGGAGGTATGACCCTCAGGCACTCTTGTCCAGATGTAAAGCGTCGCTTGCGGCGTTTTGGCTTCTAGGCCGATCTCATTCAACGCGGCAACTACCTTGTCACGTCGACGCTTATAGATGGCGTTGTTGGCGTCTATCCATTCCTGAGGCAGGTTCATAGCCTCGATACCCATCTCTTGTATCGCCTGCGACAATCCAGAGTCGATGTTCGATTTCACGCGCATTAACGCATCAACCATGTCCGAGTTGCCGACTGCTGCCCCTACACGCCATCCAGTCATGTTCGCAGTCTTAGACAACGAGTGGAACTCCATAGCAACGTCCTTTGCACCTGGAATCTGCAAGATGCTTGGTGCAACATAACCATCAAAAGTAACCTCCGTGTAGCACGCGTCGTGCAGAAGATAGAGGTCGAACTCCTTAGCGTAAGCCACAGCCTCTTCGAAATAAGCCAGATCTGCCACGGCACCAGTCGGGTTGTTCGGGTAATTCAGCCACAGTGTCTTGGCTTTCTGAGCAACATCAGTCGGTATCTCCGAGAAATCTACGAGATAGCCGTTCTCTTCACGTAACGGCACAAAGTGAGTCTCGCCGCCCGCGAACATCGTGCCAATCTCGTACACCGGGTAAGCGGGATCAGGCGATATCGAGATGTCTCCGGGGTCGATGAAGCACAACGCGGCGTGGGCAATGCCCTCTTTGGCACCGATGAGGTTTATGGCCTCACTCGCCGGATTGATTTCTACTCCGAAACGGCGGTCGTAAAAATCGGATACCGCCTGCCTAAACTCTGGCAATCCTTCGCTCTCCGGATAACGGTGGTTGGGTGTCTTCCGAGTGCCGCGATCGAGCGCGTCTAGCACCACATCAGGCGTCGGAATGTCTGGATCACCGATGCCGAAAGACACTACATCAATGCCTTGCGCCTTCTTCGCTGCAATAGCGCGGGATATGTTCACAAACAGGTACGGCGGCAGTTGCTGCACGCGTTTCGCTAGTTCTGGCATGTTTTCTCCAACTTGAAAACGGGGGTTTTATTGTATTTCAGTGTTACTCGTTCCAGACGCCGGTAAAAACCTCTACTGCGGGGCCTTCAAGGTACGCCTCATCGTTTTCGTCCCAAGATATCCGTAATACACCGCCGTCAACGACAACATCGACGGCGTCGTCAACCAATCCGAGTTTGCGGCACGCGAATGCTGACGCTGTACTTCCAGTTCCAGATGACAATGTCTCACCCGCGCCTCGCTCGAAGATTCGAGCTCGTATGCGGTCTCTGGTATGGACATTGACTATTTCGAAGTTGATTCGCTGCGGGAACATGGGATGATTCTCAACGAGCGGACCAACCTCTAGAATCGGAAAATCCTCGACTGGCTGATCCATGATGGCAACGGCGTGAGGATTGCCAATCGCCAGACAGGTTATGGATAGATCGATGCCGCCAATCGTTACTTTTTCGGCAATCACTTCGTCGATTCCACCTAGTTGCGATGCATCAACAGGGACATCATTCGCTGTAAATGTGGCAGGTCCCATCGCTACGCGGGCGGACTTCATGCGACCATCGACCATCTCGGGCCAAACAGTTCGGACACCACCCAAGGTTTCAACGGTTAATCCTTCGGTCGTTACTTCGGCAATGCCGCGATCTAACACGAATTTAGCGAAGAGTCGGATACCATTGCCGCTCATCTCCGCTTCCGAACCATCTGGGTTGTACACCCTCATCCTCACATGTGCAATGTCAGAATCCAACAGCAACACAATGCCGTCTGATCCGACGCCAAACGCTGGACGGCTGATCTCCGCGGTCAGGGCAGCCCAATCTCGGTCTATCGAACGCCCGTCGATAGCTATGTAGTCGTTGCCGCAGCCATGCAGCTTTGCAAATTCAATCGCCAATCAATGCACCTCGCGTCATATTCATCGATTACCAAGCGATTCTATCGTGTAGTGCACGTATAACCCCGTGTAGATAGCCAATCATCGACCCATGAAATCGCCTTTTTGACGAATTCTCCACCCGAAATATCGATCCACGAAATTCGTTTGTCTCGCATCTTGAACCAGTTGTTTTGCGCTCCGATCAATCGGTGATTGCCAATCAAAATTTCTTCGCGCATCGCTGACCAATCCAATTCTCCATTGATGTGATCGATCAACTGTCGGTAACCGATCGCTGACATTGAACGCATTTCTCTTGTCACGCCGATCTCCATCAAATGCTCAATCTCTTTACGCCAGCCTGAAGCGAACATCCTATCGATTCGTTCCTCAACGCGGGCGTGAAGCAATTCTCGGGGCGCGTTCAAACCGATGACCAATGCATCGTACGGCGGCTCTGAGCTTTTACCAGCTCCGCCCATGGCGTCGCCAGTTGCTACTGCCCTTTCAATCGCTCGGATCAGGCGTCGGGGGTTCAAGATTTCGACTTGGTCAACACCGCAGGCGCGGGTAGCTAGAAGACGTTTATGGAGCGCCCCTAAGCCTTCATCTCTCAACAGTGTTTCCAGTTCATTTCGCAAAGCGGGGTTCGGAGGGATTTTCGGTACTTCCCAACCCTCAAGCAATCCCCAGATGTATTGTCCAGTTCCGCCTACCACAATCGGCAATTTTCCGCGCCGTGCGATGTCTGAAATTGCTTCACCAGCATCGTTGAGAAAATCACTCAGACTGTAGTCTTGATGCGGTTCAAGAATGTCGATGAGATGGTGAACGATGCCGCGAAGTTCCGGCGTTGTCGGTTTCGCAGTGCCGATATCCATTCCTCGGTAAAAGAGACGTGAATCAGCATTGACAACTTCGGCATCGAAATGTTGGGCGAGATCGATGCCAAGGGATGTCTTGCCGGTTGCAGTTGCGCCGATTACAGTTACGACACCTACGAGTCTGGATGGTGCTGTGCTTTCAGACACGCGGAGACTTGCTCAAGCGGCTGCTTGATCTTTTGCCATGATTGAGATCATTGACGAAAACTCGGCATCTTGGAGACTTGAACCGCCGACCAATGCTCCATCGACCGCCGGACTTGCGACGATCTGCCCTATGTTGCCAGAGTTTGTGCTGCCCCCGTAGAGCACTCGCATACCATCCGACACTTCTTGATCGAAGACATCACTCACTTCTTCACGGATCGAAGCGGCCATGTACTCGATTTGACCTATCGTTGCACTGACACCTGTACCTATCGCCCATATCGGCTCGTATGCAATCACTACCTTCGATGGCTCTTTCACATTTGCCAATCCTTGACGTACCTGCCGACGAACGAACCGTTCCGCTCGACGGCGTTGACGCTCAACATCATCTTCTCCCACGCAAACGATAGCTGTCATATCTGCGTCTACGACTGCGGAAGTTTTTTCTGCGACCGATTGATCAGTTTCGCCGAAAGATTGCCGGCGTTCAGAGTGCCCGACAATCACATGGCTGACTAGTCCTGATAGCATCTCGGCAGAGATTTCGCCTGTGTATGCTCCGTTCAAGTGCTGGCTGATGTTCTGTGCGCCAAGCATGACGGGAGTGTTATGAACAACCCCGTAAACTGCGATTAGAGATGTGAATGGGGGACACAGAACCACATCGATCGCGTCAGAATCGCCGACCTCACGACAGATTGACTGCGAGAGGGCCACGCCTTCTTGTGGCGTGGTGTTCATTTTCCAGTTTCCCGCGATCAGCGGTTTGCGAATCGTCAAAGTTCGCTCTGAGCCTTATCCCGAACTGAACACTGTGGATCAATTACGTAATGTCTATCGCGCGAACTAACAATAAACCCACAGGGGTGATACGTCAACCACTATTTAGGCGCAAACTTGCGACAATGAGCAGGTTCGCGTCATAAAGCCGTGATTGAGAGCATTTATCTGCTCTGCAACGCTGAGATTCCAGGCAGCACTTTGCCTTCAAGGAACTCTAACGATGCGCCTCCACCAGTCGATACATGCGTGATCCTATCTGCGATGTGCAACAAGTTGATAGCCTCGACGGTTGATCCGCCACCTGCCAGCTTGAAAGCTGAATCATTGTCAGCCACCGCAGTGGCAATCGATTTAGTTCCCCTAGAGAACGATTCCCATTCGAACAATCCCATCGGTCCGTTCCATACAATCTTCTCGGCTCTCGAAATCGCGCCGATGTAGCGCGCAACTGTGTGTGGGCCTATATCCAATATGAAACCCGTGCCTGGCACTGTCTCTGCCGATGTTTCGATGAACCCAGAATCTTCCGAGAATTCTTCTGCGAGTACCACATCTACGGGAAGACGCAACTTATCGACGACAATCGGGTCGTCAATCAATTCTCTCGCCGCTTTCAACTCATCTTCGCTAACTTCGACAGAACCAACTGATTTGCCTTTAGACGCGAGCATTGCATAGATCATTCCGCCACCGATCAAGACAGCATCGAAGTTCGGTGCCAGGTTCTTCACAACGCCGAGTTTGTCGGCAACCTTTGAACCTCCGAGAATCGCGATTGCGGGACGATCATCAGAATTGACGGCACGCTCGAGCGCTGCGATCTCTGCGCGCATCAACAGCCCAGCGTACGTCGGCAATAGTTCTGCTACACCGGAAATCGACGCATGAGTTCGGTGCGATGCTCCAAAAGCGTCATTTACGAAGGCATCCGCCAACAATGCCAACGCGGTCGAGAATTTCTCATTATTTGCCTCCTCGCCCGGGTTGAAACGTAAATTTTCGAGGATTGCTGCATCACCATCACGCAAGGTATTGATCGCCCGTTCTGCACCATCACCAACTGGGCCACCTGCGTATTTGACTTCCGTCCCGAGCACTTCGCTCATTCGCACACGCACCGGTTCGATGCGCATATCAGAAACAACTTTGCCTTTCGGACGTCCCAAGTGCGAACATAGCACCACCCTAGCGCCTCGGTCACGCAACAGGTTTATCGTAGGCACCGACGCATGGATACGGCTATCATCGGCGATGTGTGTGGAACCGGGTTCGAAGGTCACATTCAAATCGGCACGCAACAACACGCGCTTGCCTTGCACATCAACTTCCTCAATCAGTGGCAGCCCGAGTGGCAAAACGATCTCCCTCAAATCTCGGATTTCGGCAACAACTAACTAATCCAGATGATCGACATTGCAGATTTCGCGGGCTAGAGCTATCAACTTCGCCGCGGTCCCGGCGTTCAATCCGACTTTGGCAAGAGACGATTCTGCTTTGCCTAGATGTGAATTGATCTGTTCCATATTGAACTCTTTGCCACCTGCATCAACTGCCATTTTCGTCAGATCAGATATATGTGAAGGGTCGATGACTCGTTGCATGTACATCTCACCTGCCCGCCGCAGAATTGAAGGGTCATTGACCGTGTCGAACAGAAATGCTGTTGCAAGGTTCTTCTTCTTTGAGATGATTCTTCCTTGCTGAGTTGGATCGCGTTCTTTTGAAGCGAAGATCGCTTGATAGTCGGACACCAACTGCTTGGCAACTCCGATACTTTCCCCGAATCGTTGTAACGCTAAACGTTTCTTGGGATCATAATCGTCAGTGAGTATCCCCGCCAGTTCCGCCGATGCACCGTATAACGATCCCACGCGCTTGGCGACCATGTCGAGATAGTCTGCAACCGCAACCGAAGTACGTTCCTGAAACGCAACGTCGAGATATTCGCCCTCACATCGGTTCAACACGGCATCGTCGACGATCTCCAGAGCTGTGCTGACGCGCTCTAGTGGCTCTCCCACATCGCACAGTTGAAATAGCGAAAGACGCGCCATGGCATGCATTCCGTCCCCGGTGTTAATCGCTTGAGAAGGCCCCCACTTCCACCACACCGATGCCCTGCCTAGTCGTTCAGTGTTCCCGTCCTGCACATCCCCGTGGATCAATCCAAAATTGTGCATCAGCTCCACAGAGATTGCGTACCTCAATCCGATTGTGTAGTCACCATGCAACGCTTGAGCAACCGCCAACAGCAACGAACCGTGCAACCGCCGTTCGATTGGCGCTAACTGAGTAGAGTCTCGCTCATCGCTGTGTCCCAACTGCCACGCCATCATTCCATAGAGTTCGAGGTCTCTGCCGGCGAAAAACGCTCGAATGGCATCTTCGAGCCGATCTTCCGCCTCAGGTGGTAGCAATGCCATCAATTCTTCGGTCGAGTTCATAGTTTCTGTGCTGCCAATACGTTTCCGATCTCTTTGGCGGTTATCGGTCCTTGTCGCAATATGTGAATCGAGCCGTCAACGATTTGAACCACGGTTGATGCTGCCGATGCATCTCCGCACTCCCCGACTACGATTGCGTCCAATTCATCGCCCATAGCCGCCTCTACGGTTTGCCAATCCTTAGATGGAGGTTCACCCGATATATTGGCGGAAGTCCCAGTTATTCCGTATCCCGTCTCGGTGATGATTCTGCGCGCCAAATCATGGTCAGGCATCCGCAATCCGATGGTACGGTATCCGCCCATGAGCACATCTGGCACATCTCCATTGGCATCAACCACTATCGTCAACGCACCCGGCCAGAACTTTTCTGCGAGAGCGTAAGAGGCGGCAGTAAAGCCTGATGTGAACTCTTCAATTTGTGAAGTATCTGCGATTAAAACTGGCATCGGCGTTGTAGCGGGTCTCTGTTTGACCTCAAATGCCCTTCGGATTGCTGATTCATTCATCGCGTTGACCCCCAAGGCGTAGAAGGTGTCGGTGGGAAACGCAATCACACCACCAGATTTGACCGCATCAACGGCCTCACTCAGATCCTGTTTTTTAGTAGCCATCCAGACCTAAACAATGCGATTGTGCGCAACGCGGCACGCAATCCAATAACTATCGTACATCCACTATTCACATGCCAACGTTGCGAACGCTCAACGCACCGATAGCGTTAGAATCGGAATCTGTCACCTCCCTCAACATGATCGACACCAACACCCAATCCACTTCGCACCGCGTCGCCACATCTGACGACATCGAACTCAACACGTACCTCGAAATCGCAGAGGGAGAGCGCTTAGGTGGAGAATCTCCAAGCGTTCCGGTCCGAACCGAGTCGATAGTAATTCTTGATTTTGGATCGCAATACAGCCGACTGATCGCCCGTCGCGTCCGTGAGGCGAATGTCTACTGCGAAATCATTCCATTCGACGCTGGTCCTGACGTTTTGCACCTTCAAGACGTTAGGGGAATAATTCTGAGCGGAGGCCCCAACAGCGTCTACGAAAATGGCGCACCGCTGATACCGGCTTGGGTTTTCGATACTGGTGTGCCAGTGCTCGGGATCTGCTACGGGATGCAGGCCTTGGCGCATCAACTAGGCGGGTCGGTTGTTGCCGGTATTGAGCGTGAGTATGGCCATGCACTCTTGCGTCTAAACGGTGTTACGCATCCGCTGTTCAAGGGCCTGGATACCTCTGTTCCGGTGTGGATGAGTCATGGTGATCGCATTTCCGAGATGCCACCCGGGTTCTCATCGCTCGCGTTCTCAGAAAACTCGCCATGCGCAGTAATGGGAAACGAAGTGATGCGCGCCTATGGCATCCAGTTCCACCCAGAAGTAACGCACACCCAACAAGGTGATCAGATCATTCGTAACTTTGTGCATGGAATCTGTGGAGCATCTGGCTCGTGGACTCCCCGTAATTTCGTCCGAGACTCGATCTTCCGCATCCGACAGCAAGTCGGGGATGGGAAAGTGGTATGTGCGCTTTCCGGAGGTGTCGATTCATCCGTAGCAGCAGCTCTCATCCATCGAGCCATCGGCGACCGGCTCACGTGCATATTCGTCGACAATGGACTAATGCGCCGCGGCGAAGCTGAACGCGTTCAGACGGTTTTCGCGAGTCAACTCGGTGTGAACCTACGGTTTGTCGACGGCACCGAACAATTCCTATCAGCTCTCAAGGGTGTAAAAGACCCCGAGGAGAAACGTCGACGGATCGGAGAGGAGTTCATTCGCATCTTCGAGCACGAAGCACGCGACATCGGAGAGGTCGATTTCCTGGCCCAAGGTACGCTCTACCCCGACGTTATCGAATCGGTCTCACCAGAAAGCACCGCCGCGCACAAGATAAAGACGCACCACAACGTAGGCGGCCTGCCTGAGAAGATGGACCTCAAACTCGTCGAGCCGCTCCGTCACATGTTCAAGGACGAGGTGCGAGACGCCGGACGGGAACTCGGACTATCCGCTCAATCCGTCAATCGCCAACCGTTTCCTGGCCCTGGATTGGCGATACGCATCATGGGCGAGGTTACCTACGAAAAGCTCGAAATCCTACGCGCCGCCGATTGGATCGTAGTTGACGAAATCAAAGATGCAGGACTATACGAAGAGCTATGGCAGAGTTTCGCGGTGCTAACCAACACGCAAAGCGTCGGCGTAATGGGGGATGCCCGAACGTATCAATACGTCGTTGCCATACGCGCCGTTGTCAGTACCGATGCCATGACCGCCGACTGGGCCCGTCTCCCCTATGAAACCATCGCTAGGATGTCAAACCGCATTGTCAACGAAGTGCCTGAGGTCAACCGAGTGGTGCTGGACATTACGAGTAAACCGCCCGGAACCATCGAATGGGAGTGACGCTACTCCCAAATGGTGTTGTTTAACGATGCAGCACCGAATGAAGCAACAACAATGAAGATACTCGTAGTCGGATCCGGAGGCAGAGAACACGCGCTGACGTGGAAACTTGCACAATCCACTCTCGTATCCGAGATCGTCTGCGCGCCGGGCAACCCTGGCATGGCGAAACTCGCCAAATGCGTAGATACAGCCGCCGAAGATGTTGAAGGTTTGGTACCTCTAGCGGTTGACATTGATGCGGACTTGGTGGTTGTGGGTCCTGAAGCACCTCTCGTCCTCGGGCTTGCTGATCAACTCACCGCACGTGGTATACCCACATTCGGGCCTTCCGCGGCAGCGGCTCGCATAGAAGGCTCCAAATCGTGGGCGAACAACATCATGTACCGCTACGGTATCCCCTGCCCTGAGAGTCGCACATTCGATGACGCGACGGCGGCGATTCAATATGTTGAATCGCAACCAGTAGGTGGAATCGTGGTCAAAGCAGACGGTCTAGCTGCCGGAAAAGGCGTAATTGTTCCCGAAACCGCAACTGAGGCGATAGATGCCATTACTGAATGTATCGACCGCCGTGCATTCGGTGAAGCAGGCGAGACTATCGTTATCGAGGAACGACTTTCAGGACCGGAGCTCAGCGTATTCGCGTTCGTCGACGGCGAAACGGTGTCAACTCCAGTTGCCGCACGCGACTACAAGCGCGCTTACGACGGCGACCGAGGAGCCAATACCGGTGGTATGGGTGCATACACTTCGCCAAACATGTATTCACCTTCAGAACTCGATCACATCCGATCAACGATCCTCAATCCAGTAGCCCGCGCGCTAGTCGAAGAAGGATGCCCGTATCAAGGCATTCTATATGCCGGTCTGATGCTCACCGATAGCGGCCCACAGGTAATAGAGTTCAATTGTCGCTTCGGCGATCCTGAGTGTGAACCACTGATGCATCGCCTAGATTCCGATCTCGCGGAGGTCTTTTTGTCGGTTGCAGAAGGCAGACTCGATGAAACAACCGTCGCGTGGAACGACAGCTGCGCCGTAGGAGTCGTGGTCGTATCCAGTGCCTATCCGGCAACGTACGAAACTGGATTTCCAATCAGCGGCGACATTCCTGATGGAGGCGATGCTACTGTTTTTCATGCCGGAACATCAGAGGATGCAAATGGCTATCTGGTTAGTGCAGGCGGTCGAGTATTTGTTGCTACCGCGTCCTCAAGCGAATCAGTCGAAGAGGCGCGCATAGCCGCGTATGAAATTGCCAGCGGCATCGAGTTTGAAGGTGCACGATACCGATCGGACATCGCGAATGGCGCGAATTGAAGCAGCTCTGAATTAGTATTTTCTTTTTCCAACAGCGTATCTCTCATAGCTCGAATCCGTCGTGATACCCCGCTACTCAAGACCTGAAATGAGCCGAATATGGTCGGAAGACCATCAGTTCGACTTGTGGTTAAAGGTAGAAATAGCGGCGTGTGAAGCTTGGGCGAAACTCGGTGTCATCAACGACGACGAGATGGTGAAAATCCATAAGGCCAGATTCTCTCGCTCCGAATATGATCGCCAGTTCGAGGAAACGCGACACGACCTCGTTTCATTCACCCGCGCCGTTGCGACCAGCCTAGGCGAAGAAGGCCGTTGGATACATCACGGACTAACCTCCAACGATGTAAAAGACACCGCCCTAGCGATGCAGCTATCCGACTCAACGGAGCTGCTTCTGTCGGGAATCGACGCACTGATGTCGGCGCTCGCGTCCCGCGCGGTTGAGTTCAAGCACACACTCTGTATGGGTAGGTCGCATGGCATCCACGCCGAGCCGATGTCTTTCGGCCTCAAACTAGCGATGTGGTGGTCCGAGATGCGACGCAACCGCGAACGCGTCATGGCTATGCGGGATCGCGTCTCAGTCGGCATGTTGTCAGGTCCAGTCGGGACATTCGCCGGCATCCCGATCGAGATCGAGAACCACGTCTGCGCTGAATTGGGTCTTAGACCTGCTGAAGTCTCAAATCAAGTCATCCAACGTGACCGCCACGCTGAATACCTTCAGGTGCTGGCGCTAGTAGCCGCAACGCTAGACAAGATGGCGACCGAGATCCGCGCGCTCCAACGCACCGAGATCGGAGAGGTCGAGGAGCCGTTCGGCAGGCCCGGATATGTAAGCAAGGGTTCATCGTCGATGCCGCACAAGCGGAACCCAGAGCTTTCCGAACGCATCTGTGGCTTGGCACGTGTAATCCGCTCAAACTCCATCGTCGGACTCGAAAACGTCGCCCTGTGGCACGAAAGAGACATCTCCCACTCCTCCGCCGAACGCGTCGTACTGGCTGATTCATCGCTAGCCCTCGACTACATCCTCGACCTTATGACCGGCATCATCGCTCACATGACAGTGAAACCTGATCGGATGCACCGCAACATGGAGATGACGCATGGCCTCGTATTCTCGCCGCGCGTTATGCTCGCACTGGTCGAAGCCGGTGTAGAACGTGGCGAGGCTTACGATGCCGTCCAAAATGCCGCCATGCAGGCTCTCGACCACGAAACTGACTTCCAATCGATCATTAGCGAAGATTTGATCGTCAATCAGCACCTCGACGAGGCGGCACTCGCCGACCTCTTCGACTACGGCTACTTCATCGAGCAGGTTGACCAGATATTCGACCGTCTCGGCATCGAATTGAACGTGTCGGCAACGGTGTTGTCCACATACATGCCCGGTCTAGTCCATCGCGGCAAGGTGCGCGACACCTATCACGTGTCCGACGGGGTACTCATGATGATCGCCACTGACCGCATCTCTGCCTTCGATGTCATCATGGACGATCCAGTCCCGCAAAAAGGTGTTCTCCTAGCGCAGATGTCAGCGTTCTGGTTCCGCAACGTCATCGGCGACATCGTTGACAACCACATGATCGCAATGGTGGGCGAATCTGATCTCGAACGGAGTGGCGCGCTCACTTACCTCCCCCCTGAGTGGAACGATCGCGCGATGTTGATACGAGAAGCAGACCGCATCGACATGGAGTGTGTCGTTCGCGGCTATCTTGCCGGAGCCGGCTGGGCCGAATACGAAGCCCACGGCACTCTCAACGGAGCCGAACTGCCCAAAGGACTCCGCCCTGCCGAAAAATTGCCCGAACCGATGTTCACGCCCTCGACTAAAGCCGAAGAGGGACACGATCTCCCGTTAACTGAAGCGGAGGCGATCGACCTCGTCGGAGCGGAGCTGCACCAGCAACTCAAACGAGTGAGCATCGAGATCTACAAACGAGCCCATCAACACGCCGCCGATCGCGGCATGATTCTGGTGGACACTAAGTTCGAATTCGGCTTTGTAGACGGCAATCTGATACTCATAGACGAGGTTCTGACACCGGATTCGAGCCGCTTCTGGGATAAGGAAGACTGGCAACCCGGCGAATTCCCTCCAGCGTATGACAAGCAGCACCTACGCGAATGGCTGATGCAGAGCGGCTGGAATCGAGAACCACCAGCACCCAAGGTTCCAAACGAAGTGCTGGAAATGACACGCCAACGCTACATCTCTGCGTATGAGCGATTGACCGGCATGACTTTTGGCGCGTAAAGCGCAGTCCATCCCCCTTTCCCGCCAGCCAAAGAGGAAACCCGTACCCCTCCCCTTTTTGCGAAGCAAAAGGGGGACGCGGCGAGCGTAGCGAGACGCAGGGGGTTTTCGCGCGTCTTTGTATGCCCCTGCGACACACCGCCATTCCGGCGGAAGCCGGAATCTATCGAGCGGATGATAAGCGGCAAAGTTCCTCAGCTCATGTAGGAAGTTCCCGAAGGTCAAAGGTGCTTGGTATAAATCATTGCCAAGACATGGGTAGCACAACCTTAAGGATTGCCCACAAGGGAATGTGCATGCCTACGTTTGCAGGTTAGATAGACCCCGATTTTCCAAAACCCGACGAATCTGATTGTCCGTGCATCCATACATTCGAAGGTTAGACAGATCTACAGACTCGATGAGTCTTGTATTCAGACTGTCCGTGCATCCCTACGTTCGCAGGTTATACAGACCTGTAGCGGAAGTGGTCGCGGCCCGTCATGTGTCCGCGCATCCCTACATTCGCAGGTTAGACAGACCCCGTTCTGACTCTATTGAGTCAACCCGTTGTCCGCGCATCCCTACATTCGCAGGTTAGACAGACCCCTGTGCCTGGCGATGTCGTAGCCGTAGTTGTCCGCGCATCCCTACATTCGCAGGTTAGACAGACCTGATCCAGATGAGCGTGGTTTTCATTTTGGGTCCGCGCATCCCTACATTCGCAGGTTAGACAGACCAATAAGGGTTACGTTAGTTGGCGTGTCGGGGTCCGCGCATCCCTACATTCGCAGGTTAGACAGACCACAGTCACAAACTACATTCGCGCGGTCGATGTCCGCGCATCCCTACATTCGCAGGTTAGACAGACCCCGACAAAGCAAGTTTCTTCTGCCCAAACCCTGCATCCGAAGGATGATTTCCGCACGCACTACCCCCAACGGGGTTCGTTGTTTTACGCGTCTTGCGGCGTGCCAGGTCGGACGGACCGACCTGAAGAGAGGCTAGCCCTCTTCGCAAGATGTTCATCGCAGCATTGAAATCGCGGTCTATCGAAATCCCACATGCTTTGCACACGAAGCGCCGATAACCCTTCGGATACCAACCATCTGGGTTCCTTCCACCGCAATTCGAACAATCACGCGATGTGTATCTCGGATCGACCTTAACCACCTTCGAACCGGCCCATTCTGCCTTGTACGAAAGCATTTCGATTATCCGACCCAAGCCTTGATTAAGTATTTCTCGATTCAAACCTCGTTTCTGAGCAACGTTCTTACCTGGAGCATCGGCGGTGCCCCTCGCCGACCTCGTCATGTTCTTCAACTGAAGATCCTCGATGAATACGAACTTCGCCCGTCGCACCAGATCAGTAGAAATTCGGTGTGCGCGGTTGTATTCCCGGATATGTTCGCGATCGCGGCGATTGGCGTAGATGCGCGCTAGCTCTTGGTAGCGACGCGGTGCTTTTCCATCCCGCCAAGTGAAACGTGGCCGACCACGAACGATCTTCCAATATGCGCGACCATCCCCCAACGCCCGTTTCTTGAACTTGGAGATTCGTCGTTGCAACTGCTTGGCTCGTTTGTCTTCCATGCGTCCTGAACTCAGAACATCGCCGTCGCTCAAGGACGCAAGTTGATTCACGCCAAAATCGATACCTATTGCCGCGTCTATTACAGATTGCAACTCTGGCTCAAACTCGAATGTGACCGACACATCCAATCGTCGCCCTTTGCGGGTCAAACGTATCATCTTGACTTTTTCAGGAAGCGTACGAGTGCTGATAACTCGAATCCGCGGCAACCCCTTGATCCTCACAACCGCAGTTAAACCATCGTCAGACACCTTCCAGTTGGAGGTATTTGCATCTACAAATTCAAGGGTCCGGTATCTGCTGCGTGGACGAAAGCGCGGGTAGCCCGCTTTAACACCGCTCCTCAACCGACTGAAGAAACCACCAAACGCACGATCCACCATCTTCAAAGTCCCACGCCCGATGTTTACGCTCAGATTGTCCCACCGAGAATCATCTTGCCGCACAAACGTCAACTCTTTTGCCTGATCGATGTAAGACAAAGATGTCTGCGAAACATGTCGCCACGCGTCACGCCGCTCCTGAAGCGCAGCGTTGTACAGCTCGCACTGCATCGATAGCACTTCTTCGATCCGTGCATATCCGCCGCGTGATGTGTAACCACGCATCTTGTAAGTTTTTGTGGCGGTCGTCACTGCATGCTCCAATGAGAGACGCTGGTTGTGTTAACCGTGTCTATGTTATTAGACATATATTCTAAGTCATAAGTGCTAGTTCCAGCGTTCCAATGCCAAGTCATTCCACATGCGTCAAGCCAGCGGTAGTGCTTTCCCCTCCCCTACGCATGAAATAGAATCGTCTATCTATGGCACAGTCAAGAAACAAAATCGCTACCTCTCGTCCCGAACACCGTCGCGGCATGACGCGCTCTCAGATTCGCGAAGAGCGCCGGTCACGAAGCAATCGACGTAAACAACGTAAACGGACAGTTCTCATTGCGCTCGGTTCAATAGGCGCAGTCTTTATTATCTTCGCTCTGGTATTCCAGCAAGGATTCGTTTCACAGGACCAGCAACTTGGTGGCGAACGCGGTCCATACAACAGCGGTGGACCCGTTCCTGAAGATCCTGACGATGGTCGAGCCCATGTTCCCGATACCATAGTCCCTGAGACACGCTACAGCATCTATCCTCCAACCTCTGGTCCGCATTGGAACACCCTCGGCAGCGAAGCCAACAACTATGAACGCGCACCGGCTGGATGGGGGCCGTACGAACGGGTACTCCCCGACCAAGTGTTGGTACACAACCTAGAACACGGCGGTATCGGCATGCACTATGACACTACCAAATGCTCCGCTGATGGTTGCGTCGAGATCGCCGAGAAGTTCAAGAGCCTCGCGACGAATTGGAACGATGATGAAACCTACACCGGATTCATAATCTCGCCGTACCCGTTTACCGACACTGTAATCACGCTCACTGCCTGGCGTCACCACCTCCGGCTTGATGAGTTCGACGAACCAAAGATCTTGGAGTTCATCGACGCGTACTTCGATCGCGGTTACGAGCCTCAAGTAGCAGGCATGACTCCAACGCGTTGATTGACGAGGTTATGTTATGACCGGTACATACCTCGCCCACATCCGCGTCTACTTCAAGCCCGGAATCCACGACCCTGAATCCGAGACTATAAACCGTGCGCTCGAGCGCATCGGATTCGATCAGATCAAATCGCTGAATGCTGGCAAATTCTTCGATGTCGATATCGAAGCTGCCGATGCTGATGATGCATCGAAGATCGCACGTCAGATGTGCGATACGTTGCTCGCCAATCCCGTGATCGAAACCTACTCAGTCGAGATCGTCGACTGATCTTCGGTCTCTTTTTGCCCTCGCTCTCGCTTCTCTCGCAACGCGGTTGCCATGGCTTGGGCTACGATTCCTGCTGGAGCGGCTACTACGCCCAGTCCGCAAAGAACCACGATCGCGGTCATTATCTTACCGCCTATCGTCACGGGGTAGATGTCGCCATATCCAACCGTCGTAAGCGTCGCTACTGCCCACCAAAGGGCATCTCCCATGTGACTGAACTGTTCAGGCTGCGTCTCATGCTCGAAGTGATAGGCGCCGAACGCGGCGAGAAAGACCAAGATGCTGGTAAGTCCGAGAAATATTAATATCTCATCTCTCATTGACGCGAATGCCTTCCCCAAACCAGTCAACGCCTGGCTGAAACGTAGCAGTTTGAGCAGTCGGATCATCTGCAATAGCCGAAGCAGGCGGAACGATGTGAACTGTGGCAGCGCAAAGACGCCCAGCACGACCGCCAAGAGGTCAACGATGCCGAAAAATGAGAATATGTATTCCCGCTTGTTCGGCGCGGCCCAGATTCTGACAGCGTATTCGATGGCGAAGAATATGACCGCGATGTATGCGATATCGTCTATCCAACCCTTTTCAGGACCCCAAGTCGCATTTACTAAGTGTGGGATGTCGGTCTGCAATGTCGTCGCACCGACCGAAGCGACGATCACCGACAACGCGACCCACTCGAATATCATCCTGCGCCGGCTCATTTGGTCAGTCATCTTCATTCTCACCCCACCCCTCTCTCATCAAGGGTGAGGGATTAGTTTATTCACCTCTTACTCTGACCTGTCCAATCGAGAACTAGAGGTGATTCGCACCCCCTGTCGGTCAGTCTGAGAGCGTGCCTTTGGTGCTCGGTACCGCACCCTCTGACCGATCATCCATAGACGCTGCCTCGCGCAAAGCACGAGCGAACGCCTTGAATGCAGATTCGATCATGTGATGTTCATTAGTGCCACGAAGCACCGTCAAGTGCAGGTTGAAACGACCTTCATAAGCCAACGATTCGAAGAAGTGCCGCGCCATATCCGGCGAAAAATCACCAGCGTTCGATGTTGACCTCATGTCAATTACCGGATATCCCCGTCCACTGAGGTCTAGCGCTGCGTGCGACAGAGCTTCGTCTAAGGGGACGTGCTTGCTAGACATACGAACGATGCCTGCACAATCACCCAACGCCTCAGCCAAACATCGACCAATCACGATCGCCGTATCTTCGACGGTGTGATGTGACCCAGTTTCGATGTCTCCCGACGCAGTTACCGACAGGTCAATCATCGAGTGTTTGGCTAGCGCGTGCAACATGTGATTCATGAAGCCAATCGGGCTATCGATCTCGGCTATACCCTGCCCATCAACGTTCAAGCGAACATTGATCTTAGTCTCGCCAGTCTCACGGGTTATCTCTGCGATTCGATCACTCATTCATGCACCTCAATCCTCAATTATCGAATGTGCAAGCAACGAGATTCCCGCGTTTTGACTGCATCCAGAGCGGTCAAACGAGGTCTTGAAGAGCATTGATGACCATGTCGTTCTGCGATGGTGTTCCAACGCTTACTCTTATCGAGTTCTCCAAACGTCTTCCGCTGAACTTCCTCGCGAATATCCCATGACGCGCAAGAAACTCGTAAACCTTGTCACCAGAATGATCATCGAATTTCATCAGCAGAAAGTTCGCCGTTGAAGGTGAATAGCTGATGCCGTCCAACTCGTCTATCACCGCCTCTACCCGCCTGCGTTCGTTGGTCAAAGTATCGATACGTGTCATCAGTATCTCCTTGTGTTCCAAGGCCGCTAGAGCCGCTGATTCCGCAGCGATATTAAGGTTGTAAGGCTGTTTGATCGTCATCAGATGGTCGATTATCAGTTCTGACCCGATTGCGTAGCCTACCCTTAATCCTGCGATCCCCGCCCATTTGCTGAACGAACGCAGAACCACCAGGTTCTTGTAATCGTCCAAGAGACCCGCGGAAGTCTTGCCGCAAAACTCGTAGTACGTCTCATCAACCACCAACACTATGCCAGTGTCTAGAATCGCCCGGGCATCTCCCTCAGGTAATAGGTTGCCGGTCGGATTGTTAGGCGATGCGATGAAGAGTATCTTCGCACCCGTCCGCTCGATCGCGTCAGTCGTCGCATCGATGTCGATCTCCCAGTCGTCATGGCGTTCCACTGGTATCAACTCTGCTTGCGAAATCCGCGCGCAGAATTCGTACATTCCGAACGTAGGTGGACAGTCGATCATGGTTTCACCGGGAGCAACGAACAACTTCGTCAACAGTTCGATGATCTCGTCTCCACCCGACCCGGCGATGATCTGTTGCTCTGGTCTACCGGTGTACTCAGACAACGCTGCCCGCATCCGCGCTAGATCCTGGTCTGGATATTCGTGTATCGGCAATCCGATCAATGCATCCGTAATCTCTTGAAGCGGCTCATAGGGATTCTCGTTCGCGTTGAGACGTATCACGTCAGCAGGGTCTATCCCAGCCGCGGTCGCCAAATGATCAGAGTGCTGTGCGCCGACGTATCCAGTCGGATTGTAGAGGTGCGGCCGCATCATATCGCGCAAATCACGCATCATTACCTGCCCTATTCAAATTGCCTTGATGCAGCAATACTACTTTCGACGCCGGATATCGGCCGCGTGTGCGTGTGCTTCGAGCATCTCCAACCTTGCGAGGTCTGATGCCGCGATTGATATGGATTCAAAAGTATCTTCATCCATATCCAAGAATGGCGTAACGCGAACAAAGTCTCTTGCAGACAACGCAGATGAGAAACGCGCCGATCCTCCAGTAGGCATCACATGGCTCGGACCAGCTACGTAGTCTGCCATCACCTCCCCGGACCGTTCGCCGATGAAGATGCCGCCGGCGTTCCGGGCTTTATCAAGTAATCCATCTGCACCCGCGAACCCCATGCACAGATGCTCTGGAGCAAACTCCTCAGCGACTTTCAGCGCTTCATCAATGGTGTCCACAACTACCGCTGCACCGCGCCCTTTCAACGCTCTTTGCGCGATCTCAGCACGCGGTAGCATCTCCAACTGCATTACCAACTCTGCTTCAACCGCGTCTATCGCATTATCGGAAAGAGCGACCAATACCGGAGCCGCCAAGACGTCGTGCTCGGCCTGTGCCAACATATCCGCAGCTGCCACAGTCACATCAGAATCTTCGTCAATGATCACCATTGTCTCAGTTGGACCGTAAATGCCATCAATCCCCACCATGCCGTAGACGCGCCTTTTAGCTGCGGTTACCCAGATGCTACCTGGCCCACAGATAAAATCCACCTTCGGGATTGTCTCAGTCCCGACCGTCAATGCCGCGACTGCTTGAGCACCACCAACCGCGTACACCGCGTCTACACCCGCAATATCGCAAGCTGTCAAAACCGCTGGATGGGGTGATCCATCCAGTCCTGCTGGCGTCACTACACAGACATAAGACACACCAGCAACCTTTGCTGGAACGGCAGTCATTATCACAGTGGATGCCAACGGTGCAGTGCCACCAGGAATACAACACCCTGCTGAACCAACTGGATGCACAATCTCTCCATATCCCGCCGCCGCATCTCTCCAAGATTTCGGCAATGCCCGCCTCTGAAAACCCGCAACTCGCTCTGCTGCGAGTTCAAGAGCATCAACTTCATTCGATTTAAGCCGATCCTTTGCCGAACGGACAACATCTGATGATACTTCGAAATGTTCAACATCGACACTATCCAACGCTCTTGTGATGCGACGAACAAAGTCGTCGCCGCGATCCCGGACATCAGCGATAACCTTGTCAGCAAATGCCTCTGGAGAGAGCATTTCGTCGTAGATGCCGCCACCATCCGTCATCGGTTCATCACCGAGGTCCGCGGTGCCGCGGTTCGAGAACTCGATAATTGCAGCGTTTAAGCCGTGGATTCGTTTCAGCACGGATCGACGGCCTCTGAAAAGTGGTTCAGATTTTCAATCAGTTTCTTGTACAGCGTGCACTCGCTCTGGTAGAGGAATTGCAAGTCCGAAACCGCAGTGCCAGTCCCCCCAAGTCGTCGGAGATGATCCACCACGCGCAGCACATCGTTCTTCTTGGTAACGATCTGCACCGCGAACCAGCGATTGTTATCGCTTGTATATACTCGCGAAACAGTCGGTCCGGCCATTCCGGCTAAATCCGGGGAAGCCAGAATCATATCTGCGATATCCCCTTCCGAATCGCCCTTGACATTCGCCGTTACACGACGATACGACCGCGACCGCAGTCGTGCTTCTATACGTTCCAACAACCGGCGCGTCAACGTTAATTTGTCTTCCGACTGCGCCAACAACGCCGCGTTTCCGATCATAATCGCCTGTGATTCGATCGCTACGCCGTCAACTAACGTCCGCAGATTGTTCTCTCGCAATGTGTTCCCAGTGTCAGAAATATCCGCGATGATGTCTGCGTATCCGATGCGCGGAGCCGCCTCCAGTGCACCGTTGATCGCAACCATCGAGAAGTAGTTGATGCCACGGTGATTGAAGAAACGTTTCACTAGCCGTGGATATTTGGTGGCTACTCGCAAGTCGCGCCCGCGTTCGTGGAACTCTAAACTCAAGTCTGATAGGTCGTACATGGAGGTGATGTCGAGCCACGAATCAGGAACTGCGATCGCTAACCGCGAATTTCCATACTCCAAATCAGGCACTACCACTAAGGAATCTCCATCCTCCAACCGAGATTCCAGATACCGGTCCAATCCCACGATTCCTAAGTCGGCATTCCCGGAATCGACGATCGTGGTGATGTCGGATTGGCGTTGATAGATCACCTCGATGCCCGGTATTGCGGGAATCGTAGCGGTGTATCGTCGCGAATTCACGCGACTCACCGCGGCATCAGAATCGCCGAGGAGCCTGCCCGCGCCTTGCTCGAGTGCACCGGTAGAAGGAATAGCGAGCCTTAGACCGTCCATCACTGCTTCACCCAATTGATCGAGCCATCATCATCCACAAGTGCCACGCTTGCATTACCAAGTGAAGCCGCGACCTCACGAGCATCAACGTTTATGTCGAAGAGAGTGAATACATCGTGCCCCTGATCGCGTAATTCTGAGGCGGAATTAACTGTGCTATCGACAGCCTGTGCGCCCGCGGGAGCCAGTACGATGATCCTACGCGACGGCTCTTCAACATATGCATCGCGTGTCAGTTCTGATATGGTGTCTAAGTTCAATGCGAAACCTAATGCTGGCACGTCCTCGTCTGATCCGAGTGCTGATGCCAATCCGTCGTATCGCCCACCTCCACCCAATGAGAACTGTTCACCTTCAATTACAGCGCACACCTCGAAAATCATTCCCGAATAGTAAGCAATCGCTGTGGCTAATCCCAGGTCCACCTCAATATCGACGTTATTCACTCCTGCACTCTCGGTAGCTTGAACTACATCGCGTAGGTCATCGATGCTGCTCAACTCATTCAACCCATATTCATTGGCGAGGCGCGCTGCGCTTGATACTGCGTCGCTTCTGATACATGCGATTTTTCGCATCAACTCCAATGCCACCGGGAAATCCGAGTTACTGACGTCGCCTTCAACCTTTCTGCGGAGTCCCGCGACGACATCCTCCGCAGTCCGTGATGTCTGTTCGGTAGATCTTGGTAATTGGACGGAGCCAGTGGCCAGCCGCGTTAGCAAGTGCGCGGCCGAGGCCTGAGTTTCAACTGATTGCTGACCGTTCGTCGGCATCAGTCCCAACTTAATCGCTTCTGCCTCAACGGCAGCGCCATGATCGTCGTTTCGACTGAATTCCGCAACGTGATTTGCGAGGAACAAGATCGCGCGTTCCGATAGTTTGAAGCTATTCAACATCTCCCAAATTAAGCCGACATGCCCGATTCGTATCACAACATCTTTGATATCCAACCGCTTTGCCATCGCATACGCCGTCGCGATGATCTCACCATCCGCTGCGGCTTGCGAAGCCCCAATCAATTCCGCTCCCGCCTGAATGTACTGGCGTTTGCTAGGCATCGAGTTCGGCGGCGCATCATACGGGCGCTCCGTGTACCGGAAGATTGGCGACGCATACTGGTAACGCAATGGGTATACGGTGCTACCCTGCTCAAGCGCGTGACGTATCACTGGAGCTGTCAGCTCCGGACGGAGTGTGATATCGCCTCCATCAGGCGCTTGAAAGTCGAAAAGTTGGCTTGAAAGCAGTCCTCCGGAACGACGCAGAAACAGCTCCGTCTGCTCGATCAATGGCGTCTCTATAGGTTGATAGCCACGCGAATAGAGCAAATCGCGCGCGCTTCGAATCGCAGAATCGAGCCGTTCGAAATCCACCCCTGCCCTGTCTGCAAATCCCGGAGCACGTCGAATCTTGCTGTTTCGACCAATCATCGCTTAAGTTTGAAGTCCGCCGAATTGCATCGGTCACGTTATTTGAGTTGCCAGTTCGAGGTTCATGATCGACGTGCTGAAGTGCGCCAACTCATCTAACCAAGATTCTAACGCGCTGCATCGACATAAGTTGAAAATCAAGCGATGAAACCATCTCTAACCGGTTCGATCCGTCATCTTGTCATTTTCTCAACCATTGTGCGGCAATAATTGATATGAACACCGTACCGAGTACTAACTCAATCCAGATCAAACCCCTCGCTACACATGACCATGCTCACAAACTCTTGGGAAAAGACCATCCTGGTGATTGAGGATGACGAATCGGTCTCTCAGCTGATACGCCTTTACCTCGCGCACGAGGGTTACCGTGCTGTAAATGCGAAAGACGGTATCAAGGGTTTGAATCTCGCGCGCTCCGAAAATCCCGATCTGATACTCCTAGACTTGAACCTGCCAGGAATGGACGGTAGCGAAATCTGTCGATCGTTGCGAGGCGAATCTGATGTGCCCATCATCATGGTCACAGCGCGGGTAGACGAGGATGAACGCTTGGAAGGCCTTGACCTAGGTGCCGACGACTACGTAACGAAGCCGTTTAGCCCGCGTGAATTGATGGCGAGAATCCGTGCAGTTCTTCGCAGATCAGTTCGTGAGGAGGATGTCAAAGAACGTCACCAGGGTCAGATATCAATCGGCAACTACGTCGTTGATCTTGAGGCTCGTACCGTTCGCGTCGACGAGAGAGAACTTACACTCACGCCTACCGAATACCGGCTCCTCGTCTACTTTATGAACGCGAATCGCCGCACAGTCAGTCGCGAACAGATCATCGAGAACGCTATCGGCTACGAGTTCGACGGCTTCGACCGCACCGTAGATACCCACATATCAAACCTTCGCCGCAAGCTCGAAAAAGCCACTAGCGGGGAACGACATCTCAAAACCGTCTACGGCATAGGGTATCGATTTGAAGCTACCTGATTGGACACACACGCTTCAGTTCCGACTGATTCTCGGGTTTACTGCGTCGCTCGCAGTGTGCCTCTTCGCTGTCAGTGTTTGGGCAACCGTGAACACGCGCATCGCCATTAATGAATACGGCGACAATGTCGAGAGATTCCAAGAGGAACGAGCACGTAATCTTCTGCAAGAGGTCTACAACTATGACCGGGACCTCAACAACCTTCAAGATTCCGTTCATAAGGTGGCACATCTCTTTTCACAACGTGTCGCCGTGATCGACGACAAGGGTTACGTCATCGCAGATTCACACGGTCTCCCGACCGACGCCGATGGCAATCACTACAAAGAGTCCGACAGGTTCAAGAGACATTCGGGACTACGAGCAGTACCTCTGCGACTCGGTAAAGACATCGCCGGGAAGGTTGTTTTCGTCGATGTCGGCGACGACAAACTGCAATCTATTCAGGTTTGGCTGGACGTAAAAAATGCGCCACCTAGATTTGCCAAGCAGAACGAAAACGAAAAGCAAACTCCCACGATATTGGAATCGAAGGCGATCACGGCTGACGAATCTCCAGATCCAGCTGAGATTTTTAGTATCAAGAAAGACCAAGAAGCCGATCAGTCTATCGCGTTCATCGACGAAGCAGTCGGTGAACTCTCCATTGAACCGCAACTCAGCGCACTCCAAGACGAGTTCCAAAAATCGCTGATTGTGAGCGGTATCTCAGGCGGTATCGCTGGCATATTAATAATCGCATTCTTCACTCGTCGCGCTTTCGCCCCTATGCGCGACCTGACTGAGACAGCTGAGCGTTTAGGAAAGGGCGAGTTGGATCAACGCGTCCGCTCCGATCAGCGCGGAGAGATCGGGCAGCTAGCGTCCTCTTTCAACACTATGGCGGCAGAACTCGAAGCGGCAGAGACGCGCCGTAGACGCCTTACCGCCGACATCGCGCATGAACTCCGCACTCCCCTAACCAACATCCGTGGATACCTTGAAGGCGTCAAAGACGGTGTCATCAAGCCAGACGATCAGACGATCGGCACGCTTCATCAGGAAACCCTCCACTTGTCGGCGTTGGTAGACGACCTACGCCTGTTGGCAGTGGCAGACGCCGGCGCGTTAAAGCTCGAAATGCTGCCGGATCGAGTGGAATCCGTCGTCGAAAGCGTCGCTCACTCCTTTATGCCGAGAGCGGTTGATGCAGATGTCGAACTGATCTGTGAAATCTCAAATGCTCTGCCCTTAGTCAACATTGATCGTACGAGGATGACACAAGTAATCCAAAACCTCGTCGAAAACGCAATCCATCACTCCCCCTCGAACAGCAAGATCATCGTCGGCGTTGAAAAAGACGCTGAACGCGACGAAGACAGTGTGATTATTAGCGTAACGGACAGCGGTGATGGGATACCGGAGGCAGACATCGAGCACATCTTCGATCAGTTCTACCGCGTCGACACCTCGCGTACACGCTCAAGAGGCGGAGCCGGTCTCGGGCTCACCATAGTTAAACGACTAGTCGAAGCGCACAACGGCAAAATCGAAGTCACGAGCGGAATCGGAGCGGGGACCACCTTCTCACTCACTCTCCCCGCCTCCAAAACATCAGACATTCCCGGCTAGTTCCGAACACAGCCGGGAATCTACCCTTTACGCTTCGAGAAACTTCCCCGCGATATGATTCGATTCACTACACCAATTTCCCAAGCACGACCGGAAATGTGAATTGAACTTAAACCCAACCGCTGATGCTGTCATAATCGGTGCTGGTGCCGTTGGCTGCGCTGTGGCTTTGCAGCTAGTGCGCTGTGGCATGACTCCACACGTTGTAGACCGCGATGGCATTGCCTCCAACGCTTCCGCTTATGCCTGGGGAGGACTATCTGCCCACTTCGGCAGCGGTGTTCCAGGTCCGATGACACAGCACTATCGAAATGCCATCGCCAAACATGTCGAACTCTACGAAGAACTAAATCCTTCCGAGCCAGACGATTGGCAACTGCAACGGGTCACATCTCTATCGCTGGCAGACGACGATGACGGTGGAGTACTCCTCGCCAATGATGTTGAATGGATGCGTTCTGAAGGCTTCGAAGCCGAAATGATAGACGCGGCAGAAATCTACGCGCTCGAACCCGCCATCCGCCCCGGCATGATCACCGCTTCACTGGTCAACGCTGGCTGGGAACTCGATAGCCATACCTACGCCCGCGCATTGGCTCGCGAAGCGCAAAGAAGCGGCGCGATCTTCACCACCGAAACCGTCATTGGTGTGGAAACTCTTTGCGGGCGTATACTCGGAGCGAAGCTCATAGACCAGACACGCATCGACACTCCAATCGTCATTGCCGCGACTGGACCTTGGGTCGACGGAATTAAAGGCATTCCCGAATTGCCTATCAAACCCATCAAGGGCGAGATCATACGGCTCGAACGCGATGGCAACGACCTCCAGAACCGGGTGGGGTTCGCAGGGTTCAACGTCGGCCGTAAACCTGATGGCTCAGTCTGGGCAGGAACCTACGAATGGGATCGCGGCTTCAATAGCGACATCACCGAAGAAGGCCGCAACCACATTATGAACGGCGTCACAAGCTACATCCCATCACTCACCGGTCTAAAGACCATCAAGACCACCGCGTGCCTCCGTCCAGTAGCCAGCGACGGCTTACCCATCGTCGGCGCTTCCAACGCCGTCGACGGCATCTACCACGCCAACGGCGCCGGCAAAAAGGGCATACTGTTATCGCTGCTGATGGCAGATTGGATCGCTGGTCTCGTACTGAATGACATAAAGCCCCCGGCAATCTTTTCGCCATCTCGCTTTGAAAACACTTAACGTCGGATCGCTCCAACGTTCACAACCCCCACCAGCGTTGTTATCCGACGCTAACTTGGACGCTGGTATATTTGTAACCATTCAAGCGGCATACCACGGTAATTCCATCATGGCAGAGAGCGAATCCAAATACCAGAGCACCACCAGCGAACGAGCACACGGCTTCTTCAGCACCAAATGGGGCGATGCCTTCGAAGATTCAATGACGCGCGGCAAACTCAAGAACTACCGCGCACCCGAAGACAGGGAAAATCTCGACTCCGAAGAACGACGCGAGTTCTTCCGCGAAGGCGCATACCCGTACCAGCGGAAAATCAACCTCGATGCATATTACGAACACAAGTTCCCTCTCCAAATCGAGCTCGTAAAGATGCAGAACTGGGTGCGTGATACCGGCGAGAAGGTATTGATCGTGTTCGAAGGCCGAGATGCCGCGGGCAAAGGCGGCACCATCCGCCGGTTTATGGAGCACCTCAACCCAAGAGCCGCGAAGGTCATCGCACTCGAAAAACCCACCATCGAAGAATCCGGTCAGTGGTATTTCCAACGATACGTCCGACACCTGCCGACCGCAGGAGAGATCGCGCTCTTTGACCGCTCCTGGTACAACCGCGCAGGCGTCGAAAAAGTCATGGGCTTCTGCACCGAAGAGGAATACGACAGATTCCTTCTTGAAGCCCCCCGCATCGAGGAGATGTGGGCAAATGTCGGCATCCAGATCATCAAGCTCTACTTCTCTGTAAGCCGCGTCGAACAGGAACGACGATTCAAGCGACGCCAACGCGACCCGCTGAAACAGTGGAAGCTAAGCCCGGTCGATCTCGCGTCCTATCATCGCTGGGACGAATACACCACGGCAAAGACAGCGATGTTCTACCACACTCACACCAATTTCGCTCCTTGGTACGTCATCAAATCTGATGACAAGATGAGGGCGCGCATCAACGCCATACGCCACGTCCTGAACCTATTGCCCTACCACGGCAAGGATGACAACGTCGTCTACGATGCCGACCCTTGGATCATCGCCAGCGCAGAGGAAGTCTTCGACGTCAAAGGTAAATCCAGCAACGGTACCAGCCCTAACGGACAGTCAACTACCAGCGAACTCGCCCCGGTATCGACCTAACTGACGAACCGCTCTACTGCGCCGTAAACCCGCCGTCAATCACCAGACAGGCGCCAGTTACGAACGATGCCTCGTCCGATGCCAGGAACAACACCGCGCGCGCAATCTCGATAGGCTGCGCGAACCGACCTATCGGATGCAACGCTACGATCCGGTCGTAAAGCTCCGGGTTCTCCCACGTCCCGCGCGTCATCTCCGTGTGCGTAAATCCGGGGCAGACTGCATTGACTCTGATGTTCTGCTTAGCCAGTCCAAGCGCCATATCCCGCGTCGCGTTCACAACGCCACCTTTGGAGTGTGGATAGGGGTTGAAACCGTCAGTGATGAAATCCGGGTAGCCGATCAGGCCCCGTATCGAAGCAATGTTCACAACCGCGCCACTGCCCTGCTCCTTCATCTGCTCAACCGCGTGGCGAGCCATCAACACTGTGCCTTTCAGATTGACATCGATCACGAACTGCCAACGCTCTTCGTAGGTCATATCCAATGCGCGCCGCGAGCCGACTCCCGCGCTGTTCACAAGAACATCGACGCGTCCAAACTCATCGACCACGGCATCAATCGCAGTCGCACAACTGTCGTTATCAGTTACATCAACCATCGTCGCTATCGCTGAACCTCCAGTCGCACGAATCTCACCCGCGACGCGTTGCGCACCTTGCGCGTTCAAATCCGCAATCGCAACCGTCGCACCTTCATCGGCAAACAGCTTCGCACTCGCCTCACCGATCCCACTACCGCCACCAGTAATCAACGCCACCTTGCCTTCTAATCGCCCCAAACCAGTCGCTCCCATCATTTCTGTCTGTGTAACCATCGATCTGATCCCCCTATCCCGCCGTGTACCCGCCATCTACAGGCAGGCACGAAGCTGTTACGAACGACGATTCATCCGAAGCCAGATACAACGCCGCATAGGCGATCTCAATCGGCTCGCCAAGCCTCCCCATTGGATGTAGCGACTCCAGATGCAAACGCGTGTCGTCATCATCCGTCAACGACTTAGTCAACGCCGTATACGTGAAACCCGGGCACAGCGCATTCACTCGAACACCACGCTTGGCGAATGCCACCCCCATATCCCGCGTCATCTGAACCACACCGCCCTTCGAGTGCGGGTACGGGTTAAAACCATCGCTCATCCCAGTCGAATACCCCACCAACCCAATGATCGACGCCAAGTTCACAATAGAACCATAACCAGCAGGAAGCATCACATCCGATGCCGCGTGAGACATCAACATGCTGCCCTTCAGATTCACATCAATCACCCAATCCCACTTCTCCTCGAAGTCCCACTCCAACGGCGCCTTCCGAGGCGTCACCCCCGCGCTGTTCAGCAGCACGTCCAACCCTCCAAACCGATCAACCACATTCCCGACCAATTCCTCGCACTGGTCCCGCTTCGTGACATCCACCGAACCCGCGACTGCCGATCCGCCGCGCTCAGTCACTCGGTCCGCCACATCCTGTGCCGCATCGGCTTCTAAATCAGCGCAGAACACATTCGCGCCCTCTGCACTGAATAATTCAGCGCACGCAGCGCCTATGCCTGATCCCGCGCCCGTTATCAACGCCGTCCTATCATCAAGTCTGCCCATGTTCGCTCCAATGTTCGATACTTAATCATCGTAAGTAAGTTTAAGTCCAATCGGCACTAAACGATACAATCTCTATCGCCAACCATGACTACCTCGCGCCGCAGACACCGTTCACGTCCGGTTCAATCCGAAGAACCTGACATTCCTGACCCACAACTGGTTCAAAGCACCGAATCGCTGAATAAACCCGAACCTAAGCCCATCGAAATGCTCGGATTCGCCGGCCCGCTGCGTCGTATCTATGCCTTCGCTGTGGACATCGGGTTGCTTTTGATGCTCAAATTCATCATCGATTCAGCTTCAGGGCAGATCGGATTCAACCTTGATCCTCGCCGCAGTATCGTCGAAGTAGCAATCTTTCTCGCATACTTCATACTTCTCACCGGTATTTTCGGAAGCACCATCGGCAAGTGGGTGGCCGGCATATCGGTTGTCGATGAAGAGGGAAACAAGCCCGGCGTCGCACTTGCCATTCCGCGCGAGGCTGTCGGACGTTTCGTAGCCGTCATCACCTTCGGCATCGGCCTGATATGGGTCATATTCGACGACAAACATCAGGGATGGCACGACAAGATAGCCGGGACGTATGTCGTTATTGTCCCCAACAGTGGCGGGCCTGGATTTCTCGCTCGCATGTTCGCGCCTAAAGACGAAGCGAAACTCGACCAGAACCGACAACAACGTGTAGGACGCCCAAAAAATCGTCGCAGACGACGCAAGCGTCGCCGAAACTAATACAGACCATCCGAAAGGCCGACTTACCATGGCAATCTCAAAACTTGCAAGAGAACAGATGCAAGCAAGTTCGTGGATCCGCCGCATGTTCGAAGAGGGCATGGAACTCAAAACCATCCACGGACCCGAAAACGTCTTCGATCTATCCCTCGGCAACCCGCTCCTAGAACCTCCGCCTGAGTTCAAGCAAGCACTCGCCGAGATCGCCCAAGAGCCCGACAGCGGTCTGCACCGCTACATGCCCAATCCCGGATTCATCGAAGCCCGCGCCGCCGTCGCCGAAGCATTGACCGAAGAATCCGGAACGAATTTCGAACCCACCGACATCATCATGACCGTCGGCGCCGCCGGAGCCATCAACATCGCCTTGCGCGCGCTCTTAGATCCCGGCGACGAAGTCATTATCATTGCGCCCTACTTCGCCGAATACATCTTCTACATCCAACACGCCAACGGCATCTACCGCGAGGCGCGATCGACTCCAGACTTCATGCCTGACCTAGATTCGCTCACATCGCTCATCAACGATCGCACCCGCGCCATTATCATCAACTCGCCCAACAACCCATCAGGCGTCATCTACCCCGAATCGGTCATCGCCGACATCGCGAAAATCCTTCAGGCCGCAGAAGCCAGGTACGGAACGGAGATCTACCTAATCACCGACGAACCGTATCGAAAACTCATCTACACCGACGATCCCTACCCATTCGTCTTCAAACACCACGTTCGGACAATCGTCGCAACCTCGCACTCCAAAGACCTCGGTCTCGCCGGCGAACGCATCGGCTACATGGCCGTAAACCCCGATGATCCCGGCAAGATCGACCTCCTCGACGGGTCGGTATTTATGCTCCGCACCCTAGGATTCGTCAACGCACCCGCAATAATGCAACGTATCGTTTCCAAGCTCCAGCGGTCAAGCGTTGACATGTCACAGTACCTCCGCAAGCGAGACATCATTCATACCGGCCTCACAAAGATCGGATATCAGTCCAATCTCCCCGATGGCGGTTTTTATCTGTTCCCCAAATCGCCGATGCCCGACGATGTCACATTCGTTGACCTTTTGAAATCCAAACTCGTTCTCGTTGTCCCGGGCGTAGGCTTCGGAATGGGCGGGTACTTCAGAGCCTCGTACTGCGTCGAAGATGAAGTCCTGCACGGTTCCCTCGATGGATTTGCCGAAGCCTTCAACGAAGCCAGCAATGGTGGATAGAATCGACTCTCATGTTTGCGAATAGTTCCCGAAAATATGCTCAGTGCATCTTACTCTCATTCCTCATCGCCCTGCTAGGCATATTCGCCTTGGCATGTGGCGAGGATGAAGAGCCAACGCCTATCGCATTACCGACAGCCACTCCCGGAACCATGTCGGTCACCGTCACTCCGACTATCTATCAAGACGAAGACGGCAATAAGGTGCAAGTCGGCTTCAATCTCGCCCTGCAAGGTTATTCCCAGCAAGGAGCGGGGATCGTCCGACAACTAGACCGTGGAACTTGGATCAAGGTGACTGTCCTACCTGCACCCGGGGTTATCCAGCAGATCAGTATCCGTCGAGGACGATGCGAAAACGCCACTGACCTACCGAACTTCCAATGGGTTGAGACTTTAGACCCTGCAGTTGGCGGCGTATCTGAAACCACCCTCACCGAACGTCATGTGAGCACCATCCTTGATGGCAACCACGCCATCGCCGTATCCATACCCGGTGGCACCTTCTCACAAGTAGCCACCTGCGGCGACCTACCAGACCTCAGCCATCTCGAAATCCCACAAGCAGTCGATGGGTAGATGACTTTCCCTCTCACTTGATGAGAAATGGGCTAGGACAGTCCGGCACCTGCACCGGCTCCTTCAACCCTGATCCCGTAACCACGACGACAACCCGCGCCTCCTCGCCGATCAACTCCTGATTCACCATCTCCTCCAACCCGGCAAACGCCGCGGCAGACGTTACCTCGCAGAAAATCCCTACTTCCGATGCCAAAAACTTCTGCCAAAAACCCATCGCAAAGTCTGTTACCGCAACTGCTGATCCGTATGAAGCGTTGACTGCGCGAGCTGCTTGAAGCGCGCGCGGTGGTTTGCTCACCGCAATCCCTGACGCAGCCGTAGGATGTGCTTCGCGCACGTCCCAAACCTCTCCCTCAATCGCCCTTATCAATGGCTGAACTCCCGTCGATTGAACGCAGTGGATACGGGGAGACTCGCCGATCGGATAACCTGCGAAGCTCCCGATCAGCAACGCACCGTTACCTGCCGGAGCCACAATGTCCGTAGCTTCAAATCCCGAAGCGGAAATCTCCCATCCCATCACCTTTACACCCTCGGCAAACCACGGACTCAACGCGTGTGAAAGATACGGTATCCCCTCCCGTTCCGAGAACTCCGACGCCGCATCCGTCGCTGCCTGTCTAGGACCGTCGATCAGATGCAACTCAGCGCCGAATATGCATATCTGGTCCAACTTCCCCTGAGCGGCGCTCGACGGCGCAAAGATGTGTGCTTGAATTCCTGCCCTCGCTGCATACGCCGACATCGACGCGCCGGCATTGCCTGACGAATCCTCTACGAACTCCTCGATACCTTCCTCAGATGCTGCTGATACCAGAACTGCGCTCCCCCGATCCTTGAACGACCCGGTCGGCGAACAAAACTCCAGCTTTGCTGACAAAGATGCAATGCCTAACTCCTCGGCAAGTCGATCCAAATTCACTAACGGAGTATTGCCCTGCCCTAGGTCTACAGCAACCTTCGATGACATCAACGGCAACCCTTCAACCGCATCGGTCGCATCAAAATATCGAATGTCATAAATCCCGCCGCATTGGCAGTGAACGTTGTGAACCGATGGCGCGTCCGCTACCGACGAGCACTCCGCGCAGACCAGTTCAAATCGCTCTGAACGAGCCTCAAGCACTTTCGACAAACTGCATTCTCCGCGACAATCCAGGCAATCGACTACGATGCGACGCTGGGTTCAAAAACCGACAATCCGACTCCTGCACGCGCCTTTCCCCTGCTCACCGCGACTGATCCACCGTCTGAACGCCAGCAAGACGACCCAGCCAACGTCGAATCTTCACCAAACTCGATGATGTTCATTCCGCCAGCAACGTTCTTGACCATCGTCACGTTGTGGCCGATGTTCCGAAGCGATGACGCAACCTCCGATCCAAACTCTTCCTCCAACTCGACCTCTTGCCCCTGAGTGAACATCCTCGGGGCTTCTACCGCCTCCTGCGGGGTCATGCCGTGATCGATGATGTTAACTATGGCCTGCGCTACCGACGTCCATATACGTATCCCGCCAGGCAATCCAAGCGCAAAGGCAGGTCTACCGCCTCGATACACAATCACCGGCGCCATGCTGCTCGCAACCCGCTTGTAAGGCTCTACTGAGTTCGCAAGATTCGGATGCGGATCAAAGTTCGCCATCGTGTTGTCCAGTAATACCCCGGTACCTGGAACAACTACCTTCGAGCCGAAGATGTGATTGATCGTCTGCGTCGCCGACACAATGTTGCCTTCACGGTCAGCCGTAGTGATGTGTGAGGTGTCATCCGACTCCGCCAGCAACGGCGATGCTAGCTCTGGCATCACTGTGTTCGGCAATATCTGACTCATCAACTCCTTGGCATGAAACTCCGAAAGCAGACGATCAAACGGGATTTCTTGGAACTCTGGATCTGCCAGATACCGATTGCGGTCCGCAAACACCAGCTGCATCGCCTCAGCCATCAGGTGGATCGTCGCGCTGCGACCAAAACCCATATCGCCGATGTTTCGCAACGCCAAAACGTTCAAAAACTCGATCAAGTGAAGCCCGCCAGCAGATGAAGGCTGCGGCCCAGTAACCGTATAGCCGCGATACGTGCCAGTTACCGGTTCGCCCCGCCGCGTGCGATACCCCAACAGATCATCCATCGTGATGACCCCGCCTTGCGACTGCGAATACCGAACAATCTCCTCACCCAACTCGCCGCCATACAGGTATCCCGATCCTTCAATCGCAATCCGCTTCAGTGTGCTGGCAAGATCGCGTTGCACTACCAGATCACCCGGTTTCGGTACCTTGCCACCGGGCATGAAGATACTTCTAGTTGCGCTGAATTGCCGCAATAAATCAGCGTTGCTCGCAACAAATCCACAGTAGTGCTCAGTAGCACGGAATCCGTTCTCAGCGTAGCTGATCGCTGGCTGCATCACCTCAGACAGTGAAAGCTTCCCGAACTCCGACTGAATCTCGCACCATGCCTTTAAGGACCCTGGCACTCCAGACGCAAGCACGCCCGTCTGGTTCAGGTCTCCATGAGCTCGCATGTAGTTCGGCCACTCGTCCGAGATCGGCGTGAACATATCCATCGTCGCCGCCCCGGGTGCCTGCGAGTAGTTGTCGATTGCTATCCGACGCCCGTCAGCCAAGCGGATGTTCATGAAACCAGCACCATAGATACCCATCTTCATCGGCTCAACCACACTCAGCGTGAACATCGTCGCAACGGCCGCATCTATCGCATTGCCACCTGCGGTCATGATCTCTGCACCTGCCGCCGAACCCATAGACTGAGTCGATGCCACTACCCCGTCGTAACCGACCACCGGCCGGTTTTCAGGACTAAACGTAACCGGAGCGCTTTCGCGCCACCGCTGAGAAGTCAACGTGCCTGATGGCATCCGAGATTATCCACTTTCTTGATTCACTGAGTGTCATAGCCATTTTAGAACGGGAACCTACTCTCCCGTTCGATAAGAGGTTCGCAAGCCGCATGGAGTTCACACCGCCACCTACTACCAACCCACAATCACAGCACAACATCTACGTCTCGATAATCACAGTTCAAGATACCCGCACTAACAGAGTTTGACATCTCAAGCGATAATGGAGAGTATCGAACCTGATAAATTCCGCATCGTTCCCGCGCATGGAGTCGCTCTCCAAGCAGGGAGCCATTCCCGCGAAGGCGGGAATTCAGAGGAAAAGGAGCGAATATGCCGATAATCACCGTCGAAGGCCGAGTTGGAGCCGGAGCACCAGATTTGGGACGTCTCGTCGCTCGCGAGTTGGAGATCGACTTTGTCGATCGTCTCATCCTCGCCCAGATCGCGCGCAGGGTCAACGCCACGATGCGCGCCTTAGTCGACCAAGAGCGTCGCGTACCTTCACTGGTGAACCGCTTAGCTCTGCGCGTTCAGCGCGTCCTCGAAAGATCAGCGGTCGCTGGAATGGGAGGCGACCCCTACTTCGGACCCGGCGTCGAAGACCTCATCTCACGCCAATACAGCGAATACGAAGATGAGCCGCACACAACTGCTGAGGAAGTCGACGATGAACGATTCATTCAGACCACACGCGAAGTCATACAAGACATCGCAGAGCAAGGCAACATCGTAATTCTCAGCCGAGGCGGTGCGGCTATCCTGCGCGACAACCCTGAGGTTCTGCGCGTCGGAGTCGTAGCGCGCATGGAAGACCGCGCTAAGCGTGTATCCGAGCGCGAAAGCATCAGCATGGATGAAGCCCTCGAATTCATCACCCATTCCGATACCGCACAGCACCGATACTTCGAAAAAGCCTTCCAATCAAGCCCAATCGACCCATTCCTATACCACTTCATGTGGAACACATCCGATGTCAGCATCGACTACGCCGTCCGAGTAACCGTCGATGCTGCTCGAGAGATGAAAGAACTCGGCGGTCTCACGTAGAATCACATTAAAGCAGTCAGTCATTCCCGCGCAGGCGAGATTCCAGAAAAACCAAAACACCATACTGAAACATGCCACATCGTAATCGAAATCGACGCCGTTCAAGCCGTCGTCCCAACGTCTTCGTCCAATCCGAGCAACCTTCAGGACGAGACCAAGCGGCAGACGAAACCCAGACCACGGATGCTCCTATAGAACCCTCACCCGTCCTATCCGCAACTGCCGCCGCTGTTACTAGGCAGCACCCGGCAGGAGCGCGCCGAACACAGCGCACCCGTTCTGAAGTCTACGCCCGCACATTCCCACGTGAAATCCGCAAAATGGGAATCCTAGCAGCTGGCATAGCCGTCGCACTAACCGTCTTCACCATCGCTCTGTAACCAATACCGCCCCTTCCGCATAGTGAATGGGGCGGGAGACGGCGCACGCAACACCGTCGAGCGGGGAATGCCTCCACCCCCTCACATCATTCCTCGCACCTTTTCCGTCATTCCGGCGAAAGCCGGCGCTTCAGCGGACGGAACGTCCATCCAGAGGGGAGACGCGCGGCAGGGTTTCCCACGCTAGCGGGGAAATGTCCATAGGAGAAAGGGGCACGCCCCCTTTCGCGAAGCGCAAAGGGGTTAGGGGGATGCCTACCCCTCAACATCAAACCCAAAAAATCAACGCACATCATCAATAATCAACGCAATCACAGTTCAAAAAACCTCTGCCATCCCACTCGAATAAGATCGCTACCACATGCGAAAATTGACTGATATAGACCCCCGCTACTCCAAATATCCCTTCAAGGCCTACCCATGCTGCTAATGGACGAACCCATGAACCCGTCCCGCGACGTGCCAAGCGCTACTCAAGCCCTGGCAGCAGATTTCGCACGCAAATGGACGAACTATCAAGGTAACGAAGTCCAGCATTTCCAAGCACACTTCAACGAACTCTGCGAAATCGTCGGACACGAAAATCCGCATGACGACCTCGATAATCATGACTTTGAATTCAATCAGCGCGTACGCACCGCGACCGGCGGCCAAGGTGAAGCCGACGTTTTCTTACGCAATCACTTCATCATGGAGTACAAAAAGCCCGGCTTAGACCTTGACGCGGCGTACAACCAGAACCTCAGGTATCGCGATGGACTCGGCAATCCCCCGCTGCTCATCGTCGCCGACTTTGAAACCATCCGTATTCACACCAATTTCACCGGCAAAGCTCCTGACACCTACATCATCACCCTCGACGACTTGATCGATATCGAGCAGAACGCCACACGCAAGAACGCACTCGGTGTCATAGACCAGTCCCCGCTATCGGTATACCAAGTACTCCGATACTGCTTCTACGATCCCGACTACTTGGAACCCGCACGAACCACCGAGCAAATCACCGAGGCGGCGGCCGACATCTTCAAGAAAATTGCCAAAGAACTTCAGGACTACAACTCCGATAAAGACGAAGAAATCGCTCGATTCCTTTCCCAACTACTGTTCTGCATGTTCTCCAGCGACATGGGGCTTTTGCCCAAACAACTCATGACTCAATTCACCCACGAGTTGGGCACATCCCCAGCAACCGTTTTTCCGGCCAGATTAAGCCGCCTATTCCAAAAGATGAGCGTCGGCGACCCGATCGAGGTCCCGCCAATCAAACACTTCAACGGCGGACTCTTCGATGGAACCCCGAACAACCTCAAGATCGGCAGCTCCATAATGCCCTTCGTATGTGAAGCCGACGCTCTCGACTGGTCGCAGATCGAACCTGCAATCTTCGGAACACTGTTCGAGCGTATCTACAACCCCGAAAAACGAGCACAGCAAGGCCGGCATTACACATCCCGCAAGGACATCGAGACACTAGTCGAACCAGTAGTAATGGCACCGCTCCGCAGGGATTGGGACAACATCAAATCTGGAATCAGAGCCGCCGACGCAGACCTGGCAAAGGTCACGACTCAGGATTTCATAGATCGATTGGGCAAAGTCCGCATCCTAGACCCAGCCTGCGGCTCCGGCAATTTCCTATATGTCGCACTTAACCTCTTGCACGCACTCGAACGAGAAGTCATAAATTGGGCTCTCGATTTCGGCATCGATCCTCCCGAACCGCGCGTCCATCCCCAACAACTCCTGGGCATCGAAATCGACGAATACGCCCACCAACTCGCCGGCGTCGTCGTATGGATCGGACACCTCCAAAACGGAGCTCGCCTCGGCAACATCGAAGACCGCGACCCCATACTAGACCCCTTAGACAACATCGACTGCCGAGATGCCATCGTAGACAACACCGGACCCGAACCCAAACCGGCCGAATGGCCCGAAGTCGATTTCATAGTCGGCAATCCCCCATTCCTCGGCAACAAGCGAATGCGGGAAGAGATGGGTGACGAAATTGTCGAACTAATCTACCAGGCATGGGGCGACGAAGTACCCAACGGAGTAGATCTATGTGCTTACTGGTTCGAAAAAGCACGGATTCAAATCAATAATTCCAAAGCCGAGAGAGCTGGTCTATTAGCCACTCAATCCATCCGTGGTGGCAGGTCACGTCAAGTTCTCGAAAAGATCAAAGAATCAGGTGACATCTTTTTTGGCATCTCGGATCGTGACTGGGTCCTAGACGGGGCAGATGTCCACATCTCGATGGTAGGTTTCGACGCGGGCAACGAGACAGAACTGGCGCTAGACCGACGGAAAGTCCGACAAATCAACGCGGATTTAACTTCAAGATCAACTGATCTCACAATGGCAAGACGACTGCGAGAAAATCTCGACATCGCGTACCAGGGCGTAATCCTAGTCGGACCTTTTGAGCTAACTGAGCACGAGGTTCCCGCCATCCTACAGGCAACGAATCCGGGCGGATTCAACAACCGCGACGTAATAAGGCCCTTAGTCACCGCCAAAGACATTACTGGTACTCCTAGCAACCGATGGGTGATTGAC
This sequence comes from Dehalococcoidia bacterium, assembly GCA_963555965.3. GTDB lineage: Bacteria > Chloroflexota > Dehalococcoidia > Lucifugimonadales > Lucifugimonadaceae > Bin127. The sequence goes on from OY821634.1 coordinate 536,486, forward strand.
TTCGGTACTCGCACTGAACGTTCTCAGGCAGAAAAGTACGAGGCACCTTTCGAATTGCTTGAAGACAGAGTGGCGTCTAGCCAACCTGGAACACATATAAACGCTCGCAAACTCTGGTGGTTGTTCGCAAGTGTTCGCCCGAAAATGCGACACGCGCTCCGCAACCTGAAGCGATTTGTCGCAACGCCGCTTCACTCAAAACACCGAGTTTTCGATTGGATTGAATCTCCTGCAATCGCCAATCACTCCATTGGAGTTTTCGCACGAGATGACGACTACTTTTTCGGTGTACTCCAATCCCGCATCCACGAAGTTTGGTCACGCGCCATGGGAACTCAAGTCAGGGACCGAGAAAGTGGTTTCCGTTACACGCACACTACATGCTTCGAGACTTTCCCATTCCCGGAACCAACAGACGATCAACGGGACGCAATCGCTGACATCGCCAGAACGATGATGTGCCACCGCGACAACTCGCTCTCAGGTCCCTACGCCCTTGATAACAATATGAAAAAACAGAAAAACACTCTCACCAACCTTTACAACCGCAACCCGGCATGGCTGAAGGCTGACCACGCCGAACTAGACCGCGCCGTCTTCGACGCCTACGGCTGGACCGAAGACCCTGCTGATCTCGACGACGACACCATTCTTGAACGCCTCCTAGAACTCAACCTCTCCCGCGAACCGGCCTAAGCCTAGACCTCTACAACCGCTATACTTGAAGCATCGCGATACTCCATCATCAAAGGGGTTTGCTGTGACGACATTGCTGCACGGTTCGGGGCGGGTGCCGGTAGATTTCGAGGAGGCGATTGAGAATGCCAAGCGGATCTACAAAGAAGAACTGCTACCCAAATACAAAGACTCTCACAAAGGGCATCACATCGTCATTGATGGCATCAGTGGTGATTACGAGATCGGACACTACGGGCACGACGATGCCGTTCTTGATCGATTGATTGCCCGCCGTGCTGATGCCGTAACTTGGTCCATCCCGATAGCCAAGTCAGGTTTCAAAGCCGGGAGCATTTCGCCAGACGACGTTGAAGACGTTGAAGCGGCAATCGCAGATTTCCATCGCCTGAGGCCAGGCAGTTGATCACCGGCCGCGTTCTAGGCGGCAATCTGTACCCACTGGTCGATCTCGAGATTCGGGATCACGATGGTGCAGTCAACCTCGTTACATTCATTGTCGATACCGGCAATGATTTCAGCTTAGTGATGACACCCGACCTAATCGCCAGATTGGGGTTGCGCGAATTTCCCGGAACCACCGAAATCACTTCGGCAACAGGTGATCGGCGATCAGTGCGGTACTATCTCGCAGAAGTGATGTGGGACGGCGATTTCAAACCGGTACGCGTCATCGAAGGCATCGCTCCACTGATGGGCCGCGAACTCATGCGTAGCTACTCTCTCTCAATCGAGATGAGGCTAGGTGGTCTGGTCTCCATAACTCCCCTCGAATCGTGGTAACTACCAAACTTATATACCTTCAGCATCCTTCGCATCCTAATTCAACCCCGTAAAATCAACTTATTCCTATGCCCTCTTCTGCCCCGACAACGGACTCCCCTACTCGCGCCGAACTCTTCGCTGATCGTCTTGCTGCTGTGCCTCGTGAGCCAGGGGTGTATACGATGCGGGGTAAGAGTGGGCAGATTCTGTATGTGGGCAAGTCGGTTAGCTTGCGGAATCGTCTGCGCTCATACTTTGCCAACGAGACGAAATTGAGGGGTAAGACCAAGCGGCTCGTGGGGATGATCCATGACTTTGATTACATCGTTGTGGAGTCGGAGCGTGAGGCGCTACTGCTCGAAAACTCGCTGATCAAACAGCACAAGCCTCGCTTCAACGCCCGATTGAAAGACGACAAGACGTATCCCTACATCAAAGTCGATCTTGATGATGAATTTCCCCGCGTCTACTTCACTCGCCGACGTTCTAAGCGCGACAAGGCACGTTATTTCGGACCTTATGCGTCCGCTTACTCAGTGCGAACTACTCTCGATCTGCTCAAAAAGCTGTTTCCATACCGATCTTGCACGATGAAGATCACGGGTGAAGAGGAGCGGCCGTGTTTGGAGTACCACATCAAGCGGTGTGTGGCACCTTGCACCGGTTATGCCGACAAACAGGAGTATGACAAGGTCATCGACCAAGTGATTTCGTTCCTGCAAGGCGATACCGACAAGGTAGTGGTTGAACTGCAAGATGCGATGACTGAAGCGGCGGAAAACCTCGAGTTTGAGCGTGCTGCTGCCTTGCGAGACCGCTTGAATGCGATGAAGATCGTTTACGAGGATCAGAAGGTTGTGGGTATCGGGCAGGAGGATATGGATGTAATCGCTTGTGAAAAAGGTAGCGATGAAGCGTGGATCGATGTCTTTTTCATACGGCGTGGAAGCATGGTGGGGCGTGACAACTTCATCATGGCGGGAACATACGACGATCCCGATTCGCACATCATCGCCAAGTTCATCGAGCAGTTCTATATCGCCGGCAATCCGCACATGCCGCGCCGAATCTTGACTCAGATCGAACCCGAAGACGCTCAAGTACTAGACGAACTCCTAACCGAAAACCGCGGCGCCAAGATGGAGATCAACGTTCCCAAGCGCGGCCCTAAGCGAAAATTAGTCGATATGGCGCGTGAGAACGCTGTACAGGGGCTTTCGCAGTTGAAATTGAAGTGGCAGTCCAATTCGGACTTGATGGGGCGTGCTTTGGACGATCTGCAAGAAGCATTGAGCCTGCCCAATCGTCCATACCGCATCGAGTGCTACGACATCTCTCACATCCAAGGGACATCATCGGTAGCCGCGATGTCCGTGTTCGAGAATGGCGCACCAGCGACCTCTCAGTATCGGCGTTTCAAGATCAACACTGTTGATGGCAACGACGATTTCGCATCCATGCGGGAAGTCCTTACCCGACGTTTCAAACGTCTGAACGCTGCCCGCCAAAAGGTTGCTGAAGGCGAAGACACGGATCCGACAAAACCGTCGGATTCTTTCGGCATCACACCCGACCTTGTTCTCATAGATGGAGGCAAAGGGCAGCTTTCCGCTGCATTGGCAACCATGTTGCACCTTGGGGTTGCAGACATCCCTCTCGCTTCGATTGCCAAGAAGGAAGAGGAGCTCTTCACTCCTGACAGTTCAGAAGCCATTAGGCTACCGCGCAACGCTCCTTCGTTATTCGTGCTTCAGCAAGTCCGCGACGAAGCCCACCGTTTCGCCATCACGTACCATCGCAAAACCCGCGGACGAACTTCCCTAAAATCCGCTTTGGACCTCGTTCCAGGCATCGGTCCGTCCCGCAAACGCGCCCTTATGCGTCGTTTCGGCAGCCTTAAAGCTATTCGCGAAGCGTCAGAACTCGAACTCGCTTCTACGCCGGGCATGACCCAAAGATTGGCTGAAAAAGTCAAGGATTACTTGTAACCCAAAGTAGAATATTCGATATTTATGTTGTAAAAACAACATTTGTCCAGTATAATCACTCGAGTGAAGACAAAATCCACGCTTCGTCCATGTAACATAACGGAACAACTCAATGACGACATCCACTCAAGAAACCGAATCCGACATCGAAACTAGGCTAGTCCGCATCGAGACACGCCTTGATTCGATGGCCACCAAAGAAGATCTAGCCAACCTAGTTGGCGAGATTCGAACCGAAATCGCCACCCGCTTCGGCGAGCAAGACGCCAAGTTCGAGGCGCGATTCGGCGAACTGGAAACCAAAATGGCGGCCAATCATGGCGAATTCAAGACTGAGGTCGCTAACTCGAAGACCGAGATGATCCGTTGGATGGTTGGAACTTTCGCTGTCAGTACCACTGTCGTCGTCTCAGTGGTTACTCTCGTGCAGCAACTTTCCGGATAGTCCAGCTTAGCTGCTCAGGCGGTCGCGGCGGGACTCTAGGGTGGCGATTAGCATGTCTAGGTTTGTGGGGGTTTCGCGCATCCTCAGAGCGCCGTCGTCGTAGCGAAACTCTATCCATCCGTTGGGCAGTTCTTCGACATCGGGGAGAGATTTCACGATGGCGTCTTTCTCGGCATGAAGGGCGTCTAACGCTCTGAGATATCCACTAATGCCTTCGAATATTCGTTCAATCACGATGACGCGCTGGTTGATTTCATTCATTTCTGCGTTGGTGATCTCCTGGATCATGGCTGACAAAAGGCCATGCTCCACAGTCGAATTGCCAATGCGGTCGTAGAGTTCGTTGAAGAGTGGGATTGATGCGGCCAAGTTTCGCATAATTCGTGCCTCTGCTTCAGGGCTGGTTGGCGACGAAATCCGTGTGCCGGTATCGGTGAGCTCGATCGAACCACCTCCGGTTGCCAGTCCCCATATGCGTAATGCGCTGATTCGGGCGCTGAAAGCACCTCCGGTGGGGGACATTCCTAAAACGATCGCTAAGCCATCTCTACGGATGTCTCCACCGAGGTCGTCGTATATCCGTCGCGTGAGTTGGACGCTTTCATTGAGTCCAACTTCTGGGTATTCGTAGTCTCCGAGTTTTGCCATGTCGTTGCTTTTATTGCCGCTAAATTGCCGCTGATTTTTGGGTCTAGCGGCAATTTTAAGCGCAAACTGCCGCTGAATTGCCGTTTTAGCGGCAATCTGGCGGCAATTTGAGTTTTTGACGAAGTTCAAAACAAGTTGAGGTCTGTTTCGGGAGATTTCCGAGTCATCCGGCGATCTGTCCGGTCGCGGGTTTTGAGGATCTGGGGATTCGGACTCTGGGATCTGATGGAATGGAATCGGCCGGTCGGGTCATGGGATGAACGCGAGGCGGTGGGAATCGGGGTGTCTGACCTCTGCCCTGCTGCTGGATCGTTGGAGGTGTGAATCGGCGGCTTGTTGCGGAGGTGTCTATCCGCTCTCGTCCTGGCGTTCAGTTACGGAGTGATGTTTGTCAACTTTATGATTCTCGTGAAGGCTGGAATCTGGAGTCGGTGCGGGGTGTTATTTATCGATCTTCGGCGATCTTCGGACCGAGTTTCAGGTGTTGCTTTCTCTGGGGAGGCGTTTTGGTCATTGGGCCGAGTCTGGGCTGGAATGATGTGGGTTTGGAGTGATGAATGAGATTTTGTGATAGTGGCGGATGAATTTTTACGTGAAAATAAGGTGTAGATTTTGGTTGGTTGCTGCGAACTCATGACAAAGCGGGTTATAAGCGAACTTTAATGTAAAAAACGGCGGGGTTTCGGGTGCCCCGCCGTTAGAATTTCGGTCTGTAAGTGATTCGTCAGTTTTGGTCTTCGTTGGTGCTTGCTGCGCCCATTACGTTGCCGATGCCGGACATTAGTTTTGTCATCTCCATTGGTAGTACGAATTTGGTGGATGATCCTGCAGCCATGTCTTTGAGTGCGTCCATGTATTGGAGTGTCATGGTGTTTCCGCCGAGTCCGCTTGCGGTGTCTTGGATTCTTTGTAGTGCGTCTGCGAATCCGGATGCTCTTAGCACGGCTGCTTGTTGGTCGCCTTCTGCTTTAAGTATTTCGGCTTGTTTAGCGCCTTCTGCTTTAAGTATTTCGGATTGCTTCTGCCCTTCGGCGACGGTGATTGCGGCTTCGCGTTCTCCGTCGGCTTCTAGTACCATTGATCGTCGCATGCGTTCGGCGGACATTTGACGTGTCATTGCGGCTTGTATGTCGGTCGGCGGTTCGATCTCTCGGATTTCGACGTTTGTGACTTTGATGCCCCAACGTCCGGTTTCCTGATCGAGTCTGGTTCTTATGAGTTCGTTTATTCGCTCTCGTTGTGACAGTACTTCGTCGAGGCTGATGTCGCCAACTACAGCACGTAGTGTTGTAGTTGCGAGTCCGACGACGGCTGAGGTGTAGTGTTCGACTTCGAGTACGGCAAGGTGCGACTGGTTGATGTCGACTCGCATGTATACGAGGAAGTCGATGTCGATGGGTGCGTTGTCTTTAGTGATGTTTGTTTGGCGCGGAATTTCGAGGACTGCGGTCCGAGTATCGACCTTCTGTATCTGGTGGATGATGGGAATTGCGAAGACGATTCCGGGTCCTCTCATGCCTTCGAATTTTCCGAGTCTGAAGCGGGCTACTCTTTCGTAGTCGCGCACGAAGTTGATCAATGCCATGTTGGTTCTCCTTAGTGTTGTCTGAACCGCTGATTACGCTGATTTTATTGATGGGCAGTGATTTTTGGTGTTGGTAAATCGGTTTGTGGGAAGATTTCGTGTCGGCACACTTGATTTTGAACATGTGGTTGGTGTGATGTTTTGCATCAGAAGGCTGGATAATTCGACTGCTAAGATGGTGATCAGGCCTCGGCTTTCGTAGTCAGCAAGGGAAAAGATGCTAAGGGATACAACCCGAGTGGTGTCCGATTGGGATTATCGGACTGCTAACACGAAGGAATACACGCATGGGATTCATTCGTATCCGGCGATGATGATTCCGCAGGTGGCGCGTCGTTTGATCCGAGAGTACGGGTACGATGGTGGTGTTCTTTTTGATCCGTATTGCGGAACCGGCACCACGCTAGTCGAAGGGATTTTGGCAGGTAATGGGTCGGTGGGGACTGATCTGAACCCATTGGCGAGGCTTATCGCCAGGGTGAAAACGACACCGCTCGATGTTGATCGACTCGATCTTGAGATTGAGAATTTCATCGCATTTGGGATTGACGTGACTAGTTCAGCCGATGAGGGATTCGAGCCTCCACGTATACCGAATGTGGATTACTGGTTCTCCCCTAGCGTTCAACGCGAACTGGTGATGATTCGCGACTACATCGGCCAGATCAACGACGCTTGCATTGCCGACTTTTTCAGGGTTGGATACAGCGTGACGATTAGGAAGGTGTCTTGGACTAAGAACTCGGAGTTCAAACTGGTGCGAATACCGCGTGAGCAGATGGTTGAGCACAATCCAGATGTGTTTTCCACGATGGTCGACCAACTTAGCAGCAACAAAGAAGCAATGGTCGCGCTCATGCACTCATTGCGGGATAGGCTTCCACAACGTGCGATCCACAACTTCAATACCGTAACTGGCATCCCTAGGGATTTGATCGACAACGACTCGGTTGACTTGGTGGTTACTTCGCCACCTTATGGCGATTCCAAGACGACTGTGGCTTACGGACAGTTCTCCAGATTGTCATCCCAATGGTTGGGATACGAGAACGCTAGTCGCGTGGACAACGAGTTGATGGGTGGAACGAAGTTGGCGAGTAAAGTGTCGTTCGATTACAAAGCCTTGAATGATGTTATCGACGGGATCGCAGAGATAGACGCGAAACGCAGTTATGAGGTTGCATCGTTTTTCGTCGATTACCGCAAGTCGATCGAGAACGTGGCATCGGTGGTGAAACGAGGCGGATACGCCTGCTACGTCGTGGGCAATCGCACGGTTAAGGGTATGGAGATACCGACTGCGGAAGCGACTGCGGCGTTCTTCGAGATGAACGGTTTCAAGCACGTCGAGATGTTCCGGCGAAATATACCCAATAAACGGATGCCATCGATGAATTCGCCGTCGAACGTGCCAGGTAAATTGGGCAAGACGATGAAATCGGAGTACATCGTGGTTTGCCGGAAACCCTCCTGAACAGATGGCGAACAGTTATTTGCGTGACCATTTCGTTGGCGTAGGTGCCAAACGGCTTAGCGCGGTGGATGCAGAGCCGAAAAGTTCCAATCAACATGAGATTGGCACGACGCGAGACATGCGCTCGCAATTCCTTGGCGAGATCAAAAGAGGGTACAAAACCATCTACGTATGGCTCGACGACGATGAGAACGCGATCGTAGTCGAAAGCGAATCTACTCATTACGATGCGCGAGAAGGTCAACCCCACCGCTCCCCCGAATGGCGCTTGTACTATCCTCGCAACCCGGTCACCGAAACGATGAGCCAAGGTGATTCGTTGTTTCTCTCGATGGCTATAGACGAGACCATCTATTTCGTTGTCGCTCCGCCAGATTCGACGAGCGAGCTGCAACTCTGTTGGCTATTCGGATTGCGCCCGGTTGGTCAATCGTTCGTTTCCAGAGAGATTGACGAAGAGGGAATCGAGCTTGGCTTCGCGGCACGCTTCATCCTCGACGAACTCGGGATTGAACCGCAACTACGCGATTCTGAGGAATTGGACACCATTATCGAGCGATTCGGGGATTCATTTCCAACTACGAAGGAATTTTCACAGGCAGCGCGCGACTCATTGTCCGGGATCGATTCGCGAGATGATCCGGATCACGCGCTTGTGCAGTGGTTGGATCGCGAAGAGGCACTTTTCAGACGGTTGGAGAGACGAATCGTGACTGAGCGGTTGCAACAGGGACTCGTAGGCGATGATGAAATGGACGTGGACGAATTTCTGCGTTTTTCGCTCAGCGTTCACAACCGGAGAAAGTCTCGAATGGGACATTCATTGGAGCACCATCTGGCGGCGGTTTTTGACGAACATGAGTTGGCGTACGTTCGTCATGCGGTCACGGAGCATAAGAACAGACCGGATTTCTTGTTCCCAAGTTTGGAACTCTACCGTGAAGCCTCCGACACTGGAGATCCACGATTGACAATGCTTGGGGCGAAGTCCACATGTAAGGAAAGATGGCGTCAAGTACTGGCTGAAGCTGCAAAAATCCCTAACAAGCATCTATTCACACTCGAACCGGGGATATCTGAAGATCAGACGGATCAGATGCGAGTGTCATCGCTCCAACTGGTCGTTCCTAGACCGGTACGCGACAGTTACACTGCGTGCCAGCAGGAGTGGTTGTGGGACTTGGGCAATTTCATCGATCACGTGGCATCGAGGTAGAAGAGATATTGGAATTGTGGGTGTGTAGTATCGTCTGCACTGCTCAGGGCATCCCCTGCTCGCTGCGCGAAAAGGGCTAGTCGGTTATCTACACCGCTGACGTGCCGTCCTCGCCGTGGCATACCCCGCCGTGGCATACCCCGCGCACTCGCTTCGCTCTTGCGCGCCCCTTTCGTTTCACGAAAGGGGCTGTTTCAGGGACTGGCTGATTGTCTCTAGGACACCTTCGATGTTTGTGGTGATTTCGTTGTTCCAGAAGCGGATCACTCTGTAGCCAGCGCGGTTCAAGCGGCGGGTTCGGAGTTCGTCGCGTCCGCGCTGTTCGTCGTGTTGTCCGCCATCCAACTCGATTGCGAGTTTGGCGTTGGGGCAGGCGAAATCTACGATCGCCTCGTCGATGACGTATTGGCGCACGAATCGGTGTCCGTCCAGGCTTCTGGTTCTGAGATGCTGCCACAGGATGTATTCGGCATCCGTGGGGCTGTTTCGCATACCTCGGGCAAACCGCTTAAGCTGTCTTCTCGAATGAGGCATGTGGAAGATCATAGCGCGGTGCCAGTTGTTTTAGCCCCTTCGTTGTGCGGAAGGGGCGCGATCGGTCACGTCGTATGCCGCCGACACCCCACCCGGGCATACCCCGCGCACTTGCTTCGCTCGTGCGCGCCCCTTTCGCTGCGCGAAAGGGGCTAGTCTTCGGGTTCGACGATTAGGGTTACGCCTTCGATTTCGGTGATTTTGACGGTTTTGCCGGCTTGGATTGTGGTGCGGTCGTGGGTGTGGGCTGACCAGTGTTCGCCTGCTGCGTATACTTCGCCGTCGGGGTCTAGGGCTTTGGTTACTTGGGCGGTGGTGCCGATTACCAGGCTGGATGAGCCGGTGGGGACGTAGGACTCTGATTTTGAGACTCTTCGGAGTTCGTAGATCATCCAGATGACGAATGCGAGTAGGACTACGCCGATGGTTCCGAGGAGCCATCGGCTGACTTGGATCGGCTGGGCGCCGGGGAGTTCGGGGGCGTCGATGGATGGGAATGGGAAGAGGAAGAGTCCGCCGAGTATGAGTGCGATGACTCCGGCGATGCCGAAGAATCCGAATCCGGGGGTTATGAAGATCTCGGCGGCTAGGAGTGCGACTGCTAGGGCGATGAGGACTATTCCGGCCCACTGGAACGGTAGTTGTCCAACGCCGGCGAAGCCGATTACCAGCAGAACAACTCCGATGGTTCCAGGGATGAATGATCCGAAGTTCCATAGTTCGACGATGAGTGCGAGGCTGCCGAGTGAGATTAGGAGGAATGCGAGGTTGGGGTTGGCGATTGCGCCGAGGAATCGGTCCCAGATGGAGTATTCGCTCTCGGCGATGCGTGAGTTTAGGAGGTTGGAGAGTGTGATCTCGCCGGCGGCGGTTTCGACGGTGCGTCCTTCTGCCCAGTGCAGCAATGCGTCGAGGTCTGCCGCCACGACGTCGGCGATTCCGATCTCGACGGCTTCTTCGGCGGAGTATGCTTTTGCTTGGAAGACGGTTGCTTCGAGTGCTTCGATGTTGCGGTTGCGTTTTTCGGCGATGCCTCGCAGTAGTGCTGCGGCGTCTTCGTTGGCTTTGACTTGTAGGGTTTCGCCGAGTTCTTCGCCCTGCCCTCCTACGACGGCTGCTGCGCCGATCTCGGTTACTGGTGCCATTGCGAGGATGTTTGCGGCGGCGCCGATGAATGTGCCGGCGCTGGCGGCGTGTGCGCCGGATGGGGAGACGTATACGGCGACGGGTACGCGGGATTCGAGTATTGCGTTGACCATTGCGCGGGTGCTGTCGAGGAGTCCGCCGGGTGTGTCGAGGGTTATGACGACGAGGGCGTATTGGCCGCGTGCTTGGTCGAGTTGGCGGGTGAGGTAGCGTTCGGATACGGGGTCTATGGCGCGGTCGAGTTGTATGACGTATACGCCGCGTGCGGTGGTTAGGGATTGTGCTTGTGTGGTTGCGGGTTCAATGGCGAATAGTGTGTAGAGTCCGGAACACAGGATAAGGGTCCACACGATGATGCGTAGGTGAGAGAGGGTAGGTCGCGGGCTGGTGATGACTTTGTTGTTTCGGAGGATCATGTTTTACGAAGTTTATGCGGAAGGGGTTTGAAGTGGGATTTTGTGGTGGAGTGCTCCCCCCCTTTAATTCCCCCTTTTGCTGATGCAAAAGGAGTAGGGATGGGTTTTGCTGCCCTGCTTTTGTGGATTCCGGCTTCCGTAGGAATGACGGTGGGACGGGTGTTAGTCGCTGCCGGCGGCGCCTACGGTTCCGGCCCAGGCGCCTACGGCCATCATTCCGCCGTCAACGTTGATGTATGATCCGGTCATGAATGAGGCTTTATCGGATGCGAGGAACAGCATGACGTTTGCGATGTCTTGTGGTTCGCCGATGCGGCCGAGGGGGTGTGTTTTTGCGGAGTCGATGAGTCCTTGTTCGAGGTCGTCGCCGGTGCCTTCGAGGGCTTTCCATACCATTGGTGTGTTTATGGTTCCGGGGTTTACAGATAGTACTCTGATGTTGTCTTTTGCGAAGTCGATGGACATCTGTCTTGTAAGAGACAGGTCTCCGCCTTTGCTTGCGGCGTATGCGGAGACGAATGGCATTGATAGTAGTCCTTGAACGCTTGCGACGGATATGATTACGCCGCCGCCTCGTTGTCGCATGGAGGGTACGGAGTATTTTGCCATGAGGAATCGGCTTCGGAGGTTGATGTTGATGATGCGCTCCCAGGCCTCTTCGGGGAGGTCTACGGCGTCGACGTATGAGGAGGGCGGCTGGATGCCGACGTTGTTGATGACGATGTCGATTCCGCCGTATGCGTCGATAGCGGCGTCGGCGGTTGCTCGGCAGCCATCGATGGTTCCGGCGTCGGCGGAGATGTATTGGGCGGTTGTGCCCTGCCCTTTCAGCTCTTTTGCGAGTGCTTCACCGGCGTGGTCGTCGATGTCCATGATGGTTACGCTTGCGCCGGCGTTTGCGAATGCTCTTGAGACGCCGCCTCCGATTCCGAGTGCGCCGCCGGTGACGATCACGGATTTGCCGTTGAATTGGCTCATGGTTGTTGCTCCTGTTGAAGTGTGATTGATGTGATTTTAATGATTGGTTGAGATTTTGTCTGTGGCTTGGGGTGTTGTGTGAACCGCTGATCAGGCTGATTAAGGCGATGGACTATGGTTGTGCTCCGCGGTGACAGCGGTGGCATCCCCCGCTCGCTTCGCATCACTTCGCTTTCTCGCGCCCCCCTGCTCCAGACTTCCAAGGCTGCGCAAAAATACCAAGAATCAAACAAAAAAAGAGACGCTCCCGCTTTTCAGGAGGAGCGTCGGGCCCAGCGATACTATCTACTGGGGGGGTTATGAGATTGATAGTACATGGTGGGGAGATTGATGTCAAGGGAGATTCGGGATAGAGCTATTTCCACTCCGCCGGACACTGAAGCACATGCCCATCATAACCCGTAACAGACCTAGGCAACTGACTCGTCCTAAGCGTATCCTGCCTCAAACGAATGAAACCGTTTGCGAGTTTCTGCAGCCGTGCTGAGTTGCGATCGGGCGGGAACGCCATTACGACCCTTTTGCCGGGGTATGTGCGACGAATCTTGGCGACTGGTCCCGCTAGATCACCGTCGGCAGAGATGATGATGGCAGTGTCGAAGACGTCGTGGTGGGCGTCACTTAGGAGTTCCATGGCGATGTTCACGTCGGTCATTTTCTCTTCGTAATCTTTGTATTTGGATCCGCATCGTCGGCATTTTTTGATCTTTTGGACGAAATAACCTTCGTGTATGCGTAGACGAGGGAGGGTGGCCAGTGCTTCGATGTATGTGTTTTGGCGATGGACTTTGTCTGGATCGTTGACGTCGTGATGGACTCTGGCTGTGAAGTAGCGCACGATGGTCAAGGCTTGTTCTCTCTGTAGAATTTTCTGTGACATTCGATGCATATCTAGCCAGTAGTAGCATGGCCAGCGTTTTCCACGCCTTCCCTGTCGTTTGGACTTCAATCCGTAGTAGAGATTGAATCCGTCGATGTAAACAGCGACTCGTTCCATGGCAGCAGTCTTCTTGAAGTGATTCGACATGAATGATACAATTGTAACACATAAAAAATGAAGGTTGTCGGAACCGGGATAAGGATGATTTTAAGGATGGGGTGTGATGGGTGTGGATTCGCTCGCTAGGCTCGGATTGAGAAATTTTCCGAATCCCGCAAAGAGGGGTTGCATGGATGGCTTGGTTAGTGTATTCTTATTAATAGCACTTTTGTAGTGTGATCGTAATGGAATTGGAGATGATGCCTGGAGAGAGGTGAAGAATGATGGCTGGTAGTGTTAGTTTGCCGCGTAGGTTTATGTTTAGCGATGGCGTGGTGGCGCGTGAGGATCCGGTTTGGTTTGCGAATCGTTTTCTGGATGCGAGGCCTTGGTCGAAGCAGAGGGAGGTTTTGCGTTCGTTGCGGGACCATGATTTGGTTGTTGTGCGTTCGTGCAACGGCTCAGGTAAGACATTTACGGCGGCGTTGGCGACTCTGTGGTGGTTGTGTGCGCACGAAGAGGCGACGGTGATCACGACGGCGCCTACAGAGCGTCAGGTGAAGGATCTGCTTTGGCGGGAGATTCGGCATCTTCACGGCAAGAATCCGGAGTTGATCGGCGGGAAGTTGAGTTCGACTCGTCTGGAGCTTTCAGAGAAGCGGTTTGCGTATGGATTTTCAACGGACACTGCGGGGCGTTTCCAAGGGTTTCACAGCAAGAACATTCTGGTGATCGTGGATGAGGCGGCGGAGATGCGTGAGTACATCTTCGACGCGATATTCGGTTGTCTGACATCAGAGAACTCGAAGATGCTGATGATCGGTAATCCGTCGAGTTTGGCGGGTACGTTCTACGATGCGTTTAACAAGAATCGTTCTCGTTGGAAGACGATTCACATCTCTGCGTTCGACACACCGGCGTTTCGGGCGGAGGGTATGCCTGTAGAGGGGGTGGATTCTCTGCGTCTCGCTTTGCCCCCTTACGCTGCGCGAAAGTTGGGAGATGGGGATTTGTCGGCTGATGCTATTCCTGCGGGGATGGCTACTCCGAAGTGGGCGGAGATGATTGCGGATCAGCGTGGCAAGAACTCTGCTACGTACCAGGTCAGGGTTCTGGGTGAGTTTCCGGAGAATGCTGATGATACGTTGATTGCGTTGAGGTTGATCGAGTCATCGGTTGGTCGTGAGTTAAGGGATTCTGGGGTTCATGATGTGGTGATGGGTTTAGATGTTGCGCGTTACGGTAGCGATCAGACGGTTGCGATTGTGCGGCGTGGTCGGGAAGTTTTGGAGGTTGCGTCGTTCGGTCAATCGGATTTGATGCATACTACGGGTCGGATGATCGATATGGCTCGGGCTCACGGTGTAAGCAGGGTCTATGTTGATGAAGTGGGACTGGGTGCTGGAGTTGTTGATCGTGCGAAGGAGATCGGAGGTGTGAATGTGACTGGTGTCAATGGCGGTAGCAGGTCTAGCGATTCGGGTCGTTATGTGAATCTGCGTGCGGAGATGTTCGACAGTCTTAGGCAGCGATTCGTGGATGGTGAGATTGTGCTTCCGGACGATTCGGAGCTGATTTCGCAGTTGGCTTCGCTGACATATAGGTTCACGTCTCGTGGTCAGTTGCAGTTGGAGAGCAAGGATCAGATTCGGCAATCGGGTCGTCAGAGTCCTGACAAGGCGGATGCATTGGCTTTGGCGTTCACGTCTGATCCTGATCCGCCTCGGATGTGGCTTTTGACGTCGAATGGTGCGATCGATTCGAGTACGTTCACGCCACGTCGGAGGCGAAGGGGCAGGAGGTAGAGGTGGGATTGGTGAGATTAGTTGTCTGAACCCGGATTTGAAGGATGGAAGGATGGAAGGATGGGCAACCACAAGGGTTGCCCCTACGTTGTAAAGGGGGGGGGGCGGTGTTTCTGTTTCCCAGTTGTTTGAGTTGGGGTGTATGATGCAATGAACTTTGGATATGGTCGTTGTCGTTGGGTGTTGCTGCCCTATGGTGCGCTTCGGCGAATTGTCTTTTGTCTCAACAACCTCGCATAGCGCACTCTCGTACGGAGCGTATCAAGCCTTGGTCGTCGTTCAAGCATTACGACTTCTCGGTGCTGTGGGCGGCGCAGGTGACGATGACGATGGCGATGACGTTGCGGCTGTTGTCGACGAGTCAGTGGATTTTCGACGAGACGGGTTCGGCGGCGCAGCTGGGGATTCTGGGTGCGGTGCAGCTGTTGCAGATGCCGGTGGTTATCTACGGCGGTGCGCTGGCGGATGTGATGAACCGGAAGGTGCTGATGGCGATGACGCAGTCGGTGTCGTTCCTGTCGCTGCTGGTGCTGACGCTTCTGGCGTTCTCGGAGGTTTTGGCGCCGTGGCACATCTGGGTGGTTACGGGATTGACGGGGATGGTGAACATGCTGGGGAGTTCGGCGCGTCCGGCGATGCTGCCGCGGGTGGTGCCGCGCTCGCACCTGACGAATGCGGTTACGATCTCGACGTCGACGATGCAGGTAGCGGCGATCACGGTGCCCTTCCTGTTCGGTCCGCTTTACATCAACTACGGGATCGGTCCTACCCTGCTGGTGACGACGTGCATTGCGGCGGCGAGCATGATTGCGCCGCTGATCATCCGGGCATCGGGTGCGCCGGAGAAAGGCAGCGGTGGCGGCGTGAAGCTGAAGACGATCATCGAGGGCTTCCACTTCGTGAGGACGCATCCGATTCTGCCGGGGCTGTATCTGCTGGACATCGGGGTGACGATCGTGAGTTTCTACCGGATGCTGTTCCCGTTCTTCTCTCACGAGCTCTACGGGATGGGCGCGCAGGGTACGGCGATGCTGACGTCGGCGAACGCGTTGGGTGGCGTGTGCGGGAGCATGGTGGTGTTCATAACTGAGAGGTGGCGTCGCAAGGGCATGATCGTGTTGGTGGCGACGTTGATCTACGCGCTATTGTTGTTCGCGTGGGGGTTCAATCGCGTTGATCTTGTGGACAATCCGAATCTAGTGCTGAGTTTGTTTGATTTCTCGTGGACGATTAACTACATCTTCGCCATCGGTCTGGGCTTGGTGGCGCTGCTTGGAGGGACGGATGCGGTTGGTATGACGATGCGGCAGGCTTTGGTTCAGTTGACGGCGCCTGACAACATGCTGGGACGTGCCAGCAGCGCGCACTCGTTCTCGGCGATGGGCGCGAACCACCTGGGTCAGATGGAGGTGTCGTTCGTGGGCGGGATTATCGGCGCGGGGAATGTGATGGTGCTTGGAGGTGTGATCTCGGTGATCGTTGTGTTCGCGATTTGGCGATTGGTGCCGGGGATACGGAACTATCGGTATCGGCCACAGCGGCGGCCGCGGGGGTGATTTGAACTATGATTGCTGTGATTTGTAATGATGGGCTGTGATTTTTTGGTGTTGGTTTATGGGATGAGTTCAATGATGAGGCCGGTTTCCTGGGTTTGAGAAGTTCAAAGCAATGTGATGTATGCTTACAGTTGAGGTCGCGATGGCGTATCTCAAGTGGTCGGAGGATGGATCGCAGGTTCGCTTCAAGAGGCTGCGACACCAATTACGCTTGCTAGGCGACCTCCGACCAGTCCCAATCGTAATTGAGCATCCCCTGCGTTCGCTTAATTTCACCCTCACCCTAGCCCTCTCCCATCGAGGGAGAGGGGATTGATTTGCTGCCGATCTTCCTCACCCCATGCATCCCCTGCGTTCGCTTCGCTCCGCGTCCCCTTACGCTTCGCGAAGGGGACGGTACGCGGCGGACATACCCGGCGAACCCCCTCTGAATCTCCCCCTAAAAGGGGGAGGTGAAGGGGTGCGCGCCCCTTCGATTCTCGAAAGGAGTTAGTTAGCGTGGGACCATTTTGAGGATGGGGCCGTTGAAGCGGAGGATGTAGATTTCGCCTTTGGTGTCGGTGCCGAAGGAGGTTATGCCGGGTTGGTCGTATTGGGTGCCTTCGGGGGCTATGGGTTTGACGGCAGTGCTGCCGATTTCGGGGTTTTCGGCGCTCATGACGCGGATCTCGCCTTTGCAGTGGTCGGAGTAGAGGTAGTTGCCGGTGAGAGTTGGAATGTCGTCGCCTCGGTATACGGGTCCGGCGATTACGGAGCAGTGTCCGGAGCGTGGCGGGTAGTCTTCGACGGGAAGTGCCATGCCGGTCTTGTTGCAGTCTTGGCGTGGTCGGAAGCAGGCGGTTCCTTCCATAGTGCTCCAGCCGAAGTTGGTGCCGCCTCCGGTCTTGGTGCTGATGACGTTGATTTCGTCGCGGTAGCTCTGCCCTACATCTCCGATCCATAGGAGGTCGGTTTCGGTGTCGAATGTCATGCGCCACGGGTTGCGGAGTCCGTAGGCCCAGATTTCGTCGGGGATGTCGGGATCGTCGATGTAGGGATTGTCTGGGGGTATGCGGTAGGGCTCGCCGTTGCGGGTTTCGGAGATGTCGAGGCGGATGATGGTGCCCCATGCGTTGGTGAGGTCTTGGCCGTTGTCTTTGGGATCGCCGCGTGAGCCGCCGTCGCCGAGTCCGAGGTAGAGGTATCCGTTGTTGTCGAAGACGATCTTTCCGCCGTTGTGATTGGCGTATGGCTGGGTGATCTCGTATACGATGTGTTCGCTGCTCCAGTCGGCGATGTATTCGTCGACGGTGAACCAGGAGAGTCGGGTGCTTCTGAAGCCTTGTTGTACGGAGTAGTACATCCAGACGCGGCCGTTGGTTTCGTAGTTCGGGTCCAGGGCTAGGGACAGGAGGCCTTCCTCGTTGGAGGCGCGGCTGACGCGTTCTCGGATGGAGAAGGTGAGGATCGGGTCGCGTCGGGCATCGATGAACGCTCTGTGGACTTGTCCGATCTGCTCGGCGACGAGGGCGGATTCGCCGTCGGGGAGGAATGCGATGTCTACTGGACGCTCCCACTCGTGGCCGCCGAATGCCTCGACGAATTGGAAGTCGTAGCGGTCGAAGGTGCGGTCAGGTGTTGGTGGCAGCGCGGCGGTGACGATGGGCGCTGTGGTTGGCGCTGGGGGTTGAGTCGGTTCGGGGGTTGTTGAACAGGCGATCAAAGCGAACAGCGATATTGGTAGCAAGAGCGTTGTGCGATAAGCAACTGAGGTTCGGATCATGGTGTTGCCTCGTCCGTGACGAGCATCCCCTGCGGTCTCGCTTCGCTCACCCGCGTCCCCTTACGCTTCGCGAAGGGGACGATTTGTAGACGACGTGGCTGTGCCGTCCACGGCGGGCATCCCCTGCGTACCCCCTCTGAATCTCCCCCTAAAAGGGGGAGGTGAAGAGGCGCGCGCCCTCTTCGCTTCTCGAAAGGGGCGAGTATGTGGTTTTACCACTGAACGTACATGGGCATTACGACGTGGGTAAATCCGGTGTGTGTGGAGTGTCGGAATACGGCTGGGCTTGATGGTGTTGTTATGGATAGGATGAGTTTTTCGGCGCTGGGCGTGTCGTCTCCGGAAGCTTCGACGGGGTTTGATGAACCGCCTTGGGAGTGTTGTACCAAGTCTTGTAGGAATCGTACGTTGAATGCGATTTTGCCTTCTTCGCCTTCGATGTCGATGTCTAGGCTGCCTTCGCTGTTACCGAGGTCTTCGGCGTTTGCGGATAGTGTCAGGCGCCCCTGGCCTTCAATGTCGGAAGCGACGAGTCGTACGATGGCGCTGCCTTCTCGTGCGATGACTTGCATTGATCGTGCGACTTGATCGATGCCTTCGACGGGGATGGTCATGGTGGTGTCGGAGTTTTCGGGCACGAGGCTCTTGTAGTCGGGATATGTTCCGGCAATGAGCTGGGTAATCATCTCGACTTCGTCGCCGATTCGGAACATTGCTTCGCCGCCGGTTTCGGAGACCATGATCTCGACGGTTGAGACGGTGCCGGACATTAGTGCTGTGAGTTCTCGAAGTGCGCGAGCGGGAATGAGAGCGTCGAATGGTTCTTCTGACGCTTCCATCAGCTGTGCGGATTCGATGGATAGTCGGAATCCGTCAGCGGCTGCGAATGTTGCTTTGTCGCCTTCGACTTCCATTTTTACGCCGGTGAGTACTGGGCGTGCGTCGTCGGTAGCGGCTGCGAATACAGTGCGATCTAGAGCGTTGCGGAGGATTCCGGAATCTACTCTAACGCGGTGCTTTGGTGAGATTTCTGGGAAAGGTGGGAAGTCGTCTTTGGGTGCGCCGCGCAGAGCGGTGTCGATGGTGGTTGGTCCGCTTCCGCCTTGTGTGGTGGTTTGTATTGCTGCGCCGTATGGTTCTTCAGTTACTTGGATTTCGACGCGTCCCATGTCGAAGCTGCTGATGGTGTCGAGGAGTGGTCTTGCGGGTAGTGTGATTGAGCCGATGTGCTCGATCTGAGAGCTTACCCAGGTGGTGATTGAGAGTTCGAGATCGGTAGCGGAGAGCTTTAGTCGAGCATCTTCTGCTTCGATCAATATGTTCTGGGTGATGGGCAGTGTTGCTCTTGATGGCACTGCTCTATTGACGGTGCGTAGTCCGCGTGCGAGATTTTCCTGTATGCAAGTAACTTTCATTCCGACCTATCCCGAAGTCTATTCTTCAGTTGTGGCGCTTCTACGTAGGGTGGCCAATTCTAGAATCACGTTGAGCTCGACTTGTAGAAATCGTGCGACGCGATTTGCGTTTTGCTTCGATGTAATGATACAGCGTGGTAGCGTTTTCTCTAAGTTCAAGTTCAGTTCAAACGTAGATAAAGCCTAATCGCGCTCAGAATCCCCCGAAATGCCGTCTGATCCTATCGAAATTTCCCAATCTCAGTCCGTCGATCAAGTTGCGAGCGCGGAGCTTGAGTTCGCGACAGTCGATCTTGACCGTGAGCGTAGGACGGGTTTTCCAGAGGTTGTGATGGGTGAAGGCAAGACGGCGGAGCATATCGCTGAGATTGCGAAGCGGCTCTATGACATGTCGCGTATGGTGCTGGTAACTCGGTCGAACGAGATTGGGGCGAGATCGGTGAAGGCGGTTATTCCGAGTGCGGAGTACATTGCGTCTTGTGGTGCGATCTGGGCGGATGATCGTGGTTTGGATGCGAAACACGATGGATTGGTTGTGGTGTCGGCTGGGACAGCGGATTTGCCGGTAGCGGATGAGGCTGAGATTGTTGCGCGGCTGATGCTGTGCGATGTTCGGCGTATCAACGATGTCGGTGTTGCGGGGATACATCGTTTGCTTGCGCATCAGGACGCTCTGCAGAAGGCGCGTGCGATTGTTGTAGTGGCGGGGATGGATGGTGCGTTGCCTAGCGTGGTAGGCGGGCTTGTGGCGGCACCTGTGATAGCGGTGCCTACCAGCAACGGGTATGGTACGGGGCTAGATGGTTTCTCGGCGATGCTTACGATGCTGAACTCTTGCTCGGCGGGGGTGTCGGTTGTGAATATCGACGCTGGTTTTTCGGCGGGTTATCAGGGGGCTTTGATTTGCGGGGCGTGATCCCCCTTTGTCCTTCGGACATTTCCCCCGTGAACGGGGGCAAACTTAACGCCAGCTACTCCTGCCCCGCCGGGCATCCCCTGCGTAGTCGCTGCGCTTCTACGCGTCCCCTTACGCTGGGCGAAGGGGACGAGCTTTAGTCGTTGGCTTTTACGAAGGCTATTAGGTCGGCTAGTTCTTGTTCGGAGAGGTAGTCGAATGCTGGCATAACGTTTGTGAATCCTTCGGCGATGAATTTGGATGGTTTGGTGATGGATTGGACGAGGTAGTCATCGGCTTCGAGGTCTGTGCGTTCGCCGGCACGGGTGTAGAGGCCTTTCCATCCGGGTCCGACGATCACGTCGTCGCCGACGGAGTGGCATGCGGCACAACCGAGTGATGTGTGAAGTGCTTCGCCGCTTGCGGCGTCGCCTTGTGGTAGTACGATGGGTTCGGCTGCGAAAGCAGCGATATCGGCGGATGATGCGCCTGCGAGGACGAGTTCGCGGGTTCCGGGTGCGGCTGGTGTTGGATCGAACGCTACTGCGGTTGCAGTGGGTTTCGGGACTTCGGTGCATCCTGCGACGATTAGTGATGCGAGCAGGATTATTATCAGACCGGCGGACGCGGTTTTGCCGCGGTTGGTTGTTAGGTGCTTAAACGAGTTACCAGCGATACGCAATGCGGAGCTCTCCCAAGTTCGGCGTTTTCGACTCTGACAATTCTACGATAGGGGAAGAACTGTTATTGCGATGATTTTGGATGATGTTCTGTGGTGGGTTCAGATGAGGTTGATCATTCCCAGCAGGTGTTCAACTGATTCGGGGTTTTCTTGGCGTTTGGTTCGCAGGTTTTTGATTAGGTCGAGTTCGTGTTGGGTGAGGGCCTCGATGTCTTCAGGGTTGATGCCGCGGTTCTGTGCTCGTTCGATTGTTTCAAGTGCTTGGATGTTGACGTTTGCCAATGTTTCGGGGTCGATGTTGCGTTGTTTGGCTTGTCGTATGGCGGTTATCCATTCTCTGCCGATGTCGGTGAGTTCATCGAGGTCGATTCCGGCGGTTTGAGCTTTGTTGATGAGTTCGATGTCTGTGCTTGAGAGTTTTGCGAGTTGCTCGGTGGTTATGCCCTGCCCTATCAGTTTTGCTATTACGTCTAGAGTTTCGGCGTCGATGAGGTCGATTTGTTCGTCGGATAGTCCGAGTCGTGCGAGTCTACGTAGTGCGACGACTTGTGATGGGTTTAGCTCGGCGAGTTCTTGTAGCGGGATGCCGATTTCTTCGAGTCGTCGGATGGTTCTTGCGGCTTCGGGGTTAAGTTCGTCGAGGTCGTCAGCAGTGATTTTCATATCGAGGATTGCATCGACGACTTGTGCGTGATCTGGAGATAGGATTCGTATTTCTTCTTCGAAGTAGTGTGCGATTCGTCCGTAGTTGATGCCCAGTTTTGCCATCCAGTAGTTGATGGTGGCTTTTTGAACTCGTATTTCCTTTGAGATGCTGCTGACGGTTTGGCCTGGTTCGTTCAGTCGTTGCCGCAGGGTTTCGCGTAGTGGACCGCCGAGTTTTTTTTCGGCATCTACGACTGCTTTGGTCATTCTGAGGTAGTTGACGGTGGACATTTCTGGTCTCTTGTGCTCTTTTGAAGGTTGTTTCTGCGGCTGGATTTCAGTTTGGCAGAGCGTTTTTTCGCATCTTGTTTTGAATTAGTTTAAGTTAAGTTTCATGCGAGTATCAACAGTTTTCGATACAAGTCGAAACGCGCTTGCCGTCGCGCTTTACTTTGCTTGAACTTGTTCAAAGATGGGTTTAACTTATTTCGTCAAAGTTTTGAACTTTATCAGTATTTGTGCGGATTTCGCTTTGAATCGCGGGGTTTTGGGGTTGGGTATGTTTTTGAACTTGTTTGAAAAGTGCGGATTGCCGTTGGAGCGGCAATTTGCGGCATGAAATTTCGGGGGTGACCTGTGATTTGGGTTTTAACTGTGATTGCGGTGATTTTGGTTGATGGGCTGTGATGCTCTGCCCTGCCCTGTCTTTTGAAGTGTGATTTTTGTGATGGAGTGTGATTTCGTCGTTTTAGGGGTTAGGAGGGGGAGAGATGGGGTTTTGGGTGTGTGAGGTGTCGGGAGGCGTGTTTTTGGGGATTTCGAGTTTGGGGTCTGCCCTGCCCTGTTTTGGAGTGTGGTGGGGCAACCACGAGGGTTGCCCCTACGGATTCCTCGCTGCGCTCGGAATGACATGGAGGTGCGCAGGATGACAGAGGGAGGTGTGAGGAATGACATGGGGTGGAGGAATGGTGGCAATCATGGTTGGCTGAGCGTGTACGTGAACCCCTGCGTCTCGCTACGCTCGCTCGCGTCCCCCTTTTGCTTCGCAAAAAGGGGAGGGAAAGAGCATCCTTTTGGCTTCAAAAGGAGGAGGGGTTTAGGGAGATGCTTGCGTGCCACTTCCCTGTCCCGGCATCCCCTGCGATCTCGCTGCGCTCGCTCGCGTCCCTGTCGTCGGTCTTCTTGGGCTGAAGCGAAGGGGACGCCCCCCTTTGTCCTGGCGGACATTTCCCCCGCGAGCGGGGGAAACCCGGCCCGGCCCCTCTGGATTCCGGCTTTCGTCGGAATGACGAAGAGCACAGCGCAGAATGACTGGGAGAGTTTTGGATTTTGGGTTTGTTTGACTAGAATTGTGCTGAATCTTGTTTCCCTGTCTGATGCAGTCGATTCGATGGTGATGGTTTCAAATAGTCGGAACGGTAGGCGTGCCACACGGTGGTTGGATCTGCGCGTCAACGGTGTTGCTGTGCAGTGTTCGGAGGGTGGTCGGGTTTTGGATGCGGTTAGGGATGCGGGTTTCGAGGTGCCTACTCTTTGTTATGACGAACGGGTTGGACCTCAGGGGACGTGTCGGATGTGTCTGGTCGAGGTTGAGGTGAATGGTCGTAAGGAGCAGGTGGCGTCTTGCACTGCGTTTTCGGAAGATGGGATGTCGGTATCGACGCATACGGATGAGATCAAGGGTTATCGAAAGACGCTGTTGGAGATGTTGCTTTCGGAGATGTCTTCGCCGAACAATAATCCGTATTCGAATAAGGTTGGACCGACGGAGTTTGATCGTGCGGTTGAGGAGTATGAAGCTAAGTGGGATGCGTTGCCGCATTTGGGTGCTCGTGAGAAGGCGTCGCACGATACTAATCCGTTTATTCAGCGAGACTATGACTATTGCATCGCGTGTTACCGATGCACGAACATCTGCAACGATTGGGAACAGGCGGGGGCCATCACGGTAGATGGTCGGGGTCAGGCCTCGAGCATCTTTACGTTTTTCGGTAACGAGTTGATGGATTCGCCGTGCACGTTCTGCGGTCAGTGCATCAACACCTGCCCTACTGGAGCGTTGACGGATCGGAAGGTTGTTGGCCAGGAAATTGTGGCTGAGGATGTGGATCGGACTCAGACGGTCTGCCCATATTGCGGAGTTGGCTGTGGCATTGAGTTATTGACGCATGACGGCGAGATCATAGGAGCGGAGCCAGATTTCACGGCGCCAAGTCGTGGATCGTTGTGCGTGAAGGGTCAGTTTGCATCGTGGGAGTTTGTGCGTAGTGAGGATCGATTGCGTCATCCGCTGATTAAGCAACCTGATGGGACTTTCCGCAAAGCGTCTTGGGATGAGGCTTTGGGGCTGGTATCTAGCAAGTTCAAGGATGCGATTGCGACTGAGGGTCCGGATTCGGTTGTGTGCTGGGCTTCGGCTCGCGTGGTTACTGAAGCGAACTACTTGATGCAGAAGTTCGCGCGTGTAGCGATCGGTACGAACAATATCGATAACTGTTCTCGTACTTGACACGCTCCGTCGGTCGCCGGTCTGGCGGTCATGGTAGGTAGAGGGGCGATGTCGAACTCGATCGAGGAGCTCGCGGGTTCGGATTTCCTACTGATAGCGGGTTCTAATACGACGGAGGCGCATCCGGTCATCTCGTTGCGTATGAAGCGTGCGGTGAAGAATGGTGCGAAGTTGGTGGTTGTGGATCCTCGTAAGATTGAGTTGACGAAATGGGCGACTCGTCACGTTCAGATCAAGGTAGGGACCGACATCCCCTTCTTCAACGCGGTTGCGAACGTGATCATCAATGAGGGTCTTCACGACGACGAGTTCATCAAGTATCGAACTGAGGGTTTCGATGCTTTTGCGCGGCATGTTCAGATGTACACGCCGGAGTATTCGGCGGAGATATGCGGGGTAACGGCTGAAGAGATAATTGATACGGCGCGTGAGTTTGCGGCGGCAGCACCGAAGGCTTCGATCTGCTACACACTGGGCATCACTGAGCACTCTTGCGGTTCTCATAATGTTCAGTCATTGGGGAATCTGGGTTTGCTATGCGGGACTTTGGGGGTGCCATACGGCGGTGTGAATCCGTTGCGTGGTCAAAACAATGTGCAAGGCGCTGGTGATGCGGGTTGTATTCCGACTGACCTGCCGGGTTATCAGAAGGTGGAACGTCCTGGGGTACGAGAGATGTTTGAGGATGCATGGGGCGAACCTTTGCCGAGACGTCGTGGGATAACGAAGATCACGGCGATGGAGCAGATGATTAAGGGACGTGTTAAGGCGGTGTATGTGATGGGTGAGAACACGATTGTTTCGGATCCGCACGCTAACCATGCGGAACATGCTTTACGGTCGGTGGATTTCTTGGTTGTTCAGGACATTTTCCTGACGGAGACGGCGCAGTTGGCGGATGTCGTGTTACCGGCGGCGGCGTTTGCGGAATCGGACGGGACGTTCGCGAATAGCGAGCGGCGAGTCCAGCGGGTACGCCCTGCTGTTGCGCCGCCCGGAGAGGCGAAAACGGATGTTGAGATACTGTTGACGCTGTTCGAGCGGATGGGCAAGCCGCAAGGTATGAAGACGGCGACGGATGTTTTCAACGAGATGCGGAGCGTGACACCGATCTATGGTGGGATTTCGCACGAACGGTTGGAGCGTGACGGAGGGATTCAGTGGCCATGCGGCGATGAAGACGATCCGGGAACTGAGTATCTGCATGGTGATGAGTTTTCGACTGGTTTTCCTGGCTTCTTCGCTCCGGTGGACCATATTCCGCCGGCTGAAGAGCCGGATAATGAGTATCCGTGGATGTTGACAACGGGGCGGCGGCGTTCTACTTATCACACGGGTACGCAGACTGGGCAGGCGTCGGGTTTCCAGCTGTTAGTGCCGCATGAGATGTTGGAGATCAATCCGCGGGATGCTGATGAGATGGGGTTGCAGGACGGCGATTTGTTGGATGTTGCGTCGAGACGTGGGCAGGTAACGGTGGCGGCGCGGTTGACGGAGCGTTCGCCGCGGGGTCTGGTGTTCATGTCGTTCGCATTTCCGGAGTTCACGCGCACGAACGATGTGACTTCAGACGCTTACGACTTCATCACGGAGACTCCGGAGTTCAAGGCTTGTGCAGTGAAGATATCGAAGTCGGCGTATCAGGATGAGGAGTTCAGGCAGGCGCAGCGGCGGATCCGGCTGGCGGGAGAGGTAAAGCAGCCGACGGAGCTGATGCCGGGGGTTTGAACTGGGATGGGTGTGGTTTTGGAATGATGGGCTGTGATGCCCTCCCCCAAGCCCCCTCCTGAAGGAAGGGGTTTTAGCTTTGTGACTGTTCGGATGTTTCGATGCGGATCCGCAGTCCTAATGCGCCTATGATTTTGAGGACTGTAGAAAATGATGGATTTCCATCTTCGGACAAGGCTTTGTAAATCCCTGACCGGTCGAGTCCGGCATCTCGCGCTATCCCGCTCATGTTTCGAACTCGGGCGATGTCGTTCAGTGCGGCTCGGATGAGGCTGCCATCTCCGGGGTCATCTTCGACGCAGGCTTCAAGGTAGAGTCGGATCCTTTTTTCGGAATTGATGTATTCTGTCGCGTCGAACTCTGTGAGGTTTTCGGGCATTCTATTTCTCCAGTTCTGTGGCTATCTGCTTTGCACGCTCGATATCCCGTCTCTGGCTGCCTTTGTCGCCGCCGCACAGCAGCACGATCACATCGTGGCCACGTCGGACAAAGTAGAGCCTATAGCCGGGTCCATATTGGATTCTCATTTCGGAGACACCATCTCCAACTGAATGAACGTCTCCAAGATTCCCTTGAGTTACCCGCCTTAATCGAGAGGTAATCTTCGACACGGCGCGATCATCTCTCAGTCGGTGTAACCAACGTCTGAACGTTGATGTCTGGAGTACTCTGAACACGTCTATATTGTAGTCCATAGTCTACAACTAGGTACCTGCTCTGCGGTGCATATATCAGATTCAGCTAAGTGGGAACCAGGTTGGGAGATCGACATCTCTGGATTCATGCTGGTGCAGGAGCATGAATGTCGAGCGAGTAGATCGGGTTGGATGCGATATGATGTGGTACTGATATGACATCGCAGGGATTGAAGATCGATGAGTCGTTGCCGTTGCTGGTTGAGGTTGAGCGGCGTGACGGCTTGGCAACGGATCGCGGCTATCTCGATGATCGGGCAAGTTCTGCCCTGTTTGAGCCAGTGATGAGGTGTGAGGACAACTTAGAGTTTATGGCTGGGTTGGCGGACGAGTCGATCGATCTGATTGTCACGTCGCCGCCTTACAACTTGGGAAAGGTCTATGAAGGTAAGACTTCGCTTGAGGTTTATCTGGATTCGCAGACCAGGGTTATTGAGGAATGTGTGCGACTGCTGAATCCTAGTGGGTCTATCTGCTGGCAGGTTGGGAATTTCGTTGATGACGGCGAAGTGGTGCCGTTAGATGCGGTGCTCTACCCTATTTTCAAGAGTTTCGGATTGAAGATGCGTAATCGGATTGTGTGGCACTTTGAACATGGTCTGCACTGCACGAGGCGACTGTCGGGACGGTATGAGACGATCAACTGGTGGACGAAGTCGGATAATTATGTTTTCGATGTCGATCCGATACGTGTGCCCTCCAAGTATCCGAACAAGCGGTACTTCAAGGGGCCTAACGTTGGGAAGTTGAGCGGCAATCCGAAGGGCAAGAATCCGAGCGACGTTTGGATATTCCCGAATGTGAAGCACAATCACGTCGAAAAGACGATTCATCCATGCCAGTTCCCAGTAGAACTCGTGGAACGGATTGTTTTGTCGATGACTGAGGATGGAGGTAGCGTATTCGATCCTTACATGGGTGTTGGTTCGTCAGTGATCGCGGCGTTGAAGCATGGCCGGCAAGGGTATGGGTGTGATGTTGTTGGGGAGTATGTGGAGATTGCTTGGGATAGGGTCAGAGCGTTACAGTCTGGGACATTGCGTACCCGTCCGATGGGTAAGCCGGTTTACGATCCTGGGAAGCGGAATGGCGGGCATTGATGCGGATTGTTGAACGGTATTCGCATATGAATGGCGAGGAATTTCTTCTCGTTCACAGTCCTGATCTTTGGCAAGAGATCAAGGACGTAATTACGGATGTTGACGCTGAGGCGTGTAAAACGATAGTGTCTAGAGAACGCAACCGCGTGAGGGAAATGCTTTACTCACCAGAGGATCGGTATATTTGAACGATCATTGTGACGGCGGTTTCTGCAGCCCGAGCGTCCGCATCGATGGACAAAGCGACTTGGCATGGTCCACTAACCGCTCCATGTGCGGATGCAGATCGCGAATCTTCGCCCTCACCGACTCCTGCGCTTCTGACCAGCCATCGTCGTACTCGGACACGAAACGCCCTTCGTGCCGGATCAGCAGACCTCGACGGTTGGGATCGAACCACACATCGCCGTCAGCGCTGTAATCCAGGTTCTCTCGGAGATAGTCGAAAATGTCCCCTCGCAGATCGTTCAGCTCGTTGTCGCGGTATTCGACGAGGTTCTTCTCGACCATTTTCAGATGGTGCAGGAAGTGCAGAAGCGGGGACCCCGCTCCGTTGACCACAAGCTCCGATCTGGTCATCTTGGCGACGAGCGTGTTGTAGCCCGGTATATCCGAGTAGAAAGATTCGCGTGAGACGATCTTGCCCTCCACGATCTGCCGTGGACTGCCCATCCTGTCGTTTCTACCGAGAGCGTCGCACCATTGCGGCTCGGATCTGTCCCGGACTTTTATCGGCCCGCCGAACCGTGGGGTGGGCAGCACTTGCGGTGCCTTCGTGGGCGTTGCTTTCGCCAACTCGACCCTGCGAACGCATTTGTCGTAAGCGTAATCGGTGATTGATCCTCGGCATTCCGGCATCCGCGTCGGCGGTGGTGTGGGCGTCGCATATCTGTCCGGGTCTGCCCCCGACGCAATCGCGGCGGCGGTGCAGTTGCTTCCGGGACAGGGCGTGAGCGTCGGTATCTGGGTCGGCAGTGCGATCGCCGTTGGTGTAGCGGCAGGTTTAGGTGTAGCGGTAGGCGTTTCCCCGCATCCTTCGTAGGACGCGAAGGTGCAGTTGTCCGGTGTCGGCAGAGCCTGCCCGCACGCCAGCATCAAGCCGGCAACCAGAGCCGCTATCAGGGTTCTCATCGCATCCAGCTGGCATCTGCATACCAGTCCTTCCATCCGCCGACCATACAGTCCTCATATATGTATCTGCCGCTGGGACCTTTGCCAGAGCGGCATAGGTTGAGGGTTGGTGTTGATTGGGGTTGCGGCATAATTTTGGCTCCTCCTATCCAACTGCGCATTGGTCACCAATCGATTCCTCGATCTCGTTGATTACCGACTCGGTCTTCCGTTTCAATTCATCAAAGCAAATCGCATTCCCACCCAGGTTTTTCAATGCGTTCAAGCTTAACGACTTGAGTTCATAATTCGCGTTCGTCCTTCTAGCTTCCTCTTCACTGATCAAGCACCGAGTCGGCACGACCCAAAAACGCCATTGTGTAACATCGGTAGCGTCATATCTGCCCGGGTCTTTCTCGCGCTGCAAGCAAAAGACGTATAAATCTGCTCGTCTCTTACGCTTTCCTACCCATCCTTTACCATCACGCCACTTTTTTGTCGGTTGAACGTTCCAAGACGGAGAATTCTGATCTTCTCTCGCTTTGTGCCATGCCTGAACATATCCGGAGGATTTGACTTCAATCTTTTTGCCTTTGAACTCCAAGTCGTACGGATCCCATTCGACTCGTGGCTTGTACGTCAGTCCCAGCTTAAGTGCTACCAAATATTCCGCAAATATCCCTCGAAGCGTGTTTTCACGCAGGTCGGATGCAGACCAAAACCAGAAATCCTCCACTGTTCCTATAGGCAATACTGTCTCGCCATCATGGAGCCTTGTTTCACTGTGAACACGGCGAGGTTCATAATCTGAGTTCATTGGTCCGCTCTCTAGGTATTGGTACTCACTAAACCGGCGTCTGTCTTGGGTGCATTCTGGATGCCCAGAAGGCGGGGTCGCCGGCTTTGGGGTGGGTTACGTGTTCGACTATGGAGCGGGGTGGGCGTCCTGATGTGCGGGCGCGTAGGTTGTCTAGGATCAAGCGGGTTATCTTCTGCGGATGGTCTTTTGCGGATGGCGTGCGGTTGTCGGGAGCGATTTCGCAATATTCGATTGCTCTAGCTTCGGTGGAGTTCAGAGTTGTGATCGAGTAGCGGTCGATGACTTCAGGTCCGGAGAGGTTGATGATGGTTGCGCCGACGTTCATTAGGCTGAGTTCGCGATGGGACAGGAGTGGGTTAGAGGTCGGTCCGTGGTGGATTGCGATGAAGATGACGTCGCAGGTTGACAGGAGCATGTCGAGTGATGATCGTCGTGCGCCGACTTGTTGGAATGACTGTTGTCTAGGGGTTCGGATGTCGTTGATCCAGATTTTGGCGTGTAATTGGTTGAGTTGCTTGGCGATTTCGTAGCCAAGTGTTCCGAATCCGATGATGCCTGCGACTGTTGGGCGTGTTTGTTGTGGTTCTTTAGAAGCCCCTTTAATTCCCCCTTTTTCTGCGAAAAATTGGGAGGAATGGATGTTACCGCTTGGCTCATCTGGGTTGTGGGTTTTGCGAAGGTCTTGCCACTGTTGGATTGCGTGGCTGGCGGCGGGTTCGGCTAGGAGTGAGGATGCGTTTGCGATGGTTAGGGTTCCGCCGGTGGCGTGTGGGGCACCTGATCCGCAATCTATGAGTTGCAGGTATCGGACTTTCTCTGGCAACTTTTCGAAATCGAAGTCGATGGTGGGGGTGTCGGTGATTAGGATTTCGGAATCTCGGATGTTCCGAGCCAAGCGGTAGTCAGCGAGCATCTCGTCGTTGCCGTCCCTCAATTCGTCTGTAAGAGCGTGACGGATCGCGTCGTGACTGGTTAGCGCCAAGAAGATGTTTGTCTTTGGGGACATGTCTAGGTTCTAAACTAACCGTTTAGGAGTTCTCAATGCAAACAGCATCATTTTCGCGCGTGGATCTGCGTTGTCCGTTGTTCATCCCGGGCAATCGTTCAGACATGCTGGGCAAAGCTGGTCGATATTCGGCATCGGCGTATATACCGGATTTGGAGGATTCGGTACCGGTTGGGAATAAGGAAGAGGCGCGGGAAGTTACGGGTAATGCTCTGCCCTCTTTGGCTGAGATCGGGAGACCTGTTTTGCCGCGAGTCAATTCGCTTTCGACTGGTTTGACGGAGGATGACCTGAAGGCGGTGGTCGGGCCGTATATCGTGGGGATAAGCATTGGGAAGGTAAAGACGGCAGAGGATGTGCGCGAGGTGGACGCGATGTTGTCGGACTTGGAACGGAACGCGGGTATAGAACTTGGGAAGATCGGGATTTTGCCCTGGTTGGAGACGGCGAGTGCGATTGTGAATGCGTATAGTATCTGTTGCGCATCGGAGCGTGTTAGATGGGTAGCGTTTGGTGCTGAGGATTACAGTGCGGACATGGGTATCAGCAGAGAGGTCGATGTCGAGGATTCGTCGGGTGTTGGAAGCATTGAGGAGTATGGTGAGGCTTCGTTGCTGTATGCGAGGTCGGCGGTAGCGGTAGCGGCTCGTGCTGCGGATGTCGATGCACTGGATACTCCGTATGTGAAGTTTCGCGATGCTGATGGGTTGCGTCGTGAAGCTGGATTGGCGCGTCGATTGGGTTATGTGGGCAAGTTTGCTATTCATCCGGCGCAGATCGAGACGATTGATGCGGTGTTTTCACCGTCGGCGTGGGAGATTGAGCGTGCGAAGCGTGTTTTGGATGCTGCTAGGATGGCGGAAATTGAGGGGCATGGAAGCGTTTCGCTAGATGGCGAGATGGTGGATGCGCCAGTTGTGGCTCGTGCTAGGAATGTGCTGATACGTGCAGGTATCGAAATTGATTAAAGTCAACCGAAGCCATTGATTGGCGAGGAGAGAAAAGATGCAAAACAGCAACGGCGCCGCTACTTTTGGCAGGTTCTATGAGGATTTTGATGTTGGTGATGTGTATCGGAATTGGCCGGGTCGGACGATCTCGGAGGCGGATGATACTTGGTTCTCGTTGTTGACTCAGAATCAGAATCCGATTCACATTGATGCGAACTATGCTGAAAATCACACAGCGCATCAGAAGTGTCTGGTGAACGGTATCTTGGTGTTTGCGATAGTGATTGGTCAGTGTGTTCCGAGTGTCTCTGGGCGGGCTATAGCGGCGTTGGAGTATGAGAAGGTAACGCACGAGGGGCCGACGTTTCATGGGGATACGATCTATTCGGAGGCGGTGGTGTTGGACAAGTGGGAGACATCGAAGGGTGATCGTGGGGTGATACGTTTGGATTGCTTCGGCTACAACCAGAGGAATGAGCGGGTGTTGTCGGTTCGTCGGACAGTGCTTGTTCCGAAGCGCAATCATCCGACGATGGGTGAACATGCGGAGTTTTTCCCGGCGGTTGAGTAGGTGGTGGTTTAGGGTTTGGTTTGAACCATGATTGCCATGATTGGAAATGATGTGCGAGATGGTCTAAACCCCCTTTAATTCCCCCTTGGATCATCAAGGGGGAGGGTTATGCAGAGCGCCCCTTGGATCATCAAGGGGGAGGGTTATGCAGAGCGCCCCCTTGGATCATCAAGGGGGAGAGGTACGCGCAGCACCTTTGGATTCCCGTCTACGCGGGAATGACGTGAGGGCGCTTAGGCATCCCCTGCGTTCTCGCTTCGCTTGCACACGTCCCCTTGGGCTTCGCGAAGGGGACGGTCATACGGGGGTCTCTTCTGAGGTGGAGATTGACAGGTTGGGTGTGTGAGGTTAGGATTTAGTTGATACCTTGTTCTGGTGCGCTGGTCCAATGTGGCGTTCAGGACAGTCGGTGAATCAGCGAGCTTAGGATCATATAGCTGCTGCTGTCACTCCCGGCACGGGTTTAACCGCAGTAAGGTTCCCATGCGCAGGTGATATGACAGGCATCAGCGCAAAATCGAGGAACTATCACCCGTGCCATACGTCAACGGTCTTAGCTGCAAGGAATGCGGCACTGACTACCCTATCGAACCGCTCTACGTCTGCGACTTCTGCTTCGGTCCGCTTGAGGTCTCGTATGACTATCAAGCGGTCAGCCGTTCGATCAGTCGTGAGTCGATAGAACGGGGTCCGTCCACGTTGTGGCGGTATGCAGACCTGCTGCCTGCGGATGCCGGGAACGCGGTAGATATCGGGGCTGGTTTGACGCCGTTGATCAAGGCTGACAATCTTGGCGAAGTGTTGGGTCTGGACAATCTTTGGATCAAGAACGATACTGCTAACCCAACTCATTCCTTCAAGGATCGCGTGGTGTCAGTGGCGGCGACGAAGACTTTGGAGTTTGGTTTCGACACGCTTGCTTGCCCTTCAACTGGGAATCTGGCGGGAGCGACGGCTGCACATGGTCGTAAGGCTCGGTTGAATACGATGGTGTTCGTGCCGCATGACTTGGAGCGTGCGAAGATCAACATGGCAGCGATTTTTGGCTCGGTGATTCTGGTTCGTGGCAATTACGACGATGTGAATCGGCTTTGCAGCGAGCTTGCGGATGAGCGTCGTTGGGCTTTTGTGAACGTGAATATGCGGCCTTACTACTCAGAGGGTAGCAAGTCTTTGGGGTTCGAGGTTGCGGAGCAGCTGGGTTGGCGTGCCCCTCGCCACATAATCGTGCCGGTTGCTTCTGGTTCTCTGCTGACGAAGGTATGGAAGGGTTTGCGTGAGTTTACGGAGCTAGGTCTGATCGAGGATACTGCGACGTCAATGCATGTGGCGCAAGCGGAGGGTTGCGCGCCGGTGGCGACTGCGGTGCAAGAGGGTCAGACGCACCCACGCCCTGTTGTGCCGGATACGGTTGCGAAGTCTTTGGCGATCGGGAATCCTGCCGATGGGTATTACTCGGCGAAGGTCACTACGGAGTCTGGTGGTCAGGGTTGCATCGTGCCGGAGGAGGATGTTGCGGCGGGGATACGTCTGCTGGCTGAGACTGAGGGTATCTTTGCCGAGACTGCTGGCGGTGTTGTGATTTCGGCGTTGAAGCAGCTTGCGGAGAGTGGCGCGATCAGGCGTGACGAGGAGACTGTAGCGCTGATCACGGGTAGCGGTTTGAAGACGATGGATGCGGTTGCGGATTCGATCCGGGTGACGACGATCGATGCGACGGTGCGTTCGTTCGACGAGATGTTGATGGGTGCGGTGGCGTGAGTTGGATGTGATACAAGATCAAGAGTAACGGTTTGAAACGAGCGGATATTGCCGAAAGTCAGAGAGGTTATTCGCATGGTTGAACGTGACGGCTGGCGGTTATCGCGGTAGTCATCGAATATACAAACATCCAGACAAGATCGGGACGGTTGTGATCGCGGGACATCCTCGCGATGAAGTAGCCATAGGCACATGGTTGAATATACAGAGACAATCAGGATTTAGGGAGAGCAAGCAATGAAACTCAAGTACGCCGTCGTCATTGAACGGACTACAAACAATTACTCGGCCTACGTTCCCGACTTGCCCGGTTGCATAAGCACAGGTTCGAGTTTGAACAAAGTAAGGTCAATGATTCGAGATGCGATTACGTTATACATCGAAACAACGTTGGCAGACGGCGATCCGATGATGATGCCGCGAGTTTCGGTCGCAGAGGCTGAGGCATATCATCGTCAAAGGCTTACTGATATTGAGAACACACCAAGTGAGTTTGACGGCGCTGTTCCTGCACTGTCAGTTACTTTCGAGATGGTTCAGGTTGAAGTTGAAGTAGTTGTCGAACCGGCAGAAGTGGTGGCTTGAGGGGCAAGAGTTTCACGGTCTGAACTGAACGATGCCGGTACAAGAATTACGTGACCGACTGCGTGAGGGGCGCACCGAACTGCGTCGGCGCGGCGACTTCACGGAAGAGGATACGCGTAGCATCTTGATATCGCCGTTCCTTGACTCGTTGGGGTACGATGCTTTTCATCGCAGTTCAGAACTGCAGGATCGTGGCAATACACCAGACGAAGTTGCGTACGCTAGGCCGCCCGGTCAGTCATCGCAACGACATGCCCGCGTAATTCTCGAGGCTAAACCGCTAGGCACGAATTTCGATTGGGGACCGAGTCGTTCAGAGACTCCCGAACGCCAACTGAAACGCTACCTGCAGAATCACATCGCGGCTGGCCCTAATACGTTTGGGATTCTGACAGACGGTGAAAAGTATCGGGTGTTCCAGCGAACCGGGCATCTGACCGACGTAAGGTATTTCGGCGAGTTCAATATCCTCGATGACACGCTAGAGGATGAAGTTGATGTCATTGATCAGTTGCAGAGTTTGTTGGGGCGCGATGCCCTAGCATCTCTGAGCGAAACTAAGCCGGAATCGATTCGTGCAGCTCGCAGGTTAGTGAGCGTTATCGCCGACCCCGGAATCAGTTCGGATTGGTTGTTGAATCAGTTAGTTGCCAGTTCTGAAACTTGCCAATCGATTTCTGCTGAATCCTTAATTGGTCGTGCGCGTGATGTCTGTCAGACCGATTGGAGAAGAGTGGATTGGCGTAGGGGCCCCTCGGTTGAAACGCCCCAACCAGACCTAGAAGGGACGCGGTCAGTAACGGCGATAGTCGAATTCAACTTGCCCTCAATCGGAAGTCCTTGCGACATCACCAGACGAGATGTTGCATTGGCGGCTAATGTGTTCGCGCGCCAGACCTCTTGCCGGACTGCTGTAATCATTGCCAGGCAAGCAAACTCTTCCGGCGTGATCGACAAGGCGAGAGTCGCGGTTAACTACCAAGGTAGAACCGCGATGACTTATCAGTTTGACCCTCATAATCCGCCAGTCTCCGTTTTGAAGAGCATTGAGCGGATCATCAATATTCTCCGAAGCACCAGGGCCATCTCGCCTCGGCACCTGATCGATGCTGTTGCTGCCAAAACGATTCGTAAAGAGTTCTATGAGTCGATTGCCCAGTGGTTGCGGTTGAAGCAGAGGGGACGCGGACAGCGTTATCGTCAATCGATATTGCGTCACCTGATACGTACCGTATTCGCTTGGATTCTCAAGGAAGACGGTATCCTGCCGAGCGAGCCGTTTGATGATTCGTTTGCCAAACGGCACGAAGCGATTGATTATCACAACGAGATTCTGATGTTCATGTTCCATGAGCGGTTGAACGTACCTGAGATTGACCGTGTAAGTCACAGTTTCCAGGCCGTGAATAACGTGCTTGATACAGTCCCTTTCTTGAACGGTTCCCTGTTCGCAGTCCATGAGGGGGATTCCGAATTTGCGCTTTCGTTCGACGATTATTTCAGCGTAGATCCTGAACGGCCAGGGTTGTTCACGATCATGTCTCGCTACGATTGGACAACTGACGAGCACACTCCGGGTGAAAGTGATCAAACGATTGATCCCGAAATGCTGAGCAACCTTTTTGAAAATCTGTTCGCGGCAAGCGAACGTGGCGATGAAGCGCTAACCAGGATGCCGAAGGGAACGTATTACACGCCTTCGGACGTGGTTATGGAGATGGTGAAGGATGCTTTGACAGCGGCAATCCGGTCCAATCTACCTGAATTAGCGTTGGAAGATCGGGATTTGCTCAACCTTTTTGACGATGTAGAACATGACCGAGTCGCATTGACGTCTTTGGATGGAGGACGATTGATCCGGACGCTTTTGGGGTTGTCGATTTTAGACCCTAGCGTTGGGTCAGGTGCGTTCCTGCTGACGATGACTTACGCGATACGCAATGCGGTCAGGAAGTTGGATGCCCGCGCCGAAAATCCCACGCGACACGTCATCCAGAACCAACTCCATGCGCTAGACATCAATCCGATGGCAGTACAGATAACCCGGTTGAGGCTGTTCATCGCGATCATGGCGGCAGAACGGAATGCGGCATCTCTCAGTCCTTTGCCTAATCTAGAGGGCAGGATCGTGTGTGCCGATACGCTCGCGACTTTCGCAATTCCAACTTGGCATTCGGAAATCACTACTGATTTGGCTGGCGCATCTCCCGAATTACTCGATGCCCTACAAGACCGTGCCGGCGTGATGCAGGCTTGGCGCAACGCGCACACCGAATCTGAGAAGTCGACGGTGATCGCGCAAGACGAAGCGGTTCGGCAGCGGATGATGTCCGAGCTAGCAGCTAGCGGGAATGAAGATCATCCGCAACTTGGGTCGTTCGCCCGTCACCGATTGCTCGCCTCAGATGCCGAACCAATCTCGACGGATGCCCGTCTCCTGTTCTATCGACCAGACTGGGCGGGTTTCGACATCATAATCGGAAATCCGCCGTACGAAGCCATTGCCAAAGACCGACCAGCTATGGAACGTGATGCGGTAAAGACGCTACTTCGCGACACGTTGCAGTACCAAACGATATCGGGTGGAGATCTATACAACTTGTTCTGCGAGGTCTCATTGTCTTTGGTCAAACCGAGTAGCGGCGTGGTCACGCTGATCGTACCTTTGTCACTTGCGTTCGGAAAATCGCAGCATGATACGCGCCAAGTATTCGAACGGCGTTGCAAATCGATCTGGTTGCGGCATCACGACGTACGACCTGGGAAAATCTTCCATGACAGCCCAGTAGCCAACCCTGAAAGCAGGCAAAGAGTGACGATAGTCACGTGTGTCAATGGTGGTGGCGGAGCCAAGATCAAGACAACTGGAACTTCCAAATGGCTGTCGTCGGAAAGAGAACAGTTTCTTTCGCTTCGGGAATATTCAGATTTGCCAGAAACTGGTCAGGGTGTACATATAAACATTGGCATGCAGTGGGGCCGCGTGCCTTCTAAGCGCATTGGCGGCTTGGTTTCGCGCATGTTGGATCAAAACGCAGTCGTTGATGACCTACTCGTGGTTGGCGGTGATTGCCTCATAGGTTTGCCGAAGACGGTTTACGAATTCATCACGGTGTCGCCGGCGGGCCTCATGAATCGCCAAGAGACCGTCTTGCGTTGCGATAATTCAGATAATTTGGCGATCGTGATGGGATTGCTAAACACGCATGTTGCATATGCATGGTGGCGAATTTGGGGTGACGCGTTTCACGTCAACAAATTCGAAATGACGTCTATACCGATTCCAGACCATTGGCTGGATGATGCCGACACATTGAACCGCGCGCGTTCGCTCGGACATCAACTTATCGACGCCGTGAATCCACAAAATGTACAGGTCAACCCGTCCGGTACACGAGGTCGAGAGTTCGAAAATGTGAATTTCTACGAAGCGTGCCCTGAGACCATCGCTCAGATAGACGAGTTGTATCTTGATGCTTTGGGATTGTTGGATGACGCGCTTCTAGCGCAACTGCGTAAGGTTCGGTCCTCGAGCAATTGGCAGATGAACGCTGATTGACGACCTGCCCCGCTAAACCACGGATTGGATGCTGACGGTTCCGTTTGGGATGGCGCGGACTTGGAGGTCGTGGTCTCTTAGCATTTCCATTCCGATTAGCGGGTCGCCTTCGGCGCTATGGACCCTTACTCGCCGCATCGAACCGCCCCAGTCAACGACAGCAGAAAAGACTTTGAACTTAACTGTTACACCATTCGCCATCGACAATTCTTCTTCAATTACGAATTGGAGGTCTAGGTCTTGAACTGCGCGGATTGGCATTGTCAAGAATCCATTAAACCCGGTATCTACGACGGCCTGAACCCGCGCTCTAACCGATGATCTTCCATAGACGATCAATTCGACGGACGGTTTCAGAACCGTTTCGTTACCGACTACTCGACCAGTGACCATGATCCGGGCGTAGGTGGTGCGTAGCCGATTGAACCTGTGGTGTAAGAGCCGTGAAGCATCCCAAATAGGCGTCCATTTGGGCATCGTTCCCGCAATGCAAGCGCTGTATTCAGACCATCGGTTCCCAGTTCGTAATCGCCAGAATCGACGTCGATTGCGATGTACATGCCTAGCTGATCGTCGGTCAGTTGGTGTTTGATGACGTTTTCGTAGAGTTCTTTGGCGAGTTCGAAGGTTTCGTCTTTGGTGTTGTGTGTTGCGACCATGTTGTGTGCTCCGGGTTTTGTGGAGGCATGTAGGGATGATTCTAGCAGTTGCGAATCTAGTGCATACCCCCTAACCCCCTTTCGTGAACGAAAGGGGGGAGTCGGGTAATGTAGTAGAGTCAAGAGTGCCGTAAACGGGGTTTTTGATTTCGGTTGGTAACTTCGGTTCTGGGTGCGGCACGTGAACATCTTCGAGGAGCGAAGGCAGTAACATGATTCCAGTGCTGATAGCGATTGTGGTCGCTTTCTTTGTTGGGGGTTTGGTTTGGTTGCTAGTGGAATGGACGACTGAGAAAGAGTCTTCGTGAGCGATTAGATCGGGTTGTGTGGTTTGGTTTTCAGGCGGGTGAGGGTCAGCTTACATTGCGCTTCTGGATTCTCGCCTACGCGAGAATGACAGGCTGAGGCGCGACGAGAATGCCAGGCTCGGACATGATGAGAATGACGGGTTGGGGTGCGGGAACAACGTAGTTATGCTCCTCTGGATAGGTGTTACGCTGGCTGAAGTACCGACTTTCGTGAGATATTTGCGAAACTATCGTCATTCCCGCGTAGGCGGGAATCCACAGGGCTTGAGTGAGCGGGAAACAAAGCATATTAGACGTCTAACCCCCTTGTATTCCCCCTTTTTCTTTGAAAAATGGGGAGGGTCAGCACGGCACCGCCTTGGGCATCAAGGAAGAGGGTTTTCATTTTGGCGTCGTGGTTTGAGCGGGTGATGGTCTAGAATCATGTATCAGCACCGAGAATTGAGCTATCGCGCCGTGTGTTTCGGCGGTGATTCAGGGAGTAAGAGACAGAATGGCAGTTTCAGTTAAGATACCGACGCCGTTGCGGCGCCTGACAGATCAGCAGTCGACGGTGAGCGCCGATGGTGGCGATGTATCAGCGATGATCGAATCGTTGGACGGCTCGTTTCCTGGGATGAAGGCGCGGTTGTGCGACGATTCGGGGGAGCTTCGCCACTTCGTCAACATCTATGTCAATGGCGAGGATATTCGGTATCTTGAGGGGACTGACACGGGGTTGTCGGATGGGGATGAAGTGAGCATCGTGCCGGCAGTTGCGGGGGGATAGGGTTTCGGCTTTTTTGACCCCCCTTTTATTCCCCCTTTCGCTTCGCAAAAAGGGGAGGAATAGGGCATCCACTTGGGCGTATCGCGGCGGCAGGATGTCATTCCGAGCATAGCGAGGAATCTCTCGTGCCAGTTGGCATTTAGATTCTTCACTCCGCTACGATACGTTCAGAATGACATGGTTGGCATCCCCTGCGTTCTCGCTTCGCTTGCACGCGTCCCTGTCGTCTGTCTTCTTGGGCTAAAGCGAAGGGGACGTACTTGTTCCCCCTTTGTCCTACGGACACTTCCCCCGCAAGCGGGGGAAACCCTACCCTACACCTCTGGATTCCAACTTTCCTTGGAATGACGGGTGGGTTGTGGGTCTAGGTGGAGATTACGTCGTTAAGGGCGGCTCGAACGACTCTTGTGGAGACGTCGCGGCTGGTTGTGGAGCGGCCGGGGCCTCTTAGCAGGACCCATCGGATTTTTCCGCCGCGTGATTTTTTGTCGGATGTGGTGGCTTTCAGAAGCGTTTCGGGGTCGATGCCGCTTAAGGTTGTGGGTAGTTCGAAGCGTTCGAGAATAGATCGTTGACGGTCTACCAGTTCTTGTGATAGGAGTCCTTGGCGTTGGGATATTCCGGCGGCGACCATCATGCCGATGCTGACGGCTTCGCCGTGTAGGTAGGTGCCATATTCGGTTACGGCTTCGATTGCGTGTCCGATGGTGTGTCCGTAGTTGAGCAATACGCGGTCGTTGCCGGTCTCGAACTCGTCAGCGGAGACGATTTCGGCTTTGATCTCGACCGAGCGTCGGATGACGGGCTCAACGATTTCTCCAGAGAGTGCGGCGAGGTCTTCGGCGTTTGATTC
Organism: Dehalococcoidia bacterium; assembly: GCA_963555965.3. Lineage (GTDB taxonomy): Bacteria > Chloroflexota > Dehalococcoidia > Lucifugimonadales > Lucifugimonadaceae > Bin127. Next base: position 577,099 of record OY821634.1, read on the forward strand.
AAAGGTGTTTAGCAGATCGTTGTCGAGGATCAGGGCGTGCTTGACGGCTTCGGCCCAGCCCGCGGCAAGTTCGCGGCGTGGAAGGGTGTCGAGGAAGTCGATGTCGTGAATGACGAGGCGGGGTTGTTTGAAAGCGCCGACGAGGTTTTTGCCGATAGGAAGATTGACAGCGGCTTTGCCTCCGATAGATGCGTCGACCATGGCGGCTAGAGAAGTTGGAACATGTACGACTGGTACTCCGCGGAGCCAAGTAGCGGCGACGAATCCGACGAGGTCGGATGTTACACCTCCGCCCATGGAAACGATGGAGTCGGTGCGCTCGGCGCGCTGTTCGGCGAGCCAGTCGTAGACTTTAGTCGCGGTAGCGATGGTCTTAGCTTCCTCGCCGAGTTCGAGTATGAGGGCATGAGTTTCATATCCACCGCGTTCGAGTGCTTCATGTGTGCGCCTGACGAGGAGGGGGAACATTGCGTAATCGGCGATGAGGAATGCCCTGCCGTTGATCCCGGCCTGGCGCATCTCTGGTCCGATGTCTTCGATGGCGCCGCGCGAGACCATCACGCGGTAGTTGCCTTGTGATGTTCTGACGGTTGCGGCGGGCTCTGCGGCACGAGGATTGTAGTTCAACATAGTTCAGTTGGCATCCTAATTGTCTGAAGATAGTTCACTCCATGCATCTTCGATAGCTGCGGCGACTTGTAGGTGTGAAAGCCCTTCGGTATCGATGGATAGGTCGGCGCACGAATATGCGTCTCCTCGTTCTGCGAGCAGGTTGGCAATGCGTTGCTCGGGTGCGTCATCGCCGAGAAGCGGACGCAATGTGCGGTTGCGGTTTTGTCTAGTCGTAAGTCTCTTGTGGATGGTCTCAGGTGTGGCGGTTAGCAGGATGATCATTCCACTTTTGGTCATAATCTCGCGATTGGTTTGACTTACTGGAACTCCACCCCCGGTGGATACGACTCGGCTTGGTTTCTCGGACAGTTCACAGAGGATGTCGGTCTCGATTTTGCGGAACTCATCTTCGCCGTCCTGTTCGAAGATCTCGGGTATCGACTTTTTTGTGCGGTACTCAATTAGGTCGTCCATGTCGACGAAAGGTAGTTTGAGCAGTTCAGCGGCTTTGATTCCGCTGAGGGACTTTCCGGTTCCGGAGAATCCGATGAGGTAGATGTTGCCGTCGGGTTTCACCCTAAGTAACGACACCGACGCCGAACTCTTGGTGTGAGGCGATGTAGGATTCGTAGTTGCGACGGGTTTCGGCTATGGAGTCGCCGCCGAATTTCTCTATGAAAGCGTCGGCAAGAACCAGCGCCATCATCGCTTCGCCGATGGGGCATGCGCGGGCGATCTGGCAGATGTCGGAACGGTTGTATGCGGCTTCGATTACCTCACCAGAGTTGATGTCGATGCTGGGAAGCGGTCGTGTCATGGTGGCGATGGGCTTGACGGCGACGTGGACGACGACGGGGTTGCCGTTAGACATTCCTCCTTCGATGCCGCCTGCGTGGTTGGTGAGCTGTCGAAAACGTCGAGGGTCGGATGGATCTGGCACGATAACATCGTGCACATCCCTGCCCCATCGCGCGGTGTTGTCGAAGCCGTATCCAATCTCGACTCCCTTAACGGCATTGATGCTGGTCATTGCTTGAGCCAGACGTCCATCTAGTTTGCGGTCCCACATTACGTGGCTGCCTAGTCCGACGGGAACGCCGAAGGCAATGATCTCCATCACGCCACCGATGGTGGTGCGTTCTTTCTTTGCGGTGTCGATCGCGGCGCGGTACCGTTCGTCGGCATCGGCGTTCCAAGCTCGGACTTCCGATGTTTCGACGGTGTTCCAATCGATATCAGACGGATCGATTTTTGGCGATTTCTCGGCTCCGCAGCTAATGACGTGGGAACGGATATCGATGTCGAACTGTTCGAGTATGCGTCGTGCGACGGTGGATGCGGCAACCCGGGCGGCGGTTTCACGGGCAGAGGCTCGTTCGAGGACGTTTCGGACGTCGTGATGCAGGTATTTGAGCGCGCCGGGGAAGTCGGCGTGTCCGGGAACGATGCGTGTGTGGGTCTTTTTGTCTACATCGTCGCCTACGTCGGCGATGGACATTGCGTCGGTCCAGTTTGCGAAGTCTTTGTTCTCGATCCACATTGCGATGGGAGATCCGAGTGCCTTGCCGTGACGGACACCACCGCGAATGACAGCGCGGTCTTTCTCGATCTTCATCCGTCCGCCGGAACCGTAGCCTTTTTGGCGGCGTGCCATCTGCTCCTCGACGTAGTCTTCGTCTATCGGAAGTCCGGAGGGTACGCCCTCCACTATCACGGTCAGTCCGGGTCCGTGGGATTCTCCGGCGGTGAGGTATCTGAAGTGGGTCATCAGGACGTAGCTCGCCTAACTGCTTCGAACATTTCTTCGACTGGAGCTGGTTTGCCTGTAGCCAACTCGAATCCGACGGCGCCTTGTAGCAGGAGCATAGTGAAGCCGCGGAGCGATTTTGCACCGGCTTTCTCGACCTCTTTGAGGAACGGAGTCATCGGAGGAGCGTAGACGGCATCGTATCCCACAGCATCGGGCGAGATAGCGTTGGAAGTTACGGGGGTGGCATCGGGTGCGGGGCCGCCATCCATTCCCATCGATGAGGTATTTACCAAGAGATCGGACACCAATGAGATGTCATTCAGGTCGTCGGTATCTAGGCCGCATGAATTAATGTTCAGTGTGTCGTCTGAGAAATCGTCTGCGAGTTCTTCGGCTCGTGATACGGTGCGGTTTGCGATAGTCAATGATGCGACGCCTGCGGTTTTGAGGGCGTGGACTATGGCTCGGGCTGCGCCGCCGGCGCCGAATACGATGGCGGATTTTCCGGCGGGATCGAATTCGCCGAGTTCTGTCAGCGCTCGCAGAAATCCTGGGGAGTCGGTGTTGTGGCCAGTTAGATGTCCGTTGTTGTTGATGATCCAGTTGACGGCGCCGACGGCAACTGCGGTGTCTGCGAGTTCGTCGATCATCGGTATGACGGTCTGTTTGTGCGGCAACGTGACGCAACTGGCGAGGAAGCCGTCGGCCCGGAAGGATTCGACTTTTGCGGCGAGATCGTCGGGGTGTGTAGGCCAGGCCTCAAAGAGTTCGTCGATGCCATGTTGTTTGAGTGCGGCGTTCTGGAACACGGGCGACAGGGTGTGCCCTAACGGATAGCCGATGATACCGAAGTTGCTAGTGGTCATGTGGATCGAGTGGGGTTTGTTCGGGGTTCGCGTTTAGGTAAATCCTATACCGAGAGACGACGCCTCATTTCCGTCTAGGTCGTTTGCTATCCTCCGTCGAGGTAGGTTTGAAGGATTATTGCGGCGGCAGCGGAGTCGACGCGTCCTTTGACACGGTTACGGCGTTGGGATGGTGAATCGACTTCGTTGAGTACTCTCTCGGCTTCGACAGTGCTTAGTCTCTCGTCGGCGGTAACGACTGGTACATCCACGACAGCTCGTAGTTGGGCGACGAAGGCTATAGCCTCTTGTCCCATCTCGGACATGGTGCCGTCCATGTGGAGCGGCACTCCGACGACGATCTCGGTTACGCCGCGTTGGTCGACCAACGATTTGATGTGTATAAGTGCGTCGTCTGTCGCGACCGCCTTGACGGGAGATGCGATCACACGTTCGGGGTCAGAGACTGCGAGTCCGACTCTTGCGAGTCCGAAGTCTACAGCTAGGCACCTGCCTGGACGTTTTCGGCGGTCTTTGACTCGTTCTCTTACCATGCCTATTCCTTCGATTTTGCCAGTGATTCGATAACTGATCTTGCGTTCTGCAACGCTTCGTCGATGCGAGACGGGTCGCGTGCACCGGCCTGCGCTGAATCGGGACGGCCTCCACCGCCGCCGCCGATGGTAGCGCTGATGCCTTTTGCGATGTTCCCAGCGTGGACTAGGTTGCCCGATATATCGGAGGTTGCCATGACGATTATCACGGGGCGTTCGTCGATGATGCTTCCAAGCACTACTACGCCGCTCTTAATGCGGTCGCGCATGTGGTCTCCGGTGCGGCGCATGGCATCGACGTTTGAAGCCGGTATGTTGCGGACTTGTACGGGCAGGTGTCGTCCGTCGATATCGAGTTGAAAATCGAGTGCATCTTTGGCGGTTGATTCGCCATCTACGGATCGTCGTAGCAACTGCTCTTCGAGTTGTGTAGCACGCCTTCGAGCATCTTCTAGTTCGGTGATTAAGTCTCGGGTGCGATCAAGGACGCGGTTGCTTTCGACTCGCAGCGCGGCGGATACATCGTCGACGATTGCAAATCGCCGTTGTATTTCTTCCTCAGCGCCGATGCCGGTAAGGGCTTCGATTCTTCGGATTCCGGAGCCGATGCCCGATTGCCCGACGATGACGAAAATGCCGATGCCGCCGGTGGCGTCCATGTGTGTTCCGCCACAAAGTTCGTAGCTCCACGGTGCGTCGATCTTTATGGTTCGGACATCGTGTTCGTATGTGTCGCCGAAGAATGCTAGCGCGCCTTCGTCAACCGCCTTCCCGTAGGTTGTCCAGAGAACTTCAACGGGGATGTTCTCTCGGATTGCGAGATTGACACGGTCTTGTACCTCTACGATCTCGTCCGGGGTCAGTGCGTCCATGTGTGTGAAGTCGAATCGGAGATAGTCAGGGGCTACCAGTGATCCTGACTGGCGGACGTGAGTACCTAGCACCTCGCGCAATGCGGCATGGACGAGATGTGTTGCGGTGTGGTTTCGGCGTATCTTTTCTCGGCGATCGCCATCGACTTCTACAGTGAGGATATTGCCGACGGACACGGTTCCGTTTTCGATGTGGCATGAGTGGACATTGAGATGTCCGTATGGGGCTTGACAGTCGTCGACTCGAACGAGTGCGTCTTGGCTTCTCATCCAACCGGTATCGCCGATTTGTCCACCGCGTGCGGCGTAGAAGGGGGTCTCGGCGATCAGAATCTCAACGTTTTCGCCTTTTTGGGCGTTTTGAATTAGTTGTCCGTCCTTTACGATTCCGATGATTTCGGCGTCGGCGGTCAAGGTGCGATGTCCTAGGAACGGGATCTCTTCAATGCCGAATGAACGGTATAACTGGTCAGCGTCGGTGTCGGATGCGAACATGTTGGCGGAGGCGCGTGAGCGCGCACGCAGCGCATCCATTTCGGCATCTACGGCATCAAGGTCGACTTCGATGCCCTGCTCGGCGGAGATTTCGGCGGTCATCTCGGTGGGGAATCCGTAGGTGTCGTATAGGCGGACGACAGATTCGCTGTGGACGGTTTCCACGCCTGCGGATTTGGATTCGGCGATGACCTCGTTGAGCATTCTGGAGCCTTGGTCGAGGGTCGATTCGAACGATTCTTCTTCGCGTTGCAGTACGTGTTGCACGAAAGAGAGGTTGCTATGGAGTTCGGGATAGACGTGGGACATCTGCGATGATGTGGCTTCGGCGATCTGTGGGAGTATCGGACCATGCAGTCCTAGTTCTCGTCCGAACAGCATTCCGCGTCGGATGACTCGTCGAAGTACGTATCCCCTGCCGGTGTTTCCTGGGACTACTCCGTCGGAGATCAGGAACGATGCCGATCGGCCGTGCTCAGCAACGACTCGAATCGCGCGATCTGTTTCTTCGTCTTCGCCGTATCGCCTTCCCACCCGGTTGGCAACGAGTTCGATCAGAGGGGAGAATACATCGGTCTCGTATACGTTGCTCTTGCCTTGTAGAATCTGGCAAGTTCGCTCGAATCCCATTCCGGTATCGATGTTCTTTTTGGGCAGCAAGTCGTCGGTGCCGTCTCGGTTCCGGTAGTACTGTGTGAATACGAGGTTGTAGAACTCTAGGAAGTCGTCGGAGATGCCGGGTCCCCAGGTTGTGCCGCGGGCTGACGAGTCGACGGGCGGGATGTCATCAAGGTCGCCGAGGTAGTAGTTGAGTTCGCTGCAGGGGCCACATGCGCCTTCGTCGCCGGCGGGTCCCCACCAGTTGTCTTCGTCGCCGAGTCGTGATATGCGATCCGGAGGCACGCCTAGATCGAGCCAGATCTGGTTTGCTTCGTCGTCGTTGGTGTAGATGGTGGCGTAGATTCGTTCGAAGTCCATGCCGTATACGCCGAGGCAGAGTTCGAGTGCCCATTTGCATGATTCGGCTTTGAAGTAGTCTCCGAAGGAGAAATTTCCGAGCATCTCGAAGAGGGTGAGGTGGGAGACGTCTCCGACCTCCTCGATATCGGTGGTGCGAAAACTCTTCTGCGCGGTTGTGATGCGCGGTGAAGGCGGCGTCAACTCGCCAGAGAAATAAGGTTTGAATGGCACCATTCCGGCAGTGGTCAACAGCAGGGTGGGATCGCCAGCAGGTATAAGGGAAGCTGATGGCAGGCGCAGGTGTTCGCGCTCCTCGAAGAACTTGAGGAACAGTTCACGAATCTCGTCGGCGGTAAATGTTCGTTCAGGCATTGTCGTAGCAGAATGAGTGTGGTCGTCGCAGAATCAATTTTAAGAAACGGCGATGCCCGAACAGGAAAGATGAAAAAAGTGGGAGAAAGTGTATCCTGAGGGATACTGTTGTGATATGATTGAGATAAGAACTACGCCTACATATACACGATGGTTTGAGAAGCTGCGGGACCGTAACGCGCGATCACGTATCGACGTTAGGCTCTACCGGCTGTCGACGGGCCTCCGCGGTGATGTGAAATCTGTCGGCAAAGGAGTCTCGGAGCTACGGATACGATACGGGCCTGGCTACCGTATCTACTTCTGCGAACGCGGAAGCGAAGTTGTGATCCTGCTCGCAGGCGGGGACAAAGGCTCGCAATCTCGAGACATCAGAACTGCCCAAGAACTTGCTAAGCAAGTTTGAGTAAACAACGAGGTACTGCTGAGATGGCAAAGATAGCAACAAAACGATGGGATCCGGCTGAGCACATTCGGGATGATGCCGACGTTGCGGCTTATGTTGAAGCGGCGTTGGAAGATGGCGATCATCGTGTGCTCGCCGCGGTGTTGGGCGATATCGCGCGGGCCAAAGGAATGACTTGGGTAGCGCGTGAGACCGGTATGGGGCGTGAAAGCCTTTATAAATCGCTATCTTCCGACGGGAATCCTGAATTGGCGACGGTGCTCAAGGTGATTAGAGCGTTGGGCATTAGGTTGCGGGCAACTGTTGCCGGAGACAACGATCTGATGGTGAGCAATTCGATGTCTGCTTCGGTGCTTGCAGATGAAGGTGAAGCGTTCGAAGGATAGAATCTTAAGCAGGCGCGGGCCTGTAGCTCAGTTCGGCAGAGCAGCGGACTTTTAATCCGAAGGTCGTGGGTTCGAATCCCACCGGGCCCACCATAATTCAAGCGCGGATCGGCATTAAGCAGGTCGTCAGTATCCGTACAGGTTAGCGACTTTGACGTATCGTAGGTCGATTCAAAACGCCAAGCATGTCTTGCCTACGGTTTTGAGGACGGATTCTTGTTCGAAGCGGGACTTGTACTCGGTTGAGATCTGTTCGATCAGGTCTTCCGCGTTTTCATCGTCTTTAGGCACGAATATGATCAATACTTTTGACGATTCCTTTTGAATCTTTTCATCTGATCCGCGCCACTGCCCGTTAGCATCGAGAACTGTGAGACCGTCGGGGAATCTAGGAGTGACGATGTTGGACAGGAACGCGTCCCAATCTGCATCGTCGACGATGTCGCCATCGGGCCCGCTACGTCCCATGAACAACTGGTACTCGACCCATTGATCGGTATCCCTTGGACACTGCTTCGAATCGCCCAGATCGCACGCACCGATGAATAGCGTGGCTGTTGCCATGAGAATGAGAGCTGGTCTTCGCATCGCACATCTTTGGTTACTGGGTTGTTATTGTATGGAAGGATTGCACTGATCGCCAAGTTACAGATCGAGCAACATCGCCATGGCAAGATATCACGAGCTGGATGCGCTGAGAGCGTTTGCGATGCTGCTCGGTGTGGTCTTGCATGCGGCGCTTTTCTTGATTCCGATAGATTGGCCGGGAGTGGCTAAAGAAGCGTCATTGGATCTTCCGTACGATGAGGTCGTTCATGCGATTCACGGTTTCCGTATGCCTGTGTTTTTTCTATTGAGCGGTTTCTTCACTGCGATGCTTTGGGAACGTCGCGGATTGCGGGCGTTGATCGATCATCGCATCAAGCGCGTGGGGTTGCCGTTGTTGATTGGGGCGTTTACGATCATTCCGCTTCAATCTTGGTGGTGGATAACAACATCTGGGGAAGAGTTGACGCTTTGGGCGTTGGTTTATCTGATTCCGTTGGCTTGGCTGTACGATCTGCAACTGCTTTGGTTCTTGTGGGTGTTGCTGCTGCTTGTGGGCATATTCGCGATCGCTGCCCTGCTCGGAGCGAAGTTCAGCGATAAGCGCGTCTGGTGGGTCTTGATACCTCTGGTTCTGGTGCCGCAACTGTTGATGTCGGAGGATACTTGGGGACCTGACACTTCGACGAAGTTATGGACTCATCCCGTAGTGCTGGGATACTATAGCTGCTTCTTCTTGTTCGGGGCGTTCATGCATCAGACGAAATTAGCCATCGGGAGCCGCTGGGTTATTGCGCTGGTGCCATCGTTTTTCGTCTTTTTCATCGGCCTATTCTTCGAGTTTGTCAGTAAGGAAGCATGGGCGGACTTCGTCTCATCGGTGCTCGAAGTTACCTATGCGTGGGCGATGTGCTTCGGGACGATGGGGTTGTTCAAGCTGATCGCGTCGAAAGAGCGGGCTTGGGTGCGCTACCTGTCTGATGCCTCTTACTGGATCTATCTATGGCATTTATCGCTCATCTTTCTGGCACAAGGAATGGCAAACGAGGTCAAATGGAACATACATCTCGAGTTCGTGCTAATCATCATCTCGGTTACTGGTATCTTGCTGTTGGTATACCACTTCGGGGTGCGGTACACGATTATTGGCACGATGTTGAATGGACCGCGGGCGCGAAATTCACTTAAATCCGCGATCCCAACTGGGGCTGTTGGCCAGACCGTCGAATCTCAAACTGGTTGAAGACGAAAGTGCTACTCTTGGAATCGCCGATTTTAAGACGACCATTGAATCGACAACGAGGATCCCAATGCAGCAAAGAACTCTAGGACGGACTGGGCATGACAGCACGGTGATCTCTTTTGGTACCTATGCGGTGGGTTATGTCGATCAAGATACTGCGGATCAGGCGATTCAGCTGGTTCTGGATGCGGGTGTAAACCATTTTGATATTGCGCCGACTTATGGGCACGCGATGGAGCGTGTGGCACCTTGGATATCTGAAATCCGCAAGCGTGAGATATTCGTCGGAGCGAAGACGGCGGTTCGGGATCGTGATGGCGCTTGGCGGGATGTTGAGAGCATCATGCACCGGATGAACGTCGAGAATTTCGACCTTTTCCAGCTTCATTCGGTAGGCAACATGGAGCATTTGGACTTGGCTACGGCGCCAGGCGGTTCTCTCGAAACCCTTGTGGAGATGCGCGAGCAAGGCTTGACGAAATGGCTTGGCATCACTGGACACGGTCCTGAGGTTCCGGCAACGATTATTGAGGGATTGAAGCGTTTCGATTTTGATACGGTGATGTTTCCGCTTAATCCGGCGGCGGCGCGTGACGCTGCGTATCGAGAGGTAACGACCCGACTGCTGGCGGAGTGTGAGGAACGCGATATCGGAGTGCAGACGATCAAGATGATCGCGCGTGGTGGATGGGGAAACGGGGACAAGGATTTGAACACTTGGTACGATCCGCATCGTGAGCAGTCGGAGATCGACGGTTCGCTGTGGTGGGTGCTTTCACATGCGGTGCACACTGCGCCGAGTTGCGGAGAGATCAGTTTGCTTCCGAAGGTGTTGGATGCTGCGGAGCGTTTTAGCAGGCTGTCAGAAGACGAGATGCGTGTCGTGGAAGATTCGCAACGTCCTCCCTTGCCCCTGCCGGATTTGGCGATACCGGCGGCGGCTTGAAGGGTAGGTTGTTTGAACCGGGATTTTAAGGATTGAAATGACTTAAGGATAGGTGTGTAGGCGCACGTCCGCGCTGCTCTTCCGCCGCTGAGATTCCTCGGTTGTGGTCGGAATGACAGAAGTGCGGTGTGCGGAATCGTCTAGCCGCGACAATCTTTCAATTCAATCCTTACCATCCTCCAAATCCGGGTTCAGACGGCGTTCCCTTTGTTCCAACGGACAATTTCCCCCACCAATGATGGAAACCCTCATGGTTGCCAATACGGTTTGGGGTGTTTGGTATTGTTAGTGGGGGCACTATGAATCAAGAGATAAAGCGCAAGCGATTTTTGATGCTGAGCGCGGCGGGTGTTTTCGTCGGGTTGCTGTTGTTACTGTATTTTTTAGGTTCGGTGCTGATCACGGTGCTTTTCAGCGGGATGATCGCTTATGTTTTGCTTCCGTTGACGAATGTGATTGTTCGGGTGATGCCGTGGAGTTCCAGACGTCCGGAATTGAGTCGTGGGATAGCTGTGGGGATGATATTCGTTCTAGCGGCGGGGATATTTGTGGGTGCGATGGCTTTATTGCTGCCGCCAACGATTGAGCAGAGCAAAGAGTTCATCGACAATTTCCCGACGTTTTTCAACGACGCTAGAGTGACGGTCGAAGGATGGGTGGGGGAATATGCGGATACGGTGCCAGACGATGTTCGTGCGCAGATCGAGCAGAACTTGGCTGATATGGGGAGTGTGGTAGTTAATGCGGCTTGGCAGGTGTTGCCGAGGACGTTAGGTCTGGTGTCTGGGACTTTCTCTTTGATAATCGGTCTTGCGACGATGCCGGTGCTGATCTTCTACTTGGTGAAAGATTCGCGCGAGATCGGCTCCAGCCTGGTGGTGCCGTTCCCGAAGGCGTTGCGTCCGTATCTTCTGGATATTGCTAAGATGGCGGATACGACGTTGGGCGGTTATCTGCGTGGGCAGTTGATCTTGGGAGTGATCGTGGGTGGTGTGGTAACGATCGGGTTGATGGCGTTGGGAATCCCGTTTGCGGCGGTTTTGGGAGTTGTTGCAGGAATTACGGAGTTGATTCCGATAGTTGGCCCATTGATCGGTGCAGCGGTTGCGATTTTAGTAACGCTTGCGACGGCACCGGAGAAGTTGATCTGGGTCGCGTTGCTCTACTCAGGTGTGCAGTTGGTTGAGAACACGTTGCTGGTGCCGCGTGTGCAGTCTGACGCGCTGAACATTCATCCGATTGTGGTGATTGTGGTGATCATCGTTGGCGGTCACTTCTTAGGCATTTGGGGAATAATATTCGGGCCGCCATTGGTGTCTATGGGTCGTGATGTGGTGAAGTATTTGGCGCACGAGTGGGATCGTGTGCCTGCGACGGTAGATGAGATAGGAGAGGATTTGAACCTTGATAGTGGTGATATTGAGTGATGGAGGTGCTTACTGCCCTCACAGGGCATCCCTCTAGCCCCCTTGCGCAAGCGAAGGGAGAGAGGCAACCACAAGGGTTTGCTCTACTTAGAATGGTGGTTGGCCGGGTTCGTAGCGTGGCGGTGTGGTGCGAATAAGTGGCCTGATGGCAGGAGGAATTGGTAAAGTGATAAAGATTCAGATGTTGGGTGTATGGGCTGTTGTTGGGTTTGTGGCAGTGTTGCTTTTGGGTTGTCAGCTGGTCACTGAGGATGAAGAGAAAGTGCTGACGATTCTTTACTGGCAGGCTCCTTCGGTGCCGAGTTCGTATCATTCAAGCGGAACCAAGGATGTGGATGCGGCGGCGATAGCTTTGGAGCCGTTGGCGCGTTACGATCCGGACGGGAATATCGTGCCGGTTTTGGCTTCTGCGGTTCCGACGCTGGAAAATGGGGGCGTGTCAGAGGATTTGATGTCGATCACTTGGAGCTTGAAGAAGAGGCTGAAGTGGTCAGATGGGAGCGAATTGACGGCTGAGGACGTTGTGTTCACGTGGGTCTACTGCACAGCCCCGGATACTGGTTGCACGGCGCAGAGTTCGTTCGATGGGATTTCGGATGTTGAAGCTATAGATAGTGAGACGGTGAGGGTCACTTTCGATGCACCTACGCCCTATCCTTATACGGCGTTCGTGGGTAGCGGCACACCGATCATCAGCGAGGAGCAGTTCGGGGATTGTCTAGCTGCCGGTAGTTCGTGCGATCAGAAGCTTAATCCGATTGGAAGTGGTCCGTATCGGGTTGTGAGATTCACGGCTAACAAAGAGGCGGTTTACGAGCGCAATTCTGAGTTTAGAGGTGAGGAGCCGTATTTCGATCGGATAGTGCTTAAAGGTGGTGGCGATGCGTTGAGCACGGCGCGTTCGGTGTTGGAGACGGCTGAAGCGGATTATGCGTGGAACTTGCAGATCGGGCCTGATGAACTTAAGCGTCTCCAAGATATAGGGAACGGCACTGTCGTGACCGCTTTCTCCAGCAGTGTTGAACGTGTGATGCTGAACCAGACGAATCCTGATCCGTCGTTGGATGATGACCGGTCAGAATACTTAAACGGCAACAATCCCCATCCGTTCCTGTCCAATGAGGATATACGCATGGCGATGTCGCTGGCACTCGACCGCAAAGAGATCGCGGAGGAACTCTACGGTTTTGCTGGGAAACCGAGTTGCAATCTTATTGTCGGACCTCCGAACTATGTCTCGTCTGCGAACGATGGTTGTCTGACGCAGGATATAGGGGAGGCGAATCGACTGCTAGACGATGTTGGTGCATTTGATAGTGATGGCAATGGTACACGTGAATTCGATGGTATCCCGCTCAAGGTTGTGTTCCAGACTTCGACGAACGACGTTAGGCAAGCGACTCAAGCGAAGATTAAAGGTTGGTGGGGACAGATAGGCATTGAAGTAGAGATCATTCATCACGACGCTAGTCTTTTCTTCGGCGGCGATCCTGTAGAAGATGCGGAGTCGAGTTACCGTCGATTTTTTGCGGATGTGCAGATGTACACCAGAGGTTCTGGGATCGATCCACAAGCGTATCTTTCAAATGCGATTTGCGATCGCATCCCGACACGGGATAACAACTGGTCGTTGAGCAACTTGGCACGGGCTTGCGACTCAGCTTACGACGAGGTTTACGAAGATTTGTCTCAAATGCCGATCGGTGAGGGTCGCGACGATTTGGTCAAGCAGATGCACGATATGTACATCCAGAGTTACGTTGAGATTCCGCTGGTGAACCGAGGATCGGTATCGGCTCATCTGGACACGCTCAAAGGCGTGCAGATGAATGCATGGGACAGCGAGATGTGGAACATTGCGGAGTGGAAACGGTGATTTGAACTGTGATGGTCGTGATTTGAAATGATGGGCTGTGACGCCATCCCTTCCAATTCATGACAATCACAGTTCATATCGCTCTCTAGTCAATCGACAATGACGGTGTCCAATCGGTATTTTTCTAGTCCGCCCCAGTCGTATTCGATGCCTAGCCCTGGATCTTCGGGTACGGTTACGTTGCCATCTTTATCGATGGAGTCGATTTGGTCTGTGTAGTCGGACTTGTAGATTCGGGGGCCTGGTTCTACTATCTTCGGGTGTACTAGTCCCATTTCGTTGAAGTTTGAGTTTCGGATTGCCGCCATGCAGTGTCTATGCGGTGGGCTAGAAATGTGGAGTTCGAGGTCCATGCCGAAACCTTCGGCAGCGTGTGCGATCTTCATGACGCCTGTGATGCCGCCGTCGTAATCCACGTCGGCACGCCAGAAATCGGTTGCTTCGGCGATCGCCATGTCGGTGTGCGCCTCGACCATGTGGAGATGTTCGCCTTGTAGCAACGGGGTTTTGATCATCTTCTTGAGTTGCTTGTGGGCGTAGAGCGAAACTCCGCCGTCTCGCATGGGGTCTTCATACCAGAAGTATTCGTATTCGTCACATGCTCTTCCTACGGCTAGAGTGTCGGCGAAGGTGTCGTATACGCAACAGGGATCAGTCATGAGTGCCATTTTGCCGCCGACGCGCTCTCCCACTGCCCTTACTGTGGCGACCTCGCGTTCGATATCGACTTCGCCCCAGGAGTGAATTTTGAATCCGGGATATCCCATCTCTAGGCATTGCTGCGCAAAGTCGGCGTATGCTTCGGGGCTGCTCAATCCGTCGGGTTCGCGGTCGGCGTGGTACGTGCTGGCGTAGCATGGGAGTTTCTTGCGATGTCCGCCCAACAGTTGGTAGATCGGTGCGTTGTGGTATTTCCCGGCGAGGTCCCACAATGCCACATCTACGGGTCCAACGCCCATCCGGTCGTGCTTGCGGAGCGTCGATTTTGCCTGGTTGTAGAACCACTCACGTTCAAGTGCGCTTCTGCCGATCAGGAGGTAGGCGATCATTGTGATCTGCTCGTAGGTTGCAGGTGTGCCGGTCATGTATTCGCCAGTTACGCCTACATCAGTATGGATTTTGATGCCTACTCGCCCACGGTTGCCTTTTGCGCCAGGCTGGTAGAACTGCCCCATGGCCCAGCTTGCATCAGTGGCCAAGTCGTGGGTGGGTATTCGGTATCTGGAGAGTTCGATTCGCTCGATTTTCGGCACATTGCTCATGGGGTGGGTCCCAGCCATGGTGTGTTTTGCTCTACAGCTCACAGGTTATCGCAAGCGGTAATCAAAGCGAGTTCTTCTAGAGTGCTGAGCGTAACCCTTCCTCTTGATGATCAAGGAGAATTGATTTGCGGTTCCGAGTGTGTGGATCAGTGTTCGGGTGTTACGCCTATCCGAAGGCCAAAGCGTTCTTGGTAAATGCCGACTCCGATGACGATCAACCATACGAGGTAGAGCATGGACAAGACGGCAAAAATAGGTGCCAAGACATCGATGATTTCGTGGAACGGCTCGGTCAAAACCACGCCAACTAAGGAAATAACGGCCCCAACGCCCACGATGAAGGCGAATGTTTTGTACGCTCCTGGCTTGAACTTCCTAGCTAACGCGAATCCCAGCACAACATAACCCATCAAACCTGATATCGAGGCCATCAAGCGCGCAGATCCGGCCATCGATTGCATATGCATAGCAGTGGCTCTGACCTGACTAGCATCAGCGCTTTCGCCGATACCATGATCAACGATGTGGGATGTCGTGTAAATGAGGATGTCGGACGCAAAAAACGATACCAAAGCCAGCATCAAGCTAATCAGTCCGAACTTCACGAACGTGTCCAGTACGCACTGGCTTTGAGCGGTTTGCCACATTACGATCAAACCCCACAACATAAATATCGAGCCTAGACCACCCAAGACGGCAGAAAACCATGTCAGCGACGGGGCATCAGCGATTGCGTCGACCAACGCGTTAAGATCGCTCACCTCACCGTTGATGTGAATCATGCTCGACATGATCAATGTCGAAACAATGTATAACGCTGAACCGATTATCAGTGCCAAACCACCCACTCTGGCCACGGTAATCATTGCCATCTCATTTCCTCCGGAGCATTCCGACTCGGTCGTCACATTATTTTGCTGAAAGCGTACCACGCTACCGCGATATCTGTCATAGCGTCTAGCCAGACAAGGTTGCTCAAACCAGCGACGAGTTACGCAACCAGCGATTATGTGTGCTTCTACGCCCGAATGCCTTGATTGATCCTGCCCACTAAGTGGTGCCAACGCTCAACGTGCGGAAGTTGCGACGCATGCTCATCCCGTCTACTCTGAGAGTACAAGAATGTATGACCTACGCTGAATAGCCACTCGGCTAATGAGTTTTCTTCTCTAATGGTCGGATTCATCTAGGTTCATTTGATCAGGTCACCGCTCCAAAGTCGTTCGACGAAGCGTTCTGCGGGCAGGATCAGAATGCCATCATCGGTTATTCTGGCTCGACGTTCTCGGCATACTATGACGCGTTGGGCGATCTCGGGGTACTCGACAGCTATAGAACGCAAGCCTTTGAGGTGCTGAGAGCTGATATTCTCGCTCGATTTTGCTTCGACAGCGAGCGATAGGTCATCGACGATGAAATCGACTTCGACTCCGCTCGCCAATCTCCAGTAGTTCAACTTGGCGTTGACGTTCTGATAACTTATGTATGCCGCCAATTCGTGGTGTACCCAGTTTTCGAAAGCTTTGCCGTACTGTTCGGATCCGGCAATAACAGTGCCGCGGCGAGCCAATCGGTTGACGATACCGACATCGGTGAAGTAGAACTTGGGCGCTTTTGCGACGCGTCGCTTGTTGCGTCGGCGATATGCGGGCAACCACGTGCCAAGCAGGGTATCCTGGAGGATCTCAAAGTAACCTTTTACGGTAGGGGATGATATACCACACTCCCGGGAGATGTTGGTGAAGTTGACACTTTCACCGTCACTCAACGAGGCGATATCGAGGAAGCTGGCGAATGTGGGCAGTCGGCGTACCAGCCCTTCGGCAGCTATCTCTTCTTGCAAGTAGTCTCCGATGTAGGATTCGAGCATCCTGTCGGGTTCGTCCGTCTCGTAGGTTCTGGGCAGATATCCATGGTTGAGCAGTCGATCCAAGTCGAAATCGCCGCCCAGTTCAGTTGCGGTCACTCCGCGCAAGAAGTAGCGAAACGCTCTTCCGCCGAGCAGGTTCGCCCCGCCGTGCCTAACCTTCCTAGCGCTGGAGCCGCAGAGCGCGAAGTTGAGACGGTAGTTTTCAATTAGCCAATGCACTTCGTTTAGCAGTTCAGGAATGCGTTGCACCTCATCGATGACGATCTGCTTTCCGGGCTCAATGCCATCAGCTTCAATTTCCTGTCGCAAGCGTTCAGGGCGTGCGGAGTAGTAGACGTACTCATCGCTTTTGAGCAGGTCTAGCCATCTGCAATCGGGATAACTCTCCCTTAGCAGGGTTGACTTGCCGGTTTGTCGAGGGCCCCAAAGGAAGAATGATTCTTTTCCTGAGGGTGGCAATCGCAGGGATCTTCGGAACATCGGAATGCTGTGCTGTGTATTTCGAAAGGATAACTTTAATTTATCATGCAATTCTAAAGTTGAATTTTAGATTTTCATGCAATTCTAAAGTTGAGTTTTGGATTTTCATCCAACACGAGCGCGATCAAAGCACTGCTATCAGAACAACCTGCGTTGCGGTTCCAGCAGATAAGGGCCGTCGTTCTTCGTGGAACCAACGGCTGAATTCGCTTTCCGAGCGGTCATTTTATCCCACTCGCGAGTCTTCAATGCTTCGAGCAGGATGTTCTGATCAGCTGCATCGTCAAGCCATATTTTGGGCCAATCGTCATCCAGTATCACCGGCATTCGATCATGGATCGGCGACATCAATGAATTCGACGTTGTTGTCAAGATTGCGCACGATGCGACGATGCGATCAGGTCCGCGCCATACGCTCCAAATCCCTGCGAACGTGATCACTCGACCATCCATGCTGTGTACCCACATCGGGGTATTCTCACCTGTTCCTCCTCTTGCTTGTGGATGTTGCCACTCGTAAAAGCCGTCTGCTGGCACTAGACAACGTCTTTTCAGGAAAGAATCGCGAAACATCGGGCGTTCAATGACCGTCTCAGATCGTGCGTTAAACATCGAACGTTTGAGCGCAGTTTGGGGATTAGCCCAACTGGGGATCAACCCCCAACGCATCATCGATCCGATCCTGTCCTGATCAGATTCAGTGATTGCCAGAACGCTTGAAGTCGGCGAGATGTTCCAACTCGGGGCGTATAAATCATCAGATTTGCGAACCTCAAACCCAAGCAACTTCACTAACTCGATTAGGTCCGTGAAAAGTCCGAAACGACCGCACATAAAGTTTTCTCTAACTCATATCTGACAAGGGCACGCCGACGTTCATGCGATAGAGCATAGCATCGTTGACCTCCACGCGATATCATCATGCGAGAACCTGCAATCATCGTTAACCATTAAGCCATCAAGCCCATGAACCTGCTAATCAACGGATCTCCCACCAGTGTAGGTAGTGCCGTAGTCGCGGAGCTTGCCGACTCCGGTCATGACCTTCGCTTGACATCAATGGCACCATACGAACTGCAAGATGTCGTCGTTTGCGCTCTCGAAGATGACGATGCTACTGACGAACTCGTATCGGGCATTGATGCCATCATCAACGTCGGTTACCAAGACGAGGTGGAAATGCCTGTGTCATTCCACCTCGACTACTACACGCGCCGAACCTACAACCTGCTTTGGGCGGCATCGAACGCGGGCGTCAAACGGGTCGTCAATTTGAGCACGTTGCGGTTGATGGAGGAGTACGAAGAGAACCTGGTTGTTACGGAGCTTTGGCGCAGCAAGCCGCTGGCGAGCGACATCAATCTGCTCTGTGCCCACCTCGTGGAGATCATCTGCAAGGAGTATGCGCGAGACCAAAAGTTCGAGGTTGTCAATCTTCGGCTCGGTTGGCCATTGGTCCCTGGTGGCAGAGATGACATTGGCATCGACACGGAAACCTCGGCACTGTGCTCGGAAGACCTCGGTCGCGCGGTGCTAGCGGCGTTGGAGTCCGATGTCGAGCCTTGGCAGGACATCCACATTCAGTCGACAGTCCCGAATCAGCGCTACACAACGGCGAAAGCAGCAGCGACGTTAGGGTTTTAGCTCTAACGCCCAACTCGGAGGATCATTCAAGATGAAAGTTCTCATACTTGGTGGATGCGGAATGCTTGGGCCTTGGGTTGTCAAGGCGCTGAAGCACCGCCATGAAATCATCCTTACCGACATCAATCCACCCGGAGACGAGTTCGATGGCGATTTCCGTCAGATCAGTGCAGACGATCTCGACGGTGTCGTTACGACGGCTGAAGGTTGCGACGCGATCATTAACCTTTCGGTTCTGCGCGAAGACCGCAAGCTGGCATTCGATGTCAGCACGCGTGGCAACTACAACATGATGGAGGCCGCGCGGGTACACGGTATCCAACGCGTCATCAACACTGGACCCCATTTCCAACTGGTCGGCGAGACGTACGAGAACTGGGATTTCGATCTCAATCCCGACATGCCGCCGCAGTTCGGCACGCGTCTATACGCGCACTCGAAGGGTCTCGGCCAAGAGATTTGCCGCGTCTTCAGCGAGCAGTACGGCATCTACGTCATCACGATGCTCTACTACAACATGCGCCACACTTGGAACTGGGGCATGGGTCGAGGTGTGCCAGAGGCCACATATCACGAGGACATGACACCGTTTACTACAGCCTGGACTGATTGTGGGACGGCGATCCAAGCCGCCTTGGAAGTCCCGCTGGAACGTCTGCCCTCCCGCTGTGAGACGTTCTTCACCTTCCCGGAGATTCCGCACCACAAATTCAACAGCGAAAAGACGCGCCGCATCTTGGGTTGGGAACCCCGCTACACGCTGGAGACGCTGTGGAACAAGGAGCCGATGACGCCGCCGGATCATTTGCACGGGGCGTGGTGATATCGATCCGGATTGGTTCGACCCCATTTGATTTCAACCCAATTCGAGTAAGACTATCGGCCAAGTTAAGGTGGTTTTTCCAATCCTCAAGCGAGGCAGTACAGAAAGTCGAAACATCTCGAGAATTTATGCCCTCTGTTTTCAGCGAAGGACCGTATCGTTTCAGGTTTTACTCCCGCGATGGTTCGGAGCCGCCACACATACATGTGCGACGTGATCGCAATCATGCTAAGTTTTGGTTGGCTCCGACGCAGTTGGCGAACGATGGTGGCTTCAGTCGCACAGAAATCCGACGAATTACGCGGATAATAGAGAGTAACCACGATTTGATCCTAGAGGAATGGTATGGCCATTTCGGCACCTAAAACTAACGAAGTTCTAGCCGTCAACATCAGTTGCTCAAGCGAATCCCTGACTGCTGAGCTGGCTGATGGGCGAGTTGTAAGCGCGCCCTTATCTTGGTACCCGCGGTTGGTTCACGCTACACAGGCTGAAAGAGATAATTGGCAGATCGAAGGCAATGGCGATGCCATTCGCTGGCCAGACTTGGACGAAGACATACTCGTCGAGGCTCTACTAGTAGGTTGGCCCTCCCGCGAAAGCGAAAAATCGTTCAATCGTTGGTTGAAAGCCAAAAATGAAGGCCGAGGTCTTACTATTCCAGAGCTTGGAGCGTACGAAGAAGCTCAAAATCAGCGATCCGCAAAGTCCGAGTGAACATCAACCCGCGCCGACGCGATACTGGCGACGACCGGCGGCTTCCTGATCGTCGCAGGCCTCCTCTGCGCTTCTACTATTCAGAATTTGGATTTGGCGTGAAGAAAGACAATCAATGGCCCAGAATCGGTTGCGGGATTCTGTTTCTCGTCATCGGTGTCTGGTTGCTGCTGTGGGTCTTCGGCATAGTTCAACTTGATCCGAAGTACGTGTGGATACCCTTTGCAGTAGTTCTAGTAGCGCTGGGTCTGCGGCTGTTGCTTAGCAACCGCAGGTAACCTCTGCCGAATAAAACTTGATGGGTGATGAGTTCAGCCCATCAAATCGCCTTCTTCGCTCATCACGGCCATGAGATTGCCGTCTGGGTCGCGGAAGAAGGCCATCCAGAGCGTGTAGTTATCCGTCTGGTGGATGATGTGGGGTTCGGATTCGATGGTTACTCCGCGCTCCGTCAAATCTTTTGCCGCGTCTTGGGCGGAATCGACTTGGAAGTAGATTACGGAGGTGCCAGCTTGCTCGGGATTCTCTGGTTGGTTGATGTAGAGGCGAGTCCCGGCGCAATTGAAGAACGCCATCGGGTTAGTGCCCGGGACTTGGAAAAGGAAGTCGAGCCCAAGCGTGTCGCGGTAGAACTCTACTGCCCTTTCGACATTGGTGACTGAAATCGAGATTTGGCCTATACCGTGAATCTTCATGTCTGTAGTTGTCCTTTGCGATCCAAGGTCAAAGTTCTTTCATCTCCGTCAAGAGGTCTTCGACGGATGCCCTCGCGTCGCCGAAGAGCATCATCGTGTTCTCCATGTGGAAGAGCTCGTTTTCAACGCCGGCGAAACCAGATGCCATGGAGCGTTTCAGCACGATAGCCGAACGTGCTTGATCGACGTTCAGTATTGGCATTCCATAGATCGGGCTACTGCGATCGGTTCGCGCGGCCGGGTTCGTGACGTCGTTAGCACCAACTACGACCGCTACGTCTGCCCTCCTGAAATCGTCGTTGATCTCGTCCAAGTCTTTCAACTCGTCGTATGGGACATCGGCTTCTGCGAGCAACACGTTCATGTGGCCGGGCATCCTGCCAGCCACAGGGTGGATTGCATATCGGACCTGCGCCCCGCGCTCTTTAAGCATGTCGGCTAAGTCTCGGACTTGGTGCTGCGCTTGTGCGACGGCGAGACCGTATCCGGGGACGAAGATAACTGAATCGGCGTATCCGAGGAGTATTGCAGCCTCAGAGGCATTGACGGACCGTACGGGGCGATCGGCAGCTGTTGCTCCGGGTGCTGCCCCGCCAGTCGAGTCGGCGACGCCGAATCCGCCGAACATGACGTTGCCGAGAGATCGGTTCATCGCCCGCGTCATGATGCGAGTGAGTATCAGTCCAGAAGCGCCGACGAGTGATCCGGCGATGATCAGCATCGGGTTGTCGATGACAAAGCCAGTTGCGGCGGCGGCTAATCCGGAATAAGAGTTCAACAGCGCGATGACGACGGGCATGTCTGCGCCGCCGATGGGAATGACGATCAGAACGCCGATGACGAGTGCGATGACGGCCATGGCGACCAGTGCCCATTCGAGGTTTGGATCAAATATCAGCAATGCCGCCATGGCGATGCCAGTGATCGCCAGCACGACGTTGACGACGTGACGTAGAGGTATTAGCACGGGTTGAGTGGCAACGATGCCCTGCAATTTGCCGAAAGCGATGAGACTGCCAGTGAGAGTCAGCGAGCCGATTAGTACTGACAGTGCAACTGTGATACTGACGATGGTATCGACATCACCGGTGTCGTTTTGGCTGAGAATCTGTGCTCCTGCTACTACGGCCGACGCTGCACCTCCGAAGCCATTGAAGATAGCGACCATCTGTGGCATCGCGGTTAGTTGGACCTGACGAGCGGCTATTGCGCCAATCAAGGCACCGAGGATGAAGCCGACGATTATCCACTCGTAGCTGACGATGTCTCGGTCAATTACGGTGAAGACGACTGCGATCAGCATCCCTAACGCCGAAAGCCGATTTCCCGCTCGTGCGGTCTCGGGTGATCGTAGCCAGAGAAGTCCGATGATGAAGAGGACGGAAGCTACGATGTACGCTGCGAGCGTTACATTGTCGAGAATCTGTGTGGAGTCGTCCATAGTCCGCGTCTAGCGTCGTTCGTCGTCGCTGCGGTGGAACATGCGCAGCATCCGATCGGTTACGAGATAACCACCAACTACGTTGATGGTCGCCAATGTGACTGCTACCACTCCTAAGATCGCGCCTAGGAGACCGCCGACTGTTCCAGCGACGATGATTGCGCCGACGATTACGATGCCTGATATTGCGTTGGAACCGGACATCAGCGGAGTGTGCAGCGTGGGTGGGACGCGGGTGATGGTTAGGTATCCGACGAAGATTGCCAGAACGAATACGGCCAGCGATATAAGGAGTTCTTCAATCGACATATCGGTCTCCTGCACTCATCGTCCAATAGTGTGGCCACGTACCTCGCCGGCGTGGGTTACGCACATCGCATCGACTACTTCATCTTCGAAATCAAGCTTCAGAGCTAAGTCTTCACCGATGATGAGCGTCAGCAGTGATTCCAAGTTGCGGGCGTAAGTTACCGAAGCGTGATACGGCATTGACGATGGAACGTTAACTGGACCTTTTACGGTCACGCCGTTTACGTCGATGTCCTCGCCTGCGACAGTTGCTTCGACGTTTCCCCCAGTCTCAGCGGCGAGATCGATGATGATGCTACCAGGGCGCATCGCTTCCACTGTCTCGGTCTCGATAAGCAACGGAGCTTGGCGTCCCGGGATCGCAGCCGTAGTGATAACTGCATCCGCTCGAAGGATGTGCTCGGATAGGAATTGTCGTTGACGAGCGTTCTCGTTTTCGGTCTGTGCCCTAGCGTAACCTCCAGCAGTTTCGGCGTCCCCCGCGTCTGGAGGTGCGATGAACTTGGCACCGAGGCTTTCGACTTGTTCACCGGCGGCGGCGCGGACATCGAAGGCGTAGACATCTGCGCCGAGGCGTTTCGCGGTGGCGATCGCCTGAAGGCCAGCGACGCCTGCACCTAGGATCAAGACGCGCGCGGGGGGTATCGTTCCGGCAGCGGTCATCATCATTGGAAAGAACCGGCTTAGGGCATTTGCGGCCATGAGTGCCGATTTGTAGCCTGCGATTGATGCTTGCGAGGACAGCACGTCCATGCTCTGAGCTCGTGCGATGCGAGGAACAAGTTCCATCGCAAATGCTGTCACGCCCGCGTTAGCGAGTGCTTCGATGGTTTCGGTGTCGCGTCGGGCATCGAGTGTAGCCGCAAGCGCCGATCCATTTTGCATAGCACTGATTTCATCCTCAGATGGCTTGCCGATATGGAGCAGTAAATCGGAGGATTCTGAGACACCTGATGCCGAATCTGAAAGTGTGGCGCCCGCTTCTTTGTAGTTGGCGTCTGGGAATCCAGCATTGATTCCAGCGCCTTGCTGCACCACTATATCGTGACCCGATGAGGTCAATCTCGACACTAGATCAGGTGATGCGGCGACACGGTTTTCTCCGGGCGAATTTTCTCGATTGATGCCTATTTTCAAGGTCTTTGCGGGGATGTTAAGTGGATCGGGTAGAGAACTCAGACTAATATGGTAACCGCTACGCATAAAACGCGTTTTTATGAAGCGATAACCTGTTCTAACCCAGAAGCCAATGTAAAGCGAGGAAAGTAAATGTACATGCTCAGACGGGTCTACAAGGCCAAGTACCGCCAAGGCAAGTTCGTTGCTTCTCTGGTCCAGAAGCAACAGAAAATCTACGAATCTGCTGGTCGTTCGAAGGGAACGGTCTACTTCAACGCTGGGACGGTTCCGGGTGAGTCCGACACTGTAGTGCTTGAGTGGACACAAGAGAACCTTGGCTCACCCTATATGTCTGGCGGAAGCATTCCGCGGGAAGCGCTGCAAGTGGGCGGACAGGTTCGCGAGCACATCGAGAGTCAAGAGATCGAGTTCTGGGAACTTATGACGCCGGACAAGATGGAGGACGTTTAAGCGCTT
Organism: Dehalococcoidia bacterium; assembly: GCA_963555965.3. Classification (GTDB taxonomy): domain Bacteria; phylum Chloroflexota; class Dehalococcoidia; order Lucifugimonadales; family Lucifugimonadaceae; genus Bin127. The sequence goes on from OY821634.1 coordinate 601,226, forward strand.
CCATTTTTGACATACCATCCCGCTTAGAGGGCTTAGATGCGTCATAAGTGGGTAAATCTTATTCTTCTTACACTCGTTGCGGGCGAGTTGGTGACTGGCGCGGTCGGATTGATGAGCGGCAATTCACAGCACGAGATCGTGCTGCAGATACACAGCGTCCTGGGTTACAGCATCGTCGCCGTCCTCGCGTGGAAAACGACGTTGGCATTGCATTCGCTCAAACGTCCTTCAAGGGGTAGACCGCGCAACGTTGCAGTTCTAGTTTCGGTTCTTCTTTTGACGACGTTAAGCATCGGCGTTGTTTGGAGCATCGGGGGATTTTGGACCATTGAGGGGATTACGGGCATGAGCCTGCACATCTACGCGGGAGCTGCAATACTGCCGTTCATTGCATGGCATGCATGGGCTTACACTGCCCGATTCCGCGTCGGGTACAGTGCTGAGAGGCGTGAGGTGTTGCGGTTCGGCTCAATCCTCGTTGCAGGCACGGTGGCGTGGGTAGTCAGCGAAAACGCCATCCGGGGGATACCGACTCCGGGAGCGGATCGGCGTTTCACCGGATCGCACGAACGTCGCTCGTATGAAGGCAACGTCTTCCCTACCACTTCGTGGATCAACGATAACCCGGCGCAAATCGATATCGGGACCTGGCGTCTCAAGATTGTTGATGTTGACGGCAAATCGACCTCGCTTTCGCACCTCGATTTGGAAGCAGGCATCGTCGGAGCGCGGTTTTCTGAACTCGAAGCGACGCTTGACTGCACTGGAGGCTGGTACTCTCATCAGATCTGGGGTGGTGTTTATCTTAGGGACGTTTTGGAAGCCGCAGGAATGAATGCAGAAGCGCGCAGCTGCATCGTCCACTCGGTTACGGGTTACACTCGCAGATACGCGTCGTCAGAGTTCGGCGAAATCATGCTCGCTACGCGAGTTGGCGGAGAATTGCTGTGGCATGGGCATGGCGCGCCCTTGCGGTTAGTTGCGCCGGGCAGACGCGGTTACGACTGGGTCAAGTGGGTCGACGAGGTCCAACTCGTAGACTCGCCGCACTGGTTGCAACCTTGGTTGCCGTTGCAATGAGGCATCATCGCACACTAATCACCGCTACCCCATCGACTGGCGCACGGCTTAATCGTGCATCTACTGTGACCAAAGGCAAATCCTTAACGCGCGCCACCGCCAAATACATTGCGTCGTACGGACTTACGTTGTGTCGTTCGCGCCACGCCATCATGTTTAATGGTTTGTGGGGAAGGCGCGTGATTGGCCACTCTGTTAGCCATTGGACTGCAGTCAGCGCATCAGATTCAGAAAGTGTATTCCGGTTGACCGCTCGCCTAAGTGTCGATAAGACCTCCGGATCGATCAATTCTGGGGCGAACAATTGGTGCCCCCGAATAGTCCTACCAACAGCATTACCGAGCGGAGTCTTCATCAAAACCTCGGCCACCGCGCACGAATCAATCACGTAACCAGTCATTCGAGTTCCGCGTCGCGTAACTCGCGAGCCTCCTTCAAGAGGCTCGCTGCATCTAGATTGATATCCCTAACAGGAAGTTTGTCCCAACGATCCCACCACTTGGCATTTGAGATGTCGCGCTCGATCGCGTTCCTAACCGCGGCACTAATCGTCATGTTTCGCGCCTTGGCCATCTTGCGAAGATCGTCGTACAACGCGTCGGGCAGATTTTTCACTTGAAGTGTCGCCATGATCGCTCAAGTATATCATGCTTTTTATATCCTATTATCATGACTGGAGCATTATTCGCGGCATGATCTCACGAACCAATCTCTCAATACTCCAGCCCGTGCCCAAACGGATACAACAGATCCTCTTCGGCATACCCGGGAGCATCCGAATCCTGCGTCAATATCGCGTCTGCATTGTCGGCGAGAGCAAACGGCATTTTGCCTTGCGGTGAATGTTTGCCAGTCAGCACATCCATCAAGGCGGCATCACTAGCCCCAAACGTTGCTAGAAGCGCGCCTGGTCCGCTTATACCGCTCTCTTTATCCAACGCGAACGGCTGGCGGAAGCGGATCGCCAGTATAGTACGCTCCGACCCGATCTCTGACATGACCCCTTTAATGTCGTCCAATGAGGGATTTATTACCCACGAACTCGACTTTTCCATGTCTGAGAATGCGATCAGGTCCAACTCCTCCGGGTCTGGCACAGGTAAGAATCCGCCACCGACCTTGCTACTATTACCGACGACGACTCGAATCATCGCATAGTCAGTCCCTTCTGGGACTGGCGGCCTTGTCTCACCTTTTTCAGCATCGTAGTCGCCCGACACTACCTCGAATCCGTTCCACTCTGGCCCGCCAACCACGTCAGCGTTCGCGCCCATCACGTAGATCTGTCGGTTGACCGGATCGCTGATCGGTTCCTCTTGTTTCGCGTCCGTATGCATTCCCAAAGCGGCGAACATGTTGGGCTCTGGTTTCGGTGATGGCATCTCCAGCGGCAACAATCCATTCGGATTCCGAAGAACCACAACAGCTCGTCGCTGGGCCGCGTCAGCTTTCAACTGTGCAATGCGGTCGCCGAGAACATATCCCGCTCGGTTCGGATCCACGTATGGATTCTCGAACAGACCTAACTTGAACTGTTCGGTCAACAAGCGCGTCACGGCTTCATCAACGCGTTCTTCTGCAATAAAGCCCTCATGAACGTTCTGCATCATCTGACCGTTATCGCTGAATCCCGAAAGGACATCGACACCCGCATTAATCGCCATCGCCACTCGTTCACCAACACTCTTATCCTCAACCCCCCAAGGCATAGTAGTTGCGATCGCGGTATCAGAGTTCACGTTTCCTTCAAAACCCAGTCTCTCTCTCAGCAACTCGGTTACGATGCCCTTAGAAAACGACATTCCGACATCATTCGGCAAGTACCGTTGCCCTACTGGCACACCGTAATACGGCATGATAGAAGACACTCCGGCCTTGATCGCGGCGATAAATGGTTGCAAGTGGTACTCGAAATTGTCCGAAGGGTAGGTTTGGTACTTTCCGAAGGGGAAGTGCGGGTCTGATCCACCCTCTTGAGGACCACCGCCCGGGAAATGCTTCATCGTAACCGCAACGCTACGGTGATCGAGATCATCCCCTTGAAGCCCTTTGACCAAGACCGTCGCGATCTCGCTCGCCAGACCCGCATCCTCCGTATAGGTCTCCGTGATGCGAAACCATCTGGGCTCTGTAGAAAGGTCAAGGCAATACCCGTACATACCACGAATGCCCACTGCCACCCACTCCTTGGCAACCGTTCGAGCGAATTCCTCGATCAGGTCCATGTCTCTCGTAGCGGCCAAACCGGCTTCTTTGGGCCATGCAGAAAATGCGCCGACAGATGCGTCCAATCCTCCCATCCAACCTTCTTCCAAATGGTTCCGAGGATTGGATTTGAACAAAGCTGGAATGCCCAAACGTGTGACTTCGCAAAGCTCCTGAACTGCATTCGTGAACTGTGCTGTCTCATAAGGGGTCAACTGAGCGCCGAAAAACGGATTACCTGCCGCATCGCTAGGCGTATTCGTCACGGTGTTGCGAAAGATGAAACGCCTCATCTTCTCCTGATTGACCAGTCGATCGACCAGTTCCGGCACCCGTCCGCCTATGTCTGCGTTCAGCTGGTCGATCATCAACATGCCCGCTTTCTCATCAAGTGTCATTTGAGAAAGCAAGTCGGCGACACGATCTTCGACTGGTTTGCGCCAGTCTTCGTATGTGTCTATCTCACCGTTTTTGTTGAGGTCTCGGAACGGAAGCCCATCGTCGTAGAGGAGTTCGACGGATCGCGCTTGAACCTCCGGTCGATGCCGGTAATCGTTTGATGCCAAGGTAGTCGCCTTTCTTTTGGCTATACGTTTTCGATGCGGATGGTACGAGTATCAAGCATCCATCATCTGGATGCAGACTGGACCGGGTATCGAGATCATGTGTCCGGTGTGGGTCAATTCGCCGGAATCGGCGTCTCGCTTGAAGGTGTGAATGGTGCCTGAGTCTTGGTTCTCGGCGAGGATCCAAGTTCCGGTTGGATCGATGGCGAAGTTGCGAGGGGTGTTGCCACGGGTGGACTCGTTGGCGATGTAGTAGAGCATTCGGGCGTAAGGGTCCCAGCCGTAGATTACCAAGGTGTCGTGTCCGCGGTTTGAGCCGTAAACGTGCCTGCCGTCGGGTGATACATGGATGTCGGCGGTGCTGTTTCCATCGGCGTATACCACATCAGGTCGCACGGTTCCGACCCAGTGGGTTTCAGTCAGCTTGCCGGTTTCGGCATCAACGTCGTATCCGCTGATGGTGAGTCCGATCTCGTTGATGGCGAATGCGGCGGTGCCGTCGGGATGGAACGCGAAGTGGCGCGGCCCTTCGCCTGGTCTCGAATCGGCAGATGCTTCGTCATTTAATACGATTTTTCCGGCGGCGTGATCGATGTCGTAGACCAGCACCTTGTCCAAGCCAAGATCGCAGACGATCAACTGGTTGTTACAGGGAGACATTGTTACGGAGTGTGCGTGCGGTTCGTTTTGGCGGTCTGCCTGAACCATGCTTCCGCCGACGTGCTGGTGGAAGTCGCACGCTTCATTGAGGCTTCCATCGCTGTTGATCTCGAACATTGCGACGCTGCCGCCGGCGTAGTTTGCGATAAATAGATATTTGCCGTTCGCCTCTACGACAAGGTGGCATGGTCCAGTGCCTTTAGTGGATTCTTTGTTGATGAGCGAGAGTTTTCCGTTCTCACCGATTGCGTAAGCGTGGACACCGCCTGCGTCATCACCGTCGAAATCGTTGACTTCGGCTACAGAGTAGAGGAACTTACCGTTTGGATGGAGGGTCACGAATGAGGGATTCGGGCCGCTATCGGTTGCGACTGAAAGCTCTGTCAATCGCCCGGTGTCACCATCCATGTGGCAGGTGTAGATGCCCTTAGCACCTAGATTGGTGTATGTTCCGACAAAGATTAGCTGGTCTTTGGGTTGTCCCATGCTCGCGATCCGCCTTTCGGATTGACTTGGATAGTTTCGTGTTCTGCGCTGAAATGATAAGCCACAATCCAAGTTGTCGTTCGACTGATAGATTAGGATTCAGTGGAATCGAGGACAAACACCCATCAAGCAAGCCACTGTGAAGCGTATGAAATCAGCATTGTTCAACTCCCTCAATCGCCTGCAAGTGCAAGGGCGTGAGTATTCGTACTACGATTTAGGCGCTCTCGAACGTGCCGGGCTGTGCGACATCTCGAGGTTGCCGTTTTCGATTCGGGTTCTGCTGGAAAATTCGCTTCGCAACGCCCATGTCGGTCCTGCGACTGAAGACGACGTTCGACTGGTAGCGTCTTGGTCTCCAACGCAGACTCCTCCTAAAGAGTTTCCGTACATGCCGGGCCGGGTCGCGTTGCAAGATTTCACGGGTGTTCCGGTAGTAGTCGATCTTGCGGCGATGCGTGACGCTGTTGCTGAAAAAGGCGGTAATCCTGGCATCATTAACCCGGTGGTTCACTCCGACCTTGTGATTGACCACTCGGTGCAGGTGGATTACTTCGCATCTGGAGGGGCGTTGGCGCAGAATATCGATCTTGAGTTCGAGCGCAATGTAGAGAGGTACAAGCTGCTGAAGTGGTCGCAGACGGCATTTAACAACATGCTGGTCGTGCCACCTGGGACTGGTATTGTGCATCAGGTGAACCTCGAATTCTTGGCATCTGCGGTTCTTACAGACGATGTTGAAGGGGCAACGTTGGCATACCCTGACACCTGCGTCGGCACAGATTCGCATACCACTATGATCAATGGTCTGGGGGTTCTCGGTTGGGGCGTCGGGGGGATTGAAGCGGAGGCAGTGATGCTGGGTCAGCCCTACTACATGCTCGTGCCGGAAGTGGTGGGTGTGAAACTTACGGGCAACTTGTCTGAAGGCGCGACTGCTACTGATCTAGTGCTGGCAATCACTGAGATGCTTCGCGGTGTTGGTGTTGTTGAACGCTTTGTCGAGTTCTACGGTCCGGGGTTGGCATCTCTGTCGGTTGCGGATCGTGCGACGATCGGTAACATGGCGCCAGAGTACGGTGCGACGTGCGGTTTCTTCCCAATCGACGAACAGACCCTGGACTATTTGCGGCGAACCGGACGCTCTGAAGAGACCGTCGCGTTGGCGGAGGCGTACGCTTCTGCCAACTATCTCACTCCATCCGAAAGCGATGCCCCGCAATATACGGTTGCGCTTGAGTTTGATCTCAGCGGTGTGGAACCTAGCATGGCGGGTCCGAAACGCCCGCAAGACCGCGTGCTTTTGAGCGATGTATCAGAGAACTTCCGCGACGCGTTTCCTGATGCTTCGTCTAACGGTTCGGAGGTTGCAGACGGCTCGGTCGTGATTGCTGCGATAACGAGTTGCACGAACACATCGAATCCGTCGGTGATGGTAGGTGCGGGGTTGCTGGCGCGTAATGCTGTTGAGCGTGGTTTAGAGCGCAAGTGGTGGGTGAAGAGTAGCCTTGCACCTGGTTCAAAGGTTGTTTCCGACTATCTGGATCGTGCTGGTCTGACTGAGTCGCTTGAATCGCTAGGTTTTCAGACTGTTGGGTACGGTTGCACTACTTGTATCGGGAATTCCGGGCCGTTGCCTCAAGAGGTAGCGGATGCTGCTAATGATCACGACCTTGTAGCTGCGGCTGTCCTTAGCGGCAACCGCAACTTTGAGGGTCGTGTTCATCCGCAGGTAAAGGCGAATTATCTGGCGTCGCCGATGCTGGTTGTTGCGTACGCCCTAGCAGGACGGATTGATGTTGATCTTACGCGCGATGCTTTGGGTGTTGGCGAGGATGGAAACGACATCTTTCTCTCGGATATTTGGCCCAGTCAGAACGAGATTGCTGAGACTGTGGCAAGTGCAGTTGGTGTTGATCAGTTCAATGATCGCTACGGTGCGGTTTACGAAGGTCCGGAGCAGTGGCAAGAGTTGGAATCAGCTACTGGTGAGCAGTTCAATTGGGATGTGGGCAGTACTTATATCCAGTCGCCGCCTTACTTCGATGGATTTGAGCTTGAACCGCAGCGTAGGAATCCGATTGAGAATGCTCGGGTACTGGTCAGCGTTGGTGACACGGTTACAACTGATCACATTTCCCCTGCTGGCAGCATCCCTCCGAGCGCGCCGTCTGGTCAGCATTTGATAGCCAATGATGTTCCCAGGCGGGCGTTCAACTCCTACGGTTCACGGCGTGGCAACCATAACGTGATGATGCGCGGCACGTTCGGCAACATTCGGCTTCGCAACAAACTCACGCCAGACTACGAGGGCGACTGGACAGTTCACTATCCGACGGGCGAGACCATGCGCATCTTCAACGCTGCGGAACGTTACCGATCTGAGGGTGTGCCGTTGATCGTGATTGCGGGTAAGGAGTACGGTACGGGTAGTTCGCGCGACTGGGCAGCGAAAGGTCCGATGCTGTTGGGTGTTCGAGCAGTGATCGCGGAGAGCTTTGAGCGTATCCACCGAGCCAACCTGATCGGTATGGGTGTAGTTCCACTCCAGTTCGTAGATGGACAATCGGCGCAGTCGTTGGGTTTGACTGGCAAAGAGCAGTTCACTATCAACGGCGTTGGGGCGAGCGTGGAGCCCGGCTCGATGGTCAGCGTCACTGCGACGAGGGACGATGGTTCGTCCGAGTCCTTCGATGTGCTGTGCCGGGTGGATACCGCGATCGAGGCTGAGTATTACGAGCATGGAGGGCTTCTGCCCTACGTGTTGCGGCAGATGATTTCGCGGAGCTGATGCTCGTCTCGCTGTGTTTCCGCTTTTCGCGCCGTATGAATGAACCCCCTGTGTCTCGCTTCGCTTGACGCGTCCCCCTTTTGCTTTGCAAAAAGGGGAGGTTTTGGTCGCTGCGCTGGCACCCCCTTCAATTCCCCCTCAGAGAGGGGGAGGGAAAGGATTGTGCTTCGCAAAAGGGGGAGGGATGCTACGAGTGAGGGGACAGATTGCTTTAATTTGTGCTCAGTTCTTGTTCGAGGCAGTTGCGTAGGTTGCGATGTTTGAACTTGAAAGTGGTTTGCATGAGTTTTTCGGGAATGACGAGTTTGCTGTCGATTGCTAGTTCTTGTATGTAGTTGCCGATGACGAATCGTGCGATGATTGCGGGCATCCAACCGAAGCTGGGTTTTTCCAACGTCTCCCCGATGGCGCGTGTGAGGTCGCGGTTTCGCACCACTCCGGGCGAAACGACGTTGACTGGTCCGCGCAATTGTTCATTTTCGGCGATGAACAAAAGTGCTGATACTGCATCGTCGAGATGAATCCACGGTGTCCATTGTCGACCATTTCCGATCCTGCCTCCGATGCCGAGTTTGAAAGGTCTGACCAAGACCGGCAATGCACCGTCATCTGCGCTCATCACGATTCCGAACCGCGCGGTAGCTGTTCGAACGCCAAACTCTGATGCTTTTGCTGTAGCCGCTTCCCAAGGGACTGCAATCTCCGCGAGGATTCCATCTCCACGTTTGCTAGTTTCGGTCAGTTGCTCATCACCGCGATCACCGTAAACGGCGACGCCGGAAGCGGTGATCAATACAGACGGTGGCGATTCCATACGCCGACATATTTCCACCAGCGTCTGTGTGGTCACGATGCGGCTGTCGGCGATTACTTTCAGGTATTCAGGGTTCCACCGCTTGGCGACGGTAGCACCGGAGAAGTTGAAAACGGCGTCGATGGGGCCCAGATCATCAATATTGAGGGAATCGGGATCGGTGGTGTTCCAGCGGATCTGGGTTATTTCAGAAGCGGATTCGGGTTCTCGGCGTACGAGATGGACCACCTCGTCGCCACGTTCGAGTAAGCGTGCGGTTAATGATTTACCGATGAAACCGCTGGCTCCGGATATAAGAACTCTCATAGTTCAATCATATTGCTACCCGCTACCCTGGCCCTTTGGATTCCTGCGTAGGCGAGACCTTCGAAAAAGGCGATCTGCGCGTTTCTGGTTTGATCAAGCCGCGTATGCCCCCTTTGTCCTTCGGACATTTCCCCCGCGAGCGGGGGAACCCTAGCGTTTTGCAATGGTGTCTATAGAGCGGCGCCGCCGTCTACGGTGATCATGGAACCGGTGATTCCGCTTGCTTCGTCGGATGCTGCGAATAGAAACGCGTTCGCCAAATCCTCAGGCATCATCAATCGACCCATGGGCGTGTTAGAACGCCTACCTTCGTAGTTCTCAGGGTTGTCTATCGAGGTAGAAGGGTCGTTTGGACTGTATGAGTTGTTGCCTCTGATGAAGGGTGTATCGACGTGTCCGGGCGATATGATGACCGATCTGATGTTGTCTTTGGCGTAACTTCCGGCCGCTGAACGATTCAAACCGACCATTCCCATCTTCTGAGCGGCGTACCCAGGCGACCCGGCACCTGGTCTGATTGAAGCCAATGATCCGATGTTCAGGATTGCTCCGCTGCCAGCTCGCCGCATCGAGGGTACGACTGCCTTGATACCCAGAAAGGCTCCAGTCAAGCCAGTTTCCATGATGATGTTCCACATATCAAGGCTTTGATCGTCGAAGCTGACTCGGAAGTTTGCGCCCGCGTTGTTGCAGAGGATACTCACAGGCCCGAACTCTGCCTCAGTAGCACGCACACAATTTGCCCAAGCATCCTTATCACGAACATCCAATTCATAGGCAATGGCCCTACCGCCTTGCTCGCCAATCTCTGCGCGCACCGCTTCCGCAGCCTCGATCCTGAAGTCTGCGACGCACACTGCCGCTCCATGCTCAGCGAAAAGCCGACACTGCGCGCCACCCATCGCACCGCCACCACCCGTGACGATGGCTACCTTGCCTTCAAGTCTTTTTCCGAAGTTCGCCGTTGACATTGACCGTGTCCCTTGAATCGTGTGTTCAGCATGAAATGTTACATGCCTCCAAGAGACGTAGAGCCTACCAATCTGCCAATCCGACGACGATGTTTTTTTCGGGCTAGTCTCCGAGTATGTCTTCTATCGCACCTCTAAGAGAATCTGAATCTCCGAATGCCGCTTCTTTGATTACTCTTCCAGCGTCGTTGATTTCCTTGTCGCTGTAGGAATCCCCGCCGATCCTTTTGATGCCTTCACCTGCCAGATCGACAGCGGCGCGACCGCGTTTTTCGTAGTTGAGGCTGTCGCCGAAGGTAGCGGTGTGTAGTTCGTCAGCGAATTCCATCATGTCGTCGGCGTCCCAGTTGCCACCGTCTTCACCGAAGCGTCTGGCGATGGAGCCGAGAGCTTGAGCGCGCTTCTTGATATCTGAATGCGGAGAGATTCTGTCCATGAGGTCCAATGCTTCTCGCGGTTCGAGGTCTCCGGCATCGAGTTTGGTTACGAGTTCGCGGGCGGCTTTGATGCGTTTTTCTGCTTCAAGCGAATCGCCGGTAACTAGTCTCGAGAGTTCGTTCGCTGCCAACAAGCGTCGTTCGGCGTTCCATTCGCCGCCTTCCTCTGAGAGATCGGCGAGCCTTCTAGCAGCATCCCTTCGTTCGTTGATGGCGGCATCCGGGGCTATGATGTCGACGAGCCGGACTGCCTTTTCATAATCGAGTTCGCCGTTGTCGAACTCGGTTCTCAGTTCTTCAGTAGCTTCAGATCGTCGCTCGGCTACATGATCGTCAACTGCCGTAGAGCTTGCGAGCAGTGCTACGGTGTCCATCTCGCGATTAGCGGCTGCGTTTTTCTCCTCGTACTGCTTTGTAAAGGCAGTAACCTTGTTCATGGCGTTGGCGGCCTCGGAGTCGCCAGAGCTGGCGAGCCTTGCCAATTCCTCGGCAACGGCATCAGGCGGCGGGGCCTCGCGGTGTGTTGAAATCTCGCCGCTACGATCTGGTACCACTACGGTGGCATCCAGCTTGCTCAACTCGCCCTTGGCATCCGCGTTGCCGGTTTCGGATAGCAGTGCCAACTCCTTCAACGTCGCTTCGCTCGGGGGGTCTTTAGATCCACATGCGATCGCGGAAGCAAATAGCAAAACAATCAACCAAACTATCCCGATTTGTACATTGGTTCTGTTCATCTTTTGCCTCCGTTCATGTTGCAGTTTTCCATTCCAATCAAGTGAATCGTTTACTCATTGCCGGTTGTCAGCTTGTTGTTTGGCGTAATTGAGAGCATCGTCGTAATTCATGCGACTTCTAGCGTCCTCAAAATGAGCAGCAAATGTATCGGCATAGCCTTCCGATCGTCCTAATTGGGTCATCGCATAAGCTTTTCCCCACGAAAAACGATGCGACCGAGCATCTCCATAATACGTCGAGTCAAATATTTGCGCCCATTTTTCAGTAAATTCTGCGGTATTCCCATAATGCCGAATATCAGCATATGCGCTCGCAGTTAACCTGCGCCAGCCCGCGCTCAATTTGTCGACATAGTATGACGACCATACAAACGCATCTTTCCATTCCCATTGAGTTGCACCGCTACTAACGGGATCGGTATCGATTCGACTGCAATACTCGTACGCCATCATTGGCTGGGGTTGTCTATAATCGAATGTGAGATCGTTTCCGATGGTAACGGTTCGGTCGTCTCTGGACCAAGTGAGAGGAACAGTTTCCGACCTGCCTGCATTTGGTGGCAGATCACTCAAATAATAGTAATAGTAAGCCCAAGGGCGATCAGAGTTGGGAGAAATGAAGAAACCATCTTCTTGAGCGAGGCGAACGTAACACTCGGACACGTCGGCGGCCCGTTCATGATCTTTAGAGCGAGCGTAAAGGAACGAGTAGATGTCGTCGTTTCCGGCGTTAATTTGTTGTTGATAGGTCAAAGCTCTTTCGTTTGCACCATTTTCATTATAACCGTATGTAATATATCTTGCATACGCCAACGCATACGCATCGAGGGCGTTGTTTAATTTTTGATTTGCATAATGAAATGCAAAATCGTCGAAATTGGCGGCGATCAATAGTTCCATAAATTCGCCAAATTCGCCCGGTTGTCTCGTAAGAATAGACTGGTACACATCGGTAGCGGCGACTTGGGCGTACTCGGGGGTTTTGCCGAGGGCAATCTGCTCAATGTAGATAGACGCGTAATTTGGGGTTTTCCCAGAGTCGATCTGTTCAACGTAGATAGGTGCGAGTTTGGCGGCATCCTCGTGTGAGTTTCCTTGTCCCACCCACTGTGCGTAAAAATTCGCATACGTTTCAGAGTGGCCTTCTTCTATTCGGGAAGCGAATTGATCAGCATATTCGTGAGATTGCCGCTGTTCTCGAGAATTGGCATAGGCGTCGGCATATTCGTGAGATTTTCCTTGACCGACTTGGAGTGCGTATTGATCGGCGTATGCTGAAGTTTTGCCTCGCTCGATCTGGTCGGCGTAGGTAGTTGCGTATTCGGGGCTCTTTCCACCCAATATCTGCTTGGCGAATTCGTCTGCGAATTCAAGAGATTTGGCTTGCTCGATCTGTTGTGCGTATGCTTCGGAGTAAACAGCCGCGTCCTCTTCTGACGATCCCTGTTCGACCTTCAACGCGAAAGCATCAGCGTAAATATGAGATTTGTCTTGTCTGCGTTGTTGGGCGTAGACTGTAGCGGTTTCGTGGGACTTTCCATCTCGTCGGGATTCTGCGTAGTAGGTTGCGTATTCTTCGGACCTGCCCTGCTCGATCTGAGTGGCGTATCCATCTGCGAATTCGTGCGTTTGACCCTGTTCACGCAGTTGAGCGTAGCCGACAGCGTATTGTTCTGATTGGCCTTGTTCGCGCGCCGTCGCGTACGGGTCTGCATAGTCGAACGACTTGCCTTGAGCGCGTTGATCGGCGAAGAAGTCGGAGTACTCTATCGACTTTCCCTGCTCGCGCTGTTCGAAATATGTGAATGCGTAAGATTCTGCGAGTTCGGGAGACTTGCCCATTTCGATCTGTTTTGCATAGGTAGCCGCGTATTCGTCGGATTTTCCGTCGTCGCGCTGTCCTGCGTACGCGTCGGCGTACTGCTCTGATTTCCCGATCTCGATCTGGTCGGCGTATGCTACGGCGTAAGTTTCGGACTTGCCGGCTTCTATCTGCTCGGCGTAGGTAGCGGCGTAATCGTCTGTTTTGTCGATGTCGACCTGTCCTGCGAAGGCATGGGCATATATTTCAGAGCGCTCGTTTTCGATCTGCCCGGCGTATGCGTGAGAGTAAATTTCGGATTGTTCGTCTTCGATCTGAGTGGCGTAGTTAGTGGCGTAGGTCTCGGATTTGCCGTCCTCGATCTGCGCGGCATATGCGGTGGAGTATTCGTCGGATGCTCCTGCTTCGATCTGTCCGGCGTATGCGTGTGAATAAACTTCGGATCTTTCGACTTCCCGCTTTTCGGCGTAGCTTATGGCATATATCTCGGATTGTCCCGAGTCTCTTTGGGTAGCGAATGCGTCTGCGAATTGCGGGGATTTCTCGTCCGCTCGCATTTTGGCGTATGCGCTCGAATAAGCATTGGATTTGCCTAGACCGCGTTGCGCGCTGAAGGCGCCGGCGTATGCTTCGGCATATTCGACCGACTCGCCAAGTTCGAGTTGCTGGTTGTATGCAACATCGTAAGCATCTGCGAAATCGGCGGGCGCCTCGGTATCTGGTTCGACTGGGACGGCGGTCTTGACTCGGTCAGATTCGGCTGCCCCTTCGACGCCTGCTTTGACAGTGGCATCAACATCTGGCGTAGGTTGTACTGGAACTGGTGTTGGCTGCGACGCGGCGACCGCGGCGGCGACTGTTGCGGCGATGTCTGCTGTGGGTTCCGGCGGTGGTGGACTTGAACAAGCCACAGTCAATATGAGCGTCAACGCGAGCGGCAGGATCGTCGCATTCATGAGACGCTGACGTGTCAATTGATTAAGGCTATTGGTGTTTGTCGTCACAGGTTTTCTCCCGACATGTTTCGTCATGTCAATTGCTGCTGATCGCGGTGTCTATCTTTAGGCGGCCCCAACAGAGGACGCTTCCGTCGGATCGAAGTCCGCATGTGTGGTCGCGCCCGCTGCTGATGGAGGTGAATGTTTCTGCTTGAGGTGGTGAAGCTTGTCCGTAGTCGGAACTGGAATCTCTACCCCAGCAGACTGGTGTGGCGTCGCTTTGCAATGCGCATGTGTGGTTGACTCCGGAGCTGATGGAGGCAAGTGTCTGGGCTGGTGGTGAAGCCTGGCCGTGGTTGTGTCGCCTAACATTGGCGCCCCAGCAGACAGGCGTGCTGTCTTTGCGCAAACCGCATGTATGCGACCATCCGCTGCTGATGGTTGTCAGAACTTGACCGAATGGTGGCGATGCTTGGCCGAAATCGTAGTTGGTGTCGATTGCGCCCCAACAGGCTGGAGTGCCATCTCTGTGGAGTGCGCATGAATGAGCCCATCCGGAACTGATTGCGCTGAATGCCTCTCTTTGCGGTGGTGAAACTTGTCCGTAGTCGTATTGCGATCCTTTGGCGCCCCAGCACTTGACGGCACCGTCGCTACGCAAGCCGCATGTGTGTAGCGAGGCTACGCCGCTGCTTATCGACGCAAACGTTTCTCCATCCGGCACTGCGGTCTGTCCGAATTTGTTCTCGCCCCAGCATACGGGCGTTCCATCGTCACGGAGTCCGCAAGTGTGATGTCGGCCACTGGTGATGGTGGTGAAGACCTCGTCTGCTGGTGGATCGTAATGCCCGTCGTCGTGATTGTCGGTTGCCCAGCATTGAGTCGATCCGTCGGCTCTTAGTGCGCAGACGTGCCATGCGCCGCTACTGACTGCGATGTAGTTCTCTGGGTTGGGAATTGCGGTAGGTTCTAGTGTGGGCGTTGGTTCGGGGCTCGGCGTTGGAACCGGTGTTGAAGTAGGAGATGGTTCGGGTGTAGGTTCGGGTGTGGCAGTGGGAACGACTACTGGTGTGGCGGTAGGGAGAGGGGTAGGAGTCTCTGTCGGGGCGGGCGACGGGGTCGGCGTAGCGGTGGGCTCAGGTGTGGGAGTCGCCGTTGCGGTTGGAGACGGGGTTGGAGTAGCCGTCGGGAGAGGCTTTGGAGTCGCCGTTGGAGTGGGCGTAGGCGACGGCGTCGGTGTTGGAGTAGAAGTCGGCGATGTTTGCGCCGCTAAAGTTGCTGCTATGCCAGCTTGGGCGGTAGCATTAAAATCGGGGGGGGGGGGGGGTGGAGTTGCCGGTCTGCGAAAGTGCAACCGAGATCATTGAAGCTACATCAGGCGTCGGGGTAGGCGAGGCAGGTGTTGAGCACGCCAAAGCGAGGAACGCGACTAGGAGCGAAGAGACGGTTGCTCCCATACCTATGAGCGTTGGTGAGAAGACGCGTGTTCTATGCATCTTGTTCATTACAGAGATTGATTATAGCCAAATCACGACGCGTTGTCGTAGTTCAATGGAAAATACTAATCCTCTCCGATTCTGATACGCGCAGGCCATTGTCAGGCATCCGGCGTGATCAATCCCAGCAACGCGCCTTGAGGATCGTAGAGCCATGCCATTCGGCCAATGCCGGGAACATCCCAAGGCGGATCGGGTAATTCCGCGCCGTGTTTAACCGCACGATCTATGGCAGCATCTACGTCTTCAACATTGAAATAAGTTACCCAAATCGTGCCACCGGCACGCGCAATCAGTTCGTCCGACAATCCGTCGAGGGCACTGATGCTGAAAACCGGCCCGTCCTGCGTGTTGATGATGTAGTTGTATGATCCGTCTGGCATCTGCATAGCGTTAGTTGTCACGTCTAGTAGCGACCTGTAGAACGTCGCCGCAGATTCAGGATTGGTCGACATGAGTTCGCACCACTGCATCGCGCCGTGCTCGCGCAAGACCGTCGGACCGGATCTGATCGCTTCCCAGAAGTTCACTATCCCACCTGTAGGATCTGACACGACTGCACTGATCCCATATTCACCGATCTTCGTTATGGATTGAATAACTGCACCGCCCAAGTCATCGACTCGCAAGACGACATCGATGATGTCGTCAACCATTACCCACACGTCCCAATTTGGTCGAACTCCAGATTCAACGTATTTGTCGCTTTGTTGGGAGACGGCGGCAGGATTACCAGCTTCGATTTTCGCGAACGCATAAACGTCTATCCCGTTTTGATCTGACAGAGTTTCATCAAATCGCCAACCAAAAATGTGCGAGTAAAACGCCATTGACGCTTCCATATCGGGCGTGGCCAGGGCTATCCAATAAGGTGTGGCTTGGCGAAAATCTGAATATGCGGGCATTGCGGCTTGTCAGTCCGTCCGTCTATTCGGGCGTGGCTAACGTACAGGTTGCACCTTGCGGGTAGCAAAAAACTCCCGTGCTCAAAAACGACACTTCGCCGATATGCTTTTGGCGTTGCTGCAACACGGCACCGCCAACGAAGTTACCTGTTGCGAAGGTTACTCTTGCTGGTAACCCTCGAACTTCATCTAGTCGGCAACAATTGATTTCGGCTAGCAAGACTAATCGGCAGACGGTTGTTGTAAACCAAACACCGCGCCTTGCGGGTCTTGTATTACCGCAAATGTTCCCACCATTGGCAATACTTCCGGGCCGAAATGTACGGTTGCACCCAACGACGTAGCGGTCTCGACGGTCGCCGTAGCATCGTCGACTCTGAAGTAGACCTCCCAGTGCGGCGGGACACCCATTTCGACTAGATGTTCTGGCGATGGCATCACGCCAGCGACGGGGATGCCCTCGACCATGAGCATGTGGTAGGGTTCGCCCTCTGGCGTAGGCATCGTTTCTTGGTCGAGATCGATGCCGAGCAGTTCGGTGTAAAACTTACCCGCGCCTTCTTGATCTGAAGTCAGCAACTCAACCCATGTCAACGCGCCGTGCTCATCTCGGACTTCGCAACCGATATTTTCCTTGGCCTGCCAGAACTGGATCATCGCGCCGGTCGGGTCCTGCGCCATCATCATGTGTCCGGACTCGTCCTCATCGAACTCATCAGCGATGACTGTTCCACCAAGATCAGACACTTTCGCAGCGGTTGTATCAATGTCATCTACTGCGATGTAAACCTTCCAGTGCGGCGGCACTCCGGCCTCAGCCTCATGAGGCACCTGCGTGAATATCGCTCCGGCGTCTGATCCGTTGAGCTTGGCTATTGAGTAGACCTGACCTTCGCCCATTGGAATGTCTTGGTAATCCCAGCCGAATATCTTCGAGTAAAACTCCTTGGCCCCGTCCTGATCCGTTGTCGATAGATCGGTCCAACAGGGTGTTCCCTGTTTGTAGCTTTCGATTTTCAAGTCAAGTTTCCTTTCGCTGTTTGACTATTCGGCTGGCGGAGACTGGACTCCGAACTGTGCGCCTTGCGGGTCTTGCATGTAGCCGATTGTTCCCATGGGGCCCAAATCTGCCGGTCCCATATAAATCATTCCGCCGTTCGCCGTCGCCGCGTCGCAGACTGCCTGCGCATCGTCGACTCTGAAGTAGACCTCCCAGTGCGGCGGCACACCCATATCGAGGAGCTGTTGAGGCATGTTCATGATGCTGGCTACGGGTTGACCATCTACTACGAACTGGTGGACAGTTCCGCCATCGGGCGACGACATTGCGTCTCTGGCAACTTCGATGTCTAGCAGTTCGGAGTAGAAAGTTGCGGTTGCATCTTTGTCGGTGGTCAACACCAGAGTCCAAGTCAGTGCGCCGTGCTCGTCGCGGACCTCCGCTCCGATATGTTGATTCGGTTGCCAGAACATGACTACGGCACCGACCGAGTCTTGGGCGACGATCATGCGCCCGGCATCGAACACGTCCATGGGAGCCATGAGCACGTTGCCGCCCAACTCTGGCACTTGTTCGGCAATGGCATCCACATCATCTACAGTGATGTAGACGTTCCAATGCGGGGGTATGCCCTGCTGAGCTTCTTCGGGCTGCTGAGGAGCGATGGCACCGGCGGGAGACCCGTCGATCTGGGCCATGGAGTAGATCATTCCGTTACCCGCATCGTTGTCTTCGTATTCCCATCCGAAGAGTTTGGAGTAAAAGCTCTTGGCTGCTTCTTGATCCGAGGTTGAAAGGTCTACCCACGAAGGTGTACCCTGCTTGTAGCTTTCGATTTTTGGCATTTGGTTTGTCCTTTTTTTGCCTTATTGTGATTGTGTTGTCGGTTTGGACGCGTCGAAATGACTGTCGCCGCGTCATATTGCCAAATGGTGATTGCTTTTACTGCATCGGTCGCAAGGACATGATGCTGAACGTGGCGCCTTGGGGGTCGTTGATGACCGAAAACTTGCCTGGGGGTATCTCCGTAGGTGGTACGCAGACTTGTCCACCAAGTTCTGCTGCTTTTGCGGCGGAGGCGTCGCAGTCCTCGACTCGGAAGTAGACCATGAAGTGGGATGGCATGTCGCCCCATACTTCATCCATTTCCATCATTCCGCCACGGTCTGGCTTGACGCCGTGGATTTTGAGCCAGAAGTACTGGTATTCGATATCGCCCTCGGCATCTTCCCCATCCACAGGCGGGCGGGTCAGATCTACTCGTTGATAGCGCGATCCGAAGACATGACCGACAAAATCGTTGATGCCTGTAACGTCTCTTGTGTAGTATTCGACCCAGCAAACTGCGCCGATCTGGCCCCATGCCTCGTTTTCTATGCCTTTATCTCCGCTCCAAACTACGAATGGGGCATTCTCGGGTGTCAATAGCAAAGACTTCTTGCCGCCGCTTGCGGGATCGTCGCAGGCTGGCATGATGACGGATCCGCCTTTCTCGACGGCTCGATTCATCGCCGCTTCTGCATCATCGACCCAAAAGGCGTTCACCCACATCAGTGGTCCGTCTGGCAAAGGCATGCCCTCGCTGTAGGTGTATACGCCTGCGACGACCTTTTCGCCCAGCTGCGCCTGCGAGAACACGCCTTGCGGGCTGGACATGAGATCGTGCCACTCCCATCCGAGCAATTCGGAATAGAACTTCTTGGTGGCGTCAACATCCTTAGATGCCAAATCCCACCAAACTGGCGTGCCCTGCACGTGCTTACTCATGAGTTACTTCCCTACAAGTCGCTAAGTATTGGCATCAACTACTCAATGCCGACGCGAACGATTATGCGATACCATGCCTTAAATGTCAAACTAATGTATCAAATTTATCTGACGAAGGCGATTCATCCCGCTGATTGCCACAAGCTGAACCGAACTCCTTGCGGATCGTCCATTACAGCGAACGACCCGGGAGGCACGTCCATGACGCCGAAAGCCAACTCTGCACCAAGCGATTGTGCCTTGGATACTGAAGCGTGAATGTCTTCCGTCATGAAGTACGTCGCCCAACTCGCAGGCGACGAATCATCCGGCAGCTGAACGAACGCGCAATGCTGCTGGTCTTCGCCCAAATCGAGCATCGTCAAACTGAACTCCTCACCAGATCCATCGTCCATCGGCATCTTGAACTCCTCGAAACCGGCAGCGAAAACCGCGGTGTAAAACTCTTTCGCGGCTTCCAAGTCATGCGTGTGGTACTCGATCCAACACACCGAGTTAGGCTCTCCGAATATGTCAGCGCCATAGCCTTTCAGGCTTTGCCATATTCCGAACACTGCACCTTCTGGAGTTGCAACGGCCGCAGTTACGCCCCAACCGTCGGCATTGTGAGGTCCGGAAAGCACGTTGCCGCCGTTTGCCACAATACGTCTCGCAGTCGCTTCGGCATCCTCGACATAGACGCTATTGACCCACAGCCCCGCAACACCGTTGGAGCTATCGTTGTTGGACATACCAGCGATGTTGGCGTCGCCCATAATTGCCATGTGGTAGGTATTGCCGCCAGACATCGGAACATCCGCCCACTCCCAGCCGAATAGACCGGTATAGAAATCCTTCGCTCCTTGCGGATCAGGAGTGGATAGATTGAACCAGATCGGGTTGCCTTGTAGTTGGGGCATTCTTGGCTGAGTCATCTCAATGATCTTCCTCGCAACGAAATGTCACTTGTTTATCCCTCGCATCATCCCTCGAATATAGTTGATCTGCCCTAGGTGCTCCGCTACTTCTGCCAACAGGTGGCCCAACACGGGAGCAACCGTTATGGGTTCGCCATCCATCTCTCCCACCACCTTGCCCAGATCCCCTTCCTCGATGCCATTTGCGAAATACTGCTTTGTCTGTTCTCGAACCGCTTTGTAGTAGTCCATTACCAGTGCTACATCCAGTTTCGGCATCGCTCGTATCTGATCGAGCGTTTGCGCGTACCCGGTACCCTCTACGTAAACGCCGATCCGTTCCTGCCATCCATTACTGACCCAGACGTCCTCTGTCTGGGAGATTCGGGTGTTGATCCAGTAGTCCTCGGTTCGAGCCATGTGCCAAACGATCCAATCAATCGAGTTCGACTCCAGCGTCGGCCGCCAATGAAGCTCATACTCGTCGAGACCGTCTAGGGTACGTTTCAGCTCCCCAAAGACTTCGTCGAGGCCCGCATCGACAATTTGCACAAACGGTTTCACGGCGTCAACCCTACTTGTCCAATCCCCTCATCATGCCGCGCAGGTACTCGATCTGCCCTAGATGCTCTGCTTCTTCACAGAGTAAGTGGCCTAGCACCCACGCGTAGTTGACTGGATCGTAGCGGGGGTGCGTTATCTCTTTGGTGAGTTCAGATTCTTGCATCTCGTTGGCGAAGTAGTGGGTTGTGCCTTCGCGGACGGCTTGGTAGTAGTCCATGATCTTAGGGACATCGAATGCCGGCATAGCCCGAATGTCCTCTGCGGTCTGACCGAATCCGTTGGTCGGCTCTTCGACACCGGCTCGCTCAGCCCATCCGTCGCGATCCCAGATTGACTCTGTCTCTCGCAATCTGACATTTATCCAGTTGTCTTCGACTCGTGCCATGTGCCACACCATCCAGTCGATGGTGTTGGACTCCAATGTGGGCCGCCAATGAAGTTCGTCTTCGGTCAGACCGTCTAACGCCCTCTTCAACTTCTGAAAGGCCTCGTTTAGGCCTGAGTCGATGGCTACCAAGAATGGTTGCATCATTTGTTGAGTCCTCTCATCATTCCTCGGAGGTACTCGATCTGTCCGAGGTGTTGAGCTTCTTCGCATAACAGGCGTCCCAAAATTTGAGCGCTAGTCCAACCCCGAAAATTAGTGTGTTCGATGACTCGCGAAAGGTCATTTTCACTCATGGTGTTCTTGAAGTAGTCGGATGTCTCCATGCGGATTGAGAGGTAGTACTGCATCACGATTGGTACCTCGATCTGGCCCATCTTGCGGATTTCGCCCATGGTCATACCGGCTCCTGCGCCTGTAGTGAAGATTCCGAGTCGTTCGTCCCAGTCGTCGCGTTCCCAGATCGGATCGTGGTTTTGAAGTACAACATTGATCAAATTGTCCTCGACTCGTGCCATGTGCCAGACGATCCAATCGATGGAGTTCGATTCGAGTGTCGGTTGCCAACGCAACTCATCCTCACTTAACCCGTCCAAAGCTCGTTTCAACTTCTCGAAGCACTCGTTTACACCGCTGTCTATGGCTTGCATGAAAGGTTGCATAGTTATTTCCTGTTGTTGAGTAGCGCGCTGCTCTACTTCATATCGTTGCGAAAACTCGGCTTCGAACGCAGATATTACCCTCCTGCGCCTAACACCGAGACATCCGCCGCTTCCATCAACTCCAAGATGTGCTCGTTTTCTTCGTCGAATATCCAAGCGCAGTAATCTTCTGGTCCATCGAAGTCAGACATTGCAACTGGTGCATCGTCTCCCCAATATCCGACGAAAATCTCGGCGAAATCCATGGCACTGGCTGGTGCGAGGTTGGGGGCTCCTTGACCGCCGAGCAGGCACATGATTTGCGAATAACCTGCCAACATCGCTAGGACCAGTGTTTTGGAACTTTCCGGAAACGCTTTGCTACAAAATATCCCCGGGTTTTCTACGTCTTCGAAATACGAAGCCGCGGCCGGGCCGATTCTCGTTTCGCTCAGTCTAAGCACTGCCCCTAGCACGAGCAGTTCAGTGGTCTCAGATTGCCTAGCGACGTAATCGGCACACGCAAACGCGGTGCCAGTCAGTGCTACCAAAGCATCCTCATCGTAATCGTCAATACCGTTGCCTATTCCGTCGAGATACTCAAACAGTCCTACCTGATCGGTGTTTGGCACGGTAGGTGTAACGTCGGATGATGTCTCTACGCTTGGTTTCGATTCTGTCGTCGATGCATCGTCAACTTTCAGCGATATGGTTTTTGAAGGTTCATTCTCTTCCACCTCTGTCTCACTCGAACAGCCGACAATCAACATCAAAATCAAAAGAACTGCCAGTAACCTCATCCATGCATTTAATCTTTGAAAATCCCACATATCTTATTTCAAAATCTGTCGTTCCTAGGCGTGCCAGGTATGCATGCGCTAGCAATGTCTCTACCTATCCAACCCGCGCATCATGCCGCGCAGGTACGCGATCTGTCCCAAATGTTGTGCTTCTTCGACTAGGATGTGCCCTAAGACCCACGCGCCAGTGACGGCGATCTTGCGTCGTGGATGGTAGAACTTTTTGTCGAGGTCTTCGATAGGCATCTGATCGAGATGGTCGAGTGTGACCTCGCGTGCTTCACGGTAGTAGTCCATCATCTCGTTGATGTCGGTCTTGGGCATAGCGCGCATCTTCTCGGCCGTATCTTCTCGGCCGTAGTCATCTTGGTCCATACCAAATCGTTTGTACCAACCGTCTTTGACCCAGATGTCGTCGTCTTGCCGTAGGACTAGGTTGACCCAACGGTCTTCGACTCGTGCCATGTGCCACACGATCCACTCGATGAAGTTGGCATGGAGCGCGGGTTGATACCGCAATTCGTCTTCGCTCAGGCCGTCTAAAGCCTTCTCAAGTCCCTCCATGTACTCGATCAACCCACTACGAACTGCGTCTCTGAAATCTGCCATCGTTTATCTCCTAATCCCTTTAATTTCCCCTTGGGCATCAAGGTGGAGGGTTGCTCTCTATCCCACACTCTGCTTGGTGACTGCTTCGATCATCGCTTGGATGTATCCGTTGGCAAAAGCGCGCCCCCGGTGTCCCCACGGCGTGTCCTCGAAGGTTTGCGGAACGTGGTCGTCGATGAAGAAGGAGTCGTAGCCGACTTCGTGATAGATTTTCATCGCTTTGTACATGTCGACGTGTCCGGTGTTGATGAACTCCTCGTGGAATTTTGGCACGGGACCGGACACGTTGCGGAAGTGGACGTATAGTATCTTTTTTCGCTCGCCGAAGTATCGGATCATTTCGTAGATACCACCGTTCGCTGCGTCCTCCATCTCTGAAAAGGTGCCCTGACAGAACTCGATGCCGTTGCAGGGCGAATCTACGATCTCGATAAGACGCTTATACGCATCGAAAGAACGGAACAGTTGCGGGATTCCGCCAAGTTTTTCAACTGGCGGGTCGCACGGGTGAATGCCGCAACGTACGCCCGCCTCTTCAGCGACCGGTGTGATGATGCGTATCCACTCCTCAAGTCGCTCCCACATCTCCTCTTCGGTGTGTTCACGCCCATGAGTGTTGGGCATTTTGAGGGCTTCCTCGTAGTCGAAGGCTGTCGCCACTGCGCCGCCTCGGATTATCGCGGGCTGCGACCTCCACACGTGTGAAGGCATCCAGTGGTAACCGAAGATCGGTATCCCTGCCGCACCAATGTTGCGGATCGTCTCGACCATATTTTCGATCTGTCGTTCACGGTTGGGGCCGCCCACGATGATTTCTTGGTAAAAGGTAAGGGGCACGTTCTCGATGGCCATCAAACGCAAACCCTCGTTCTCCACCTGAATCCGCATCTTTACCAGATCGCTTACCGCCCACTTGCCGCCAGCATCCGGAATCTGCGGTTGTGCGAGCAACACGTCCTTTACCCCGTATTGCGCGGCAAATCTCAGGAACTCGGGGGTTGGCGTGTTGAACTGTCCAAATCCTGCCCGCATTTCTTTCGCCCCTTTCTATCAAAGCCACTGTCAACGAGTAAAGGTTACCTTGTAGATGCGCTTGGGATTGAAAATTCTCCGCGGCGTGGGTGTCTGTCAAGACTTGGTATGCGCCCTAGCCAACTTTACGTTCCACCACACTATAAGTGGGGTGATGACTATGGTTGGCAACACCCAAGCGATCCAGGCCGGATTTGTCTCGAGGTTTGTGACCAAAACGGCGGTAACCGTTGCGATGGTACCTGCGATCATGTTGGTGAGATGTCTTTGAATACGACCTGAGCCAGCTGGGGTCCATTGGCGGTGAAATCGAGCGTCTGCGATGCTCAGTCCTATTGCGACAGTTCCGAATAGCGCCAAGACAACCCACATCGTATCGCCGGACGAAGCCAGTAAAGCCCCGTAAACCCACATTCCCACGCCGGTAAGCGCCATCAGACTCACTGCGGCGTAGTCGCTTTGATTCGGTCTGGCGCCGTGGCTGGCGGCGAATCTCCAACCTGCAAAGACGAGGTATCCACTGAAAACGGCAATGATCAGCAAAAAGATATCAGAACTTATGATCGCGAGCGGTAAAGCGGTTACGAAAACCACTGCCATAGCTAGTGCGTACGCTCGACCAGCTTTCTTGTGTATGTTGCCGCCTTTTTTGGTGACCACTGGGACCACTGCGGAAAGTAGCGCAATCGAACCCGCAACGATGTGGATCACGAGAATTATTGATTGAAACATTTGGTGTTCTTTCTGTCTCGTCGACGGTGCCCGGTTCAACTTGGGAGCGCGATTTACCATGCATTTTTAGGGCGTTTTCCTACTTTACGACAGCCTTCGCGCTATTTGGTTTGAGTAACCTGATGAACTATGCCACGTATTCTGATGACATACGGCACTAAGTATGGCTCGACCGCCGAGATCGCGACGCGCATCGGACAACGCATGACCGCCTCCGGGTTCGATACCGACGTCCTCCAAGCAAACCTCGCCATCGATGTCACGAAGTACGACGCGGTAATCGTCGGCTCGCCGATCTACGGTGGCAAATGGCTCGCCGATCCGACTCTGTTGCTCGTCGTGAACCACGAACGGCTGCGCTCCATCCCGATCGTTCTGTTCAGCGTGGGTATGATCGATGTGAAACATCCCGGCAAACTGCGCGAATTACACGACACTTGGGTCGACGAGGCATTCAATCGCGAAGATGTGGACCTCAACATCATCGCATCCGTCACCTTTGACGGCGCGTATTGGCGACGCAATCTCCCTCTTTGGATGAGATTCGTCGACTCCATAATCCGCTTCAGTCCCCAAGGTGACTACCGACAGTGGGCCCGAATCGAGACGTGGGCGGACGAGACCGCTCAAGCGTTGAGGCGCATAATCGAGGATACTGACGACACAATCGACGCATCGCCCGAATGCTAATCGACATCCATACGCACATCCAGCAACACGACTCGTCCGAAGTACCCGGGATGCTTGAACGCGCCGCGGATTTCGGGGTGAGGACCGTTATCGCCGCTGGAACGACCATTGAGGATTCCCGCAAGGCGATAAAGTTATCTGAGACTTACGCCAATATCTATGCTGGTGTTGGCATCCATCCATCGGACCTTGTTGCACGCATCTCATCCGATGACATCGCGGCTCTGGATAAAATGGCAGCGCATGACCGCGTAACCGTAATGAGCGAAATAGGTATAGACCATATGCCCAACAGCCCGGACCATGGCTGGCAGGAAGAAGCCTTCGCCGCGCAGATCGAGATTGCCAAGCGACACAACTTGCCCGTAGTCTTCCACGTCCGCGAGCATCTCGACGATCTCTCCCGCTTCGAAGCGCGTGGCTCCGCTCTGACCATCCTCACTGACCAAGACGCCGGTCAACTCGGGGGTGCCGCACACTACTTCCAAGGAAACTATGACTACGCCCGCAAAGTCCTCGACCTCGGACTCAAAATCTCCTTCGCCAAGCCCCTGCTCCGCTCGAAGGAACTCCAAGACGTCGCGCGTCGCGTCCCGTTAGACAGCATCGTCTTGGAGACCGACGCTTATCCTCAACCTTTCAAGAAGAATCGCGCGAGATGGACGGAGCCGAAGGACGTAAGGCTTGTCGCGGAGTGTTTGGCGGAGATGCGAGGCATCAGCTTGGCGATGTTTCACAATCGCTCTGTGTGAGTCCTGATGAGTGAAGTATAGGCATCAAGATCTTGGATAACTTCAATAAAATCGAACTTATGCTTAACACTGCGCTCAAAGAGTGGTCGGCAACCATTGATGCGCTGGCATCAGGTAATCAGATATTCCTTCTACGAAAAGGCGGCATCCGAGAAGCCAACCGCCATTTCGAGATTCCTCATCGACGTTTCCTGCTCTACCCTACCCACTTCCACGAAGCTGACCGATTGCTGAAACCCGAGTTTAAGCACTTGGTCGATTACGACGCTCCTGTCGCTGGCGATACCGTAACTTTTACTGCTTGGGCAGAGGTTGCGGACGTGTTGAGCGTCAACCACGCTGAGCAGTTGGAAGCGTTGTCCGACTTCCATGTCTGGACGGATGAGTTCGTGAACAAGCGCATCGCTTGGAAACCTCTACATGCTGCCGACCTTATCGTGCTACGAACATACAGGTTGATTGATCCAGTCCAGATCCCCGTCGCACCGCATCACAAGGGCTGCAAGTCGTGGGTCGATATCGATCCTCCGACAGACGTATCAGGGTCTTTTACAGCCGTTCCTGATGGAGAATGGGAAGATCGGGTACGAGAAATTACACTATTGCTTTCGGAGGCGTCCGTAAACCCCGTACCGGCAGTATGAAGCACCGACAACTGAAATCTACCGATCTGATACTTTCAGAGGTCGGTTTCGGCGTTTGGAGCGTTGCAACGACTTGGTGGGGTGTGACTGATCGGGATTTTGGCGTTCAACTGCTCCGCAAGGCATACGATCTTGGCATCACGTTCTTCGATACAGCGCCTGCATATGGCGACGGGTATGGCGAAACGATTCTCGCAGAGGCCTTTACCGCCGGAGAGCTCAACGATCTCGTCATAGGCACGAAATTCGGGTACGACCTCGAAGCCCCGCGAACCAGGCACCGTGAACGGCCCCACGACTGGTCACCCGAAGCAGTCGCCAATCACTGCGACCAATCTCTGGCGCGTCTCAATATCGACTACATTGACCTTTTCCAGATGCACAATGCACGTTTGGATGCGATCCGACGCGACGACACTTTCGACGCTTTGGAACGACTCAAGGATGCTGGCAAGATACGTCACTACGCCGTCGCAGTTGGTCCCGACCTCGGATGGCAGGAAGAAGGTGTCGCGTCGGTTTCCGAACGCGGCGTGCCGGCACAGATTATCTACTCGATGCTCGAGCAGGACCCAGCGCGGGCAATCATCGATGCGGCAACCGCAAACGATGTCGGCGTGTTTACCAGAGTGCCACACGCTTCAGGGATGCTTGACGGCACTCACACTAAGGACACAGTCTTGGATGAGACGCCGTACGGGCAATCGGATCATCGATCCTACCGTCGGTTGATGTGGATGAAGTCGGCTATAGGGAAGCTCGGGGCGATAGATTTCCTCTTGGAAAACTACGATGCTACGATCGGTCAACTTGCGATTCGTTTCTGCCTGATTCCGAGCGTCGTAGCGTCTTGTACTCCGACCATCACGAGCGAAGAGACACTCCAAGAGTACGTAGCCTCAGGCGATATGGGGGGATTTTCAATGGCAGACGCGACAGCGTTGGATCATCTTTATGCCGTCAACTTCGGTGTCGATGAAGAACCGGCGCGCATGAAATCTAGCGTGTCGCCAACTGGGTTCGTGTTGATGGACGGGGTTACCGTGGCTGACCCGGTTGGGGGATAGATTAGTCTAGTCGGTCACTTCGACTTCAACCGCTTGTTCGTATTCTTGATCTTCGCGGGCATTCTCGTACTCGGCGTAGTCCTCATATCGTGCCAGTTCGTTCTCCAAGAGTTCGAAGTCGCGCTTTGAGATGATGTGCACCATGCCAACCAACGCTAGGTCCCACATTTCGGGTGGCCAGCGCTTGATGTACTCCATGGTGGGTCCTATCTGCAAGCCATCGATCCAATCTTCCTCATCCACGATGACGTCAGGGTCAACTGGAACCCGATTGCGGAATTTTTCCTTCTTTGTATGATGTTTCCAAATCTGGTTGTTGTTGTGAAAACATGCGCCGGTAACAGTTGCAGTTGCGGCGAAGCTGCGAGTATCACGCACGTAGAAGATGACGCGGTCACCGGGCACCATCTGGGATGCCTTACGAGAGTTTTGGGCGTCAATGCCTATCAGATCGAAACCGCGTTCACGCGTGATCTCGTAGTTCTCGCGGTTCGTATTGATCAGCCAACAAGTCATGCTCAATCCAAGATAATACGCTAGAAATATGACCTGTTCAAAACCGAGTAGACCAAAAGAGGTGAGATTTGACCGACCAGAGTCGAGAAATAGAAGGGCGCGTGACATCGTTCTTGGACAATATCGGTGCGTATTACGAAGTCGTCGAGATCGACCCTGACTACGCGGACACGATCAACTTCTGTGAAAAGTACGGCTTTCCGATCGAGACTTCGGGGAATACCATAGTTGTCGCCAGCAAACGCGGTGCCAAGAAGCACTCGGCCTCGGTGGTGCGCGCCGACAAACGTCTGGATGTAAACCACAAGGTCTGTGAACTCATGGGCATCAAGCGCGCCTCGTTCGCAAAAGCGGAGGAGACATCCGAGCTTACCGGGATGATGATCGGTGGCGTAACCTGTCTCGCTCTCCCGCCAGACATGCCGATCTACATCGACTCCTCCCTACTCGAACAGCCCTATGTCATTCTCGGCGGAGGAAGTCGATCAACCAAGATCAAAGCTACACCTAAAGTACTCGAGATGATCCCTAACGCAGAGGTCATCGACGATCTGACGCTCTAGATATCGGAACGCCGACCTAGTACTCGGCTCGCCGTTGGAATTTCGCACGGATATAGATCGCCGCTGCGTTCATGGTCAGCAACATGATGAGAAGGATGACGATTGCTGCAGCTGCTATGTGTCGGAAGTCATCTTGTGGCTGAGATACCCACGTCACGATCTGCAACGGTAGCACCGTGAAACGGTCGAACGGCGAGGTCGGCACGTAGGTGATGAACACAAGCGAGCTCACAACCAAGATAGGCGCCGTCTCGCCGATGGCGCGCGACATCGCCAAGATGATACCCGACATGATGCTGGGTATAGCCTGCGGCAAAACGACCATCTTCACCACCTGCCATCGTGTCGCTCCCATAGCATAAGCCGCGTCCCGATAGCTGGGGGGCACTGCGCGTATGGCCTCTTGGGATGCGATGATCACGATCGGCATTACGAGCAACGATAGTGTCAATGCGCCTGCCAAAAGGCTCCGCTGACCATCGAAAAGGTACTGTACGAATATGGCGAGACCAAGCAGCCCATATACCACCGATGGTACTCCGGCCAGGTTTGAGATGTTGAGCTGTATCAGGCGTGTGAGGCGGTTTTTAGGTGCGAACTCTTCGAGGTAAACCGCCGTGGCAATGCCTACGGGCACTGTCATGACGGCGGTGAGAATGATTACCCAGAATGTTCCAGCGATAGGTGCTAGCACACCTGCTTGGTCAGGGTGGCGCGACGAGTAACTGCTCAAAAACTGCCAATCGAGCCATCCGATGCTGTCGATGAACACTTCGATCAGCAACCATGCGAGCACTAACACACCGACAACCACGGAACCTGCAAAAAGTGTGGCGAATACGTTGTCCCGCGCCAGTCGGTAAGTCTTTCGAGTGCTGCTTTGAGATTGAAGTGCCATTCGTTTTACCTGCTGTGGGTTGGAATGTGAAGTAGTCGCTTCAGTTTGTTCACTCGTATTCCTGTCGGAAGCGCTGCACCACCCATCGTCCCATGATGTTCATCATCAGCGTGATCAGGAACAGCAATAGACCCACCACGAAGATGGTGTAGTACTCGATCTCGCCGTGGGGTGTGTCGCCGAGTGCCACGCTGACGATGAATGCGGTCATGGCTTGGACAGCTTCGAGCGGGTTGAAGGTCAAGTTCGGTTGACCGCCAGCGGCGAGATATACGATCATGGTCTCGCCCACTGCTCTAGACACGGCGAGGATGAAGGAAGAAACGATGCCTGACAGGGCTGCCGGAACGACGACCTTGGTGGCGACTTCGAAACGCGTGGCACCCAATGCGTAGGCAGCGTCTCGAAGCGATCGAGGCACCGATATCATTGCATCTTCGCTAAGCGTGGTCACCATGGGCATAATCATGATGCCCATGACCAGTCCCGCGCTTAACGCGCTGAAGGTACCCAAGTTATCGTCGCCGACCACTAATCGCAACGCGGGCCCGATCGTCAACAGTGCGAAGTAGCCGTACACCACAGTTGGTATGCCGGCGAGCACCTCCAATATCGGTTTGATGACCTTCCTGACGTTTTCAGGTGCGTATTCAGATAGGAATATCGCTGCACCCATACCCAAACCCAGCGACACAACCCCGGCGACCGCGGCGACTAAGAATGTGCCGGTCACCAACGGCAATACTCCGAATGAACGTCCAACGTCTCGATATGGCTTGAAGAGCGGTCCCCACTTGGTGCCGGTCAAAAAATCAAATATGCCAACATGCGTCAGCGTTCCGTTGACGCCGGGTTCGCACGGCTTGATCGGCTCTCCCTCATTGAGAACGCAAATCTCTTCTTGGAAAAAACCGATGCTCTGAGAAACGAGCACCGCTACGATGCCGATGGTCGTCAGAATTGAAATTAGCGCCGCGGCCCTGAGTACCCAGAGCACCGCTGACTGTTCGAAATGCCTGCGCGCCCGGTGGCTAGCCAATCGGCTTTCGTCTTTTCTCAATGACATAATGGATGGACGCTCTAGGTCAAGATCGCATTGGGCGCTCCGAATCGCATCAGCGTTGAACTTCACTTCCGTTAATGGCCATTTTCGCCACGAGGGTCAACGCGTCGTCGTACATCTGCTGCGGCAATCCGACGTATCCAACGCTTGCGGCGAGATCTGCAGCGTTCTCAAGGTAGAAGTCGATAAACGCTCTGACCTCTTCGCGTTGGAGCGAAGAAGTGTTCACGTAGACGTAAAGCGGTCGGCCAAGTGGCGAGTACGAGCCGTTGTTGATCGTCTCTTCACTCGGTTCAACACAGCCATCACCGCCATCGACAGCAACGAGCTTCAGCTTGTCGGTATTGGCTACATAGTAGGCGTAGCCGAAGTAGCCGAGCGCGCCACGGTCGCCCGCGATGCCTTGCACCAGCACGTTGTCGTCAACCGCCGGGAAAAAGTCGTCGCGTATCACGCCGGTGTCGCCGTTGATCTCTTCGGTGAAGTAGTCGAACGTACCGGAGTCAGCATCAGGTCCGTACAGAAGGATGTCGAGGTTCGGGTAGCTTGGATCGACCTGATTCCAGTTGTTTATTTCACTGTCCGGTTCCCAGATCGCGTTGAGTTGATCTACCGTCAAGCAGGTCGCCCAGTCGTTGTTCGGGTTCACGAGCACTGACAGGCCGTCGAATGCTACGGTCAGTTCGATGAAGTCGATACCATTCTCGGCAGCCAATTCGCGCTCGGAGTCTCTGATCGGTCGCGAGGCATCGGAGATGACCGTCTCGCCAGCCGCGAACTTTTTGAAGCCGCCGCCAGTGCCAGAAACACCAACCGGAATTTGGACTCGAGGGTTCTCTTTACGGAAATCCTCAGCAGCAGCGACCGTTAGCGGGTAGACCGTAGACGAACCATCGATGACGATCTCGCCTGAGAGCAGGCCAACTTGCGCCGCAGGCTGTTGCGGTTCTTCATCGCTGCTGCAAGCGACCATTACGACGGTTGCCAACATGCCGACGATGAGCAGGCCCTTAGCGCTCGCCAGGTGCCTAGTAAATTGATATTGCATCGGATTTCGGGTCTCCTGATACCAGTTCGTCATTTGACGTTCAGGGGCACGCAAAACGCGCGCCTCCTGAAGATTCAAGATGCATCACGTTGTTTAATTTCGATTTACATCCCAAAGAGGATGTAAGGCGGAATTACGGAATCGGCAACCGAACCGTGAAGGTCGATCCTTCGCCAACCACGCTCTGCACTTCCACCGTGCCGTTGTGTATCTCAACGATGTTTTTGGTAATCGAGAGACCTAACCCGAAACCGGTTCTGTCACCCGATGATCGGTGCGATTTGTAGAAGCGTTCAAAGATGTGCGGCAACTCTTCTGGATCGATTCCCTCGCCCGAATCTTGGATCGAATATGCGACGAACTTCCCATCTCTCTTGCATTCGAGCTTGATCTTTCCATCCGGTGGCGTGAACTTCATTGCATTGACCAACAGATTCCCAATCGCCCTTTCCATCTTCGGACGGTCGATCAACACATCTGGCAAGTCATCGGCGATAATGGTCGAGATTTCGTGATTCGAATGTATCCCAACTGGACCGTGGCTCTTCATAACTGCACCAATTAGATCCGCGGGGTTCGTCATCTGTAGGTTGACTGATGAGCGGCCAGATTCGAGTTGCGTCAAATCCATTAGCTCATTGACCAACGCGGTCATGCGTTGGGCTCCATCATCGATTCGATCAAGAAATTGGTCGATGACTTCCGGCGGCAACTCGGTAGCTAGTTTCAGTGTGTCAACCGAAGCCTGAATCGACGCGATAGGCGTGCGAAGTTCGTGCGAAGCGTTGGCTATGAACTCCCTCATAGCAACGCCGAGGCGAATTTCGTCGGTTCGATCATTGATGATCAATATGGCTCGGTTGATGCCGTTATCGTCCGCTGGCAAAGGGCGGGAAAACACTTCAAGATGGCGGTGAGAGTCGTACAACTCGATGTTGCGACGCGCCGTTTCACCGTCCGTCGCGCTTATGGTCACTGCTTCGTTGATCTCGTAGATGTTGACCTTGGATGCCAAAGGTATCGGGGCGGAGAGGCGATTTGGCAAATCGAATCCGAGCGTATGACATGCTGCCGGATTGGCGTACTGCAGTATTGCGTTGGCATCGACAACCAATATGCCAACCGTGATCTCGTTGAGTATGGTTTCTTGATACCTCCGGTTGCGATTAGCTTCGGACAGGGTTTGTTCGACGCTGTCGGCGAGTCGGTTGACGGCGTTAATGATGCGTTGCTGCTCTGGTGGACCTTCAATCTCCAGCCGATTTCTACGGTCTATCGATCTGGTTCGAATGATGCCGTTCGCGGTCTGCAAAAAGAAAAGCATCTGCCGATATCCAAGAAACCAAACGGCTATAACCGCGATCAAAGAAGCGACGGCTATGGACCACCATCCGAGAAAAACGTAAAGAATCCACCCGACAGCGAGCGGCAACGCTACCGCAGTGGCATAACGCCATCTAAGCGGGACGAAGTCCAAGATTCTGCATAGGTCGGGCATCGCCTGTTTAGCCGGCATTGCCTATATCGGACATTTCTCAGGGCACGAATCGATATCCAACACCCCGCACCGTTATTAGATGGGCAGGATTCGATGGATCATCTTCAAGCTTGCGCCGCAATAATGAAACGTGAACATCTATGGTGCGGGATCCGCCATAACTATCCTCGCCCCAAACTCCCTCCAAGAGTTGAGAGCGAGAGAATACCCTTCCGGGTTGTGAAGCCAAGTGGACAAGAAGGTCGAATTCTTTTGTCCTGAGATCCAAGTCGTATCCACCCAAGATTGCGGTACGGCGAACAAGATCGATCTCCAGATCACCGACTTCAATGGTGTGCCTAGATTTGGCGGCACCGTTCAGATGTAGATTGTTGAACAGGCCGGCCCGGCGGAACTGCGCCTCGATCCGTGCCATCAGCTCTACAAGGCTGAAGGGTTTGGTTACATAGTCGTCGGCACCGCTGCGTAGACCATCCACTCGCTGATTTTCCTGGTGCCACGCGGTCAGTATGATTATGGGTACCGTGTCGCCGGAGTCTCGAAGAGCCTTGCAGACCTGCATTCCACCCATGACCGGCAATGACAGGTCCAAGATAATCAACTCAACGCTGTTAGACCTGCGGATGTCGATAGCCGTTGCGCCATCCGACGCGGTTAGAACGTTATATCCGGTGGATTGAAGATTGAACTCTAGCGTGGCAAGAAGACCGGGATCGTCTTCCACCACCAGTATCGTTCGTTGATCGTTTCGAGTCGTGGTCAAGCGCGGTTCCTAACGCAGTCTCTATACCTTTTCAGTTTCGCCTGACTTAGCCGATCGGTACGCGGCATCGATCATTTCAATGGCTCGCATTCCGGCCCACCCGGGGGCCCAGTTGGGAACGTCTTTGCCGAGAAGGATGTCCGTAAAGTTGTCAGGTGGTCCCCCGCCGTAGTACTCACCGGCATCAGATCCGACATCCACCTTGATGTGCTCTCCGTCGTGTCGCTGCACTTCGAGCCGCGCTCGATCAATATCCAGGACAAAAGCGCCTTCGTCGCCGAAGACACGAATGTCTAGTTGGAATGTCTGATCTTGCGGCAAAGCGCCGGCACCAGAGAATGTGCCAATTGCGCCGCCCTCGAAACCAACCGTAAACGCGTTGTACAGCTCTACCTTCGCGGTTGGCGCGGTGTTGTATGCGAATACGGTATCGGCTTTCAATCCGGTCAGCCAGTATGCCATGCCTGCGGAGTGGGTCATCTGCGCCAACGCGTAACCGCCGCCGGCAACTACTGGGTCCGCCCAGGTTTCAGCACCAGGTTCAAACATATTGCCGCCGGCACCGCCGCCAGTCGCCAGGAACTGTTTGCCTTCCAATAGGCTACGGACTGGTGAAGCCATGTGGCACATCACGAACTCAATATTTCCCACTGGATTCTGGTTCATGATCTCTTTAGCCTTTTGGATG
The DNA here is from genome assembly GCA_963555965.3 of Dehalococcoidia bacterium. Taxonomy (GTDB): domain Bacteria; phylum Chloroflexota; class Dehalococcoidia; order Lucifugimonadales; family Lucifugimonadaceae; genus Bin127. The sequence goes on from OY821634.1 coordinate 636,053, forward strand.
TACGGCGCGTAGTGCCAGCCATGGGGTATCAAGAGCTGTACGCCCTGTCGGTCAGCCTCTTCGACCATTCCTCTGGCATGTGCCGCAGTGGTAGCCAAAGGTTTCTCGCACATCACATGCAGTCCGCGTTTGAGCGCGGCCATGGTATGTTCGTAGTGGAGCGAGTGAGGAGTGGCAACCACTACGCCGTCCAGCCCTTCAACCTCTAGGAGTTCCTGGTAGTTCTCAGTTGCATGGAGAAACCCGAACGTCTCTTTCACGAGTTGCAGTTCGTCTGCTCCGAGCCTGCATACCGCTGTCATCTCCACGTCGTCCCGTGCTGCGAACACGGGCATGTGGTTGGCGGTCGCCCACCACCCGGCACCGATGAATCCGATCTGTACCGTTCCGTCAGGTTTCATCACATTGACCCTTTCGACGATATCGATCGCGAGTTAACACGCGTCAACAATCGATTGTTGCAGAATAGACCTTTGGCGCGTAATTGTAAGCGAACTTGCGCGGACTACCGGCTGCCCAACTCATCAAACCCGCTTCATCATGGAACTCTGGCTAGTTAGACATGGCGACACGATAGTTGCCGAGGACGGACTCTACAAACCGCATCACGGGCTCACTGAACTCGGTTTTGAACAGGCGCGCTCGGTAGCCGAAGTATTGGCGGATGTGGAATTCGATGCCTGCTACTCGAGCAATCTGCCCCGTGCAATCCAGACCGCGCAGGTCTTCGCGGATCTCACGTCACATACTTTCAGTCGCATTGAAGACCTAAACGAAATCGAAGTTGGACGGATCGAAGATGCGGCTGTGGAGTTCAAGAAGGATGTTGTCAACCACCGAGTCGATTTAGATTTTTCCCAATTCGGCGGGGAAAATCCGGTTGAGTTCTCTGCTCGCATCCAGCGAGGGTTTCGTCAACTCTTGGAAGACGTCAAATCGAAAAATTGCGATCGTGTTGTTGGTTTCTTACACGGCGGCACGATAGGTGCGATCCTCGACTTCATGGCAGGACGCGACTTCAACTACCGGGGGCGTCCAAGAATGCCTAACTGCTCATACACTGTCGTCAGCGAGTTGTCCGACGGCGGCTGGACCGAGTTTGCAGGCTGGCAATCGAACCACCTGAAGACGATAACGTGATCTGCTCAAGCAGTTCCTTGAGAGATAGTCTTGCGTTCGCGGAATATACGACCATGCTTTATGATATGAGGTATCGAAAATAGCATGTATATTTCAGGGATACATGTTGCACCTAAGACATGAAGATATCGTAATAGCTACGCGGGCCAAGGGGGATCAGCATGCCTGGAAGGTTTGATCGACTTGCTCTAGTAGCTATTCCTTTAGTGCCTGTCGTGATCTTAGTGGTTGCAGGACTGTTTTTGATGGTCAATCGATGCAATGAACCGCATCAGCCCACCCCAGGCTTGTTTGCCGAGGCCACGCTAGAGTCGCCGTCTGGCGATCGTGTAGGAACTGTTACTTTTCGGCAAACCGGTACTGGAGTATTGATCATGGCTGAACTGAACGGGATTAGCCCAGGCGGTCACGCCGTTATTGTCCACGAGGTGGGTGCATGTACACCTGACTTTAACGCTGCGGGTGATCACTTCAATCCCGAAGGTGCGGAGCACGGATTTATCCATCCGGCTTGGCAGCGCGGCTCTGCGACCAGAGGGCACGGGGGCGACCTGCCCAACATCTACGCCGCGTCTGACGGTTCTGCACGTGCTGATTTCTTCACCGTTGGATTCACTCTGGATCCTGGTCCACGCCACTCGGTATTTGATTCCGACGGATCCGCAATCATAGTGCACGAAAAGCCCGATGCGTACGGTGAAGAGGAGTCGGACACCGGCGACCGCGTGGCCTGTGGGATAATCCGCCCCACTTAGCATACCTCCAGAATCTTGGTCTGCTGCTCCGTATGAAGTCCACAGAGCGGATCTCTCAAATTGCAACCCTGACTGGTTCCTGGGTACACTCTGGCGCTGCCAACTCAGCATTTGCGCATTCGCAAGACCGGCAATAGATGATCGGTGCCTCCTGGGTCAAGTCGATTGCGATGCTAGGAGCGTCACAGTGCGGACATCGCGTAATCATGGTTGCGCCGCAGGTCATACAAGTGAAATATGTGCTGTACGCGTCCTGCTGAAGCCGCATCATGCCGCGATTGCACTTCATGCACTCGTTCTTTGACAACAACATTCGACCCGCTCCTTAACCTAATTCATACGCCGGGTAGAGGTGATGCGCGTATCTTAAGGAAACAGGCAAAGGCGTTTCAATCGTTTGACACGCGTTTGGATGCATTTACGATAGGCGGTGGTTGGTCATGCCCCTTGGTTTGAGAACAGTCGGCAGTCTAGCGTGAGGCGGTTATTTGGAACGACGACGAGGTGCGAGAACAGTCCGAATACTTGAGGCGGTTAGAAGGCGGGAAAACAGAACTCGAAGTCGAGGTGGAAGTGATTAGTGTGCACTTCGCTCGTTGACGAACCGTAAAGTGCGCGACGTAACCTTTTTGGGCAGCAAAACGGAGACGCGGCGAGACGCAGGGGGTCATAACCTCATCTGCCTAAACCCCCCTGCGAATCAAGAAGGAGTATTTTGCAGAGGTCTCAACTGCCTTACGCGCGAAGCTGTCCGGCTAGGGCAACAAATCCTCTTGCGGTTTCGTCCAAGGCGCCCTTGACGACCATGCCTTTGGACGTGGCAATCGACCTAGTTGGACCTCCACAATGCTGGGAGCGTCGGCATCTAAAGCCAAACGTATTGCTGTCGTCAACTCATCAGGGTTCGTCGCCAAGAAGCCTTGGGCCCCGTATGCTTTAGCCATTGCTACGAAATCCGGGTTGACGAAATCCGCTTCATAAGTGCCGCCGAAGTCTTGGTCCAGGTCCCGCGCCACGTTACCGTATGCGCCATCGTTGAACACCACAGTAACTAGGTTGATGCCATATTTCACCGCGGTAGACAACTCGCCAGATGCGTACATGAATCCGCCATCTCCGACAATGCATATCACTGGACGGTCCGGAACACCGACCTTCGCGCCCAACGCCGTGGGAAACGCGTAACCCAACGTGCCCATGTAACCGGAGTCGATGTACGACCAAGGGCGATCGACCTCGAAATGCTGCCGTGAGTAGTATCCCAACTGCGTCATCCCCCAAATCCCAGTCGCATCGTCGGGATATGCATTCTTTATAGCAACTAGCCAAGGATATGCAGCGTCTTCGCTTCTATCCTCTTCGCGCGCCTTCTCCAGAGCGGCTTTGTCAAATGCGTGACGCTCTGACATAATCTCGGGGTCGCAACCCGCATCCTTTAAGGCTGAATTCAACTTTTCGAGCGTGGCCTTCGCATCGCCTTGCAACTTCATCTTGTTCGGATGCGGACGATCAAGAACCGACGCATCAGGGTCGATGTGAATCACCTTTGAACCACCACCGGCAGGATTGCGCGGCGTGAAACGCGTTCCAATCGCAACGATGATATCGGCATTGTCGATCATGTCCTTGATCTGACCAGCAGCACCGACCCATGAACCGGTGCTGTTCGGATGTGAATAAGGGATTACGCCTTTTCCGCCAGCAGAATTGACGACCGGTATCCCTGTCAACTCCGTCAACTCGATCAATTCGTCGAATGCGTCAGAACGCGCCACTCCGCCGCCGGCAAATATCACCGCCGATTCTGCGTTCAAGATGTCGTTCGCCGCTTCCTCAATCAATGCATCGTCGCAAACTGCGCGCTCTCCTGGTGCGCTCTCCAACAATTCCACCTCCTCCCTCTCTACCTGCCCTTCAGGTGGCATGTCGATATATGTAGGCCTAGGTCTGCCTGAACGCATCTGTCGGAAGGCTTCTTGGACCGCGCCGGGCGCCTCGTGCGGACGCCTGATCAACGCTTGATACTTTGTTACAGGCTTGATCAAATTCACTTGGTCGACGATTTCGTGCAGTCCGTCCAGTCCTTTATTGATCTGCGCTCTAGGGACTTCCCCAGCGAGAAGCAACACGGGTGAAGACCGAGCGTACCCAGTTGCTAGTCCTGATCCCGCGTTGTAGAGACCAACCCCGGGCACCACCATCGCAACCCCGGGCTTGCCAGTGGCCCGCGCGTAGCCATCAGCCATGTGCGTCGTTGCGAATTCATGCCGAGTCGTAATCATTCTCAAGCCCGGCTCGTCACGGATTCCGGTTACCAATCCGTACATCTGCACTCCCGGCAAGCCGAAAATGACATCCACACCTTCCCTGACCAATGATTTCGCCAGTGCTTCACCGCCAGATAGTTTTGCCACGTTATTCGCTCCCAATCCTTTGCTTTGTACGCCGACTCGGTGGTACAGCGCGGTGTGATGGTTGTTGTTCTATCGAATCGAAGGTTATATGGGTTGTGTGGATTATACGATTCAAAACTTCGATCGCTGTCATTCCGTCATCGAACGCAAAAGGTGAGTCGGCATCAAGTCGTCAGGTACATCCTGTAGATCATCTGCCGATTCCCAGCGAGCGATACCAGTGGCGATCAACACCGAATCCAATCCGGCAAGATTCGCGCCTGCAATATCGGTGTGCAACTGATCGCCGACGAATGCCACTCTTCGGTAATCATTGAGTCGCTCTTTGATGGCATCGAACATCGGTGCGTACGGCTTGCCCAGCTTAGCGAACTTCACCGCGTCATCATCACCGAAACATCTAGAAACCGCTGTTTCTATCATCTCAGCCAATCCGCCGGGACCAATCGCGAAACGATCCAATCCGTCTGGATACAACACATCAGGGTTCGGAACCACTAGATGAAGCGGATTCCCAGCATCCATCCTCCGAATGATCAACGTGAGCATATCGCTAGTTGCCTCGCCCCAGTCGTAACCTGTAATACCCGCTATCGCCAACGACTCCGAATCGACATCATCGGTGGTCAATCCTACTGGGGTGCAACCGGCGAGGCGCACGAACTCCACCGCGTCGCCCTGTCCAGTTGCGATGCACTGCGTACCAACTACTCCGCGCTCCTCGAAGAACCGACGCAACAAAGATCCTGCTGAGATAATTTGTTCCGCTTCAATTCCGAACCCCTGCCCTTGCATCACTCCCAAACGACTGGCCATTAGACGCGAAGCGTCATTGGTAGCCAGGACCCAAGGCTTGCCTAACCCCGTTAATCGGTCCGTAAACTCGATAGCGCCTGGCAAAGGGTTGATACCATCAACCAGTACTCCGTAGGAATCAAACGCGATTGCGTCGTAGTTCTCGATCAGAAAGTCGACCGAGACGATTGACGGTATCGGTTTCATAGAATCGTTGCTCCGGAACCTCTGTTTACTGGCATCCAATGGCGATTCGGTGCTTGCGGCTGAAACTGCGCCGACTGCAAACATCTGGGTACCACATAATCCCATTGAAACACGCAACAATCAACTCCGTTGTGCGATACCGCTTTGGTTCAAAGATGAAACTCTGATCGAAGATCCCAGAGATGTAGATTTGCATACATACAGGCAAGATGTAGTCGAAGGGAGTGAGTTATGAGCAAGCACTAGCAAATTGAAGATGTCAATCAGGGTCCTGCGGAGTTCCTCAATGCGGCGCAAAGACACAGCGCGCAGTACATGACCGTAGCCAGATGCAACGTCAAAGGCTTCAAACCGGTTCGACGTAGCAGTCTACAACCCATTCGAGAATCTGTAATTTTCAGTCCCCTTGAGGGGGGTGAACCTTTGATGGCAGTCTAGCTTAGTTGGGTTACAGTGCCAGTGAATCTGTAACTCCTCCAACCCTCACCACTCACTAGACTCTTCGTTGTAGACATGATCCGGAACAGCGTACGAGATGCCTGCATCGTCGAAAGCCGACACTGATATAAGAGTGCTGAACTGGTCGTAAATGGTCCGATCGATTTGCGACAGGACCGGAATTCGTCGAATTCTCGGGTTACGCATTAACCGCTCGTATCGCTGCTTGATACGGAAAAACACCAGTACGCCGATCGTAGATGTTGGCGGGTACTTTAATTGATTCGCAAGCTTGTTTCCTATGACCGCCCTAGAAACTCCGTAGATGTACTTGGCAAACTTCCGCCTTTCCTTGGGCTCTGTCAATCCGGCGAATAGCGGTGCTGAGTTGATTAGAGAATTCGCCATCGAGATCGATTCAACTCCCGGCTCCGGTTCGCACATCCCGCCGATCTCGAAGAGCTTCAACGCATCCTCGTACTTCTCAAAGAGAATCGTCTCAGGGATACCCATCAGATAACCGATGAACCGCCAAACCTCCATGAAACTGTCCCTCTCCTCATCGGTGTAGCTGGCACCCAAGCGCTTCATGTGTTTCAACAACCTAGCTGAAAATGCCGTCAGCGCAAAACCAAGATGCGCCGAACTGAGCGGAATACCCCATGCTTCCTCGTCCCATTCATCTGATTCGCTTAGCAAGCGCCTCACTTGACAATGAATCAACCTCAGACGCACCGATAACTTCCAACCGTCACCATGGCGTTCCAAACCACCGGGTAAGAACGACTCCACGAGATGGCGATTGTTCTGCTGCAATCTCCTCACCCCTTGATCCCTGACTCGTCCAGTGATGAAAAACGACTTTGAGATATTGGTCGAGAAGCCTTCAATGAGCGTGCCACCTACGAACGAACCCAAAACAATATTTGCGTTGCGATGAAACATCCTTCTACCGGGCATGAATTGGGACCGGTCCAACCACTCGGGATCGACCATGCTCTCGAAAAACTCGCGCATGGGTGCCGGGGCAGACTTCAGCACCTCGAAATCTTGATCCATCCCCGCACGCAAAATCTCGCGCACCTCGCCATGGTCATAACCGGCAAGGGATGCCATCGCTGCATCACCAGCAGGGTCACCGATATGGGTATGCGCGATATAGTTGTCGGCGACCTGAGGATCAACCTTGCGAGCGCGTTCGTAACCTTCAATATTGTCTGTTGGTATTTTCATCAAAGCCTGCTATGCCTTCATATATCATTTCATAGCATACAAAACACGGCACGAACGCATCTTACGCAATTCAGACGCAATCCAGTGTATTTAATTGCCCACAGAGCAACTCGGAACGGCGCAAGTAACCTTCTAATCCTCTGCTTCAACCCTTAAGTCTGGCAACCAACTCAACCACGATGGCAGGTACCAGTTACCCTTTCCGAGCATCTCCATGCTAGCAGGCACCAGCACCGATCGCACCAGAGTCGCGTCCAAAAAGATCGCTACCGCAAGACCAAAGCCAACCTGTTGGTTAACTATCGTTTTCCCTGACGCAAATGCGCCGAACACCGCAACCATGATCAACGCCGCGCCAGTGATCAGATTCGCCGTGGAACGCAAACCATAGCTGACCGCTTCAGTGTTATCTCCTGTCTGGTCGAAACGCTCACGCACACGACTCAACAGAAATACGTGGTAGTCCATCGACAGCCCGAAGAGTATCGTGAATAAAAAGAGTGGGATCCAAGCATCGATCACTTCGGCGCGTTGAAACCCGAGCAAGTCGGTTGCGAACCCCTTTTGAAACACCAGAACAAGCAGTCCGTATGCAGTGCCGACAGACAACAGATTCATGATGACTGCTTTGATCGGGATCACGATCGACCTAAAGACGAGAAGCAGGACGATGAAACTGAAACCGAGTACGAACGCGAAGACGATTGGCGTGTATTGATCTACAACCTTGAAGACCTCGGAGACGATTGCGCTCTGTCCGCCGACATTTACGTCTGCTGGCACTCCTGCGAACGCGGCTGGTATGTGCTCATCTCGCAACACAGAAATCGCGCCGACTGCCGTTTCACCAGTTGGATGTCCGGGGAGCGCCAGTTTCAGCAACGCGATTCGATCCGAAGACGATGGGTCTGGCAATGGCGGAATAGGGAACCTTGGATCCTCAACTAGCAACTGCGTCAATTTACCTATAGCCGCCTGCACTTGGGGATCGGAGATGTTTCCCTCGATAACTATGTCAGACGGCGTGGCAAGTCCGAACGCGAAATTTTCTTCCAAAACGAGATATGCCTCTTTGGTTATCGAACCTTCGGGCAGTACTTCAACGCCATTCATTCCCGTTTCGATCTGGAAGTAGTAGACGATAGCGACCACCATCGGCGCGGCAACTATCAAGAAGCTCAGCCAGGGGACTTTGGTCACGATCTCCGTAGTGCGTTCCCAAAATCCGTGATGCTGTACGTCTTCGGTTTCCTCGCCAACAGTACGCCGGAAGAAAGGTATCGACAGCATATCGATCCTTGTCCCCAGAACTGCCAATATCGCCGGCAACAGTGTTAGCGTGGCAGCCATCGCTACTATCACCACCAAGATAGCCCCGAGTCCGAGCGATTGGAAAAACCCCATGGGGATGATGAACATACCGCACAGCGCAATCACCACGGTCAATCCGCTGAAAAGCACAGTACGCCCAGCAGTCTCTCCAGCACGCGCCACGGCTTCTTGAACGCTCAAGCCACGATCCATCTCTTCTCGGAATCGAGACACGATGAAGAGCGAGTAGTCGATGCCCACCGCCAAGCCGATCATGGTGATCATCAACGTCACGAAGAAGACCAGATCGAAGAACTGCCCTAAGACAGCCACGATTCCTAAAGCAATGACGATAGCGACGATTCCCAAAACGATCGGAAGCAAAGCCGCCACAACTGCCCCGAACAGCGCGAGGAGGATTAACAGCGCGATGGGGATTCCCACACGTTCGCCCTGCTCCAAATCGTGAGTCGAGAACTCGTTCGTCTCATAGGATATGCTTGACGCGCCGCTGATCAGAACACGAAAATCATCGTCAGCGTTTGCGTGTTCGACTATGTCGATGACCTCTTCAACGTTCTGCGAGGCTTCATCAAACGTCCCGACCATTGGAATCGTCATGATTGTGGTCTTGCGATCCGCCGAGACCAAATTCGCAGCTTGTTCGGGGGCTAGAACGCTCAGAAGGTAGTAGTTGACCGCGCCTTCATCGACAACCTCATCGCCCAACTCGTAAATCTCTTGAAAGACCGAGTTCACTTTAGCGGCGAACGCAGGATCATCAACTGTCAACGTGTCTGACTGAACGATGATGATTTCGGTTATCGGTTCGGGCCCACCCCGCAACCTCTCAAGTGCACTCGTCGCCTTTTGCGATTCAAACTCCCCTCCCAGTGTCAACTCCGTCGTCGTTGCCGTGCCAAGTAACCGCCCTACAATTCCCAAAGCGACAACTAACAAGATGATCCAAACGGCGATCATCACGATCGGTCTTCGCGCGCTGAAACGCGCCAGTGATTGAGTCAAATCTTGATCCTCCGCAGTCCAGTCATCACGTTTCAACTTTGCATTTTACAACCTAAAAATAAATCCCGTCGGAATGTTCATTTATACGAAATTAAGACCAGCGATTGCAGTTACATGCGTGGACGGGCCATGTGCGACACATGCAACGGCACTCCTTCAACCGACACGTCCCAACCTTCTGAATCGAGCAGTAATCGACGAAGCTGCGCGTTGATCAACTCGTGCATCCTCGCATGGTTGAAATCAGCTAGTGAGGCTACTGCTGCATCCGTCAGAGGATCTCCGACCATCGTGTTTTCAACATAAAAGTTGGCCTGTGTCGGATCGAATCTCCGATCCTTACTCATCATCCCAGGTGATATGCAATAAGTATGTTTATAGTGTCTCTATCGGTAAAATTCACAGATAGTTAATTATAACGTTTTACCGTAAATTCATTATCCAGTTGAACTCTACCTCTTCCAGCCAATCGGGATACGCATCGGGAATAACGTTCACCAGCTGACATCCCTGCTTCGCATAAAAGTCGCAAGCGTTCACGTTGATGTCTTGCGTCTCGATCTTGAGCTTCACACACCCTACACTTTTTGCATATCCGACGACCTGCTCGAACAACCTCGTCCCCACGCCCTGCCTTCGCCACTCAGGCGTAACCCGTAAATCCCACAGCGCCGCAAGATCGTCTCTGCCCTCCAGAAAATCCAACTCTGGCGAATCGTGGACAACAATTGCTCCGCCCACTCGTTCATCGCCCGAAAACGCCGACAATGTGCGCCAATTCGTGTTGTCCCAACGCAACCATCGAGTCGGCGATTCACCACTGTCGTAATCCTTGACCCAAGGCGTATCGACCGGCTCCTTTGTCAACGTCCATCCTGCAGAACCCTCATTCGGCACCGCAACATACTTGGATTCGACGGTGAACGCGATCGAAACCTTCGTGTACTCACCCAGCGCCGCCATAGTCTCTTCTCGGATCGTGATCATCACAGACGGCTCGTTACGACTTACGACTCCAGTACGACAAACTCATTCAACAGGCGCAATCTTGATACCATCGGGCTAGCAGATCGATAAAACCGCTCATCCGCAGTCCACATCTCGCAATCGAGGATTTCAGCAAGGGCTAAGTAGTGACAGTCGTAAACCGCACCCTGTCCAAGTTCCGAAGCCAGCTCCAACGCACGACGATGAACTTCTGGGGCGTTATTAAGTAGCATCAATGGAATAAGTCGGCTCTCAATGAGCAATGCAGCCAATTCAATGGTCAGCCCAGCCCTTGTAACACGCCTGTGTAGCGCGTTGGCAACTTCAAACAGCATCAAAGAAGGCGCGATTGGCGCAATCCTCTGACCTTGCCAATGCTCAAGAAGTGCTTCAGCATCATCAGAGTCTTCCTCTTCCACCAGCCACTTGAACACCAAGCTCGCATCCACAACCACGAACTCGCTCATTACCAGTCTTCCATCTGGCGGGTACGGATTTCACGAGCCTCTCGAATCAAGTCAGCCGAATTCCCCGGCAATACTCGGTCCCCAAACACCTTTTTCCGAACTTCTCTGAACCGTTCTGAAAGAGGCCTATCATCGTCATCGTCATCGTCGCCAGCCAACTGCACATCCCTCACTCTGCGCGCTTCACGAAGCAAGTCTGCCGAATTCCCAGGAAACACTCGGTCACCGAAAAGCTCCTTCCTTAGCGCCCTCAACCCATCTATGTCAAAGCCTACAGGCTTGTCTTTGACCGCACTGACCGATTCCGATTCGACGTCGCCACTGTCAACCTCATCCTTATCCAACTCCCCCTCTATCGCCGTCAAACAGTACTGCCTCATGCTGACACCCTTCAGCGCCGCGGTCGCCTTAAGCCGACGCTGAAACGCGGGGGCCATGTCGAGCGTGAGTCTCTTCTTCTTGGTCTGCATTGAGGTGTTCCTCCGAATATCCGTCACATATCATGCTAACGCAAACACAGAAATACGCAATTCAGCATATGCCTGAACCAAACTACACTGCTATCTTTAGCTTGATAACCGCACCTAAGATTCTCGCTCCGCAGAACCTTCAACTATTGCTTCCGCTTCGTCATGCTCAGTTCTCGACATCTCTTCATCGATTTCCAAACTGTCATTGCCATCCTCAACATCAGAAACCGAAACGGGTTTACGTCTTACAGGCCGCTTGGTGAACAGCCAGACGCTGAAACCGAAACCGAAGCGCAAGACCAGCTCAAGCGCGATTAAGAACAAGAGGTAGTAGAAAACCGTCTCGCGGTGGTCGTTTATGTCAGTAAGCATCTCCAAGGAGTCAACGATGCTGAAGAAGGACGCATCGATGAGGAACAACGCCAACAAAGCGAACGGCAAGATTTTCGCCAAATCGCGCGCCAGATCTTCGTTGTAGTACGCCGAAAAGCGAATCGCGCTAACCGTCGCCAATGCGATCAGCAACGTGTCCGACAACTCTCTACCTTTGGAAAGAAATGTCAGCATCATCGTCAGCACCGCGAACCAGAAGAACGCGAACAACGGAAAAACGATCAGATACTTCAGGATGTATGCCACAACATGCAAAAAACTGCGCAAGGCACGATAGCGAGACTCTTCAAACCGGTAGACATCGAACGAGAACATGTCCCGCAACGCCACAAAGCGATAGAAATTGAACACGAACGCCGCATAGACCGCCACGCCGATCACGTAAATTGCAACCGGTTCCAGCAGGTCAAAGGCGTCTTCGATGCTTAGACCATTCGGGAAGAGATCATTGATGTCTAACACCCAAACCTCCTATCCAACCTTTTCTGTTGGCTTGCCCCATGCAATAACTAACTTTAACTTTTCGTCACCAACGCATCTGAAACCGTGATCGACACCTGGCGGAGCCATCACCGCATCGCCAGCCTCTACTACCCGCTCCTCGCCATCCATCCACATCACTCCCCTGCCCGCAATAAAGTAGTAGAACTCCTCCAGCGTGTCATCGCCCTCGTGCACATGACTACCCTCGCTCGCGCCCGGCGGCAACTCCCAAACCTCGATCCGCACCGGCAGTTTCGACTCCCCATGGAAGAATCTCCGACGCGTCACAACCCCATCACCTTCATGCAACCCCGGCTCCAGGACCGCATCCTCAGATTCATGCTGCTTCCAGTTCATCTCGGTCATCTAGGCCTCGTAAATCTGCAACTCAGTGTGACGCGCCAAAACATCGAAGTCGGCATCCGCATGCAAGACTGGAGTGCCATTGCGTATTGCAACAGCCGCAATCAGACAGTCCATTAAATTCCTAACCGTTTCACCCCGTCGGCGGCAATGCCGGTACAGCGCTGCACCTTCCTCGTAGTCGATCTGATAGACCCTCAGCATCGCAGCATTCGCCATCAGTTTCCTAAGACTTCGCAAGTGCGATTCATCCCTCGCACCAGCCAAAACCTCCAACGACACCGCATCGCAAATTGCTATGTTCTGAGAAAGTAGTTCCTCAACTAAATCGCAAGTTGCGGAACCCGTATCCCTCAGGAACTCGATCCATGCCGACGTGTCGATCAGGATCACGGAATACTAGTGGAACGCATCGCCTGAAGGTCACCTTCCCAGCCAATCCCGCGCATCGCCCTAGCCTCTTCAAGCGATGCCTTTTCAGCAGCTAGCTTTCGCAACGCATAGTTGACGGCTTCTCGTTTAGTATCGAGACCATAACGACGCATGACTTCGGCACACGCCTCATCATCTATGTCTATGTTGGTGCGTGTCATACACCTATCATACACCAATGCCCCTTCCATCCCTCGCGTAAATTCAGTTCACCGAGTAGGCTATCCCCCCGCATAGTACCCTTCCAATCCATGAAACCGCAACCAGTGACCCGATGCGAATGGGCCGGCGACGATCCGCTCATGCAGAAGTACCACGACGAGGATTGGGGAGTCCCCATCCACGACGACCGCGCTCTTTTTGAGTTGCTGATCCTCGAAGGCGCGCAGGCCGGACTCTCATGGCGCACCGTCCTTCATCGCCGCGAAGGGTACCGCGCCGCATTCCACAACTTCGACATCCCAACGGTTGCAGCATACGACGATTCCGATCGCGAACGCCTCCGCGCCGACTCTCGCATCATCCGCAACCGCGCCAAAATCGATGCCTCCATCAAAAATGCCAACGCAACGCTCAACGTCCAAACCGAACACGGCTCCTTAGACACCTTTCTCTGGAGCTTCGTCAATGGCGAAACCCGCCAAAACACCTTTCAAACCCTCGCCGACATACCCGCCCAGACCGACGAATCCCGCGCCATGAGCAAGGCCCTCCGAGCCTACGGCTTTACCTTCGTCGGCCCCACCATCTGCTACGCCTTCATGCAATCCGCGGGACTAGTAAACGACCACGTCACCACCTGCTTTCGCTACTGAACAGCAAGCCTTGAGGCAAATGCCCGCTACAAACCCTCACCAATAAACGACGCCACGCGCTCCCCGATCACCATAGATGTCACGTTCGTGTTCGCACGGATACAGTCGGGCATGATCGATGCGTCCGCAACCTTCAGGTTCTTCAGCCCCCGAACGTTGCCGAACTGGTCGACAACGGCCATCGGGTCCGATTCCGGCCCCATCTTGCAAGTGCCAGATACATGATGGCTAGTCGCGACTCGGCGCCTGATCCAAGCATCTAACGCCTCGTCCGATTCGAGGTCCGCATCCGACGGCTCCACTCGCTCCTTCACCAGACGGTCCCAACTCTCGTGCTCTGCGAAATCGAGACAGATCCGAACTCCCTCGCGCAACCTCGCCGTGTCGAAATCGTTCTCCAGATAGTTGTAGTTGAGGAACGGCTGAATGTGAGGGTCCTTGTCTCGCAGGTACAGGCTTCCCGACCCGATCGCAAGGTCGATGCAAATGACCATTGAAACGCCTAATTCGTCGTTCGCCCCCGTCTGGTATGGCTTAAGGTCGACCGGACTGCGCGAGATCGCTTGGATGAGCATGTCGTTAGGCAGATGCGACCCCTCCGCGGTGTACCGCAGAGTTACCTGCATTCCCGCCGCGCCAACCGGCTGTTCGAAGCCATCGCGCGTCCGCCATGACGTCCTGACCTGAGGATGATCGCGGAGGTTCTCTCCCACGCCCGTAAGGTCATGTAGTACTTGCACGCCTACTGTCTCCAATTTCTCCGTCGGTCCCACGCCGGACAGCATCAGAAGGTGTGGCGAGCCAATTGCACCGGCCGACAGGATGATGTTCTCGGCCTCATAGTCGAAGACCTCACCGTCCACTTCTCCTCTGATCCCAACAGCCCGATTGCCTTCAAACAGCACCCTGTGGACCAGACACTCCGGTTGGATCGTGAGATTGGGGCGCTCTCGCGCGATGCTGAGATAACCAATGGCAGTGCTCCAACGCACCCGGCCGGGGTTGTTCAGCGGCGTTGGACCTACACCGGTAGAGTCTGGCGCGTTGTGGTCCGGGCACTCCGGGAAACCGTTGGCACGTGCCGCTTCGTAGAATGCCCGTTGGTCAGGATTCCACTCGTCGGGTTTGAATCGCCTGACAATGATCGGACCTTCTGACCCGTGGAAATCGCCCGCGTAGTCGGTATCCGTCTCCACCATCCGGAAGTACGGCATCAACTCCTCGAAACCCCACTTGTCGTTGCCCCACGTTGCCCAGTTGTCATAGTCCTCGGGGACGCCCCTCAGGAATATCTGACCGTTAACCGCGCTGGATCCGCCCACTACCCTGCCCCGAGGCACCAAGCCCGGCATCGCCTCGTCTGTGTATCGCACCACGAAGGTCCAGCGATGATCGCTGTGCGCCCTGCGCCAAGGCTGATCTGTATGACCGTATCCGTACTTCACATCGTCAGGTATATCGTCGAAATCCGGGTAGTCTGGACCCGCTTCGATTAGAAGCACTGAATGATCAGGATCCTCTGTAAGTCGTGTTGCGAGAATGGCCCCGGCCGAACCGGCGCCGACAATGATGGTGTCAAACTTGCTGGACAACTCAGCACCCCCTTAGATGGCGTACCGTTCAGCGGATTATACGCCGATCCGTCAGTTTGTACACCACTCTGTCTGTGCCTCTAGGATCGCGCGAGTACCTCCGCGATACTTTATCGTTTCACGGCAGGCTAACAATCTTTTAGCCTGATACCCACCATGAGCCTCAACCGCATGAAACAAAAACTCCTCGCCGGCGAACCCGCATTCGGCGTGTCGATCATGTTTCCGTCGCCACACATCGTCGACATCATCGGACGACTCGGCTTCGACTGGGTGCTAATCGACTGCGAACACGGATCAATCGGGATCGAGAGCGTCGAACTTATGGTCATGGCCGCTGAAACCGCAGGCGTAACACCCATCGCCAGACCTCCCGTCAACGGATTCGAGGCCATCGGACAGCTCATGGACCGAGGAGTCATGGGAGTGCAGGTGCCCCACGTCAACACTGCCGACGACGCCCGAAGAGCCGTCCAAGCCGTGAAATACCATCCCCTCGGTGAACGCGGACTAGCTGCGGGTGTCAGATCAGCGTCATACGGATACGACATACCTATGTCCGACTATGCGGAACACGCCAACAAAGAGACACTCGTCTGCGTCCAACTCGAAGAAGCCGAAGCCGTTAAAAACGTCAACGAGATCGTGCAAGTACCCGGCGTCGACGTCTTCTTCGTCGGTCCTTCAGACCTCTCACAGTCTCTCGGATACCCCGGACGCCCCGACGCGCCCGAAGTCCGCCAAGCCATGGACACCCTCTTCGCCACCATCGCCTCTGCCGGCAAAACCTCTGGCTCCGCCGGCAACACCCAAGCTATCCAACGCTACCTAGACCAAGGCGTAACCTACCTCTACACCCACCTAACCACCCTCATCTCATCCGCCGCCGAGACATTCCTCGACGAAGTTGAGCCCTGATAGTGACGTGCAGTTAAGCCACACAGAACATGGGCATAGCAAAGGTGTCCAGCAATGTCCTTCGCTAGAACCTTCGTCTAACGTAATACAGCGTTCCCTTCGTCGAGGTAAGCCGAACCCCTCACGGTAGTAACCGTCACCTCCTGCCGGTAGTCGCCGAGCTCAGCAACATGCGTCACTGAACGGCACTCGGCTTCTGACACTTCGCCACCGCCATCAAGAGCTTCATACAGGACGCGCCCATCCATATCGTCTCCGCCGGGTAAACCCAAAATGTGAAGAATCGTTGGGGCGATGTCGATGTTGCCGGTTGGTGTGTCAACCACGGTAGACCGGAGGAAGCTAGGGCCACGCGCTATCATCGTGTTCCGCAACTCGTGGCGGCTCATCCCACCATGCGTGCCGACGCCGACCGGGCCTCCTGAGGATGCCGTCTGACCAGGGAAACCGGCGTCGTTGGGTGCGGAACTCCACGCAAAGGACATCGTGAGATCTGGACTCCTGCGACCGTCAATATTGCCTATGCTCGCAGGCAGCGTGCCAGGCACGATACCCACGCGTTCCGCAGCCAGCATCGCACCGCACCAAGACTGCTTGGAAAGCCATATTGCCAACCGCTCAACGGTCACGGGATCTGCTTCGTGCGCATAGAAAAGCACCGCTCCGCCGTTCGGTGCAACCAACACGCCGCCGGGCTGACCGCCGCTCGGAAAGTCGGCCTTGCGCAACTCAGCCTCAATGTCCACGACCGAATCGATGGTCGCGTACCCGTGGTCCGAGACCACTATCACGTCGGTTTCTTCCGATTTTCCACTGTCTTCCAACCATCCAATGAGCCGCCCGAACTGCTCATCGGCGGAGGCGAGGGCTTGATTGGAGAGAGCCGAACTCACTCCCGATTTGTGATTGGAACTGTCGGGTTCGGAGAACCAGATCAACGCAACCGCCGGATCGCGTTCGGTTAGGACGTGATCCGTGAGCACTCGGACCCCGTGATCCATCTGATCCACATTAGGAGTCCCTTTCGCCGGCCACGGGCCAAATCGATTGATAATCCGATCATGCAGATTCCTAGGCAGGCAAAACTCTGGATGGATAGTGGCACCACCCAGTTCCTCGGCACGTGGGTTTTGAACGTACGCGTTGCCAGATGTGCCGACACCTACGGCTACAAATTCTCCTCCGTGCTCGTGCAAGATATCCGCCAGCGTCGGCACCAGCAAAACGTCGCCCGTATCCGCGGCAACTCGCGTAAGTACCGGCTCCATGGCTTCCACAATGTTGTTCGGGTCGTAGTCGCGCATTACGACCGTGTTGCCAGCGAGTCCGTGCGCGCCGGGGTGCCGGCCCGTGACAAGACTCGCAACGTTGATCCGAGTCACGGTCGGAAACACCGGATGGTTCCTCGCGAACGTCACACCACCATCAGCGAAGTTGAAGAGATTTGGTGTGAGGTCAGCCCGCACCTGTGAAGGCTGGAGACCGTCGAAGGCGACTATGAGAACGCAGGTCACTGGCGAAACCGTCCTTCCTGTTGAACAGAGACTAACTGTAACAATCTCCCGACAACTCCGCTTCCACCCTCTCCGCTTCTGCTGCCAACCCTTCCCATTTCTCCCACAGCGACTCCACATCCTCTTTCAACGCACGATACTCCCTTCCCAACACTGCGATCCGATCAGGATCTTCATACAACTCAGGATTAGAAAACATCGCCTCCAACTCCGCTATCCGCGCCTCACGCTCAGTCAATGAAGCGCTGATCTCCTCTATCAACTTTGAAAGCCTGCGAGACTCTTCTGTTAGCGACTGCCGACGCCCCTCAGCCGCACTGATCGTGGTGCCCATCAACTGGCTCTGACTGCTCTTAGCCCAGTCATATTCCGCGACGTCGATGACCTTTCCGTTTTCCGACGAACTAGCACTTCGGGCATCTGCCTGAATCCGTTTTTGGTAGAGATAACCATCGTAGTCGCCCGGGTAGACCGTGGGGCATCCGTTATCTATCTCGACAATCTTGTTAGCGACTTGGCGTATCAATGTCCGGTCGTGGGTTATGAAACAGATCGTGCCGCGATAGTCGCCAAGAGCATCCGCTAGAATCTCCCTTGAAGCGATATCGAGATGGTTGGTCGGCTCATCCATGAAGAGCATATTGCTCGGCTGGAGGAGTATCTTGGCAAGCGCAACGCGCGCCTTTTCACCGCCAGACAAGACAGAGATACGTTTATTCACATCATCACCGCTGAAAAGGAATCCTCCGAGAGTGGTTCGCAGATTCTGATCCGACTCAGTCGGCGCCGCCTGTTGCAACTCCTCTAGCAGGGTGTTCTTCGGGGTGAGCAGTTCAAGAACATGCTGAGCGTAGTAGGTCGTGATCACATTGTGACCGGTCTTGCGTTGCCCATCGTCAAAAGGAATGACACCGGCAAGAATCTTCAACATCGTCGTTTTGCCAGCGCCATTCGGACCGACCAAGGCGACACGATCGCCGCGAGTAAGTGTCAGATCGACCCCTCGGTAAACCACGTTATCGCCGTAGGACTTGCTCAAGTTCGTCAGCTTTATCGCCTCGTAACCGCCGCGCGGAGGCTCCGGGAACGAATAACTGACCTTCTTAGTAGCCCTCGGCAATTCGATGACCTCCATCTTCTCGAGCTGCTTCAATCGGCTCTGCACCTGACTCGCCTTCCTCGCCTTAGAACGAAAACGCTCAACAAAGCGCATCTGCTTCTGCATTTGACGCTCCTGCCGCGCCGCTGCCGACCGTTTGACCTGAAGCGCACTCTCCCGCGCAACTAGATAATCATCGTAGTTGCCGTTGAATAACACCACCTCATCTGGCTCAATCGCAAGAACCTTAGTTGCCGCCTGGTTCAGAAAAGCGCGGTCGTGAGACGTGACGATCACACCGCCCAAAAACCCGGACAGATACTTCTCAAACCAAACGTTCGCATCAAGGTCAAGATGGTTGGTCGGCTCATCAAGCAACAACAAGTCAGGATTCCGCAACAGCATCTTGGCAAGTCCCGCCCGCATCACCCAACCGCCGCTGAACTCGCCCATAGGACGCAAAAAGTCGTCCTGCTTGAAACCAAGACCGGACAGCACTGCCTTGGCCTCATGCTCGCGGTTGCCATCATCCGTAACCTCCAAGGCCTCATAAAGATCGCTCAGACGGTCTAGTAGATCACCTTGTCGATCGGTGTCAGACTCTGACGATAGTGCAAACTCCACAGCGGCAATATGCTCCAAAAGATCATTCACCTCAGAGTCGGATTCCAAAACCTCACTGAGCAAAGGCATGTCGCCAAACACCTCCGGCTCCTGCTTGAGATAGCCGATAGTGACGTTCCTCTGCTTAGTCACGCTCCCGGTTTCGGCATCGATCTCCCCTGCCAAAATATCCAGAAGCGTCGACTTTCCAGAACCGTTCGCACCAATCAGCGCAACCCGATCCCCAGCGGCAACATTGAATGTCAACCCGCTGAACAAAGTTCTCTCCGAGAAAGACTTCCCGATGTCAGATATAAAAAGCATATTGTTCTACCTGAACTACCATGCTATCCCCTACCCCTCTCGCTCCATTGTTTGAACCCGGCTTTTAAGCATTAAGAGAAGGGACAGGTTTGGGGAATATCACATCCCATCATCACAAATCACATAGATCACAGTTCAAACCCCCAACGTCAGAACCCATCCCAGCCCGGTATCGCTGCCGACTGTCGGATCCACTCTGTCATCTGCTTCTCATCCCAACCGTCCTCCGGAATATTCACCCATCGCTCTTCCGGGTTCTTGCCCACCAAAGGCGGCAAGGGGTCCAATGAACCTCCGTTCATAAACGTTACCTTCACATGTCGAGCAAACACATGCATGCTAGCAAACCATCCCATGCCTTCCACTCCGTAGAACGGCGAGTTCCATCGCACTGCCTTCTTCACATGCGGCACCTCCCGCTCGATCAACTCATCAAGCCAACGTCCAATCCCCTGCTTCCACTCCGGCATCGCCGCAATATACGCCTGCACCGGATCATCACCATCCCCCTTCGCAATCTGAGGATTCCCTCCGCTTAGCAACACTGGCTTACCCGCAGCATTCGCAGCAGCAACTCGCTCCTCGAAACTCATCGATTTTTCAGGTGTCTTACCAGTCATTTTTCTTGCTCCGAGATTCGCTTCGCGCTCTCTCAGTTACCTACACCTAGGTATTGTAGCCACCGTCTCTCCCTCCTTCGCGAAGCCAGAAGAACGCATACAAGCGAAGCTAACACACAGAGGATCCCCTATACCGATAGGCTATCCTTCTCTGCGTAAGCGAACTACAGATGAAGGAAGCGCACAAACCATGAGACTCGAAGGCAAAGTAGCGATAATCACCGGCAGCGCGAGTGGGATCGGTGCCGCATCAGCGAGGCTCTTCGCCGGCGAGGGCGCCAAAGTCTGCATCGCCGACATCGACGAAGACAAGGGTCGGCAAGTCGAGGCCGATATCACTGAGTCTGGCAGGGATGCCTTCTTCCAAAGACTTGACATCGTCAGCGAGAACGACTGGACCGAAGGTGTGAACGAAGTCGTTGCCCGATACGGCAAACTCAACGTATTGGTCAATTGTGCGGCTGCGGCACACTACGCCAAGGTGGAGGAGACGACCGTCGAAGACTGGGATCACGTGATGGCGGTAAACGGTAAGGGCACATTCCTCGGCACAAGGGAGGTTATCCCCCACATGAGACGCGCTGGTGGCGGTTCGATCATCAACATATCGTCCGGTGCGGGATTAGTGGGACAGGCGTGGTCCGCCGCGTATAACGCCTCCAAGGCCGCAGTCCATCTGCTGGCCAAATGCACGGCGATACAGTACGCACGAGACGGCATCAGGTGCAACTCGGTCCATCCCGGCGCTATAGACACCCAAATGCTCCACGCCAGCAACCAACAGATAGGCGACTCCGAAGCATCCGACAGGCCCATGGGCAGAATGGGCACACCCGATGAGATAGGCTACGGCGTCCTGTTCCTAGCTTCCGACGAATCGAGCTACATGACCGGCACCGAACTCATCATCGACGGCGGCAAACTCTCCGGTCAATGGCGATTGGCGGACACCCCATTTGGGCAGGCTGTGTTGGCGCGATCTCGAGCTTAGAGCGCTCACATAGAGCGGTTCAGATCAGCGCAGGTTCCCTAGCGTGACTGTAGATCTGAACCCGGTGCCGACAGCTGTCGGCTATGCAGACCAATCCTGAAGGGGCCATCCGTAGCTCCTGTATCGCAGCTACACCTAGGGCTCCAACTCGGTCCTCGGCACCCGACGCTAAAGGCTGTCGATGAATGCGAGCTCGCCTTCGAGGATGTCGACGCCGTGGAAATGCTCCATGAGCAGAGTAGCGTCGAGGTACTTGATGCGGCGGTGCATCTCCGTAGGTAGAGTGCCGTGGTCGAGGGCGGCGTGGGAGTCCTTTCGGCCGCGGAAGTCGTACAGGTAGTTGTCGTTCCAGTGGACGTGGCGGATTAGGTCGGGCCGAGAGAGGAATGCGAGCACGCGCTCCTCCCTTTGGTCTTCCGGGAAGCGATGAGCGTAGGTCACGACGTGGCTGGAGTCTAGACAGAGACCCACGTTGTGGCGATCGACATCGATGGCGGCCTGTTGCCAGTCCTCTGGTGCCATGCCGAAATTTTCGTTGCGCTGTGACCAGTCAACCTCTTCGTGAGGAGCGTCCTTGATGTCGTCAGTCCAGTAGCTGTTGTTGTTTTCGAGGACGAGCTCGAGGTCGTGTTGTTCGCAGAAGGCGGCGATTTCGCGTACGCCGTGGATAAACAGGTCATACTCCCCGTCTCGCCCCACCTTCTGCGCGTCGTCGTACCAACGCTTGGGAGCGAAGTGCAAATTGATCTGCCTCACGTTGGGGTATCGGGCCGCTAGGCGTATGTAGTCGGTAATTACTTTTATCGACGTCGCCCGGAAGTCGGCATCGGTCGCCGCGATGTTGAGGCGTAAGTCGCCGATCACTGCCGGCGCGTGGGCGCTGACGAGAATGTCGGAAAAATCGCCCATGCTGTTGATGTCGTCGGCCATCGACGCCTCAGTATTGAGGCCGAAGCGGCGAAGCGTCTCCAACCCGGCAGAGGGCGTGACGCCCAGTTGATGAGAAAGCTCGGTATATCTAGTCATAGGGGTACCTCTCTAGAACCGGAGCCGTAGGTGATCGGCTTGGCCAGGGTAAGAGCGCAGATCGCGTGGATCCGTTGAAATTGGAGCTGGTTCACCGCTTGGATCGTCGCCTAAACCGGTCGTGCCAACCAAGAGAGGGTCACACCAACGCAGCTTCTCTGACGCGACTGTAGATCTGAACCCGGTGACGACAGCTGTCAGCCACACAGACTAGCCCGTCGGCATTCGTGTCGATACCCGCGGGACGCCAGAACAGCTTCTCTTGTTCGGCCATGCCAGAATTCGCCCGCCAACCGGCCTGTTCAGGGTTTACGTCGAGAAACTCTTGGCACCATTTGGACAACGTGGCGTGACCTACGAGGGTCTCGCGATGCCCTCCGTCCATATCGAACACCTGAACGCGATCGTTGCGCCAGTCGGACACGTACACCGTGCTGTCTTCGCTGACGTGAATACTAGATGGTCGATCAAACTCACCATCGTCGTCACCGCTCGATCCGAAGGCGAAGATGAATTCGCCGTCTGGAGTGAATCGCTGGACGCGATCGTTGCGCCAATCGACAATCCAGATGCAATCTTCGGCGTCGATCGAGATACCCCACGGGTAGTTGAATTCGCCCGGTCCGGTACCGAATGCGCCGAACGAAGAGATGTACTCCCCGTCCACCGTGTACTTCTGCACGCGGGCGTTGAGGTGGTCTACGACGTGCAGGTGACCTTTGGAATCGAAGGCCAAACCTGACGGACGGTTCCACTGCCCATCCGAAGAGCCAGTCTCACCCCACCGGTGCGCAAATGTGCCGTCCTTTTCGAACACGGACAGCAACTGGGTGTATTCGTCGGTCAGGTAGACACGCTCGTCCGGACCGACGGCGATAGCGGTTGGTTGGGTCGACAGTCCCGGATCAGTTCCCCAGTTGGCGAACTCGAACATGAATTCGGAGTCGAGGGTTACCGCGCTCACTCTTACGTTCCTATTGCCGGCGTTGGACCGGCTCAAAACGTAAAGGTAACCGTCCTTCGAAAAACGGACGTCCACAGGGTTCATGAAACCTCGACCTTCAAACGAGGCGATCCCCAGAGTGTGGCTATACGAGTAGTCGCTCATCTTGCTGTTCCCGTATTATGGAGCGCCGTCAGTTCGCGACCAACTCCGATTTTCGGTTGAATTTGTCGTTCAAAACCCACTCGGAGTCGACGTGCATGAAGTCATCGAGGATGGTCGCGTAGACGTCTCGGTAGTCCGTGTTGTAGTGGACATCGCCTTCCAATTGATCGGCAGGTTTCAGGCTCGGGTAGTCACCGTAAAGACCACCGTTGACCGGGTTGCCGATCATAAACGCGACGCCACCTGAACCGTGGTCGGTGCCGGCACCGTTGTCCTCGATTCGCCTGCCAAACTCGGAGAACATCCAGATCACCGTGTCATCCGCCTGGCCCATCTCGTTCAGATCCGCCCAGAAACACTCCACCGCCTCCGACACCTCGTCCCACAACTTGGCATGGTTAACCAACTCGTTGGTGTGCGTATCGAAACTGCCGTGTTGCGTGTAGAAGATCCGTGTGCCGAGGTCGGCCGACATCACCTGCGCGACACCCTTGAGGCTCTGCGCAATCAGGTTCTCGGCGTTGTACTCCACGGTCGACGAATACTTCTCTGGGGCTGACCGCAGTGTGTCAGCGCCGTCGAGCATGCCACGCCCGGTCTGGAGCAGACGCAACGATGGTAGGCCGTCGTCCGACATCGGTTGGTAGATGCGGCTGACCGTATCAAGCAGCGCGTCGCGGTTGGAAGCTCCTGCCAAGCCCGTGTAAAGGCCGTACGACTCGAGTGCTCCGACCGATGCGACTGAAACGTCCGGGTATGCGAGTGCCCTCGGCAAACCCCGGCCAAAGTTGACGGCTGTCACGGCGTTCTTGCCCTCGGGATCGATCGCTTTGGTCGTCTTTCCAAGCCAACCCTCAGAGGATGCTACTTCTGGCTCCGCGGTGTGCCAGATGTCCATCGAGCGGAAGTGAGACCGGTTCGGCTCGGGGTATCCGATGCCCATCAGGACCGCTAAATTGCCCTCATCGTAGAGGTCTTTGAACGGGCTCATGTGGGAGTTGAATGCAACCCGGTCGTCTACCGGTATCACCTTCTCGCCGCTCAAGCCCATGGTCGGACGGTAGTCGTAATAGAGACCGTCCTGGTAAGGCACGACCGTGTTCAGATAGTCGTTGCCACCAGAGAGCTGGATTACAACCAGATTCTTGGCTCTGCCATTCCCGTTGTGGCCATTCGTTGCCATTGGAGTATCTCCTGCGTTTTTGTATGCCGTTATTCGTTTCAGCAGTACTGGTAGTCGGGGGTTGAAGCGATCAACTGGAACATCTCAATGGCCCGGTCGGTCTCTTCGTCCTCGTTCGTCGGTTCCAACTGAGCTGATGCATGCTCAGCAATCAGCCCAAACGTTCGGTCCGAGATGTCTATGCAGCCCATCGCGTCGAGGCACGCAGCCACATACTCCGAGGAACTCATCCCGCCAGCCTCGCTCACGAGGTCCACCATTCGCCGGATACCGGGCGCGTCTCTGCGTTCTAACTCGGTCGATGCGAAGTTGATCCGCTCGACCAATGCGCCGCTGTCGATCCACTCCTCGCCTTCGTGCCAACCCTCCACGCTGGGCGGGTTCAGCAGAAACTGTCCCATGAACATCGTCTGAGACGCCAACTGAGACGCGTCCATGTCTGGAAGATCGAAACGATCCGTCAATCTCGCTACGCCGAACACCAACTCGGTCGGGCTCTTGACCTTGCGATAGCGGATCGCTTCCGACTTGAAGTGATCGGACTTGAAAATCGCGCGCAACACGGCGCGAATCTCGCCATCGTGCTTCTGAAACACGTCGGCCAGCCGTTGAACTTCGTATTCATCCGCGTCGTCGGCTACGAAGAATTGGTAAAGCCTTCTGGAGATGAACTCCGCAGTTGCCCGCTGTCGGACGGTAATCTCTACGATGTCCTCGCCGTTCCAATTACCAACCTCACCCAAGAATTCCTTTTCACCGTTATCGTGATCGTCCGGATCGAACTGGAACTCCATCGGGAACGGACCTAGGAAGAATGGCGGCATGGTCGGCTTAGATGCCCACCCGGTGAAGGCTCGCGCAGCGGCCTTAACATCGTCTTCGGTGTACGCGCCCTCTCCCATCTCGTCGATGCCCATCGAGAATAGTTCGAGCAGCTCGCGACCATAGTTTTCGTTAGGTGCGTCTTTGTGGCTGTTCTGGTTGTCCAACCAGTACATCATGCCCGGGTTGCGGGATATTTCGAGCAGGAGGTCACGGAACTTGCCGAGCCCGTAGCGGCGGAAAAGGTCGATCTCCGTGAGCATCTCCATCCCATGGTCGAGCTTGATGCCACCGACCGCCAGCAAACCGTGCCAGAAGAGAGCGATCTTCTCTTCGAGATGTTTTGTGGTGGTTGCCATGCGCCAAGCCCACTGCGGATCGGCGTGACCTACCGATCTCGCCTCCACAGAGGCGATGAAGTATCGGTCCAGCAAGTCTTGGTCTTCGGGGTAGGAGAATTCGGGATGGAGGAGCTCTTCGACGGTTTCGTCGTAGCCTTTGGCTACGTAGTGGTCTATCTGATCGCGTGTCGCTCCGAAACCTGCCCGGCGCAAAAGGTGCGCCATGAGGGAGGTGTCGGTTTCTTTCATAACAGCGGTAGTCATTGAACGCCTCGCAGGCAAGTGTTACCCGGCAGTTACGAAAAGCAACTGCATTGACTATAAATTTAGCATGACTTCTGATATGTTGCGCGCGCCTATGTTATTCCTCCTTCGCTATGCGTAAGGGGGATAGAGGGATGCTCGCCTCAGTGTCGTTCGATTTTGCCAATGCCCATCCCAACAGTCCCATGTAGACGATTCCGCCGATGGACATTGCTGCGAACGCCGGAGCGAGTGCCAATTCCAAAGCGTCCGAATGCCACGCGGCGATGAACACCACCAGCGACGCCAAAGCCAGCACCGCAACGATTACATTCAGCAACGACGGCAAACGCATTGGTTCAGGTCGAAATACTAGTCCGAGTGCCAATACTGCTGTCCCTGTGAAACCTGCAACCCCGACAGTGAAGAGCATCCCCCACGCCATCCGCAACATCTCGACCGCCGATTGGAGCCATTCCTCAGACCGTGCCGGATCCCCTTCCAGCGATGCCACTCCCAAGCCGATGACCATGTAGTCCATGCCTCGCATCACCATCATCACTATCAGGCCAATAATCATCGCCAGAAGTCCGAGACGAGGTACCGGGGCTGCGTATCGCCGCAACGTCACCAATCCATTCAGCATAAGTAGCGCGCCAAAGATGACCACAACTGTCACGGTGTAAGCCAGCGGCTCGTTGCGAGCCATCGCCAGCGTCAGATCGGACAGACTGTTACTAGGCACAGTGTCAACCGCGCCGCGACCTGGCGAGAGAGCCGAGCCCAACGCTACCAACGCAGTCCCAACCAATAGCGACCAACCGCCTAACTGCTTATCCGTCAAACGCATCTAGTATCCTGCCTACTTTCCCGCAAAAGAGCGTGAACGTCCCCTCATACGGCAACTGGACTGAAACTTCTAAGTACGGAATAACCGACCGTCTCAGTCATAGATCGAGTTTGGCATTAAATGCCGTCGACGATTATCGTGCTTGCTTCGCTGCTATTTGAGCGCAACTTCGCAAGTTCGATGTATTCCGCTGAATGGACAAATGCTGCGACCTGATCGTAGCTGTCGAACTCAATGACTACTACGCGTTGAGGCGACCAGTCGCCCTCTATGACTTCAGTTTGACCGCCACGCACGAGATACCTGCCATCGTGCTCCTTGACAAGTTCAACGATCTTCTCGGCGAATTCAGCGAACAGACCTTGGTCAGTGACGTTGAGTTCTGCAATCAGATATCCTGCCATTTCAACACCTTTCTTCTGGTTTCTTTCTCAGGTTTTAGCGTAGTAGTGTACTAGAGTCAATTCAACTCGCAGGAACACCGTTATGCATCGACTCGCACCGTGACGATGTCGATCCCGTGATATTTCCTGTGACGCACTGAAGACGCATAGTGGCGCAGTAGACGGAATGAGAGTTCGCTAACATCCGGTGCCTCGGCCTGCTCACTCATATACGAGATTCGGTCTTCGATGTTCTCGTCCGAAAACACGGCCAGAAACTCCATCTCCATCGCACCTGATGACGGGCGTGCGATGACGACTAGGCGCGGTGTCTTGTAATCTTCGTGATCGTCGCGCAGGTGCAACATGGTGGCAAGCGTCTCTTCGCCAGCAGAGTCGAGCCGCGCTATTGAGTCTTGCTTCCATCCCGCGCTAGAAGCTAAACCGCGCAGAAACTCTTGGATATCCGGCAGTGCTGATATATCCAACTCAGTCTCGATGCGTCTGCGACGGGAAGCGGTTATTTCGAGAACCATCGACATCAGCACCGCAGCGAGAATGCCCACTACCACACTACTTCCAAGCGTTACTCCCCAGGTGCTACCCAGAGAATCGCCGAAAATGTTATGGGTCTGCAAGCCGATGCCGATAGAGAGTGACAGCCCGACGATGATGGCTTTTTGCTGACTGAAACCGTCTTGTAGGATGGTGCGAATTCCTTCTACAAAGAGCAGTCCCATCACGATCATCAGGATTGCGCCGGTGACCGGGCGGGGATCGTCAGTAGAACCGCTACGATCTTGGGCAGGAGCGCGAGAACGATGAGCATGGCTCCCATGACATACCCTGCGCGGCGGGCGGCGACGCCGGTGAAGTTGATGAGCGCTATCGATGACGGCAAATAGATGATCGTGGGCAGCGTGCCGGCGATGCCGGAGAGCAGTGTGCCTACGCCGCCGACGTTGAGTGTCCCTTGCACGCTGCAAAAATCTACAGCGCGCGGTCTGCGCCATGAGACCTGCTGAATCGCGGCCCCCTCGTTACTCGCCTTGATTCCCACTACGATGCTGACGATAAGGAACACTGGAAGAAGGGCGAGGAAATCGTCGTCGAGGATCGAACTGAAGCCGGGCCACGCGGAGAACTGTGGCAAACCAAACCACGGGGCGTCGAGTGCTGGCTTAAAGTCGTAGACGCCGAGGGGGATAGCGGCCACGCAACCTGCGAGGATCGTGATGGGGAAGGCGAAAAGCCTGAGGATCCCGGTAGCGCGCAGCATCAGGATCGCGGCCGCTATCAATGCGGCGGCTCCGACTGCCGGCCCGGCGATCGGAGGGACTCCGGCGGGGACGTTTTCGAATCTGGCGATCGCGATGGGCATGACGGCTGTTGATATGAGCATGAAGGCAACCCCTGAGACGACCGGCGTGATGATCCGACGAAGCTGTGCCAGCCACAATGCCAGAGCGAACTGGACTAATGAGGCGGCTATTATCAGGCTTGACATCACCGCGAGACCACCTTCTATAGCCGCCAACACACATACCGCCATGAAAGGTGATCCGGGCCCCATCAGGAGCAAGTAACCCGGAGCTAGGCGGCCCATTTTGACCGCCTGGTGAACAGTTACGGCACCGGCAATCACTAGCGACGCGAAGAGCGCCCACGAGAGGTAGGCTTCACTACTGCCAGACGCCACCGCAAATATCGTCACGAGAGTGGCAGTGTTCGACAAGGCGATGATAGCGCCCTGAGATGCCACGCTTAGCGTTACAAGACGAGGAGGCTTGTCATCCGTCTCGTATCGTATTTGTTCATTGACGCGCATATCGCTGGATATGTAGTCATCTTTAACGACTGAAGTGGCCGGAATAAACCTTCCCCAATCTTACGCGGATAAGTTTTGAAGGTGCTGTGGTACCGCGTTTCAAAGGTGAGTGCGGCTACGGCGTACAACGCGTAACACGCCTCTTATCAACCCAAGCGTTCAATGCCTGGGAAGGCGTCGAAGCCGATGTCGAATGTCAAAATGCGGCTGGCACCGGCGTTCTGCATGACTGCCACATGCAGCGCATCCCTGGCAGAGACGCCCTGTACCGTGCCGAGCAGGGCTCTTGCGGCGCGAATCTCCGACATGCCGAAGTTCAGAATCTCATCAACCAATCCATCCATGCTCTCGAATGCGAAATCAATAGCGTCCGGCCGATTTATCGCCGTGTACCGATGGAGAATCTCTTGATAGACCTCGACATCAGTGATGAATCGCTCCCCTGCCCGCACTAGTTCCGTTAACGCGGTAACGGCCTTATCCTTGTTCGGGTGCGCGGCTCCCACGAGGTACATCGGCACATTGGAGTCGATGAAGATCACGTGATGTTTTGATCGGGTTCGATCTCTCGAAGCATGACTTCTATGTCGGCAGTTGGAAACGAGCGTCGAGACGCCGCAGCTATAACACGCAACTTGGAATCTACGGTCCCTGAGGCGTCGCTCCTCGCCCTGCGGAGTGCTTGCCTGACCCACTCAGCAAGGGTTAGCCGCTGCCGGCGCGCAACTCCTTGGATCTCTTGGTACTCTTCCTCATCCAAAAGGACCTGTAGGCGTTTAGTCATACCGATAGTCTATTTGACTAATCGTTCATCAGTCAACACATCGCGGGCAGCATTCAACAGGTTTGTGGGCCGTATGGGTGCCTCCGAAAAGTTTGCCAACGGCATCGAGAAACGGTTGATATACGCTAACCTTATCGACGGACAGATGACACATTAGCCCATGTTGCTATGACCGAACAGAATTTCCCAGACAACGTCCTGTACGAGTTGGACAATCTCGATGTGCTTCGCGGGATGAACTCCGAAACGGTTGACCTAATTGCCACCGATCCGCCGTTTAACACAGCACGCAATCGCTCTGGCACGGCTGGCTTCTACGTCGATAAATGGAAGTGGGGTGACACTGGGATATTGCCGGACCAATGGCGTTGGAATGAGGTCCATCCCATCTGGCTCGACGAGATCAAAGATCAGAACCGCGCGTTGTATGAGGTCATACAGGCTACCCGCGTCTGTCATGGCGAGGACATTGCGGCGTTTCTCTGCTTCTTAAGTGTGAGGCTGTTGGAGATGCACCGCGTGTTAAAGCCGTCAGGCTCTATATATCTTCACTGCGACCATACGGCAAACGCGTACATTCGCATGTGCATGGACGCGATATTCGGCGCTAAGAACTTCCGCAACGAAATCGTGTGGTGTTATGCAGGTGGCGGTATTCCCAAGCGGGATTTTCCGAGAAAACACGACACGATTTTCCGGTATACCAAGTCTGGTAGATACCAATATGAACCTGTGTACCGTCCTTATTCCAAAGGAACCGTCCAACGTGGTCGCACACCAGTCAAAGGCAAGTATTTCGACGCAGGTCTCCGCGAACAGGGCACACCCGTCAACGATTGGTGGATCGACGTGCCGAAAATCACGAGTCCGACTGATTACGAACGCACAGGATCGCCAGATCAGAAACCGTTAGCGCTGTACGAACGGATCATCAAAGCATCGTCTCATGAAGGAGATCTCGTGCTCGATCCGTTCGCTGGTTGCGCCACTACACCTATCGCCGCGAATAATCTAGGGCGGCGTTGGATCGGAATCGACCGCCGCAAGGACGCGCGATTCCACGTAGTTTGCCGTCTCGCAGGCATCAAGAAAGCCGATGCGGACAAGCTACGCGAAACTCGTCCTGACCTTAACGAGTGGCTCGACTCCCAACTCGACAAGTTCGACGCTCATTACCGAACTGAACCACCAGTGCGAACCGACGAAGGCAAACCTGCTGCGCCACGCTTGGAGCAGGTATATCCCACGACGCAACCGTCCGTCCTTAGTCACCGCGAAATGCACGATATCTTGTTGGAACGATTCGGACCCTATTGTTGGGGGTGCAATTTCGACGCGAGCCAATACGGTGACCGCGCGGGTAGATATTTGGAACTCGACCACGTAAACCCAAAATCAGCAGGTGGTCACGACCACTTGGATAACCGTGCTTTGCTTTGCGGCCCGTGCAACAAAGACAAAAGCGACCGTGCCACGCTGATTCAGTTACGCCGCCAGACTATGGGTTCAAGAAACGCCCGGATGCATCGCATCGATCTCCACGAAGCAAGTACTTGGTGTAGAGAACGATTGATGCAAGAAATCAGGCAATCGGCACAACCTGTGATTTAAGTCACATCAGTTCTGTTGCCGGGTATGTAAGGCATAATCGCCGCCCGATGATCGTTTCACCATCATTGCTATTGGACTTAAGACGCACTTGAATATCTAGCTCGCCTTCGCTCAAAAGCTTCAACCCCACCTTCGAGGGCCTGAACACCGACAGTGATGTTCGGCACTTCCAGGCCACCCGAGTTCTGAATTTCACACACGTCGTCTCCTGGTCTCCTAGCGACACGCAATACCATCTCCGCGTCGCCCAGAACGGGGATATTTGGATTGTGCGTGGCAGCGACGATTTGGCGCTCCGACTTCGCTTGGCGAATACCTTCAACGATCGAATCGATTATGAATGCGTGGTCGAGATCATCCTCTGGTTGATCTATGATCAATGGTTTACCTTTACTCAACAGGGCAATCGATAGAATCGCTGAACATTTTTCTCCTACTGAAAGCGACGAGAGATTAGTGTACGTGCTGTCTCCTTCCCTTTTTATGCGTATCCGAGGCAACGGTGGGACATCAACTTTTTCGATTTCGTAAAGGTTGGATTCGGTCAACGTGTCAATCATTCTCTGAGCGCTACTTTCAGTTATTCCTAGAGAAGTCAATTCATCTATCGCCCCACTACGGACGATGTTCACGAATGTTTCCGGACTTAATTTGTTGCAGGCTCGCGAAACCTGATCTTCGCGTGCATGAATGCCAGATCCTTCCAACATACCGTCAACGCTATCGACAAACAAAGATTTGTCCCGCTCAGTTAAATCGATCACTACGCTGCCACCCAGTCGAGCGTTCAGTTTTTCCGCGAATTCAGATCGTGACGTGTCAAGCTCAGATCGAGCATGTTTGAGTTTGTCAAGAAGCCGGCTACGTTCCTCTTCGAGCGTTGCGATTTCCTCTTTGATCCTATCGATTTCGGGAACAGTCACCGTTTCTATGCGTGTGAGTTTACGTTCAATAACCCGCTGTTCAGCAGCCGCTTGCGACAGGTCAGCAGCACCAAGTTCCGTCAGTCTTGAACGATACTCTCGGTCAGCGACGCGGTATTTTCCGTCCCATTGTTTTCGGTACGTTCTCAATTCGGATTCGGCGTCCCGCATTCTCTTTTTGGTTCGCTCCAGAAGAAGCCGACCGCGATCCGACAATCGGTCAGTAATCGTGCGGACGCTCTCAAGTAACGATTTTGATTCTGATTCCTCAGTGTCGATTTCGATATTGGCGCGAACCGGAATCGCATCTGGCAAACTTTTTGATACCCGTTGTAGCCAATCTTGCTGCTCGTCGAACCAACTCTTTTCTTGCTCCCACCTCTTACGCTCCGCGAATATTGGGTCGTCTAACGATTCGGCGAGGCTGTCCCGCCTTTCCTCTAAGCCAGAACGAGTTGCTTCGACCACAAGCAGATCTTCGAGTTCCCGTTTGTATTCGATTAATTTCGATGCGCCGGAAACAAGATTTGTCTCAGCTTGGACAATCGTTGCTACCGCGTCGGCTCGATCGATGTTCTCGTCGATAAGGCGCATTTGCTCTTCGACTCGATCAGCCAACTGAACTACCTCTCCCTGTCCATAGAACTCGACATCCAAAAGATCACTTGGCCGCAACTCGCGCTGAAGCAACTCTTCTCCGACCATTTGGTAGACTTGCGCTCGTTCTTTGAACGTCGCAGGGGTGCGTCCGCTAGGCGGATCATATGCTCCCGAACGAATGACTACGTAAGTTTGTCCATCGGTTCCAACGAACGTCACTATGACATCACCCACACCTTTTAGAAAACCCATAATCCGGCCGTCAAAAACCTCGGATTTGCCATCGTCTGACCGCGGCGAAACCTCGAACGCAAAACGTAACAGGTCGATAGCGGCGGATTTGCCTGCTCCTCTACCTCCGATCAGCACGTTGAGATGCGGCGAAAACCTGAAGCGCGCACCGGCGTAAATGCCTTCCGTGGTCGTGAAACCAATGATTCGGCCATGCTTTGGAGGAACTGGCTCGATTCGCGTCACCCGCAAATTAGGTTCGAACGTCACTTGTCGTAGCGATGTCAATGTTGGCTCAGCCATCTTGACCCACATGCCCGTGTTTTCGAACGCACAATCATGCGAATCCGATCCGAAGACGAACGGCATCGGGACGCTAAGATGGTTGGTTACGTAATCGATTGTTTTCGAGATTTTAGTGTCGTTTGAATTAGATTTGAGTTCCAGCGCGTCCACTGCTTGAAGCCACTCAATTCGCGTTTGTCCTTCTAGATCTTGTACGATGCCCTTCGATGAATTGCAGTGCGCGCCAATTAACAACCCTTTTCGTTCGCTGACTTCCCGTGCGATTTCGCCAATCTGTTGGGAGATCATCACCTCTGTGTCACCTTGGCGCCCGATCGGTAGACCTAGGCGAGAGAGCAAATCTGAGATTCCGCTTGATCCACCTTCGGGGAGAATAACTAGCAAATGGATGCCGGGTGAAACATAAATTTCCACCCCCGGCAAGATCGTGAGCTTTTTTCCCGTATCGCTCTCGATTTCACGGCTTGCTTCGATAGCCTTATCTACGAATTCACCTGTGTTGTGATCTGTAATTGCGATTAGATCAAACCCGCGAGCGGCGAATGCGGCGACAAATTCATTCGGTGAGACATTGTCTGCACCGTCATAGTCAGGAGAAGCGGGCGAGTGTACGTGAAGATCTACTTTTTTGAACGAACAAACGCGTCGCGGTCGTGACAAGGTTTTGACTAAATTGGGTATTTCATTCAGTTCCAATGTGCGCCCCGCCAGTAAGGTTAATCCGAGTTCATGATGCGATGACTGCCGCGCTCGAGTCTCGACTTATTCTCACAACACACCAACTGATTTACATCGTTTGGGATTTTGAACCGAAGCGTTTCTGAAGGCCAGATTGTCGGTCATTGTCTCTGTGTCCAATTGCGGTCTCGCTCGGTTTCCTGGTGGGGGAGGCGGGATTCGAACCCGCACGGCCGCAACCACATGCTCCTAAGGCATGCGTGTCTACCATTCCGCCGCTCCCCGGTTGTTCAATGGTACTTGCCTCCCCTGCTCCTCTGGATTCCGGCTTTCGCCGGAATGACGGGGGCATCCCCTGCGTTCGCTGCGCTCCGCGTCCCCTTGCGCTTCGCGAAGGGGAGGTTTTCGGCGGGAATGACGCGATAGATACCGAAATCGAAGTCGGGGCAGTCGAACTGGCGCAGTTCGCGTAGTAGGTTGTGAAACCCGCTTGTTCAAACAGTCGGTTGTGGCTGGTATCGTTCGACCCGTATTCTGTCTTCACCTTTGCGCGCTTGAGCCAGATCGTACGCGGTCTGACGGTTCAACCAAAAATCCGCGCTGGACCATCCGGCTTTTTCCAAGCGGATAGCCATATCCGGCGAAATAGCGGCGTGGCCATTCAATACGCGCGAAAGGGTATGACGAGCAACCCCCAGAACCTCCGCTGCCTCGGTGACGCTCAGTTCGAGAGGGGCCAAGCAGTTCTGCCTGACGCTGATCCCCGGATGGGGCGGGTTCTTCATGGGCATGGTCTCTCTCCTCATCAGTGGTAGTCGACGAGATCGACGTCGTACACGTCGCCGTCCTCAAACCTGAAGGTGATCCGCCAGTTGCCGGTGATCGAAATGCTCCACGATCCTCTTCAGTCTCCTCTGAGTGGATGCAATCTGTATCCTGGAAGGTCGAGTTCGCTCGGTTTGCCGGCAGCATCCAGGTCCGCCAGGGCGAGGGCGATTCGGTCCAGCTGGTCGGCAGCTATCCTCCTAGGGTCGTCTCGCTCATAGAGCCGCCTCAACCCTCGATGGCGAAACGAACGGATCATGAAGTGATTATACCGCGTGCCGGTACAGCTATCAAGGGGTTCAGTGGTGGGGGAGGCGGGATTCGAACCCGCACGGCCGCAGCCACATGCTCCTAAGGCATGCGCGTCTACCATTCCGCCACTCCCTTATGTCTCAATGGTACTCATTGCGGCTTTGGTGTATGGCAGACATGCGGGTCCTCAAAGGCCGTAGACCACTGAGGCTCCGCTGTGAGACCTCACGCCAGGCATCAGCATCATGACTCGACGCACTCTTCCCGTAGGAACCTTCTCCCCAATCGTTTGAAAATCTCTCGCCAACGGCGCTCCATGTCCTCCAGATAGAGATAGGGGCGCCATTCTAGGTTCAGATAGATAACGATGGCAGCCAATCGAAAGTCTTCTGTGCCCAGTCCGGGGCAACTGTATCCCTCTTTCGAGAGTCGATTCGTGACATTCGCAGCGACTATGGTGCCGAGTCCCAGGCGCGCGTGTGAGGGATCAGCGATGAGCCAGCCGAGTATTCCTCGATCGCTTCCGCCGTCCCAACCGCCCCGCAATGCTACACAAGAGGCGACGAGGTGCCCCGACGCTGGATGTTCGATGACGTAGAATCCATCGTCGATGGCCTGTGCTTGAGTATGGTTCATGTGGTCGTCCGTGAATCCCAGGTTGAAGAGGTCTTTATATGCGCGTTCATCATTGGGCCGGTACTGCCGTAGCTCGTACCCTTCCGGGACATCGGGTATGCCTACGAGGCTGGTCGATGGACGCACCATGCGGAGTTGGTGTTTATGCTCTTGGTCGTAATACGGATGGGCCGGCCGACCGGGAAGGGAACGAAGAGGACTCTCCGCTGCGGGTGTGAAGGTCGAAGCGTGCATTTTGGAGTTTGGACTTGAGCACACGGCGTGCCTGTGGGGTAGTCGGCTTGAAGGATGATGCTTGACCACGGCGTAGCCAGGGCATACCACCCGAGCGTAGTGCCAAATTGCTACTCCAGAACGAACTTCAGCGTGAAGGTTCTGTCTCGGCACCCTTGGTGGGGGAGGCGGGATTCGAACCCGCACGGCCGCAGCCACATGCTCCTAAGGCATGCGCGTCTACCATTCCGCCACTCCCCCGATACTTCAATGGTACTTTCCACCACACACCCCTCAGCACTCCGGCTTTTTCCGGAGCGAGTAGCGCGGGACTTCAGCACCCCGAGTAAAACTCCAAATACCTAGGTTCGCTACGGGGCATTGACAAGTTCATGGGGCTGAATGCTTTCGATCTGCTCCGCCTCGGCGCGTCGGGCGTAGTAAAGGTCCCAACGCAGTTGCAGATTGATCCAAAATTCGGGAGATGTTCCGAAGAATCGGGCTAGCCGGAGCGCAGTGCTAGGAGTGACTCCGCGCCTCCCGCGAACGACCTCGTTGACGCGCTGAAAGGGCACCTGTATAGCAGTCGCCAAGTGCCGCTGCGTCATGTCGAGGGGGAGCAGAAACTCTTGCAAAAGCATCTCACCCGGGTGTGTGGGCTCACGGTCAGAGGGAATGCGAACCATGCTTAGTCTCCTGTTCGTTCAGTGGTAGTCGGTAATCTCAACTTCGTCTGGGCCTGCATCTGTCCAAACGAAACATATGCGATATTGGTCGTTAACGCGAATGCTGTGTTGCCGTCTTCGATTCCCGCTCAATCGTTCGAAGCGATTGCCAGTTGGAACGCGGAGGTCGCCAATGGTTGCGGCGGAGTCCAACTGGTCCAATTTTCTCCTGGCGACGCTTCAAATCGCTTGAGGACAAGCCCGTCGGGCGTTTCGGGTGTCCCTGCCGTTAAAAACATCTTCGGTGCCTGCATCATCGAACGATACGATCATGATGACATGATAGCACGGCGATCATGCTATCAACATCCCTACCAGAATGGCGGGTGTAGTTCGTCTACTCGTAGATGTTCGCCATCTGCCACGCGTCCAGCGACTTCAACACCGCATCCGACGTTTACCGCGAAGGGCATCCGGTCAAATTCAAGCGATTTCGATGCCAACCGGGCAATGGTCGGAGCCCATCACATCAGCCAAAATAAAAGCGTTGGTGAGTTTGGAGGCAAAGTCGGTGTCGGTGAAGAAGTAGTCGATGCGCCAGCCTACGTTGCGGTCCCGGGCGCGGGTCATTACGTTCCACCATGTATAGTTTTCCGGCTCTTGGTTGAACTGTCGGAAAGTGTCCACATAACCGTGCTCGATGAAAGTGTCCATCCAAGCACGTTCCTCAGGGAGGAATCCGGAAATTTTCGCATTCTCCTTAGGGCGCGCCAAGTCGATTTCCTTGTGGGCAGTGTTGACATCGCCGCAGACCACCACGTTACGGCCTTGACTACGCAGATTGTCGACGTAGTCCAGAAAGGCGTCGTAAAACTCCATCTTGTATCGGAGGCGGTCGGCGGAGCGCTTGCCGTTGGGGAAATAGATGCCCAGGAACACAAAATCGTCGAAATCGGCAACGATCGTGCGCCCCTCACTGTCGAAGCGCTCGACGCCAAGGCCGAAGGTAACGCTGCGGGGAGCGTTGGATTCGCGGGTATAAAGGCCGACGCCACTGTAGCCCTTGCGTTCCGGGGTGGTGAACCAAGATGAGTAGCCCTCAACCTGTTTCAGGGCTTTGGGAAGCTGGACCTCGTGGGCCTTGGTCTCCTGAACGCAGAGCACGTCGGGCCGTTCAGACTCGAACCACTCGAGGAAACCCTTCTTGTGAACTGCCCTGATCCCGTTGACGTTCCATGAAATAAGACGCATCTCTTACCAACTCAGCAGGTGGAAATTAGACCGTCACAATTGTAACGGCAACCGATGTTAGCTGGATCACTGATCATCGCCGGCCGTTTGAGGTCTGCCTCAACGACCTTGACATGCAACCATATGGTTGCGTATGATTGGGGTATGGTATGCGTGTATGGACAACGACTTGGTTTTCAAGGCACTCGCGGACCCAACCCGTAGGTTGATGCTGGACGAGCTCTTTGAGCGCAAGGAACAGACGCTTTACGAACTGACGGCGCGCTTGATCATGCGATACGAAATCTCCATCTCCCGACAGGCCTTAGCCAAGCACATTAATGTCTTAGAAAAAGCGGGGCTCGTCAGCTCAGAGAAGCGCGGCAAGTATCGGATGCTTGTCTTCAACGATGAACCCATCCGGACTGCCATGAACCGATGGCTCAAGTGACACTAGAAAAAGAAAAGGATGCCAGATATGCGCATAATACTCACCGGCGTTTTTGTTGATGACCAGGACAAAGCCCTGAAGTTCTATACGGAGACGCTCGGCTTTGTGCTAAAGCATGACGTGCCTGCAGGGGAGTACAGGTGGATTACCGTGCTCTCGCCGGATGACCCGGATGGGACCGAGCTTCTGCTTGAACCGAATGAGAATCCGGTAGCACAGACATATCAGAAAGGGATATTTGACCAAGGCATTCCGGCGAATTCTTTCGGCGTTACGGACATCCATGCAGAGCATGAGAGACTGAAGGCACTGGGTGTGTCTTTCACGATGGAGCCGACAGAAATGGGCCCTGTTACTATTGCCGTCTTTGACGATACGTGCGGCAATCTGATCCAGATAATGCAGACGTAACGACGACCGACCAGACTATCCCGTAGAGGCCGGACGCTGCGGGCCCTTCATTGGCGCAAGCGCCTCAGCGCGCGGAGTGCGCGGAGCGTTACCCATCGGTTCGGTTCTCCGGGAACACCGGCGATCTCCTCGTAGAGAGTGTCCTTGTGCCGCACGTCTAGGAGCCAGCGTCCATCGGGAAGCTGACGACTTTCAACTGTCTCGATGGCTTCTGCCAAACGCGGATCGTCCTTAATGCCTGCAGTCGCCGCGTATTCAAGGCCCCGCAGGACATCGTAGCGCCACAACGGAGGAAAGGCGATGTGCCTCCAACCTTCGTCGATGACACCACCCGTGGAGAGTCGCCGGAGGAGGTGCCGCTCTAGCAGATACTCTTCACCACGCTCGCGGGCTTCCGTGATGGCCGGATCTTCCCCGAAGGACTGCTCGTGTGCGAGCAAGCCCTCCAAGACGCAAATCGTCGTATGGAACGAGGAGCGCACGGAGCCGCGTTCCGCCTCACAGTTCCACCCACCATCCCCGAGCTGCTCGCTCAGCAGAAGGTCCACCAATCGGAGGCTCGGCTTCCCAAAGTAGGTGCCGAGGGCCACGACGCGCCCATTGATGCAAGGCTCTTCCTCCCCCTCGAAAAACGGAGAGTCTCCGTGCCACGGGCCCCAGGTCACATTCGAGTGCACCAGTTCGATCGCGTGACGAGTGCGATCGTTTTCGGGATCCACGCCGAGATCACGCAGGTAGAGGAGGGTGTACAGGTTCGTCCACCAGAACGGGTGTGTTTCTCCATCGCCCCACTGCCCGTCTGGGCGCTGCTCATCGAGCAGTCGTCGGCCCCATCCCTCATCTGCCACGCGGGCACGCTCCGCAGCGACGTTATCGACGTCGACTAGATCTTGGAGGACTTGCCAGCGGATGGCGGGGTCTGAGTCAAGAAGCCAATCCAGCACTGAGGCGGCTGGGGGCCACGCCCCAATCCCAACATCCCTATCTGTGTCGCGCACCATGGTCTCTCATTCCTAGTACCGGCCTTCGATACATCTGTCGGCACTTGCAGCACTAACGCCCAGAACGACCGCCAGAACCGACCATCCATCGAGTCAACTCTCCATCGTATCCAGAAAGTCTGCACAGAGCCACACCGACCAGATCATGAAAGCGTATTCTCCGTGCCAATCATTTTTGTTCCGTGAGAGGAACCTTCCCTCGTGTACTAATTTGTTCCTTATCCTCACCCCCAAAACGCCACAAAAACCCGCCATCAGCAGTCGCGATCATCATCTACTCGATGCCTACTCCTGATGACAGCCCCCCCTAAACCACCATCAACAGGGGAGCGCATCCCGCCGAAATCGCTCTCAATGGCAGAGTTCGCAAATCGGTACGTCATGGTGGGGGAGGCGGGATTCGAAGCCGCACGGCCGCAGCCACATGCTCCTAAGGCATGCGCGTCTACCATTCCGCCACTCCCCCGTTGCTTCAATGGTACTTCCGAGCGAATGCTTGACCGCTCGTCCGATCACCCGTCGATGTTCGTCATCTGCCACGCGTCCAGTGATTCGAGTACCGGTAGTAGACTAACGCTTTTACGGCGAATTGGTCACCCGACCTAGGAAACTACGAATTGAACCGAATTCGGTCTGTTCTGCGATGGTGCAAACTTAAGGATTTGCCGGCTGGTGTCCGTCGTCTCTTAGGTCGCGCTCTCGTCGGAGCATGCGTCGTCACCAGTTTGGTCCCAGTGGCCTCGTCGCTGGCCGGTTGTGCAGAATCGGTCGAGCGAGTGGAACTCGGCGCTCCCGCGGAAACGCCACTGTCGGTTCCTCCATTGCTCCTTCCAACTGTCGAAGATGGGGTTGCTCGCTACGACCTCACTATCGGTCAATCGCAGCAAGACTACCGACAGTCAACGCTGACCGACACCTATTCTTACAACCGCTTGCCCGTGCTCGGTCCCACATTGCGTCTCAAGAAAGGCGACTCCGTGGTCATCAGCGTCACGAACGATTTGGACCAGATCACTACTACCCACTGGCACGGTGCAGATGTTCCTGCCGAAGACGACGGCGGGCCACACAGCACGATCGCACCCGGTACGACGTGGATCGCTGATTTCGACGTTATACAGCAGGCCGCCACTCTCTGGTATCACCCCCACGCCCATGGGTTGACTGCCGAGCATGTCTACCGCGGCGCCGCCGGGTTGATGATCATCGACGATGACAACGTTGTTGCCTCGTCGTTGCCGGCAACCTACGGCGTCGACGATATCCCGGTCATCATTCAAGACCGAGACTTTACCGACGATGGCCAATTGGACTTCGCCATCGATCCCGGCGGGAGAGGCAATCTAGACGGCACATTAACTGTCAACGGTACGGTTGACCCGTTCGTCGAGGTGCCAACAGGTTTGGTTAGGCTCCGGTTGCTGAATGGGAGTCAAGCTCGGATTTACGATCTCAGCGTAGACGGCAGTACGATGACCAAGATCGCCTCCGACGGAGGGTATTTGGACAATCCCGTGGTGCTCGCCAAGCTAAAGCTGGCCCCCGGCGATCGGAGCGAGATTATTGTCGACGTTGGTTTGTCTCCGGTCGCTCTGGTCGACCACACCTTCGGCCGCGTTCTCGAGCTCCGGCCCAACGGATCAGTCCCGAGGAGCGGCTCAATTCCGCACAAGCTCGCCACGATAGATCGAATCGCCGAGTCGGAGATCGTGGTCGACCGGAACTTCCACTTTGACAAGATCGGCGATGAATGGGTCATTAACGGGGCGGTGATGGGCATGAAGCGCGTCAACGAAAAGGTGAAATTTGGTGATACCGAGCGCTGGACCATCACCGCCCGAACCGGTAGGCATGTGTTCCACGTTCACCAAACCCAGTTCCAAATACTCTCGATCAATGGAGAGCCGCCTTCACCTGAGGACGCAGGTTGGGAGGACTCTGTATTCGTAGATCCAGGCCGCGAGATCGTAATCGCCGCCCGGTTCAATTCATACGCCAACAACGAAATTCCGTACATGTACCACTGCCACATGCTCGATCACGAGGATCTTGGCATGATGGGGCAGTTTTTGGTCGTCGAGTAGAAAGGCACTACTCGTAGATGTTCGACATCTGCCACACGTCCAGCGACTTCAAAACTGCATCGGAACCCTGCGCCCTTAGCGACACTCCAACGCTGTCGTCCCTACCCGGATAGACGCGGGCCGCGATGCACAGCCGGTCGTTGGCGAACACCTCGACGATGCTGCGGTCTATGAAGACGCGCAATTCCAGGTTCTCGCCGTCTTCCAGCACAACCGGACCCGTTTCGGGTGCACGGGACATCGCGCCCGGCAATGTGGACGAGTAGGATGTTTCCAAGGTCAACATGCTCTGCATCGCCGGGGTAGGTCTCGGCGAGCCGAATGGCGGGACTGCAGGTAGTCCGCTTGCCAACAACGCTCCTTGTTTCGGCAGGTCGCGATGGATGCGGAAGCCTCTGTCCTTGAAGAACGCGATCCGAGTGAACTCCTCGCGGTTGGGCGACCTCAAGACGTTGATCTCGACCATAGGAGATTCCTGGGCGTCGATCTCCACATTCAATTCCAAGGAATTGCCTTGGATGCCATCGAGGACCACTTCTTGGTTAGCTGGCAAAACCGTCTCGCCGATGTGCTGGTGATCGCCTCGGAGCGATTCGATGTCGCCGGCGGGTTCGATGTTTAGCTCGTCCCCTCGCTCTCCGAGCGTCAAGCGGCGCGGCAACGACATTATCTGGTTCCAACCCTCAGTCTCATAACCCGGGTTCATGTTGTGGATGATGATCACGCCGCCATCGCCATCGGGCGTCGCCGACGGCGCGTGGACGCCTGACGGGGTCGACGGCCCGAAGTTGAACAACCCGGCGGATGTCACGACAAATTTGTCGCGCTCCATGTCGTAATCGCCGAGAAGGTACTGACCTCCGCTCATGTGGCTGAAGAACGGCAGTATCCACCTATCCCCTATAGGCCAGAAATACGGACACGCCCCGTCATCACCAACCAGCGTATAGCGGTCATCTTCGGCGAACGGATGCAAGTACTCCCACGTCTCGAGATCCTTCGATCGGAATAGGAAATCTACGGCGACCCGTTTTCCCCCTGGCCCGTCCGGCAACATCCCGCACGAGAGCGAGTAGTAGTAATCGCCCTTCTTCCAGATGCACGGATCGAAGACCGTGTACTCCTGTGGCGTACCGTCCTGCGGCAGCGTTGGTATGACGGCCTTGCCCGTCACCTTCTCCCAGTTGAGCAGCAGCGGATCGCTCGACACCGCCGCCATGTTCCCCACCTGCGTCCCGTGATACATCGCGATCACGCGGTCGCCGTCAACCAGCGTCGAGCCGGAGAAGCAGGACTCTTCAGGGTCGGGATAGATGGCGTATGGCAGATCCCGCCAGTGGATCAGGTCATCGCTAATGGCATGGCCCCAATGCACCCGTGGGTCTTCGGGCGGATAGCCCTGGTAGAACAGGTGCCACCTGCCCTGCCAGAAGCATAGTCCGTTCGGATCGTTCAGGTTGTTCTCGGGGTTTACGTAGTGGTAGAACGGTCGATGCGGATCGTCGGACTTCGCCTCTCGAGACGCGATCATTCGCCTCAGCAGAGGATTCGCCTCTAACTGCGCTTCCTGTTCCTCAAGAGTGTCCGCAAACGTGTAGTGCGGCGCCAACGATTTGTAGTTACTCTCGGTCATGATGTTTCCTAGGTGAGCGTTGTGTGCAAACCCCTCCCCTTGATGCCCAAGGGGGAATTAAAGGGGTTTTAGATGGAGTTTTCCGCTTTGCACGCCTCTTTCCAACCCCTTCTGGATTCCCGCCTACGCGGGAATGACAGGTGCTTTTCGGTTTACGTGCAACAACGATAATATCCACATTGAGGTAAACCGTTGCAGACAGGAGACTAAGATGTCCGAGATGAAGATCGAGAT
The DNA here is from genome assembly GCA_963555965.3 of Dehalococcoidia bacterium. Taxonomy (GTDB): domain Bacteria; phylum Chloroflexota; class Dehalococcoidia; order Lucifugimonadales; family Lucifugimonadaceae; genus Bin127. Next base: position 679,995 of record OY821634.1, read on the forward strand.
GCTAGCCGATGAACAAGCGCTGGTCGGGGAAGGCCCAGTATGGGAGCCCAAAACCAGTGTCCTCTACTGGACTGACATTCGAGGTGGACGTTACTTCAAATACGATCCTGCGACCAACGTAAACGAGACGATCCACAACGGAATCTTCGTCGGTGGCGCCGCGGTCAACAAGAACGGCGGTCTGACTTTTGGCACTTGGGAAGGCGTTATGCTTTGGCGTTCCGACTCCGATTGGCAGTGGATACACCACGAACCCGAAATGCGCGCCAGTATGCAGTTCAACGATGTAACCGCCGGCCCCGACGGTAGCTTCTATGCTGGCAGTTACTTCGAGGACGCACCACGCGGCGAATTGATGCGTTTCAATCCCGACGGTTCGCACGAAATCATCGCCGATGGACTAGGCATCAGCAACGGCATGGGATTCTCGCCAGATCTCACCGTCTTCTACCACACCGATTCGCTAGCCGGTGAAATCTACGCATACGACTACCACGAAGCCACATCCGAGCTCACCAACCGTCGCATCCTAGTAAAACTAGATGCCGACGAAGGCATTCCCGACGGCATGACCATCGATGCTGAGGGCAATATCTGGTCGGCGTGTTGGGGTGGCGCACAAATCATCCAGTTCAACCCGGACGGCGTTGAGATGTCGCGCATCAAGTTCCCTGCCATCCAAACTTCAGCGGTCAATTTTGGCGGTGAGGACTTCACCGACATCTACGTTACTAGCGCCACTTTCGGCACCGAGGACGGCGTAACTGCTGATGACCCACCGGCATATCACTCAATCTCGAACCGAGGAGGTCAGCTGTACCGAGTTCGGCAAGACAAGGTGCGAGGCAAAGCCGAGTTTGAGACCGACTTCCAATGGTCGTGAGAGTTGCAGGTAGGGTCATGCCCTACCCCCTCAACGTCTCGTCGAAGCCTACGTGCATCCTTGATGCCGTGGGTTCTGTCTGCCCCTGATAACGGCTCCGCAACTCTTTCGAACCGTACGGGTTTTCCGCCGGCGTCGATAGATACTGGAACGAGATCTGACCTATCGGCATCCCTTTGTAGAGCGTAAGCGGCAAGCGAGAAACGTTTGAGAGCTCAAGCGTCAAGGTGCCGTCCCATCCGGGGTCGACAAAGCCAGCGGTAGAGTGGATGAGCAAACCGATACGTCCAAGCGAGCTCTTACCTTCAAGACGCGCCACTATTGAGTCGCTGAGGGTGATGCGCTCAAGCGTGTTGCCTAACACAAACTCGCCGGGATGCAGAATGAAAGGTTGATCGTCTTCGATCACGACCATCTCATTCAGGTTGGGAACGTCTGCGCGAAGGTCTACGTACGGCGCCGTGGAGTTCCGAAACACCAGTACTTTGTCATCTAGGTGCAGGTCTACGGACGCCGGTTGAACATCGGTGGGATTGAACGGAGATATGCCGATACGTCCCGCCTGAAGCTCGTCTCGTATGCTCTTGTCGCTCAACACCATGGCATTACCAAAGCATGCCCCACGGCCCACCGCCGTGGAGCATGCGTTATCGGATTCTAACCCAGCGATTCTCGGACTATTCGTCTTCCGGGAATGCAAACTCGTCGACACAACCAGGCGGCTGCTGAATCGCGAACTTGGCGGTGATGCTCGCCTTGATATCAACGTCGCCGGCGCTAATCGGTGTGCTGGAACCATAGAATGATGTCGATTCGGCTCTTGCGAGCGCGAAGTCCTCGAAGACTGGAGTCGATGCGACTACTTCGCTGGCACTCAGCAAGACACCCACTCCAACTCCGAACGCATCTGCGTATAGTCCCGCGCGATGCAACGCGTCCTGAACCGCCAACTCGCGCGCCTTATCGACGGATTCGGGCGATTCATCAGCCGTGAAGTAGATGGAATCGATTCGTACATGGTCGCCGCCCGCGGTCGCCGCTGCATCGATCACTGCGCTAACGACATCGACATCCTCGTTTTCGGAATCGTCGGCAACATCGATCTCAATCCGAACTCGATTCGAAACACGGTAGCCGATTGTGACCTGACGGCCACGTTGCCCGATGCTGCCACCTCCGAGATCAATTTCTTCCTCAACCCAAGTCGTCTCGGGCCAGATGTTCAGTCGAGTCGTCGTAATCTGGTCATCGGTTACGCCTTGTTCCTTGACCGCGTCGATGACGCTTTGCATTGCAGCAGCGGCCGTGCTTCGTGCATCGACGAGCGGGTCGGCGGTAACGTCGACGCCCAACTCTACTACTCCGATGTTTGCCGGGATGGTTACGACACCCGCGCCTTGCACAGTTATGCCGTCGCTCCGCCAATCGCAATACTTCACTTTCCCTATTTCGGCATCATGCACCGCAACTACCGTCGCCAGCGTTTCGGGCTGTTGAGCCCTCAAGTTCAGTGATGTGACAGCGGCAGCTACAACGGCTAACAGCGCCACAACCGCAATTCCCATATATCTTTTCCCGATCATTACTTTCATCCTTCCGTGATGATTCGCTCGATTGTTTCGCCAAACTCCTTGGCTTCTGATAACAAAGACGAACCGCACTTCAACTTTGTTCCCGCTGAAAACACAATTATCTACGACACGAACATCGTCTCTCTTAACGCATCGGTGTAGGCGATAAATTTGCCGTCGGAGAGACTGATGGCATGGGAGATGGTGTCTCCGATGGACTAGGTGTAGGTGACGGTGTCGGTGTCGGCGTGCAAGTAGGTATCGGCGACATTGTCGCAGTCGGTTCCGGTGTTGTCGATGCAGCTGGCGATCCTGTAGGTGTCGGTATCGCGGTTGGAACGACCACACATGGCGGTACTGTCGGAATTGGAGTGGCAGTTGCCAGTGGTTCTTCAACCGCGTCTTCCATTGTCATCGCCTCGCTGATCTCCGCCGCTGGTGTCGGAGCCATCTCCACTTCCTTTACGACTTCCACCTCTACCTCACGCTCGATCTCGATGACCTTCTCAACCTCCACAATCTTTTCGACCAAAACGGTTACTGGTACCTTCTTCTCGACGACAACCTCACGTTCAATTATTATCTCTTTCTCGACCTCAACAGTCTGGACCACCGTTTCGCCTTGCACTTGAACTTCCTTTTCGACAACCACGGTATGAACAACGACTTCTCTCCCGACCTCTACTTCCTTCTCGACCTCTTTTGCAGCAGCAGCAGCCTCAGCTGACCGGGTCGGACCCGGTGCCCCAGCCATACCAGGAGCACCTGGCTCTCCAGGCGACCCGATGATTTCCCTTTCCACAATGACGGTCTGAACTACCGTCTCATCAACATCGAATCGGTCGGTGACATATTCCGAGAGGTCGCCAATCGTTAGCAGTGCAACACCCATCAATGCCAACGCAACGACGGCCAGCGGAACGAATACTGCTGCGTTGCGCAACCTCAATCCACGCCACCCGGCACTCGGATTTAGGATGTTCTCGATTTGGGAAGCGGAATATCCGCTATCTGCAAGTGTCTCTGGTGTAAGCGCGTACGATCTCGGCGCTTCAACAGTCTCGATCGATCTCAACAGTTGTGATGTCTGACGCACGGAGCGAAGTTCGTCTACGTCCAAGCCAGCCGCGTGAAGACGTTCTTCGATACGATCCAAACCCGTTTCGTTCGGGGCGTCGAGGTACGCGTAAACCAGATCCTCGATATGATCGGGACCGCGAATCAATCTTCGCAACCTATTGATCACCGTGCTTCGTCCCTCGTCGAACCGATAGAACTCGAACTTTTTCGTGGGAATTCCATGTTCAATCGACGTTTACCGTAGGCGATTTGTTCCATTTTGGACATCACCCCAACTCCTGCCCTACCAATCCATCGGACAACAATCCGGGGATGCTTTGCAGACAGTCTCGAACCCGACGACGGGCGCGGTTAAGGCGAGACTTCACGGTTCCAATGTTCACACCGCATACCATTGAGGCGTTCTCGTAGCTCTCTCCCTGCACATCTATCAGGACGATCACTTCACGGTGTTCGTTGCTCAAATCACCAACGCAGTGTTCCAAAGCGTCTCGTAGCTCAGAGTTGACGGCTACCGCATGGGGCGATGGGCCATCGTCTGTGAGCGTCGCAAGGAACGGAGCGTCCACATCATCAACCGATGCCTCGCGGCGCCGGTTCTGGCGTCTGAAATAGTCGTATGCCTTGTTCCGGGCAATTCTGATTAGCCACGCACGCAAGTTGCCCCCTCGCATCTTCGAGATGCTGCGGAACGCTGAGATAAACGTCTCCTGCGTAACGTCGTCTGCCGCCGCGTGTTGACGCGTGAGACTCATTGCAAAGCCGTAGACTGCATTTTGATGCAACGCGACAAGACGATTGAAGGCATCGACGTCACCAGCCATCGCCATGGTAAGTAGAAGATGTTCGTCGGTCTGCATCTGAGCTTGCGGCGATCAATCGAATTGCGTCAAAGACTACAATTGCTTACGTGATGTCGCATCGTATCTGGACACTTTTCCGAGATGTTGCGGAGATGATCATAATCGCCGCCTTGGTGGTCGTATTCGTCCGCAACGTTGCAACTAACTACACTGTAAACGGACCAAGCATGGAGCCGACTCTAGTGGAGGACCACCGCGTAATGGTTAATCGGCTAGGAGCGATCCGTTTCTGGGGCATCTCTCTCTACGGTCAAGAGGACTTTCTCTTCGAAGGCCCCGAACGCGGCGACATTATTGTTTTCGACCCGCAACAGTATGGCACCGAGAAGATCGTCAAGCGCGTAATCGGACTGCCCGGGGACAAGGTGGACATTGCGAACGGTGTAGTCAAAGTCAACGAACTACCTACAAACTACTCCAATGGATTCACCGAAACCAAGTCGCACCTAGACTTCCCGGTCGTTGTGCCTCCCGACAACTACTTCGTCCTCGGCGACAATCGTGAGCAATCCAACGACTCCCGTAACTGGGGTTACGTGCCGACCACAGACATCGTGGGCAAGGTCTGGCTTCTCTACTGGCCCTGGAGAGATATATCGACGTATTGAGGTTTTGCCTTTACCGATTCTCGCATGATCTGCATCAAAGCAGAGGCGTCGAGACGGCAATAATCAGCGCAAACCCGCTACTCTCCCATACGATGCCGCGTTCTTCGATCATCATTCTGTTATTCGCCTTCCTATGCACCTTGTCAGCCAATGCCGCAGGCGGTACAACGCATCGCATATGGCACGACTGGGCATGTACTAACGCCAGTTGTTCAAGAAGCGGTCTTGTGGCGGTACATAAGCGCCTCTGCGAGATGATGATTTTCGATAAGCACCATCTCTTCCAAATCGGCGATTGTACGCGCTACCTTTAGGACGCGGTGGCATGACCTAGCCGATAACCTAAGGTGCTTCATCGCACTCTGGAGCAACGACTTTGCATCTTCCGACATCTTGCAGGAATCCCAAACTTCTACCGGCCCCATGAGCGCATTAGACACGACATTTGATCCACTGAAGCGCTCGTGTTGCAATCCAACCGCAACCATTATGCGTTCGCGCGCCGCATCCGATCCCTCTTCTGTTGGCGGTTTGATTAACTTGTAGTACTCTACGCGCGGAACGTCGACAAACATATCGATGCGGTCAATCAACGGACCCGAAATCCGGCGCTGGTAACGCGCGACCGACGGTTCACCGCAGGTGCATGGATGTTGCGAATCGCCGAAATATCCACATGGACATGGATTCATCGCTCCAACAAGCATGAAACTTGCCGGGTATGTCGCACTCGTGCGTGCACGACTGATGGTTACCGAGCGATCCTCTAGAGGTTGCCGCAAAGTCTCCAAGGTCGAGTTGCCGAACTCCGGCAGTTCATCCAAGAAGAGCACCCCTCGATGACTCAAAGTAACCTCCCCTGGCCGCGGTATGCTACCACCACCGATCAAGCCCGCGTTCGATATCGTGTAGTGCGGCGCACGGAACGGCCGATGCGCTATCAGCGGACTTCCAGCCGGTAACAATCCCGTCACCGAGTAGATGGTCGTGACTTCCAACGCCTCTTCCGCTGTCATCGGTGGCATGATCGACGGCAGACATCGTGCCAGCAGAGTCTTGCCGCAACCGGGCGCGCCCATCAAAACGATGTTGTGATGTCCCGCCGCTGCAATCTCCAACGCTCTTTTCGCCTGTTCCTGCCCGCGCACATCCCGGAAATCGTACCCTGTCCGAGTTGATACGCCCAGCAGAATTTCAGGTATGCCACCGCCTTGCACCATCGGCATGTCGATCTCGTCGCGCAGGTACGACACCAACTGTTTCAGCGTTTCGGCAGGTCGAATCTCGATGTCCGGAACCAACGATGCCTCTTTTGCATTGACGTTCGGCACAAACGCGGTATCGTATCCGCGCTCTTTACCGGCTCGCAGCATGGGCAACATTCCATGCGTCGAACGGAGCTTTCCATCTAACGACAGCTCTCCCAAAAACAGCGACTTGTTCACCGCGTCCGGAACCTGTCCACTACAAACCAATATCCCGATCGCTATTGGCAGATCGTACGCCGGTCCCGTCTTCTTGATGTCTGCGGGAGCCAGAGACACCGTTATCCTGCGCATCGGAAACTCCGCACCAGAATTCCTGATCGCAGCACGTACCCGTTCGCGAGACTCTTGGACAGAAGAATCCGGCAACCCCACGATGTTGAATCGCGGCAAGCCCGGCGATATGTCCACCTCTACCTCAACCAATTGTCCGTCCACTCCACTGACGGCGCATGTGTTCGTCTTTGCAAGCACTTTTCGTACTCCCTCTTTTATAGTTACCCGTAGTCCTAAATCCGCACGAGCATATATTATACATAAGTGCTAGCACTTATGTTCGCTAATCTCGAAAATCTAAAGAACCCGATTTCACATGAGCATCCGCTACGAAACTGACGACCACATCGCCGTCATCACAATCGCCAACGCCCGACGTGCCAACGCCTTGGACAAACAGATTGCGCTCGAATTGGGAGAAGCGTGGAGCGCCGCGTGGGACGATCGTGAGGTCCGTGCCATCATCGTCACCGGCGATGGCGACAGGCACTTCTGCGGTGGACACGACCTCTCAGTCCGCGACGATGTCACGTCTGATGAACTCGAATTCCTCGCCCTCGAACGCATCTTCAGACCACCCTCTGGCTACGTAAACGGCTTCCAAACCGGAATTGACGGCGGTATGGCAGACCATTTCCCGCGCATTCATAAACCCGTCATCGCTGCTGTCAACGGCTGGGCAGTAGGCGCCGGGTTATATCTGCTACTAGCATCCACCGACATCCGCATCGCCGCTGTAGGCAACGCCAACTTCCGATTCGGTCTGATCTCTCGTGGATGGGTCGGTGCCGGACCAGGCGCAACTCTCTTACTGAAACAACTCCGATACGTCGATGCCATGAAGATGCTTTTAACCGATGAAATCGTAAACGCACAAGATGCGGTACGGATTGGACTCATCAACGAAGCGGTTCCTCCTGACCAACTCATGCCACGCGCGTTTGAACTAGCGAAGCGCATCACCAAGATGCCGCCGCTAGCAACCATCAAGATGAAAGAGTTCATACATCGCTTCTCAGACCTGCCCGTCGGGCAGGCGTGGAACATCCAAGCCATGATGAACTTCCTCTTGCTGCAAACAACGCAAGACGCACAAGAAGGACGCACATCGTTCCTCGAACGCCGCGACCCGAACTACACCGGAGAGTATGCCGGCTTAGAGGATTTCTACGAAAACCTCTCAGACGAAGAACGCGCACGATTAGATGAACTTAAGCGTCAAATAGACTGGTAAGCCTAGACTGATACGCCAAAAGGCACCATCAACATGGACCGTTGGAACTACGCACGCGACGAACATCCGCCTTACTGCACATGCGTGGAATGCATTGAGGATCGGAAGAGCGCCAAGAGCCCGCGTACGCGCAGATCAGCGTACTCCAGTGGCAACATAATTGAGCGATTCATAGCCTGGTTAAAGCGTTTCTTCGGCACCCGCTGAGCAACCGCATTTGCGTCATTTGCGATCTAACATCCGCCACCAGAGCCACCCGAAGCCCGCGCCTATAGCAGCACATAGCGGCAACGACGCGATTACAACTACTTCCGTTCCAGCCGCATCGAACTGAAACCACAATGCGAGACCGAAGGCGATCGCCACACAGGCGCCAACTACGCTTCCCAGCAAAATGTATCTTTTGGCACTCACCCGCTCGATGTTAAACCACCTCTGCCCTGTAGAATCTCCTTGCGAAAAGGTAGGTGACACTGATGACCAATTCCAACGGCAAAGTTCTTCGCAGCGAAGCATGGTTCGGACCACGAGACCTCGAAGGATTCCTACACCGCTCGGGACTCAAGAACCAAGGATGGGATGAAGACTCATTTGCCGGTAAGCCGGTCATCGGCATCGCCAACTCATGGAGCGAGGCGACCCACTGCAACGCACATCTGCGTTTAATCGCCGAGCATGTCAAGCGAGGTGTCATAGCGGCCGGCGGCTTCCCGCTGGAGTTCCCCACCATCTCCCTCGGCGAGTTCTTCCTCGCACCTACATCCATGCTCTACCGCAACCTCATGGCAATGGATGTTGAAGAGATGATCCGCGGTCTACCCATCGATGGCGTAGTGCTGCTCTCCAACTGCGACAAGACCACGCCCGCAATGCTCATGGGGGCAGCATCCGCCGACCTACCTGCCATCATCGTCACTGGAGGCCCCCAACTGAAAGGCAATTGGCGAGGCGAAGAACTCGGCTCCTGCACCGATTGCCGACGCTACTGGTCAGAACTCCGAGCCGGCACTATCACACAAGCCGAATACGACTCCATGGAGGAGGCGATATACCGCTCGCCAGGACACTGCATGGTGATGGGCACCGCAAGCACAATGTCTGTAATCTGCGAAGCGCTCGGCATGACACTCCCCGGCGGCGCAGCGATCCCTGGTGCCGATTCCCGACGGCGCGTTTTCGCTGAACGCGCCGGAGCGACCGCTGTAGACCTAGTTCAACAAAACACACGACCATCTGAACTCTTAACCGAAGAAGCATTCGAGAATGCTGCACTATCCCTCCTCGCACTCGGCGGATCGACCAATGCCATCATCCACCTCACCGCCATCGCCGGACGCGCCGGCATCGATTTTCCACTCAGCAAATGGGACGAACTTTCTGAGCGAGTTCCCGTCATCGCCAACCTCAAACCATCCGGTAAATATCTCATGGAAGACTTCTTCTACGCCGGCGGCGCGCCCGCGTTCTTCAAGAAGATCCTACACCTGCTGAACCGCGAATGCATGAATATCAACGGGCAGACGCTCGCCGAAAACGTCGCAGATGTCGAATGCCACAATGACAACGTCATCCTAGACCCGGCACATGCCCTATACCCCGACGGTGGCATATCAATCCTGCGCGGCTCATTAGCACCCGACGGCGCAGTCGTCAAACGCTCGGCCGCTTCACCGAATCTGCTTCAACACACCGGCAGAGCCGTCGTATTCACCAGCCCTGCCGACCTCAGTCATCGTATCGACGATCCCCACCTGGATGTAACCGAAGATGATGTGCTGGTGATGCAATCAGCCGGCCCTATCGGCGGACCCGGAATGCCTGAAGCCGGCTTCATGCCGTTGCCCCGCAAGATCCTCGAACAAGGCATACGCGACATGGTACGCATCTCTGACGCCCGTATGAGTGGCACCGCTTTCGGTACCGTAGTACTCCACGTCTCACCCGAATCGGCCATAGGCGGACCTCTAGCCCTGGTCCGAAACGGCGACATGATCTCCCTAGACGCCAACAACGGACGCTTGGACCTCTTGGTCGAAGATGACGAACTGAACCGGCGCCGAGCCGAACTACAATCCACACCAACTAACGGACACATCGACCGCGGCTACATCCACATGTACAACCGCCACGTTATGCAAGCCCAACACGGCTGCGACTTCGACTTCGCAGTAGGTAGGACACCAGTTGAGACCCACGTCGAGATGGAGGGGCACTAAACCCGTCTGCATATGCCCTAACGCGATGGCGGGGCAATCCGTTCCGGCGACCTCCCTGCACTGACAGCGTCCCACGCTTCCATCAATTCAGACTGATGTTCGCGTGCCCACCTCAACAATCAGCGCCTGAGTCGCGAGGGGAACCGTCCTCGAATCACCGCAACAGAACTGATATCAACCAAAACCCTGAACTCGCCATGTTCCGCGTGAAAGTGCGGAGGGTTGTGATCATCCCAATGGATCAAGACGCTAATACCATCGAAACGGCAAAGTTCAGGCATTAACCAACTTCGCCTCGTTCTCCGCCACGAGATCCTCCCAAGGCCACCCCGTCAACTCGACATACAACCAAATGATGCAAAAAACCATTTCGTTTTCTGGGGAGTCATCACCCCAACGAATCTCGCCGCCACATGGAGGTATCCATACATTTTCGAATACGTCTCGATGTTGCCACGGTTGGAAACGTGGCTTCTCGGCGTATTCCGTCAAATCCAACTCGCCTTCAACTCGGTTGGTCAAGCGAACCCGAATCCGAAATCCTTCCAAAGGAATGACCTCTTCAACGTCGATATCGACAGGACCAACGACGATCTCATCGTCGTGAAGCATCTCATCCTCTCTTTGATCCAACATGCTTGTACCAAATCAATGTAACACATACTTTCGCTCAGTCTTTGCATAAGCATTTACACCCATGCGGACGAGCGTAGTTGACCGGTGCACATACACCACCTACCCGAACGGCGCCCGTTGCTCCGCAAGATCGATCATGTCTGGCTCTCTGTTGGCATACGCTGTCAGCATGATCGGGAGTTTTGGATACCGGCCGGCAAAGTAATCCTCAATCGTAAAAAGTTGAAGCTTCGGATAAATTTGTCCAGCAATCTCAACCGTTCCCATCGCCAATTCGCGCCGAACACCAGAAGTAACCGACGCTTCATCCATCACGATCAAAAGCCCCATGATCGACTCAGATTCAGCCATGCTACCTACGAACTCGCGTACTACGCCCAAGCTTATGTTACTACCGCCCTTGACTTGAGCGATCACCAAATGACGCTCGCCGTTGCCCCGCGCATACCCGCGTCCATCGATACCTCTATCGCCCGTTTTTCTCTCATTGGGCAACATCCCGAGAATTCTCGAAACTGCCCATGCTTCAAACTGAAACGGGTCCCGTTCAAAAAGATCGCGCGCCGCATCCATGTCCTCAGGACGCCCGATAACCCGGGGTTGCTCGTTCAGACGCTCGCGGAATCGATACTCTACAACCGCAACCGCGAGATGCGTGATATCAATCCCTATCCAAGGTCTTCCAGAAGCCTGTGCAACATGCAAGGTAGTCCCGCAACCGCAATAAGGGTCCATCACCAAACCGTCTCGCGGGCAAGCAACCTCAATCAATTGCTTCAGCAAACCCTCAGGTTTTTGCGTTGGATACCCAAGATATTCTTTGCCCTTGTTGTAGTTCGTGAAACCGATCGGCTCAAGGATCAGGTTTTGCGGTCCTCCTGGAGTATCCGCCGCGGCATACCGCTTCAATCCCGGCCAGAATCCCCGCTCTGGATGATGGATCAAACCCGCATCATCCAGAGCATCTAGCCGATCATGCCCACCTTCAATCGCGCGGTAACCCGGTATGAAGTTATCCTCGATCCACTCCGCGTACCGACTGATTTTCGGCACTGCCCAATGACGATTGCGTGAATTCACGTCATAACCACGCCATGGACTACCGCTCTCACCGCCACGTTTTTCTGCTGCCGTAAGGTCCCCGGTTCTATATCGTCCAAATTCATCCGAAGATGGGTAACGCTTCTCCAACTCCGCTTCCGTCCTGCTAACCGATATCGCCTCTCCCCTCCAGTACATCACATCTCCCTTGCCGTAGAAGAAAATCGTGTCGATGACACGCCCGAACCGTTTGGCGTCGTTATGTGCCGTAGCACGCCGCCAGTAGATAGCGTTGCGGTAATTAGTCGCTCCAAACACCGCATCCAATAGCAACTTGACGTGATGGCTTGCCGTATCGTCGCAGTGCAGATACAACGCCCCCGTCGGTTTCAACAACCGCCGCATCTCGTAGAGACGAGGCGCGAGATGACAAAGATACGCAAACATACCCGTTCTACCCAACATCGTCTCGAACCCGCGTATCGCCGTCGCCAAATCTCCGCCAGCCATGAGCGCAGCATCACGATCCTCGACCGCCTGCTGACACCAGCGCCAAGTATCCTCAAACGCTCGTGCCTGAGCAGACGACTCGCCAAGCCCAGATACGAAGAGTTGGTTGTAAGTCTGATTCGAGTTGAACGGTAGATCAAGATAGATCAGGTCAACCGTCTGGGACGGCCATTGCCGCATCCAATCCAGATTGTCGCCATAATAAAGCGAATTCGAGAGCATGTCAGTTCAATACGCTAAGCGCCGTTGATGTGAATCAACTATACGCATCAACGCGTTTACCTCACACCCTCTTGGCAAACCTAACGAATACGTTGCGAAGGCATCTCGCTGACGTTCCTTACCCCGTCGGAGCGTCCACAGGTATCAACCCTTCAGCCTTCATTTCCGACCAAACATCACTCGGTATCTCCTGCCCTACCAATCCAAAATTCTGCTCCAGTTCCGCTACCGACTGAGCACCCGGCACTACAGGCCCGACAGCTGGATGCGCCAACACGAACTGCAACGCCGCGGCCTTCAAATCCACATCGTGCCGCCGACAAACCGCATCCAATCGCCGTGCCTGCTCAACCAAGTGTCGCGGCGCAATCTCATAGTCGAAAGTCACTTCGCCGTCCAAATCCCGAGCCAATATCCCGCTGTTGTACGGCCCGCCGACAATGATCTTGACATCGCGTTCGACGCACAGCGGCAAGAATTCGGGATAGGCGTCGTGATCCAACAGCGTGTAACGCCCTGCCAACAACACCGCATCAATGTCGAACCGTCGAATGAACGCTGCCGGCATCTGCCATTCGTTCATCCCACAGCCGATCGCCTTTACCACGCCCTGTTCCCGTAGTTCGATCAACGTCGGAAACCCTTCATCGACTGCTTCGCGTTCTCCGTGCGCAGCGCGGTCTGGATCGTGGATCAGCACGATCTCGACATGATCCGTCTGCAGCCGCTCAAGACTCTCTTCGATCGATCTCAAAACGTTGTCGCGCGTCCATGTGTCAACGCAGTAGTGTTCCGCGAAGTTGTCCGGTGATTCCTCCGCCGCCATACCATCTTCGACCAGTTCAAGCACCCGTCCTACCTTCGTCGAAATCACGTAGCTTGCGCGATCGACACCCTTCAGTGCCGCTCCGTAACGGACTTCACTCACACCCGATCCATACAACGGGGCGGTATCAAAATAGTTGATGCCAAGTTCATGGGCGCGTCTAATGATACGCCCAGCCTCTTCACTCGCCGTGCCACCGTATAGCCCCTCGCCAAGCACCATCCCGCTCAACGGCGCTCCGCCAAGACCGAGACGCGTGACTTCAACGCCCTGTGTGCCTATCGATACCTTTTCTAGCGGATCCATATCTCTCCTCCGCATCCTTTCGTCGTCAGGATACCAAAGCCGCGATCGCATCACCAACCGCCATCGTCGTCGATGAACCACCCAAGTCCGGTGTCAACGTCTCGCCCTCTTCCAACAAACCCTCAACCGCTGATCTGACATTCGCCGCCGCGCCATCCTCTCCGAGATGATCAAGCATCAATGCAGAGGTCAATATCTGCGCCATCGGGTTGGCAATGCCCATGCCAGCGATGTCGGGTGCGCTACCGTGTGTCGGTTCGAACATCGACGGACTCGTCCGCGTCGGATCAAGATTCGCGCTTGAAGCCAATCCCATCGATCCAGTGATGATTGCACCAATATCCGTCAAAATATCGCCGAACAGATTAGACGCCACGACCACGTCGAAGTTCTGGGGACGCCGAATGAAGTCCATGCAGGCAGCGTCGATCAATAGCGAGTCGGTCGTGATGTCCGGATATTCCACCTTCACAGCATCAAACGTCCGATCCCACAGCACCATGCCATATCCCTGCGCGTTTGACTTCGTTATCGAAGTCACATGCATCTTCTTATTGCGCTCGCGAGCCAGTTCGAACGCGTAGCGGATAACCCTTTCGCATCCCTTACGAGTAAACACCGACGATTGCACCGCTACTTCATCGGGAAAATCTCGATACTGGAAACCGCCGACATTCGCATACTCCCCCTCGGTATTTTCACGAACCACGATCAAATCGATGTCATACGGCTTGACATCTTTCAATGGAGAGGCAACACCCGGCAACAGAACCGATGGACGAACACATGCGTACTGGTCAAACTCTCGTCGGATCGGCAATAGCAGACCGTTCAACGTGATATGGTCCTGAACCTCCGGGTGCCCTACTGCGCCGAGGAATATCGCATCGAATCCCCGTAACTGCCCCACCCCGTCCGACGGCATCATCTCGCCGTGCTCGAAGTAATACTCCGAACTCCAAGGAAACTCCACAAACTCCCACTCGATACGATGCTTACCCGCCAGCGCGTCTAAGACCTTCAGCGCCTCATCAACAACATCTACACCAATACCATCGCCCTTGATAACCGCTATGCTGTGCTTACCCAATTGAATACCTCGTGCCTGTTCCAATCTCTCGCCCCCTACAGTCAACGTTTCCCCCGCTAGCGGGGGAAATATCCGACAGGACAAAGGGGCGCGAGACATCTGCCCGTAAAATCCTCAGGCTGACCTACCCTCAATGACTTCCAACACTCCTGCGATGTCATTCTCACCCCAGTCGTTCTCCATCATCTCATGGAACAGCTCGTAAGACTTCGAAGCCAGTTCCAACGAAAGCCCTTCATCGTCTGCAAGCGCTTTAATGATGCTGAGGTCTTTGTCGAGATTTCGTACCGGAGCGGCTGAATTCTCGAAGTCGCGTCCTGCAGTGATCGGGTAGCTCCGCTCAACCATCACACTGTTACCCCAAGCAGTACCAAGCAATTCACCCGCCGCATTGATGTCCACACCCGCGCTGTTCGCAAGAGCGAATGCCTCCGCAGCAGCAGCACAGTTGACACCAACCAGCAACTGGTTAATCAACTTCATCGCAGTACCCGCGCCGTTCGTACCCATGTGCCGAACATTCGCACCCATCAATTCGAAATACGGCGACGCTTTAGTGAAGCCTTCTTCCGAACCACCGCACATGATCGCCAACGTCCCGCCCTCTGCACCAGTCGGACCACCGCTGATTGGAGCGTCAATGAACATCGCACCTTTGGATTCAACTGATTCCGCGCACTTCCGAGATGTGCCAATGTCTACTGTGCTGTGGTCCACAACGATCTGCCCCGGTTCCAACGCAGGCACGATCTCGCCAATAATCACATCCAGCGAGGTTTGAACGCTCGGAAGACACGCCAACACGACATCCACCTTCGAAACCAAGTCCGCCGTAGAACTCGCGCCCGTAGCACCACGCTCTATCATCGCCTCAATCTTCGATTGCGTCCGTGTATAGACAATCGGCTCCGCCCCCTTGGCGAGCAAGTTGTCCGCCATTCCCTGACCCATGTTCCCAAGTCCGATGAATCCTACTGACATGCTTCGTTGCTCCTTAACTTTGAGAGATCAGCACTTTAGCCTCGATATTCATCCGCACGAACTCAAAACCGCGCGAAATCCCATTCTGTAGACGTGGAAAGTATATAAGCGAACCGTCAGATCACCCGCACCATCGGATCAGGTCCAGGTGGATTGTCATTCCGAGCGAAACCCAACGGAGCTGAGGAAGCTATCACGCTCGTGCACCATCGCCCGCATACGCCTCACTCACAGATGATCCGACTGCGCGCAACATTGCGATGCTGCTAAAAATGGAAGATCGCCACACACGAGTATGGGGATTCAATAGCTAACAGACTGTGCCGTCATTCATTCGGTCAAACATCGATCGCGCAGTTGCGTAACTGAACATTCAGAAGCCGCTCGCACTAGTCAAGCTGCCGCAACCTTGGATCCAACCGGTCACGCAACCAGTCCCCGAAGAAGTTCATCGCCATTACTAGCAGGAAGATCGACAGGCCAGGGAAGAACGACGACCACCATACGCCGTTGATGAGATACTGGTACCCCTCGTCCACCATCTTGCCCCAAGTCGGGATCGGATCAGGAATTCCCACCCCGAGGAACGAAAGCGTCGATTCGGTCAGGATCAAGCCGCCAACTCTCAGAGTCGCGATCACCAGAACGGTGCTGACCGTGCCCGGCAGGATGTGCTTCATCATCAAGCGCAGGTTGCTGGCGCCCATGATACGCGCCGCCGAGATGTAGTCGAGCGACCGAATCGTCAGCACATCAGCACGGATCTGCCGCACGAACGGCGGCCACGCAATCATCGCAATAATGATGATCACCGTCGTTTCAGTCGCCCCGATCGTTGCACCAACCATGATCGCAATCAACAGAAACGGCAACGCGTTCCAGATGTCGACGAACCGCATCAACAGTTCGTCTATCCATCCACCGTAATAACCGCCCAGAATCCCCATCGCGGTGCCAATGATGACGCCAGAGATCAGTGCGTATCCCGACACTTTGAGCGAGATGCGAGCTCCGTGGATGATTCGCGAGAGGATGTCTCTACCCAGACCGTCGCTACCCAAGATGAACTCGTCGCGATTGAACCCCTTCTTCGACGCGATCATGTACCCGATCTTGCCCTCGTCGGTAGTCATATCGAAGTCGGCCTCACTCGCAGCAGTATCGTTCTCCGGTCTCGGCTGACCCCAAGTCGGCGCCATCAAGTTGAAGTTCAACTTCTGCACCGCTGGGTCGGTTGGAGAGATCCAATCCGCAGAGAACGCAACTACCGCGACCAACACCAAGATGATGATCGGAATGATCGGCCAGCGTCGCAACACATACCAGATCTGAGATGGCAGAGGGCGCTTCACACTCCTCAGACCTGTTGACGGAGCGTCAACGGTATGCACTGCCCCTTCAGCGGAGATACGATGCTCTTGGCTCTGGTCGGTTGCCAAATCTCAGTCCTAAAAAATCTCGCTAATCGAACCTGATCCTTGGGTCTATCAGCGCGTAGACGACATCTGTGAGGAAGGTCGCAACCACGTAGACCAAGATAAACATCAACACCGCGCCTTGCAGTATCGGGAAATCGTTCCCGTGAACCGCTTGGATAGCCATCTGACCAACACCCGGCCGCGAGAAGATCGTCTCCACCACAAGCGCACCCTCGATAAAACCAGCGAACGCCAATGTAGACGCAGTCAACGGTTGTATCAGCGCGTTTCGGAACGCATGCTTCCAAATCACGAACGATGTAGCAACGCCCTTCGCACGAGCCAGCTTCACATACTCAGAGTCGAGAACCTCCAGCATCGCCGACCGCGTCAGCCGCAAATAGCCAGCCAAACCTCCAAGCGTCATCGCCGTCACCGGCAATACCAGGTACTCCAACTGCCACAATGATGGCTCCTGGGTCGAATCCCCGGCCAAACCCGCCGGCAACCAATCCAACCACACCGCAAACACCTGAATCAAAATAATCGCGAACCAAAATACCGGGATCGATTGACCGATCAGCGCAATGAACCTGCCACCATAATCAGACATCGACGCACGTTTGACGGCTGACAACACCCCCAATCCAACTCCAATAGTGCCAGAGAAAAACCAAGCAAACGTGCCAAGCTGAAGACTATGCGGAATCTTTTCAGTGATGATTCGAGCAACCGGTAACTTGAATGCCAGGTTTTGACCCAGGTCACCGCGCAGAACTCGACCTAGCCAAAGCAAATATTGCTCGGGATAGGTGCGATCAAGTGCGAGCTCCTTGCGAATCTCCGCAACCGCCTCGTCTGAAATGCCGTAACCAGATGTGGCGAACAACAGCAACGGGTCGCCTACCGCACGAGATAGCGAAAACACAATCGCTGTTGCAGCGATCGTGCTGAGGATCATGAAGAGGAATCTTCTTATTAGGAAACGACGCATGACTGAGAGAGATGTTAACCCATGACGTCGGCGCTAGGTACATTACCACACTACCTACGGCCGATTACCTCTTCTTCATTAGATTGGCTCCCGCGCATATATCGTGAACGAGATTACGTCACGCGCTACAAGAGCACTTTGGGTTTTCGCCACCGGGCATCACGAAATGTTGCGCGACACCCGGTGACGGGAAATCAACTAGAGCAGCTCGATGCTATTGAGCCAGCTCGATGTCCCACAGGTTGTTGATACCGCTGGCGGCGGCTCGGTCTTGCGGCCAAGCTGCAATCTTGTTGCGGTTCCAGAACCAGTCTTGCGGGACTGCGACAACGCCAGGCTGCAGGTTCCAGTAGTAGACGTACTGCAGATAGCGGTTCGCGTAGTCGGTGGCCTCAGCCGTGTCGCTGGCGGATGCCATGCCTTCGTAGAGTTCGAGAATCTTCGGCGACTCAAAGCCACATCCGAAACCACCACGAGTCAGGCTCGTCTGAACCAGGCCCTTGGGGAAGTGCCACGGATTCGACTCGCGACCCTTGTCGCAAGAGGTGATCCACGGGTGCACGTTGGCACGGTTAACGACCGTCGGGCGGAAGGTCACATACGTGAACTTCAATGAGAAGGTCGAAAGTCCAATGTCGGACCAGTAACCGGCAACTGCGTCTGCAACTTCTCCAGTGACCGACGCACCACCACCCAGCTCAGGACCGGCGTAGACCGAAACCTCAAACGTGTCACTGCCAAGGATGTCGGACTGATTGGACGACTTGATCCATTTGGCATCCTGTGCCTTGATGATCTGTACTGCCTCAACCGGGTCATAGTCGTACGTGCAAGGTCCGGTGCCAGCCGGCGCCTCATCGGTGTAAACACCGCCAGGCTCCTGCGTACACTGCACCGTTGAGTAGTTCGGGTGACCCCAAGCGAAGTATTCAACCTGAACAACGTTAC
This sequence comes from Dehalococcoidia bacterium, assembly GCA_963555965.3. Taxonomy (GTDB): domain Bacteria; phylum Chloroflexota; class Dehalococcoidia; order Lucifugimonadales; family Lucifugimonadaceae; genus Bin127. The sequence continues at coordinate 698,963 of OY821634.1, forward strand.
CTAGACCTGCTAGCAGCGACTGGTTCACCGCTTCACGGTCAACAGCAATCGCCATCGCGTAACGTACCTGTCGAGCCTGCTCCATGTCTCCATCGCCGTGCGAACCTGTGTAGTTACCGATCCATGCGTGGTTGTGCACAAACGGACCTTTCGGCGGAAGTGGCTCACCAGACTTGGCATCCGTGTCTTCCCAGAGGTTGCCAGAGAAGAAAATGCCGAGCTGGACCGCGCCACCGGTTCCGGACTGACCCCAGTTGGAGGAGTCGACGATCAGGTTGGCGGCGTCTTTAGGCTCAAGCTGAGCAGTGTCGATCTGACCGGTGCGCAACAGCGTCGCACGGTTGGTAGGATCACCAGCCTGCACCATAATGATGGTGCTAGTCTTCGGGCTGAACTTCCAGTGGTCAGAATCCGCAGCTAGGACGATACGGTCATCCGCAATCCACGTGTCGATGAGGTACGGGCCGCTAGCGACAACCGTGTCACGAACGAAATCTTCACCTTCGGTCTCGAATGCGTTCTTCGAAAGAACTGGGAATGCCTGACCGGACTGGTTGACGTAGTCGTCTTTCCATGTGCCGTCAAATGCAGGGCTGCCGTCGGCCTTGGTGGCAAAGTTCCACTCGACCGTGTCCTCATCAACCACGCGCCACTCGCCCCAAAGACCAGCGAAGTCACCTGCTTGACCGTGAATCGAAGTCGCGTTAGTAGCGTTGTTGGCATCGTTCATGCTCCAAGCAACGTCTTCAGCGGTCAACGGTCCGTAGTCCTTGTCCTTGGTTCGGAACGTGATCCCGTCTTGGATGGTCACGCTGCCAGTGGTCAGGTCAGGGCTGATGGTCCAGTCCGTAGCGACCCACGGAAGGGTCTCGTCACTCGGACCGCGGCGGAACAGAGTCTCTGCTACACCCCAGTTCTTCAGAGCGTCAGACGCCTGGTTAGCGTTCCTGCCTACCTGCTGGCCAATACCCGCAAAGCCTATGACGGCCGCGCCACTCTCAGTCTTGGGGTCCGGTGCGCCGATCGTGCCGACGAGGCTTGCAGTCGCTGTCGGCTCAGGGGCCGATACCTCGACCTCTTTGACGACCTCGACCTCTTTCACCACCTCGACCTCTTTCACCACCTCGACCTCGACCTCTTTCTCGACTTCGACCTCTTTCTCCACGACGACGGTCTCTACGACCTTGACTTCAACCTGTCGAGTTACCTCAACAACAGTCTCGCCGCAAGCCCAAGCCGAAAGCGCAGCGATCGCTACTGCACCCGCAAGCAAGAACCTTATGCTTGTGTTCATTTTCAATACATGACCTCCATGTACGTTCCTATTGCTTCTTAATCACCGCCACTTTCGCGCGGCACAAAGCATCTGTGTCGGTTTGCCGACACGTCTAGCGAAACAAGTCTAAACCAAATCTCCCCTACATCCAAATCCGAAACTCTCTTTTCTTCGTATCCAGAACGTCTCAAAATCGCAGGAATTAGAACCTGAACCCATCGGCGCTATACCAGGTTTAGAATCAAACCCGCCATGACCTCCAAAACAACCATCCTCTACTGGAAAGAAATTCCCGTCCAAGTCAAATCCGAGGATGCAGTCAACACCGTTTCTCTGCCCCTCGATCATCGATTCCAAGAAGCCGCCGATGCTGTAGCCATGATGGACGGCTCTTACGGCAGCGACGCATACCTCGACGCATGGCAATGGGGCGACCCTACCGAATCCGACCTCAACGCCGAAACCGCCGCAAAACAGTTGGCGCAACGCTTCAACAACGGAATGCCGCAAGACTTTGTAGCCCGTATCCGAGACATGCACCATGCAGGCAATCGCAACACTACCCCCGGCTCAATCGACCACTGGGTAGGCCTTGACAAAACCCTCCCCCTTGATGATCCGAGGAGGAACAAAACCATTCCCCTTGGTGTTCCAAGGGGGAACAAAACCATCCCTCCTGGTGATCCAAGGGGGAACAAAACCATCCCTCCTTGTGATCCAAGGGAGAACAAAACCCTCCCCCTTGATGATCCAAGGGGGAATTAAAGGGGGTTTAGACCACACATTCAGGATTAGGGGACCGCCCATACTCTCTGGATTCCGACCTTCGTCGGAATTACGTAGTTACGCAAAGGTCTCCCACTGGGTAAAATAGACCCATGGCCACCCAGATTTCATCATCTCACGAAATCATCCAACGCCTCGAAAACGAGATCCTGATCTTTGACGGTGCCACTGGCACTTACCTTCAGCAACACGGACTCGAATCTGGCGGTTGCCCAGAACTGATGAACGCCGACGCGCCCGAAACCATACGCGGCATGGCACGCGCCTACTTCGACGCCGGCTCCGACATCGTACTCACAAACACATTCGGCGGAACCAAATTCCGACTTAAACACTACGACGCTCAAGACCGCGTACGTGAACTCAACAAACTAGCTGCCGAACACGCCAAATCACAAGCCGGGGCAAGCCAATACGTCGCCGGATCAGTCGGACCAACCGGCGAGTTCATCGAACCACTAGGCGAAGTTAGCGAAACTGAGATGTACGACGCATTCGCAGAGCAAATCACTGCGTTAGAGGAAGGCGGCGCAGATGCCGTCATGATCGAGACGCAGATGGTCCTCGAAGAAGCACAAATCGCTATCAACGCTACTCGCGAAAACACAGACCTTATCGTCATGGCTACTATGGTCTTTGACAAAGGCCCCCGCGGTTTCTTCACCATGTGGGGAACCTCACCCGAAGATGCCGCAACCGGCCTACGCAACGCAGGCGCCGATGTGATCGGATCAAACTGCGGAAACGGCATCGACAAGATGATCGAAATCGCCGAACAAATGCGAAACGTTGTCGATTGCCCCATCGTCATACAGTCCAACGCAGGCATCCCCGCATACAAAGACGGCGACATCATCTACCCCGAAACACCCGAATACATGGCAGAACGCTACAAGATACTCGCCGAAATACCTGTCCAGATGCTCGGTGGATGCTGCGGAACCACGCCCGAACACATCCGTGCACTCAAAGAAGCCGTAAAGTAACAGGACAATAATAAGGAGAAGTAGTCGTTACATACTCAAAAGGCATAACCCGCGAAAACATCATCGCCGCTCCACTACGATCACTCGGCAGATGCATCGAACTAGTCGCGATCGATCCGCACTTCCACGACATCACCGTCGGACTATACCTGCGCGATAGAACCCTCACCATACACTCATTCGCAGAGATCGAAGGCAAAGAGGAACGAATCGCAACTATTCGCGACCGACTCTGCGCTTTGGCCGACGTGGAACCAGCACCCGGCACCCACAACCAAGCCGAACTCGTCTCGCAAGAGTTCTACGACCGACCCCTCCGATTCGCATTCACCGAAGCCGTAGAGAAAAACAACCCCATACCTGCCGGCACTATCTCCGTCGCAGACACCAAATCGCGCCTCACATTCACCGTCACACCAGAACACTCCGAAGAACTCGGATGGACCTACCACGTCACCGCCGAAGGCGAATTCGCACGTCCCCAGATGCGTATTATGGCCGTCGTCGGCGGATACATGCGCTACGGAGAATGTGAACGCATCGGCAAAGACCGAGACCGATTCCGATTCAAACACGGTGAAAGACTCGACCGATTCGCTCGCCTACTTCTCCCCTACGCCCGAAACGTCAGCGCCGTCGATACCATGCTCGAACAAGCAGAACTCTCCGGCCAGATGACTACCCAAACCCTAGGATTCGCCAGCAACTGAGCCCTAGGACAAACCGCCGCCGAATCCAACCACGGCATCAGTCACCGACAATCAGCGTCATAGCGCGAGTGACCCCAAGGTGCCCTTCCGTCTGATCGCGGACTCGCACCGTAAATTCAAACGTACCTGCCTCTGTCGGAGTACCCGAAATCGTCCCCGTGAACGAGTTGAGAGACAACCCATCCGGCAACTCACCCGACTCTATCGTCCAAAAGTAAGCTGGGATGCCCCCGACAACGTTCATCGCGTGAGCATATTCGTCTCCAACATTGCCCTCAGCCAACTCACCCTCCGGCAATGACAATTCGCGTAGGGGAGAGGTGTCCCGAAGTGTGTACCCCGACGCTTGCGCCACTAACAGGTCTAATTTTGTTACGAGCCAGCGTCCGATAGCCATTTCCGCGCCATGCTCGTTACCGTAAGCACCTCGGGCACTTGCTGGGTCGATCGATCCTTGAACAAAATGTCCGTATTTGTCCAGCCGAGGATATGAACCGAAGTAGTCTTTAACCGTTGGGTCTCGCACTTCGCCAGTCTCATAAAATTCGGCAAATCCGTCATGACAGTTGCTACCCATATACACCAGCGTATGCCCCATTTCGTGGATAACACCTGAATATAAGTCGTAAGGGATATTTGAATGTTGCCCGCTCCACCAATCGCTTTCGGGCAATGAGAATCTCCAACCAAGCGTGTTCCAGTTGCCGCTTGGATCGAAGTTTAGGGTACCTGATCTCGGTATAAGTAGCAATTTTCCGTTAGACGACTGGTTGCGCCCGTCACACGAAGGCCCACCGCTCGCAGTGAATTTATCCGTTGGATGTCCATACACATAGACTAGAAATCCCGTATAGCCAATGGCGTTCGTCACATGTATGCCGTTCCGATACTCATGACCTCTCCAAATCCACATCCGTTCCTCTCCGGCAAGCACCTCATCAAGATTCATGTCCGCGATGAAGTACGCGAAATCGTCCAGTCCCTGTTGAACGATTTCCCTGGCCGCCGGATCGTCGAACATTCCTGTACTGTCATGGCGGAAATCCGCGATGATATTGAACTCCGCAGTTCTGTCAATGTCTTGGTCTATCACATGTACGTCGATCGTCTGAGTGCGAACCGTGCGACGGTTGTCCATGTATCTAATCGTTAGGACATGATCTTCATCCGACGTGTCCCGATCTGGGAAGATCGACACGCGAAACTCGACCTCCTTTGAGGGGCGTTCAGAAACCAACGACTTACTTGGTCCGTTCGCTCCAACCGAACTTGGGAGATCGAAATACAACCTAGAATCGCTACCGCTCAGAGTCGCCGACCCTACGGGTAGTTCAACGTAATACTTCATGGCCGGGTTGGCTATATGCCCTTCCCAATCGACGAGAACTATACCCGTCTCATTCACCACCCGGCCGAAGATATCCCGGACAATGATTTCACCCACGCCGGTCGTTCCAGCCATAGATTCTGCCGGACAGTCGGAGCCTCGGCGATTAGGAATCTGCAGGATCCTCGCTTGGAACCTCTGGTTTGTAGGCGCACACAACCGCGATTGATCAAATGTCAGCAGGTAGAGACTCGAAGCCTGCTCCAAGCCTTGAGGAAGTGTTCCAGACAACTCAACGTTCCCGTGTAGCGTCAACACTTCTAAGTGTGTTAAATTGCCCAATTCTTCAGGTAGTTCGCCATGGAACTGATTGCCGTCCAAAAAGAGTACTCGAAGGCGTGTTAAACTACCGAGCCATTCAGGGATCGCGCCTTTCACATCGCTCCAACCTATATCCAGCACCTCCAGTCGCGTGAGTCGACTTAATTCAGCCGGAAGGGCTCCGGAAAGATCGTTGCCTTCACCAAACCGCATCTCTTTCAGGTGCGTTAGCCTTCCGATCTCCGCGGGAATCTCTCCCCTTAGCCCATTTCCATTCAAATGCAACTCCGTTACGCGCCCGCCAACCATCCTCACACCGTGCCACCTGTTCAACGGTTCATCCGAAAGCCAGTTCTCGCTGTTCTTCCAGTTCGCGCCGCCAGTTGCGTTGTAAAGCGCGACCAACGCTGCTTTTTCCACAGAATTTATCTCTGCTGGGGTGAGTGTAGGTGTCGGGGTGATAGTTGGTGTGGGAGTGATCGTTGGTGTATGTGTTGCGGACGGAAGCGGTGTGGCCGTCGGCGCGAGTGTCGCAGTGGGTGTCGGCGTAGCCGTTGCCGTCCGGTGCGGAGTGGGAGTCGAAGTCGCCGTAGCCGTAGGTGCAAATGTGGGCGTAGGTGCAAAAGTAGCCGTTGGTGCAAGAGTCGCAGTCGCAGTCGGCGTCGGCGTGAAAGTGGCTGTTGGTATAGGCGTCTGAGTTGCTCTAGGCGTAGCCCTGTCCGTAGGTTCAGGCGACGCAGTCGCGGTGGGCGACGGTGTGGACGTCGACGTTGGTTCCGGCGTACTCGTATATGTCGGAACCGACGTATGCGTTGCCGTAGCCGAAGGCGAGGGAGTTGGAGTCGGCATCACCGTAGGTTCCGGCACAACCTTCACCTCAGGCTCAGACGTATGCGTCGCTGTAGCTGTAGGCACTAACGTCGCCGTCGGAACCGGCGTAGGTGCCCCCTCGCTACAAGCCACAACTACAATAAACGCCGCAAAACCCGCGGCAAACATCGCCAACCCCAGAATCGAACGCCCTGTAATTCGCGACATCCGCCCATCTTACCACCCAACATCGCGAAACTCGTCCGCACCCTCAGTTTCCGATGGTCAACATGACCGCGCGAGTGACCCCAACGTGCCCTTCCGTCTGATCGCGGACTCGCACCGTAAATTCAAACGTACCTGCCTCTGTAGGAGTACCCGAAATCGTCCCCGTGAACGAGTTGAGAGACAACCCATCCGGCAACTCACCCGACTCTATCGTCCAAAAGTAAGCTGGGATGCCCCCGACAACGTTCATCGTGTGAGCATATTCGTCTCCAACATTGCCCTCTGCCAACCCATCATCCGGCAACGACAATTCGCGGAACGGCGACATGTCTCGGAGGACGTATCCAGTCGCCTGAGCTACTAGCAGGTCAAGCTTTGTTACCAGTTCACGTCCTGATGGGAGCTCCAAACTCTTGTGACCGCCAAACGCGCCTCGCCGGCTTGTAGGGTCGATCGACTCACGTAAGTGATGCGACTCATCCAAGCTAGGATAGGATCCGTAATACGCCTTAACGACCGGATCGCGTACTTCAGAAACTTCGTAGAAAGGGGTAAACCCATCGTGACCGTCGTGGAAAACGAGGGCGTGACCGATTTCGTGGAGCACGATTGAATAAAGATCGTCTTTTCCGTGATGCCAGGCTGCCCACCAGAGACTATCGTCAACTGATGTCTGCCAGCCGTCCGAACCCCAGTTCCCTTTCGGGTTCATGTCCACAACGCCCGACCGTTTGATCGGAAACTCTTTGCCGCGTGCCGATTGATTACGACCGCTAGGCGATGTACCTCCGCTCCCACCAGGACCGCCCTCAATTCGGTAGTTCCCATAAACACCCAACAAAAATCCCGTGTATGCGACGCGGTTACTTACCCACTTACCGACTCCCCAATCTCGCGGGGTGGTTGTATCACCTGGTTCGTTCACCCAAATAGATTCGTCGCCCGCGCGCACCTCGTCTAGATCCATGTCCGCGATGAAATAAGCCAAGTCGTCAGCCGCTTGCCGAACTGCTTCCCGAGTCGCTGGATCGTCAAAGAAACCCGTCTCATCGTGTTGGAAATCGGAAATGATTTCGAACTCCGACGGCCGATCGAGGTCCTGGTCGATGACATGCACATCAATGATCTGGGTGCGGGGACGATTTTGGATGTCTAAGTACCGGATCGTCAGCGCATGTGTTTCGTCCAAGGAATCACGGTCCGGGAATATCGTGATGCTGAACTCTGCTCGGGGTGGAGAGCCCTCAGAGATCAACCTTTTGCTCGGTCCGTTCGCGCCAGTTTCGCTCGGTAGATCGAAATGCAGCCTAGAATCGTTGCCGCTCAGAGTCGCCGACCGGACGGGCAATTCGACGGTGTATTTCATCACTGGATTGTAGATATGCCCTTCCCAATCCACGAGAACTATCCCCGTCTCATTCACGACTCGACCGAAGATATCCCGGACGATCGCCTGGCCCCCTCCAACATCAGGAGTGTCTGAATCGGACGGGCAGATGTTGCCCGATTCGTACAAATCCGATATGCCCTGAAGCCAATTCTGAAATCTGGATTCGAACGGAGCGCAGAGGCCAGTCGCGTGGTATTCGAATCTCTCGAGTCCAGAGATGCTCGCCAAACTCTCCGGAAGCGGCCCGGTTAAGCCGGAATTCCCGTTGAGCGTAAACGAACGCAATCGGGTCAGGTTACCCAACTCGGCCGGAACTTCCCCGACGAAATTGTTATCGTCCAGATGCAGATACCAAAGATGGATGAAATCTCCGAGCCAAGCCGGTATGGCGCCGTTCAACCCGACGCTTCCGAAATCCAGAACTTCCAACCGGTTGAGTTGACTCAATTCATCTGGGATTTCGCCCTCCAAGTCGTTGTCTCCTCCTAGCCAGAACTCTCTGAGTTGCGTCAGATTGCCAAGTTCTGGCGGAAGCTTCCCTCGCAACCCGCCATCTCCCAGATGCAACCCGGTCACGCGCCCGTCATCCATCCTGACGCCCGCCCACGTGTGCAAAGGACGATCCGAAAGCCAATTGGCGTCGCGTGTCCAATTCGGACCGTCCGTCGCGTTGTAAAGAGCGACCAATGCCTCCTGATCCGGAGTCGTAGCTTCAAAGGCGATCGGCGTGGCGGTAGGCTGCGGAGTCGGCGTCGGCGGAGTTATCGATGGTTCGTCGGGTTCACGTTCGAAACCTTTGTATATCTCTCCCAAGAAAGCGAACATTTCAGGCAAACTTGCGCCTAACTGCTGTCTGGACGGCAGACGGCCGTACGCTCCATTCCAAGCAGATTCGTCCCAGGGCTCAAAATAACGGACGCTAAACTCAGCGAAGAACTCGCCGTAGTTGGAGTTGGCGTACGTACCGGAGAGAAGTTCCGCGCGGCGAGCGTTTTCATAAATGCTGACCAACTCATTTAAATCGTTCCTCGTAAAACACAAACCATCGATCGCGTGCGCGAACTCGTGCAACACAACTGAATATCTACCGGTCATAATCCCTGTTTCATCCGACCCCGATACCGGTTGCCCTTTGACTGCGCCGAGGCCAGCTTCCCAGTCGGACCGACCTTTTTGGGGATAAAACTCGGGTAACGTCGTAAGGGCCGCATCAAACGGCGCTATCGCCATCGCTGCGTCTTGTCTGATTAGACATCGCTTGATGTCGTCCCTGAGACTGGACATCATCACCTTGATGACGTCCGCCGCGTTGTACATCGATGCTACCTCTACCTGATCGTTTGCTTTGACGATGATGCCTTCGACATCGATGAACTGCTTGTAATACGCTGCCGGGCTGGTGGTGATCGAGTATCTAGGCTTGACATCGGGTGTTGAGCCAGGCACTGGGACTGACACAAGTGGAAAACCCGCTCTGTGGTGGGTATCGAAGAGAACGTAGAACTCGTCTACAGACATCCCGAAAACTTTCTGAAAGATCGTCTTCCACGATGTTCCGAGCTGAAGATTCTCGAAGAAGCGTAGCAATGCGTCCGGACCGGCGCGGGATGCCAACAACTCCGACGCCAAAAACGCATACGCACCAGCGACATTCCTAGATTCGAAGCCCCGCTGGGTCTCAAGGTTGCCCAAAAAGTTTTGGATTGCATTTGCATCGTTCACATACCTCCGTCTTTCACGTCGCGCCGATTCATCCGAAATCAGACCAGCCTCCGACAGTGACAAAGTGTCGTGCAACTCAGCGCCGCCGTACCGCATCCACGCCGGGTGATTTCCATGCCACACCGGTACCACCGTTCGACGCAACATTTCTGCACCGCTACTCATAAGAGCATCCCGTTCATACCCCGAGTAGCGTGAAGCCCCCAAGAACACGACTAGCCTCGCACCGAGTGGCGCATCGTTTGAGTAGATGTAGCCGTTATAGTTCAATTCCTCTACCATCCACCTAATCTCTCCGGCTCTGTCCTCTATTTGACGCTCCGCGTTCCGCAACGTTTCCTCGAGAAAACCAATCAGATTATTCCGGTTCCGATGCACGTTCAACGTGTAAACCCGCTTCGGTTCACCTACGCCCAAACTCATCAAATAATCGTGCATCGCCAACAGCCCCCGTAGCAACGGCTGCAAGTTTTCATCCGTAACGTCTTCGCCAACTTCCAGATTTATGTAACCGGGAAGGTCAGACACCGAGACGGGCGTCGCCGTTGCCGTCGGAGTCGGCGTGGGCGTCGAAGTCGCTGTAGCAGTCGGCGTAAGGGTTGGTGTCGGCGTTGCCGTTGCAGTCGCGGTAGGCGTTGGAGTTGCTGTCTCCGTAGGAGTCGGCGTCAAAGTCGCCGTAGCCGTAGGTGTAAATGTCGGCGTCGACGCAAAAGTTGCCGGCGGCGCAAGAGTCGCAGTCGCGGTTGGCGTCGGCGTGAATGTCGACGTAGCCGTAGAAGTGAGAGTCGCTGTAGGCGTCGGAGTTAACGTCGCAGTTTGAGTCGCCGTGTTCGTCGGCTCAGGCGTCGCTGTAGGCGTGATCGTTGGTGTAGCCGTGCCAGTCGGGCTAGGTGTATTGGTCGGAGTAGGAGTGTGAGTTGGTGTAGATGTAGGTGTGGGCGCGACCGTAGGAATCCGCGTTGGTGTCGGTGTCGGGACCGCAGCGACAGTGGCTGCCACTCTGGCGGTAACCGTCTGCTCGATGTCTGGCGTAGGCACCCCCTCGCTACAAGCCGCAACTACAATAAGCGCCGCACAACCCGCGGCAAAGATCGCCAATCCCAAAATCGAACGCCCCATAATTCGTGACATCCCCCTATCTTAACCACTACTCAATCATCGATTCGCCGCCTCATCCGCAAAGGAGGGTTCCCCAACATGCCATCCACCAAATACGGCCGAACTCTCACCGCCAAAGAGCGAACTGGGCAGCCAACTCATCGGTCAAATTCCACTCGCGTAAATCACCGCGAACAGTCAGACCCCTCTCTATCAGGAATCTTCAATATCCATGCCTGAAAATCCTTGTCGATTGGTGCGCATAATCCTGTTGCGGAATACGCCAAACGATTTAGGTCCCGAATCTCAAGCAACGTTTCCGGGAGCGTTCCTATCAAGTTGACGTTATCTCTCAGATCAAGGTTGCGAAGATTTGAAAGTTGCCCGATTTCAACCGGTATGGCGGTCAAGCGGTTATCGTAAAGTAGCAACACTTGCAAATTTTCAAGTTGACCGATTTCAGGTGGCAGCGAGTGAAAATCGTTGTCACTGAGATCAACCGACTCCAGATTGGAAAGCTGCCCAATTTCAGGTGGCACTGAATCCAAGTTGTTGCCATCGAGTTCAAGATCCCGAAGATTCGAAAGCTGAGCAAATTCGGACGGGATCGCACCAACCAATTCATTGTTGCTAAGCCGTATTCGTCGCAGGTGGTTTAGCTGTCCCAAAACGGGTGGGATCACACCGTTTAACTCGTTATCGCCGAGTACCAACTCCTTCAGATGCGTGAGATTCGCTAGCTCGGGAGGAATCTCTCCCCGTAAACCGTTACCTCCTAGATGCAACTCGGTTACGCGCCCGGCGATTGCTCCGACACCGTACCACCTGTTCAACAGCTCATCGCTTAACCAATTTTGGTTATTGTCCCAGCGCGGGCCTCCTGTCGAGTTGTAAAGGGCAATCAACGCGTCCCGTTCCAAATGATCAATCTCAGAGCGATTGGTTTGCGGGGTTGGAGTGTGAGTCGGCGTCGGCTCAGGAGTCGAAGTTCGTTTCGACGTGGGAAGGAGAAAACTACGGAGGATCGTCTCGATATCTTGAAGTGCGAACTCAATCCTATCTCCGCATGTACTGCCCTCCAACACCACGCCGTAGCTATCATCTTCGTGCTCAGCAACCAACACGCGCTCAATCGCATGTAATTCACATCCCTCAAATGAATCGTAGGCTTGATAGTGGATCCAGTAAGTGTCGTGCCCATCCAACAATTCTCGCTCGAACGCTTTGACCTCAGATCGATGCCTACTTCGAGCTCGTTGCCAATCACTTCGCCTCCTCTCGGCGATCCGCACAAGTGCATCTTCAGCGTTTTCACCGTTGCTTAAACGAGTGTACTGGATATGGATCTCGGGCCAAGGCCATTTCCTGCTTGCCAGCAAAGACGAGTTGTCGTACTCTTTCTCGACTACCCAGCCGGCCGGCAGATCAACGCTGTATCCGAATTTATCGTTTTTATACTCACCACCGGGAATGAGCCAAGGCAACGGCTTCCCAGAAGCCGTAACGTACTGAATGTATCCTGGGTGATCCGACTCCGTCGGCGTAAGGGGGCCGTAGATCTTTTCAACGAAGGCGAAAGCTTCTGGGAACAATTCTTGGATGTACCTCCGTGGTGCGTCATCAACGAAGAAGTACACCGATGCAAACCCGGCCCAAAATTCTTCGCTCGGACCAGATACCAGTCTGGTGATCGGATCAATTTTGTCGAACTCACCCACTCTTTCGACGGATAATATTTGCAGATCCTCCCATTCCCGATTTTCCTCCTCTGTGAAGCAGATTTCCTGCAGATGATGGCCAGGTTCATGAACATCGCGAAACGGTGGATATCCAGCAAGTCCGCGCAACATTTGTTCAGGTGTTGCGGTTACAGGCGAGTCTGGACCACCGGGACCTTGCCCTGGGGCGCGGACACTGTTGAAAGACGAGTTTCCTGCATCTCGTAGATGCGCGAATTCGGGCAACGCTGTCAATGGGTCCCCATCTGCAACGATCGCTACCGCTGAGCCGTTTTTGCCCAGGCAATCGACGATGTCCTTGCGTCCGTCCAGCATCACGTCCAAAACTGCCGCCGCATTGTGCAACGCTTCAGGATCTACTTTGGCGGCAGCTTTTATCGTGACACCTGGCCGGCTGATGAACTGGCCGTAGTACGGATCGGGATCCGTGATGATACGGAAACTTTCCAGCGTCTCTCTTCTAACCAGATCAAGGCTTCTGGATAAATCCGAGGCACACACGTCGTGCCTCAACCGGAACCCTTGCGTCGGCCCTGGCAGATAGGATCCTAAAGCGATAAACTCCACAACTTCTTGCACGCAGTGCCAAGAGTTTTCCTGTAAACGGTACTCCATGATGTAAAAGTCTTGGTTCCCTACTTTCCTTTTCTCGAATGACTTCATCTCGAAAAGCCACGCCGAGGTAGACCATCTCCAGTTAAGGTCCTCTCTGGCAAACCCAGCAAACTGATCCAGACTGGTTTCGGCTGGCAGATAAGCTTCGATAATTCGCAAATGACCGTACGGAGCACTGATTGAGCCTCTTTTATCCTCAATCCAGCCGTCCGGTAAGTCGATGGTGTATCCGTACCCCTGTTGCCGCGTCGTGATGGGAAAGCGCGATTTGGTTGGTGCGAGCATCTCCGTTGAACCTGGCGGACAATCAAAACCCGTCCATTCCTCGATCTTGTCGAGCCAATCCCGAAATCCTTCGTCAAATGGCGCGCACAACGCTGTCTGATGAAATGACAGCCATTGCATACGATTGAGCTTGGTCAGAGCCTCCGGCAACACACCCACCAAGCCGCGGGTCTCAGCGAATGTCAGCCAATTCAAGCTTTCCAGGTTGCCCAATTCAGCGGGCAACTCGCCTCGTAACGAGTTGCCAGCGAGCAATATTTGACGAAGGTGGCTCAGGTCTCCCAACCACGCCGGGATCGGTCCGTACAGTTCGCCGTAGCCGAGGTTGAGAATCTGCAACATGGCAAGTCGGCTGAGTTCATCTGGAATCATGCCTTTCAACCCATTGCTGCCCAAATGCAACTCGGTTACGCGCCCGCCAACTACCCTCACACCGTACCATCTGTTCAACGGCTCATCCGAAAGCCAGTTATCGTTGTTCTTCCAGTTCTCCCCGCCAGCGGAGTTGTAAAGCGCAACCAACGCTTCCCTTTCGTAACCAACCGGCAATGGTGTAGCCGAAATCGGCGTTTCAGGCAGACACGTAGCGACGGATCCGACCAAATCCGATATGTCCTGAAGCCAATCCTGAAATCTGGATTCAAACGGCGCGCAGAGCCCGGTCGCGTGGTATTCGAACCTCTCAAGTCCAGAGATGCTCGCCAGACTCTCCGGGAGCGGTCCGGACAGACCGGAATTCCCGTTGAGCGTAAACGAACGCAATCGGGTCAGGTTACTCAACTCAGCCGGAACTTCGCCGACGAAATTGTTATCGTCCAGATGCAGATACCAAAGATGGATGAAATCTCCGATCCAATCCGGTATGGGGCCATCCAACCCGATACTTCCAAAATCCAGAACTTCCAATCGACTGAGTCGGCTCATTTCATCTGGAATCTCACCCTCCAGGTCGTTGTCTCCTCCTAGCCACAACTCTCTAAGTTGCGTCAGATTGCCAAGCTCTGGCGGAAGCTTGCCTCGCAACCCGCCATCCCCGAGGTGCAACGCGGTTACGCGACCACCGATAGTACTGACGCCGTGCCACCTGTTAATCGGAAGGTCGGTTAACCAGTTCGTGTTGTTGTTCCAGTTTGCGCCGTCGGTCGCGTTATAGAGAGCAACCAGCGCTTCTCTATCAGATGCTGCTGAGCCGGACTGAGTTGGGGCAGAGGTGGGTGTCAGCACTGGAGTTGGAGTTATAGTCGCCGTCGGTTGCGGTGTCTGAGTCAAAGTCGCCGTCGCCGTAGGTGCAAAAGTAGCCGTTGGCGCAAGAGTCGCAGTCGCTGTGGGTGTCGACGTGAACGTGGCTGTCGGTGTAGGCGTCTGAGTTGCCCTAGGCGTAGCCGTGTCCGTAGCTTCAGGCGTCGCGGTCGCGGTGGGCGAGAGCGTGGGCGTCGACGTTGGTTCCGGCGTGCTCGTCGATGTTGGCTCCAGCGTATGCGTTGCCGTAGCCGAAGGCGACGGGGTTGGAGATGATGTCGCCGTGGGTTCGGGTACGACCTTCACCACAGGTTCAGGCGTCGGCGTCGCTGTAGCTGTAGGCACTAACGTCGCCGTCGGAACCGGCGTAGGCGCCCCCTCCCTGCAAGCCCCAACCACGACCAACGCCGCGCAACCCGCGGCAAAGACCGCCAATCCCAGAATCGAACGCCCCATAATTCGTGACATCCCCCTATCTTAACCACCGATTCGCCGCCTCATCCGCAAAAGAAGCCCACAACATGCCATCCACCAAATGCGGCCGAACACTCACCGCCAAAGAGCCGATCACGCGGCGAACCCATCGATCAAATACCGCTCCCGTAAATAACAAAATCACCTAGAACAATTTGTTCCTTCACGATCGGGTATCTGCCGAATCCACGCTTGGAAACTGTCGTTGAGCGGAGCGCACAATCCGGTGTTCAAGAAATACAGAGAATCAAGGTCGGTAATCTTGGTCAGAGTTTGCGGCAACGGGCCAGCCAACTGAGGGTTTCCGTGTAACCACAGAGAAAACAAACGCGTTAGGTTGCCCAATTCGGATGGGACCTCCCCAACGAATTGGTTCGTGCTCAAATAGAGCCCGAAGAGGCTTTCCAGGTCCCCCAGCCAAGCTGGGATTGCGCCAGTTAAAGCGTTTGAATTAACTTCCAATCTAGTCAGTTTCGTTAACCTGCTCAACTCCGGCGGAAGCTCCCCGGTTAACTGGTTGCCGAACAGCAACAGTTCAACGAGATGGGCGAGGTCACCGATTTCGGGCGGTATCTCGCCGTTCAGCGAATTTCGGCGTAGTTCTAACTTCGTCACACGCCCATCCACCGTTGTCACCCCGTACCAGGTGCCTATAGGCCGATCGGTGAGCCAATTGTCGAAGTTGGTCCAGTCGTCCCCTCCGGTGGCGACAAACAACGCAACCAGCGCGTCTCTGTCAGGTGAAACTGGAGTTTCGACAACCGATTCCGGCAAACAATCCTGGCCCTCGCTGGCCAAGATCCCCTGAAGCCAAGCTTGGAAATCATCATCGAGCGGCGCACACAACCCCGTGGAACCGAAGCTGAACCACACCATTTTTGGGATCTCGGTTAAAGCCCGCGGGAGCGTACCCGAAAGCCCACGATTGCGGTTAAGGCTCAACGCATGTAATCGAGTCAGTTTGCCCAACTCCGCGGGTACTCCGTCCACCAACTGGTTGTCTTCCAAGTAAAGCTGCCTGAGGTTTTTCAACTCGCCTAGCCACGCAGGGATCACGCCGCCAATCTCGTTCGATGTAAGATCCAGCTCCTGCAAATTCGTCAGTCGAGCCATCTCGATCGGCAATTCTCCGCGAATGCGATTACCCCTCAACACCAGCCGACTCAGTTCCGTGAGGTCGCCCAACTCCGACGGCAGCTCCCCTTCAAGCCCGTTACCTTCCAAGTTCAAACCCGCTAAGTTCAAACCCGTCACCCGACCATCGACCGTCTTGACACCCCACCACGTATCCAGCGGTTTATCAGTCAGCCAGTTCCAGTCGCGTGCCCAATTCGGACCCCCAGTGGATTGGTAAATCGCGACTAGCGCAGCACGGTCCGGAATGACTGGCTGACCCAAAGGCTCCTCAACGAACTTTTCCGGCAAACAGTCCGAACCTCTACGTTCGGGATCCATCCCCATCCACGCCTGAAATTCCTCGTCTAGCGGCGCACACACACTCGTATTCTGGAAATTCAGCCATTTGAGACCCTCGATCTCCATCAGAGCCGTTGGGAACGGTCCACCCAGACCGAAATTCAGATTGACCATCAATAATTCCAGATTGCCGAGTTGCCCCAATTCCGCCGGCACCTCACCCTTGAACTCGTTACCTTGCAGATACAACCACCTTAGGGCAGCCAAATCTCCCAGCCATGCCGGAATAACACCGCTCAAATCGTTGGAACCCAGATCTAGAACCTCCAGATTCACAAGCCGACTCATTTGATCCGGCAACTCACCGGTGAGACCGTTGTCATCCCCTAGCCACAACTCCCTCAGTTCCGTCAGCCTCCCGATCTCAGGCGGAATCTCCCCCCTCAACCCATTCCCTCCCAAATGCAACTCAGTGACGCGCCCACCAACCATCCTAACGCCATACCACCTGTCCAAAGGCCCATCCGAAAGCCAGTTATCGTTGTTCTTCCAGTTCGCTCCGCCAGTTGCGTTGTAAAGCGCGATCAACGCTTCCCTTTCGTAACCAACCGACAATGGTGTAGCCGTCGGCGTGAACGTGGGTGTCGGCTCTAGAGTTGGAGTTATAGTCACCGTGGGTGTCGGCGTAGACGTTGAAGTCGGTTGCGGTGTATGAGTCGCGGTTGACGTAGGTGTCGGCGTAAAGGTTGATGTCGGTTCCGGAGTATTGGTACCTGTCGGCACAACCGTCGGTGTTGAAGTCGACGATGGTGTGGGTGTGGACGTCGGCGTCGCAGTGGGCGTAGTCGTCGGCTTTGGCGTGTGAGTGGAAGTCGACGTAGCCGTCAACGTTGGTTCCGGAGTATGCGTTGCCGTAACCGACGGTGAGAGCATGGGAGTAGGAGTCACCGTAGGTTCCGGCACAACCTCTACCACCGGCACAGGCGTATCCGTCGCTTTAACCGTCGGCACTAACGTCACCGTCGGAACCGGCGTAGGTGCAGCCTCGCTGCAAGCCACAATTACAATAAACGCCGCACAACCCGCGGCAAACACCGCCAATCCCAGAATCGAACGCCCCGTAATTCGTGACATCCACTTATCTTACTTACCGAGTCACACACCTACCCATTTCCGAATGCGGTAACATCTAACTCAAAGCCCAAACATCCCAAATATCGATAGCCGATTCACAGCAACGTCCGCATAAGGAGGGTCCAGCCAAATGCCATCCACAAAATACGCCGGAACCCTGACTTCCAAAGAACGAACCCTACGCGCCCTAGCCGGCGAACCCGTAGACCGCCCGCCCGTAACAAACCCAACCAACGTCGCTACCGTCGAACTCATGGACCTCGTCGAAGCACCATTCCCAAACGCCAACCGCGACCCCGAGATGAACGCTCGACTCGCGGCCACAGGCTACACCCAACTCGGTTTCGACGCCATCGCACCCTACTTCTCCATCATCCAAGAGTCATCCGCACTCGGATGCGAGATGCAGTGGGAAGGTAAAGACAACTGGCCGACCGTCCGCATGACCAGACCCATCTGGAAAACCGTCGACGACATCAAGATGCCCGACGGCTTCCTAGAGCACCCCGACAACTGGACGATCATCGAATCGATCCGCATCCTCAAGCAGGAATTCGGCGACGAAGTTGCCATCGTCGGCAAAACCATGGGACCCTGGACACTCGCATACCACGTATTCGGCGTCGAGCCATTCCTACTCGCAACCGTCGACGACCCGCCGATGGTCATGGACATGCTCCATCGCCTGAAACAGTTCACCATCGAGTTCGGCATCGCCCAGATCGAAGCCGGCGCAGACGTACTAACCGTTCCAGACCACGCCACCGGCGACCTCGTGAGCGGTGAATACTACCGACGCTTCCTCATGGACCTCCACCACGAATTCGTCGAAGACCTCCCCGTCCCGATCATGCTTCACATCTGCGGCGCAACAACCGACCGAATGCCCTACATCGCCACCACCGGCATGGCAGCGTTCCACTTCGACTCCAAGAACGACCCGCAAGAAGCCATGGACGCCGTAGACAGCGGCATAAACCTAGTAGGCAACCTCAACAACCCCGTAACCCTCTACTCCAAAGGCCCCGAAGAAGTCCGAGCCGAAGTCTTCAAATGCCTAGACGCCGGCGTCCAACTCATCGCACCAGAGTGCGCCATCCCACTAAAAACAAAACTCGAAAACCTCCTCGAAATCCCAAGAGCCGTAGAGGATTGGGCCGCCGAACACTGGGACTACTCCGAGAATTGAGCTCCTATACCTCACCTTCGCGAAGCGAGGGGGACACTGTGCTTCAATGGTTGACAACACCGCCGGAATCCCTTACACTCATAGCCATCAAAACCCATCGAGCCGTTACCCGCAACTAGGGAATTCAATGGCGGCTCGATCATCAGAACACTAGGGACGCAATTACGCGTCCCTGTTTTTGTTTGGTGAAGTAACTGAGCGATGTCGACTAAGTCGAAACAAGCGAACAGGATCCGAGTCAAGGTATTTGTAGATTTCTGGAATTTTCAGCTCTCGATCAAACACCTTGACGCTGGGTTCAGTGTGGATTGGCGCAAGATGGGACGGATTGTCGCCGAAGAATCTCTAAAGATAGTTGACCCCTACGCAGCACTCGGATACCAAGGTATCAACGTATACGGCTCATACGACCCAAGCAACGAGAACGACGAACCGTTGCGGCGATGGGCTTCAAACACATTGAGCAGGTTCCCGGGCGTTCAAGTCGTGATGCTGCCTAGACAACGCAAGAGGCGTGGACCCGTGTGCCCCAAGTGCCGCTCAGAACTGGCGATCTGCCCAAAATGCCAGGCTGACATGCGCGGAACCGAGGAGAAGGGAGTAGACACCCGGATCGCCACTGACATGATCAAGCTGGCATGGGGCGACGACTATGACGTGGGAGTGTTGTTGTCCTCGGATCGCGATTTTGTTCCAGTTGTTGAGTTCCTCAATACTCGAGGTATCAAGACGATACACGGAGCGTTTCCACCGTTAGGAATCAACCTGACGCAAACCTGTTGGGGCAGCGTGCCAATCCCACAAATCATAGAACAGTTTAGGCGAACTTGAACGCCATACTCAAGGGGCGTACCCTCAACCCAACATATAGAATCCAAAATACGCGCCCATCACAAACCGCGCGCCAAAACACGCCTCAACAACCACTTCGCAAAACCCCATGCCAATCGTCAACGACGGCCTAAAACGTGAGTTCGAATGGGTCACCAGACCCGGAGAGCAGAAACACATCGGCGAAGCTCTAGACCTCGCCGACGAGGTGATGCAAGAGATCGCATACCAACTCATCATCGGCAAAAACCTCGAAGTCGACCGACTCACCAAAGAGTGCCTCGACAACGGCTATACCGCCAACCACATCCTCGACCACGGACTCCTCAACGGCATGGCAATCGTCGGCGTCAAATTCCGAGACAACGTCATCTTCGTACCCGAAGTCCTCGTCGCCGCACGCGCCATGAAGGCCGGCATGACCCACATCGAACCCATCCTCTCCGCATCCGGCATCGAACCCATCGGCACCGTCATCATGGGCACCGTCAAAGGCGACCTCCACGACATCGGCAAGAACCTCTGCATCATGATGCTCCGAGGCGCCGGATGGACCGTTCACGACCTCGGCGTCGACACCTCCCCCGAAGAGTTCGCAGACGCCGTCATGGAGTTCGAAGCACAAGTCGTCGGCATGTCCGCCCTCCTAACAACCACCATGCCCAACATGGGACGCACCATCTCCTACTTCGAAGACATCGGACTCCGAGACGAAGTCCGCATAATGGTCGGCGGCGCACCCGTAACACGCGAGTTCGCCGACGAAATGGGCGCCGACGGATACGGCGAAAACGCCGTAGACTGCGTAGAAACCGCCAGCGACCTACTACAACTCCAAAAAGAACTCGCCTGACACACCCGTCAGCACCAACGCCATGAAAAATGGCCACAACCACGATCCCTCCCCTTTTTGGGAAGCGCACCACAACCCTCCCCTTCCCAAGGGGAGATTCAGAGGGGTTCCCCACAGCGAGACGCAGGGGGTTAATAACCCCGTCATTCCGGCGAAAGCCGGCGCTTCAGCGGACGGAACGTCCATCCAGAGAAAAACAAAGCACACCGCTTTGCCGTCCCCTTCGCGAAGCGTAAGGGGACGCGAATGGAGCGAAGCAACATTCGCAGGGGATGCCCGCGACGGAAACAAACCCGTCATTCCCGCGGACGCCACCGTCATTCCCGCGCAGGCGGGAATCCAGAGAAAAACAAAGCACACCGCTCTCCCCTCCCCTTTTGGCGAAGCAAAAGGGGGACGCGGGAGCGAAGCGACAGCAGGGGGTGCCCTCCCCTCTCCCTCGATGGGAGCGGGCCAGGGTGACGGTGAAAAGGGCGGCCAAGGCGCAGGGGCCGACGACCAACCCAAACTCGACGTCGAAGCCGCACGCAAAAGCATGATCCGTATGGCAAACATCTTCGCCGAAATCGCAAAACACGCCGAAGACTCCAGCCTAACAAGATGCCCATACAAAGACGCACGATCACGCTGCACCGCCAAATTCGGCTGCAAAAACCAACACTTCACCAAAAACCCCCTAAACCCACCTATATGCACCGCCAAAGACGGAGACCTAGACTACCGATCAGCATGGGAAATCGACTAACCACGCCCCCTTCGCGCAGCGTAAGGGGGCGCGAGCGAGTGAAACGACGCGAGCGGGGGATGCCCGGAGAAGACGGGCGGAAGGTTTCCCCCGTTCAACGGGGGAAATGTCCGCAGGACAAAGGGGGCCCAATACGGTAGGGGCAGGTTTCAAACCTGCCCATCACACCCCATCACCCAAAATCATCGACATCACAGTTCAAAATCATCACACCAAATCATTAAAATCAGCGTAATCTGCGGTTCAAAAACTACACACCCCATCACCCAAAATCATCGACATCACAGTTCAAAATCATCACACCAAATCATTAAAATCAGCGTAATCTGCGGTTCAAAAACTACACACCCCATCACCCAAAATCAGCGACATCACAGTTCAAAATCATCACACCACATCATTAAAATCAGCGTAATCTGCGGTTCAAATGCCCCTAATACACAACCAAACTACCCTCCCCCTCGAAGCCGGCAAATCCCTCTTCGACTACGCCGACGACCTCGCCGTCCGCGTACCCACATCCTGCAACCGCAACGGCGAATGCCACGAATGCATCGTCGAAGTCCGCCAAGGCATGAACGCCCTCGAACCCCTCAACGACACCGAAGCCTTCCTCCGCGATAACTACCGCCTAGCCTGCCAGGCACGAGTCATCGACATCGAAGCCGACATTGAGTTCAACATCCTCCGACGCCAACCACGCATCCTAACCGATTCCATCGAAACCCCCAACATCGACCTAGACCCCCTAACCGTCCGCGAAGGCGACAACATCATCTTCAAAGGCCACACAAGCCCCATTCGCGAACAACTCCCCTTCCCCCGCTCGGCGGGGGAAGTGCCGAAGGCGATGGGGGCCCCGAGCGAAGCGATGCGAGCGGGGGATGCCCGGGGCAGTGTGGTGGATGCCCGCGGAACAGAGAACGAGCGAACCGCCCCCTTCGCGAAGCGTAAGGGGGCGCGAAAGAGCGAAGCGATTTTCGCGGGGGATGCCCGGGGTGGGCCAAGGGTTGTCGACCGCTACCGCGGACGCATCCTAGGCATCGCCGCCGACATCGGAACCACAACCGTCGCCATGAACCTCGTCGACCTCGAAACCGGCGACATTCTATACACCGCATCCTTCGAGAACCCCCAACGCTTCGGCGGCTCCGACGTCATGAACCGCATCTCATACGACACCGGCACCTACCGCGGCGAACTCCAAGCCGTCCTCATCTCCAGCATCAACTACGAGATCGGCGAAATGGTCCGCGCACTCAAGATCCGACGCCGACACATCGTCGAACTCGTCGCCGTCGGAAACACCACCATGCGCGACATCCTATTCGGCATCGACGTCGAACCCATCGGACAAAAACCCTACAAGTCCCACATCGAAGACGACTTCCGCAACGGAAACCGCGACACTACCGCCCTCAACCGCCAAGCCCACGAACTCGGCATCCGCATAAACCCCAACGCCAACATCTACAGCGGACCACTAATCGCATCACACATCGGCTCCGACGTCGCCGCCGACCTCCTAACCATAGCCATAGACCAGCAAAACGACCCCGTCCTCCTAATCGACATCGGCACCAACACCGAAATCATCGCCGGCAACAAAAACCAACTACACGCCGCATCCTGCCCCGCCGGCCCAGCATTCGAAGGCGGAAACGTAACCTACGCCATGCCCGGCTACAACGGAGCAGTAGAACGAGTCGTCATACCCTCCCCTTCGCAAAGCGAGGGGGACGCGGCAAGCGAAGCGACGACGCAGGGGGTGCCCGGGGAGGGCCAGGGCAATCGTCATTCTCGCGAAGGCGAGAATCCAGAGGGGAAGGGTCGGGTTTCCCCCGTTGACGGGGGAAATGTCCGAAGGACAAAGGGGGAATCGCCCCTTTCGCACGGCGAAAGGGGCGCGAGCAAGCGCAGCGATGCGAGCGGGGTATGCCCGGGGCGGACGGGCGGCGGCAACACCCCAAACGACCACCAACAAAATCCCGCCAATCACACAAATCAGCGTAATCCGCGGTTCAGACAACCCCAACTAACAACCATCGGCAACTCCCCCCCCATCGGCATCTGCGGCTCCGGACTAATCGACCTCCTAGCCGAACTCCGACGACACAACATCATGAACGAACTCGGAAACTTCAACGACGGCTCCGACGAATTCACATTCCACCACCAAAACCGACTCACCCTATCCCGCGCCGACATCTCAGCACTAGCCCAAGCAAAAGCCGCCAACTACTGCGGACAAAACATCGTCCTCGAAACCACCAAAACCACCCCCACCGACTACACCCGACTCTACCTAGCCGGCGGCTTCGCCAACTACATCAACATCCAAAACGCCATAAACATCGGCTTCATCCCCGACATACCCACAGACCGCATAACCAAAATCGGCAACGCATCCCTACAAGGCGCAACCATCATGCTCACAAACGCCACAAAACGAGCCGCTATCGAACACCTCGCCACCACCATCACCCACATCGAACTAGAAACCAACCCCAACTTCTTCGACCACTTCGTAGAAGGCTGCCAATTCAAAAAATAACCTCCCATTCGCGAAGCCCAAAAAGACCGACGACAGGGACGCGAGTAAGCGAAGCGAGACCGCAGGGGATGCCGGGGCAGACGGGCAGGGTTCCCCGCTCGGCGGGGGAAATGTCCGACAGGACAAAGAGGGAATACGCTATCCTTAACACAACTAGGACACACACCATGCTCCAAGTTCAAGCCACAGAAGCTAAAGCCCGACTCGCCGAACTGCTCAGAACCGTCGAGCGCGGTGAAACCGTCGTCATCACCCGACACGGCAAAAAGATCGCCCATATCGTACCCGCCCCCGAACAAGAACGCGCCAAACGCCGTGCCGCAGTCCAAGCCCTCCGAGAAGCGCGCAAAAACTGGAAGCCCACAGGGATGACCAGAGAGGAAATTCTCGCCCTCCCACACGAAGGCCACCGATATTGACAGTATTGGTCATCGATGCCTCTGTTGCCATCGCGTGGCTACTCGACGACGAAGATACCCCGGACGCCGTCTCTTCGCTAGCCGCCGCAGAGGATGCGGAAACCTTTGTGCCGCAACTTTGGCACTTCGAAATCCGCAACGCTTTGCTAACCGCAGAGCGAAGAGGACGCCTTGACCCAGACCAAATACAAGGACGTCTGCGCTACCTCAACGCCCTCCCACTTAAAACCGACAGCGAACCCGACCTCGAAGCAGCCATGGCACTCGCCAGACATCATCGCCTAACCTTCTATGACGCTCTATACCTTGAATTAGCCAAAAGACGCAACGCCCACATCGCAACCCTCGACAAAAACCTCGCCGCCGCCGCATCCCACGAAGACGTTCTAATGACTGTTTGACCGCATCATCTCACCCGACCGAATAACCAAAATCGGCAACGCCTCCCTCCAAGGCGCCACAATCATGCTCACCAACGCCACCAAACGCCAAACCATCGAGACCCTAGCCGCCACCATCACCCACATCGAACTAGAAACCAACCCCAACTTCTTCGACCACTTCGTAGAAGGCTGCCAATTCAAAAAGTAACGCCCCCTTCGCGCTGCCATGTAGATCCGAAATGTTCGAGAACTTGCGTAATCAAAAGGACGGCCTATGCGGCCAAAAGTCACAACATGCAATCTTGTATCCTTTGAAAAGTCACTCAGATAACAACGCGCAACCAGAGATGGACACGTACATCCTATTTGTCGTAGACGCACTAACACAAAGAAGGTAACCATATGAATTCCGAATCAGTTCACAATCCGGATCGTTTCATGGCAGATCTACGTCAAATCCTTTCTCAAGGCCGAAAACGCATTGGTTTATTAATCGGCGCTGGCGCACCAGCATCAATATCCGTCAACGAAAATAATCAAATCGTTGAAGAGCCATGGAGACCATTAATTCCCGATGTCGATGGATTGACGACCGGTGTTATTGAATCCTTAGACAGTGGTAGTAGCGCGACCATTCAAACACTTCGCGCCGAATTCCCTAATTTGAACAACATCGAAGACATACTAACTCAAATCCGTAAATTAGCTCAAGCAATCGGCACCGCGGAAGTGTTCGGATTAACAGGTCCACAGTACAACGATTTGGCACAGGAAATTTGCGACTTAATTGGTTCAATAGTTAACAAATCGCTGCCAGACCCACCCACACCGTATTCCCATTTGGTCGCTTGGATAGCCGGAACACAACGAGAACACCCCGTCGAGATATTCACGCCAAATTACGATCTATTGATCGAAAGCGCCTTCGAAACTGCCCGAGTTCCGTACTTTGACGGTTTTACAGGATCGCGCCTTCCGTTTTTCGATCCGGCTGCTGTGTCGTCAGATTCCTTGCCGCCACGTTGGTCATTACTTTGGAAATTACATGGTTCACTTGGCTGGAAAATCGTCGACGACAGGCTCGTTCGGACTGGAGACGCAACGGCAACCGAGCTCATTTATCCTGATCACCTCAAGTACGACCAAGCAACGAGGCCACCCTATTCAGCGATGTTTGAGCGACTGCGAAGGTTCCTCACTGCTCCTGATACTTTGCTGATGAGCACGGGATTTTCCTTCGCAGATTCTCACATAGAGAAGGTTTTGGACGAATCTCTTGCAGCCAACGCTCACACAGCTGTCCTCGCATTTCAATTCAAACCACTGATCGAAGAAGGTTTGGCCAGGACTCTTGCGTTATCTCGTCCGAATATGAGCGTTTATGCACGCGATGGTGCGATAATTAACGGTGTCGCGGGCAAATGGCAAACTGGTGCACCTCCGAACGAAGAATGGGAAAACATACGCCGAACTTTTTGGGGCCATGCCGGCGATGGGGAGCCCAACTTTCTTCTCGGTGATTTCGCCAAACTAACTCGTTTCCTAGCCTTGATCCAAGCGGAGGACATATTCGAAGCGGAACGTCAATCCGCCGAGACCTCGGACGAACAACCGGATGCAGGACAGACCTCAGATGATTAGTCAAGACCCTACTTTCATCGGTCGGATCGCCAAAGTCACCGGTGCGGCGTTGTCAGTTCAAATGGCGCGTTCTATCGCCTCGGGATTGTCAATCATCGATGGACGCACTTACAAGGTTGGACAAGTCGGAAGTTTCATTCGGGTCCCGCAAGGTTACTTGAACCTTTTCGGAGTTGTGTCAGAAGTAGGTGCAAACGAGGTTGGTGCAAACTCAGTTGACGACTCCACCGATACGAAGGACGAAACCGGTCGATGGTTGACCGTCGAACTCATTGGAGAAAGCCTCAGTGGCAGATTCGACAGAGGAATCAGCCAGTATCCGAATATCGGCGACTCCGTACACTTGGCCGTTGAAGGCGATCTTCGAGCCATTTATGACGCGCCCGATCAAGATCACATCACGATCGGGTCTCTTTCGAGCGCCGAAAGCATCCCCGCACGAGTAGCTTTGGACGAGTTGGTGACGCGCCACTCTGCGGTTCTGGGTTCCACCGGGTCCGGTAAATCAACTACTGTTGCAAGTCTTTTACGAACCATTACTGAGATCCGCGATGACGAATCTTCGTATCCAAGTGCAAGAATACTTTTACTCGATATTCACGGCGAATATGCTGAACCGTTAAGTGATGTCGCGACCGTTTTCAGTATTGAACCTGAATTCGGTGAGGAACCACTTTTCATTCCTTTCTGGGCCCTTGACACACATGCTCTATTGGGATTTTTGATTGGCGACCTCGATGAGAATCACGAAACCGCATTTACTGACAAAATTAATGAGCTGAAATTGAGTAGTTACGAATCCGGTGAGTTTCCAGGCTTGGATGCCACCTCAATAACTGTTGATACGCCAATGCCGTTTAGCCTGAAACAACTTTGGTACGATTTGATTGACACAGAAATCACGACGTTTGAAGGCCCACAGAGAGACCAACCCGCTCTCGTAGCGAGGGGCGATCCGGCGTCATTAACGCCACCGACGTATAAACTACATGCGATGGGTTCGGCAGGTCCGTTTCTGAACCAAAATGCACTAGGCATACGACGACCATTAAATCTCTTGAGATCTAAAATGATGGATAGGCGATATGATTTTACGTTGCATCCTGGTCATTGGGATCCTGACGACGGTTCTTTGCCCGAGAAAGATCTCGACGAACTATTACAGGGGTGGATCGGCGGCAGTAAACCAATTACCATTCTTAACCTGTCAGGTGTGCCAAGCGGAGTACTCGAACAGTTGGTGGGAGCCATATTGAAAATCGTGTATGAAGCGTTGTTTTGGAGCCGCGAGAAAACTGAAGGGGGTATCAATCGCCCTTTATTGATCGTGATGGAAGAAGCGCACCGATACCTTTCTGACGCGTCGTCGGGCTTAGCTGGCGAGGTAATTGAGAGGATCGCAAAGGAAGGCAGGAAATACGGAGTGGGCGCGATGGTAGTTAGTCAGCGACCTTCGGAAGTCAATGAAACCGTTTTGTCCCAATGTGGCACTTTTTTCGCTTTGAGACTGTCAAATCCCGACGATCGAGGGAGAGTCAAAGGCACTTTACCTGACGGGATCGCTGGATTGCTCGATGCGTTACCCGTTCTCCGAACCGGCGAAGCAATCGTTACAGGAGAAGCAGCCAAGCTACCGATGCGCTGTAGAGTCACTTTGCCCGAGCAACAGCACCGACCGCGCAGCCAAGACCCAGAAGTCAGTGTCAGATGGCGCGAAAACCTTCGAGAAGAAGGTTACGATAGGATGGTAGCGTCATGGCGAGCACAGAGCCCCTATGCTGTTGTCGAAGAGGTTACAATTGATCGTCAAGAAGTTGAGGACGATTCAACCTACGATTGAGGTGGAACCCATGCAGAAACAATTGGTAGCATCGTCAAACGTACGTTCGATTGGTTACGATTCACCATCACAGACTCTTGAGGTCGAGTTCTTGAACGGCACAATCTACCAATACTACGGCGTTCCTCAATTTCTGTACACCGAGATGATGAATGCATCATCCAAAGGGCAATTTCTCCATATGTACATAAAAAATCAATATCCTTATTCAAGAGTCGGTTAACAGTTCCAACCTCCGTTTGGCATCTCGAATTCGAACTCGGGGCATCCTTACGCCAAATCCCCCCCTCAAACAGCCCTCACCAACCGCGCCCTCAAATACTCCATCGGACGATTCCCCTTCAACGAGTTGCAGTGCCCGCAAAGCAACTGCAAGTTGTCCAGATGACTAGTCCCACCCTTCGACTGCGCCACGATGTGGTCCACCGTCAGATGCTGCGGCTGGAAATGCGTCCCGCACCCGTTGCAGTACCCACCCTGCGACCCATAGAGCACCACCTTCGACTCGCTCAACGGCGGCGCCGGCTCTCGATCCGTACGCTTCGGAATATCCGACCGCGCAATCGCCTGAACACCACCCATCAACCCAAGCTCATTCCGAGCCCGTTGCTCCACCAGCTTCACCGCCATCGCCGACAGATCGATCCCGATCCACTGCCTATCCAACCGCTCTGCCGCGATGCAAGTGGTCGCACATCCGCAGAACGGGTCCAACACCACATCACCTTCATTGGAAGACGCAGCAATTAGGCGTTCAAGCAGGGACAGTGGTTTTTGCGTGGGATATCCGGTGCGTTCTTTTGCGCGGGAGCCGATTGATTGTATGTCGGTGATAACGTCTTGAACAGGCACGCCTTTACCCATGTCTACGTATCGCTTCTGACGGGGTACTTTTCCGTTAGGTGGCCAGTAAACCAATCCAGCTTGGTCGAGTAGGTCCAACCGCTCTTGAACGCTCAATTCATTCAAGTCGTCGCGGTCAGGATACGCATTTTCGACTGCCTGTTTCGGAACTGCCCAATGCCTTCCTACATCAGTAGGATTTACTCCTCGCCAGTCCTGCCCCGAATCACCTGACCTCGTACCCGACCCTGTCAATGACACAAGCTGGAATTTACCTTTTGCATCTTCCTGCTTGTAGTAGTTGCTTATGTACTCCGGTGAGTACGGCTGAAACGTCTTTTGCCAATGGTAGGAGCTCGACGCGGAATAGAACAGGATCACATCGTGGATCGGACCATAGCGTTTCGCACTGCCATGAGACCCGGTCCTCTTCCAAATGATTTCATTCCTGAAATTCGCCGCGCCGAACACGCTATCCATCAGCGACTTGAGATAGTGACTCGCTGTCGGATCGCAATGCAGATAAATGCTCCCCGTCGACTTCAGAATCCGCCTCATCTCCAGCAACCGCACCGCCATCATGATTAGATACGACTTCATCCCGCTCCCATGACTGTGCTCACTCGCATCGATCACCTTGTAGAGCGCCAGATCAGCCTCCGCAATCTCGTTGTGCCAAGCCTCATCCACATCCGTCAAATCCCAAGTGTCCTTGAACGCCGCACCCGCCGCCTTGCTCCCAATCGGCGCCGCATAATCCCGGTTCGAGTTGAACGGCGGATCGAGATAGATCAAGTCCACACACCCATCATTCATCCCCCGCATCACATCCAAATTGTCCCCCTCGAAAATCGTCCGATTGGGAACATTGCACGTACCCGGTTGTGCCATCTTCGTCGTCATAACCCCAGTGTACGCGTACGCCCCTTTCGCACGCGAAAGGGGCGCGCACGAGCGAAGCGAGAGCGCGGGGTATGCTCGGGACGGACGGGCGGGGATCATGCCCATCATCAAAATCACAAAAATCACAGTTCAAAAAACAACACCCAAAATCCTTCAATCCTTGTAATCCTTCAAATCCGGGTTCAGATAACGCCGCAGCACCGTCATTCCCGCGCAGGCGGGCGCTTCAGCGGACGGAACGTCCATCCAGAGAGGCAGGGGGATCACAGCCCATCACAAAAATCCGCGTAATCAGCGGTTCAGACAACAACCCCCGGCTCACACAACTCTTTGAACTTGTTCAAAAACTAATCATGCCGGAGTTTTGCCGCTGACTCCGGCATGATTCCCCTTAAACATGCCGCTCATGCCGCGAATATGCCGTGGCAGCGGCAAAACTCCAGCATGAGCGGCATGAATTTCAAACCCCGAATCGACCCATCCCACGCCCAAAAACTGCTACCCTAATCAATGCGATTCATCCAACAACCCCACCCAACACACCCATGAAAAAAGCACTCATCACCGACTACGTCTGGCCCAACATCGACGTCGAATCCGAAGTCCTCAGAGCCGGCGGAGTCGAACCCGTCGTCGCTCCCGACACCTCAGAATCGACCCTCGCCGACCTCGCAGCCGACGCCGACATAATAATGTTCTGCTTCGCGCAAGTCACCGAAAACGTCCTCAAATCCGCCGAGAAGTGCGTCGTTGCCTCAAGATATGGCATCGGAGTGGACAACATCGACATCCCGACCGCCACAAATCTCGGCATCGTCGTCACCAACGTACCCGACTACTGCATGGACGAAGTAACCGACCACGCCATCGGAATGATCCTCGCCCTAAACCGCCGCCTCAACCAGCACGACGCCGAAGTCAAAGCCGGCGGCTGGGCAAACGTAACCCTCGACCAACCTATGCATCGCACTCGCGGCGCCACCCTCGGAATCCTCGGATTCGGACGCATCGGACGAGCCATCGCGACGAAAGCCGTCGGATTCGGCATGAAAATCGTCGCATTCGATCCACTAATCGAACCCGGACAGACCATCCCAATCGACGACAATAACGTCGAAATCATCAGCTTCGAAGACGTCCTAAAACGCTCACACTTCATCACCGTACACACCCCCTTAACCCCCGAAACAGAGGGCATGATAGGCCCCGACGAACTAAACAGCATGATGCCCGGCTCGATAATCGTCAACTGCGCCCGCGGCGGAATCATCCAAGAACAAGCCCTAGCCGACGCCCTCCACTCCGGCCACCTAGCCGGCGCCGGACTTGATGTCGTCGAACCCGCACCACCACCAAACGACCACCCCCTACTCTCCGCCCCCAACATCATCATCACCCCCCACACCGCCTTCTTCTCCCAAGCCTCAACCATCGAACTAGAACGCCGAACCGCCGAAGAAGCCCTCCGCGTCCTAAACGGCAACCATCCCGAAAACCTAATCAACCCTGACGTATTGGGCAAGAGCCGAGTAGGAATATAGTTCCCCCTCCTTCAGGAGGGGGTTAGGGCGAGGCCCCAACTCCCACGATCACTGCCCCCTCTTAATCTCCCCCTGAAGGGGGAGAGAAAGTTGAATCCCATGAAAATCACCAACATAACCGCCATTCCCGCCTCATCCGCACCCCGAGGCCAAGCCCGAAACTACGTCTTCGTCAAAGTCGAAACCGACGAAGGAATCACCGGTTGGGGCGAAGCCACAGCCGGGCCTCTAGCCGTCGCCACTATGGTCGAGGAGTTCGGCGAAGTCCTCATCGGTAAAGACCCCGGACGCATCGAGCAGCACTGGCAGACTCTCTATCACCACTTCCACGTGCGCGGCGGCGTAGTCCAACTCTCCGCAATCTCCGGCATCGAAATCGCCCTCTGGGACATCAAAGGTCAAACCCTCGGCGTCCCCGTCTACGAACTCCTCGGCGGCAAGATGCGCGAAAAGATCTGGTGCTACGGACGCTGGGACGGACTAACCCCCGAACTAGCCGTCGAAAACGCCCTTCGCCACACCGAACAAGGCCTAACCGCGCTCAAAGGCGACCCCTTCGACCACCGCGGACTCTTCATCCCCATCGAAGCCGAACGCGTCGCCATCCAGAAACTCGAAGCCGTCCGAGAAGCCGTCGGCGACGACGTCGAACTCCTCGTCGAAGTCCACGGACGCCTAGCCCCCGCCGACGCCATCCGCATCGGCAACGCAATGGAGCCATACCGACCCTTTGTCTACGAAGAACCAGTACCACCCCAGAACCTCGACGCCCTTGCCCGCGTCGCCGAGCAGGTCAACATCCCACTCGCAACCGGCGAACGACACCTCACCAAGTGGGACTATACCGACCTCCTCGCCCGCCAAATCGTGAAGATGATCCAACCCGACATCGTCCAAGCCGGCGGAATCCTCGAACTCAAAAAGATCGCCGCAATGGCAGAAGCCCACTACGTCGGCTTCCAACCCCACAACCCCTACGGCCCCTTCTGCACCATCGCATCCCTCCACGTCGACGCCTGCACCCCTAATTTCATGATCCAAGAAGGCGGCATCCACCCCTGGTTCCAAGACGCCACCATCGGCGACTTCCCAACCCAAAAAGACGGCTACCTCCCACTACCAACCGCCCCCGGCCTAGGCGTAGCCATGAACGAAGACTGGCTCAAAGCCAACCCCTGGCGCAAAGACGCCGCCCCCTGGCGAGCCCCCGACGGCACCGTCGCCTCGCTACAGGAGACGAATTGGTCATAGCACTTGAAAGCAAAACATGATGTGCCCAAAACGGATTCAAACGACTGTTAGTGTAGACGACGAACTCTACGAACGAGCTCGACAACTTACCGGTATCGAACGTCTGTCGACTTTGTTCGAAGAAGGACTTCGAACCCTCATCCAAAGAGAATCAGCGCGTCGGTCGGTTGCCGGAGGTCGCGCTGGCCATGAATTGAGCAAGGAACAGCGTAGAAGGCGCCTCGAACGATCTGGAGATCAGTGATGGCAAGCCACAGGTCAACTCAGATCGAACCTCCCACCAACGCACCCCAATGAAATGAATGGAAGCAGATACGAATTGACAGAAAAACCCGGTTACATCGACGGGGCTCACTACACCGAATACGTTGACCGCATCAACGACTTAAAACGTGCCGGAAAAACAGACGACGCCATAGCCCTTCTGTTGAAGTGCGTTGATGCCACCGAATCTGAAGATCGAGTGAACCAATGGGGAGTTGCTCCCGGTTACTACGAACAACTGGCAATTCTCTACCGCAAGGAAAAACGACATCGGGAAGAGGTGTCGATATTGGAACGATTTTCGCAGCAACGAAAAACGCCAGGCGCCTTGCCGCCAAAGCTTGAAACTCGCCTCATCAAAGCAAAGGAATTACTTGCGAAAAATCAGTCCAATTGAACCGTCTTGTTCGTCAAACATCTGACCATTTTCACCAACCCCAAACCCGCGCCGCCGCCTTCCCCATAACCCACTCCAACTCACCATCGCCCGCAAACGCCGGATGCTCCATCACACCCCGCAACGCGTTCCCATAACCCTCACGCCCAGCTGCCGGCGGAAAATCGCTCCCCCACATCATCCGCTCGACACCAAACGCATCCTTAGCCATCTCAAACACCGGCGGCACATACTCCCATTCCAACTCCGGCTTCAACCTACCCGGACGGCGGCAAATCTCGCCTAACCCCGGCACCTTGATAGTCGTATTCTCCCGCTCAGCTAATCCCAACGCCCGCTCATAGTCCGCCTCCCAATCCGATTTGGCAGCGGCAATACCCGCGAGATGTTCGATTACGACCTGCGTATCGGGACACGCATCCATCACCCGAGCAAATTCATCCGATGCAAACCGAGCCGGATCACCCTGACAAGAAACTACCAATCCCAACTCCCCTGCTCTACGCCACATATCGTACGGCCCGGCATTTGCAAACTCGCCATCCGGCGCAATCCGAATCCCTGCCGCGCCCTGCTCTGCCAATCGCTCTAGATCCCTCAACGGATCAGCAGACTCCGGATCGACCAAAACCACCACTTTGAACCGATCTCCCCGCTTAGCCGTCTCCGCAAACAGGTACCCGTTGTCAAACGTCCCGCCATGCTGAACCAAAACCGCGTGGTCCACACCATTGCGATCCATCTGAAACTCAAGCACCTCGATCGGCTCGAACCAGTTGTTGCCAGCGTGGGTATGCGTATCGATTATCAACATGGTTCGTTCTCCGTCGCTTTTGTACCTTGAGAGTGTCTCGCGTAACCCTCCCCCTTGATGCCCAAGGGGGAACTAAAGGGGGTTTAGACCCGTCAGTTTGCTTTGATCCTATGCCCCCAACCCCTCTGGATTCTGGATTCCACCGGAATGACGACAACTTCGCAATGTCAAAGCCTTTAAGTCGCAATCGCCATCTCTGGAGTGCCGACGCCCGCGCCTTCGGCCATCACCAAATCATCAATTGCCTGCTTGACCTCCGCCGGCATTTCCCAATCACCGTCGATATTGTCTTCGACTTCTGAGTCCTTAACCATCCCACAGAGCGCGACCGTTACGGTCAGGTTCGCCAACACCCAAGCGATGGCTAGCTGAGCAACCGTCTTGCCGTGATCAGCAGCGATGCCCTTCAACTTTTCGACTACTGCCACGTTCTTTGCGAGATTGTCAGGCCCAAACGATGCCAATCCAAAGTTTGCCCCGTTCGCTCGCCAATCGTTGTCGCCGAAAGAATGCTCCGCGGACCACGCACCAGTCAATAGACCATGCGCCAAAGTGCCATACGCCATCACACCCATTCCATTAGATTCCACAAAAGGCATTACGCCCGACTCCGGGCGTCGGTCAAAGATGTGATATCCGATCTGGTTGGTGACGATGGGGCTGTGTTCGCGGCATTGCGCCATCATCTCAGGGCTGAAGTTCGATACGCCGGTATGTCTGATCTTGCCGGCCGCCTTAGCATCCTCCAGCGCCCGCATCGGCTCCTCAAAGGAGCGAGTGTGATCGGGCCAATGAATCAGGAACAAGTCGATGTAGTCGGTATTCAGGCGTTCAAGGCTCTCGTCGATACTCCGAAGTAAAGTGTCGCGGTCGCTGATCGATACCGTAGCCGCAGTTCTGTCAGGATTGTCACGCACCCACTCGCGCCCACCTTTCGTAACCAACACGATGTCATTTCGGAACGGTGCGATCGCCTTGCCCATCAGCTTCTCGCCGTAACCCCAACCGTAAACCGCCGCCGTATCAAACAGGCTGATGCCAGAATCGTAAGACTTCCTTGCCGCGGCGATGGCTTCATCGTCATCGAAATCCCCATACTGCCCTCTGCCCATCGGCCACCCGCCATAACCGATGACCGACGATGCCAAACCTGAATCACCAAACGTTCGCCTTCGCATGTATGTTTACCTCGCGCTCTCTATTGCTTGCTCGATATCGCGTTGGATTAATGATAGTTGCTGGCAACGCTAGGCGCGCGATTTGGATTTTTGCCATGTAGTCGAAATATAGTACAGTTGTTGTGGTATATATGAGTTAAGATCGGTATCGCTGATATCAATGGCTTGGCAATCGAAAGAACAATTGTTAGATAAAGAGACAGTCAAGGATCTCAATCGAGAAGCACTGTGGACCTTTCCTCGAGAGTGGAGGGTCATGTACTTTGGCTTCTTCGTGCTGCTCAACATCGCGTTCGTGGTACTGGGAGTAGTGGAATTTCGGAGTGTCGGGCACTGGATTGATGCCCCGTTCACATCCTTGACTGCCATCGTAGTCGGTTCCGGGACGGCTGCTGCTCTGTTATCTTTGTTCCTAACTGAAATCTGGAGGTTGATCGTGACATTCTCAACTTGGGTAGCAGAAAAACTCGAAGAAAACCTTGAACGCAGCAGAGAACGCCGACGCCAGGAACGAGAGCAGGCGCGCAAAGCACGAGCGCAGGAGCGTATGACGGTCTATGAAGCGGGCCGCAAAGCCGGATTATTGGAAGCTCAGGGGAAGCAACCACCACCGCCGCCATGGGAGACAAATGGCTCTAACGGTTCAAACTAGCGAATGATTTCTGTCGAGCTTGACTGTCATCAGCTAATCCCAGGTTAATATCCCTTCAGGCGAAACACTCGTCACGTCGCCATCGCCTACGAACGCGGATGCCGTAATCTCAACCGTCAAAGTCTCACCTGCCGCCAATGGGCGCGCCGATCCGTTTTCCATAGAGTGCTTCAAGCCCCGGTTGTCCCAGCTTGTGCATGGCTCTAGTCCGACGTTGTAGCAACGCCCATACCACGGATAGCCCCATCCGCCGCCAAGATTACGCCAGTACCAAAGATATTGGAACACATCCGACGGGAACGACACCGCAAATCCCACGTTCGTCTGCTTGTTATGAACTGCATACCAACCTTCCGACATGCCCGTCATATACGCCATGTCCAAGGATCGATCCTCTTTCGGCGGGATTTCGCGGAAGTCGATCTCACCGCCGTCTACCGACGGCACCATCGGCCAATCGCCTTCCCAACCTAGCGCCAACTTCTGTGTATCGACGAACGTCTCCGGATGCGTCAACACCTTGCAATCAGGAACATAGAGCCGACACTTGTCAGACAGAAACGGCGGCCCTATCGCGATGTGCTCCAACCACACAATCTCGACATCCTCTTCTCCCTCGTTGATCGCGGTCTTTGATAGTTTCAGCGTAGACGAACCTTCCTCCAACGACAGCGTCATATCAGCCGCCACTGGCATCCGTACGCCCTTGGTCTTGAAGTTGACCGCGACACGATCCGGCGAGTCCTCTACGATCGTTGCGTCCCAAGGCAGGTTGTTCAACTCCGCGTGCAAACCAAACTCTGCGCCGTACACCTCATCAGGATAGCCGCCGTGCGGTAACGCCGTCTGCCATCCGCCCTCGTAGTAGTCGAGCCACATGCCTTGTGTCGAACCCGTAGAAGGCACGAACTTTCGCGGATCGCGTACACCCCAAGGCGAACGCCACATGAACTCCGTATCCGTGGGTTTGTGTACGAACGAATAGATATCCGCTCCCTTGTCGGCAAGGATCATCACCCGTATCAACGAGTTCTCCATCACAACCGTCTTCAATCCTCGATACGTCCAAGCATCTGAGACCCTACATCCGTGTGTGCGTTCATCGTCGTAATGCATCTGTGATTACCTCGCCTCTTACTTGGCGCATCAGCTTCAGACAGGATCGGTCCTAACCATCCAGAAATATATATTCACCAGTGGTTGACCCTCTGCCAATTGGACCACTCGAAATCATGTTACGACGTACCGTCGCCATGTTCTTAACCTTGATCTTCACGTCGGCGCTTGCCTTCGCTTGCTCGAGTAACGAAGATTCGGTACCTGTCGTCGATCGGATCACCCCGGCAGAACGTGGTCAACGCATCTTTGCCGAAAACTGCGCCGCTTGCCACGGGCCTAACGGCGAAGGTCAACCCCACTGGCGAACCACGAACCCCGATGGAACGTTACCTGCCCCTCCACTCAATGGCGATGGTCACACTTGGCATCACGGCGATGGCACGTTGTATAAGCAGGTGAGTTTAGGCGGTGCGTATCTCGAAGAAGAAGGTTTGACGGGATTCAAATCAGCGATGCCAGCATTTGACGATGTGCTGACCCACCAAGAAATCCTCGACGTGCTGACTTACGTGAAAAGTCTCTGGGGCGACCAAGCGATCCACGGAACAAAGAAAAGCGATGCTCAAGCCATGGTCAGCGAAAACGATCCCTTTCCGCCGGAACCTAGCGACACTCTTTCTTCTCAGTGATTCGGCGAAACCATTATCCGGAACACATCCTTCTCGGGACGCCGCATCCTTTCAAAGCCATCCTCGATAACGCGG
Source organism: Dehalococcoidia bacterium (assembly GCA_963555965.3). Lineage (GTDB taxonomy): Bacteria > Chloroflexota > Dehalococcoidia > Lucifugimonadales > Lucifugimonadaceae > Bin127. The sequence continues at coordinate 736,640 of OY821634.1, forward strand.
TCTAACGGAATCACCGCCGACACGAGATCCTCTAGGACGACCCTTCCAGTCGCGATCAGTCCGATCCCTTTCTCCATGTCTCCGGGTGAAGCTGCGACAGAACCTATGACAGTTCTTTGGGTTCCGACGATTTCGTTGAAATCCAATTCGACTGCTTCTGAGTGAATCCCAACCAATACGGTAGTCCCTCCAGGCCGCGTCCAGTTGATCGCGATTCGGGGCGTAACCACAGCACCAGCTGTCTCGACAACGATATCCGCGCCGATACCGTCTGTGACATCCAACAGCTGCTCCAACGCGTCGGAGTCTCCAGTGTTGATCGCCGCGTCCGCTCCCAGTTTCTTCGCTAGCTCGAGACTCTGTTCGCGCAGGTCGCCGACGATCACCCGAGCGCCAGCGGCACGCAAAACCTGCATCGTCAACATGCCCACAGTCCCGCAACCTATCACCGCCACCGTGTCACCAACCTTCACCCCAGTCCTGCGCGTCGCGTGGACAGCCACTGATGTCGGCTCTATCAGCGGGGCTTGTACGTCTGGGATACTGTCAGGCAACTTGATCAGGTGACTCTCCGGCCAGACCATGTACTCAGCCAACCCGCCATCCAACGCGAACCCGGCAGTTTTGGCGTTTGCACATCTGGACTGCAAACCTCGGATGCACCAGAAACACTCCGTGCAAGGCCGAATGTTGTTCACCATCACGCGGTCGCCAACAGATAATCCTTGCACATCGCGTCCAATCGCTTCGACATGTCCAGAGGATTCATGGCCGACCGTCTTTGGCTCCGTCTGCCACCTAGCCATGGTTGGGCCATGCCACCACCTTTCGACATCGGTCTGGCAGATCGACGCGTAGGTGATCCGGAGGCGCGCCTCATCATCGACCGGAACAGGTATCGGCACATCCTCAAGCCGCATGTCTCTGCGACCGTAGTAACGCAATGCTTTCATGTTGGACACCATTGGTGCAAAACTCTTACTTGTAATCCGTCAACTCAAGCATCGACTTCAGAGAGACAATAACCGACACAGATTGAGTCGCTGAAGACGGTTGAATCGATCGGTCAAATCTCATACTCGAACGGCATGTCGTGTTCCTCAGCATGTCCAGCTGAGAACCTCGCTGTTCCTGATATTCCCGACAGTTCATCTGTCCCCGATCCCGGCACCACTTCCATTTCCGAGTTAGCCGTGCCTCCGTCGTAAAAGCCGACGTGCCTTAAAACCAAACTGCCTTTTCGACCGTGCAATTCGCCCTCAACTTTCTCGTAACCCAAGAATGACGCATTCTCGCCGCTGAGATGCGTCATAACGTACATGAGGTTCCCATTGCCGGTTAGATCGCCATCAAACGTCCTTTTCACATGGGCTTGCGTAAGCTTTGGTCCGCTCTCAGGATCATCGAACGGGCTCTCATCCCAACCTACGATCTTGAACATGATTTTTGCTCGCATTTTGTTCCCTTCTCAGAGACAGCGCCTAGCCAGCACTAACTATTTGAACTCACAATGCTACAACCACATCGAAGCAAAAAATTAGAACCATCTAACCTGAGCAGAACTAGTCGCAACGGTATATATGCCGATTCTGATCTTGGCACGCAGACCTTTGGAATCGACTAATATGCAAAGGTACTTTGGCCACTCTAGGGAAGTCACCTCACCATGGACTACGAACTCATCGACATATCTGATTGGTGCAACGCGGGTGTGGAGTGTTTACCGGGCGAGGGTCCGATGCTTGGCGAGCAGACTATGCGAGGTCTGCCCTTCACTGTCGGCGCGCCTAATGATAAGCCGTCTGCCAACTGTTACATCTCCATGGCAGAAGGTGATGGATCCGTAACCGTACCGATAGGCAAGACCGCGCATAATCTGGTCTTCGCACATCGACAGATGGAGACTGAGCAACCCGCCAACGGCCCGCTTGGTGTTCATGTCGCCAACTATGTGATCAGGTTCAAAGACTTCGAAACCATCACCGTTCCGATACGTGAGCGTTACGAGATCAGCGCCGTTGGCGACCGGCAAGGGGTATCACGTTACGGCGTCGGTTACCCATTCTTGGCCGTTACCGACCAGGGTGATGCCCTGATCTCGCGACATCAAGGGCGTTGGGAGGAAACTGGAAGGCGTCAAACCGAGGTGGTTCAAGCGCAACCCAAGTGGTATTGGCTATGGGCATGGCGAAATCCGACCCCGGACCGCATCATCGAGTCTGTAGAATTCGTGCCGCGAGGTCCGCGTTTCATCATAGCTGGCGTAACTGTCGGACAGGTTGATGAACACCCATTTTCTCGCAACGCACGTCGGCCGGTACGAGTCGGCCTGAAAGACGCGTCGCAAGCCGAAAAACCGTTTGACTTAGATGTCGATATCGACCGCGGCGAGCGCACTTACACGCACACGCTTCCAGAACAGAGTCCTGACAATTTTCTGACCGATCCTCAAAAGGGTTTCGGTGAAGCACAGAACCCCAAATCTAGCCCTGCATACGTTGAGTTGTCAGGGGTGCCCTCCGCGACTGTCGAAGTTTCGCAGAGCGGAGAGACGATTGATCGCGTGAAATGGGGTGATGTTCAGAGTAACGGTGCTGTCGAAACTGAAAAGATCCACATCTCGCTCGCAGAACCCGGCAAGAACTGGGTGAAGGTGAAGGTTGTCGATGATGAGACCGGTGAGATTGTCCCGTGTCGCGTCCACTTCAGATCCCCAGAGGGTGTTCCCTACCAACCACACGGGCATCATAACCAAGTCAACTCCAACCTTGACACATGGCACATTGATGTTGGCGGTGACATGCGACTCGGTCAGATCAGCTACGCCTATATCGATGGCACATCGCAAGGCTGGCTACCGAGGGGCGACGTGATTGTAGATGTGGCGCGCGGGTATGAGTATGAACCTCTACGTGCCAAAGTCAACATCGCACCCGGACAGCAGGAACTCACGCTGCGACTCAAGCGCTGGATAAACATGAACGAGCAGGGATGGTACTCTGGCGATTCGCATGTCCACTTCCTCTCCACGCAAGGCAGCCACTTTGAATCTCAAGCCGAAGACCTAAACGTCGTCAACCTGCTCCAATCCCAATGGGGAAGCCTTTTCACCAACGTCGAGGACTTCACTGGACACCCAAGCGTCACGCGTGAAGGCAACAACATCGTCTACACGTCGCAGGAGAATCGGCAACACTTCATGGGGCACATGATCCTGTGGGGATTGAAGCAGCCGGTAATGCCGTTCTGCTCCGACGGACCTGGCGAGGCAGAGATCGGCGGTCCGATGGAGACGACGTTGGCATATTGGGCAGACGAGGCTCATGCGCAAGGCGGATATGTCATCAATCCGCACTTCCCATTCCCTAACGGCGAACCCGCAGCATTGGTCGCCACTGGTCGCCTCGATGCAATCGAAATGATCCAGCAACGCGAGTTCTTCCACAACGAGTGGTATCGATACCTAAACTGTGGCTACCGACTCCCGCTAGTCGGTGGCACTGACAAGATGTCGAGCGATGTGCCCGTTGGCATGTACCGGACTTACACGCGAATCCCTGACGACGAGGAGTTCACTTACGAGAACTGGTGCCGTAACGTAGCGAAAGGTCGAACAGTCTTGAGCGGCGGGCCGATCATCCATTTGAGCGTTGACGGGTACGACGTTGGAGATACGGTAGAACTTGCCAAACCGGGGACCGTTGAAGTTTCCGCTTGGGCAGAGAGTGTCGTTCCGATGTCACGTTTGGAGATCGTGCAAGAAGGAAGAGTCGTTGCGTCAACTGAGTCCGATTCGCCGACGCGGAGATTGAACATCAATGAATCGATCAAGATCAGCGGCAATTCTTGGCTTGCCGCTCGCGCTGGCGGACCGGGTTACTACGAGGGTTATCAGTACTACGATGTCTGGGAACGCGGCATCTTCTCGCACACCTCACCGATTTACGTGTCCGTCGGCGGACCATGGAGCATGTTCGATGTTGCAACGGCAAACTACATGCTGACGTTGATGCACGGCTCATTGGACTACATCGACCATAGTTCACGCCAGCACTCACACGGCTATGTGACGCATCACCACGGCGAGGATGACCACATCGGTTACCTGAAACGTCCCTTCAACGAGGCCATCGAAGCGGTTCACAAGCGGATGCACCAGCATGGCATCAGTCATTAGGAATTCTTTGCACAACCATCGTCATACCCGCGTAGGCGGGTATCTATCAGAAGAAGGCGAAGCAATTGATGATGGTTTCCGCTTTGAACTGATTGGCTCAACGATCGTGGATTCTTGCCTGCGCGAGAATGACGATAGTTACGCAAACCACACTTAGCCGTTAGGCGATGCCAAAATCCGGTAAACGTCTTTGTCGGGATCGAGCATTTTCTCAAACCCGTCTTCAATGATGCGATCGAGCGGCACAACTACAGAGATCAGGTCTTTCACTCGTATCCTCCCTTCCGATACGAGGCGCACGGCGGTCTCCATGTCGCCGGGCGATGTTGCGACTGAACCGATAACCGTCTTTTCTGTGCCTACGATCTCGTTGAAGTCCATCGTTGGCGTGGCGGCGTAGATGCCGACCAAAACCGTCGTGCCACTCGAACGCGTCCAGTTGATAGCCATGCGTGGCGTATCCGCTGCTCCAGCAGTCTCGACTACGATGTCAGGGCCAATGCCTTCGGTCAAATCCAACAGTTGATCATGGGCGGCAACGTCCGAAGCGTTGATCGTCTCGTCCGCGCCTAGCGCTTTCGCCATTGCAATGCTCGACTCTCGCACGTCTACCGCGATCACTCTCGCGCCAGTCGCCACAAAGGTCTGAACGGTCAATAGTCCTACGGTGCCGCAACCGATCACCGCGACGTTATCTCCGACCTTCACGCCAGATCGACGCGCCGCGTGAACCGCGACAGAAGTCGGTTCTAGCAACGGCGCTTCGATGTCAGAAATGTTGTCCGGCAGCTTAACCAGAAGTCTTGCCGGCCACTTCATGTATTCGGCAAGTCCACCATTTGCCATCAATCCGGCACAACACAGGCTGGGACACGTCGGCTGCTCGCCTCGCAAGCACCAGAAGCAGGAGTCGCAGGTAAGAATGTCGTTAACGACTACGCGGTCTCCCACCTTCAACGTGTCCACCCCATCTCCAAGAGATTCGACATGACCTGCAATCTCATGTCCTAGCACAATGGGCAGCTGTTCACCTGACAGCGGATGCGGACCGTCGCTCTGCGCGAACAGCGGGCCATACTGCCACTCCTCAATATCGGTAGCGCAGATCGAGGAATATGTAACCTTGATCCGCGCTTCGCCGACGCCCGGCTCTGGGATCGGGATGTCTTCAAGTCGGATGTCTTTGTTGCCGTGTAGTCTGAGTGCTTTCATGATGCGGAAATTGTCGCACACGCAATCTTCACTGGCAACTTTACCGACAACCTTGCACACGTAAAATAAGCCGAGTATCAGCACATCGAACCCGAGGACACTACGAATATGAGACCTGCCGCAAAGATAACCCGAATCGAAGTTACGACTTTCCAGCACGAAATCGAAAACGTCAGCAAGGACTACAACACCTTCAACATGGTGTATGAAGAGGGGGCGAAGCTGAAATCCGGGGGTGGCATCCTGTCGATCTACACCGATCAAGGAGTAGTAGGCGAGTATCCCGGTGCGGGTGGCAATGCGCTTGCAGACATCGAGACCGTCGCGCCGTACCTCATCGGCAAAGATGCGATGCAGCGTGAAATCCACTACAACGCGATGAAACGCGGATTGCGCCACACTGCCGCGCTCGGACTCGGAATCGTCGACATCTGCCTTTGGGACATCGCTGGCAAGATTTACGAGGCGCCGTTGTTCGAGCTTCTCGGCGGTGAACGCAAACCATTGCCCGCGTACGCTTCGACGTTGCACGGTGATGAAAATGGCGGATTGACAACACCGCAGGACTTCGCAGATTTCGCGGTGATGTGCAAAGAGATCGGATACCCGGCATTCAAGATACATGGATGGGGACTCGCCGGCGAGAATATCCAGCGCGAGGTAGACAACGTCCTCGCCGTACGCGATGCGGTCGGACCAGACATGGACTTGATGATCGACCCTGCGAATGAGGTCAAGAACTTCGGTGATGCTTTGAAACTCGGCAAGGCCTGTGACGAGGCTGAGTTCTTCTGGTGGGAAGACGTATATATGGATGGTGGCGTCTCAACGTTCGCACATCGCAAACTGCGCCAACTCATCAAGACTCCCCTACTGCAAACCGAGCACATACGCTTGCCAGAGCAGCACATGAACTTCGTAATCGCCGACGGCACTGACTATGTGCGCGTGGGCGCCCATGAAGATGGCGGCATCACCGGGGCGATGAAGATCTTCCACGCCTGCGAGAGCGTCGGACTAGATGTCGAGACGCATGGGCCGGACCCTGCACACCGACATCTCATGTCCGCTGTCCGCAACACGAACTACTACGAACTCGGACTGGTGCATCCCAAAGTGAGGACGAACAAACCACCGATCTGGGTCAACTACTCCGACAACCTCGATTCCGTCGACGAGAACGGCTGCGTCTACGCCCCGACTGGCAACGGCATCGGTGTCCCGCTAGACTGGGACTGGATCAACGCACACAAGACAGGGACGCGGGTGATTGCAGAGGTGTGAAACAGTCGAGACACACGGGACGGCCGATGAGATCATTCCGTTGGAACTGATGACCGACATCCGTGATGGGAGCTTGGTGCTATAGCCGATGATCTTGATTGTGGCTATATGGATAATTATGCTCGTCGCCATCATCTGGACTGTAGCCGACTATCGCAGATACTTGAGCCGGTACAACGTTGAGATGACCTACTGGCAGTTCCTCAAGTCTTACTGGAACCGGTTCTGGCGATTGTGAGCGGTAACCTACATACGCAGAACATAAAGCGCGACGACGACCTCTACAAGTACCGCATTGGATTAATATGAGACGTGTATTTAGATCGAATCGGCATATCCAGTTCCACAAAATTTCAGTGGTACGACTGACGAACGTTGATTATTGCGTCCGGTAGATGCCTTGGAGCAACTTGATTTGCTCTATCTGCACGGCGAGGCCGGCAAGTGCGACCTGATGCTGCCATGCGGCATGTTGCCCTGCTTCTGTGATACTTGCTCGGGGCATCGTTTCACGCAGATGGTTGTAAATCGCTACAAGCTCTTCGAGGCGTTCTTGCGGCATCATAGTTTTCGGCTCCTCGATATTTTCATCTGATCGCGGATCTGATTTATTTCTTGGCGTGGCTCATGGTCGTGTGCTCACAGTCCCATCTTCGCGGATTTCTGCGACACCGTTGCTGGATTGGTAGATGACTGCTCTAACAGTGGAACTACGCGCCTCGCCCGGCTCAAAGATCATCGAAGTAGATTCTTCGCTACCCGGTTCTGGCATTCCGCTGGGTAGACTTGTGAAGGGCTCGAGGCCGACGTTGTAGGTGCGTTTGTACCAGGGGTAACCGCTGTGTCCGCCAAAGACTTGCCAGTACCAGAGGTACTTGAAGACATCGCTGTCCCAGCGCAAACCGATACCTACACCTCGATCCGGGTTTGTAACCGCATACCATCCGTCGACGAGGTTGTTGAATGATAGGTAGTCGACCAATCGGTCGGACTTTGCCGGGAACACAGTCAGATCAACCTCTGATCCATCGGGAGCGCTAGCCGTGGGCCATTGCCCTGTTTGGTCGGGCATCAATCGGCTTCCGGGCGGCACGTTACCGTCTGGAGATTCAGGCACGATGAAGTCTCCGCCTGCGAAATCTAAGATGCAGTTGGGAGTCAGGAACGGATCGCCGAGTGCGACGTGCTGACCCCATTGTGCCGGCGCAGGTTCTTCAGCCTCGTTGATGAGCGTGTCTGTAACTGTAACTACAGGTGAACCTGCTTCGATAGTTACGACTTTGTCTATCCAAAACGGCGTTCTGACGGCACGGACCGAGAACTTTGCAGAGACGCGTTCGGGGGAATCTTCGAGAATTTGTGCGTCCCAGGGCATCATGTTGGTCTCGTTGTGCTGCCCTATCTCCGCGCCCATGTAGTCTTGCTCGAAACCGCCTGTAGGTGCGATGGTGTTCCAACCGCCGATGTATAGGTCGTGGAAAATGCCCTCGCCCCATCCGGTTGACGGAACCCAAAGCGATTGGTTGCGAACACTCCATGGAGTTCGCCACATGAAATCGGTATCGCTCGGTTTGTGCACCATCTCGAAGATGTCCGCGCCTTTATCGGCGATGATGCTCAGGCGCAACAGTTCGTTTTCCATAACCACGGTCTTTAGTCCGCGGTATGTCCAAGCGTCGGATATCCTGCATCCGCTAGTGCGTTCGTCTTGATAGTGCATATTTGCCTGTTCCTTGAGCTTGTCCCACAACTACTGACCACCGCGCATTTTAGCCTATCCCCAACCGTAATCACATTGCAACGCGTATCGAGCACTTAACCCGTGGACACATTAGCCATACTCCTCGTCGTATCTTCAGCGTTCGCTCACGCATCTTGGAACCTGATGGTGCGACGCGCGACCAGACCGGCGGTTACAACTGCGTTGATGGCGGTGACATCGGCAATATTGGTGCTACCGCTGGCGATCTATCTCCTCATCGTCGATATGCCGGGGCTCATCGGATGGGGGTTCATAGCGGCGACGATTGCCTTGCACATCTGGTATTTCGCAACTCTCGGCTACGCATACAACACTGGTGACCTTTCAATTGTGTATCCGGTGGCACGCGGGCTTGGATTGGCGATCATCCCGATACTAGGCGTGTTCGTCATCGGAGAATCCATGTCTTGGCAAGCAGTGGTCGGCGCAGTCTCGATCGTGACCGGGCTGGTGTTGATCACCATTTCGGACGTCGACAACGCGACCATCAAGCGAACTGCCCGTTCATGGCTGCTTCTGCTAAAGAACTGGCGGGTTGTTAAGCGTTTCCGACAACTGATTCGTCCGGCGTGGATGTTGGCGATCTTGACCGGAGTCGTTATCGGCATCTACTCAGTGGTGGATGCGCAGGGTGTAAAACATGTGCAACCCGCCCTATACATGTTTTTCTTGCAACTCGGCGGCGGATTGGGAATGATGGTAATTCAGTCGCGGTTGGAGAAAAGAGAGGCGTTCATCGACGAGGCGCGACGGCACTGGAAAATTCTCGTTGTCGGAGGGCTCTTGCAGTTCGCGGCGTACACGCTGGTGCTGACGGCTTTGACCTTTTCGCCGGTGAGCTACGTGGGGCCATTACGTGAAATCTCGATTCTAGTAGCAGTTGGATACGGAGCCGTAGTTCTCAAGGAGCGAGTTACGATCGTGCGAACAGCTGGAGCGCTGTTTATCGCCAGCGGCGGTGCAACGATCGCGTTAGCGCCTTAACTTAACTGAGTTCCAGAACTAACCCAATGCCGATGGAGAATGTTCGCGTAACTGTCGCCTCAACTCGCGATGGTCTGGGACTACGCCTTCAACCACTCGCCAAAAATCCGATGAGTGATTCAGTTCGATAAGGTGCGCGAGCTCGTGAACAACTACATAATCGATCAACCTGTCATCAAGCATGATGAGTCGCCAATTGAGGTTGATCGATCGTCTTCCACTGCAACTTCCCCATCGCTTCTTGGCGTTGCTCAACTTCAACTGATCCGGCTGCACTCCCATGATGTTTCCATACTGCGTGACTCTTGATTTGAGATGGTCCCAAGCCTCTTGCCGATACCATTCCGTCAGCCATTGACGCACCATCTCGGATTTCTTCTCGGGCGCCATGCTTGGTGGAATGATGACCGCGACTGTGTCACCTTCCAACGATTTCACGACCGTTGGAGGCAGGTCACGTCCGATGTCGTCTAAGTCTCGTTCTTTCACAACCACTTGGATTTGATTGCCGCGCAGCTGAGTCACGCCACCAGTTGACCAATCGACTTGTTGATCGGCGTTTAGAAGTTCGGTCCAATGTTTGAGTATCCAATCAGAGCGTTTGAACAGGAAATCTTCGATATCAGCATCAGTCAGTGTATGCGGAACCAATACCTTGAGTCCAGCTTCCGGATCAAGTTGGATTTGGATGGTGCGACGACGGCGGGCACTGCGTTGCAGAGTGTAAGAGACATCCTCGCCACTGATATTGATGGTGCGTTGCTCGCGGGACATCTCCGGGCGTCTCGGGAGACGAACTCGCATCGAGAGCTGATTCTGGAGCGTCGCAGTTGATCGCCTCGCGGCATTGCTGCCGCGAGCGCTACTTGCTGGTGGAGACGGGGGAGGGTCGAACTCCCCGTCCAGAAAGTTTCCCGTCAAAGCTTCTACGTGTGTAGCCGTTGGTTGCATTAACCGCTTCCGGACGATGCCAACGGCGTCCGTCACTGGTCACGGTTGCCGGTTGCCTTTGGACGTGCTACCGGCGTTGCACATCCGCACCTCAGATATTCGGCGCCCGATAAGTGCCTCTGAGAACAACTCCTAACGGACGTCGCTACTGATTAAGCAGCAGCGAGGGCGACTTCTCGTTCGCCGTTTGTGTTTTTGCCCGTTTTAACGTGGGCAGGCGCCACGACACGCAACCTTGCGGTACGCTCCCTGTCGAATCCACTCGTCCCCTTACAGTTAGCAGTATATCCCACATCCAATTCGATATTGTAGACTTACCGCTTCGCCTTTGACCGCGCGGCTAGTCAATGTTTGTCAAACGCGATTTGTAAGCATCCCATGGACAAACGCATCGAAATAAACCGCCGCAATTGGAACGAGCGGACTCCCATCCACGCCGCTTCGGAGATGTACAACGTTGAGGGCTTCAAAGCGGGACGTATCACACTCACCGACATCGAGGTCGACGAGATCGGACCCGTGGCCGGGAAATCATTGCTTCACCTTCAGTGCCACTTCGGAATGGACACCATGTCTTGGGCACGGCTCGGAGCGGAGGTTACTGGCGTGGATATCTCCGACGCTTCAATCAACCTCGCAAAAGAGCTAGATGCCGAACTCGGATTAAGCGCACGTTTCATCCGATCCAACGTCTACGATCTGCCCAAAGTTTTGGATGAACAGTTCGACATCGTCTACACCGCGCTCGGAGCGTTGTGTTGGCTACCAGACATGACCAGATGGGCTCAAGTCATCGCACGGTTCTTGAAACCCGGAGGCACTTTCTACATGCTTGATGAGCATCCCGCAGGTCGCGTCTTCACCTCCGTAGAACGTTCAGATGCAAGCCATGACCTGGAACTTTGCCATCCTTATTTTCCAGACCCTCAAGGCTTCCTAGATGAAGGTGAACGGCAGAGCTACACTGGCACTGACACGATCAAGACTCCTGTATACGAATGGCAACACAGCATCTCGGAAATCATCAACGCGCTGACCAGCGCGGAATTGAAGATCGAGTTTATGCACGAGTTCCCATTCTCTTTCTTCCAAGCGCAACCACAGATGCGTCGGAGTGCGGACGGCTGGTGGCGGCTGAAAAGGTACGACGGCAACATCCCCTTCATGTTGTCGATACAGGCTACGAAGCGATAGCGCCATGGATGACAAATTCGAGATAATTCGACAGAACTGGAACGAGCGGACACCGATTCATGCCGCTTCGGATTTCTACAATGTGACAGGTTTCAAATCGGGCGACATCACGCTGACCAAGACCGAGATTGAGGAGATGGGTTCCGTTGTGGGCAAATCGTTGCTGCACCTGCAATGTCACTTTGGAATGGACACGATGTCGTGGGCTCGGTTGGGTGCGAATGCGACTGGCGTGGATATTTCTGACGCGGCAATCGCCTTGGCGCGGGAACTGAACGAAGAGTTGGGGTTGAATGCCCGTTTCATTCGCTCCAACATCTACGATTTGCCAGATGTCTTGGACGAACAATTCGACATCGTATACACGGCAATCGGTGCGCTCTGCTGGTTGCCGGACATGGAGGGTTGGGCCAAGATAGTCGCCCGTTACATGAAGCCCGGAGGCACTTTCTACATCCTTGACGGGCACCCCTTCTCGCAAACGCTTGAAACCGTCGAAATGCCCGATGGTTCTCTCGGGCTCACACCACTTCATTCATACTTTCCCGATCCCGAAGGCATCACTTACCCCGGTGGCGACCACACGTACACCGGACCGGAGGTAATCGAAACGCCTAGTCACGAATGGCAACACAGCATGTCCGAGATCGTGAACGCCATCATCGACGCGGGACTTCAGATCCAATTTCTGAACGAGTTCCCAACCTCGGGTTACCGCGCCTTTCCACCGATGAGCCTCCACGAAGACGGTTGGAGACTAGACGAGCATCACGGCTCGATACCGTTCCTCTTTTCCATCAAGGCGACTAAGTGACAGCCATCATCGCATGACGCGTTCGTAGTATTCATAGACCCCCATCCAAGCGTTGTCGTATTCGACGTTGTTCGTCACCCACCACGAAATCACAAGCGCGACAAGCAATCCTGCTCCCGCCGCCAAAAGGATATTCGACCGTGAGGCCATAGCAAACCGGGTTCGGACGATCGGAGCGCCGAACAGCATGAAATCGTCCTCTATTTCGATCACCTTCCTCGGACTGACCACGAAAGCCATAGCAGCACCTGCTATCAATCCGCCCATGTGAGCTCCTTGATCGATACCTGGCCAAACCAGTCCGAACACGATGTTGATGGCAAGGATGAATATCAGGTTTAGTATCACGCGATTCACCTGACCACCGAACTCTCGCCGGTTACGCACGAGATAAACACCATACGCCCCAACCATCCCGAACACCGCTCCGCTCGCTCCAACACTCAAGACCGGTGAAACCAAGTAGCTCGCGGCAACACCGCACACTCCAGCCACAATGTAGGTTGCGGTGAACGCGAGCGAACCGAACTCCTGCTCCAAGCGCGGACCGAAGACGACCAACGCGAATGTGTTGGCTGCGATGTGGAACAGACCTGCGTGTAAGAAAACAGGCGAGATTAGCCGATACCAATCTCCTGCTTGGATCGCAGGACCGAACTTGGCTCCCCAACGGTACAGGTTGACGGAATCTTCAGCCCCTCCAGTCAACGATAACAGCACGAACACCAAGACGTTGACCGCTACGATCAAAGCAGTCATACGACTTTTGGCGACTACCCCCAATATAGCGTTGAATCGTTGATTCTTGTGCGGTTGGTGCCCTAACATCTCATCAGACTTCAAGTGTTTCGAACTGTGCAGCGTATCTCAAGGCGTTCGGTAACCTACGTACTCAAGATTCTAATCTTTTAGGTTTCTAAATTGTCAGTTTCATCAGTCAGGTTGACACAGCACTCAATTGATGTCGTTATCATCCTATAGCCAATCGCGGATTTTCGGGTTTCCTGCGTTTTGTTTGAAAACCCGCGAGGCAACGAGTTTGAGTTTTTCATCACCAGTTGGTAAGATAAAGGTTCAATTCAGCGAGTATATCCACGCCAGCCTAGAATTTCTTAGCACGCGATTTATCGAACCAACCAATGAACGACACGAGTCGACGAAACCGAAAGTTTCGACGGAGACATGACAATGCCGATAGAGATAGTAGAAGTTGATCTCGCCGATATGCGCCGCATCGCTCTCATCAGCAGAGCCAAGAGCCCACAGGTGCGTGCGATATACGAAGCGATGTTTTCGCTTCAGCCAGGTGAAGCTAAGGCCGTGGTACTTGAGCCTGGTGAAGAGCTGTCGCAAATCAGAAACTTGATCAATCAATGTGCAACACGCGCCAACATGGACCTGGAAATCGTCGTTGACAGAGTCGCTGGAAGGGTACTCTTCACCCACAAACCCGGACAATCTGAGAAACGTCCCATACCAGCACCGTCTGGCATTTCCCTTTCACGTTCACCCGAGGAGCAAGCAGCTATGCTTGAACGACGGGATAAGATCCGAGAAGCCGCTTCCGCACTCGGAAAAGAACGACCTCAGATCAGCGCTCAAGAGGTCGTCGACTACTTGAGAGACCACGGCACCGTTCTCGATATGTCACGACCTACCACCGCAGTCAGTGCAGTCATGAGAAATATGCCGGAGTTCGAACGCGTTGGACAGAGCCGATTCTCATATCTGGGATGATCGACTCGAACTAAGGACACACGCAAAACTCCTCCGTCTCATCTCCCTAACTGTGAGACCGAGACAGGTTCAGTTGGACTGAATCACGTCCAAAGGCGGCACTTGGTCGATAATTCCACGACTCGCTGCCATACCGAACAGCCGCTCCAGCGCAGCGCGTCCCTCTTCCCCCATGTCGAGGGTGTCAGAGTTCACGTACATCCGAACGAAGCGGCGCCCGTCTTCGCGTTCGATCCCACGACCATAACCCAAGGCGTAGTCAAGAGCAGCGTCTTCGTTGGCATGGGCGTATTCGATCGACGATTTGAGAGCGTCCGCCACCTTCTGGCACATCTCGTCGCCGAGAGTGCGGTTCACCACATCCAGTCCAAGCGGAATCGGAAGTCCTGTCTCCTCGAACCATCGTTTGCCCAGATCGAGCAGCGACCTGAAACCGCGCCGCTCGAACAGTATCTGTCCCTCGTGCAACAATATGCCAGCATCCGCACTCCCAGACTTCACCGCATCCTCCACATCGTCGAAATCTAGGAAAAGAGGTGTGAATTCATCCGGGCCAAATATCTGGAACAGCATCCATGAAGTCGTGAATTCGCCGGGCACCGCGATCCTACAACCTTCCAAACCGTCAATCTCCAGATCATCACGGGTTGTCACGACTACCGGACCATAGTTTCGTCCGACCGACGCACCGCAAGACATGATCCGATACTTATCAGCGATTTTGGGATAGTGTGCAGCCGAAATCGCCGTTACCGGCAACTCACCAGTTTCCGCCAAGACGTTGAGCGACTGAATATCGACCATGTGGTGGCCTATTTCGTAGCCTGGAATCTCAACGATCCCCTTCGCCAATCCGAAGAACATGAAAGCGTCGTCAGCGTCTGGGCTGTGTCCGAATACGATCGTCTTTGTCTCAGACATTACTACTCCCGTTGTTTCCAGTAAACTCGAGCGATTTCAGCATGTATTGGCATCTCTCGCTCCAGAATTGCGTCTCGCCACTCGCCATCGCAACCATCCCTGAGAGCGTGAAGTTCGGTACTCGCGCCCGCTCAAATCCCATTCGCTCGTATAGGCTGATCGCACGCTGATTTTCTACCCCGACCGAAAGCGATACGGATCGATAACCGTGCGAAATTGCAAGCATGCTCATTTCCGCCAAGATACGAGCGCCTACGCCCCGTGATCGAAGGTCTCCACGCACCCAAAGGTCTTCAACATACGGACATGGTGTTCCGATGTGTTGTTTCGGCGTTCCTGCTGGGCCTTCCCATAGCAACATGCCATGGCCAACCGGCATCTCATCTATCCAAGCAATGAGATACGCCAGCATCCCATCGTTCTGCAACTTGAGCCTGGATTCGTGCGTGGCAACGTTCCTCGCAGGGTTCAATCGGCTCGATACAACATCAATTTCTGAACCCCGCAACGGTCGCACGTCAACCAGATGCGAAACGTCTCTGGCATCACCGAGATTCGAAGCCATCCTGTCGACCAGTCGTCCGATGGCTTTTGCCCCACTACGGATCATGCGCTAGCAGCCAACGGCACCGAGACTTCGCGCTCGAACTCACGCACGATCTCGTAGTTGGTCAGTCGTTGAGCAGGCCGATACCCGGCATCGGATATCAACGCCCTAACCTCGTCCTCGGTGGTCCGGTTGTAGAACCCCGCGGCAAGCATCACGTTTTCGTCGAACAGGGTCCCGCCGAAATCGTCAGCGCCGAAATGCAACGCGACCTGACCGGTTTTCCGTCCCTCTGAGAACCAAGAGGCTTGAATATGTGGCACGTTATCTAGGAAGATACGGCTCAACGCGATGATGCGAAGGTATTGGTTGGGACCAGCCTCTTGCTCGACTTGTTTGCCCAACGCGGTGTTCTCTCGCTTGTATGACCATGGAATAAAGGCCGTGAATCCGCCGTTGTTTGTGGCGTTGGCATCGGCGATATCTTGCACGTCTCGGATGTGCTGCAAGGTCTCGACGATCTCTTCATCGGTCTCAACATGGCCGTACATCATCGTGGCTGTGGTTTTGAAACCGACCTCGTGTGCCGCCTCGTGGACCTCGGTCCACTGCGCCCATGTGTCTTTAGGCGCAAAACGGGAGACGATCTGCTTGACGCGATTGTTCAGGATCTCGGAGCCACCACCAGGCATTGTCCGCTGTCCGGCATCCCAGAGGTCTTGCATCACTTCGATAGGTGGTTTGCCAGACACGTCACACATCTGCCAGATCTCAGGCGCCGACCAGTAGTGCGGCATGACGCCTGGGTGCCTGCGAACGGTTTCGCGAACCATGTCCAAGTAATAGTCGTACGGCAGGTCATCATTCAAGCCGCCCTGCATCAATACAGTCGTGACGCCTTTTTCGGCGGCTCTGCCCACCTTGTCCATGATCTGATCTACGGAGTAGGTATATGCGGATGGGTCGGACGGATCGGTGCGGTAGAAGGCGCAGAAGGAGCAGTACGCGTCGCAGAGATTGGTGTAGTTCAAGTTGGTATCAATGACGTAGGTGACGCGGTCGGGGACATTGTGCAGATTCTTGACGTGGGTAGCCAAAGGTGCAAGGTCTAGCAGTTCGGCATCGCGCAGCAGGTATAGCCCCTCTTCGGAATTGATTCGTTCGTTTCCGAACACCTTTTCGCGTATCTCGCTGATCATAGGTTCTGAACTCCAAACCGTCTAACTTCAAACTGAGTACGGCACTACTGCGGGCCGCCATTCGGGTAAGGTTGAGAGCCGCTTTTCGAACTCGTCAATGGCTGCGAATTCGTTATCTCCGAGCAAATACGTGAAACCTCCGATGTAAGCCTTCACGTCCGCAGGTGTCATGCCGGGGATCGATGCGCGTTCTGCGATGTCTTGCAAGTGAGACATGCTGTAGTTGAAGGAACTGTGAAGCGTCTCGGCGAACCTTCCGAGTTCCGGCTTTGTAGCATCTCCGCGCGCTACCCACCGAGCGAACACGAACGGCAAACCCGTCATCCGTTTCCATTCAAATGATAAATCGTAGACGAATGGAGACTTTTCACCGCTATAAATCTTCTCCAAGGCGGCATCACCGATCGACAACTCCGCTACGCAATCATCGTCGGGGCCCATCAACTCTACATCCGACACGCCCCAATGATCGGCGAATAGGATTCTCAAGAGCTGAACGGACGTCGACGTGTGCCCTGTAACTGCGACGGACTTGCCAGACATCTCCTCAGCGGGGACGTCGCTGAAAAGTAGCACGCTTCGCGCCGGACCGTCGGTTGCGACTCCAAGCCCGCCTTCTACTATGCTGCCCTTCATCCGAAGCACTTCTGCAATCGGCAACGGCCCTGCGTCCAACTCGCCCTTCTGCATTGCCATAGCCATGTTTCGAGGCGGTAGCTCCACCAGATCGAACCAATCGCCTTTGAGTTTTTCATAAAAGACCGCCGAGTTCAGATACGGCATGTATCCAATGCGCCAATGTGTACCAATGGTGTCTTGCATCGTGTCTGGCACGGTCTCAGTTGTAGACCGTGATCTCGTTGTACAGCGCGTCTCGCTCAACGGGAATGCGGCCAGCATCTTTGATAGAAGCGACCATGTTGCGACGCGCTATACCGGCTGGGGAGTCGGCGAGAGCGGCATGTGCGATGCGTTCTTTGCCAATCGTGCCATCAAGATCGTTGGCACCGAAGTTCAAGCCCATCCCCGCCGTGGCCTCGCCGAGCATGACCCAGTAGCTCTTGATTGCCAAGACGTTGTCCAGGATCAGCCGCGATGCTGCGAGCATCTTAAGGTCGTCCATTGGCGGAGTGTGGCGAGGACGTAGTTTCGTGTATCCAACTTGGTACTCGAGCGGTATCAAGGCTAAGAATCCGTCGGTATCGTCTTGGAGTTCGCGCAACAATATGAGGTGGTCGACTCGTTCTCGGAACGTCTCAACATGTCCATAGAGGATGGTGCAGTTGCTCTTGATCCCCATGCTGTGTGCGATGCGGTGGATTTCTAGCCACCTATCCGCCTTTGCCTTGCCCGGTAGCAACAACTTGTGGATGCGGTCTGAAAATACCTCTGCCCCGCCGCCGGGCATAGACGAAAGTCCTGCTTCCTTGAATATCGCTAGCGATTCTTCCGGGGGCACTTTCCAACGACGCCAGAAATAGTCGATCTCGGACGCGGTGAATGCCTTGATCTGAACGTCGGGGCGAGCGTTGTGGAGATCGCGGATCATGTCTACGTAGAACTCGAAAGGCCAGGTCGGATGATGACCTCCAACGACATGAAGCTCACGGATGTCGCCATCGAGATGATCCAACATCTCGTCCATGGACATCTCGTACGCGCCTTCGGCTCCCGGCTTTTTCGCGTAATCGCAGAACTTGCAAGACAGTACGCAGATGTTTGTCGGATTGAGATGGCGATTCAGGACAAA
Source organism: Dehalococcoidia bacterium (assembly GCA_963555965.3). GTDB lineage: Bacteria > Chloroflexota > Dehalococcoidia > Lucifugimonadales > Lucifugimonadaceae > Bin127. Next base: position 755,172 of record OY821634.1, read on the forward strand.
GTAAACCTTGTCGCCAGAAAACTGACGCTTCTTATAGTCAGCCATCAAACCGACGGCGGAGAAATCATTCGTCTCAAGGATTTTCACCCCATCTTCTGCCGACAACCGTTCGTTGTGCTTAACCTTTTCCCAGATCGAATCTAGTTCGGGGTCGGAGATGAGAATATCTGGTGCATCGAGATGACCGTTGTTACCAACGCTCATCGTTTCCGGTGTCGTTGCCACGTCCTCGACTGTGGTTGCCATCGCCATGTGCGGACTGCTTTCTTCACTGACGGATTTTGCGAACTACCGCTGTTTATATTCTCTATCATCGCGCCAAACCATACCGACTGCGAAGGCGCTACGGCGTTGGATGCGGGCGATTCTCGACTTTGCCAAGCATTTATGACGAAGCTCGGTCGGTTCGGTAACATCAGAATCAGACGCGCGAAATACTGGCGAGGCGCCGCGAGGATTTCGGCAAATGCCTGAAACACTACCGCACACACAGAAGCGAATCGACGATTTGTTTGATCGTTTGAACGATCTGTCCTGGCACCAAATCGGGTACCCGACCAATCAAATCTTCGATTACTCCCCGCTCTATCCCCTCCTACAACACAGCGCGAACAACGTCGGCGATCCGTTCCACGACAGCCTTTACCGCGTCAACACCCACGAATTCGAGCGAGAAGTCGTCACGATCTTCGCTAATCTGATGAGGCACTCGCCCGACGAGACTTGGGGGTACGTGACTTCCGGCGGCACCGAGGGAAACATGTACGGGCTGTACTTGGCTCGTGAGATGTTTCCCGATGGTGTGGTCTACTTCTCGCAAGACACGCACTACAGCGTCCGCAAGAACCTGCGCGTGCTCAACTACCGCAACATCATGATCCGCAGTCTGGACAACGGCGAGATCGATTACGAAGACCTGCGCGAGACGATTCGCATCAACCGACACTTACCGGTCGTGGTGATGGCGAACATCGGCACAACGATGAAAGGCGCGGTAGACGACCTCGAGAAGATTCGGGAAATCTTCGACGATCTTGCGATTTCGAGTAGCTATATCCACGTGGACGCGGCTTTGAGCGGGATGATTTTGCCCTTTGTCGATAATCCGCAACCGTTCGGCTTCGACGCGGGCATTGATTCGATCGCCATCAGCGGACACAAGATGATCGGCTCTCCCCTGCCTTGCGGCGTGGTTCTGACCAAGAGCGACTACGTGGGACGCGTCGCAAGATCTATCGAGTATGTCGGCGCTATGGACACCACGCTATCCGGTTCGCGCAACGCAATGACGCCATTGATGCTTTGGTACGCGTTTGAACAGCACGGACTAGAGGGTTTCCGCGGCATCGTGCAGGAATCTTTGAATGTCGCACAATACGCCGTCGAAGAGTTCAACGCGAACGGTATCGCCGCTTGGCGCAACAAGAATTCCATCACTGTCGTCATTCCACGCCCTTCTGACAAGGTAGTAAACAAGTGGCAGATGGCCCCATACGAGAATGTGGCCCATATCATCACCGTGCCGAACGTGACCCGTGACAAGATAGATGCCGCGATTGCGGACTGCATCGCAAATCCGCGCTTAACATCTTAATCCCGACTCAAGGAGACCAAATCACACATGAAGCAAATCACCGTAAACGTAGAAAACGAAGTCGGTGTCATCGCTGGCGTAACTAGCGTCTTATCTAATAACGGCATAAACATATTGAGCCTCAGCACTGAGGTGATGGAAGATTCGGGCGTCATATTCATCACGACTGAGGATGAAGACCACGATAAGGCGCTTTGGTGGCTGGCGGACGCGGGATACAAGGCGATGACAGACGAAACCTTGGTTATCACCATGCCAGACGAACCCGGCGCACTAGCCAAAGTTGCAGAGCGATTCCGAGACCACGACATCAACATCCATAGCCTGCACATCATCAACCGAGCGCACGGCCACACCACAGTATCCCTCAGCACCGACAACCAAGACAAAGCGCGGGCGCTAGTCAAGGGTCAACTGGTTGGAACGGCGGGGGGTTAATGACGGCTATTTCCCGTCATTCCCGCGTAGGCGGGAATCTAGAGTTGCGATGAGCAGGGCTTGGAACTGTGATTACCGTGACTTGAAATGATTACCACGATTTTCCCCACCTCTGGATACCCGCCTTCGCGGGTATGACGATAGTTGTGCAAAGGTTCCTACTGCCAAAAACGCACCGCCGCTACGATGATGCCAGTGGCGATACTGACCACTGTGATGTTGACCAACAGCAACTGCATTTTCAAGCGCTCGAGATCTGTCTTGGTCGCAAGATGCTTCAGTTCCGTACGAAACTCCGTCTCAAGTACGGTCATACGCGTCTCAATATCTGTGTTCGTAGCCATTCGTGTATCCAACCCCGTTAGACATTCCTTGTGAATTGATCATACCAAAAGCCAGAACGACTTGACGCGCAAGTCTGCCGCTGCAACACACTAGATTACCGCCTTCCCGGTAATGACGATCTGGTAGCACAATAGAGTTAGATGATAGGCACTCTTGAGCGTTAGTTCCGACCAAAGTTGACTACAGCAACTCGACAATCACATCTGGATGTTGCCAACGATGCCGCAACCGAGCATCTTGGCAGGATATTGAATCGCCACGACAACGGAGACTCCGAAAACGACATCCGCACGGCATTCCGCGACTTCATCTTGCATACCGAGATCATCGACGATGAATCCGAGATAAAGACCGAAGTCCCGCCTGCGTCGGACAGCATCAAGCGCGTCGATATGTTTACGCGCAACACATATATCGAGTTCAAAACCAACCTCATAGTTAACGGGCGGGTCGAACCAAGCTACATCACGCAGTTGGACGGTTATCTTCTCGAATCGGTCAAATCTGGATGGGGTATCCAGAACGGAATCCTCACCGATGGCAAGCACTTCCTGAAACGCAACATCGGCGAGAGCATATTGCCAATCGCGCAAAACTCTTCGCGCACATTCGATCGGTCAACGCAAGGTCCCCATCTCAAAAACTATCTCTTCGACATCATCAATACAGACACCCAGAACATCGCACCTAGTCCCGATACCCTCACAAAGCACCTCGCCGGCGGCAGCGACCTCCTAAATCAAGCGACCGCTCTGCTCAAAGATGCCCACGATGCGAACCGCGACAACCCCACCGTCGCTGTCAAGCGAAAACTATGGCAAGACCTTCTCGAAGTCGCACTCGGTCAAGACTCCACTGGCGACCCCGATACCGCCGATTGGCTATTCATCCGACACACATACCTCACTACCCTCATCGCACTCATTCTCCAAGCACACTTCGGCATCGACATCGTCCACGAAGCAGAACACGCGCCCGACGCCCTGCTAAACGGCGAAACCCTTCATGCTCATACCAATCTCAAAGGTGTCATCGAATCCGACCTATTCCAATGGTCAGCGGAGATTGGTGCCACCGAATACATCCGTGCCATCGCCCGCAAGGTCGCACAGTTCGACTGGTCAAAACGCCCCGACGAACTCGCCGCAATCCTCTATCAGAACACCATCACACCCGAAGAACGCCGCAAGATGGGCGAATACTACACCCCCCGCTGGCTCGCCAAAACCATCGTCGAAGAACTCATAGCCGACCCGCAAAACACCGTCGCCATGGACCCATCATGCGGCTCCGGAACCTTCATCGAGTGCCTCGTCCGCAACATCATCGACCACTCGAATAATCAGCACCCCATCGACACGCTCCGCGAACTACAGAACAACGTCATCGGTATCGACCTCCATCCCGTAGCCGTCCAACTCGCAAAAGCGACTTGGGTTCTCAACTCACACGAAGTCATCAACGCCGCACGATACGCCGACCACCAGAACGACATCTCACCGCCTATATACCTCGGCGACTCGCTGCAACTGCGATACGAGCGAAACGTCCTCACCCGTCCCGATCACATCACACTCAGAACCACCGAGCAGATGCCCGGACAAACCGACACCGTCGCATTCGACATCCCCATGTCCCTCGCACGCGAAAGCGATCGCTTCGATCCTCTGCTACTCGATCTCGCGCAAGCCGTCGTCCAAGGCACCGATACCGGCGCCGTGCTTGACCGACACCAGATAACCGATCCCGTAGAACGTAAGACGATGACCCAGACCGCGGAGCAGATGCGGAAACTACAAGCCATCGAACGAGACCACGTCTGGGCATACTACCTCCGCAACATGGTGCGCCCAGCCGTCATATCCGAGAAACGAGTCGACGCCATAGTAGGCAACCCGCCATGGCTCACCTACAACCAGAGCTCCGACATCGTTCGCGATGAACTCGAAAACCTCAGCAAAAATACGTACGGAATATGGGTCGGCGGACGTCAAGCGTCAAATCAGGACATAGCTACTCTATTCTTCAGCCGAGTAACCGATCTCTACCTGAAGCCTCGGGGCGAAATCGGCATGGTCTTGCCGCACAGCGTCCTACGTTCCGGTCAGCATCTAAAGTGGCGTAGCGGTTATTGGCAATCGCAAGACGCCAACAGTCCACGCGAAGTCGCCGTCAATTTCACAAACAAAACACCATACGACCTCGACAACCTTGAACCCAACTCATTCTTTCCCATCGCCAGCGCAGTCGTTTTCGCCAAAGGAAGCGAAATCGGGACAGATATCGACAAGAAGAAACGCCGGGCGCATCCGCTCGCACCTGGGCAAGTAGAGATATGGCGCGGACCGACCGACACGCCTCAAGTAACCCGCAACGTGGAAACTCTGCACCACGACGATGGCGAGTTCCATTCACCTTATGCTGACATCGCAAGGCAAGGGCCGAGTATCAGGGATCGTCGACTCTTTTTCGTATCGGTCGAACCAAACCAGATTTTCATGGCCGCGCCAAACACCTTCAAAACATATCCGCGCAAGGCTGCGCAAGATAAGAAGAAGTACGATGTCGGCGTGTTAGATGGCAATGTCGTCCACGACGACAACCTGTTCGACGTCTATCTCGGCGAAAACATCGCTCCCTACGTGACGCTTCCACCATTGACCGCCGCGCTGCCGGTAGACAAACCATCTATGACGCTACCGCTAGATCACAACAGTTGCCCTGTCAATACCAAAACCGGCAACATCAGACATAACGCATGTGAAATAGACACCGTCCAACTTGATACCCGCATGAGAACGCGTTGGAACACCATGATGTCCTTGTGGGATACCAACAAGGGTAAAAATGACAAAAAATCCCTCTATCAAAGACTCAATTACAACAACATATTGACCACCCAACTCGGATGGATGCGCGATCACGGAGACCGTCCATTTCGCATCGCTTACTCTGCCCATGGCGAGCCTACCGCGGCAATAATCGACGACTACAGCGCCGTTTTAGAGGAGAAGCTGTATCAAGTAACCTGCCTCAATCTCGACGAAGCCTACTACCTGCTCGCAATCATCAACAGCAACGAGTTGGCAAGAGCCGCGAAACCGTTTTGCACGACCAATTGGAAAAAGGAAATCCGCGATCTCCACAAACATCTCTGGAAACTACCCATCCCAGCCTACGACTCCAACAACACCCACCACCTCAACCTCTCCCGACTCGCCAGACGCGCCACCGTCGAAGCCCAAACCATCATCACCAACCTCGGCAACCCACCCCCAACCGTAACCAAAGCCCGCGCCATCCTCCGCCATGAGTGGCAACCAAATAGCGCCACGGCGCAGGGGATCGAGGCGGGGGTACGGGGGTTGTTGGGGTGATGATGTCCCTCCCCTTTTTGCGTAAGCAAAACACTCTCCCTCCCCCTCTCTGAGGGGGAATTAAAGGGGGTGCCAGCGAAGCGAGACGCAGGGGGTTCATACCGTGCGAACAAACGCCCCCAAGTACCATTGAAAGCGTGGTTAAACGGCGTCGCGAGAGATGCAAACATAAAAAATGGATAGGCCTTAGGGGGAACTGAGACTGTGAACATTAACCAATATCAGAACGACCTTGACGCGCTGATCACAAAAGGTGACCAGCTATACAACTCCATACAGTACGAATCCTCCCCGCAAGCGTTCGTGCGGGAAGCCAAAAAATCGTTGGGAGAGGGGACGGATAAGTTCATCCAAGCTCTCCCGTCGTTCACCAATGAATACCAATACTGGTACTCGGAGGCTACGTCTCTAGTCCGGCAATTGCTGCCAGATCGGCTATCCGACTTCACCCGGTATTACGAGAAGCCAAAGTCTCGCAAAGACCTCACCTACGAAAGCTACGTGATTGAAGACTACCTTCAGGGGCTTACTGTTAGTTACGGCGCGGACAAAGTGGTAGGCACAGATGCAGCGATTCCTCGCTACCGGCAACAATTGAGCATCGTCAAGTCAATAAAACAACGGTTTCGGAGTTCGCTATTCGATATACGCCAACTAGCCCAAGCCGATCTTTTCGATTCTGAGTTGGATGCTGCAAAAGAACTTGCCAAGAATAAGTTCCACAGGGCCGCTGGGGTAGTGGCCGGGGTAGTGCTTGAGAAACATCTCAAAGAGGTCTGTAGCAACCACGGATTGACGATTCGGAAGAAGGCACCTCAAATCTCCGACCTAAACGACAAACTCAAAGCCGAAAGCGTCATTGACATCCCTCAATGGCGCTCAATTCAGCACTTGGGTGACCTACGAAATCTGTGTGCACACGACAAACAATCGGAGCCAACGCGCGAGCAGGCCGATGATCTGATCACAGGAGTGGCGAAGGTAACGAAGACTATCTTCTGATGCAAACGAGGCATCGAACAGCGTCGTGATCAGACACACGAATCCGAGTCAGGTTTCACCGGTTGAGTCCCAGTAAACAGGTATCAGAAAAGTCGTTGGAATTGAACCTCTGCGCGGAGTTAATCCAATGCATTAGGGCGCGCAAGGGTTGTGAAGGGGCCGTTTGGTTCGGAATGACCCAAAGTCAAGAACGGCGTACTGGGCTTGATGCGACGGCCCCCGGTCATTCGTTGATGCTCCAATTCAAGTCCCCTAAGGCGACTTCCGTCTATGATCATCATTACAAATTCAGTATCAACAGGCGACAACATCAAGCCCTTGAGCGCCTAGTAACGGTGAACCCAAAAGCGGCTTACTATGTGTTTCCGCTGTACAGCAAGTGGAGCAAAGTGCTGAATCATTCTCCTAACCTGATCAAAGATACTTGGTTGGTGCCCGTGTCGTGCATTTCACTGAATTCATCGCCCTCGCAGAACTCGTACCAGATAGAACTCTGGCGAGACAAGTCGAGGATAGAGTTATCAGGACCTAACTTAAGAGTGAATTGCGAACCGATCAATGCTTGGAAGTACTGCGTTGATAGGCAGGATCAGTCTTTGGATCCCAGGGAGTTCGGTGTTCAGTCCGATTTCTTGAAGAAATGGGTCAACGAATGGGAAGATTCTCGATTGCGCTTCACTGGATTGAACGCCGTGTACCTTCCACATTCAAGCATCTAACGTTTCTGAACTTCATGATGAAGTAAAATCCAAGTCGTTGTATGGTCTGGCCGTCTACGGACGTGGGCCTAGGAACCGGTGGTGTGTTGTTATTAGCAACTAGCTCCATCGCCTTCTTCACAAAAACGCTGTTGACGTGGCAATTGAACAAACAAAGGCCGGAATCGACACTAGCTGCCAAGGGAAACCAAGGCTGGAAGGAGGGTATTACCATGAAAACACGATCAATCTTGAACTCCATTGCGGAGATTACAAAGGCGATCGGAGTTAGCGTGATAGCCAATGTTCTGACGGCCAGACCGTGCAACGTAAATCTAGCCCTACCGCAAGAGCGCGTCCGATACGCAGCGCGGTTCTACTAATACTAAGTAATCTACTGACTCAACTCCAGATGGTCAATTTGATGCGAGATGAGAGGCGCAAATCTTGCATGTGCACCCCGGATTCGTGAAATGTCTTACTCCCACGGATGTATCCCCCACCCTGTCGGCCCTTTTGAATACCAGATCGAAGAGCTCGGTCTCGGAGTTTTCAAGATATCGGCGTAACGAGTAAGCACACAGATCTGCCAGTTGGACCATGCTCGTCAATTGACTATCGACAAACATCGGGGTCTCTATGACGTGTTCAATCCGTGTCCAAAGCGTACCCTTGCGCAAGAACGTCTTCATCAATTCGGTATGTCTTTTGGCTACGGTCTGATTGTTATCATGAACAAGTAGGCCATAATCTGATCGAGTGTTCTGCAAGTATAGTTCAAATCGTGATACCACTTGCTCGAATGCTTGCTCGTGGACTGTAGTGTTCGCTAAGAATGGGTCGAAGTGCACTTTGTCGATGCATTCTGCGAAAAGCCGGACGACTCCCCAATCAGATATGAGCCGTGCAATGTCTGTTACTGCCCGCCGCCGTTCGTTATGTGTGAGATGCACGTATGCTTCCGTCTTTTTGTAGTTCTTCTTGGTCTGTTTATATCTTTTGTTGTCAACCTTTTGTAATCGGAGCAACTCGGCGATTCTCTTTTTCCGCACCTCTGACCGTCGTCTAGCGGCGTTCATCGATTCGAAGCCATCGATCTGCCGTTGCTCAAGGTAAGCCCTCATCATCCAAGCGACATGAATCTCGTCATTCTCAAGTCCGTAGTTGCGCTTGATCCACTCGAGTTGAGTATGGTGCGTCTTCCAAAACTCGTCTGGTACAGAGAGCCCTGCTAAGACGTAGTGGGAGGTATTGCCAGGCACATCGGGCGTTCCCGATTCGTCTATGTAGCAGAGATGCATAAGGGCTGCGACTAATAAAAAGCGACTAGGTTCGAGGCTTGAGCCCCGATTCGAGACGCTTGGCGACTCTTCCTAGACGCTTAATAAATCATCATAGCACGGGATCTCGTCTAAAACCCCTTCAATTCCCCCTTGGGCATCAAGGGGTTTTCGCGTTCACCCCCAATACTCCCCCCACTTCCGATCCACCAGCCGTACGATGTCCGGGTCCATCTCCAATGGCTTCTGGTAACCGGGCTTCCAAGTCGCATCGATGCCCATGACGCCGCTGTAGATGGGGGTAATGCCGATGAAGCGTTGCTCGGTAAAGATAACGTCTAGGGCACAGTCGAAGCGGGTGAAGATGCCCCAGATCAACTCGACGTCATCCTCGATATCCACATCTTCTGAAACCAGCACTACTGCCTTCAACCCACTTGCCCGCGGATCGTTGACGGTTCGTTCCAACAGTGCTCGCTGCTCCGGGTAACCGCTTTTTATCTGCATCACCAAGATGTTGTCGCAAAGTAACCGATGTTTCAAGATCGCTGATGACAGGGTCGTCGGATCGAAACGCAGTTTAGGCCCGTCGATGCGTTCTGGCTGGTGCCCGTAACCAGTCGCATCGAGGATCATCTTTGAGCCGTGCTGGAAGGCGTCGCCGGTGAAGTCTAGTGTGTCTTGAGCGGTACGTGCCAGCAATCGGAAATCGGTTTCGACGCGGAAGTTGCGCGATATTGCCCGCGCTACAGATTTGATATCCGAAGGATCTGTCTGCGAGTCGACTAATACCATCACCTTCGTAAGTGATAGCTGTCCCTCGCCCAAAATGCCGAACGCGGTCTTCATCTGTTCCCGTGAGTATCGACTGTCGACCGACACCACGAGCAGGTTGTGGAAACCAGACTCGTAGTAAGACCACATGTCTCGGACTTCCTTACGCATCAGTCGTATCAATGGTTTGGTGGCTAGTTGAGCGGCATCGCCCAACGCCCTATCCTCTTGCGGCGGTTTGCCTACAACGGTCGCCGGGTACACCGGATTGCGTTTGCGCGTGATCGTTTTTATCCGGAAGACTGGAAAATCCTCGGCGCCCGAGTAGTGTCCGAAGTGGTCGCCGAAGGGACCTTCTAATCGTCTTTCACCGGGTTGTAACTGTCCTTCGATCACGAATTCGGCATGTGCCGGAACTCGTACATCTACCGTCTTGGCTCTAGTCATAGGTGTCGCACGCCCGCGCATCACGCCTGCGAATCCGGCTTCGTCGATACCTTCCGGTAGCGGGATAATCGCCGACAGTATCAGCGCCGGGTCTCCTCCTAAAGCCACTGCGATATCCAACGGTTTCGATTCCCGTTCGGCATCGACATGATGGAACGCGCCGCCCTTCTGTATCTGCATGTGCATCCCAGTAGTCGATCTGTCGTACACCTGCATCCGATACATGCCCATGTTGTGAGCGCCGGTGCCAGGGTCTCGTGTTCTGACCAATGGCAAGGTGATGAAACGTCCACCATCCTCAGGCCAGCACTTGAGTATCGGCATCTCGGACAGATCTGGAGATTCGTCTATCACCTGCTGCACGCGCGAACTCAATGCGAGCCCGGGACGGACATTCAGCAGATTGAACGCCGATCCGCGATTGCGCCATAACGATGACACCGACGGCGGGTTTACGTCCTCCAAGAACGTGATGAGGCCTTCGCCGATCTCCTCGGGATGCCGTCCTAGCCCGATCTCGATCCTCTCCATCGTTCCAAGCAGATTCACGACTAACGGATACGAAGCACCCTTGACGTTCTCGAACAGCACAGCCGGACCACCCTCGCTCACCAGCCGAGTGGCGATCTCGGTAACCTCCAACTCGGCATCGACTGGAATCGACACTCGTTTCAGCAGACCACGCGCTTCTAGCACGCGCATGAACGACTGCATGTCAGTGAAGGCCATACTGACAATCCCTATCGTCCGCCCCAGACTTGGAGCAGATCGCTCTCCAAACCTAAGTGGTACAGGATGCGACCAGCGATCATATCGATCAAGTCTTCCATAGTCTTTGGATTGTGATAGAAGCCCGGAGACGCTGGAAGAACGATGGCGCCGGCTTCAGTAACGGCTACCATGTTGCGGAGGTGAATCAGACTCAACGGCGTCTCACGCGTCATCAAAATCAACCGCCGACGTTCCTTCAACGTCACATCCGCAGCGCGCTCTAACAGGCTCTGAGACATCCCGTTTGCGATGCGAGCCAATGTACCACCGCTGCAAGGCGCGACTAGCATTCCGTCCACATGACAAGATCCGCTGGCGATATCTGCGGCCACGTTAGCCGCGTGGTGCCATTGGAAACCGTCCCGACTTGCCATGTCGTAATCGAGCCACCGAGAGAGTTCGTCGTAATCGGCTCCAACATCTCCCGTCAGTTTCACACCTTCCTCCACATCCAAAACCTTGGCCCCAGACTGAGTCACGACTAAGTCCAATTGGTGTTGGCTGTTGGCGAGTACTTGCAGCACCCGCCGCACATACGGCGCGCCGCTTGCACCGGAAATACCTACGATGTAGCGCGACATGAGGTTATCCAATCAGCAACTCGTCAAGAACGATGAAAACCGCAAACGCAACACCGATGATGCCGTTCATCGTGAAGAACGCCATGTTCAGTTTCGACAGGTCGTTTTCCTTTACCAGCGAATGTTCGTATGCGAACAATGCCCCCACTACGACGATTCCAAATGCTGCCCAAAGCCCTCCGTCTCCTGTCAATACCGATAAGACCAAAAACACGAGGGTCATGAGGTGCAACGACTTGGCGATTAGTAGCGATCTCTTGACCCCGAATCTCGCCGGTATCGATTGGAGCCCATTCGCACGGTCAAATTCGATATCGGCGATGGCGTATAACACATCGAAACCCGATACCCAAAACAACGCCGCGATTCCGAGCAACACGAACTCTAACGGCATCGTCCCCGTCATCGCGATCGCAACCGCAGGCGGAACGATCACATAGACAGCCCCAATTCCGAAGTGCGCCAACCAAGTGAACCGCTTCAAATACGGATAGAAGAACGCCACGACCAACGGTATCGGAGAGAGCATCAGTGCGAGCGGGTCGAGCTGCCACGCGGCAACTACGAAGACGATGGCTGACACCGCCATGTAGCCGATGACTTCCGGTTTGCCGATGATGCCTCTAGCCAATGCCCGATCCGTGGTACGAGGATTCAGTCGGTCGATCTCCGCATCTACGAGCCGATTGGCAGCCATCGCAAACGTCCGCAACGTAACCATCGCTACGATCACCCATCCAAACTGTATCCAATCGGGCCATCCCTCTGCGACCATGAATGCTGCCGCTACTGCGAACGGCAACGCAAATATCGAGTGTTCGAACTTGATCGTGTCGAGGAATAACTGTAGACGACGGAGCGGGCTCAAGTCTGCTTCAGAACCGTCATCGCGATTGGCGTCGATGCTCAACGGATGCCTAACCAAGAGGGTACGAGAATGTCGTTGCAATCGATTCTAACGCTTCGCGATCTACCATCACTTTCTGCGCCCAAACTCACGCTCCAACGCTTCTCCACTCAGCATCAGCATGGTAGGTCTTCCATGCGGACAAGATTGCGGATGCTCGCAATCCTGAAGCAATCGCACGATCTCCTCGCAACTCTCCAACGTCAAATTGTCTCCTGCCCTTACTGCTGCATGACACGCCATCGTCGCAAGTAACCTCTCCGACCAAGGCATCGAATCACCGTCTGTTCGCAGTTGCTCACTCGACGACATGTCATCCAACACACGAACCAGTGCCGATTCCGCAGCGTTCGCACTTGTGGCAGCCCTCTCCGCAAGCACTTGAGGAACTGCGCGAATCAGAACCGATCCGCCACCGAACGGCTCGATATCCCAACCCGAAGCAGCGAACCATTCAGCACCTTCGCTGTACACGACCTGGTGCTGGGGCGTCAACTCCACCATCTGCGGCGACAGCAATGGTTGCGACTCGATCGCTTGACGAGCACGTTTTCTACGTATCTCCTCGAACTTCACTCGCTCGTGAGCCGCGTGTTGGTCTATGAGAAACACCCCGCTCGTATCCTCCGCGACTATATACGTCGATTGGGCTTGCCCCAACACCCTTAATCCCGGCAACACATCACGATGTCTCTTGACGCCGGCGCGTTGCCCTCGGGAGCGAGATTGTACGCTTGTTTTGGAACTGGATTGATTCCCTGAAAATTGATCGCCCTTCGAGTTTGAGTATTGATCTTCTCCAGTATCTGTAGTTTCCGGATCGTACGTTTGCTCCACCTCGATCGGCGGTGAGAACCTCCCACCGCGCCGCATTGCGAACGCTCCCTCCAGAGATGTCTTCAACGATGAAGCGATACGGGAGTCCGAGAACTGGCGGACTGGCGCGCGTTTGCCCAACGCATCTTTAACCGCACGCTCGATTACCGAGAAAATCAAACCTTCACGCCGAAACCTCACCTCGGTCTTTTGCGGATGAACGTTTACATCCACATCTTCCAGCGGCGCGTTAATCTTCACCAAAGCCATCGGAAATCGTCTGTCAGGCAAAAAACCCTGATATCCACGCTCCACTGCATGGGTCAGACGATAACTCTGAACAAGCCGACCGTTGACCGATATCGTGATGTGCGTTCGACGACCGAAGTGCACGTTCGGCATTGCAAGAGCACCCCCAACGCTAAACGCAGCATCCAGATCAGCATAGATGTTCACCAAAGACGACGGATCTTTCACCCGATACACCGCCGACAACGCCGCTGCATCGTCGAAATCCCCCGGCGTGTTCAGCCGCAATACCCCATCTACCGTCAATCGAAATCGCACATCGCTACGAATCAACGCCATCTGACCCACTAGCGTCGCCACCCGAGCCGACTCCGCCGACGGACTGCTCAAGAACTTCAACCTCGCAGGAACGTTGCGAAACAGTCGACGCACCGTAACCGAAGTCCCTACCGGAGCTCCCGCCGACAAAACCTGCGCTTCCGAGCCGAACGTCACATTGCACTCCGCACCGCTCTCAGATTCAACATGCCGGGAAATCGCCGTCACATCCCCTACCGCCGCAATCGACGGCAAAGCCTCGCCACGGAAACCAAGCGTCGGAATCGCAACCAAATCGCTACTTTCATCAACCTTGCTCGTGGCAAAACGCTCAAATGCAAGAGCCAAATCACATGCAGCGATACCGTGACCATCATCAGCAACCCTGATCAAACTCTGTCCACCCCCTTCCAGATCAATATCGATACGGCTGGCACCAGCATCAAGCGAGTTCTCAACCAACTCCTTCACCACCGACGCTGGACGTTCCACGACCTCGCCAGCCGCAACACGCGACGCGAGGGCATCTGGCATGACTTTTATGGGCATAAACCGTCGAAACAGCGGAACGAGTTTCACAAAACCATCTCACTCAAGATTACGACTTAATCGCTAATGCAACAATCCCCTATCCCTCGATGGGAGAGGGATAGGCTGATGGTGATAAACGCAGGTCAGACCCAGCGTCACAACCGCCGTATACGGGGCGACAAAATCCAGACCAGAATCACACTCACCATCAGAACTGCACCCGCTACCGCGAACGATGTCTGCAAACTCGTTCGCTCCGCCAAGATGCCTAACGGAATCGCCCCGATCGGCCTCAGTCCGAAATTCAGCATGTAGATGCCCATCACGCGCCCCCGATGTTCGGCATCCGTCTGTTCCAGAATCAACGCCGAGTTCAGAGCACGACGACCGGAATCTCCCAATCCAAGTGCCAGCATCGCCACGACTCCAACCAGAAACAATGTGACATATGTTGATACCAGTATCGCAACAGCCGACAGCGCCCCCGCCACCAGCAGCACGACGCCACGTTTAACGTTCTCCGTTAGTCCAGCAATGAACAACGATCCGATCAACGCACCAACTCCGATGGTGCTCATCAAGATTCCCAACTGCCTCGGCCCACCGTCAAATACCAGTTCGACCTGCGCCGGCATCAGACTGCGGAACGACTGCGATGTCATAGTCGTCGCCAGCGTCAGCAGCAAAAGAACCAGAATCGTCTTGTTGCGCGCCGAGTAGCGAATACCGTCCAAAATCGAGTTGAAAACGTTTTCTCGGTGCCGGCCGGGCGTAGCAGCATCAGGACGAGCAACACTGACTCTGGTCATCATCAAGAAGGCGACGAACATTAGGCCAGACATCAAGAAATATGTCGCTTGCGGGCCGAGCCATCCATATGCCAAACCCCCGATCCCAGGCCCCGAAATCGTCATCAGCGCCATGCCCGATGCGTTCAACGCCACTGCGTTTGTCAATTCACCATCTGGCACAAGTTGCGGAATAATGGCTTGACGCGCCGGCATCATGAATGACCAGCAGAACCCCTGCGTAAGCCCTGCACCGAACAACACCCAGATCGACACGAACTTCATAACAATCGAAATTGCGACGAACAATGCCACCAGACTCACCACAAGCTGCGCGTACTGGATCATGCGTCGACGATTCCAGCGGTCAGCGAGCGAACCTCCGAACAACCCGAAGATCAATATCGGCGGCGCAAATCCCGCACCAACCAACGCCACCAAAAACACATCGCCCGTCAAATCCCAAGCTAACCACCCACGCGCCAGATGCTGCATGTTGATGCCAGCCATCAGGAAGATGAGGCTCAGCCAAAACTTGCGATAGTTCGGGTTGCCGAGCGAAGAGAACGTCCGGTTAGCATAGCTCCGTCCGTATCCTAATGCCCCGCCAACTTCTACCGTCAAACTACAGCCGCCTGATCCGCGGCGTTAGTACCCACGTAAACAACACCGCAAGCGCAAGGACGATGCCGGCTACCGCAAAAGCCACGCGAATATCCGTTGCCTCCGCCAATATCCCCAGCGGTATCGCTCCGATCGGTGTCAATCCGAAGTTCAACATGTAGATTCCCATCACGCGTCCGCGATGCTCCTCATCCGCCTGCTCCATCAGCATCGACGCATTCAAAGACCGCCTACCCGCATCGCCCAATCCGAGCACCATCATCGCAATCATCGCAATAAAGAAAAACGCCACGAACGTTGACACTAGAATCGCCGCCGCAGACAACCCCGTACACACCAGCAGCACTACACCCCGCCGAACATTCTCGGTGAGCCCAGCGATAAACAGCGACCCCAGCAACGCGCCAACACCGATCATGCTCATCAATATGCCCAACTCTCTAGCCTCACCACCGAATATCAGGCTGACCTGAGCCGGCATCAAGGAGCGGAACGACATCGATGTCATTGTCGTCGCAAGTAGCAGCACGAACAAAATCAGTATCGTACGGTTGCGCGCAGAATACCGCAATCCATCCCAGACAGCGTTGAGAACTTTCTCCTCGCGACGATCCTTCGAAACCGCCTCGCCCGTTATCTGAACGCCACTCATCATCAAGAACGCGATGAACATCAATCCAGTGA
This sequence comes from Dehalococcoidia bacterium, assembly GCA_963555965.3. Lineage (GTDB taxonomy): Bacteria > Chloroflexota > Dehalococcoidia > Lucifugimonadales > Lucifugimonadaceae > Bin127. Next base: position 771,396 of record OY821634.1, read on the forward strand.
TTAAGAAGTAAGTGTTCGCCGGACCGATCCAAGCGTAGGCCAGACCACCCAGCCCAGGTCCCGAAAGCGTCATCAACGCCATTCCAGACGCGCTCAGCGCTATCGCGTTCGTGATCTCGTTCTTGCTGACCAACTGCGGGATTATCGATTGACGTGCCGGCATCATGAACGACCAGCCCATCCCCTGCGCAAAACCAGCCGCCATAAGGATCCAAATCGATATCCAATCCATGTAGATCGTGAAACCCACAAAACCTGCGATCGCGCAGATCGCCAGCTGGCTGTACTGGATCATCTTCTTGCGATTCCAGCGATCCGCAAACGTCCCACCGAACACCGAGAAGATCAGAATCGGCGGCGCGAATGCCGATCCAACCAGCGCCACCTGAAAGGTGTTTTCCGTCAAGTCCCAAGCCAGCTGACCACGCGCCAACATCTGCATGTTGACTCCAGCCATCAACACGATCAAACTGACCCAGAATCGGCGATACGCTGAGTTCCCCAGAGAATGAAACGTCCGACGCGCGACGCTACGCCCGCGAACTCTCATGCGGGTCGAAACTGCGTGGGGTCTTAGATGACGAACTGCAGACTTATTCGCTTTTAATGCCATGTAATACTTCGCCGAACATCATGCGAAGTTTACACCAATCAACTTGGGGAAATTCATGACCCTTTCGCAAAGCAAACCAAACACCCCCATCCGTAGCAGGGCGGTTCGCGAACCGCCCTGCCCCTACCCTTCCAAGGACATTTGCACAACCTCAGGGTTTCCCCCGCTCGCGAGGGAAATGTCCGAAGGACAAAGGGGGCATCGCGACTCGATCAATCTTAGAACCCCTCAAACAGGAGTTACCCAAACATCCCTCTTAGGAGGAGATTAAGAAGGAGTGCTAGCGAGGCGATTTTCGCGGAGGATGCTCATCACACTCCGCCTCTACTTCAATTCCCTCACCGACTTGCTCGTGATGATGAAGAACACCCCAGCCATAAACAAGGCGATCGACAAGCCCATAACGGTCTCTTGAACACCCACGTTATCGACGAGCCATCCTACGGGGAACGCAGCGAGCGGAATCAAGCCGTAGGTCATCATCGTCAGGCTCGTCATTCGCGCACGGTACCTCGGATTCGCATGCTCTACTACGAGCGCCTGACCTAAAGCCCAGCGTATCGACTCGCCGAAACCGACACCCACGAACATGATCATCCCCACCAGATACCAAGGCATCGCGCCAATCACGAAGATCGATACCGCCGAGATCACCGGAGACATCAGAATCACCCAGCCACGATTCTGACCAGCGCGCAGACTTGCCACGCCAATCGATGCGGCGATGCCGCCCAACCCTGCCATCGTCGCCAACCAACCAACTTCGCTTGGCACCGATCCATACAACTCTTTCGCAAATACCGGCACCAACATCCGGAACGGCATCGACAACATCGCGATGAAAACCGATTGAATCAGAAGCACTCTCACGAGGCGGTTTCGCGCCGCGTAAATAATCCCACGCTTAATGTTGACCAGCGGTGATTCTTTGATCCGCGATTGATTCTGGTCCGGGTACAGCTTTGGCAAGAGGCTCGTGAAGGCCATCGCCAAGAACATCATCACTGTGACCACGAAGTAGACACCCTCGGGCTGGATCAATTCGTAAAGAATCCCGCCGACCGCAGGCGCCGCCACGCTCATCAGCGTCATCGCAGTTGAATTCAGCGCCATCGCATTGCCGATCAACGGCTTCGGCACCAATTGCGACATCGCCGCCGTACGCGCCGGAATCTGCAACGCGAACACGCAACCCTGCAACGACGAGACAATCATCAAGTGCCACCACTCGATGTAGTTCGTCAGAATCAAGAAGCCAACAGTCAACGCGAAACACGCATTGGCAAACTGCGAAAGCTGGATCAACATCCGACGTTCGACACGGTCGCCCAAGACACCGCCGAACAACGACATGATTAACAACCCGGGCGCCCAACCAATCGAGACCAAAGCCGTCTTTTGGGCATCCCCGGTGATGTCATATATCAGAATCCCCCGCGCCAGCATCAGCATGTTGAACCCACCCATCGACAGGAACATGCTGATCCACATCAACCGATAGTCGCGGTGACCCAACGACTCGAATGTGCGTGAAACCCAACTCCCATTCACCGCTGGCGTAGAGGCGCCCGCAGCAACAGGTTTTTGAGAGGGCGCGGCGTTCGAAGGCGTTAGCCTAGTCGTACCGTCGGGGGTATCCGTTGTGCCCAACTGTTTTCGCTTCAGGAATTAGTGCCGAGATAAGTTGCGCGGCTGATGAAACTCAGTATATTTCAACGCACTTTAGAATCGAGACGTAAAACCCCGCAAATCGAATAAGAACAAACATCATTCCCACAATCATCTCACAGGAGCAAAAATGTCTCTAAGCAACCTCCCAGAACCCACAATCTCCGACATCTACGACGCCCGACGAGCCATCGCTTCGCACGTCCATCGAACACCGTTGCGACGTGTGCCCGGTCTATGCGATTCACTAGACGCTGACATCTGGGTAAAACACGAGAACTTGCAGATGCTCGGAGCATTCAAAGTGCGCGGCGGAATCAACCTCGTATCACGAACATCCGAAGAAGAGAGAGCACGCGGCTTTGTCACCGCCAGCACCGGCAATCACGGACAGTCGATCGCCTTCGCCGCACAGCAGTTCGGCGCTAAATGCACCATCGTCGTACCTAAAGGCGCAAACCCCGTAAAGATGGCTTCCATGCGAAGCCTCGGCGCAATCGTCGTCGAACACGGCCCAACTTTCGACCAAGCAAGAACATACTCCGAAACCTTGGCACGCGAAGAAGGAATGAGGTACGTACATCCAGCCAACGAACCCATGCTTGTTGCTGGCGTAGGCACATACACCCTCGAGATCCACGAAGACCTCAACGACATCGACTACATCATCGTACCCGTCGGGGCAGGTAGCGGCGCATGTGGCGCAAGCATCGTAACCAAAACCCTATCCCCGAACACCAAAATCATCGGCGTACAAGCCGAAGCCGCTCCATCCGTATACCTGTCGTGGAAAAAGATGGAAGGCCCAACCATCGACGCCAAAATGCACACCGCAGCCGAAGGACTCGCCACCGGATCATCCTACGACTACCCCGTCGGAATGCTCCGAAAATACCTACACGACTTCCTACTAGTCAGCGAAGACGCCATCCAAAAAGCCATCGTCACACTCATCGCCACCACACGCACACTAGTCGAACACGCAGGCGCCACATCCCTAGCCGGCGCAGAAACCATCCGCGATCAAATCAAAGGCAAACGAGTAGTCCTAATCGCCAGCGGCGCCAACATCACCATCGAACAACTCAAAACAGTGCTAGCGGACTGAAATCCGAGCGCAACCCTTTCCCTCCCCCCTCTCTGAGGGGGAATTAAAGGGGTGCCAGCGAAGCGACAGCGGAGTATGCCCAAATCCGCCCCTTTCGCAAAGCGCAACCCTTCCCTCCCCCTCTCTGACGGGGAATTAAAGGGGTGCCAGCGAAGCGACAGCGGAGTATGCCCAAATCCGCCCCTTTCGCAAAGCGCAACCCTTCCCTCCCCCTCTCTGACGGGGAATTAAAGGGGTGGCGGAATCCGCCCCTTTAAAGGGGGTGCCTCCGGCATTCCTTGCCACCCCTCTGTCATTCCAAGCGAAGCGATGAATCTCCCCCTTCGCTTGCGCAAGGGGGCTAGGGGGATGCATCACGGTTCATCATCCCATGTCATTCCTGCGAAAGCCGGCGCTTCAGCGGACGGAACGTCCATCCAGAAGTGCGACCAACACCCTGTAGAATCAACCCATGGCAACCACAACAATGTCCCTCAGAGAGCACCGCCAGACCGCGCTCGATTTTCTCGACGCTTCCGATGAGGAGTTCGAACGTGGCGACGCCTTGCAGGGCGCAGAGAAGCTATGGGGCGCCGCAGCTCACGCTGTGATGTCGATCGCGCAGGAAAAAGGGTGGGGATACGAGAGCCATAGGTCATTGAAAAACGCCGCTATACGACTAGCCGCCGAGCGTGAAGACCCTCTGATCCAAGCCTATTTCGGATTAGCCGAAAAGTTCCACGTCTACTTCTACCACGGAACAATGGAAGACTGGGAACGCGACGCCGATCGTCCCCTAGTCCACGACCTCGTTCGCAGGATGCTGAAGTAGCACCGACGGCCGACACCCCTTCATTCCCGCGCAGACGGGCACTTCAGCGGACGGAACATCCATCCAGAAGGGGCCAGACGGAAATCATAGCCCATCATTCAAATCATTAAAATCATAGTTCAAAACCCCAACCCACCATGATCCCCCTAATCCAAGACCACACCGACGACATCGCCGAAATATGCCGACGACACCACGTCAAACGTCTAGAGGTCTTCGGATCCGCAGCCGTCGGCGACTTCAACCCCCAAACCAGTGACCTCGACTTCCTAGTCGAGATTCAGTTTTTACCGCCCGCCAAACACGCCGACGCATACTTCGGACTCCTCAACGACCTCCAATCAATCTTCGGACGCTCAATCGATCTCGTCGAAGACAAAGCGATCCAAAACCCCTACTTCCAGCAATCTGTAGACGCTACCAGAGAAACCGTCTATGGATCCTGAAGTCAAAACCCGACTGTCGGACATCCAACAAGCCGCTCAGCGCATCATCGAAGTGACTCTCGACAAGTCATTCGAAGAATTCGAAGGCGATTGGGTCGTCAGAGCAGCAGTCGAACGTCAATTCATGATCATCGGAGAGGCGACCAACGTCATCGCCACCAAAGATCAAACCATCTCCGAACTCTTGAGCAACTACCCCCAAATCATCGGATTCCGCAACATCCTCGCACACCAGTACCAAGATGTCCTAGATCGCACCGTCTGGGGAATCATCGAAAACAACCTCCCAACCCTCCTAAACGAAGTCAACAACCTCCTCGAACAGCCCTAAAGCCTCCTCCCCTTCGCAAAGCGCAACCCTTTCCATCCCCTTTTGCCTCGGCAAACCACTCTCCCTCCCCCTCTCTGAGGGGGAATTAAAGGGGGTGCCAGCGTAGCGAGACGCAGGGGGTGCACGCGCAATCGCAACAAACACGTAGGGGCAGGTTTCAAACCTGCCTTGCCGCGGGTAATGCCGCCCCATACGTAGGGGCGTTTCGCGAAACGCCCGCTAATCGTCATTCCGAGCATTTCCCCGTCATACCCGCGCAGGCGGGTATCCATAAGAGGCGTCATATCATTCCGAGCCCATCGAGGAATCTCCCCCCTTCGCTCCGCGTAAGGGGGCTAGGGGGATGCTTACCTAATCCCCCGCAAACAGCGGCAGAATCTCATTGATGATCATGTCCTGCGCCTCTTTGTCCATCCCCGTGTAAAACTCGACATCCGAAGAATAGTCAAAATCGAAAAGATCCACGCCGTCTTTGAGGCTGAACTCGAGCTGACCCGTCTCGCCGTACTGGTTTCTCTGCTCTATCGTGATCTTGTTCTCGCTCAGCCAGTAGTCCAGAAGCTCCTGAGCACCCACGCCCTCGAGTTCGACGGTAGTGGCATTGCCGTCGCCGTCAACAACAGAGACGCTGATCCTGCCATCGCTAATCGAGACGTAACCCCCATCGCCTTCCAAAGAGATTCCACCGCCAACCGATCTACCATCAGAACCTACAGCAGACTTGTCGGCGTAATGAAGCACGTATTTTGGACTAAGAAGACGCAGCTTGTTCGCGTTATGAGGATCGTTCTCAAACAGCTTGTAAGTCGCCGTGGAGATAGAAACCAGAGGAATTTGAATAGGTTCGCCGTTCCAATAGGCATCCTTCTGTTTAGGAGTTATAACCTTCTCATTTCTCAAATACTCTAAATAAAATCGCTCCTCAGCAAAACCATCAAAAATAACTCTTATATCTTCGTGAAAAGGATAACTGGCATAATACTCTATCATTCCCCAATTATCACTCAAATCCTTACCTTGATGAAGAACAACGAAATAATCACTTACATCAGGAGTGGCAGTTGCCGTAGGCAACGGGGTTTCAGTAGGAAGAGGAGTCGCGGTAGGTTGTGGAATCGCAGTCGGCGCTGGCGTGCTTGTGGGGACAGGAGTCGGTTTAGGAGTGGGTGCCGGAACTGAGGTGGCGGTAGGAGCTGCTGCGACTCTTACAACAGGGCTCGAAGATTCAGGTCCGGAATCAGACTGGTTCATAACAGCAAAAACCGCTACCCCAACAGCAGCCACGGCAATCCCCGACGCAACGACGGCAACCTTAGTCGAACCGGGCGAGTCTTCGATCTTCCTGATCAGGTCCGATAAGGCCATTCGGCTCTGCCTTTCGTATTTGCCATCGTTTTAGGTGCCCGCGATCAGCGGTGGTCGTCATCTCGGTTGAACGAGTCGGAATTATACATGCGCGGCATGGCATCCCCAACCCCGCTCACATCGCTTCGCGAAGGGGACGCACCACCCGTAGGGGCGTTTCGCGAAACGCCCCCACCTGTGCCTTCGCCATCGTCATGCTCTTCAGTGTACGCGTACGCCCCTTTCGCACGCGAAAGGGGCGCGCACGAGCGTAGCGAGAGCGCGGGGTATGCCCGGGAAGGCGGAGCGGCAACATCACAGCCCATCACAAAAATCAGCGTAATCAGCGGTTCAAACTTGTTTTGAACTTCGTCAAAAACTTTTATTGCCGCTAAATTGCCGCTCCAGCGGCAGCCGTGTTCTAAAAATCCATTCCAACAAAACCCCCACATCCTACGAAAATCGGCATTGCACGCAACATCTATACTAATAATCTACACATCCTCCACGCCTCACCCCGAATCCCGCCACAAATCACCCCTGCCGTGACCTTGCCGCTCCAGCGGCAATCAGCGGCAATTTGGCGGCAATAAAAGCAATCCAGCGGCAACTTTCCGTTATAGAACGCCTCGATAACACACCCCAACCTACACCCAAAAACTGCTAAGTTCTTTCGAGCCCACTCTCGAAATCTGCAAACTAACGTGCTACTCCGATGCAGAAATCCCCGCAATATCCTCGTCGATCTTCTTCAATCTCAAGTAGTCTTCGCGGTACAGACAATAGGCGCGCTCAACGTAGAGCTGTGCAAGTTCTGATGCCCGGGGCGAGTTCGATGTCGCCGCCGCAACTATCTTCGAAACCTCACGATTCGCAGGCAAATAACGACCAATCGCCCTAATCTTCGCCTCAGTCTCCAAAGCCGTATCACGGTCACCAGATTCGACCGAGTAACGCATTCGACCCATCTGCTGCGAAAGCTCAGTCAACAACTCCGACTCATCCATCCAGCCGTACATCAGATCATAGCCCGGCTCGTCGAAATCATCTTCCTCACCAAGCGCATCTATCGCAACATCGATATCGTCCCCCTCGCCATGCGCCTCGCTGTAGAGCCGACCATACTCCGAACTCGCTTCGTTCACCCGCTCCATCATCTCAAACGCGTCGCTGAACGAAATCGTGCCAGCATAAACCAGATCATCATCTCGAAGCGAAGCGATCCGCTGGGCATCGTCAACGCTCTTGAACGGCTCTGGCGCAGGTGGAAACGCAAATGAGGAGATAACGTTGGCCGACATCTCAGCCACCTGACCCGCAAGAAAGGGAGGCATGTACTTACCAATGTCCAACGGGACCGGCAAGATCACGATGTACGTCACTCCGATCGCTTCATTGTCATTCGCGTCGCGGAAGTAAACCAGCGCATGACCGCACGGACGATCAGCATCGCCTCTTTCGAAATCGAGTTCCATCGGTTTGACGCTCTTTTGGTTCTGTCAGGTTGCCCGCACTTAAGATCAGCAAGAAGCAACATACGGAGATTCATCAGCCTCTCGGCACAAGTATGAGAAAATGATAACCGCAACGCAACGACTCGATTCTACGCTACGCTTCGTTACGCCGCCTGAAGCCAATCCAACAGCCAGCATCGTCAACACGTGTACAAACGACTAGTCCGCCCCCTCCTCTTCTCGCTCGACGAAGAGCAGAGCCACACGCTGTCCGAGTACGCGTTGCAAGTACCGCTCGTCTGGAGAACTTTAGGCACTCAAGCAAGATGCGGCGACCCAGCCCTGAAAACAAACATCGCCGGAGTCGAACTCCCCTCACCCATAGGATTGGCTGCCGGCTACGACAAAAACTGCCGCGTACTCAAATCGTTGATAGACATCGGTTTCGGCTTCGTATGCGGCGGCACCATAACCTTGGCAGAGCGAGCCGGCAATCCCTCAAAACGGATGGTACGACTACCAGAATCCACCGCCTTGCTGAACTCTTTGGGGTTTCCTGGCGAAGGACTTGCCCGCATCAGACCCCGTTTGGCAAAACTAGGCAGGCATCGCACCCGAACCTTCGCCAGCATCTCCGGATCCATTGAGGAACAAATCGCAGAGTGCTATCGCACAATCGCACCACTTGTTGCCGGCATCGAACTCAACATCTCAAGCCCCAACACCGTCGGACTACGCGTCTTCCACGATCCTGCCAGACTCCGCGATCTCATCGAACTGCTACGAAACTCCGATCCACCATCAGTACCGCTACTCGTAAAACTGCCGCCGTGGACCAACGAACCAGACGATCGCAGAACCGCCTTGGCACTCGCTGAAACCGCTGTAAACTCCGGCGCCGATGGACTGGTTATAGCCAACACCGTCCCAGTTGAAGACACCCGTCTCGCCGTCGGCAAAGGCGGCCTCAGCGGCGCTCCACTGCTAAACAACACCGAACGCATGACCGCCGAAGTAGCAGCACTTCTGGGCAAACACGCCAGCATCGTATCATGCGGCGGCATATCCGAACCAGAACACGTCTGGCGCATGTTCGCCGCCGGCGCATCCGCGGCACAGCTATACACCGGAATGGTCTACGAAGGTCCTGCCCTGCCTGGACGAATCAACCGAGGATTGCTGTCCCTCATGGAAACTGCGGGTGCCAAATCACTCACCGATATCTCCGGTCCGCCACCCTACTAGGCGCTCGAAGCCACCATCGCCAAAACCTCATCACGGTAAGGCATCGCTGACTGAGTCCCTGGCCTTGACACACACAGTGCACCGGCCGCCATTGCGAGCCGGATGGCATTCTCAAGATCATTCCCTTCACACAACGCTCGACCTAGCACTCCTGCGAACGCATCTCCAGCCGCTACTGTCGCAACCGCATCTACATCAAACGGCGGAAAATGCCCGCGCAAATCATCGGACGCAACAAACACACCTTCGCCAGCCATCGTTACTATGACGCATTCACAACCGTGCAACTCACGAATCCGGTCAGCAGCCCCTTCCGCCGAACCAACATCGCTGATTACCACCCCAGATAACGCCTCTGCTTCTATCGCATTGGGCGTAACAATATCCGCGTACCCGTAAAACCCGTCCGGCACGGTGTCGATCGATATCGCGGGAGCAGGATCCAAAACAACCGCCACACCCCGTTTACTAGCCGCAACCATCGCCCGCAAGCTGCACTCCAGCGGAATCTCCTGCTGTACCAGCAAAACTCCAGCATCCGACATCGCAGCAATCGCAGCGTCAGCCTCGAGATCATCACACTTGCCATTCCCGCCGTAAATGGCATGAACAAAGTTCTCGCCCGTAGGGTCGATAAAGATGATCGCCACGCCAGTCTCGATCTCCGCATCCGTCGTCACCGCGCTCATGTCAACGCCTTGATCGGACATGAAACCTTGCAGTTCACCGCCAAAAGCATCGTCGCCAACCCGTCCGAACATCTTCACCGCACCACCTTCACCGTCCGCGAACCTAGCCGCAGCAACCGATTGATTGCCAGCCTTGCCACCTCCAGATGTATAAAGCCGATCGCAAACGAACGTCTCACCAGCCCGCGCCAAACGCTCCGTCTCCACCAACAAGTCCATGTTGATAGCGCCCAGCAAGAGCGTCGACTTCGGCTTCTCGGTTTGTATGCTTTTATCGGTCATGTTCTCAGATATTGGAATCGGCGATTGGCTAATGGTACTTGTGCGATACGCCCACGGCGTAGCCGCGATCGCATGGGTCGGCGGCAGCATCTTCCACGCCTTGATCCTTAGACCTCTGACCGCCACTCATCCTCAAAAGATGGCCTCCGCTATGTCGATCATCACCCCGATCTATCGCGAAATCATCGACATCGCCGTCGTTACACTCATCGTCTCAGGAATCATCCTCATGTTCTCACGCATCCAAGGCAACGAAGCCACTGTTTCGTGGGCAATGGTACTAGGCATCAAGATCGCATTAGCTCTATGGATGTTCTACATCGTATGGCACCGCAGGCGTATGTCATCTGAGGAATCGGTTCGGGAAGGCATCGTGTCCAAACTCCTCGGCTACAGCGCAATGCTGGCTTTAGGTCTGATCGTCTTCTTGCTGGCAAACATCCTGCGCGAACTAGTGGAGGCATCACTCAGATGACCAATACAACGATCATCCAAGAACACTCCACGATCAATCGATAATCGTTTGTGCGGCGGCGATAACCGAAGCGAACGCCACCATCAATCCAACTCCCATACCGAACATCCACCAAGTCAGAACCGATTTCAAATCCGAAACCGACTTCTCTAACTTGACGTCCAACTGGGCTATGTCGGTTTTTAACTCCGTAAACTCATATTTGGTCGCTAGGTGTTCTAGAGTCGACTTCATCGAACTCGCCTCTTGTTCCGCCGTTGACATTCGTTCTTCCATAGTTGCGATGCAACGGCCCCCTTATCAGTCGAATATGTTTTGAGAAACAGCTATAGCCACTGCTGCGACGGAGCTGACGGATACGAACATCCCAACGATCATGCCGAACATTCGCCATGTGAGTTGCGTCATTAGTTCTTGCTTCATGTCAGCCATCTCGGCTCTCAACTCGTTCACGCCCGATTTGGTCGCGACGTGCTCCATGTAGCCCTTCAGATAACTGACGTCCTGCTTGAGATAACTAACGTCCTGCTCAATGGTTGCTAGCCGATCTTCCACTGTAGGCATGTCCTCTCCCATAGTTCGTTCATCCGTTCTTTTGGGTATGTTACAACAGCACTACGGATAACGCAACACATGTATCATCAATTTTTTGGGTCAAAGTTTTTGGAATTTACGGACACGCTGGCCTCTCTCCGGCGTACCGATTTCGGCAACGTAGATGCTGCCCTCAGAGTCAGTCCAGATGCCGTGCGCCGCGCCGAGTATCTTCGCCTCGTCGTCCCCGCGCCAGCGCGTCACCAACTCACCATCTAACGTCCAGACCGACACCGCGCAACCATCCCCCTGCTCGGCAACATACGCCAATCCATCCCGGAAATGGATGTCCCCCGGAGCCGACATGTCTGTCCACTCGGTGATGAAGTTGCCATCACCGTCGAAGATCTGGATGCGGCTGTTTTCCCGGTCGCAACCGTAGACGCGTCCGTCATCGTCGACGCCGACGTTGTGAACCAGCGCGAACTCACCCGGAGCACCGCCAGGAATACCCCACGCCATCTCATATGTGCCGTCCGCGGCGAACCGGTGTATTCGCCTGTTGCCGTAGCCGTCTGAAACGTATATCTTGCCGTTAGGCGCAACCGCGATGCCTGTCGGCGAATTGAACGGATCGCCGTGCCTGCCATCCCAAGTCACCGTCACGCTCGCCCAGTCACGCTCGCCAAGCTCCATCAGAATCTCACCCGACTGGTTGTGCTTCGTGACGATGTGACGCTGCTTCTCTGACAGCCAGATGTTGTCATCAGAGTCGATAAAGATGCCATGCGGCTCACGGAAAAAGAACTCCGGCGCGATACCGAGTGTCAAACCATATCCCCAACTGCCTACCAGTTCCCCATCCGTCGTCCACCAAGTAACTGGATGCTGCTCGCGCGCAAACACCCAGACCCGATCCTTCGAGTCCACCGCCACATCCGAGGCCATCCCGAACTTCCAACTCTCCGGCATCTTCTTCGGCCACTCCGGCAGCACCTCGTACCTGTAATCTCCATCGCCGACGATCGTCATGGCATCTCTCCTCGCCCGAAGGCGCAAGTTCATTAGCTATGCCATGCATGTTAAGGCATAAAGACAACTTGACGCGGATATAGTTTTGTACGATGCCCGAACACGACCAAGATATCACTAAACGCCTCGTCATACTAGCCATCGATGACGCATGGCGTCGCTTCCGCGCATCTTTCAATGAGCTACGCAGTGAAGATGCCGATGAACCCGGCGCATGTGGTGACTGGTCGGTTAACCAAGTCTTGTGGCACCTCAGCGAGTGGGAACGCCTCCTCATCACCGCACTTGAAACGCCCGATGACGGCTACGACTACCCCGAACCAAACACTGACGAATTCAACGCCGAAGCCGTCTCAAAGATGAACGACGCCTCGCCCAGGGAAGTAATCGAACGGCTCGAATCTACCCACCGCAAACTCCGCGACACCCTAGCCAACACCCCCGCCAGCCACTTCAATCAAGACCATCCCAGACGTCGTCTAATCGACGAGTGGTCCTTCCTCCACTACGAAGAACACGCCGCGCAGATAGGGAGTTGGAGGGTTGATAAGGAGGAGTGATTACCCTTGGATTCAAACAGATTCGAAATACTCTGGAATGATTTCTATGTCTTCAACGGTCCGTGGAGTTACCTTCACACCCATTTTCCGATCCTTCAACAAATCGATTAAGGCCTCGCCGTCGATTAGATCTATTGGCGGTGCGCCGTCGCGCGTGGCTTCTCGCTTGGCGCCAAGAGTAAAGGTTCCGGTAGTCAAGAAAAGTCCTTTTTCGGCTCGACCTTGCATAGCCCCTCGGAAATCCCTGACATCTTTGGATCGCACGTTGCCTTTATACCTTTTGCACTGAAACTTGACAGGGAAACTAATCAAATTGTTCAACCGAAAAATCGCGTGGCCGTCAATTCCGCCATCGTTGGGACCACCAGTTACCTTGATTCCGGTAAAACCTGATTCGCGCAACAGAAGTTTGCATAGCCTTTCGAACCCATCCGGGCGCATGTTCTGTAGATGAGAGAGAATCGAATCGCGCCATGTTTGCGATGGATCAGTGGTGATGTCGTCCTCGTTATCCGGGACATCTTCTTCATCGCCATTCGCCGCACGGGTTCTGCGTTGCCGACGATATTCGGCTCGGGCATACGAGGGGTCAATCGATTTCGTCTGCAATCCCGTGGACGTTAATCTCCAAACCCCGCGTTCAGAATTATCGATCAAACCGTTAGATTTGAGGATCGTTCGCGCGGAGGCTAAGTGCCTTTGCAAAATTGGTCTCGCACTGTCTTTGTAAACTTGAGTTGCTGCATCCGACGACAAATTCAAGTCAGCGATCACCTTATCGGTGATTTCGTGCGAGTTCGCGTTGCCGCCTAGACCGTGAAGGGCGTCGAGAGTAGGGTTGATCAATTGCGAAAGTGGTGGAATTTCGTTTGATTTGGTCTCAGCCATGCGCTTTCCCGTATGTACCCGATCGCTTCGGTTGCCAGTCGTTACGTTTACTGTGGAACCCACTTCCTCAAACTCGTAACCTCCCGCGGCGGATTGAGATTCGATCCCGTGTTCGTGTACGAAACCTCAGCGACGTATACCGCCCCGGACGAGTCGGTCGCGATGCCGTGCGATGCGATGAACTGGTCGTGTCCCTCGCCTGCGAGTCCTGCGCCGAAAGAGTCGACTTCGTTTAGGTCGGTGTCGAGGATGACGACGCGTTGGCCGAGGTTGGGTACGCCTGCTTGTACGGCCGGTGCACCAGCCTCCGCAACGTAGATGCGATCATCGCCTGCTCGACCGTTGGCACATGCGATTGGTCGATGCATGTGCTTCTGCCCCAGATACTCGCCATCCAAGCTGAATACCTGAATCCTGAAGTTCTCGCGGTCGCACACGACGATCCTGTCATCACCGAGCATGCAGACGTTGTGCGGCAGGCTGAACTGACCGTCCAAAGCCCCGGGTGCCCCCCACGATGTGATGTGGTTGCCTTCAGGGCCGTACTTGTGAACTCTGGAGTTTCCGTAGCCGTCGGTGATGAAAATGTCCCTAGACTCGGGATGCACCACGATGTCTGTCGGCCGGTTGAAGGGATCGCCCTCCTGCCACGCCGCCGGGTTTCCGCGCTCGCCAAGACGGAAGATTATCTCCCCCGACGGTGTTCGCTTCTCAACGACATGGTCGTCGTCATCGGCGAGATACAGATTGTCGTCGCCGTCGATGAATATGCCGTGCGGACGATTGAACTCGCCCGCTCCCCAAGTCTCGAGGAAGTTGCCGTCGGCATCGAAGATCATCATCGGCCAGTTGCCGCGGTTGAAGATGTAGACGCGGTCTTGGGAGTCTACAGCGACCGATGTTGCCTCTTTGAAGGACATCGGGTGTGGGAGTTTGGCCCAGTAGGGTACGGGTTTGTATGGCATTTCTCTACCCCTCCATGCGAGTAGTGGTTTCGCTATCAGATTCTCAAGTTATGCACCGTTAACCGGCCGCCACTTCCGCAAGCTGACGATTTCCCCCTTCGGCGGCTCGTCCATCCCGCAGTTCTCAGGGCTCGAGTAGAAGTTCGTGTACGCAACCTCGGCTACATACACGTTGCCCTGAGAGTCGGTTGATACACCGTGCGGCGCGGTGAACTGGTCCACGCCCATCCCAGGCTGTGGGTTGCCCAATCGCTCAATCAACTGACCGTCCGCGGTCAGGATCGATACACGGGCCCCAAGGTCAGGCACACCACGCTGAACCGATGGCTGGATCATGTCGCCGATGTAGATCTTGTCGTCGTTGCCCTTGCCCTGCGTAACCGACATCGGGTGGTGGATGTGCCACTGATCGACGTACTCGCCGTCGGTAGTGAATATCTGCACTCGGAAATTCTCTCGGTCGGCGACGATCACTTGGTCCTCGCCGAGCATCGATATGTTGTGCGGCAGACTGAACTGGCCATCATAAGTTCCGGGTTCGCCCCAGGACAACATGTGCTTGCCGTCGGGATCGAAGCGGTGAACGCGCGAGTTCCCATAGCCATCGGACACGAACAGTTCCCCCGTGTCAGGATGGATGGCGATGTCCGTTGGTCGGTTGAAGTAACCTCCGCCCTGCCACTCGCACGGTTCCCCCTGCACACCTATCGTCATTTGTTCGACGCCCTCTTGGTCGAACTTGCGGACATAGTGTCCATCGTCATCAACGACGTAGATATTGTCATCCTCGTCGATCTCGATTCCGTGCGGACGCGTCACCGTTCCATGCAGCATCGTGCGAATCAGATCGCCATCAGGGTTGAACACACAGATAGGGTCGGTGCCGCGGTTGAAGACGTAGACGTTGTCCTGCGAATCGACGGCTACCGATGTCGCATCGCCATAGAACGATACCCCCATCGGCAGCTTGGGCCAGTGCGGCACCGGCTCCCACTTGAGTCCATCAGGATTGCAGATTGATGTTGACGAAGTCATGACTGTTGCGATCTCCTTCTATTCCACCTCTTCTACGGATTGCCCAATAGGATACGTCATCACTGAGATTGCACAACTCAGTCATTCCGGCGAAAGCCGGAATCCAGACTGTCATCCCCGCCTACTCAACCTGTCATTCCCGTCTACTCAGTCTGGATTCCCGCGCAGTCTGCCCCCTATCTCGATACGGGACCGAGAATCTACGAAACCGCACCAAACGCGCCGCGCAGGGCCCGATCAAAAGTCATAATCTCTGAAACCCTGCGCCTGCGACACGACGCCAAGTAGCAAAGATCCCGAGCGCTCAAGCCAGGATGATCTTGACGTAGATCCCAAGCCAACATCACGTCATCCATCTCCAGCGGCCAGACTTCGATCTCCAACTCTGAAACAAGAGATAGAGCGTCACCAAATGCATCGATCCTTTGGATCGGTAAGTATGCGTGGATTAACTCTTGCACTACCTCTACCGATGTAACTAGCGGTATGTCAAACGCCGTGGCATTGGCAAAAAACTCTCTTGATTCACCTTTGAGTCTGTGTTCGCTGCCGACGGCGTACATGAAGACATTTGAATCGACGAAGATCACGTGTTAGTGAATCCACTCATTCGCGAAGCGTTAATTACCTTCAAATGCTCTTCCCAATCTGGCTCGCGCTCGGGACCCTCGCGCGAATCGCACAACTCCCAAAATTCGCGCAATTCTTCAACCGACATGCGCTTAGCAGAGCGCTTTCGCTTCTCCAACCGATCGCTCGCCGCCGCCCGCAACCACGCACTCAAAGATATCCCCTCGCGCCGCGCCTGATGCACGTAGCGAGCCTTATCCGCATCAGGTATTACCAGCTGAACTCTTGCCATAGCCAATGCCTCATCCAATGTTGTGTATGTGTAAGTTTATTACACACGATTTCAGAGGAGCAATTGAGGTGTATACGGGACATGCCCCTTTCGTGGGACGAAAGAAGCGCGAGTGCAACGAGCGGGGTATGCCAATCGGAGACGGGAGATGTCAACCCCGCGCCGATGCCAGCCAATCCGCCCAGATCCCTGGCAACCACTGCACCAAATTGATCCCTACCTCGACATCTTCCGTCAACAATCCCCCCGCCGCATGCGTCGCATCACGAACCCTCTGCTCCGCGGCGCGCACCTCGGGATGGTTCGGATAGCCCGAATAACCCATCGACTGCGCCAAGTCGTTCGACCCAAACGCGATCAGATCGATACCCTCAACCGCCAATATCTCATTGATCGTCTCCACCGCGTTCGCGGTCTCGATCTGCGCCGCCACCGTCACCTGCTCGTTGAAACTTGCCATGTAGTCTGGCGATTCATGCCCCGCCATTCCGTACTCCCGACCGCGCGAGGTCCCGAAACTCCGTTCTCCGACCGGTCCGAAACGTGCCGCCTTCGCGATCTGTTCCGCCTGCTCCGCGTTGTCAACATGCGGACAAAGGATCCCCATCAGCCCCCGATCGAACGCCCGCAAAATCGTATCCGTCTCAGTATTAGGTATCCGAGCAGTGCAGGTCATCCCGTTAAGCTCACCCGCACGACACATCGCCTCGACATCGTTCCAATCGAACACTCCGTGCTCCATGTCCAGATGCAACACGTCGAATCCGGCGTAACCCGCCATCTCCGCCAAAGACGGGGCTGGAAACGTAAAAGTGATGCTTGTGACTTTCGAATTGCTGTTAATTGCTGCCCTGATTTTGCTGGTGCGCATGTTGGTTTGACCTCGTTTTTCGGTAGGTTGTTTTTGGTGAGTGCCCAAAGTTTACACTCTGCTGCGGGTGGTTTTTTGGGGTGGTTTATTGCCGTCATATTGCCGCTCTAGCGGCAATTTGGCGGCAAGATTAGTTTTTGACGAAGTTCAAAGAGTCGTCTGAACCCCCTGCGTCTCGCTTCGCTTGACGCGTCCCCCTTTTGCTGTCGCAAAATGGGGAGGGAAAATACCCCAGTGCCACTGACGAACACGCCTGTTCCGACGTCTACTTTCACGCCCGTGCCTACGACGCCCCCGACAGCCACGCCCAAGCCCAGCGGGGATCTGAGCGCGTCGCCTTCCACGATAAACGTCGGACAGTCCTCGTCGATCCGCGCCACGAATCTACGCAACGTCGGCAACACCGTGTCGTTCTTCTACAGCGGGCCGGTGGACGAATCCTCGAGCTGCTCGCGTTTCAGTTCCGCAAATTATGGCGACGAGGTCGCAGCCAGCGGCTCCGCTTCGATGACGCTCTACGGATGCTCGCCCGGCGGTTCAGCAAGAGTAAGACTCGTATCGGGCGACACCGAACTGGACCGCGTGACGATCACCGTGAGACCGCCGGCCAATCCGCCGACTGCCACTCCAGTTCCTACGGCGAGTGGAAAGCTGAAGGTCTCGAAGAACCCGATCGACATCCGCGAGAAGGCGGTGCTGACGGCTTACGACCTGAAAAACCTCCCTAGTAGCAATGTCAAGTTCAAGCTTAGCGGCCCGATACGCTTCAACTCCGCTTGCACCGACACTGCTTCAGGAGCGCAGGGAGAAGAAGCGAGCGTCGCCGCCGGCACATCCACTACCGACATTTACGGATGCAGCCCCGGCGGATCGGGGACGGCCAGAGTCACCACCTCGACCGACATCGAACTGGCGAGAATCACCGTCAACGTCAACACGCCCACTCCAACCGCTAGCCCCACTCCAAAAGGCGAAATCAGCGCAGATCCCAGCACCATTACCATCGGGCAAGGCACTCTTGTCCAGGCGACCAATCTCCAGACCAATGGGAAGGGCGCCAGATTCGTGAAGGAAGGGCCGCTGCACGACACCAGCAGTTGCGGACTGCCCGGACTCCGTGGTGAAGACCCGGAGGAGCAGTCCGACAACGACAAATCGCAGTGGTTCTACGGCTGCGCGCCCGGAGGGGACGCAACCGTCAAACTCGTCACTATAGACAAAACCGCAACCGTAGTTCTCGACTCCGTCGGTATCACCGTCAACACTCCAACGCCCGAACCTACCTTCACTCCCACGCCTACCAAAACACCAACGCCGATCGTGTGCCCAGTTCCGACAACCGAATCGAACGCTGGTCCGAACGAGATTGTGCCGGTGCTTCCAACGCAAGCTCCAATATGTCCGACCGCGACGCCAGTGCCTGACGAACCCACCGTCGAAATCAAATCGATCGAAACCGGATTCCGCACCCTCAAGATCGACTGGGAATACAAGAATATTTCCAATCCGAAGATCGACTCGCTGAAGATATATTACACATGCTCTAATTGCCCCAATGATTTCGTTAATCTGAAAACATCTTCTCAGACCTCCTTCATCTTCAAGGGGATCGAAACATCGGATAGCGACGTCGGGCTGGATGAGGACACGACATACACGTTCAAGATCGATGTGGTTTTCGATACAGACCAACATGGCCAGGTAACTGACTCAGCAGAGTCCACAGCTAAGACCCTCGAACCACTGGCTTTCGAATCTGTCATCACTAGACTTGATGGGATTTCTGATTTGGAAGAAGGTTTACCTTTGGAAAGAATGGGTTGGACGTTGATGACCAGCGCACGAACTGAAATCGAAGTCGACTTACAAAGCGATATCACCGGATCGTATGTATATAGCATAAGCGTTCCGCAAAACACCGGACTGCAAGTTTATAAGTCACCAAGTAATGCGGGCAATATCTCTTACCATCCTACTTGTCAGTGGGGATCGTGGCCTACTCAGACGTTGATTGCGAACCTCAAGCCAAGCGATGCAGTGCACTTGGTCAGTTGTGCCATTGGGGACGGTACTTCAAAAGCGACCTACAGAATCAAAAACACCAAACACGATTACGAATGGATAATAGATGAGGTACAAGCAATTCAGCCGTTGCATAACCCTAGTTCAAATATCGAAGTTGCATTGAAATCGAAATGTGCAACTGAGCCAATAGTTGGATTGAATTTCAGATCTGAGGTCGTTGACGCGATGAAACGTTGGAAAAAATCGTGGGGCTTCGAACTGATTGAAACCATCGATTCCAATGCAGAGTGCGGGCAAGGGCAAAAAGGCAAAGCAACTGTAGAGACCTACGATCAATCAAAAGCGAAATACTGTGGAGATGGTTCTGGTATCTGTGTTAAACGGCCATTATTGCTTAAAGGTTCGCACTACGATCGAAGAGAAATGTTTATACCTTATAAATTTGATGGCAGTGGCAATATTGGTCATCAATTTACCCAATATTACAATTTTCATCGCGCGAAATGTAGCTCAGGTACAAACGGATCTCCCGGTAAATGTATCAATACGTATTACCTTCCTACAGTCTTAACTCACGAGTTCGGACACGTCATCGGTCTTGGACATAGCGGTGGTGAGAGCGATATGATGCATTGGCTGCATCCTGAATATCCGCCGATTCGACCTGGCAGCCGTGATATCAAAGCGGTCAATAAGTTGTATGGCACTTCACATGTTCACCCTTGATGCAAGATACTGAGAACCAAAGCAAAATGTGGACCAGCAAACATCTACTGAAGAAATTCCCCACCGGAAAATGGGAGACGGTGGTCCTTTTGACCGCCGTCCTTCTGGCGATTGGTGTCGCGATCTATTTTCTGGTTCTGGCTCCTCCGCCTGACCAAGAAGACGGAGCGACGGGCGTGGCGATGTTTGTTTGGCCGTACGGGGAGCCGACATACGGTAAAACTTCCATGGAAGAAGTGATCGCGCATTCGGACATCATCGTTAAGGCGGAGTTCGTTTCTGTAACCGCTTTTTCAGTTGAGAAAAGCTGGGCAGGGGTTGTGAGTGGTCTGCGATATCAATTTCGCGTTTTGGAGTATCTCGCGGGCACGGGATCGAAGGATATATACGCGGAAGTTGAGTTTTCGTGTCCGTGCTGGGATTCGAAAAAGGACGCTGAGATTCATGCCAAACGAGTAATCAAAATTAGCGATCCTTGGCATGGTCGTGAAATGGTGATTTTTCTCAAGAAACCTGAACCTGGTTACAGTTCTTGGTCAGCTGAATCAAATGTGTTTCAATTTGCAGGACCAGATCCAATCAACCAATCTAGGTTTCTGATAACCAGCCGCGAAAACAAAGCATGGCTGCCTGCCGCGGTAAGTTCAGATGGAGCATCAGGGACGGCTGCGGGGGACGAGCAATTGTTCCTCACTGATTGGCCGTCCGAATCTTCAAGCAGTGCGGAGGCGGCGGCCTCCGCCCCCACAATCAAATTGGGCGGGATAAAGAAACTCATTGCTACCATCGAAACTGAAATCTCAGGGTACGAGACGCGAGAGATCGGTCGCGAGTGCGTACAGAGAGATTATAGCCTTCCCAGATTCAAAAAATGGAATATAGATCCCCAGACGGAAACCACGACGGAGTTCAACTTAGTGTCGGGACAACGCGCAGACACTGAATTAGTGCGTGCTGCATTTGGTGGTGGTGGCGACGGTCCGCGCAGCTATTACTCGGTGTACTTTCTTACCGGAGAAGTTGGCAAGCTGTTCGTTTCAGAAATTATCGATAACGACGGATCGTCTCACCAATATCAACTGGCGATCAAAAATTCGCGACCTATCCCCAAAGGTACCTATTCTGCATATCTTCAAATGGTTCCCGATTTTGAATCTGCTAGCCAGGACCCTTGCTTTGACTTGACTGGGATCAGCAACCTAGAAGAACTTAAGGACATCCAACCCCAAGTTTCCAAAGATATATGGGTAATAGATGTCGATGCCCCTGCCGGCACCCTCCACGAAGCGTTCTTCGACCCGGTTGCGCTGACCAATCCGTCCGACGGCATCGGTGTTCGCTACAGTCCGAAGACATCCTTCACTCTGCCTGACAAGACTTCGGTAACTCTCGACTATCTCTACTACGCGCCGGGCATCGTGAAGATGGGGACGACTCCTCACAACGCGCTTTCGGGTTATGAGATGGACATCATCGAGCTTGACGGCAAGGTGTCGTCCACCTTCGCGTTCGGCGGTTCTGGCAGCACTTCTGCGCCTCACGAGTGGGCTACGTGCGTGCAGCCGTGGGATGTCGGCGACAAGCTGATGCTCCGCATCCGCGAGACCGGGACGGGCAGCGCGTCCGCATCGTCAATCGCGCCCTGTCCGACGTACACGCCGACACCGACTCCTACGAACACTCCCACTCCGACGGCGACACCTACTGAAACGCCAACATCGACGCCGACGCCGGTTCCTGGCGGAGTAGTCGTGACTGCGACTAGGAACTCGGACGGGACGAGCGTTGACGTGTCGTGGACGAAGTTCACTCTCCGCGGCTTCAACTACTACCGCTTCGTGGTGTGTCGAGGCGCGGACTACGACGGCGCATCCTGCCGGAACAACGTCTACAGCGGCGAACCGATCTATAAGGTGGACAGTCTGGGTCCGGTGACGGTGAAGGGTTTGGAATCGAACACTTCGTACAACGTGATCATGCAGGTCTGGTACAACAATTCATCGTCGGTGCACAAGTACCACGCGGCGATACCGGCTGTGGAGTAGGCCTCCCCTGGGTTAGCTGTGGTAGGTCCCTTCTGAATCTGCCTTGGGGTTTTGAACTGTGATTGCGGTGATGTTGGATGATGGGCTATGATGCCCCGCCCGTTCGTTGCTGTGGCGGGGGTGTTTCGCGATAGCTTTAAGCTTGGATTTATTGTTTGTAGTCGCTCTGATTTTGCTGCTTCGTATGTTCCGCCGATCCGTGGTGGTCATTTAGTCTTTTCGGGCGGGTTACCCTAGTTTACACTCACGCAACGATGTTTCATGCGCAACGTGATCAGGCCAACCATCTTTCTCACCATGTCGGCGATCGTGGTCGCCACTGTTTTGGCGTGTACCGCTGCTCCGAAGCCGTCGCCGATACCGACCGTGCTTCCTTCCCCCACCGCAACGACGCTTCCGCCTCCAAAACCGACCGCGACCATGACACCAACACCTACTGAGATTCCGTCCCCTACTCAGACCTACACAGCTACGACGACAACAACTCCATCTCCTAGCCCCAGCCTGACACCTACCCCGATTCATACGCCAACTGCAACCGACACTCCGACTTCGACTCCCACGTTGACAGCTACTCTCACTCCTATTCCAACCGAAACGCCGACTCTAACCCCTACTTACACCGCCACCGCGACGCTTACACCTACCCTAACGCCGACTTTCACTCCTACTCATACCAGCACTCCGCCTCCAACGCCGACTGACACTCCCACGCTGACGCCTATTCCGACTGCTACTCCGACTGCGACCGCTACGCATAGCCCTACAAACACTCCCACACCCACTCCGACCTACACACCCACGCCCACTCCGCCGCCCGACCCGCGCGACGTGTTGCAATACTTCGCCCTTGTCTACCTCGAAAAAGTACCTCATCCCGAAATCGAGATCGAACTCTTCATCGACAAAGCACCCCACACGGTCAACAACTTCATCAAACTCGTGGAAGATGGCTTCTACGATGGCCTCACCTTTCACCGCGTAATCGAAGGTGAACTGATCCAGACTGGGGATCCGACCGGAACCGGCGATGGCGGTGCTGACTATACTCTGGAACACGAATTCCACCCCGATCTCCGTCACGACTCCGCTGGCGTAGTCGCCATGTCCAACTCAGGCGCTCCCCCAGACGAATCCAATGGTAGCCAGTTCTATATCACGCTCGCCCCGCTACCCGAACGTGATGGGCTAAACCCAGACGGCTCGCCCAGAGATTGCGAAAACGAAGACGCGCAATGCCACTCAGTATTCGGAAAAGTGGTCAGAGGAATGCACTTCGTAGACGCCTTCCGAGACAACGCTCACGGAAACGCTATACGCGAAGGTGACGTTATCAGAAATATCGAAATCGTCACCGAGTACACTGCCGACAGCCCTGCGGCATCAAAACCTGCCGAATGCACCAATGGGATCGTAGTTCCTAGTCAATACCTAGCCTCTGGTTTGGTACGGGACTGCGAGTTCTTGCTACAAGCTAAGCGTTCATTAGCCGGGAATGCCAAACTCAACTGGAGCGAAACCTTGCCGATCACATCGTGGCACGGCATCCATTTGAATGATCGCGGCAGGGTCGCCGGTATATTCCTGCACCGGCGCGGTTTGACAGGAGAGATACCACCGGAACTGGTCGAATTGACGAGCCTTCAGATTTTGGATCTGAGTCACAACCGGCTTACAGGAAGCATCCCGGGCGAAGTGAGTGATCTCACCGAATTGAGGGAACTATATCTCAACGTTAATCAGCTAACAGGCGACATTCCTGCGGAACTAGGGATGTTAACCAACTTAGTGAGACTGGATCTGAGCGAAAATCAGTTGTCTGGCGATATCCCAGCGGAACTGGCAAAACTCCGGCGTCTGAGAGTGTTGCATCTGCATATCAACCAGCTCTCAGGAAATATTCCATCTCTATTGGGTTCCATGTCCAGCCTCGAGGCGTTGACTCTCCATGTCAACCAATTGACAGGAAACATCCCGCCTGAACTAGGCGATCTAGCCGATTTGAGAGAGTTGCGCCTATATTTGAACAAGTTGACTGGAGAGCTTCCGTCGGAACTCGGAAAGTTGATCGACGTGGAGATTTTGGAACTGTACAGAAATCAGCTGGTTGGAAATATTCCTCCAGAACTTGGCAGATTAACCAGCCTTCGAATCTTGGCACTAGACCACAACAATTTGACAGGGGAGGTACCCGGCGAACTGTCCGAACTGACGAATCTAGAGACGTTGAACCTCAACCGCAACGATCTTGATGGATGCGTTCCAGACAATTTACGCGATGCACATCCAGATCTCTGGACTTTGTCGTTCTGCGGCGATGGACCTCCATACTGGCAACCTGTACCGATATTCAACGGCGGAGTTGATCTTGTTGCTACCTACATCGAGCGCTTGCCCCGATACGAGAAATACAAAATCTCTTACCACCACGAAAATCACCGTTGTCCATACCCGTTCGACGAACCCCGAGGCCCTATTGTTTGTCCAGAACAATCCGGCATCAAGAGACTCCCAGCCCCCGGCGACAGTGTCCAGCTTATCGCACACGTTTCCAACTTTGGAGATACCCCATCCGGACCCTTCAACTACTCTTGGACTCTCGACGACGCAATAGTTGAGCGCGGCAATGACGAAGGGTTAGCACCCGGCGAAAGCATCGAATTGGTCTTACCGATCGACTGGCCGACGAGTGAAACCAACCCTGCCGTAAGATTCACCGTCGATCCAGAAGATCATGTCGACGAACTAATCGAAGACAACAACTCGGTCATCGACTGGATCAAAGGCCACACCATAGGAATCTACTTCAGCCCCATCGCCTACGAATCGTTGACCCTCTCCAATCAACAGGGCAAGAGTATCCAGTCCCCCGAACACTGGGTACATAACAACGTGTCTTATCTAAACGAACTTCTGGCGTCAGCCGGCCTCGAAGATCGCGTGCGCACGGAACTCTTCTTGATCGCCGATCGTAGAAATCTCGACGGTAACCATCCGTTGCGGTGGCAGCTGGACGGCTGGTGGGGAATATGGGATGGTGGCTTTTTCACAACTGAGGGATATCGAGAACGTCCTGAAATCGATCACGGATTGCTTCACGAATTGATGCACCAGCTAGGCGCGATCGACATTTATGCTATGCACCTGAATAAGGAGTCCGTAGCCCTGCCAGACGTCAACCGACCGGGCGAGTTGGTCGGTTGCAATCGTCCCGAGCTGTGGGGGCACCCATGGGGTTGTTTCCGCTTCCCTGAAGACGTGGAAGACATGATGAGCACCGTACCCGCCTTCATCGGAGTGCACACCGCTGGCGGGATGCGTAGCAACGCGGGACACCGCCGAGGGTACTTTGGAGATTATCTCTTCGATACTCCAGAAACCACCCGATTGCGCGTCGTCGACCGACGTGGCATTCCGCTGCCCGACGTGACACTGCACTTCTATCAACGAACGCAGAGTCCACAGGGCGGAATCGTCGACGATATCCCTGAGTTCAGCCTCACCACAAATGACGACGGACAGGTCGTATTGCCCAATCGCGGCATCCACGGCATCCCGACCGAAACCGGGCATCAGCTCCGCCCGAACCCCTTCGGTTTCATAAACGCCTCGGGCGACAACGGCATCTTCATAATCGAAATGTCCGGCGTGAAATGCACAAACTACGAGTGGCTGACCCTCGTGGAACTCAACCTAGCCTACTGGGACGGCCAGACCGAAAACGCCGAATTCACCAAAACCCTCCGCTGTCCGCCTCCATAGCCACAAACTCGCGGTTTTCGAGGCCTTAAGGCTCTAGGTCACGAACCTCACATCGATTATCGAAGGTCCCTTTTCGGTCTTGGATTCCCGAGTCTCGAAGAGTTTTGGCTCAGATCTGATGAGTGCAGATAATTGCTTGTGCCCGTAATTCCGTGAATCGAATGCTGGATCCAGTTGCCTGAGATAGTTCCCTACCGCTCCGAGGAATGCCCAACCATCATCTCGGGTCGCCATTTCGATTGCACGTGTGACCTTGTCGGTCCATTCAGAAGAAATCGTTCCAGCGACGGGAGTTGCTTCTGTCATCAGCGGAGACAAGATCTCCGTGTAGACGAAAACCTCGCAAGCGTTGACGAAAGACTTTGGGGTGTTGGATCTGCCTATGCCCATCACGAAAAATCCTTGCTCCCTAATCCTGGTTGCCAACCTCGTGTAGTCGCTATCGCTCGAGACGATACAGAAACCATCAACGGTCGCGAAATGAAGAAGATCCATTGCTTCGATTATTAAGCTGCTGTCCGTGGCGTTTTTGCCAACGGTGTATCGGAACTGCTGTATCGGCTGGATTGCATGAGCATGGAGGGCTTCTTTCCAACCAGACATCTGCGGCGATGTCCAGTCGCCATAGATGCGACGCGTCGTCACAACTCCATGTTTTGCCGTCTCAGCCAACACCTGATCGACCAACGATGGTTGAGCATTGTCGCCGTCAATTAAAAGGGCTATCTTTCGAGAATCTGCGTGCATACCTGATTTCCATTATGCCTGATGCCAAAGCGGGGACCGTCAGTGCACAAACTACGAGTGGCTAACCCTCGTGGAACTCAACCTAGCCTACTGGGATGGACAAACTGAAGAAGCGTTGTTCGAAAAAACCCTGCGCTGCCCGCCGCCTTAACCATGGGTGAATCGCGGCCAGTGGCATATCCTTAGTGGACGACTCGTTTCCAGCACCTTAGCGTTCACTCCTTGAATCTCCCGTCCATAGCCGCGAGGCCGATACGTGCTACGCGTCGGATTTACCGTGGGTATGTGGTGGCTCTCCTCGTCTTCCTGTCTACGGGGCTTTCGATCGGGATGACGCAGTACGCCTTCGGCGAGTTCGTGGGTCCGTTGCAGGAGCGGTACGGGTGGAACCAGACTCAGCTGAATCTATCGCTGGCTTTCTCTTTCGTTTCGGGCATCCTGGCTCCGGTGATCGGTTATTGGATGGATCGTTTCGGTGTTCGACCGGTGATGTTGGTGTCGTTGTTACTTATCGCTGTGGGTTTTGCGCTTCGGCCTTTCATGACGGAGCTTTGGCACTGGTTGGCGCTTGCGACTCTGGTCTACGCCGGTTTTCCGGGCGCTACAGTGCTGCCGGCTGGGAAGATGGTGGGGTTATGGTTCCCGAACTCGATGGGTCGGATGACGGGTATCGTGGTGTCTGGCAACAACTTCGGCGGCATGACCATGCCACCACTCGCCGCAACCATCATCGCACTCATCAACTGGGAGTGGGCATACATCATATTTGCCATCATCATGTTCGGACTCGCCGCGTCAGTCATGCTCTTCCTGCGCGAGAAATCCCGCGACGTCGAGGTCGAGATGCGCCGCACCCACCGACCACGTCCATCCGCCAACGCTGCCGCCGCACGCGCGGGAATGTCAGTCAAACGAGCGGTCAAGACCTGGGCCTTCTGGCTCACATTAATCGGACTCGTCGCCGCAACCTTCACCTACCAAGGCGTACTCACTCAGCTACGACAGCACTTCGGCGAAAACGGCTTCGCACCTGCCGCCGCCACCTCTGCGATCACCTTCATCGCCACGATGGGCATCGCGTCCAAGATCGCCTTTGGACGCGCCAGCGAACGATTCAGCGCACGCAAGATGACCGTCCTCAGCACCGCATTCCAAGCCGTCGGCGTAACACTCATGATCCTCCCCTTCGGCGGCATTCCCCTCATCATCGCTGGCATCTTCGTCTACAGCCTCGGCTTCGGCGGACTCGGAGCACTCATCGTCCTCGTAGTCCAGCAGACTTTCGGCCTCCGCGAATACGCGTCATTAATGGGTCTCTACCAGTTCGCCCAGATCATCTCCATCGCCGGCGGACCAGTACTCGCCGGAAGAGTCCACGACACCACCGGCTCCTTCGACCTCGCCTTCGCCACCATCGTCGGCATCTTCCTCCTCGGCATGATCACCCTCTACCTAGCCAGACAGCCGAAGTGGGAGTAGCAAACAGCCAATCTTAATTCGTAAACCGAATGATCAACGGCACCACGATCGCCGTCAACGCCAGCATACCGATCACCGCCGCAAAGAGCTGATACCGGATACCGTAGTTCGACATCAGCGACGGATCGTAATACTTCGCCACCTCGTTGTCCCGATACATCGCCACCAGCCCGTCGAGAAGCATCCGCCGCGTCCGCCGACCCAAGATCAAAGCCACCAACGCCACGACATTCAGCAGCACCGTCATCAAGATGAACACCACCAGCACGGTATCGTACGTCGCAGAACCACCCCTGGTCACCGCCTCGGATGCCAAGCCGGAATTCACCGCCAGCACGATGAGGTTGAAGACGATTGCGGTCAGGACGAATATCGTGTCAGTCCGACTGCTCTCTCCCAACTCCCTAACGATGTGTTCATGGACTTGGCTTAGCATTGCTCGTTCTTCCTTGTCTCTCCAATGATTTCAAATCATACAAACCTGTTCCGGGTATGAGCTGGGGCACCGCCTCGCCCGTCATACCCGTCTGCGCGAGTATGACGGGCGAGACATCCCTTGCGTTCGCTGCGCCGGCACCCCCTTCAATTCCCCCTCATTGAGGTGGAGGGAAATGGTTGGGCTGCGTGAAGGGGATGGGTGCGGCTCTAAACTCCTACTTCGCGTCGCGCTTCTCGGACGGTCATTATTCCTGCAGCCACCAGCGTTGAGAGTCGCTCGGCTCGGTCGGACTGGGATTCTTGGACTGCCTCAACGTCTGAGAGGTTGAATCGGACGATCAACTCGCCGGTGAATCGCTCGAAGTGTGGCACGAGTCGATGATTGATTCCGTCCTCGAGCATATTCAACTCTGGGATTATGGTGTTGCGCCATAGGAACTGCTCCATGGTGCGAACGTTGGCAAGTGTTGCATCTTCGAATTCGCTCAAGAACACCTTTGGCACTCCGAAAGCGCGTGACACTTCCTCTACGGACCACTGCAAAGCTGCGATGAACTCCATATCGGACTGGTTTGCGCCGAGACGTTTCAAGTCTATGCCGCCACTCAACACGATCGGACGGTGAGCGGTATCTGGATCGGACACACGTTCATTCCACATATCCAACAGTCGTTCGATCTGCTCCTGCTGGGGAGTGCCATCGGTTGTCATCACCACGTCTGCTGGCATTGCGGAGTGCACGTAGAATCGCCGGTTGAAACGCAAGGCTTCAGTTCCCATGTTTACCGCCAACCGCGCTGGGATCATCGAGGAGAATCCTGCCAACGAATGCATGGGGTTGAATCGTCGATACCACAGCATCTCCTCCGGCAGATATGCGACTCGGCTATTTACAGTTTCGTGAATAAATCCGCGCACGATGCGATCGTTCTCGCCGGCGACAATATGCACCTCGTCTGGCCGAAGGGGCCACATCTCGTATGGAACTCCGTCAGCATCGCGAACCATGGCGACGTAGGCTGATCCCCACAGTGCCAACCGACTCTCAACGGCTCGGAGCAACTGACCGCCGTCCCAAACATCGTTCGGGCGGTCCAACAGCCGTTGCAACGGATGGTCCAGTCCGGCAGGTTCAAGCTCCGAGTTCGGGCTCACGCGCCGCCAGACTTGTAAGGGCGGGCGACTCACGGCCTCCGCCAAGACTCGCACTGCGGCATGAACCGCGGTCGAACGCGCGTAATACTCTGCCTGATGATCCGACGACCACTCAACATCGTCGCTGTTCATAAGCGGAACGCCGATCCGATCCACGACTCGGCGTATCGACATTCCTCGCTCCTGCAGGTTCTCATGGTTCTTTCCACGTCCGAAGGGTGCGGCAACTGCGCGCCCCAACTTCTGAAACACCCCATCGCTTCGCTCTTTGCTCGCATTCATCTCAACATCTCCTTATCCATCGACTATGGGCTCGCGATGGAGCCCAATGCAAAGCCAATGATTGCTAACACCTCTCCGCCGACCAATACCATGAGCCAACGGATATTGATTTCGATTCCGCGTAATCGACGATCGTGGTCTCTCTCAACCGTCTTTCGGAGCCGCTTCAGCTGCTCCAAAAGATCGACATCATCTTTCTTCTTCTTTTCGTCGGACATCAACCGCTCCGGAGCCGCAGGTCTTCTCTGACCTTTCACTTCATCAAGATCGATACCCAATAGAACTTCTCTTGGATCCATTTCTAATGATTCCACCTTTCTTGCCCTCTTTGTCCTGTCGGACATTTCCTCCACGAATGGGGGAAACCCTAAGGTTGTGCAAAGCCCTTTCGGGCGACGTATACGCGTAGGAGCGGTTCGCAGGGGATGCCCGTAGGGGCAGTTCGCGAATCGTCCCTACATTGGACCAACAAACCACTAAACACCCAATGCTTCCGCTTCGGGTTCAGTCTCCCCTCAAATGGACAACCTCCGATATGGTGCCAACAATCTATCCACATCGCCAGACGGTTGGTAAAGTTCGTCCCGTGCCCCGGACGCTACATCGTTTGTGCGTGCGATCCCGTCGCGTCGTCGCCAGCGATCGACTGCTAAAAGCAACGTCGCCTCAACTACCTCTGCTGGATATGCCAATGTCTTGAGCGATGAACCGTCGAGGTGATCGGCAGCAGATGTGCCGTTCAAGCCGCGCTCG
This sequence comes from Dehalococcoidia bacterium, assembly GCA_963555965.3. GTDB lineage: Bacteria > Chloroflexota > Dehalococcoidia > Lucifugimonadales > Lucifugimonadaceae > Bin127. The sequence continues at coordinate 802,021 of OY821634.1, forward strand.
ACATTCAAGACGGATGCGCCGAGCTGCTTGACAAACATCTGCTCGTTGTCTATGAGAATGGTCTGCCCCGATCGGATGTTCGAAGCATCGTCAACTTTGAATGACCGCGATGCTTTAGTCAGATTCGATCCTGAGTTGCTCACGTACCCGGCGAGTGAGACGAAGTGTGATCGGTATCCCCATCGTCCGGTAATCTGCACCGACGCACGTCCGGTGGGAAAGCATAGCCCACCCCGACGCCGGGGGGGCGCAGTGAGTGAAACGGAACTCCGTGCAAGGATTCGGGATTCGAATCGAGGGGATACAAGATGTAGTCCTTGCGCTGTCTGACTTTTTCGTAAACACCATCGCCATCCCAGTCCTCGACGATCTGTGCGATCTCTATGAGGTCATCGACTTGGATGCCGTTTCGATCGCGGACATCGAATCGCTTTGACTCGGTGCTCACATAGAAGTTTCGCCCGCAGTATCCCTCGACGAATCGACTGGCAACGTGCAGGAGATGCCACAGCGTCTCGTCCCGCGTTGTATCGGTAATGCCCAATCGACGCTTCAACTGTGTCGGCGTAGCATAGACATTCAACACTCCAACTGGTGCTGCCAAATCCACCATCTCTCTTGTCTCCTTTTCTGTATAGGCAACCGTGGTGGTCGCCCTTCACCCGTAGGGGCGGTTTGCGGGGATGCCCGTAGTAGGGGCGGTTCGCGGGGGATGCCCGTAGTAGGGGCGGTTCGCGGGGGATGCCCGTAGCGTAGGGGCGGTTCGCCGGGGATGCCCGTAGCGTAGGGGCGGTTCGCCGGGGATGCCCGTAGCGTAGGGGCGGTTCGCCGGGGATGCCCGTAGCGTAGGGGCGGTTCGCCGGGGATGCCCGTAGTAGGGGCGGTTCGCGAACCGCCCCTACGGGGGAGCCCGCGCGAAAATCGCTTCGCTCTTTCGCGCCACCTCAGTGGGTGATGTTGTATGCCAATGCTGTGTGTTCTGCATTGGCACGATCACCGGTGCGCTCAGCGAAAGCGAGTCGCATACTCACTACCATGACGTTCTGGCGCTTCTGGATGTCTCGCTCCGTCTCGATCATCAGATTGCGTCGGAATCCGACGCGCCACTGGCTGGTGTTGACGCACAAGATGCGGCCGCGATCTTCGTCGTTGCCACCGCTGGTCACCTTTCCGTCTGTATCTGCCAACCTCATCTGACCGCTGACGATCATGGGATGACCGTAGACCGTCGCCAACTGACCGGTGAGAATCGTCGCCTGGGGTCCCAACTTGTCGACGGTCTCGACGGTTGAAATGCCGAGACTGCTAACGAATGTCGCAACATCTGTAATGAATACAGTGTCACGTGCGTTCACTCCATATTTGCCGAGTTTCTTCAGCAAATCCAGATATGTCGCAGCATTGGCATCGGCTCCGATAGCCGTTGCCTGCCCGGTGTTGTCCATCAAAGGGAGGTGCAACAACCCGTCGAAACCGATCATGAAATGCGCCTTGCCCGCGGTTGACGACGTTATGGTCGCCTCGTCTGCGTTGATGCTGTTTGCACCGGTCATGTCGGCGTTCAGCAATACGTCGTCGATTACCTCCGCGGCGTTCCGTACCAATGTGCGTCGCACTTCCGGCAGAACGGCAAACACGGCGTCCTCGTCTATTGTCAAAGACCATGGCACCTCGGCAACGAGCTCATGCGCGGTCAGTGTCTGCTTGGAGGTTTTTGGTGTGCTTTCCACAACCGCGGTATTCTCGGTTCCCGGATACCAGTTGACGTCTCCAAGCTGCAACGGAATGTCGAACGGATTCGTCGGCATGTCGATGCGGTTGAACAGTCCTGCCACCTTTGTTTCTTGGTGGACATCCTGCCAAAGCTGCGAGGACATCCCGGTGGAAACCAGTTCATCGCCCTTTCCTGCCGTGACGCTGTCCATCGCCGACTTCAATCGAACGTCCCAGTCGTGAACTGAATCTGATCCGAGTTGCGATTCTGCGGCTCGTTGCATGCTTCGCATGATCGCAAGGTCCAACGTGTCGCAACCGGCATAGGGTCCTGACTTGACGACGCGATCGCCCGTAGAGGCGTTTCGCGAAACGCCCCTACTTGACGGGTAATGGTGATCATCCAACACCGCCGATCGACGATATTCGCGCTGCTCGCTAGTCAACGCCTCAATCGCCTTCCGAAGCCGTACCCTCTCGTCATGTGCCGGCTCGACACGCTCCTTCACGAACGTTGAAACGTCCGCAATCTCCTTCTTCAACAACTCCATCTCTTGTGTAGTGTTACTCTCAGGCATCTAAGCCCACTCCTTTTCTTTTCTTTGTTTTTGTTTCCTATTTATGGCAACCCTCGTGGTTGCGCTACAACCATCATTCCGCCCCCTCCGTCATTCCCGCGCAGGGGGATCGAACGGCGCACCGCGACGCTGATCTAAAACCCCCTTTCATTCCCCCTTGAGCATCAAGGGGGAGGGATTGATGCTTCCCTCCCCTTTTTGCGAAGCAAAAGGGGGACGCGTCAAGCGAAGCGAGACGCAGGGGGTTCATACCACCGCACTACCACTCAAACAACGCCTCAATCCAGCAAGAAGCCCGCTGCCAACATCAACCTCCGCACTCCCGCACGAAGGTCTGCAACATCTTCTTCGCCCTCTTCGCGCAGCGTGCGGGGATTCGGTTCCAAATGACCGACATAAGAGCGGGGGATGGCCTGGACCAAAGCTCCATCATGCATAGGAACTGGCACGGCGCTGATTTCGAGCAACTCCTGCCGGCGGTAGAGATAGCCTCTGCGACCATTGGACGTCTGACGCATCTCCGTCTCCAGCGGTAGAAATCCCACGGACACACCGCGCATGAAACCACGCTGGTACAACCTTGCGATTTCATTTGCGAAATCGGTGGGCGCAAACTCAACTTCTGCATACAGCGCGCCATTTTCGACCCAGACACGCTCCGACTTTCCAATGGGCGGTCGCGAGCGATCATGCGCCCATAGAAACACTGGATTCTGCCGATAGCCGTCCAACTGCCACCCGCTGGGATCGATCACATCGCCCTTGCGGTCCTCACTTCCGACTGCCGCCCTGAGGGTCAGACGGCTATGTTTACTCAGGCGGCGAGGCGCATCAGCGTCACGCCCATCTTCGTCATCCTCATCCCGACTAGCAACACGACTGCCGTCGCCAATGGGGAGGTTCCCGTAACCGGTTTGGACTACACCGGCTCCGAGCCACTTGACAACCACCCCGCCGCGCTGGTCCGGCCGTAACGCATGTCCAACGTCACCACCAGCAAATTCCTCTTCACGCTCCACAACTTCTTACTCCTGTCTCACGACACCGACACACCGCCGACATCACCGATACATTGGTTCTGACTCGAAGAATGCCACAAAATTCCTACTTATTCAACCCCCAGTGGCACAAATTTTCGAGATTTTTCCCTTCCTTTATGCGCTGCTCTAAGGGGTGTAGATTCCTCGCAAGGCTTCGGAATGCCGGCATTTAGAGACCATGCGTTAACATCATCAAGGCCGATAAGAGACCTGCACATTCACCACGAAAGGTTCCAACTCAATGCCAGACCGATCATTCGCACCCGTAGATGTTTCCGACGACATCCTAGACCGCTTCCGAAAACTACCAATTGCTACAACATGGGCCGCGGTGGCAAACGTCGCCGGAGTCAGCCTGCCCTTCATGGAGGGCGTCCGCAACTTCACGCCCGGTAAACGTCTTGCCGCACGTGCCCGCACCCTCCGCTTCCTACCGCCACGTCCAGACCTCGACGTCGAAACCAAAATCGGTGAAGACTCGCCTGAATACCGTGCCATGGCGCGTTGCGGGCCCGGCGATGTGCTTGTTGCCGATCTTATGGGCAAGCAGTGGGCGGCCGTCGCAGGCGATGTCAAGCTCCTCCAACTCAAGATGAACAAAGCCGACGGACTCGTAACCGACGGCGCAATCCGCGACCTCGGCGTCCTCGAAGACGAAGACTACGGCTTCGCCGTCTACGCCCAAGAGCGCTCCCCCTACGGCGGACGCCCCTGGGCCGACCCCGCCTACGAAAACTGCGACATCCAATGCGGCGGCGCCCTAGTCCGCCCCGGCGATGTCATCGTCGGCGACGACGACGGCTGCGTAGTAGTCCCCTCCTGGTTCGCCGAAGAAGCCGTAGTCTGGGTCGAAGAACACGAAGGCGTCGAAGGCTACGTCAAAGCCAAAATCGAAGCCGAAAACGTCCGCCCCGGCAAATACTACCCGCCGACTGATGCCATGATGCAGGAGTACCTCGACTCGTTGGAATAAATCCCCCTTTTGCGAAGCACCAATTCCCCTCCCCCTTTCAGGGGGAGATTAAGAGGGGGCCGCGAAGCCAGACGCAGGGGGTTAACCTCCCCAAAACTCCTAAGTAGGATCGACTTTCCCCGCTCGCGGGGGAAATGTCCGAAGCCTGCCCCTCCCCCTCTCAGGGGGAGATTAAGAGGGGCCGCGAAGCGAATGGCTCGCGCCCATCCACTGAACCGCCATGCCATCCATAAGCAAATACTCAAGTTCCGTTCGTGGCGGATTTGGCAAGTTTCACCGCGCAATCCGTGAGCGATGGCGCGTCCTGACGCTCACCATCCTGGGCATCTGCATACCTGTCTACGTGACGGCATGGTGGTTCAATATTCACAACAACCTAGCTGCCAACATTGCGGTAACCGTTCTCGTGTCAATAATGCCTGTGGCGGAATTGGCTTCGCCCTCAGAGAGTTTGACAACCCGCGGAGGCATAGGTTGGCTATCAGTTTTCGTAGTAATCGCTTTTGCATTCTTCTTCGGAGAGGAAGCCAATATTCGATTTCTAACCTTTGGCGCTATTTTCTTGATCGTTGCTTTGCCTTGGATCTGGATATTCTGGCAATTAGTTCGTCACGAATTGATCCTGATCCCCGGTTTCGCGCTCGCATTGATCGCCATGTTGATCTATTGGGCCGGTGCGCTGGCCAAAAACAACCTGACATTCGATCTCTTACTTTTGCCTCTGCCGTTTATCCTCGTTGTCGCCGTTTTTTGGGCACCAATCGGGGCACATGCCTTGAAGGTCGCACGGAGATACAAGAACGTTAGGATTCGCGGTCCCGCAACCCAAGTCTTAGCAATGGGCATACTCTTTATGCCTGCGTTCCTCGTATCCTTCACGATTCCCGATGTCCTCGAACTCAGCGATCCCTGGTCAGCTGCATTTGTGACGATTGTCGGCGTAGTATTGGGCGCTGTAATCTCAGAACCTCTAAAGACCCTGTTCCTCGAATGGGGAAAGTTAGTCCCAAACGAAGACTGACACGAAGCACCTAAAATCCGCAAAACAGTAGATACGCGATGGCTAACCATTGGCAATACACACTAGCTTTCGCCGCGACTGCAATAATGCTGGCCGTCATATCTCTAGTCGCATGCACTCCGAGCGCAGAACCCACTCCCCAACCTATAGAAGCAAACAGCGGTTCTGTCATTAGGTCAACCGCGATACCAACGGACACACCGGTCCCTCCGACTGAGCAGCCCTCGCCAACGGTTGCTCCAACTCCTGTACCAACAAACACTCCAACCGCTACTCCGAGCCCCATACCGACACCCACGCCTATAAACACACTGGCTCCAACGCCTGCTCCTACCCACACTCCAACGACCATCCCGATTTCACGAGAGATGTTTGTGTCCGCGCCCACAGCTACATGGGACGAAAAGCTGGATCATTCCAGGTCTATCATGTTGGAACTCATCAACCGCGAACGAGAAAAAGCTGGGGTGAGTCCATTGAGACTCAGCGATACACAGTCCGGAGCACAATCCCATGCACAATCCCATGCACAATCTTTGATGCGAAACTGCGTTGTCGATTGGTCACATATAGAAACTACCTACTTCCAAGTAGAAGGTTGGGTGCGGTCCTTCGATCATCAAGGGTCTAGCACAGTGCGGAAAGTCCCATGCCCGCATACCAAGAAAGGCAACTACGTCGGACCATCGATGCAGCAAGACATATCGCAGGCCCATCGCAGCATGATGAACAGTCCCCGACAACGCGACAACATTCTGGATCCAGAATTCACTGAAATAGCCATGGGATTCGCATGGAGATATTCCGGTGCAAGTTGGGTAGGCAGATTTCCCACGTTCTGGGTCGTTCAGGTGTTCATCCGAGGTAGGAACAATCTGGCTGAAACCCATACACCATCGCAAACTTTGACACCACTACCATCATGGCCGTTACCGACCCCGACTCCGACGGTTGCGCCATCACTAACACCAACTCCGACACCAACGACAACTCTCGCCCCTACGATCACATCCACTCCAACGCAGACTTTAATGCCAACCGCTACTTCCACGCCTTCAAGCACCCCAACTTCCATCGCGACACCGACGGTTACACCAACGCCGACACAGGTGCCACCCTCCGGTCTAAGCCAGTCGGAACTGGAATACGCCCGTGAATACGCCCTTCAACTCATCAACGATGCCCGAACTGCAGCGGGGCTCAACGAAGTAACCCTCGACGACAACCCAGCCGCTCAATCTCACGCCGAAGACATGCGAGAGAACTGTGTCACAGGTCATTGGGGCACCGATGGCCTCAAACCCTATATGCGCTACACACTCTCGGGTGGCGAAGAGTATTCATCCGAAAACGTCAGCGGTTCGGGCTTCTGCCCTACAAACCCTGATAGATACATCTCGAAGACAATTGATGCCCATATCGACGAAGCGATGGACGGTCTGATGAACAGTCCTGGGCATCGTCGCAACATCCTCAATCCACACCACCGCAAAGTCAACATCGGTATCTCATATCGCCGTCCGAACCTGTGGCTAGTTCAGCACTTTGTCAGCGATTACTTGGATTACGCAACTAAACCTGCAATTGACAACGGCACGTTGAAATTCAGCGGTCATACCAAGAATGGCGCCACCGTAATCGGACAAGCCTTAGGGGTGCAGATCTACTACGATCAACCTCCACACGGCCTGACACGAGGTCAATTGCACCAAACATACTGTTATACCTTTGGCACCATCATCGCGGGCCTCGGAAGACCACCCGGCCCAAACGCGTACTACCCCACCGACACTTTCATATTGTCCGGAACAGGCTGCAACGATCCCTACGACGTTCCAATCGACGCGGCTCCAGCAATGTCCTACTTCGATGTCAAACCTGCATTCACTCTCCCTTGGACCACAAACGCAGTCTGGATAACAGCATCAAAATGGACGACAGATGGAAATGCGCTCGAAGTATCCGCTGATCTTAGCGATTTGATCGAACGCTATGGCGACGGCGTCTACACCATCGTCCTATGGGGAGAAATTAACGGCGAACGAACTCCAATCTCCGAATACTCAATCTTCATCCCGCCTTACTCACCCGCGCCTTAACCGTGTTGCCGAGTTGCAACCCAAAAAAGCTAGTGGATAATGGTTGGACAACCGCACGATTGAATGACCAACTAGCGCGGAGGTCAATCAATGTCATTGATCGCCCACTACCTCGATGCCGACAACCAGATCCACCTAAACATCGACGCTGAAGCCGTCCTGACCGCTCACGAGTCCCAAACCGGTCTTCTGTGGCTAGACTTTCTCAAGCCGGATGATTCTGAGCGGGAGTTGCTCCTGGATCAGTTCCAGTTCCACCCGCTCGTAGTCGACGGTGCAATAAACCCCGATGTTCGCTCCGCACGCGTCGAAGATTTTGGCGACTACATCTTCGTAAACGCGAGAAGCGTCGACTACACCGCCGAGACTGAGGTCGTCCAAACTACCGACATCGGCATGTTCATCGGTCAGAACTTTGTCGTCACCATCCACAATGCGGATATGCCGAGTGTTGAAGCTGTCAAGCAACTAGTAGAGATCGACGGACGCCCCATGATGAAAGGATCCGGTTTCTTCGCTCACGCGCTCTTCGACTCTCTCATCCAAGCAATCCTTCCGACTCTAGATCGAATGGTAGACCGTGCAGATGCGATCGAGGAGCAAGTCCTTACCGATCCCGATCAATCCGCATTGATCGCATTGATGGCACTCAAACGCTCCTGCCTCAGTCTCAACCGCGCCCTATCTCCTCAACGTGAGGTGTTGAATCGTCTTGGTCGCCGAGAATTCAACCTCATCGGGCAAGGCGTTGACCTATACTTTCGCGACCTCGCTGATGACTTGACGCGAGTCCAAACATCAAACGATGCCATCAGAGAGCGCACCGATACCTCCCTTGCAACATACCTTTCTGTAGTGGGAAATCGACAGAACGAGATCATGAAGGTGCTCTCGATCGTCGCCACCGTGTTCCTGCCATTAGGTTTGATAGCCGGACTTTTCGGCATGAACTTCGAGAACATGCCCGGTGTCGGGTTCAAATGGGGCTATCACATCGTGGTCGGTGTTAGCGTCTTTGCCGCAGCATTGGTCGCCTGGATGTTCTGGCTCAAACGATGGGTCATTGCCGGTGCCGGATTCTTCCGTCCACGCCACCTTAGGAGATTCGTCCCGCAAGCCGTTGACCCGGTTCGACTCGCCGGACACCTAGGTCGCACTGTCGCCCGAAACATTCAACGCACAGAAGCAGTCGATAGGTCCGAACAGCGGCCGTCACCGAGATGGCACCCTTCAGTATTGCAACGCATCAACCCCGCAAACCGTCGCCGCGAATCTGAACAAGAACCGCCACCATCGGATTAATCTAACTGCTAAAAAGCCAAAGTTTAACGCCTAAGAAAATGCATGGTTGTGGACGCGAACATGCCGCGACATCGAAGCATCTTACGGTTTGCAATGCTGACAATCGGGCTATTGAGTTTGGCAACCTGCACCACCGAATCAATACCCTCCACTCTAACCTCCTCGGAACATGCCACCTTGGTCGATTACGCCCTCACCCTAATCAACCAATCCCGAACCGACGCCGGTCTGAACGAACTAGCCCTTGATGACAACCCTGCCGCGCAATCTCACGCTGAGAACTCGGCGGCTGATTGCACTCGCGGGCATTGGGACACCGATGGCTTGAAACCATATATGCGTTACACCCTAGCGGGAGGTGAGCAATACTCTGCGGAAAACGTCTTTGCTATTGACTTCTGCCCTGAAGATTTGGACAACTACCAGTTAGAAACGCCAAGGGAACAGATCGACTTTGCGATGGGTCGTTTTCTGGACAGCCCGGGTCATCGTCAAACCATCCTCGATCCGCACCATCGCAAAGTCGGGATCGGCTTGACATATCAAGCGCCTACGATCTGGTTCGTTCAACTCTTCGTCGGCGACTACATCGAGTACGAGACCAAACCTACGATTGATGTCGGAATGCTGTATCTCAGCGGTCGTGTCAAAAACGGCGCTGATATTTCCAACGACTCTGCGAAGGTAACCATCTACTACGATCCACCGCCGGAGCCTTTGACTCGCGGCCAACTCTCTCGGACGTATTGCTACAACAACGGCACGATTGTAGCCCGCGTGGAGCCGTCGCGAGAATACGTTGCACCCGTACCTTTTGTACCTGTGCCGGAATCCTTCATACCGCCCGACGCCGTCGTGTCAGAAATCCGTTCAAAGCAGTGTCCAGATCCATACGACATCATCCTAGATGTGCCAGCGCCGATGTCGAACGAGGAAGCTCAGGAGAATTGGCAACAGGCGCGTGATTTGAGCCAGGCCACAACCTGGGATCTAATCGGATATTCATTGTTTACGGCGCATGAGTGGACAGTTCAAGACGACCGTTTCGCGGTGTCGGCTGACGTGCCTGAATTGCGCGAATGGCACGGCGGCGGGGTTTACACGGTCGTCCTATGGGGAGAAATCAACGGCGAGCCTGCACCGATCTCAGAATATTCCATCTTTGTGTCGTCGCTACCAAGATCGTTCCAAAACCCTCCCCCTTGATGATCCAAGGGATACACTTCCTCCCCCTTGATGGTCCAAGGGGGAATTAAAGGGGGTTTAGATCTCGCATTTTGCTTTGCGTTCCCCTCTCTCATCCCCTCTGGATTCTCGCCTTCGCGAGAATGACGGTGATTTTGCGAAGGTCGTCCTCTCCGCTGAATCCTTGATCGGAATCTTTTTGGATTCAGTGACAATAAGGCTTGCGTAATCTTTCACATGTCCTATAACTAGGTCTTATGCGTGAAGAACAAGATGCAACATCGTTGGCAGAAACACAGCCTACCGATAACGACTCTCGGTTGTCGATCTGGACGATCCGCACCGAGTGGATCGGCTGGTTCTACGCGTTGTTCGTTCTACAAGCCGTTCCGCTCATCTACGCCCTGTGGTGGTCTGAAAAATACAGCGGCGCGCACGATAACATAGCAAGCACGATAACCGCAGTGGTAGGCGGATCAGCATCCCTCATCTTTGTAGCCGCAATCGCAACAATCATCGAACTGGAGGCAGTAATGGTACTCAAAACCCTACTCGAACGGCATTTCGAAAAGAAGGACCGCGAAAAGGCCGAAGAGGAACGCGAAAGACTACGTGCCGAGCTCGAACGAGGTATTGAACTAGGCCGACAACTGGAACGTGAGGAACAAGCAGCACGTCGCAACGGAAACAACCATGAGGACTAATTTGACGTCCGCAAGCATCTTGTAACTGGAGGCACTGATGGTTCTCAGAGAATGGTACCGCGATCGGGTTGCCAGAAAAGAACGCGAAAAGACTGAAGAGATTGAATGGGGAATCCAACGCGCATACGGACAACGCATCCGAGAAGCATACGAACGGGGTGTCAGCGACGGATATGAACAGCACATCAACGATGCTTACGAACGGGGTCTTGGTAAAGGCATTGACATCGGAATCGAAAAAGGCCGAAAACTCGAACGTGAGGAACAAGCAACACGTCGCAACGGGAACAACCAGAACGGACATAACGAGAACTAGCTCACCCCAACAACCTACCCTTCACTACATCCATATCCAACTCAACTCCCAATCCCGGCCCGGTCGGCGGCGTGTAGTATCCGTTCTCGAAGACTATCGGCTCTTTGAAGATGATTTTGTGCAGCGGGCCTTGGTTCGCTTCTGCGATCATGAAGTTGGGCGAGCAGGTGTCTAGCTGAATCGCCGCCGCTGCTGCAATGGGTCCGCAATACATGTGCGGTGCGATTACGGCGTAGTGCGCTTCGGCAATCGCCGCGATCTTTTTCGACTCCAATATGCCTCCGCACTGTCCGAGGTCGAGTTGGATGATCTGCGCCGCCTGCTTCTCCAACAGGTTCGAGAACTCCCACTTGGTAACGAGACGCTCACCAGTCGCAATCGGTATGGACGTGTGCGCTGCTACCCTAGCCATCTCCTCGATGTTCTCCGGCGGCACTGGCTCCTCGAACCAGAACGGGTGATACTCCTCCAGAAAATCGGCAACTCGGATCGCGCTGTAGGTAGTCAGCTGTCCGTGAGTGCCGATTCCCACTTCCAGATCATTGCCTACAGCATCTCGAATCGCCTTCCATATCTTGGCGGCTTGGGTGATCTCTGGCAATCCAACATCGCGCGGACCGGGGAATAGCGGAGTGAACGGATCGATCTTACATGCCGTATTGCCTTCCTTTAGCAGTTTCTCTGCGATCGGGCCGGCCGCATCTGGATTCGCCATGAATCCGCCCTCTGGCTGTGGCATGTAGGCGTAGGCGCGTAACTTCTCATGGAACTTTCCGCCTAGCAAGTTGTAGATCGGCTGGTTCGTCGCCTTGCCCACGATGTCCCACAATGCCATCTCCAACGCGCTGATCACAGGTGTCGCATACAAGCTCGGATGCCGAAAATCGTGCCGTTCCGCATACATCCTCTGCCACAGCAACTCGATGTTGAAGGGATTCTCGCCGATCAGAACGTATCGACCAAACTCCGCCATAAGCGAGGTTATCGATCCCAAATCGACCACATTGCCCGAGTAGCCACTGCCGGTGACGCGTTCTCCGAGACCAACAATCCCTTCGTCGGTGACGATCTGCACGAATGCCAAATGCTTGCCACCGATATACGGCGGATCATTCTCAACAACCATTGGTTTGACATCGACGATCTTCATCTGGGGCATCCTCTCACTGTTGGGGAACTGCGGCAATTCTAGCAATGAAGAGGCATCGGCACATAAATTAGAATCAGGTAGACGCAAACCTTGCGAATGCGATCTCGTGGTGGGCGTAGTGTAGCGGTTAACACGTCAGGTTGTGGCCCTGAAGATCGAGGGTTCGACTCCCTCCGTCCACCCCACTCCACATTGCAGGTCTGCGAAAATCCGCATCAGTGCGCCCGTAGCTCAGGGGACAGAGCATCTGGCTTCGAACCAGAGGGTCGGGGGTTCGAATCCCTCCGGGCGTGCCACATCTACGCACCGAACCGATGACTCCGCGCGACTGAATAGCAATAAAAATGGATGTTCAATCAGGGCTCATAGCCGTCCTCGCATTCGGATTTTTACTCGGCCTCAAGCACGCCACCGATGCCGACCATGTCGTCGCCGTCGCCAACATCGTCGGCAAAGAGCGCAACATCTGGCAAAGCATCTGGATAGGCACATCCTGGGGAGCCGGACACTCAGTACCGCTCCTCATCCTAGGTGTCGGCATCCTGATCACTAAAGATATTGCCCTGCACCGCTACGAAGCCGTTGCATCTTACTTCGAAATCGGCGTCGGCATCATGCTCATCTACCTCGGCATCAGCGCCGCATGGAACGTCCTGCGCGGCAATCTCCACATCCACCAACACGACCATGGCGCTGGACCGCACATCCACGTCCACGCTTCGCACGAACCTCAAAATTTGCACCAACATGCTAAATCACTCCACAACAGCTTCTTCATCCTCGGCAGACCTGTCTTTCGTGCCAAATCATTCGCCATAGGCATGGTTCACGGACTCGCGGGCAGTGCCGCGGTCATGGTCGTCCTGCTGCCAAGCATCGACTCCACCTTGACCGGTCTCGCCTACATCGCCCTCTTCAGCATCGGTACGATGCTCTCAATGTCCGGACTCACCATCATCCTCGCGCTCCCCTTCAAAATTTCCGCTACTCGCCAAAGCTTCAACCGAGCGATAACGCTGACCGCCGGCACCTTAAGCATCGCTCTAGGTGCCGTCCTAATCACTGAAAGTCTCCTCGAAACCACCATCATGCCGTTCTAGTGCGACACTCAATGATCTTCACTCGTTTGGGTCGTCAACTGCCAAATCAGTGGTCACTACGGCGAAGACACGCCCTGCATCGCGCAACGGCACGGAGCGAGTAATCATCCAGATATCACCGCCACCAGCATCGAAGTATGGTTCCGTCCAAACGGCAGCATCCGCCTCGATCGGGCCCTTGAACCAGTCCTGATCCTCGACTCTATAAGAAGGCACAGCAAGGTCAGTCACGCTGTAGTCGTCATCCGTGCGGTAGACGTATGGAGTGGAAATGACCTCGCCGGACGAATCCAACAACGCGATGCCGCTTCCGAAGAACGCCGAATGCGCCTCCAAGTAGGCCCGCAATCGCTCCGTATAACCGTTAGTATCAACTGGTCGATCCGAAACCAACTCCTCGGCAAGGGCATCTAGAGCCTCCACAACGGCCGGTCTCAGATCCTCCTCGTCAGCGGTATCACCACAAGCCACCAGAGAAACCATCAAGAACGCGATCAACATCCCCAACAAAATGTTGACGACGCGTACCTCGATGTTGGTTTCTAGTGCCATGTCGGCGTCCTTTCAGGTGCAAATTCGCAACAGAGGGTAATACTATCCGATATGCCAAGTCAGACGGTACATCCGTCCTCGTCAAGTTCGATCTACTCAGATGGCTCGTGCCCGTGATGCTCGGACAATCCGCTGCGACCTACGCTCTTACAAGGTTGTTCGGGGGAGTTGAACCTGCAACTCATATCATCCCTCTAACTCGCAACCGCCCCCTCAACAATGTTGTCGCACCACTCTCGGACTCCCCAGAAGTCGCGCCGCGGCCATCTCGGTCCATCCTGTTCAAGCATCCACAACATGTCTAGGAACGTCGTCGATATGCGATACGCCAGCGGTGCCTCTGGAGCCGCGTAGAACCTCACGCACGAATCCAAAAGGTCGATCATCATGTCGGACGCTATAGCGGCCCGCCGGCCATCATCGACCTTGACTGGAAATTCTGATACCGCAGCCGAACCCTCGCACACCGCCTCGAGATCGGCTCCCGCAATCACTCCGATCGCTTCCGCGTTTGGTGAATTTATCACCTCCGCAAGCGATGACCTCACCGCCGCCTCGGTGCTTGGGGATGGATCATCCGCATACCATGCACAGTTACCCCACATCTTGATACCGATCAACGAATACTCGATCTCCTCAAGCGCCTTTTCATCAATCGGGTTCCACCAGCCCTGCGGCAGATCAATCGTTGTCGGCGTCACGACGGCGTAATCAGTCGATGCGACCTTCTTTTCCTGAACCTCTGGGGCGACGTCAAGATCGTCAACACTCCCGCACGCGAGTACGCCGAATGACAGCACCACTACTAGCGCCATCAATATAACCGAACTGAAATTTATCTTTTTCAACTTACCCAGCTAGTGAAACGACCAGATTCGCCAGCGTCCGCGTCGGCGCGCCCGTCGCTCCTGCCGTCCTGAACATCCCTCTACTGCCAGTAACCATCGAAACTGCTGCGATGTCGATGTGCACCCAAGGCGTGTCCTCTGCGAACTCAGATATGAAGTGCGCCGCCGTTATCGATCCCGCGGGCGCCCCTCCACTGTTCTTTACGTCTGCGATGCTCGAACGGTTCAGTCGCTTCGATGTCGCGTCCAAAGGCAACCTCCACATCCCGTCGCCCGATTCCTCGGCCGCATCCATCACTGATTTAACCAAACCATCATCGTTACCAAAGACCGCGGCATTGCCCGTCCCTAACGCTACTCGCGCTGCACCCGTCAAGGTGGCAACATCCACTATCCGTGCCGCGCCGTTATCACGCGCGTAGCCCAATGCGTCTGCCAATGTAAGCCGCCCTTCGGCATCGGTGTTGTCTATCTCTATGTACTTGCCGTTCATAGCCTTTACAACATCGCCAGGGCGTTGAGCACCACCACCCGGCATGTTCTCTGTAATGGGCAACACCGCATGAACATTGATACGCGGCGTCAATGCTCCAAGGATCTTCATCGCACCTAAAACCGCTGCTCCGCCTCCCATGTCGCCCTTCATCGTAACCATTCCCCGTGATGGCTTCAACGACAATCCGCCCGAATCAAACGTGATGCTTTTCCCAACCAACCAAACATTGTTGCTCGCGTTCGTCGGATCGCCTTCGTAACTAAGATGCACGAACTGCGCCGGACGTTGCGAACCTTGTGCCACACCCGCAAACGCATTCATGCCCATCGCCAAGCATTCGTCCATACTCAACACCCGCGCCTCAAACCCGTTCTCTTCCCCTACCTCTAGCGCAGCATCTCGCATCGCCTCCGGCGACAACACATTTGCCGGCTCATTCACCAAGTCTCTGGCGAAATTCTGCCCCTCGCCAGCTCCCGCACCCAACACAACGCCAGATCTTACCTGCGGAATCTTCGCATCATCAAACTCGACCACGTTGAGAACCTCGAGTTTGTCTTCGGAAGTTTTTGAACTTGTTTTGTATCTATCAAATGCATATGCCCCGACAACCGCACCCTCGGCGATCGCTCGTGCTGATTCTTGCGTGTCGAGTCCGCCAATGCCCGCACCGTGGATAATCGTCGTCGCAGTCTCAGCGATCCTGCTCAGATGCTGAACTGCTGCTGCCGACACTTCACGCACATCGTCGATCCCAAACCCATCACTCTTGCCAAGACCTACAACCAACACCCGTTTCGGAGCGAATCCGCCGTACCGACCCGACGGCGTATGGATAAGAACGTTGTTGCCGCGCTTGCCAGTGATTTCACCATCTGCAATCAACTCGCTGATGAGACCATCAAGCACCCGGTCAGCCGCTCCGGTCGCGCCTCCAGGCCGTGTCACACCTTCGAAAAGATTGACTATCGCGGCATCCGACGCGATTTGCGCAATATCGCCTCGCATCGCTTGTAATCGCAGGCTCATTTCTGTCGAATCTCCTCTGAAATCCCGAATTTAGGGGCTATGCCTTGATTCTAGCGAATCATCGCTTTCGTCGCTTAATTCTGTTTCGCACATGAATTTGCATGCTAAAATGCTCTGATGCTGGGTTGCACGCATCCAAGACGCTAGTTTTGAACTTGTATAAAATAAAATTTTGGATGTTGGCAATTTTTCTAACTAGTTCAAAATTAATTTTGTATTTCTATTGACCTTGTATCTGCATCAGTCTAGAATTACCAGCGGTGGAGGACAGTATCGAGATAGCCGAACTCCTCGATACCATCTCACACCGTAGTCCGAATAAGGAGGCATCCGATGCTTAGGCATGGTGACACATTCCGGCAGGCGAGTGAATACGTGAGCAACGAAAACGCAGCGACGCAACACCGTATACAACTTGCGAAATCCGTCCTTCTCATCACTCTTCCCGAGATCGCCGGGGGACGAAACACGATGACGGTCATCAACACAGGTGCACACCCCATGGAACCCGTCTTTACACGCGAAGCCGCGTGAGAACCAGAGCTGGGAATGGGGTGACTACGAGCATCTCGTCTCGCATCTATCCTATCTCTCGCTGATTCGACGCAAGGCGCACAGTACAGCCTTCCTTTCGTCTCATCTTGGGAGATTCCCTCTCAATCCAATCCATTCCATCTGAAAGTCGATAGTTGGAGAACTAAATGTCTCGCGTACAGGTAAAGCCGATTGACACCAGCAACATCAAACTTGATGTCACTTACGCCTATAACGTTGAAAAATCGATCTGGCGCAACTTCAACCTGAACGATGGCAAGAGCCCGACCGACCGCCAAAACCGCGTAACCATGGCAAATTACGCCGTACAGGTCAAAGCCCCGGGTATTGAAGACGATGAGTACGACATCAGCCTCATAGGCACCGGTATCGGCATGAGAGACCCCATCTTCACCCGCGAGGTTCTAGGTGCCAAGTCGAACCAGTTGATGCGGACGATCCCGCCAAAACAGGTCAACCGTGTAATCCTACCGAGTCTCCACTTTCTCCACGCCGGCAACTTGGTCGCATATAACAACCGAGGCGATGCCGAGCCGATATGCCCAAACGCGGAGTTCATCATCCCAACATCAGAGTGGGAAACTGCCATGGGCAACCATCCATTCCACGCCGGCGCATATCGCGACGTTAGAGCCGACCTCAAGATGCTAGAGAAGCTCGGCGCAGATATAACACTGGTCGACGATGATGAATCAGATGTTGGTCCCGGCATCAAAATGGAACGCTCCGGCGGCGTGACACCGGCGAACTCCACCGTAATCATCTCTTGCGGTTCGGAGAAGCTGATGGTTTCCCCGCTTCTCTTCCCTACCCCGTTCCACATCGATCCCAACGTCCAATTCGGCTTTAGCATGGCGCCGCTAGAGGCCTTCGACGAAAAGGTTCGTCTGCTCGCCAAGGCCGATCAAGAGCGCCACTGCATCTTCTTCCCGATGGACCCTCTGCGCCGAGCCATATATGTCGACCGCGACCGTGCAGGCAACTTCATCGGTCAAGAGTGCGACATCCTCTCCCAGTTAGATCCGCTCATGCAGTAACCGAGAGCCTTGATACGAATTAGCTAATGCCCCGGACGATGTTCGGGGCATGTTTGGCGATGCTTCAGCTCACACCGCCTCGACCAACACCATTCCATCCTCATCAACGCTCCGCAGCACTACGTTTTCGATCAGTCCGTCACCTGTGGTTTTCATATCTTGGCTGTTCATCCGCACCTTGATGTAGTTGTCTGTGAGACCGGATTTACCGCGCTGCCCTTCCCATAGGACGGGGCGGATTTGGTCTAGTGTCGCAGTTTTGAAGTTCCACGAACTCGCTGCGGCAATTTCGCGCAGCTCCTTGGCGCGCCCTGATTTGCTGGTCGGATGCAGATGGTTATCGAAGTGATACGCGCTGGTGCCCGGTCTTGCCGAGTACTGGAAGATGTGGGCATCTGAAAAGCCCGCCGCTCGCATCACGGAAGCTGATGCTTGGTGATCTTCATCGGTCTCCCCGGGGAAACCAGCGATGACATCCGTCGTGATGCCGCATTCCGGTAGTCGGGTTCTAACCAACTCAACCTTTTGCAGGAACTCATCCGACGTATAGGTGCGTCGCATCCGACGCAGAATGACATCGCTGCCGCTCTGCAACGGCATGTGGAAATGCGGACACATCCGCCCCTCGCCCTCGTTTGTCCATACACCCAGCAACCGATCATCTATCTCCGGCGGTTGCAACGATGACACT
Organism: Dehalococcoidia bacterium; assembly: GCA_963555965.3. Classification (GTDB taxonomy): domain Bacteria; phylum Chloroflexota; class Dehalococcoidia; order Lucifugimonadales; family Lucifugimonadaceae; genus Bin127. Next base: position 820,410 of record OY821634.1, read on the forward strand.
CGGACCCGCGGCATATCACTCCGCGACAACACCTCACTCAACATAAAAACCAGATCTATCCCAGCATCCAGATCAAAGCCATAGTGCCCCAACTGCGTGCCGGTGAATACGACCTCACGGCAACCAGCGCGTTCCAGCTGCAAGACCCGATTCACGATTTCGTCTACCGGTACGCTACGCTCACGCCCCCTAACCTTTGGAACGATGCAATAGGCACAAACCTGATCGCAACCTTCCTGTATCTTGACCGATGCACGCGTTCGTCCCAACAGCGCATCACTGTGAACGATATCTCGACCGTTGGCACATGGCGTCAGGTCAACTTTCAATCGGTCAGCTATCGCCTCGACGAGTTGCGGTTTCCCGCGGTTCCCCAGAACCAGATCCACACTATCCAGACTTGCACTCTCGTCCAACGCACGTTCCGGATAGCAACCAGTCATCACCGTCAAAGCATTCGGATACCGACGCTTCGCAGCAGATATCGCCTGCCTAGCCTTCCTATCCGCAACATGAGTAACCGTGCACGAATTGAGAACAAACACATCCGGAGAGTTTTCGTCCTCACGCCCTCGCACCTCGAAGCCAGCGCGCAAAAACTCCGCCGCCATCTGCTGCGAATCAGCAGTGTTCAGCTTGCAACCATGCGTCTCAATCTCTACCGTAGCCATACACCGTACGATTCTACGAAGGCGACGCTGGTACCCGCTTCATGCCATAGCCATCATTTCAAATCACCGTTCAAAAATCAACATCCCGTCCATCCTGTCCATCCATGTAAATTCCGACCCCGCTTCGTCCATCACACTACAACATTCAACATCACTGCGATTACCGTTCAAAAACAGCGGATGTATACTTCATTGAGCGGGTCTGCTAGGTTCATTTAGTGATTGGAAGACGAAAAACATGACCGACCAAGTAGTCGTCACTGGGATAGGACTGGTTACGCCCTTAGGCACCGACCGCAAAACGACTTGGAAGAACCTCGTCAACGGTGAATCGGGTATCGACTACATCGGAGCGTTCGATCCTGAAGGATTCGAGTCCCGCATCGCTGGCGAGGTACGAGACTTCGACGCAGCGGGAGTGCTAGGACGGCGCCAGGCAAAGCGCATGGATCGCTTCGCACAATTCGCATGTGCAGCCAGCTTGGAAGCCCTTGAAGACGCAGGCATCGAGATGGAACACGAAAACCCCGACCGCGTAGCAGTTCTCATCGGTAGCGGCGTCGGGGGTATCATCACCATCTCAGAGCAGATGGAAGTCCTAAACGATCGCGGTCCCCGACGGGTCAATCCGTTCCTCGTCCCTATGATGTTGGGAGACATGGCTAGCGGGCAAGTTTCAATGACCATCGGCGCAAAAGGACCCAACTTCTCAGTCGTATCCGCTTGTGCCACCGGAACCGACTCCATCGGCGAAGCAGCGGAGATGATACGGCGAGGCGTTGCCGACGTGGCCATCGCTGGCGGTTCGGAAGCTGCTATCTGCCCAATCGGTGTCTCAGGATTCAACGCCTGCAAAGCCCTCTCCACTCGCAACGAAGACCCGCAAGGCGCATCACGACCATTCGATTCTGGACGAGACGGATTCGTCCTCGGGGAAGGCGCAGGAGTCATCGTCATCGAATCGCTCGAACATGCAGAGAATCGGGGAGCGAACGTCCTATGCGAACTCGTGGGATACGGCGCGACAAGCGATGCCCACCACGTTACCCAACCCCATCCAGAAGGCGAAGGTGCGGCGGAAGCGATGAAGATCGCCATCAAGCAGGCAGACATCGAGCCGGAAGAAGTCGCTTATGTCAATGCGCACGGAACATCGACGCCGCTGAACGACAAGTTCGAGACTATCGCTATGAAGAAGGCTTTCGGAGACCATGCCTACGATGTCTGCATCAGCAGCACCAAGTCTATGACCGGACACCTCCTCGGCGCAGCCGGCGGCATCGAAGCAGCATTCGCAATCCTCGCCATATCCGAATCCGTAGTTCCCCCGACGATTAATCTCGAAAATCCAGACCCGGACTGCGACCTCGACTACGTTCCGAACTTGGCGAAGCGAGGACGCGTTCCCGTCGCCATGTCCAACTCCCTCGGTTTCGGCGGACACAACGCTTCGGTCCTATTCAAGGAATTCGAGAATTGATCTCGCGGCAACGAGCCGTGCCTGTCAATTCGCAACACGTCGTCGAAACGCCAGCATCGCTTCAACCCATCACATCACGCTGGCGCGTCGCTCAACCGCCACCTGACGGCTTTCATCTTTCACTCAGCAACCAAGCGCCGGCAGGTTCGCTCGCAATCGCATCCGCCCTGCTCTACAACAGAGGCATACAGAGCGATGCGGACGCGTATTCGTTTTTGAATGATGGACTCGACGCGATGGACCCGCCGAGTGTGTTGCCGGGAATACCGCAGGCCGTCGAGGTGATTCTGCAAGCGGTCCGTAACGGCGAAGGCATCGGCATCCTCGGCGATTTCGACGCCGACGGCATCACCGCAACCGCAATCATCGTCCTGACTCTACGCAAACTCGGCATCGAACCACGATACCACCTCCCACACCGTGAAATCGAAGGGCATGGAATCTCGCTCGAAGCGTTGGAGACATTCAAAAAACAAGGTGTCAGCGTCATTATTACCGTCGACACCGGAATCACATCGTTCAAAGAAGTAGACTACGCCAACGTCCTCGGCATCCGTGTCGTCATCACTGACCACCACATCCCACAAGCTGGAGAGTTACCTAACGCCGCGGCCATCGTCAACCGCCACCTGTCTGATGACACTCGATTGGCCGACTACTGCGGCGCGGCGACGGCGTTCAAGTTAGCGATGGCGCTGCTCGCAGAGGCAAAGATCGATCCGTCACCAGAACTCATTCCCCTAGCCGCCGTCGGCACTTTGGCAGACCAGACCGAGTTGCATGGGGAGAACCGAATCATCGTTCGACAAGGCCTTCAACAGCTCGACAACGCAGCACCGCCCGGACTCATCGAACTCACACGCCTGATCAACGACAAGATTCGACACAACGGCCCTTACGATGCCGAGTTCGTGACTTTCCAGCTGGCACCACGACTGAACGCTCCAGGACGCATCGATTCGGCACTTCCTAGCCTGAAACTCTTGATATCGACCGATATCTATCAAGCGATGCAATTGGCTAACTATCTCGACGACGCGAATCAGAAGCGTAGGAGCATTGCGGATAAGGCGTGGCGTGCAGCGAAGCCTCGTATCGACGATATGATGAGCAACGGGCGCAACGTCATGGCAATCGAAGTCGATCCGACGCTACCGATGGGCGTGCTTGGACCGCTAGCTGGACACGCATCCGAATACTCAGCATCGCCAGCTTTCGCATACCAAATAATCGATGGTGTCGCCCGTGCAAGTGCTAGAAGTGTGCCGGGGTTTGACATTCATATCGCGCTAGAAGCGGTCTCCAACAAGCTTCATCGGTTTGGTGGACACGCTGCTGCTGCTGGCTTCGCAGTTGATGCCGAGATAATTCCAGAGATCGCGGCGCATCTCGAAACTCATATGTCGTGGTCAGAACTCAGCACAGCCTTGGAACAGCGAGTCATCCGAACCGCCGACGTTGAACTTGAACTGCACCAACTCGGCCACTCCCTATGGGAGTTTGTAAATATGATGTCCCCGTTCGGCACCGCGAATCCAGAGCCGTTGTTCCTCATCCGAAACGCCGTCAGCGCCGACATCAACTACATGGGCCGCAGGCAAGACCATGTGCGCTTGGTGTTGAGAGACGACACCGGCATGTCATTCCGCGCAGTAGGCTTCGGCATGGCGGATAAGCTACCACCTACTCGCGCTGTGGATGCCGTCATAAGCCTCAAAACCGACTACTACCGAGGCAACCGCCGCCGCGAACTTAGGTTGCATGACATTGCGGCGAGTGATAGATCTCAACGATAGCTTAGAGGGTGCCTCCCGATGAGGCTTCGTTGAGCGGTACCACCACCAAATCGGCGAGATATGTTTTAGCGGTTCTAACCGCTTGTTTTACATCCATCGTCGCATCCTCCATCGACTACGCTACAGGCCATTTCAGGACTCTGCCGTGCCTCTAAGTCAATGCTACCGCGCCAACTCCCGCTGACGTTCGCGGCGCGAGCGACCGATGCTGGGGCGGTCTACTTTGGTGGTAGCAGGTTTGCCGCTGCGCGGACGCCTGATACGGTCGATCAATCGTACCTTCCAGATGATCCAGGGAATCGTCACCAGCCACACAATAATCGCGATCAGGTGGGCTTCTTGAAGACCCCAGAACTTCACATCATCGAGCCGCACAAACTGGATGCCGAAGCGAGCCGTGGCGTAGAGCGCAAGGTAGATCATAAAGATGCTGCCAGCTGGCCTGACACGTCCACGCAACAGGAAGATAACGCCCAAGATGATTATGTTGGCTATCATCTCGTAGACCACCGCAGGGTGCACCGGCTTGTCAACGTCAGTGCCAAAGATTTCCGGATACTGGTCAATGACGGAGCGCGCAGGACTGTCTATATCGGTGAAGTACCAGCCCCAAAAAAGATCAAGCGGACGCGACCAGTGCTCACCGTTGATGATGTCACCAATACGCCCGATGGTCTGGGCAACTAGCAGAGGCGCCGCTGCAATGTCCATGAACCTCCCGATCGGCGCCTTGGCGAAGTACGCGTAGATCAATCCCGCTATCCAACCGCCCAAGATGCCTCCCCATAGTCCGATTCCGCCGTTCCAGACCGCAAAGATCGACATCGGATCGTCGCCGTAGATGCTCCAGTTGTCAAGGACGTGGACGATCCGCGCTCCGACGATTCCGCCTAACACCCCCCATAGAGCGGTGTTGTAGACCTGTTCCTGATCAAGCTTCTCTCTGATCGCTGCCCTGCCTGACATCCAGATCGCGGTGCCAACGGCGATGAAGGTCAGGAACCCGTGCCACGAGAACGCTGTGGACGTGCCGCCAAATATGTATGGGTCAAACGGTATGTTGATCACCTAGTGTCAAATCTCCGCTGTAGCAGTTCGCAAGTTGAAACCGATTCTATCGCGCCACACCCCATACCCGAAACTACCACCTGACCCACTGGGACTTTTGAACTGGTGCAACACTAGATTTTTCGATACGATTGGTAGCCTTATGCACCCATACACTCGGATATGCGCCACGCGTGGTGTCCAAATCGACAAACGCGTGGTAGTATGGATGTTTCCATAACAACTCCTATTGAAGCTCTCTTCGATGAAAGAGCGACTGGCAACAAAACCGTTATGTCGTCCCAATCCAAGAACATGAGCCAGTACCAACACATCGCCAATTACCGCACTGAACTCCAGAGACTTCGCACCTTCGGAGGATCGGATAACGAGCAGAACATCAGACGCGCATTCGAGATATGTCTCTCTGCTTACTGTAAAGAACACCACGACAATTTGGAGTTGGTGCCTGAACTAGCACTTTTGTCAGGTGTTATACCCGATGGAACCGTCAAAGATGTCTTGAGAATGACACGCGGCTACTGGGAAGCGAAAGACACCCACGACGACCTAGATGCGGAAGTCCAAAAGAAACTGGATCAGGGCTATCCGCGAGACAACATCGTATTCGAAGATTCTTTGCAAGCAGTCTTGATACAGAACGGCCGCGTCGCAATGCGGATAGACATGGGGCAAACCGGCACTCTGCATCGACTCATTCAGGCTTTCCTCAACTACGAGCTCCCTGAGTTAGAGGATTTTCGATCCGCACAACGTCAGTTCAAAGCCGATTTGCCAGAGGTTCTACGCAACCTCAGAGCGGCTATCGAAGAGGCGAAAGAAACCAACAAGGACTATCGAAACGCGGCCCTCGAATTTTTGAGCCTTTGCAAGCAGTCGATCGGACCTACCGTGAGTGCGGAAGATGTTCAAGAGATGCTGCTGCAACACATCTTGACCAAAGACATCTTCTTGCGCGTGTTTGCGGAAGATCAGTTTCACCGCGAGAACAACATCGCTTTGCAACTTGATGCGTTGGAGCGAACATTCTTCACGGGCAATGTGCGTCGTCAGGCGATCGACAACTTACGGTCGTACTATGCCGCTATCGGACGCGCGGCGGACGATATCGCCGACTACACCGAGAAACAGCAATTCCTGAAGGCGATCTACGAGGATTTCTACACTGCATACAATCCGAGGGCCGCGGATCGCTTGGGGGTTGTATACACGCCGAACGAGATCGTGGATTTCATCATTCGCGGCTCGGAGTGGCTTTTGCAGCGGCACTTCGGACGTTCGCTCGGCGATGCCAATGTGCGGATTCTCGATCCGGCGACTGGTACAGGCACGTTCATCACGAATCTGATCAACTTTCTCCCTGTGGAGCGTCTCGAATGGAAGTACAAGAATGAGATTTTCGCCAACGAAGTGGCGATACTGCCTTACTACATCGCGAATCTGAACATCGAATACACCTACAAGGAACGCACGGGAGAGTATGAGGAGTTTCCCAATCTGAGTTTCGTCGACACTTTGGACAACATGGGATGGGTGGGCAAAAGCGTGAGCAGTGACACTTTGCAGGATCAAGGCGAGATGTTTATCGGAGGCTTGTCTGAAGAGAACCTGGCGAGAGTGCGCCGCCAGAACGAGACTCCGATCAGCGTGATAATCGGTAATCCGCCGTACAACGACAGCCAGAGCAATTGGAACGAGCGTAACCCGAACCGAACGTACTTTGCTGTCGATAAGCGCATCCGCGAGACGTACATCAAGGAGGGCACCGCGCAAAGGACTCACCAATATGACATGTACAAGCGTTTCCTACGTTGGGCATCTGACCGACTCGATAACGACGGAATCGTCGGGTTCATAACGAACCGAAGGTACATTGATGCTCAACAGGATGATGGTTTCCGCAGAGTGGTTGCCAGAGAATTTGGGAATGTGTACATCGTCGATTTGGGCGGCGATGTTCGCAAGAACGGCAGGGTTGGTAACGTCTTCGGCATCATGACTGGTGTAGCCATTTGTTTTCTCGTGCGAGATGCGGAGAGGGCAGCGACCGATCGCATCCACTACTACGCGCTTAAAGATGAGATGTCAGGGCCAGAGAAACTGTCGGGGCTAGAGGCTTTCAAATTCGACGAAGTTCCGTTTGAACGAATAACGCCAGACGAAAAATCCGACTGGATCAACCAATCGACCAGCAACTTTCACACCTTGATTCCAGCAGCGAACCGAGAAACGAAGTTCGCCAAAGACACCAAAAACGAAGGCGCGGTGTTTCGCCTGTTCACCAACGGTGTTAAAAGCAACCGCGATGAGTGGGTCTACGACTTAGATCTTCAAAACTTGAGACAAAAGGTCCTCTTCTTTGCTGACTCGTACAACGATGCTGTGGCAAATCAGGAAGAAGAACTGTCAACTGTCATCAAGTGGAGTAGAGACCTCAGAAACGAACTCCGTCGTCACAAGCGCATCGTCTACGATGAACATCGCTTGACACAGTCGTTGTACCGACCGTTTATCACGAAGCTGCACTTTGCTGACTCAACTATGAACGACGTTCTGACGAGGAACCACTATGCGATGTTCGGTCGGTCGCTAAACGATGAGAACCGAGTTATTTGTTTCCAATCCACGGGCGCTCGTAGACCTTTTTCCACGTTAGCCACGAACAAAGTAAGCGATTTCCATCTGTTCTTTGACGGAGCACAATGCCTGCCCCTCTACCGCTACACCCCGGATGGGAAACGTGTGAGCAACATCACCGATTGGGGTCTGCGCCAGTTCCGAGAACATTACGACGATGACAACATCAACGCTGAGCAGGTGTTCGCGTACACCTATGCGGTGCTGCACGATCCTACCTATCGGCGGAAGTATGCGACCGATCTGCTCCGCGAGTTTCCACGTCTGCCCTTTTACGATGATTTCGAGTTTTGGTCGCAATCTGGGCAAGAGCTGCTCGATCTGCACACTGGTTTCGAGTCGGCTGAGCAGTACGGGTTGGATGTGGAGGGTCAGTCGGGTGAAGCGAAGCGGGTTCTGCTACGCGCGGATAAGGAGCGGGGCATCATCCATTTGGACGACGCGTCTTGGATCAGCGGCCTACCTGAGTCGGCGTGGCGGTACATGCTCGGGAACCGATCGGCCCTAGAGTGGGTGCTGGATCAGTACAAGGAACGAAAACCGCGCGATCCGACGATTGCGTCTCGTTTCAACACCTACCGTTTTGCCGACCACAAAGAGCGCGTGATCGACTTGTTGCAACGCGTCTGCACAGTGAGCGTGCGAACGATGGAGTTGGTTGACGAGATGGAGAGATTCGGGCGGGATTGAACCACAGATTGCGGAGGTTTGCAACACTCGGGAGTGAAGCATACCGCCGCACGTTTACCCGGGCATACCCCGCTCTGGTGTCGGTCCCTTCGACTACGCTTGTTCGCGCCCCTTTCGTTCCGAAAGGGGCTAACTGAACGTCTATTGCACGCTCAACTCTCTTTTACACGTTCCGATTTTTCTACGATTCAACGTATGGATCGGAATATCACAGCGTTTTTGGATCATCTCGCGGGTGAACGTGGACTTTCGGAAAACACCGTTGAAGCGTACCGAAACGATCTCGCAGGTTTGACTATGTTCATTGATGAATCGTCTATATGCAACCCAGAAGACGTTGATTGGGATCGGTTCGACGAGGGGAGAGTGGCTGATTTCGTGCAGCATCTTGATGAGCGGGGTTATGCCAGTGCTACTAGGTCGCGCAAGATTGCCTCGTTGCGATCTTTCATGCGCTTCCTGCGCGAGGAGGGAGTTACCAGCGATCTTGCTACTCGGCGATTGAAGGCGCCACGGGGTGGCAAGCCGCTACCCAAAGCGTTGAGCATTGACGAGGTCGAAAGTCTTCTCGATCAGGTTACGCAGGCATCGACTCCTGCGGAGTTGCGGGACCGTGCGGTTGTGGAGCTGCTGTACGCTGGCGGTTTGCGGGTGTCGGAGGTAACGGATCTAGATGTTGACCATGTGAACTTCGATAACTTCACGATCCGCGTTTTTGGAAAGGGTTCGAAGGAGCGGATCGTTCCCATCTACGATGCGGCTATGGACGCCTTGGCTGATTATTACGCTCTGGGGCGCACGAAGTTGGGGAAGTTCCAAGACCCGGATGCGATGTTTCTGAACGCGCGCGGGGCTCGCATCACTCGTCAGGGTTTGTGGCTTCGACTCAAGCGGATAGCATTCGATGCCGGCATAACTCGTAAGATCACGCCGCACATGCTCCGGCACAGTTTCGCCTCCCATCTTCTCAACGGGGGCGCGTCGTTGCGGCATGTCCAAGACCTGCTAGGTCACGAAAACATCGCCACAACGCAGATCTATACGCACCTGACCTCGGAGCATGTCAGACGAGAGTATGACGCGGCTCATCCGCGGGCGTGAAACTAGGATCTGCTCCCTGGGTGGGTTGTTCGAAACACAGGATGACCAGTAGCTAATCTTACGTGTCGTTATTACCCTCGCTTGTACCGCTTAATCTCGCCCTAGAGATTGACGATTGCTCCATACCATACGCTTTGAATGCCAGATACGCGCCGACGGCTTGGAAAATTGTCCCGAAAATCCCGCTGGTTGGCGGTGTACTACCGTCTGCCGCCCACCAAAGCAACGTGAACAACAACCAAAGTATCGTGCTAATGCCCAACAACCAGCTCGCGAAACGCAGGTCTGTAAATACAAACCCTGCCCCCAATATCGCCAGCACCATCGGCAATCGCACCATCACAAAACCAAAGACGTACTCGCCAGCACTAGAAGACGAAAAGTTCATCAGCTCAAGAAAAGTAATAAACATTGTGGTGCCCCACAACAAGATGATCGATAGGGTACCGACTGTCGATACCATCGCGACTGCGATTTTAGCGTCCCTAACTGAAAAGTCTCCCATGGTGTCCTCCATTGGTTTTTTTGGTGACTGGCTCAAGAGTTGCCAGAACTTAGATCTCCAGTGTGGCGAAGCCTATCGCCATCATGATGTACTGGGCGAGTGCGAAGCCCAACGCTGCGGCGCCTAATCGTTGCAGCCAGTTGGATTCGTATTGCCAAAGCGAAGCCAGCCCGAAGAGCAGCATCGGTGCTGGAGCGAGAACCCACGCCCAATCTCCGGTGTATTCCTTCAGAACCACCGCCGCCGTCAACGTTATCTGTATCAACAACGCGCCGACGGCAAACCCACCGACAGCCAAGATCAGAAGGATCGCGTACGACGTCCGCTCTTCGTCGTCCAGATCCTCTGAGACGTCTCTGAAGAAGACATCTTCCTCCTCGTCTAGGTCGTCATCGATCGCAGACGATTCGGTATCTTGGCTGCCAGTTTCTCGCATATCTGCTCGACTAGTTTAGGTTTGTGGATCAGTCCTCGAATTCGGCCCAGATCGATTTTGCGTAGTCGAGCGATGTGCCGTCTTTGTGCCACTGGTCACCGTTTTGCGTGCCTTCGATGGCCATGTAGCCGCTGTAGCCAGCGTTCGCCATCGCCGAGATCGCGTAGCGGTAGTCGACCTCGCCGTCATACAACGGAACACGAATGAAGACGGTTCGCTGATTCTCAGGGTGGTAGACGCGGTGCAAGTTCTTGCAGTGCCAGTACTTCGAGATCGGCGCCATTGCGTCGATCGCGTCGTCGTAGTCTTCTTCGGGCACGTCGTAGGTCCAGACGATGTTGCCGATGTCGGGGTTGATGCCGAAGTTCTCACGGTCGATCATGTCGTTGATCATCACTGCGGACCATGAGTTATCGACCGGTGAGTTCTGGTGCACCTCGATGGTGATATCGACGTTGTCAGTCGCATCGCAGACTTCTTGGAATGCCGAGGCCAGAGAGTCGTAGACCCACATCTCGGCGTCTCTGCTGGCGTCTTGCGATTTGGGCCAGCCACTGACGCTGCCGGGAATCGATCCGGGCGGATGTCCCGGGTATCGCGCCGGCGCGCTCAACGCGCCGTTCACCACTTCCGCACCTACATGCTCGGCGTACTCAACCGCTCGCATCAGCTTCTCGCGATTCTGCGGGCCGTGCCTCGCTTCGGTCAGTGTCCCGCCAGAGCGGATCGCGCCAACCTTAAGTCCGTGCGACCGGACGCGCTCGCCAAACTCTGATATGGCCTTGGCATCGCCTAGCCTGTCTAGCACTTCGAAGCCACACTCGATAGCGTCGAAGCCGGTGTCGCGGGCGCGGTCCAGGAATTCGGGCGTGTAGTTGTCCGGGTGCAGATCCCACGTGTCTACAGACTGTGGATATAGCGTGAATCGCCGGTGGGCGTAGCAGAAGCGCATAACGTTCCTTGTCCCTTTTCTAGTTATTTGATGCATCGCCAATGACGACGCGTGTCAATCCATGCGTTCGCAGTTTAACACCGCGTCTTAACAACCGACAACCAAACCGATCTATATGTAATATGAAGCCGTCACTACCTCCAGACAATTTGGCAATCTCCTGCCAACTGCCCAGGAAACAGACAACATGAAAATCACCGACCTACGCGCTTACGTCGTCAGAGCTCAAGAGTCGCGACCTTGGATGTTTGTGGAGATCGACACCGACGAGGGGATCACGGGCTATGGCGAATCGACCAATGTGGGTGGCGGTGGCGCAATCGTCATCGCGCAGACGTATGCCCTGCTCAAGCACGATCTGGTCGGGCAGGATTTTTCGGATGGTCTCGTTGGTCAAGACCCGAACCACATCGATCGGATTTGGCACCAGATCTATCGTCGTTTCGGAACGCTGGGTTCTCGTGGTTTCGCAACTACGTTGGCGAGTGGCGTGGATATGGCGTTGTGGGATATCAAGGGCAAGGCGTTGGGGAGAACGGTTTATGATCTTCTCGGCGGTCCGATGCGCGATTCTGTACCGCTATACAGTCACTGCGGGCCGGCTGATGACATCGATGCCTGCGTGGCGGATGCCAAAGCGCAGGTGGCACTCGGTTACCAAGCGCTGAAACTAGATCCCTTCTCGCCGGAGATGGGAGCGAAGCACCGCCGATACATCGATGGCAAGATTTCGGCCTCGGCGGCGGCTCACGCTGAAGACTTGATGGCGGCGTTGCGGGAGAGCCTAGGTCCCGATATCGAGCTGATGATCGACGCGCATGGAAACTTCGATGTATCGACTGCTACCGATCTCTGCAACCGCATGATGCCGTACAACCTCACGTGGTTCGAGGAGCCGTTGCAGCCGGAGAGCTTGGAGGCGCACCGTCAGTTACGTCGGAACACCGACATCAACCTTTGCATCGGTGAGCGCAAGTACACCCGTTGGGACTTCCTGCCGTATCTGACTGAGGGTCTGGTGAACTACATCATGCCGGACATCTGTTGGACGGGGGGTATCTCGGAGATGAAGAAGATCGCGCATCTTGCCGAGACTTTCTACATCCCAATCTCGCCGCACGACGCGTCAGGCTCGTTCAACGTCATATCGGGTGCTCACGTCCTGATGAATGTGCCGAACATCTACCGCTTGGAGATGAACCACCATGCGGTGCCGGCCTACAATGCGTGTCTGACTGATCCGTTGGACATCCGAGATGGTCATCTGTATCTGTCAGACAAACCCGGGATGGGGTACGAACTTGATCGCGACTTTATCGAGTCGCATCTGGATACTCAGTGGGCTTCGCTGATCTCGTAGACTGAGACCGCACCAACTCCGCCGGCGACCTGACGTAGCGTGTCAGTTGATCAGTTGCCGCGCTTGGTTGCGGATCGTTGTTGGGAAAATGAATTCCGAGCCGTAGTCGATGTTTTTCGCCTCTATCTGGTAGTCCTCGCATACTCCTAATTCGTGAGGATCGAATGACCAGTACATCTCGTAGTTCAGAATCTTGAAATCGGAGGTGTCCACTTCGAGTTGGACGTTGACTGTGGTTTTCTTGCTCCAACCGGCGCGGACGTCTCCACCGTCGAGCAGGGCTTCAAACTTAAGGACGTCGTCCTCTCGCGATACGACCTTCATGTCCAGATCTTCGCCGTATATGTTGATGCTCGATAGCAATGTCAGGGGATTGCTAAAGGAATCTCTGAAGCTCGTCAATCTTGGCAATGCCTCGAGCGAGGCTTCACGCCACTCGCCGGCGACCTCGAACCAGTAGCGTAGTGAACTGTGGGGCGCTGGTGTGCGGATCATGTAGTAGTTGATGTGGTCGTTTTTGAAGTGGATCCATCTGGGCAGTCGCGGCCGGATTCCGCCCATCTGATATTCCGACCAACCGAAGTTGCGGTCGCAACCGGGCCATCCGCCCCTGATCTCGAAAATGGCTGATCCGTCATCCATCAGCCGCGCGTGGGTGCGTCGCAATATCTCCTCGACTGGCAACTCGGTTTCGGCTGGCGGGTCTATCAATTCGTCGTCGAAAACGACCAGTTCTCCTATCTGCCCGAAGCTCATTCCGGGTTCGACGAGGGGATGCGCCGCGATGCGGAGCAGGGCTTTGTCCTGTTCGCCGAGTGTCAGATAGTCGAGGGAGTCGTAGCTCATGACGCTGGTGCGATCGTGATGGCGGTGCAACATGCCGGTGAGGACGTGTATCAATTCGTGAAGCGCGATGCTGTAGACCAGATGGGCGTGTGCGATCTTGTCTCTGGGCACTGTAGGCGGCCACACCACAATCTTTGCCCTAGTGATCGAACCATCGGAGCCGATGCTGAAATGGGCGCATCCTGCGGCGTCATTGCAGCGCAGTCCATCGATTCGTGTCTCGTCGCGTGGCAGTCCGAGGTAGATGTTCAAATCGGACCTGTACTTTGAGGTAACCATTTCAAATTCGAGATTCAGCAATGGACCTATATCTGCGAGGACTTGATCGAATATGTCCTTATACTTTTCGTCGCCGTTCGTCCATACCTTGATCGGTTCTCCGACTGGCCACTTGACGATGTAGTCGGTGCGCCACGCGGCGCAACCAACTCCCACATCGTCCGGGGTTTCGTTTCGGAGATTGGAGGTGTCCGAGAAGCAATCCCAAATATCACGATCAACCCCCAATATCCGTGCTGGCACCCTCGCAACTGTCGTCAACGCGGCTTCATCACCATGCGAGAAAGACAGCGAAGTCGTGCCTACCGGCACCTTCAAAGTATGCAGATTCGCATTCGCACCATCTTTAGGATCCAACTCCACCGAGTACTCGCCACCACACTCCTCCAGCACATCTCCTGAACGTGAACACTCAACCGCTAACATCAACTCTCCCGAGACCAACTCACTACCGATATTCTCCATCGTCGTCTCAAAAACCACGTTAGCCGATCCATCGCTCCAGTATCGAATCGCCTGTGCGTCTGACACCCCAGTCAGCGACCACTCCAGCGGCGGCGGCTCCGGCACTCCCACACTCGCCTCAATCACATTATTCGTACCCCAGCGGAAACCGTCATCATTCGCACCGACATACAAAGTCACCGTGATCTCACCGACAGGCAGCCATGACTCAATCTCGCTAGTGCTAGAACCACCCGCAACTATCGACTCCGTCAATCTACTTCCTGAACAAGCATCTTCCGGGCACTCCACCCCAATGCTAACCACACCACTATCGTCGACCCCAAGATTGGCGATCTCAACCGAGAACCTCATCAACCCACGCCCAGCAGTATGCCAATGAACCGCTTCACTCGATAGCAACTCCAAACGCAAATCCACAAACTCCACATCGTACTCAACCGAATCGGTATTGTTCTCAAAACCATACTCAACCGTCAACGTTGAAACGGTCAGATAGAAACGGTACGATCCCGGAACAACATTGATCGACGCAGAACCGACATGACTCTCCCCACCTTTAAGCACATCAGACAGCCGGCCGAAATCCACATCGCCAATACTGCCATCGTCAAGATTCTCCCAACGCCCACGCAAATTCACCGCTTCAGCGTCACGCTCACCCACATTGCCCACATCGTAATCGAACTCAACTATCCCACCACCCTTCACCCTCTGTCCCGTTACCGCCAAATCCAAATCCGAGCCGCTAACTCGCACATCCGTCGTATGCACACTTTCACCGATCAAAATGACTAGTCGCCTATCACCCGGTGCCGTCTCAAACCTGAACTTGAACCGAGCGACATCCTCAACTGCAAGATCTTTCACGATGTAGAAGAGATCCAACTCACGATCATCAACTCGAATATCTACCCTCGCAATCCCATCGAAATCCACCTCCCCAACGTTCTCAATCTCAACTAGCGCCTCAAACTTCACCAACGATTGCGTTTGCCCAATTTCACTAACCTCCACACTTGCCACCCGCAAAATCGATTGAGCCTGTTGAGCAGATGCCGTTGCAACAATACCCAGGGAAATTAACAGAGTCGCCAAAACCGACGCGATGATCCGTACCCACATATCATTCATCCTAATTCGACGAGCATCAACACCCACAATCACAGCCCATCATTCAAAATCACCGTAATCACAGTTCAAAAAGCAACCCTCTAACTCCTTTTTGCTCCGCAAAAGGGGGACGCGTCAAGCCCAGCGAGATGCATCGGGTCATACGCGCAAACACACAACAAGCCAAGGCACAAAAACAAAATCACCGCCCATCACCGCAATCGCCGCTCAAACCCTACTCCACAACCCGCGAACGATCCCGAACATCCGCCGGAATAACCATACTCGATCCATACTCGATCAGATTCGCAGCAACATCATACTCGTCGCACGTCAAACCACGCACATCGAACTGCCAGTTCATCGAGAAGTTCACAACCTCGTAGGTCTCAAGGTCGATCTTCAACGTCGACGACACTATCGCCTCATCCGTCCACTCCGGCGTCGCATAACCACGCGCACGCTCGATCCTAAACTCTATCCCATTCTCGTCACGACCGATCTCCGTCAAACGATCTTCTCCAAACCTCAGGATCGAGACCAGCAATACCATCGGATCCGAATACTGCGGACTCCAAGCGGTATCACTAATCAGCTCCTGCTCATCAGATACCGAGAAACGACGCCACGTCCTCGTGCCACCATCCCAATACTCCGCTCGACCATTCTCCGAACGCCAGAACGCATACAAACGTTCCGATGCATCCGTCAGACGATATCTCAAACCGCGATGCGAACTGAACTTCGACACCGTCACCTGTGATGGACCAAAACTATCGATACACGTTCCACCTGACCACTCGCCCCGCATGTTGTAGAGCGCTGACCCTTCCTCATGCAGCTTCAAACGCGCACGCTCGACTATATCCATACTCGTCAGAGACGCAGGCTCCTCAACATCCAATACCTCGTCCGAGAACACCACCAGGCTCTCCACATCCGCCGTCGTATCTCCACTCTTCACCAACGGGCTCGTCAATATCCTGACGATCTCACGGTCTGAAGCACTCATCGTAGGGTACCGCAATCCAGTGTCGATGCTCATCGCACTGTCCGGCACATCACGGTACCCCAACGGAACCATAACCTGCAACATGCTGTGCAACATCGCATACCGAATCGACTCATTGATCAATCCAAGCTGCCGCAGATCCGAATCATTCACCTGGAAAATCACGATCTCACCCGAAATCACTTCACCACTCTCATCCTTGTCGTAGTCCGTGCAACCCCAGTAACCATCGCAGTCGTTGAAACCAAGCACCCGCGCATCTTCATCCGATATCCCGACATACACCGCAATATCCGCACGACGCTCCTCCGGTACCAACTGATACTTGAAGTTCAACTGCGGAGCCAAATCCTGCAACATGTCCTGGAACTGCTCCGAATACGCCGACAAACCATTGATCCAAATCGTCACCGGCTCCGACTGAGACCACTTGCTGACCACATCACCATCACGACCGCTGCAACTCCCACGCGGAAAATCTTCTCCCTGAAACGTATTCGAGAAGCAACGCCATAAATCACGATCAATACCCACGATACGCTCCGGAACCGAAATCTCTATCTCCTCCGTAATCGTCTCGCTGACCTCCGCAATCTCGCCGCCATCAAGCCCTAACGTAATCTCGCCAGCCGGAGAACGCACCACTACCGAACCCTCCCCCGGTCCATAACCATCCGTCAGTTCCAACCTAATCACATCTCCACACGTTGAGACCACTTCCCCATCCTTCGTGCAAGTGATCGCTATCGCATAGTCTCCCGGAATCGGCTCCGCGCCATCATTACGGAACGAAGCAGTCACATTGATGGCAGCATCACCATTCGAGTAGTAACCTGCCAACTCTGCTTCCGCCACAAATACCGGATCAATATCCGGCTGTAACGGAACATCCACAGTGATCGGAATCGTGTTCGAATCACCCCAACGATAACCATACTCAAGATCTCCCGCAAACAACACAATCCCCGTTATGCCCTGTGGAACCACCGCATCAATCACACCAGAGAATGTGCCACCAGGCACTAACGAATCCACACGCACCTCTCCCACACAAGTCGCATCCGGGATCTCCGGACACGCAACCGAAACCAAGAAATCTCCACTATCCGCAACACCGACATTCGACACCGTGAAATTGATCCCTATGTTCGCAGTACCCCCACGTATGAAACCCTGAGCCTGCGCTGAACCTGCACGCAACGACAACGCTATATAGTCAACCTCGATCGCTATCGTCGCTACGTTGTTCGATAACTTCGCCTCACGCTCATCCGCCGATGCCGTCACCTCCACTTCATGCGAACCCATCGGCAACGGCAAATAGAACGTGACAACCTCAGAATCACCCGACTCGATAGGCTGAACCGTCGCAACAAGATTGTTCAACGCTATCACCTGCACCGGACGAGTCATCA
This sequence comes from Dehalococcoidia bacterium, assembly GCA_963555965.3. GTDB lineage: Bacteria > Chloroflexota > Dehalococcoidia > Lucifugimonadales > Lucifugimonadaceae > Bin127. The sequence goes on from OY821634.1 coordinate 838,236, forward strand.
AAGTCCCTCCATTATCCAATCGCACCGTTACTGCCACAAGACCCTCGGATATCACCTGATACGAAACCGGCGAGATCGAAACATCTGACGCCTGCAAATCCAACGCCACCAGCGACACCGAATCCTCTACCTGCAACTTCAACTGCTGAGGTCCAGTGTCGAATTTCAGATCGAACAGCAAAGTCGTGCTTTCACCCCCTGACAGCGGCGGCACACTTGCAACCCCCAACAAATCACCATCATTCAATATACCCATCACTGGAGTATCTACAGCACGAGCCGACTCACCACTATTCACTACCTTCATCGTGAAACGCACCACTATCTTGTCACCCTCCGGACCCTGAACATCCCAATCCAACGAATCCACCTGGTAATCCGCCGGAATCGGAGTCGATGTCGGAGTCGGCTCCGGAGTCCACGTCGGAGGTACTGGAGTAGATGTCGACGCCGCTGTCGGCGGGACAGGCGTAGATGTCGGAGCTACCCGTGTCGCAGTTGGAGGCAACGGAGTAGCCGTCGGAGGTACAGGAGTGTTCGTAGCCGTCGGCTTCGGAGGCGATACCGTTGTCGCAGTCGGAGGCAACGGAGCAACCGTCGGAGATACAGGAGTGTTCGTGGCCGTCGGCTTCGAAGTCGATACCGGAGTTGCAGTCGGCGGTAACGGAGTCGGCGTTCGAGTCTCAAACGGCTCCGCTGTGGGCTCATCATCCGAAGAACACGCCGCGAAACCCATCCCGGCTATCAACATCAACAACGTGACGACGGCTGCCACGATCAATACAAGACCCACTCGGGAAACCCGAGAAGGCAATTCGCCCAACGATTTCAGTACCGTCATCAACGCATAACCTACCCTAGCGATTGGCGCGCGCCGTCAATCAATACCAACAGTCTAGACAACCAACAACCACCGAATCCACGCACAACAACGCAATCCAAAACCAACATCACAACCCTCCTCACATCACATTAATCCTCTACATCCACCTAAGTTACAACCTTCCCATACAAGCCCGCCTGTCTCTCAACCGCCGACCTGTACACCCTCCCATACTCTCCTCTAGGCTCATACACCGCCGCAATCTCTGGCATCACATCATCTAGACCGTCCCACACCCCCAACGCATTCAATGCAAGTATTGCCGCTCCCCTGCTCGTCGCCTGCTCCTCAGACGGAACGTGCACCTCCCCCTCCAAAACATCCGCCATCGTCTGCAACCACCACGGCGAATTTGTCATCGCCCCACCACCAGCTATGAACACACGATCTTCGTCCATCTCATCCTTCAACAATGCCGCCACTAGCGAAAATCGATACGCCACCGACTCCATCAACGCCTGCAAGATGTCCAAACCAGACGTCGATACCCGAATCCCGTGAATCACTCCGCTCGCACTCGTCGACCAGCCAACCGCACGCTCACCCGCGATGAACGGGAGAACCGTCAATCCATGACCATCAGGCACCGCATCCTTCAGCGCATCATTCAAACCATTCAGATTTGGCAGATTCAAACTATTCAACGCCCACTCGACCACATTCCCACCTTCGCTGAACGCACCACCTAGCAATGTCCGATCTCCACGCAAGATATAACCCCACAAACCCCTCGGTACCGCCGGCGCCGAAGCATCCCCCGGATGATCCACCACCAACCGCATTGCCGCCGTCGTACCCACCGTCAACGCAATGTTCCGACGATCCGTACACCCCGAGCCGATGTTCACAGCCGCTCCATCACCCACCGACAAGTAAAACGGCACATCCGCAAGTTGCGGCCAGCGAATCGAATAGATCGGACACAAGCCCCTCTGACCCTCCCAATACGGCGCCAACCGCGGCAGGTTCGACGCTTCTAGACCAATCACATCCAATAAAACCGAATCCCAATCCAACTCATGCCGATTCAACAAACCGCTCCAAGCCGAAACGCTGTAACTCGCCGGAACTTCCGGAGACCCGAACCATCGCGTAAAAATAAACGTCGATACATCCAACCACTTCTCGATACGAGCGAAAACATCCGGCATCGTACGCCGCACCCACATCACCCGACCCGGTACGTACGACGTATGCTGCATCACTCCCGTACGCCCATACACCGCTTCAACATCTATCCCAGACTGCAACAAATCCACATCCTCTGCCGTTCGAGTATCCGCATAAGTGAACACTGGCGTAACCGGATTATGCCGATCATCAACACCCAAAATCGTGCTCGCCATCGCATCAAAACCCACCGCCGCTATCTCATCAGCATCATCTCCTGCCGCTTCCAAAGCGCCATCAATCGCCGACTCTGTAGCCCGCTGAATTACCTCCACATCCTCCTCATGAGTCCCGTCGCCAGCCGTCCGTTGCTCATGCGGTACCGAAACCAAAGTATGTCCCAACGCCTTCCCACCAGAATCATAAAGCCCAGCCTTAACCGCCGAACTACCAATATCAACCGCCAAAACATAAGGCAATCGACCATTTCTCAAAACACTCAAGCTTTTCTCCTACCCAAAACCATAGCAAAAACTCCCCCTCCCCCTTTGCTTCGCAAAATGGGGACGCGTAAAGCGCAACAAGACGCAGGATTCCCCCGCTCGCGGGGAATGTCCGAAGGACAAAGGGGGCGCGAATCGACTTTCACAAAGATACCCCACAACCCAAAGCGCAGAAACAAAATCACACCCCATCACAATTCAAAAAACAACATCCCCTTAATCCTGTGCATCCATGTAAATTACACGCCAAAACTATATCGCTCCAATGCCTCTTCATCAACCTCTACTCCCAAGCCCGGACGATCGGTAACCCGGTAGTACCCCTCCTCCGGCTCATACGGCTCCTTCAGTATCCGACTCTTAACCGCATTCGCATGATGCCCATGCTCCATAATCATGAAGTTCGGACACGACGCCGACCACTCTACCGTCGCCGCTACCGACAGTATCCCTCCGCCTCCAACATGCGGTGCTACTGGGATGTTGTACGTATCTGCAAGCGTCGCGATACGATGACCCTCCGTGATACCGGTACGACCAATGTCATGCATCAAAATGTCGTACGCACGACGTTCCAACTGCTCACGCATCTCGTAACGCGTCCGAGTCCACTCACCTATCGCCACCGCCATATCCAACGCACGCGTTATCTCAGCCTGACCTGGAATATCATCCGGCACCGTCGGAGATTCCAGCCACGTAAAACCCAGCTTTTCAAGCTCACGACCCAACAGAATCGAATTCGCAACCGTCTGACGCATGTGCGTATCCACCATCAACATGATCCCAGGGCCAACACGCTTCCGCACCTCACGACATATCGCCGCAACACCCTCCACATCCAGCAACAGATGCAGCTTGAAAGCCTTGTACCCATACTCCACATGCTCCTCAGCAGCATCAGCCACTTTTACCGGATCAGTACCCCCAAGACCCGCATAAAGCAGAATCTCATCACGATACCGACCACCCGCGATCTTATGCACCGGCTTCCCAATCGCCTTGCCCACAATGTCGTAGAGCGCAATATCCAAACCGCCGATTGCATCGATGTAGAAACCCGTAGGATGCCCACGCTCACGCATCGCACCATAGTTCCGAGTCCAGATCGCCTCGATATCGAACGGATCACGACCCATCACCAGCGGACGCACCAACTCCCGCACTATCGTAGCCGTCGTATTTGGAGACACCGGGGACTGAGCCTCGCCCCAACCAACTATCCCACTATCCGTCTCAACCCGAATCACCGTCGTCTCATGGTGATGCGAATAGATCGACGTAAACGCCGAACGATCAACATAGTAATCACCAAACTCTATCGTCGGAGGCCTCGAAGAACCCTCCGACTTCTCATCTCCACGCTCCGTTATCCGCAACGGAAACGCTCGAACATCCACTATCCTCATCGCTAAACCCCCATTCAATATCCAATCCAACAGACCCCATTATCATCGCACACAAGCCCAAACCCCATCCACCCCACCACGTCATTCCAAGCGTAACCACCATGCCGTCCTAGCCGCTCAACCATGTCATTCAGAGCGAAGCGAGGAACCTCCCCTATCCCTCAATGGGAGAGGATGAGCAGGGATAAAGGGCGGGGCACATCACAGCTCATCATTCAACATCACCACAATCATCGTTCAAAAAACACCCATCACAGCCTATCATTCAAAATCCCGCACACCCCTAACTTGATAAAATCAAGTATGCCGCTAGAGCAGCATATCACCGGCATGAATGCGGCATGACACCATCCCGCATCACACCAGGTTCACACCCGCAAACCACCCTAACTACCAAGTACCACACACGCCCCGTGTTGCATACTTGACACATGAATTTCATGCATCGCGCCCTCGACCTCGCGGAACAGGTCGTCGGTAGCCTCGCACCCAGACCATCCGTAGGCGCCGTCATCGTCGCAGCCGACGGCACAACCATTCTCGGACAAGGTGCTACCGAACCTAAGCCCGGACCCCATGCCGAAGCCGTAGCCATCAGAAGCGCCACAAAAACCGACCCAAACGCCGCCAGAAACGCAACCATCTACTGCACCCTCGAACCCCACCAGAACCGCGCCACAACCACGCCCTGCACTCAAGCAATCATCAACGCCGGTATCAAACGCGTCGTCTGCCCAACCACCGATCCTAACCCCCTAGTAAACGGCAGAGGCTTCCAACACCTCAAATCCGCCGGCATTCAAATCATCAACAAAGTCGACAAATCGTCGCAACGACGCGCCAACGAACTCATCGAAGGCTTCACAAAACACACCAAAACAGGACTCCCCCTTGTAACTGTCAAGTGGGCAATGTCCCTCGACGGAAAGATCGCCACGCGACAACGCGACTCAAAATGGATCACCGGCAACGCCGCCCGAGCCCACGCACACACCCTCCGATACCGCTCTGACGCCATCATCACCGGCATCGGCACAATCCTCGCCGACAACCCCCGACTAACCGCGCGCAACCCTCAAACTGGGAAACGCAACCGCAATCGCCCCTACCTCCGAGTCGTCATCGACAGCAACGCCAAAATGCTCCCAAACGCCGCAATCCTAGAAGAAAGCGGTGAAATCCTCCAAGCCGTAGCACGAAACACCACTAGCCTTCCCTTACCCACAGGCGAAATGCCCCATACCGCTCCAGTTTCTCCTGCTTCGGGAGAAACCTCCCAAGAACAAAGGGGACGCCTCCAAACCATCGCCTTCCCAACCAACGACAACAAATCCGTAGACATCACCGCCGTCATCCGCCATCTTGGCGAACGTGGATGCCACAACATCTTGGTCGAAGCCGGCGAAAAACTCACCGGAACCCTCTTCGACCTCAAGTTAGTCGATAAAGTAGTCGCATACATGAACACGAACAAGATAATCGGTGGCACAGCAGCACTCTCGCCAATCGGCGGAGAAGGTCCCACCATGATGAGCGAAACTACGCAGATTCGAGCCGCTCGAATCGAACATTTAGGCGATGACATTGCGATAATCGGGTATGTGAACTACTCAGAGGAGATGAATCGATGTTCAGCGGCATAGTCGAGGAAGTCGGACGCATTACCCACTACAACCCATCGAACGGCGCACTCACCGTGACTGCCTTGCAAGTGCTCTTTGGCGACGAAGGATTGCGAGTCTCCGACAGCGTCTCTATCAGTGGTGCCTGTCTGACCGTTACTAGTGTCACTTCCAACACCTTTTCAGTCGACATCTCGCCCGAAACCAGGCGCAGCACTTGGTTCGACGACTTCGAACCCGGCACCCACGTCAACCTCGAACGCGCCATGAAATACAACTCCCGAGTAGGCGGCCACTTGGTTCAAGGCCACGTTGACGGCATCGGCAAGGTAGCCGAAGTCAAGTATGACGGCGACGCCCGACTCGTAACCATCGAATGTCACGAAAACATGAACCGATACATCGTCGAAAAAGGATTCGTCGCCGTTGACGGCGTCAGCCTCACTACCTTTGATTGCACAGCCACCAATTTCACCTTCACCCTCATCCCATTCACCGCTATCCACTCCACACTCGGAGTATTGAAACCTGGCGCCCCGGTTAACATCGAAACTGATCTGACCGGAAAATACATCGAGCGGTTCATTTCCAACTAGGAACACTGAAACTCATGACAACTGAATCTCGGCTGATAGAGCGCGATACCTCGAAATCTGTCGAACTCGCAATCGCCCGAATCCGCACCGGCGGGATGGTCATCATGGTCGACGACGAGGACCGTGAGAACGAGGGCGACTTCGTTATGGCGGCTGAAGACACAACCGCGGACCAGATCAACTTCATGGCCGTACACGGACGCGGCCTCATCTGCGTCCCCATGGAAGGCCACGATCTCGACCGACTTGACATGCCCATGATGGTGCGCAATAACACATCGCCCCACTCCACTGCCATGACCGTAGCTGTCGATGCAGCGTACGGCATCACCACCGGAATCTCATCCGCCGACCGCGCCCATACCATCCGCCTACTATCCGAACCCGAAGCCACATCCGAAAATTTCGTACAACCCGGACACGTATTCCCTCTTCGCTACCAAGAAGGCGGAGTCCTAGTCCGTGCCGGACACACCGAAGGATCCATTGACCTCATACGCGCCGCCGGAAAACGACCCGCCGCTATTGTATGTGAGATCATGAACGACGACGGCACCATGGCACGCCGTCCTCAACTCGAAAAGATCGCCAAGAAACACGATATCCCCATCGTCTCCATCGCCGACATCATCGCATACCGCTTAAGCCGCGAATCCTTCGTGCAACGCGTTACCGAGACCCATTTGCCCACCAAGTGGGGTGAGTTCAAATGTGTCGCCTACAAAAGCAACGTCGATCCCGCCGAACACGTTTCCCTAGTTATGGGCAACATCGAACCCGAAACTCCCACTCTCGTACGCGTCCACTCCGAATGCCTAACTGGCGACATCTTCGGAAGTCAGCGTTGCGACTGCGGAGAGCAGTTAGACGCTGCCATGTCGCAGATCGCCGAAGAAGGCGTCGGCGCGCTCGTATACATGCGACAAGAAGGTCGCGGAATCGGACTCATCAACAAGCTCAAGGCCTACCGTCTCCAAGACAACGGGCTCGACACCGTAGAAGCGAACAACCAACTCGGCTTCCAGACCGATCTTCGCCACTACGGAGTCGGCGCCCAGATACTACTCGACCTCGGCATCCGCAAGTTCCGATTCCTCACCAACAACCCCAAGAAAGTCGCTGGACTAGAAGGCTTCGGACTCGAAATGATCGAGCAGATACCGCTGTCGCCGCCTGCCAACGATCACAACCGTAAGTATCTCGAAACCAAACGAGATCGCATGATGCATCATATCGAGCTAGACTACAAATGTCATTCCAGCGAAAGCCGGAATCCAGATGGGCAGGGTGATGGAGAACAAACCTTAAGCGGTCCTGCAGCTAGCCGGCGGCGTACGCGCCTGAACGGTTGAGGATCAGGAGGTTTAGATGGCTGAAATTGATAAAGGTGCAGGTGAATCGCCCGCGGAGTTTTTGGATGGATCGGGTTTGAAGATCGGGATTGCGGTGGCGCGGTTTAATTCGGATATCACGTTCAAGATGCGTGATCTATGTTTGGAACGATTGGCTGAACTTGGCGTTAAGGTCAATGAATCGCACGTGTTTGAGGTGCCAGGGTCGTTTGAGTTGCCCTTGGCGGCACGGGTTCTATTGGATCCGCCGATCGAATCTGATGCAGTGATCGCGATAGGGGCAGTGATACGTGGCGAGACGGATCACTATGAGCACATTGCGAATGCGGCTTCGCAGGGGTTGTTGAGGGTTTCGGAGGATGCGCTGAAGCCGGTGATTTTCGGAGTATTGACTACGGATACTGTTGAGCAGGCTGTTGAGCGGATTGGGCAGGCGTCGGGGTATGCGGATTCGGCGGTTGAGATGGTTAATCGGCTGAAAGGGATTCGGGAGCGAAGAAGGGGGATAGGGTTGGTGTGATAATGCTTCAATCTTCGGTCAAAAACAACTCCCGTGCGCCACGTAACCGCACAATCGAACTTGATGATGTTGAGGTTGCTGCCTACTCAAATAATCTGTTGAGAATCGATGACCACGTCGAAATCTCTGATGTTGTGGATCGCGTCGTGAATCAGGATGTCTTCGAAACGCTGAGATATCTTCCGACATCCTTCGCGGATTTGTTGTTCATAGATCCGCCGTACAACCTGAATAAGTCGTTCAATTCGACGACTTTCGCGAAGCGGTCCGACAAAGAATATGCAGAGTGGTTCGACTCATGGTTTAACCAAGTGTTGAAAGTTCTGAAACCCGACGCGACGGTATATATCTGTGCGGACTGGCGAACATCGGCCGCGATATTTCCTGTCGTCGAAAAATACCTCCAAATTCGTAATCGCATCACTTGGGAACGCGAAAAGGGACGCGGCGCGAAGAGCAACTGGAAGAACGCCTCTGAAGACATTCTCTTTTGCACGTCTTCCGACCGATATACCTTCAACACCGACACGGTGAAACTCAAGCGCCGTGTTTTGGCCCCTTACACACTGGGTAACGGCCAGCCGAAGGATTGGGATCGAGAAGATGGTGGAAACTTTCGACTGACGCACCCATCGAACTTGTGGACGGACATCACGGTGCCCTTCTGGTCCATGTCTGAAAACACCGACCACCCTACACAAAAACCCGAAAAACTCTTGGCAAAGCTAATATTAGCCAGCACCGATCCGAACAACGTCGTGTTCGATCCCTTTCTAGGCTCCGGGACGTCGGCAGTTGTTGCTAAAAAACTCGGCCGGAAATTCTTGGGAATTGAGATTGACAAAGACTACTGTTGCATAGCGTTAAAACGATTGGAACTGGCACGGCGCAACAACTCGATCCAAGGCTATTCCGAAGGCGTGTTTTGGGAAAGGAACACTCTGAAGGTCCTTACGGAGAACAAAAATGCGGAAACACGGGATGGGCAACGCTCGTTTTTCGTGACTTGAGGGATCATGGTTAAGCATGGCGATCGACTACTCACTATTCCATTCCAGTGGCGATGAAAGCGTTGAAGCTAGGATATTGCGTTTTGTTACGGAAAATCCGTTGAACCTTACGCCTCAAACAGCAAACAGCCCAAGGGCGGTCGGAGACGCGATCGAAAAGCTAATCTCTGACAATCTCGCGATCTTGCTTGGGAGCGAGGCTGCGTCGTATTCATCGGATTTCGCTCGTCGTGCCATGGCTGATATCGCGTTTTCTGACCGAGTAGGCAATTATTACGTAGTTGATGTGAAAACGCATCGTGTCGACACGAAATTCAACATGCCAAACCTAACTTCAATACGACGGATCTGCCGGCTGTATGAAGACGATTCGAATTTCTTCGTTATCCTGATGTTTCGATACAACGTCGAAGGTACTAAGGTCCTAGTCGAACGAGTCCATTTCGTTCCAATCGAATTCCTGAAATGGAGTTGTCTCACGATAGGAGCACTCGGTTGGGGCCAAATCCAAATCGCGAATGCCAATCACGTCGAAATAGATCAAAACGTTGGTCGAAAAGCGTGGATGCTTGATCTATGTGATGCCCTGATGGAGTTCTATCCTAAGGAGATCGCAAAGATCACCGAGCGGATCGATTTTGTTTCAGAGGTGAGGAGGGCTTGGGAGACACGGGGCGACTAACCTTAGCACTTTTGCATGATTGCTAACGCTCCGTTGAATTCTCGTTAGAGCAAGTTACCCCGCCCCCGCCATCACGTCCACCAACTCCTGCACCGCGTCCGCAGACGCCCGCAACGCTGTACTCTCAGCTTCTGTCAACTCGACCTCGATGATCTCCTCTACGCCGCTCGCGCCGAGTTTCACCGGCACTCCCACGTAAAGACCCGAAATCCCATACTCTCCGTCCAGCATCGCCGCGCATGGCAGTATCTCCTTGCGATCCAGCAAGATAGCTTCAACCATCTGCGCGCTGGCGGCTGATGGTGCGTAGTAGGCGGAGCCGGTTTTGAGGAGGGCTACGATCTCGGCGCCTCCGTCGCGGGTGCGTTGGACGATCTCTTCGAGACGGTCGGCTTCGATCAGTTCGGATACGGGTACGCCGCCTACGGTTGTGGCTTTGATGAGGGGGACCATGGTGTCGCCGTGTCCGCCGAGGACGTATGCGGAGACGTTAGTAACAGAGACGTTTAGCTCTTGGGCGAGGAAGGTGCGGAAGCGTGCTGTATCTAGGATTCCTGCCATGCCGACAACACGCTCTTTGGGGAATCCGCTGACTTGCTGGGCGAGTTGGACCATGGCGTCGAGTGGGTTGGAAACAACGACTATGATGCAATTGGGCGAATATTTGACGACCTGCTCGGTGACTGACTGCATGATGCGCATGTTGGTGATGAGGAGGTCGTCGCGGGACATTCCGGGGCGTCGAGCGATGCCAGCGGTGATGACCACGACATCGGAGTCTGCAGTCGGTTCATAGTCATTGGCACCGATGATCTGGGCGTCGGTGCCTAGGACGGGGCCGGACTCCAATAGGTCCAGCGCTTTGCCTTGTGGCATGTCTTCGACTACGTCGACTAGGACTACGTCCGCGTAGCCGCGTTCGTAGATGCGTTGTGCGGTGGTTGCGCCGACGTTTCCGGCGCCTACTACTGTTACTTTGAAGCGCATTTTCTTTCCTAACTTGATGTGGATGTCTGGTCGGTGATTGTTCGGGCTTGGCCTCGAGAACCCCCTGCTTCGCTTCGCTACGCGTCCCCCTTTTGCTGCGCAAAAAGGGGAGGAAGATTACGACGCGTCAACGTAGGACTGCCATTTGGTTTCTAGGTTGGGATCGTTGACGGTGTCGGCTACGTACGCTCCGTATTCGTCGCCGGTTGCGCCTGTGTCACGACCGGTGGTAACGATCTTTCGCTCGTACTGTCCGCAGACTTCAAGTGCCATGTCTAGGCGTCGTCCGAGATCGGCGTAGCCGATGTGTTGGAGGAGCATGGCGGACGCTTTGAGCATGGATGATGGGTCGGCGTATTGGGCGCGGCCTTCTGTAACCATGCGGGGTGCGGACCCGTGAATGGCTTCGAACATAGCGTAGCGAGTACCTATGTTGGCTGCTCCGGCGGTTCCGACACCGCCTTGGATCTCAGCGGCTTCGTCGGTGAGGATGTCGCCGTAGAGGTTGGGCATGACGAAGACTTGGAAGTCGGAGCGTCGTGCGGTGTCCAGCAGCTTGGCGGTCATGATGTCGATGTACCAGCCGTCCCACTCGATGCTGGGGTATTCCTGAGAGACGCGTTCGGCGACTTGTAGGAAGCGTCCGTCGCTGAGCTTGACGATGTTCGCCTTGGTAACGACGGTTACTCGGTCGCGTCCGTTCTGCTTGGCGTGCTCAAATGCGGCTCGGATGATACGCTCGGAGCCGGGTTCTGAGATTAGGCGAAAGTCAATGGTGAAGTCGTCGGTTACGTCAATGCCGTCGGAGCCTAGGGCGTAGAGGTCTTCGGTGTTTTCTCGGAAGAATACCCAGTCGATGCCTTCGGACGGGACACGTACTGGTCGGACGTTGGCGAAGAGGTCTAGCTCTTTCCTCATGCCGACGTTCGCCGATTCGAGGTTCGGCCAGCCATCTCCTTTTTCAGGAGTTGTGGTCGGTCCTTTGAGGGTTACGTCGCACTCTTTGATCTCGGCTAACACGTCGTCCGGTATCGACTGTAGGTGTGCTGCCCGGTTCTCGATGGTTAGACCTTCGATGTCCCGAAACTCGATCCTGCCGCTGGTGACCGCATCATCGAGCAGACGTTCGAGTACGCCCCGCGCGGTGTCAGTGATCGCCGGGCCGATGCCGTCGCCTCCGATCAATCCGATCTTTATCGTGTCAAGCGCGTTGTAGTCGACGAAACCAGACGATTCCTTCATCGCTTCGACGCGGGAAATCTGTTTCTCTAACAGCGTGCCAAAATGCTCCTTGGCACGCTCGATTGCTGCATTTTGCATTCAGTATTCCTCTGCTAGTGCTCTTCTAGTGGGGGTTCATTCCCACTTGTGTGGTTTGCCTTCTTTGGGCAACAACTTGCCGGTGTCCTGCCGTATTGCGTGAGTTTCTTCGGTCTTGCGTGCGTTTTTGGCGGTGACGTATCTGACGCCATCGAGACCGTCCGCGCCAAGAGCTTCGACGTGTCCGATGGCTACGAATAGAACATCTGCTGCTTCGTTAAGGACTCCGGTGGTGTCGTCATCGTCGACCGCTTCGGCTAGCTCTCGCACCTCTTCGGCGAGTATTGCTTTGCGGCGATTGATGATGCTGGGGGGATTCGAATCTTTGAAATGTCCGGATCCGAATCCCCAGCGGTTGTGAAAATCCCAGACCTCTCTCGCCATATCTGAAACCGCCTGCACGAACTCCTCTTCTCCAACGGTGTTCGGTGCGTAGCGAGGCTGATCGGCGACGCTCACAGAGGGATGTTCCCGTGCTTCTTCGACGGCATATCGTCGACTTTGTTGGCAAGCATCTCGAGCGCGTCGATGACACGCGAGCGGGTATCGCGGGGATCGATCACATCGTCGATGTATCCGCGGTTCGCGGCGATGTATGGGTTGGCGAAGCGTTCGCGGTAGTCTGCTACGAGTTCTTGACGCTTCGTGTCAGGGTCATCGGCGGCGGCGATGTCGCGGCGCGCGATGACGTTCACTGCACCATCAGGCCCCATCACAGCAATCTCGGCAGTGGGCCAAGCGAGGTTTACGTCGCATCGAAGTTCTTTGCTTCCCATGACGATGTACGCGCCGCCATAGGCTTTGCGCAGGATGACAGTGATTTTAGGGACAGTGGCTTCGGAGTATGCGTAGAGCATCTTTGCGCCGTGTCGGATAATGCCGCCCTGTTCTTGCGCGGTGCCGGGCATGAAGCCTGGAACATCGACAAGGGTCAGGATGGGGATGTTGAATGCATCGCAGAAGCGGACGAAGCGTGCGCCTTTGTCGGAGGCGTCAATGTCCAATACTCCCGCCACTTCGTTCGGCTGATTCGCTACAATGCCTACCGTCGAACCGCCCATGCGACCAAAGCCAACGACGATATTGCGGGCATACTCCGCATGGACTTGCATGAAGTCGCCGTTGTCGACGATCTCCTCGACAACATCCAAGACCTCGTACGGCATGTTCGGGTCGTCGGGGATTACCGAGGCTAGTTTTTCTGGACGGCGGTTTGTCGGATCTTCGGAAGGAGACGCAGGTGGTGAAGATGCGTTGTTTGACGGCAAGAACGAAAGCAGTCGTCGGATTTCTGCGTAGCAGGTATCTTCATCAGGTGCAGCATAGTGCGCGACGCCGGAAGTGGTTGCGTGCATTCCCGCGCCGCCGAGATCTTCGTGGGTAACGTCCTCACCAGTAACGGATCGGACCACGTCGGGTCCGGTGATGTACATCTGCCCTATCGACTCGACCATAAATATGAAGTCGGTCATTGCGGGCGAGTAGACCGCGCCACCCGCCGAAGGACCGGCGATGACGGTGATCTGGGGGATGACGCCAGAAGCCAACGTGTTTCGTCGGAATATCTCGCCATAGCCTGCTAACGAGTCGATGCCCTCTTGGATACGGGCGCCGCCGGAGTCATTGATGCCCACGACAGGAGCGCCGACTTTGATGGCGTGATCCATCACCTTGGATATCTTTTGCGCCGCAATTTGGGAGAGCGATCCGCCGAGCACCGTGAAGTCTTGGGCGTAGGCGAAGACAGTGCGGCCATCGACTTTGCCCCATCCAGTTACCACCGAGTCGCCTTCGAAGCGTTGTTTGTCGAGTCCGAGATCGGTGGAACGGTGGGTGTTAAAGGTGTCGATCTCGGTAAAGCTACCGTCGTCGAACAGCTTTGACAGCCGTTCGCGGGCGGTGAGTTTGCCGCGTTTCTGCTGCGATTCGATGCGCCGTTCGCCGCCGCCAAGTTTAGCCGTCGAGCGACGAGATTCCAACGCGGATAGACGGTCATCTAAACCGTTGGTTGCGCCACTGGTTGCAGATGAAATTTCGGTTTGCTGTGTAATCTCGATTCGCCTTGTGCTGATCTTCAATTTCGTCGTTGTTCCAACTTAGAATCCTAACTTACGACGCACGCTTTCGGCGAGTCGCTTATCGACTGGCAGACTATCGGCTTTGGTTACCGAAAATACACAGGATTATCCACCTCTCAAGATAGGTGGAAAGGTTTTTGAGTGGGGTTCACGCACGTACATCATGGGAATCCTGAACGTGACTCCGGATTCTTTTTCGGGCGACGGCACGATGCGGAATGGTAGTAATTGGGTTGCGGCTTCGGTGGATATTGCCTTGCGGATGGAGGATGAAGGCGCAGACATCATCGACATCGGAGGCGAGTCTACTCGTCCGCCGTCGGTGTATCCCGATGCTCGGCCTGTGGAATCGGATGAGGAGATTGAGCGAGTTTCACCAGTGATCGCGGCTTTAAGTCGACGTTGCGATATTCCCATCAGCATCGACACTCGCAAATCCGAGGTCGCTGATGTGGCTTTGGCAGAAGGCGCGTCGATGGCGAACGATATTTCGATGCTGTCGGACTCGGAAATGGCTTCTGTCGTGGCTAGGCATCGAGTGCCGATTGTGATTAGCCATATCCGCGCTCAAGCTCAATATGAAGATGTCGTTACACAGATCAGCCATGAGTTGGCGAGTTCGGTTTCCCGCGTCCTCGATTGCGGTGTAGATAGATCAAAGATCATCATCGACCCCGGCATCGGATTCGCTAAAAACGCTTCGCACAGTTTGGAGGCCTTGAGGCATCTTGAAAAGATCAAATCGAACCTCGGCGATTTGCCGATACTCGTCGGCGCATCCCGTAAATCGTTTATCGGCGCGATTTTGGACGCGGAACCTGACGACCGCGTTGAAGGTAATGCCGCTTCTACCGCGCTCGCTGTGGCTTCCAGAGCCGACATTGTCCGCGTCCATGAAGTACGCGAGATGGCGCGGGTAGCCAAGGTAGCCGACGCGATTGTGCGAGGTTGGCAGTCCGTCAGTGATTCTTCATCTAGTGAACGAGTACGACGTGCGGTCGAAAGAGAGACTTGATTGGGTTCAGGGATTGAAGCGACGGAGACCTTTATTGGTCTTGGCAGCAACCTCGGCGACCGAGTTGGCTATCTGCGCGCCGCTATCAACGCGATTAGACAACTTGGTGATTCAATGGTTCTATCATCGCTCTACGAATCGAAACCCTTTGGTGTCGGCGATGATGAGCAACCGATGTATCTGAACATGGCGTTGTCGTTGCGAACTGCTCTGACTCCGAAGCGGCTACTCTCAGAACTCATGGATATCGAACAAATTAATGGGCGGGTTAGAAGTCGCAGAAACGAGTCTCGAACTCTAGACCTCGATGTTCTGCTATACGGGAAAGAAGTGATCAAGACGACGGAGTTGGTGGTTCCCCATCCGAGGATGCATCAACGCGCTTTCGTGATGTTGCCGATGTCGGAGATTGCACCCCAGTTGGTTCACCCTGCTCTGGACCTGACAATGTGGGAGATTGCACAAGAGTTGAACGATCAAGGCACCCAGCACATCGGAACGATTGACGATGCCGTGGTGCTCTCGGTCAATCCTGCTTGAAAGCCTGAATGAAGATGCACGCTGCAACTGCAATGAACACCGCCCAGATGAAGATTCGGGGGCTGATTTTGTTGAACACCGCGTTTTTGAACCGACTAGGGGGACATGACCAATGAGTGATGGGCCGTTTTCAGCAATCGTATCCGACATTGACGGCACGTTGTTGTCCAACATCAACGGCAAGGTTTCGGAACGTCTTAAGGCGGCGGTGGCTGAGGTGACGAGGCGAGGAATTCCGTTTTCGATTTCGACGGGTCGGATGCGGCGTTCTGCTTGGTATGTTCACGAAGAGATCGGTGCTAACGCTACGATGATCTGCTATCAGGGCGCGATGGCGGTCGATGCGGAGACGAATACGTTGATTAGGCATGAGCGGTTGGATGAAGCTACTGCGGCGGCGGCGATAGAGTTTTTCAATGAGCGGGGATTGGATATCAGGGTCTACGTAAACGATGAAGTATTCGTATCCCACCTGAACGAAGTCGATTTCGACTACGCACAACGCAACCGCGCCACCTTGGTAGAAGTGAAGGAACTTTTGCCGCTGGCCGCTGATGAACCAACCGTCGTCCTCGGCATTTGCGATCCGACAGAAATGGTCAAGCATGTGAACGACGTCTCGACGCTCCTCGGTTCCTCTGCCGAAGTTACCCATTCGCTACCCCACTTCTGCGAAGTAGGCTCGCCTCGTGCTGGCAAGGTGCGTGCCCTGCAATGGCTATCTGACCTACACGGTCTAGACGCATCTGACTACATAACCTTCGGCGACGGACTCGGCGACCTCGAAATGATCCGCTGGGCCGGACGCGGCTACGCCGTAGGCGACGCTCATCCGATGGTGATTGACGCCGCGAAGTACCATATCCCCGGTCCTGCCAGCGAAGGCGTAACAAGCGAATTGGAACGGTTGATAGCAGCTAACAAATTAGTCCATTAGAACCGTGATTGCTGTGATCGGGAAGCGCAGATGCCCCTCCCTTTTTGCGAAGCAAACTACTCCCCCTCCCCTCTCTAAAGGGGGTGCCAGTGAAGCGAGACGCAGGGATGCCCCGGGTGGGGAGGGATGGGACATGATGGCAATCATGGTTCAAACAACTATCAATTTTATATATAATCGTGATTTATTTATGATGTATATTAACCGATATTTTGATTATTCTAAATAATCTAGTTTATCAAAATAGTTGAAGTACGGTCTTATGCCAGTCATTGGACTCTGATGCCCTAGCACTCCCTCTTTCACTCCGAGCGTAGAGAGGAATCTCTCCGGGACATAGAACGGCAATCGTCCCAGCAAGTCGATCAAGATGTCTAGCCGACGACGATGTCAGGATAACGAACGGGTTTGATACCCCGCTCGTAATTTGAATCTAATTCATATTAACCTCAATATCGCGGAGTTATTGATACCATGTCTAAATCGATTATTAACTTAATTATAATAGAGTGTCTTCACGGTAATGTGGTGGGGGACATCACCATGTGTGGGTTGCCCCACGCTTTTTGATCGCCTCGAACTGCAAAACGCAAGGTCGGAGACGCGAAAGGACAGCCATGACGATCAGGAATGTTTCAGAGCAGACACGAGTAACGTTGGCCGCGGCAACGCTGATCGCGCTGGCTGCGGTGGTCGCAACCCTCATGATGATCCTTGGGACTCCGGACGCGACGGCCCAGCAAAATACGCTAGTTACTCCCAGCAACGTCACGGTGACGCGCTCAGACGGGGCGTTGACAGCGAGCTGGCCGGCCGTCCCTGGTGCGAGCACCTACCACATCACGTACACTTCCGACGGCGGCAGCAGCTGGAGCCTCGGCGCGCGCTATCACACCACAAACAGCATAACCATTGACAACCTGACTAACACTGCCACGTACGTCGTCGGCGTCAGGGCGGAATCCTCCTCAGGTGGTACTAGCAATTGGCGCAACTCAGCACCCGCCGGTCCGTTCGTGCCGACATCTACCCCTACTAATACTCCTAGCCCTACTCCCTCACCCACGCCTGACACCTCTGCACATCAATCTAGGATCCACGTCACAGACTCAGGAATCGTTACGTGGGGACCCAATGATGGGCAACTCGATCCAATCATAGGGGATCTGTTTGACCATTTCGAGTTGAAATGGATCGAAACCACAAGTAACGGCGAAACCTTGGAATGGGGCGACGCGTTCAGTCATCGGATCGACGACCCGCACACCCATTCGTACCAGTTGCCCGACTTGGATTCGAGCAAGCGGTATGCCGTGAGGCTGCATGTCCATCTGAAAACGACGGTCGTGGAGTTCGGCCCGCTTGCAACTACCCCGACGACCACTCCGACATCAACAATGACACCGACAGCAACTAACACGCCTACCGGAACGGCTACGCCCGTTACGTCGCTTGACCCGCCTTACTACGTGACGATCGCACGCGTGGACCAGAACCTGTTTGTGTATTGGCCGGTGGTGGCTGGAGCGACTGGTTATCGCGTCGAATACTCCTCGGACAACGGCGATACGTGGCAACTCGCCCATGCCAATGACGCTGCAAGTCCAGCCACCATCTATGGTGTTAACAACAGTCTGACGTATCTAGTCAGGGTTCGCGCACAAAACTCCGAAGGCCACAGCAGTTGGCACACTTCGTGGCCAGAAGACCCGTACCTAACACCGACGCCCGCGCCGCCTGCCGCGCCGATCTACGTGATTATCACGCGCTCAGACACGAAGTTGCACGTCGATTGGGCGCACGCACTGACCGCAACCGGTTACAACGTTGAATACTCCTCGGACAACGGGGCGACTTGGAGCACCGTGGCACCGCTACACCATGATGTAAGCCCCACCGACATCAACAACGTTGATAACAATTGGATGTACGACGTCAGGGTGCGATCACATAACGTAGCCGGCTACAGCGATTGGAAAACCACCCGGACATATCAACCGTGGCCACCATACGGGTCTAGTATTCCCACGACTACTCCTACACCCACGACTACTCCGACTCCGGCGCCTACTCCTACGTCCGCGCCGGAACCGACTGAAACCCCAACACCGACTCCTACCTCAGTACCCAGACCCGTCCCCGGCGGCGTTGAGGTGTCGGTGCAACGGAGCGCGGACGGCGCGAGCGTCGATATCTCGTGGACCCAATTCACGTTGCCGAACTTCAACTACTACCGCTTCGTGATGTGCCGAGAAACTGACTACGACGGCAGCTCCTGCCAGAACAGCGTCCACAGGAGCGATCCCATCTACGACATCGACAACCTAGGCCCCGTAACCGTCACCGGCCTAGACCCCGACATCTCCTACGGGCTGATCCTGCAGGCCTGGTACAACAACTCCTCATCGGTCTACAAGTACCACGCCACGATTCCTATCGGGCAATAGGCATCACTTCCCCACGTCCTCCCCTCTGGATTCCCGCCTGCGCGGGGATGGCGGGGGTGTGGCGCGGGGTGGCTACGGCTCTACCAACACCTCAGCATCGTAGCGCGCTCTTAAGTGTATGTCCCCGTTGATAGCGTCGATTCCGACTATACCGTAACCATACGGTACGCGGTAAGGGTCAAGATCATCAGGGAAGGTTCCGCCAACTTGGACGGCCCAGATTTGTCGTTGCATGCGGGGCGAGTCGGGTGTGTAGAGGTCGGAGTTTGTGAGTTCTTGTAGTCTCCTCAGCCGCATCGAACCGACCCGTATGCGGATCTGCTCGTATCCCGCAAACTCGATGTCTTCAATGACTTCGGCTAGGGATGCTTTGGCTATGTCGATTGCTTGCGCCTCACTTATTGGCGGGTCCGGATCAATCGTAGGTACGGGTTCTTCCGGTTCCCCACAGGCGAGGGTGAATGCTAGGGCAATCATGAGGATTGCCCACCGCTGGATTAAGACGCGTTTGTCGACTTGCAAAAGCACTAAAGCCGACTTTGCTACCCCCATCAGCTGGCTACCGATATCGAATCAACTTTGCGGACGATGTCTCGGGTATTCACTAGGTGTTTGCCGAGTCCGAGTGTCTTGGTATCTATGCCCATGGCCAGTCCGAGGAGTTGTGGTAGGTGGATTATTGGGAGGTCTGCTTTTCCGCGGTTGTTTTGTCGCCGTGCTTTTGGTTGGTATCCGTCGAGGTTTAGGTGGCATAGGGGGCATGGTGTGACCATTGCGTCGGCACCGAGTTCGCTTGCGGTTCCGGTGTGGTTTGCCACCATGCGTAGTGAGTTTCGCTGGTTTATGAGGAGAATAGGGAATCCGCAACATGCGGTTTTTCCGGGGAAGTCGATGACGTTGCCTCCGACGGCTTCGATCACGGTTTCGAGCGATGTTTGTCGTTCGGGGTTTTCGTCGAAACCGAGGGCGTCGGATGGTCGAACGATGTAGCAGCCGTAAAACGGGGCGAGATTCACGCCCGAAAGTTCCTTTACGAACGTCCTCTTCAGCGTCTCGACTCCTATGTCCTCGACGAGTACCCACAGCAGGTGCTTCACGGTCGTGTTGCCGCTGTAGGACAAGCCCTCTTCCGCGAGATATCCGTTGATCTCTTCCAGATAGTCGGCATCGCGACGAACTCTGCGGTCTGCCTGCGCCATCACCCCTTGGCATGTAGAGCAAATGGTTAGTACGGGCAATCCGAGTTGCTCTGCCATTGCCAAGGTGCGTATGTTTAGGATGTCGCCGAGTTTCTGGTCTTTCTCTTGCAGTACTCCTGCGCCGGTGCAAGACGCGCCGTTCAACTCGACCCATTCAATGTCGAGTTTTTCCATTACAGCGACGGCGGAGTCGAAGAGTTCGGGGCCGGCGCCACGCGCCACACAACCTGGATAGAATGCGAATTTCACGAGCCACGCTCGCTTTCTACTTTTTCGAAGATTCGGGTTATTTTTTCGCTCTCGTCTGCTTTGTGGGGGACGATCGGTGGCATCTTGCCTTTCAGCACTGATTTGACACCGATCTCAGCGAGGTCGATCAGTCGCGGAACGTTGGTGTAACCGGCGGATTCGACTGCCAAGCGCGCTTCGTCGAGACGACCATGTTTCTTCACCGATTTGTTGAAAGATTCGGTGTGTCGGTATCCGGCGGTGTTGGTGTTTCCGGCTTCGATCGCCATGTCGCGCATCTCCATGATGCGGTCCATCGGCGCAACGTCTTTCGGGCATACTTCGACGCACTTGAAGCAGCGCGTGCAGTCCCATATTCCGCCCTCAACGTCGTTGAGATCTTCTAGTCTTTGGTTGCGCTGGTCGTCGCGTGGGTCTTCTACGAATCGCCATGCTTTTGCGAGTGCAGCGGGTCCGATGAATGCTTCATCGACCTCTAGCACGGTGCAGTCAGAGACACATGCACCGCACATTATGCAGTTCATGGCGGTCAGGAGGTTTACCATGGATTCGTCGCTTGCGACGTATTCGCCCTGCTCTGGAACTGCATCGGGTTGCAGGTATGGATCGACTTGTCGTACTTTGTCGAAGAAGGTGTCTAGTGTAACGACCAAGTCTTTGATGACGGCTTGGTTTCCCATAGGCTCGACGATGATAGTGGTGCCTTCTTCAGCGATGTCGGCGATTCGCGTTTTGCATACGAGTTTTGCATCGCCGTTGACTCTCATTCCGCATGACCCGCATATCGATGCTCGGCATGCGCAACGCAGTGCCAAGGTGCCATCGACTTCTTCGCGGATGTGTATGAGTGCATCAAGGACGGTGGAGTTTGGATGCAGATCGAGTTCAAATTCGTCCCATCGTTGTTGTCCCTGCCCCATTGTCTGAGGGTCGTATCTGCTAACTTTGAGTTTTGCGCGCATGATAATCAGTAGACCCTCTTTATGGGTTCCCACTTGGTGATTGTGACAGGTGCGGTCTCAACTCGCACGCCGTCTTCGCTGTCTTTGTCTTGGAATGCGAGAGTGTGTTTGAGCCAGTTCTGGTCGTCGCGTTCGGTGATGTCGGTTCTGAAGTGTGCTCCCCTGCTCTCTTTGCGAGTGAGTGCGGAGTGGACAATGGCGCGTGCAACGTCTGCCATGAACTCCATCTCTAGAGTGAATATGAGGTCGGTGTTGAATACCTTTCCTTTGTCCTGAACGGACATCTTGGGCACTCTTGTTCTCACATCGTCGATAGCCGCTTTCGCGCCTTCCATGGAGGCTTGATCTCGGAACACTCCGATGCCCTTCGTCATCTCGTTTGCCATGTAGTTTCGGATAGCGGCCCAGTTCTCGTTCGGCTCGCGGTCCAATATGGATTGCAACCGCGCTTTTGTTGCGTTCAGGTGTTCGTCGGATCCGGAGCCGGCATCGACGGATTTAACGTATTCGGCTGCGTGAACAGCGGATCGTCTTCCGAAAACGACGGTATCGAGTAGTGAGTTTGCGCCGAGTCTGTTAGCTCCGTGAACGCTGACGTTTGCACATTCTCCAGCGGCGTATAGACCTGGAACGATAGTTGCTCCATCTACATCGGTCTTAATGCCACCCATGATGTAGTGGACACCTGGTCGAACAGGAATAGGTTGTTCAGCGAGGTCAATCCCTACGAATTCGACTGCCACTTCTTGCAGGTATCCGAGTCGGTCTTCGATGAATTCACGTCCGAGGTGTCGTAGGTCTAGTAGCACGTTTCCGTCGATGCCGCGTCCTTCGTTAATCTCGGTTTGTTCGGATCGTGAAACGACGTCGCGTGAGGCGAGTTCCTCGTATTGCGGCGCGTACTTGAGCATGAATCGTTCGCCATCGGAGTTTAGTAGATGTGCTCCTTCGCCTCTTGCGGCTTCTGACAATAGAATTCCGGTTCGTGCCAATGTGGTCGGGTGGTACTGGACCATCTCCATATCCATCATAGGAACGCCGGCTCTCCATGCTAGAGCGAGTCCGTCTCCGGTGCATATTATGGCGTTTGTGGATGGTTCGAATACGCGCCCAGCTCCGCCTGCTGCCATGATTACGGATTTGGCCCATATGGAGTGCAACTCACCAGTTTTGATGTCTATTGCGACGACACCGACGCAGCGTCCGTCTTCGATGATGAGGTCGGTAACGAACCACTCTTCATAGGTGTTTAGTCCGTACTTTATTGCCTGCTCGTATAGAACGTGTAGTATTGCGGATCCGGTGATAGCGCCGACGAAGAATGTGCGTGCTACGAGCTGTCCACCAAATCTTCGTGTTCCGAGTCTTCCGTCGTCGCCGCGGCTGAAAATGACTCCCATGCGCTCCAGTTCGATGACGGCTTCACCGGCTTCGGAGGACATAATTTCGACGGCGTTTTGGTCAGCGAGGTAGTCGCTACCTTTGATGGTGTCGAGAGCGTGTCCTTCCCAATCGTCTCCGCGGTCGGTTAGAGGAGCGTTAATTCCGCCTTGAGCGGCGTTGGAGTGGCTGCGTACGGGGTGAACCTTGCTAATGACAGCGACATCCAATCCGCATCGCGTGGCTTCAACAGCGGCTCTGAGTCCTGCTAGTCCGGCTCCGATAATCAGGACATCGTGCTTATACATCCGCTCTCCTGGGGTTGTCTAGAAAATGTGCGGCACGTGTGACAGCGGCGATGGTCAACGCGTCGTCAATTTCGCCATTGATGCACATTCGCCGCAAATCGTCGACGGTGGTTTCGACAACCATGATGTCTTCAAGTTTATCTTGTGGCAGGGGGTCGAATTCGAGGTTGGTGGCTACGTAGGCATGTGAATACTCTTCGGAATATCCGGAGACAGGGAAGAATCCGCCGATAGGTGTGAATTTATCGGCTCGGTATCCAGTTTCTTCTCGCAACTCGCGATGTGCGGTTTCTTCAGGTGGTTCATCGCCGTCGCGTGTACCGGAGGGCAACTCCAAAGTGTATGCACGCTGAGCGGCTCTCCACTGCTTGACGAGTAAAACTGTTCCGCGATCGGTGATGGGTATCATGACGGAGGATCCGGGATGCTGGATAATCTCCTTGTTTGCGGGTGGACGATCTCCCATCTTTAGAGTGTCAACGCGTAGTGTCAACTTCTCTCCTTGAAATATCGTCTTGGAGTCGATTCTCTCGGTTTTTAGTGGTAGTTTGTGTTTAGTGTGGTTGCTCAACGGCTGGGTTCCTCGCCGCGTCGAACTGCGCCAATTCTCATTCCTAGTCGATGAGAAATTCCTTCCCAGAAGCTGCTCTTTGGAGCTCTCCGCAAGAATCTGGCGTATCGGTCGCTTCTTGAGATCAATACAGAATCGCCATCTCGAATGTTGCGGCTGATGTATCCGTCGATAGTCAATATGGCAGAGGTTGTCGATTCGAGTGTCAACTCCAATACGGTGTTTGCATCGAGAACCACGCCTCCGAATTGGCTCATGTGAGCGGCGATGGGTTTTAGTAGGAATACTGGGGCGTTGGGATCGATAACAGGGGCACCTAGTTGCAATGTGTATCCAGTAGATCCGGTAGAAGTTGCGACGATCAATCCGTCGCCGCGGTATGTAGAGAGTTCGATATCGTTGACGACGGCCTTAACTTCGATGACTCTCAACTCGGCGCCTCTGTGAACAGTGACGTCGTTCAATGCGTGAAGGGATTCGCCGTTTTGTCCGCCAAGGGTAGCTTTTAGCATTGCGCGTTCGTCGATTCGGCCGTTGCCTTGGAGATACCACTGGATGTCTTCGAGAGCGTTGCGCGAATCGATCTCGCTCATGAATCCAACTCGTCCCATGTTGACTCCGAGGACGGGGATTCCGTGTAGGGATGCTGCGTGCATACCGCGCAATATTGTGCCGTCTCCGCCGACGGTAACGATGAGGTCAGTGTGACGCAGTCGGTCGTCTGCTTCTTCGTGAGCGAGGGTGCTCTCGTTGGCGCTCCACCATCGACATTGTTGGTTGTATTTTTGGACGATGTAATCGGCTAACTCAGCAGCCTGCGGCAACAGGCTGTGATGTGCGATGCAGACTAGGTCGAATCTGGTCATGTTACGCCGTTTGGCGGTTTTGATATTGACGCGGCTTCATACCTGCGTCGTTCATACGATTGTGATGGAGTCGTTGATTGGTTGCAGGAGCAACCAAGGTACGACACCGAATATGATTGCACCTACGACTCCGGCAGCAACTGCGGTCATTTCGCTGGTTGTGGGTTGGATCTTTTGGTTTTCTTGGGCTTGTCCGAAGAGTATCAATCCGACGATTCTGAGGTAGTAGTATGCGGCGATGACGGTGTTTACGACAGCGACAACAGCGAGCCATATAAGTCCTTGGTCTACGGCGGTGCTGAAAATAACGGCTTTGGACATGAATCCGACGGTAGGCGGCATTCCGAGCAGTGATAGGAGTCCGATGGAGATTAGAACTGCGAGTACGGGAGATCGTTTAATAAGACCGCTGAGTCCGGCGATTGAGTCGTCGTTTGTTCGGTGGATGATAGCGGCGAATCCTAGGAATACTGCGAGGTTTGTGAATGCGTATCCTGCGAGGTAGTACATGATGCTTTGCGGACCTGCGGTAGCGGTGCCGGTGGCTGAAGCGGCTTCGACGGCTGCAAATCCGACCATGATGTAACCAGCTTGTGCGATGGTGGAGTACGCCAGCAGCCGTTTCATGTTGGTTTGTGAGAGTGCGAGGAGGTTCCCTACGGTCATGCTGGCGGTTGCGATCAGAGCGAATAGAATTTGCCAGTCGTTTGCGACAGGATCGAACTCAGCCATAGCGTATAGTATCCGCATCAAAACGGCGAACGCTGATGCTTTGGAAGCCACAGATAGGAATGCGGCGACTGGTGTAGGTGCGCCTTGGTATACGTCTGGCACCCACATGTGCCATGGTGCGATAGCCATTTTGAATCCGAATCCTGCGACGATGAGCAGTACGGCGAGCATTACGGCTAGGGAACCAAATGGGACTCCTGCTTCGAATGGTAGGGTTGCCATTCTGGCTACGATTTCGTCGATTCGTGTAGCGCCGGTGTATCCGTACAGGAATACGAGTCCGAATAGAAGCAGTGCTGTTGATAGTGCGGAGAGTATTAGGAATTTTGCGGCTGCTTCGATAGAGAACCCGTCTCGTCGCAATGCAGCGAGTGCGATTGCGGGCAAGGCGGTGGTCTCAAGTGCGACGTATATGGTGATCAACTCGCTTGCGCCGACGAGCAGCATCATACCGGCTGCCGCTGTGAGCAGCAATGTGAAGAACTCACCGAGGGAGTCTCGGAACTGCTGTAGATATGGGACGGAGCCAAGGATTACGGCGGCGGTTGCGCCGATGATGATGAATTGGAAGAACAGCGCAAATCGGTCGGCGGTGAATGTGCCGTAGAGTACTGCTTCTGATGTCGCTTCCCCGACCCATCCGAACCATAGGTTCAAAGCCAATAGGGCTGGTGCGATGAGACCGATGACAGCGATCCAAGATAGAGCGCGCTTGCTGCCGTATCGTTTTCCACCGAACATTCGCTCCGCCAATAGTGCGTCGGCGGAAAGCAGGATCAGAGCAAGTCCTGCCATAGCGATGACGGGCGATAACGCCCAGTAGTCCTGAGCGGTCACTATCGCAGCACCTCTTCAATGCCGATGTTGAATACATCGACGATGACTTTAGGCCAGATTCCGATCACGAATATGGGTATGGTCAACGCGATTATGGGTATGAGGTCCAGCGGTTCGGCGTCAGTGAGTTCATCAAATTTGTCGTCAGGTATTCCACCATCTGGCGGCTTTGCTCCGAAGAATGTGCGCTGGATCATCCATAAGACGTAACCTGCTGCAAGGACGACTCCGAATGCGGATATGCTAGCTGCCCATGGCCATACAGGGAAAGAGTTTAGGAATACCATGATCTCGGAGACGAATCCGGAGAGTGCGGGCAATCCGAGTGATGCGAATCCAGCGATGAAGAAGAAGATGCCAATAACGGGCATTCGTCGCCACAATCCGCCGAGATGCGGGATGTGGCGTGTATGTGTTCGGTCATAGGCGAGTCCGACCATAAGGAATGCCAATCCGGTGATGGTGCCGTGTGTGAACATCTGCAATGCCGCCCCGTTGACGCCTCCGGTCTGAATTGCTGCGTTGCTGCCGCCGATGGCGGTCAATCCGAGCAGCACGAATCCCATGTGGCTTACAGATGAGTATGCGATTAATCTCTTCATGTCGGTCTGACGGATGGTTACGATGGCGCCGTATACGACGCTGATAGCTGCGACTACAGAGAGTATCCCGGCAGCGTCATGCACAGTGAATCCGTTTGTCTCTTGGAAGAGTCCGATGTTTATTCGTATCATGCCGTAACCTGCCATCTTGAGCAGGACACCTGCGAGCATCACGCTTACGGCGGTTGGTGCGTCAGTGTGTGCGTCTGGGAGCCAGTTGTGTAGTGGCCATACTGGCAACTTGACGGCGAATGCGACGAGGAAGAAAGCGAATATCAACGATGCTGGAGCGATGAGGTCAACGCCTGCGATCTGGTCTGCGATTCCTACGATTCCGAGTTGGGGTACCGCCACCATAGTCAGCGTGTCTACTGCACCGGTGAGATAGACGGCGAATATGCCTACGAACATGAATGCTCCGCCTGCGAGAGTGTATAGAACGAACTTCATCGCTGAGTATCGCGGACGCCCTGAACCCCAAAGGGAAATGAGCATGAACATGGGTATGACTTCGAACTCGAAGAATACGAAGAATAGCAATAGGTCTAGGCTTACGAATACTCCCATGACAGCGGCTTCGAGTAGTAGAAGCCAAATGAAGTATTCGGAAACTCTCAGTTGTATGTTGCGCGATGCGAATGCTGCCGCCATACCAAGGAGTCCGGTTAGAAGCACCAATGGTGCGCTCAAACCGTCCACACCCAATAGGTAAGAGGATTTTATGGTCTCGGCAGAGAGCCAAGCGATGTGATCGATGAACTGTACGCCCCCGGCATCGCGGTCGTACGCCAAGAATACGATCATGGACAATATGAATGTGGCGACGGTGCTTAGGATTGCGAACCACCGAATGAGGCGGTCCTCAAGCTGCAAAGGCTTTGCGAGCATGATGATGAGACTCGCAAGCGCGGGCAGGAAGACTGTGAGTGTCAATATGCCGTTGAATTCGGTCATGCTCAAATCATCATTCGTCGATTACTGGGCTACTACTACGAAGATCACGATGGTCAAAATCAGTCCGACGAGGGAAACAATTCCGTAGGTCTGCACCTGCCCGTCTTGAACTTTAGCCAATGCTCGTCCGGTGCGATCGGTCCATCGATACAGCTGAACATTTACGTTGTCGAGTCCGGAAATGTCCAGCCTGTCGACCATTTTGGCGAAATAGCGGTAGAAGAGTGTTGATACGATGAAGTTCTCGTACAACTCATCGAAGTAGTATTTGCGTGCGAAAATCGTCCGCAAGGGTGTTAACGCGGTTCCAACTGAAGTGGGGATCGCGCCTGGTCTGGTGCCCAATAACCAAGCGACTGCGATGCCTGCGACAGCGAGCACGGTGGATACAGAGGCGATCAACACGTCGAACTTTGGTTTGGATCCGGCTTCAATCTGTGCATCTTTCTCGGGGAACACATCTGTGTTGCGCTCGACGATGAATGTTGAGAATGCGTGATGTTTTGCGACTCCGATATCGATTATGGGGTTTGTGAAGAATCCGATGAAGATAGCCAATACTGCGAGGGTTGCTATGGGAATGACCATTGATTTGGGCGATTCCCCTAGATGCACATGCTCAAGACCGTCAGGTGGTGTTTCGCCGGCAGCGGCGATGTCGTCGCGTTCCTTATCGCCACCGCCTCGGAATTCGCCGTGGAACGTCTTGATGACTGCTCGGAACATGTAGAAGGCGGTCATTAATGCGGCGATCAATCCCATCGCCAATGCGAACCAGGCGATCGGAGTCTCAACATGGAAAGCGTGGGCCAAGATCTCGTCTTTGGACCAGAATCCGGAGAGCGGTATGATTCCTGCCAATGAGAGGCTGGCTATCACCATGGCCCAATAGGTGATCTTCATGTGGTTTTTCAATCCGCCGAGGTAGTTCATGTTGAAAGTACCTCCGGCGTGGTGGACGGAACCTGCTGCGAGGAATAGACATGCTTTGAAGAATGCGTGGGTGAATAGATGGAATACAGCAGCGCCGTATGCGCCTACTCCGAGTGCGAACACCATGTATCCGAGTTGGCTGACGGTAGAGTATGCCAAAACGCGCTTTATGTCGTCTGCGACTAGTGCCATGGTCGCTGCGAATACAGCCGTTACGGCTCCGATTATGGTTACTAGGAACATGATGTCGCTGTGCTGGAAGAGCGGGAAGAATCTCGCGACCAAGAAGACGCCAGCGGTAACCATGGTCGCGGAGTGGATCAATGCAGATACGGAGGTGGGACCTTCCATTGCGTCTGGCAACCATGAATGGAATGGGAACTGTGCCGATTTGCCTATGGCTCCCAATAGGAATCCGAGTGCGATCCAAGATGCGACTGAAACTGCCATCATTCCGCCTGCGATCGCGGCGTACATGTTTTGAATGTCGAGCCACGCGGGATCGATGGAGTATAGATATAGGATTGCGAGCAGGAATCCGAAGTCTCCGAATCTGGTCATCAGGAATGCCTTTTTGGCAGCGGCGGCGGCTGATGGTCGGTTGAGCCAGAAGCCGATGAGGAGATAAGAGGAAATGCCGACGAGTTCCCAGAAAACGAATAGCTGTATTACGCTGCGCGCAGTCACGAGTCCGAGCATAGACGCGGTGAACAATGCCATGTATGCAAAGTATCTTGTGTAGCCGTCGTCGTCGTGCATGTATCCGATGCCATATATCTGTACGAGGAAGCTGACGCCGCTGACAACGACTAACATGATTGCGGTCAACTGATCGAGCATAATGCCGAAGGTGATGTCGATGCCGCCAACTGCGATCCAGGTGTGCATCTCAAACTGCTGAGCACCATCGGACACGACCTTTAGCAATGCCAAGAAAGACAATATGAAGGATGCGCCAACTGCGGCTGCGGTCAACCAACCTGCGAGGTCGGATTTATTCCCGGTCAAGCGATAGGTGCCGGCGGTGACCTCAGGTATCCACCGTAGCGCTACGCCGTTCAAGACGAATGCGAAGGCCGGTAGCAGTATGATCAGCCAAATTGTGAGTTCTGATGCCAAAGCGAAATTAGCCTATAGCTTCCTGATGATTTCATCTGCGACGTGTTCCCTTCCTTTGGGAACCATGACCATGAATGGGACGTCTTCAGCCCAATCCAAGATATCTCCGACGGGCAGTATCTTGGCTGGCAATCCTTCGCCGTCGAGGAGGTTCTTCCAACTCTCGGCGATTCTCAAGGTTTGCGTTCTCTTGTATTCGACCCACATCTTTAGTTCTTCATCTCCGATGCGTCGCTAATCTCAACTGACTGTTTAGCTCTATAGAACGCGAACACCAAAGCTAGTGCCAGGGCTGTCTCAGCAGCGGCAATCGAGATAACGAACACTGCGAACATGTGGCCGGTCAATGCTGATCTGACCGCTGCTTCGGTCACTGTTCCGTCGGCTGACATCAATGCGGCTGGCGCGGTGAACCTTGAAAATCCGATTGCGGCTACCAGAATGCCGTTGAACATTAGTTCAAGGGACATTATTACGGCGATGATGTTGCGCCGCGCCAGAACACCGAAGAGTCCGATAGAGAAGAGAGCGCCTGCGACGACGATGACGATTTCAAGCGTCATGCGGTGTCGTCCTCCTGTCGGCTACGAATGACTATCAGCGCGCCGATCAATGCAGCTATCAACAGCAACCCAAGCGTCTCGAATGGCAGAATGAATTCGCGTATCAAGAATGGCCCGATGTGGGACGAACCATCGACGAACGCACCGCCGCGGGTGTCTTCGAGGTTAATATCGGCGGAGCGGATCACCGCATCGTCAGACTCTGACGTTGTTACTTGATATTGTCCGGTTAGACCTGCGACGGCGTCAGGGTCAGTGACATCGTCAATGGGTGTCCAATCGGTGTTGTATGTGACGAATATGACCGATGCGAGTAGTAGTACGGCTGCGACTGCGGATATCAACCGGTTCTGGGATAAGGTACCTGCGTTCGCCAGGTCGCCGATGAACATGACTGCGAATGCGATGAGGATGGATATAGCGCCAACATATACGAGCACCTGTACGACGCCGATAAATTCGGCGTTGAGGATGAAGTATATGGCGGCGACGCCGATGAATGACATCGCCAATGCGACAACGGCTCGCACGAGGTCGCGCTGCGTGACGACGATGATCGCGGATGCGATTGTCAACGCTGAAGCGACGTAGAACGCGATCGTCGCAAAGATACCTGAATCGAAAGCGCCGCTCATCGCTCCTCGACCCAACGCTGGTCTAGCGTCTCATCACTGGGTTTCTCGTGTCGCCCAACTTGGTAATGATCGTCATTTTCGCCGTCTCGGAACGGATCGTAGTCGCGCTCCTCGAACTGGGGTCTGAACCAAGAACTGGGTTGCTTTAAGGCTTGTCGCAACTCGTCGACGGGTATGACGAGGGCGTTTCGCTCGTACTTGCTCCGCTCGAAGTGGCTTCCCATGTGTAGGGCGTCATAAGGACATGCCTCGACGCACAATCCGCAGAACATGCATCGCCCGATATCGATGTCGAACACGTCGATGGCGTAGCTCTCCCCTTCCTGCACGTCGAATCCGCCGGGGCTAGTGACGATCTCAATGATTCCAAGCGGACAGTATTTGGCACATGAAGCGCAACCTGTGCAACGGTCTTCGTACCAAGTGAACTCGTTGCCTCGGAAGCGCCGGTTCTGCGGGATGTTTACTGGCACGGAGTACATGCTCATTGCGGCTTTGGCTGCGGTAACAGGTTTGGTGGCAACCAATCCGACGGGCGATTTGCCCTCGTTCTTGGCCGCGCCGAGGATTCCAACCTTTCGGTCGGGATATTGGATCGTGAATGGTGCTTTAAGCGCGTTCCTGAGTGTTACGCGCATCGCCTTCAATAGTCCGAGGCCGATCATCGCGTCGCCCCTCCTGTGTAAGCGACTTCATCTGGCAACTCGTCTGTTGCCACTGGGTACGCGGGGCTGTCAGTCTGCGGCTCTGGTGCTGTGTAGTCACCTGGGCGTAGCAATTTGCTGACTGCCCATATCGAGATGAAGAATACGACCCAGTTGATAGCGGACATTATCAGCAACTCGGTGATGCTGGGGTCTGGCCAGATGGCTATCAATATGGCAGTAACGAAGATGTTGATGAGTGTTAGTTCAAACAGTCCCTTCCATGCGAGAGCGAGAATTTGGTCAACTCGCAACCGTGGCCATGAAAAGCGCATCCACATGATGAATAGCAGAACGAGGACAGTTTTGGCGGCGAACCAGATTTGGGAGGGTATTGGCTCCCATCCGCGCCATCCACCGAGGAAGAGGGTCACGATGAGCATCGACGCCACGATAGTCGCCAAGAATTCTGCCAGGAAGAATATGCCGAACTTCATGCTGCTGTAGTCGTTCAGATACCCGGCGGCAAGTTCTGATTCAGCTTCGATCAAGTCAAACGGGGTTCGGCTGGTCTCCGCTTGTGCTGCGAGGAGGAATACGAACAATCCGAGTGGCTGAACCAGTATGAATGGGATGTCTTGAGCATCTACGATTGCGCCGAGGGACATCGACCCGGCGAGCATCAGGACTCCAATCAGGGACAACGCCATCGGTATCTCGTAGCTGATGAGCATGGCTACGGAACGCATCCCGGCGAATATGGCGATGCGGTTTCCTGATGCCCATGAAGCTAGAACTACGGAAATGCCGGACATCGAGGTAATAGCGATTACGAATAGTATCCCCACGTTGATATCGACGACGAACGTACCTACGCCGAAAGGTATTACTGACAACACCATCAATACGGGGAATACCATAAGGATCGGAGCGATGTTGAATAGCCAACGATCGGCCTCGTCTGGCACGATGTCCTCTTTGAATAGTGTCTTTATGGCGTCAGCGACCGATGTTAGAGTTCCGAATGGTCCCCACCGGTTGGGTCCGGTTCGGTTTTGTATGCGTCCAAGAATGCGACGTTCGCCCCAGATGTATACGATGACTGCGCCTAGTCCGGCGTTGATGACGATGTTGATGATGATGAATGCAGTGATTGTGAATGCGAGCCATTCGAGCCCGGCTGGCAGAATGGCGATGTCGTATCCGCGCGCTGCACAGTCATCGCTACCGCTTGCGAGGTAGCAGTATATGTTTCGGAATAGGGAGTTTTCGAGGAATGGCGAGTTCACCGGTCTACCTCGCCCATGTTGATGTCAACGCTTCCGAAGCTGACGAACATATCCGCCAGCAATTCACCAATCAGCATCTCACGCAGCAGGGTGAGGTTGATTAGGGATGGTGCTCTGACGTGGCAACGATACGGTGATATGGATCCGTCGCTTACGAGATAGAAACCGAGTTCGCCTTTGGAGTGCTCAATCGCGGCGTAGGCGTCTCCTACCGGCGGCCGCAAAAGCCATGGCACGTCGTCATGTAGCGGACGTACCGGCCCGGGTTCGATGAGCTTCTCGCACTGTCTGATGATCTTGATGCTCTCTCGCATCTCTTGTACGCGGACCCAATACCGTGCGAAGTTGTCTCCGGCGGTGTGCATGGGACGGTCGAAAGTCACTTGGTCGTAGAAGTCGTAGGGGTCTCGGTGCCTCAAATCCCAGTCCACACCTGCGGCTCGCAACATGGGTCCTGTTATTGAAGCGTCAAGCATCTGCTCAGGTGTGAGGACCGATACACCCTTGGTGCGTGAAAAGATGATGTCGTTGTCGGTCAGCAGATCATCGAGGTCATCGATGCGCGGGGGCAACTCGTCTAGCACTTCGTTCATTGCGGGCCAGAACTCATCGGGTGCGTCCATGAAGACACCGCCCGGACGTAGATACGAGTTTGTGATTCGCGCGCCGCACAACATCTCGAAGAGGTCTAGGATTTTCTCTCGCTCCCGCATGGTGTATATGAGAGGTGTTCCCCAAGCGCCGAGGTCTTGGATCAGGAATCCGACAGCGACGAGATGGCTTGCGATGCGTTGCAACTCTGACGCGATCATCCGGAGCCATACGCCTCTAGGTGCCGGCTCAACACCTGCCAGTTTCTCGACCGTCAGCATGTAAGCCTGGTTGTTGAGCATGGATCCGACGTAGTCCATGCGGTCGGTCAATGTGACGACTTGGACGTATGTGCGCTCCTCAGCGAGCTTCTCAGAACCGCGATGTAGATATCCGAATATCGGCTCTACGTCGATGATCTCTTCGCCGTCGAAGGTGACGCGCATCCTGAATACACCGTGTGTAGATGGGTGTTGCGGGCCGAGGTTAACGGTTATCGGCTCGGTGCGTACCTGTGTGGTCAACTGCCCTGCCCGCCTTCAATCTCGCCTGCGAGTGCGGAGGGTACGCGTCGCTCACTTTCCGGTACGATCGATTGTTCGTAAGTTGCGAAGTCTTTGCGCAGGGGATGTCCTGGGAATCCTTCCCACAACATGATTCGCTTATGGTTGGGATGCCCGTCGAAGACGATGCCCATCAAGTCCCATACTTCGCGTTCTTGGAGGTCTGCGCCGCGCCAGATGTCTACGACGCTTGGGATCCGCGCATCGTCCCGTCCCATACCGCACTTCGACTTGACAACCGCTGTTGCGTTTCTATTGAGTGATGTGAGGTGATATACGACTTCGAAGTATGAGATGTAGTCGACAGCGGTAACGCTGCTGAGCAGTTCGAATCTGAACTCGGGATCGTCTCGCAATAAACGCATAACTTGTTGAACCGATTCGGGCTCAATCCAGATATCAGTTCCGCTGGCATCGACAACAACGTCGGGGATCGACTTGTGAATCGCCTCTGCCAATTTGGCGCCGTCCCACGCCTTACTCATAGGCCACCCGCCGGCTTTTCCATCAACGAGTATCGCCGGATCTTGTCGTGCAGCTGCATGATTCCGTAGAGCAAGGCATCGGGTCTTGGCGGACATCCGGGAACGTACACGTCTACTGGGACAATATGGTTCACGCCAGGAACGACTGAATACGACTGGTAGTATGGACCGCCGCTGGTGGCGCATACACCCATGGAGATGACCCACTTGGGCTCTGCCATCTGCTCGTACAAGCGACGGAGCGGAACTGCCATCTTCCATGTAACTGTTCCCGCGACGATCATCAAATCGGCCTGTCGCGGCGTTGCTCGGAATGCTTCCATACCGAATCGGGAGATATCGAAGCGTCCCATAGCGGATGCGATCATCTCGAAGGCGCAGCACGCCAATCCGAACTGGAGAGGGAATAGGGACGACTTGCGGGCCCAGTTGAGCAGATAGTCGACCGACGTGACAATGACATTTCGGGATTGATCGTCATCCATGTGGATGATGGGTTCGGGAAGTGGAGAAAGGCGTGTCGCCTTCATGAGATTGACTTCATCGCCCTCGTCGCGGTCCATGTCCCAGGTAACGTTGAATAGCGGGTTACGCGGGGCGTGTCCGATGGGTACTCCCGAAGGTACGCCGTAGGCGGTTTCGATGTCGGATGTCAATTCTCGATGCTCCGTGTCCATTCGAGTGCACCCTTTCGCCATGCGTATAGATAACCCAAAGTGACCACAACCAAGAATACCAGCACAGCGAAGAATGCGATCAATCCGAACTCTTTCGACAAGATGCCGTATTTTATGGCCCATGGGAACAGTAGAACCGTTTCGACATCGAACACGACGAAGAGGATTGCGTAGTAGTAGTAGCGGATGTTGAAGAGGCGAGGTTTCGGGCTGAATGGTCGCAGACCGCTCTCGTATGAGGTTCGTTTGACCTTCGATGTTTGGCTAGGTCGAACGCGAATGAACTGGGCGGCGTAGGACATCAACAACATGCCGATGGGAACTCCAACCGCAACCATCAGGAACATCACGAGTATCCCGTACTGGCGAAAGTAGTCTTCTAGCATGTGGGAGTTGTCCGCTCAATTGACGGCGCGTGTGCGGTTAACGTCTAACAGTCCCGTTGTCGAGCATGTGGGGTTGCTTATCGCTCGATAGTTGATTTTACCCTGTCATCATCTTGATTGGCATCAAGTTCGTGTCATTGATGACGATTCCGTTTTGTATCACTTGACGTCATCGAACACGATCACGCCGCGTCCGTCAGCGCCTCTCTGAAGGTCGTCGTATGCTTCGTTAATCTCGTCTAGGGAATACTTTCGCAGTGCCAAACCGCCGATTTCGAGTTTCCCAGACTGGTAGAAGTCGATCAGAGTCCTGAATGTCTCATGCGGAGAAGCCGATCCGTAGTAGCTTCCGACCATGGATTTTTGATTGCGTACGATCTCGACCATAGGGATCTCGGCTTCCGATCCTTCTGGTGCGATGCCGATAACGACGCATGTTCCGCCCTTGCGGGTCGCGTCGAATGCTGATCGGGTTGTCGATGCATGACCGAACGCGTCGAAAGCCATGTCAACACCGCCATCTGTTAAGTCCATGATCTTTTCAACCGCGTTCTCGGCGCGCGAGTTGATGACATCGGTCGCGCCGAAGCGATACGCGAACTCGAGTTTGTTGTCCAAAATATCGACGGCGATTATCTTCGAGGCATTGAGCAGCTTTGCGCCTTGCAAAACGTTCAATCCCACTCCACCGACACCGAACACGGCAACGGTCATACCGGCTTTCGCGTTCGGCTGGTTGATGACACCTCCGACGCCGGTGGTTACCGAGCATCCGATCAGGGCTGCAACCTCCATCGGTACGTCGTCGGGTATGGGATAGACGGCCTGCTGCGGGCAGATGATGCTCTCGGCAAAAACACCCACCTTGGCGAACTGGTGAACCTCCACGCCATCCTCATCAAATAAACGAAACGTGTTGTCGTACTGTTTGGTACCTGTTATGCGGTTGGTGTCGCAGACGTTTTGGAGTCCGGTGCGGCATGATCGGCAGTGTCCGCAGCTTGGAACGAAGGACAATATGCAGCGATCGCCGGGTTTGATGCCGCTGACGCCCTCGCCGACCTCGTCCACAACGCCTGATCCTTCGTGTCCCAGTACGATCGGCATTGGGAAACTCGTCTCTCCCTTCATCACATGATGATCCGACGCACAGATTCCAGCCGCGCCGATCTTCACTCGCACCTCGCCATTGCGAGGGGGCAACTGCTCTAAATCCTTTATCGGCATCGGCTCGTTAGCCGCATACAAGACCGCTGCTTTTACCATGTCATTCCTTCACAGAACTACTTGATTACTGTAGCCGCTCCATCAATCTGCACCACACTCAATCAACATCATAAAAGGCTTGGGTGAGATTCCCGTTCGATCCAATCCCAGCAATGAGTCAACGCATCAATCCCGAATTCAATAAATCGCGGTAGTCGGCGCAAATCCAATCAAGGGTTCCAATCCGGATCGCTCTCGTACGCGGCATCGTCGGTCAACCGCACTAATCCGGTACCATCCACTTTGATGATGTACAAGTCGTAGTTACCGCTCCGATCTGAAACAAACACGATACGTCGCCCGTCCGGCGACCAGGCGGGAAACTGGTCCACAGCGACATGCTGCGTCACATTGACCACGTTTGACCCGTCGGAGTTCATGACGTAGATATCGTTATTGCCGTCACGGTTTGACGTAAACGCGAGTTGTGTACCGTCAGGCGACCACGTCGGGCTCCACTCGTGGGATTGAGTCGCCGTTATCTGGACCAAGCCTGATCCGTCGGCATTCACAACGAAGACATCGTTTTGATGGGGTTCGAGGAAATAGCTGAACACGAATCGATTACCATCGGGAGACCATTGGGGGTAGTTGTACGAAGTCCTAATATCGGTCAATCCCACGGGATCGCTACCGTCGGCATTCATGATGTACATGCCGTCGTACCCACCTCTCTCAGCACCGAAGGAAATCCGAGTGCCGTCGGGTGACCAATCGGGGTCGCGATCTTCCGTCCCATCGTTGTGCGTCAATTGCGCCACGTCTGATCCACCGTCGTTCATCACATAGATTTCCAAGTCACCGTCGCTGAACGACGCGAAAGCTATTTGCGTTCCATCAGGAGACCAAGCAGGTTGAATATCCCAAACCTCGTTGTCCGTCAACTTCACTAAGCCTGTCCCGTCCGAATTGATGGAGTAGATTTCGTCGTCTCCGTCTATTCTCGATGCAAACACTATGCGTCTCGGCTGACCCACATACAATGTCGCAGGGTAAACTAACTGCTTGCCACTCCCATAGATCGTGTTGTCGAATTGCGTATCGACGGCGAAATTCTGCTCTGCAACATTGTCGAAAGTCAACTTGAACAGAAGCCCAGATGCGCCGAACTCTATCGGGGAATCCGACGATACCTTGTAGAAACCTGAATCGTCAGGGCCGGTCAACGTCCATCCGTCTATGATTCCCCCGTCCGCCGATGAAACGATTTCGACTAATACTGATCTCTCAACGCCTGGGTTAAACCTTATCTGGTCGATGTTCCGAGGTACGTGTCCCGCGCGGACATATACAGTCGCAACACCTGATGGCAGGTTGGGCCGGCTCGGATCGTAAGTTACGATGCCTTGATTATCCGGTCCGAAAAACTCGGAAACATCGAATGGACCGACAACCTTTTCCGCGGGCATCCTGCCGAGATTCAGTGACAATCGCGTCTCATACTCCCCACTACGTCGCAGAGTAATGTAACTCAGACGATATTGTCCGATCAGATCGTTGACCATCTGTTGAAAATTCGCTGCCAACCCAGAAACATCTGAAGCGTAGTAGCCTCCCGCAGTGTCTCTGACCAGACCGCGCAAGGATGGTGACTCAAAAACATCTCCCAGACCCAACGCGTACAGCTGGGCATTCTTCTCCAACGCTCTCCATCTCAAGGAATCTCGCGTCGCTACGCTGCTCGTATCGCGACCGTCGGACATGAAAATCAACGCGCGTGTAGCCGTTGGATTGGACTCAACTTTAGTAAACAGTCCCAAGCCTTTCGCCACAGCGTCCCAAACGCGTGACGATCCATGATCGATCCCACTCGAAGCGAACTCCAAGACGCTTGAACGAACCGTTGCGGGATCCGTCGTCAGCGGAGACAGGACTATCGGATCAATGTTGCGATCATGAAAAGCCACTACTCCCACCCGATACGCGCTCGGAAGAACCGATAGTCCAGCATCGAAAGCTCCGAGCATCGCTTCAATCCCAGTCCGTCCGTCTGCAAGCTCCGAATCGGCCATGCTTTTCGTAAAGTCCAGCACGAAAACCACCTCAAAGTCGCTACTCTCCGAGGTGCGAACGAAGAAGCTCGTCTCTGAGTAGTCGATCTGCTCCCAGCCCTCGGTTCCGGGACCTCGTTCGTGAACTTGCAACGCCGACTTCACCTCCGACGCTGTCAGCGTTACTGTTTCTCCATTCTCGTCGCGTAGCGAAAAACCTATCTGTATCTGGCTGGGGACGCGCGTAATTGACGAGACGCGGTCGAACTCGATGACGGGCAACGGCGTCGCGGTTGGTGGGACCGTCGGCGTCGGAGTGGCGGTTGGCATCGGCGTTGCGGTAGGTGTAGCGGTAGGCGTGTGAGTTGCTGTCGGCGTAGCAGTCGCAGTAGCGGTGGATGTGGAAGTGGCAGTTGGCGTAGCAGTCGAAGTAGCTGTGACCGTTGCTGTGGCGGTAGCGGTAAACGTCGGAGTTGCTGTTGGTGTCGCAGTCGGTGTAGATGTTGGGGTCGATGTAGGTGTTGCAGTAGCGGTAGGTGTGGCGGTCGAGGCTGGCGTGGCAGTGGCCGTTGACGTGGAAGTAGGAGTATGAGTCGGTACGGGAGTCGCAGTAGGAATGACGGTTGGCACCGGCGCCATTGTGGGAGTCGGTTCGAACTCAGTCAGACGTCTAACTTCATGGTCAACTGCCGGATCGTTCGACTCACACGCCATCGTGATCAAAACCGACAAGCCCAAAACAACGGCGAAGAAAGTCCAGAAATGAAGTGTTGTGTTACTCAAACGTCCCATGATGGTTGCCCAGTGCCGCTCAACTCCTATCTGAGAATACAACCTACGGTCAGCATCAATCCGATCTAGTAATGGATGAGCCTGAGATCAACTGGAACCCACCCTTTCACGGCACCCAGACTGGATCGCGGATAATAAACTCCAAATCGAGGAGTGTTTCCAATCCTGTACCGTCAGCGTTGATCACCCACAAAGCGTTTGAATCGCCTTGGTCAGTGGTGAATGCGATGCGAGTGCCGTCAAGAGACCAGACTGTGCCACCGATCCATTCTGGACTTTGGTGAATCTGCTGCACATCGCTACCATCGGAATTCATCAATAGCAACTTAGATCCTTCTTCGCTGTGGTCGACATAAACCAATTTTTCACCGTCCGGCGACCAATCTGGATCCGAGTAGTAATAACTGCCTTGCTCCGTCAAGCGAACTACGTCCGAACCGTCCGCATTCATTACGTAGATATTGTAGATGGGTTCGGCGTCGCGGTCGGAAACAAATGCCAACCGATCACTGTCGGGCGACCACGCTGGAAATGTGTCAAAACTCTCGTTGTCAGTTAATCTAACAACGCCCGAACCGTCCGCATTCATCACGTAGATATTCCACGGTAACCCATAACCTTCCAATTGATATGCGATGCGCAACCCGTCTGGTGACCAGGCCGGATTTAACTCACGATCAGAATTATCTGTAAGCCTTACGAAACCGGTGCCATCCAGTTTCATCGCGTATAGTTCCAAGTCGCTACCGTCTCGGAATGAAGCAAAGACGACTCGGTTCCCATCGGGCGACAACGTTGGGTGGTATGTCGGGTCGTAATCCCAAGGTCGGTCCTGTACCTGCTTCAACTCCTCACCGTCTAAATTGATGAAAGTGATTCCATACTGACCGGTGCCTCTTTCGGCGATGAACGCGATGCGCTCCGGCTCCCGCAAGTAGATGGATCGGTTATTCCACGAAACCCAGTGGTCAACGTATATGGCCTCATCGAAAATCAGATCAACTTTCGTGCCGCGTTCCCAGACATCGTTATAGACCATTTTGAACAATGGTCCCGAAGTACCGCGCTTGATCGGTGTTGTTCCCCTGATTTCGTAAAATCCCGTTTCGTCAGGCCCCGACAAGTTCCAGTCTTCCAGTAGACCTCCATCCGATGGCGGCACTAGGTCTACCGATATTCCGTAAGCAAATCCCGGATCGAACCGGATACGATCAATGCCAGCCGGCAAGTAATGCGCACGCACATAAACAGTTGACGTGCCAGATGAAGGATCGTACGTCGGTGGGTCGTGCGAAATAGTACCGCCCGTGTAGTCACTCAGCATATGTTCAGCGCTGAACGGACCCCATTGCATGTCAGCGAAGAGATCGCCGCGGCTGAACGATACCCCAGTTTCGTAATTCCCGTCCTGACGCTCCGTTAAGTATGTCAAACGGTACTGGTTTAGAAAATCTTCGACCAAATCCGTTAGTTGTATCTTGACATCTGTGATCTCGACCGCGGAGTAGTATGCACCACCAGTTTTAGCAGCCAGATCGCGCAGATTTTCAGTGCCGTCGTTTTCACCCAATCCCAACGCGTAAAACTGAACCTGTCTCTCCTCCGCGATGCGTATCAGGGCTTCACGCGTCACTCTGCTGCTAGTGTCGCGGCCGTCAGAGAGGAATATCAGTGCGCGGATCGTACGTGGGTTCGATTCCAAACCTGAATATAGCAACGTCCCCACATCAACTGCGTCCCAAACCCGCGACGAGCCAGAATCGAACCCGCTAGATGCGAAGCGCACGACACTTGCCCGCAAAGCCTCGCGATCCGTCGTCAACTTTGACAAGATGCTAGGCTCAACGTTGCGATCATGGAACTCCACAACCCCCGCGCGATGCGCGCTCGGTAACTCCGAAAGTGCTGCATCGAACGCCTCTAGCACAGCGTCGATGCCTGTCCGTCCATCCGCGAGCCGCGCCTCCTTGATGCTGTTGGTGAAGTCCAGAACGAATACCACCTCAGCGTCCACACTCTCGGCTCTTTGAATCGAGAACCCCGTCTCTGCGTAGTCGATCTCCTCCCAACCTCCGATTTGGAGATTCCGCTCGTATACACGCAGTTCAGACTCCGCCTCCGCAGCCGAAAGTGCCAACGCACGCCCATCTTCGCTTCGGAGTGAGAAGATTACCTCGATTCGACTCGGCTGACCCGCGAAGCTCGATATGCCAGTGAACTCGATCCTGCTCGGTACCACTGGTGTGGGAGTGTGCAAAGGCGTAGCGGATGCAGTTGGGATTGAAGTAGCTTTGACAGGCTCAGCCACTTGAGTTTCATTCGTTACGACTGAAGTCGTCTCTGGAACCGCAGTCTTGGCCGCCGAGTCTCGCTCGACAAACACCTCAACGATCTTTTCGACTTCCCGCGTGACGACCCTCTCGATCTCTACCTCCACAACCACTTCCTTTAAAGTCTCGACCAAGACTGGCTTTTCTACCTCTACAACTACTTCGACTGGAACTGGCTTCTCAATCTCCACCACGACTTCCCTAGTGACTTCAACGGTCACAGGAATCTCGACGGGGACCTCACTCGTGACCACTTTCTCAACTTCGACCACCACTTCCCGATCCACTACGACCGTTTGCATCTGCGTTTCCGGTGCACAACTCACGACCACGCTTGCAACGATAAAGAGCCCAGTAACTAGGATCAGGGCCACCGCCGCCCGAAAAACCGGCCTGTTCGATCCTCTCATCATCTTGTCCTGACAACTAAAAGCTGATCGTTATTGAGGTTTTTACAACTTGCTTCAACCGACCAGAATCCACCAAGACCTGCGTTACGTCACTCCCAAATCCCGTTCATCCATGTAGATTCAAAACCGCGAACCTCATCGAGACAAGCCATGTCCCCACCCCAGTAAGACGTATCCCGCGCCCCTTACCCCCCGTAGGAGCAGGTCTTGAGCCTGCACCTACGGTTTTGTCCTGTCGCCCCTCAGTTCATCTGGATCATGGCGCCAGACTCGATCATGTTTGCGACTTTGGCTTTGAGTTCTTTGACTTCCATAATGTGAGGGGATTTGCCTTGGATCTGTTTGTCCCAGAGTACTTCGCCGTCAACCGTGACCTTGAATGCGCCGGAGTGTCCGGGTGTGAGGCTGATCGCGAGGGATGGGCCGGCGGCCTGGAACAGTTCGGCGGCCATGTATGCTGCGAGGTTGGCGTAACCGCAAGGCACGCAGTACTCGATATCTGCTTCCATCTTCCAGTGATCGGACATATTCGATGTCTCCTGTTGTTGGTTAGTTAGGTGCCTACGCGTCGTAGGTCGCATTCCCAAACTCTATCAAGGGGAGGTAAATTCCGCAAAATACGCTTCGTGCGATAATGAAATCAAGCACTCGCGACGGAATACGGTTTCCGTCATCATGTAACTGTTGATCTTCAGTCAAGGGGGAATGCTCAATATGCCATCACGATGTGAACTCCGTCCTGTCGTCAAAGAAGACGTGCAACGTATCGCCGACTGGCTCAAAGATGAAGAGGTCTCCGACAGTTGGTTCGGCCGCTACACCTACGGTGATGCGGCACACCTCGGGTACGAACCTGAGGAGATGCTGAATGCCACTCAAGAGCAGTGGGACGAGGTATTCCATGACCCTCACCACGAACCGCATCGCGACATCTTCTCCATCTACAGTGAGGAAGGTGAGCATATTGGCGAGGGCCAGCTCTCGATAGACGAGCCGCTTGGAGATGCCCAGATATCCGTCCTAATCGGGGACAAGAGCAAGTGGCACATGGGCTACGGGACCGCCGCTACTCTCGCGATGCTGGAACACATCTTCGATCACCTAGGCCTCTACCGCGGCTGGGTTGACGTTCCCACCTACAACGAAAGTGCCCGTACGATGTTCGAACACATCGGCTTCGTCCACGAAGGCACGCTTAGGAGCAGCCGCCCCCATCACGGGGCCCGTCACGATTCAGCAGTGCTAGGAATGCTGGTCGACGAATATCACCAGCGCTTCCCAGACGGAGTGAGCAGCCACGTCATCGGCTGGGAGGGGAATGTTTAGCTCCAGAGGAACTATAAGCCCTTACGCCGCGCCCATCTCCGCTGGCAACATGTCCAGATACTTGTGCGCGTTGCCCGTGACCAGCAAGACCACTCTATCGTCTCTAGAAATCACCCGGCCCTCAATCAGCTTCCGCATCGCTGCCAGGGTCGCTCCACCCTCGGGAGCCGCGAACACTCCCTCAGTCCTAGCCATCTCGACCATTCCTTCAACCATCTCTTCGTCCGACACCGTAACCGCCGTGCCACCGCTCTCTCGGACGGCGCGTATCACCAGAAAATCGCCAATCGCCGCTGGAACCCGCATCCCGGCAGCCAATGTGTGGGGATCGGGAAAGGGTTCTGCGAATTCCTCGCCTCTTTCAAAAGCGGCAACTAGTGGTGCACAACCCTGCGCCTGAACGCATACCATCCGTGGTCGCTCCGAACCGATCCATCCCAGCTGCTCCATCTCGTCCATCGCCTTCCAAATACCTACAATTCCTGTTCCGCCGCCAGTCGGATATACGATCACATCCGGCACCTCGAATCCCATCTGCTCGACGATCTCGTAGCCCATCGTCTTCTTGCCTTCGGCGCGATACGGCTCTCGCAGCGTCGAGACATCGAACAGTCCGAACTCTTCGGCGGCACGTTGCGACATCTGCCCTGCATCGGTGATGAATCCGTCCACGAGGGTCAACTTCGCGCCGTACGCCTCGCACTCGACCTTGTTGGCAATCGGTGCGTCCTTCGGCATAAACACGTGCGCCTCCATGCCACCGGCGGCCGCGTATGCGGACATTGCACCAGCGGCGTTGCCAGCAGAGGGCATGGTCAATCGTGTCTGCCCCAACTCTTTCGCCTTGGATACCGCCGCACCAAGTCCGCGCGCTTTGAACGAACCAGTTGGGTTTACGCCTTCGTCCTTGATGTAGACAGAGTTCATCCCGGCCGCTTCGGCTAACCG
The DNA here is from genome assembly GCA_963555965.3 of Dehalococcoidia bacterium. Taxonomy (GTDB): domain Bacteria; phylum Chloroflexota; class Dehalococcoidia; order Lucifugimonadales; family Lucifugimonadaceae; genus Bin127. The sequence goes on from OY821634.1 coordinate 882,855, forward strand.
CTCTGCCTTGAGCAGCGGTGTACCGCCCTCACCTAAAGTGATAATGTTGACATCGTCGATGACTGGCATCACTTCTCGGTAGCGCCACATGTTCTGTTGACGATCTGCCAGCGAATCTTTGGTCAGCGTTGCTTTCGCCTTCTCAAGATCGTAGCGGGCGAAAAGCGGTTTGCCATTCTCCGGGTTGGTCCGATGCGGATGTAAAGCATCGAAACGCTTACCCGTCAGCGTGCACTCGAGGTGCGTGATCGTCGATCGATACTTCATCCTTTGGTCCTGTCTATAACCGTCACCTTCAATATCCGATGTGGCTCAGCCGACTGCGACAGACGATCGATTTCCTCGAAACTCATCAGCACGTCCAAACCTTCAATCACGCGTCCAAAGACCGCATAGCACACCTCGTCCAGTGCCTTGCAGTCCTTCTGCTTGCCGTCTGTGTAGGCATCCCACTCCGTTTTCGGCTCAAGCGTTATCACGAACTCGCTGGAACCAGCATTTTCGACTTTTGAGACCATAGAAATCGTACCTGCTACGTCGTGGCTGGCATCTGGGTGGTATTCGGACGGTATGTAGTAGCCAGCGGTACCACCGAATGCGTTGATCTTCGAGCCGCTGAACACAGCGGAACCTGGCTTTACCGTGTGAAATTCCAAACCGTCGTAGTATCCGGCATTCGCCAAGTTCAAGAAATTCTCAACCGTTACTGGAGCCAGATGGTTGTATAGGTCAATCGTCACATCGCCGATGTCTGTCTGCAAGAGGACTTGGTACGGTCCCATGGTTCCATCGCTGGATGTTTCAAGTCGTTGCAATACGATGTTGCCATCAGGCACGACCATGTCTGGAGTGCCGAGGATACGATCAACTGGCGTCGGCAACTCCAATGGCTGTGGTCGCCAAGCCGTAACTGTCGTCTGGAACTGCCCGCCAAGGGCCTGACGTCTGCCTGTGCCATCGATATCCATCAACCACAACGCGCCCTCGTCCTCCTCGACGAACGATATTTCCGAACCGTCCGGCGATATTGCGGCGATCCCGATCTGTAATCCGCCTGCATCAATCTGCTCGATCTCGCCAGTAAACAGGTTGCCGAGCACTAACCCGTCTCGGGGTTCATCGTCCACATACTCGCGCGTCGCGACTAAGATGCGCTCACCGTCTGGGTGCCACGCCAAACCGCTTACATCGTGCGCTTGCGTCAGTGTCTCACCCCAAGTGCTGCCTTCAATATCACCTACACCACTGATAGTTACCCGAAAACGACCGTCCCCCGGGGTCGAGGTGTACATAATCATCGCTCCGTCGGGCGACCAGTAAGGGAAGAGGTGCTTTAGCCCATCCTCGGTTGTGAGCTTTTGGGCATCGTCCAGTGTAATAGCGCCAACGACATCGCCGTTTTCATCTAACTGCAAATCGCCGATATAGATATTCGCTTCTTCTTCCTGTAGCTCGGCAAACGCAATTTGAGTACCGTCGGGCGAAATCGCCGGCATCACCAAGTTGGTTTCACTTGTTACTAAGGGTCGAACATGGCCTGTGAATGGGTTGATGTCGAAAATATCTGTATTGCCGTTAACATCGCTGGCATACGCAACTCGTGACCCGTCAGGCCACCACGACGGCGTCTGTTCTTCAAACTCGTTAGCTTCTATATCCGCCGACAGGGGCACCAAATCGCCAGTTACGAGATTGATCAAATACACAACCCCGCCGCGCGGTCCGACGATATCGACTGCGAGGAAATCTGAACTACGCTGCCGTACCTCGATGTCCATCACCGCCTCGATCTGTTCCGCGTTGCCAGAGCCTTCTGGAAGAACTCTGGCGATGATCGCGTCGTCGTAGACACCCGGTTCGAACCCGGCCTTAAATGCGAAGTTCTGGTTCAGCACTCCGCCGTGAGTCACCTCCAAAAACACATCCACGTCGTTGATCGCGTTGCCGTTCGCGTCCAAAACTTTCAATGGAAGTGGCGAACTCGACCCGGCAGGGACGGAATCAAATTCATTCTCGAACTCGATAACCACTGCTTGGGAGGGAAGTATAGATAGTGGCACATCAGCGAACGTCTGCACTCCGTCCTTTATGCCACGGACTCGAACGGTGTTCTCTGGGAACGTGCCTGACTTGACGCCGGCGGTAAACACGCCATCCTCGCTAAAACTCCCGATCTCGGGGTCGTCTACCTCCCATTTGACTTCGTCCAACTCCAACTCGTGACCGAAGCGATCGAAACCGGCTACCGTCAACTGTACTTCATCGCCCGGCTTCAACTCCAGCAACGATCCTTCCGCCTCGATACGATCCAAAATCCCGTGCCGCACAGTTCCCTTGATTATCCGCTCCAAGGTCACCTCGCCCGATGTAGCCGTCACAAGAACCAATGAAGCATTCTCCACCGAAATCGTCTCGTTCGGGGTGTAGTGTCCGGTCTGGTCGATTTGGTCTCCGGGCCGCAAAACCTCCCACGTTACCTCGGCATCTTCAAGAACATGGCCAACGTGATCCAGCACCTCGGCATGCATATCAACCTCCCACGTTACACGCGTGTCCACCACCTCGGGTGTAACCTCCAGCGTCGCCGCCGGACCGTATACGACTGACACAGGTACCACATAGTTAGCCGTGAAATTCCCGCGCGTGAAATCTACTCTCACGCCCTCTGATGCTGCCTCAATGATCGTGCCGGCGGTGTATAGCCCGTTCTGATCGATGGTCCCAGTCGCCGGGTCGGCGTGCCAAACCAGATTCGGGTCTGCAATCCGGTTTCCAAGGTGGTCAAACGCTTCAACTTCGAACTGGAAAGTCTCTGCACCGGCAAGCGTCAACTCCTCGGCGTTCAATATCAACCAACCCGCGTCACCCGGTTGAACTGTAATTGTCGATTCTGATACTTCAGTCTCATCGCCTCGAGATGCCGTCAACTTCACGTTGAATGTGCCGGCATCCAGATAGGTGTGGCGAGCAATCGTTCCCGCGGACGTGTTGCCATCACCGAAATCCCAGAAATACGAAGCGCCGTCAGTGAAGTTCTCGGCTTTGAAATCGATGTTCACGGGAGCCATGACGGTGCTCGCCGTCATAGCGATTTCGACCACGATGGGAGGCAACGGAACCGGCGTTGCGGTCGGTACCTCTTCCTCTGCACATGCGAAAGAAGCCAGCGCGACCGTCAGCATCAAAGCGACGGCCAATATTCCACGAGTTATCAGCGTTGAGAATTTCATGGTTTGTTATACGGAAAATGGCACCTGCACGGATTGAATATCCACCAAAGATGATGCCGATACCCAGTCGATGTCGAAGAACAAAATATCTGCGAACATCTCCGCCCATGCCCGCGCAATCACTTCCGTCTCAGCCGGTTTTCCGATTTCCCGATAGATCGACGTCATATCTAAACCTGGCATTCCGCACGGCACTATATACGAGTAGTAGCTAAGGTCAGTGCTTACGTTTAAGGCGATTCCGTGCATGGCAACTCCACCGCTGATCCGCACTCCAATCGCGGCGATTTTACGCCCTGTGGGATTCGTCTCTTTCTTTGGTCTAGCGCCAGGTTCACCACCGATCCAAACTCCCGACTTTCCGACTACTCGATGACCGCGAATCCCATGCTCTGCAAGTACTTTAATGATCGTCTCCTCCAGCAAGCGCACATACGCTACTGGTCCGAGCTTCAATTCGCGAACGTTGATGATCGGATAAGCAACCAACTGACCCGGACCGTGATACGTCGCTTCACCACCTCGATCTGTGTCAACTACCTCTGCACCGCGCATCTCGATCAATCCTGCGCTCTCAACCAGATGAGTCTCATCTGCGCGACGTCCAAGCGTGAAGACATGTTCATGCTCCAACAGCAGCAGGGTATTCGGAATTTCTTCCGCCTTACGCCGTTCACTCAATGACCGCTGCAACTCATACGTCGAGCGATAAGGAACTCGTCCCAACCACGACGCGCGCATTGGAGAACGTCCCGAACTCATCGGGTTTCATTGTCCTGGGACATCGATTCCAAGCGTCCCTTGATGTCGTTCATAAAGGCCAGCGCCTCCGCCCCGTCGATAATCCGGTGGTCGAATGACAGGCACATATTCATCACTGAACGTATCGCAATCGCTTCACCACCCTCAGGCGTCGCAACGACAACTGGATGCTTCACTATCGCCTCAGTGGTCAGTATCGCAGCTTGCGGGTAGTTGATGATCGCACCACCGAGGATCGAACCTAGGGCACCCGTATTGTTCAACGTAAAAGTCCCGCCCTGAACATCCTCCAACTGCAACTTACCAGACCGCGCGCCATCTACGATCCTCGCCATCTCAGACACCGTACCCTCTATTGACAACCCATCCGCTCCCCGCACCACTGGCACGACAAGTCCTTGCTGAGAGGCAACCGCGACTCCGACATTAACCGCGCCTTTCAACACGACCTTTCCATCGACCCAACTCGAATTCAACAGCCGATGCTTTCTCAGGGCCCGCGCGACATGATGCAACACGATTGGCAGGTATGTAAGCCGCTGACCCGTGCTCTGTTGCACTCGCTCCAAGTTCGCATTCCGATACTTCACCATCCCCGAAACATCGACCTGGATCGCGCCCCAAGCGTGAGGAATCTCGCGGAAGCTGCGTGACATGTTCTCAGCGATCATCCGACGAATCGGCGACGGTTCGACAACCTCGTCCACGCGCTCCGTGCTCGGAGCATCCTCAGCCAACAGGGCTTCCAGATAGGCCTCGACATCGTGCTTTGTGACACGTCCGCCAGTACCGCTACCCATCAATTGGCTAACATCGATTCCGTGCCGATCGGCGAGACGACGCACTACTGGCGATATTCGGGCACCGGTATCAGTTCTATCTCTTCGCCTTCGACGGCGCGAAAGTGAAGACGCAGTCGTTCCTGTTGTCTCATCGGCTAGCGCCCCAGACTGCAAACTAGTGTCTGTAAACTCACCGCCAGTCGGACCCACATTCGCGCCCACAATCATCGAACCTACGCGATTCGCTGCCTGCACTGATGGTCCCTCAGGAGAAGGTTCAGCAGGCGGTTTCTGCTCCGCGACCGCGCCTTCAACCTCCATCTCCGCGATCGCCGCTCCCATCTGCACCGTGGCGCCCTCGCTCACCAGCAAACTGACTATCGTACCGTCCCGCGGCGCAGGAACCTCCATGTTCACTTTGTCAGTGATCACTTCAACCAGCGGATCGTAACGGCGTATCGCATCTCCCGGCGACACTAGCCACTTGCCGATTACCGCCTCGGTAACCGACTCGCCGACATGCGGCATATCTATCGTCAACTTCGCCATGTATTAGATTTCAGCCAACTGCTTAATTGCGGCAGCGATCTTATCTGGCGAAGGCATGAACTCTGCCTCTTGCAACGGACTGAACGGCATGGGAGGAATCTCTGGCGGCGTTACACGCATCACTGGCGCGTCAAGATCGAAGAACCCTTCCGCCGCAATGATGGCTGACACCTCCGACGACACGCTCACCGCGCCGGTATCTTCTTGCACGATCATGGCTCGCCCAGTTCGCGACACCGAATCCAGTATCGTCTCAGCATCTATCGGACGCAACGTCCGCAGATCGACCACTTCCGCCTCGATCCCGTCTGAGTGCGAAGCCATCTCCGCCGCCTGCAACGAGTGGTGGAGCATCAGCCCGTAGGTAATGAGAGTCACATCGCTCCCCGCGCGCTTGATATCCGCCTTCCCAATCGGCTCCAAGTAATCCTCATCTGGCGCTTCTCCTCGAACCAATCGATAAGTCCGTTTGTGCTCCAAAAACACCGTCGGATCATTAGAACGGATCGCCGAGCGTAACAACCCGCGCGCATCATACGGCGTTGCTGGCGCAATCACCTGTAGTCCCGGTGTGTGGGCAAACAAAACCTCGATGCTCTGAGAGTGGTACAGGCCGCCTCGCACACCTCCGCCATAAGGCACCCGAACCGTCATCGGCGCTGTCTTCCCTCCGTTCGTCCCATACCTGACCCGAGCGGCCTCACCCACTAGCTGGTTGATGGCAGGCCAGACAAAGTCCGCAAACTGTATCTCTGCCACTGGACGCATTCCGTTGACCGCTGCGCCAAGTGCGATCCCGATGATCGACGACTCTGCCAGCGGAGTGTTCATCACGCGGTGCTCGCCGAACTCTTCGACAAAACCCTCGGAGGCTAGAAACACTCCGCCGCGTGGCCCGATGTCCTCGCCCATCATGAAGATGTCCGGGTCGCGGCGCATCTCCGCCCGAAGCGTCTCTCGCACCGCCTCTATGAGTGTCATCTCAGGCATGAGAGTTCCCTCCCATTCCCGATTCCAAAACGCCCGAATACATATCTCCAACTGGCGGGAACGGTAAAGCCTCGGCCTCGTCGGTCGCGTCATCTACCGCGCGCCGCGCCGACTCCTTGAACTCAGCATCGGTAGCATCATCCAATATCCCATGCCGCCTCAACATATGCTCCGTTATCGGCAATGGGTCCATATCCCGCATCCGCTCGATATCTTCTTGTGAGCGATACCGAGAGTGGTCATCATCCGTCGTGTGGGGCAAAAGACGCTCAACCCTAAGCTCCACCAAGCTCGCGCCACCTCCTGACCGAGCGCGATCCACAGCCTCCTTCACCGCTTCGTAAGACGCAACGATGTCAGTCCCATCGATTTCCACACCGGGTATCCCGTAAGAGGATGCCCGAGACGCTATCGACTCCACCGGCATCTGCTGCTCCAGCGGCACAGAGATCGCATAGCGGTTGTTCTCGCATAGGAACACGACTGGGACCTTGTGTATTCCGGCGAAATTCATCGCCTCGTGACAATCGCCTTGGCTCGCCGCTCCATCTCCGAAGAACGATATCGTTACCGCGTCTCGCCCCTTCATCTTGTCTGCGAGTGCCACGCCTACTGCTTGCGGCAACTGCGTCCCGACCACGTTGGAAAACGAGAATAGATCGACTCTTGGATGTGCCCCATGCAGCGGGAACTGCCGAGCTGCACTGAGTATCTCCCCATCTCGCGCCAAGAACTGCACAAGCATCTCCGTCGGAGTCGTACCCAGCATCAACATCGCGGTCAGTTGACGGTAGTAGATCAGATAACGGTCGCGAGTCGGATCGGTCGCCATGACTGTCGCAAGTTGCGCCGCCTCATGCCCCTGAGCCGACGCTGCGATCGCTGCCTTCCCCTGTCGGTTAAGCGTCCAGATACGAATATCCAACGCTCTGCTCAAGCACATCGTCTTGTACGCGCCTAGCAAGTGCTCCCGCGACAGCCCGGGCGGCAGACGCAGGTCTCTTTCGGTGGCGGGTTCAGTCAGCGATTGTCTCATAACGCGGATTATAGTTTGCGCGCGCAACAAACTCATCCCTTTTTGCGAAGCATCACTGACCTCCCCTTGTCAGTGGGAGATCAAGAGAGGTCAACGCAGGAGGTTCACGCTCTACGCCCTCGCGCATATACTCGTTTATCGAGAAACAGACGAAAAATCTGCGTCCGGGTCAATGCATTCCCCGAACCGCAGTTCCAGTTGACGGAGGAAACGTTGCGCATGACGAACATACTGAAGGCTACGGCGTTGATTGCAGGTGCTACCACAGTCGCACTATTCGGTGCTTGCAGCAGTGATGGCGGAGGCGGAGGCGCATACGACCCTAACGCTTCGTACTCCGTCACCATCAAGACGAACAAGGGCGACATCGAAGCCGACCTTTACAACGATATTGCTGGTGTGTACGTCGAAAACTTCGTCAACCTGTCAAACGACGGCTTCTACACCAACTCCCAATGGCACCGCGTAATTCCGGGATTCGTCATCCAGGGCGGCACCAACGCCGACGGCAAGCAAGTCGACCAGTTTGAAGACGTCTTCCACCCAGACATGAAGCACGACTCTGCGGGCATCCTGTCGATGGCTAATGCGGGTTTTAACACGAACACGTCTCAGTTCTTCATAACGCACGACGCGACGCCACACCTTGATCCCTATGTCGATGGGCAGTTGAAGCCGTGTGCAGTGCGCGGCACCTCATGCCACGCCGTCTTCGGCAAAGTAACGAGCGGCATGGATGTCGTCCTTTCCATCCAGCAGGGCGATGTGATGGAAAAGGTGGAGATCCACAAGAACTGATTGTTGGGTGTGGGCATCCCTCTTTGCGCGAAGCGAAGGGGGACTTCCTTTCTCCCTCCCCATTGATCATCGAGGAGGGAGGGGGAAAGGGGTGCCAGCATAGCGAGACGCAGCGCGTTCAATTCCGTCGTCTCGCTTCTCCAATGAGAATGCGTCGATGGCACTGGCCAGAGGGACCGATTACATCCATCATCCTCTTCCCGCTGCATTCATCAGTCTCTGTAGTCTCGCCCGCCGACGCAGCAGATGTGTGAGTGACCATATAACCCATATCACACTCCAACCCACCAATGGCCAAGCCAGATTAAATACTGGTGTACCATAGACGGCGAAGTTGTCCAAGGCACCCAACCAGAGCCACACCGTAGCAATCAAAAAGGGAGTTAGATAGAACTGATGTCTATATTGTTTGCCGTTTCGTATCGCTTCTCTCCACTCGATTCGATGTTTGAACCACGAATGAGCGATCGAATATAAACCAGTGAATAAAATTGTGAACATCGCGAAGCTGGTAGTAAACACTTCACCAAAACGCTGATCCCCAGGTTGATGTAGCATGAAAGAACTGTTAATGATATTTAATGCCCAAAGCCCTGTAATACCTAAGATCCAACAGATGTAAAGCATGATGTAAATTATTACAGCAGAACGTATATTAGTATTCCCATTGCGGTGGCTTTGCAAATAGAAAATCGGCAGAAACATCGCCCAGCTATGCAGAAAGTCTGTGCAGGTTGCCCTAGAAAATCGTTTCCCCTCATTCCAATCGTCTGCGAATTTTGACAGTGCGATGAAAGGTGCAACTATGGCTCCTAGAACTGCCAATAAAAAAGCGATAATTATGACACACCCTAAAGTGCCGCCTGTTGGAGTATCCAAATCGATTACACGAACGACGGCATTTACCCAATCAGAGTTGTTCATAACGACTCGAACCTCCCTCAAATCGATGTAAGATGCCCAACTTTGATTTTTGGGTTAGATATGTACGCATCCACGCTATAGGCTTCCATTGGGTGTTATACGGCTGTAAAGGTAGATCGTTTCCATGCGAATCGCTGTTCGAACGAGTCTCTTCCTCAGATTGCAGCACGATGCAGTGGCCTCCCGGGAACGAGCAGCCGGTTTCGACGTTGATGCTGCCGGTGGCGCTTTTGTCGCCGCTGGAGTTCTGAGCGTAGACGTAGACGGTGTACGGCGTGCCCATCTGAAGACCGCTGAAGAACACTGCCGGTGGTGCTGCGCCAGTTACCGTCGCTGATGCGAAAAATGTGATATCGCACGCTGCTCCCAGCGTGACGAAGATGAAAAACGCGACCAACGTCGCCGATGGTTCGGGTAGTTGGCGATTTGTTGAGGGGATAGTTTTTTGCATAAGGGATAGCGAAGTTTGTCGTCGTCAAACCGTAACACGATAAAACGAGAACCTCGCCTATCCTGATCGAGGATCAGTAAAAAACTCAACGATGTTTCCGAGTTGGACGCGCGCTAGATGGTGCGTCCCAAGTCATCGGATCCAACGCAAACGTCTCCAACTCGCTGTTTCGCGGCCTTACAGACTGTTGCAATCGCTCTGCAACAATCACCTCTTCGCCAGTTGCCGCGCGGTCGAACACGAATGTGTCTGAGCCGATCTGGAACTCCTCGCCATCCGGGATGTCGGTATCTCCGATCTGCACGGCTTGACTACCGATGTTCATTGCCAACAACCCATCGGAGTCCGGGTTATACCTGAACTTAATGCCTCTACCTGAGAACACGAATCTGCCACCCAGCAACGGCACTGCCGGCAACGCCGCCGCAGGAACGATCGGCTTGTTCATCAACCTATCCCATAGCGAGTGACGATACGCCCGGAAATCTGCGGTCAACACCCTTTGCCCTTGCGCATCCAAGCGATACAGATACCCGGACGGCCCCGCCTGCAACAATGATCTGACCACAAGCACCAGCAATACCAAACCGACAACTGCACATAATCCAATTGCAGAGTAGGTCAAAACTGGTACCGGGATGGCGGTCTCAATGCTCTTGGACTGCTTAGCCGCCACGGCCTCGAATTCGCGACCCAAGTGAGTGCTATGCACTGCGGCGTTGAATTCATACTCTCCAGCCGTCATCAGCGATCCGAAGACTTTCAACTGGTAGACCTTGCCATCAACTACTTCTGTCGGTTCAAACTCCAAATCAACCGCTGAACCGTCATCCAAATTTACCATCGACATCGATATTCCCTCTTGCTCAGTCAAGAATGGGAACTCGCCGAGTTTCAAATCAACGGTCGCTAATTGCGTCCGTGTAGCCTCGGCGACTGGGGCATCACTCTCTGGCAAGTTGATCTCGATAGTTGGGAACGGCTCTACCACTATCACTCCGGCACCTTCAATCGTCGCATCAATATCGGGCCACTGCATACTCAACCCAATATCGCTGACTCCAATCGCTTCTTGCGCCGGAACCGTTGCTGAAAACACTCCATCCTCAAAAAACGTATCACCATCCTCGCCTAAATCTTTCAATACATAGGTCTGTTGCTCTCCGCGAGGACCGGTAATAATCGCCTCGACGGTTGCCGATGTGTCGATGAGCGGTAATTCTCCAATTTTGGCTTCTGCAACAATCACGAACGGCTCGCCAGTGGGAAACGGCGGTTCGACTGGCATTGCAACGCTCAGATCGTTTACAACATCGCTCAATATCGTCAGCGCGCCCGAACTTCCCGAACTTCGGAGTGTCCATGTTCCCGGTTGAGGATTCCGAACTGTGAAAAACTTGACCCCCGCAATCGAAAGCGCGTTCACAGAACCTACCGAACCAGCGATCTCTTGCCCGTTCGGTTGAACAATCGAGTGACTACTCGCCTCATCTTCGAATACGAAACCCGCCACTAAGTACGACGAGTGCGGCGGAACGGCAAGATCAATCGTTTCACCAGCGATCGACAACGCGTCTGTCTGTATCGAAAGTGCTAACTGAACATCCAGTTGGTTATTGACGAACTCCAGAACCCCGTCTGAAAACCCGAGGTCGTATGCAATGCCGCCACCTGCATCGCTTACGGCCGCAAGAACATCACGATCAACTACCGGTGTGGTGGCTAACGATACCGTGCTGACTTTCACACCCTGTGCCACAAGATCAGCAGCAACGCTCGATAGGCCCTCAATTCCCACCGATTCGTGATACGTAAATCCACCCGCGGAAAGGATCACTAGTCTGCCGTTCGCCTCCCCGCGAATTGATTGGATATACGTCGCGTACGTCTCCAACATCTCAGAAAAGTCCGCAGCCGACGGTTCACCTCCGGCGTTCGACTTCAACTCCTCGGTAACCTCGTTTACCGCTGTCTTAGCCTGATCAGCCGTTCCGAATATCTGCGGCTCTTCCGCGTGGTCGAAGTATTTCCCAACAATGATCAATCCCGGCTCCGAGTTCGACAACACGACATTCGCCGCCAACTGAGCAGCTTCGATATCTTCAATGCGCGTAAGAGTGGCATCGAACGCTACCAGTGTGAAACCTGGACCTTCTGCTTCTATCTCTTGGGCATGAACGTCTCGCATACCATCAAACGCGAAGACGGCTGTCACGGCAACCGCTAGAAGCGCGAACAACGGCAACAACGCCTGATTTTTCACTTTGCTGGACATGCCTGTTTTCAACGAATCGAGACTGAAGCTACCTAACGACTGCTCAACGTTCTGATTCTAATGGAGATGCCTTCAAGTAATTCAAGACCGAACTCTGCCGAGTCCTGACACATCGATTCATCTTCAATGTTCGGCATCATTCGAACTTGATGTCGCTGACAGCCAGCAGCGCAGGCGTACCGTCATCGTCAAAGCCGAATACTCTGAGCTTCAGATCAGACGGGTCAGCATCGAACAATAGCGGAGAGTAGGCACGGAAGCTGAATGACTGACCTTCCGATTCGTAGTCCATCTCCGCAACGGTCAAGTCGGTGTCCCAAATCATGGTTGGACCAAGACTGGGCAGCAACACCAACATCGGCTCATCGTCGTAGTTGACGTGGTAGACCGCGAGCCCGGCACCTTCGCCGAAATTCGGGTTGAACAGCAATGCGTCGCCATCTAACGTCCCTTCGCCCGACAACTCGCCCGGCGATATTGCAGGACCCGATGTCCAAGACACCACGTCTAGCGGTTCGGCGTCTCTCAAAGCCTGGTTCTGCCCCCAGGCGAAGACGTTTGATCCAGTAATTTGGTTTATGTTGCTGACAACGGCATCGTCATCCTTGCCTTGATTGGTGTCGCTATCCTCATCGCTGGAACTCTCAGAAGACGATGAAGAGTATTCACCGTTTCCGTCTTCCTCTCCATCTTGGGAAGCGTCGTCACCATCAGTGTCAAAATCCATGTCAACGGCTACCGTTTCGGTTCCAAACCGGATGTCGCTGATGGCAAGCAACGCGGGCGAGCCAGCGTCGTTGAACCCGAAGACTCTCAGCCGCAGGTCCGAAGGGCCGCTGTCGAAAAACAACGGCGAGTAGGCGCGGAAGCTGAATGACTGACCTTCCGATTCGTAGTCCATCTCTGCGACGGTCAAGTCGGTGTCCCAAATCATCATGGCTCCGAGACTCGGCAGCAGCACCAGCATCGGTTCATCGTCGTAGTTGACGTGGTAGACCGCGAACGCGGCACCCTCACCGAAATTCGGGTTGAACAGCACGGCATCGCCGCCTAATGTTCCTTCGCCCGACAACTCGCCAGGGGACAACGAAGGCCCTGATGTCCAAGTAACTGCGTCGAGCGGTTCAGCGTCTCGCAAAGCCTGGTTCTGTGTCCAGTCGAACCCGCTCGATCCCGTGATCTGGTTCGTGTTGCTCACAACGGCGTCATTGTCATCTTTGCCTTGACTGGTGTCACTATCGGCATCGCTATCGCTAGCTGATGACGACGAGGCATGTTCACCATCTTTATCTTCGTCTTGGTCAGACTTCGACTCTTCCGATGATGCTCCGCTAACGCCGTCGGAGGTTTCTTTGGTATAAGCAACCTGTTCTTCTATCTTGGGTGTCGCAGTGGCAGTCGGCGCGGGAATAGCGACAGGGCTTGACGTTGGCTGCTCGGCCGCAACCGTCGCTATCTGCATTTCTGGTGTCGCAGTTGGCGCGGTCTCTGAGTCTCCGCAAGCGGTTGCAGCAATGCAGAGCGTGAGTATCGCAACGATATGCGTGATGATGCGCTGCTGTTGCGTCGTTGAGTGTGTCTTTGTGTGTCCAGTCATTGGATGTTCTCCTTCACTTCTAAGAACATGACGACATGAAACACGGATTTGTTCCCTAACCTTGAGAGTACGGATTAACATCTGCGTTTTTGGTGGATTGCGGCGCGTTCGAGTCGCTCACGTGATTGCACTCTAAACGGCTGTTACCGATGAAGAATGGCGTGTTCATGTAACTTAGATACGTCCATTCGCGCGCCGCGGTTGACATCGACGAGCGCAAGTGTGCAAGAATCAATCCTTACGCGTCACCTGACGGCAAATATCACCATCAACATCGCGACTGGATGTTGCAACCTGAAAATCGAGAACCTGAGATGAAGATCACCGGCGTATCCTCTACGCTCTACCAATTCACCATGTCCCGACGCATGGGCGATGCCAACTCACCCATGGGCCGTGCCCGCGGCAGCGGTTGTGTCGTCGAGCTTCACACCGACACCGAACTGACCGGCATCACGACCGGAGGCGGAGCGGCGCTTCCAATCATCGAGGCTTTGGTCGAAGGCGTTCTCATCGGACAAGACCCAAAACACGTAACCGGACTCTGGCAGCGCATGGTCAATAAACACTTCAAAGGCGGCCACGACGGCATCGCAAACGATGCCATATCCGCACTCGACATCGCGCTCTGGGACCTCAAAGCCAAAGCCAACGACGAACCGTTGTGGAAAACCCTCGGCGGCGTTCGCCAACCGATCAACGCATACGCCAGCGGTCTAGACATGCCGCTCTCCGACCAGGAGATCTTCGACTTCTATCGCTCAATGGCGGAAAAATACGGCTTCACCGACGGCAAGCTCAAGGTTGGCCTAGATCAAGATTCCGACCTTCGTCGCATCGGATTGATGAACGAAGCCCTCAGCATCAACACCGACGAACCCGGCCTAATGGTCGATGCCAACGAATACTGGTCACCCAAACAAGCCATCCGAAAAGTCCGCGAGATGGAGGAGCAATTCGACCTCATGTGGATCGAAGAACCTGCGCGCCGCTGGGACTTCCTCGGACTCCGACGCATCTGCGACGCCGTCCGAACCCCAGTTTGTGCAGGCGAAAACCTCGACACCCTCGGCGACTTCCTTCCCTACTTCCACAACCGCTCCGCCGACATCATCCAAGTAGGCTCCGGTATGACCGGCATCACCTGCGCGCTCCAACTCGCCGATGCCGCATACGGCTTCAACCTTCCCGTAACCCTCGGCGGCTCCGCAGGACACCACCACGCACACCTCGCAACTGTCATACCCAACTACATCACCATCGAGGTCGGCAACCCTGAATCCGACGACAGCGTAACGAGCCACGATGTCACCTTTGAGAACGGCAAAGCCATTCTTGGCTACAAGCCCGGTCTCGGCATCGAAATCAACCGCGAAGCCCTCGAAGAAGCAAAGGTAGTCAAAATCCCGCCCGGAAGTGGACCCAGCCCCTTCGGACGCCGACCTGGGGCCGGTCTATACGAAGTACCACCAACCCCAGAGGAAATCGCCGAATCCGCACGCGGCATCACCGGCCAATCCGAAGGCCGCCACGCCTATTGATCACCCTGTCCCATTCGCGAAGCGTAAGGGGACGCGGACGAGCGAAGCGAGACCGCAGGGGATGCCCTTCTTTACCCAGCTAAGAATCACAAGAGACTCTCAAACCATGAAAATCACCGGATACCGAGTAGAACAATACGAAATGAAGATGGACCGCCCCATCGGCGATGCCAACGGTGTAGTCGGCGAAGACATCGCGGGCGGATCGGTCCTGTGGATCGAGACCGACGAAGGCATCACCGGGATCGCGCCCGGCGGAAATCAAGCCGTCGGACGACTCTTCCACCTCATCGAAGGCGAAGACCCCCGATCCGTCATCGGACTCTGGCAACGGATGGTCGACTTCGTCTTCAAAGGCGGCAACGAAGGCGAGATGAATGCCGCAATCAACGCCATTGACACCGCCCTCTGGGACCTCAAAGCAAAGATCGCCGACGAACCTCTATGGCAGACATTCGGTGCTCGAGAAGGACGCACCAAAGCATACGCATCCGGCATCGACCTCTGCCTCGATGACGACGCAATCTTCGCTTTCTATTGTCGAATGGCCGAGAAAGGCATAGACTCCGGCAAGCTCAAAGTCGGCCTCGACATGAAGGCCGACCTCCGACGCATCGGAATCATGCAGGAAGCCCTCAGCATCGCCAACGATCGCCCTCGACTCCTCATAGACAGCAACGAATACTGGTCTGCCAAAGAAGCCATCATCCGCATCCAGCGCATTGAGCAAGATTTCGACATCACTTGGGCCGAAGAACCCGCGAGACGCTGGGACTTCGACGGACTACGCCAAGTCTCCCGCAACATTTCCGCCGCCGTAGCCTCCGGCGAAAACCTCAACCACATCGGCGACTTCTACGGACTCGTTTCGCAACAAGCCGTCGATGTTGTAAACATCGCAGCAAGCCACAGCGGATTCACCGGCTGCAGGCAGGTCGCCAACCTCTGCTACGCATACGAACTGCCCGTCACTATGATGAACTGCCAAGCCAACTACGCCGCACACCTCGCCGCCTCATTGCCGAATCACATGATGATGGAAGTCGTAGACCCCGGCCGAGAGCAATGCATCAACTTCAACCACACCATCGAAGACGGTTTCATCCATCTCTCCAACGAACCCGGCCTAGGCATCACCATCGACGAAGAAACCCTAGCAAACCTCCAAGTAAATCCACCCGAGCCAGACCGCCGACGCCGCAACCCCTTCCCACGCCGTGAAGGAGCCGGCCGCTTCATCGTCCCGCCCACGAAGGAAGAGGCGCCATGGTTGGTGGACTAATCCGTCCAAGGGACCCTCAACAAATACCCTCCGGTAGCTCCTGATACCACGATGATCATGATGTCCACCACTACCCACACCACGTCGTGCATCACTTCTTCGCCTACCTCCGACGCGCCGTTGGCCAGCAGATTCACCCAGTTGAACAGGAATAACGCCGCCAACACCATCGTCCCGAAATACAGCACGTTCGACTCCAGATACTCCCGCGTGATGCCTTTCTCTCCGCTCGCGTCGTGCTTCCGTTTTCGATCCCAGTTGAAGTAAAACGCCAGCGCTATCACTACGCAAGACAACACGTTGATCACTGCCCATAAGTCATCTACTACCCCAGTCCTCCACAACACGAACGCGGCCGCGATAACCACTGAGTAAACGATGTGCACTACTCCGATTATTCGCCTTATTGCATCCATTTTTAGCCCTCCTCTGGACTGTGACCATCAAATCTGATTTCGTGCATCTGCCTAATGAAAAATCCAGTCAAACGCCCGTACCTCTCCTGACCTAGGGGAATTTACACACTTAGGTCGAGGAGTCGTGCTCGCCATACTCTGTAGGCTAGATGGTTCGGTTAAAGTTCGCGCGCTGATTTGAGTAGTGAGCGACCTAGCGAGCAACTCAGAGCCACGACCAGAATGTCTACCGCCGTCCAGACGATGAAGTAGTCACCGGCTGTAGAGGCTTCTTCAGCACCGTTGACCACGAAGTTCAGCCAGTTGTAGGCGAACATCATGGCTAACGCGAGTGAGGCGTAGAAGCGAACGTTGTTCTCGAAATACGCCCGGTTGAACGCGCCGTCATTGTCGGAGTTGCTGTCGAACGCCCGCTTGGCGGCGAAAGTAGCGCCGAGAGAGAATAAAACAGCCAAGAGCATCGCGATGTCGATCCAGAACCAAACATCACCTGCACCGTCGTACAACGTTTGAACCGCATACTGCACGCCAACGGCGATCGAGATCAGTATCAGCACCCAACCGATGATCGTCTTCCTAACCTTTTCCATGGTTGCTCAACCTCCTTTTTCAGCAACTCTCGTGAAGAGACGCATGTAATTTCACTCGCTCGACGAATCTCGCCATAGATGATAACCCTTAATCCCCGAGACGAGGATGAACAGTGGGTTGATGAACCACCAGTAGATGCTGTGGCGGCTTCGAGAGGAGTCGGATGCCTCATCGATCTCGTACAGCACGTAGAACCAGTTGCTGAAGAAGATGATGACCAGAATGACCGAAGCGTAGAACAGTAAGTTCACCTCGAGATACTCGCGCGAGACTTCGCCGTCGTCCTTCATTCTCAACTTCCGGCGCAGGCTCGCCAAGAGTGCCACAACGATCGCTATCGCCATCAGTGGGTTAATGATGTCAAAAGGGTTGAACCCGGGGTCTGGAAACCAGTGCCCGACGGCGATGTAAAGTCCTAACACCACCGCGACAGCAAGGTTGTACGTCCCGAATATCTGATAGATCGCCTTCATCTCGTATCTCCAATCTTGAGCTTGCATCGATTATCCATCGGCAACGTGCGTTTTGACCCGGTTGCGATGTCTAATTGCCATCATGCCTGCATTTATATTCGCAATTCCGAAATCACGCGCTCACTCGATGGCGTTACATGCGAACATTGAATATCTGGAACTACCACAACTAAGGGTTCCGCACTGCAACGGGCCGACAAAAAGCGACAGGAAGAAAATATGAAGGTCACCGAAGTAAAGAACGTCCCCGTCCGAACCGACAACGGAGGGGTCTCGCTCTTCGTCCGCATCGAGACTGATGCCGGAATCCATGGACTCGGAGAAGTTGGAACATCAAAAACGGGACGCGCAATCATGGAAGCCGTTGACCACCTCGCAGAAGTCGTCGTCGGATCCGATCCTTGGGAAACAGAACGACTCTGGCAGCTGATGTTCCGCGGCAACTTCTTCCCCGCAGACCGCGTCTATGGATGCGCCATCAGTGCCATCGACATCGCCCTTTGGGATATAAAGGGAAAATCCGTCGATTTGCCCGTTTACAAGCTTCTCGGCGGACCCGTGCGCGAGAAGGTCGTCTCCTACCCTCACACCCAAGGCGCAACCACCGATGACCTGGTCCAGAACTGCCTCGACCGCGTAGAAGAGGGCTGGAAATTCGTCCGATGGGGACAACCCGAAACATCCGGTGCATTTGAACAATCCGGCACCTCACGCCTAGAACCCGTCGAGTCGATGCGACTCGCCGTCGATCAGATGTCCAAGGTCCGAGACGCCGTCGGCCCCGACATCCAGATTCTCCTGGACGCACACACCCGGCTCGACACTGCGCACACCGTCCAGATGTGCAAAGATCTCGAAGAGTTCAAGCCCTACTTCATCGAAGACCTGATACGATCCGAAAACCCCGGCTCTTACAAAAACCTCCGAAATCAGATCAGTGTCCCCATCGCCGCCGGCGAGCAGTGGGTATCCAAATGGTCCTTCCGACAGGTCATCGAAGAAGAGCTCATCGACTACGCCCGCATCGATCTCTGCATTGTCGGTGGCATCACCGAAGCAGCAAAGATCACTCACTGGGCAGAGACTCACTACATCGACATCGTGCCGCACAATCCGCTAGGACCCGTATCCGCCGCCGCGTGTGTGTCGCTATGTATGGCATCCACCAACGTCGGAGTACAAGAAATGCCGCGCCAACCCGGCACCTCAGACACCGACCTCTTTCCCGTCCAGATCGGATGGGAAGACGGCTACTCATTCTGCAACGACGCACCCGGACTCGGCATCGAGATGGACATGGACGTAGCCGAAGCCAAAGCCGGCGATCCGCATGGCTGGACACCTCAACTCCGCCGCAACGACGGCGCATTCACGAACTGGTAACCAAAACCACGTCCCCTTCGCGAAGCGTAAGGGGATGCGAGCAAGCGCAGCGACGCTCGCAGGGGATGCCCGAGAAACACCAACAAATTCACCTAAATCCGCAGCGTAACACCAAAACTACAAAGCAACTAGGTTTCCTCCGCTCGCGGGGGAAATGTCCGAAGGACAAAGGGGGCATCCCCACATGAAAGTAACCCAAATCCGATCGTTCCCCGTTAGAGACGACTCCGGACGTCTATACTTCATCGTCCGTGTAGACACCGATGCCGGCATCTACGGACTCGGCGAAGTTGGAGTAGCCCGACTCGGACGCTCCATCGCTATCGCCATCGATCACCTATCAGAAGTCGTTGTCGGCTCTGACCCTTGGGAGACGGAACGACTATGGCAGAAGATGTTCCGCGGCTTGTTCTTTCCCGCCGAACGCGTCTACGCCTGCGCCATTAGCGGCATAGACATCGCCCTGTGGGACATCAAAGCAAAATCCGTCGGGATGCCCTTGTATAAGATCCTCGGCGGACCGACCCGCGACAAGGTCGTTTGCTATCCCCACGTAGGCGGCGAGACTACCCAAGAGATCGTCGACGATGCGATGAAACACGTTGATGAAGGATGGCAATTCGTTCGCACTGGCCAACCGACTACCACGCCCCTAATCGGCGAATATGGCGGAAGACACGCCGCAACCGCAGAACTTGATCCGCTAAAGTCGATGCGCATGGCGGTCGAACAGTTCGGCGCACTTCGTGAAGCAGTCGGACGCGAGATCCAGATCTGCACCGACTTTCACACGCGCCTAGACCCAACCTATTCCATCGCTTTGTGCCGCGACCTCGAAGAGTTCAAACCCTTCTTTGTCGAAGATGCCGTACGCTCCGAAAATCCTGCTTCATACCGAAACGTCCGCCGACAGACCAGCGTACCACTCGCCGCCGGAGAACACTGGTGGTCGAAGTGGCCATTCCGCGAAGTCATTGAAGACGAGAGCATCGACTACTGCCGCATCGACCTCTGCATCGTAGGAGGCATCACCGAGACGCTCAAGATCACAAACTGGGCAGAAACCCACTACATCGACATCGTCCCGCATAACCCACTCGGACCGGTATCAACAGCCGCATGCGTCTCGCTCTGCATGGCAGTAACCAACGTCGGAGTCCAAGAGATGCCGCGCCGACCCGGCACGTTCGCCACCGACCTATTCCCACAACAAATCGAATGGGAAGACGGCTACGCCTGGTGCCCAGACACCCCCGGCATGGGCGTAGACATGGACCTAGAAGTAGCCGAACAACGCCTATCCGATCCCCGCGGATGGTCGCCAAGACTGCATAGGCCCGATGGCGCGTTTACGAATAACTAGACACAGTGCAGAACTCGGCCATCCCGCGCAATTCTCTTCATTCCCGCGAAGGTGGGAATCCATAGGCGTGGTGGAAGGATCAGCGGCTGAGTTTTTCGTTCAGAATCCGTCGCGCACGTTCGAAACTCGGCAGGTACTCAGCTAACGTGTCGGGATTGAGTTGCCCAAGTATTTTGAACGATTCTTCACCTTTGTCGAACTGGTTATTGGTCCCATTCTTCAGTCGATTGAAAACATCTTGTGAACTGCGGCTTTCCAATGCGTCAAGCGGCGGAAGCGCGTTCTCGTTTATTCCACGGCGAGCATACGCTTCCCGGAGTGCTTCTCGGTCCGCCGCTATCCATGTCTCCATGCAAGTCGTCATGAATAGCACTTGATCGTCGGTTGCACCTCTGGGTTTTGACCAACCATCTCGTTGGCGCAAATGATCCCAAGTTTGTTCGATTTCAACAACTGTAGCCTCGCTGTCTATCAACATCAAGATGCAGTCGTCAATCGAAGAATTGATATGCGTCGCGCGAAATTTCCGACGAACTTGACCCCTACCACCGCAAGGCACGATTTTCGGTTGTCGTTTGAAACCGCACTTCGCTATCAACCGCGCGAATCCTTCACGGCAACGCAATCGCGTATCCTTCTTACGATCTCCTCCGCCCTCAACGTACACAACCCTTTTGGTTTTCACCAACGCGTCCCGCCGATCTCACCATCAATCCACATCTCACCCAATTGAGTTTCGTCCGACCGATACTCATTGAGCCAGCGATCCAGTTCATCGCGGTCGAGACGCTGCATCTCTGTTTGACCGTTGTGCTTCTCGCACACAATCAGCTGTTCTGGGGTTTCAGTGAAGGCACTAACTAGGATGTCAGAATGCGTGGTCACCACAAGTTGAGTCCGAGTGGATGCTTCTATTAGCAGATCAGCGATCTTCGGTATCAGATCTGGATGCATCCCTAACTCTGGTTCCTCAATAGCGACAAGCGATCGCGGAGTCGGGTCCAGGAGGACCGCCAACAAGCAAAGGTATCTTAAACTACCGTCTGACAAGCGTGAACCAGGTATCGCGAAGTCGGATTCTTGGAAATTTACCTGCACAGTTCCGAAGTCGAAGTTTAGTTCGAAATCAATCAATCCTTCGTATAGGTTAGCCAACTTTTCGATCAACTCGGTTTTGACTTGTGGCCATTGACGCAGCCTATTCAAGAACACTCCAAGATTCGAGAAATCTTCGTTGAGGGGACTGCGTTGAAGGTCGGCGCGCTGAGGACGTCTGAAAACGATACCGCGGCCAAAAGACCAGTCTCGATACATCCTGATTTCGCTATACTGCCGAGACAAGTATGACATCAGAGAATACGCATCTGGATCGTTGCGTTGGGAAAGTATCGATTTATCGTGTTCGATTTCGTCTGAGGGCAGAAGGCGCGTCTGCCCATCATCACCGAACCGGATTTCGGGTTTCCCTTGTTGAAATCGGTACAAAAACTCATCGCACGCTTCGTTTGCGGCTTCTCTCAAGTTTGAACGATCCAAATCGATACTCTCGTCAACCAATTCAAACGTATGTGATTCAGTTCCAAATTCGACATAGTGCCGCAACAATGGGAACTGTGTGTGAACGAGAGTCGACGCTTCCACCAAAGCTGTCCCGTACGGATCGCCCTTCCAAATCCAATCTTGCACACCTCCGCCTTGTCTTACTGGCGCTGCGAGATCACGTGGTGCAGCTTGGAAAAGGCTAAGCGCATCAAGAAAATTCGATTTACCTACGCCATTTGGACCGATCAGGACATTCAATCGACCCAACTCCAAATCAATCCCATCCGGTCCGAAAGACAGGAGATTCTTCGCACGGATCCGCCTGAAGAAGGGCGGGTTCATCTGGTTTCCGCCGTTGGTAGTCATCTCTACTCGAAATTATCGCACAATGAGCGTCTTGCATCTTCCTACCCAATACTCATCCCCCCATCCACAATCACGTGCGCCCCTGTCATATACGAAGCATCATCCGATGCCAAAAACGCCACTACCGCCGCTATCTCTCGCGGCTCGCCCATGCGTTTCATCAGAGCGTCTTGACCGAAGTCGATGTATGACTGTTCGCGGTCTAATCCCAATGAGTCGATATGCATATCCGTAGCCCGTGTCTTGATCGAGCCGGGACAGACGGCGTTGACGCGTATGTTGTCTGGGGCGAGATCCATCGCTAGGCAGCGTGTAAGTTGAGCGACTGCGCCTTTGGATGCGTTGTAGGGGATGAATTCCGGCTGAGCGATGAATGAGCTGACTGACGCGATGTTCACGACTGCACCGCCACCAGCCTTGCGAAACGTTGGCAATATTTCACGAACCGTGTTGGCGTATCCGATCACATTAACCCCGAACACCCTTGCCCAGTCTGCCCCGGTAACGTCTTCTACTTTCCCAAACACAAACGCGGCAGCGTTGTTGACCAATATGTCCACCGTACCGAACTTCTCGACTGCGCCCGCGATCATCGCCCTCACCGAGTCTGAGTTCGATGTATCCGTCTCGCAGAAGACCGCAGTTCCGCCGCTCTTGTTGATGTTGGCAGCCGTTGAGTTGCCGTTGTCAGACTCCAACTCCGCGATCACCACGTTCGCTCCCTCATCCGCGAACCGATGACATATCGCCTCGCCGATGCCAGTGCCACCACCAGTTACTATCACCGTCTTTCCTTCGAATCGCCTCATCGTACTTCGCCTTTCTAAGCTTGTTCAGACGCCGTCGTACATGCCGACGGCAAAACTTTAGGGTCGCTTGCTGCGTATTAACATTATGCCCAGTTTGTGCGGCATGGGAACAGTTGAGAGCATGGGAGTGCATCGATGGGAATTATCACCAGAGGCTTCTTCGGTCGACGACGGCAGGAAGAGGAAGATGAGAACGCGGGACGCATCCCGCCAGGGCAGTATGTCGATCGAGGATTTCCAGTCCTCTCCGCTGGACCGACACCGCGCGTAGATACAGCGACTTGGACTTTCCGCATCGACTACAACGGCGAGGACATCGGCGTCTGGGACTGGGACCAGATGATGGACCTCCCGCAGACCGACATCCACACCGATATCCACTGCGTCACCAAGTGGAGCAAGCTCGACACCAACTGGCGAGGCGTACTAATCGACGACTTCCTCGCCGATGCCGGACTAGAAGAACCGCCTGCCGATTTCCTCATGGCCTACTCCGACGGCGGCTACACCACCAACCTGCCAACCGCAGACGTCATTGACGGCAAAGGCTTCCTCGCCCACACCTTCGACGACGCACCCCTCGAACCCGCCCACGGCGGCCCGGTGCGCATGGTGGTCCCCCACCTATACTTCTGGAAATCCGCCAAATGGATCCGCGGCATCCGCTTCATGGACTCCGACGCCCCTGGCTTCTGGGAAGCCTACGGCTACCACATGTACGGAGACCCCTGGCGCGAACAGCGCTACCACTACGATTAGACGACAATTTCAGGGTTCACTCTCATTCATGGGGGATGTCCGAAGGACAAAAGAGGCTTCCCCGAAGAGAGGCGAAGGCTCTCAACGTCATTTCGGTGTACGCGGGTATTTCACCGGGCGCAACGGCCATCCAGAGGAGCAAGGATGCGGCAGTGTCCCTTCTCCCTCGATGTGAGAGGGCTAGGGTGAGGGTAAGCCATCATTACAAGGCCCTGCTGTCATTCCGAAGCATCATTCCTTTGTCATTCCGAAGCGTAGCGAGGAATCTCCCTCTTCGCTAAGCGTAAGGCGACAAGGAGTATGGGGTTGTGTTGGGCCTGAAGACCGATTAACCCAGAATTTCCCGCAACCGACGCGCAACCTCTGCAATCTCATCCTCCTCGCACAGCCGCACGTCGATGCGGACTTTCTGAGGATCTGTCCCATGCCCCATCACCGCGATGGCAGGATCTCCGTTGCGGAGTTCCTCAATTAGCCATTCGGCGTCTTTGCCAGTTGCGGGGTCTACTTTGACGTGGACGTTGGGCATAGGTCGGTTGTCTTCGTCCGGGAATTGTATGTATGAATCGGCGACCATGGCGAGGTTGGCGATACTACTGTGAAGCATTGCAGATTTACGGTGGTGCTCCGTTAGTCGTTCTTCGTCGTCTTGGTTGGCCCACCAGATGAAGGATGCGATCTGTCCGACGACTTCTTCTTTGGAGACTTTGGCGACTCTTCCGATGCCGTGTGCGGGGGCTGACTGCATGGCGATGGCATCGATGAGGTCTTGATCGCCGGCGATGATGCCGGATCCTTGGGGGCCTTGGATGCCTTTGCCGCCGCTGAAGCAGACGACATCGGCGCCGAGGTCGATGAAGCGGTATAGGTTCTCGCGCGGAGGCAGGCAGTTTGAGGCGTCTAGGATAACGCGTGCACCGTGTGCATGGGCGATATCGAAGACATCTTCAAGCGCGATGTCCTCTGGCGGCGCGTAGCCGACCCAGTAGACCATCTTGGCATCGGGATTGTCGATGAATGCCTGCTGGTATTCCTCGGCGGTGACGACCTTAGTGGGGCGACCCTCATGATCGGGTTCGCCGATTTCGACGAATTTCACTCCAGCGGTTTTGACCGCCATGGCGTAGCCGTGGTTGACGTAGGTCTCACCCTTGTAGTTCTTGGATCGTGCGAAGCGTTTGGCGATGCATGGCACCTGTCCGCTTTGGACGTACGGGATTTGCTCGATCAGGGCCTCATCTTGTCCGGTGATGATTGCGGCGGCGCAGACCATGAGCCCAGCGGCGCAACCAGAGACGATATAACCGTCATCCGCATGAGTGATCTCGGCAATGACCTTGCCGGCAGCTTTTTGGAGCTCTTTGAGATCGACGAAGTCGTTAGCCGCAGTTCGCATCGCCCTCAAGGTTGTGTCTGGGATGAGAGTGCCGCCCATCACAGTGTGATGGCAGGTGGCGTTGATGAACTTTCGGACGCCTAATGCGGCATAAGGATCTTGTTCGAGTTGCTCTAGGGTCGGCAGTGTCATGGCTTGTAACTCTGGGGCTGATTTCACTGCCGATAGGATATACGGATTCAGGATGGGTTGGTGAAAGGGATTTTGAACTGTGATTGCTGTGATGTTTAGTGATGGGCTATGAAGGCGTGTGATGTTTCTGTCGACTCCTTCGTACCACTCCAATCATCCTTCTGAACCTCTTACAGATGCAGTGCCTAACTATCGTTATACCCGCGCAGGCGGGAATCCACATGAATCGATAGGGGTTTAGACGCGTCGTTTCGCTTTGCGCTACCCTCTCCCCACCCCTCTGGATACTCGCCTTCGCGGGTATGACGTAGTTATGCACATATCCATTACGCGAGGAGGGAAGGATGGCTATACTGTATGAATCGATTCGGGGGCGACATTCGCCCGATTTTCCCAACTGACTCGGAGGTGTAAGTCAGAAATTGTCCGACGAGTTCGTTCATCTGCACAACCACTCTGAATATTCGTTACTTGACGGGTACGGGCATGTCGATGACATGGTCGGCCGTGCCGTCGAGCTTGGTCAGCCGGCGATGGCATTGACCGATCATGGGAACGTTTACGCCGCCATCGATTTTTACAAGGCTGCGAAATCGGCAGGCATCAAGCCGATTATCGGGATGGAGGGGTATGTGGCGTTTGGCTCTAGGCATGAGCGTAGTGCGGCAGAAGGCGCGGCAGGCGGTTCGCAGCCGCACATCACATTGCTGGCGGAGGACCTGACTGGTTATCGGAATCTTCTGAAACTTGCGAGCAAAGCACATCTTGAAGGCTTTTACTACCGCCCGCGCGTGGATCGCGCACTGTTGGAGGAGTGTTCGGAGGGTGTGATTGTCTTGTCCGGGTGTTTGTCGGGGGAGTTGGCGCGGGACGTGTTGCGGATGAATGGGGATTTAACCGCGGCGCGGGATACCGCTGGTTGGTATCGCGAGGTTTTTGGCGATCGCTACTACTTCGAGTTGATGCATCACGAGAACGTGCCCGGGCAGGACGTGGTTAATCAAGCCGTCTGCCAACTGTCCAAGGAGATGGGTGTCGACCTCGTGGTTACCAACGACTGTCACTACGTTTACCCAGAGGACGCACCGCACCAGGACACGCTGACAGCGATCGTTACATCGAGCAAGTTGGCGGATGGCAAGCGATTGCGGATGGAGGATGACTCGTATTACGTGAAGTCGGCGGAAGAGATGGCTTTGGTCTTTCCGGAGCATCCCCATGCGCTTCGCAACACGTTGGCAATCGCCGAGCGGTGCAACTTGGAATTGACTCAACGCCGCACGAAACTTCCGCAATATCCCACACCCGACAACTTGTCATCCGCTCAATACCTGCGCAAAATCTGTTATGACGGTGCGATCAACCGCTTCGGCGACATAACCGACGCGGTCAAGAAGCGGCTCGAAAAAGAGCTGTACATAATCACCGAGACCGACTTTGCCGATTACTTCCTCGTGGTCTGGGACATCTTCCGCTTTGTGAAACAGCAGGGCATACTCTCGACGGTTCGAGGATCGGCAGCATCGAGCTTAGTACTCTACTGCCTCCAAGTGACCGACTTCGACCCTCTGCCCTACGGATTGTTTTTTGAGCGGTTCTTGAACGTCGAGCGTCGCGAGATGCCTGATATCGATATGGAGTTTGCGGATGATCGACGAGGGGAGGTTATTGAGTACTGCCTGGAGCGTTATGGTCCAGATCGCGTGGCGCAGATCACGACGTTTGGCACGATGAAGGCGCGTGCGGCGCTTCGCGACGCGGCTCGGGTTATGGAAGACGGGGCTATCGACAATGCAGAAATCAGCGATGCCTGCAACAAGCTGGTTCGTATCGTTGCCAACCACTCCCCGATGTCGGGCAACGATGATGAAGATGAAGCTCCGCCGCGAGAGTTCAATCTCGGTACGTTGCGCGAACAGAGTGTTGAGTTGCAGCAGATGATTCGGCAGAATGCCACGGCGGCTGAGGTGTTGGAAAAAGCGATGGGCGTCGAAGGACGCGTACGCAATGTCAGCACTCACGCTGCAGGCGTCGTTATATCTGATGAGCCGCTCGTAAACTACACCGCTTTGCAACGCCCCCAAAAGGGTAACGACACCGGACTCGCGGCGACTCAGTTCGCGATGTATCCGCTGGAGTTCGCGGGATTGTTGAAGTGGGACTTTCTCGGATTGACGAACCTGAGCGTTTTGGATCGTTGCATCAGGATCATCAAGGACAGCCGCGGTCAAGAAATCGACCTCTATGACACCGAACAGGTCCCGCTTGACGATAAAGCCACCTTCGATTTGATGTCCGATGGGGATACATTCGGATCATTCCAGTTGGAAAGCTCGGGAATGACTCGATACATCAAGGAGTTGAAGCCGACTTCCATTGACGACATTGCCGCGATGATCGCGCTCTACCGTCCCGGCCCGATGCAGCATATCGACCGATTAATTGCTTGCAAGCATGGTCGGCAACCGATCGAGTATCCGCATCCTGCCATCGCGCATCTTCTTGATACGACGTATGGTGTGATTGTGTATCAAGATCAGGTGATGCTGACAGCGCAGGATTTTGCCGGGTATACGCTGGGTGAGGCGGATATTTTGCGCAAGGCGATGGGCAAGAAGGTGCCCGCGATCATGCGAGAGGAAGAACGCAAGTTCGTAAAGGGTGCAGTGAAGAAGGGACACACTGAACAGGAAGGACGCGATCTGTTCGCGTACATTCTTCCGTTCGCCGGGTATGGGTTTAACAAGGCACACGCAGTGTCTTATGCCTACATCACGTATTGGACTACCTATTTCAAGGCGAACTATCCGCTCGAGTATTTCGTTGCGATGCTCGAATCGTTTGCTGGAGCACCGGAACGTGTGCAGAGGTGCATCTCGGAGGCAAAGAAGCGCGGTATCGAGGTACTACCACCAGATATCAACGTGTCAAAAACCTCATTCACAGTTGACGATAAAGTTGGAGAACGCGGTGGAATCCGCTACGGGCTTGCTTCGATAAGGGGCGTCGGCCCGGCGACTGTGGACGAGATTGTTGAGATTCGCGAAGGTGATGGTAGAGGGGTATTTGCAGACGTCGCCGATTTCTGCGACCGCCTCGCCGAAAAAGCCCCGCCGGAATCATCGCTCCGATCATTGATCATGGCTGGGGCGTTTGATGCCATGGCGCCGCGGAAACAGTTGCTTGAGCAGGCTGGACAACTGACCACGCACATGCGTAAAACCGGGACCGCGCGCGCGTCAGGACAGCACTCCATGTTCGGAGGCGCGGATGCGAGCGAATCGTTCATCGGCATAGAGTTCGAATCGCCACAGGAGAACGGCGGGGTGGATATCAAGACGCTCCGCGAGTGGGAGAAGGAACTGTTCGGATTGGTCATCACAGAGAGCAAAGAAGATGCCGAGAAGCGTGCGGCGATTGAACACGAAGGCGGAGATGCGATCATTTATGCCAGCGATGAAAAGATGAACGAGGAGGGCGAAAGGGTCCGCGTAATCGGCAAATTGGTATCGATAGATCATCGGACGACTCGCACCGGCAACCCGTTCTTGACGGCCAAGTTGGCGTTGCTCGACGACGAAGTTGAGTTGACGGTGTGGTCGAACGTGCTCGATCGGACATCTGGGATTTGGCACGAAGACGTTTACGCTGACGTTCGAGGCTCTATTCGCATGTTCAACAACTCCGCATCGGTTGACGTGAGCAACGCGGTGGCCTACATTCCGACGCCAAGCAACAGGGTAGCCCGACAGGAGAAGACTCCGTCAACAAACGGCCGATCCACGGCTAGCGCTAACCGTTCACATAACGGTTCCGAAGATCGCAACGGAAGCGGCAACGGGGTTTATGCCGCACCGTATCATGAAACGAATCGGGCGAGTATCGGCGTGCGACATACGAACGGTGAGGCTATGGCATCATCACAAGACTCATACATCGAACATCCGGCGTTAACGCTGTCGTTTAAATGCAACAGTGATTCCGGCCCGTCGCGCGAGACGCTTCACGGCATTTTACTGGCACTAGGCGAACACAAGGGCGAAGGCAAGGTCTTGGCAAAACTGTCGATTGAAGGCAAGACGGTGTCGATGGACTTTCCGTTCTTCAGCGTCGAGCCATCGCAGCTGCTGCGCTCGGAGTTGGTCTCCATCTTAGGTGAAGGCAATGTCGAGATGAATGCCAACGCTGTCAACTGAAATGCGAGACCGCTGGGTCGAGTTCGCAACTGCTCCGGATCAGTTGATCGCGGAGACGTGGGCCGGTTTGGTCCGCAATGAAGGATGTCCTTGCGCTGTCAAATCGGACGGGATACCTTTTCTTGGCGTGTCGATGACACCAGTTCGGTTGATGGCGCCTGAGGAGAGGGTTGAGGAGGCACGGGTGATTTTGGCGCGATATGTGGAGCGTGTCGAGGGCTGATCTGGCTCTGGGTACCCTCGGAATTTCATGTAAATTGGCAAGTATGATTTCCAATTTACATGATAAATCGGCTGGAATAGTATGCAAATTGGAAATCATACTTGCCAATTTACATACTTTTGGTTAGAATTCAAGACATGATTGAACGTGAAATCACCGGGCATCTCGCCAAGCTGTTCCAGCAGTACCCGATCGTGACGGTAACCGGACCTCGGCAGTCAGGTAAGACGACGCTATGCAGGCAAGTCTTTCCTGAGCTTGGGTATGTCAACTTGGAGTCGCCAGACGAGCGTGATTTCGCCGAAACTGACCCAAGAAGGTTCCTTGCGCGACACGCTTCAGGGGCGATCATAGACGAGGTGCAAAGAGTTCCGAGTCTGCTGTCGTACTTGCAAGTTCTTGTGGACGAAGATGGTCGCAACGGACTTTTCGTATTGACTGGGAGCGAACAATTCGGGCTTTCGGAGGCAATCAACCAATCGCTTGCGGGTCGAACGGCACTGCTTCGTCTGTTGCCGTTTTCATTGTCCGAACTGCAAAAGACGGGGGCTAGCAACGGGATCGACGATGTTTTGTTTTCAGGGTTCTATCCGAGACTTCACGACCATGGTCTTGATCCGGGTCAAGCTCTGGGGGACTATTTCGAGACTTACGTTGAGCGGGATGTCCGTCGGTTGAGCAATATACGAGAACTGAGTAGCTTTCAAAGGTTCGTGCGTCTTTGCGCTGGAAGGACCGGACAGTTGCTCAACCTATCCTCGTTGGGTTCGGATAGCGGCGTTTCGCGTGCCACGGTCAGAGATTGGCTGGCGGCATTGGAGGCGAGTTACATCATCTTTCAATTGGCGCCGTATCACGCCAACATTCGGAAGAGGCTGGTACGGTCCCCCAAGATCTACTTTTACGATGTTGGACTCGCGAGCTATCTGCTTGGCATCCAAAGCGCGGAACAGGTTGCCACGCATCCACTGCGGGGGCATCTTTTTGAAAACGCGGTGGTTGTTGAAGCGCTGAAGCACCGGTTCAACAGAGGGCGACGCGCCAATCTTACGTTTTTCCGCGACTCGAACAACTTGGAGTGCGACCTCTTGTACGAAACTGGGTATGGATTGGGGGCGATTGAGATAAAGTCGGGCGAGACTATTTCGTCGAGTTATTTCAGCTCGCTCAATCGCGTGGCTGATCTCATACCAGAAGTGAACGCTAAGGCTGTTGTCTACGGGGGAACGGAGCGTCAATCTCGGACCGATGCCGAGGTTGTGCCGTTGAGTGTCCTATCTGATGTGTTGAGCCAGTTTGACGCCGGGTGATGCGCTGCTAAAGTATGCAAATCGCGCACTACACTTTCCAATTTGCATACTTTGCAGATGGATCAGATGGGGCGTCTTGGACCTCGGCACCGTTTAACTCTTCCGTCGCCACTTTCTCAAACTAGCCGGCGTATCTACAGGTGGGCTTTGATGGCGCCCCCACTCCACGAATGAGACTTCGGCGATGTAGACATCGCCAAGGGAGTCGACGGCTACGGAGTGCGGCCAGAGGAACTGATCTGCCCCTTGTCCGAAGTGTGGGTTGCCGAAGCGGTCGAGCATGTTGCCCTCCCAGTCGTAGATGCTGACCCGGTTACCGATGTCAGCGACGCCGCGTTGGACTGGTGCTGGACCTTGCTCTCCGACGTAGACGGTTGCGTCGTGGCCTTTGCCTGTGACTTCTATGCCGCAGGCTTTATGGGCCGGCCATTGACGGACGAATTCGCCTTCGGTGGTGAAGACTTCGACGCGGTGGCTTTCGCGGTCGCAGACGATTACGAGGTCGTCATTGAGGATTGCGATGTTGTGGGGCAGATTGAACTTTCCGTCGTCGGTTCCGGATTCGCCCCACGACATGATGTGGTTGCCATCAGCGTCCATGCGATGCACGCGTGAATTGCCATATCCATCGGATATGAAGACGTCGCCGGTGGCGGGGTTGACAGCGGCGTCGGTTGGACGGTTGAACATCTTGCCGCTTTCGCGGGGTACCTCTTCGCCGGTTCCGATGGTCATCAGGTGTTCGCCGGAGGTGGTGTATTTGTGGATTTTGTTGCCGACATCATCGACGAGCCACAGGTTGTCTTCGTGGTCAGTGGAGATTCCATGCGCGCGCATGAACCAAGTGTTCCAGAATTGGAGTCGGTTGCCGTAGGGGTCTTCGGTGATGCGAACTGAGCCTTGAGGGTCGTCGTTGCCCCACATGTCGATGAGGTTGCCGTTGGGGTCGAAGACGAGGACCGGGACATTTCCGCGGTTGAATACGTAGACGTTGTCTTTGGAGTCGACGGTTACGGCGGTTGCTTCGCGCATCCAGATGCCGTGTGGAACTTTTGCCCATCCAGGGACAGGTTCGTAGTTAGTTACGTGATTAGGTGGGAGGGACAAGGTTGTGTTTCTCCGTATTGGTCGGCCAATCTTGCGGTGCTAGAATTATGCACCATCTCAAACTGAATCGACACATATCTAGGAATAAACGAAAGATGCTTGCTGATCTGACAGGACGAACTGCTTTGGTAACTGGCGGAGGCCAAGGTTTAGGCTTGGGGATTGTGGAGCGGATGGCTGGACAGGGCGCGGACATCATCATCGCGGATCTGAACGACGATAATGCCGCTGCCGCGATGGCGAGAGTCGAAGAGTTAGGTTCCAAAGGCTACGCGGTGCACATGGACGTGACTGACCAGCAGAGCATATCGGAGGGCGTTTCGCTGGCTTATGATGCAACGGGGCGGATCGATATTCTTGCGAATAATGCTGGAGTTTCCGGTGCTCCGGGATCAACGGGTGTGGAGTGGCGTGATGTTGATTGGGAGTTCACTTGGCGCGTGAATGTGAAAGGTTTGTCGGATGTTACGGAGGCAATCTTGCCTCAGATGCGTGAGCAGAGGTATGGGAAAATCATCAACATCTCATCGGTCGCGGCGCGTGCAGCACGATATGTCACGGCATACTATGCGACGACGAAGATGGCAGTTATCGCTTACACGCAGGCATTGGCCCGGGAGTATGCGGTTGACAACATCAATGTAAATGCGATTGCGCCAGGTCGGATATGGACGGCATTCCACCAGGAGTGGATGGAGCGTCGGGATGAGATGGGCGATCCGGACGTGACCGGCAGGGCGCACTTGGACGTTTTCCAAGAAGCAGCGGCAGAGGTGATTCCCCTTGGTCGTCCGCAGACGCCGTCGGATATCGGTGCGTTGGCCGCGTTCCTGGCTTCTGAGGATGCGAAGAACATCACTGGACAGACGATCCAGTGCGATGGCGGGCAGGTGATGGTTTAGGGATCTATCTCCCTTTATCCTTCTGGCACTCCACCGATGAACGAGGGCAAACGTTGATACCCTTACGCTAATCCCATCTAATCGATGAGGGATGCGCGAAAAGGCCGCGGTTGAGGCGATAATACGGAGTGTTGAGTGACGGGTTGGTTACGATTGCGGCTGCGTCATTCAGGGAGGTTTGAATATGTCAGAGACGATGGACCCGATTGGGTTGGCTGAGCGAGTTGATGATGGTGTTGGTAGCGCTCGGTTGTTGGATGGAGGTGATGTTGTCGCGGGAGAGATAGGAAGTTGGCGGTTGGTATTTGTTGTTGGTGCTCGTGGATTGGCGAATGGCGGTGTGGTCATGATCGGGACGGATTCGGATACGGATTGGGAGTTGCCGCAGGTGCATGATCCGGGCGGCGCGGACTATTTGAGCGTAATTTCCCCGGACGGTGCGGAGATAGCGACTCAGGTGATGGATTTGACTACGGTCAATTTGGTGAATCTGGGGCGGGCGCTGGTGGAGGATGAGGAGGTTTTGGTTACGTGGGGCGATCGTTCTGGCGGCGGGTCAGGGGCTCGGAGCCAGACATTTATCGAGCCGCGTCGGTATTTCTGGATTGAGGTCGATGCGGACGGTTCGGGTAATTTCGTCCCGATATCGGAGCGTCCGGAGTTTTCGGTCATCGGTGGCGATGCGGTGCGGTTGGTAGTGATTGCGCCATCGGACGCGGCGGCTGGTGAGGAGTTTCGAGTCAGTGTGAAGGCGGAGGACCGTTGGGGCAACCCTGCGAATCGGTATCGTGGAAACGTGCGACTCAGCGGTTCTGGAGTTGCGTTGGGCACAGACGAGGTGGAATTCGACGATGAGAGCGGCGGAGTTGTTTGGATCGATGGATGCCGAATCACAGAGACTGGTGAACATCGCGTGCTGGTGCGTGACGATGATGCGAATCTCGAGGGTATAAGCAATCCGATCATTGCAACTGAAGCAGAATCCCAATTCAAGTTGTACTGGGGCGATCCGCATGGTGGGCAGGTGGTTGATCCGTATAAGATCGGCGACTTCTTTGCTTATGCGCGTGATGTTGCGGGGATACATTTCGCGGGTTTTCAACGGAACGATCCGGCGATCACGACTGGTGCTTACGAGGTTCAGCAGAAGATGGAAAGGGATAACTATGAGCCGGGAAGATTCGTGCCGCTCCCGGGGTATGAGTGGTCTGCGACGACAGATCGTGGGGGGCATCACAATGTTTATTTCCGCCGGTTCGATCAGGATTTGCGTCGGTCGGGGCATGGCGCTCACCTGGATCCATGGGATTTAGACACAGATTTGCCGCATATTCGCGAGATGCATGCGGAGTTTCGGTATTCGGATGTGGTTGTGACACCGCACGTCGGAGGTGTTGCGGCGGATTTGCAGTATCACGAGCCACAGATCGAGCCGGCGCTGGAGATCACGTCGACGCACGGGCAATTCGAGTGGTTCTTGCGGGAGTCGATTGAGCGCAACTACAAGATGGGGTTTATCGGCGGTAGTGACTGCTACACAGGTCGGCCCGGGGACGATCAACCCGGTCATCAGTTGCGGAGGTATCAGAAAGGTGGATTGACAGGTGTTTATGCGACGGAATTGACCCTGGACGCTGTATTGGCAGGTATGAAGGCGAGACGGGTGTACGCGACATCGGGCGTGCGGATCGTGGCGGCGGTTTCGGCGGATGGGCACATGATGGGCTCGGAGTATTCGACATCATCACCACCAGAGGTCTCGGTGAAGATCATCGGGGCAGGAACGTTAGAACGTGTCGAGTTGTTCCGGGGGTTGGAGTTGCTGCACTGCGAAGAGATGTCGCCGGGCAGGTCGGATAACCGGGTTCGGGTTACGTGGGAAGGTGCGAGTCGGGAGACGAGTTATTCGGGCGTGGTTTGGGATGGTTCGGTTACAACTACTGACGGGTCGATCAAGAACGTTGAAAAGATCCGCTTTGACAGTCCGCGCTCTGAGGTTACGGAAACGACGGATTCGAGTGTAAGTTGGTCGTATTGGGGATGTGGCTATACGAGTGGACTGTTGCTGGATATCGATGGGACGAACGAGACAGGCATCGAGGTTGCGCTGACAAGTGATGTGATTGCAAGCTCCCAATATGGCGATCATGGCAAGGACGGTGCGCGGCGCATCACGTTTGCAGCGGCAGACCGGGTGCGGATACCGACAACTCTCGATTCGCTCGCAGATGGTCCGCGGCGCATTGACATTGGTCAGCTGGATCGAGCAGTTACGGTAGAGATGGCACCAGAACCGGGACCGGAGAGAGTTGAGTTTTCGGTAGTCGACGATACGCCGAGGCCTGGCATTAATCCGTACTGGGTGCGTGTCACACAGTCAGATATGGAGAAGGCTTGGACGAGTCCGGTGTTTGTGGATTTCGCGCCGAAGGTTTGAAACGGGGAGTTTTCGGATTTACGGATTGGTGGGATTGTCTCTCGCGCCGAAGAACCTGCCTTGTTCAGCAATATCTCGAACCAGGTCGTGCGGCTAACGAAAAACAGCGAGATACGGGAGTAACGCAACAAGTCAACGATGTGTGATCCGGTTCACCGCAAGTGCCACAGAAAACTCACCAAGACTTAGCGAGTCTCAAAACGTCAACGCAACCTTCACAACCCCATCCCCGCGCGACTCCGACAACTCAAACGCCTCCGTAACCTGCTCTATCGGCATCAGGTGCGTCACAATCGGCTCCATATCAATCTCGCCTTCCACAATCCACGACAACGCTCGCCGGAAAGTCTTTAGACCCGGTTCCTCCTGCGCACCCAAGATCGAATACGCATTCGCACGCTTTTTGAACATCTCCGTATAGTCGAAGGGTTGTGGATCGTTGCTATCAGGCAGTCCGAACAGGACACACGTACCTTCGTCTGCGACTAGATGGAATGCGTTGCTCAACGTAGGAGTTGATCCCACGGCTTCAATCACGATGTCGGCACCCTCGCCATCGGTCAGATCGTAAACTGCGTCCTTCGCGGCGTCGCCAGTCACGTCAACCGTCTCATCAGCACCGTATCTGGTCGATAGGTTGCGTCTGCTATCAACAGGTTCGATGGCGATGATGCGTGATGCGCCGCGTCGTTTAAGCACGAAATCCCAGAACAATCCCGCGCTGCCCTGCCCAAGCACCGCGCAAGTCTTACCTTCTAGTGATTCGGGCAACCGTTGCGTCGCGAATATCACGGTCCCCAACTGCTGCGTCATCAATACATGCTGAACCGGCGCTCCCACGGGCATCTTCAGCATGTGCACTGCGTCAACGGCTTGGTACTCGGCGAAGCATTTGGCGTACCAGATATGCGGAACCGTCAAGACCAAATCGCCCGGTTCAAGAATATCGATGCCATCGTCGTCCGGGTATCGCTGCGGAGGCTCCTCTACAATGCCGACACCTTCGTGACCGGGATGTCCGGGCGGTGCCGGATACTCCGGCATCTGCCATCCCTTACCCACCATATGCAGATCCGAACCACACAACGACGCCATCTCTGTCTTCACGACGGCATCCGTCTCCAACGGTTCAGGATCAGGAGCATCGGCGACAAATCGAATGTCGTCAACACCGAACGATTGGGCTGCTCTCATAAGTTGTTCCTTCTGCGGTTATGGCGTGTCAAACCATGGTCCCTCCCCTTTTTGCGAAGCAAAAGGGGGACGCGTAGAGCGTAGCGAGACGCAGGGGGTTCACAGCATTGCGCATCTAAACCCCCTTGAGCATCAAGGGGGAGGGTTGCATTAGGAGCGATAGATCCAAGCATCGCCGATGATTACTGATACTCCGCCAACTCATCTCCATGCGCTTCCCACATCTCATCAAACATCGCTCGTATCTCATCCAACGAAAGGATCGCACCAGTCAGCGGATCAAGCGCAACCGCATGGAACGCAGCTTCTCTCGACCGCTCCAGCACCGCTATAACGCCCATCTCTTGAACCGCAACATTGGCTCGCGATAGGGAGGCGCATTGTGGCGGAAGTTCACCGACCGGCATCGGATGGAATCCCAACTCGTCAATCAGTATCGGCACTTCGACACAAGAGCCATAAGCCAAGTTGTCAATCAGACCGTCATTAGGCACGTTGCCATTGATGACGATCTTGTCGCCCGTCTCCATCGCCTCCATGATGCGACAGGCATACTCGTCCGAACGGCTAGGCGAAATCGCATCATTCGAATACGCATCCCGCTCAAGCTGCGTCAAGTGGTCATCTACACGCACCACCCGACGTTGCAAATCCTGACGTATCTCATTCAAACGAAACTCATCCATCACTGCTTCATCGGTTCGAAAATACGGGACATACTCTGACATGTGCCGAGTAGATTCAGTCACGAAATATCCGAAATGCTTCATCACCTCGAAACGCACCGTGTCAAGCGCGAAAATTTCAGGATTGTTCATCGCATCCCGTAGCGCCGGATACGCATCCTCACCCTTGCGCTCGAAGCGCATGAACCAAGCGAGATGGTTGATACCCGCTACCCACGCCGATACCTCATCCCGCGGCGCTCCAATGTAATCTCCCAAAACTTGAGTGGTGCGCTGGACACTGTGGCAAAGCCCGATCGTCGGAACATCCGCCTCCGAAGTGATACCCCAACACGCCATCGCCATCGGATTCGTGTAATTCAGCAACGTAGCGTTCGGAGCAACATCATCGATATCGTGCGCAATGTCAATCAACACCGGCACCGTTCTCAATGCCTTGAACACACCGCCCGGACCAACCGTATCGCCAACCGCCTGATCGATGCCATACTTACGAGGGATATCGATATCCCGCTCGAAAGTATCCCCAACCCGTATCGTCGTCAGCACATAGTCCGCATCGGAGAGTGACCCGCGACGATCGGTAGTCATCTCGACTTGAGCGTCAGACCCAACCTCACTAAACAGCTTCTTGGCGAAGTCGCCAATGACTTGCAACCGTTCCTCATCGATATCCATCAACGAGATCTGCGAATCCTTCAGCGACGGCGTACAAGCGACATCTTGCAGCAAACGACGCGCAAATACGACGCTCCCAGCTCCGATCAGTGATATTTTGGGTGGCATGTTACGTTGACCTACTCAATCTCCAACGCGGCAATTCCAGCATCGAAGCAATAGTAACGTATGACGAACTAGGACTGCACAATGGTCGTAGTCGTTACCATCGTCGCGCGATCACTGGCATCAAACAATACGGCGCAACGATGACCTCATTGCGCCGTTATCTCCATCCCGCTTTGGACGACTTAGCTTCTCAGTGGAAAACCACCATCTTCAACTCGGTCATCTCGTCGATGGCGTACGGAGGACCTTCCTTCCCGAAACCGCTGTCCTTCAGCCCGCCATAGGGCATCATGTCGGCGCGGAACTGGGTGCCAGAGTTGATATTCAGGTTGCCAGCCTCCGCTTCTAACGCGAAGCGCATCGCGTGATCAACGTTCTGAGTGAAGATCGCTGCCGCTAGACCGAAGTTGCTGTCATTCGCCAACTCGATTGCCTGGTCGATGTCCTCCGCCGGAGTGATCGCCACCGCCGGACCGAAAACCTCTTCGCGCGAAATACGCATGTCAGGATCCACATCGGCGAGGATGGTCGGAGCCATGATCGCACCGTTGCGCGTGCCGCCAGACACTAGATTCGCACCACCTTCGACCGCCTCATTGACCCAACTCTCGACCCTTGCCGCGTCGGTTTCACGAACCAACGGACCCATGTTCATCGCGTCTTGCTTCGGATCGCCTACCGCCAACGCTTCAACTGCTGGTTTAAGCGCATCTATGTAATCGCCATACGCAGACTCTTGCACGATGACTCGTTGAGTAGAGATGCAGACCTGTCCGGCGTTTGCGTAACCGCTCTGCGCAGTTGCAGCCGCTACCTTGTCCATATCAGCATCCGGCATCACGATCAGCGGCGAGTTCGAGCCTAGCTCCATCGTCACCTTCTTCAATCCCGCCATCTTCATGATACGCTCACCAATCTCGCGCGAACCGGTAAACGTGACTTTTCTCACGTTCGGTTGCGAAACCAAAGCGTCCCCGATGGTTCGTCCTGAACCTGTGATGCACTGAATCGCCATATCAGGAACACCGGCCTCAAGCAGAACCTCGGTCAACTTCAATGCCGATAGTGGAGTATCGGACGCGGGCTTGATAATGACCGCGTTACCCGCCGCGATCGCCGGACCAACTTTGTGAGCCACGAGGTTAAGTGGAAAGTTGAATGGCGCGATTGCAGCGACGATACCTACCGGAACACGCACTGTAAATCCAAACTTGCCGGCATTCCCCGGCGACGCGTCAAGCGGGATGGTCTCCCCGCGCAGCCGCTTCGCCTCTTCCGCCGACCAAGTCATCGTCTGCACCGCACGATCAACTTCCAAACGACCCTCGGAGATGACTTTGCCTTCCTCGCGGGTGATTGTTTGACCGAGATCTTCTTTACGATCAATCATGATCTCAACCGCACGAGTGAGAATCTCGTAGCGATCCATGCCTGTCAAAGCCGCCATCTGCGCTCGACCCTCTTCCGCTGCCCGCGCTGAAAGCACTACATCTTCAACCGATGCGGCGGGCACAGTATCGAACGCCTCGCCTACGAACGGATCGATGACATCCATTCGGTGGTCACGATCCACCCATTCGCCAGCTAAATACATCTTCATTTCAGTCCTCGCGTTGACTTGGGTCAGATTGGTTTATTTCCTGCGCGTAGGTTAACATCTTCGCCGCAACAAGTAGAGGCGAATGGCGCGAATTCCCTCGTGAACACCAAACTCTGTCAGTGGTATCAAGTGGCAAAACGATGCGATAAACTTCGCACTACGCGCATTGACGCGACCAATCTATCCGTAGAGGAACACAGGAGCCGATTCGAATGTCCGAATCCTTCGAAATCTACTCAGACGAGTTCAGCCAGATACTCGGCAATTCTCCAGAGTTGACACTCCTATCAAGCGAACTCGTATTCGCCGAGGGCGTCTGTTGGTTGCCCTCACGAAACTACGTCATCGTCAGCGACTTCCCGAACAACCGCATTATGAAGTGGGACGAGTCATCCGGTATGGGCATCTTCCGCCAACCGTCGGACTGTGCAAACGGCAACACCGTCGACGCTGAAGGACGAGTCCTGTCATGTCTGACGCGCGGCCGAACTGTGGTTCGTCTCGAACACGACGGTTCTCTTATACCGGTCGCTCAAAGCTACATGGGCGGAAAACTGACATCACCTAACGATGTCGTAGTAAAGTCTGACGGCTCGATATGGTTCACTGACCCCGACTACGGATTCCTTCACCCCGAGTTCGGACACGGCGACAAACCAGAGCAAGATCGCAACCGAGTATTCCGAGTCGATAGCGACACTATGGACATCAGTGTAGTCTCGGAAGACTTTGACAAGCCAAACGGAATCGCGTTCTCTCCTGACGAATCAGTTCTATACATCGGCGACACGGGCAGGACACACGGCGAATTCCGCAACCACCGTGTCATGCGATTCGACGTTACCCCCGGCGGCGAATCTCTCGTTAACCCCACCGTGTTTGCAGACATCGAGCCAGGCGTACCGGACGGGTTCCGATGCGACACCGACGGCAATCTATACGTCTCCGCAGGCGACGGCATACAAGTCTTCAACCCAGACGGTAACTTGATCGGCAAGATACTTACCCCCGAAGTTGCCGCCAACTGCTCCTTTGGCATGTCCGACCGGCAGCGTCTGTTCATCGGCGCCACATCCTCCCTGTGGTCAATCGACCTCAACGCGCAAGGGACATAGCGCCCGTCATTCCGGCGGAGTCCGGTGCTTCAGCGGGTGGAACGCCCATCCAGAGGGGATGGGTAGTAGGGCGCGATTGGAACTTGCCATAGCCATGACTCAGATCAAAGCGATTGTATTCGACTTCGATGGACTGATACTAGACACCGAAACAACCGATTACAAGGCATGGAAAGCCATATATCGCACATACGGCATCGAACTTCCCCTGTCGATGTGGTTGCCGCTTGTTGGCGACGCGACCCAGGACTTCAACATCGCCCAACACCTCGCCGAATTGACCGACAAACAAATTGATCATGTCAAGCTGCGCAAACGTCAGCAAGCACTCCACATCGAAATGCTGGAAAACGCCGTTCCCATGCCAGGTGTCGAAGATTATCTTTCCGCCGCACAGCAACTCAGTATCCGCGTAGGCATCGCCTCCGGCTCCAGGCGGTCCTGGGTCGTGGACAGACTCGATCAACTCGGTCTCCTTGATCACTTCGATACAGTTGTTTGTCGCGACGATGTCGAGGGTAGAGCCAAGCCCGATCCTGCTGCCTACCTCGCCGCGGTCTCCAACCTCGGTGTATCGATCGACCAAGCCCTAGCGCTCGAAGACTCGCGCCCTGGGGTTAAGGCCGCTAAGAGCGCCGGACTTTACTGCATCGCGGTTCCCGGACCGATGACCAAGAATCTATCGTTTCCAGACGCCGATATGCGGTTGGAATCTCTGGCAGAAATGCCGTTACTGGAACTCTTGACAGCACTGTCGAAAACTCAATGACGGTCGATTAAGGTAATGTGGATGAACATCAGAACGAAGAAGAATCGATAGAAATCACATGTCTCTCGCACCAAACAAAACCTGGACAAATCGCACCCAGTTCCGATCGGATGACGATCTGCGTTCCGGCGCCGTAATCATCCATCCCGGCTTCCGCGACCTCATCGGCGGGGACGATGTCGATATCCAAAAGCATTACACCGGCACCGAGTGGGCGGAAGGACCAGCATACGTGCCGGGGCGCGATGGATCAGACGGATTCGTAGTCTTCTCAGACGTTCCGAA
The DNA here is from genome assembly GCA_963555965.3 of Dehalococcoidia bacterium. Taxonomy (GTDB): domain Bacteria; phylum Chloroflexota; class Dehalococcoidia; order Lucifugimonadales; family Lucifugimonadaceae; genus Bin127. The sequence goes on from OY821634.1 coordinate 924,912, forward strand.
CAACCGGATGCTGAAGTACGATCCCGTCAGCCGAGAAACCACGACCTTCCGCGATCCCAGTCACTACAGCAACGGCAACACGGTCGACAACCAAGGCCGTCTAGTCACCTGCGAACACTCACGTCACGCCATCAGCAGGCTAGAACATGACGGCACCCACCACGTCTTGGTCGACAGTTTCGAGGGCAAGAAGCTGAACTCGCCCAACGATCTTGTAGTGAAATCAGACGAAAGTATTTGGTTCACTGACCCGCCCTACGGCATATTGAGCGGACGCGAAGGCAACGCTCGTGAGTCGGAACTGGACGGCAACTACGTATATCGCCTCGAACCCGATACCGGCGAAATCAGCATCGTCGTAAACGAACTCGATCGTCCGAACGGTTTGGCGTTCTCTCCAGACGAATCGATACTCTACGTCGCCGACAGCGGAGAGCCACGCAACGTAGCAGCCTTCGACGTCAACTCCAACGGCAAATCGCTCAGCAACTTCCGCATCTTCGCAGTTGTCCGACCCGGCATCGCAGACGGTTTCCGATGCGACGAACTCGGAAATATCTGGACGAGCGCACACGACGGAATCCACTGCCTCACCCCCGAAGGCGAACTCATCGGCAAGATACTCATCCCAGAACAACGCACCGCCAACTGCGCATTCGGCGATGAAGACCGCAAAACCCTCTACATCTGCGGCGACGTGTCGCTGTATTCAGTGCGGCTGAATGTTGCAGGGGCGTAGTCGAGACGCTGCGTTTCGAAACGTTAGAATCACTTAGGTTGCCGATTTCGTAATTCGGCGCGCCTGCATCGCCAAGAAACCTGAACCAGAACGCCTTGCCAAACTCCGAATCAGTTTCCGAATCCGCCGTTAGCAACGACATCGCTTGGCGGTCGATCAACGCAATCCGATTCCTTTCCATCGACGCCGTCGAACGCGCAAACAGCGGACATCCCGGCGCACCGATGGGGCTCGCACCAACTGCCTACGCCCTTTGGCAACATGCTCTGAAGCACGCGCCCGGAACTCCTGATTGGGCAGACCGCGACCGCGTCGTCCTCTCCGCTGGTCATGCATCGATGCTTCTCTACTCGATGCTCCACCTGACGGGATACGGTCTATCAATCGACGAGATCAAGGATTTCCGACAGTGGGAGAGCAAAACGCCGGGACACCCCGAATACGGACTGACCGCCGGGGTCGAAGCTACAACCGGTCCCCTAGGGCAAGGTCTGGGCAACGCCGTCGGATTCGCTCTCGCTGAGAAGATCCTAGCTAACACCTTTAACCGGCCAGGTCACGAGATCGTCAACCATCGCACGTACGCCATCTGCTCTGATGGCGACATGATGGAGGGCGTCGCATCAGAAGCGGCATCGCTTGCTGGCACGCTCCAACTCGGCAAGCTAATCGTCATCTATGACGACAACCAGATATCTATTGAGGGGGATACTGACAAGGCGTTCCGAGAAGATGTGTCGAAACGCTACGAAGCATACGGCTTCCACATCATCGATCCAGTGGACGGCAACGATTTGACGGCCATAATCAACGCGCTAAAGACCGCGGGCGATGTTGCACCAGACAAGCCAAAACTCGTAACCGTCCGCTCCGTCATCGGTTACGGCAGCCCCAACCTCGCTGGCACCGGAGCGGTCCACGGCAAAGCGATGGGCGGCGACGAGGTCGCGCTTACCCGATCTAAACTCGGATGGGACTACGAACCATTCGAGATTCCGAATGATGTCTACATCCACATGCGATCGGGTGTAGAAAGCGGTCAGACACTATCCGACGAGTGGCACGCCATGTTCGAGGACTACAAGTCCGAGTACCCTGAGCTCGCCGAACGTTTCCTCGTAGACCTGTTGGGAATGCTTCCTGAAAATTGGGACGACGGCTTGAACCGGCTAGTCGGTTCACACGATTCGCCAATCGCGACTCGTGCCGTCTCGGGCGAAGCGTTGCACGCAATCACACCCGCACTTCCGCGCCTGATCGGCGGCTCCGCCGATCTCGCCGAATCGAACAACACCGAGGTTGATGGTCGCGGCTCCTTCTCGCCAGAAATGCTGGACGGACGAAACCTCCACTTCGGCGTCCGCGAACACGGGATGGGTGCGATCTCTAACGGCATGGCCCTGCACGGAGGTGTCATCCCCTATGCCGCAACTTTCCTCATATTCTCCGACTACCTCCGCCCAGCCATCCGAGTCGGCGCACTGTCGCACGCTCCCTGCGTCTGGATTTTCACCCACGACTCCATCGGACTCGGTGAAGATGGACCGACACATCAGCCGATCTCCCAACTAATGGGTTTGCGAATGATACCCAACCTGACTGTCATCAGACCCGCAGACGCGGATGAGACCTTTGAGGCGTGGCGAATCGCCATCGAAAATCGACAAGGCCCGACCGCACTGATACTCACCCGCCAAAACCTGCCGCAACTCTCCGAAATAGGTGCCCAGAGCTTCGCACGCGGCTACGTCCAACGCGGAGCATACGTCATCGCCGACACCGACGGCGACCCGGATGTGATCATAATCGGTACCGGTTCGGAGACGCAACTGGCACTAGGTGCGGCGTTGAAGTTGCAAGAAGAAGGCATCGCCGCCCGCGCTGTCTCCATGCCGTCTTGGGAACTCTTCCAAGCACAACCTGAAGACTACCGCGAATCAGTTCTGCCCTGGAAAGTTCGCGCCCGGGTATCAGTAGAGGCCGGCGCTACCATCGGCTGGGAGCGTTACACCGGCTTCGACGGCGCAACCGTCGGCATCGACCGTTACGGTGCCTCCGCACCCGGCGACACGGTGATGGCAAATCTGGGCTTCACCGTTGAGAATGTGGCGAGCGTCGCGCGTGAGTTATTTTGAACTGCGCTGGGCGTGATTTTGAATGATAGGCGGGCGGCCACACGGCGCGCCCCTGCGGAAGATGGGCATTCCCCCATTAATGGGGGAGGGAAATGGGTTGCTGTCGCGAAAGGGCAAGGAGTCCGCCCCTTTCACCTCCCAGTTCAAAAAAACGGTATCCTTAATCCAATGTCCACAAAATCGAAAATCCCGGAAACCGACGTTCAACCGATCATCGAGCGGTGCACCGGATGCGAAGTAGAGATTTCGACGCGCCACACCATCAAGGAATACGATGCTGAAGGCAAATACACTGGCGTGTCGATATCCGTCAGGATGTGTAGCGCCTGCGGCTCTGATAGCGAGAGACGATTAGCTGCGCGCAGTGTTGACGACGCTAGGAGAAGAGCGGAGTACGAGAAGAGCCTCGCCGATCTTCGCGCCAGGGCAATTCAGCGAACCGGCTTGCAAGGCGGCTTGGATATGGGTCTCGATTGAGAGCCGCTGATTATTCGATCCTTACATCTCCACTTTAGATGACTAGCTTTGCACCTTTAGGACGGGATTTCTCGCCATGCACCGACGGCTCAGCACACCACTTTTGAGCTAAACGCCGCACACCTTGATAAACATCCAAGTCGAAACCCAGCAGGTCGCAGATTACCAGTTCATCTAACCTAGCGCGGTTGCGGTCAGCATCAGCGAGATAGGCCGGCATGAGGTCTCGGTTACCAAACTGATCGAATATCTGTCGCGCCTCCGCATGTTGGTCGTTCGTAAGAGCGCGCAAGTCAAGTATGGGCAAAGATTCGGCGTGGCGAATTGTGATGATTGCTCTACCGGTCTGTTGCCGACTGGAGTGCCACCAAAAACTCAACAATCCCAATGTGCTGTTGCCCCAAACCGTGAAGGTGTAATCGAAGTGTTCATCGTCGAAAATCACATTTGGCCACGCTCTGCCTCCGATCGTCGTACGCTCAGTGAACGCCACTGTTAGTGGTTGAGAATTGAGGCGAAAATCTCGATTCAGATGAGATCGACTCGATGTTTCCCAGATCAACCCTGCTTTATCTTCCATCCCCTGCCTGACAATCAACTGCGAGTCTGGCTCACAGACTATCCGCGTCTCTTTGGCAGCGTCGTGATTCCATAGCGATGGATAGGTCGCCGTCGGACTGGCAGCGACATTGTCAAATGGACCTCGCGGCACTGGCCCGTTTATATCAATGTGGTAGTAACCCATCTTCCCGATTTCGTTCAACGGTGCCGTCTTTAGATCCACGGACTTTCTTATGCCTGGCAACCACAGACGCGAACTTGACAGTGCGTACGCGGTTTGGGCAACTGCTCCGTCCAATACTCGCACTGCCGGCCACGCCTCTCCGTTAGATCGGTGTGACGCTGACAGCATCTCGCCCACTAGTTCATTACCAACGGTCAAGCGAGTACCCCCGTAGGGTCCGTCTTCGACGGCTCGCATTGATCCAGACTTGGCACCGATCTCGTGGGCTACAACAGCAGATTGAGCGAAACCTGACGGTCGGCGATTGAACGAGATGAATTCAGAGCGATTAGACGCAGAATCATGTTTCTCGACTTTGCGCGCGATTACCAGACATTCGGCAATTCCGGTATCGGAAGAAAAGGCGATACCCCCGTTGCCAGCCGAGATGCTCAAAATCGAGATGTCGTCGTAGTTCTCCGCAAGCATCTCGCGGAATTTGCTCCACGACGCGCCTGTCGCAACGGTCAACGGCAACACCAACGCGATCACACCTCCGGGCTTGAGTTTCATGTGTGCCAGAGATGCGAATGCCGAAGCGATACCCGCGTTGCCGTGCGCTTGCGTACCGCGTTGAAGCCTTTTCAAACGTGAACCCATTTCGCGCTGATCAGCATCCGTCGCTTGGAATGCCGCGAACGCACGATTGGCAGTTCCTACGTGTTCTCCTTCCTGTCCAGTGTTGCGCGTAAACGGCGGATTCATGATGACGACATCGAAGCTTTCGTCTGGCACATCAACGACGATTTGCGATGCCGTCTCCTCGCCGGCGCTGCCCGTTCGGAGCGCCGGATCGGTGGTGTTGATCAATGTCATGACCGATGAGGATTGCAGCAGTTCGAGCGATCCGATGGCTACCGATCCGTCTCGTTGGCGTCCGTACGGCAAGGTGTAGAGTCGGGAACCTTCGAAGCGGACATTGGGATGTACTCCCGACAGAGTCGCGCCGGTGATGTGGATGGCTGACGGCATGACATCGCATCCGTAGAGCACCTCTTCCATCATGTTTTGATGCAGGTCTTCAGAACGTCCGCCTGCGTTTTCGTGTCGGATTGCGAACTGCTCGTAGACGGCTGCGAGCAATGCACCAGTGCCACATGCGAAGTCTCCCACTCGCAATTCGCCGATAACATCTGCATCTGACCAGTCGGTATCCTGCATCTTTGCCACTGCCAACCGTGCCAGCAAAGCGGCTGACGACGGCAAGGTGTAAAAGGTGGCGAGATACTTGCGGTCGGCAATTAGGCGCTGGAAGATGCGCCCGGTCAAGTCGTGCGCGATGCTGGCACCTGATGCTGAAACTTTGCCGGCAGTCTCGCGCAAAACATGCAGAATCCGAGCGGCGTCTTGGGGCGACATCCGGCTGAGAATGTCACGCGCGATGGCGAAGATAGGCCAGTAGTTGATCTTGAGAATCCGTTGCCAACAATCGAGGACTTCGGCTTGCGGATTAGCAATGTCGGGACCACAAACCATGTACAGGTGTTCGATGCCGTCGTGCATATCTGCTACGCGGTCGTGAAACACCATTGCGTTAGCGAGAATGGCGCACGCCATACGTCGCGTCTGATGGACATTGGATAGCCCCAAGAGATTTGCAATCTCCCAAGCGACCTTCGGACGTAACTCCGATATCTCATTCAGCCGAGATGCCGCGGTTTCGATACCGAGTTCCAAGTGGTCGGAAGCCTCATTCACTGCGCTTTGGGGAACGGACAAGAGACGCGCCATATCGGCTATGTCTTCGCACGATCCTTCCAGCCAGCCCGATGTCGGGAATCGTTCTCCGTTTTCGTAAAGCACCGCGTACGAGAACCGCGCGCTACGCGTATCTCCATCAATGTCAACCGCGTACTTCAAGCCTTCTGGATAGCGCAATGCTATTGCGGATTCGATGCGCCGATTACCTTCCGTGACGGTCAGACCTAGTCGTTCGCTCGCGTCTTTCTCTACCGAATCCGCCGGATCGTACTCTGCCTCGATTACAACTGGGCCCCGATCTGATGCGGTTATCAGGATGTCGGGATGCAACCCCGCGCCTTCGGCGATGACGCCGGTGTCCTCATGCCGAACTGTGCAACTCGGCAACATGCCCGCGAGAGCGCGTCCGAGCGCGCTGTTCACCGTCGGTTCGGTATGTCGGGGCTGAGTAGTGATGCCGAAATCTCCTGCAAATGGCGATCATCTTCACGTTAACATCGCGCGACTTCACCCCAATCGTCCGCATTGCTATTGGATGCGAAAATGGTCGGTAGTATCATTACCGCGTAGTTGGCACGCTTGAACATTGTGCTTTAACGCAACTGGGGATTTGGAATATCGATGCGAGTAGCAGTTGGCGCTGATCACGCTGGATTCAACATGCGCGAATCCGTAATTGCAGCCATCCAGGCAGCCGGACATCAAGTCATCGACCTCGGAGCGCATTCCTACGACGCGGAAGACGACTATCCGGATCGTGCCGCACCAGTCGCAAAAGCAGTTATGTCTGGAGACGCCGATCGCGGCATCATTGTGTGCGGCAGCGGCATCGGCGCTTCAGTTACCGCCAACAAGTTCAGAGGCGTTCGGGCAGCAGTATGCCACGACACATACTCCGCAGCGCAAGGCGTCGTACATGACGACATGAACGTATTGTGCATCGGCGGGAGAGTCGTTGGCGACGCTATCGCAACCGAGTTGGTGCGCGCTTTCCTCTCCGCAAACATGGGCGATGAGACCCGATTCCAGCGGCGACTCGACAAACTCATCGCCATCGAAGCGACAAACTTCAACTCCGAATAACAGATTCGCAGCGAGGCAAGCCATGTGCCATCACGAACATAACAACATCACGAAAGCCGCTGAACTTGGGCAGGCGATCTGGTTGGACCAGATCAGCCGCGACATGATCGACAACGGCGATATCCAACAATTCGTCGATCACGGACTACGCGGTATCACTACCAACCCGACAATCTTCGACGGCGCAATCGCTAGTAGCGATGTCTACGACGACCGTCTCGCCGAATACGCAAAAGACGGGAGTTCTGCCGAGGTTGTCTTCGAGCGAATCGCAGTCGAAGACGTTCGCGATGCCGCTGACATTCTGCTACCCACATATGAAGCACTCAACTACCGCGACGGGTTCGTCTCGATAGAGGTCAACCCGCACTTGGCTCACGACACCGACCGCACCATCGCCGAAGCGCGAAGACTATGGTCCGCTGTAAACCGACCCAACGTGATGATCAAAGTTCCGGGCACTCCCGAAGGCGCACCTGCGATTACAACTCTGATCTCTGAAGGCATAAACGTCAACGTAACCCTGCTCTTCTCGCTAGACGCATACATCACCGCCGCCAACGCCTATCTCGACGGCGTAACCAAGTTCGCAAGTTCCGGTAACGGCTCACCAGCGCGCATCGCTTCTGTTGCATCGTTCTTCGTGAGCCGAGTCGACACCTTGGCCGATGAACTCCTGCCAGACGACAGCGATTTAGTTGGCAAGATAGGTATCGCCAACGCCAAATTGGCATACCGCGAATACCAGAAGATATTCGCCAGCGACCTGAACGACAACACCCGCTTCTTCTCGCTGAACACGATTGGTGCGCAACCTCAACGTCCACTCTGGGCATCCACTAGCGTCAAGAATCCCGAATACCCGCCGACGCTCTACTTCGACAGCTTGCTTGGCGCGGACACCGTAAACACCCTTCCCCTACCAACCGTCGACGACGTGCTCGCCACCGGCACCATCGAACAGACTCTCACCGCCGACGTAGATGAGGCCGAGGCTCAACTCGCACAACTCGCACAAGAAGGCGTCTCTTACGACGAAGTTACAGCCCAACTCCTAGTCGAAGGCGTGGAGAAATTCGCCGACTCTTGGGATAGCCTCATGGCACGAATCGACGCGAAAATCTCCGCCTTAGTGAGCGTGTAACAACTGCCACTCGGAAAGTGCACAAGCCCTCCCCCTTGATGTCCAAGGGGGAATTAAAGGGGGTTTAGACGCGATGATCATCAACCATCCCAATATCAACCCCGCGTAGTGCCCTTGAAAACGGCAACAAGCACAGCAAGCAAATCTCGATCAGGCATCGCAGACATCGTGCGCCGAATATGGGCACGCGACTACTCGCTCTGGACTGACCCATCGCCCGGCGGGGGTGGAGATTGGATGGGCTGGCTCAACTTACCAGGTTCGATGCGTTTCGGAATCGGCATTGCAAACCAGAGTCAACGCGACGCGCTCGAAGGCATCACCTCACTAAACATCCTCGGCATGGGTGGAAGCAGTCTCACGCCTGAAGTCCTCAGCAACTTATTCCCCGACACCACGCCCGCACTAAACGTGTTCGACACCGTAAACCCTGCAACTATCCAAGACGCACTTAACAACATCGATCTTACCTCCGCCGCTTTCGCCGTAGCCAGCAAATCCGGGACGACCATAGAGCCCCTCTCTCTGGAGGCAGTATTTCGACAATCCTTGAGCGACTCAGGCGTCAAAGACGTTTCTAACCACTTCATCGCAATCTCCGATCCGGGCACTCCACTCGCAGACCGCGCCAAAAACGGGGATTTCGCAGTTCACATCGAGACACCAGCAAACGTCGGTGGCAGATTCTCCGCACTCTCAGCCTTCGGCATGTTCCCCGCATCGATATGCGAAATGCTTACAAACGACATGACTGCCAGCGCGATAGCGATGGCGGACCGTTGTCGTGCAGAGGATGAATCAAATCCAGGAATCGAACTTGGACTCTTCATAGCACGAAACGCTTTACGCGGACGCGACAAAGTCACCTTCGTAATGGCGCCAAGCCTGGAACGATTCGGTCTATGGCTCGAGCAGTTGATAGCCGAATCCACTGGCAAGAACAGACGCGGATTAATACCCATCGCCGATGAACCTATAATGCCAATTGAACTCTATGGACACGACCGTCAATTCATACGAATCGCTCTCGCTGGCGAAGAAACACATCCGTCCGCAGCGTTTGACATCCACCCGACTTACCAAATCGAACTGCCCAACCCCGCCGCCATCGCTGGAGAATTCTTCCGATGGGAGTTTGCCACTTCCGTAGCAGCAAGCGCTATCGGTGTCTATCCATTCGACCAACCCGACGTCGAATCCGCAAAACAACTTGCGCGCAGAGCGCTTGAATCCGAGGACAACCAACGCGGATACTCTGAATCGTTGACCCAAACGGTCGAGGCTATCGTGGCAAATGCAAATCCACCCGACTACGTCGCAATCGCGGCGTTCCTACCAGAATCGGACGCATTGACAGCCGCGTCTCGAAAACTGCGCACCGCGATCACTCGAGCAACCGGAGCCGCAACCACCTTCGGATACGGACCCCGCTATCTGCATTCAACCGGACAGCTGCATAAAGGCGGACCTGAATCCGTCCACTTGATCGCTATAACCCAAGAAGCAGATATCGACGTCCAAGTACCAGGTCAGAGTTACTCGCTAGGTCAATTGTTAGCGGCACAGGCCGCAGGCGATGTGCAAGCATGTCTGCAAAAAGGCCGACGCGCAGCATTGGTTAAACTACACGGCGACCCATGCGATGAAATCTATGCCGCCAGCGCAAAGATCGGGCAACTTACACTTACCTAGTCCTGAATAAGGTGGCATATTGAAACGCGAATTCATACTCAACGCCGCGCACATTGAGCGAGGCCTGCGTCTGAACCGCTCTGACCCCGAAGACCGCGCACGGATTGTCGAACTAATCGACATCTTGGTCGACGCTCTTGAGCTGTCATTCAAAGACGGGATAGACAAGCGAGACTGCCTCCTTTGGCTCGATTCGGACATTGGCGAAGGTTCACTATTCCGTGCATTAGCATCCGACATCCCAACCATGCTGACCTTCGACGTCGATCCACGCGGATACCTTGAAGCAATCATCGAAGAGATGGGCGAAGTCACCGAGAAGTTCAAGCCAGACGTGCTATTGCTCAGAGTAACCAGCGCAGCGATCGATATGGGACAGATCAGCGCACCAGTAAACCCCAGCAAAATTGCACGATCAATGTCCCCTATCGACAAGCACATCAGCATCTACGACTTCGCATCTTCATTTGGTTTCGACATCGGGTGGGACATCCGTAAACCTCGCGGCGAATGGCCAGACCCCATGGTCCAATCCGAGAATGCCCTCCGAACAATCACCATATTCCAAGACGCTGGACTTGACCCCTCGATATGGGTCATGAACATGCCTACTGTCAGAATCGTCGCCGAAGCACTCAGCGCACGCACACACATCGACGATCGAAACGACGTCACGGCATGTTTCGCTCTCGAATCTATATTCTGGGCAGCTTTCCGCAACCAACCCGACCAACTCGACATCGTGCCACAGACTGTATTGAGTGCCAGCGAAGCGATCTCGGCTATGCCCGGAAACGCAAAAGCGATCGTCGGAGGCGAGACCTACGCTACATGCTTGAACCAGTTCTCCCAAGCTACACGCAACTCGAACGATGTAGTCTCCGCAATTGCATCGCGGTTCTTGACACTAGCCGACGCGATACGCGCTGAATACGTTCACGCCTGAAAACAAGGAGAAGCACGATGCAGATCGGCATAGTCGGACTCGGACGAATGGGCGGAAACATGGCGACCCGCCTACTGCGCGACCAACACGAAGTTTTCGGTTTCGACCCCGACCCTGCGGTGATTGCCGAACTTGATGCACAGGGCGGTAGCGGCAAATCATCTCTCGACGATCTCGTAAACGCCCTAGACAAACCCCGCACCGTATGGGTAATGGTCCCCGCTGGAGACATCACCCAATCCACCGTTGACGAACTATCCGAACACATGTCCCCCGGAGACACCATCATCGACGGTGGAAACTCAAACTACAAAGAATCTATCCGCCGCTCCAATGATCTAGCCGAAAAAGGCATCGATATGCTCGACTCCGGCACCAGCGGCGGAATCTGGGGACTCGAAAACGGTTACTGCCTCACTATAGGCGGCAACCGCGACGCATACGAGCGCAACCTACCCATCTTCAAAACTCTCGCGCCACCAGAATCCGACGGCAATCTCTACGTCGGACCCAGCGGCTCCGGACACTACGTCAAGATGATCCACAACGGCATCGAATACGGCATGATGCAGGCTTTCGCCGAAGGACTCGAACTCCTAGAAGCAAAATCCGACTTCAACTTGGACCTAGCAGCAATATGCGAAAACTGGCGCTACGGCAGTGTCATCCGTTCGTGGCTTCTAGACCTCACCGCCGACGAACTCAAAGAAGACCCCGGATTAGATGCCCTCTCCTCCTACGTCGAAGACTCCGGCGAAGGACGCTGGACAGTCGACGCATCAGTCGAGTTGGCAGTTCCCGCCCCGGTAATCACCGCCGCACTACAGATGCGATTCCGATCCCGACAACAAAACCCTATCGGAGGACGAGCACTAGCCGCAATGCGCAACGCATTCGGCGGCCACAGCGTCAGACGCACCTAGCCCCTTTCGCTCCGCGAAAGGGGCGCGAGCAAGCGAAGCGACGCGAGCGGGGTATGCCCGTCCCCTTCGCGAAGCGTAAGGGGACGCGAACAAGCGAAGCGAAGTTCGCAGGGGATGCCCGCCGCCCCCTAACCCACAATGCCCAATAACCAAACCCGACACTTCACCATCGTCATATTCGGCGCGTCCGGAGACCTCACGCAACGCAAACTCGCACCCGCACTGTTCCACCTGCATGCCATCGGAGCATTACCCCAACGATGCCGATTCGTCGCATTTGCGCGCTCCGAACTCAACGACGAATCCTATCGCCGACTCCTCTTCGAGGTCTCTACCGACGACTTTGAATCAGACATACAAAGCTGGTTGGATTTCGCGAAGCAAGTCAGATATTTCCAAGGATCATCAAACGATGTCGCATCTCTGAAACGACTAGACGATTTCATCCGAGCCGATACTTACGGCGACGACAAAGACGACCGTCTCTACTACTTAGCACTATCCCCCACTCTCTACGAAGGCACTGTCCACGCCTTGGGCGATGCCGGCATGTTGGACGAAACCAACGGCGTCCGACGCTTAGTGGTCGAAAAACCGTTCGGCACCGACCTCGAGTCGGCACGCCTTCTCAACGAGGCGATACACACGCGTGCAAACGAGCACCAGCTCTTCCGCATCGACCACTATCTCGGCAAAGACACGGTCCAGAACCTGATCGTCTTCCGATTCGGCAACACCATCTTCGAACCGCTCTGGAACCGCAACTATATTGACCACGTCCAGATATCCGTTCTCGAAGACCTCGATGTCGGCGATCGCGCCGCATACTACGAACATTCCGGCGTCCTTCGCGACATGTTCCAAAGCCACCTCCTGCAACTCCTCGCCCTCGCGGCGATGGAGCCGCCAGCCACCAACCACGCCGATTCACTCCGCAACGAAAAGGCAAAAGTCCTGAGTGCAGTCCGCAAACCCACTCCCCAACAAGCCGCCGAAAACTCCGTCCGAGGCCAGTACCGAGGCTACCGACAGGTAGACGGCGTGTCCCAAGCATCGTCCACCGCCACCTACGCCGCGCTCCGACTCTTCATCGACAACTGGCGATGGCAAGGCGTCCCCTTCTACCTCCGTTCCGGCAAGGCACTGCGCCAAAAATACACCGAGGTCGCCATCCAGTTCCGCGAACCACCCCACCGCATCTTCGGCGACGAAGACACCTCCGGCCTAGTCCCAAACATGCTCCGCATCGTCATCCAGCCCAACGAAGCCATCCGACTCACCATCGACAACAAAAAGCCCGGCGCAAGACTCCAAGCCGAAGCCCAAGAACTCGAATACAAATTCCCCATGGGCATGAGAGACGCCTACGAACGCCTCCTCCTAGACGCCGTCGCCGGCGACGCATCCCTCTTCACACGCTCCGACGAAATCGAACTCTCATGGGCTGTAGTAGACCCCTACATCCAAGCCTGGGAAACCGAACTAGCCGCCCAACTCTACCCCTACCAACCCGGCACCTGGGGCCCCAACGCCGCTGACCAGTTCATATCACCAGATCGCTACTGGTCGAACCCAGCAGGCTAATCGCCCCTTTCACCCAAAACTGGACACAAATAAGCGGCGCGAGACGGCGCACGCAACGCCGTCAAGCGGGGGATGCCCACCCCGTCATTCCCGCGTAGGCGGGCGCTTCAGCGGACGGAACGTCCATCCAGAGGTGACGGGGAGGCGGTGATTTCCCTCTCCCTCGATGGGAGAGGGCTAGGGTGAGGGTGAACGGGCACCCAAGGCACACCGTTTCCCCCACCCCTGTGGGGGAAATGTCCGAAGGACAAAGGGGGTCCACAGCCCTCCCCGCCAAAACCCGTTCCGTACGGTTAAAATAACCAGTTAGAGGCCTAACCATGCTCCAAGTCCAAGCCACCGAAGCCAAAGCACGCCTAGCCGAACTCCTACGCACTGTCGAAGCCGGCGAAACCGTGGTCATCACCCGCCACGGCAAAAAGATCGCCCACCTAGTCCCCGCCGCCGAACAAGAACGCGCCGAACGCCGCGCGGCAATCGAGAATCTCAAAAGAGTCCGTGCTCAAACGGGCGGCATCAACATGACGGTAGAAGAGATCCTTGAAGCTCGCCATGCTGGCCATCGCGTATGACCGCCCTCGTCGTTGACGCTTCTGTTGCCGCGGTCTGGTTGTTGGAGGATGAGGACCACCCGATCGCTGAAGCCGCGTATCAATATGTCGAATCCGGCGACGCCATCGTCCCGCAGATCTGGCAATTCGAGATTCGGAACATCCTCATTACCTCGGCTCGACGACGGCGCATCTCGATTGATGACGTTGAATCGTTACTCACCGTCGTCGACGAACTAGGAATGTCAACTGACCACGAACCCGACTTCCACGCGACGATGCAACTCGCCCGAACACACAACCTAACCTTTTACGACGCACTGTACCTCGAACTTGCAATCAGACGCGACGCCCAACTAGCAACCCTAGACTCCGCGTTAGCACGCGCTGCTGCAAACGAGGGGCTAAACCAGGAACGTTGACATCTCCTCAACCCGACCGCAATAACGCGTTGAAGCCCGCCTGTACAAAGTCAACATCATAAGCCAACGCATCCTGAATGCCCCACTCCTCCATCAGAACGAAACTCGAACAATCCACCAAACTCCAAGTCTGATCCAAACGACTGCCGTAACGATCAACCGCCTTCTCGAACTGCGCGCTCGTCAACGGAACCACATCGATGTCGGGATCGACCATCAAGTCCTCTACAACTTCCCAAACCGCTGATCGCGCCAACTCGCCCTGACCAGAAAAATGATTCAAAACCTCGATCAGCACCATTTCACTCGTGATGAGCCGACGTAGTTCCAAGGTGGTCACCACCGCCGCCGTTTTTTCGCTTAGCTCATCATCGGAATTTATCGTTGCAATCCAATAGCCAGAGTCCGCAAACACCAACCTCATTCCTCATCCTCTTTCGGATGACCATACAAATAGTGCTTCTTATTCCTCGCACCATCCTTCGGAAGTTTCTCCCACTCAGAAGCCGGCACCGATTCGCGTATCCGTCTGATCCTCTCGTGTAACGCCTGAAAGTCCGTCGACTTCTGGTTGTCCGAATCGACCGACGCCGAGTCGTCCACACCATTCCCAACCGATGCCGACTCGGTCGACTCTCCATCCTCCGCACTCTCATCCACCCATATCGACAACCTCACCACATCACCATCCTCAAGATCAAGCGATTCCGAAGGTTCAAGAACCCCATCTCGATACGTCGCTTTCACCGATTGAACCATCGCTACTCCTCAATCTCACCTACCATCACCGTCCAACCATTGTACGACGCATGACTCGCCCGCTTCGCAAAGCGTAAGGGGGCGCGAGCAAGCGAAGCGATGCGAGTGGGGGATGCCCGGGGTCGAGTGGGTTGACTGATCGTTCAACAACCGCAACACGGCGGATTGGTCGGTCCTTGAGCCGCTAATCTCGACATCAGATCTCCGTGCGAGTCATCATTCTTCAAGTTGTTGCATGGTTGACACAGAAGTTGCAGGTTGGCCAACTCGTTGCCACCATCTTTGGATCGAGGCACAATATGGTCGACGGTCATCTGTTCGAAACAGAATCTTCGTCCACAACCATTGCAAACACCTTCTTGTCGCCCGAACAGATAGTTTTTGTGAACCGAATATGGAGCTGTTTTCGGAACTGAACCATCTTCATCAGTTTCTTCGACTGGGAGTGGAGCAGTCCCTATCTCTGCAGCAACATCCATCGCGGATTGCCATTTATCCAGGATTTCAGTATGAATCAAGGTGGTCAATTCCCGGGCGTTTTCTTCGAATGCCTCGTGCAGATCTTGGATGACCGCTTTCAACCATTCAACATCGCGTTGGACAAGCCCCTGCAACCATCCTGATTTCCGGCTGTCCCAAACATCCTGCGGAAAGTAGTATTGCAAATCTAGGGTGTACTGGACGCCATTAGATCCGTCCGGATTCAACGCTGGTTCAAACCCTTTATCTATGCTGGCGTATTCGCTTAGCCCGTTCTCTTCTAAGTGCGCTGGAAGTTTCCAGATTAACGTTTCTGGATTCTTGTCAACTTTTATCCGATGTAGTACACCAACGAATCCGGGTATGTGCGTTTGTTGCGTGGGCGGAGAACCATCCAAGATTAAATCCGGGATGGAATCTTCTTCGATCATTTGGCGCATAGCGTCGCGAATCAGGGTTTTTGGATCTTTGCCCAAGTAAACTACATCCGCTTGTTCTCTACATATGCTCCGAACGAAATTGTGGCGGCTAGGGAAATATTCTCGAAGAGTGCTCGTTTCCCAAAACAATGTTCCATGCTTTGGTGCACTCGTTTTTGATGGTGGTGAGAAATGTTGAGTTGCGCGGTGTTGCAGGTACCAATCCATGTAACTGACCCTTTCGATGCCATCGTTGAACTGTCGTCATTATCAACTATTTCTCCAAATCTCTAGAACAGTATTAATCGAACTAACTCCATATTGTGTCGGTGGTTTACAGCTCTGGTCTTTAATGCGTATCGGTATGCAACCTATCCCCCCAACAACTCCCCCACAACCTCTTCCACCCGCTTGCCCTCAGCCGACTCCCGCAACCACTTTCTGATCTCCCGACGCGCAATCGTAACCGTCAACTTCGGATACCGCTGCCGCAGATTCACCAACTCCCGCTCCACACCTTCCGCCGCATCCCGACCCGCATCTGCAATCTCCACATGCAGCGAATCCCCACCATCAAACTCCGGTATCGGCAACCGCCACAGATGCTTGTGCACGTGCCGAGCACCAAACTGACCTTTCGGCATCAACGGTTTGACCGCGTCATACAACTGATCGCTGTTGATGATTGCCACTAAATAATGTGCTTCGTCCTCGCTAGAGCAAGTTACCCAGTTCAAGATGTTTTCGACTATCGCTTCATTGTTTTCAACTACTGCGGCCGTCGGCGTACCAGACTTCGAGTAAGCAATTCGGAACGGGCGATCACCTGGGTCTGTTTGCCATGCCAGCTGCGCTGATAACTTGCCGTAATAGTCAAGTTGCTCGATCAAATCAAGCGGATAGCCCGGACGCTTGTTCTCTTCCCATGCGCGATATACCTCGCTCCACCTGTTACGCACTCGCCGCCCCATCGCGTTGGCAGCGACACCGTTGCCATTAGAAGGATCGTGCTCAATCCTTGCCGAGCCGCGTTTAACTGGCAAAATGACCTTTAATGGTTCCAGCGTGGCGTACGGTACTAGTGTTTCGCCAAGATGCGCGTCAAATACGTGTTCATCTTCTATGGTGTTGCCGGTCAACGCTGGCAAATCCAACGACTTCCAAGGCTCTTTGTCATAAACGCCACGACGTGGGTTTGTCGTAATTGTGTTGGGAACTTGCACAATCGCTGGATTAGTTGTCTCGTTGACGAAAAACAGGACACGCGGAAACATCGTCGCTCCATTACGAGTCCACCCCGCGTAGGGAGAAATGTGGTCGCCCGAAGTATCTGAGATTCTCGCGTCGATCTTTTTGACAGAACTGGAACCCGTTACGCCAATCCACTGCCGAACCGTTCCCGCTAACGGTCTCGCCTTCCCTTCCACACCTATCCGCTTGGCGAATACCACCGACGACGGAACAGGGAAGAAGTTGTTAGGCTCCAACCGCTCCATATCCCAAGCCTTCCGAACTTGAAAGTTAACATGCAAAGTCATCCCACTGCCTCGCGACTTCCATTCTCCCGTCCGCCACTTGGTGTGCTGCCCAGCCTGCAACGCGCTGTGCGGCATCACCATCCCGATCAACCCGCCATCCCGTAGATACAAATCTACACACCGCGCATAAAACAGCGATGCCACATCCTGATGCGTCGCATATCGACCACCTGCCCAAATCCCATACACGTTCCGGCTCTGATTCACCAGTTCGTCGCGCAACACATCCGTCGTCTGGTTGTAGTTGATCCACGGCGGATTCCCAACAATCACATCCACCTTGTTCCGCGCCAGAGTGATCGGACGCACCAAGTTCCGTGTGTAATACGCCCAGATATGATCCCGCCCCTTCCGGTGTAACTCACCAAGTTTGCCAATCGTACCCGATAGCGTAGCCTTCTCAACTTCATTCAAACCAGCCACCGCACTTAACATGTACTCTGGATTTTCGCCTCTCTCTATGCAACTAGCCACATCAATCATCATCTCATCGAAATCCTCGGCGCGGTTGACGAGTGAAACCGGAAACAGAAGCTCAGTGCCATCTTCGTCGTTGACGCTGATGCTCACGTTCTTTTCAGCGAAGAGGTCACCACTCCGATATCGCAACTGCAAAGAGTCGCCCAAGTAGATGGGAGCCGTCACCGCAGTGCTCATACTCCTAGCGATCGCGGGTTGCGCGGCGATAGCCCACGCTGCACGCGCCAAGTGTGTAGCAACTGGATGCACGTCGATACCCGTAATCGAATCCCGCAGCAACTCGAACCACTTTGTCTCTGGCAAGTTCTGCTTCTTCGCCGTTTCGATGAAGTGCTCAACACACTCAGCGATAAACGTCCCAGAACCACACGCCGGATCTAGCACCCGTTGATTCACCGGGTCCGTAACTATCTCCTTCACAATCGCTTTAGTCAACCAGCGCGGCGTGTAATACTCCCCGAGATCACGCCTCTCCTGCGCCGGTATGACCGTCTGGTATAGCGTCGCAGCAACGTCAGTTGGTGGCGATGACCAGTCGAAACGAGCCACCCGGCGTGCAATCGTCTTAATCAACGGAGTCGCGCCTACCTCGATTGGCCAAGAGAAAAAATCCGATTCCACAACTCCATAGATACCCGTAGCCTCCGCAAATTGCCGGCCTCTGACCAGATCTTCCGGATTGATAGCCGCTCTTTTACTCACATCCATCCCGAACGCCGCCTGCACTACTATCCCCACCACAATCGTCAGATACGTGTGTCGCACAAAAAGATCGTCAAACTCATCACCTTGAACAACCTCCCCCAGAGCCGTCCGAAGCAAATCCTCCCACAACCGACGCTTCACTTTCACAGTTTCAAACTCCGCGTACTGTTCATACAACGCCTGCAAAGTGTCGATCTCCCGTTCGTACAACGGACTGCTTGGGCTGAATTGTTCCTGTATCGCTTCGCTTGTAGGTTCGATCTCTCTGCGAGCGACCAGCGCGTTGTCCCGCAACCACTCATACAGCGTGTACCATTTGTCCGCGTCCGTCAAAATGAACGCGTACGGCGGAGTCGTCTGGATCATCACCGCGTTCGGCCACCGCAAAAGCCAGTGCTTCCCGTCAGTGAGAATTCCGATCCGCACGCCCTTGCTCGCATCCATCGCCGCCGTTAGATAACCGTCCAGTTGTGCAACGTGGGATGGATCCGGGACGATGCCGTTTCCGATCCTGCGCTTCACTTCTATCAACGTGTCCAGAGCGGCAAGATCAACCGAGTTACCCGAACCCTCTGCTGGTGAAATCTCCTCGTTGATATCGCCCGACTCTACAAGCCCTGTCCGCACCAAGAAATCCCGAATCGAAGACGTGATGTTCGCCTCTGTCTGCAAATCATCATGCCGCCGCAACAACTCCGTTGCGATTTCTCTACACTCAGGATTGTCGTAACTCAGAACCATAACCTCATTATCCCTCATTAACCCTGTAAACTTCGATCCCATGTCAGTCACCCCCATCTACACCCTTCTAACCGCCGACCGCGTAATCGATGCCAAAGGCGGACCGCCAATCGACAAGGGAGCGGTTTTAACGCGCGGTTCCGAGATCGTCAGTGTCGGACCCGCTCACCAGGTAAGCGCTCCTGAGGGTGCAGCGGTAACACACCACGATTACCCTGGCGCAACCATCCTACCCGGAATGGTCGATTGCCACACTCACAACAACGGCTTTGGTGATGGTCGCAACGGTCAAGACCTGGCCGCGTTGGAAGACGAAATTCTGACCGTTCAATCGGCTAGCAACGCGCGTCGAAGCCTCTTTTCAGGTGTAACTACGATACGAGAAAACGGCCCGAAGAACATGACTATGTTCAGGATTCGGGACGCGATCAACGAGGGTCTGACTGTCGGGCCTAGGATGATTCTGTGCGGGCGTCCAGTGTCAATTATCGGCGGTCACATGGGATATTTCGGCGGCGAGGTAACTGGAGTTGAGGCGGTCCGGGGCTTCACTAGACAGTTAATCAAGGAAGGAGCGGACTACATCAAGATAACCGCGACGGGCGGTAGCACTCCAACGTCGTTTCCCCTTCTACCCTCTTTCAACGTGGACGAACTGAGGGCTGCTACCGACGAGGCGCACAAATTCGGCAAGCTGACTGCCACGCACAGCACGTCGACGCAGGGCGTCATCAACTCGCTCGATGCCGATGTAGACATGATCATCCACTGCGTCTACAAAGAGCCAGACGACCGCGACAACTTTCGAGTCGATATCGCAGAACGCATCGGTGAACAAGGCGCGTATGTCAATCCGACCCTTCATGTAGGGCGATCGAAGGTATGGTCGTTAACGCAAAAAACCCGAGCATTTGGCATAACCGAACAAGAATCCATCGAACTCGATACCGCAAAACGAGAACTCGAAACCCGCCTCGACCAGAACCGCCGCATGATCGAAATGGGCGTAAAAGTCATCACCGGTTCCGACTCCTCATGGGGCGACTACCAACTCGGCAACACCGTCTACGAAACCGAACTACTCGTCCACGCCGGCTACTCCCACATGCAGGGCGTCCTATCCGTCACCAAATGGGCAGCAGAAGCCCTTGGCATCGATGACATCGTCGGCACCCTCAAACCCGGAAAGCAAGCCGACATCCTAATCGTGGACGGCGACCCATCGAAAGATGTCAACGATCTCTGGAACGTCGCAGATGTCTTCTTCAAAGGCGAAAAAGTAGAGCGAGGCTCAGACGAATCCATCGCCGCCATGCGTCAAACACCCGAAGATATTAATCTGGGCAGTCATCATTCGCACGGAGGTCACACATGAGCGACGGCAACCCGCAATTCACGATTCTCAAAGCGTCTCGGCTAGTTGACGGCAACGGCGGCCCAGTCGCCGAACAAGCCGCGATCATGCTTGAAGGCGACAACATCAAACAGATCGGCACTAAAGAAACCGTACAAGCACCTGAAGGTGCGTCTGTTAAAGAGATCGATTACGGAGACGCAACTATCCTCCCAGGTTTGGTAGATTGCCACGTCCACCTCATCGGCATCGGCGACGGCCGAGCCGGTGATGATCTCGTCACACTCCCCGACGAAGTCCTCACTGTCCAAGCCGCTCAGAACGTCCGAAAACACCTCTACTCCGGCGTAACAACCGTCAGAGATTGCGGCGCAAAGAATCGCACAACCTTCCTGCTACGCGAAGCAGCTGAGATGGGCATCGTCCCGTCCCCGCACCTGATCCTCGCCGGTAGACCCATCGCGATCATCGGTGGACACCTCTCATATTTCGGAACCACAGCAACAGGACCGACCGAGTGTCGCGCCGCCGTCCGACAGCTCATCAAAGAAGGCGCTGACTTCATCAAGGTAACCGCAACCGGAGGCAGCACCCGCACCAGTCACCCGTCCAGACCATCATTCAATATCGACGAATTCTCAGCGATAACCGACGAGGCGCACAAGTTTGGCAAACACGTTTGCGCCCACTGCACGTCATCTGGAGGCATGGAAAACGCCCTCGAAGCCGGGATCGACACAATGATTCACGGCGTGCATCGGGACGCCAATGGCAGCGACAGCTACCGATCTGACATCGCCGACAAAATCGCTGAGCAAGGCGTATTCGTAAACCCGACATTGGGTCAGTCATTGTCTCGGATCCGGCAATTGGAAGACAATCCGGAACTGGCATTGGAATCGGAAGACGTGGATGTCATGAGACGCGGCTCAGAAGGTCGCATGGACCACGTCGCGAGGATGCGTGACGCTGGTGTCGTGATGGTCGCCGGTTCCGACTCAGCGTGGGCAAACTACCCGATGGGCGACTTCCAGACCGAGATCGAAGCACACGTCATGGCCGGCATGTCAAATATGGATGCCATCGTCTCTGCCACCCGCGACTCCGCAATATCATGCCGCGTTGACGACACCCTAGGCACGCTTGAAGTTGGAAAGCAAGCCGACGTCTTGGTCGTCGATGGCGACCCCACCCGCGACATCGCCGACCTCCGCAAAGTCAGCGATGTGTTCCTAGCTGGCTCCAAGATCGACCGCCAGAACCTAGTGTGATGCGAAGTGATTGCAAAATGATGGCACTGCTGGCATAATGCAATCATGACTGTACAGATAACAATCCGCAACGTCCCCGACGAAGTCCGTAACAAACTTGCCGAAGGTGCAGCCAGGAGACGACAATCGATGCAAGCGTTTCTGCTTGATGAGCTAGAACGTTTAGCTGCAAGATCAAACAACGAAATCGTGTTTGAAAGAGTGCAAGCAAGGTTAGAGGTGACAAACTCACGCGTCGACGCTGAAACGATCGTCAACGCCATCAAGGCAGATCGCAAATGAACATCGTCGTCGATGCCTCGGTCCTAGTCGCTTCTTTGGTCGATGCAAGGCACGAGGGCCTGTGGGCGCGCGAAAGCACGCGACGCGCTACATTGATCAGCCCACAATTGATATACGTCGAGAGTGCGAGCGGTCTCCGTAGAATGGAACTCGCAGGTGAAATCTCGACATTAGTAGCAACATCGGCACTATACGAGATGTTTGCTGTCGAAATTGAATTGCGTCCGTTTGGCCCATCTGCTCAACGCATTTGGGAGTTGCGCCATAACCTCACCTGCTACGACGCTTGGTACGTAGCATTAGCCGAATCGCTGAATTGCCCGTTGCTGACGCTCGATCGCCGGATCACCCGCGTCAATGGACTTAACTGCGAAGTTTTAACCGCACCCGACAATTTGGTAAGGCGTAGTAGGTGATTCGAAAATGCCCTTACCATCACCACCCGCTGCCATCCACGCTGACTTCTCGACGATGAACGCCAAGGATCTTCGTCTTGCGCAGGAGGAAATCTGGGAGTGGATTTCAGCGGCAGAGTCGGCTTCATACGACGACGCGCCTGATGATGACGTGTTGGACATGGCGAGAGAAGCCCTTAATGAAGTGATCACAGAGCGCAGAGCCTTGCACGAAGACGAACCTGCCCCCCGAGGCGGTTGAACACGAGGCGTTGGGCACCATTTGATAAACTGATTCGCAAGCGTACTCTATTAGTTTGAGTGCGCGCCCACCCGGAGGTTCGCACCATGGCACAAACAGCCGACGTCGTGACCCAAGAACAGGTCTACGAAGCCCTAAAAGATGTCTATGACCCTGAGATCCCCGTCAACGTCGTTGACCTTGGCCTCATCTACGACGTCGATGTTGAAGACAACGAAGTTTTCGTTGAGATGACACTCACCGCGCAGGGCTGCGGTATGGGTCCGTACATCGCACAGCAGGCCGAGTGGCGCATCGCCGAGATCGAGCACGTCGAAGATGTCGAAGTCGATCTGGTCTTCGACCCGCCATGGAATCCCGATATGATCACCGAAGACGGGAAACGACTTCTCGGCATCGACTAGCAACGTTCGTCCAGTCTAATCTCCTATCCATCCCCCTTGACTACCCCTCGCAAGACTACACCCGCAGAAGAAGCGCGCTTAGCCCAGGCTCGGCGTCAGTTTCAAGAACGGAAACGCATCTCCGATTCGCTTAAGTCGATAGGCAAACGCATCGGCGTATACAGCGGAAAAGGCGGCGTCGGCAAGACAACCGTCGCAGTGAACCTAGCCGCTACCCTTGCCAAGCAGGGAAAGAACGTCGCATTATTCGACTGCGACATTGACTGCCCCAACGTTACTCGCGTCTTACGCATTTCCGAGGGTCCGGTTGAGCGCGACGGCAAGATGATACCTTCTTCGAGATTTGGCGTGAAGGTGATGTCGATGGCCTTTTTCCAACAGAATGAGGAAGAGGCAATTATCTGGCGCGGACCGATGATTCACAATGCAATCAACCAATTCTTGCAGATGACAGACTGGGGCGAGCCAGACTACATGGTCGTCGATTTGCCGCCTGGAACATCTGATGCGCCGCTCACGGTTATGCAAACTTTGAATCTTGATGGTTTCGTTATCGTCAGCACTCCACAAGAACTCGCCGCGCTTGACGCAAAACGGTCGATCAACATGATCCGCAAGATGAACCTTGATGTCCTCGGTGTGGTCGAGAATATGTCCGGTGGACTGTTTGGAGAAGGTGCCGCAGAAGAACTCGCCTACGAAATGGGACTGCCGTTCCTAGGTGCAGTAACTCTCCGTCCCGACTACCTAGACGCGCTCGAACCCCCAGCCTTGAGCAATGAAGACGTAGCGACTGAGTTCGACTACATCGCACTCGGCGTTACGCGGCAGTTAGTCGGCAACCCCGTCTGATCCGCCCACCAACAACTCCACAGTCTCCCGTAACGACCTTGACGTGTCCACCGTCTCCGGCCTCTCGCGCCCAATGGACGATGCGGTTACGTGCCTGAACACGTCAGCCGCGCCCTTATGCAGGTAAGGCGTCGCACCAGCGGCACCGAACGTCGCTGAGATCTGCTCCATCTCATCAATCCAGCGGAATGCTTTTGCGCCGAGGCTGTTGACACCCTGCATGTTTTTCAGGACACCCTGTTGACTAGATTCCATCTCGGCGATGAACTCGTCGTATATGCCGAGGTTCATTGCGGAGATGAGAGCGGAGGCGTTTAGGGCTGCCGCACCTTTGCTGAGAGAGGCGTAGCACATCTTGATGGCGGACGCGCGACCGACTTCGCCCCCCATCAAGGGTACCGATATGCCTTGTCCATCTAGCTGTCCCATGATGGCCTCGTGCGGACCTGAGGTATAAAACCGAGGCGGCTCTCCCCTCCCTGGCGGGCTACCGATGATGCCGCCGTCAATGTACCTGCCTCCGGCCGAGTCGATGATCTCTGCCATCTGTTCGGCGACCGTCGGTGCGACTGGATTACAGTCAGCGAATGGGAGCGATTTGCCAGATTCTCGGATAACGCCCGCCACTTGTTGTGCCACTTCCACAGCGCGTTCGGGAACCAGAACGGATAGCACGATGTCGGCGCGGTCGATCATCTCCTCGAAATGCGGGACATCGGTTATCCCTGCGATTGCGGATAACTCTCGCGTCCTTTGGCTTCGGTTGGTAAGGCACGTTATGACATCGAGACCGTTTTCGCGGAGCGCGCGTCCGACGTTGGATCCCATATCGCCAGGGCTTAGTATCGCTACAGTTTTCACAGTTTCCATAGGTTTCGTGCTCCTGTCGTTTCTGTCAGCTAGGCGACGCGCTATATTGACGCTCTGTTAAGAGCAGCAACTACTCAACATCATCTCGCCCTCTCCCTAAAATCGGGAGAGGGTTATGGAACGGTCAGCGATTAACCGCGTACGGCTGCCGCTATCGATTCGCCTACAACCTCGGCTTCGCCGGGGTTGAGACCGAAGACATGGATCATCAACGGAGCGTTATCAGTCGTTCGAGTCCAGATTGGCGGGTCCATAGCCTTGAGCTTGTTGACCAAGTCTTCGTTGTTGAAGCCGACTACGTCTTCGTCTACGCCGATAGTCACTCCGAACGGCTGGTGGGCGATGATGTTGTCGATCAACTCAGCCTTGACGCCGGGAATGCCTTGTAGCGGCTTGATGATCTCCAAGCTCTCCTGCTCGGCAGCAGCCAGTCGGCTCTCGTGGTCTAACCTGAACCAGCGCTGAACTGCCGCTACGCAACCCATGATCTCTTGGCGATCGACTTTGTGCGGTCGACCAACACCCCGGATGCGTCGGGATTCATAGCCAACGAACGAGTGTCGGCTGATGGCATCGATTATCTCCTCGGTGCCCATCGCAAGGCCGGTGGAGTGCGGAGCGCCCATGTACTTGGCCGCGATGCACTGGAAGTCAGCTCCCATTCGCACATACTTACCGAAGTTTTCGAGCGGGAAGATCTGTCCAGCAGCATCGACGGATGCGTAAACACCGGCATCTTTGGCGATCTCGATGACCTTGTCCAGCGTAACGACGTTCGGGTCTTTCGGTGCCTGCTCTACGACCGGGACGTGAATCGCACAGGTCTTGTCGGTGATCGCGGCACGAATGTCATCCTCGTTGGTGCCGTTTTCATCGCCCGCGAAAACCAGCTTCGCGCCTGCGAGTTGCAAGCATCGGTCGTACCAGTATTGCTCGCGATGCTGAAGCACGATCTCGTCTTTAAGACCCGTGGTGTCCGGCAGCTGTTGGATCAGGCCATCATCGCCACCAGCCATGAATGCTGCGGTAGCGAGAGTCAGCGCGGACCCGGCACCTGACGTGATGTATGCGGCTGGTACACCGGCCAATCTCGCAATTTCGTCACCTGCTGCCTTTTCAAGCTCGATCAAAGGTATGAATGCGCTATCGGCGCGATCCATCGCCTCTTTCACTTCCGGCACCGGTGTCGATCCTCCGAGCAGAGTCACGCTTCCAGTTGCATTGATGACGGGTTGAGCGCCGAGCTCTTTGTAGATTGCTCCCCACTCAGATGTAACCATTTTCAACCTCCAGATCGAGTCACGTTACAAGCCACGACATGCATCTTTCTCAAGTGGCTTATCGATTTTGTATTCTAACGTTGATTCATCGATTGCACATCATAAACGCGCGATCGCGATCGAACCATCCCTACACGGTGAAGATTCCGAGACAAACGAGGCACGCAAACAAATGCTAACCGATACATCTGAGATCACTCTCGTAACCGAGGCGAAAGTCGATGCCAAGCACTGGGCTCCCGGCTCTGAAAACGGCACTCCGCGCAACGCCCCACTTCTTTTGGTTTCTAACGAATCGGACAACTCTCAATGGACACAGTTTGCTGACATGTCGTCTGGCTACCGTGACGTCTACGCCATTTGGGATGTGTCTCCGTACACGCTCGTGCAGACGATTTGGGCAATCGGAGAACCATCTTCGGTAATCGCACACGGCAAAAACGCTGGGGATACCGCACTACAAGCTGCAAAGATGGCTAAAGGCGCAGTTCGGGCGCTTGCACTCGTCGATTACGGACTAAACGACGACGATACTCCGCCGTTCGACAATACCACTTGCCCGTTGGTACTGATACGTGGCCGCCAAAGCGAAATCGCCGACCACCAGCAGATCGTATCAGCTAGATCTGCCCTCGGTGCAAAATGCAAACTAGTCGAACTCGAGAACTGCGGCGACCGTGCCCCAGAGTCATGCCCGCAAGATTTCGCTGCAACAGTCGAGTGGTTCTTGCGCGCCGAATCAGTTTAGAGCAACTCAATCTTGCCCGGAGTTGCTCCGGACGTGTCGTCTTCGACGGTTTTCGATCCGAGCAATCCAACCTCCCACGACCATCATCGTCACTCCACCAAACATCGCCGCGTAAATCCAGTTCCACGCAAATGCGAAACCTCCTGTGTCAGGCTCTTCTATCGGCATTTCCGTCGGTTCAGGTTCGAGCGTCGCAACAGGCGTGGGCTCAGCAGTAGGCTCTGGTGCGGGTTCAGGTGTCGGTTCTGCCTTCACCGCTTCATGGAGCGAAAGCACCGCTGTTGTCGTATCCGTCCATCCATGGGTCGAGGGCACTAGGTCTCCTACACCAGTGATACCGGGGTGAGCTTGTCGGTCATTTTCACCATTACCCTCGGACAAAGCCGCGGACTCGCCTCCCAGACATGGCACCGTTTCAGATGTTTCGTCGTTGTCCTCCGAGCCTGAATCGAACACCATCGCAACCGATGAGGTTTTTTGGATGCTCAGCGACGATCCCTTGACCTCTGCCGATGTCACCATATAGCCGTCGTTTGTGCATGCAAACATACCCAACACCGTCACCGTATTACCCACAAACGCGCGCGCGTTACCGGTGAAAGAATCTCCCGGTGCTATTGGCCCGTCAGTCCACCATTGGCGAACAGACACTACTCCTGGTCTCTCAGCGAGTGTTGTGAGAAGAACTGAACCATCTCCGCTTTCCGATAGATCGCCGATCCCCGGCAATTCCGTTGGACGTCTGTACTCAAGCACATCAACGTTTTTGTCGTGAACAACCACTACCGGCGGAGTGATCGGTTGACCGATTGATAGGTTTTTGAGCGTAGCGCCGACCTCGAATGCTCGTTCCGGGCGCGTTCCGCGCGTAGACACTGCGATCTCCATGACGGTATGTTCCCAACCAAATACTGCACCTAGATCGACAGTGCCGGAGATCCCGGGATGACGTTCGATGCTACCTTCTCCATCAGCGGTGTCAAGATTGGAAACCCCCTCTCCGTCCAAACCAGGACACGGCACAGTGGCGCGCGATTCGTCATTATCCTCAGTTCCTGCGTCCCAAACCGTTCCGGAACCGTAGCCGGGTGAACCGTCTTCTGGAACGATGAGGGTGCCCAGCGCTATGGCGTCGTTGGTGCATTGCAGCATTCCCAAGACACTGATATGGTCGCCTGGTTCAGCAGAGACGCGAAGCAATGTTTGTTGGCTTTTGGGCTCTATAATGCCGCCAAACCTCGATACACCCTTCACTCCGGACCGGCCCTTTAGGGATTCCATCAGTTCAGGTTGAGAACCAGATTCCGCGAATGCCTCTAGTCCTTCCAACCGTCCGGCAGATGATGGCAGCAAAACGGCGTTGCTGTCGTGAACTACTACGATAGGCGGAGTGATCGGCTGCCGCGCGGTTATATTTCGCACCGTCAGTTGGAAATCGGATGCTTGTCCCACTGTGGTATTTCGATCTAAAGATGAACCTACAACCGCGACTGCGGCAACAAACAGCGCGCCAACTATCAGACGTTTCAAGGATGCACCTCGGGTGTTGTGCTTCTAGCCAGAATTCAGATTCTTAGTACCCAACAAATACGAACTAATCGCTGACATTGGTTTCAGAGCGGATAACGGTTAAGGCTATAACATCCTTAGACGACAACCCCCGTCATACCCATGCAACAACATCCTGATCACGCCAGCGCGACAAAACCGACACCAGCGAGTATCCAGAGGACGTACAAGCCCTAGAACATAATCACCGATCGGGCGACTTCACCTGCTTTCATCGCACGAAACGCCTCGTTGATGTCCGAAAGTTCAAGACGGCGCGTCACCATCTCGTCCAATAGCAACCTGCCCTGCCTATAGAACTCGACGTATCTGGGCATGTCAACTTTGAACCGGTTGGAGCCCATGCTGCAACCCTGGATCTTGCGCTCACGCATCCCAGTCGTCGGAATCTCAATCTTCGTGCCCTCTGGGATCATACCGATCAACGTCGCTGTTCCCCCTGTCCCCAACGAGTCCCAACAAGCCTCCGCGGCATCTTTGAGACCTATCGCCTCGAACGTGTAGTCAGCACCGTCGTCGGTGAGGTTGATGATCGCTTCGACAGGATCTCTGTCCGAGGCGTCGACGATGTCCGTCGCGCCCAGATCCATGGCGGTCTTTAGCTTGTTCTCCGAAATGTCGACCGCGATGATTCGCAACGCTCCGGCTATGCGCGCCCCTTGAATCACTCCAAGGCCCACACCGCCTGCACCAAATACCGCAACAGTTGAACCCGGCTCCACCTGCGCCGTGTTCAGAGCCGCACCAACTCCGGTCGTAACGCCGCAGCCAATGAGAGCTGCACCTTCAAACGGCATGTCTTCGCGAATCTTGACCACGCTGTTTTCGTGCACCAGCATCTTCTCGGCGTAGGTGGCAAGATTCGCCATTTGCACGAGCGGTTGATCGTCCAACGATATCCTCGGCGATTCGTTTTCACCGCGCATTGGCTTCGTCTGGCAGCGCGCCGGGTGACCGGTGATGCAGTGCCGACATCTTCCGCAGTAGACCGATAGACACAGAATCACATGGTCGCCGGGAGCGACATCCTGGACCAGATCTCCAACTTTCTCCACGATGCCGGCACCCTCATGACCCATGACTGCCGGTGTATCCATCGAGTAGAGCCCTTCGACAAAATGGAGATCCGAGTGGCAGACCCCCGTTGCCATCGTCTTGACCAACACCTCGTAAGGTGCTGGATCGTCTACGTAGATGTCCTCGATCGTCAACGGTTCATTAACTGTGCTGAATACTGCTGCGTCGGGCATATTTCGTCACCTTTCTGATCTGTGGTTGGCGATGTAATCGGGTTTAGTCGTCTTCGAGAGTTGAGGTGTCGCCTTCTGGGAGGCCGAGTTCCCGTGCCTTGAGCAATCGGCGCATGATTTTTCCGGAGCGCGTTTTGGGCATGATGTCAATGAAATCGATCTCGCGCGGTGCTACTCCGGCAGACAGTCGATCGCGCGCGAAGCGCATGAGTTCGCGTCGGAGCTGAGTTCCAGCTTCGTAACCCGGATTCAGCGTCACGAATGCCTTGACGATCTCCATCGCGATCGGATCGGGTTTGCCGATAACGCCAGCTTCCGCTACCGCTTCGTGCTCGATCAACGCCGATTCCACCTCAAACGGGCCTACTAGGTGTCCCGCAGTGTTGATCACATCGTCCGCCCGGCCTTGGAACCAGAAATACCCGTCCTCATCGATACTCGCCTGATCGCCCGTGATGTACCAACCCTTCTTGAAGCGGGAGTTGTACATCTCGTCCTGCTGCCAGTACGTGTACATCATCGACGGCCAACCAGGACGAACCGCGAGGCTGCCAGCATTTCCGGGCCCCATCTCGTTGAACTGGTCGTCCAACACTCCCATCTTGATGCCCGGGAACGGCCTGCCCATCGAGCCGGGTCGCACCGCCATCGACGCGAAGTTGGCACACATGATCGCACCCGTCTCAGTCTGCCACCAGTTGTCGTGGATCGGCATGTCGAAGTACCGATTGCCCCAGACCACCGCTTCAGGATTAAGAGGCTCGCCTACCGACCCGATGAATCTCAGCGACGACATATCGTACTGCTTAACCACGTCGCCGCCAGCGCGCATCAGCAGACGCACCGCCGTCGGCGCGGTGTACCACACCGTAACTTCATAGTCCTGTATCACCTTGTACCAACCAGACGCGCTGAAGCCCCCCTCGTAGATGATCTGCGTAACACCGTTCGTCCACGGCGCCATCATCCCGTATGAAGTACCGGTTACCCATCCCGGGTCCGCAGTGCAGAAATAGATGTCGTCGTGTTTGAGGTCAAGGGCCCAGTGCCCCGTAATCCACTGCTGGATCACCGCCTGGTGGCGATGCAGCACACCCTTGGGCTTGCCGGTCGAACCCGACGTGTAGTGCATGATCGCGAAGTCGTACTGCGTCGTATCCGCCATCGTGAAATCATCAGGATCAGCCGCCGCCATCAGCTCGTAATAATCGAGGTCACCATCAGGAAGCGGCTCTCCGGAACGACCATCTTTGTCCACGCTGATAACGCTCTTGAGCGTTTCGATGTCCGGCAGAATCTCCGAAATCTTGCCCCTCAAATCCGGGCTGGTAACGAGATACTTCGCACCCGCGTCGAGCATCCGATCACGCACCGGGTCAGGCCCGAACGCGGAGAACAGTGGAGCAATGACACCGCCAGCCTTGAGGATGCCCATCGCCGCGATGTAGAGCTCCGGCAATCGATCCATGAAGATGAAGACGCGGTCTCCAAGCTCAATTCCAAGTTTGTTCATCACCGCGCCGAAACGATCTGACTCGCGTTTGAATTCGGCGTATGTGTAACGCTCTTCCTCGCCGTTCTTCCCGATCCAGATCATGGCGAGTTTGTCGCCATGACCATGCGCGACGTGTCGGTCGACGGCTTCGTAGGCATTGTTCAGACCACCACTCGGCAGCCAGTCCATCTTCTCGAACGCATCGCTCCACCAATCGAAGTCCGCGCGTTTCGCAATGTAGTTTTCCAAGTTTGGTTGCTTCGCGGGATCGGTAACTTCCGCTTTATCGATCTGTTCGAAATCCAACTCGATTGCTCCCTGTTTCTATTTCTGCACGCGTCTTGGGTATTGAGCGTAAATCGGCTATGCCGGTATGTTACCGCGTCAACTTCATCTTCGCATGATTCCCAACAACCCTCCCTCCCCTTTTTGCGCAGCAAAAGGGGGACGCGTCAAGCGAAGCGAGACGCAGGAGGTTCATACCGCAACCCACCCCTAAACACCCCATCCTTCAAGAGGGCCAGGGGGAGGATCGCCACAAGGCGGAAAACTCCCGTTCGCGAAGCAACCCATACCCTCCCCCTCTCAGGGGGAGATTAAGAGGGGGTACCAGCGAAGCGATTTTCGCGGGGATGCCCGCGGTGTAGGGTGCCGGGCGTGAGTTGTAGAATCATAAGGAAGCAACTAAGCCATGTGCATAAATCGCAAACTTGCGGTTGCGCCAACTATCACCGAGATAACTCAACCATGAAAGTCCTGTTCCTCGAAGACGAGCTACCCACCGCGCGAGCCGGCGACATCCGCGACGTTAAGAATGGATTCGCCCGCAACTACTTGATCCCGCGAGGCATTGCCGTGCTGGCAACCGAGCACCAGCTGCGACGTGCGGAAAAGCTCCGCGCTGAGGCCGAGGAACGTAGGTTGCGCGAGTTGAACGAGTGGCGTGACATTGCCAATGAACTCGCCGAAAACCCTGTCGATTTGACTGTCAGAACCGGACCTACCGGCAGACTCTACGGCTCCGTAACCAACACGATAATCGCCGCAAGGCTCTCCGAACTCACCGGACGAACCATCGAACGCAAGCGTATCCGAATGCAAGAGCAGATCCGAATCGTCGGAACATACCAGCTTCCCGTGCGATTCATGGAGGAGATCGACGCCACCATCACACTCAACGTCGTTTCCGAAGATATTGTCGAGATGGACGAAGAAGAGTCGACCACGGACCCATACGCCATCACCGACGAGATTTTGGCCAGTGGTGAGATTGACATGCACGGTTGGGAAGAGCCACAGGCTGTTGACGCTTTAGGCCTCATCGCCGGGCGCATCTTAGCTCGCAACATCCCGCAATTCAGGATCATACACGGCAAAGGCGAAGGCAAACTCCGACAAGCCGTACGCGACCGTCTCAACGAAATGAAGACCGAAGGCACCGTCATCCTGTGGGGCCCCGGCAGAACTGACGGCGATACCGACGCCGACAGCCTAGAAGCCGTTTCTTGGTTCACAGTCAGCTAACCCCCGTCATACCCGCGCAGGCGGGTATCCAGAGGGGCGGGCGGACGATGACACCCACTCCTCCCCTTTTTGCGCAGCAACTCTTTACCCTCCCCCTGCCAGGGGGAGATTCAGAGGGGGGCGCGAAGCGAGACGCAGGGGGTTCATACCGCAACCGCACCCAAGCCAGAAACGTAGGGGCGACCCTCGTGGTCGCCCTGCAACTTTCACACCCCATCATTCAAATCACGTTCAAACCACCCTCCCATTCCCTCAATCCTTAAAATCATTCAAATCCGGGTTCAGACAATCACACCCATCCCCCCCAATCCTCAAAAAATCCTTCACGTCCTAGTTCAAAACACCCTCATCCAGTTTAGGATTCGATACACTCCCTCAGTTAGATTCACTTACCGCATCGATCCGAATGCAAGAACCGACCACTCTCCCATCAGACGGTAGTCCGCCGTCAAATCTCGACGCCGAGATCGCAGTCATCGGATCGCTTTTGATCGATGGCGATGCGATCCTGCGTATTGAACCGTTCCTCAGGCCCGAACACTTCTACGGCGAGCAGAACGCCCAGATTTACACCGCATGCCGAGAACTATTCATGGAGTCGACCGGCATCGACCAAGGGACCGTCAGCGACCGATTGAGCGCAAAAAACATCCTCGAAGATGTCGGCGGTGACGCATACCTTAGCGCAGCAGTTGCGGCCACTCCCCACTCTGTCCACATTGTGGAATACGCCCACGTCGTCCATAACGCATACGTCATCCGACAGATCGGTCAAGCCGGGCTGCAGATCAACGAGATCGGATCCGACTACTCCAACACTCGCGATGTCGATCGCGCCGTCAAAGCCGCTGAAGAGATCATATTCAAGATCGGACAGACTTACGAAGCGGCGGATTTTATACCCATCAGAGATGCCCGATCGATTACCGAATTCTTCGACCCGCCAATGGTCGATGACTCCGACGAATCCAACCAGCCAATCGCCACCGGCTTCGAATCGCTCGATCGCGTCCTCGGGGGCTTCCATCGCTCCGACATGATCGTGCTGGCCGCCCGGCCCGGTTTCGGCAAATCCACCCTCGCACTCAACGTCGGGCTCAACGCCGCCAAAAACGGCAAGACCGTCGGTATCTTCAGCCTCGAAATGGGAATCGACCAAGTCGCCCACCGTATGGCAGCAGCCCACGCCCACATCAACATTCAAAACGTCCGCAACGACATCCTCACCGACCCAGAGCGTGACCGCTTGAGCGACGCGTACGGCTATCTCAGCGACATGCGCATCTACGTAGACGACGCCGCGCTCCAGACCGCGAGCGCTCTGAGCGCTAAAGCCCGAAGGCTAAAACTCCAAACCGGCCTCGACTTTCTAATCGTCGACTACATGCAGCTCATCAGCGGATCATCATTCGGCGGGCGAGAAGCCAACCGTGTGCAAGAGGTCAGCGAAATCTCCCGATATCTGAAGGCAATAGCGCGCGACCTCAACATTCCCGTACTTGCCTGTTCGCAGTTGAGCCGAGCCGTCGAGCAACGAAAATCCCACGAGCCTCGCCTCGCAGACCTGCGAGAGTCAGGATCAATCGAACAAGATGCCGACGTCGTAATGTTCATCCACCGCGACGACAAGAACATGTCCGAAGACGAGTGGAACCGACGCAACCCGACGCAGGTATATCCCCGCGGACTGACCGAGATAATCATCGCCAAACATCGCCACGGACCCACAGCCAACATCGAGATGTCAGTGCGCGACGAATGGGGCCTCTTCTCATCGGTCAGCGAACCGGGCATGGATTGAGAGGCGCACGATGCCGCCTCAAACCATCAAAGGCTTCCCCCTGCCAGACGACTTCGCTACCACGCGCGTCCCCAACGTGGTTCTCGGACGCGTCATGTCCACCATCGAAGATTCCGACGAGATCAAGTTGATTCTCCGAGCCTTATGGCTCCTAGACCACCAACGCGGATACCCGCGCTACATAACTCACGACGACTTGCGACGTGACCGCGTCCTTTCCGTAGCCATTCCAAACCAATCCGATTTTGACCGAACCTTGAAGTCGGCGATAGAGCGCGGCATCTTCGTCGAAGCTTCAATAAATAACAACATCTGCTTAATGTTCAACACCGAGTCCGCGCGCCGCGCCTCAATCGAGGTTTCGTCAACGACAGACAATTTGAACAAAGACAACGATGGTTGGGAAACCCCATCCGCCAGCACCAGCCCAGCCGACGCATTCCGGGCGTATGAAGAGAACATTGGCATCCTTTCCCCGATGATTCGCCAGAGCATCTTGGCAACATTGGAAGATTTCACCGATGAGGACATAACCCGCGCCATTAGAATCGCCGTTGAGAACGAGAGCCGAAGTTGGTCTTTCGTCGCCGGCGTCCTCAGGCGCTGGGCAAGAGATGGAATACCCCATGAGCGAACACACGGAACAGCCCGAGGAGAATCCGACCGAGAGCGCATTTCGCAGGCTGAACTCCGCAGATACCTGGACGCGCAACGGAAACGGGATCGCGCGGGTTAACGGAAGCAGCTCTTCTCGACAAACCGAAATCGCACCAGAATGCGACCGATGCAACGACTCGCTCTGGGTATTGGCATCCGGCGATCGCTCCAGCGGCAATTTGGTAGTTGTGCCGTGCAACTGCCAAGGCGCACAATCCGATACACGGTCGAGGTTGAAGACTTATTCGCAACTCGGACATCTCGAGCGGATGACCTTCGATGCGCTCATCCCAGAGGGTCGTTCTGGTCGCACCGACGAGACCTTGTTCCACGCCGCAACTGAGGCTTCCGAACAGTTCGCGTCGGAACCGAGTGGATGGCTAGTGTTAGAAGGCTCCACCGGATCCGGCAAAACTCATCTCGCCGCTGCTATCGTCAACGCAATCATCGACCGCGGCTCGCCAGCAAAGTACGTCTCCGCCCTCGACATCCCAGATATGTTGCGCAACGAACGCTTCGAAGACGATGATGCCGAGAGCGGCACATTCGAATCTCTGCTAGATGCCCCAACTTTAGTGATCGACGATTTAGGCGCGCAACAATCCACAAACTGGATCGATTCCAAGATCGATCAACTGCTCACGCATCGCTTCAACGGTGGGTTGCCGACGGTGATTGTGCTTGCAAAACCTGTATCTGAGATCACGGAGCGGATCGCGTTGAAGTTGGATGACCCTAGTCTTTCACGGGTTTTTCATCTGACGAGTGAAGCGGAGGCGATCGGTGCCAGACGAGTCAACATCCCGGCAACGATGCTGGAACGCATGACTTTCGAGACATTCGAACCTTACGGAGCGAAATCAGCGAAATTGGAAGCTAGGGAAAGCGTCGTCGGAGCGTACAAAGTCGCCAGGGACTTTGTGGGTCCGGAGCGAACAAAACCATGGCTATATCTTCATGGAACAACCGGGGTCGGAAAGACACACCTAGCTGTTGCTATTGCCAACGCGCTTCAAGAACATGGGGAAACGGTCACTTTTTGGTCCGTGTCGGACTTGCTTGACACGTTGCGTAGGGCGTATTCGACCTCCAACGAGGCAGATTTCTTCGCCTTGTTCGATTCTGTTAGAAATGCAGGGATACTTATCCTTGATGAATTTGGTCAACAGAATTTGACTGATTGGACATTAGAAAAACTGCACCAACTTATCGGCCATCGCCATGACCGCTTGTTGCCTACGGTTATAACTAGCCAGTACATGCTATGGGGTGGAGCGGACAACAGCGATTGGGATCAGGTTCGGGGAAAGCATCAGTGGGAGTCGATACGATCTCGCCTCAGCGATTCCAGCGTCGTAACGGAGCGGCTAATGGCAGCCCCCGACTACCGCAATCGAGGTGCCTAGGTCGGAACGCAAGGGTTATGGCTAGGAGTCCGATGAACAAAGGCTGGCATTTAGCCACCGTAAAAGCGATCAAGCGCGAGACTGGCGACGTCAAAACTTTCGCGCTCGAACCAGCAAACGGGTTTCGATTCGTCGCCGGACAACACATCGACGTGCGTCTAACCGCTCCCGACGGCTATCAAGCGCAACGTTCATATTCGATAGCTTCTGCCCCCGAGCACGTGTCACGCGTCGACATCACGATCGAGCTGCTCGAGGACGGCGAGGTCTCTCCCTATTTCCACTACGTCGTAGAGCCCGACGATCAGATTGAGATTCGCGGGCCAATCGGCGGACCATTCACATGGCGCGCGAAACCAAACACGAAGCTGTTGCTGGTAGGCGGAGGTTCCGGCGTAGTCCCACTGATGTCGATGCTTCGCCACCGTGCCGCGTCTGGCATGGCGGAGAAAATACCGGCTGTCCTGCTCTACTCGTCTCGAACCGAGCATCACATCATCTACCGCGGCGAGTTGGACGACATGGATGCGGCCGACGACAATCTGTCGGTTCTACATACGTTGACGCGACATCAACCGCCCGGATGGACCGGAAGACGACGACGCGTCGATGTCGAGTTGATGTGTGATGCCATAGACATGCTTAACAATCTCAATCCCGAGGCACACGGCGACATCGACTGCTACATCTGCGGACCTAGCGATTTTGTGGAGAACGTCGCCAATTACGCCGTAGAACTCGGCATCACACCCGAAAACATCCGAACTGAACGCTTCGGGCCTACTGGAACCTAAACATCTGGAGACATACATGGGTAAACCGAACTTCGTCCTGATAATGGCCGACGACATGGGATACGGCGATTTCGGCGTCTTCAGCGAAGGGAGAGTGCGAACGCCGTTCCTCGACTCGTTGATCGGCGAAAGCGTGTGTCTGTCCCAAAACTACACCGGAAGCCCGGTCTGCTCGCCATCCCGTGCCGCGATGCTAACTGGCAGGTATCCGATCAGAACCGGCGCAGTAACCCCGCAAGAGACTTTGGGCTACGACCGCATCGCTCTCCGAGAGACAACCCTCGGCGATATCTTCAAAGCCAACGGCTACGCAACCGGCCTAATCGGCAAGTGGCACAACGGCGCGCTCGATCCTCGATACCATCCCAACGCTCGCGGCTTCGATGAGTTCGCCGGCTTTCGCGGTGGTTGGGCCGACTACTGGCACTACAACCTCGACCGCAACGGAACCATAGTGCCTTCAGACGGAACTTACATGACGGACCTGCTCACCGACGAAGCGGTTCAGTTTATCGATCGACACGCCTCTGAACCATTCTTCCTGACCGTGATGTACAACGCGCCACACACTCCGTTACACGCGCCTCAAGACTTCGTGACACCGTACATCGAAGCCGGTTTCAACGTCGATGTCGCCACCGTCTACGCCATGATCGAAGTGATGGACCGTGGCGTTGAACAGATATCCGAATCGCTTCGCCGTAACGGTCTCTACGAAGATACCGTATTCATGTTCACCTGCGACAACGGCCCGGCATTCGGTGTCCGCTGGGACCACGTACCGCCCGGCGGAACTGGCGACACGACACGCTTCAACTGCGGACTCAACGGTGCCAAAGGCTCGGTACTTGAGGGCGGTGTGCGGGTTCCGATGATACTCCGGTGGCCTGCTGGTTTGAATGGCGGAGCCGAAAATCATCAACTTGCGCAGTTCATCGACTGGTTGCCGACGTTCATGGACATGGCCGGTGCGGACTCGGTCGATGGCATGCGACCGCTAGACGGTGATTCGGTACTCCCGCAGTTAAGGGGCGAGGTTCCTCCTATCGCCCCGAAACGCTTCTGGCAATTCAGTGGATACTCGCCAATCGGAATCAGCAACGCCGCCGTCCGAGATGGCGACTGGAAACTCGTACGCCCTGCTCTACCGCTACAACCCGCTACACCCAAAGATCAGAGATTGGCTGATGAGTACGTGTTGATGGACATCTTGTACAAGTACGAGCCGGAAAAAGTGCCGCGCATATTTGACTGGCCAGAACCGACTCGCATCATTGATGACCCCCCGCGTCCAGAGCTATACAACATCGCTGATGATCCTTTGGAAGAGCACGATCTATGGGATGAACATCCGCAGCGCGGAGTCAAGTTGCTGAACGATCTAGAAAACTGGTTCGACGAGGTTGAAAGGGAGCGAAGGACAATTCCCGACGACGAACGGATCGGGGTTTAACGAAACGCCTGAATTAACATTGAATCTGCGAAGTGCCGCCGTTCCGCACCTCTATTGTTGCCAACGTAGCTCAGTGGTAGAGCAGCAGTTTCGTAAACTGCAGGTCGTGGGTTCGATCCCCACCGTTGGCTCCACTGCTTATGCTTATGGTTTTGCCTTTGCCCATTCTCTCTGGTTTAAGGACCGCCCGGGAATGACAATGACCTTAGTCGGATCGGCGATAACGGTGTTGGATGCGGTGAATGCTAGACTTGCACCATCGCTGACATCCTCTGTGAACTTGACTCGATGGAGTAAACGCTTTGAGCGACCAGTTGCTGATTGCTGAGCAGCCCGATCTAAACGACGCGCTGATGATCGCCGCGTGGTCTGGCTGGTCCGACGCTGGAGAATCGGCTACCCGCGCCCTTCATCATCTCATCCAGGAACTTGGCTCTACAAGGTTCGCCGAAATCGACGCTGAAGAGTTCTACATCTTCACCGAAGAGCGTCCCTACGTCGAGAACGCGCCTGATGGCAGTCGC
The DNA here is from genome assembly GCA_963555965.3 of Dehalococcoidia bacterium. Taxonomy (GTDB): domain Bacteria; phylum Chloroflexota; class Dehalococcoidia; order Lucifugimonadales; family Lucifugimonadaceae; genus Bin127. Next base: position 964,406 of record OY821634.1, read on the forward strand.
CGCTTGATCTGGCCCAAGAACGAGTTCTTCTATCTGAAATCTGACAGCGTCGATTTGCCGGATGTTGTGTTCTTCATAGGCACCGAACCTCATCTCAAGTGGCGAACCTACACATCGTTAGTCGCCGATGTCGCTAATGCAGTGAATGTGGATATGCTGGTTACCGTCGGCGCGCTGTTGGACGAGGTGCCTCATACTCGATCAGCGGTGGTTATGAGCACGACGGTTCACGAAGATCTTGGGCCGAGATACAAACACATCAGCTACGCTCGGCCGAACTACGAAGGACCTTCGGGCATGACATCTGCCACGATGGACACCTTCTCCCGGCGAGGTATTAAGTCGGCTTCGATCTGGGGTCATGCACCGCGTTACCTGCAAGGGGCGCAGAATCCAGCGATCACGTTGGCGATAGTTGAAGAGATCCAAAGATTCGCCGGTTTATCTGTAGGCACTGCAAATCTACAGCGTGAATCAGAGGACTTCAGAACGCGCGTTGATTACGCTCTTCAAAACACTCCAAAGGCTGTCGAGTACGTTCAGACGCTTGAGGAGCGGTACGACTCTGAATTGGAAGTCGCCGATGATCCGGAACCTGCGGCGCTGATCGATGAACTCGATGAGTTCCTGCGAACTCGTAATCCCGGCGAAGATGACAAGTCGCAAAATTAAGGTTGTATTCACGAACTACGGAGTGCGTTCTTACACACCCACCAATACGATAGGCTGAGAGAGCATCATGAAGCAGGTAACGTTACTCGGAGTAGGTCAGATCGGCGCATCGATCGGATTAGGTCTACGAACCGAGCACGCCAAAAAGTACCGGGTAGTTGGTTACGATCCTGACCAAGATATTCATGCGCGGGCGGAAAAGATCGGTGCTGTCGACTCTGCGGAGTGGAACCTCGACACCGCTGTGCGCGACGCTGATGTGGTGATTATCTCCCTCCCGGTCACGCGCGCATACGAGACCTTGGAAAACATCGCTCCCTACGTCTCCGACAACGTCACCATTACAGATACGTGCAGCACAAAGCGTTCGATACTCCGGTGGGCAGAGGACATTCTCCCGCAAAACGCATCTTTTGTCGGAGGTCATCCACTAGTGAAAGCTGACGCCACCGGGCGTGACGAGCCTTCGCCGTATCTGTTCACTCATGCACCATACGCGATTATTCCGCATCCTCGCAGTCGACCATCGGCGATACGAGATGTTCAAGAAATCTGTACCGATCTCGGAGCGCGTCCATTGTTCATGGATCCCGATGAACACGACAGCTTCTCAGCCGCAGTTGAGGGTGTGCCTGCATTCGTAGCTGCCGCTGCACTCAATGCAGCCGCGGACTCGCCTTCGTGGCATGAAATCAGCAAGTTCGTCGGTAAAGATTTCGTTTCGTTGAGCCAACCGATGGCAAACGACCCGGCATGGGTCAACGGAATGGCATCAACTAACCGAGACATGCTCATCTACTGGCTCGATCAGATCAACCTGAAAATTGCTGGTATCAGACGCGTATTGGAAAACGATGAAGAGGTGGACAACCCAGACGGTCCTTTGGCAGACATGCTTGTGAACGCTTGGGAGAACCGGCTGCGTCTAGACCTCGGCATTCAGCCGTCACCGCCGACGAGTCAACAAGAAACTGAGCGAATGCCAAGCAGCGGTGAGGCTACTGCTTCGATGCTCATGGGCGGTTTCATAATGAAGGCTTTCCGCGGGTCGAAGGACAAAGACGATCCGACCAAATACGACCGTCGCAAACTGTGATGATTAACTGCATGCCAACGTGCAGAAGGTTGAGGGAATATGGATTTAACGGTTAGTCGCCCCCGCAGATTGGCGGGGGAGATCATGGCTCCCGGCGACAAATCGGTATCGCATCGTGCCGTGATGCTCAACTCGATCGCAGAAGGACGAGCGACTGTTAGGAACTTCTCGCCCGGCGATGATTGCACGTCAACTATGGGAATCATGCGCGCTTTGGGCGTCAACATTGAACGCTCCTCACCGTCTGATGAATCGGGAGACACGCTAATCGTGAATGGCGCAGGATCGAACGGCCTGCGCCAAGCCCAAGATGTCTTGGATGCTGGTAACAGCGGCACGACGATGCGATTGATGTCTGGGATATTGGCTGGACGCGACTTCAAGGCGACGATAACTGGCGACAATTCCTTGCAGTCAAGACCGATGGGACGGATCATCAAACCGCTCTCAATGATGGGCGCAGTGATTCGCGGACGCGAAAACAACACGCTAGCGCCTCTGGAGTTCGACGGCGGTGCCCTAAGCGGTATCGAATACGACCTGCCCGTCGCGAGTGCACAACTCAAATCGGCGATTCTGCTGGCCGGACTGCGTGCCGACGGTAACACGAGCATCACTCAGCCGGCCGCATCGCGCGACCATACTGAGCGAATGTTGTCGGCGATGGGAGCCGACATCAGCGTCGACGGTTTGGACGTGACTATCAGCCAATCCGACATCAACTGCGTAGATGTCGACGTGCCCGGAGATATATCAAGCGCGGCATTCTGGATCGTTGCTGGACTAATCCACCCCAACTCGGAAGTCATAATCAAGAACGTGGGTATCAACCCTACTCGAGCAGGCGTGATCACGGCATTGCAGGACATGAGCGGCAACATCGAGCTAGTCAACGAACGCGATGTCGCTGGTGAGCCCGTTGCGGACATCGTTGCGACATCAAGCAACTTGCGCGGAACTGAACTGGCCGGCAGCATCATGCCATTGCTCATGGACGAGGTCCCGATCATCGCAGTTGCAGCAGCAATGGCGGAAGAAGAGACTGTAATCCGCGATGCTGAAGAGTTGCGAGTCAAGGAGACCGACCGCATCAGCGCCACAGTGGATTGGCTCATAGCGGCTGGTGTCGAAGCAGAAGCACGCGAAGATGGCATGGCAATTGTCGGATCAGGGCGAATCGCAGGTGGCACATTCCAGAGTCAAGACGACCATCGGATAGCGATGGCTTTGGGTATCGCAGGAATGGTCTCAGACGATCCGATCACCGTTGTTGACGCTGGTTGTGCGAGCATCTCGTATCCCGAATTCTGGGACCAACTCGAATCTCTAGGCGGAATCGTTGACTGACAGCGGCGGATCGACGAAATCTGACGATTTCACTCCGCTCGTCGTCGTCATTTCCGGACCTTCGGGCGTCGGCAAAGACGTATTGATTGAGGGCATGGCAGAACGAGGACTCGATTACCACTTCACCGTCACCGCAACCACGCGCGATCCGCGACCAGGCGAACGAGAAGGCATAAACCATCACTTTTTGTCGGTCGCAGAATTCCAACAAGCGATTGAAGACGATGAGTTGTTGGAGTGGGCGCAAGTTTACGGCAATTACTACGGAGTCCCCAAACAGCAGGTGCGGGATGCTTTGTCGCAATGTAAGCATGTCATAATCCGAGTTGATGTCCAAGGTGCTTTGAGGATCAAAGAACTGGCATCCGAAGCATTCATGATTTTCGTCCATCCCCCAAGCATGGAGGTGCTGCGACGGAGACTCGAACGCCGAGGCGTCAACAGCGAAGCAGACATCGCAGTGCGACTTAATGCCGCCGCTGACGAGATCGATCAATCGAAAGCATTTGATTGCCAAGTGGTAAACCATGAAGACCAGCTAGAAGCAGCCGTCGACGAAGTCATCAGCATCGTATACAACGAATCCCGTCGCGTACCACCACGTATCGTCAAAATCTGATCCAAACACAATCAGTCGAGTCAAACATGAAGATCGTAATCGCACCTCAAGAATTCAAAGAAAGCCTACGTGGCATTGAGATCGCACAAGCCATGCGCGAAGGTGTTTCGCGTGTCTGGCCCGACGCAGAGACCCATCTTGTTCCAGTTGCCGATGGCGGAGACGGCACATTGCAATCCCTCATCGATGCATCAGACGGCAAGTTGATGACCGCTACTGTCGATGACCCATTGGGACGCCCCATCGAAGCGGTCTGGGGCGCACTGGGCGATGGTCGAACCGCAGTCATTGAGATGGCACGTTCGTCTGGACTCGCACTGCTGAAACCAGAGGAACGGAATCCGCTGGTCACCACCACTTATGGTGTCGGACAACTGATGTCACTCGCTCTGGACGCGGGCTACCGACACCTGATAATCGGCATTGGCGGAAGCGCGACGAACGATGGTGGCGCAGGCATGGCACAGGCACTAGGGGCGAATCTCTTGGACGCGGAGGGCGAAAAACTCGAACGCGGCGGAGGATCGCTCGCGAAATTGAGCCGCATCGACGCTTCAGCACTGGACTCGCGTCTCTCCGATACAAAGATTGATGTTGCTTGCGATGTCAATAACCCCCTCTGCGGCGAAACCGGCGCATCTGCGATATTCGGTCCGCAGAAAGGCGCAGACGCCGAAACTGTCGACTACCTGGACAACGCTCTGCATCGTTATGGCAACATCCTTGAGCGAGACCTCGCCCGCGATGTGATGGAAACACCAGGCTCCGGTGCGGCAGGCGGTCTCGGCGCTGGTCTCATGGCATTCACCAACGCCAAGCTGCGACCCGGCGCAGACATAGTGATTGATGCGCTGAACCTTGACGCCCGACTCGAAGGAGCTTCACTAGTGATTGTCGGCGAAGGGCAAACTGATCGCTCAACCATATTCAACAAGGCCCCCGTTGCAGTCGCGCAACGCGCCAAGGCACACAGCATTCCAACCGTCGCAATATCAGGCAGTTTAGGCGACGGCTTCGAGCAGATCCACGATCACGGCATCGATGCCGCGTTCAGCATCTTGGACCACTGCATGACCCTCGAAGATGCAATGTCCGAAACCGCGAAACTGGTCTCCGATGCGACTGAGCAGGTATGCCGTGCATTGAGCGTCGTTATTAGGAATTAGCCTGGCCTAGTATCAGCCATGAAACGCTAACCCGGGAAGTGCGCCATCAGCGCTAATAATCCTATCGACTCTGGACCGACACCCGATTCAGCGCGCATCACCAGCCTCGACCTTATCCGAGGCGTCGCGGTTCTATGCATACTGCTGATGAACGTCGTATCTATCGGATTGGGAAGCGGGCCTTACTTCAACATCAGCGCTGGAGGTTCTGACACTTGGCTCGACTGGAGCATCGGCATATTTGGAGAGATATTCGTCGATCAGAAGTTCATGGGACTCTTCTCGCTGCTTTTCGGCGCCGGCATCGTGCTGTTTGCTGATCGCGCCGAGGTAAAGGGTTTACGGCCCGCGCTGTTGAGTCTCTGGCGCAACGGACTTTTACTCGCCATCGGGATTTTCCACATGATCGCTTGGGATGGCGACATCTTAGTCGCGTACGCCCTAGCATCACCCATTCTCATCTCACTCCGAAAATTACCGTCCAAACTACTCGCCGCCGTGGGCATATTCGCCGTGCTAATAACAATACCTATCGACCTTTGGATGCAGTCTCTCGCCAACGCACACCAGTTCTCAGTTGATGCATTCTGGAGTGCCCCCGGAGACGCGAGTCTGGACCTTGCCAGTGAGAGCGCATACATCGGCATTCTCTTCAACTACTTTGCACGAGCACTCGGCATGATGCTCATCGGGGTCAGCGTTTTCCGCAGCGGCATCTTGGAAGGACGAAAATCTACCACCTTTTACCGAAACACAGCGATCATTGGACTCGCAACAGGACTCGCCTTGGCATCATCTGGAGTCATACTAGTCGCACTCAATGACTACTCAAGCGAAGTCGCATTTCTAAGTTTCGTCCCCAACACCATCGGAACCATTCCTGCCACTCTCGGATACATGAGCATCATTATTCTCTGGGACAGAACTGGCGAGAGTCTAATGAAGAAGAAACTGCGCTCTGTCGGACGCATGGCGCTGACCAACTACCTGACGCACACGGCATTGGCACTCTTGGTATTCGGTTTACTATTGGAAAACGTCGATTTAACGAGGACGATGCTCCTGATCTTCGTGTTGGCTGTCTGGGCATTGCAACTCTGGTGGTCAGACGCATGGCTACAGTGCTTCCGATTCGGACCTCTAGAGTGGCTATGGCGCGTCGCAACCTACCGCCGCGGCCAACCACTGCGGCGCACCTGAAACATCCGATCAACCCCGCGGGAGTGAACTATGATCGCGGTGATTTTGTAATGAACTGTGATAATACTGCCGGGGCGGGGGCGTAAATCATAGCCCATCATTCAACATCATCGCAATCACAGTTCAAAACTCGCAAGGCATCACAGCCCATCACAAAAACCACAGTTCAAATTCCACGGCGATTCCTAACTACCCTAGGCATGACAGGGAGCGTGGAGATGATCAATCCACTAAAACGATGTGCGTCTCCACGGGACCGTGGATGCCATGGACGATGGTCGCTTCGATGTCACCGGTGCGCGACGGACCGGAGATGAGGTTCATCGCAGCGCGACGATCGGTGCTGTTGAGGTCGATATGCTCTAGCAGGAACAGTTCATCCAGCGACGGCAAGACTTGACCGCGTTTGATTACGGCGATGTGAACCGGCGGGGTTAGGGAGATCAATCTCGACACGCCCTTTTTTGGATGAATAACAAGTGTCCCGGTCTCAGCGATCACGTAGTCTCCACCAGTGATGCCTACGTTGGTTCGGAACACTTCCTCTCGATGCGCCGATCGCATTTCCTCGCGTTCTTTATCCGACATCGCATCGTTGAGCGTCATGTCGCGCAACTCGATACCCGCTCGCTCCAATGCTGGGTCGATCAGAGCTTCGTCCAGCACCTTGTGCCCGGAGCGCAACGCCGTTTCTGCACCAATATCGCAGCAAATTCCAGCGATCAAGTCACCTACGTCCTCAACGGTCTCGGCACGATGCACGTTCCAACCCGCGGTCGCCAATGCATCAGCAGCCTCCACAATCAACTCCGAAGAACGCTCCGCTATATTGGTGCGCGTCGCATTGGCCGCTATCTGCGCGTCGGACAGATCCGGGTAACGAACAGGCGACGGTCCGACATTGGTCGGCGGCTCAGCACGCCCCAACGCGGTGCTGATGTTTGATAGGAACTCGTGGCGATCCATGATCGAGTTGCTGATACAGCTTTGCTCTACTTTGACCGATAGTGCCGAAGAACCTGACGCGTTTGGACGGCTGAGATGATCAATTGGATGACACCAAGCACTAGGATGATGACACGCAACCACGGCGGCTCGGGGATTAGGAATGCGCCGAGAATCAAAGAAACAACCCCGACGATTATACCGATGATGTATCTCGGAATACTCGGAACGATTGCCGTAGGTTCTGGCCTGTCGTCATTCTTCATATCTGCCTCCCTATAAGTTGTCGAACGGTCTTACTGTCCATTCTTCTCACGTTTTCTTTCTGCGAACATCTTTCCAAATGTCTTGACGGCCGGAGCAGGAAACTCCCTGCTGTCCGTCCATCCCGAAATTGGCGGTGGCACCTTGTTGAGCCAACCGTCTCGCTTTAACGGCGCGGTAATCAACTTGCCGACGCTGGCTCCGCCTTCGAATCTAGAGCGACTCATCATGCCCTGCCGCCAAGCCTTCCACGTCATGCGCTCACCGAATCCCGATGCCATCTGTTGCCGGTCTGGCTCGCCCTGTGCCGTCTGCGACCGTAGCTCTAGCAACATACGCGGGATGTTTATCTTCACCGGACACGCCTCGTGACATGCACCGCACAACGAGGAAGCCGCTGGTAATTTCGCACCGTCCCGCAAGCCCGTCAGCACTGGCGACACGATCGATCCGATCGGGCCCGGATACACCCATCCGTAAGAGTGTCCGCCGACCTTTCGATACACCGGACACGAGTTCATGCACGCGCCGCAGCGAATGCAGTTGAGAGCTTCGCGCAACGAGTTATCTCGCAAAAGTCGATCACGACCATTGTTCATTATCACCAGGTGGAACTCTTCCGGCCCGTCCTCTTCGTCGTGTGCACGAGGTCCGTTGACCATCGTCACGTAAGCGGAGATGCGCTGACCGGTAGCGGATCGGATGAGTATCCTAAGCATCGCGCTGAGGTCCGCGGCAGATGGCACGAGCTTTTCCATGCCCATCGCCGCGACGTGGATGCGCGGCATCGAAGTCGCCATGCGTCCATTCCCTTCGTTGGTGACTAGAACGATGGAACCAGTTTCAGCAACCGCGAAATTCGCGCCAGTCACCGACATGTCGGCGCGTTGGAACACTTCGCGCAGCATCTCTCTCGCCTGGCGCGTCAACTGCTCAGGGCTCTCCCGACGTTCCGACTTCGATTCTTCAGCTAACAGATCGGCCACTTGAGCCTTAGTCTTGTGGATGGCCGGAGCGATGATATGGTATGGTGCTTCACCTGCTAACTGCACGATGTACTCACCCAAATCAGTCTCAACCACTTCGATACCGTCCGCTTCCAGAACGTGATTTAGTCCCATCTCCTCGGAGACCATCGACTTGCTCTTGATGACCGTCGAAACATCGTTCTTCTCGGCTACTTCACGAACATAAGCGTTGGCATCCGCAGCATCACGGGCGAAGTAGACTTTGCCACCGTTCTTCTCCACATTGGTAGCAAGCATATCCAAGTAGTAATCGAGATTGGCGATGGTATGGTCCTTGATCGCCTTTCCAAGCGTGCGTTGCGCTTCCCAGTCTTCGGTATCACTAGCTGCTGACAGACGCGCCTGATGGAAGCCGTTGTAGACGACCTCATGCGCCTGTTGGAGCCTGACATCGGCAAGCGCGCGTGACGCTGCGCTCCGAAATTCTTTGGTACTCGATTTCATCGCTTCACCGATTGATTCAAATCCGACTTGGCATCCAAAAGTTCCGCGATGTGCACAACCTGAACATCTGCACCGCGTCTACGCAATCCCCCCTGCATATGCATGATGCAACCAGTATCGCCCGCGATTAGCGTCGATGCACCAGTCGCCAAGACGTTGTCCAGCTTCTCATTCAGCATCGCCGTTGAGACATCCGACATCTTCACCGAGAACGCGCCACCGAAGCCGCAACAGACTTCATTACGCTCCATCGGTTTCACGGTCAATCCCTCCACATTCTCCATAAGTGCGGCCGGTTGCTCATCAATGTGGAGTTCACGAAGCAGATGGCAACAACGGTGATAGGTGGCGTCAATATCTGTGCTAAGCCCTAAATCTTCGATCCCCAAAACGTCGACCATGAACTCGCTGAATTCATAGATGCGTTCGGATAATCGTTTCGCCCGCGCCAACTCGTCGGGATACCCTCGGAACAGGTCCTTGTAGAAGTTCCTCACCATGGCGACACAGGAACCTGATGGGCACACGATCGGGCCTTCGGTCTCCTCAAAGATGTCCAAGAATCTTGATGCCACAGGGCGAGCATCGTTTCGGAACCCACTGTTGAACGCTGGTTGCCCGCAACACGTCTGGTCAAATGGGAAATACACCTCGATACCGCGCGACTCCAAGATGTTCACAACACTCATGCCGACATTCGGCGCGAACTGATCAACAAGACAGGTGACGAACAGATTCGCCCTGAGCGTCGAATCCCTGGCGTTTTCACTGTGCATGACCTATTCAGCATAAAACGCGTGGGCGATAATTCGGAGGTTTGCTCACTGCTAAACTTGGGATTATTGTGACGGCGCACTGACATACGAGTTGGCATGTAGAAAAAACCCGCGTCGTCAATGTCTTACAGTGAGGCGTAACAATTGAGTAATGGCAGGCAAGATGTAACTGTGGTGGGTGCGGGGCTGATCGGCTTATCAACGGCAATGCAGTTGTTGCAACGCCATCCGGGTTTGAAGCTCACGGTCCTCGAAAAGGCCGACGCGCCGGCCTCTCAACAATCCGGGCACAACAGCGGCGTCATCCACTCCGGCATCTACTACAAACCCGGATCGTTCAAGGCCAAGTTTTGCGTCGAGGGGCGTGCTTCCATGACACAGTTCTGTCTCGACAACGAGATTCCTGTGTGGACGTGCGGCAAGTTGATAGTGGCTACAAACCCTACGGAAGAAGCACGGCTTGAAGACCTCTTCGAGCGGGGCACCAACAACGCGGTGGAAGGACTCAGGCTCGTAGACCGCGAACAGATGGGCGAGATCGAACCTTTCGTTGAAGGAACTAAAGCCTTGTACGCGCCCAAAACCGGCATCGTAGATTACCGCAAAGTCGCCGATGTCTATCGCGAAAAAGTTCAGACACTGGGCGGAGAGATACGGTTTAACTCGGAAGTCACGAACATCACCAACGGTGTACGCAGGTCGGATGGCACAAACTACACATTGGAAACAATGTCTGGTGAGATCGAAACCAAATTCTTGGTGAATTGCGCAGGTTTGCACTCTGATTTGATCGCGGCGATGAGCGGCGTAAACCCCGGTCTTCGCATCATCCCGTTCCGTGGCGAGTACTACACCCTCGCTAAGTCAAGCGAACACATGGTGAAGGGTTTGATATACCCAGTTCCGGATCCGGCATTCCCATTTCTTGGCGTGCACCTCACTCAGACTATGAAGGGCTGGGTTGAAGCAGGCCCCAACGCGGTTTTGGCACTCAAGCGAGAGGGATACCGCAAACGCGACTTTTCATTCTCAGATTTCGGACGAACCGTTGCGTTCCCAGGATTCTGGAAGATGTCAATGCAGAGCTGGAAAGTCGGACTGTGGGAGATGAATCGTTCCCTTCGCAAAGGCGTGTTCCTTAAAAGCCTCCAGAAACTGATGCCTTCATTGAAAAAATCAGACCTAGCACCCGGAGGTTCTGGTGTCAGGGCGCAAGCAGTTCACAGCGATGGAACGCTGCTGGACGATTTCCGAATCGACGAGAGCGCTACCGCCGTCCACGTTCTCAACGCACCATCCCCAGGCGCGACATCTTCACTAGTAATCGGCAACTACATCGCTGATAGAGCAGATACCGACTTCAGTCTCTGAACTAAAGCAGCCGATCAGCTTGCCAGCATCAGCAGTTCGGCCGATTCCAGAGATTCCTTGATTCGAACCAGGAACTGCACTGCGTGAGCGCCTTCAACCACGCGATGGTCGTACGTTACAGCGAGGTACATCATCGGTCGAATCGTTATCTCACCATCGACAACCACCGGCCGGTCCGCTATGTTGTGCATGCCCAATATACCGACTTGGGGCGGGTTCAATATCGGAGTTGACATCATCGAACCGAACACCCCGCCGTTCGTGATGGTGAACGTGCCACCCACCAGATCTTCCAACGAGAACGAGCCTGTGCGAGCCTTCTCAGCAAACCCGCGAATCTCCTCCTCGATCTCCGCGAATGACTTATTGTCCGAGTCCCGAACGACCGGAACCACCAAACCGTGATCCCCCGCTACCGCAACACCGATGTCGTAATACTCCTTGTAGACCAACTCGTCACCGTCTAGTTCGGAGTTCAAAATCGGAAACGCCTTCAAACCGTTCAACACCGCTTTGACGAAGAACGACATGAAACCGAGCTTCACGCCGTTCGTTTCCATGAATTGGTCACCGAAGTCCCGGCGGATGCGAATCACCTCATGCATGTCTACCTCGTTGTACGTGGTCGTCATCACCGCTTCGGCCTGCACTTGCGCCATGCGTCGCGCGGTTGTAATTCTGCGGCGAGATAATTTTTCGCGGCGGACCGGTTTCTCATCAACGATCTGGCGCAACTCCGATATTGGGGAATCACCTGTCGGTTGAGACACTGCAGATGACTCTGTTTCTACTTCCAGTTCACCTGCCTCGGAATCATCAATATCTGGCGCGGATTCACTACTTGCATCCAGAGTTTCAATCTCCGCTTCCGGTTGCGCATCTTCTTCTGTGGTATTAATCAATTCGACAGGATCAGGTGCCGACGGCATCTCAACGAATGGACCGAATTGGATCTCTACGTATCCTTCGGCTTTTTCATCTTCCTGTGCGCTTACTTCGTCATCGCTGCCCAGCTCCTCGACGCCCTCGCTCTCCGTGACGGCAATATCCTCCGCTACGACTTCAACAACTGGCTCTTCAACTGCAATCTGGGGCTGTTCAGGAGTCGGCTCTGCCGAACTTGATTGAAACTCGCACAACGCATCGCCTGGACGTACAACATCGTCCACTTGCTTAAGCAACGTTCCGATTACCCCGCTCTGCACTGCATTGATCTCTTGAACCGCTTTGTCAGTGTGCAATTCGACAATCGGTTCTCCAACCTCTACGGCTTCCCCTGTGGATTTGAACCACTGGCCAACCGAGGCCTCAAAGACCGATTCCCCAAAATCTGGTGCGATTATCTCTTCCATCTATTTGTCCGTCCTATTTGACTTGGCGTATCCGATTTAAGTTACATCCATTAAGTAGTTCTCGCTTTAATCTTGGTTATCCAACCTCAGTGCAATGCGGATCAATCTATCTTGTTGGCGGCGGTGCAACCAGTTCGATCCCGACGCTGGGCTCGGACTCCGTGGGCGTCCGATGTACCTGACTCCCGATTTAACGATCGATGCAATCGGAGTCCTGACGAAGTCCCATGCACCGCGGTTTCGCGGCTCTTCTTGCAACCACACGACATCCTCGTAGTTCGAAAACGATTTGAAGGCATCCGAGATGAGTTCCTCAGGGAACGGATAAAGCTCTTCAATCACGATCAATCCTATGTCGTCAACTGAGCCGATCTGAGGATGTGTCGCCAAATCTACGAACACCTTGCCACTGCAAAGGACCACTCGTTTTACCTTGTCAGGTCCGGACTTTGAGAGCGCGAACTTTCGAATCGGGCGGAACTTTCCCGCAGTCAACTCATTTAGCGAACTAGCAGCCATGGGATGCCGCAAAAGACTCTTCGGAGTCATCACCACTAACGGTCTTGACCGTTCAGGTTCGCTCAACGATGCTGCCTGCGTCCGCAACAGGTGGAAGTATTGAGCCGCGGTGGTTGGATTTGCTATCCGCATGTTGCCGCTTGATGCCAGATCCAAAAAACGTTCCAAGTGTGCATGGGAGTGATTCGGCCCCTGACCTTCGTACCCATGCGGCAACAACAGAACAAGATTGGAATCTTGACCCCATTTCTCCTTTGCTGAGACGATCATTTCGTCAATCACTGCTTGGGCATTGTTCACGAAGTCGCCGAATTGCGCTTCCCAAATTACAAGGCTCGCCTCGGAAAAAACACTGTATCCGTGCTCGAAGCCGACTGGTCCTGCTTCTGACAACGGGCTATTGAAGATCGAGAACTTGGCACCATCTACCTGCTGCAACGGGCAGCATTTACGACCGCTCTCCTGCTCCCAAACTATCGCGTGTCGCTGGCTGAAGGTGCCGCGAGCGCAGTCCTGCCCCGTAAGTCGTACTGCAATGCCGTCCTGTAGAACCGATCCAAGTGCCAATGCCTCAGCATGTGCCCAATCGATACTAGGGTTATCATCATTCACTGCCTGCACTCGGCGCGCGAAAGATCTGCTGACCGTAGAATGCATCTTGAAGTCATCCGGTATCGATGTGATCTGGTCATTCAACTTCATGAGACGATCTTTTTCGACTGAGGTCTCCGGGTATTCCATCCCATGCATCGGCTCAGGAGTTAGGCCTAGATCTGCTGGTTCTTGCCGTCGCGTCCCTTTACCTGAGCTATCTACTGCCTTCATCGCTGCACTTAACGCGTCAAACGTTGCCGTAACGAGCTCATCCGCCTCATCTTGCGACACGACTTCTTCTTCGATCAATCGACGTGCCCACTTCTCCCGCAGCGTCGGACGCTCTTCCAACTTCTCATACGTGATCGGCTGGGTGAAGCGAGGTTCATCGTTCTCGTTGTGCCCATGTCGACGGTAGCCGATCAAATCGATCACGAACTCTTTGCGGAACTTCAACCGATACGAAACAGCCATTTTTGCCACGAGCGAACACGCCTCAAGATCATCCGCGTTCACATGAACCACCGGAATCTCGTACCCACGGGCGATGTCTGAGCAGTACTGACCGGAATAATCGTCATCTGGTTCAGTAGTGAACCCTAACTGGTTATTAGCGATCACATGGATCGCGCCACCAACTGAATAACCTTTGAGATTCACCAAGTTGAGCGATTCCGCCACGATACCTTGACCGGCAAAAGCCGCATCGCCGTGAATCAGCAGAGCCATCGCTTCTAAATGCGAGTCGTTTGCATCCGGCGCCTCATCTTGCGTAGCTCTAACCGCTCCTAACACGACCGGGTCAACCATCTCCAAATGGCTAGGGTTCGGGAGCAGCCGGAGCATAATGTCCGTGGACCCGTCTTGATTTACATCTACATCTGCTCTGGATCCAAGGTGGTACTTCACATCGGTCATCCAACCAGCAGCTTCCATCGCAGCCAAGTGGGCAAATCTACCTTCCAAGAAGCCAGTTAGCAACGATTCATAGGGCTGTTCAAGGAGATGCGCCAATGTGTTCAACCGCCCGCGATGCGGCATTCCCATCACGATCTGTTTCACGTTAAATGCCGATTGCAGGATTATCTGGTCGATAAGCGGGATTAACGCATCTAAACCTTCAAGCCCGTACCAGCGTTTCCCAGGGAATGTCGCATGGAGGTACTTTTCGAAGCCCTCTACCTTAGTCAATAGCTCAAGCTGATACCGCTTTTGAGAATCAGTCATGAACTGCATCGCGGATTGACTTTCGACTTGGTCCTGCAACCAGTTCCGCTCCTCGACGCTGTGGATATGGTCGAACTCGTATCCGATAGTATTGCAGTAGTAGGACTTCAACTCTGCGATGGCTTCACCGATTGTCGGTTTCGCTAGCCATGGGCGCATCTCGTCGTTAGCTTCCACCAGCAGATGAGATGATGCTGCCAAAGTTTCAGGGAGAACTCCGAAGCGTTCCGGGCTCAAATGCTCGTCGGTTCTAGGCAACATTTTCAGAGGGTCGATGTCCGCAGCCTGATGTCCGTCTTCACGGATTGCGCTGATCAAACGCTCTACACGGACAATCTGGTCAACCGAAACTGCTACCTCTTCAGCATTGACACCTGATATCGCAGATTCGGATTCATCTTCTTCGATCGACGGTTCGGCTGGCTCTATAAACCCTCCCTCGGCCTCGATAGCGGATTCGTCATTCGCGACCGCTGGTTCGATATCGACCGCGTCTTCCGTCGAAACACCTTCATCTGCCGCATCTATGGGCGATTTCTCAATTTCTGCCCCAGATTCGGATTTGTGGTCGATGATAACAACCTCTCGACTCAAGAAATCCGGATCCATCAAAAGACCGTCGTACTCAACGTCCGTGTCGATGACATCGAGGCCATTCGTCGCTAGATCCGCGTCTTCACCATCTAACAAGCTGACCGCATACCCTTCATTGAAACCGCCGAACACATCGAGAAGATCATCCGACGTGCCCTTGTCAGGTCCCATTCGAGTTTTGTCGATCATGCGTTTCTGTGGCGGGCCGTGAAGATGGACTAGAAATCGCCCTGTCACGACTGCATCACCCCTTACTAATACATTGTGGCA
Source organism: Dehalococcoidia bacterium (assembly GCA_963555965.3). Taxonomy (GTDB): domain Bacteria; phylum Chloroflexota; class Dehalococcoidia; order Lucifugimonadales; family Lucifugimonadaceae; genus Bin127. Next base: position 979,890 of record OY821634.1, read on the forward strand.
GTTTACGCGGGTAAATATCCACAATGACCAAGCCGCGAAAACAGGTGCAGTTCCTCTACTTGCGGTTCACAAGCTGATCTGTCGTTAGCGCATTCGCCCCGGCGACTGCCAGAAGTCGGCGTTTTCTCCGAGTGTCTGCTTGAGACCATCAGTAGCGTCTGAAAGAGCGGTCACTACATCAGCAGGAAGGTCATAGTCGAAAGTCGGGGTGTTAAGTGCTACCTCGTCGGGATTGCGCGCACCTACCAATAGACTAGTCACGCCTTCTTGCGCCAGCAGCCAAGCCAACGAAATCTTCGCCGGATGCTCCCCAATATCCTCGGCGATCTTCAAAACCGCAGCTATCGTCGCGAATGTCTCATCTTCACACCCATCCTCACCATGTATCGCTTGCACGCGGTTATTATTGAAGTGACGAGTTCGCGACAATCCGGGTGGAACATCATCCGCAGACTCGTACCGTCCAGTCAACAGTCCCTGTTGCAAGGGGCTATAGCATATGATGCCCACATTGTTGGCGCCGCATTCTGGCTTGATTGCAAACTCCAACGCACGCCATATCAGGTTGTATGGAAGTTGGTTTGTAACTATCGCCCCACATTCGAGGATGTCGGTGAGATCGCGTACCGCGAAGTTGCAGACACCCAAAGCTCGCACTTTTCCACAGTCTTGAAGTTTCAACAACTCGGCCATCGTGTCCTCGATCGGAACGTCGTGGTTCGGCCAGTGAATCTGATACAGGTCGATGTAATCGGTCTGCAAGCGGTTGAGGCTCGCGTCGCAATGCTCAGTCACCACTGACGGGTGGAGGTTCGCATTGCCGATCTTGGTTGCAATCACCGCATCGCCACGCCGACCTTCTAATGCACGTCCGAGCACCTCTTCAGAGTTTGAATCATCCGAATATCCCTCCGCCGTGTCGAATAAGTTCACCCCTGCATCAAGGGACGCATGAACAGCGGCGATAGAGGCATTGTCGTCTTGCGGCCCCCAAACCTTTCCACCAGCGAATGGCCAGCATCCGAGTGCCATCCGAGACACTTCGATTCCAGTGTCTCCTAGCATTGCATATCGCATATCTCGCTCCTCAATCCGATCAAAACCAGCGATTCATCTTGACGCGTTAATTCGTCCGACCATTCGCGATTATCGCATGGCGGGAGTGCAAGGGAGTCGAACCCTCCGCGCACATCGAAGGATGCACGCCAGCGGATTTGAAGTCCGTGAAGCCCACCGGGACCCATCCACTCCCACACCAGTTCCTATAACGATAACGATTCTAAAGCGGAAAATTCCTAAATCGTGTACTCCAACTTCTGAACAAACGAAAGGGACGGCTCGAAGAACCGTCCCTTTGTACCTAAATGCTTTACTAAGATGCCGATCAAGCGGCCATCTGAATGACACCTTGAAGTTTGTCTTTCAAGACGCTCTCCGGTACCGCACCGACAACCTGCTCCACTGGGCTACCGTCCCTGAAGATCAGCAACGTCGGAATGCTCCGCACACCGTACGTGCCCGACAGTCCAGGGTTCTGGTCAACGTCAACCTTGGCAAACTTCACGACACCCTCATAGTCGTTAGCGAGCTTTTCGACAACTGGCGCGACCATCTTGCATGGTCCGCACCACTCTGCCCAAAAGTCCACCAGCACTGGAATGTCGGAAGAAAGCACTTCAGATTGAAAATCGGCATCGTTAACATCAATGGGATGTGCCATTACTTGAACTCCGTTCCTACTTTAGTTTGCTGCTTGATGCAACTCCGCGCAACCTCTATAAGCAATGGTCGCGTAAGGTTGATTCTACAACCTCTGTACGTAGTCTAAGCCTTGTACACCGATTGCCAGCGGTAACTTCAAACCCGCGCCAATTCTCGCATCGGCGCTTTGGCGGTCACCTCGACAGTAACCGAGCGAACGTCCAGTCCGGGCACGGTAGGCGAAGGATCCGGATGCTCACACTCTTCCATATACGTTGCTAGTTCTGCAAACAGCGTGGTGCTACGGACAATGCCTCGCATCTTCTCCGTCACCGTTGCTACACCTTCAGCAACTGTAGCTCCATCATAGTCCTTGATCAGTAACGAATCGCCTTCCAAAACACCCAGTGCCTCTGCATCATCCTCATGGATTTCGATTATCTCAACGCGATCGATCACGTTGAGATAGTTTCGCTCCGAGAGGGTGGTGTCGCGCTCAGGCTGATGCAACACACGGCCAGGCGCGTAATACATGCCATTGGCGGCATACGCCGTGAAATCGGGTTTGTTGATCTCAAATGTCGCTTCCACTGCCACAGCAGCTGGCGAACTCGCAATCTTGCCCCCGTCCAACAATGCATCATGACTCAGACTTGAATACTCGGGTATCGTGGCGCAGATAACGTCGAAGATTTCTGTCGATGAACCGTAGTCGAAGCCTGATGCCCCCATTGCTTTTGACAACCCGGCGAAAAGCTCCCAGCCCGCCATCTCTTCGAATCTAGATTCGCTTGCCTGACGTATAAGTTGGACACGAGATTCCAAATTCGTCGCAGTAGAAGTCTGCTCGGAGAACGGCGCGGCAGGAAAGACGATATCTGCTTTCGCGGTTATCTCGTTGTCGAACACGGAAGAAACGACGAGCGTTTCAACCGCTCCCAAAGCAGCTTCAACATCTCCCAATTGTTTGGCTGTGTGATTAAGACCATCTGCCATCACAATAGCCGCCTTGATCTTGCCATCGCGCATCGCGTCGAATATCTCAACAACGCCCTTGGATTCAGCGTCCGGAAATTCCGCGCCCCACGCTTCACTTAATGTTCGCGCAAGCTCTGATCCAGTAGATAATGGCCTGCATCCCATCTGTTCAGATCCTCGGGTGTTCGCCCCAAAGTAGAGCGGGTACACGCCTTGACCGGGCCCATCGGCAGTGCCGTTCAACAAGCGAAGATTCATTACTGCGTCAACCAACGCGTCATGTCTGATCTGGGGAACCGTGTCCGCACCTAGCAAGACAGCCATCTCCCGGTGACTCGCCAGTGCCGACGCAGCCTCTGCAAAATCGTCGATAGGTATGTCGCAATATCGGGAGATACGACCCAAGTCGTAGTCCCACAACGAAGCCTTGAAATCCTCGGTGTTCTCGACGTTTTCTCGGATGAAATCGACCTGCTCCAATGTCGCATCGAACACCGCACGGACTATACCCATCACTGCCATGTGGGCAGTACCGATACGCGGTCGCAACCACACATCAGCATAACGAGTCAACTCCGTTTCTCGCTGGTCTATCACAACGATCTTTGCACCACGTTGGGCTGCGCGCTTCACCGGCACCGCAAGAACATTCTGGTCTTCCGTCGGGTTCCCAGAAACCACAAAAACCGAGTTAGCGTTTTCGATGTCCCATATCGGACGCTTCGTGTGTTCGATGTCCCAACGCTCAGCGACGTGCTTCGTCAAATCATCAATGAAGTTGTGTGCACTGTCGACGTTGTTGGTCTTCAAAACGGTTCGCGCGAACTGTTGGGCTACGAAGTTATCTTCGTTGCTTCCACGCGGCGAAGCGATGACCGCGATTTCATTCGGGGCATACTTGGACAACACTGCCGCTGCCGCTTCTAATGCCTCCCCTGTCGTCGCGTTGGTGAGGATGCCGCCCTTTCTGAAGTAAGGACGTTTGATCCGAGACCGATGATTCGGGTAGTCGTAGCCGAATTTCCCTTTGAAACAAGCTTGACCGAGGTTCGGAGCTCCATTGACATCACCCCGGAACCTGATGACCTTGTCAAAGCGGTTCACCTCCGCAATCATCTGACAACCAACGGCGCAGTTAGTGCATGTGGTTGTAACTTGCCGAGTCGCCTTCTCCCACTTGTATTCGCGTTCCACCAACGCTCCAGTCGGGCATACATCGATACACGCTCCGCAGAATTCGCAACCCGACTCCATCAGCGAAGTACCGTGAGATGTTCCTACCAGCGACACGCCGGAGCGCGACACAAGCGTCAATGCCGTATCGCCGCGAACCTCGTCGCACACACGCACACATCTTGCACAGACAATGCAGAGGTTGTAGTCGCGGTCATAGAGTGGGTCATCAGCATGTATCGGAAGATCGCGGCGATTGTAGTTGAGCGGAGTACGAAGGTCCAATTCGACCGATCGCACCGTGTCCTTCAACTCGCAACGCTCGTTCTTAGGACAGATTGTGCATCGATCAGTGACATCAACGTGCCTCTGACAAACGTCCTGTGGCCCGCAAAGTTCGATCCGGTGGCAGGTCAGACAACCATGTGGATGTTCTGACATCAACAACTCGATGATTCCGCGTCGCAGTTCGCTCACCGACTCGTTTTTTGTCTCCACCACCATGTCCGGCATCGGAGAAGCAGTGCATGACGCCAAAGTCATCTTGCGCCCGTTAGCCTCTGTATCGACGACACACGTGCGGCACGCGCCGTACGGTTTCATGTTTGGGAAATAGCAGAGATAAGGGATGTAGATACCAGCCTCCAGTGCCGCTTGGAGAATCGTCTGACCCGGAGCAGCATCCACTTGCTGACCGTCGATTATGAACTTGATAGGTTCAGGCATGGTATCTTTCGCCGCCAGTTGTGTGAATCGATCTCATGGACGCGTACGGCTCGGCAGAATCATCGAACCATCGCCGAACGGGCCGGACTTCTCTAACTCGCCGTTGAACCGCTTCTCAAACTCCTCGCCGAAGTAGTTTATCGCCGATGAGATCGGGTTGTAGCCAAGTTGACCGTGCCCGCAGAGCGAACCGATCTTCATATTGTTGCCGACCGTCTCCAGCAACTGCATATCACCGGGCTTGGCTTCGTTCTTGCACATCCTGTCTAGCACGTCAAGCATATGCGTGTTGCCCAGTCTGCATGGGAAACACTTGCCGCATGACTCGAACTGGTTGAATGCCACGAGGTTCCGTATCAGATCCACCACATCGGTACTTTCGTCACCGACGATGATGCCGCCAGACCCAAGTATGGCGCCAGACTCTGCCATCGCGTCAAAGTCTATCTCAGTGTCGAATGCCTCCTCCCCCATTACACCACCTAGCGGACCACCGGTCTGAAGAACCTTGATCCGTTCCGAACCTTCCGCAACTCCTCCGCCAATGTCGTCTAAGACCTGACGAATCGTCACTCCCATCTCGACTTCGTACATCCCTGGACGTTTGATATGACCAGTGAGACATACCAATGCAGTCCCTGATGACGACTCGGTGCCTACGTTTTTGAATTCTTGACCACCGAGCGCAACGATGCCCGGAACATAAGAAATCGTCTTGACGTTGTTGATGTTCGTCGGTTTTTGGAACAGCCCTGCCTGCGCCGGGAATGGCGGCTTGTATCTAGGCGTCGAACGCTTTCCCTCTATCGCCTCCATCATCGCCGTCTCTTCACCCGCGACGTATGAGTCGCCAGTCAGCGAAACTTCCATCTCGAAAGAGAAGTCAGAGCCGAGGATGTTATCACCTAGCAAACCGTTCTGATAAGCATCGTCGATAGCGCGTCTCGTCGCTTCGATCGGAATGTCATGCCCCTGCCGGATGAAGACTACGCCATGCGTGGAGTTCGTGGCATAGCCATTGATGATCAGGCCCTCTATCAATCGGTGTGGGTCGCTCTCAAGGATGCCTTTGTCGTTGAATGCTCCCGGATCGCCCTCTTCACAGTTGCAAAGCACGTACTTCACTGGCGCCTTGCTAGGCGCTAGAAACGACCACTTCAAACCAGTAGGGAACGCCGCTCCACCGCGTCCTCGGAGCCCAGATGTCTTAACTTCTTCCAACACCTCTTCCGGAGTCATCGAAAGCACTGCTTTGTTGAGCGCTGAATAACCGTCGTGAGCGATGTACTGGAATATGTCAAGCGGGTCGATGTTGCCGAAGTTTGCGGTTAATACCTTCTTCTGATGCGCGTTCGCCGGCAATTTATCCCAATTTGGGAGATCGGAAGTGTAGTCGTCGATGTGCCCAGCGTATGCGAAAGCGGAAGCGTGTAACGGATTGGAAGCTCTACCGTCAACATAGTGGTCCATGATTTGCGGCACCATCTCTGGGGTGACGTTGGCATGGATCACCCGGTTCGCTCCCGGCACTGCCACATCCACGATCGGCTCGAGATACATCAATCCATGTGCGCCAACCATCGATAGATTGATCTTATCGCTTCCCTCTGACCCGTACGGCTTGAGCGCGTCAAACACCGCTTGAGCCCCTGCTGCCTGTCCCGATGCGCCGAACCCGACTCGCACCCAAGGTTTGTCACCCTCGACCAAGCCTTGCCAGCGTTGACGCGCACGCTCTCGCAGCAACGCGTATTGAGTCTGTTGACTCATCACCGCGGCGTACGTGTCGACCGGTGCTTCAGTGCGCGATACCATTCTCAAGTTCCTGTTGAAGATCAGATATGTATTGCCGCGCCCAACCGGGATTCGCACTCCCTTGGAGGATATGGTCGCGTGCAATTACCGGCGCCTGAGCACACGCGCCTAGACACGTGCTGTATCGCAAAGTGATCTTGCCATCAGCGCTCGTTTCCTCCGCATCCACGCCCAACGCATCATGCACCGCCTCAATCACCTTCTGCGCGCCCATCAAGTGACAAGTTGGACCCCAACACACATCCACAGTCGTCATACCCGGCGGAGTGAAGCGGAAATTGGTGTAGAAAGACGCAACGCTCCAAACATCGTTGATAGTGGCGTCGCAGAAAACTGCCGTCTCTTCGATCGCTTCATCAGGGATGTAGTGCAGATCGTCTTGAATCGCAAGCAACGAAGAAAGAACCGTGATGCTCGGAACCCTATCTTTGTCAGCGCGCTGGGCTTCGAGTGTTCCGCGGATGCGCTCGCGCAACTCCAGCCGACTCTTTTGCTGCATTGTCGTCAATCTATCTCCAACTTGATCACGGATTTCTGTTCAACGTCGAAACGTATCACCAGTTACACTCAATCGTCTAGATGGAATCGTAACAGAGCATCATCATCAATCGGAGCCTTCCGACTCCGCTGCTGCCATGTCGCGTGACGTGTCGCGACGCATGGTCGGCATCATCACAACCTGCTCCACGATAGTGCGTTGTGGCATCGCCGCGCACAAGAATATGGCTTGAGCTATATCCTCCGCCTGCATCATCGTAGAACGATCATCGGCATCTGGCGGACGCGGACGATTCTCAAGAATCGGAGTGTCAACCTCGCCCGGCATGATCGCACAGGCGCGAACTCCGTGCTTCGCAAGTTCCGTGTTCATGCCTCGGATCATGTTCAGCGATGCCGCTTTAGCCGCGCTGTACGGCGCACCCCCCATCAGACCAGGATTCAATGCCGCCATCGAAGATACCGTGACAACAGTGCCTGCACCGCGTTCGATCATGTTTGCCAACACCGACTGCGTCAGCCGGTAGACACCCTCGACATTCACCTTGAACACTGAATCCCACTCTTCAGGACCGACGTATCGAAGCGACCTTACGCGGCTGCTGTGCCCGGCGTTGTTAACCAAGATGTCAACTTTGCCAAAGCGTTCCAAACTCCACTTTCCCAAATCCGCAGCGGCATCGCCATCCTCTAAATCCGTAGGCCTGACTTCGACGTCCACATCGTGCTCTCTGCACAGTTCCGCGACCCCGTCCAGCGGGGCTTGACGTCTCCCTGCGAGAACCAGATGCGAGCCAGCTTCGGCGAACATGATCGCGGCAACCTTGCCGATACCAGTGCCCGCACCAGTAATGATCGATACTTTGCCGTCCATGACGCCCATACGTCTAGTCTCCTGATTGACTCAATTCGAGTTCACGTTCAAACACGCATATAGGTTAACTCAGAGCGCAATCACGAATCACATCTCGAAAGTCAATCAATACACCATCAATTCGAGTGCCAACCCGACCAACCTTTGGCAGCATCAGACAGCATCATCTCTGCAACTTCCCTACCCATACGAATCGAGTAGTTCGTACCGCGATCCTCAGGGTAGATCTGCGTCGTGTTCGCCAGATAGATGCGTTCGAACGGCGTGCGGTGCGACGGCTTCTTTGCGCCGTACTCCGTACCGATTATCGGTTGCGCCGCGCTCACAGCGTTGTAGTGCACTTCCTTCACCCATGATTTATCGAAATTGGGATTGAACTTCCGAAGATGGTCCAGATATAAGTCTGCCAACTCATCAGGTGGCATAGTGTACAGATTGTCCCGGCGGTGCAGATAATTGGTCAGATACACGACGTGGCGATCGTTGTACCACTCCTTCGGAAGCATATTCGTGTGCTCGATGATCCCTAGGAACGGAACATCATCAGAAGCTATGTTCATCCAGTAGTAGTCCGTCAACTTCCGGTCCATCTCAAGTATCACCACCACTGCCGCCAGATACTGCACCGATTCCAAGCGAGACAGATATTCCGTTGGCATATCTTTCATCAGACCCGGCATCGAGAACGAAGGTACCGTGGAGAGAACGCTGTCATAGGTCTCTATACTCTCTTTTCCGTCCGATACCGATTCTATACCTACCATGCCAGATTCGTCTCTCGAAACGATCTTCGTAACAGGATTCTCGATACGTATCTGACCACCCAAATCCCTGATCTTGTCCGCCAATGTATCGAAAACCACATCGAAACTGCCGGTTGGATACCCAAGAACTTCCTTCGCAAGCAACCCTTCGCGAGATGCGAATCTCGTCTGGATCTTCGACCAGAACCACGGCATCCCAACCTCGCCGTAAAACCGCCCGAACTTTCCGCGCAGCAACGGATTCCAGAGAACATCGTAAGCCTTGCCGCCTAACTTCTGGCTCAGCCATTCGTCCGCCGTGTAAGCTTCAAGCCCCTGCCAGTCATTGATCCGTTGCACTCGTAGCGTGAACAACCCCATGCGGATACGCTCGAACATCGGTATCGCGCTGAAACGCAGCAGATCAAACGCCGTCGTCGTACGATGCAGCCCCCCATTGACATAAGTGCCCACATTAGACGGATACCACTCCATAGCACTCCCGATACCCAATTCATCCATCAGATCCAAGATCGCACGATCATTGGTAAACAGGTGGTGGTAGCCGCGTTCAAGCGGGTGCCCGCCCACCAGTATGGTCGACGCCTGACCGCCTATAAATGGTGCCGACTCGTACACAACAACATCATGACCCGCACGTCCAAGATCGTACGCGGCCGCTAAACCCGACGCGCCAGCGCCGACTATGCCGACCTTCATGATTTCAACTCCGCACGATTTTCCGAAACTTGCGAAGAGGCTGGCATACGATTACGACCTTCACCCCTTACCGATCTTGCTCCGCGCGCTAGATTCACGAACGATGTTCGGTCAAAGAACAGCAAGACCGCTCCAGCGAACGTGACCGGAGCCCATAAGACTACGTGAACAGTCAACGCGTATGCCGCTGCAACATCACCATCAATGCCCAGAGTAGTCAAGGCCGCGGCACCCAGCAACTCAAAAGGTCCCAGACTCCCAGCGCTCGATGGCAGAATCCCTGCAAGGTTAGCAGCCGCTCCGAAAGCAACGATGGCGGCGATGAACTCCATTTGGCTACCAAACTCCGGGCGTATCTCGAATCCCAGAGCAATCACGTAATACATCGTGATCTCCGCAATCCACACGGGAATAGAAAGCGCAATCACTTTCAGCAAGCCCTTCCACGTCCGTATCACGGTTAATCCCTCGATCAGGTTCATCGCGAGGTTGATGATCTTGACTCGTATCCTCGGTGGAATCATGAATAACATGCCGCCCATTAGCCCCCGTATGCTATCCGGAGACATGATAACCACGTATGCAACGACGGTGAAAACCGCGATAAATGGCAGCAACGCGCCAATCGTTAGAATCGCAACTCCGCCCGGCACTTGCTCTGCTACACCGCTTACAGTCGTCTCAAAACCGATCGCACCTACTACCGCGGCAATCCCGACAAGAAGCAACAACGCGATCACATCAGAGGCCCGCTCCAAGGCAACTGTTCCGAATCCCGCCATTGTGCTGATACTCTCACGCAAAGAAAGGTAATAGGCGCGCATTAACTCCCCGATCCGCAACGGTATCAAATTGTTCGCCATGTAACCGACGACCACTACGGGAAACAGCGCACGGCGGGTAGATTCGCCAGTGAACGGCTTGAGCAAGTACCGCCAACGCGCGGTCCTGAACCATAGAGCCAGTGTATAGAACGCTAGAGAAGGAACGGCATAGAGGTAGTTTGCGGATGCGAATACATCTACCACTTGATCGAAATCATCCACGATCGCGAAGAAGAAAATGCCCAAAAACGCCGCGCTCCCGAGCAAGCCTATCCAAAATGCGCGGCTCTTGATCACTGTCCAATAACCATTGCTAGACTAGCCTGCTGATCGAACCGCATCGCCAAGAACGCCGTCATCGGAGAGGCGCAGACGGCGTATCGTCCCTGTAGTAGACGTACGAATCGATGTAACCAATATCGGTTGACAGTTGCCGGTGGAACCAGAAATCCGCAATCGGTCGCAACAACTCGCGGTTGGTCAAGCCGTTCCATACATCACCTGGAGTCTTGTTTTTATAGACCTCCGGGAACCACCAGCGATGAATCATGTGCCGGCCCTCGCCAAAACCTTCAGGTAGCGAATCTTTGACTTTGTCGTGGTTGCGAGCGTTAATCACGGCGATTGTGCGCGTGTCTCCAACCGTCGCATCTTCGCCTTCAAGGTCAATGTAGCCAACACCTTCGTAGTCACGCAGGTACCAGCTCCAGGGCCAGGCAAAACCGTCTCGGTTATCGATCGCAACGCTGAACTCGCTCTTGTTCCATGCCAGGTCGCGCGCTAAATCAAACTCCTTCGCCGTTTGATGCAAGTCTTGTGTCGTCTGCGTGTATACCAGCATCTCGCGAGGAATATCTCCGTGCTTGTAAACCGCGTTGAACGATGCTCGCAAAGTGAACGCGAACATCACTACAACTAGCACTACAGCAACCACGCTAAGAACCTGTCGGAAACCTTGCGACAACCCGCTCTGGATCAACAGCAACAACCCGACACCGCAGAACGCTATCAACGCCCATAACTCGAAGAATTGACTCAAGTCACGCGAGTTGCTGATGTCGAAATTGTCGTAAAACTCGAAGAAGATCAATCGATATATCGCGACCAGAGCCAGAGGCACCAGCGCGAATGCTATCCATCCCTTCCGCTCCCATACGTACCCCCAGTCGATCCAATTGACCAATATGCCCAAACCATGTCCCGCCACGAAAATGAACGGCACTATCAACTGCGCAAGCAGCCAAGGCATCTTCTCACCCGCTACTGACAACGCTAAAAAGGTAGCGAACGCCCAGAACAACAGGAACCGTATCAACCGCGACGTGTTCAGTGTCAGCGGTATGAACATCAACGTGACGAATGCCAACGCCAAGAAAGGCAAGATCAGCAGTTCTGACGGAGGATCAGGCTTTTGGTAGTACTGCGTGTAAAGCAACGTCGTCGATATCGCAAAACTAATCACGCTAATCGCTATCAAACCGATCGATCGCCACCCCGTGCGGATCGCGTAGTAGAGCGCCACTCCCATCGCCGTCAGCATCGGCAGAAACTCGTAAATCGAACTGATGACGAAGTAGTAGTACCAAGGCTGACTGCCCCGACGGACATCATGCTGCGCAAGCCAATATCCCAGCGATTGCCACACTCCAGTGATAACGCCTGGGTAGTGGCTGCCAAAGTTGGTCATGATGACGGCGTAGATCGCCCAGAAAATCGCCAACGCCACCCAGAAGCGACGCCAGTTCCACCATGCTCCGATTGCGACACCAACTCCGAACACTACCAACGTGAACGCCGCTGCAACCAAGGTAGCTGTCGATCCATCAGGTGCGCCAGTCACTACGCCCGGGGTGCCCTCAACTGCTGCTAATGTCAGGCCGAACAGATCTTGGAAAAGCGCAATACTTACCGCGTAGAACGGTGCTGTCAACCCAATGAGCAGAACCAGCAAGTGACCTTGCGCGCTTATCTCGCTCAACTTCATATGCCCCAGCAGAACGTCACGTATCTCATAGCGCGTCGCCCAAGCAAAGTAAGCAGCGAATATAACCACGAAGATGTACGCCGACTCTTTCGTCGCCATCGAAAATGCCAACACCGCAGCCGCAATGTAGAACCAGCGATGACGCCGCTCTTCGATGTAACGCCACATCGCCACTACCAACACCGCAATGAAGAGGGCCATAAGGATGTCGTTACGCGCGAATCGAGAAAAGTAGAAGAGCGCAGGCGAGAAAGTGAGCATCACCGAGGTGAGCAACGCTCCCATGCCCCCCAACTGATTTCGCAGCAAGAGGGGAACGAGTATCAGAGCAGAACCGAACAGAACCATTCCTAGCCGCAATGTGAACTCTGAATCACCGAACAAGAAGAACATCGCGGCGATCAACTCGAATAAAAACATGCCGTGAGTAAGCGGCGAGTGTTCATACTCGTTCCCGATCGCGATTTGATATCCGAAGTAGCCGTGCAGACTCTCGTCGTGATGCACCGCCTGGTCGCCCAAACGCACCAGCCGCATTCCCAAACCTACGAGGAAAAGAGCCGCGTATATCCCGTACTGAACACGAGGCGATAGCGACAACTCACTCGCTGAATCCACTACCGCGACGCGCGTCTGTCTTATCGTTGTCCACGCCCCATCAACCCATCCCGCTCTACGCGCGCTGCTTGATGATTCGGACACGTCTTGTTCCGATCCAATATGTGCCGAAGCCAAGCCTACTCTCCCAAAGCGTAGATGGTCACTTGCTCGTTCTCAAACACTCGGTGCCCGATGCGATCGAATTTAGAAACATCTAATTCAGTATATTTTTGACGTTCATTAGGGCTGACGATCAGGTAGTCCGCACTGTAACGACCTATCAGCGCCAGAGTAGCCGCATCGTCGGCGCTGTTGTAGATACGTTCAAGATCACTGTTCCGATCTATCCACCACTCATCTCCTCCGCGCCATTGGCTCTGGTGCCCAGTCCAACCAAGCACCCCCGGACGACCCGTCCAGCCGGAGAAGCGCCCATGACTCGTGTAGCTGCCACCCGGCGCTTCTATCAATACATCCTCGTTGCTCACATTCTCGCGTATCCAATCCATGGCTTCAGGAATCGCCGTCCCGCTAGATTCCAAGAACTTCAACCCATCAAGAGTCAACCCAGTCCCAGATTCAGAAGATTTCCCTGCAGTGGCTGCGAAAGGATAGTAGAGCGACACCGCCATAAGCAACGCCGCGATGAACACCCCGATCGCACTTAGATACCTGATACGCCCTACGAACGACGGATGCCGACGCATCCAGAAGTAGACGCTGTATCCACCCACTACCGCGAAGAAGATCCACACCTCGTAGTAGAACTTGAACACCGTGTTATGACGTCCCCCGAACATGTCGTGCAGTCGGAACAACTCCGCCCAAAACAGCAGCAAAGCCGAAATCGTAAGCAGCAGCAACCCTATCTGCGCCCCGTCGTCAGCACCACGCAATCCACGACGATAAGTTGTAACGAACAACCCCACGAACAATCCACCTAGTAACGCAGTCAACGGCAATCGAGTGACCAGATCCGCACCACCTGCGTTGTCATTGAAACTGTAGTGGGAAACAATCCAAGCGAAGTAAGTCAAACCAACAAACCCCACAGAGACAATCCATGGAAATTTCGCATGCGGCCCAGTACTTAGACCGATCCCAGCAGAAGCGCGTATCAACACCCCGACTTCACGCTTAAACGTTGGCGCAACCATTACGCTCGCGAACAACACCAAAACCGCAATCAGTCCGCCCCAGACCGTGAAGAAGTGAATCGGACGTGTCGCATACTTCGTCGGTATTGCAGGCGGAAACTGAATCTGGCTCTGCATCGTCACAAAGTAGTAATTCGAAAAGAACAACGCTCCGACTAAACCGACTATCACAAATCCCGGTGCCGCACCCTGAATCGCCTGAAGATGCGTCCTACCATTCTCTCGGTACGACTTGAAGTAAACCGTCCCGCCTAGCAGCAGCAGCATCCACAACATATCCCAAGTATTGATGAAACCTGCCGAACCAACCATCAGCACTAGGACGACAGCCGAGATCGGGTTGCTGCGCAACCAACCTATACCCCACCTGACACGCGAGAACAACACATTCGCGATCATCGACACTGCCGCCAGCACGAAAGGTATCGACATCACATGAGGATGCAAATCTCCCAGCATGAAACTGAAAAACGGAAACTCCTGAATCGTGAAGTCCAGTTCCGTGCCATCCGGCCCAAAGCGGTTGATAACCCTCGACGATGCCCACCACCACCACCAGCCTTCCGGACGCCAGCCAGTGCTAGTGTCGTTCAAGTCGACGCCCTTGATACCTAGCCAGTTGTAGAAACCCTCTGACCCTATACCGGCAAGCGAAAGCAGTTCCCAGAAGCCGTTCAGATTTGAGATGACCAGCAACAGCACCGTCGCGATCAAACCGCCGGCAAGCATCTGTACCGTAGTCGCACCGTCGCGGCGAACCAGATTCGACACCAACGAGAAGATCGCAGCAGCCGACATCGCAGCGATCATCGCCAGTGCCAAGTTGTAAGCGATGCTCGGCTGCACACCCGACATCTGCGCAAGTCCCCCGAACATCCAGTACCCGAAGTAGTAGTACGCAATCGGATACCCGCTCAGCCATAGATCCGTAGGCGGAGCATGTTGCGCGCTCATCACCGCATTCAACATCATCAGATCCATCGGTTTTTCAGTATGTGAAATGTCCGGATCCAACGCCTTGACAAACGCGAACACGCAGAAAAACACCAAGAACACCGACTCCGTCAAAACCAGCTGCAGCCACCGATGCCGAATGAATCCGACGAAATCGGATCGCTTCTTCAAAATGATCCAAGTCCAACCTGCCACCGCTGCAAGAAGTGCGATCAACCACCAAGACCAAGAGACGTTAGGAACAAGCTTCAACAGACTCAACATCCAGACCGCCGAACCGAACAACAACATCCCAATTGGCCGCACCAATCCAAAACCGCGATCCATCAGGTTGGGCAACGCGATGTACGCCACCGGGATCGTTGCTAATCCGACCACGTAGGCGGTCAGTAGCCAAAAAAATAGATCAGTCATCGATCAATCGATTACGCACTTGGCAAAATCGTCTCGGCAAATTGACGAGCGTCAAACGGCGCAATGTCGTCAATACCCTCGCCAGTGCCGATGTACCTGACCGGCAAACCCATCTCCCCGCGAATCGCCAGAATCACTCCACCCTTCGCAGTACTGTCCAACTTCGTCAGAATCACACCATCGCAACCCACTGCTTCTGTAAACACTTTCGCCTGTGTTACACCGTTCTGCCCGGTGTTGCCGTCGATTACCAGCAAGACGCGAGGCGTGAAATCGCTAGCATGTCGATCTAGAATCCGACGCATCTTCTTGAGCTCTTCCATCAGATTGTGAGCCGTGTGTAACCTCCCCGCGGTATCGATTACTACGAAATCTGCACCACGGGATTTAGCCGCGCTCAACGCGTCATACACTACTGAACCCGGATCCGCCCCGGCCGTGGACGAAACAAACATCGTGTCGGTTCTCTGAGCCCAAGTCTCTAGTTGGGATATAGCACCAGCGCGGAAAGTATCAGCAGCAGCGATCAACGGAACACGCCCATCCGATTTCGCAGCCTGAGCCATCTTGCCGATGCTCGTAGTCTTGCCAGAGCCGTTGACACCCACAATCATGACCGCAACCGGACCATCGTCCACAAACACCGCTGTACCACCGTCATCAGACAGCATCTCGGATATCTCCGCGCGCAACAGATCATAGACCGCGGCAGGAGTTCGAGCCCCACGCCATCTCGACTCTTCCTGAATCTTCTCCACCAGTTGCATCGCCGTCTCTACGCCGACATCCGCAACGATTAAAGCCTCTTCCAGATCCTCCCAAAACTCCGCGTCAACCGTCGAGCGGTGGAACACCCCACCAACCACATTGGTCCAAGACCGGCGCGTTTCCGACGACGATTCAGACGTCTTATTCCCTCTTCCAAATAGTCGGAGCATTCAACAAGCTTTTAACGCGCTAACCTACTCAGACCGCTTGTATATCAACTGCCGTCTAGGCGATGCGTTGCCTTTGCGTTGTAGGACAACATTTAGCCAATTCCCAATGCGCCCCAAACCAATGCGGCCAAAACCATCGAACTTCGGCACCTGGGTCATACTGCGTGAAACCGATGTTTTGCTCCGAACATCCGCCACTTTCTTGCGCCCTTCACCCATTTTCACAAACTCTGACGGTATCCCATCCGCAAACAACGATTGAGCCCTAGAGGCTGCACTCTTCTGCGCCTTAGACTTGCTACTCCCTACTCCAGACGCCACAGCGCGCCCACCTACGAAGACTTTTGCAATGTACTCTTGCTGACCCTCTGGATCTGTCCCCGTCAAGTCCGTCTGATAGCGAGGCGCTTTTAGACCAGCACCTTGCACCAGTTCCTGAAACGCCGATTTCGGATCCTTCTCTACACCGTGTTTTGCCACATGCTCAATTTGACCGCCGAGGTGCACGAAGACAAATCTACGCGCCGCTTCGTATCCCTGATCCTCGTGAATCGCACCGATGATTGCCTCGAAAGAATCCTCCAACACCGAAGCCCGAACGTTCGGGCTATACGCCATTTCCCCTTTTCCACGCAATATGTGATCGCCAAGGTCAAGACGTTGCGCAGCATCCGCAAGTGAGTCTCTACAGACGATGCTCGCCCTCCCTATCGACATCTCGCCCTCGGTAGCAGTCATCGAACGTTCAAACAACGCGTTGGCAACCGCGTAGTTCAACACCGCATCACCGAGATACTCGAGACGTTCGTACGATTCAACATCCTCGCCAGTATTCTCTGCACCCCACTCGTTGACAAACGACTCGTGCGTCAACGCTTGACGCAACAAACCCCGATTTGAGAAACTGACACCGAGCTTGGATTCAAGCTCGTCTATCTCAGATTCCGACTTGATTTCAGGACCCAACGTCTCAGACCTCGACGCCCTGAGGCCAAGGCGGTTGTGGACGCTTCAACTCGCCGAAATATGGACGATTACGCGCCATCAACACCATATTTTCGAACGCCGCCAATGAATCGCCCTCCGGCGGAGTAAATGTCTTCAGAAACGCCGCAGAGCCATCCTCAAAGATGAATGTCGGAGTACCGAAGATACCCTTTGACACCGCCTCTTCATGGTCCATGCCGATCTCCGCAAGCCGCTCCGGAGAATCCAGATCCGATTCAAACTTCTCCATGTCGAGCCCCGCTCGTCGCGCCGCATCCACTACCGCCCCCCGGTCACGAATGTCGCCGCGCTCCACGAACTTGAAATGCTGCAACTCCAACATGTACTTGTCGTGAGAATCATACCCTTGCATCCGCGACGCTATGCCACCCCTCAACGACCACAAACCCCGACTCACATAATCCGCCCCTTGCTCCCAAGCCTTCCAATCCGAACCCTCTTTCGAATTCACCTGTTCAAGCGCAAAACTACGGTAATTCAACTCAAGGTCGTCCCCCAGCTCGTTCTTCACCCGGGATAACCAGATCCCAGCTTGACGCACCCACGGTCAGGTGTAGTCAATGAAAACATCAATTTTCATGGGGAGGTCATTAATCATGGTCTGCCGACCTTTCTTCTCGAGGACGATTCCGTGCTGCCGATATCCTTACAACGATCATCCCATCAGATTGCTGCGCTCTTATTCTTATTCGTGAACTCGTAGAGATTCTACCAGTCAAACGAACAGCGTATCGACTAACAATTGACGACAATCGATTCCGAATACTGCCCCGGTGATCGACAACAAAAACCAAAACGCCCCGATGAAAGATGTTTCACCATCGCTTGACGATCACTCGTTAGATGGCGCTTCGATCAACGCCATCGAAACGATCTCTCAATCCGCGTCAACACACGCCGTCAAAGCCTACTTGGTAGGCGGCATAGTGCGCGACATCGTGGCACGAATCCCACGAATCACCACCGCGCCAGACGTAACAATCATCGGCGATGCAGCGAAGTTCGCCGAAGCCCTGGCATTCGAGAACGCCGACTGCACCCTAGTATCCGTATCGCAGCTCCAAACCGCCAAAGTCAAGATCGGTGACATAACCATCGATATCGCCTCCGCACGCTCCGACACCTACGAACCCTGGGGCTCGCTTCCGCAAATAACACTAGTCAACGAAATCAAAGCCGATCTGCAAAGGAGAGATTTCACCGTAAACGCAATGGCGATCAGGCTTACACCCCACGGACTCGGTGAGTTGATCGACCCGTTCAATGGACGCTCCGACGCGGATAACAAGGTCATGCGCGTCATCCGAAACCATTATCACTCCTTCCTCGAAGACCCGCTACGCATCTTGCGCGGCATCCGACTCGCCGCACACTACGGCTACACCTTCGATTGCGAAACCGCCAAATCCATACATCAGTCGCTGCACCACCTCAGGAATATGTGCAACGCATCGCCCCAAAGAGTATTCAACGAATTACGCCTTTGGTTTCTACCCCGCGAAAACCTAGACGCGATTATCTCTATAGCCGACAAAAACAGAGTCCTAGATGTCTTACTGCCTAGCGCGAGTTTCAGGGAATCAGTCTTCCGTCGCATCCCCGAGGACGCAGCCGAATTGGAACGCTTCGCAGCATTCGCGTATCTCGCCCCACCAAAAGCAATGACTGACCTCGCCCAGAAACTAAAAATACCATCCGACTGGCACGGGATCGTAACGGACGCAATCATCACTCAAGAAGTCGCACGAAAATGCCGATCCGAAATCATAACCGACATCGAGTTGCGCCAATCACTCTCCAGTCTCCGAGACGAAGTCATCCAAGCCGCCATCAACGTCGAAACTGAACCTGAAGTCTACAAACGCTTCACCGACTACACTGCCCGGCTTCGTAATATCCGAACCGCCCTCAACGGAGACGATCTGATCGCTCTCGGCATCCAGCAAGGCCCGATGATCGGTCAACTCCTAGATGAATTGCTAGCGCAACGGATAGACGGCACAATCGCGAATGCCGACGAAGAACGCGCCTACATCACCGGCCATTTGTCCGACGGTTGATCTCATCCCGAAACATGTATAGCTGCGCCCAAGCCGCATACTTCCCAAAACGGTCACGCGCCCACTCACCCACCGCGTCGTTCTTTACATCCGCGTCCAAGCCATAAAGCCGGATCGCCGCACGTTTTACATGCACATCTACCGGAAAAGCCTCACCCTTGTCAAGCGAATATGCCAACACGCAATCCGCCACCTTCGGGCCAACACCCTGCAATTCCATCAACGACTCCTTAGCATCATAGTACGAAGCATTCCGCAACTCCATCAAATCATCGTCAATCCAACTCGCCAACGCCTGCGCCGCCAAAGCAAGATGCCTACCGCGATAACCCAAACCTACCGACCTCAAATGAGCCTCACCAGCAGCAGCCACAACCTCCACCTTCGGAAACTCATAAGCCCAATCCTCTTCTCCCACCTGATTTCCCAATCGACCAACCGACGCCACCATCTGCTTGATCCGAGGAATGTTCGAGTTCTGCGAGCAGATGAAAGACACCAGGCACTCCCACGGGGCTTGCCGCATCACCCTAATCAACGGCTTCTCCGCAACATCACCCCCGAAACCCGGTTCATTGGTGAGCAAATCTCGGAGCTTAATCACATCCGCATTCACCACCAGATAGTCTTCAACATCACGACGAACCGACTCATAATCATCTTCTCGCTCTACCGAAACAGCCCTACCATCGCACCCTATCGTTACAACACGAGAACCCAATACACCTCGATACGAACCCTCCCCGACTGCATGCCACCTGAACGCCTGACCGCCATCCAATGTCTGCTCCAAGTCAAATGGCTCTACATCAAGCGTGAATGAAGTGATTTCACGTCGCCGCGCTTCACTTAGACCTATCGCAGACTTCAAACCGACTCCTCCGTCAACCACTTCTCCACATACTCCGAAATCGTGCCCAGCGTAACCCGCCTAACCGTGCACCGCGGTATCGACTTCTGGAACAATCTCCCGTACCCCTTCGATATGATCCGTCTATCTAACACCACAAAAACACCCAGGTCATTGCGAGAACGAATCAATCTGCCGAAACCCTGCCGAAACTTCGTCACCGCTTCCGGCACAAAATACCCGTTGAACGGATTCTCCAGATTCTCCGACCGCGCTTCGTGAATAGGATCACGCGGCACCGGAAACGGCAATCGCGTCATCACTAGCGCATCAATCGACGCATCCTGCAAATCGATACCTTCCCACAAACTCATCGCACCCAACGCCACTGAGTTCTCAGTATCGTTCAACAGCTGCATCACTCGCGCCGCAGGACCATCTCGACCTTGACCGAAAACTTGAGTCTCCCCGTTCTTGAACCGATTGAAGAGCACGTCACGAGTGTTGTTCAAAGCCGAGTTCGCAGTGAAAAGCGCAAGCGTTCGCCCATGCGTAGCCAACGCAATATCGTGTATCGCATCCGTAACCGCCTCGTTGTACCCCGGCGTATTCGGTTGCGGAATGTCCTCGGGTACCAAAATCAGAGCCGCATTCTTGAAATCGAACGGCGAGCCGATGCTTAACGTTTCGTCAGCATCGAAACCCAAAGTCGTCTGCACACGCTCGAAACTGCCAGCCTCGCTTATCGTCGCACCAGTCAGAATGTGAGCGCGATCTTGACTGAACAGCCCCGATCGCAACTCAGCCGAAACATCCAACGGCGCACCGTTGAGTTGCAACTCCATATTACGACGCTGATTTACCGAACTCCAATAAACGAAGTTCTCGTTGGGCTCTTCGATCAACCCCAACAACCAATAGTTGACATCCCGTAGACGCTCGTACAGAGCATTGACGTTGATTACCGCCGCGTCTGGCTGACCATCGGTCCCAGCAAGATCCAGCAACGTCCTCAACCCCGTTACAACCGCGCTCAACGCCGGATGCAACATCACCCACGGCTCATCAACACCTCGCCGCCACTCACTCGTGATACGCGTCATCCCCAAAATTCGCATCTCACGCGTACGTTCCCGTCGCGTGACAGCCCCCGTCAAGTCGCGCAATGCTTCAAAAATACGACTAGCCTCAAGCGTTGCTTTGTCCGACGCTTCCATAACTCGACGCTGTAAATCTGGCACCGACGACAGAATCTCTTCCCCGCCTCCGCGCGCTGTGGCAAGTCGAACCAGGCGCGGGAACATACCATCGCTCCGAGTCAATGCACCCAAATCGTCCATGAACTGTGACTCGCGGATTTCAAACCCAAGATGCCGAGTCGCAACGTCCCGCAGGTGATGCGCCTCATCAATCACCAACACCTGATGCGGAGGCAAGATATTGTTCTCCGCTGCCATGTCGCTGATCAACAGCGCATGGTTCACTATCAGAACGTCCGCATAGTGTGCGTCTGATCGAGCTTTGAGCATGAAACACGGCGGTCCTTGGCACGGGTAACCACCGCCTACTGTCGTCGGCGGACACCCCTCGGCGGAAATCCGACTGAAAATACCCGAGTCCCACCCCAACGACAACTCCGAGCGATCCCCTGTATCCGTATCTCCAAGCCAGTTCAGACACTGAGAAAGCACCCGCGCCTCCGAATGTCCGTGATTCGGCTGCGACACCGCATCCTGCCATCGCTGAATACACAGATAGTTCGACCGTCCCTTCAACTGCGCCGCCTCCAACTCCACACCCGTCTCGCGCTTCACAATCTCACGTACCGTGCCGAAATCCTTGTTCAGAAGTTGCTCTTGAAGATTAAGAGTGTTGGTAGAGATTACAGCCTTCCCACCCCGACCCGCAACCATCAACGCTGCCGGCAACAGATAAGCCAACGATTTTCCAATGCCCGTTCCAGCCTCAACAATCAACTTTTCCTTATCCGCAATCGCTCGCGCCACTGCAACCGCCATCTCGCGTTGTCCATCGCGCGCCTCGAACGACGGCATCGTCTCCTCTACCAAACCCCCAGGCAAAAAAGCCATCTCCGTCTGAACCACATGCTCATCCGAATACTCCGCATTATCATCATCGCCAGACTCAACCCAAGATGTCGTGCGCCCCGGCAACCGCAACCGAGCACTCAACGCCTTCTCGTCAATTCCCAATCGACCCACAGCCGCATCCGTTCCGTCCCCAGCAGCCACCATATTCGATGCTAGTTCGCTCACACTCCAGTCCGAACGCGAGCCCAACGCCGCCATCCTAGCCAACGCCGCAACCGGCATCGCTTCGAAACGCGCCAACAATATCAGAAACAAATCCCGCGATGCCAGAGCATCCGACAACGCTCGATGCGGATCATCATGAACAACCCCGAACCGCTGAGCCAATCTAACCAAGCCAAACTCCGGACCACTCGGCAACGCAACGCGCGCCATCTGCTCAGTGTCGTAACTCAACTTCTCCACCCGAATGCGATGAGAACGCAAAAAACCAACATCGAACTCAACATTGTGACCCACCAATCTCGCACCGCCAATGAAATCTTGAAGACCATCGCGAACCGCATTCCAATCCGGCGCACCGTCAACATCAGACTGCGAGATGCCCGTTAGCGAAACGATGAAATCCGACAACTTCGACCGAGGGTTAACCAACGACCTAAACTCGCCGATCACCTCATCGCCACGAAACTTCACCGCTCCAACGTCAATGATCCGATCGCTCCTGGGGTTTAGCCCAGTAGTCTCCAAGTCCAACGCAACCAAAGTCTCTGAGCGCGGAGAAACCCCCTCTACCCCTTCCTTTGGAAAGGGGGATGCACCTCCTACTTCCCCCGTTTCCAAAGAGGGTTTAGAGCTACCTTCAGAAATCAAAACTCGCTCCGCGTCGATTCATCAATCTTCCAATCAATAACCCGCATTTGACAAAATCATCTCAATGTTCGACTCATCAGGCACCAACTCACCGCGGTCGACCTGCCGCATCGCATCCACAATCGAAGCCGTGACCGGCGTATCGACACCTACCTCTCGTCCCATCTTCAAAACATGACCATTCATAAAGTCAATCTCTGACGGCCGACCATTCGCAACGTCCTGGCCCATCGAAGGATGCCAATCTCCCGTACCCGCTCCAGCTGACTCCGCAATCATATTGTCCAACTCCTCGTAAACCTCACCATCACTCGATGCCGCCGACCACTTCTCCGGCGAAGAACCGCCAAATTTCACCACATCCAGACCTAACGCCAATCCCACCTTTGCCGACTCCGACGCTAAACGTATCTGCAACTCACGACCTCGCGACGACGACGCAACAGTCGCCGAGCCGCACATAGTCGCACCAACCACCGGATTACCCATGCTGTTCTGACACAGCTTCGCCCAACGCTCACCACGTAAATTCGTAGTCGTCTTACCACCGTCTATCGGCTCCAATATCGAAATCAACTCTCCGATACGAGCAGAATCCGACCCGTCATGCTCACCCGCACGGAAAACGATGTGCCCCAAATCCCGACGCCGCTTACTTCCCGCACGTTGCGCCAAACCCGGACCGCCAACACGAACCGCAATCGACGACATAATCAGTCCCACACATCGCTCCGAACCAACCGAAGCCGCCATATCACCATCCGGCATACAGTTCTGCGACGACACGAAATACCCGTCATCATTGACATACCGCAACGCGAATCGAGCCGCCCAAGAAGTGTCATAAGCCTTGACAGCTATGAAAGCGATATCGAACTTCGCCTCCAACGCCAAAGCCTGAGACTGATGCAAGTGAAACGCACTCGGATGCGACACGAACGATGCGTGCGGTCCCTCGACGCGTAAGCCTTCGGAGTTGATAGCATCCACCTGCTCTGCCCATGAGTCGGCGAAAACCACATCATGCCCAGTGTGCGACAACCAGCCACCGATGTAGCTGCCAACCGCACCGGCGCCAACTATCAATATCCGCTTGTTTCCGCTGTCCATGCTTGACTGTGCTTCCCTTTTGACTGTGGATTCGAATTGCCTGTTAAATAACGATAGACGGAATCCAGTAGAATGGCTAACGTCAATCTACACCACTAACAACCTGTAACACCCGAAACGGAGCACAACATGGCAGCGAACATCGGCGAACAAGCCCCAGACTTCAACCTAAGATCAACCGACGGTGAAACCGTATCCCTCAGCGACCAGCGAGGCTCGAACGTCGTTCTTGCATTCTTCCCCGCCGCTTTCACCGGCGTTTGCCAGACCGAGATGTGCACCTTCAGAGACTCCCTCGCAGAATTCAACAACATGAACGCAAAAGTCTTCGGAATCTCCGTAGACCCCCCATTCTCACAAGCCGAATTCCACTCCCAGAACGACCTCACCTTCCCTCTTCTAAGCGACCTCGGCGGCGCAACTGTAGACGCATACGGCGTTACACTTCCCGACCTAGCAGGCATCGAAGGCTACAACGTTGCCCAACGCTCCGTATTCGTCATCGACGCCAACGGCAAAATCGCCTGGTCCTGGATCTCCGACTCCCCCCTGAACGAGCCCTCATACGATGATGTGAAGGCGGCGGTCGCGGGGATTTAGAGCACGGCGGAGCATTGCAGAAGCTCTCTTCCCGCTGCAGAAGAAGGCTGAGACGAAGAGTGTGTTAGGCACTTCTTCGGATGATTCATTGGGGAATACGGGGGGCTCTCAATCCCCATCCGGCATGGTATTCCCCTTGAAACCCGCCGTAACTCCACCATCCACCAACAACTCCGAGCCTGTAATGTAAGAAGCCTCGTCTGAGGCCAGGAAACAGACTGCATTCGCAACCTCCTCAGGCTCGCCCCACCTGCCCAACGGCACCCGATCCGACCTCCACTCGCGCTCCGAATCAACCGCATAGATGTGCTCCGTGAACGGCGTGTGAACCCAGCCCGGCAACACCGAGTTGCAACGTATTCCGAATTTCGCCAACTGTATCGCCGATGCCCGCGTGAAATGCAACATCCCAGCCCGCGACATCGCGTATGCCGAGCCATATTCACCCGCAAACTTGCCAGCCATCGATGACATATTGACTATCGAACCGCCACCCGACTCTCTCATCGCCGGTATCACCGCACGCGTCCCTAGCAGAATTCCACTCGTGCTGATCTCCATCACACGCTTCCACTCATCAACATCAACATCGTAAAGCGTCCCACGATCCTGCATCCCCGCAAGATTCACCAAGACGTCGATCCGCCCAAAAACATCCAACGCATCCACAACCACATCCGACCACTGCAATTCATCCACAACATCCAAATGCCGATAGATCGCATCGAAACCCGCATCACGCATCTGCCCCGCCGATGCCTCACCCCGAGCATCCTGAATATCCGTAAGTACCACCTTTCCACCCTCATCCAACATCCTCCAAGCCGAACAACCCCCGAAACCCATCCGCTCACCCCTCAACGCTGACCCTGAGCCAGTCAGCAAGGCAACCTTACCTTCAAACCTGTTACGAGCGTTCATAACTGATACCTCCTGAGTTCATCCAGACCATTGCAAACCTCAGGTTACAGCGATTACGACAAGGCGACACCGGCACCTCCCCTTTTTGCGTCAGCAAAAGGGGGACGCGTCAAGCGCACTGAGACGCAAGGGGTTCATCACTTCGGAAAACCCGAACAACAACCACCAACCAATCACGCCCATCACACTTCAAATCACACCCGATTCTGCAACGCAATCACCGCGTTGGGAATCAAGAATCCGTAAATCCCGAGCGCAATAACCAAGCTGAAAATCCCATGCATCCATCTGTCACGCAGAAACAGCATCGCTGGTGCACCCATGATCGCCAAAACCAAAACAACAGCTACCAGATACCCCGAGCTCGGCACTAGACCAAGCACCGCATCATCAGGCAACACCACATCCGCAAACAGTGCCGCAAAAACACCTAATATCGTCCACAACACTACCAATCCGAACACGATCACAGTCACCAGATTTGACGATACGCCTTCTTCGATACGCCGTTGAATCATCCGCGGCGGTCTAGCCGTCAGCAGAACCGCAGCGTGTGCCGAGGCGATCAAACCCATCAACGTCCCGCACAGCATTCCCGCCAAGATGTCTAATGCGGGTGTCATTGCTCCGGATCGATCTCGATGCGGGACGCCAATCCCACCGCAAACGCTTCACATCCCATACGCGCCTTCGTCAGCAAAGCCCACGCTGTCGCCACTTCTTTGCTCGGAGCGACCGCAAACATCGAGGGTCCAGCTCCAGTCAATACGATGTCGGACGCGCCCAAACCTGCAAATCCGTCGTACACACCCTGCCAGCCCGGAAAAGCATGAGCCGCAACCTGCTGAAACACATTGAACATAAACGCCGGATGACAGTCGCCTTTCTCGATCATACGCGCCGCCAGCTTTCGCGTCAGACTCCCGGTCGTATGCGCCGCTGTCGTCAACATCCCAAACATCCGCGCCGTCTTGTTCACCCCTGCACCGTCATCGTCACCCTCAATACCACCCATAGGACTAACAATCACGAACCATCCGTGCTCGGGAGCCGGCAACCGCTCCAATCTCTCTCCTCTTCCGCTTGCCAATGACGTCCCACCACTAACTAGAAACGGCACATCAGACCCAACATCCACAGCAGCCTCGACCAACTCACCCTCAGACATACCCAGTTCCCATAGCCGATTCAACCCCCGCAGAGCCGCCGCCGCATCCGCAGAGCCGCCGCCTAATCCCGCTGCAACAGGTATCCGCTTCTCCAAACTGATCCGTGCACCCCGCTCAGTCCCCGCAACTCTTCGCAACACCTCAGCAGCACGAACCACAAGATTGTCATACCCAGACAACGACTCATCCGAACACTCAAACTCGATCCCATCACTCTCACGAAACTCCAGCGTGTCATGCAGATCAACCGTCTGGAAAATCGACGCCAAGTCGTGATACCCATCCTCACGCTTCCGAACCACCTCAAGCGTCAAATTCAACTTCGCGTATGCCTGTTCGACGATCACAATCGCTTAGCCTGCAACGATTTCGGTGTTATCACCCCGATATGCGTTTCGCCAATGGCGAGCCAACGCTATCCACTCATCAACGCTCAACGTCGCCGGACGACGCTCACTATCTATACCAACAGCTCCCGTCATATCTTTCACCTCATCCGTCGTCATCCCCAATCCATTCGACAAAGAGTTGTGCAACTGCTTACGACGACCCAAAAACGCCGCACGCGCCACCTTGAACAAGTCATCCACCTCACCCGGAGAAACCAACGGCTCCAGCCGTGGCACCAACTGAACCACCGCCGAATGTACCTTCGGAGGCGGACGAAACGAAGAAGGCGGAACACTGAACAGCAATTTAGGCTCCGCATAGAGCTGCACCGCCAACGACAGCAGACTCATCTTACCCGGCTCAGCACACATGTCCCGGGCCACCTCCCGTTGCAGCATCACCGTCATGTTCTCAGGTTGATGTTCATCCTCCAAAAACGACCTCACGATCGGAGTCCCTGCATAGTACGGAAGATTCCCTACAACACGGTACCGTCTGAAACTCTGCAGACCCGGCAAGTCCTCCAAAACAACATCCCTAGCATCCGCACAAACAACATGAACATCCGAACTGCCCTCATACCTCGACGACATCTCATACGCATACTTCTCATCCAACTCGATAAGAACTAAAGAACCACCCCAGAATCTCACCTCCTCAACAAGACCATGCGTTAATGCACCGTTGCCAGGACCAATCTCCAGAACGACATCCTCAACCGATATACCAACCGCGTCGACGATCCGTCTCGCAACGGAACTGTCGCGCAGGAAGTGCTGTCCTAGTCGGCGGCGCGGCATCTGGAGATTTCGGAATCGTCAGACTTCAATGCGGCCGCGCACCTCAATTTCGGAATGTAGCCCGAACTTGGCATACGTCTCAGCTCGAATCAGATCACCCTGCGTCGCCCAGAGCTATCCGCTTACCGCTGCTTCCTTCCGGACCTGACGGGGTTCACGGGACCCTGCCGCGCAAGAACCCGACTCTCAACACCAAGTATCGAACGCCAGCGGTTCAAACTACGAAACCTCCAAGAGGATTCCGGCCCTGCTGAGCGGATTGCAGGTAAAGGGCACCGCTAGCTCCCCGCTTGGCACGACCGCATAACTGAATCGTAAACCATGCATGACTGCTGCGCATCCCCCCTTCGCGCTAGCGTAAGGGGGGCATCGGGGATGCTTGTCAGGTGCGGGGATGCCCCTCGTTCTCAATTGCTTCAGCGTTGGCCGGCGAGGGTTGCAATTGCCACCATGGAGCGTTCTTGCGGGGGCGCGGCATTGAAGTCGAGGATAGCTTGCTCAGCACTGTCAATCCAGAAAATGACCTGATTCTGTGAAAAGTTCACGTCGGGGTTATAATCGGCTTGCTATCGCCACTTCTTGATGCTGCCAATTACGATGGCGAAATTCTGGACCGGTGGGCTGAAGAGATGGTGCCAACCGTGGAGCGGGTTTTCGGCGCGGAAGTGACGGAGAGACCGGTAGATCGCTATCCAATCGGGGCGGTTAGACTGCGATCTGTTACCCACGATAAGGTCTGCGTTGCTAGTTGCCAGCGCGTGGAACATCGCGTAGTAGGCGGTGCTGACGGCGCGGCGCAAGGTCTCTTGAGAGGGCGCGCCAGTCGCCAGAAGACGACTGGCTCCGATCAGTTCTACCCAATCCACGACGTGCCCAGTTCGTCGATATCACTCTGCGGAATATAAGAAATAGCCGGGATAGCGTATATGCCAGCCTCGCGCAGAATCTTCATCAGGTAGGGGCCGTAGGAGTTGAGCATTGGGATGTCAAGATCGCCTGGCTCGCCGTCGTAAACCACCATGACATCGACAAAGGGCACACCGTCGAAGTCCTCGGAGGGCTTGGTCCACACCTGCCGGAAAGGTAAGCAGCCCTGGTTATGGACATCCAGGGTTTCGAGGACGATGCCTTTGGCTTCCTTGGCTTGCTCTGCTGTGATCATTACGCTGCACCTGCCTGCTCACGGGTTGGCTAGCAAGAGTCATTGCACCTAAAGCAGGTACGGCTAACTCTGTGATACCATCCCCACTGCCATTCCGACCATCCTCCCTTCATCCCCGCGCAACACACCCATGCCATTCCGAGCGGAGCGAGGAATCTCCCCCCTTCGCGAAGCGTAAGGGGGAAGCCATGTTTTGAACCATGATTGCCATGATTTTGAATGATGGCCATGATGATCCACCCATCTCCCGTGCGTCATTCAGCATAAGGGGGGACGGGCAACCACGAGGGTTGCCCAAAGACGCGGGAATGACTGTAGGGGCGGTTCGCGAACCGCCCCTGCTACCGAAGAACCGCCCCTACCGAAGAACATCATCATGGCCATCATTCAAAATCATGGCAATCATGGTTCAAAACGCCAGACATCCCCCTAGCCTTCTTGCGCAAGTGAAGGAGGGATTTTCTGATACATATTTATGATATTAGTGTGCCTTCTGGTAAGATATACTTTGCCGATGCGGCTAAGTGTCGGTAAAAATGTTCTACAAGAGGGCGTGCAAAGATGCAAGTCGAAGATGTAACATCGAGTCTCAAGCAGCGGGGAGCCGTATGGCAGGCGGTCGGTTTCGCGGCTGTCGGAACGGCTACGGCCGCGGCGTTGTGGGTATACTCGGATTCACACCACTGGATGTTCGGAACCTACAAGCTGGCGGCGACGCAGATCAACTGGGCGTACTTCGGCATCATCGCCCTGGCAATCGAAGGAGCAAGAATAGTGTTCGAGAAAGCAACCGAAATCCGACGGAGATACTCCGCCAAAGCGGACGCCAAGGCCGAAGCCAAGGGTGAAGCCAAAGGACGCGAAGATGGTCTGGTCAAAGGACGTGAAGAAGGCCTGGTGCAAGGGCGTGAAGAGGGCGAACGCGAGGCGCTGGCGCACGTCAGATCTGAAATGCTGAAGCGCGGCATCCGACTCACCAAAGAAGACGAGGAAGCCATCTTCAACCGCAACGGCCACGAAGAGTGAGGGCTTTGTGCTTTTGAACTGTGATTGCCATGATGATGGGTGGCAACGGTTTGGGGTTTCTGCTGCGAGTGCGGGTGGGCAACAAGCTTCTCTGAAACCTCCTTGTATTCCCTCTAACCCCCTTACGCTTCGCGAAGGGCAACAAGCCCCTTTCGTGGGACGAAAGGGGCGCGAGCGCAGCGAGCGGGGTATGTGCCGGGCGGAAGTGCGGGGCATCATGCACATCCCAGCTCAAAACATCCCCTCAGCCTCGTTTAAACTTGTTAAACGTGATCGCATCTGTTGCAAAATCTGTCATCACTAAAGCCGTAATCCCAGTTGCGGGACTAGGCACACGATTCCTCCCAGTGACTCGTAGCGTCCCTAAAGCTCTGCTGCCGGTTCTGGGAAAACCCCTGATCCAGTACGCAGTTGAAGACGCGGTAGAGGCCGGCATCACCGACATCGCCATCATCGAAGACACTCGCCCTGTCGGCTCATACTTCCACTCGATGCCCGACCTCGAAGGAAAACTGCGAGACGGCGGACGCAACGAACTCGCTGACCAAATGGTCGATATCTCCTCACGCGCACGCATCACATCCATCAAACAACTCGAACCACTAGGACTCGGACACGCCATACTCCTAGCTAAAAACTTCATCGACAACGAACCATTCGTCGTCATACTACCCGACGAAATCCTCTGGGGACAACACTCCTCAACAGCCCAAATCCTTGATGTCAGAGACCGCTACGACGGAAACGTCATCGCAATCACCGAAACCCCCTGGGAGGATGTATACACCAAAGGCATCGTAGCCGGGCCATCCGTCGAACCTAACGTCATCGCCATCAATGAAATGGTTGAAAAGCCCAAGCGCGAAGATGCTCCGAGCAACCTCGCAATCATCGGAAGATACGCCCTCGATCCAGCCGTATTCAACTTCCTAAGCCAACAACGCCGAGGCGCAGGAGGCGAAATACAACTCACCGACGCCATCATCGACTGCATGGACGAACACCCAACTTACGGCGTTATCGTCGATGCCGCACGCTACGACGCCGGCATCCCAGAAGGCATGTTCGGCGCTACCCTACACCAAGCCGCCAAAAACCCAGCAATGCGCCAAATGATCATAGATTTTGCAGCCGATCTTTAGAGGCTTCCATCATTGCCAGAAGCGCAGAACCGCGACTATGATGCCGCCGATGGTGATGTTGGCGAGTAGCAACTGCACCTTCAAGTTGGCGAGTTCCGCCCTTATGTTCGCTAGGTCGGCTTTAGTGGCGAGATGTTCGTAGCCGCCTTCTATGCGAGATACCCGCTCTTCCATCGTCGTCATGCTGTAGTCTCTCAGTTTCAACATCTTGATCGCCATTCTAACCGAACATCCGTGAGTGTCATGCTTGCGAACAACAAGCCCGTCGCATTGATGTCCGATTAGCGATCATGCTATCTTTGTGCCATTTAATTACATACGTGTCAAGTGGTTGATCAACGAGATTTCAATCAGTTCCGCAACTGCAAAACCGCCATGAACGCCTCCTGCGGCACCTCCACCGAGCCCACCATCTTTGCACGACGCCTCTTCCCCTCTTTCTGACGCTCCAACAACTTACGCTTACGCGTAACGTCCCCGCCGTAGCATTTTGCCAGCACGTTCTTCCGCAATGCCTTCACGTTCGTCCGTGCCACGATCTTTCCGCCGATCGCCGCTTGTATCGGCACTGCAAACATCTGACGTGGTATCAGATCTTTCAGTTTCGAGGCCAGCTTTCGTCCAGTATCAGCCGCTTCTGACGAGTGGACGATGCTGCTGAGCGCGTCAACTTCCTCGTGGTTGACGAGAATGTCGAGTTTGACCATATTCGCTTCACGATAGCCTGAGGTCTGGTAGTCCATCGACGCGTAGCCTTGCGTGGCGGACTTCAGCATGTCGTGGAAATCGACCAAGATCGCCGATAGCGGGGCCTCGTATTCCAGCATCACCCGCGCGTTACGACCTGCGCCGTTCATGGAGCCCGACATCGTGCCATTGCCTGATCCTGCCGCCTGCGTCTGCAAATACTCCATACGCTTGAATACGCCGCGTTTCTTCGTCACCAGTTCCATCACATTCCCGTAGTATGCCGCTGGGACGATGATGGACAAGTCAACCCAAGGCTCCAATATCTCGGCATAGTCCTTCTTCTCGGGTAACTTCGACGGGTTCTCGACATAGATGATCTCGCCGTCGTTCAACAGCACCTGAAACTCCACGCTCGGCGCTGTCGTGATCAACTCCAACTCATACTCCCGCTCCAACCGCTCCTGCACTACCTCCATGTGCAGCAGACCCAAGAACCCGCACCTGAATCCGAAACCCAACGCCGATGACGACTCCGGCTCGAACACCAGCGCGGCATCGTTCAATCTCAACTTTCCGAGTGCTTCGCGCAACTCCACATAGTCGTTCGCGTCCGAAGGATAGAGTCCGGTGAACACCATTGGTTTCTGCTCTTGGTACTGCACACGAGGTTCGACTGCTGCTTCCTTGACGAGCGTCATGGTGTCGCCAACCATCACGTCGCCAACGTCTTTGATGCCCGTCGCTACGTATCCGACCTCTCCGACTTTCAGTCCCTCTGGTGCACGCATCACCGCTGGTGAGAAATATCCCACCTCCAAAACCTCGCCGTTCGCTCCTGAATCCATGAACTTTGCACGATCACGTGCCTTGATTTGCCCATCTAGCACACGAACATAGGCCACTACGCCTTTGAAGGAGTCGTATTTGCTGTCGAACACTAATGCCTGCAAGGGCTCATTCAACTCGCCGACTGGAGGCGGTGTCAACTCCACGATACGCTCTAACAGTTCTTCAACGCCTTCGCCAGTCTTGCCTGATACCCATAGCATCTCCTCTTCGCTGAAGCCGAAGGTGTCTACCATCTCCGATGCGACTCGTTCCGGTTCGGCGTTCGGCATGTCGATCTTGTTGATCGCGGGAATGATCACCAGATCGTTTTCGAGCGCCAGATAGACGTTCGCCATAGTCTGGGCTTGAATGCCTTGCGACGCATCGATGAGCAATACTGCCGCTTCGCACGCAGCGAGGCTGCGGGAGACTTCGTAGGAAAAATCGACGTGTCCGGGAGTGTCGATCAGATTCAGCTGGTATTCGTTGCCGTCGTTTGATGGAAAGCGCAACCGCACTGCCTGTGCTTTGATCGTGATACCGCGCTCGCGCTCCAAGTCCATCGTATCCAGATGCTGCTCCACCAGCTCCCGCTCCGAAACCGCACCCGTCAACTCGATCATCCGATCGGCCAACGTAGACTTCCCATGATCGACATGCGCGATGATGCAGAAATTCCGTATGAGATGCTGGGTAGGCATGGATTCAATGTTATCGAAGGGGATTCGCCGCCTTGGATTGAAACGCGCATCCAGGCCATCGAGGCTGCCATAGCGTGTTGGTAGACTCTGAATAGGAACGAACCACCACCATGGCTACAAACGACGACAAGACACAGGGCGAACTCCTACACGGGCCTAACCTTATCCTCGACGTCGAAAACTTCGGCCCCATCGCCGAAGCCCAAAATATCGAGTTCAAACCCATGACCGTATTCGTCGGACCGAGCAACTCCGGCAAAACCTACCTCGCTATCTTGCGATACGCAATTGCTAAAGGTTTCAACGATGCGAACGCTCGCTTTAACTCCCGACGAACGAAAACGGATTTCGAAAATTTGTCCGTTTTACGAGCTGGTTTGCTCGGTATGCCTTATGTCGATAGCATATTGCAGAAGTTATCCCCTTCCCATCGCGGCGACGATGTCATCGCGTACGGTTGGCAGAACAGTTCCGATGAAATCCAACACATCGTCAATTCGATGCATTCGGATTGGCTTACTACCGTGTCTAACGCAATCTCTAAGTCGATAACCGAATTTTTCGAGATCGGGGAAATCAACGAATTAGCAACGCAACCCTCTAATCCGCGTTCTCAGCCCTTTTTTGACTTGAGACCTAGCAACTCTAATTTGGAGTGGAAAATAACTTACGACAATGGAATCTTGGAGACAGATTCAGCCTTGTGGCCTCTTTTCATCCGAGACAACATAGCGATGCGATTAGTTACTGATCCAAGTGAACTCGATACTGATTTGAATCAACTTGCAATGTCTCAGCTTCGTCAGGCAGTTCGAGAATCATTTAATACTCCCTTCAGCAAAAATTTGGCACATATGACATATTTTCCGGCGAGTAGAAGCGGCATAATTGCAAGCCATCGAACTCTGAATCGTAGTTTGGTAGCAAGTGTCTTTACTTCCGGCTCGGAAAATGAAGTGGTGATAAGGCACAATCGCATTGTCAACGATTTTCTTGAGAATCTGTTGCAATTAGAACCATATGGAGGCTATTCCGATACATGCGCCAATCAAATGGCGCAGATACTTGAAAATGCCTTGATAGATGGCGCTGTAGTGGCAGATCCTGTCGAATATGGCCCACCAGATTTAGTCTATTCGCAAAGCGACATCCGGATCCCGTTGACTAGATCTTCCTCTATGGTAACCGAATTGGCACCGATCATTTTGTTCTTAAAGCACTTCATAGAATCTGGCGAAACGCTAATCATCGAAGAGCCAGAAGCCCACCTCCACCCTGCCGCGCAGCAGAAATTCGCAGCGGCATTGGCGTTGCTCGTCCGCAACGGATTCCGCGTCCTCATTACGACTCACAGTCACTACATGGTCGAACAGATCAGCGATTTCGTCGCCGCTTCAAACCTCTCACCCGAAAAACGCCGCGAATTGCTGCGTTTGGGGCCAGTGCTGAAAGATCAAGACATCTACCTCAACGAAGACGAAGTCGGCGTTTACGGATTCGACAATTCCGACGGCAGCACAATCGTTAACAACATTCCGTTCGACGAAAACTTCGCGTACGCTCCAGCAGATCATATTCAAGCACTGACAGAACAGTTCAATCGCAATGTGGGAATCATGCGCGCTCAGCGTAACGGTCATAGTGTCAACGGACATGATGCCGAGTGACGTGGATTGACCAACTAAGAATCAGGTTCCAAGGCCGTAGGGCGATCATCAACGATCCGAACCAGCAAATCGAAGCTTGCAAAGTCAACTTGAGCGGATTTCCCAGCGAACGGCTGATCCTCGATGTTGACAAGCTAATCGACAACGATGCTTTTGCAAGCCAGATCATCAGTCGTCGTGAACGGCGTTGCGACCTGATCGTCTTCTACAACAATTCGGGAATGCCTTCAGTCACGCTAATAGAGGCAAAGAGCAATCGAAAGGGACATCGCGATGATGAGTTCAAAGCAGTTGAGCAGCTGGCATCATCTTACCGGGTTTTGAGACGAGGATTGGATCAGTGCAATATCGACTTGCCAGATTTCTCGATCACTGGCGCAGTTATCACTGGCTCATTGAATTCAGGCGCGCTGATGCGCCCAGACCTTAAGGCAACCGTCAGTGCCGCTGAGATAGACATAAAGGTTGTACCGTCTGGCTTTGACGTGTTCCGCTATTAGTTTCCAAGCTACTGAAGCCGGATGCGGCACTAATACTCCAACAACCAACACCAAATCCCACCAATCCCTCAATCCCCGTAATCCCCGGTTCAGACAATGCCCAACCACAAACTCCCCACATCCCTCCACATCCTCGGCGCCGGCACCCCCACACCGACCCCCACCCGCTTCGGCTCCGCATACGTCGCCGACATCGACGGCGAGAAGATCATGTTCGACTGCGGACCCGCCACGACCCACAAGCTCGTCCAGTCCGGACTCTGGCCCACTGACATCGACAACCTATTCTTCACTCACCATCACTTCGACCACGACATCGACTACCCCTGCTTCCTCCTCTGCCGCTGGGATCAGTCGATCGGCAAGGAAAACACCCTCAGCGTCTATGGGCCGACCCTCACCGAGCGCATCACCCACGGCGTCCTCGACAAAGAAGAAGGCATCTTCGCCCATGACTGGATCGCCCGTGTCAGCCATCCCCTCAGCCAGCGCATCCACGTCAACCGCGGCGGCACGCTCCCCCGCAAACCGCCCGTCGTCTACGCCCGCGACATCGGTCCCGGCACCGTCAGAACCGCCGACAAGTGGGAAGTAACCGCCGCACCAGCTGAGCACGTCCAACCCTACCTAGACTCCCTCGCATACCGACTCGACACCAAAGGCGGCAAATCCATCGTCTTCACCGGCGACACCCAGCCCTGCGACTCCGTAACCGAACTCGCCCGCAACGCCGACGTCATGCTATGCATGTGCTGGGACGACCAAGAGGTCATGTCAGCCGACGGCGAAGCATACGGACAGTGCGGCACCACCGGCGCCGGACGCATGGCACAAGCCGCAAACGTCAAAAAACTCGTCCTCGTCCACATGGGACCACACATCTCACAACACGGCCCCCTAGAAAAAGGCATCGGCGACATCCGCGAAGTCTACTCAGGCCAACTACTCTACGCCGAAGAACTGATGAAGTTGGAGGTCTAATTTGACAACGACATCGCATGCAACTCCATCCACTTTGACAATGCCACTAAACAGTTACACCCGTCACACGCCTTACTTGAATGTCTCTGACTTTCTCTTTCAGTGTGTCATCCAAGTCACTTGTCATAAGCGTTTCAACCACGCTTTCTATCTTGTACCAATCCCCAAAATCCGTTTCCATCTCGTCAAAGTACTCAAGCAACTTGGCCGATCCTACAGGAAATCTCCGAGCTAGTTTTTCATCAACGTAATCTTTCGATATTGTCAGGAGTTGAAGGTTCGCCGATGGCATACTGATCGCCAGTTCAACGGCGGCATCGAACACAACTTGGATGTCTTTTGGCCAGCGAAGCATCTCTTCAACTTCTTTGCGTTCCAACGGTCTTGGTACCCCAGACAACCGATTCACCCAATATTGGTGCAACCATCTATTCCAAAGCTCGATCTTCTGAGCATCACCCATGTTTTCAAGTATTCGACCAATCTCCCACGCGAACGTGTAACGATCCTCATCATCGCTATTCTTGAACAACTCAGGTGCCCAATTGCTTAGCGGTTGATCAATGTTGTAGACCATCATGTTGGCGTATCGTCTCACGAACTCACTTCTGCGCGAAGGGACACCAACATGCTTGAATCTATGAATGTTCTCAACCGCACTTAAGAACTTCGGTTTCATCAACTCACCAACATCGGAACGCAGCTGTCCCCACGTAAAACCGTGCCACGCAGGAACAAAAGAATCGTGTTCAGGATCAAACAATGGCAATAGTCGATTCGTCGTCCATTCGTAGTCGAACGACAGTAGATAACCAAAATGCGTTGTCAACATCGCTTGCCCGAGTTTTCCGCGCATATCGCTGTTTTCAACTACGCTGTCAAAAAACTGACGATCATCTTCGTTGAAACGACCGCTTCGTTTTTTTCCTCGCTCACTCTCAACCCATATCGCCGAAAGCCAAAAACGAACAACCAACCCAGCATTCGAATTCAACGCAAGCGTCAACCAGTCTGTTTCGCTCAGGATCCAAGACTCCGAGTCCTCAGATTCATCCCATATCGATAACGCCAACCTCTTGGCAGTCGGCATCAACCTTATGGCATACGGTTTGCCTCCGTTTCCCGCTAGACTACGGAGCAAGTCGGTGATCCCATTGCCATGCATTTCAAACAAGCTAGGAGAATGCAACAAAGTCAAAACCTGTTTGAATTGCTCCTCGTTAAGTTCTGACTCTTTCCATGATTTCAACAATTCCTTCCACAAGTCCTGCTGCCATTCTTCACGCCGCACCAACTCATTCGCGACATCAAGCCCCTTGTTTACATCACGGATCGACACTTCTCGAACCGCTTGTGCCGCGGTTGCTTTATCCATCCGGTCTCCCTCAATCAGTGATCCCCATGATGATGAATTGAAATCCAAGACTTTGTCTACCAATTCGGTGGTCGATCGAGATAGCAAATCCTCGATCGACCATGGACTGATTTGACGTACCGAGTATGGCCCCTCGAGATAGAACGGCCGGCCAGGATGTTCCCGAGGCTCCCACTCAGGATATTGAGTCTGCAACTCCCGAAATGCGGTCTCTGCCAATTCGCAATCAGCATCAGCACGAAGCAACACATCGAACCAGTCATAAAGGTCGCTATCCCTATCTGATGAGTTGTCATGACCTTCTTCGTCTGATCCAAAAGTGTCCCTTATCGCTTGTATCAGGCGTTGCCTCGCCTGCGTAGACGCACGAGAGTAGACCTTACGAATCAATTCGTAACTCTCGTGACGCGTCGCGATATCTTCCAAGCCCCCAGACGATATCAACCACTCGATTTTTTGATCGGGCGTCATTCAGGCATCTCAGTTATTGCAGTTCTCGCTAGTCTTCGTAGCAACGGTACGTCTGATGTGGAAAGACTGTTGATCCATACCCAGGCTCGATCCGGCTGATTCTGCACTAGCCAAGCCAGAGAGTGTCTGACCATGTCGATCAATACATCTTCAGGGTTCAAGTGCGTGATTTCCACTTCATCTTCAATTGTCGCACGATGAATGCTTGGCTGGCTAAAATTCCGATCTGCAAGACCCCAAGCCACCAACTGCCTATGTTGATTCGCCAGGTGACTCGTCACCACGCCAACTAATCGCTCCGAAACGGCCGGCAGATGCGGTTGCAACGCCGACATCATCCGTCCCAAATGCCACTTATCGATTCCAATCCGAATGTCGGCTTCTCGCAACGTTTCTTCAGTGCTTAACGAGATGCGGCGGACACTCGGACGAGCAACCGCCTCAAGGATGTCCAGCGCATCCTCCAATCTGTCTTGTTCTACACAACGCTCAAAGATCGAAACGAAGCCATCGCGCATTAAGCCGACCACGTTCGACAAAAGAATCGTCACCCACCGACCCAACGTCTCGGCCGTAAGGTTAGACTGTTGGTCCATCCCGACGTGAAACGCCAACGCAGACCAGAATTGCGCGTGGAGACGCAGACCCTTCTGCCCGATCAATCTGAACACTGAGTCTGCGTCCTGACACGCGAAGTTGGATGCTATCCAATCAGCGTAGCGCGAATCATTTTCATCAAAATCACCATCATCGAATATGCGATTTAGGAGACCTCTTTGGTCCAACCACATGACCCATTCAAAAGTCTTTGCATAGTTCGTAAACATACGCACATTCGAGAGCGAATCCGCGGCGTCACTTAAACCGAAATACAAGAGATCCGCGTCCTCATCTGACAAAGCGGCTGGCTGAGACGCGACTGCATTGCGAATCATGTCACGCCAATCTGCCGCTCCTCGGTTGACCATCGCAGCTAGTTTCGCCACACCTTCATTCTGTGCTTCGAAATCGTTTTCATCGAACACGATCGGTTCGATACCCAGTCTTGACCACTTGGAAACGTCTCCATCATCGGTCAAGATAAACCGTTTCGGAATGTCGTGCGATACTGGAATAGCACGGGCCAAGTATTCCATGATTGGATCACTATGGCTGTATCCGACGAACAGCACCGGGCTGCTCTGGAAAAGCGCCACGAGGAATCGCCTCGCCCAACCACCGGTCAAATAGGCGCGTCCGAAATCCTCATCGGTCAGTACCATGTCGGAGTGAACGGTCACATCACCATGAACGTGAACGATCCCAGCGAAGTCATCGCCGCGTGGCAGAGCAGAAGCACGAAAGACGGTAGGCGAGTATCCGAAAACTTGGTCTGACGCAGCCTCAAATAACAAATCGAAATTCGTTGTCACCAACCGTACTCTCTCAGCTTCACCTTTGAACAAACGCAACAAATCGCGGTGTAGCTCCGTCGGTTCAGGGTCGGTTTCCGTTAGAACCCGCGCCGCGATTTCGTGCACACTGATCCCGTTCTCGCTCACTAACCTCCCCAAAAACTGATCAATCGCTTCGCCCGGATTACGCGTTTCTCCCGACCCTTCGGCGATCTTGCAAGCAAGTTCTTTGAACAACGGCAGACAAGCCGGCTGACCTTTCGAAACGCCCGCGCCGGCAAACACAACCAACTCGCCATCTCGAATCGCTGCGATCAGTTCAGGTGGAAAATCTATCTGTCCAAGCTTCATGCATCAAATTATACAATATTTGTGCGAATTAAAAGGCGGCACTTAGAGCCACGGCCTACATTCCCACAACCAATTCAAACACCTACCCCACCGCACAAAATCGCGCCCATAGCCAACACTTCATCACAGCCCATCATTCAAAATCATGCCCATCATAGTTCAAACAACCTTCTCCCTCTCCTCCCTCACGACATGCTCCCGCAACGCCTTGTTGATCTCCGTCTGGTACCCCCGTCCATTCTCCCCAGCATGTTCCTTGAACCACGCAACCACGTCAGCATCCACGCGCAAGGTGATCTGCTGCTTGACCGGGCGATAGAACATGCCTCGCACTGCTCCCGACCAATCCAAAATCTCAGGCGCATCCGAAGTATCGATCTCTTCATCCGGCATATTTCGAAGTCGATCTAAATCATCTTTCTGCTGTTGAGTCAGCTCAACGCGACCCCTCTTCATACGTACGTCTTTCATGTCTTGTTGCTCTCCTCGCGGTGATTATGCGTGCCATGTCATCCCTGATCGTCGGATCGAACTGCGGTAACGTATGCACTACCATCACCAGCGTATTGTTAACGATCCCAACTGTTCGCAAACGGTATCCAACGAAATGTGGGTCTTCTACAGTTGCCGCGAATGGGTCATCGAACACTTGAGTTGCGGTCTCAAAATCGATTCCATGCTTGATTCTGTTTTGATCATTCTTCTCAGGATCCCATGCCCAGAGCAAAGCATCTACCTTTCTGTAGTTACATCATTGTAATGGTTTCAGTCGAAAACAAAGACTGAAACCGAAATTCAGCCCTAGCCCTCTGGATGGGCGTTCCGCCCGCTGAAGCGCCGACTTCCGTCGGAATGACGTAGTTAGAGAAGGCGACGGAAGCTCTTCACATCTCCGACATTTCGCGTTGCATCTGAGCCAGGCCCATAGGGCCAAGCTCCAAAGCCCGGTTGTGCCAATCCTTCAGATCGAACGAAGAACCTTGTGCTTCTCGCGCCCGTTGACGCGCCTCTAACCAGACCCGTTCACCGACTTTGTATGAGATTGCCTGTCCGGGGATGCCGAGATAGCGGTCGATTTCGCTGGCGACAAAGTCGGGCGGGAAATGGACACGGTCTCGCATGAACTCCAATGCGAGGTCTGGTGTCCAGACTTCGCCGGGATGGAACTCCGAATCGTCAGGAATGCGCTTTTCCAGATGCATCCCGATGTCGATGATGACACGTACGGAGCGCAATGCTTGGGCGTCGAGCATTCCCATGTAGTAGTCGGGATTTTCGAGATAACCGAGTTCGTGCATCAGGCGTTCGGCGTATAGCGCCCATCCTTCAACGTAGCCGGATGTGCCGGCAAGTAGACGTTGGTATCTGGAGAGCTGATCGGACAGCGTCATTGTCGTAGCGATCTGGAAATGGTGCCCGGGTACCCCCTCGTGATACGCGATTGAGACCTCGCGCCACAATGGGAATGATGTCTTGCCACCCGTTGGATACCATGTGCGTCCGGGTCTGGAGAAGTCCTCTGACGGACCCGTGTAGTACATCGCGAGTGCGCCGCCGGGTGGAGCGATCATTGCCTCTATCTTCCTGACTGGATCGGCGATGTCGAAGTGTGTGCCATCCATGTCGTTGATGGTCGAGTCTTGTAGGTTCTGCATCCACTCCCTAAACTCGTCAACACCGTCGATGGCACGTTCAGGATCGCTCTCCAGAATCTCCACCGCTTCGTCGATTGTTGACCCTGGTTTGATCTCATCCGCCGCCTTACGCATCTCCGACTGCACCCATCGAAGCTGATCCCAACCCCACTCGTACGTCTCGTTCAGATTCAGGTCTATACCGTTGTACGACCTCGAAGTAAGGCAGTAATGCTGACATCCAACAGCATCCCGATCCCTAGCCTCCGCAAGATACGAGTTCCGTAGATACCCCGCAAACTCCGAATACGCAGCATTCGCAATCCTCGCCGCATCAGCCAACCGCCCCTCCAACCCATCACCAACATCATCAGAACTCGCACCAGCATCAGCAATCCCGTCAAAGAACGGAGCCGCGCCTCCCTTCCCAATCCAAGTCTCGATCTGCTCGATGCATCCAGAAGTCTGGCGCTTCGAAGTCGTCAAACCCCTGTTGATACCCTCCTCCAAAGTCACGCGGTACGACGCCAACGCCTCCGCTATCCCCTCCATTCGGTACGCTATGTTCTCCCAATCCTCAGTTGACGAACGTGGCATCAAATCGAAGATCTGCCGCAACGACTGAACCGGCGAGTGCAGAATATTCATCCCTGAGTAGTGAAGACCCGCCTCGTGTTGATCGATCGACCACGTCATCTCCTCCTGCACCGTCTCGCTACATCGGTGTTCCCGCACCGTCTCTGCTGGTTCATCCTGAATCCGCTTCAGCACATCCCGCTCCGCATCGTTCGAACGCTCTGACGCCTCTGGCGAGAAATCCGGCATCAAGTGGTCGTAACCCGGCACCCCCAGATAAGTCGCAACGATGGGATTCAACTCCGCAATCGTATCGACAAAACCGTCCGCAATCTCGTAAATCTTAGACATCGATAAGCCTCCTCAGTTGTCTACGACCAGCGTGTATCTGAAACCGCCCAATCGGAATTCGCCATCTTGAATCGAGAACCTCTCCCCCGCTCCCCGGTTGCCAATCACACTGAAACTCCCATCAGACATCAAACGAGCACTCGCCGGGGCATGCAACAAATATGGAGATGCCTCATGCCCGCTGAACCGCAGCTCATCATCCGAAATCGCCGTCAATCGCATCCAAAA
The DNA here is from genome assembly GCA_963555965.3 of Dehalococcoidia bacterium. Lineage (GTDB taxonomy): Bacteria > Chloroflexota > Dehalococcoidia > Lucifugimonadales > Lucifugimonadaceae > Bin127. The sequence goes on from OY821634.1 coordinate 1,022,898, forward strand.
TCCCGGCTCAGCGAAGTAAACCCCCTCGAACTCTCGCAGTTTCGAACTTTCGTCCGATACTGGGATTTCATGCTTCACTTCAGCCGAAATAGGCGGCATCTCATCCCAATCCTCGATAACCGCATCAAGCAAGGTTTGAGCCAAGGATACAGAAATCGCGTTCGGCCAGAGGTTGGTCAGAACAATGACGCCCGTCTGATACGGAGCGTGAAACATCGTCTGAGTTCCAAACCCGTGAATTCCTCCGCCATGTCCGTGATACACCCGATCACCTGATCGAGTCGCTCGCCAACCTACGCACTGGCCTACTGTCCAATCTCCGTCCAGATACGCCGGATGCAACATCTCACGACGACTCTGGTCGCCAATCAACCTCACACCTGAATCATCACCGCTCCGCATGATATGCGCCAACCACTTCGTCAAATCCGCGACACTAGTCATCATCTGACCAGCAGCGCTCATCCCTCCAAGTTCAGAGTACGGAGCCACCCGCAACGTCTCCGAACCTGGCGCCGGTTGGCTGTATCCGATTACTTGATGCAGACCCACAACCGAGGCCAGATCGAAAACCGTCTGCAACATACCGAGTCGATCCAAAATTTCCTTCTCGACGAACTGTTCGTACGGTCTACCGGATAGACGGCTGATGACCTCGCCCAAGAAACCGTACGCCATGTTCGAGTACTTCCACGCACTGTCTGGCGAAATGACCATCTGAACCTCGTCAATCCGGTCCAGCATGGTCTCAATCGTGGGAAACACAGGCCCATCCCAATCCGTTGTTGGATGCTCCGTGGACAATCCTGAATAGTGCGCCGTCATCCGACGCAGAGTGACATCTTCAAGATCCCCCGCGATCCCCGCCGCTGAGGTGAATTCAGGAATATAGAGCAGCAACGGATCGTCCAAAGACAGCATCGACGACTCTTGCAAGATCATCAACGCCGTCGCGGTAACCGTTTTTGTATTCGACGCGACGCGGTAGATACTGTGCTCGCTCGGCGTCTTTCCGCTTCCGAGTTCTGTCTCTCCAAACCCTTGGAACCAAGCCAGATCGGAGCCGCAAACCATCCCGACCGCGATACCCGGAACGTTGTGCGCCAACCGCACCTCTTCCACATAATCGGCCCACATCTGGATCTTGTCATTGGGATCTGACATCGCTTACCCGTAAACGCTTAGCGGTTTAACATCACCAACAACGAATACAAAAATCTCGGATGCTAAATCCATAGAAACTCATCCCATGAACCACAACATTGCAACAGCCAAGATCGATGTCATCGAGTTTGAAGTGCCGCGTGTGAGCGTCAACGACGCACGCGGTGGCATGGGTGGCAAGTTGGTAGCTGGTGTTTTGCGGTTGATTACAGACACAGGGGTTGAAGGCAACGCGCATATAGGTGATCGTGGCGGAGGAGGAGCAGCGACAATCCAATCGTTTAAGTCCACTTTCGATGGGCGTTTGACAGGTATGAACATCGCGGATCGCGAGTGGTTGTGGCATCAGCTTCCGCGAATGACAGGACATGGTGCATCGGTTTACGCGTTGTGGTCGCATGTCGATGTTGCTTTGTGGGACGCAGCAGGAAAAGCGGCGGGAATGCCAGTTCACGAGATGCTCGGAACGGCAAGACGAACTACTGAGGTCTACGCTACTTATCCGCCGCGAAACTCCACAGTCGCGGGATATGTGGCAGAAGCGGCGGAACTGGCTGAGCAGGGTTTCAGCGCATACAAGATCCATCCTGGGGCGATGCCGACTGACGAGGTGATCAAAATGGTAGGTGCCGTGCGCCGTGAAGTTGGTGATGAGATGCGGTTGATGCTCGATCCGAACAATGGCTATGATCTGCGTGCGGCGCTCAAGATCGGACGTGCTTTGGATCAGAACGGATTTTACTGGTTCGAGGATCCCGTACCTTGGGATGACTGGCGTGCGATACGTACGCTATCTGAGGACTTGGATACACCGTTGAACATGAGCGATTCAGGGCAGTTTTTGTTGCACGAGGCGGCTCGTGTGTTAGAGCAGGGATGGCCACCAACAATCCGAGGTACTACACGGAAGATCGGGATTACAGGATTGAAGAAGCAGTGTGGTATGGCAGAGGCTTTCAACGTGAATTGCGAAGTGGGCACCGCAGGCAATTCATTGATGAACGCGGCTAATCTGAACGTCATCATGTCGGTCCTCAACTGCGATTTTTACGAGTATTGGAGTCCTTTAGAGGCGCAGCAGTTCGGGTTGAAGAATGAGATACTGGTCAATTCGGATGGAGTATTGACAGCGCCGACGGCTCCGGGACTAGGATTCTCAGTTGACGAAGATTTCGTCACTAGGCATCTTGTCTCGACAATCGAGCTTTAGACGCGGGTTTTGGGGAGATTTCAACGATAATTGCACACAACACACTCAGTACTACAGATTGAGGGACATGCCGATCATGATGGATTACAGCAGCGGTGAAAAGATTCTTGAGAGTTTGGGAGTTACCCCGATTCTCAACGCAGGAGGTCCGGTAACTCGGTTCTCAGGGACACGACCGCGGCCAGAGGCTATGCAGGCGATGATGGCGATGGTAGACCCGTTCGTGGAATTGCCTGAATTTATCGACGCTGCTGGAAAGCGTATTGCGGAAATCATCGGTGTTCCTGCCGCCACCATCACAAGCGGCGCGTCCGGCGGTTTGACAGTACAAACCGCGGCAGCAATGGCGAAAGACGATCCGGAGCGTATCTTTCAGCTTCCGATTGCAGATGACATCCCAAACGAGTTGATCATCCAGCGAAATCATCGTTTCGGTTACGACCATCTCTACCTCACCCCCGGCGCGCGTTTCGTAGAAGTCGGCCAAAAAGATGGATGCACGCCTGAAGAGGTTGAGAACGCGATAACCGACAAGACAGCGGCAATCATTCACCTCGAATCCCCATACAGCGGTGACAACGTGCTGCCAGTCGAAACCCTCGTTGACATCGCGCATCGAAACGGTTTGCCTCTGATGACCGACGCCGCGTCGCGCCTCCCTCCACGATCAAACCTCACCAAATTCGTCGATGCCGGATCAGACTTGGTATCGTTCTCAGGCGGAAAGGGCATTCGTGGACCCCAAGCCACGGGCTTGCTTCTGGGCAGTGAGGAGTGGATTGAGTACGCCAAGATGAACAACGCTCCAAATGCGACGGTGGCTAGGGCGCAAAAAGTTTCCAAGGAATCGATTGCCGGGATATTGGCTGCTGTGGAAATCTTCGTTAACGAGGACGAGGAAGCGGAAAACCGACACTACACGCGATTGATGCAGTCCGTCGTCGACCAGATCATCGAGATTCCCGGCGTTGATGCAGAGGTCGTCCACGACTACGATCACTACATCCCGCACGCCGTCATCAAACTAAACGATTCTTGGCGAGGGCCGCCAAAGAGCGTCATCGGCGAGCGGATGTTAGAAGCACCCGATCGCATCATGATCCTGACCTTCTTGGAGGAAGTGCCCGAGTTCTGGGTCGATCCGCTCAACCTTTCGGATGATGAGGTACAGATTGTTGCCGACAAGTTGCGGCGGGTGCTGTTAGAGGCGGCTAACGAGGGGTAATTTGCATGGATGGACAGGATAGACGGGATTTTTAGGGCTTAGGAGTGAGTTGTGCTTGATATTCACGGCATCATGGGGGGGCTAGCCGAGAAACGGCCGGTCTTTCACTCGGAGGCGGATTTTCAGTTCGCGCTTGCTTGGCACATCAAGGAGTCGATGCTCGAAACCGAGATACGTTTGGAATACGAGCCGTTTCCAGAATCGCCCAGGAGAAAGCGATTAGATGTTTGGATTCAGTCTTTAGGTATTGCGATCGAACTCAAGTATCGCAAAAAGGCTTTGGACTACACAGATCAAAACGGAGAGAGATACCTACTGACCGATCAATCCGCGCATGATCAAGGACGGTTCGATTTCGCAGATGATATTCAGCGATTGGAACGCGTCGTACGTCAACGATGTGATACGTCAAGAGGTATTGCTGTCATCCTGACTAACGATGGCGCATACTGGAAAAAGCCGACGCGAAGGGGATGGCAAGACACTAGGGATGCGGAATTTCGCATTCACGAAGGAGTTGTACTAAAGGGAGATATGAATTGGAAAAAGGGCACTAGCGATGGAACCAAGGGCGGAAGAACATATCCGATTTCATTGCGAGACTCGTACCCGGTAAACTGGCGACACTACTCCAAACTAGATGTCCCAAAGAACGGCGCATTCCGATACCTAGCCGTCGAAGTTGGCAAATGACTGTATGACAACCGATGCCAATATCAGGAGATGCAAAGATGACTACTAAACTGCAAGGCAAACATGCTTTCATGCAGATGCTCCGCGCTGAAGGAGTCCGTTACATCTTCGGCAATCCGGGGACTAGCGAAGCACCGTTCATCGGGATTCTGCACGAGTACCCGGAACTCGAGTATTTGATGGTTGTTCAAGAGGGCGTGGCAATCGGGATGGCTGAGGGTTATGCACGGGCCAGCGGCGAGGTCGGATTTGTAAGCCTGCACATCGACAATGGACTTGCAAACGGGTTCAGTCTGATGATCGATCAGAAACGGACGGGTTCTCCCGTCGTAATCACCGCTGGCAACAAGGACATACGTCATTTGGCGAATAATCGAAGCGACTTGGCGGATATGGCGGCACCATTTGCCAAATGGAGCGCGGAGATTACACATCCTGAGCAGGTCCCTTCGGTAATGCGAAGGGCTTTTCAGGAAGCGCGAACTCCTCCGACGGGTCCGGTGTTTGTGGCGTTGTCTGGTAACGCGATGGACGATTTCTCAGAGATTGACATTGAACCTTCGAGCGAGATTCACGGTGAGCCGCGACCTGAGCCAGCCGCGGTTGAAAATACGTCAAAGGTGCTGGCGAATGCGTCTAACCCGTTGATGATCGTGGGCGATGGGGTGTATACGAGTGACGGGGTTTATGCGGCGGCATCGTTAGCTGATACTATCGGCGCCCGCGTCTTCGGCCATGTCGCTGGGCACACGGCCTTCCCAACCGATCATCCGCTGTGGTGCGGTCAGATCTCTTTCAGGTCAGAAGAGGGAATGGCCGCGTTGGACAACGCCGATGTGATTTTGGCTGTTGGCTGTCCCGTGTTTGAGGATTTCTTCTATCGGTCCGGCAACTTTGTCGGCTCAGATACGACGTTGATCCACATTGATGCTGACGCGAGTCAGATCGGACGCAAGGAGCCGACGGATATCGGAATCTTGGCATCGCCACGTCACGCTATGGCTGAGATCGACTTGGATGTTCAACGGCGCATGTCCGATGAGGATGTGGAAACTGTAGAGCGGCGGATTGAAGAGATCAGCACTGAGAACCAAGCCCGTCAAGCGGCATTTGAGGAACTAGCGGCGAGTGGTTGGGATCGCGCTCCGATTCCTCCAGCTACATTCGGTCGCGCGTTGGGAGACGCTATACCGTACGGCGCGAACATCTTCAATGATTCGATTTCGTCAGCGGCGATGGTTCATGCCGGTCTGGCCCATCGAAGCGACATCACCATGATGGGAGCCCGCGGCGGTGCAATCGGTTGGGGCATAGGAGCGACGATGGGCATGAAACTCGCAAACCCGGACAGCCCTACTATTGGAATAGTCGGCGATGGCAGTGCGATGATGACCGTGCAGGGACTTTGGACGGCTGTGAATTACGACATTCCGGTGACGTACGTGATTTGCAACAACGCCGCTTACCGCGTCCTCAAGGTCAACATGAACGTGTATCACACCATCAAGGAGATGCCACCGCCAGAGATATACAACGCCATGGACTTCACGACACCGTTCGACTTCAAGGCTCAGGCGGAGGCGTACGGAGGAGTAGGTATCCGCGTGACGCAGGCCGATGACATTAAACCTGCAATCGAGGCGGCGGTCGCGTCTGGAAAACCTGCTTGCGTGGACGTGATCTTGGACGGTTCGGTCTAATTCCTGACTCAGAAAGTTACAAAATCGATGGTTAATGCATCCAAGACTCGGAATCTCATTCGAGATTCTTGGAAGGACGCGGCCATCTACGGATTAATGGCGGATGTCGTTGATGACCCTGAACGCGTTCGCCGCTTCAAGCGTCTGCAAGAGATCCAAACCACGATTGCCCGCCGTTGGTCACAATCTGCAGCGACTAATGTCGCAGCGCAGAGTATCGGTAGGTTCTCGATCTCGTTGGTCTTGTTCAGATTGGCATCGAAATTCCTGAATTCGGCACGGATCGCAGGATTTCTTCGCAGCCGTTTTCGCCAATCGCTGAGCAACAACACCGAAGAGTACCTGAATACCGGCCTAAAGGACGAAGCTGCCGAGAGTATGGACCTGCTGGATCAGCTAGCTGAGGAGACGGCCGAGGACGGTAAACACCACGAGTACGGTTCATTGGTCACCAAATCGGGAGCTTTGCGAGCTGCAGTGCTGGGCGTGAACGATGGATTGGTCTCGAATACTACGCTCACATTGGGGGTCGCTGCGGGAGCGTCGGATCCTGCCATCGTCGTGCTTGCAGGTACCGCAGGTCTAGTAGGTGGTGCACTGTCAATGGCAGCCGGCGAATATATTTCAGTCGTTTCTCAACGTGAATTCAATGAAAATTTGGTGCGTTGGGAAAACGCTGAACTACATTTTTGGCGCGAAGAGGAGGAAGCGGAATTTGCCGAACTGCTCCAATCGAAAGGCCTATCGCCAGATGAGGCGAAATCGGCAGCCGCACGCATCATGAGCGACCATGAAGCCGCCCTCGAGATGCATGTACGCGAGGAGTTGAGCATTGACCCGGATGAACTGGGTGGCTCCCCCTTGACTGCCGCCTTTAGCTCTCTAGTTGCCTTCGCTGGAGGTGCGGCTGTACCTCTAATACCGTACGCAGTTGGTTTGAGCGGCCCCACCTCGATCACCGTCAGCGCACTCGCTTCGGGCGCTGCTCTTGCAATCGTGGGCGGCGGATTAGGTTGGATGTCTGGTAGTGGAAAGATTTACGGCGCTTTGAGGATGCTCTTAGTTGGCGTGGCTGCAGGCGCGATTACGTACGGATTGGGATCGTTAGTGGGCCAGCAATTGGGGTAAATTGGGGAACGGTCTTGCCGGCGACCGTTGGTTTATCGCGTAAGCGGTAGATGCTTGTGACAATGGGTCAGGCATGGCCATCCGCGCTATGCTTGTACCCGTCGTCTACGGGCTGGTCGATCCATGACCGAAAACATGACTCGGTTTTGGCTTTCGTCAATTACTGCGCTGACGTTTTTGCCAACGATTTTCCCTGCTTTTTGGACTTGAAGCTTGACATTGCTGGCGTTACGCCCTTCGGCATAGCCGATCGCTCGTGCGTCTCCAACATCCATATTGGACAGTGCTTCGACAAGCGCTATCATCTCCGGTGATCGAGAAGCTGCGGAATATTTGCGGTTGGTTTCCCATACTTCTTGCACATCTCGGAGCGATGCGTTTTCGATTCTCATGTTTACTCCATTCCTCGCTGTTGCCGAGTGCTTGTCAAACTATACACCGATCGACGTTATTAGGATAAATTACCACTTGGAGTGGCATCTCCAAATGTAGGGTGATGCACGTTTGGTTATTTCGTTTGGGCGTTAGTTGATTTCATTATGCGTTTTTCCACAGCAGTGGAATCGGATTTTTACGTGTATGGTTCGTAGCAACGAAGATTGATTATATTCAAGAAACCAATCCTAGCGCCTTCAAGTGATCCATTACAGTACGCGCACCTTCGCCTGGGGTCTTCTGGCTATCAATTGAAACGTCGGCACCGTCAACACGATCACCGAGCTGAACCCAAACGAACATCCCTTCACCAAGACCGAAACTTCGTGCCGTCTCAGCTCCACCGCTACTGTTAGGGACTGAAATCACCGCTCCACCGTTTCGAGAAACCTCACGCGCTACCAAGTTGATTGTGCTGGATGTTAATCCCGAATCGTCCAAGACTGTTACTGGTCGAGAACCTTCCTCAAGAAGCATCTCTGCTACCGCATTGCCAAGAGATGAATTATCTGACGAACTATGTCCTGCGATGAAGACGTTGAAGCCGCGTTCCTGCATCGCGGGATAAGACTTTCGCAACTCCTCGATGACACTTGGGAAAGAGAACCATTGAGGGATCTCTGCGCCGCTCTGAAGTCGATCGCGAAGTTCGGTACCGGAGAGATTCATTACTTCGGAAGTGTCGGTCAACTCATCCCGAGTAAGGTATCGGTCGCTGGCGCCGTCGTAAACGACTTCTTGGAAGGTCACTACTTCGATCTCAAGTTCATCGCGATATTGTTCAACCAGATGCTGGGCATCGTAAGGACCGTAGAAGGGGTTTCCATCGGCATCATCGCCGGGACCTGCATGATCTCTACCAACGATGAAATGTGTGCAGCCGTAGTTTTTGCGTACGATGGCGTGCCAAACGGCTTCACGAGGTCCGCCCATACGCATTGCGAGTTGGAGTAGACTCAATGCTGCCGAGTCGCCCTCATAACCATCCAAGATCGCGCGGTAGCAACGCACTCGGGTATGGTACTCAACGTCTCCAGGTTTCGTCAGTCCGACTACCGGGTGGATCAACAAGTTCGCGGATACTTGCTCGGCAGCGCGGCGCGTCAATTCGACGTGGGCTCGATGCATCGGGTTGCGAGTTTGGAATGCCACGACACTTGACCACCCGCGCGCGTCGAAGACTTCCCTAAGCGAAGCCGGCGTATGCCGCAATTCCGGATATGTGTGGTGTTGCGAAGCCCTAACCCCTTCCAAAGAGCCGCCGACGTAGTACTCGGCTGTGTCATTGATCAGCGCGTTTACTCCGGGATGATATTCATCGGCCGTGCCGAACACTTTTTTCGCCTCGTCGATGCGATCCGGTTTCCAGACATCGCCGACAGTCAGCACAGCGGTCAACACACCTTCAGGATGCATTAACGCCACACGATCGCCTTCCGATAAGGTAAAGGCAAGTTCCGCCGGTACGTCAAGGATGATCGGCATCGGCCACAGTGTGCCATCCGTGAGCCTCATATCATCGCGAACACCTTCGTAGTCGTCGCGGTTCATGAAGCCGGTCAATGGCGAAAACGCTCCGGTAATCAGTTGTTCAATGTCGCAGAGCTGGCGAGGTGTCAGCAGCCATTTAGGCAAATCTGATGCTTCGATTTCTAGTGCAGCACCGCGCCCCGGATCCACGATGAGGTTTACCAGTTCTCCGCCATGTGGATCAATCAGACGGTTTGCTTCAGATACAGCTGTTGTTGTCATTTATCTCTACCAGTCGTTGGTGTTTCGGAAGTAATGTTGACGGTACGTGTCTCGCATTCGGTCAATCTGCTTGACCGCGTTTGGCCCAATCTGCGTTCTCAAACATATTGAGTCCGGGGTCAGCGATTACACCTGCATCCGTGTAGTTAGGAAGTTGAGAGCTAATGAAGTCCTCGTTTAACTCAACTCCCCATCCCGGCTTGTCGGGCAGGGGGAAGTAGCCGTCAACCACCTCTGGGTAGTTGGCACCGGCATTTTTGACATGCGGGTCGGCGAAGTCGTTGAAGTGCTCAAGGATTTTGACATTTCGCAGTGTCAAGCAGAGATGCAAAGCCGCCATCGTCGATATGATTCCGCCAACATTGTGTGGGGCTACCATTATCGAGTAAGTCTCAGCAGTCGATGCGATTTTCTTGACTTCGAGAATGCCGCCGCATTGAGTTATGTCTGGTTGTATTACGTCCACCGTCTGAGCACCCCAAATCTCTCTGAACTCAGGCGCACCGTATAGACGTTCGCCCGTTGCGATAGGCAGACTCGTATGATTTCTGACCGATTCGAGTGCTGGCACATCTCCCGGTCGAACGGGTTCCTCGATCCATCCGATGTTGAAACGTTCAATGTGGCGCGCAATTTCTCTTGCTTGATGCGGGGCAAACCGACCATGCATCTCGATCATGATTTGGGCGTACGTCCCGGTCACTGACGCGACTGCTTCGATCAGGTCCAGAGATTTGAAGAATTCGTCGCGTTCCAATTCCAAGTCGCCGTTGCCGAAAGGGTCGAACTTCATGGCTCGATACCCGCGGTCGATTACTCGTTGAGCTGCAGAGGCGAATTGTTCTGGTTCTCTTTCAACGGTGTACCAACCGTTTGCGTATGCCTGAACTCGGTCAACGACCTGCCCGCCCAACAACTTGTATACGGGTTGGTTGCACGACTTTCCGATTATGTCCCAGAACGCAAGCTCGACCAGAGCGAGGCCGGTGTGCACTACTTCGCCGGCTTTGCCGAAATCGAGCAACGTCATGCGGCGATAAAGGGCCTCGATGTCGAAGGGGTCATGCCCGATGAAGTGGCGTTCAACATCCTTGAGGTACTCGCTGACCGTATGAGTTTTGCCGAGTACTCGAGCTTCGCCGACGCCGGTTATCCCTTCATCGGTTTCTATGATGCAGTAAGTTAGATTGCGCCACGGAGTACCGAGTACGACGGTGCGGAAGCCTGTTGTTTTCATATTTGAATCTGTCAGTTCTCGATTAGCAGACTCAATCGATTCTACTAATGAATGAGAGCGGCTCCCAAAGTCAACGCCTGAACTCGCAAGGGTTACAATGTAGATTCACGAACGCGGGAGTAACTCAGTGGTAGAGTGCCTGCCTTCCAAGCAGGGTGTCGCGGGTTCGAATCCCGTCTCCCGCTCCACCTCTCCACGCTTCATTTCGCGCCGCGTAGCTCACCTTACCAGCGGTGCTACCTTGATCTGCGAGCCCTCGGACGTGGGCAGCACAGTTCCCCACTCCGAGTGGGCTTTACGCACGTAAGCCAATCCGATCAACTCGTTTGTCTTTGGATCGTGTGCGATTGATGTAACCCATCCAACGCGCCTTCTACCGTCTTCCGACAAGATGGTGTCGCCAATCTCAATGGATTTTTCAATGTTTACCGAACTAAGTTGAGAGAACCCCACTAAAGAGCGTTGAACTTTGTCGTACGTATCGAGTCGGGCGATAACCTCCTGTCCGATGTAACAGCCTTTTTCAAAATCGATCAAGTGCAACAGTCCTGCTTCGAGCGGATTCACGTCCTCGATTAGGTCATAACCCGCGATCGGGGCCTGGTTTTTTACGCGGATGTAATCGAAGAGTGCATTCGGTGCGGAAAACATCTTGAGGTTGGCGAAGCGGGCATTAATCTCCGATGCTGCGGGACTTCCTCCGATAACCAGCCATGACTCCTGCACCGCGCTATCGGTACGTAAAAACAGAGCGACGCCACCTTTTACCGCATCCATCCGGCGCAACTCGCCAATATCACACGTTGTGAAATCCAGCTCAGGAAACGCTTTACCAAGCATCGCAGATGCGTTCGGGCCGACTACGTACCACCGCGACAGAAAATCTGAAAAGTCGGAAAGTTCCGCGTCCTCAATGATCGTGAATCTATTGATCCAGTGCTGCATTGACGACGGATCCGTTGAATCGGTAACCAAGAGCAACTCTTTATCGGATATTTTCAGCACCCAAAACACATCGACGATCTTGCCCTTCTCGTTAGTCAGAATCGTTCGTCGCGCTGAACCGTCGGCAAGATCGATGAGCGAATTTGTTGTTAACCTATGAAGCAGGTCTAAGGTGTCAGAACCGATATGCCTGAAGGTCGCGCCGTATTCTGTAGCGAAAATCGCCGCGCCGCGATCTTTATATCTCGTGTAATGTTCCGCCAAATCAGAAGTGACGGTCTGTAAGGAGCGAGCCAAGTTTCAGGCTCAGACGGCGAAGGAATCGCCGCAACCGCATGTGCGCTTAGCGTTCGGATTGTGGAACTCGAAGCCTCGACCATTCAAGCCGTCAGAGAAGTCCAAAACAGTTCCGGCCAGAAAGATAAAGGCGCGTTTCGGAATGTATACCTCGATGCCGTTTTCGCTGATGACCTTGTCAGAATCTTCCGGACCGTCTACCAGCTCAAGCACGTATTGGAGTCCAGAGCAACCGCCGCCTTGAACCGCGATCTTGATCCCACAGTTGTCGCGCCCCTCCTTCTGAGCGAATTCCAACGCTTTCGATGCCGCTTTTTGGGTTACATGAACGGTGTTGATCGGTACCGCATGTTGCTGTTCGGCGATGGTCATGGTTTTCTCAATGCTCCGGCCAATGCAGATATTCTAGCGTCGCAGTTCCGAGAAGGTGTCGTTCGCAACATAGAATCAGATATATCTGTCAGTACCCATGATATTACACCTACGTTGGTCAGGAATTCAATCAGCACGAAGACGGGAGACAGCGGCGGGACGTCGCTGCTTTATGGCGGGCGCGTATCCAAATCAAACCGTCGTGTCGAAGCCAACGGGGTCGGTGATGAAGCAAACAGCCTGATTGGCGTCGCAAGAGCACATTGCGGATCTGGTTTCCTGCATGATGAACTGCTCGAAATTCAACGCTTGATGTTCATCGCCAACGCAGAGATGACAACCGAAACCTCGCATCTCGATCGTCTCCGCAAGCACTTCCAAACCATCGGGGACGAACAGATTGAAAAGCTAGACGACTTGTTGCGAAAGCTGGAGGATGAGGTAGAGCTACCTCGGGCTTTCATCATCCCGGGTGCGTCTATCGCGTCTGCAACCCTCGATGTTGCACGCTGCAAAGTGCGGGAACTAGAACGCGCCGCGGTGACGCTTTATGACGACGGCATGTTGGAAAACCCGAGATTGCTGGTATGGCTTAACCGTTTGTCCGACTGCATGTTTATGATGGCTCGATACGTTGATCGCGATCTGCCACCAGAAATTGTCACAGGAACGAGGCGTACGCGTTGAAGGAGTTCCGCCTCGCCATCATCAACACTGGCGCTGCCAACATCCACAGCGTCGAAAAAGCGGTCCGAATCGTGGGTGGCGATCCCGTCGTCACCACGTCCTCGGAGGTTATCTCGAACGCGCACGCGGCGATTCTTCCGGGTGTCGGCGCCAACGATGCGGTGATGAAACAACTTAACGATCGTGAGTTGCCCAGCGCGATCCGAGAATTCGCCGACTCTGGGAGACCACTCCTGTGCGTGTGTCTCGGAATGCAGGTGCTTTTCGAGCGATCCGAAGAGGGCGATCTGCCCGGTCTTGGAATTCTCAGGGGTGAAGTCGTCAGGTTGCCAAGTGGCGCATCCGGAACGGATGGTCGCCCGCTCAAGATCCCGCACATGGGTTGGAACACCGTCAGCTTCCGAGATGATGCTGTGCCGCGCCATACTGTCTTCGCTAGTATTCCGCAAGACACCTACTTCTACTTCGTGCACTCTTACCACTGCGATGTTCGAGATGAGCGAGATGTGGCTGCTACATCGCCGCACGGCATCGATGTTTGCGCTGCGGTAGTGCGCGGAAACATCATCGGGACTCAATTCCACCCGGAAAAGAGCGGCAGGTCGGGATTGGGCATCTACGCAAGGTTCCTAGAGTTTTCTCAGAGCTTGATCTAACAGCACCGACTCATCGAAATCGAATGGAAGTTATCCCAGCAATCGATATCCGAGGTGGGCGTTGCGCGCGCCTATTCAAGGGCGACTACGCTCAAGAGACTGTGTTCGATAACGACCCGTTGGATGCTGCGTTACGATGGGTGGATATGGGTGCTCGACGTCTGCACGTCATCGATCTCGACGGCGCGAGAGACGGTACGCGCGTCAATGCCGATACGGTGCGACGTATCGTGAGTTCCGTCGATGTTCCGGTTCAGATGGGTGGCGGCATTCGATCCGTCGATGATGCAGATGCGGTTATGCAGATGGGCGCTGAGTTAGCCATCTTCGGTACGGCGGCAGTCGAAGATCCAGAATCCGTTGAGGAGGCAGTGGAAAAGTTCGGCTCCGATCACGTCTGTGTATCGGTGGATGCTAAAGATGGGATGGTTCGTACGAGGGGATGGCTATCCGAAACGTCGATACGCGCTGTAGGTCTGCTGAATCAAATGGCATCTGAACGTAGTGTCCGTCATTTCATCTATACCGATACGACGCGAGACGGCACGTTGTCGCACCCCAATTTCGAGACGGTTGAGGAGGTAGTGAGAGAAATAGAATATCCAGTTATGGTGGCAGGCGGAATCGCAACGGTTGAAGACGTGGTGCGGCTTCGCGACATCGGAGCCAGAGGTGCTATCACCGGTATGGCCATCTACACTGGCTTCCTCGATCTTGCCGACGCTATACGAGCCGTTGATGAGGACTGACAATCGAACTAACGAACTGAAACGCGAGCCTGATTAAATTCAAGTGCCGCATTTGAACACGAGACTACCAAATTGACCACGAGACCCACCGCGAGCTGGCACACCTTCAACGATCAGATAGATCCACACGCGATCATCTCCCTGCTTCCAATCCATAGGTCGCAACACGTCACTGTCTTGGGCGGCAACGTCGATGGGCTGACAATCCCTATTGCCAAGTACGTCTACGATGGCAATGTGATTGCTCTGGACGATGACCAGTCGGTACTTGACGAACTCACGACTGAAGTGGACCAGCTCCACTTGACTAATGTGATGCCGCAACTCATCGAAAACGACAATATCGAAGGTACAGACTTGGACACCGATGGGATAGTGGTTATCGACGCGCTGCACAACACTACGAGTCCGGCCAGGCTTTTTTCATCAGTTGCCAACCTGCTCCCAGGTGGCGGATGGTTGCTCATCGCGGACTGGTTCTCTACCAATGCCCGCGGAGATACCGGTCCGGCGAAGTCCAAACGCGTTGACCCGGCACGAGTCGAGAGATGGGCGACGGAGCATGACATGACTCCAATAACGCGGCGCACCCTCGGCGTTCAGCGATACGTGCACGTCTACCGAAAACGGCGCGCGTCGTCCAACTGACCTATCTGGATAACCACGATGCTCACTAACCGTGTCATACCGTGCCTAGACGTTGACCAAGGACGGGTCGTTAAAGGCGTCAGTTTCGTTGACATCAAAGACGCGGGCGATCCTGCTGAACTAGCGAGCTTCTACGATTCCGAAGGCGCAGATGAGCTCGTATTTCTGGACATCACGGCTTCTTCAGATGCTCGTGACACTATGGTTGATGTGGTTGAGCGAGTATCTGCTGAGGTTTTCATCCCTCTGACCGTCGGAGGTGGTATCCGTTCGCGAGACGATATGCGTCGGATGCTCGAAGCTGGTGCCGAGAAGGTAAGCGTAAACTCAGCAGCCGTGGCCAATCCTGCGCTTATCGAAGAGTGTTCCCGAGAGTTTGGATCGCAGTGTGTCGTCCTAGCTATCGATGCCAAGCGGGTTAAAGAACCGGCTCTGTTGCAGCGGGTTGACGGCGGCAACGACTATGCCGAAGCTTTGTGGCAGGTCTACACTCATGGCGGCAGGCGAGCAACTGCGCTTGACACCATAAAGTGGGCACGCATCGGTGCGGAACTAGGGGCTGGCGAGTTGCTGGTTACCAGCATGGATGCCGATGGGCAACAGACAGGTTACGACTGCGATCTTCTGAGCACAATCTCGTCGCAGGTTTCGATACCTTTGATTGCTAGTGGTGGTGCTGGCACTCCAGACCACTTCGTCAAGGCGGTTACGGATGGCGGCGCGGACGCGGTTTTGGCTGCCTCTCTGTTTCATTACGGAGACTTGCGGATACATGAGGTGAAGTCTCACATGGCGGAGTCTGGTTTGCCAATGCGGATGATTCACTAAGTAAAACACCTTGGAAATTATCGCATGATTACTTTCGATGACCGCGGGCTTATCACCGCAGTGGTGCAAGATGCACGGACTAAAGATGTCCTGATGGTCGCTCACATGAATCGCGAGGCGTTGAAACGCACCATAGCAGGTCCGCACGTCTGGTTCTACAGTCGAAGCAGAAAGAGTCTGTGGGAGAAGGGGGCGACATCTGGGGATTACCTCAACGTTGTAGACCTCAGGCTGGATTGCGATGGTGACGCGCTGTTAGTGATGGCTGAACCAGTCAACGCCGCGTGTCATACCGGCGAAATCTCATGCTTCCACAAGTCTGTCGATGCTGACGAAGAAACTTCGAACCGGATCGGTCCGGGCATCCTTTGCGAGTTAGTCGACATCATCCACCAACGAGCGGTCGAGATGCCGGAAGGATCGTACACCGCCAAGCAACTCGCTGCGGGCCCATCACGCATCGCTCAGAAGGTTATCGAAGAAGCTGGGGAAACAGGATTGGCAGCGGCAACCGGTGCAACCGATGAAGTGGCATCCGAGATGGCAGACCTCATCTACAACTGCATCACGTTGTTGGAATCGGTGGGTATCCCCATCGAAGAAGTTTGGAAAGAACTCGCCCGACGCCGACGCTGAAGAAACGGGCTCTCCATTCCCCTTGATGCCCCTTTCGTCGAACGAAAGGGGCGCGAGCGCAGCGAGCGGGGTATGCGGGCGGATGGGTGGGGGATCTGTGTAGCACTGGCGCATCGATGGCGATAATGGACTCCCTCCGTCCCAGCCTCCCCGGGCATCCCCCGCTCGCTTCGCATCGCGCCCCCTTACGCTCCGCGAAGGGGGAGAGATGCCTCGCTACGCTCGGAATTACAAGAGGATGCTCGGAATGACATGGGTGCGTGCTCGGGATGACATGGGCAGCGAAGGTAGAGATCATGTTAGGCAAATTCTTTTTATATTCGGTATTTCTATATTGTTTCGGTATGGTATTATCTCACGCATAAACTCGATAATCGTGTCTACTTGGATAGTGTAGATACTCGAAGGAATGGATTGCCATGACTGCTCGGAAGAAGCTGTATCCCTCCCTCTCCCCGATTTTTAGGTTGACCGCGGTAGCGGCTACATTCTTCGTTACAGCAGCAGTTTTAGCAATTTCCCTCCTCGTAGTCGCACCTAGCGACTCCTACGCTCAGGCAGCAGCGCCGGGGAGCGTCCCGAACATCACCGTGACGCGTGCCGATGGCACGGTTACCGCGTCGTGGGACGCCGTGCAGGGCGCGACCAAGTACCACGCGATGTACAGCGACGATGACAGGGGCAGCTGGCACGGTCCCGTCGACAATCACACGAACATTCAGACCACCAGCATCACGTTCAGCGCCGACAACGCGAAGAGCATCATCGTCGGCGTGCGCGCCGGGAACGACAACGGCTGGAGCGAATGGACGGACTCCCCGACCGTCGGCCCGTACACGCCGGGCGCGGTTTCATCAGTAACTGTCACTCGTGCCGACGGCACCGTAACCGCGTCGTGGGACGCCGTGCCAGGCGCCACCAAGTACCACTCCATGTACAGCGACGATGACAGGGGGAGCTGGCACGGCCCCGTCGACGATCACACGAACATCCAGACCACCAGCATCACGTTCAGCGCCGACAACGCCAAATCCATCATCGTCGGCGTGCGCGCCTGGAACGACAACGGCTGGAGCGAATGGACGGACTCCCCGACCGTAGGGCCGTACACGCCTCCACCTCCGGGCGCGGTTCCATCGGTCAGCGTGACGCGCGCGGATGGTACGGTTACCGCGTCGTGGGACGCGGTACCAGGCGCGACCAAGTACCACTCCATGTACAGCGACGACGACAGGGGGAGCTGGCACGGGCCCGTCGACGACCACACGAACATCCAGACCACCAGCATCACGTTCGATGCCGACAACGCCAAAAACATCATCGTAGGCGTGCGCGCCGGGAACGACAACGGCTGGAGCGAATGGAGGGACTCCCCGACCGTAGGGCCGTACACGCCGCCAACGCCGACTCCTACACCTACGCCGCGCGGCATCATCGTGCAGGACACCAGCGGCAACCCGCTCAGCGCGATCTCCGTTCCCGAAGGCGGCGAAGCCAGCTATCAGGTCTTGCTCACCGCTCCAACCACCGAAGACGTCGAGGTGTGCGTCGCCCTGTTCGTGCGCGACAACGACGATTCGGACATCACATTCAAGGGCCAGGCAGCCGACGTCGTCTCGATCAAGCTGACCTTCACCTCAGACAACTGGAACACCGCGCAGACCGTCACGCTGGTCGCAGCCGAGGACGACACCGACGACGTGAACGGCGCGCGCGACATCACCCACGACGCGAGGGAGTACTACTCCGGAAAGGTCGATATCACCGCCACCGAGATCGACAACGACGAGATCACCCTTCCCGACGCGCCTGCCAACCTTACCGCAACCGCGAGCGACGGCAGCGTAACCCTCTCATGGGACGATCCTTCGGATTCTTCCATCACCGGGTACGAGTACAACGTCAACCACAACGACACCTCGTCGGGCAACCTGTCCGGCTGGGGTCCGTGGACGGCCATCGCGGACAGCGACTCTGCCACCACATCCCACACCTTCACCGGACTCACCAATGGTCGCGAGTACCGCTACCACGTGCGCGCCGTGAACAGTGCGGGCAACAGCACGGCCGCTCCGAACGAGGCGCCATGGTTCGCATCCGCCACGCCCCTCGCGTTCGACCCGAACCTGGCCGTAGACAACCTGTTCGTCGACCCGGGCAATGGCTACCTAGATATCTCCTGGAACGCCGCAGAAGGCGCAACGCACTACGACATCCGCGCCAAGGAGGCCAACGTCAACGACTGGCACGCCGTGGCCTGGAAGTGGTCCGGCACGTCCTACCGCTACACGACGGACAAGACCATCGACTACGTCGCTGTCCGCGCCTTGAGCGCCGACAGCATCGGCCCGTGGGTGGAGCTCTCCCGTATGCCCGCGGACGACTTCATGAACGTCGCCTCAGGTATATCTGTCGCCAGCGCGTCAGGCGCATCCGCCCAATCAGGCGCATCCGCCCAGGCCCAACTGGCCGCGCCCACGGGATTCACCGTAATGCGCTACGAGACGAGGATCACAGAGATCGACATCAACTGGTCAGACGTAACGGGGGCGACCGGGTACAACATCATCTGCTCGCCGGGGCGGAGCGGCTGGGCCTGGCACGCCTGCGGCTGGGACAACTCCGGCACGGTGACGTACACGTCCGTCCCAAGCTCCCAGACCAGGCCTGTGACGGCCACGCACTACGAGCGCAAGGAGGGGGAGAGCCCCCATTCCGCAGGCAAGTACAAGATGACGTATCAGAGGGCATACCGAATGGCCGTCCGCGCGGTGAACGCCAACCCCGGCGACGCCAGCCCTTGGACGAATTCCGTCGTCATTCATCCCATATTCGCCAACCTCCGGGACTTCACCGCCACCCGCAGCGCCGGGCAGATCGCCATGAGCTGGACGCCCAACTACTGGACGACGGGCTACGAGATCGACTGCGCCGCGTACGACTCCTCGCAGACCCCGTACGTCCCGTCCTACACGCGCTGCGCCACGCTGACCGACCAGGACGACACCGACGACAAGCACAGCGTCACCATCTCGACCTGGACGGCGGACGGCACGGACTACTCCATCGACGATACCAAGCAGTACGACATCCGCATCTGCAGCACCAACTCCACGGGCCGCGGCTGCACCCTCGCGCCGTGGATCAAGCCCGTTAGCCTCGTCGCCTCCAACGTCAGTGCCACCGGCGCCACCATCACCATCAGCAACCACTCCGGCGACTGGTGGTACAAGGCCAACACCGGGCCGCACACGACGTGTCAGGGTCCGGTGGCGGCGGGAACGTCCAGCAAGAATTTGACCGGGTTGACGGCGGTCAGTTCGTACACCTACTCGGCGTACAGCGACAGCGGGTGCACGAACGCGAATCTGCTGGCTAGGGCGGCGGCGTTCACGACGGCTGCCTACGGCGACCGCGACACGTCCAGGGAGTTCGACCTGCACTCCGCCAACGGCACTCCCGACGGCATCTGGTCGGACGGCACGACCATGTGGGTGGTCGACTGGACCGTCGACAAGTTGTACGCCTACACGCTTGCGAGCGGCGCCCGCGACACGTCCAAGGAGTTCAACCTGAACTCCGCCAACGACGATCCCAACGGCATCTGGTCGGACGGCACGACCATGTGGGTGGCAGACAACACCGATGCCAAGCTGTACGCCTACACGCTTGCGAGCGGCGCCCGCGACACGTCCAAGGAGTTCAACCTGAACTCCGCCAACGACGATCCCTACGGCATCTGGTCGGACGGCACGACCATGTGGGTGGCGAACGTCACCGACGCCAAACTGTACGCCTACACGCTTGCGAGTGGTGCCCGCGACACGTCGAAGGAGTTCAACCTGAACTCCGCCAACGACGATCCTACCGGCATCTGGTCGGACGGCACGACCATGTGGGTGGCAGACAACACCGACGTCAAGCTGTACGCCTACACGCTTGCGAGCGGTGCCCGCGACACGTCGAAGGAGTTCAACCTGAACTCCGCCAACGACGATCCCACCGGCATCTGGTCGGACGGCACGACGACGTGGGTCGTAGACTGGGCCGACGCCAAGCTGTACACCTACTACTCCTTCCCGCCCGCCAAGCGCCTGACCGCCTCCAGCGTCAGGGCGACGACGGCGACCCTGAACATCACTTGGCACACCAGCGCCTGGTACTACAAGGCGAGTAGCGGGCCGCACACCACGTGTCAGGGCCCGGTCGCTGCGAACACGTCCAGCAAGAACCTCACCGGCCTCACGGAGGGTACGCCGTACAGCTACTCGGCGTACAGCGACTCTACCTGCACGGATACGAACAAGCTAGCCACAGCATCGGCGTTCACGACCCTTAGCATCGTCTCGGTGAGCACCCTGGGTGGGGCTGATAACGGTGTTGTGAATGTGGGCGGCGGCAGCCCGACACAACGGGTGGCGCAGGCGTTCACGACGGGCAGCAACACGGGCGGCTACACGCTGTCCAGCATCGCCATTGCCTTCCGTGCGACCGTCGGGAGCCCGACCGACCTCGAGGTGACGCTGCACGCGGCATCCGGGTTGAACCCCAACACGGGGACGACGCTGGCCACGCTGAGCGGCAGCAATCCCTCGACGGCCGGCAGCTACACCTTCACCTGCTCCAGCGGCTGCGACATTTCTGCTAGCACGACCTACTTCGTCTACATCAAAGCCCCAAACTCGGTCAGCGGCTCCCACTACCTAGCAACCTTCACGAGCTCGGACGAAACGCTGACACCGTCGGGCAACGGTTGGTCGATGGCAGACAAAGGCCGGTTGCAATACGTCGGAGTAGGCTGGTTCGATTCTGGATCACACTACCGGATCGCGGTGACGGCGACAACCAAGTAGTGCAGCAGTTGGTTGGAGGGATGGACGATGGTGCATCCCCCTAACCCCCTTGCGCGGGGCGAAGGGGGGATATGTGGCGAGGGGGAGAGGTGTACGCCCCCTACGCTTGCGTAAGGGGGCGCGAGCTAGCGGAGCGATGTGAGCGGGGGATGGACGGGGAGGTGTGTGGGGCGGCCAACAACTGGCAGAGCATCCCCCTAGCCCCCTTACGCTCCGCGAAGGGGGGAGATTCCTCGCTGCGCTCGGAATGACATGGGGTGTGCTTCGGAATGACATTAGAGTCCCCCGTCATTCCTGCGAAGGCAGGAATCCACAGGGGTGTGGGGAGGTGTACGCCCCCTTCGCTTGCGTAAGGGGGCGCGAGCGAGCGGAGCGATGTGAGCGGGGGATGGACGGGGAGGTGTGTGGGGGCGGCCAACAACTGGCAGAGCATCCCCTTAACCCCCTTCGGTTGCGTAAGGGGGAGATTCCTCGCTACGCTCGGAATGACATGGGTGCCTCGGAATGACATGGGAGTACGCGAAGGGGGAAGATATGTGCGCGAGGGGGGAACCTAGTGCATATCGATTGAAACTTGCCTGGTTTTGTAATCGACAACTAATCGCCCTAGATTGAGGAAGTCGCGACCAAGCAACGACGGAACCTGCTTCTTCAATGCGAGATCAAACTGTGATTCATCCAGCGGGCCTATCAAGATAGTCAAAGGAATTTGAGCGTTCTTGAAATGCAATATCGCATCTTGTTCCCCATACGATGCCTCACCGCCAATGCCAACAAAGATAAGGGGGTGTTGCACGTTGACGGCATAAGATAGGATGTCAATACCCAACTTGGTCACATCTCCAGAATGGAGTGTAGTACGTGCGGCACCTGTATCAACCAAGAACTCTACGGTAGCGGAAACGCTCAGACCCGGGACTTCAACCACAGCTTTGATCGTCGGCGATGGGAGTACTTCCTGCTCCCGAAAATTGCCGTTGAGTGGTTTCACAGGAGCATGTTGCGAGGCTCGTGAGTAATGAACTCTACCGCCGCATTTTCGACGGCGCACTTCAAGCGCGCATCGTCTAAAGCCGCCTGTAACGTGGAACCCTCACCCACCAACTCTTCTTGGTAAACGACGACCCAACGATCCAAGTGCTCGCCTAGCCACTCATGCCAGTGTGATTGGATGTAGAGATGATCTTTCTCGAATTGCTCCAGCGCAACCTCCACATCGTGTTCGGTAGTCATTCATCTCTCCTCACGCCAAAATTTACGTTTAACCCTTGTTATCACGAATTGTAAATCCTTTCAAGCTGCGATTCAATTTTGGAACGCACGTATGGAAAGGGCGAAGCGATGTGAGCGGGGGATGGGCGTAGTTTTGAACCATGATTGCCATGATGATGCCTTGCCTGCCCATCCCCTCTGGATGGGCGTTCCGCCAGAATGACGGAGCATCCCCCCGATGACCCCCTCTTAATCTCCCCCTTAAAAGGGGGAGGGGGAAGTCGGCGAAGGAGGGATGACGGTAGGGGCGTTTCGCGAAACGCGCCTACGATGTCATTGGGGGCAACCACGAGGGTTGCTCCTACGATGCGTTGTGCCCGTTGCGGTTGAAGATGGCTTCTTCGTCTTCTTTGGAGAGTCGAATGCCGCGCTTGCGTAGGTCCGACCTGAACCGCTCCATGGCCTCGCGCTCGCCCTCTTTCAGGCCTCGCTCCAGGCCTCGTTCCTCGGCTTTGGCAATGGCCTCTTCTCGTGCCATCCGGCGGATTTCGCTCTTCTTCTCGAACATCTTTCTGATCCTTTCGACTGCGGCGACTATGGGCGCGACGAACGCCCATTGAACCTGCGTGGCAGCGAGACGGTAGACTTCGATCATCGTGTCGTGTGAGTCAGAGTATATCGACAACACGGTCACCGACACTGCCCCGATCAGTCCGAATCCGATCGCCTGCCACCAGAAGCCGCGCTCTTCCAATGTGGAGGTGAATTCTTCGATCTGCATGTTTCTTGACCGCCTGTTGATAGAACGTATTTTCTGATATATCTGCACGTCATTGCTCAACACTCTAACATACAATCGAGTTAATTCAAATCATTTGTAGCAAATTAATGGAAGTTGGTAAGGTAGGGCGTTTCGCGAGACGCCCCTACTACCATGTCATTGGGGTCAACCACGAGGGTTTGCGCCTACGGGTGGGATCCTGCGTTCGCTTGTCGGTGTCCCTTAGGTTCCCTGATCGATTTCGATGGCGGATTGCATAGCTGAAACCGCTACTTCGATCATGTCGTCGTCTGGTTGTGCGGTTGTGAGTTTTTGGAGCCAGAGGTTTGGTTGCCCGACGAGGTCTGCGATGAGGTTGCCGCTGTGTGTGCCGGTGAATCGGATGAATTCATAGCTGAGTGCGGCTATCAATGGAATTAGTACGATGCGTGAACCGACTAGCATCCACAACGGTTCTCGCGGCACGAACATGAAGATGATGATCGATACAACAACTACGGTCAGTAGGAACGACGTGCCACAACGCGGATGTGCAGGAGAGAACTTTCTGATCTCACTGGGTATCAGCGGCAACCCTTTCTCATGGGCATGTATGGTCATGTGTTCGGCACCGTGATAGCCGTACATCCGCTTGATGTCTTTCATCAATCCAATCGCCCAGATGTATACGAGAAATATAACCAACCTTGCGAACCCTTCAACCACGTTGGCTAGAAAATCCGACTGGGCTTCAACTGGTCGCGAGAGAAACAGGGGTAAGAGGAAGAACAATGCGATGCCGAATACGAATGCGATCACAGTCATCAAACCCATTCCAAAGGTGCCAATTTCAGCATCCTCATCTTCGCCAGCATCTTTGATCTGCGCGTTTGCACCGATTGTGTACGCTCGCATTCCAATGACCAGCGTTTCAATCAACACTAAAATCCCGCGGATGAATGGCACACTTCGGAGTTTCCCATTCGCCCATGCAAGCAATGGGATAGCTTCTTGGTGAATCGAACCGTCGGCTCTTCGTACTGCAACCGAGCAACCGCGCGATCCCCGAATCATCACTCCCTCGATGATCGCCTGACCGCCGTACATCGCTGGCTGTGAGACGCTGTTGCTGTCGCTTTTCTGTAGATCAGCCATTTAGCAGTAATCAACGACGCATTTGAACGGCATCGTGTTTTGTTGATGGCTAGAAGCGAACAGGGTACTGGGAATAGAAGAGCCGCGCAGCATCTTCGCTGTCAGCTCGGTAAGCATCCTTGATCTAAGGGAGTAGTTGCTACTCTGACATCGACATGCCATAGCGCCGCATGAGGCGTTCGACTCGGCCTTCGGTGTCAACGATGCGCTGCTCACCGGTCCAGAAAGGATGGCAGCTGCTGCAAACCTCGACTCGGATCTCTTCCCTAGTGGATCCGGTAATCATGCCTTCCACACCGCAAGCGCAGATCACCCTGGCTTCTGGGTAGTAGGTCGGGTGAATGTCAGTCTTCATATCAAAAAGTCCTGTAATTCAGCAACAGCCGATCAAGCTGCAAACTCGTCGACGTTGATGCGACGTTTGTCTTGCTTGGCGTAGTCGAACCGCACGGTACCGTCAATGGTGGCGAACAAGGTGTGGTCTCTGCCCATTCCGACGTTTGCGCCGGCGTGGAATCGTGTGCCTCTTTGACGAACCAATATGGAGCCTGCGGATACGATTTCACCGCTGAAAGCCTTGACGCCTAAGCGTCGTCCTGCGCTGTCTCGCCCGTTTCTAGATGTTCCTGAACCCTTCTTGTGTGCCATGATGCAATCTCCGAAATGTTGGCTCGATGGATTAGACCTCGATGTCGGTAATCTCCAACGAAGTGATGGTTTGCCGATGTCCGCGTTTGATGCGATAGCGAGTCTTGTTCTTGTATTTGAAGACCGTCTTCTTGCGATCTCGTCCATGTGACAAAACCGTGGCGATTACCTGAGCACCGTCAACGTTGGGGGTGCCAACTTCGACCTCACCGTCCACACAAGTCAGCAGGACTTCATCAAGCGTGATCGTGTCGCCCTCAGGGTATGGCAACTTCTCAACTTCCAATAGATCGCCAGGTCGAACCCGGTATTGCTTACCACCGGTGGCGACGATTGCGTAGTTCTCGGACATTTTGGATCAGTTAGGCGCGAATGAAAATCGCTGTAGGTCAACTCTCAGATTCTACATTACGCAGGTCGGCGCACCATCAGTCGACATTTGTCGGTTTTTCGGTATGACGGTCTATGTCAACTCTGAGAATCGGCTCTGATAGAAGATCAACGGGTGTCCGAATCCTATTTTGACGTGTTCCACCTCAGCCAAAAAGATCGTATGGTCCCCGGCTTGAACCGTGCGTATGACTTTGCAGTCCATCATCGCCAAGGAGTTGCTGACGACCATGGATTCGCCGAGCTTTTCATAGGGAGGAGTGGGTAATGTCTTACGGATCTCATCCGGGACTGTGAAATGTCTCGCAACTCCTCGTTGTTCAAGTGTGAGAACGCTTATACCGAAGCGTTGATGCATCAATATCAACGGAAAGGTGTTGCGCTCATGATCGATCGCTACCATTGCGAGTGGCGGTTCCAAGGAGATGCTTGCGACTCCGTTCGCGGTCATGCCGTGCACTCCGGAACCGTCAGATTCTGGAGTTGTTATCACCGTCACGCCAGTCGCAAAGTTCGACCAAGCAGAGCGGAAAAGTTCAGGGGTAACTTCAGTACTTGGCATGGAAATTTCATCCCTCATGTCGAATTATAGCGATACAACGCTGCAACAAGTGAACCTAAACTCGCCGATTATGGTTCCGCATCACGCCAGATCAACGGTTCCGGCTCGACGTAACCAGAGAGTTCTGCAAACGCGCGTCCGAGGGATTCGCCTGTTGAGGTATCGATGACATCAACCCGTCCTTCCCAATATGCGGCTGCTTTATTGCCGTAGGGCATCGCAGGGACCTCTTGGTCAGGAATTGACGCGAGCATGGTAATGTCAAGGTCGATGCTGGGCACTTGCAATCTCCAGCGGGACGGATATTCCCCCGCGGTATGCGGACTGGTCCAATGCTGTTGAACCTCCAAAGTAATGCCATCTTTGTCAACATCCATAACGCGTTGCTCGGATTCAGGTTCGATCAAAGTTCCATCGGTCGCCAATACATCGCCGTCTCCGCCGCGCACCTCTGAGATCATCAAAGAACGTCCGTCATCGAGATGGATTGCGAACCATTGCCATCCTGCGGGTTTGCCAACTACGAAGAAGTCGCCCCATTGATGATCGAACCATACCTCCCCTGTCACATCGACATTGCGTCCTTCAATCGTCAACGTGCCAGCGGCTTTGATTCGAGGATACGAGTAGTAGTAGGTCCATCCGAACGGCCAATCCATCCAGCCAACACCTTCGTGCAGCATCACATCGTTCGGAATCTCGGTTGATAGTTCCAGCCTCGATGCGCCGCTCGTATCCGATGCCTTCAAAATGTGTGCCCCATCGGTGGCGATCTTGAGAGTGAAATTGGCGAGATGCAGGTTGAGCAAGCTTTCCGAATCTTCTTTACTCGCGTCTCGAGATGATCCCACGCGATCCGAACTGATATATGTATGCTCTGCTCTGTTGATATCGGTAATCCCTGCCTGTCCAAACTCGATTTGAGATGCTGCGTCGTTGCTCTGGGTCTGAAACACCACGTAATGGAACGAATACTCTTCGCCGTCGTCTGACGTAAGGTGCCCGTTGTAGTACCACCACTCGATAGGAGCAGAATGCGAACCGTCGTCAGCTGGAAGATTCAGTTCTCGCGGTGCCGGAGTTGGTTCGGGCGGCCGAGGTGTTGGCACCTCTCTAAGCTCGATATCGTTGCCGCAACCGGCAAGTGTTAACGCAGCGAACAGTGTCGCATAGACTACGAATAGTTTGGTTGCCCGATTCATTCCGCTCTGAACTCCGGCAATCGGCGGTCAATCCACTTTGGAAACCACCAGTTCCATTCTCCAAACAACCTCATCAGGGCTGGAGCGATCAGGATGCGCACGATGGTCACGTCGATGAAAACCGCTAGCGCCAACCCGAAACCGACCGACTTCACTGTCACGACCTCTGCGAGGACGAAACTTCCGCCGACAACTATCAGGATCAAACCAGCGCCAGTGATGATCGTACCGCTGCGCTGCAATCCAAGTTTCACGCTCTCGCGATTGCTCCGAGTATCTTGGTATGCTTCCTTGATCCTTGACAGTAGAAATATCTCATAGTCCATGCTCAATCCGAAAAGCACGGCGAAAAGCACAATTGGTGTGGTTGCATCGATGACTCCTTGTGGTTCGAATCCGAGAACACCGCTTAAGTGCCCTTGCTGGAAAACCCACACCAACGCGCCGAAACTTGCCAAGATGCTCAGAACGTTTAGGACTACTGCCTTAAGGGGTATGACTATCGATCTGAAAAGGGTCATCAACGAAACGAACGTTAGGAGTATCACAATTGCGGCAACGATTGGGAAACGTCCGTATAGCGATCCGACGAGGTCTGTTGTATGTGCTGCGCCGCCGTCCACATAGACCCGTTCATATTCGGTTAATCTGAACGAGCGTATCTGATCTACCAACCTGCGCGCTTCTGGAGAAAAAGGATGCAGGTCGCTGCTTACATGGAACAATGAGACACCATCGCGCACACTGTCGTTCAGTAGACGAAGCGCAGTGGCATCATAGATTGCCTCTGGGTGCTGGTAGAGCTCTAGGTAGTCGTGCAATCCGAGCGTGGTGCGCAAATTCACAATGCTTGATACATTTTGAACCGATGGCAGTCCCTCCAATGCTTGACCAAACGCGTACAGCGTCGCCAAGTTATCGTCCGAAAACGGATCGCCTTCAAAGGTGTACGCAATCGTGAGTTCGGTAGATACGTCCCATCCGAATTCTTTCTGCAGCAAGTCGTAACCTTGCCGCGACTCGTATCTGTTCGGCAGGATCGTAGCATCCGCAGTGCCTGGTCGAATGTCCTTGAATGGAACTGCCAAAGCGACGAGCAGCACGACGGTCGGGACCAAAAAGAAAAACGGACGCCTCATCACGCTGTCCGCCATTCGCGCCCATATTCCGGATCCGCCTTGCCACGCCGGCAGCACTGGGAGTTTATTGATGCGATGACCGACGATGCTCAGCACCGCGGGCATAAGCGTCTGTGCCGACAGCAATGCGATCGCTAACACGATCATCGCACCTATCCCAATCGAATCTAGGACTGTCAGATCGAATAGCAGCAACGACGCTACACCGATGATGCTCGTCGCTCCTGAAAACAGGATCGCAACTCCGGCGTGAGAATGTGTTTCGGCGATAGCATCCGGAACAGCGAGACCTTTTGCCAACTCCTCCTTGAAACGGTTTACGTAAAACAACGAGTAGTCGATACCCATCCCAATGCCCAGCAATGTGATGATGTTGAACGCCAAAACCGACATATCGCGATAGTCAGCTAAGTAGTAGACGAATCCCAGCCCAACCGCTACTGCGACGCCTCCCACTGCCGCAGGCATCACTGCCGCGACGACGGTGCCGAACACTAGCAACAACGCGATCATCGCTAGGGGGAAAGCCACAATTTCGCCTCGTCTCAGGTCTTCGCCGCTCGCGACGACAATGTCGCGATACAACGGCGGAGCACCAGTCATCACCACCTGAAGTTCTCCTGCATCCAAGTTCTCGGTGATACTGTCGAGGGCGGTCAACGAGTCCTCAATGTCAAGACTGAGATCTGCTCCGATAATTACCAATCGTGCGTTTTCGGAAATCAAACCGGGCTCGGTAAGGTACGACCAAACGGTTTCAACATTAGGGTTCGCGTCCAATTGTTCAGTCAAGCGATTCGCTGCAGCGACGAATTCAGACGAGTACGGGTCCCATTTCTCGTGGCCAACGACGAAGAGAATGTTGGTCGCATTGACTCCGAAGCGCTGTTTGAGCAGTTCGCGCGCTTTATGCGAAGGGTAGTCTTCGCTAGTGAATCCGCCCGGGAGCAGTTTAGAGTGGGCTTGCGGCGCGACTGGCAACATCGCCGCCAAAGCCACGGCCCAAACCAGCACTACGGCATAGCGGTATCGATATATCCAGCGGCCAATTCTGGCGAGCATGAGAGGCGCTCAGATCGCCGACTTCGGAAATACTAGGTCTTCTCGGCAACGGCTATCGCAGCCGCAGCGTCACCGCCATCTAGAGCTACTATTTTTACGCCCTGGGCCGAACGACCGGTTTCCCGTATCTCTGCCAACGTTGTTCTTACGATTTGACCGCGTGATGTCAGTATCATCAGCTTTCCGGTTTCGTCTTGGCGCAGGTCTTCGTTGATGACCGTGGCTGCTGCGACATCACCGGTATTGCGAGTGATATTGAGTGTCTTTAGGCCTTTGCCTCCGCGCCCCTGTGGTCCGTAATGTCGGAGCGCAGTGAGTTTGCCACGTCCCTTAGTGCCGATGATTAGTAGATATCCTGCCTCGTCTACTAGATCCATGCCTACGACTTGGTCGCCCTTGTCCAGCCTGATTCCACGCACTCCACCAGCTTGACGGGAGCGTGATACTAACTCGTTGCTTGCAAAGCGTATCGATTGCCCCTTTTTGGTTACGAGAATCAGATCATCCTCATCGCGCGCCATGGCAACGGAGATCAACTCTTCTTTAGGCTTGAGTTTGTAGCAGTTCAGGCCTGCGCGGTTGATGTTCGCGAACGCTTCGAGAGGCATTCGTTTTACGTCGCCGTGCTTCGTAGCCAAAGCGAGATACGTGTTCGGCGCATTCATGTCGGTCACGACCATCATTTGCCGCACTGTTTCTCCCGGGCCGATATTGAATCCGAGGTTGTGCACCAGCGTGCCGCGCGACTGTCGAGACTGGTCTGGTGGCAATTCGAACACTCGCGATGAGTAAACTCTTCCGTGATCGGTGAAGAAGAGCAATGTATCGTGGGTGTCTGCCACTTGCAGGAAACCAGTGATGTCGTCAGCCCGTGTCAATCTCTGGCTGCTTACACCCTTGCCACCACGGTGCTGTTTACGGTAGGTGTCAAGTTTTACGCGCTTGATGTAGCCGCCCTGGGTCAATGTAATAACTACATCCTCGTGTGGCTCGATATCCTCGCGTCGGAACTCGCCGAGTTCTTCAGCATGTATTACGGTACGCCGCTCGCCGCCGTACTTGCGCTTAAGTTGGTGCGTCTCTTTGATGACTTCCGCTCTGACCTTTGCGGGATCGGCTAGAAGTGCCTCCAGACGTTCGACGATTTCGAGCAGTTCCTTGTACTCGTTCTCAAGCTTCTCTCGCTCTAGTGCCGCCAATCGGCGTAACTGCATATCCAGAATCGCTTGAGCTTGTACCAATGAAAATCCAAATTCGGCTATCAGGCTCATGCGCGCCTCTTCAACATCTGCCGAGCCGCGTATTATCTGGATCACTCGATCGAGGTTATCGATCGCGATTCTCAGTCCTTCAAGGACTTCCAATCTTGCGCGCGCCTTCTTGAGATCAAACTCTGCGCGCCTGCGTACCACTTCTTCGCGGAATTCGATGTAGTACTGAAGCACTTGCCGCAGGTTCAAAACCCGTGGAGCGCCGCGCACCAAACCAATCATGTTTACAGAGAAAGACGAACGTAACGCAGTGTGCTTATACAGGTTATTCATCACTATCGCGGGAGATGCCGATCGGCGAAGCTCCAGCACGATACGCATCCCCCGTCGATCCGATTCGTCTCTGACTTCCGACACGCCCTCGACTCGCCGCGTCTTGATCAACTCCGCTATCCGCTGAATAAGCGTGGATTTATTTACCTGGAACGGGATCTCGGTGAAGACGATGCGCTTGCGATCTTGTCGTGCAACGTCCTCAATCTCGCCAGTTGCTTGAACAACGATACGCCCTCGCCCAGTAGCGTAGGCGTTGCGTATCCCCTCATCTCCCCAGATGTGGGCACCTGTAGGGAAGTCAGGGCCCTTGACGTGTTGCATCAACTCTTCGACACCCGCGTTTGGGTTCCTGACGAGGTACACAACCGCGTCGCAAACTTCGGCGACGTTGTGGGGCGGGATGTTGGTAGCCATTCCGACCGCGATGCCGGATGCGCCGTTAACCAAGAGATTAGGAAGACGTGCTGGGAGGACGGTAGGCTCTTTAAGCGACTGATCGAAGTTTTCCTGCCAATCGACAGTTTCGCGCTCAATGTCACCGAGCATGTACTCGGTTATGGGTGCGAGCTTGCACTCGGTGTATCGCATCGCGGCTGGCGGGTCGCCATCGACGCTACCGAAGTTGCCTTGTCCGTCGACCAGCGGCTCCCGCATCGAAAATGGTTGCGCCATTCTCACCAGCGCTTCGTACACCGGCGAGTCGCCGTGGGGGTGGTATTTCCCCAATACATCTCCAACCAGTCGTGCGCACTTCTTGTAAGACGACCCTGGGCGCATACCTTGATCGTGCATCGCGTAGAGTATGCGTCGCTGTACCGGCTTCAATCCGTCACGGACATCGGGAAGTGCCCGTGAAACGATCACGCTCATTGCGTAATCGAGGTAAGAAGAGCGCATCTCCTCTTCGATGCCTATGGTGCGAATATCACCTGCGTCGGTGCCGATTACCATGCCGTTTCACCTTAGTTGAGCCCGGTAGAGACGATATTTTTCACGCGTCCTGAGAGTGTGATTTTTCGACGCGTGAAAGTCGGTTTTGAACTTGATTCGATTCTATCCCGCGCTCTAATCGCTAACCTTGCAAAATGACGCGTTCAAACAGTAACGGGGAACATTTTGAGGTGATATTTGGCACTATTTGCCTGTTGCGCGCTCAACAAACGCCATTAAAACGCTATCGAAGCCACGCGGCAAGCGAGTTGCGCCAAAAACGTCCCACTGAACGCCGAAAATCCAATGAAAGCCTGGCAACTCAAAGGCCTCGACAACACGGTCGTCGCTCATCGCCGAAGGCATCAAGCCGGGTGCCAGTCCAGACTGCCGTATACCCTTCTGATGATTGCACTCAAGCGACAGCCAGCCTGATCCTCCGATGGTTGAAGATACTTTGGCACCTGGAGCCAGAAAGATCGATTTCCGGCTGCGCTTCGACGTTTCATCTGCGATATGTTCGGGTGTCGATCGGGCGACATCACCACCCAAGGCAACGTTAAGTTGGTGCATTCCCAGCGCGGATCCGAGTATGGGGATACCAGTCTCCAGTGCTGCGCTAACAGTAGTGTCAAGGTTTGTCTCACGCGCTGCATCATTTGGCGCATAAATCAGAAGTCCCGTGGCATCGGGGGGAAGGTCTGGTTCCTGAGGGTCTAGCTCTGAAATCGCTGTCCGATCGAGTTCGAAAGTATCGACCAATCGATCAGTCACGAACGGATCGGGAGCCACGACTGCGATGACCGAATTCAAAACCGGAAAATCCGTTGGTGATCAGAGGCTAAAACGGTATTCCCCAAAGCCCCAACCACTCAGCAAGAGCGTTTTCGGTCTTCAATCCGGCGGATCGGACTGAAGATCCAAGCATGCGTTCGGTCTCACGATCCCGCTCACCGGGATTGTCGCCAGTTGGCACGAAGGGATAGTAGCTGCCTCGATCAAAGCGGTAGATCAGGTAGGCATTTACGAAACCGGTGCCGCTGTGAGATTGTGGATTGACGGCGTGGTTGGCGAAGTCGATCTGAAAAACTGCTGCCAATAGATTAGGTCCGCCATCGTTCATCTTGATCGCGTTAGATACGGTGAAGATCGAACTCAGCAAATCATCGAAATGTCCATCTTCCAAGATGGCCCAACGCATCCCATGATCGTCGTCGGTGATTTCGTATCCCGTCTTGGTTGCGCCGGGTCCTTCGTACAAGATTGCGTCCAATTGTTCGGATAGCGATTCGAGGAACGGAACTCCTTCATCGTGACGGTAGACGATTCCAGCGTGTCGCCTAGGCGATACTGCCTCACCGTCCCGCTTGAACCCTGCAACCATACGCGAAATGGACGACATGGATTCCCACATCGTGTCGACGCTTTTCTTCCGACCGAAGAACCAACCCATCAGTTGCGATACCCGTAACGCATCTCGGCTTCTAGTTCACGCAAACGAGCTACCCTCTCCTCCATTGGAGGGTGGGTTGAAAACATGTTTGCTGCGAAACCCCTGATAGCTGGGGCGATCAAAAATGCCTGCGCGGTCTGCAACCGGCGCAAGTCATCGTCTGGTATGTAGTCCATGCCCATCGATATCTTTTCTAGCGCGTCAGCAAGTCCGCCTGGGTCGCCTGAAATCTCAGCCCCCGTATGGTCTGCTCCGTATTCACGATAACGCGTCAACGCTAGTACAAGCAACTTCCCTATGAAATATACCAGTATGGTCACGAGGTAGGCGATCATAAATGGTGCTGATCCACCTCCCGCATCGCGCCGTCCGAAGAGCATGTTGAAGAAGAACATCGTCATCAAGAAACTGGTCAACGTCACGAAAAAGTTGGATATAGCCAACACCTTCATGTCTCGGTTCGCGACGTGTGCCAATTCGTGCCCTAAAACCGCTCGCAACTCCCGACGCGTCAATCGTTGCAATATCCCTGTCGTCACAGCGACCAGTGCATTGTCAGGGTTACGGCCTGTGGCAAACGCGTTGGGCATTGCAGATTGAATGATCGCCACCTTTGGCATTGGCATCCCATAGCGGTCCGCGAGATCGCGAATCATGGCAAACAACTCTGGCGCGTCGGTTTCTGAAAGCTCCTTGGCGCCTGTAGACATCATCACTAAGCGGTCAGACATGAAGTACTGGAATATGGCTAACCCGAGCACGATGATGCCGATGAACATCAACGGCATCCCCAATCGCATCATCACATACGCGAACACGCCGTAGACAACGCCGATCAACAGCATGGTGAAGTACATCCGGGAAACGATGCCTGTATCGCGTTTGAGTTTTCTGACTGTCTGCGTGTTTTTCATTTTCTGCCAATTGACCTCACCAATCGGGTTGAGTCACAATGTGATTTCTGCCAACCCGACTTGAAGTGCGTCGTTAAGATTCAGTCTATTGCAATATGAAGATACGTTGCGTCTGTATTCTGGAGATGCATCGCAACCGCGTCAAGAATCGATCCATCCTATGCGCTCAGACACCATGCATCCACATCTCGACGAAAACGGAATCGACGACACTCATCTTGAGGAATTCGAAAAAGTGGCCGTCGAAGCGGCATCCAAAGCCGGGGCTTTCGTACTGGAGCGCATCACGTCGATCGCTGAAATCGAGTCCAAGACTGGTCGTCCGGGGCGCGACTTGGTAACCGATGTGGACCGCGCTTCCCAAGTCATCATCTCCGAGGTCATCTCAGAACACTTCTCGGAGCATCAGTTTCTAGGCGAGGAAGACCAGTCCGAGGAGGTTGATCCTGCATCCGACTTGGTGTGGGCAGTAGATCCGATAGATGGTACTGCGAACTACGTCAACGGCTCGATGATTCACGCAGTATCAGTAGCACTTATGCACCGTGGGTTGCCCATCGTCGGAGCAGTTTGGAGTCCCTGGCCGACATCACCTGATGGTGGGATCGTAGTCCACGCCAGATTGAACGGTGGTACCAAGCGGGATGGGGAGACGATGCGAGTGCTCGATCCGACTGATGAGCTCAACCGTCCGGTCTCGGGCAGATTGTCGGCCCTACCCGGCAATGCGCGCAGCGTCTTCAGGTTCGACAGGCGGATGCATGGACACGCTGGGGATGTCCGAGTAACTGGGAGCGCATCACACGAGATGGCAAATGTCGGAACCGGTCTTTACCAATACGCCATTGGAGGTGTTGCAGCGGTTTGGGACTTTGCTGCCGCCATAGTCATCGTTCGAGAGGCCGGGGGTGATGTGATGATACTCTCGCCCAACGGCTCGTGGAACCAATTCCGTGGATGGTCGCAACCTTACACCAACACGAAAGAGACCTTCAAGCATCTGCGTGACTGGCGCGGCATCATGCTGGCTGCACATCCTAAGACGATGCAGTTCATCGCCGAGAACATCCAGTTTCGACGTCCGAGTCAGATCGGCAACTTGTGGCGGCGCGGTCCTTGGCACCCGCGTCGCCGACATCGAGGAGGCTAGTTATCTTGAGTGCGCTGCTGTAGCTTTCGGTTCAACCACCATTCCGTCGAATCTGCGAGTGCCATCCAGCTTGCGTTGATGATGTTGGTAGATGCGCCGACTGTGGTCCAGACCTGTGCTTCTGCCGCGGATTCAATAGATACTCGGACAGACGCTCCAGTGCCCATCGTCTCGTTGACTACGCGCACTTTATAGTCCGTCAAATTAACACTGTCGACTTCCGGGAATTTGTCTGATATAGCCTTCCGCAATCCTCGGTTCAATGCGTCAACTGGTCCGTTACCCTCTGCGGCTTCGAGATACACTTCTTCGCCAACTCTTATCTTTACTGTGGCTTCAGAGAGAACCGGGTGCTCTACGCCGTCGTTGCGCCAACCGGTACCGAAGGATGCTCGACGGCGGTTCTCAACGATAACCATGAAGTCGACCAGCTCGAATGGGGACTCGTAGTTGGGTAAGTTACGCAAAATGAGCAGTTCCAACGATGCGGTAGCGTTCTCGTAAGCAAATCCCATCGATTCTTGATGCTTGATGTGTTCCACGATGCGTCGTGCGTCATCACGCGTCAACTCCTCTTCGAGGCCAAGCTCGCGAATAAGCCGCATTACATTCCCGCGTCCGGAGAGTTCCGAGATAGTTATCCTAGTGTCGTTGCCAACGATGCTAGGGTCGATATGTTGGTATGCCGCGGCGGATTTTTCAGTTGCTGCGGCGTGTAATCCGCCTTTGTGTGTGAATGCGCTGATGCCGACGTAGGGCTGGAACGGGAATGGGCGTCGATTTACGATCTCGGATACCAACTTTGAAAGTCCGGTAAGTTCGGGTAATTTCTGGGGATGGATCGCTTCGATTCCCATCTTCAAATTCAGATTTCCGATGATGCTGATCAAGTTAGCGTTGCCGGTTCGTTCGCCATATCCGTTGATACAACCTTGAATCTGATGTGCACCTGCCCGGTACGCCTCCATTGCGGATGCTACTGCTGTATCAGTGTCGTTGTGTGTGTGAATTCCTAGCACCGCGTCATCGGGCAGAGCTTCTTTGGCCGCATTGACGATCTCGGCGATTTGGTGCGGCAGGGTTCCACCGTTGGTATCGCACAGCACGAGTCTCTCAGCACCAGCATCGTAAGCGGAACGTAAGCATCGCGTCGCATAGTCAGGATTTTCCTTGAATCCGTCGAAGAAGTGTTCGGCATCATAGAAGACGCGTCTTCCGCGTGCTTTCAAGTAAGAGACGGAATCGGCAATCATCGCCAGGTTCTCTTCGACGCTGGTCTCAAGAACTACGCGTACCTGGTACTCGGATGCTTTGCCGACGATGGTCGTGATGGAGGCGCCGGAATCGATCAATGCCTGCATCGATATGTCATCATCGCAATCTGCGTCCGCTCGCCGCGTATTGCCGAAAGCGGATATCTGTGCGTGCTTGAGATTAAGTTCATTAACCCGCTCGAAAAATTCGTTGTCCTTGGGTGTCGCGCCGGCGTAACCGCCTTCGATAATGTCCACTCCAAAGTCGTCCAAGAGTTTCGTAATCACTAGCTTGTCTTCTACGGAGAGGGATATGCCCTCTTGCTGTGCTCCATCGCGTAGCGTGGTGTCGTAGAGTTCGACGGCCTTCACTGTGGAATGAGGTTCGCCGTTCGTGTTGGTTCTTGGGTTCCGTGTAGTAGTCATGTTTGGGGTTGTTTCGGGAAAAATAAAGCCCGTCTTTCTGTCGGACGGGCGTTCGTGAGAGTTTCGACCACCACGTGACACGCGTCCACTTCCAATGGGACGGGCCGACGGATAGATTTTCAATCCATCTAACGGCTCGCGGTACCACCCACGTTGCACATCCCCTGTTGGGGTCTACGCCTCTCATTTGATTGCGTGATAACGGTGCGCGACCGTCCGGGTCTATTCACGTCCGTCTAGATTTGAAATGGACGTTTTCTTCCGGATGCTACGGAGCGATGCCGTTCAACCTTGACTAGCGTTGTGCTGATCATGGCTTCCCGTCTCCGATTAGCGGCGCATAGCGCCACCGCGCTTGGATGCCTGTTTCAATCAAGAATCGTACATTAAGGCTGATTGACACGCAAGAATCTACGTCTTATGCGCTGAGAGTAGTAAACGTGTTGCTAGAATCAATTTCGACATCAAAGCTGGTGCGTTCATAAGCACACCAACGTTGTTGTCAAGGAGATACTCAGTTTGGAGCAATCAACCCATCTAGGAATTGTCGATGATTTGGAGGTTCTGACGTACGGTGAACCGGGTCAGCGAACCTTCAACATCACTGCCACGAGCGAACGCGGCAGTGCGGTAATTTGGCTGGAAAAAGAGCAGCTCTACAACATCGCCTTCTCTCTAGGAAACGCCTTAGAGCAGATGAATCCCGATGACGAGATAACCAGTCCGACTTTGCCTGACATCCCGCCTGATTCGGAGGGTGATGTAGATTTCAAAGCTGCGCGCATCGCGATGCAGTACGACGCTAGTAGGAAGGTTTTCCTGTTCGCGGCGGCCGGGGTGAGCGTAGAACAGATCGAATCTGGGGATGAAGATCCGGATCCGATCATTCTCCAGTTCGGCTTTTCGCACCAACAGGCTGTGTTCATCGCGCGACGGGGGATCGAGATTGTGGCGGCCGGTCGACCGATCTGTCCGTACTGCCATATCGCCATCGACCAAGGCGAGGAACACGTCTGCGAACGTCGTAACGGTCACAACATCGATTTAAGTGCGGCGATTCTGGACCAGTTGCAAAACTACGATGATGATGATTAATGTCGTTTGCTTCCAATGATTCAGCCCGACTCGGTTGCGGGATTGAGCCGCCAAGAGATTGAGGATCGACTGTCTAAGTGGCCAATCAACGGCATCGGCCTCCATCCAGGCGGTTCCAACTACGTTTTTGTTGTTCGTCTTGCCGAAGATGATGAAGAGGTCTTCGGTATCTACAAGCCAGCTGCGGGTGAAAGGCCGCTCCGCGACTTTCCTTATGGAACGCTTCATAATCGCGAGTGGGCAGCATACATCCTAGCTGATGCGTTAGGCTGGCCGGCGGTTCCACCGACGGTTGTCAGGGACGGTCCGCACGGCGTTGGCAGCGTGCAACTTTTCATCGATGCTGATTTCACCAAGCACTACTTCAACCTGCGGGATGAACGTCTGGACGATTACATTCCGGTGGCAATGTTTGATGTTCTAATCAATAACGCCGATCGCAAGGGCGGAGCTTGCCTGCTGGACGCGGACGATCATATCTGGGCGGTCGACCATGGTCTGACGTTCAACCCAATGGCGCGTCGTCGCACCGTGATGTTCGAATTCAATGGTACGCCCTATCCTGAGGATTTAATGAAATCGTTGGAGAACTTGATGGGAACCCTCGATGATGCGGGATCGGAACTACGCGATAAACTTTCTGGGGCGCTTGATGAACCGGAGATCGCTTCGTTGATCAGGCGCGGCAGAGAGATGGTTGAGAGCCGCATTTTCCCGCACTTGGATCCGGATTGGAATGTGCCTTGGCCGATGATTTGAGAACATTCAGCATCAACGAGGCGCGTAGCATCGCGATCACTGCGGCAGGACTGGCAGAACCGCGGCCGAAATCCGGCGATGTCGGCCTGAACGATTTCGAGCGCGTCGCGCGTCGTCTGAACATCGTCCAAGTTGACTCCGTAAACGTTCTTGTTCGTGCCCAATACATGCCGTTCTTCTCGCGCCTCGGTGTGTATCCGCTGGAAATGTTGCACCGATACGCGTATGAAGAACGAAATCTTTTCGAGTATTCGGTGCACGAAGCATCGTTGATACCGATGGACCATTTGCCGATGATTCGGCATCGCATGACGGAGTGGCGCCCTTGGCGTCGGTGGTCTGAATTGATGGATGAGCATCCTGGTCTCCTGGAATCCATCGTTGACGAGGTCACATCTCGTGGTCCGACGGCTGTAGCAGACATTGAAAACAAGGGCGAGCGTTACGGGTATTGGGGCAGTTCAACCGCGAAGCTTGTGTTGGAGACGTTGACATTCCAAGGGGAGTTGGCTGTATCGGACCGAGTCAATACTGCCCGTCGGTACGATCTATTTGAGCGTTCAGTTCCGGCAGAAACCGCTTCGAAATCGCCGTTCTCAAAGGCTGAAGCGCATCGCGAGATGATGAAACTAGCGATTAGGTCACTTGGAATCGGCACGATAGCGGATTGCGCTGATTATTACCGTATCAAGCGGAAAGATGCCACGGAAGCGATAAGGCATCTGGTCGAGATTGGCGAAATCGAGGAAGTGAAGGTTGACGGAGTTCGGAGAGAAATGTTCGCGTTGCCCGGCATCAAGGTTCCGGACGTGCCTTCTGATGTTTGTGCAATCGTTTCGCCGTTCGATCCGGTAGCGTGGTTCAGGGGTCGGCTCGAATGGTTGTTCGATTTCGAGTATCGGATCGAGATCTATACGCCTGTCAAGAAGCGGAAATACGGGTATTACGTTTTGCCGTTCATCCTTGGCAATCGCTTCGTCGCGCGGGTGGATTTGAAGGCGGATCGGCAGAGGAGTGTGTTGAGGGTACCGGGGGCGTTTCTGGAGGATGGGTGTGACGAGGAGGAGGTCGCGTGTAGGCTGGCATCGGAGTTGAGGTTGATGGCGGATTGGTTGGGTTTGGATCGAATCGTGATCGGTAGACGGGGTAAATTCACTGGCCCGCTTCGAGCAGCGGTCAAGGCGCTCTGAGCATAATCGAACGTACAATTCGCCGTAACCAAGCACACGATCGATCAGGATCAAGCAAAGATGAGCACGACAACCAATCAACTCACCGACGAACAGATAGCAGAGTACCGGGAGAACGGGTTCATCGGAGTGAACAACGTGTTTTCGATGGAGGAGGTTGAAGAGCTGCGCCGGGTCACTGACGAGTTTGTCCAGCAGTCCGCTGAACTGACGGAGCACACCGACGTTTTCGACCTCGATTTTGCGGCGGGGCACAGTGCGGAGACGCCCAAGTTGCGACGCATCACATCGCCACACATGCGACATCCGGTTTACGAGGCGGCGATGCGGAAAGAGGGGCTTCTGGACATCATAGAGCAGTTGCTGGGGCCGAATATCAAGCTGCATCACACGAAGTTGAACATGAAGGCGCCCGGCGGAGGTGCGCAGGTCGAGTGGCACACGGACTGGGGCTTCTATCCGGCGACGAATGATGACATCTTGGAGATTGGTCTGACGTTTGACGACATGGAGATCGAGAACGGTTGTCTGATGGGTATTCCGGGTTCGCACAAGTGGCCGGCGTTGAGCCATCATCAGGACGGTTATTTCATTGGCGCGGTGTCGGAAGATGATTTCGACATGGAGGAGGCGGTTCCGATTCGGATCAAGGCAGGCGGGGTTTCTATCCACCATGTGCGGACTCTGCATGGTTCGGCGCCGAACATCTCTGATCGTCCTCGGCGTTTGTTGTTGATGGGGTATCAGGCTGCGGATGCTTGGCCTTTGAGGGGCGTACCGGATTGGGATGCTTGGACCGGGGATATTCTTCGTGGCGAGGCGACGAACCGTCCTAGGCTCGAAGCGGTACCTGTTGCGATGCCGTTGCCGGCGCATCCTGAACCTGCTGGTTCGATCTTCGAACTGCAAGAGCAACTTGAGACGTCGCACTTCGCGGATGAGCTTGATGCGGCGGGGATACAGAGTCAGCAGCAGCAACAGCAGTAGGGGTTTTTGAACCGAGGATGGGAAGGGCGAGAATCGCGTGCGAGTGGGCGGGCAGGTTTGAACCCTGCCCCTACCGTGTTTCCCTCGCTGCGCGAAGGGGAGGGATGGGTTTTGGGCGTGTTTAATTGACGGGGGTTTGCCCCCTTTGTCCTTTCGGACATTTCCCCCGCGAGCGGGGGAAACCCTGCTGCACTGCCCCTCTGGATTCCCGCCGGCGCGGGAATGACGTGGTGGTCGAAGCATCGCCGCGTTTCGGGTTTCGCGCGGGCGACAACTCGCATGCTTTACCTAGGCTGGTAGGTGTTTTTGTTCCAGCACCGCCGACGTCGCCAGACCGTCGGCCCTCCGGGAAGCGTTTGGAAGATCTGCCCCCGTCATCACTCGGTTCATGCCCCTCGCTGGTGCTGTAGCCTCCCCCGCACGACGATGCGGGTAGACGTCTGCCGGATAAGGGATGCGTTCGCCCGAACCTTGAACGGTCAAACTCCCCCGCGCCCCTCCCGTCTGGATTCCGGCTTCCGCCGGAACGACGCGGGTTTGGCGCGTTCCCCCTTTGTCCTTCGGACATTTCCCCCGCGAGCGGGGGCAACCCGAAGGTTGTCAAGGAGGAGGGCATCTGCCGTCTGGCTTGCTGTCATTGTCGGAGCCAGCGTAACACTCCGCATCCGAGCCCTAAAGCTACAACGATCCCCGTGACCGGTGCTGGCCGCGTTTCGCCCGTCTTCCTGGGCTTTCGGCGGGCACCGTCGGCGGATCCGTGTGTTGGCGGTTCCGTGTCGTCCCGTCCGCGGCCTGTTTACCTTTATTCAGTTGTCTTTTTTCTGCCTCGCGTCCGCAGGTTGCGCGTGCCCCGGGCGCGGCGATGTTTCGTTTTTCCGGACGCCGTTCCGATGATCGGCGGATCGGCGCTCGGTTTCTATATTACTACAGATGTATCGGTTGTCAAGTTTTCCGTCTGAACCGCTGATTTCGCTGATTTTTGTGATGGGCTGTGATCCGCCCCGCCTGTTCGTCCCGGACATACCTCGCTTATGGGGTTGCGCGGGAATGGCGGGAGTTGCGCGGGTATGACGTGGGACGGGCAACCACGAGGATTGCCCCTACGCGCTAATCGCCGCTTTCGTGCATGAAAGGGGCGTGGGGTCAGCGGGTGGTTTCGATGTAGGGTTTGCCGTCGGTGGTGATGGTGATTTCGGTTACTGTGGCGTCTTCGGAGATGCGGTATGCGCGGACGATGGGGCGGGTTTTTTCGACTAGTGAGATTAGTACGTAGTAGGGTTCGGTCCACCCCGATTGGATGGCGTTGTCAACGTCGGTTTGGGATGGGTAGGCTTGTGTGTGCGTGTGAGAGTGGTATATGGCGACGATCTTTCTGCCGCGATCTTCGGCGTTATCAGAGGCTCTTTGGATATCTAGGCCGTCCATTGAATATCGTCGGACCGGCTGCGGGTGGACATTCTTTATCCACATCGTCTCTTCTGCGATTTCGCCGTCGCCAACGAGGAAACCGCAGCACTCTTCGGGGTCGGTTTCGAGTGCGTGAGAGATGATGT
Organism: Dehalococcoidia bacterium; assembly: GCA_963555965.3. Taxonomy (GTDB): domain Bacteria; phylum Chloroflexota; class Dehalococcoidia; order Lucifugimonadales; family Lucifugimonadaceae; genus Bin127. The sequence goes on from OY821634.1 coordinate 1,065,500, forward strand.
TTGCGAGGACGCGTTTTGGTATCAGGAAGGGCATGTTGGAGATTCTAAATGTCGGGGGTTGTTTGAACTATGATTGCGGTGATGTTGGATGATGGGCTATGATGCCTCGCTCCTCCCCTCCGTCGGTTGCTGTGGCAGGGGCGTTTCGCGAAGTAGGGGCGGCTCGCGAACCGCCCATGCGAGGGGGCAACCACAAGGGTTGCCCCTACGGGTGGGAATTTACATGGAGGGAGGGGATGTGATGAGTGTGGGTGTATGAACCCCCTGCGTCTTGCTGCGCTCGACGCGTCCCCCTTTTGCTTCGCAAAAAGGGGAGGGATGCGGGGGATTCCTCGCTGCGCCCGGAATGACATGGGGGTTGTTTGAACTATGATTGCGGTGATTTTTAATGATGGGCTATGATGCCACGCCCCTCCCCTGTCGGTGTGGCGGGGCGTTTCTCGAAACGCTCCTACGAGGTGGATGGGTTAGGTAACCTTGCAGGTATTGGATGTTGATTGCGCAAGTATCGAAGGAGTAATTTGCGATGAAGGTATTTAATGTGGAGACTCATTTGTGGGATCCGGGTCAGGGTAAGAATTTCCTGTTCGTGAAGATCGAGACTGACGACGGGATAGTTGGTTGGGGTGAGGCGTACACGCAGGCTGATCGAGATACGCAGGTTGAGGCTCATGTTACTCAGATAGCGCGGTATTTGGAGGGCCGTGATCCGTTTCACATTCGGCACTTCATGCACGTGGTTCATGAGGATTTCGCGACGAAACGCGGGGGTATGGATCTGCACTGTGCGATGAGCGGTATCGAGATTGCGCTTTGGGATATTGTCGGTAAAGCGATGGGAAGGCCAGTGTACGATCTTTTGGGAGGTCCGGTGCGTCCACGTTTGAAGCTCTACGCGAATGGTTGGTCGGGGGGTGATAGCCCGCAAGAGTATGGGGAACGTGCGGCGAGTCTGGTTGCAGAACGCGGTTTCAAGGCATTGAAGTTCGATCCATTTCCTGGTCCTTGGACGGAGTATCCGCCGCGTGGTGCGCTGGAGGAGGCGGTGGAGGTTGTGACCGCGGTTCGTGATGCTGTTGGTCCGGAAGTGGAGTTGCTGATCGAGGTTCATCGTCGGCTTGCGCCGATGAATGCGATTCGGGTGGCTCGCGAGTTAGAGCCGTTGAAGCCGTATTGGTTTGAGGAGCCGTGTCCTCCGGACAACATTCCGGCGATCAAGGAGGTGAAAGATGCGACGACGATTCCGGTGGTGACTGGCGAGGCGCTGTATACGCGGAACGAGTTCCGGGAGGTGTGCGAGACGCGTGCGGCGGACATTATCAACCCTGACATCTGCAACACTGGGGGTATCTGGGAGTTGACGCAGATCGCGGCTATGGCTGCGCCGTTTTACATCGGTGTTTCGCCGCACGGATGGAACTCGACGTCGGTGGGATGTGCGGCGGCGATTCAGGCGTCGGCGGGGATGCCGAACTTTTTGATCTACGAGTACATGGTGGGTGTCGAGGCGGCATCTCGGGAGGTAACGATCGGGTATCTGGAGCCCGAGGATGGTTACATCGAGATTCCGACAGAGCCGGGGTTGGGCATTGATGTGGATGAGGCGGCTTTGAAGGCAAGGCCGGCGGTTACTCGGACGCGCGGAAGTATCAGAACTGTTGAAGACGAGAGCATGTGGCATTGAAACCAATCTGGCAAGTTCAACCGGCATCGCTGTTGATTTAAGGTACTTTTGTAATAATATATATGTCTGTTATCATACGACCAACTGTCTATAAGGGAAATCACCGATGACGACGCAGGAAAATCGACTGGTTGAACTTGAAGCCAATGTCAACCAACTTAAAGGAGCCTACGAACACTTGGCTACCAAGGCCGACGTGACAAGGCTTGAAAAGGATTTGGCACAACTGGAGAACCGCCTTACTCGCTGGATTGCTGGGGGCGTGTTTTTGATACTTGCGGGCTTGGCGGTTCAAGAGTTGCTTAACTAACGCGGTATCTGCAAAACCCAGCTAGTGCTGAATCAGAGACGCCCCGTCTGTTTGGCGGGGCGTCTGGTTTTTGAGGGGTTGAAACGTTCGGTTTCGTGTCCTCTGTTGGTTAGTGCTTTGCTAGAAGTACAAACCGGTTGTGGATGGTGCGTCCGACTTTCGTCGTTTTGGCGGGTTCGGGTAGTGCGGCATGCGCGCTACCGAGTCGCCCAAGAGGGTCGCGTGTTGCATTTCACGCTCGCCCACCAGCTTCGTGTCGAAGCCGTGGGATAGCCTCAGCAAAGCTTGGTTTAACGCCTGTCTCAATTGGTCTGCTCCTTTCGCAGAAAGTCAAGTTACGAGCGATCACTCAATCACCCATGACTCAATTAAACTACTCTGCGGAGCAGATTTCGACGAAATTCGACGGTGTTTTGTTAATCTTTTCTAACCTTAAAAATCCAGATAACCCTCGATAAATGAAGTATCTACGTTGAATACATGAGATTTTCAGATTATTTTCAGCTATCAGAGATCATTTGATGATCGCAATTCGTAAGTTACGAATTTCGTAACATAATGATCTTGCCACGGGATTCTCACTTGAATTATCTGAGATTGCGACGATTTAGCGTTCACTGTGCAGGCTGTAGTTTTTGGATGGTCGTGGCGGTTTTGGCGATCTCATTCCATTCGAAGAGTTGCGGTATGCCAGCTACGGAAGCCCAAGAGCGCTGTTGGTCGTGTCGATGCGGGCTAGCGACGTTTCCGGAAACTCCAAGTGGCACGATCCACCTTCCAGCGGACCATGTGGCGGGGTCGTGCAGGTATCGGTTGACCGGACCGGATCCGGTTCTGAAGTTCCAAGAAGGACGCGATCCAGTAGCGAATGGGACATCGCCGTCGCCTGCGGTTCCGATTGCGGGAGCGTCCAACTCGTCAGCGGCTTCTGGGAAGACAGCGGATAGCGGATGTATCTGCTTGGTGATATGGACTTCGGACCACGATACGGCACCGATTTCGCCGTATCTCTTTTGCAGATTAGTGGCTGCTTTGGTCAGGCAATCGGCAATGAAGCTGTCGATCGACTCGTCGTGTACGATGAATTTCTGGGCTTCTCCGCGTTGCATAGCGTTGAAGAATGCGGGTTTGAGTTGTCGTCTTAGGTGGTCAATGGCGTTGAGGTCTGGTTTTGCTGCAAAATGCTCTGGCTGGATTCCATAGTTTCGTTCCATGAGGGCGAGTGCTATCTCGTCGTTAAGTGCGCTATAGACGACGGCGCCAATAGAATCTGCTTCGAGGCGTCCGTCCCATTCAAATAGAATGTCCAGGGCGGTCTTTGCGTTCTGGTCGCTCAATGTGTCGAGATTCATCGATTTGAGGGATTGGATCAGTTTGATGCCTGGGACGGTTCCGACATCGCCGTGGAATGCCGCCATGTCTTCGACGCGTAGGAGAGATCCGTTCGATTTGGCTTCTTGGATGTGAGAGATGATGCGGCGTGCTCGGTAGTCGGAGCCGAATGTTCCGGAGAGGAAGTACGGATAATCTTCGCCAACGACGCGTTGGTTGCATGTGACGACCCAACCATTCTGAGGGTTCCGAGATCTGGGCAGTTCGTCGTCGGGGATGTATCCCTGCCACTCGTTCTCGCCGGTCCATCCTTCGACTGGTCCCCATCCGTTGACGGGTTGGCGTATGGGGATGCGACCTTTAAGTACGTATCCGAAATTTCCGTGTATGTCGGCGTAGGGGTAGTTGTTGACTCGGTCGGTCCATCTGCTTAGTGCTTTTTCGAATTCGTCGGCATTCTTGCACTTCATCGCGTCGAGTGTGGCATCGACCCATGGCGTCGCGTCGTTTGAGCCTGGGTCTGCGAGTGCGATTCCCCAACCGGAGTCGACGTTTCCAGCGATGATTGGGCCGTGGTGTGTCTTTACGACTTCGATGGTCTGGGTTGCGTCGCCCCGCACACGAAGTTGCTGTCGGGATGTTTCTGCGATTAACCATTCGTTTTTGAATAGATACTCGACGTTATTTTTGGTGCGCCTTAGCTGCTCGACGAAGAGGTCTTGTGTGTCTACTCCGCCGTGTGTCATGCCCCATGCGACATGTCGGTTGTGTGCGAAGTGCATGACTAGGGGCATTCCGGGTACGGAGTGTCCGAGGACATCGAACTCGTCGGTTCGCATGTGGATTTGGTAGTAGACGTTGGGGGTTTCTAGACCGCGATGCGAGTCACCGCCGACCATCGGTATGCCGGAGGCGGTGAGATTGCCGGAGATTGCCCATCCGTTGGAGCCTCCATCGATTTCACGAAGGGGTGCAGTGGCATTTACTGCTGCCCGCAACTCTTGAACTGCGTTCTCTGCGGGTCCTTTGTATACGACGCCTGGAGGGACGGTAAGAAACATGTCCTGCTGATATCCGGGGGAGAGTCTCGCTGCCTTTTCGGGTCCGATCTTTGCGGCTAGCTGTGCGCGCCAGAGTTTGGATTGGAATGACCCTTCGGCGCTGTTGCGTACTTTGTAAACGACTATGCAGTGCCATGGTTCCCATGTTTCGGGTGAAGTGCCGAGCAACGCGTATTCGTATGGCAGGGGGTCATCGGAGTTTATGAATGCGTTGACACCTTGTGCGTATGCGTCGAGTGCGGTTTTGGCGTCGGTGCTACAGAGTTCGTAATCAGCGCGAGAAATCGTTTCGAAGTCTCGGCGTCGCATGAGTGTGTCTTCGGTGATAGCTGATGGGCCGAGGTATTCGGCGGCGCGTCCGAGGCATCGTAGTCGGTCGAAGTCCATCTGCCATAGGCGGTCTTGTGCGGTTGCGTATCCTTGTGCGAAGAATGCGTCGTGGGCGTTTTCGGCGTAGATGTGAGGTATGCTCCAGCGGTCTCGGTAGATGGTCGCGCCGGAAACGATCTTGTTTGAGTTGACGTCGGATGTTAGGTCTGGAAGGAGGTCTTGGAGCATGGGTTACAGGTTGTGCTGATAGCGTGGTCGGTGTAGTTGATGGCGTTTTTGGTGCACAGGATTCAGTATCCGCGATAGTGCTTTTCTTTGCTGTGTGGGATTTGAACTGTGATTGCTGGGATTTTTCAGTGATGGGCTGTGATGATGCAGTTGCGGGTGGTTGGCAGGCGCGGGACATCCCCTGCGCCATCGCTTTGCTGTGTGGAATTTGAACTGTGATTGCTGGGATTTTTAATGATGGGCTGTGATGATGTAGTTGCGGGTGGTTGGCAGGCGCGGGACATCCCCTGCGCCATCGCTTTGCTGTGTGGGATTTGAACTGTGATTGCTGGGATTTTTAATGATGGGCTGTGATGATGCAGTTGCGGGTGGTTGGCAGGCGCGTGGCATCCCCTGCGCCATTGCTTCGCTCGGCGCGTCCCCTTACGCTTCGCGAAGGGGACGGGAGATTTCGATATTGGAATTGCTTCAGCCTATGACGCGTCCGGCGATGGCGTTTCCCATGTCGGATGTGCCGATAGCTCCGCCGAGGGTAGTTGCGAGATCTGGGGTTCTCAACCCGTCGGCTAGAACAGCTGCTACGGCGTTTTCGATTGATAGTGCTTCTTCTTCGAGTGCGAATGAGTAGCGCAACATCATGGCAGTGGATAGTATCGATGCGATCGGGTTTGCAACGCCCTGCCCTGCGATATCAGGAGCGGAGCCGTGTATCGGCTCGTATAGAGCGCGTTTTCCGGCGCGGCGTGGGCGTCGTCCATTTGCAGGTCGCGGGATGGTGGATAGGGATGCCGATGGCAACATGCCCATCGATCCGCCAATAACTGCGGCTTCGTCGGATAGGATGTCGCCGAATGTGTTCTCGGTAACAACAACGTCGAATTCTGCGGGGTTGGTAACGAGTTGCATCGCTGCGTTGTCGGCGAGCATGTGTATGAGTTCAACGTCGGGGTATTCCAATGCGATCTCGGTAACAACTTCACGCCATAGACGCCCGGTTTCGAGGACGTTCATCTTGTCGAGGGAATGCAATCGTTTGCGTCGGAGTCGTGCGATTTCGAATCCGACTCGTGCGACGCGATCGATTTCGCGCTCGCGGTATGTCAGAGTGTCGACTGCGCTGCGCCCGCGCGAGTTAGACCATCGCTTCTTAGGCTTTCCGAAGTATAGTCCGCTGGTGAGTTCTCGAACGATGACCATATCGACGCCGTCCAACCGCTCAGGTCGTAGAGGGCTTGCATCGATGAGTTGTGGGTATACCTTTACGGGTCTGAGATTGGCGAACAGGTCGAGGTCTTTGCGTAGTGCGAGAATTCCGTCTTCGGGTCGTGTTTCGGCTTGTGGGTCATCCCATTTCGGGCCTCCGACGGCGCCGAATAGGACTGCATCGCAACCTTTGACGATGTCTAGAGTTTCGTCTGGTAAAGGTGTGCCGAACTCGTCGATTGCGCGTCCACCACAAACGCCCATTACGAATGAGAATGAGTGTCCGAATCTTCGTTCAACTGCATCGAGTATTTTGACTGATTCTGCGGTTACTTCCGGTCCGATGCCGTCGCCGCCTAGTACGGCTATGCGTATATCCATTTGTTGTGTCTTTCGGTATGATATGTTGTGGTGTTTTTTCGGTTAATTCTTGGACGCGTTGCGACGCGGATATTCGATGTTGAATAGTTCCGATTTCGTCGGTTCGATCACCAACGGGGTGCACGTGCGGATTCGAATTCGTTGATGGCATCGCTGTTTTGCAATGTGATGCCGATGTCGTCGAGTCCGTTCATCAACGAATTTCGACGAAAGGCGTCGAACTCAAACGATGCTGAGAATCCTTGGTCATCAGAGACGGTTTGCGCTTCTAGGTCTACAGTGACTTGGTATCCAGCGCCTTTGAGTGCATTGCCCATGATGTGGTCGACCTGATTTTGGGATAGGACGATTGGAACCATTCCGTTCTGCATACAGTTGTTTCGGAAGATGTCTGCGAAGCTGGGAGCGATGATCGCCCTGAATCCCATCTCGTTCAGTGCCCATGGTGCGTGTTCGCGTGATGATCCGGAGCCGAAGTTTCGGCCAGCGACGAGTATAGATGCGCCTTGGTATCGGGCTTCGTTCAATATGAATTCGGGGTTCGGTACGCCGTCTTCAAGATAGCGCCAGTCGAAGAATGCGAACTCTCCGAAACCAGTCCGCTCAATTCTTTTGAGGAATTGTTTAGGGATTATCTGGTCGGTATCGACGTTGACCCGGTTCAACGGTGCCACACGTCCGGTCAATCTTGTGAATTTCTCCATGTCGCCTTCCTGCGTGCGATTCCGCTCCTATCGATCACGCCGATTGTCTTTTTCGTCTTTTTTTCGTTGCTTTTCCTCTTGTTGCCTAAGCGCCACTGCCAGCGGGTCTTCAGGTATAGGCGGAGTGACTGTGATCAGTCCGATCTTAGAAAACTTCATCTCTTGCCACACGTGCAACTGCCGCAACATGAGGAGGGCCACGATGCCGAGAACGATTAGCAAAACATCAGACAATATTAGCAGGTCATTTGCCTCAATCAAGTCTGGGAGGGTCTGAGCGTTGACAAATCTTGGGACGGTGATGGGGTTGAAGAGCCACCCGGCGATCCAGAGGATCCACCAGAGGTATACGATCGCCCTCACCTTGCCCGCATTTTTCCAAGCGGTCGGTTCGTCGTTCGCTACGTCGGGGTCGCTCCCTTTATAGAGTTCGGACAAAACCTGGCCTGATCTGAAGAAGTTGCATATCGGGATGAAGTGATGCAGGACTGACCATTCCGGAGCGTGCTTCTGCCCTTCCGATTTGAGGGGTAAGAGATTTCGGCTGGCGCGATGAACCAACGAGAGATATGGGAAGGCGACGACCACGATCAGGAAAATCGAGAGTAGCCATATCAACCTCGATCGGTCTTGGCTCGCTTGGAAATCTTCGGCGTAGGAGAACGCCACATCACAATCCTGATACTCGGATACGGTGGAAGAGATCGAGTCGACGATTGCGTTGACGTCTGGGCAATCTAGGCCGGCTTGTTCGGCGAATATCAACAGCGCATAAGAACTCCAAACCGCGGTGCATATTGTTACCGGCTCTGAGGTTTGAAGGCCTGTTGTAACAGCTTCGTCGTCGGGGACTTCTTCAACGACTTCGGGAGTGTATTCCTCGGTGTTTGCGCATATAGCACCAGATTCTTCGACGAAATTAGAGACAATGATCGCGTCCATCTCGCCGTTCGGACATTCGTCAGACGAATCTGATAGTCCCAAAAACGCGCATTTGAATTCTTCTCCGCCGACGCGTTGGGCGTAGGTGCGGGCAGATTCGATTTGTTGTCCGATATCGGCGGTTGGTGGTATGTCGGTGATGCCGTCGTCTACCCAGTCTTGATAGGTACGGGAATTGCTGTAGTCGGTGAATGCAAGCCAAACGATGATGAGGCACCATACGCCCATAGCGATGGCGGTCCACTTCAGGTTCTGCTCGTTGCTCTCATAGGTGTAGGGTTCGTAACGGGCTTCGCGGATCTCGTCTAGGCGGTGACGGCCGGTGAGACGCGAGAAGATACCGGGTTTGGAATCGTCGGAATCTCGGCGGACGCTGCGACGGCGCGGAGGAGCGTAGATGCCGCTGGTACGTTCAGATTCTGACTCCTGGTTCGAAGTTGGTGTCGAGTCTGAATCACGTATCTCGGAACGGAGATCAGATTCGCCGCCGCCTCTCCGTCGTGGACGACGGTAGATGCTGCTTGAGGGGTTTGTTTCGCCGCCGGGCGAATCGGTACCAGAATCTGAGCCGCGTGAGTCCGAATCTTCTGGTGGTCTGGTCACGGCTTAGCGAGGAGCGAAACGGGCATCAATTCCAGTCGCGGACATCGACGAAGTGACCGGTGATCGCGGCTGCGGCTGCCATCTCAGGGCTGACGAGGTGGGTACGTCCGCCTTTGCCTTGACGACCTTCGAAGTTGCGGTTCGAAGTAGAGGCGCATCGCTCGCCGGGTACCAGGATGTCGGGATTCATGCCTAAGCACATCGAGCAACCAGATTCTCGCCATTCGAATCCGGCGTCTTTGAAGATTTCGGATATGCCTTCCTTTTCGGCGGCCCACTTGGTGAGGGTTGATCCTGGCATGACTTGAGCTCTGACTCCTTCGGCAACACGTTTTCCTTCGATGATGGATGCTGCCGCGCGGAGGTCTTCGAGTCGAGCATTGGTGCAAGATCCGATGAATACTCGGTCTAGTCTGATGTCTTGCATGGCGGTCCCGGGATCAAGCGCCATGTACTCAAGTGCGCGTTCTGCCGACTCTTGATCTGCGGGGTCTTCGAATTCGTCTGGTCCGGGAACTGAATCTGACACTCGAGCGACTTGTCCGGGATTGGTGCCCCAGCTGATGTACGGCTCAAGGCTTTCGCAATCGATCTCTACGAGCGTGTCGTATTCGGCTCCGTCGTCGGTTGCGAGTTGGCTCCACTCGTCGGCGGAGGCATCAAAGGCGTCGTCTTGAGGCACGAATTTGCGTCCGCGCATCCACTTGAAGGTGGTGTCGTCGGGTGCGATCATGCCGGCGCGTGCGCCACCCTCGATAGTCATGTTGCAGATGGTCATACGGCCTTCCATGTTAAGACCGCGTATGGCTTCGCCGGTGTACTCGATTACGTGTCCAGTGCCTCCTGCGGTGCCCATCTGACCGATCGTGGCGAGGATCATGTCTTTGGCTGATACACCGACTGGCAATTCGCCGTTGAAACGAACTTCCATGGTCTTGGGCGTACGTTGGCGTAGGGTCTGCGTGGCAAGTACGTGTTCGACCTCTGATGTGCCGATTCCGAATGCGAGTGATCCGAATGCGCCGTGTGTCGAAGTGTGCGAGTCGCCGCAAACGATGGTCATTCCGGGCTGGGTGTAACCTTGCTCTGGTCCGATGACGTGTACGATGCCTTGCGCGCTGGAATCGACGTCGTAGAGGGTTACGCCGAAGTCGGCGCAGTTCTGTCGGAGGGCTTCGACCTGCTGTCGTGCGATAGGGTCCTTGATGACCTGGGTTCGTGTGTCATCGGTTGGGACGTTGTGGTCTACCGTGGATATGGTTAGATCGGGTCGTCGTACTTTACGACCGGTCAATCGCAATCCCTCGAAAGCCTGCGGTGAAGTTACCTCATGGACCAAATGCAGGTCTATGTATAAGATTGCGGGTTCGCCTTTTGGTTCGGCGACGAGATGCGCGTCCCATATCTTTTCGAACATCGTCTTCGGCATATTCAAACCTTTGCGTTATTTGGTTTCGCTGGGCGCACGGCCCGGCAGTGCGGCGTGTCAACCAACGTTTGCTATGACTTTCCACTCGATCGCGTTTTCTGGCGGCGAGCCGAATTGATTTTCGCCTTCATCGCCTTTGAACAGGACGGGCGAGATCAACGCCAATACCCATATCAAGCGCCCAGAGAGCTCTAGCCAAATCGGTGCTCCATCCCAGAATACTGGCACTAGCCAACCGGCCGAGAAAAGGACGATTGGTATTAGCGTCCAGTTATCGGTTTTGCCAATATCGTGCGAACGACCTGCAAACGCTCGACCGACTAAGAATAACAACAAGGCCGTGAGACCAAGATCGACCCAAGGCCCGGTCAATCCGAGTCGGTCGAACGCAAATTCGGCCAAGAGCGAAACTGCAAAGACCAGCAGGATTTCAACGACATAGGTCTTTCGGTTGGTTCGCCTATATCGTCTCTCCCTTTCGGTGGTCGGGGTTCTTCGTCCCAGGAGAATCATCTGGACTAGTGTCCTCAGGGCGCTCGAAGTGGATCGTGTTACTGACGCTCAAACCGTTCCGGTGACCGGGTGGCTGTCCAGTTCGTTGATCATCAAGGCGCGGTTGATGGCGTTTACGTAGGCTTTCGCGGATGCGACAACAATGTCGGTGTCTGATCCGCGTCCGGAGTATGTGGATCCTTCGTGGTCGATGCGGATGGTAACTTCGCCTAGAGCGTCGATGCCTTCGGTAACCGAGCTTACTGAAAATTCGGTCAGGTCAACGTCGATGTCGATGATTGAATCGATGGCTTTGCATACGGCGTCGACGGGGCCGGTGCCTTGGGCGGATGCGTTCCGAGCGTGATCGTCCGGTGTCGTCATGGAGACGTCGGCTGTGGGCATTTCGTCGTTGCCGCACACTACTCGGACTTTTCCGAGTTTGTATCGTCGATTGGTGTCGGCGTATCGATGCTGCTCACGCATCAAGGCTTCCAGGTCGGCGTCTGTGACCTCGCGCTTGTTGTCGGCTAAGTCCTTGAAAGCGATGAACACATCGCTCAACTCTTCGTCGGAGAGTTGGTATCCAAGGTCGCTCAAACGCGATCGCAGTCCAGCGCGTCCGGAGAGCTTGCCCAATACCAGTGCTTCACCGCGCCAACCGACATCTTCGGGGCGCATTATCTCGAAGGTCGTGCGCTCTTTGAGGTATCCATCTTGGTGTATACCGGATGAGTGTCGGAATGCGTTTTGACCAACGATCGCCTTGTTGTACTGGACTGGAAATCCGAAGATGCTGCTGATCATTCTGCTCGTCGGGTTGATCTCGCGTATGTTGACGCCGGTCCAAACGCGGTAGTGATCGGGACGTGTCTCGATGGCCATCATCACTTCTTCCAAAGCGGCATTGCCGGCTCGTTCGCCGAGTCCGTTGACGCAACCTTCTATCTGGCGTGCGCCGTTTTCGATTGCAGCGAGAGAGTTGGCGACCGACATTCCGAGGTCGTTGTGGCAGTGAACGCTGACAACGGCGTTGTCGATGTTCGAGACGTTTTCGAATACTCCTTTGATGAGCGCTCCGAACTCTACCGGGTTGGAGTATCCGACGGTATCCGGGACATTGACGGTTGTCGCGCCAGCTTTGATTGCGGCTTCCAAGATAGCGTAGAGGTACTCTGGAGCGGTGCGAGTGGCGTCCATGGGTGAGAACTCAACATCGTCGGTGTACTGCTTGGCCTTCTCGACGGCTTCGACGGCCATGTTCATGATCGTCTCGCGGTCCCGTCGCATCTGGTGCATCAGGTGTACATCGGATGAAGATATGAAGGTGTGAATGCGTGGTTTGGCTGCGCCTTCAATGGCGCGTGCTGCGGCTTCGATGTCGGATTCTACGGCTCGCGCCAATGAGCAGATCACCGGGCCTTCGACCTCGTGAGCGATTCGTCGAACCGCTTCGAAGTCGCCTGGAGAACTGCCGGCGAACCCAGCCTCGATCACATCAACGTTTAGCTTTGCCAACTGTTGTGCGATTCGCACCTTCTCGCCGACGGTCAATCCGGCCCCTGCGGACTGCTCGCCGTCGCGCAGGGTGGTATCGAAGATGATAACTTGGTCTGCTTTGTTTGCTGTTTGTGTGGTCATATTGTCGCTCCTATGCTCCGGCTAATTGCGGAGCATCTGAAACGGCTTAAGGTGTCTAGGTGCGGCCGGCTAGGTTGTGGACTCGAGCCATGGCATCATGGCGCGCAGTTCTTTACCAACCTTTTCGACCGGGTGCTCAAGGTTCTCTTTGCGCATCTGATTGAAGCGGTAGAGACCTTCGTCGTTCTCGGCGATCCATTCGCGGGCGAATCTGCCGGACTGGATGTCATCGAGTACACGGCGCATGTTTTCCTTCACGTCCTCGTCGATGATTTCCGGACCTCGGCTGTAGTCGCCGTACTCGGCTGTTTCGCTCACAGAGTAGCGCATGTACTCAAGGCCGCCTTGGTATATGAGGTCGACGATGAGTTTGAGTTCGTGCAACACCTCGAAGTATGCCGATTCGGGCTGGTAACCGGCTTCGGTGAGGACCTCGTAACCCATCTTGATGAGTTGCGTGACTCCACCGCAAAGAACCGCCTGCTCTCCAAAGAGGTCGGTTTCGGTTTCTTCCTTGAAGGTGGTTGTGAGTATGCCGGCGCGTCCACCTCCGACCCCCTTGCCGTATGCGAGCGCGTTGTTCATAGCGTTACCAGACGCGTCTTGGTGGATTGCGACCAGACATGGGACTCCCAATCCGCGCTCGTATACTGCGCGGACACGGTGCCCTGGTGCTTTCGGTGCGATCATCACGACATCGATATCTTCCGCGGGTTTAATCTGCTCGTAGAAGATCGTGAATCCGTGCGCGAACAGTAGTGTCTTTCCGGCCTCGATGTTCGGCTCGACGTCGTCGCGGAAGACTGCGCCTTGGATGGTGTCAGGCAGGCAGAACGATATGAGGTCGGCACGCTTTGCCGCCTCGGCGTTGCTCAAGACTTCTAGTCCGTCTGCTTCGGCTTTTTCGCGGCTGTTGCTGCCTTCGTACAAACCGACGACGACGTTGAAGCCGCTGTCCTTGAGGTTCAGCGCGTGTGCGTGTCCTTGCGAGCCGTATCCAATGACGGCGACGGTTTTATCGCGTAGCGGCGAGTCGTCGATGTCTGCATCGTAGTAAAGCTTTGGCATTTAGTTGTTTGACCTTCCTAGTTTTTTTGGTGTTAAGTAGAAGTTTCTTTCGATAATGCTTCTACACGCTGCCGGACACTCCGGGCTCGAAATGGTATTCGTGTTGCAGTCCATTTTCCCAGCTACGGGTGGCTTGGAACTGTCCATCATCTTCGCCTTGGATGAGGGTGCTGCGTAGGACTGCCACGCGTCCTGTTCGCATCACCTCCTTGATGCCGAATGGAGACAAGAGTGTAATGAGCGAGTCGATCTTCTCGCGCCCGCCAGTCAGTTCGAAAGTCATGCTGTCGACACCGATGTCGATGACATTAGCGCGGAATACGCGGCTCAATTCGAGCAGTTCAACTCTTGTTTCCTTGCTGGTCGCGACTTTTACGAGTGCGAGTTCACGCCAGATGTGGTTTTTGTTGGTAATGTCTTTGGCTTCGATGACGTTTACTAGACGTTCCAGCTGTGCGGCGCAGTGGTTGACAACTCCTGGTGGGCCTTCGAGTACGAAGGTGAGACGTGACAATCCGGGTTGCTCGGAATGACCAACTGCGAGGCTGGCAATGTTGAGTCCGCGTCGTCGACATAGACCTGCGATGCGTGCCAATACGCCTGGTCGATCTTCGACCAAGGCGGTGACGGTGCGTGCTTCGAATTTCGATTGAGAAGTCATGTCAGACCCTCGTATCTTCCATGAGATCCTTGATGCTTCCGCCAGCGGGGATCATCGGGTAAACGTGTTCCACCTTTTCGATGACAAAATCGACGATGACTGGGCCGGGGTGGGCGTTCGCTTCTTCAATGGCATCCTCTACGTCATCGATCTCCTCAACGCGCATACCTTTCATACCGAATGCTTCCGCCAACTTCACAAAGTCGGGGTTGGCGGTATAGGCATCGGCTTGGGTGTCGCCCATGTAGAAGAGTTCTTGCCACTGGGTGATCATGCCGAGGTGATTGTTATTCAATATGGCGTACTTGACGGGCAGCCGATTTTCGACTGCGGTGGCGAGTTCCATCATCGTCATCTGGAATCCACCATCGCCGCATATGGACCAGACCAATGCTTCGGGCAAGGCGAGTTGCGCGCCGATTGCGGAGGGCACTTCGTAACCCATAGTTCCGAGTCCACCGGAGCATAGCCAAGAGTTGGCCTCAGTGAATTTGTAGTGTTGAGCGGCCCACATCTGGTGCTGTCCGACGCCGGTGCAGATTATCGCCTTTCCTTTTGTGACGTTGGACAATCCGCGCACGACGTGTTGCCCAGACAAGTTTCCGGTTTCCGGGATGTGCAGTGAGGGGTGGTCCGATTTCAGCTGCTCGACGTGTCGAATCCACTCAGGTCGTGAGACGCGATCAGCTTTGGGTATTATCTGTCTTAGAACATCCTTCAAGTTGCCTATCACCGACGCGTCTACTTGCACGGTCTTGTCGATCTCGGCCGGGTCGATGTCGATATGTATTTTCTTTGATCGGGTTGCGAATTCGTTTACATTGCCGACGATTCGGTCGTCGAATCGGCTTCCAGCGGCGATGATGAGGTCGGAGTCGTCGAGTGCGAGGCTGGCATAAGCTTCGCCGTGCATTCCTGGGAATCCGACGTGAAGCGGATGGTTTTCGGGAAAGCCTGAGATGCCCAGCAGCGTTGTTACGACCGGAATTTGGGCTTTCTCTGCGAGTTCTCGGAGTTCGTCGAAAGCGCGTGAGATGATGACGCCGTGTCCAGCGAGGAATACCGGTCGCTCGGCTTCGTTGATGAGTTCGACTGCGGCATTGATTTGGTGTTCGGGAGCTGTCGTAGGGATACTGTATCCGGGCAGTTTAATCTTGCAATCGCGATCGTAGTCGTACGCCCCCTCTTCCTGCATCACATCTTTGGGGATATCGATAAGGACTGGTCCGGGGCGACCAGTACGAGCGATGTGGAATGCTTCATGTACGGTTGGTCCGACATCTTCGACGCGGGTTATGAGGTAGTTATGTTTGGTGACGGGAAGGGTTGCGCCGGTGATGTCGGTCTCTTGGAAGGCATCGGTGCCGATCGCGGCGCGTCCGACCTGCCCGGTAATGGCTACAATCGGTACAGAATCCATCATTGCGGTTGCTAACCCGGTGATGAGGTTTGTGGCTCCTGGTCCGGAAGTGGCGAATGCAACGCCGACCCTTCCGGATGCGCGTGCGTAACCGTCAGCGGCGTGGGCAGCGCCCTGTTCGTGTCGTACAAGCACGTGGCGCAGTTCCGGGTACCTGCCGAGCACTCCGTATAGCGGCAGTATCGCGCCGCCGGGTAGTCCGAAGACGATGTCGACGCCCTCGTTCAGCAACGCTTCACAGACTATATCTCCGCCTGTTAGTTTCTTTCCCATGTTGCTTCTTGTATCTCTGTGCGCATTGTGTGATGCGCCAACTGGTTGCAGCCTGAATTTTCATCCAATAAGAAAAATCCCCGTCCCATTAACTGAAAGGACGAGGATCAACCCGCGGTACCACCTTATTTGGTTGCTTATCGAGTCATGGACTCGATTCTCAACCCGCTTGATTTACGACTGTTAACGTAGCCGAACCGCGCAACCCTACGAATCCTGTAAGCCCATCTAGGCAGGTGTGAGGTTCAGGTCACGAGCTCCCGGGCGAGTTCCCACGGACGATGCGCATCATTTTCAGCTGCCGGATGCTCTCTATCGCTATCGTTGCCGCGGTACTACTCCCGTTCAAAGCATTAGCATTTGCTAGTGTAAACCTAATTATGCCACACGCTACGAAATTCGCCAAACGCAACGCTGAACAACTCCGATCAACATGGAAATTCGCACAATTACGCGCAGCAAGGTATCTGAATTGCTGAAAATCCTCAGCGTCGTCGGGCCTCACGGACATCGTGAGTGGCCGGTGACTAATGAAGCGACGCTGATGGCGATGCTCGATAGTCCTCGATTGGCGCCCGATTTGGGGCGTTGGTCGATTGCCTACGATAACGGGATGCCCGTCGGCTACTCGCTGGTCGAACCGGAGTTGAACATCGGTAGAGTTCTCGTGGGCCTGGCTGCCATCAACGGGCAAGAAGGTGTGTTGGGTCCGTTGCTTCAAGACGGTGTCGCCCGCGCCACTGAACTCGCGGATCAAGATCGGTTCGAGATTCACGTTGCGGTACGGGACACTGAGTCGAAATCGATCGTTGATGCGCTTGAAATTGCAAAGTTCGTAGTAGTCAGGATCGTACTGAAGATGCGCGTTGACGTTACAGATGTGGATCTGCCTGAGGCGGGTGCGCGTTCCGAGTTCATTATTCGTGATGCCGATATGTCTGACGATGCAGACGCTGCTGCGGTAACTGGTCTTCACAATGCATGTTTCATTGGTAGTTGGGGCTTTTCGCCCAATACTGTAGAAGAGATCGCCGATCGAACGGCTGCTGATGCGGATCGTAACGGATTTGCGCCGATCGTCGTATTGGCGGATGCATCAAATGGCGAGTTGGGCGGTTACAACTGGATCACACTCAGCGATGGCGATGGGCGTGTCGAGATGGTCGGAGTTCACCCGGTCATGCGTGGAAAGCGGCTGGGTTGGACAATCTTCAACGCGGGTGTGGAACGACTGATCGCGCATGGGGCGACGGCACTGGTGCTGGATGTTGATTCCGAAAATCCACCAGCTAGGAGAATCTACGAATCGGCGGGTTATCGTACGTATTCCGAAGTTCGGTACTACGGTTTGGATGTTGTGAAGGGCTAGGCTCTCGAACCCAACGCCCGGTCGAGGTTGAAGGCAGCTGATATCAGTGCGAGGTGCGTGAATGCCTGTGGGAAGTTACCGAGGTGCTCGCCTTTGGGTCCGATTTCTTCGGAGTAGAGTCCAAGGTGGTTTGCGTAACCGAGCATGTGTTCGAACATCATGCGCGCCTCTTCCAGCCTCGAGGGATCGGAGCGTCCAGCACGGGTTAATGCTTCGACAAGCCAGAAGGTGCACATATTGAATGTGCCTTCTTCGCCTGTCAATCCGTCTTGCGTCTCGTGCAGGTTGTAGCGGTATACGAGGTTCGAGTAGACGAGTCCGCCGTTCGCTGGGGATCGCTGGATAGCGTCGAGGGTTTTCAACATACGTGGGTCTGATGGCGACATGAAGAAGACCATGGGCATGATGAGGTTGGATGCGTCGAGAGCGTCGCGACCGTAGGCTTGAGTGAAGGCTTGCACGTTATCGCTCCATCCATACTTGATGATCTCCTCGTAGATCTGGTCGCGGGTCCTGGTCCACTTATCGGTGTCGCTGGGGAACGAACGTTTAGCGGCAAGGCGGATGGCCCGGTCGATTGCGACCCAGCACATCAGCTTGGAGT
This sequence comes from Dehalococcoidia bacterium, assembly GCA_963555965.3. GTDB lineage: Bacteria > Chloroflexota > Dehalococcoidia > Lucifugimonadales > Lucifugimonadaceae > Bin127. The sequence continues at coordinate 1,083,235 of OY821634.1, forward strand.
ATACGAAGTGTGCGCGACCGCCTCTAACCTCCCAAATACCTTCGTCGGGACGTTGCCAGTTGTCGCATACCCAGTTGATCATCTTCCGCAGGTGCGACCAGAAGTCGTAGGAGATGGGGGTCTGGTACTTGTTGGAGAGATACACAGCGTCCATCAACTCGCCGTAGATGTCGAGCTGCAACTGATCTGCTGCGCCGTTGCCGATGCGCACGGGCTTGGAATCCATGTATCCGGAGAGATGTTCGAGGGTATGCTCCTCAAGGTCATGGCTACCGTCGATGCCGTACATTATCTTCAGCGTGCCGTCTTCCTCGCTCTCGGAACAACGGTCTTGCAACCAATCCATGAATCTTCCGGCTTCTTCGGTGAGGCCGATTCTGAGGAGTCCGTAGACGCTGAAAGCGGCATCGCGGATCCAGGTGTAGCGGTAGTCCCAGTTCCGCACGCCGCCGAGGTCCTCTGGGAGACTAGTGGTAGGAGCGGCTACAAATGCTCCTGTGGGTTCATAAGTCAATAGCTTGAGACAGAGTGCGGAACGGTGCACCATCTCGCGCCATCGGCCGGTGTATGTACATTGGCTGATCCATCTACGCCAGTAGTTGACCGTGTCGTCGAAAAGGAGTTCGATGCGATCGGCGTCGAATTTGTCGGCTCTTTCAACATGCTCTACGGCGTCGATAACGATGTACTCGGTGTGTCCTTCGTGGATCTCGAAATCGACTTTGACCGAATTTTCAACGATCTGAGGCGGCACGGTGCTCCAGTATTCGAGCGAAATGTCAGGAGATATGAAACGAACGTTTTTATCGACGAAAACGGTGTAGTGTTCGTCTCTGCCGTAGTTGAATTTGGGAGAGCAATCGATCTGCATGTGTAGATTTCCGCGTATTCCAGTGATTCGGCGAATGAGAACATGGTCTGTGTCGCCAGCGGAGCGGGTACGGACCGGCATGAAGTCGACCACTTGGGCGACGCCTTCATCCGATGTGAAATGCGTGACCAATACGTTGGTTTCTGGCAGGTAGTACTGTGTTGATCGCACATCATGGTTGTCTGGCCGCAGCGAGAAGTGTCCGCCATTTTCCTCGTCGAGTATGGATGCGAAGATGGATGGCGAATCGAAATGTGGTGCGCAAAACCAATCGATGGTGCCATCGATGCCGACCAGTGCGGCGGTGTACAGGTCTCCAATAAGACCGTGATCTTCGATACGCAGATACACAGTAGCTTCTCCGCCCCTACTAGGGTGTCAAATAGTTTGGACGCAAATTATCGCAGAGTCGCAGAGGTCAGGCGCGGCTTCGCAATTCGATTGTAGATATTGACCAGACCCTTTACGGTTGCGTCCCACGATAAAGTTTCGGCTCGTTTGCGTGCTTCTTTGGACATGTCTATACGAAGTTTCTCGTTTCCCATCAACTCTACGATCTTATCGGCGTAAACTCTCGCGTCTCGGTCGCCGATCAAATACCCGGTCTTGCCATCGGCCACGATGGCTCGCAATCCATCAACATCGGCGGCGATCGCGGGTGTTCCGGAGGCTGCGGCTTCTAATACGGCGAGTCCGAATGTCTCGTGGAAAGATGGCGCGACAATGCAGTCGGCGTCGGAGTATATCTTCGGAAGTTCGGATTGCGGCAACACACCCGGCAGCCTTACTCGGTCGGTCAGGCGTAATTGCGAGATACTGCCAAGAACTCGTCGGAACTCGTCGGCGGTTCCACCGCCAACAATCTGCAAGTCCGCATCCAAACCGCGACGCACTGCAATGGCGAACGCCTCGATCAAGAGATCTATACCTTTCAAAGCGTCCAGTCGACCAACGTACACAATGCGTTTTTTGGGTGTAGGTACAGAAGATTCAGCAGACGGCATGAATCGATCAGTGTCGACACCGGGGGGTACGATGGCGATCTTGTCCATAGGCACATCGAACTCGCTCACCATGTGTTCTGCTTCGCCCTCAGTCCACGCGACGATCATATCCGCATCTTGGGCAATGCGGGCTTCGTTAATGAATCGGATTTCGGGTTCGTCCTCCTCCGGGCGGACTCGAATCTTGATGCTGGCCAGGGTGTGGAAGCTCGTGATGTGTGGAACGGCCCATGAGCGCGCTAAACTGCTACCTACTAGGCCTGAGAGCCAGTAGTGTGAAGTCAGTAGGTCGAAGGTTCGGTTGTTTGCAACGGAATCGCTCTCTACGGCGGTGGTGAAATCGGATAGGGTTTCCGGGATTCGGTCTTTGGGCAGTGTTGTTTTTCCAACGGTCAAATGCACCAGTTTGTATCGGAGACATTCGATGTCGTTTTGTATTCCTGGGTGTAATCGTGAGTAGACGACTACAGTGTTACCAAGTCGTCCCAGTCGACGTGCGACTTGATCAACGTAGACATTCATTCCGCCAGCATCGGTTCCCCCTGGTTGGATGCATGGGCATCCATGTACGCTGATTACTGCGATTCGCATCTGGGAATTTAGGTTTTGCTCTCGAATATCCGTCGAAAGAGCAGTTGAGGAAGGCGTTATCGCGGCTTGTCGAGACGTATGGTATAGATTCTGCGGTCTACTGCACCGAGGTGGTACTTGTAACGCTCGTCGCCGCGCATGAAGTCGTATACTTTGATACCTTCGTCTATAGATGCGAGGATGTTGATGGCGTGGTTCAAGAGTCCGACGGCGAGCCAAGAGCGTTCGGGTACGTAGCCACTGTTGTAGAGGTATTTGGTCGTGCCGATTTTGAAGGCAAGCGATGTCGCGACATCCTCGCTGTTGAGGGTTAGGAAGTAAAGTCTGGTGACGTCGTTTTCGGCCAGGGTGACGGCGGCCTCTCGGAAGAATTTCTCTCGTTCGGCGGTCATGAACTCCTGTTTGTCGATTGAACTGCCGCGATGCAGGTCTATGAAGTCGCCGATGCGTTCGGCGATGTCGTTCGGCGATTTGTACTCGATCTGCTCGATATCGCCGGCGTTGTATAGCCGTCGCAGTTTGCGTCGCAGTTCATGTCGGTGCTTCTTGGTCAGAGAAGCGAAGTACTCCTCTTGACTGGATGGCAAAGCGATTCTCGGTGCGACACCTTCGTCCCAAATATGCACATCCCAACCGATGCCCTTGGCGACTTCTTTGACTGCGTGGATGGTGTGGGAGTCTTCAGGTAACGATTCGAGTACAAGCGCGGCGATCTCAGGATCGTCGTAAAGGGATTGCAGCAAGTCTTGGACATCTTCAGAGCGCAACTCAGCGTCATGCTTGAACCCGAGGTAGTCTACGAGATCGGTTCCGCCGAGGAAGGTGCATACGCCTTCGTCGTTGTTGGAGTCTAGTCTCAACGGTGCAATGATGGCGGTTGTTCCGTTAGGTCGTACGACGGATCGCAACATCAGTTTGGAGTCGCCTCCGAAGTGCTGCCACCAAATGCGGTTCCACTCTAACGAGTCGAACGCGGAGCTTTCGGGCATCGCATCGTAGATGCGCTGCCAGTCATCGGCTAGTTCACTGAACGTAGGCGATGCGATTCTGGTTTGTGCGGTAGAGGTCATGTACGTGTTGAGGGGTTTTCCTTGCCCAGCAACGCGGCTACTTGATCGACGTCAGGCTCGACATATTCGAGTTCTACGAGTGCGTGGTTCTCGACGGTTGTGGGGTCTTTCAATCCCATGCCAGTCAATATACACACGACGTTCAAACTTCGGAGTTCGTCGCCTTGTTTCGCGAGTTTCAACACGCCAGCAACGGATGCTGCGGAAGCGGGTTCGCAGAATATCCCTTCGTCGCGTGCGAGCCTGATGTATGCCTCAATGATCTCGGCATCGGTGACGGAATCGATGTTGCCGCCGGATTCGTCGCGGGCGTTAATTGCACGGTCCCAGCTTGCGGGGTTGCCGATCCGTATGGCGCTCGCAATCGTCTGCGGTTCTTCGATCGGTTCGCCTTTGACGATAGGGGCTGCACCGGCGGCTTGGAATCCCATCATGCGTGGTAGAAGGCTGATGCGTTCGTTGATTCGGTACTCGTTGAAGCCCTTCCAGTATGCGGTTATGTTGCCAGCGTTGCCTACTGGTATGCAGACCATGTCGGGTGCGTCGCCTAGGGCGTCGGAGATTTCGAATGCTGCGGTTTTTTGTCCTTCGAGACGAAATGGGTTCAAAGAGTTGACAAGTTCAATGGATAGCTCGGTTGCCAAGTCTCGCACCATATTCAATGCATCGTCAAAATTGCCGTCGACTGCGAGGATACGCGATCCGTAAGCCATTGCTTGTGCCAATTTGCCGAGTGCTATTTCGCCAGAAGGGACGACGACGAAAGCCTGCAAGTTGTACCGGGCGCTGTATGCGGCGGCGGATGCGCTGGTGTTGCCGGTTGATGCACATATGACTCGTCGTCTTCCGGCTTCCAATGCTTTGGCGATAGCCATCACCATGCCGCGGTCTTTGAATGAACCTGTGGGGTTGCAACCTTCGAGTTTGAAGTAGAGATTTTCGCAGCCTATTGATGGTCCGATGTTGGTTGATTTAACGAGGGGCGTGCTTCCCTCGCCCATAGTAATCATCGGGGTCTGGGCACTAACCGGAAGAAACTCTTTGTAGCGTTCGATAACGCCGATCGTGCCGTTCAACGGGTGCCTCTCAGTATGTAGTACAGCGTCGCCCGCTCATTTTTGCATTTTGCATATGGTTAAACCGTGTCGTAGTCTTCGACGCGGATCAGGTTTTCGAGGGAGGCGACTACATCCAATTGTCGCAGACGCGATGCGGCGTCTTGCATGTTGGCTTCGCGAGATGGGTGAGTCATTATCACGAGGTCTGCCAATCCGCGTTCGTCGTCGGAATCAAACTGAAGGACTGACGCGATGCTGATGGTGGCCTCGCCGAATACGCTGGCGATCTTGGCGAGGACTCCGAAACGATCTAGACATGTAAGGCGTAGATAGTATCGAACTTGCAAATCATCCATGTCAACGACGTTTGGAGCATCGGTTCGTTGGCTTTCCTGTGCGGGAGTTGGTTGTATCTCCTTCAATTCTCCCTTGATGCTCAATGGGGATGTTTTTGGAGAGATTCCCTTGGCAATTCTTAGGACATCGCCCATGACTGCGCTTGCGGTGGGACCGGCTCCTGCTCCCCTGCCCTGCAACCATAGAGGGCCGAGGAGGTCGCCATTCAACTCGACCGCGTTCAAAACACCGCTGACGTTCGCCATCGGAACATCTACGGGAACTAACGCTGGATGTACTCGGCATCGTATACCGTTTGAATCTGCGCGTGCAATTGCGAGTAGCTTGATTGTGAATCCGAGTGCGCTGGCATAACGAAGGTCTTTAGCACCGATATTGCGAATGCCCTCGCGGTAGATGACTTCTGGGGGTGCGGATGCTCCAAATGCAAGCCTTGTAAGTATCGATAATTTGTATACGGCATCGTGAGCGTCGATGTCTGCGGTGGGATCTGCTTCTGCATATCCCAGTTGCTGTGCTTCCGATAGTGCGTCATCGAATGACCTGCCGGACTCGTCCATTGAGGACAGCACATAGTTGGTAGTTCCGTTGATGATTGCGCGGATGCTCTCGATGCGGTTTGCGGAGAGGCTGTCTTGTACGGTTGCGAGGACGGGGATACCGCCTCCTACGCTGGCTTCGTATGACAGGCTGACTCCGTTCTGCGCTGCCAAGTCGGTGAGTTCGTCGCCGTGCTTTGCCAATGCTTCTTTGTTGGCGGTTACGACGTGTTTTCCGGCACTAATTGCCGCTGCCATGTATGATCGGGCTGGCTCTTCGCCACCCATGACCTCGATGATGATGTCATTGCGGTCATCACCGAGTATCGTTTCGGGATCGGCTGTCATGAGATCGGATGGTACGCCGTCTCGTTGACGTTGGACATCTCGGACTAGGATTCCGTTAAGTGAGAGTTGGTTGTTGGTGTCGGTATCGAGTATTACGCGTGCCACTTGGGATCCGACGACACCTGCGCCCAAAAGTCCGATACCAGTGACGGACGCGTCGTTTTGGCGCTTCATCTGAAGATCAATCCCAATCGATCATCGTCCGCTCGCGTTGAGTTCGTCGAGGGACGTGAAAGGTGACTCTGGCGTGGCGGTGGCGACGATCGCATTGAGTCGAACTTGGCGGTTTATCCAGTCGTAGACCTCGCTGTTGAGCGATATGGATGTGTAGAAGTCCTTGCGATGTTCGTTTATGAAACGCTCGACCTCAAGGTTTGCCAATGCGTCAAAGTGTTCGTCTGAAATCTCTCGTGCCTCGGTGAAATCTGAGACGATGTGAGCGGTCCAGAGTTGCGTTGTTTCATCGTATCGTCCACCGCTTAGCCGTTTAAGGGGCAATATGCGCTCTCCTTTTGAACCGTCTTCGTTGATGCGGTGTCCGAAAAGGATGGCGTCGAGGTCGGTGCGGACGCCTTCTGGTAGCCAACCTATGTATCCGCCGGTTCGTTGCACGTTGGGGTCTTCTGAGAGTTCAAGCACGATGGCACTGACTTCTCTGCCTGATGCCAAATCTCGTTCGATACGGTTGATGGTGCCTTGGCTCACATCTTGCAATACGATCTGATACAACTCAGCGTGTGGTTGTATACGTGGCATATTGCTACCGACTTCGGCACGTAGTCGATCCTTGAACATTCCTTTGCGTATGAAGTCGCGGTATACGTCTTCGTCCAATCCGATGCGGTTCAGGAATTGCTTCTTTGCTTCCTCGACGTTGGTCCGGTATTCACGCATTGAGGTGTCAGCGGAAGTTTCGGCGACGAATCCGAGTAAAGATTCGAGTTGTGCATCGACTTCGTGTTGCTCGACGGTGATTCCGTATCGGGGTGCGAGATGGTAAGCAATCTCGTTAGATTGCAGGGTCTGCATTGCTTCGAACGCGGAGGTACCGAGTTCGAATGGCACGCCGAGGTCTTCGCTGAGTCTTTGGAAGAATCGGATGTAGTTGACAATGTCCCCGCGCGTGTATATTCGGTCTTCGACCTGGACCGCAATCTCGGTCGGCGGTACCACGTACCGCTGATAGAAACCGTATGCCGGTACCATGAGTACGATTAGAACGAATACGAGTGCGCCGATGATGAATGGTCGATTGCGAAGCGCTGCACGTTCACGTCGGCGCATCATTTCGAAGCGTGATATTCCACGCCGTTTGGTGATGCTGCGCTGTCCTGCACGGTACCCGCCTATGGGAGCATGAGAGAATGTGCTGCGTTCTTGTTCGTTAGCCATCGTTGCGGAGTTCGAGTCTCTACATTATTGTGGCAATTGCTTACAACTGCCATACAAACGCCATTCTACTTGCGCTCTCGCCAAACAGTGTTATCTATCGCGATTGGGCGAACGTCGCGTCGCCTATTTCGTCGCGTTCAGCTGTGTCAGCTCTGTTCCGAGGTTTCCTCGGTTGATTCTTCGGTTGTTTCCGGCAGTGCGTCCGAAGATTGCTCAACGACTTCGGGTGTGTCGGTGGCTTGCTCTTCGCCGGTTTCGTTTTGTGCTGCACTTTCGGGCGTTGCACTTTCGGGTGTCGCACTTTCGGAGTCGGAGGATTCTGAGCGTTGCGGCGTATCGGTCTGGAGCGATCCGGTGACGTAGGTGTGGTTTGGTGCCATTGGAACCAAAGCGAGGTGTTGTGCTCGTTTGATTGCGCGCGCCAATCTTCGCTGGTTCTTTGCGGAGACTCCGAGACGTTGACCAGAAACGAGTTTGCCACGTTCACTGACGAATCGTCGCATGAGTTGAACATCTTTGTAGTCGATGTCTTCGCGTTTGAGGAAGTTTCTACCGCGTCGGCGCCGTCCGAATCCGCCTGGTCCTCCGCGTCGGTTACCGCCTGTCTGTCTTGTTCTCTGGCCTGTTGTCATCGTTTCTCCGTGCTGTTCAAACCCAATTTGCGTTTGTCAACTCTTGCGTCAAGTGCATTTGTGCAGGATCTTTTTATCCTCACCAGGGCAAATCTTCCAAATTGTCGCCTTCTGGCGGCTGGTCATATTCCCCGCCGGCAGAATCGTAGTCGGATGATGGCGTTGTCTGCTGTGGAGCCTGTGAAGTTTCGCCGCCTTGCGATTGCTGTGCGGGGGGCGGATATGATCCGTAGCCGCCTTCTTCGCCTTCTTCACGTCCAGACAAGTTAATTACGCGATATGCGTTAACTTCCAGGCTTGTGCGAGTTACGCCGGCTTGGTTCGTCCATTCGCGAGTCGAAAGTCTGCCATCGACAAAGACTCTGGCACCGCGTCGCACCCGATTGGCAATGTTCTCAGCTTGCTGTCCCCAGACAGATACGTTGAACCACTCGGTCTCTTCTTGCCATTCGTTGTTGGACATCCATCGTCGGTTGACCGCAATGCTGAAGCCTGCAACTGCTCGACCACTTGCGGTGTAGCGAAGTTCGGCGTCGCGTCCTGCATTGCCGATTAGAAGTATCTGATTCAGTGACATTGGGAGTATCCACCTTCCATTTTTTCCTCGTGTGTCGTCAGATTCGCGACGACACTTTGGCACGAGGTTATGGGAAGGTGCTCACTTCTTTACGATCAAATGGCGAATAATCTGGCGATCGGCGTTGCAGGCTTGTTCGAGTTCCGGAGTTCGAGCGGCATCGAGCTTGAATTGTGCTTCGACGTAGAAGCCTTCGGTTTCCTTTTCAATCGGGTACGCCAAGTTGCGCTTGCCCCACGGGTTGACCTCGCCCACTTCTCCGCCTAGGGAATCGACAAGCGCGCGAACTCGTTCGGCGGATTCGTCGCCTTCTTTCGCGCCGGCACCACCGCCTAGGATCCACACGATTTCGTAGTCTCTCAATTGCAACCCACTCGGTTTGTTATGAACACGTCTTTATCCGCACGAAACAGCACGGATTCGATGAATCCCGATTATACATTCGGGGAACTTGAGATACCCAGGCATCCCCCTAACCCCCTTACGCTTCGCGAAGGGGGAGATTCCTCGCTGCGCTCGGAATGATGACAGTAGAAACTCCTTCGTCATTCTGGCGGAAGCCGGAATCCAGAGGGGGAATGCCAGGTTTCCCCCGCTCGCGGGGGAAATGTCCCTAGGACAAAGGGGGCGTACCTTCCCCTATGGACAGCAGGACCTCGCTACACCAACAAGGAAGCGATGTCAAACGATGTGTAAACGGATGAGGCGCGAGTTCAGGGTATAGCGAATGTGCCGCGCGGCTCTTCCGCCTGACCAGAGCCGTTTTCGCCCCAGCAATTGATGGTGCCGTCTTCGCGCAGACCACAGGCATGGTTAAGCCCGGTGCCGATATCGACGAAGCTGCCGGAAGGCGGCAGCTCCATGGAGTGATCTCCGGTAGCCCAGCACGATGCCTCGCCGCTTATCAGCAGTCCGCAGTAGAAATTGATGCCAGAGCTGATCGCGGTGAGGGGGCCACCAATGTCGATCGGGCCGCCAGCTGGGGTACCTAGGCCCCAGCAAAGTCCGGTACCGTCCCGACGCAGAGCGCAGTTACTATTGCCAGCAACGCGGATCGCGACTAAATCTTCTCCCGTCACGTTGTTGGCTTGACCATAGTCGTTATCCCCCCAGCAGATCGCATCCCCGCCTTCAGTCACACCGCAGGAGTGATAACTCCCGGCACCAATCGCTACAAAGCGTCCTGGCGGCGCGTCTGTTACACGATAGGCGTCCCTCCCCCAGCAGACTGCGTCCCCCTTTTCAGTCACACCGCAGGAGTGATAAGACCCGGTGTCGATCGCCACATATCGGTTAGGTGGGGCGTTCGACTGACCATTATCGTTATATCCCCAGCAGACGGCGTTCCCGTTTTCCCGAAGTCCGCAAGTATGACTATCATCGGAGTTGATCGTAACGAAGCGCCCGGACGGCGGGCTTGAACGATCATTTTGGTTGTTTCCCCAGCAGACGACTTCCCCGTTTTCCCGAATAGCGCAGGTATGAACTTTCCCGGCGGCTATCTTTGAAATCCAAGATATCTCAGGGTCGGGCAGCTGCACGTCTCTGTAGACCTCTACGACGACCGTCGCCGGCTTCTCAACCACTTTCTCCACGACGACGGTAACTGGCACTTCTACCTCCTTGACCACCTCTTTTTCCACGATCACTGTCTCGACGATCGTCTCGCTAGCGACTTGCACTTCCTTCTCAACGACGACTGTGACCGGTACTTCTACTTGAACCTCTTTGACCACTTCTACTTCGATCTCTTTGACAACCTCTACCGGCACCTCATTCTCCACCTCCACCATCTTTTCGACCACGACCTCCTTGACGACTTCCACGGTTACCGCCTTCTCAACGGGGACCATCACTTCCTTTAGAACTTCGACGGTTACGGGCACTTCAACCACTCTTTCCACTTCTACCGTAACGTCTCTCTCGACTTCGACCACGACCTCCCGTTCTACAACTACTGTCTGAACCACCGTCTCTACGGTCGTCGTGCCTTCACATGCCACGATCGCAATTAGGAGCAAAGATACAGCGAACGATCCGACAATCCCAGGCGCTACGATTCTCAACGTCCGGGCGATTCGCAGCCTACCCCTCTCCCTTACATCTGACACACGTTTCATTATTTGATTGCTCCTAGCGTCGATCTGTTCAACCTGCTGCGTTTTTCACGCCGATACATCATAATACGCCATGTTTGCATCGTGCGTGTCTCGTCTTTCAAATCTATGAATCGATGCCGGGGACCGCGAAGCCTTGTGCGAATTCCTTGACGCGTTGAGCCAATGCTCGCTGCTGTGTTGAGCCTTCTTCGACTTGCAGTGATTCGACAATCAACTCGGCGATGGTTTCCATGTCTTGGATTCCCATACCGCGAGATGTAACTGCGGGTACACCGACGCGGACGCCGCTGGTTACTCGCGGTGGATTCGGGTCGAACGGAACCATGTTCTTATTAGCGACGATTCCGACGGTTCGCATCTTGGTCTCGGCTTCAGCACCAGTTACGCCGACACCACGCATGTCGACGAGCATGAGGTGGTTATCGGTGCCGCCGGAAACGATTCTCATGCCGGACGATGACAGGGCTTTGGCCAATGCGGATGCGTTGCTGACGATGTTGTTGGCGTAGGTTTTGAAATCGTCGGATTGTGCCTCTTTGTATGCGACGGCTTTGGCTGCGATGGTGTGTCCCATGGGGCCGCCTTGCATTCGAGGGAAGACGGCGGAGTCGTACTTGCGTGCCCATTCCTTAGTGGTCAGGGCCATAGCGCCTCTTGGACCGCGGAGGGTTTTGTGTGTGGTGCTGGTTACGATGTCGGCGTGTGGTACCGGAGACGGGTGAGCTCCAGTGGCGACGAGTCCTGCGATGTGTGCCATGTCTGCGAGGTGGAGTGCGCCGATGTTATCGGCTATCTCTCCGAATCGTTTGAAGTCGATAGTGCGGGAGTAGGCGGAGTAGCCGGAGACGATGATTTTGGGGTTCAGCTCGTTTGCGATGCGTTCGACAACGTCGTAGTCGATCATCTCTGATTCTTCGTCGAGGCCGTAGTGAACGAAGTCGTAGATGCGTCCTGAGAAGTTGACGGGCGAGCCGTGAGTCAGGTGACCGCCGTGGTCCAGGGACATGCCCATAACGCGGTCGCCGGGTTCGAGTGTTGCGAAGTATGCGGCCATATTGGCTTGTGAACCGCTATGGGGTTGGACGTTTGCGTGTTCGGCACCTTCAAAGAGTTGCTTGGCACGGTGGATGGCAAGACTCTCAGCATCGTCCAAGTTCTCGGTGCCGGCGTAGTAGCGTCGTCCGGGGTATCCCTCGGCGTATTTGTTGGTTAATACGGACCCAGTTGCTTCGAGGACTGCGCGGGATGCGTAGTTCTCGGAGGCGATCAGTATGATTTCTTCGCGCAGTCGCCGCTCCTCAGCAGCGATGATATTTGCGATTTTTGGGTCTTTGGATTGAAGGTTCAATGAAAGGCTCACTGGTTGTTGATGTCTCTGATAACGAGTCTATTCGTGCGGCTTGAATCGGTTTGGCGCGGATATTATGAATCTATTGTTGATGCACATCGGGGAGATGTGGGTAACCATCGTCATTCCGACGAAAGTCGGAATCCAGAGGGGCTGAAAGAGCGTCATGCAAGGTGAAAGGGCGCGTCTAAACCCCCTTTAATTCCCCCTTGGATCATCAAGGGGGAGGATTACGGACAGTCCCCCTTGGATCGTCAAGGGGGAGGATTACGGACATTCCCCCTTGGATCATCAAGGGGGAGGATTACGGACAGTCCCTCTTGGATCGTCAAGGGGGAGGGTTGCGTACAGCATCTCCAAGCGAGAAAGATGGGAAACAAATGGCAGATACGGTTCAATTGGAGCGTTTCGACGAGATACCAGAACGTGCGATGGTAGTTTGCGCGCACCCAGACGATGCCGAGATCGGGGCTGGTGGTACGACATCGCTGTGGGCTGCCAACGGTTGTGAGATTTCATATGTTGTCTGCACCACCGGAAGTAGCGGCAGCAACGATGAGAGTATGACTTCGGATCGGATCGTTGCAATCCGGCGTAAAGAGCAAGAGGAAGCCGCCAAGGTTATCGGTGTGAAGAACTTAACGATGCTCGACCATACAGACGGGCAACTGGAATCGGATCGTGTCTTTCTTGGGGAGCTGGTGAAAGCAATCCGGACGTATCGCCCAGAAGTGATCTTCACTCATGACCCGTTCCGTATGAACGGTTTTAATCATCGTGATCATCGCAATGCGGGCATCACGGTTCAAGATGCGGTCTACCCTTACGCCCGGGATCATCTGCATTTCCCAGAACACCTTGATGATGGTCTTGAACCTTACAAGGTGCAACACGTATTTTTTTGGCATGCAGACAACCCCAATGCGGTTGTGGATATCACGACGTCGATCGACAACCGTATCGACGCTCTTAGTCGGCATGAGAGTCAGGTTCCGGGATTGTCGCGGCAATCAGGTTCTGATAGAGGGATAAGGGATCGTGCTAGATCGGTAGCGGAAGGGATGCCGTTTGAGTATGGCGAGGCGTTTCGGCGCATCTCTACTCGGCGCTGACGGGGCTATGCAGACATCTCTTAAGCAACGCCGATACCGCGGAGCAGGCGTAGGATGATTTGGGGGATTGGTTTCAAGAGTTCAAACAGGAACCATGAGAACAGCGCGGCTAGAATCCCGACGATTGCACCACCGATGACATCGGTCGGGTAGAACGTTCCGACGTATACCCTCATCATGGAGTATGTGATACCCAATGCCATCATTATCCAACCGATCCTGCGGTCGAAGATCCAGACACCGGTGGCGATTGAGAATACGACGGCCATAGGGTTTGCGGGGAATGACGGATCTGTCGATTGGTAGAAGATCAAGGTCATAGAATCGCCAAGGTCTTCAAAGGGTCTAGCGCGGTCGTAGTTCTGATTGATGATGTCTACGACGAGGTTGGCGAACCCGATGGCAGTTGCGCCGATGATGGTGGCATATTGATATCGACGACGCTCGTTAACGTCTTTTCCGACGAACCATATTGCAAACATCACGGCTGAGAATACGAGCGGCATGAGGTAGTCAGAAGCGACGATTCTAGCCAGGTGGTCGAACGCGTTCGATGTGCCTACGAAGCCGTTGATCCACAGCACCATTTCTCTGTCGAACGCGTTAATGTCTCCACATCCTTTCGATCATGGATGGGATGCTCCAGCGATGTGCTGATCGCATTTGTTGACGCGCATCGTCAATGCCGGTGCGTCGCAAGTTGCGAAGTGAAGTTGAGAGTGTGGATATTGCGTCAGAATGTTTAAGTGCGTCGAGTCCGTCGGTGTGTCCTCCCCCTAACCCCCTCCTAAAGGAGGGGGAATCCATTATGCGTACGTTAAAAGCACCGATAGCGGCGGCGAATATGGTCGCTAGGACGGCAGAGAGTATGAAGTATGCGGCGTAGGCGGTTCCTGCCATACCGCCGTGGATGTCATTCAAGTTGCGTGCTGCGGATATTTCTCCGATGTCAGCGGTGCCCCAGGCGCGATCAATAGAAGTGCCGTCGGTCACAGATCCGGCTGCCCATGGTCCCTGTATCCACAACGGAGCAAGGATGTAAAGAGCGATTCCGAAAATGATTATCGCGATACCTAGGGCACGGGTTAGTGTTCGGTTTGGTAACAGCCAAAGTCCACGAATGTGGCTTATCGAGACTGCGATCTGTAATGATCCGAGACTGACGAGGAATGCGAGTATCAGGTAGTCGCGCGCCATCAAGTTGGCGGCAGATTCGATCTGGTCGCTCATTGGGCCCTCTCCCTAACCCTCTCCCAACGGGAGAGGGGAAATGGTCCGCTCTCCGAGTGGGAGGGGAAATCAGGAGTCGATTATCCGCCGGCGGGGGTTACTCCAGTGCACCAGTCCATATAGTCGGCGTTTTTGCCGGTTACACATTCGAAGTAGATGTCTTGTAGCTGCTGTGTCAACGGGCCTGTCTCGCCGTCGCCGATGTTGCGGTTGTCAATTCTACCGACCGGTGTCAAATGCGCGGCGGTGCCGGTCAGGAACACTTCGTCGGCGAGGTACAACTCGCTACGGTTGATTCGACGCTGAATGACATCAATGCCGAGTTGGTTCTTGGCTAGGGTCATGACGGAGTCGCGTGTGATTCCTAGCAGAGCGTTTGCCGTCTCGAACGGAGTGTGGATCTCGCCATCTCGGATCATGAACAAGTTTTCACCGCTGCCCTCAGAGACGGATCCGTCGTGATTCAACAGGATCGCTTCATCAAAACCTGCCATTATGGCCTCGGTCTTGGCCAAGATGCTCGTGGTGTATAGGCCGGTGATTTTGACACCGGTGGGCATCATCGAATCATCGGGGCGTCGCCACGATGAAGTCTGGCACTTGATGGCACCTTCAACGTCGATATATGCGCCGAATGGCAGGATCATTAGAGTGAAATCACTCGCCAATGTGTGGAGTTTCAGGTTGGCGACTGCCTCTTCAGACTTGTACGCCAAAGGGCGGATGTAAACGTCTTCAGCGAATCCGTTGCGCTCAAGGAGGTCGACGGTTATCTGACAGAGTTCGTCGACCGAGTATGGGATGTCCATGCGAAGGATGTTGCAGCCGCGAATTAGCCGCTCATAGTGCTCGCGGAGTCGGAAGATGTATACCTTGCCATGCTCCTCGTTCCAGTTGCCTCGGATACCCTCAAAAGCCGCCGTTCCGTAATGGAGAGCGTGAGTGTCGACTCGTACATTGGCTTCTTCCAACGGGACTTGCTGTCCTTTGAAAAAAGCCCAAGTTGTCGACGCCATTGCGAAATCTCCTATCGTTCTAACTCTGCGGCTACTACTAGCCCGTTGCAATTATATTAGGGCGCGCCAACCAGTACGCGCATCCCTCTAACCCCTTACGCAAGCGAAGGGGGGAATAAGCATCCCTCTAGCCCTACGCCCAGGGAGAATTCGCCAGCCAAAATCGCAACACGCTTTCCGTCTGCTACTCTGGGCTAGATGGAATGGAATACCTATTTACGCGCATAGAGTAATCCCTATATGGCGATAAACGAGACGCAACTTAACGGTCGAATCGCAACGCTTCTGGATCGCATGAACGTGCGGTGGGAGGTGCACGCCGAGATGAAGGGTGCGTTTGCGGGTGGTCAGGGTCAGCCGGATATTTTGGTGTTGCCGAGGGGTGGTCGGCCGGTGGTGATCGAGAATGAGTATCTTCCGGCTCGGACGTTGGAGGATGAGGCGGTTGCGCGGTTGGGTGAGAAGCTGGATGAGGATGTTACGGGTGTGGATGGTGAGGTGAATGCGGTGGTTGCGTTGAAGTCTCCGAGTGATCTGCGTCGGATTCGGGGTTTCGATCGGTTGGATGAGGAGTTGCGGAGCAGGACGCGTTTCGAGTATTGCGTGTACAGCGGTTCGGGATCGGATGAGGGTAGTTATTCGCGTTTTCCGGAGAGCGGTTTCGTTTCTGGGAACATTCGGGACCTTGCCGGTTTCATCACGTATGCGTCGACTCCTGAGGATGTGGTGTGGCGGAGTGTGGAGATATTGGAGCGAGCCATTTCGCAGACTGCGAGCATCATTCGGGAGTCAACGGAGACGTGGCCGAACCTGAAACAAGACTTCTCGGATATGTTGAAGCAGGAGTACAGCGTTCAGACGGAGCGTATGGCGGCGACGATCATGATCAACGCGTTGATGTTCCATATGAACTTAGTCGGAGATCCTAGATTGAAGGGTTTCGAGGATCTGCGTCCAGACGGGAAATTGTTGCAACGGTTGGTTGTTCAAGAGTGGCGTGAAATCCTAAAGATCAACTACTGGTCGATTTTCAACATTGCTATCGAACTGCTGAAAACTATCCGGCCGAACACTTTGGCTTCGCGAGCATTGGACAGGATGGCGGCTGCGGCTGAACGGATCAACGTACTCGGCGGCGCGAACTCGAGCGACTTGATTGGCACGGTGTTTCAGCGGCTGATTGCGGATCGGAAGTTTTTGGCGACGTTTTACACGCGTCCGGAGTCGGCGACGCTTTTGGCGCATTTAGCGATACCGGACGATGGTGCGTGGGACGATGCGGATCGGGTGAAGGATTTCAAGATTGCGGACTATGCGTGCGGGACGGGGACGCTGATCCATGCGGCGTATCGTCGTTTGAACCAGCTTCACTTGTTCTCCGGTGGGGATCCGTCGAAGCTGCATTCGCACATGATGGGCGAGTCGTTGACGGCGCTGGACGTGTTGCCGTCGGCGGTGCATCTGACGGCTTCGATGCTGTCGTCGTCGCATCCGATGGAACAATACGACGGCACCCGAACCATCGTCACCCAGTACGGCAAGACGGATGATGGCGGGGTGTCGATAGGGTCGCTGGATCTGTTGGCGAGCAATGGTGAGGTTAGGCCGTTGATTTCGTTGCACAGCGGGACGGCGGTTACGGGTACGGGTTCGGCGCAGGCATCGGATGCGGTTGATATGCCGCAGTTCAGTCAGGACTTGGTGATTATGAATCCGCCGTTTACGCGTTCTGGTTCCGATTGGGATGGTCGCCGAGGACAGACGTACCAGACGAAGCAGTTTCACGGATTGAGCATAGATCGTGGCACGCAGTCGAAGATGTCGAAACTTGCTTCGGAGTATGGCAAAGGGACGTGTGCTCATGGTTATGCCGGTATTGCGTCTTGGTTCGTGGCGCTTGCGGATCGAATGGTTAAGCATGACGGTAGGATCGCGCTGGTGTTGCCGATGACGGCTCTTCAGGGGTCAAGTTGGAGGAAGGTGCGGCAGACACTCGCGACCCACTATGACGATGTAATCGTGATTACTATCGCGACTGCGAAGCAAGAGGATCAGTCGTTCTCTGCCGACACAGGGATGGCGGAGACGTTGGTAATCGGTAGACGCGGTTCTAAGGGAAACTCGCGCCGGGGTACATTCGTTTCGCTCAAGCAACGACCGAACAACGAGATGGAGGCGGTGGTGATTGCGCGTGCGATATCGGAGATCGCGTTTAACGGTTGTATGCGACGCCTTGAAGACGGTCCGTATGGTGGCGAGACGCTGGTAGTTGGGGAACAGCACTTGGGTGAGATCATTGAAGCGCCACTTGACTCGGACTTGCCTTGGTCGGCGGTCGGGATTTCGGATTACTCGGTGGTCCAGTCGGCGCGCGAGTTGTCAAATGGTTTACTTTGGTTGCCGCGTATGACAAAGCAGGACGCGTTAGTGGTTCCTGTTGTCTCAGTCGGTGAAATCGCACAAACGGGGATGTCAGATAAAGACATAGTTGGTAGTGGTGAACGCACTCCATTCGATCGTCACCGAACAACTTCGAGCGTGCCTACATATCCAATGCTGTGGAGTCATGACGCGGAACGGGAAACGCGCTTGGTGGTTGAACCTGACAGCGAAGGCAGAGTAAAACGTGGTAGAGGCAAGCGCGCGGCTGAGATTTGGGAGACAAGAAGTCACGCCCATCACAGTCGCGATTTCCGATTCAACTCCCAACCTCTCGCTGTTGCTTTCACTGAAAATCGAGTGATAGGCGGCAGGTCATGGCCAAGCGTGAAATTTGAAACGCGCGGTCAAGAGATTGCGTACACGCTCTGGGGCAACTCAACGTTAGGATTGTTGCTCTACTGGTGGCATTCGAGTCGTCAGCAGGCCGGTCGTGGCAGTATGCCGATAACGGCGATTCGGACGATGCCGACGTTGGATGTGACGTCGTTGTCGGATGCTCAGTTGAAGGTGGCGGAGGAGATATTCGAGGATTTCAGGGGGCGTGAGTTTCTGCCGGCGAATGAGGCTTGGCGTGATGAGAGTCGGAAGGAGCTGGATCGTCGGGTGCTGGTAGATTTGCTGGGGTTGGTTAAGAACGGGGATTCGGTGGTGATGGGTTCGTTGGATTTGTTGCGTCGGAAGTGGTGTTCGGAGCCTAGTGTTCATGGGGGGAAGAAGGTTTGAACTGTGATTTTTGTGATTTGGGTGATGGGCTGTGATTTTCTTGTCTGAACCGCGGATTTGAAGGATTAAAGGATGAAGATGTTGGTTAGGCGTGGGGGTGTTGATTTGGGTGGGTTGACGCATGTTACGGCTACGGTTCGGAGTATGGCTGAGCCGGATCGGAGTTGGACGGGGCGGTTTCGGGTGGATGTTGGTGTTGTGGATTGTGTTGTGCCGAGAAAGTATCTTGAAGGGATTGGGTTAGAGGCTGTGGGGACGCGGGTTTATGAGTCGGATGAGCGTGTGGATGTTACGACTGCGCGGGTGGAGGTTATGGGAGAGGTTGTTGGTGCGACGGTTGTGATGGGGGATGATGAGGATGAGGCGGTGTTGGGGATTACAGCGTTAGAATCTTTGGGGGTTCGGTAGATGCGGGGAATTAGTAATTGAGGCGGTTGGCTTATGCGCGGTTGAGGTGAGGGAAAAGTTGAGCGCAGTCGCTGATTATTCGCTCTTAGATGGAATTTGGAATTTCGGATAATGATGATTTTCTGACATCCATTTGTAACCCGTATTTGGCGACGACGTCGCGAACAAGATCTACGAACCACTCTTCCGCGCTCGGAGCAACGACGACTTCGTGCACAAGTATGGATAAGTCAACGTGTTGATGGACACCCAAACGGTCGTCCCCATGCATTATCTTGGACAGGTCAGCGGACATGGCTCGAACCTCTTGTTCCGATGCATAGTAGATGCGTTTATGCAACAGCGGCAAGAAGATTGGGTTTTCAGGAATGAATGTTGTGTTGTAGTCCACGTAATTCACTCGACCTATGTAGATTTCGTCCTCGCACGTCAAACCTGTTTTTAAAGATTTGAAATCAGTTTTGATAGCCACGCCGTAATTTTCATCGGAATACTGGTTCCACATTGAAGATGATTCATGCGTACTGCTGAACCAACAACTGATCATTGCGACTTGTCGCATTTTTTCAGGAATGGCTTCAAGCGAAGCAACCATTGTTTCGAACTGGTCTTCTGGAACGTCTTTGTACAGCACAGGGCGCAACATCTTGTTCATGTTCGAATGCGCCCCTTCAAAGGGATCAACCAACCTATCGGCTCGAGCAAAATACAGTGACCGCTCGTTCAACATGGATACGAATTTTGGAAAATCTAGGTACTTCCACAGGCCCGCATCATCTGATGGTGGTTCGAAAGACGGATGATCTTGATACAAGTCGTTGTCCTTTCTGGGTTGGTGTTTTATCGGGTTTTCATCGCCAAGCGCCCGGCCTGGTAAGCACAAACCCGTCGTCCCGAATCACTTCGTCGGGGAACTGGCTGTCTCGGAGTTTGTTTCTACCGATGGTGAATGATGCGTTTACGACTTGGCGCAGGTGTTTTGATTTTCGGTCTGGCGGGAAGGCGGCTATGACACGCTTGTTTGGATAGCGATTCAACACCGATTGGATGGGGCCGACCAGGTCGCTGTCGGCGGAGATGACCATTGCGGTGTCGAAGAGGTTGTCTTGGGCGTCGTTGAGCAGGGCGACTGAGATGTTGACATCGGTCATCTTCTCTTCGTAGGTTTGTCTGACTTTGCCGCAGTTGGAACATTGCGACCTCTGGGGTTGGAAGTATCCCAGTTGGATGGATAGATTTGGCAGGGTCTCCAGTGCGTCGAGATAGGTTGTCTGTCTAGCATCTTTTCCGGCGTCGCTGTTATCGGGAATGAGACTCGCTGTGAAGTACCTGACGAATTGCAGGGATTGAGAAGGTCGTAGCAGATTGCGGGCCAGTTGCTCAAGGTTGAGCCAGTAGTAGCGTCGCCAACCCCGCGCCCTCATGCCGTAGAAGAGGTTGAATCCGTCGATGTACACTGATACTCGTTCCTTGGGCAATATGGCTCCTTTAGGATTGCTTACGCGATTCTGGGGTTGCACAAAGTCTAGAGGGTGTTGTACGATGGGAGTTAATACCCCCCCAGTGATCGTATCGCTGGCCCGACGTCCCCGCAAGGGGGCGTCTCTTTTTGTTGAGGGTTGGCATCCCCTGCGTTCGCTCTGCTCCGCGTCTCCTTACGCTTCGCGAAGGGGACGGGGTTTTCCCCGCTGTCGCTTCGCTCCCGTGCCCCCTTTGTCCTTCGGACATTTCCCCCGTTAACGGGGGAAACCTGGCGTTGCAGGGTTCAACCCCCTTGTATTCCCCCTTTTGCTTCTCAAAAAGGGGAGGGTTCCCGCCTGCGCGGGAATAACGTACTAGTGTTCGCTAACCGTATGATCCGCGATCCAGTCGAAGTTGATGTCTTCGCCTAGGCCGGGGGTGGTGGGCATGTGGATTTGGCCGTCGGGGCCCATGGGGTCGATGATTTTGTTTAGGTATTCGGGTGGTTGGTCGTAGTCTACGAAGGGGTGTAGCAGACCGCGTTCGTACCAGCGTCCGTTGAAGAACCCTCCGAGGACGGCGAGGTTGCCGGGGCCGCCGCCGTGGATTTCGCAGTCCATGTTGAGGGACTCTGCGAGGTGGCAGATCTTCATGGAGGGGCCGATGCCTCCGACGTCCATGACGCCGGTGCGTAAGATGTCGGCGGCGCCGTGGATTGCCCACTCGGCGCGGGAGTGGAACTTGCCTTCGACGAATTCGGGTCCGAGGATGGGAATGTCGAGGTTGTCGGCGAGCCAGACGTATGACGACATCGAATGCTCGTCCATCATCTCCTCATACCAGTAGTAGTTGAGGTCTTGGATGCCCTTGCCGAGTTCCAACGCTTCGGTGCGGGAGTACCAGTGGTTGGCATCGAGCATCAGTGGAACGTCAGGACCGACCGCTTCACGTACAGCGGCGCAGGCTGCGATGTCCATCTTGACGGAGGGTGCCCAAGAGACGGGTGGCATCCATGTGTGGAGCTTGATTGCGGAGTAGCCGCGCTTGATGAGCCACTCTGCGAAGCGTCCGTAATCTTCAGGAGTTGCGAGACCGTTGGGAATCTCGTCGCCGCACATCGTGGAGCCGTATGCGGGGACTTTGTCGCGCATTCCGCCGAGGATCTTCCAGACGGGCATGTCGATCTTGCGTCCGAACCAGTCCCAGAGTGCGAGTTCGGCGAGTCCGAGGGAGCGGTCGTTGAAAGCGCCGCCGCTGCCCCGCTGCCACCGTGCCATGGCCTGCCAGAGGCGTTCGCGGTCAGTGGCGTCCTGGCCTATCAACACCTTGCGGATGAAGTTGTCCATCATCACCGGACGCAACGCATCAGGCGACCCAAACGTGTAACCGCTAGTACCATCCTCAGTCGTGATAGTCAGCAACGCACTAGTCGCATCATGCGGATCACCCGGATGAGTATGCCCATCCGTATCCTGCACGGTGTTGGAGGTGTAAGTAAAAGTCGTTACCTTGATGTCGGTGATGATCATGAGGTGTTTGGCTCCATCGGGCGACCACAAGGGTTGCCCCTATGCGTGTGTTTGGTGCTGTAGTGATGTTAGATGTTATTGAACTATGATTGGCGTGATTGGATATGATGGGATGTGATTTTTTGGTTTTGGTCTTGGGGGGATGGCTCGAGGTACGACGTATTGTTCGATCGGATTTAGGCGAGTTGTGCAAGCGTTTGTTGGGGTGTGACGGCAGGGATCGGCGATTGCTCGTAGTCCCTGATATTTCTGGTGACGATGAATTGGGCGTTACATGCTTGCGCCGCGGCCACCTGCATGGCATCTTCGAAGTCAGCCATTGGTAGCCGGTTTGCGAAACGAATGGATTCGGTATCCGTTTCGGCGACGTACACAAAGTCGGTTAGCTCTCCGATGAACTGGCGCGTAGTGACGTCGCCGAGGTTCGGTCGGACGATGTAATAGAGGTTAGAGATGGTGTGCCATGCGATTGAAGCGGTTTCGACACCCTGCTCGATGAGTTCTAGCAGTTCGAATCCTGGTTCGGAATGAGGATGGCGGTCGAGTGCGATGTCGATGAGGACGTCGGTGTCAAGAAGGATCAATCTAGATACTTTTTGGCAAGAGCGTCGTAACGTGGACCATTGCGTTCAGCGGGGTGAAATTTGCCTCTCCATCGCGCGGCGAAGGACTCGGATCGTTGCGTGGTGGCTTCACGAAGAGAGGTTTCGATCAACGAAGAGAGAGACATACCGCGTGAACGGGCGTGGAGTTTAGCGACGGGTATCAGATCTTCGTCGACTGTGATTGTGAGTTTTCTTTTCATGGCTTGGATTGGGATTTGGAATACGTATACGTATTGATTATATAAGTATACGTGGTTAATCGCTCAACTTTGGAGATGCCTCCTTTGTCCCCGTCCCCAAGGCATCCCCTGCGAGATCGCTTCGCTCCTCGCGTCCCCTTACGCTTCGCGAAGGGGACGTGTTAACCGTCCAGTTCCTTGGCCGCGGATTCTTTTAGTTCGTAGAGGCGGTTCAGGGCTTCTATGGGGGTTAGGTTGTCGGTGTCGATTTCGGTTATTGAGCGTAGGAAGTCGGTGTTGTTGGGGGTGTTGAAGAGGTCTAGTTGGTGGTGGTCTAATGCTGGTGAGGGATAGAGTATGTTGTTGGAGTGGTTTTCCAGTTCGGTTAGGAGTTCTCGGGCGCGTTCTACTACTGGTGCGGGCATTCCGGCTAGTTGGGCTACGTGGATGCCGTAGGAGCGGTCGGCGCCGCCTTGAGCTATCCGGTAGAGGAACTGGATGGAGTCGCCTTCTTCGGCTACGGCAACTCGGAGGTTGTTGGCTCTGGGGAGGGTTTGGCCGAGTTCGGTCATTTCGTGGTAGTGAGTGGCGAAGAGAGTTTTGCAGCCGAGTGCGGGGCTGTTGTGGATGAATTCGGCTACTGATCGGGCGATGGCGAGGCCGTCGTAGGTTGATGTGCCGCGTCCGATCTCGTCGAGGATTGCGAGGGATCGGGATGTGGCTTGGTTGAGGATTCCAGCGGTCTCGACCATTTCGACCATGAATGTTGAGCGTCCGCCGGCGATGTCGTCGGAGATGCCGATACGGGTGAAGATGCGGTCTATGATGCCGATGCGGGCGAATTTGGCGGGCACGAAGCTACCGATCTGGGCGAGGATTGTGAGGATGGCGGCTTGGCGGATGTAGGTGGATTTGCCGGACATGTTGGGTCCGGTGATGATGAGTAGCTGGTTTTCGGAATTGGAGGCGTTGAGGTCGTTGGGAACGAAGCGGCCGTAGCCGAGTACGTTTTCGACTACTGGGTGTCGGCCGTCTTCGATTTTGAGCAGATCGCCGTTGTCTAGGAATGGTAGGATCCAGTCGTTTTCGGCGGCGATTCGGGCGAGAGCGAGGCAGATGTCGATGTTGGCAATGGCTTTGGCGGTCTGCATGATTGCGGCGGCGTGTTCGGCGACTTGCTGGCAGACCCGGCGGTATATGGACTGTTCTAATTCGCTGATCTGGTCGGCGGCGCGGAGGACTTGGTTTTCGAGGTCTTTCAGTTCGGGGGTGATGAAGCGTTCGGCATTGACTAGGGTCTGTTTGCGTTCGAATTCGGGTGGGACTTTTGAGAGATGCGAGCGTGAGACTTCGATGTAGTAGCCGAAGACGCGGTTGTGTCCCACTCGAAGGTTGGGAATACCGGAAGATTCGCGGGCTTTAGCTTCGATAGCTGCGATGCCTGCGCGGGCACGGGATGCAATCGAACGCAGTTCATCTAAATCGTGGTCGAAACCGGATTTAATGACGCCGCCATCGGAGACGCGGAACGGCGGATCTTCGACGATAGCGCGGTTGATTAAGTCTCGGACTTCGTCATGCGACGATACACCTTCAAACAATGTTGATACGGAAGCATTAGTTTCCGAGTTAGTAGTGAGTTCTCGAAGTTCAGGGGCATTGTTTAGACCACGGACAAGAGATCGGAGCTCTCTCGGTTCCGACTGCCCTAGCGTCAGACGGTTTGTGAGCCGGGCTAGGTCAGGAATGTTTGCGAGTGCTTGGTCTAAGGATGCGCGGAGCGTCGAGTTGTTGAAGAGTGAGTTTACCGCCAGTTGACGGGTATTGAGTTCGCTTAGATCGGTTAATGGTGCGGATAGCCAGTCGCGGAGAAGACGCGCGCCCATGGGTGTACGTGTTGTGTCGAGAGTGTTGAGGAGGGTTGGGCCGCCTTCTACTGTGGGAGTCAGGACTTCAAGATCGCGGAGAGCAGCCGCGGGGATGTACATGTAGCGGTCGGGGCGGTGGCGACGGAGTGTTGTGATGAAGGGTAGGCGGCCGATCTGGGTCTGGGCGAGGAAGTCGATGGCAGATGCGGCGGCGATGGTTGCTAGGGGTTGGTTTTCTAACTCGAAGGGTTCAAGGGTATCGGTGTTGAAGTGGGATTTAAGGCTGTCGGCGGCTAGTTCTGGGTCAAGAGTGGATTCATCTAGGGATCGGATGACGGTTTTGGATAGGGCTGATTTGCGGGACGTGTCGCGGGATGTGATGTCGTCGATGAGGGATCGGCTATCGGTGTCGGCTAGGATTTCGGCGGGTTCAAGGCGTTCGATGTGATCGATGATGTTTGCGGCTGGCAGCTCCATTGTGGCGAATTCGCCGGTTGATGCTTCGAGCCATGCGAGCCCAGCTTGATGGCCCTCAATGACGCAAGCGGCGAGGTAGTTGTGCTTGGACTGCTCCAGTAGGGATTGATCGAGGACCGTGCCGGGTGTGACGATGCGGACCACTGCCCTATCGACGATGCCTTCGGAGTTGGGTTCCGAAGTGGTTTGCTCGGCGATGGCGATTTTGAGTCCGGATGCGACTAGTCGGCCGATGTGGGTGTCTAAGGAGTGATAAGGAATGCCGGCGAGGGCTGATTTTTGTCCGCCGCCAACGTCGCGGGAGGTGAGGGCTACGTCAAGGAGTTTGGAGAGTGTACGAGCGTCTTCGTCGAAGCATTCGTAGAAGTCCCCCATGCGGAACAGGAGGAGTGAATCGGCATATTTTGCTTTGAATTGGAGGTATTGGCGACGGCCCGGGGATAGGCGTCGGCGTGTGCCGCGACGCGATTTGGGGCGCGCGGGGTTGGTGGCGGTTTGAGTGTCAGAGATGGTCATGAGCTCTGCACGCGATTTTAGACGCGCACCGATCTCACGGTGTGCGTGTGGCAAGAAAGATGTAAAAACGCCCCTCGATACGAAACCGAGGGGCGTTTTTGGTTACCGAGTTAACGGTTAGTGGCTACTCCACGGGTTCCAGGTTGAGGAAGATGTGGAGTCCGGTGCGGTGCCAGAATCCCTCGTGGACGTACTGGTTGTCGTTGTGAGGCCATGAATCCTCTTCCCAGTATGTGGTGTTCATCGGCAACGTGATGATTGTCGATGTGAGCGGGATGTCGGGCAGTTCGGGCAGCCAGATCTCCATCGCCTTGCGGTACAGCGGAAGGACACCGGGGCTGTCTTCCGGCAGTGCGGTCATCTGCTCGACGTAGGAGTCGAACTCTTCGTTACACCAGCGGTAGAAGCCTGGGTATGCGATGAACCCGATCTCACCCTCGGTTACGAGTTCGCAACGATAGCCCTTGAGTACCGGCTCTGGGTCAACCATCGAGCCGTGCCCCCAGATGAATCCATCGGCGTGACCTTGGAAGATCTGGTCGATGAAGTCGGTCGGGGTGGAGAAGCTGGCGTCGAATCCGCCACGCCGCAGGTTCTGCGTCACGACCGGTGCGGCCGGAGTGGTGGACGGGTGTTGCGGGAAGGTCACGATGTGGATCCCGACGCGTTCGCCGTCTTTGACCCAGAATCCTTCACCATCGCGGGTGTAGCCTTCGCCTTCCATGAGAGCGGCCGATTTTTCGGGGTTGTACTCGCTGGTGTCGTAAACCTCGAGCAGGTCTGCGACTTCGTCGTGGTACTTCTGCATGGGTGCGTAGTACGGCCAAGGCAGTTGTTGCACGATCTGCCCACCACCGAAACCGAACTCGATGACTTCGTCACGGTTGATCGAGTATGAGATCGCCCATCGGACGTTTTTGTTGTCGAACGGAGGTCGTTTTGTGTTTAGACCGAGGCCAACGGGCCACCAGTCCTCATAACCGAAAGGCGGCTCGCCGTAGTAGTGAGTCGTCATGTTCGGGTTCTGCGCCACGACTGCCTTGTAGTTCGGCACTGTGAGCGAGAAGGCCATGTCGATCTCGTTGGTGATGAGGAGCTGGGCCATCGTGATCTCGTTCATTCCGGGTAGGAAGATGAGTCGCTCGACCTTGGGGAGTTCCTGGAAGCCGATCTTGGCGGCCCACCAGTCATCTCGGCGGTCCCAGATCTTCTTCTCGACGTCAGTGTGGACCAACCGGTATGGACCAGTGACCACGGGCCAACCCTTTGCGGGGTCGTAGTGACCGAATTCCGCGAGTTCGTCCTCGGGGACGTCCTCGAAGATGTGCTTCGGGATCCACGGCACGCCGATGTCGGCGCGGAAGATCAGCAGGTCCCAGACGTATCGAGGCGAGGGGCCTGTGAACGATATATGGACGGTGTGATCGTCGATCGCGGTGGCTTCGTCAGTCCATTGGTTGACGGCACCGTGACGTGCAGACAACGGGTTGGTGTTGGCCATGTTGAGCGTGAATGCGACGTCGTGCGCGGTGAACGGGGTACCGTCGCTCCACTCGACACCGTCACGGATGTTGACGGTCACGCCGGTGTAGCCGTCGTCATATTCGTAGTCGGTAGCCATCCATGGGATGAGTTCGCCAGTGAGCATGTTGAAGTAGAAGAGTCCTTCGCTGGCCGCCTGGTAAAGGCCGCTACGCGAGAGGCCAGGAGCGTGGGCGTTGAACTGTTCGATATCGGTAAATGCACCAGGGTGCTCGCCGCCGAGACCGGCCATGATCAAGGTGCGGTTTCGGGGTACGTCGGTGTAACCGAGCGGTACGGGTGTCGGGGTTACCTCAACCTCGACAGCGACCTCTTTCTCGACGACCTTTTCGACCTCGACTTCCTTGACGACCTCGACTTCCTTCTCTACCTCGACCTCTTTGACGACTTCGACCTCTTTGACGACCTCGACTTCGCGAGTGACTTCAACGATGGTCTCGCTGCCGCACGCGAGTGCGAAGGTCAGAGATGACAGCATCGCGGCCAATACGAGCATCGGCACGATGCGTTTGATTTTCGGCATTTTGGTTCCCTCCTTACGCGGATTCAATTGCCGGTGTGTTCGATTCGGAACATTCACACAAAAATATCACAGTTTTGCGCCTGCTCCATTGGAATTTGTTGACGATTCTCGAATATTGAAATACGAAGCGATGTTGGCGCTCGAAACGGCTCCAGCGTCCTCGTATAGGAAGCACTTTGAGATACGGTGCTCATCAAGGGCATAGGTGCTTGGAACTTGCTCCGCACAGTTTGAAATGGCGTCTGGGCATCGGTTGACAAACGGGCACATCGTCGGTGTCAATTCGATGCCTGCAAACGGCGGATTGTTGATGCCTTGCATATCGGCCCAACGGCGGTTGGGGTCGGGCATCGGGATCGACTGGACCAGGAGTCGCGTGTAGGGGTGTTTCGGATCGTTGATTACGTGTTCGACATCGCCAGCTTCGACGACATGACCCCGATACATGATCATGATGTTGTCGGCGACTTGGTACGCGGTCGTGAGGTCGTGGGTGATATAGAGGATTGCGATCCCGAGCTCGTGGTTGAGTGTGCGCAGTGTTTCGAGAATCGTCGCCCGCAGGGAGGCGTCAACCATCGAGACAGGTTCGTCCGCGATTATCACCTCTGGTTTCAGTAGCAACGATCGCGCTACCATGACACGTTGTCGTTGTCCTCCGCTCAACTGGTGGGGATAACGTCCGAGTGTTTCGGATGGTCGAAGGCCTACGCCGGATATCGCCTCTTCAATTAAGTGTCTAGCTTCGTCACGCGAAGATGCGAGTTTGTACCTAGCGATCGCCACCGTGAAGATATGGTCGACTTTGTAAAAGGGGTTGTAGACCGAGAACGGGTCTTGGAAGATGGCTTGGACTTGGCGTCGGTACTGTTTCCGTGCTGTGGCGTTCATCGCGGCGACATCGTCACCCCGGTAGAGCACCTGGCCCAACGTGGGACTCTGGAAACCGAGCATGATGCGTCCGAGGGTGGTTTTGCCGCTGCCGCTCTCCCCTGCAACCGCGGTGATCAACGCGGGTTTGTCTGACAGTGTGAAAGAAACATCGTTGACCGCGTAGTTGTGCTCCCGGTTCCAGAACGGTCCGGAGGAAAAGATCTGGGTCACGTTTCTCAGTTCCAACAGCGATGAAGATGCGCCGTTGGTAGTCGAAGTCGCGGTAATGGTCTCTGCGGTCGCGGTCATACGGTTGCGGCCTCGGTATGCAGGTGACAAGAGACCATGTCAACTTCGCCCAACAACTCCGGTACATCGACCCCACAGACGTCCATGGCCTCAGGGCAGCGGGGCATGAATGGACATCCGGGAGGGATCTCGAGGAGAGAGGGTGGCAGTCCCGGAATGCCTTCGAGTCGGCGTTTTCCGGCCGTGTCTGGCAGGCTCGATATCAGGAGACGCGTGTAAGGATGACGCGGATTCGAAAAGATCTGTTCAACAGTTGCGAGTTCGACGAGTTTTCCGGCGTACATGACGCCGATTCGGTCGGCGAATTGTGCCATTAGTCCCATGTCGTGCCCGACTAGAATCACCGCGGCACCGATCTCACTCCGTACCTCTTCGAGCGTTTCCATGACTTGGCGTTGGACCACGACGTCAAGCGCGCTGGTCGGCTCGTCGGCAAGTATGAGACGCGGTTTGTGACATATAGCCATGGCGATGGTTACACGCTGTTTCATGCCGCCGCTGAGCTCGTGGGGGAAGAGATTGAGGACGTTTGAGTTGAGTCCGACCTGCGCCACAAGGGTAGTCAAACGCTCCTCCATTCGTTCTCTAGACTCGTTTACACCGTGGTCTCTTAGGCCGTCGAGCATCTGATTTCGGATTCTACGCACTGGGTTAAGCGCATTCATCGCGGCTTGCGGGACCATGGCAACATCGTTGCCGCGCACGGCTCGCATTTCGGGTTCGGAGAGTCCGACCAGATCGCGTCCGTCGAGTTGGATCGTTCCGTCGGCGATTTCTCCGGGTGGTTTGATCATGCGCATTATGGCGAGGGCAGTAGTTGTCTTACCAGAGCCTGATTCTCCGACGAGTCCGAGTTTTTCGCCTTCAGCGATATCGAGGTCCACGCCGTCGACGGCACGCACTGTTCCGGCGCGGATATTGAAATAGACGCGTAGATCGCGTATCGAAAGGACAGCGTCCGGCATTACAGGCTCTGCCTCAATCGTGGGTTGGCCCATTTATCTAGACCGGCGGCGATCAGGTATAGGGAGATAAATATCCATGCGACTAGGAGGATCGGTGGGCCATACCACCACCACCAGTTGCTGATAACCGCACCGTAGTAGAGCGACCAGTAGATTGTCATACCGAGCGTGGGTTCGTGTTGGGGTCCTAGTCCGAGGGCTTCCAGTCCGACGGCTGCGAGGATTCCGCTGGCCATGGCACCTACGAAGCTTGCGGCTAGGAATGGGAAGAGGTTGGGCATGAGTTCACGGAATATGATCTCAAGATCTCCCATGCCGTTGAGCCTCGCCACTTCGACGTAGTTGCTCTCCCTCATGCTCAAGACTTGTGCTCGTATAACGCGTGTGGGCCACATCCAAGACAGTGACGCGACGATCAAGCCCATCATGTTGACGGATAAGCCTGCTGACTCTTTGATCGTCGATGCGACGACTACTAGCACCGCCAAACTTGGAATGGTGATGAAAACATCCGAGATGATGCGGATAAATGCATCGACCGGGCCTCGCATGTAACCGCCCAAAAACCCCAGTAAGATCCCGATCCCAAGGCCAAACACCCCGGCAAATAAACCAATGCGTAGCGTCAACGGCGCACCGTGAACCATAAGCGGCAAGATCTGTCGGCCATTGAAATCGGTTCCCAACCAGTATTTGGATTGAGGTGATGCGGTTTGGGGACCTGAGATCGGATCGGCGAGTTTGGGATCAACGATTTGTCCGCCGATAAGCCACAACGCTAGTAGAGCAATGAGCATGAACAGCCCGATCGAAAGCATCCTCTCGTGGAGCAGGTAATATCCGATCTGCGAGAACGCGCTATAGGAAGTACCGGAGCTTGATTCAGCTTCGGCTTGGATAGCAGCGGACGATTGAGTCGGTTCGGCGCCTAAATCACGCATGGTTGGTACCTTGATGTCGTCCGTATTTGCGAATCATGCGGCGCGCCGCACGCGAGGATCAATGAACGGGTAGGCGATGTCAAGTATGAATGTGGATGCCGCCACCATCACGATGAGAACGAAGACGACGCCGTAGATGACGAAATAGTCGAACCCGGCGATTGCGTTGTACAGCAGTGTGCCCATCCCGGGGTACCGATAGATGACCTCGACGAGTATGACTCCTGAGAAGATGAGACTCATCGCGAGGGCTAGTGAAGTTAGTTGCGGGAGAGTGGCATTTCGCATTCCGTATAGGCTGAAGACGCGGCTTGGCTTTAAGCCGCGCATCTGCGCTAGCGTAACGTAATCTTCGCCCTGGGTGGTTACCATCATTCCTCGCATTCCCAAAGCCCAGAAGCCTATCTGTGAGAGGATGATGGACATTGCAGGCAGAATCGAGTGGTAGATGGTGTCTAGGATCCGATCCATATTCCAGCCGTCGTAAACCGTTGTGACGCTGGTCGCCCCGGCGAGCGGTAGCAACGGCCACCATTCAGGTTGCCACTGATGCCGGACCGCAAAGAGAAACATCAGCATGATCGCCAACATGAAATAAGGAATCGGTGACAAGGTCAGGAAGACCGGCAAGGCCCCCTTTAGCCACTTTGGTGCACCGGGCCAAGCCAAAGTTGCGCCGGACAGCGAACCAAGTGCAAACGCGGTTAAGACCGAGATTCCAACCAGCCCCAAGGTGTACGGCATCCGCTGTACGATCATGTCCCACACCCTTGTCGGGTAGTTGATGAGAGAGTAGTTCAGGTCGCCGCGTACGAGACTTGATAGATAGCGGATGTATTGAAGATATAGCGGTTGATCGAGGCCGTATTCTTTTTCGTACGCTTCCACAACCTTTTCCATGCCCGTTGCGAGATTGCCGGTAGCGGCCATCATCACCAATCGTTCGCGCACCGGGTTGCGGTCAC
Source organism: Dehalococcoidia bacterium (assembly GCA_963555965.3). GTDB lineage: Bacteria > Chloroflexota > Dehalococcoidia > Lucifugimonadales > Lucifugimonadaceae > Bin127. The sequence goes on from OY821634.1 coordinate 1,114,826, forward strand.
TGGCGATCCTAGGCAGGAAGAAGATGACGGTAGTAGCGAGCCAAACTACGAGAATGAACATTCCGATGCGAGCGCCGATGTATGTGATGCTCATCTGAAGGGGTTGCTTCGCTACGTGTATTGGCTAGTGCGTAATCAGGCGCGCCGAACTTCTTTAAGGCGGAGCAACGCACCATGCGGCGTGATTATACGGAAACCGAACGATTAGCGCAACTAGTCATATCGAACAACGGCGGTGTCGCCTGCGAGCCATCGGAAATCGCTGAATTCACTGCCTATGGGTGCTTCGAACACGATGTGTCCGCGAAGCTCTTCGCCTTGGTTCAGGGTGAAGCCGCCCCACATAAGTCTGAATTCGGAATCGAGGTAGCGATCGTTCGCGGTTTCGACGATGTAAGAGCGATCGATGACATTTACTGGTTTAAGGGCGATGCTGCCTTTGATGCGCAGTTCGGCGGCTTCACGGTCGACTACCATACGGACTGCGCCGGATGTCTGGTTTGTGAGCACCGTTTCGATGATGACGATTTCGGTGCCTTGACCTTCTGGTTTGATGGCCCACTGGTTGATTTCACCAGCGCTTGACGGTGCGGTGTAGACGACGTACGGCTGCTGGCGCGGAAGTTCGGCTCGTATCCAAAGGGTTCGGCCTGCAACGTAGAGATCGGGGCCTGCGTCGAACGGGTTTGCCCAGAGCAGGACTTCTACGACGGCTAAGGCGACAAGCGAGACGACGGTCAACGCGATCAGAACGACTGGAAGACTCTGTTTCGGAACCCTAATCTGGCGGCGTGCTAACACGGCTCCGCCGGAATCGACGTCGATGTATTCGGATCCGGATAATCCTCGGAAGGATGCTGACGGCGTGTAGTCGATGAAGACGCGGGAAATGCCGTTGCCCATCGGTTCGATGCCGTTGACATCCCATTGGAGGTCGGCATCGCGAAGTTTGGGACCGTAGTCGTATTTGTTTTCGGATGCGTAACTAAGGGCGGCCGCGACCTCGGTCGGATGAGAATCTCGCGCGGCATCGCCTTCGATGAAGTTTTCGCTACGAACCGCCAAGTCGGTCGATTCGCTCTCTTCATCGTTAAGTTCGGGTCGATCTGTGCTAGCCATCGTCGGTCATTCGCTCCGTGAGGACTCGATTATAGATATCAAATATACACATGCGGCAACTACAAGCCCGATCACACGGCGGCGACCTGCCCACGCATTGACGGCATCCCGCGTAGCCGGTTGACGACATCGGCTAGGGCGTTGACGCTGTAATCCACGTCTTCTTTTGTCGAGTCTTTCCCGAATGAGAACCTGAGGCTTCCCTGCGCGAGTTCGTGAGACATCCCCATGCCAAGAAGTACGTGGGATGGTTCGACGGATGCGGAGCTACATGCGCTGCCGCTGGAGGCGCAGATGCCTTTGAAATCTAGACCTAGAAGCATCGGTTCACCTTCGAGGCCGGGGACGGAGATGTGAGCAATGTGCGGAAGGGTTCGATGGGGCTCTTTGTGGTTGTTGATCACGACACTCGGAACTCGTTCGGTTACGGCGGCGAGGAAGTGGTCTCTAAGTTTGCGGGTGTGTTGGCAGAAATGGACGCGTTCGTTTTCAGCGAGTGCTAGCGCGACGCCCATCCCGACTATGCCAGGCACGTTCTCGGTGCCCGACCTTCGTTGTCGTTCTTGTCCGCCTCCTGCAATTAGCGGATCAATCTTCACCCCGCGGCGGACAAAGAGAATCCCTACGCCTTTTGGCCCGTGAATCTTGTGGGCTGAGAGCGATAACAAGTCGATTCCGAGGGTTTTCACATCAAGCGGCAGTTTCCCAGATGCTTGAACCGCATCGGTATGCATCACCACCGTAGTTCCACGCTCTCGGGCGTGTGCTTTGGCTAAACGCGTAATCTCTGCGATGTCGTTTATCGCGCCTACCTCATTGTTGGCATACATAATGCTGACTACGGCATCGCGGTCGCCTAAGTGAGAAACGACATTTGAGGGGTCAACACTGCCGTAACGGTCTACGGGGATGCTGATGACGTGGTGTCCGTCGCGTTCGAGTTGTTCTGCGGCGTGGATGACGGCGTGATGTTCGACATCGGAGATGATGATGTCTCCAGGTTCGTCGAACGTGGCGGCGACGCCCTTGATCGCCATGTTGTCGGCCTCGGTCCCGCCTCCAGTGAAGACAACTTCGCTGGTGCGGCAATTGATTACAGAGGCAACGCGCGCTCTAGCCTCGTCGATGGCGTTGCGCGATTCGCCAGCGATGGCATAAAGGCTCGATGGGTTGCCGAACGCTTCGCTGAAATAGGGCAACATGGCATCTAGCACCTCAGGACGGACTGGCGTCGTAGCGGCGTGATCCAAGTAGATGATGCGCGATGAGGTATCGGATTCTTCAAGTGCAGTGGCCATGTCGTATCCCATTCGCAGTGGATACCAATGATTTTAGCCAATGTTGTGTTGTTCAAAGCGGATGAGATTGGGCTTGCAGGGCTTGTGTGTTGTTAAACTTTAGTGTTTGATTGACATCGAAACTGAACCGCCTACGCCTGCGTATCTTGTCTAACGGCGATTTGAGCGCATGGTTGTGGAGGCTAGATAGAGCATGATCAAGCTTGAGCATATGTCGAAGTACTACGGGCCCTACCCGGCAGTGCTTGACGTCTCATTCGAAGTGCTGAAAGGCGAAATAGTAGGATTCTTGGGCCCCAACGGGGCTGGTAAAACGACGACGATGCGTGTTCTTACGGGTTACACTCCGCCGACGCACGGCGATGCTGTTGTGGCCGGCTACAACATTGTGTCTCATTCGCTCGACGCACGCCGCCACATCGGCTATCTGCCTGAGACGGTCCCGCTCTACCTCGATATGACCGTCACCGATTATCTTGAATACATGGGCATGTTGCGGGGGATGAACAAATCTTGGATCAGTGAACGAGTTCCGAAGGTCATCGACACAGTTCGTCTCGGGGACTATCGCAAAACGCTGGTGGGCAAACTCTCGAAAGGCTACCGCCAGCGAACTGGAATCGCGCAGGCGATTCTTCATGAACCTGACGTGCTGATCTTGGATGAGCCGACGATCGGGATCGATCCGATACAGGTAGTGGAGACGCGAGAGTTGATCAGCGAGCTAGGGGAAGACCACACGCTGTTGCTAAGTTCGCACATCTTGCCCGAAGTGAGCATGATCTGTCGCCGAGTATTGGTCATCCACGACGGCAGAATAGTTGCGGACGATCAACCAGACAATCTTTCGGAGCGTCTGCAACACTCCGAGAGAATCGAGATGACAGTGCGGGGCGCTGAGCCACGAGAGGTCATCAGCGAGATGCGACAGCTGCCGATGGTTGTCGATGCCCGGCGCGACAACCGGGCCGAGTCGGTTGCCAAGGGTGAACGCGAAGGAACCATTCCGTTGATCGTAGACGCGCGTCCGAACGTGCGCGCTACAGAGACAATCGCCAACAAAGTAATCGAGCGAGGATGGGGCTTGATAAATCTCACACCTCTGCCGTTGACGTTAGAGGAGATCTTCTTGGAACTGACTACCGAAGAGGATCTGGGCTGAACCGTGCGTTACATCTGGTTAATCGCTAACAAAGAGGCTCGCACTTACTTCGCTTCGCCAATGGCGTACGTTGTGTCTGCGGCTTTTCTAGCCATCACAGGCTTCTTTTTCGTGGCCTCTGTTTCGGACGCGTTTTCGGAAGCGTCGATCCGCGGCTTCCTCGCTGGCGCGGTATTCTTCATGATCTTCATGTCACCAGCGATTACGATGCGTCTTCTTGCCGAAGAGCAGAAGATTGGAACGCTGGAGTTGTTGCTCACTTCCCCTGTGCGCGAAGTCGAGATCGTGTTGGGCAAGTTCCTCGCAGCATTTATTACGGTCTTGGCGATGCTCGTGTTGTCGCTGTATTTCGTTATCTTGCTGTTTGTGTACGGGATACCGGATGTGGGTCCGATACTGACTGGCTACCTCGGATTGGTCCTTTACGCTGGCGCAACCTTGGCGATCGGCCTATTCGCGTCGGCCTTAAGCCCGAACCAGATCGTGGGACTGGTTGTGGGCGCTGGTTTATTGACTGGGTTGACGATCATCGACTTCGTGTCCGAGCGGGTAACCGGTGTTGGGGCTGAGATACTGGATGCGTTGCAACTCGGCGCATCGTTTTCCGTCTTCGACCTTGATAGTTTCGGGGTTGCTGAAAGCGGTCACTTTGCAGACTTTGCTCGGGGCATCCTTTCGGTGGGCGATGTCGTCTACTACCTGTCGATCACTGCTGTGTTTTTGATGCTGACCGTAATCGCTCTAGAAACTCGTCGATGGCGCTGATGCTACAGAATCGAGAAGTTAACGCATCGCGGATAACTGTATCTCCATGACCACTCAAGACAGTCAACAGCCCGAGGTGCCAGAGAGCCGTCCGACGATGGCGGAACTCGTCGATGATACGCCGCTCCGCGAGCGGATCATGGCGAGCGCACGATCTATCCGTCAAGCATTGGCACTAGCGGGAACGCTTATACTGGTCATCGGCGCGTTGATCTGGATATTCCTCCGGGACCTCGAAACCTACTCGTACATCGTGATGGGTATTGGTCTCCTTGTCCTCATCATCGATGCTGGGATTTCATTCGACGCGGTTAGATACGCGGTGTTTGGTCGCCGCGGGCGTTACGGATTGAATACGGCGATCGTTTTAATCGCGTTCGTGGCTATTGCGATTGTTCTGAACTTCGTGATCTATTGGGCCGTCGGTCGTCCTGATCCGCCCGGTTTCCTGCGGATCGACACGACTAGCACCAAGCAGTTCATCGTCTCGGACGCGACTTTGAACACGCTTTCAAATCTGCGCGAACCGATTCAGGTGACTGCTTTCTTCCGTCGTAACACGCCTCAACGTCAAGCGGCGTGGCGAGCTACGGAAGACCTGCTAAGCGAGTTCAAACGTCGATCTACTGAGCAGCCGCTGTCGTTCCGGCTGGTGGATCCGGAGTTGGAGCCGAACGTGGCTACTGAGTACGGCATCACGCAGTTCCCGTCACTAGCAATTGAGGCAACTGAAAGCCGCAGGACAGAAGTGATACCCGGCTTGAATCCGAACGACGGGCCCAATGTGTTTTCAGAACAGGATGTGATCACGGGCTTGCTTGTAGTCAACCAGATAAAGCAGAAAACGATCGTTTTCATCAGCGGCCATGCGGTTAGGGATCTGCTTGACGCTACTCGAGGCGGCGATGGTTACGCTCTAGCTGCTGAATCGCTGGTACGTGAGAACTACGCGATCGCGAACGAGACGCTGCAGGAGTTGGGTCAGCGGTTGTCTTCGAACGACCCTGAACTTCTCCCCGCTACGATCATTTTTGCCGGACCTACCAAAGAGATGACAGAGAGCGAAGAGGGCATCCTAGTGGAGTACGGTCGGCGTGGCGGCAGCATTTTGATGTTGCTGGAGCCAGATACGACTCCAGATTCGTTCAAGGGATTCTTGTCTCGGTACGCGGTTGGAGTTGGGGACGGCACGGTTGTCGACACCGCGAGCTACGTCGCCCCGAACCCGACCTTTCTGCAGATCAAGAACACGAACAGCCAGCTTCCGTCTCATCCGTTGACAGAAGATTTCGATGTCTTGTACATGCCCGGATCGACGTTCTACTCGTACAACATCGATCCGCAGACGATTCCGTTAACGGACGAGGGAATCCCATATGTTCGACTGGAGTTGGTGGCCATCAGCACATTGAACAGCTGGGCAGAGACCGACGTTGAGAACATCGGTTTTCAGGTCGATGAGGATCAAGGCGGTCCGCATCCAGTAGCGGTTGCAGTTGAGGCGGTTGCGGAGATCGGTGGCAGCCCACGTCGGGAGAACGATGAACTGATAACAACGCAGTTGGTCCTGATCGGCGATACCGACTTCGCGAGCAACGCGTATTTCGGCTCTGCCCGAAACGGCGACCTCTTCGTCAATTCGGTCAACTACTTGGCTGATGATTATGAGCTCATCACGCTGCGTCCGAAGCAGGTCGCGTTCCGCGAGCTTGTTCTGACCGAATCGGAGCGAAACTTCGTTCGTTGGAGCGGATGGCTGCTGATGCCGATATTGATCGCTCTGGCCGGCATCTGGGCATGGTGGAGAAGACGCTGATCTATGAGCCTGAGAGTCTCACTGGTTCTCGTGATCGCCGCTTGCTGGATTGCGATCGGGGCATCGATTGTCGTCAAGCAACTCGGTCAGACCGAGCGCGCTGATCAACCGCCCTTCTTCTTCACGCTTTCGCCAGACGATCTGCGTCACATCTCGATTTCAAGCGAAGAGAACTCGACTTCGTGGCATTTCCGCGAAGACGAGCGCAGATGGTATTTCGACGACGAGAAAGACGTGCCTACGGACCTTTACCGCTGGGGTGGCATCACGCAACTTCTGGGCGGTCCGAGGTCTCAGAGAGAACTCAAGAAGACAATTGACAACCCGGCGCTCTACGGGCTCGACAACCCGAAGCTGTCGATCACGGTGCGGCTACGGGACGACCGCGAGTTGACGGTGGAGATGGGCAACCTGACTCCAGATGGCGGTGCTCACTACGCGAGCCAGAGCGGCTACGAAGAGTTGTACACGGTGGACTACTCATGGGGCGATGTCATGTTGAGGCTAGTCGACGAACCGCCGTATCCGGAGTGGTTCTACACGATGGATCCGAACGAGGCTACCGAGATTTTGCTATTCGAAGGTAACGAGGTAACTTCCGGCTACGGCTTCGACGAGGATGTCGGCGAGTGGGTGGTTTGCGACCTTCCGGCCAGCGCTGCTCCGTGTGCAGGAACAACGCCAGCCGATGCTGAAGTGTTAGTGGAATACTTGACGCACTTCGGCAATCCGGTAATCGACGGTGCCGAGGTGCTCAACTTGACTGACCCAGCCGATTACGAACCTTACGGCGTCGGAAGAGAGGCACCGTATGTTCACATCCGACGGGAAGTCCAGGTCCGGGAGTTACTGACTGAGGTGTACCGAACCTCGATGATCATCGGTGATGTGACACCAGATGGCAACTACCGTTACGCGGTGGCCAACGAGACGCAGGACATCATCAGAGTCGATAAGGGCTGGGCGGACAAGATGCTGGCGATGTTCGGGTTGCAGCAGTAATTGTCGGTCACTGCTTCTTCCGACAATATTCCGGGCAGTTTCTCATAGATCGCTTTCGGTTTGTTTGGATACCCTAGTGGCGAGGGTGGCGGTATCTAGTGGCGAATGTGCCGGTGGCAATCAGTGCTACGCCGACAAGAAACACCCATGCAATGATCCCTTGATATTTTGGTGCAGCACCGCCAGTCGCGGGTAGATTCTCGGTCGGCCGGGGTTCGGGTTCAATCAATGGTGGTGGTGTTCCTGGTACGCCGACCGCTATAGTGGCTGGCAAGGTGCTTGTGTTCCCGCATATGATGAGCGATGGGCTTATTCGCACCGATGACAACATTGCTGTCAATGTGCCATTGCTGTTCTTAGTGACCATCACAATGCTCGAGAGGTTGGAACGCAGTTCCTCCGGAACAGGTATGCACACCTCCACGGTTCTGTTGAGAGTGTAGTAGACGATAGGTATACCCTCAGCATCGATGATGGAAATCTTGTATTGGTTGCCACTGAGCGTGTGGTGCTGATGCGACATGCCGGCGTTTGATGCCGGACCGTTCTCAAACATTCGAACGCCGATTAATTCGCCGCTCGGAACGTCACCGTGTGATGCCACTATCCGGTAATTGCCGCCTTTGAACGTGCCACCTTCCGCGGGCGTGAATACATTGTATTGGTTTCCTTCAGCGTCGATGAGGGCGGTCGGTATCTCGCCGGGGGGATTCATCCTCGGTGCAATGATGTGATATGGACCTATAAACCGTGCCCTTAACGTAAACGTTGCATTACAGTCCGTCGCATTACCGACGCACTGTGATCCGGCCGACGCTGTTACTGTGTAGGTCCCAGGCCCTCTAGGAACTAAGTAGGTTGCGCGCGTTGTATCGTAATGAACTTCTAGCTTTCCACCCGAGGCGGACCAGCTGATGTTCGGGTCTTTGGCGAGGTTCTGGTCTTGAACGTCTTGTCGACCAACTACACTGACAGACAGGAGAATTGAGCCGCCAGTTCCGACGTTCACGAACTCCAATGAAGGAATTATGCGTTGGATTGAACCGGTCGGCTGTGGGTCGGGGTCTTGGGCAAGTGCGATGCTGCCAATTGACGCACCGGTTTGCAGCACTAGAGTTCCGACAGCGATAATCACTCCAGCGAGCGCCACTTTCAATCTCGATTTCATTGAAAGCAGCTTCATAGCACGATCTCGTCTGATGGGTTAGGTCGTCAAGCGTTTGTAGAGCATTAGTAGACGTTGGGGCAACATGCTGACATCTGGCAGGACTTCGTAGTTGAAGTCGTCCATCATGACTTTCAAGTAGTCGTGACCCTGTTTGTCTACGGTCAAACAGAACGGTACGATGCCTTCACGCCGGGCTTCGATCAAAGCCATGCGAGTGTCGTGCACCGCATATTCCTTCTCAACGCCTTCTCGACTATAGCCGCGGTCTTGAGGGCGACCGTCAGATATAAGAAATAGGAAGCGCGAGCGAGAATCTTGGTCTGCGAGTTTCTTGGTCGCGTGGCGGATCGATGGCCCCATGCGGGTTGCGTGCAGGGGAGCGATGCGGTCGATACGCCGGGGGATTTCCTCGGTGAACTTCTCGTCAAGGTCCTTGATGACGTAGAATTCGACGTTTTCCCGGCCGTAGCCTGAAAATCCGTAAATCCCGTAGTCGTCCCCTAATGTTTCCAGGGCGTTGACGAGAAGTACGACACCCTCTTTCTCGACATCGACGATTCGTTTGTAGGACTTGCGCAATCCTTCGGTGCGGCGCGAACGGAGCCAGACCATGTATTCGACTGGGTCGTCAGGTGCACCCCAATCGTCATTGGGACGTTTGGCTTCTTCGATCGCTTCGGCGGTGGAAGCGGACATATCGAGCAGGAATGCGACCGCTACAGAGCGTTCTGTCTTGTTGCGACGCCAGTAGATTTTCTCGTCAGGAGTTGATCCGACTCGTAGGTCGATGACTGCCTCGAGCATTGGATCAAAGTCGAGTTCTTCACCGTCTTCCAGCCGCTTCTGTTTGCGATACATCTCTGGCATCACGAGTTCAAACTGCTTCTTGATCATCGTCAAGAGCGATGCTCGTTCGACGAGCGTATCGCGGTAGAAGCCGGTGTCGCCGCTACTCATCTCCTTCTCATGCACCATGCACCAGCGGGGTCGATACTCGTTGGCCCTGAAGTCCCACTCGTCGTAGACAAACTGATCCGTGCCGTTTGCAGTTAGCGGGCCTCCGTCCTCGTCCACGTGTTGCATCGGGCCTGAAGATTGGCTTTGGGCCTGCGGGTCGCGGCGTTGCATCTCCTTTAGGAGGTTTTCGAGCATCTCAGCGAGTTCAGACGACATTTCTTCACCGTCTTGCCCCTCTTGGATGTCGACCTCTGCGGAGTTCTTCATCATCTGCTCGAGCTGCTCTTGCGAGAGCGGGGTCATTTCGCCCATGTCGTCGTCGGCGAACTCGGCACCATCCATCATTTGTGCCTGAGAGAGTAGTTGCGATAGTTCCGGCTTGAATTCGCCACGATAGTCAACTTCTTGGGGTGAAGAGTAGTCTTGCTCATCCCCGGTTTCGAAGTCTTCAGATTCTTCGCCGCTCTCCTCGTCGTCCTCCCCGTAACCCTCACCCGGCTGCATCGACTCGATGAAGGCTTGGATAATCCCTTGCAGATCCTGTTCCTCTTCATCGTCGCCGTCCTGCTCGTCGTCCTCCTCATCGTCATCAAGGTTGTCGAACTCGTCCTCGTCGAGTTCTTCGTTCTTGACTTCGGTGAGCCAGGCACAGGCACGGATCGTAGCTTCGGCGGCATCTTCTACTAACGCTGGTTCGTTCTGCATCAAGCGCACAAGTCGGCGTAGTTTTCTCGCCACTTCCATGTGTCGCTTGGGAGCGATCAAGTTGGCGTTTTGTCCGAGGCTGATGCGGATCATGAATTCGACAAGAGCCTCGCGCGCCGGCAACTCGGTCATGTCGGGTCGCGAACCCAAGGCATCGTCTTGTACGGCTTGGAAACTGACCGCGAGACCGCGATACGCGCCCATCACCTTGGCATCGACACGGGTGCTTTCGAAGATCGTGAAGACATCGTTGCTCAATTTGCGATCCGGGAAGAGATCGAAGAATCGGCTCATCGGAATTGTGGCGTGATCATCCGCTTCGACCTCTGTTGCTGCACCGTTCGCATCGGCTGCGTCGGTTGCTTCTTCTCTCTCAGCGATATCGCTTGAAACCGATTCGAGCGCGTTACCATTGGCGCTCGTAAGCTCGGGACGGATGTCAGTGAACATCGTCGAAGGGCGTTCGAAACTGAAACGGAATGAACCGAATTCGATGTGGCCGGTCTGGTGTGTGGAGATGACCTTGAAGAAGGCGAAATTGCGGTCTTTGCTCGGATGGCGGTTGATGACCTTGGGCAGGTAGATAGTGGTGCCCTCGGTGGTCGGCAACTCTCCTTGGAACCATCCTATGTTCTTGTCGACAAGTTGTTGTGCGGCTTGGACTTCGATCTCTTGCCCTGCCAACATGCGGCAGTACATGCGAATGATCTCTCGCACACGATCAAGTTCGACACTTGATGACAACGCGTCAAGCATCTCGTGAGACATCGCGGATTCGTTCTTGAAATATGCTTCGGCTGCGTCAGGCTTCTCGGCGATTAGCTGCATTCCTCTGGCGTGCCACTCCACGAGTTGCGGGAACGTTACACGTTCCAAAACTCGCGGTCCTGTGGTTAAGAACGCGGATGATGCTTCAGCAGTGCCTTCGGAAGCTATTCGGTGCGTTAGATCGATTAATGTGTCACGCCACTCGTGACCAATTCCGCTTAATGCGCGAGCGCCATCGCGGATGACACGCGACGGGTCTACGCCTTCTTTTGTCGACAATCGGTTGACGAGCGAAATAAAACTCGATCGTTGCTCGCGTGGCATCTCGACGAGCGAATACTGTGCGGCGTCGAACATCGGTTGGACATAACGCCAAGAGTTTTTCGCCACGGTGTTGGAAAGTCCGATGAACGCGCCGGCATCCCGTCCTAGCTTCGGGAATAGGTCAGAGCCCTTATCGAGTGCGTCCGCTGCCATGTCGTAGGAGCGATGCGAGACCTCTTCTAGGAACTCTGCGAAACGACGCAACTCATCGAACGACAGCGACTCCAATAATTGAGGTGTCGCTTCGAACAGTTTGCATGCCAGCGCCGACGATTTCCATGTTCCGCGATAAAGCGACCTGCATGATTGGGCCCAATCGCCGATGTACCGTGGGCGCAACCGTTCGATCGCTTCGGGGCTGGCGCGGAAAAAAGCAACGGCGAGGCTTGGCGAAGCCGTACACAATTGATCGCCGATTCGTACCCAGCTAATGAACTGACCGGCGGGTAAGTGGCGTTGCACTTTGGGAGAAGCGTTGAAAAGTTCGGCTCCAGCTTCCCATGATCGGACAGTTCGCTTCGAGATGGTCAACCCCATCTGCGCCCAATCGTCAAGTTTGTCATCTGCCAACCTCCCAGTCAAAGCCTCTCTGGCACGGTCGTAGTTTGCTTGTACAGGCGAAGGGAAACTGCCAAGTTCCGCACGCACGTTCATTCTGATTTGTTCGCTAGGTGAAGTCATTAGCCGTCTCACTGATGTCTAGATATGACATCGTGTTGTGGATGATTCTTGCGGTTGCGCCCCAGATGATTCTGCCTTCGTGTTCGATGGCGTCCCATTGGCGGGTCATGTTATTACGCATGAGGGTTATCTGGCGCCGCGCCGATGCATTGGACAGTCGGTGTACGGGGATATAGGCGTAGTCGTCAACCTCTTCTCGTTCGGGGGTCAAGCGTGCATTTTCGCACAATTGCCCAGCGAACGGCCAAACTTCGTAGCCAGTGCCGGTGATTACCTTCGGCAATGGTCCCCAGCAATCTATAAGCGTCGTGGGGACACCGATTTCTTCGTGCGTCTCACGTAGGGCGGTTGCCATCAAAGACTCGTCTGTCGGCTCTACAACTCCCCCCGGAAAGGCCCATTCGGTTCGATGGTTGCCTCGATGCGCGGCACGTCGTATCAGTAGCATCGTGGGGATGTCGTCGCGGAGTGCAAACAGTACTGTGACTGCTGCTCTACGTCTAGGCAATCCGGGGTCCAACCCTTCGGGCGGGGCGGTTTCGCCGGGCAAGTTTCGCACACTCGGACGAGTCAATTTGCCTTTGGCGAACTCCATGAACTCGGTTGCCGTATCGTTTTTCACGGGAAAATCGAGGAAACAACCTCGTCGATACTGCGTTGCACCTGTGCGTCGTCAGTGATGCCCCACGTGACGGCAACTTGACAGGCTCTTCGCGGGTTTATGCCTTCATTGATGAGTTTTGCGGCGTAGATAAGAACGCGAGTGCTTGCGCCCTCTTCAAGGCCGTGTTCCCGCAGATTACGGATCTTACCGCCGAGTGCTGCGAGTAATCCAGCGTGTTCGTCTTCACAACCCGATTCGTGTTGGATTATTTTCGACTCGTGCTCTTCGTCCGGAAAATCGAACTCAAGAGCGACGAAACGCTGGCGGGTGCTGTGCTTGAGATCCTTGACTGCGTTCTGATAACCGGGGTTGTACGAGACGACAAGCAGGAAGCCATCTGCGGCATCGATGACCAAGCCGAGTTTGTCGATGGTCAACGTCCTGCGATGGTCAGTCAACGGGTGGATGATGACGGTGGTGTCTTTGCGTGCTTCAACGACTTCATCCAAGTAGCAGATGCCCCCGGATTTCACCGCTCTGGTCAATGGGCCATCCTGCCAACGTGTACCTTCCCGGTCTAGCAAGTAACGACCAATGAGGTCGGATGCGGTAAGGTCTTCGTGGCATGCCACCGTAACGAGCGGCAAGGAAGCAGGATTGCCGTTGGCATTTGCATCCACCTTGGCTACGGGTTTTGCGACGGTCAGTTCTTCGCCCAATCGCCATGACATGTGCTCTACGAAACGGGTCTTTCCGGTACCGGTCGGACCCTTTAGCAGCACGGGTACACGCTGGTGATACGCTGCTTCAAAGATTTCGATTTCGTCGGCAAGCGGAAGGTAGTAAGGTTCTTCGGCAAGCACGTACTCTTCGATGATCGTCTGGTTGAATAACTGTTCAGTCGCCATTTGGCATCCAATCGGTGCTAGGTCTTTGTGGTCGATTCCCACAACTTGGTAACGTTCTGCTCCAAAGCGGTCAGATCGCCGTTGTTGAATATGGTTTCGTCTGCTCGTTCGATTCTGATCTCGGGTGCGAGTTGCGCGTCCATTCGCGCACGCACTGCGCGCTTGTCCATCCCAGTCTTTTCTATAATGCGCGCCAACCTTTGATGATAAGATGCTTCGACGGTCCACACATGGTCAGTCAGGTCATCCCAGCCAGCTTCGAACAAGATGGCAGCTTCGATAACGGTAGCTTCTGGATGGGCTTCTCGATTTCGGATAATGACCTCTTTGAGCATCTCGCGGATGCGGTGCCAAACTATCGATTCGAGTGTCTTACGCTTTGTCTCATCGTTGAATACGATTGCGCCGACGGTTTTACGATCAATCTCGCCATTCTCACCGATGATCTCTTCGCCGAAGGCCTGGATCATTTCTGCATGGCCCGAGGTGCCTTTCGAGTAAGCGGCGTGCCCCAATTCATCGGCGCTGATCGTCTGCGCGCCGAGTTTGCGCAAGATGTCGATAGTCTCGGATTTTCCCGCCCCGATACCCCCTGTTACAGCTATGGTGATCATCGATCGTAATCGCGAAGTGCGTAAGTAAAATATTTTACTACTCCGTAAAGCGGATATTTCGAGGCGAATAACGTCGAAATCGCGTCGCGAAGCACTTCCACGACCTGCTGAATTGCCCTCCAAATCAATGAATATCGACTTCGATGCAAGTTCATCCTTGCGTTCGCTTCCCAGTGTCGATGCGTTGATGTCTCATCCAGCTTTGTTAGAACTTTTGAGAGTGTACCCACGGCCATTCATCGTCAATGAAACGCGCCGCAGACTTTCTGCCATCCGTGCTTCAATCGGAACCGGTCTGGAAGAATTGGTCGATTTATCCCCGTCAAACATCGCCCAGAGCATCGTCGAAGCGGTTAATGATCGTTGGAGTCCGTCGCCAAACCGCGTTATCAACGCTACGGGAGTGATTCTCCATACGAATTTAGGTCGTGCTCCGCTGAGTGAAGACGCAGCGAAGGCGGCGCGGCTCTCGGCTCTCGGCTACTCGGATCTGGAGTACGACATCGAAACAGCCGGACGAGGGACGCGACACGCGCATGTGTCTTCCCTTCTAAATACGGTTACCGGCGCAGATGCCGGTATTGCGGTTAACAACAACGCGGCGGTGGCTCTTCTCGCGCTCAGCACATTGGCGGGGCACGGTGGAGATGTCATTGTTTCGCGAAGCGAAGCGGTCGAGATAGGAGGAGGCTTTCGCGTCCCGGATGTCATGGCGCAGTCTGGCGCCAACCTAGTCGATGTCGGCACCACGAACCGAACGTATGCCCGCGACTACGAATCGGCGATTGGTCCTAGCACCTCCGCGATCTTGAAGGTGCATCGTTCGAACTTTGCTCTCTCAGGCTTTATTCATGAAGAACCGCTTAGCGACATCGTCGATGTAGCCAATCGACACAACGTACCGCTGGTACACGACCTAGGTTCCGGGTGCCTCATCGACACCGAAACCTTTGGCTTCGACCACGAACCGACGGTTCAAGAATCGGTCCAAGCCGGTGCTCATCTGACGCTCTTTTCCGGTGACAAACTTCTTGGCGGTCCGCAGGCGGGCATCATCGTAGGGAATACCGAACTCGTCGAACGCGTATCGCGTCACCCGTTAGCACGCGCCGTCCGCATTGACAAGATGACTCTGGCCGCTCTTAATGCCACCCTCAGAAGTTACGTGCGGGGTGCAGAATCGGACGAAATCCCAATCTGGAGAATGATGGCGGCCTCGCTTAAAGAGTTGGAGAAGGTTGCAACTGCCTGGTCGAAACATATCCAATCTGAAGTTGTCGAAGGCAGAACCGCGATCGGCGGAGGCAGCGCGCCAGGGCAGACATTGCCAACGAAACGATTGATGGTTACTGTTGAAGCATCGGCAGGATCTATAGCTGGTAGCCTACGCCGAAACGTTCCTCCGATCATAGGTCGTATCGAAGATGACTATCTCTTCCTCGACCCGCGCACAGTCTTGCCCGAAGAGCGTCAAACCGTGTCCGAAGCACTCCGAACGCTCGCAGATTCAACTTCTGATCGATAACCAGAGAGCATCGTGACTCTGATTGCGTTGACCTGCGTAATTCGGTTAATTTTCAGTCATGACATTGTTTGACGACAGAAGACAGGCGATACTCAATCGCCAAGCGCCCTTGGCGACGCGGATGCGGCCGAGGAATCTGGACGAGTTTGTCGGACAAGAGAAACTCGTGGGGGCTGGACGAGTAGTGCGCCGCATGATCGAGCGCGACCGTTTGCATTCGATGATTCTTTGGGGGCCGCCCGGTAGTGGCAAAACGACGTTGGCGCAGCTGATTTCGGGGGTGACTAAGAGTCACTTTGCGGAGTTATCGGCAGTTACATCAGGTGTGCGGGATATCCGTCGTGAGGCCGACGACGCGCAACATCGTGTTGGTGCAACGGGTACGCGTACGATTCTGTTTGTCGACGAGATTCATCGCTTTTCGAAATCGCAGCAGGATGCGTTGCTTCCGCATGTTGAAGCGGGGACATTCATACTGATTGGAGCTACGACTGAGAATCCGTCGTTTGAGGTAATTGCGCCGCTTCTTTCTCGTACGCGGGTTTACACCATGGATCCAGTTGATGATGCGGGGATGAATCGCATTATCGACGCTGCGCTGAGCGATTTGGAGCGAGGGTTGGCGGCTGTGAATCCGGTGTTGGAAGATGATGCTCGGTCATTTCTGTTGCGTGCGTCGAACGGTGATGCGAGGTCGGCACTCAACGCGTTGGAGATTGCTGTCGATTCTGCTCCGGAAGAGGGCGGTAAACGGACGGTAAGCGTCGAATTGGTCGAGCAGGCTATCGAAAAACGTTCGCGATACGATCGTCTCGGCGATATGCACTACGACACGATTTCGGCTTTCATCAAGAGTGTTCGAGCATCTGATCCGGATGCCGCCATCTACTACCTCGCTCGGATGATCGACGCTGGAGAGGATCCGATGTTCATCGCCAGAAGATTGGTGATTTTAGCTGCCGAAGATATCGGACTTGCCAACCCAAACGGTCTCGCCGTGGCCGTCGCTGCTCAGCAAGCGGTCAACTTCGTGGGAATGCCCGAAGGACGTATACCACTCGCAGAAGCCACGATTTTCCTTGCCTCCGCGCCGAAATCCAACTCCGCATACTTGGCAATCGACAAGGCTCTGGCACTAGTCCGTCAAACACCCGACGAACCTGTACCGATGCATCTACGCAACGCTCCGACGGGCCTCATGAAAAATTTAGGCTACGGCAAAGGCTACGAGTATCCGCACGATGCGCCAGGGCATTTTAAGCCATCAGAGAATCTGCCTGAGGGCGTGCGAGGGAGTCGGTTTTATGAGCCGGGTGAATTGGGCGCGGAACGTCAAATCAGGGAGCGGTTGAGGGCGTGGTGGAGGGAGGGGGATACGCGGGATTCGAGATCGTCGGAAAACGCTCATTCTTGATAATCCAAACGGAATAGAAGGGATTGGGGCGGGCGCGGCAAGTTTACTTTTTGAACCGGGGGATTCTTGGGATTTAGGGATAGCCTGGGGTTTTGGTGTTGCTTGTTGGGTGGTGGAAAGAGTACGGGCGAATGGAATGCTATGATCTGTTCATGGGGCATCAGTGCGAACCTGATTACAAACCATGACGACCAAAAAAGACAAATACACTCTCGCTAGAGAACGTGCTGAGCGGATGTATCACGACCGCATCAAGCGCGAATTGGGAGAACCTGTGAACGGTCAGTGGGTGGTCATTGATGCCGATTCCGGCGACTACGAAGCCGCGGATGACCTCATCGAAGCTCTAGATGCCCTCGAAGCACGTGTGCCAAACCCCGATAAAGTGTTCGTGCGCGATGGCGAATTCACCGAGGGAGACCTAGCCGGTTTTGGCAAAGTTCTGTACGAGAGTTTGCCCCAAGACGAACAAGACGCCATACCACATGACCTCTCTCTCAACATCGACCACTATCTCTACGGCCTATCCAAACGTGAGAGATATCCTTGGCAAGAGTAGTTTTCGCCGACACGGGATTCTTCGTCGCACTTTTCGATCCCAACGATGATGCGCGGGCGCAAGCGGTCGAACTAATGCATCGCTTCCGAGCCGATGACAATGTAGTGTTGCTGTCTACCCGCGATGTACTGAACGAGATACTCGCGCATTTCAGTAGAAGCAGACCCCGAACCCGGCAATTGATCGGTCGATTCGTCTTGGAGATGTTGTCAGACCCAAAGTACCGGATCGTTAGCATTTCCGGCGAGCAATATCTCACCGCGTTAAGGCTCTACATCGCCCGCCCCGATAAGCGGTACAGTATGGTCGACTGCATCAGCATGACCGTAATGCAGGACGAAGACATCCATGAAGTACTAGCAACCGACCGAGATTTCACTCAGGAAGGCTTCGTCAACGTTTTGAAGTGACCGCCTGGTTAGGCACCAGAAAAATGCAACATATCTACTGTCACAGGGTCGGATAATGTCGCACATGAGGCAGATGGAAAGCCGGTTGATGCTATGGATGGTATCCTTGATGACAGGATTGCCTTGGTGATGCTGGTCGCAGCACACACCTTCGGTCAGACGCTTTAGGTATGAGTGATCATATTCGAAACACAGGCAACTTAGGATCGAATCCAAGATGGGCGACGAACTGATCTCAATAGCTGACATTGCTCAGATCCATCAGAGGCATCGATCCTCTATTCATAAGCTTGTCAGACGGTTGGGCTTCAACGTAGTCAAAAAGAAAAGCGATCAGGGACGTGGCCAAGCTGTTAGTCACATCACAGCGAATGACTATGAAGAGTTGAAGAGTAACATTCAAGATTGGGACAATGCGAATGCCGAAACGGGTGTTGATAGTTCGGGCGTCTTTTACGTAATCCAGCTAGAACCGAAACTTGATCCCGGGCGCGTCAAAGTTGGTTTTACGGAAAATCTTGATGAACGTTTAAGGAGCCATCGGACATCAGCTCCTTTTTCCGATATTGTCGCGAAATGGCCATGCAAGCTCCTGTGGGAGAAGACAGCCATCGAGTGCGTTACTCAGGATTGTGAAAGACTCTACACAGAGGTATTTCGGACCGATAACGTCGACGAACTCATTCAGAAGGCCAACCAGTTCTTTGAGTTGATGCCCAACGCATGAACTGTAGCGGCAACGCATAGAATAACCTAAATCCGCAAACACTGCCGTGATTATTGCAACAACGTAACTCGTGAATCCACGCTTTGAACTGCGGCGTGGATGCGTTTGATCGGTTTAGTGCCAAATGGAAGGGTTATTGCCTGGGAGCCGTTTTGGAGGTCGAATCGGGGCCGACGCGATGACCTTGGCTGGTAGATTCAGCGCATTTGTTGCGGTATTGGTGCTGTTAGCGAGTTATTGGGCATTCGGTATGGTTAGGTTAGTTACATCGTGATTTGCCCAAGTCGGCTCGACGAGATTGAGCTTAAGCGACGGATACAGCGACACCAGAATTGGGGATCACCAATATGTGTGCGGGGGCGATTAGGATCTTCGGATCGCTTGTCTGATCCTTAAGATGGTATCGCCAACCGCAAAACAATGACTGTCATAATTCTTAATCAGCAGTGGTTATGGAACTGCGGAGAGTCCCGCCGTTCGGGTACGACGTTCGGATACATGATTCGCGGTGACGAAGACAGCGTCGATCGACCCGCGACATGGCATCACGAAGGTGAGACAAGAACATAGAGTCCCGAAAGTTCTGATGCGATTCGGTGAGCGCGGTTTTTCAGCTAATGATCGGCTCGGTCAACTGGGCAATCTGGTTATTTTCGATCTGGTTCTTTATTACGTACCACGAGACACCAAATTCTTGGGATAAATCGTCGATTTCTTCATCATCAACTACTTGGCTGTTGACCCTCTGTTGCAGGCTGAAAGAAGGAGCAAGAAACTCTGCGGCGAATGCGCGGTTACGCTGTTGACGTTCGGAGTGCGAATCGGTGATGAGTGCGTCAGACCAAGGGTACGAAAGGACTTCAGATAATGCTCGACAGAAACTGAACCGTCGACCTTGATCATTGAACTGACGTAACGCGAAAGACGTGCTTTGGTCGTCGTTGACGGTAATTAGCCCGTCGACCATAGGCGTCTGCGCCAACAGTTGAACAGGCCGCGTGGCCTCGTCTACTAGACTTTCGTTTTCGCCTAATGCCGCGGCTAGCTGTGACATTGTGGGTATTGGCTGTCCGTCCAAACCTAAATCGCGTCTCAGGTCTCGAGCGCAGTCGCGGCCTACACGCCAAGGAGCACCGCTCGTTATTCCTAGACCGAAATCGGGAACTGAGCTTCTGAGAGTATTAAGAGATAAACTGTTACCCCTCGATTCTTTTGCTGCCTCCACAATCACCGATGACTGCTCGGTGAGATTTTTGGGGTTCACGACTTGGACGGCTTCGTCTACCAATTCACCTAACTGACCAGCCAACTGGATGATTTCATCACTTTTCGATACGTCCAAGTTGTAAGGATCCAACCCCAAGGCAGCGGCGGTCTCGCAGAACTTCAATTCTTCTTTGTTTTGATTCGAATCAAGAATTGCGGCCCACTCTTCCTGCAAAAGCGTGTTTTCAATGCCGTTCTCAATGAGCCGTTCAACAACAGCATCGATAAAATCCGCGAACGCTTGCTGCAAGTTTGAACTGTCGAGCCACAAAGAATCTTGATTGAGGAATTCCACGCGTGCCCACTGATGAGTGTATCGATACCAACCTAGCCTAGTTGTGGACCCGGAAGAGAAGATGCGCAGGTCAGGATAAGCGTAGCCGTCACCGCCTGATCTCATGGAGTGCCTTCGTCGAAACTCCCTATCACTCGTTTTTTCGCGATTCTGGAACTCGTTTGAGAGGAACCACCAATTGGTTGCAATCCACTCAGCGAACGGATAGAGCGGAACGTGGAGAAAGTCGCGCACCGTTTTAACTCGACGGTCAAAAACGCGAGTGACAACAGATCCACCGGCGACGATTTCAAGTGAAGCCCAAGTTGCGGCTAACTCTGGTCCTAGTGCGCCTTCGGCATCAACCCAATCGAAGTTCAACCTAATGTCAGGCATAAAACTCCTCTATGCCTCGGGGCCATTCATAGTCATTAAGCGGATACCCTTTATATTCCCCTAGAACATGGTTTGTGAGCCGCGCTTCGTAGACCGTGTCGCCGTCCTTGTACCACACATGCCGAGGAAAATTACCATCCCAATGACCGTCGATTGCTCCGCGTCTGATAGCGGTTCGTAACCATTCGGTGACTGTCTCGGCGTCTCTGATATGCCGCGGGCAGATCGATGCATCGGACCGACGCTTAGGTGGTCCTGCGAAACTAGGGAAGTCCTTGTGTTCAGGACTCCCAACGTATGTGACTTGGTTAGCAAGATCATTTAAATCCGTGTTTGGCGGCACATGAATCACACGCTTTCTTGGTCGCCTTCTCCTCGGTGCTCGCATTGGATGATTGTACTTTCAGGGTGGGATAGAATGCGCACGCGGATCATCAAGGTTATGCTTCGGTGCGCAAACGGAGAAGGGCTACGCCGCCGCAACCGCCTCCCTCAAGTGCTCTTGCAGCGCCAACAACGTAAAGTCGATGTCTTCGGAGGAGATGCCATAGTGGGTGACCATTCGCATTACTGGGTCGCCGGCGTTTACTAGGATGCCGCGCTCTTTGAGGTTTGCGGAGATTGCGGTGCCGCTGCCGGGTGGGATGTTGAAGTAGACAATGTTTGAGTGGATGCTGTCAGGGTCTACGCTGATGCCGTCAATGTCGGCTAGTCCTTGAGCGAGTTTCTTGGCGTTAGAGTGGTCTTCGGCGAGTCGTTCGATCATGTTGTCAAGGGCGAATGTGCCGGCGGCGGCGATTACTCCGACTTGTCGCATTCCAGCACCTAACATCTTGCGCCAACGTCGGGCGCGGTGGATGAAGTCTTCATCTCCGACTACTACGCTACCGACTGGGCAGGATAGACCTTTGGACAGGCAGAATGTTGCGGAGTCTGCTGGTGCGACGAGTTCTGCCGCGTCGACTCCCAGACTGACCGCTGCGTTGAAGAGTCGTGCGCCGTCGATGTGGACGTTCATACCGCCCTCGCGTGCCGCATCCGCCATGACCTGCGTCTGCTCAGCGGTCAGCGGCTGTCCGCTAGATTGGTTGTGTGTGTTCTCGATGCAGAGGAGCTTTGTCGGCGGGACGTGATAGTCCTGAGGGTTTGTTGCGGCGCGGATCAGGTCTGGTTCGAGGAACCCGAAGCGGTCGGTCTTGATGGGATATAGGAAGAGTCCGCCTAGCACGCTTGCGCCGCCGGCCTCGCTGGAGAAGATGTGGGATCGGTCGCCTACCAAAACCTCGTCGCCACGTCCGCAATGCGCCAACATCGAGACGAGATTGCCCTGAGTGCCAGATGTCACGAACAGCCCTGCCTCTTTTCCGAGCATCTCCGCAGATTTCGCTTCCAACTCGTTCACGGATGGATCGTCTCCGTAAACATCGTCTCCAAGTTCAGCCTCGTGTATGGCGCGCCGCATCTCTGGCGACGGCAAGGTTACAGTGTCGCTACGTAGGTCAACTCGTGCTTCCATGATTCAGATGGCTCCTGATGGTTGGTGATTTGTGAACTGTGATTGCTATGATTTTGCATGATGTAGGTGATGTCTGAACCGCGATTGGGGGAATTATTGGGATTTGAGGGTTTGGTTGGTAGCGTAGGGTCGGTTCGCGAACCGCCCCTACGCATCGTCGTGTTCACTCGCGTCCTTCCGCCGGCGGGGCGGCTCGCCTATTCGCCGCGGGCATCCCCTGCGAGCGTCGCTGGCCCCTTCAATTCTCCCTCTAAAGAGGGGGAGGGAAAGGAGAACGCTTCGCCAAAGGGACGGCACGGTGTGGGTAGCCGTAGAATCGTGAGTATGTCTGTTGGTCGTGAAGAAGTGCCCGCTGTAGATTCCGGCTTTCGCCGGAATGACGTAACGCGCGGGGATGAGGTGAGGAGTATCGGGTATCGGGTTTGGGATTTTTGGGTTCGCAGGAGTTGGATGCTTTGGGTTTTGGCGTTGGTCGTGTTGGTTTTGGATCAGTCTACGAAGGCGTTTATTGTTGGATGGCTGGATTGGGGTGAGTCTTGGCCAGTGGAGGGCTTTTTGCGTTTTACTCATGCTCGTAATACGGGTACGGCGTTCAGTTTGTTTCAGGGTCATAGCAATGTCTTGAGTATCGTCGCAGTGATTGCGGTCGGCGTGTTGCTTTGGGTCTACTGGTCAACTGGGGCAAGGTCATTCGTATTGCGAATAGCCCTAGGACTCCAACTGGGTGGCGCGCTTGGGAATCTGCTTGATCGTTTGCAGCAGGGCTATGTGACTGATTTTTTGGATGTTGGTCCGTGGCCGATTTTCAATGTTGCGGATTCTGCGATCTCGGTGGGCATGGTTTTAATGGTGTGGTATTTCTTCACACATCGTGATGAAGAGACGGCTCCTAGCACTGCGGTAGCAAGCGCAACGGTAGCGCCATGCCAACGATGCTCCGAAGCAATGCGATACGGGGCGTTAAATGGGTCCATTACTGATGCCTCCGAAACTGAAATTCGATCTTGATGGTGATGGTTTGCCGGTGCGTCTCGATCTGTTTATTCGCCACGAAGTGCCTGATCTATCGCGTAGCGAGGTGCAGCGGCTGATCCGGTCTGGCGCGGCGACGGTGAATCGTCGGACTGTGGACACGCCCTCGACAAAGGTGGTTTCGGGTGACTGCGTGGAGTTCGATGCGCCTGGTTCAGCTGAATCCGACGCGCTGCCGGTTCCTCAAAGCCTAGATTTCCGCGTTGCGTACGAAGATGAGCATGTAATTGTTGTGGACAAGCCTGCGGGCATGGCTGTTCACGCTGGTGCTGGGCGTCGTGATGGTACTCTTGTCAACGGGCTTTTGGCGCGATATCCGGAGATGTCAGAGTTGCAGCCGATGGAACGTCCTGGGATTGTGCATCGTCTGGATGCTGATACTTCGGGATTGATGGTTGTTGCTCGGACATTGGAATCCGCTTGTGTGCTATCAGCTGCGATCAAGGCGCGTGAGGTAGATCGGCGTTACGTAGCGATGGTGGTTGGTAAATTGCCACCTGGTCCGGGTGTAATCGATCGTCCTGTGGGCAGACATCCGACAATCAGGACGCGGCAAGCGGTCGTTCCATACGGACGTCCGGCGCGGACTCGTTTCGCATTCGCCGCGGGGTACTACGCTTTCGGGAAAAGTCTGTCGATGGTCAATCTAAAGCTGGAAACTGGTCGAACGCATCAGATACGGGTGCACCTGGAGGCGATGGGGTATCCGATAGTGGGTGATCCGGTGTATGGTGTGGTGATTCTGGAGGTTCCGCTTGGCAGGCAGTTTCTACATGCTAATCAGCTAGGTTTCGATCATCCGATCACAGGTCAACATCTGGCATTCCGTTCTGCCCTACCGCCGGACTTAGCCCTAGCGCAGGCGAGAATCGGGCCGCCCTCAATTTCTGGATATGGCAGTTCCGGGTATTCCGTGTGCTAATGGTCTAATCTGGTAAGTATGAGCACTTCACCACCTGCACGCGTTCGCTTTGCTCCGAGTCCTACTGGGGTGATGCATATCGGCGGTCTTCGGACTGCGCTTTACGACTGGTTTCTGGCTCGCAAGACTGGGGGTCAGTTCATCCTACGCATAGAGGACACGGATCGCAATCGTTACGATCCTGATGCGGAGCGGCATATCAAGGAGTCGTTGAATTGGCTGGGTCTCGATCTTGATGAGGGTCCTGAGATCGGCGGGCCTCATGCTCCATATACGCAATCGGAGCGGTTGGAGTTGTATGCGGATGCGGCTGAGAAGTTGATCGCTTCTGGTGATGCTTATTACGACGACACACAGCCTGAAGAACTGGCGGCATTGCGGCAACGTCAGCAAGCAGCGGGGGAGGCGCCTGGGTACGACAATCGAGGTCGGTATCGGACGTCGGAGCAGATTCAGGAGTCGCGTGATAAGGGTCTTGATGTTGTTGTGCGGTTCAAGGTTCCGGATCATGGCGAGTTGGAGTCTGAGGACGAGGTACGAGGTCGGTTGAGGTTTGATCTGTCTTTGTTGCAGGACTTCGTGATATTGAAGTCGGATGGTTTCCCGACGTATCACTTGGCTCATGTGGTGGATGATTTTGAGATGGGGATAACGCATGTGATTCGTGGTGAGGAGTGGATACCGAGTTTGCCGCGTCATGTCTTGATTCAGGAGGCTCTTGGGATACCGACGCCGAGGTATGTTCATGTTCCACTGATCACGTCTCAGGACGGATCGAAGCTGAGCAAGCGTCATGGTGCGCAGTCTGCTTTGGAGTATCGGGATGCGGGCTACACGCCTGATGCGGTGTTGAACTATCTTGCGTTGCTGGGCTGGTCTCCGGGGGATGACACAGAGGTAATGTCGCGGGACGAGATCGCGTCTCGTTTCGAGGTAGGTCGTATTCTGTCGCATCCTGCGAAGTTCAGTGCGCAGAAGCTGGAGTGGATGAATCAGCAGCACATTATGAAGGCTGACGAAGAGGCACTTACGGACATGATGATGCCGTGCTTAGAACGTCCTGAAGATGAAGGGGGGTTGTTAGACGAGATTGATCGTCCGATCGACCGGGATGTGGTGAAAGCGATGGTGCCTGTGTTGCGAGAGCGTATCAAGGTGTTGCCTGATGTGGTGGCGCTTATCGACTTTTTGTTTGTTGATCGGGTTTATCCCAACGCGGAGGAGATGATTGGTCGTCGAATGGACGAAGAGATGGTTTTCACGTCTTTGAATGCGAGCATCGAGGCGTTGGAGAGGGTTGAGCCGTTCAGTGTAGAAGAGATCGAAAGTGCTTTGCGCGGACTTACGGGCTCGACTGGATTGAAGGCTGGTCAACTTTTCACTCCGATTCGCGTTGCGGTAACGGCAAAACGTATTGCGCCGCCGTTGTTCGAATCGATCGAGGTTCTGGGTAGAGAGCGGACGCTTGAGCGGTTGGGTGTCGGTTTGAATATCTTTAGAGAGTATGTCGAAAATCGTAAGGATTGAAGTTGGGGTGTTACCATCGTTACGGTAGAAGAATTTCGATGTGGCAGTTTCACATCGTAGCGCCCATAGGAGAATGGATTTCAGTTGGTAGAGGTAAAAAACCGAGAAGGCGAGAGTTTCGAGGCAATGCTTCGGCGTTTCACGCGCGGAGTGCAGCACGAAGGGATCATTTCAGAAGCGCGGCGTCGGAAGGCATTTGAACCGCCGTCGGTAACTCGCAAAAAGCAGATGGCGGGAAAGCTACGGAAGAGTCGCAAATCGACTGAGAAAAACGCTTAGTTGCCGGGCGTTGGACAGTTGCTCCCTCTTGGTTCTGAAGGGGGATAAAGAGGGTTTAGCGCGAGATGAAGTTTGGCATTGTCGTATTTCCGGGCTCGTGGTCTGAACGCGACATGCACTATGCGGTTGCGGATGTTCTTGGCTATGAGGCTGAATATGTTTGGCATGGAGAGACGTCGGTCAATGACTTCGATGCGATTCTTCTTCCGGGCGGCTTCTCTTACGGAGATCATTTGAGATGTGGAGCGATAGCGGCTCACTCTCCGGTGATGTCGGCGGTGAAGGATTTCGCTAATGGTGGGGGTTTTGTGTTTGGTAGTTGCAACGGATTTCAGGTCTTGTGTGAATCTGGTCTCTTGCCGGGTGCGCTTATCCGCAATGACCATCTAGAGTTTCGCTGTGCGCCTGGTAGGCTTCGCGTGGAATCTTCGCGGACAGTATTCACGGCTCAATACGTGGAGGGTGATGTTGTATCGATGCCGATCTCGCATGGCGAGGGGAACTATCAGGCTGATGATGAGACGCTGGCGATGCTGGAATCCGATGGGCGGGTAATTTTCAGGTACGTTGACGGCGAGAACAATCCGACTGCCGATGCGAACCCTAATGGTTCGCGCAACAACATTGCTGGAATTACGAATGATGGTGGGAATGTTCTGGGCATGATGCCGCATCCGGAACGGGCCTGTGAAGGTTTGCTTGGGAGTGTTGACGGCAATCCACTGTGGCAGTCTATAGCGGCTGCGGTTGATTCTGGCAAGTCTTGATCGCCGTGGCGCCGATCGCTCAAGATCTACTGGACGAGGTGGCACTTTCGCGCGCTGAATATGAGGCGATTGTGGACCGTCTGGGTCGCGAGCCGAACGAACTTGAGATCGGACTGTTCGGAGCGTTATGGAGCGAGCACTGCGGGTACAAGCACACCAAGGCACTGCTCCGCATGTTGCCGAATACATCCGAACGTTTATTGGTCGCACCTGGTGCCGAAAATGCGGGCGTAGTGGATATCGGCGACGGATACGCTGTTGCTTTCAAGATCGAGTCCCACAATCATCCATCTGCGGTAGAGCCGTACGAAGGGGCTGCTACCGGAGTGGGTGGTATCGTGCGCGACATTCTAGCCATGGGCGCACGTCCGATGGCGCTGATGAACTCCTTGCGATTCGGTCCGCCGACGGACGAACGCCAGCGATATCTGTTGAACGGTGTAATCTCTGGGATTTCCGGTTATGGCAACTGCATCGGTGTGCCGAACGTCGGCGGTGAAGTCGTTTTTGATTCCTCGTACGCGGGCAACCCACTAGTCAACGCTATGTGCGTTGGGATTATCGAGGGTGGCAAGGTGATGAGCGCGCGCGCGGATGCGGCGGGTGATCTGCTGGTGCTGGTAGGCGCGAAAACCGGGCGTGACGGCATACATGGTGCTTCAGGGCTTGCATCTCGGACATTCCAGGAGCAGGCAGAGATGCGCTCTGCGGTCCAAGTCGGTAACCCCTTCCTCGAAAAAGTCTTGATCGAAGCATGTCTCGAAGCCATCCAACTGCCCGGCGTCGTTGGAATGCAAGACTGCGGAGCGGCGGGCATCACCAGCGCAGCAGTCGAAATGGCAGAACGTAGCGAACTCGGAATCAATATCGACGTCGCAAAGGTGCCACGACGCGAAACCGAGATGAGTCCGTACGAGGTTATGCTCTCGGAATCTCAAGAGCGGATGTTGTTGGCGGTTAAGCCGGGACATGAAGGTGCGCTGTTCGAGCTTTTCGAGAAGTGGGACTTGGATGCCGCAATCATCGGCAGTTTTGAAGACGGAGGCAACGTTGTTGTCCGAGACGACGGCGAGCAAGTGTCTTCTACGCCAGTCGTCACGCTGACAGACGCGCCAGAGTATCGCTTCAATTCGCCAAAACCGAATTGGCTCGAAAAGTTGCAGAACCGCGATTTCTCAAATCTTCCCGATCTAGAGACCACGCCTAATGAAGCACTTTTAAGACTGCTAGCATCCCCAAATATCGTGTCGAAGCACACGGTGTGGCGACAGTATGACCATCAGGTGCAGAACAACACAGTGATCGCGCCCGGCGGTGACGCCGCGCTGCTACGCATCCAGGGCACAGAGCGAGCTTTAGCCGTCACTACCGACGGCAACGGTCGAATCGTCTACCTCAACCCCCGCGTCGGTGCTGCGATCGCCGTCGCCGAAGCATGTCGAAACCTATCATGCGTCGGTGCCGAACCCGTCGCCCTTACCGACGGACTGAATTTCGGCGATCCTGAAACTCCGGACATCCAGTACCAACTTCAAGAAGCGATCGCTGGTATATCTGAAGCGGCGTCGGCCTTCAACATTCCCGTAGTCAGCGGTAATGCGAGCCTATACAACGAGTCGGCGGGTTCGGCAGTTCAACCCACCCCGATAATCGGGGCTTTAGGCGTACTAGAAAACGTTGAAAGTCATGCTCGGTCTGCGTTCCAAGACGACGGCGACGCGGTGATCGTCATTGGCACTGATTCCCCGTGGGACACATTCGATGGCTTGGCGGGCAGTGAGGCTTTGGCTGTACTTCACGGTGCAATTGCAGGTCAACCCAAACTCGATCTCGATCTCGAAGTCAGGGTTCAGGGGCTTTGTCGTTCGCTGATCGGGCGTGAGTTGCTAAAGTCCGCGCACGACATCTCACACGGCGGATTGGCGGTCGCAATAGTTGAATCTGCGGTTCAAGGGAACACTGGCGTGACCATCGAGCACGATGATCCGTTTACTGATTGGCTACCCGCTCTTTTTGGCGAAAGCCAATCGCGCATAGTCATAACTTGCAGTGCTGACGACGCCGACACCATCCTAACTACAGCCGCAGATTCGCAAGTCCCTGCAACCAAAATCGGCACTGTGGGCGGAGATGCGATACGCGTCGGGGATTTGATTGACGTCTCGTTGACAGATGCAGCAGACGCGTGGCTCAACGGGTTCGGACGGGTAACCACAAACTAAAACATCCCCCGCTCTTGTGTCGGTTCTTTGGGCTCCGCTCAATCTCCCCCCTTCGTAGAACGTAAGGGGGAGGTTTTGAACCATGATTGCCATGATTTTCCCGTACCGTCCCTCTTGTATAATGCGACGGGGTTGACAGGGGTGCGGTGCTAGCGGGATGGCCACCATCGATCGCGGGCGTCCAAAACGATGGCAAACACGAAAGGCAGGGCCGAATGGCCTTATCGGATCTGATCAGGAAGATCGAAGAAGCGCCTGGTTCGGCTAAGGTTGCGGTCGTTTCTTTAGGCATCGCTGTAATTGCCGTTGGGGTAGCGGTTTTTGCCGTATTGAGCCAGTCTGATTCCAATCCTGACCCTGCGGCCCCGGTTGTAAGGGTCGCAGCAGCACCTACCGCCACCTCAGTCCCATCGCCTACTCCGCGACCTACTCCCGTTCCCACAAGCACGCCAGCACCTACGGCAACTCCCAGACCTACCGCTACTCCTCTTCCTACTGAAACTCCTTTGCCTACTGCAACAGCCACCCCGGATGTAAGCGATTACTTTGTTGTTCTTCATCAAGGTGGGAGGTTGGGCGATGGCAGAGGAGCAATAACAATTTATGCCGATTATCCTTTTACAAAAGTCAAATTAGAGGGCGGCACATTTGGATTTTATAATGAGGAATTTTTCTTAGACTATTTAGTGAAGGAGAAAGTTATAACCTCTGAACAGAAAGATGATTATTTTAATGGCGAGCCTATTCAGAGAATCTCTTTGGTAGCTATATCTACCGCAACTTGGAAATTAAAAGAGAATGATCCTTATAATTTCAGCCAGTTGCGTATCAGTTCTCCGGAATATGTGCTTCATTACGCCGACAAGTCTGCTGTGGGTTCTAGTAGTGGCGGTGGCGGTGGAATCTCTTTGGAGGGCGATGGTGGGTACGTCAAGATCAGCGATGGCAGGATCAGCGTTTCGGCGGTCGATGCCGACGGCAATGCTACTACCGTTGAACTCGAGGGCGTGGGTGCTCAGGAGCTTCTGGATTACTGGCTGAGCGAGAACAAGATCACCATCGAGCAGAGAAACCAGTACGGCGAGACGGGTCAGCTGGAGTTCAGCCTCAAAGACGGCGTGGATCTTTTCGATTTTGACTATTCCTCGGACGTCGAGTTTTACACGGGGATGGATCAAGAGGCGCAGGACGTGATTATCAATGAGATTTTGCCGCTATTTGCGGGGGATTAGGGAAGCATCCCCCTGGCCCCCTTACGCGGAGCGAAGGGGGGAGTACGCATCCCCCTCCTCTTACGCTTTGCGAAGGAGGGAGTACGCATCCCCCTGGCCCTCTTACGCTTTGCGAAGGGGGAGATTCCTCGCTGCGCTCGGAATGACAGGGAGTACGCGCAGGAATGATGGGGTGTTGACGCGTAAAATTGAGTTAATGGCATGCAGCGTTGGCTCTGTGCCGCGGTGCTGAAACAGCAGACTTACAACACACACCTATGCCCTCCTATCACGTCTGGACAGTTGGATGTCAGATGAACATGTCCGATTCGGAGCGATTGGGCGCGGGCATGGCTGGCTTGGGTTTGGGTAGTTGCGATACTCCAGAAGACGCGGATGTGGTGGTGCTGAACACTTGCGTGGTGAGGCAATCGGCGGAGGATACGGCGACGGGGATGCTTGGGAAGCTGAAGAAGGTCAAGGATGGGAACCCTGATCGCATGATCGTCGTTATGGGCTGCATGGTTGGACCAGATGATGCAGATCTGCGTCGTCGTTTTCCGCAGGTTGATCTGTGGGCGCGTCCGCAGGATTTCAACCCGATACTCGAATCGGTTGCGTTCCGGCACGGTATCGAGAATGGTGATTTGGACGGTTGCTTGTCGAACCTAGTTCCGAATGATCCGAAAGTGGCGACATTCGTGCCGATCACCCATGGCTGCGATAAGTTCTGCACGTTCTGCATCATCCCGTACCGCCGTGGACGCGAAACGAGCCGTGCGTTGGCGGAACTAGTAGACGAAGCCAAGATGCTAGTTCAACGTGGTGTCAAAGAGGTCACGTTGCTCGGTCAGAATGTCGACTCTTACGGTCACGATCTTGACGACCGGAAAGATCTTGCCGATCTACTGGAAGGTATACAAGAAGTTGACGGGATCGAGCGGATACGCTTTCTCACGTCGCATCCTAACGATATGTCTACGCGGATTATCCAATCGATTGCCGACCTGCCAAAGGTCTGCGAGACGGTCAACCTTCCGTTCCAAGCTGGAGACGATGTTGTTCTTGCCAACATGCGTCGCGGGTATACGCGCGACCAGTATCTCGAAAAGATCGACGAGATTCGAGACATTCTAGGAGACGATGTCGCGTTGACTACCGACGTGATAGTTGGTTTCCCTGGCGAAGACGAGGAGCAGTTCGAGAACACGCTTGACATCGTTGAACGGGTCGGCTTCGAAAAGGTGCACTCTGCGGCTTATAGCGAACGTCCGGGCACGGTTGCTTCACGGAAATTCCCGGACACTGTATCCCAAAGCGAGAAAAAGCGGCGACATCAGCGTCTGGACGCTGTACAATGTGCGATTCAAACGGAGAAGCACGCAACTCTGGTAGGCACGTCAACGGACATCCTTTTAGAGGGTCGCAAACGGGGCCGGATGTTCGGTAGGAACCGCAATGACAAGATCGTGTATATCGATGACTCGCATGACGATTGCGGCATTCGCGCGGGAGATACGATCAGCGTCGAAGTAACCGAGGCGTCCCCGTGGTCGCTAGTCGGTCGGCCGATAAGGTAATCGGCTCAGGTCAGTAGGAGTCAACATGATCTCCATCAACACAGCACCCAAGACCATCATCCCCATCACCGAACTTGAGCAGTCGGCATTTTGTCAGACCGAGGGCAACTTACGCACTAAGACTCTTGAGCAAGAGTTCCAATCCGGGGTTCGTTGGCAGAAGGTGCCGACTCGGTACTTGAAGATGTCGCCTGAACAGGTGGAGTCGGGTATTCGATACGCTCGCAAAGAGATTGGGACAAAAGCGGTGGTGCTGGGTCACCACTACCAGCGAGACGACGTTATCCAGTTCGCTGATTTCCGAGGTGATTCCTATCTGCTTTCCAAGCAGGCTGCCGAGAACAAGGATGCGAAGTGGATCATCTTCTGCGGTGTGCACTTCATGGCGGAGACGGCGGATTTGCTGTCGGATGATGACCAGAACGTTATTCTGCCGAACATGGCGGCGGGCTGCTCGATGGCAGACATGGCTGCGACCGATGATGTTGAGGATGCTTGGGATGATCTCATGGATGTTCTGGGTGAAGGTCGAGATGGCGAGGCGGAGGTAGTACCGATCACATATATGAACTCGACTGCTGCAATTAAGGCTCTTTGTGGACGCAACGGCGGTTTGGTTTGCACGTCATCGAATGCTGATGCGGCGTACGACTGGGCATTGGAACGCGGCAAGAGAATTTTCTTCCTTCCTGACCAGCACCTTGGACGGAATATGGGACTAGCGAAAGGGATACCGGCGGATGATATGGTTGTCTGGAATCCGTTCAAGCCGATGGGCGGTTTGTCTGAAACTCAGATACGAGATTCAAAGGTGGTGTTGTGGCAAGGTCACTGCTCGGTGCATACTCGCTTCACAGTGAAGCAGATCGAGGATGCGCGTCGCGAAGATTCTGATGTGAATGTGGTGGTGCATCCGGAGTGTGTTCGCGAAGTAGTGGATGCCGCCGACTACAACGGTTCGACCGAGTTCATTCGCAAAACCGTTGAAGGCGCGCCAGCTGGCACATCATGGGCGATCGGCACTGAGATCAACATGGTCAATCGGTTGCGTGACGAGAATCCGGACAAGCGGATTTTCTGCTTGGATCCGGTAGTCTGTCCATGCGCCACGATGTATCGTATCCACCCGGCGTATGTGCTTTGGGTGTTGGAAGGCATCATGGCGGGTGTTGGGATCAACGTAGTGCAGGTCGATTCTGATACGAAGCGCCAGGCGTTAGTTGCTCTTGAGCGGATGTTGGAAGTAGGCGGATAAGCCTTGTAGGGTCACTCCGGCGAAGTCCGTGATCCGGAAGAGATATCAATTTCATCCGCTGTGCAAGGCAACGCCAATCACGTAATCCACGTGGATAACCTGACCAAGCATTATGGTGAGGTGGTAGGAATACAGGGACTGTCGCTTGACGTTTACGAAGGCGAAGTCTTTGGCTTGTTGGGTCCTAATGGTGCGGGGAAGACGACGACGATTCGGCTCATTTTAGATTTCATTCGTCCGACATCCGGGCATGTATCCGTCTTCGGTTTATCGCCGCGCTCTGACGGCATTACGATTCGTCAACGCGTGGGGTATCTCCCCGGCGATTTTGTGACTTACAACTACATGACAGGGGCAGCAGTAATCGAGTATTTCACGCATCTGCGCGGTATTAAGCCGATCAAGTTCGAGATGCTGTGCGAAAGGTTCGATCTCGATCCGACAAGGAAGATCAGGGAGTTATCGAAGGGAAACCGTCAGAAGGTCGGCCTTGTCCAAGCGTTTATGAATGACCCTGACCTTCTGATCTTGGACGAACCGACATCTGGGCTCGATCCGTTGTTGCAGCACGAATTCCAAGAGATGCTTCAAGAGGAGAAGGAGGCAGGCAAGACGATTTTCCTGTCCTCGCACGTGATGTCGGAGGTGGAGGCGACTTGCGATCGTGTGTGCATAATCCGCGAAGGTGAGCTGGTAAAGATCGGGACTATCGACGAGTTGACGGGGTTGAGCTTGTGGACAGTCAAGATCGTGTTCGCTGAACCTGTCGGAAACAACGTCTTCGAGGGTCTGGAGGGGGTGTCGGTCACGAATTTTGATGGTGGTTCATTCACGTTGTCGGTTAGCGGAGAAGGTGCGATGGATTCGGTGATAAAGGCAGCTAGCATGCACTCGGTAGCGACATTCGAGAGCGAACATGCATCGTTGGAAGATGCGTTTTTGCAGTACTACTCGGCTGACGGGTCTAAATGATGTCAAAGCATTTGAAACTCTTCTCCTGACACCTCTGCCGGCATCGGACTATCTTGACCATCTTCGATCATAGATAGCAGGTACATTTTGCCTGCCTTGTGGACCTTGGGTCTGCTTGTAGTATGAGAAGCAGTATGCTAGCGGCGTTTCAGACCACCAAATGTACCGCAACATTTTCCTTAAAACTCTGAGCGATGGGCGTCGTTCGATGCTCTATGTCGGGATCGGCCTCTTCGCGCTTGGGCTCTACGTCGCGGTGCTGTACCCTGACATCTCTGAGGGCTTCGCAGGCATGATCGATGATCTGCCCGAGTTTCTTCAGGGGATCATTGGCGATGCTGCTGAGTTCGCCACGCCTGAAGGTTTCTTCACCACTCAGCCCTTCACGGTGATCGGACCGATCACGATAATGGCGCTAGCGATAAATCGAGGGATGAGTGCGGTGGCAGGGGAAGAAGAAGGCAACACTCTGGATCAACTGCTTGGAAATCCAGTCAGTCGAACCTCCGTCGTTATCCACAAGAGCATGGCGCTCATCGTATCGTGCATACCGCCGGTGATATTCCTCGGTGCCTCGCTGGTGTTAGGTGGGCTGATTTTGGACTACACCTTTTCGTCTAGCGGGCTGATCCAGATGTTGATCAGCCTGCTGCTGCTGGGCTACGCAATGGGCTTCCTATCTCTCGGCATCGGCGCGGCAACGGGCAGCAAATCCCTCGCCATGGCCATCCCATCAGCAGTCGCCGCAGTTGGATACGTTGTCAACCTACTCGCGCCGCAAGTCGAATCCCTGACGTTCACCCGATACATCTCGGTCATGCATTACTACATCGGCGACAAGCCATTCATTAATGGCATCACGCCTTGGCACGCTCTGGTATTGATCGGTATCGCCGTCGTTCCGCTCATCGTTGGGCTATACCGTTTCAACGAGCGCGATCTGAACGGGTAAAGCACTCCCATGTGTCGATTTTCCGCCGAGATGTTCGCTGTAACTGGTGGAGGCAGTATATTCGCAACCGCGGTGGCCTTCGCAAAGGCTCATTGGGACGGTATTCGCGATCGCAAGGCATTCCGAAAGGGTAAGGAACGCGAGCGAGAGAATAACGACCGATCATCGGACATTCAAGATGCCGGCCGATTGGATTAGGCGGCTCTGGAATCCTGCTGAGGAAATTCATGGGGTTGGTCCGACAAGCCAAACCTGTGGACTGCCAGTTTCGGGATCTCGTTGCACAGTGGTTTCGACACCGAACACCCGCCGCAGGTTGTCGGTGGTCAACACATCGGCAGGCTCGCCGATCGTATCTATGACTCCTTCCGACATTAGCGCCAATCTGTCGCAATATCTGCCGGCTAGAAACACGTCGTGCAACGCGACTACTACCGCGACTTGGCGTAGCTCAATCTCTTGTTTGAGCGTTTCCATGATGGACAGTCGGTATCGCAGGTCGAGGCTTGACGATGGTTCATCGAGGAGTATCACGTTGGCTCGTTGCACAAGTGATCGAGCGAGAACTACCCGTTGCCTTTCACCACCAGAAAGCCGATCCAGCTGGCGGTTTTCGAACCTGACGGTGTCGGTTCGCTCCATAGCCGCACGCGCCATCTTGCGGTCGCGTCTTCCTTCCAGTTCGAAACGGCCGAGATGGGGATACCTTCCCATAAGCACCATTTCGAGCGCGGTGAATGCGTGATTGGCGTCATGCTGTGGCATGTAGGCGATGCGGCGGGCGCGCTCTCCAGATTTCATCCGTCGCAGCTGCGTTTCGCCCAATTTGACTGAGCCTTCGTCGGGTCGTGTCAAGCCCGCGAGCACCCGCAACAATGTGCTCTTGCCGGCGCCGTTGGGGCCGATGAGGCCCACTATCTCACCGGGTTCGGCTTCGAACGAAACCGTGTCAAGGGCCTGGGTGTCACCCAGCCTCACGCAGACGTTTTCCGCTACTATCGGCGCGTGTTCTGTGCTCACGACCATGTCATCACTCTCCGGTATATGGTTCGAAATCTTCGAAGGTCACGTCGCTGAATTCCTCTGGGTAAAGCAATTGGGCAGTTTCTTCAATGCCGCGTACGTTCCAGTGCGACAGCGTGGTGTATCGCCTCCCATCGACGACATGCAACTGGTTCTCGGATATCGCCGACACCTCAACAAGAGCAGGATGGTTCAACAGATCATCGCGGAACTCATTCGCGCCGAATGCCACTGGCTGTGTGATCAAGATCACGTCGGGATTCATCGCTGCGATCGACTCGATGCTGATGACCTGATGGCTTTCGATGCCGTCGCGTGCGGATGCATTTATGCCGCCAGCTGCTTCAATGATTCTGCCCTCGCTAGTCTCGGCACCAGCGGCGTAAATCGAATCTGAGTATCTAGAGACGGAGATCACTGCAGGTCGTTCAGGATCGTTGGGCGTCGGGACATTGTCGCTGATAAATGCGATTCGGCTTTCGATTTCTGCTACTAGTTCTAACGCCCGCTCCTCGACTCCCAGCATGTATCCAATGAGCAAGATGTTGGGGATGTTTCCCTCTGATGAACTTTCGAGTGCGGCGCGGACGACTGTAACGCCAGCTTCTTTGATCAACTTGACGACATCGGCATCGGTGTATTTGGAAGCCAAAACCAAGTCGGGTTTAGTAGCTAGGACGTTTTCGACGCCGCTCTCGAAGGTCGGCAAATCGGCTGCTAGCTCCGCGACGTTGGAGTACGCGGGGTCAGCTGCGAAGGGGCCTACTGCGGCAAATCGCTCGGGGTCGATTAGCGCGATGAGTATCTCATCGTGGCCAAGTGAGTACGCCAAGACTCGCTGAGGTGGTTCTTCGATCACTACGACTTCATCCACCAACTCGACCTCGCGTGGCCAATCGCGGTTGGACGGGTCAACGATCCCTTTGACCGTCGGGTAATGGACTACCGTCGGAGTAGGAGTCGGGGTAGGTTCGGGCGTGGCAGTGGGTTCAGGAGTAGCGGTCGGGAGCGGTGTCGCGGTAGGCTCTGGAGTGGCTGTGGGTTCGGGGTCCGAAGCGCACGCGGCAAGCACCACACTTATGACCATTACCGTTAGGACGGCGATCGAACATCGTTTCAATGTTGATTTCAATTCGTGGCCTTTCGGGGTTTACAGCATCGATGCACGAGCTTTGTTACGCGCGAGTAGCAGCACGAATAGTGGAGCGCCAACTAGCGCGGTGACCACGCCGACTGGGATTTCGGCTGGGGCAATCGCAACTCTGGCTAATGTGTCGGCAGCCAATAGGAAAATGCCGCCGCCGATTGCACTCAATGGGATCAAGGCGCGGTGGTCTGCACCGATCAATAGGCGGATGGTGTGCGGTGCGATCAAGCCGACGAACGCAATGGCTCCGGAGAACGCTACCGCAGTTCCAGTGATGAGTGAGGCGGCGAGAAGCAGTAGGTTGCGAGTCAACACAACTCGGACGCCGAGTGCTTTCGCCTCGTCTTCGCTGACCATGAGTAGGTTCAGATCTCTGGAGAACAGTACCGCTAGTGCGATGCCCAATAGCACGAGCGGTGCTGAGATGCGGATGTCCGTCCATGTGGATGCGCCGAGTCCACCGGCGAGCCAGAAGAGCATCTCGCGTTGCGCTTGCAAGTCTGAAGTGAAGAGGATTATGGCGGATATGATCGCTGCCATGAATGCGCTCAATGCCACACCGGTCAAAAGGAGTGCGGCCATGGAGAATCGACCTCCGAGAGAAGCGACCACGTAGACCAGAGCTAGTGCCGTGGTGGCGCCGACGAACGCCATTCCGGGAAGTGCGAGGGTGAAAACGGTCTGCCAGCCTAGCGCGATGACTATTACCGCGCCAAGAGCACCACCGGTTGAGACGCCGATAATGCCGGGATCGGCCATCGGATTGCGGAAGAGCCCTTGCATCACAGCGCCAGATACGCCAAGAGCCGCTCCGACGGTCAATGCGAGCAGTATGCGGGGCAATCTGATCGTCTCGATAATCGCCCGTTCGGTTTGGGGTGCGCTGGACTTTCCGAAACCGACTTGTTCGAGAAGAATTTCGACGGAGTGGGAAGGCGGGATAGTGTACGGTCCGACGGCAGCGGCGAGAATAGCCAGTCCGATACCGACGACGATCAGAGGAACCGCCCCGGCGGCGAGTTTCACCAATACGGGTGAGTTGCTGAGGTGGGAGAACGACCGTAGCCAACGCAAGCGAAGCCGCACCGGCCATCTGCCGGTGCGCGACTTGCCCCGTCTAGAGCGCAGGTGCGGCGCTCTTGAGCTTACTGTCCGCAAACTAAAAATCCCTGCCGCTTTCGCGTGGCAGGGATTCCGCTGGTTGGCCTAATCTCGCTTGGGAGAATCGGCCTTAACCTGAGGCGCTCCCTATGGCGAAGAGCGGCTGCTCAGCTCAATCCGGCAGGTCTCCTGGCTTTCGGATCATCGCCCTACCCGCGCCTTCCCGTCGTTGTTTGACAGTGGCTCGAGCGGGGGGCTAACCGATCACAGTGGCGCCTCCGCAGCGGATTCTCACCGCTTTCCCTTTTTGCGCTCGCTTGACGAGCGCCACCAGGTTGAGTTGACCTTGTAGTGTGGATGATGGTATCAGTGGTTAATGATGGTTGTCAATTAGGTTGGTGATGATGCTCCTGAAAGACAAAGTCGACGGATAAGTTGTTGTCGGTGTGCAAGAATCAGAAAGCTGGAGGTCGAGAGTCACGCCCCGTAGCAATGCAAGGTAACCCCTTGAAAATACGCCCCTGCGTCGCCTCCCTCCGGCCTGAATTGCAGTCTAACAACGACTGGTTCTCACCTCCAATCATACACGTTTTGGTGTGTCAGGTAATTGACCGCTGTAAACCACGAAATTTGGCACGAGCGATACCAAGTCTATGGCAGTAAATCAAAGCGACAATGCCCTACCGATGGGGAAGGTGGTGATGTTGCAAGGGACCGGCTCCTCTGTCGGGAAGAGCTTGTTGACGACTGGGTTCTGTCGGGTTTTTGCGCAGGACGGGTATCGGGTGGCGCCGTTCAAGGCGCAGAATATGTCGCGAAATTCGGGGGTCACGCCGGACGGATTGGAGATTGGTCGGGCGCAGGTGGCGCAAGCGCAAGCGGCAGGGATCGAACCTGAGGTCGAGATGAATCCGGTGCTCGTCAAACCGGAAGGGGATGCGACTGCGCAACTCGTGTCGATGGGGAAGATGGCCGGCAAGTTGCAGGCTTATGAGTACATGACGCGGCGAGAGGTGCTTTGGCAAAACATCAAGGATTCGCTTGACTCGTTACGTTCTCGATTCGACATCGTGGTGATCGAAGGAGCTGGGAGTCCGGCTGAGATCAATTTGAGGGCTGGAGACATCGTGAACATGGCGGTGGCGTTGTATGCGGATTGTCCAGTGTTCATCATCGGCGACATCGATAAGGGTGGGGTATTTGCTTCGCTGTACGGTACGAATGCTTTGATCAGCGACGAGGAACGGGCATTGGTCAAGGGATTCATCATCAACAAATTCCGCGGGGACGTCAGTCTGTTGGGTTCGGGTCTCGATCAGTTGAAGGAACTGACGGGCATTGATGTGATCGGTGTTGTGCCGTATTTCACCGACGTTTATGTTCCGGAAGAGGACGCACCTGTGGAAGCGCGTAGGTCTGATTCTGGTGTTGAGGATGAACACGTTGAGATCGCGGTAATCGGGTTGCCGCGGATTGCGAACTTTGATGAGTTTGATCCGCTGGCGCGCATCGGTGGAGTTCGTCTTCGGTACGTTCGCGAGGCGTCCGAATTTGGTAATCCGGATCTGG
Source organism: Dehalococcoidia bacterium (assembly GCA_963555965.3). Classification (GTDB taxonomy): domain Bacteria; phylum Chloroflexota; class Dehalococcoidia; order Lucifugimonadales; family Lucifugimonadaceae; genus Bin127. The sequence continues at coordinate 1,154,363 of OY821634.1, forward strand.
TGATCTTGCCGGGCTCCAAGGTGACGGTTGCGGATCTTGAGTTCGTTCGAAGGTCAGGCATCGAGAGCAAAATCAGGCGTCACTTATGGGATGGGCGCGCGTTGATGGGGATATGTGCTGGCTTGCAGATGCTGGGGAATACAATCCGCGATCCGCTTGGTATCGAGTCGGATCACCCCGAGGTTTCTGGACTTGGAATCCTCGACGTTGACACGGAGTTTATTGGCGAAAAAGTGACCGTGCGGACTGATGCCTCGGTGGTTGCCGACAGCGGACTTCTTGCAGGGGCTAGCGGAGTGAAGGTGTCAGGTTACGAGATTCATGTTGGTGTTAGCGATTCTGGGGGTGGTGCGACACGGTCGATGGTAACGATGCAGACAGATCGGGTAGTTGGCTATTCGGATGCCACCGGACGTGTGTTCGGGACGTACATGCATGACCTGTTCAAGAACGAGGAGTTCACTGAGCGGGTTGTCGGCAATGTGGCGCGGATGAAGGGGATCGTTTGCTCGGATCTTGAAGGGGAACCCCCTGCGAGCTCGCTTCGCTTGCTCGCGTCCCCCTCGCTTCGCGAAGTGGAGGAGCCGTTTTCGCAGGATGCCGAGTTTGACAAGCTGGCCGCGCATCTTCGTCGTCATATCGACTTCGCGGCTGTATATGAATCGATGGGTTTGCCGACCTGACTGGCGAACCAGATGAGTGTGTTGGCGGCCTGGTCTAGGAGGGTGGTTACTTCTGGGTCGGTAATGTTGCCGGCTTGGTCCATGAAGTTGGCGACGTGGGGTAGGAGGACTCGGGGTTGATGGAGGACGTATCCGCCTTCGGACTCGATGCTGTATGAGGCGTGCATGTGCATCCGGGGGCAGCCGGATCGGCCCGGTCCAGTGCCGATGATGAAGAAGATTTTGCCGGTGAGGAGGTTGCCGCGACGGGACAGCCACTCGATTGCGTTTTTGAGGGTTGCGGTCATTGATCCGTTGTATTCGGGGCAGGCGATGATGATGGCGTCTGAATCCCGCACGGCATCGCGGAAGTCTTCGGCTTCGGCAGGGATGCCCTGAGCTTCAATGTCTGGGTGAAACATCGGGACGGTGTTGAGATCGTAGATAGTGGTGTCCGCGCCTTTGGTCGCAGTAATCTCAAGCATGTTCTTGAGCAGTTTGAGGTTCCAAGACTCTTTTCGGAGGCTTCCGCATATACCTAGGATTTTCATGGCGGCCTTTTGAACTATGATGCGAATGATTTGGGATGATTTTAATGATGTTGTTGGTTGTTTGGGTTTTGGCGCGTTTAATTGGAGGGGGTATACCCCCTTTGGCCCCGTATCGGGGTACGGGGCAGGCCCGCGGGTATGACGGGGGCATCCCCTGCGTTCGCTTCGCTCCGCGTCCCCTTGCGCTTCGCGAAGGGGAGGGTTGCTATGACGGTTGGCCGGTGTAGAAGGCGGTTGTTTGGTCTGCGGCGGCTTGGGCTTTTTCGGGGTCGGTGCCGGCGTTGATGGCGGCTTTTGCCCATGCGTTGCTGCTGTCGATGATTAAGGCTTTGCCTTGTGGAGAAAATGCGAATTCTTCAGGGTCAGGTTTTTTGAAATTGGGATCGGATGTGTACAGGGCGAGTCCTAGGAATGCCATCTCCCATCCGACTCCGGTGGCGCCTGGTCCGTAGGTGTTCCAGAAATCCGACAGAATGGAGGTATGGGAGAGGGTCAGGCGCGTTTGGCACCCCCTTTGTCCTTCGGACATTTCCCCCGCAAGCGGGGGAACTCTAAGGCGTAGATCGACCCAGCTGGTGTCTCCTGCGAACTCCCATGTGAGGACGAAGTGTGATTGTGGTTCGCACTCGGTGATGGTGCCGCTTGCGTTATCTTGGATGTGGTAGCGACCGTTTAATTTGAGGTCGCCGGTGACGTTTGTGAACCAGTGTGGGAGGCGGTCGGGGTTGGTGACGGCGTCCCAGAGATCGTCGATGTTGGTGTCGAAGGTGCGTGAAAGGATGACCGCGGCGGCGGGTTTGCCTTCGCGATCATGGAGTGACACTGCGCGTGTTGCGGCGTCGAGATGAGTTTGGGGGCTGAAGTTCATGGTTATCTCCAGCTACATCACCGGGGAAATCGGATGTTGATGGATTCTATATTTGCTAAAGTCTGCTTAAGGAGTTCTCCAATGTCGATGTCAATGGACAGTGAAGCGCGGTCAGCAATTAATACAGTTGGCTTGACGAAGTATTACGGCAAACACCTCGGTATTGAGGATGTGAATTTGGATGTGCGTGAGGGCGAGGTGTTTGGTTTCCTCGGTCCGAACGGAGCTGGGAAGTCGACGACGATCCGCACTATCTTGGACGAGATCAGGCCTACGGCGGGAAGCGCAACCATACTCGGTTTGGACACGCACGCGGACGCGGTGGAGATACGGCGGCATATCGGTTACATCCCTGGTGATTTGGCGTTGTATCCAAACCTGACTGGTATGGATACGTTGCAGTACTTCGCCAACATGCGCGGTGGTGTCGATTGGGACTTTGTGGACGAACTCGCCGATCGACTCGATTCTGACCTATCTCGAAAAGTGGGCGATCTTTCGACGGGCAACCGGCAGAAGGTCGGAGTGATCCAAGCATTCATGCACCGCCCTGATCTTCTGATAATGGACGAACCAACCTCGGGGCTCGATCCGCTGATCCAGCGCGAGTTTCAGAAGATGGTGAGTGAAGTTGCGGCTGAGGGCAGAACGGTTTTCTTGTCGAGCCACACGCTGTCAGAGGTCCAACGCGTAGCCGACCGGGTTGGCATCATCCGTAATGGAAGGCTGATCACCGTCGAGTCGGTTTCGGATCTCAGGTCGAAGTCGATGCGCGAGGTGGAGTTCGTGCTGGACGCGGAAGCTGAGGTATCGGTGTTCGAGAGTGTCGAGGGAGTGCGGAACGTCGTTGTCGCGGGCAACCATGTAGAGATGTCGTTCGGAGGCGACATGGGCGAGTTGCTCACGACTGTAACGGAGCGGTACGGAGTTGCGGACATCAAAACTACCGAGGCAGATTTGGAGGAGATCTTCCTGACCTACTACCACGAGGATGAGGGTGAGGGGGCGCGGTCGTGACGCTCGCAAACGTATTTGTCAAAACGGCAAGCGATCGCTGGCTGGGGTGGGTGATCGCTATCGTCTCGGTATCGCTGTTCCTGCTAATGGGGATGGCGACGTATCGCGAGATTGACCTGTCGGTATACACGTCGCTGCCCGAAGCATTCAGATCGTTGATAGGCATCGGCGATGACATAGATGTTGGCGGGCTGGCGATAAACGTGATGTTCGGGACTTGGGGAGCGATCGCGATGGCGGGGTTGGCACTCGCAATGGGGAGTTCTGCGATCGCGGGCGAAGAGCGTGACGGGACGATGGACATTTTGCTCGCGAACCCCAAGAGCCGGACATACGTCTTGTTGTCGAAAACTGGCGCACTGGTGACGTCGATCGCGCTGGCTACTGTGGCGCTCTGGATCCCGATCTACCCGATAGCCGCGTCGCTTGGCGTCGAGATATCTGGGTTGGAGGTGGAGGCTCTCACGCTGCACCTGTTTGCGAACAGCGTGTTCTTCGGTTTGCTAGCGCTGGCGATCGGTGCAGTGACGGGGGACAAGGGAAAAGCTACTGGCATAACGACGGCGATCATGGTGCTTTCGTTCTTCGGGGTCGGATTCTTGCCGCTTATCGATGGTGGCGACGCCGTAACCAAGGTTCTGCCTTGGTACTACTTCGACGGCAGCGACCCGGTGACGAACGGCATCGCTTGGGGGCACTTGGCTCTGCTTGGCGGCGGTTCAGTTCTCTTACTGTTAGCCGCAATAGTTGGGTTCAATCGCCGCGACCTAAAGGGACAGTCTGTCGGGACAACGATGCTGGACCGGATTCGGGGCAATCCCATTCTGAATAGGTTGATCGGTCGTCTCGCTGGTTCGGCTAGAGTGTCGTCGATTTGGTTGAAAACGATGTCGGATTATCAGTCGTTGGTCTTGATTACGTCAGCGGCAATGTTCCTAGTGATGGGTGTGATGATGGGTCCGATGTATGCGTCGATACCGGAGGAGACGTTGAAAACGTTTGATCAGCTGCCTGAGCAACTGGTCGCCCTGTTCGGTGGCGGCGACATGAGCACGCCTGAGGGTTGGTATTCGCTCGAAACGTTCGGCTTTATGGCACCAGGAGCGGTGATCTTAGTTACCGTCGTAATGGGTGCGGGCGCGCTGGCGGGGGAGGAATCGCGGCGGACCATCGCGCTGCTTCTGGCATGCCCGATCAGCCGGAACCGGATAGTGCTCGAAAAGGTCATCCCGATGATGTTCTACGCGGTTGTGGTCGGGTTCGTAACGTTCGCGGGAGTGAGCATCGGCTCGCTGATCCCCGACCTCGGCATGTCAATCGGCAATATCGCGGCAACCGCTACGCTGCAAACGCTCGTGGGCTTGGTTTTTGGTTCGTTGGCGCTGGCTTTGAGCGCGGGCACAGGTCGCACCTCGATCGCAATTTATGGCTCGATCGGTGCGGCGCTCTTCTTCCATCTTTTCAACTCGTTGGGAGCGCTCAACGACGGACTCGATGATTTGGGATGGTTGACGCCGTTCAGCTACTACTTGGGCAACGACCCGCTGAACAACGGAATGAACTGGGGCGACGCGGCGGTGTTGGCGGCGTTGGCGGTGATCTTGATTGGCTTGTCTTTCGTGCTGTTCCAGCGACGGGACATTAGGCAGCGAGGTTAGGTTTAGCCGCGCTTAGTTCCGGTTCGTGAGGCTCTGTAGATCTCAAGGAACTCGTCGATCGGGGTCATCGCGATAGTCTCGCCGACCAGATCAAGGGGCAGGTCATCTAGTTTTCGGAATCGCACGCAGGATTTGCCCATGTCGAGGCGTTTGCCTGTGGCTTTGTAGCGTTCGCGAAACCACGCTTCCAGCGAACCGTCGCCGTAGACGTTGGTGAGGTAGAGCGCCATGTGACGTTTCTGCGACGCGAGAGCGGCGTACATCAACGGTTGTTTGTTGTAGGTGTCGGGGAAGATGGAGAGAGGAACAGCATAGGTGATCATGCCGAACAGCATCATCTCCTCGTAGCCGTCCGGTAAGTTTTCGAGAACGATGTTGCGGACGGTGGATATGGCTTCGCGTCTGGTGTCGTCAAGTTCGGACAGGTAGTCTTCTACAGTTTTGGCTTTGGATTGCATCGGATCTGGGCTATGTATTCTGGGGCGTGCTCGCTAGAGACTGAGAGTGTTGAGCTTACTCAAATATAATCGCTTGTCATGAGCGATTTCTTTGGCAGACTGAGTTGGATGGTCACGGTTCGCCCGTGGATCACGATCACAGTTCTGATCGTCTTGACGGTTGTGCTGGGTGCGGGAGCACAGTTGCGCGCTCCGCCGACCGAGGGCGCAAGCGTGGCGTTCCTACCTCCTGGGCATCCGATAGCCGATGCGACTTATGAAATCGACGAATACTTCGGGGAATCGGGTGAAATCAGTGTCGTAACGGTTCTGTTCCGCGGTGAGGTGCTGACACCCGAAGGCCTCTCGCAGATGGACGCTCTGCTGAACGAGGTAGTCATCGACCCGAGCGTGGTCCAGCTATTGGTGCCTACTGATGCTGTAGTCGCGCCTTCTACTTTAGTCATCCCCCTTGCTCAAGCCCTGGGTGAAGAGTCTGTCACACAAGCGGTGATCGAAGCCGCCCTTAACGTTCCAGAGATTCAGTTCGCCCTAGACGCCTTGACCGGCGCCGATACGGACGGCAAACCGGTCGCCGTCGCCAATATCCGCCTGATCGACACCGGCGACGAGAGGCTTGCGGACGCTGAGCGCAGGATCAACAAACTCGCTACCGCGGACGAGGGGCCGTTACGTGTGAGCAGCTTATCGCCAGTCATCGTGGAAGATGAGTACAAGCAGGCGACCGAGTCGGGAATGGGTCCGCTAATAGGCTTGGCACTGTTGCTGATAGCGTTGCTGCTTCTGCTCTTCACACGCACTTTGTCCGACATGTTGCTCACGCTGACCGGGCTGATCTTTTCTATAGTCTGGGTTGTCGGAGCAGAAGGATGGCTCGGTCCGAATGGTTTAAGCGTAATAGGGCCTCCAAGCTCTCTCACTACGATGGTGCCGGTCATCATCATCAGTCTCACTGTGGACTACGCGATCCAAGTGGTCTCGCACTATCGCGAGCAACGTCTTGAAGGCGAATCGGTTTTGCCGGCGGTGCAGAAAGGCTTGCGCCACGTAACGGTCCCGCTAACGCTAGCCGCGGTCACGACGATCGTCAGTTTGCTTGCGACGCTGTTCTCGCCAATAAGCGTGATTGGAGATTTCGGCATCGTCGCAGGGCTAGGCGTGGGTATGAGCCTGATCGTGATGCTTACGTTGATCCCGGCTGGCCGTACGATCATCGACCGACGACGCGAGGCGCGCGGAAAGTTATCACCACCACGACCAATCTCCAATGCATTGCCAGGTATTCCGCGGGCATCAGAGTTACTCGGTAGGAGCGTGACACGTTGGCCGGTGCCTTACCTCGCAGTAGTGATCGCGGTGACGGTCATATTAGGGTTCGCTGCCACCGGGTTGAAGTCTGAATTCAGCATCCGCGACATTCTTCCCCGTGGCGGTAGCGTGGTCGCAGATATGGAAACTCTGGACTCAGCGGTTGGCGGTTCGACTGAGATGGCGAGTTTACTCGTGAAGGCCGAAGCCACTGAGACACGCACGCTTCTAAACCTGCACGACTTGACTACGGCATTCGAAGACGAACAGCTCCGTCCAAGTGCAGCAGCGGGACCGATCTTGGCATCTTTTGAGTTGTTCGTGCAGGATTGGACCAATGACAGCGGAGCGCCGGGCGACAAATACGATTCCGAGTTGGCAGCACTTTACGAGGAAGCATCTTTGGGATTGGATCTAGATCCCGAATTGATGCAGGAAATTCTGGACAAACTCTCTGAGCTAGAGCCCGGACTCGCACGTTTTCTGATCAACGATCCGGGAGGAGTCGATACGATACTAGTCCAGTTCCCGAGTTATACGAACTTTCCTGAGGGAACGAAGGCTTTGCAGGAAGAGATTGAGGAGATCTGGTTAGGTGATGACAGCGCGCTCGTAGTTACCTCTAATGACGTAGTCGCGGTCGCGGTGACGGACCAGATCACCGGCCGCCAGACAGAGGCTATCAGCACGACGATTGCCCTAGCACTGGTTATACTTTCGGTCTTCTTTTGGGTGACGTTGCGCCAACCCGCGTTAGGTATCGTCGCGGTTGGGCCAATTGTGCTTGTCCTTATATGCGTCTTAGGAACGATGGCGTTGCTTGATATTCCTTACTCGTTGATCACTTCGATTATCACCGCGCTCTCGATAGGAATCGGCGTTGACTACACCATCCATGTAATCCATCGCTACCGTGAGGAATTCGCAAGAACGCGGGACCCCGAGGCAGCCGCTATCGCTACTCTCACCACTACGGGTTCTGCGCTGCTAGGCTCTGCACTGACCACTGCGTTGGGATTCGGAGTACTGATAGCTTCGCCACTACTCGCATCTCAACAGTTCGGGATCACGGCGACGATAACGATCGTCTACTCGCTCATCGTCTCGGTCTTGGTAGTGCTGCCGGCGATGGTGGTTTGGGGCGCGTACCAGAACATGCGTCTACGCTCAATGGTGCAGCGTCAGTGGGATGAGCTCGACGAGGCGATCGAGGGAGTCTATGAACGCTACTAGCGGCAAGAACGGCTCGCTTCAGGAGAGTATCTCTGCCTCTGCCTGACAGCCATGAGATTCAACTGTCTTTCTGGAGACAGTAGCGGTAAGAACTCATTGGCTCCAACCTCTACCGTTCCTCAGCTTGGTCACCTAACGCGGCTTACGAGCCAGGAAACAGTATAAAGGCGTGAAGATACCCGTCTTGCCGCCCGCGACATAGGCATCTGCGGTTCGATCCAAGAGACGCACGACCTCCGCGGAACCCTTCGGGAACAGCCGCAACAGTTCAGCGAGCCTGGCTCCCGATATCGCGGCTTTACGACCCCACGGCAATCTCCGGACCGCGTTACCTAAAGTTCCGTGGCGACTCTCCATGGGTTGATACCAGGGTGTAGACGGTCCATTTTGGACATCCCGGTCAATACCTTCGATGACTTGGAAACCCACCGCTTCAAGTGCGTGGTCCACTTCTTCGAACGTCGCAATGTCATTCAGAGCGATTCCGCGCATCAGTTCCTGCTCGATCGCCCGATGCTGCTTGTCGTTCGGGTCGAACTTATCCGTCAGACACATTTCTTGACCCCAAAATAGAGCGCCAGGTTTCAGAACGCGGAATATCTCCTCAAACGCACCCTGCTTGTCTGGTGCATGACACGTCGACTCGATCGCGTAGCCTCGATCGAAAGTTTCGTCTTCGATTTCGCTCATGTCCATGAAACTGCAAGTCTTGTAATCGACCATATCGTCGACCCCTGCCTCAGTATTCAAACTTTTCGCTTGCTCTAACTGGATCGTATTGATGTTGACCCCGACCACCCTGACTCCGCCCTCTCGGACCACACGTCGCATTGGACCGCCCACTCCACAGCCAACATCTACAACCGTCATTCCTTCTTCCAACTCCAACTTGGAAATCATCAATCGCTGATGCCGTACTTTCGACTCCTCAAGGCTCTCGTTCGGCGTCAGCGGCGCAAAGTGTAACGATTCGCTCCAACCCCAAACCATGAATCCGCTGCAAAGATCGTAGTAGTCCTTGACCGTCTGGGCGTGGTCATAATCACTCGCGCCTCCTGCATCGGCCTTGGCACGTTCGACCCAGCTGTCGAAGTGTTGCACTCGACTTGGGACATCGGACCCCCGGTAAGCGTTTTTCAAGTCTTTCGAAAGTTTGCCCAGTTGCATTTAGTGGTGTTTCCGATCGAAATTTGGTCTACGGCAAAGCGTAAGTCGGTGATCTGCGCCCCAGTCTCCACCCTTTATCGAGTTACGGGCAGATCCGCGATGACGATGTGCGGCATTGCTATGCTACACAGGTATCTCGCGCCTTTTCTCGGCTACTCGGAACTTCAGCTTTTTACCCACTGAGAGAGATGGGAACATACTGATTTTGAACTTGTGGTTGGCAGGCAATTCGAGTGTGAAGTGGTGCGCGATCAGGAGAAGGTTCAAGGCGAGATGAAGTTCCATCCATCGTGACCCTAAACATGTGTGAGTTCCTAATCCGAACGGAGCGTAACCAGAGCTGTGATGCTCGTTGCGCGGCGGTAGATAGCGGTCGATATCGAACTTTGTTGGTTCGGGGAAGACATCCTCCATGTAGTGTGCGGCACCTTGCGCGATGTGAATCAACGAGCCCTCTGCAAGTTCGTATCCTTCGACGACGCAGGTATTCATCACTGTCCGCAACGACATGGGAACAATCGCATAAAGCCGCAAGGTCTCCAATACGAATCTGCGAGTTATATCGATAGCTTCAGGTGTGAGTGCTTCGCGATCCGGGTCGCCATCGGCGAACAGGGCATCTGCTTCGCTCCGGATTCGGTTGTAAAACTCAGGCTGAGACGCCATAGCATAAACGGCGAAGCCTAGAGCATCTCCGAGATAGACGCTGGCGATTAACGGGGCCGAAAGGACGAATCGGAGATTCGATTCGGGTAAGAACTGCGGATCGCTGGTGTGCAGACTGAGCAGGTCATCGGCAAAATCTCGCGGACAACCAGAGCGCTGGGCTGGCGTGTGAACGCTCTGTACTCTCTGAAGCAGTTCGAAGATGCTCTTCCTGCGGCGTTTCATCCCTGGTGTGTGCAACAAAAACTTGGGTAGCACCTTCACAACATGAGTCGTCAACGCTCGGGTCTTGTATTCGACGAGGTCGTCGATGAGGTCTTGGGAATCGACGCTGATCATTATCGGCGAGACTTGCGCATTGATCATTCGTCTGCACGTCCGCTCCGCGGGCAGCGATTCGCCCTCCGACCAATCAGACATATATTCGCGCGCGCTGCTGTACAGCGTATCCAGATGCAGTTCCAGTCTCGAACGAGAGTATGCTGGGTTCATCGATTTCCGGAATCTGAAGTGATCCGCACCGTCTAGTGCAGGTAAGATACCCGACGCGCCGTATACCTTCTCGAAATCTTCTAGGTAGTCTCTGGCTCGCAGGTAGTTACGTCCGTGCCTATGCACCCAGTAGTTCGTCTCGGCCCCTGCCAAAACGGTGATCGGCTTCTGGAACGGCGGGCGCAATTGATACACTGGGCCGTATTCTTTGGCGAAATGACCCAAAAATGCGTTCAGATTGCCCTCGCGTAGGTGACGATTGAATGCAGCTTTACGAAGCGGAACCACCGGTATCTGCTTAGATATCGAGGGTCGCCTGAGCAAAGGCCCAACCATGCTTTCGGATACCGCTTGGCTGATCGCCTGAGGGATCAACCCCACCTTGCAGAGAAGTTCGATGCGCTCTTCTGCCTCCTCATCAAGTTGAAAGATGAAGCGAAACAGGTCGCACGTATTGATGAGAGCGATGATGATAATGTCTCTTGGAGAAGGGATCTCAGTGTCGTCAAATATCGCGTTTGCGATGCGTGCCTTTACGAACTGAGCCGCTGTCAATTCTTGAGATCCGCCGAACAACCCCAAACTCCACGCCCGACCGGACAATGTCCAATAGTCCCCTTCGTGATGATCCAGAATCTCCAGGTCCACCAAACGTCCTAGCGCCGAATCGATGATCGATTCGGAGCGCGGGGCTAGACGCTCAACCCAGTACTGAACGTTGTGGCTGGCTGGTTCATCGGCGATCTCCTCAAGGATCCCGTCCAATTCTCGATGCCCGGTTTCCGTATCATCCAGGAGAAACAGAGAATTCAGATCAGTGTCAATGCGCGATATCAGCGATAACTCGGCGATTGCCGCACCCGCGATGGCGCAGTTCAAATCCCATCCGGCTATTTGGTGAAAGTAGCCAGTCTCCTCGTTGAGCAACATGAGAACCAGCTCTTCAGGCAAAGTTAGCTGATGAGTTGCCCCTCTTTCTGGCGTGGTTTCTATCAACCTTGACATGCTCCTATCAAACCGAAGTGCCTATGGAAATGAAGATTACCATACCTATATGATGCATCCTTTCAACCCACGAATAAATATCTCTTCATGCACCGACTCAAGCATTCTTACAACTTCCATTTCTTGAAACGCCAACCGTGCATAATATTTCCATAGTAGTTAAATATTCGTCTAGATTCATGATCTTGGAAAGGATAGTCGGCACCGAGTTGCCTCGCTGTGACCAGCCCACTAACGAAGCATGTCTCTTGGCTGTTGACCAGCGTATGCGCGCCGCAATGCCAAGTCCGTCGCTTGCCCTGAATGAAACGGAACAGCGGAACCAGCAACACAACATGACGAACGTCGTGAACGATGTGCTGGAACCACCGCTTATCGATGATCTTTTCTTCGTCGATCTTGCTGATCGGGTTGTATGTAACCAGACACGGCTTGTCCGATCCATTAGCCCAAGGTTGCTGGTTGTGCATGATGTAGGTGATTTCGTAATTGTCCGGCCTCACACCGTACTGCTCAATGTGATTGCTACGAGTCGTTAGCGGCTTCACTTCGTTGTCTGGAAGAACTGACGAGTCGGAATGTACGACGGTATGATTGTGAAGTTCGCTCTCGTAACGTATCGAAGACAGGATGTAACGCTCTAGAAACGTGGGTTTATCGAGGATCATCAGCGTCTGGTTGGCGTTGCATGAGAGGATGACATCGTCGAACTCCTCCTTCACACCGTTTTCGTCCTCAACCACAACATGGGACGAATGTCGATAGACCTTGCGGATCGGCCGGTTGAGGTGAATTTTGTCTTGGAAATCGGCGGTCAGGTTCTCATAGATTCGCCGTGTTCCCTGATCCCAAGTCTGCATGGGCGTGGCGGTCTCGATATCGAAGAATTCGAGATATCTAGCGAATAGAGACGCTGGCATATCGAACACATTCGTCGCCATCAGGAAGTTGACGAACATCGGCTTCAGGATCTTGTATCGGAAGTCGCCGGAAAACCCGCCAAGATTCAGAACCGTGCCCATGCTGATGTAGTTGAACGGATTGAGAAAATTTAGGAACTTGGATCGAGAACGGGTCAGCCATCCGAACCGATTCAATCGTTTCAGCACGCGTTGAAACTTTGCGATCTCGATTTGCAGCTCCTCGCTGATCTCCGAATCGAAATCGTGGGCATAAACCTGTTCGCCGTACTTGACGCTGTAGCTAAACTTGGTATCGATCAGTTCGATGCCGAATTTCTTCATCAGCAACAGGATGTGCTGATACACCGAGGGGATTAAGGCGGTGACTGAGATGTCGAAGGGAATCGAGGTGCCGTCATTCTGTGGCATATCAGCGGTAACAGCGTTTCCACCTACTCGATCCTGCGCCTCGAACAGTCGGAAATCGAACTGGTCTGGATGGTGATGCAACGCCCATGCTGCCCCCAGTCCTGAGATACCTCCACCGACGATGGCTATGCGCCGCCGCGGATTCGTCATTCGCTCACCTGTTGTCATCATCGCCGATTTTACATCGGCATTGGTTTACAGCTAAAGAACGGCGGTAGTTGCAGTCAAGAAAATCGTCAAACCTATAATTCAGGTAAGGAGATTCATTGATGTCAACTCGAACGAGACGGCCTGATAACGTCCCTTTGCCTTCTCCGTTTCCAGAGGGATGGTACTTCATCGCAAGCCGACGCGACTTTGAGAAGAAAAGGTTTATCCAAAAGACTTGGATGAATCAAAACATCGTCGCTTGGATTGACGAGAACGGGCGGGTGTGCATAGCCGATGCCTATTGTCCTCACCTCGGCGCGGACCTGGGACCCGACTCAGGAGGGCGGATATGCGCGGGGCGGCTGGTATGTCCCTTCCATGGCTATGAGTTCGACACAACTGGACAGTGCGTCGCTACTCCATACGCCGATCCACCGAAGACAGCGAAGTTGAAGGTTTTCGAGACTCGCGAAATTGCCGGACTCATCTTCGCTTGGTGGGGAATCGCCGGCAGAGAGGCGCAGTGGAACCTGCCCGAAGATGCGCTAGATCAAGATGACTGGACCGACATCAAAGTCAGGACGATGCGATTTCCCGGACATCCTCAAGAGACGACGGAAAACTCCGTCGATGTTGGACACCTGAGATACGTTCACGGATACAACAGCGTGGTCCGCATCGGAAAAGTGTTGGTAGACGGACCGCTTCTTGAGAGCGACTTCGACTTCAGAAGCAGCCGTTCGATTGCAAAGATCGCGACGTTGCACTTCGACATCTCTGCAAGAACCAGAATCTTCGGTCTAGGCTACTCGTTTGTTCAGATCCACGAGAAGAGCATTGGGATGGATTTGCGCTTGTGGGTAATGTCGACACCAGTAGACGGCACTCTGATCGACCTCTCGCTCGCTTCGCAGGTGCGCGAGATCCGCAAACCGAAGCGCATTATCGCTGGACTCGGGTTTCTTCCAGTGAAGATGCGCGCTCCTCTAATGAACCAGTTCATGGCGGCTCAGCAATACCACGACGTTCAGCAAGACGTGGTCATTTGGAAAAGCAAAGAGTACCGATCTCGCCCACGCCTGTGCCGCTCGGACGGCGAGATCATGCCGTTCCGTTACTACTGCGCGCAGTTCTACCCTGATCCCGCGACCAGTGAATAGGGGTTTGATCCAACCCCCTCTTATCCCTCAACAGACGATCAAGAGATCGGGTTCTACGATTCGTTCACGGCTTGGATGATGGCGTGGATGTAGCCGTAGCAGTATGCGAAGCCGACTTGGCCAGCTTCTTCGCCGTCGATGCCGGGGACGTGGTCGGGCATTAGCATGTAGGGGTAGCCGACTTCTTTGTAGGTGCGGGCGGCTTTGAGCATGTCGACGTCGCCCTCGTCGGGGAAGACTTCGACGAAGTCTAAGACGCCGCCTTTGATGTTGCGGAAGTGGACGTTGAAGATCTTTTTCCGAGTGCCGAAGTAGCGGATGATGTCGTAGATTTCTTCGCCCGGCTTCTCAAGCATCTCGGAGATGGTTCCTTGGCAGAAGTTGAAGCCGTGATAGGGGTTTTCGTGCATCGCCTCGAATTTCTTCAGACCCTCGACTGTGCCCATGACACGGGCCACCCCTCGATATTCGTTGTCCTTGATTCCCGGGTCCTGCGGATGGCACGCCATCTGCACCTTGTATTCCTCTGCCACCGGCATGATTCGTCCTAGGAAGTAGTCAATGCGCTCCCACATCGTGTCGGCGTCTGCTGTCCCGCCTTCGAACTCCGGCAACGACTGATCCAGATCTGCGTACTTGAAAGACGATAACCTAGCTCCTCCGCGTCCGTAACGCTGCGGTGTTCGCAGGTGTCCGAGGATAGTGATGTTGTAAAGCAAACCTCTTAGACCAGCTTGGGATGCCATGCGGATGATTTCACAGAGGGAGTCGAGTTCGCGTTCTCTGTGATCACGCACTTCAGGGTCGCTGGGGTCGAGGAAGAGGTACGTCATGTCATTGTTGAAGGCATCGCGGGAGCCTAGGGGTGAGTGCATGGTCTCGACTTCGATGCCGTATTTGGCGTATTTCTCCCGATACCCAGCGAGCAGGTCGGCCGTCCACTCTGTCCAATGCTCTTTGGGTGATACGTCAACGTGCTCGACGCCTAGTTGCGCCAGCACTTTTATATCGGTGTCGTGCCGCGCTCCGTATTGGGTTCCTACATACATGCCCGTCCCCCTTTTTGTGTGATTGCTTAACCGCGTGCGGTCTATGATATGCCGTACCCTTCGAATAGGAGTAACCAATGCCACAGCACTATCTTGGGATCGACATCGGCACTACCGCGGTCAAAGCGCTGGTTGTGGATGAGTCGGGATCTGTAGTCGGCGATGCTGAGTCGCCGCAAGAGCTATTGGTGCCGCAGCCGGGATGGGCCGAGCAGAATCCGTCCGATTGGTGGTCTGGCACAATCGATGCGGTTCATGCCGCTTGCGCGCAAGCTGGTGTGAATGATGTTGCGGCGATTGGTCTTTCCGGTCAGATGCATAGCTCGGTGCTGCTGGACGAGGCGGACAATGTGCTAAGACCGGCGATACTTTGGAACGATGTTCGCACCACGGCTCAGTGTCGATACATCACTGACAAGGTGGGCGATGCAGGGTTGCGTCGGATGGTGGGCAATCCGGCGCTCGAGGGCTTTACTTCGCCGAAGTTGCTGTGGGCGCGCGATGAGGAGCCGGATGTGTTTGATGAGATCCGGACGCTTCTTCTGGCGAAGGACTACATTCGGTTTTTGATGACTGGCGAGAAGGCGATGGAGCCGTCGGACGCCGCAGGAACGCTGCTGTTCGATGTTGTGAACAGCCGATGGTCGGAAGAGATGGTTAGAGTGCTGGAACTCGATGCGTCGATCCTGCCGCCGGTCGTTGGCTCGGCAAGCATCAGTGGCAGACTGACTTCGGACGCGGCGGATAAGTTGGGACTACGCGCGGGTACCCCAGTAGTCGGCGGAGGCGCAGATAACGCTGCTGCATCCGTCGGTTCAGGCGTAGTGGCGGAAGGAATGATGCAGACCTCTATCGGCACGTCCGGCGCCGTGGTCGCGCCCATAGGACAGCCACGCGTGGATACGGGTATGCGTATACATTCTTTCAACCACGCGGTGCCGGACATGTGGTACCTGATGGGGGTGGTGCTGTCGGCGGGTGCGGCGTTAGGCTGGTTCAGACGGGTGTTGTTAGGGGCTGACGCTGTTGGATTGTCGTATGAGGAGTTGATTGGTGAGGCAGATGCCGTGGCAGTGGGTGCGGAAGGGTTGACGTTCTTGCCGTATTTGACTGGAGAGCGGACGCCTCACGCGGACTCGAACGCGAGAGGTGTATTCATGGGGCTACATTCCGGTCATGAGAGAGGGCATATGGTGCGAGCGGTGTTGGAGGGTGTTACGTTCGCGTTGAGGGACTCGCTTGAGTTGATGCGTGATTTGGGTGTGGATGCGACTGAGTCTGTAGCGGTTGGCGGGGGTGCTCGTAGTGCAATTTGGCGTCAGATGCAGGCTGATGCGCTCGGCGTTCCGGTGGTCACTGTGGGACCGTCAGGAGGTGCGCCCTACGGAGCCGCGATCTTGGCGGCAGTGGGAGCTGGTGGTTTCGCAACGGTCAAAGAGGCGTGTCAAGCGTGGATTCGTCCAATCGATCGGATTTCGCCTCGATCGGGGATCGCGGACACTTATGGTGAGGCGTACGAGCGTTACCGCAGTCTCTACCCGCGGTTGAAGGACCATTTCGCGGAGTTTCCGGGTTAGACTGATTTCCCGATCATGTATTTCGACTGGCGACTCTTTGAACTCACTCGCGGTGTAAGGCTCCGAATCGCGTTTGCGGCGTTTTTGGGTCTGATCGCCGTTGGCGCAGGCGTATCTCGGTTAGCCGTTTCGGGCGTTGTCATCTACCGCGTCCTTGCCGGACAAGCCAGTTTTTCGGCACTTGCAATGCCGCTGCTGACGATCGCTACGCTAATCATCATACGAAGCCTTTTTCAGTATTGGCAGAACGCGGTCAGTCACCATACTGCGAACATCGTCAAGATCGGGTTGCGGCGCGATGTCTACGATCACCTGCTGAAACTCGGTCCTGGGTACTCGGATCGGAATCGCACAGGGGACGTGGTTCTGACTCTGGTTGAGGGGATCGAGCGATTAGAGACTTTCTTTGGGCAATATCTGTCGCAGATTATCGTGTCGGCGATTGCACCGATCGCGATTTTTGCGTACATGGTTACGCTCGATATCTATATCGCGCTGATATTCCTCGTTTTCGCATTAGCAACGCTGGCGGTGCCGTCAATTTTCCACCGGTGGAACCGGGAGAGCAGTTTTCGACGGCGGCGATCCTACGGCGAGTTGGGCTCGGATTTCTTGGACAGTGTGCAGGGATTGGCGACGCTGAAGTCGTTCGGACAGAGCAAGCAGCGCGGCAAAGAGTTGGCGCAGCGCGTCCACGATCTGTACCGGAGCACGATGGGGGTAGTCGCCGCTAACCAAGCAACGAGCGGGACATCGATATTGTTCATGACGACTGGCGCCGTGGTCGCGCTCGCGGTAGGAGCCATCAGGGTCAGCAATGGCGATATGGAGCTTCGACCGCTGTTGATTGTTCTCATGCTGGGTGTCGAGGTTTTCAGGCCGATGCGAGAGCTTGTGAACCTTTATCACCAAGGGATGACGACGCTGTCGTCGGCGCAAAGCGTGTTCGGGATACTGGATGAGCCCGTAGCGATTGTCGAACCCGATTCGGTTGCTGATCGATCAGTGCCGGACATCAGTCCAGAAGTGACTTTCGATCGCGTGACATTTGGGTACGAGAGCGGGCACCGATCGGCGCTGGAGAATGTGTCATTTGAATTGCGACAAGGCGAAACGCTTGGAGTGGTTGGAGCGAGCGGTGCCGGTAAATCAACGCTGGTCTGGTTGATGTATCGGTTCTACGACCCGCAGGAAGGCGCAATAAGACTCGGTGGTCACGACTTGCGCGAACTGCCTCTAAGCACGATCAGGGACAACATTTCGGTCGTTACTCAGGACACGTATCTATTTCACGGGACTGTCGGGGACAATCTGCGATTCGGGAAACCGGGTGCTACACAAGCCGAACTGGAGGATGCGGCACGCGCTGCGAATGCACACGAGTTCATCACGCGTTTGCCGCACGGCTACGATACGGTGGTCGGCGAACGCGCGGTCCGGCTATCGGGAGGCCAGCGCCAGAGGTTGGCGATTGCGCGGGCATTGTTGAAAAACGCTCCGATTCTGCTATTGGACGAGGCACTCTCAAGCGTGGATGCAGAGAACGAGTCGGTGATCCAAGAAGCCCTGGAACGGCTGATGGAGAATCGGACGACGCTGGTGATCGCTCATCGGCTTTCGAGTGTCATCAATGCCGACCGAATTTTGGTACTGGATGAAGGTAGGGCGGTAGAGATTGGGGCGCACGCTGAGTTGATGGCTGCGGATGGGACGTACGCTGGTTTGATGCGGCAACAGACCGACGAGGGTGTCGGTGCTCCAGTTCCAGAAGGGATTGATACGACGCGGCATCAAGTCTCAGTTGACGATTTGCCGGATCTGCCACGTTCCGCGACTGGTCATCATCATGGGCCTGCGCATCAAACATCGCACGATCATGATGAAGTGAACATCCGATCCTTAGCAGTGTGGATTAGGTTGTTGGGGCTTGTTCGGCCGGTACGATGGCAGTTTTGGGGAACTGTCGCTCTGGGGATGCTGAATCACGGTTCCGTGATCATTCTAGGCGCACTTACTGCCCTACTGGTCGGTGCAGTTTTCCGCGAAGAGCCACTAACGACACTGGTGATTGCGGTATGCGTGTTAGCTCCCCTGTCCGCGCTAATGTTTTATCTGGAGTCGTGGCAGGCACACGACATGGCGTTTCGGCTATTGGCGAAGATGCGGATCGACTTGTATGAAAAGTTGGAACCCTTGGCACCTGCGTACATGGTTCGGCGACGCTCTGGCGACTTTGTGAGTGTCGTGGGCGGTGATGTTGAGACGGTGGAGTATTTCTTCGCTCACGCCGTGTCCCCGATGATAGTGGCGATTCTGATACCGAGTGGATTGCTCGTGGCACTCCTGGTTATTTCTTGGCCGATCGCTGCGGTACTGGCTCCATTTCTCGTTGCAGTAGCCGTGAGTCCGTACTTCGCTAACGAACGGACTGAGCGTCTTGGCGATGAAATCCGCGGAGGTATGGGCGATATTCACTCCTACATGGTGGACAGCATTCAGGGAATGCGGGAAATCTCGGCATTCGGGCGTGGCATAGACCGAAACGAGGAGTTGACCGTAAAGGGGTGGGAATACCTCGGGTATCGCGTCAGGTTTCAGAATTCTCAAGCGTTTCAAATCGGCTTCATTGAGGCAATGATGGGCATCGGCGGGCTCGCGGTTTTGGCGATGGGTGTGTGGTTAGTGCTGGATGGTCAACTGGAACGTACGCATTTACCGTTGGTCAGCGTGCTCGCGTTGGCATCGTTCAGTCCGGTTACTGAGTTGGCACGAACGATGAAGCAGATGATGGAGACGCTGGCCTCTTCCAGGCGGATTCTCGCGATCCATGACGAAGCAGTCCCGGTTACGGATGGCCCGGGGGTGTCTACGGCTGCCGATGAGAGATCCGATACGGCTCCGTCGGTCGAATTTGAAGATGTGGCGTTCACTTACGCGGAGGGCGATCCGCAAGCGTTGGTTGACGTGTCGCTGGACATCGGTTCGGGCAAAACGGTAGCAATCGTCGGTCGGTCAGGGGCCGGAAAGACTACCATCGCCTATTTGATGATGCGCTTCTGGGACCCGGATCAAGGAGTCATTGAGTTGGAGGGCAATCGGCTGGAAGAGTTCAAACTCGACGATCTGCGCGGGCGTATGGCGCTCGTGGCTCAAGACACGTATCTGTTCAACAACACGATCCGCGAAAACATCCGACTTGGACGTGGGGATGCTAATGATGCAGAGGTCGAAGAGGCGGCGAGGCAGGCGAATGCTGCCGATTTTATCGAGTCGTTCCCTGACGGTTACGACACTCGAGTCGGCGAACGCGGCATGCAGCTATCCGGTGGTCAGAGACAGCGAATCGCGATTGCTCGCGCCATTCTCAAGAACGCTCCGGTGTTGATACTTGACGAGGCGACTTCGCACTTAGATGCGATTAGTGAGGCGACTGTCCGAGAAGCTCTGGATCGATTGATGGTCGGCAGGACGACTGTAGTGATCGCGCACCGGCTCTCGACGATACGTGATGCTGATGCCATCCTAGTCCTCGACCAAGGCGAGGTCGTCGAGCAGGGAACGCACGAGCAATTGCTGGCTCGCGGCGGTTTGTACGCTCAACTCGTCTCGGCTCAAGTGACGAATTGAAGCTCTTGCAACATCACGGGCCAGGCATCATCCGCGTAGAAACGGTGGCCGCCCTCGCCAACCACTAGGTGACAGCGGTCGGCGGCTCCTGCGGCTTGATAGATTTTTTGTAGGTCTGAGAATGCGCGCCTCACGCCATCAACCGGGAACTGCGGGTCGTCTCTTCCGCAGACCACAACCACTGGGCGCGGCGCGAACAGTCCCATAACGTCGGCATTCTCGGCGAATGGAAGGAGTCCGGGGACGTAGTTGTCGGCACAGTGGTAGATCGACATGACCGAGTCGCGGAAGGTGCAGAAGTAGCAGGATGGCATGGCGTGGGTGATGCGTGAGAGCAGAGCGGCGGAAAATACGCTGATCGTGCCTCCGCCAGAGTTGCCCATGATCCCGATGCGAGACCAGTCAACGTCATTTCGGGTTTCGAGAAAGTCGAGGCCGCGGTCAACATCGAAGATGCGTTGGCCGATTAGTGGTCTTCCTAGCATCAATGCCTGCATCGTCGCGTCGTGACACGGATGGGTCGACACCCATTCCTGATGCCGCTCGCGGCGTTCACCAAACGAGCGTTGCTCGATACAAAGCGCACCGATGCCGCGTGCCATGCATTGGAGGCCGAAGTCGCGGTCGCCTTCGATTTGCATGGGGATGCTGTTGTCATCTCGCTCAACCGCTATCGAATGATGCATCCCAGTGGTGTGCCCTTGGACACAGATGAAAAACGGATACGGCGGAGCGGCGTTGGTGGGCAGGCACAGGTAGGCAAGGATGTCGGAACCGGGTTCGCTGTTGAGGATAAGTTTTTCGATTGTTCCTTGGGGGTGTTCTCGTTTCCAGAGGGACTTCGGGTTGAGGGGGATGCGTTCTCCGTCGGGGAATCCGACGAGTTCGCAGACTTTGGGTCGAAGTCGGGCTTGCCATTCAGCGACATCGCCGCCGTCGTAGGCCATCGAAGGTTGCACCGTGTCCATGAGATGGCGGTGAAAAAGGGAGGGCGATAGGGTTGGTTGGGTGTTGGCGGGCGGCATGTTGATAGGATCTCCTTCAAGGTGCGTTACAGAATTATGCCATTTGAAGAGTCGATTAACGCGAAGTCCAATGTGGGAGGGAACGTTGCATAAGACTGTACAGGGCGTACTTTTCGATCTGGACAATACTCTGATTGACCGGGAAGGGGCTTTCTTTCGGTTCGCAACGTGCTTTTACAAGGAACGTCTTCGCAATGTGACATCGATGACGCTGGAGGAATCGGTTGGCAAGATGGTGTGTTGGGATCAAGACGGGTATGCCGACCGTGCAGCGATGTTTGCGAAGTGGGCCGACGAGTGGCCCGAAGCGGATCTCGATCCAGAGCAGTTGCTGCCTTGGTACCGCTTGGAGATGAAAAAACACGTGCAACCGGATGCGGACAATAATCGTCTTCTCGCAGATCTCAATCGACGAGGAGTGCCGTGGGGAATCGTCACCAACGGGAACACCACTGGTCAGCACGTCGCCTGTCGAGCAGCAGGCCTCGATCAACTCGCCCCTTTCATCATCGTTTCGGAGGCGGCTGGCTATAAGAAACCGGACCCGAGGATTTTTAGTGACGCATTGGAACTGACCGAACTTTTGTCTCCTGAACACGTATTGTTCGTAGGTGATAATCCACGAGCCGATATCGATGGTGCTAAGCGGTTCGGGATGCAAGCTGCATGGGTACGGCGTGGTCGGGACTTTCCGGATGACCTTCAACCGCCGGACTACGTCGTTGATCATGTTGCCGAACTGCAGGATGTCGTCCGCGAAATCGCGGCCTGATTGCCGTCCAGTTGTGCCGTATCACTCATCTGCGCAAAAGCTGTCGGCGATAATCTCCCTGCGCAACCGGATTTCCTTCTTGACCATCGAGTGGCAACTGGTGACGATCCACGCCAAAGTGACATATTCTGCAATCTGTATCGCCGCGTATGGCGACACCGGCGGAGTACCGTTGTTCTTTACCGTCTCTTCCGATCCGACCACTAGGCAGTTGCCGCCCGGGAATGAGCATCCGGTTTCGACACTGATGCTGACAGTGTCGTTTTTGTCACCGCTCGAGTTCAACGCGTAGACGTAGACGGTGTATGGAGTGCCCATCTGTAGGCCGCTGAAGAACATAGAGCTGCCCGTAGTGCTGTGTGATCGAGTTGCCAACTTAGAACCTCCTCCCGTTTAGATATCGTAAGCTTTGCCGTCGCTTCGCCTTGCGAACCAAGAATATGCTAGGTATGTTAGCCACCCAAGTGTCAGCATTATGCATATGATTAATATAGAGTAATGAACCCATAAATAATTAAATAACGATCCATCTCGGTTTAGCACAAAACATATCCATGATAAACACCACAGATTAAATACTAGAAACGGAAGAATTGAATAAATTGGAGGTGTCATTTTTTCATCGTACAGTAACTGAACTCCAAGCCAATTCATAATTCTGGAATGATAATAATCCTGCCTCCAAAGCAATTGAATTAAAGAAATAACTAACGCTAATGAACAGAAAAACTGCACACAGTATAGGATCAATTTATCGAGCTGCATCAACGCTCTAATATCCGCAAGACTAAATCCTTCAATAAAATAATCTATTCCTGCCATGAAAAACACTATGAGTGATGTCCATGACCAATACAGCATTAAATATGCTAAAATCTTCACGTATTTAGCCTCATTCTTGTTTGCGAATCTCAGAATCATAAACACCCAGGGCCACATTCCCGATGCGAACAGCAATATCCCTACTACCGAGTATTTCAAGACTTGATGTCTTTTCCGTCTGGCAACTACTCCTGTAACGACACCGGCGAGTGGCGAAGCTACTACAGAGAGGAATGCAACCAATACAAGCAGATATGAAGCCGGGTATAGAATTGTCAGGATTGTATCCATGGTTAATCTGTACACTGCTTATAAATTTAAACAGCCGCTTTTCGCTCAGCTTTCTCAGCAAGGTTGACCCGCTTCGCCTTACAGTATAGTGCGGTGGTCAAGATACGACGGATTGAAAATCTCTTTTGTCTCTTGTCTGTGATGACGGGATGAATCACTGAGAACGGGATCAACAATAGTGCCACCGAAATCATCACGCCGTCGGAAAAACGGAAAAGGTCGTAGCAGAGCTCGGTGAGCCATCTGACAGATTCATAATCCGCATTCATCGTCAAGTCCTTGCAGTGAAGTCATCCGGGGATCGCGCTTAACGTTCATTCCTGCTTGAGCAATGTCGTCGGCATCCATATCGCCGCGTATGGCGACACCGGCGGAGTACCTTGGTTCTTGGCAGTCTCTTCGGAGCCGAGCACTAGGCAGTGTCCGCCTGGGAACGAGCACCCTGTTTCGACGCTGATGCTGACGGTATCGCTCTTGTCACCGCTCGAATTCAACGCGTAGACGTAGACGGTGTACGGCGTTCCCATCTGCAAGCCGCTGAAGAACATGGAGCTGCCGGTGGTGCTACGCCAGGAGCCGCCGCTGATGCGCGCCTTGTAGGTCAATCCGGAGGTAGAATCCCATACGGCGTTGATCCAAGTCGTGCCCGCGCTGTAGCGCAGGTTGGACGGAGGCGTAACAGGTTCAGGAGTGGGCGTAGGTGTGGGAGTCCGAGTAGGGGTCGGAGTCGCAGTCGGAGGTCTTTTCACCGTGATGTAGACGCGGTCGAGATATATCCCCGAAGACGTTCTAAGTGTCGCGTAGCCGGTTCCGGCGCTGCAACCGTAGATGTATCTTGACTTCGATGTAGTCGATCCGCCGCGTGGGGAGCAGCTGTAATAGAGCGACATCTTGCTGCTCAGCTGGATCTTCGTAGACAGATTCGAAGGCACAAGGTCATGGGCCCAGACCCGCACCCACTGCCTCTCGTTTATCGAAGATTTCGAAGCCGATATCTCGCCATCAGGCCTGGGCGTGGGTGTAGGCGTCGGCGTTTTAGTCGGTGTCGGGGTAGGTGTGAATGTCGGAGTGGGCGTGCGCGTCGGTGTAGCAGTTGGCGTGTTTGTCGGCGTCCGTGTGGGGGTAGGCGTTGGAGTGGGAGTCGCTGTCGGTGTCGGGGTGCGTGTAGGTGTTGATGTCGGCGTATGCGTAGGGGTCCGCGTCGGCGTCGCTGTCGGACGTTCGTTGATGGTGATGCTGATCTTCGCAATCTCGTAGTTGTCGGACTTTCTCAGCAGCTTCACATCGCCGGTGCCGACCGTGCAACCATACAGCGTGATAGTAATTGGGGCCGTCGCCTGAGTCGTGAACAGGTCGAATTCGACGCCTTCGGAAAACGCGGAACTGGAGGTGCAAGCTTTGGTGCTGAAGTGGGATGTCACGCGGAATTTGATCTGCGTGTTTGCAGGCACCACGTCTTTGGCCGTCACCTTGAACGAATTGCGCACATAGATCTCGGACTCGCTCGCTTCGAGCTTGCCCGTCGGTTTGGGAAGAGGAGTCGGAGTGGGAGTGTAAGTGGGTGTGGGAGTCGGCGTGGGTTCTTTTACGGTGATATCGACTTCCGCCAACTTGATCCTTTTTGGGGATGTGTCAGTGTACAGCTTCACCTTGCCCGTGCCGGCAAAGCATCCGTAGAAGGTGTGCTCGATCGGAGAGAGCGTCTGTTCGCTCGCGTCGCTCTTGCTCTTCCAGTCGGAGCATTTCGACATGTCTAAAATAAGTGGCCATGTATAGCTCATGATCACCGGAGTGTCGGCTGGAACAACTTCCGTGCTCTCAACCTTTACCGAACCGCCTACCACTATCGTAGTCGACGGCGTCGCCACGAGCTTGCCTGTGGGAAGGGGTGTAGGTGTGGGAGTGAATGTCGGAGTATGGGTAGGTGTGGGCGGCACCGGAGTGGGAGTGAATGTCGGAGTGTGGGTAGGCGTGGGCGGCACCGGCGTAGGGGTGGGTGTCGCCGTAACGCAGTTGCTTGCAGACGCGGTGCAGACTTTAGGCGCAGGGGTCGGAGTAGGGGTATTGGCTCCGACTGCCAGGACTTCTACCTCCACCGTTGCGAGAACGAAATTGTCTGTTGTGCTCAACGTGACAGTCCCTTTCCCGACGTTGCACCCGTAGATGATGGACTTGTTCGGGTCGTTGCTCGCCGCAACTAGTTTTTCGGGATTGCTCAGAACACCTATCAAGCAGTGATAGGTCATGCTCACATTGCCGCTAGCTGTGAATCTGGCGACGAGATTCGTCGGGTACAAATCGTACGCCTCGATCTTACGCGTCGAACCATTGTAGACCCAGTTCTTGTTGTTCTCGGTGCGCAGTTTGCCAGATGGAGTAGGCGTCGGTATAGGCGTTGGTGTCGGAGTAGGGGTCAAGGTCGGCAGTTTCGCGAAACCATAACCCCAAGTGCTGTTGGGGGTAGCCTTCACCCTGGGAGTGGCGATGAACCCAGGGTCTTCCGACTCTTCGGGACGTTCGTCCGCATGTTCTAGCAGATACTCCACCACTTGTTCGGCTGTATATTCTGGATACATCTGCATCACCAGCGCCGCCAATCCGGCCACGTGAGGCGCAGCCTGACTCGTTCCGTCGAACCGTCTGTCCAAAGCGAACGAGTATTCAAAATGAGCACCAACAAGCTCGGGTTTTATTCGACCGTCGGGCGCAGGTCCGCGACTACTATCAGAGTAAAGTGTGTAGGTAGGTGACTTTGTCGATCCCGATACTTGAGACGCTCCTACTGCGATTAAGGTCGTCGAGTTGCTCTCGGCGGGATTTTCGATGCTGAAATACGGTGAGAAATACAATAGGCCCTTGGTACTGTCGCCCTTGTGAACGTGCAATTGTACTCAATCGGGGATCTCACCTTCTATTTTCCTTACTCGCAAATACGCCGTTTGGTACGTTGGAACGCCTGTAGTAGGTGTTTTTATCAGGGCTACGCGCCTTGTAACAGGAAATCCTTCTTGCAGTGTCTTTTTGGAATCGTTGATGACGTTGGTACAATTCATGTTCCGACAGAGATACAAATCCAGTACAGTCTTAGGGTTATCCCAATCGTCCTCCCAACGCAAGATAAATTCATAGGAGTTGTCAAAGTCCAACTCAATCTGGTTCGAATCTATCTGTACACCATTCTTTGAAGCATCGGCAAAGTCCATCCAACCGCCTTCCCACGCCTTCTTCTTAGCATTTTTGTCCAGGGAAACGAAATCTCGATGGAACATTCTGCCTCCACCACTATTGCCAGCAGCATTAAACCATAATACACCTCTTTGTTGTGCGCCTTCAATGATCTCTAACAGCCCCTCCTCAGTTTTGCTGACACCGTCTCCAGTTCCCTCAAATTGAGTCGATGCTGAAAAATTTATGACTTTGACTTTCTTTGTATCGACCAACCAATCCACCGCTCTAACTAAGCTATCATAGTCTATTATATTAGCTACGTAGATGTCTACATCAGGTGCGATATCATAAATGGCTTCTGTGACCGCAGATCCATGTTTTTCGCCGTTTTCACATTTTGAAACATAAGCATCAGTTATCTCTCGAACTTCGTAATCTACTTTACCGTCAACCTCGTAGTGACACATGGATTGAACGGATTTTGGCAACTGTTTCCACTTTTGCAACTTGGAAAATCCTTCGAAGCCTCCATCGATTATGCCAACGCTCACGTTTTTGCCTTTGTATCCGTCTTTGTACCAATCGTCTGCGCCATGCCATTTGTCGGCATTTGATTCTTTGGCCGGCATGGTAGTTGGGATGTGTACTGATATATTTGGGCTTTGGATTGCTTTTGAACGGGAGGGATCAATTCTAGGATCCAGCCATAATCTCGAACCTGGGAAACTCAATTGAAATTGTTGTTTGACGAATCTCACTCCGTTTTGTTTTGAGAGCGAACCGAGTAGCCTAATAGGAGGATAGGCGAAAATAAAATTGTCTTCAAATCTTGGTGCTTCGATTTTTTTATCCCGAATAAATCGTTTTATAGCGGACTGATCTCCGATAGTGAATATGAATACACCAACGCATTGGACTTCCGCACAATTCGTAGATAAGTTTTCGCGTGCGCGGTTTGCAACTTCGGAATCATATGTATCCGTCAAATCATGCAGAAAAGGCTCCAACTTAGGATATTTGCTTCTTTTCTCCGGTGTGGCCGTTGATGTTGGTGAGGGTGTAGAAGTCGGCGTGTGCGTTGAAGTTGGAATTAATGTAGGTGTGGGTGTATATGTCGGTGTTGGAGTCGGAGTCGGAGTCGGAACTGCTGCGATCGTCGCGTAGACCTTGATCGGCGACGAAACGTTGTGTCGCCATATCTGGAGGATGACGTTGTATCCGGTGTGTTTTTCCAGGCCGGTGACGTTGATGGGGCCTGTGGTTTCCACATTGAAGTAGGGTGTGCCGTTGTAGTCGTTGTCGGAGCAGGAGCTGCCGCTGAAGTTGGCGTCGGAACAGACTACGAAGCGGTAGTAGTAGAAGTTGGTGCCTGAGTACTGCGTCCATGAAACGTCGGCACCCGTCCCGTCGGATGTGCGCGCCACGGTCAGTGTGACATCTGAGGATTCAGACGCTGGTTCCTCGCTGGCAATGTTCTGCGACGAGGCGGTTACCAATGTCAGCACCAGTGCGATCGCGAATGCCGCCATGATGACGGTGAGAGTTGCTGACGAATGGCTCAAACGGCGATACACCGAGGACCAGGATTTGAGCAGTTTGGGGAGCATTGGTATCTGACGGTGAACTCGCGAATTGTAGCATTGCCGCTGATGGGCGTCAGTCAGGAGTCGATGCGCGGGTGGGGAGTTGGGGAACTTGGATTATTGCTGCCTACTGAAGTGCCATTGGTACTTTGGGCACCTCCCTATCGCCGACGGTGAAGGTGCCTTCATGCGCCTCTGCGCGAAACCCGAGTTCTGCGAAGTGGTCTCGCTTCTCCTCGTCTTCGGCAGAGAGTTGGGCGAGAAATCGGGTCGCGTTTTGTTGTTTGCCCCAGTGGATGGCGGCGCGGATAAGTGCGGGATAGGAGTCGTTGAAGCGATGATGGATGAATCCGTCGATGTGGCAAATGTTGTGGGTGTCGATGAATGCGGTGGCGATTCCTACTAGGCGTTTGTCGGTAGTTTTAGCTGCGAACCATTGGGCGATGTGCATCCCACTGCGATCTTGCTGCGCTCGCTCGCGTCCCCGTTCGCGGGGCGAAGAGGGGGAGATGAGGTAGTAGTACTTGCGACATAAGCCCATGCAGGAGTTCTGCTCGGCGTAACGGGTGGAGATCATTGGTGTTGGGAGGTTGCCGTCAAGAACTTGCCAGTCGTGCGGTGTGAGCAGGAGGGGAATCATGGGGACGCGTAGGGAGGCGTCGCCTTTGACGATGTTGACGGGTGATGGTGTGCGGAAGTAGTCAGCTAGGTATTCTTCGGGCGAGTCGCCGGTGGTGACGTTGACGTAATCCGTGGAGTTTGCGATCTTGCGCCAACCTAAGCGTCGATAAATGCGCGCGGCATCGGGATTTTCGGTGCCGAGGAATACCGCTTCGCCGCCGTTTGAGGCGAATTCGTCAAGGGCTTGACGACAAAGCCGTCCGGCGATGCCTTTCCCCCGGTAATCCGGTCTTGTGGCGACTTCGCCAATGCCTGCGAACTCGGGGTTGGCGAGCGGTGTCATGATGCCGCATGTCCCCGCGAGCACATCGCGATCGCGTTCTGCAAGCACGACGTGACGGTTATGGTCGGCTTCTTCGCCTAGGAAGACACCGATGGGAATGTCGGGGTCTTCAGGCCCGAAGAACTCTTCCCAGAAGGCGAATAGCTCGCGGGCTAGGTCTTTGCGGATGGGAGTCTCGTATCGGTATCGAATCAGTATTATGAACCCCCTTTCATTCCCCCTTCAATGAAGGGGGAGGGATATAGCGTTCCCCCTTCGATCATCAAGGGGGAGGGATATAGCGTTCCCCCTTCGATCATCAAGGGTGAGGGATATGGCGCTCCCTCTTGGATCATCAAGGGGAGGGATTTGCTTCAGGACACCATCGGTCTGATGTGCGCCCATGGTTGGGTTTTTTCGAAGGCGGCTGATGCGGCTAGGACGGTTTCTTCGTCTCCCGGCTTGCCGACGATGTGGAGTCCGACTGGCATTCCATCGGAATCGAAGCCACAAGGTACGCTGGCGGCGGTGAAGCCGATGGTGTTGATGGGGTGCGTATGCGGAAGGTATCCCCACCACGGGATACATGTCGCCGGTTCTCCACCAATCTCTTCGGGGTATTGTTCGTGCTCAAAGGCCGTTGTCGCCATGGTGGGCGATAGAAGAAGGTCGAATTTGTCGAACTCATCCCAGAACTGCTGGATCATCACGTCGCGCTCGCCAAGAGCACGTCCGAAATCGACGACACTCAACTTGCGCCCGTACTCCAGACCATAGTTGACATACCAAGTCAGCTGATCTTCCGGCAAATGCCCGTTTGCCGCTACTGCGTTAGATGCGGACAATACGTACCAGGTATCGAATGGTGCATTTAACGCGATGTTCGACTCGTCTACTGTGCATCCGAGCTCTTCGAAGACCTTAGCACCGGCTTCCGCGGCTATAGCGACATCGGGATCGACTGCTGCGTATCCCCATCCGAGGCTCCAACCCATCTTCAACCCTTCGATTTCGCGTCCGACAGCAGACATGAAATCTGGTACCGGGTCGCGCATAGATGAAGGATCTCGAGGGTCGTATCCCGCCATAACTTGTAAGAGCATCGCGGAATCTGCAACAGTGCGCGACATCGGCCCTTGCTGGCTGAAGAAATTGGCGGCTGGTGCGCCATCTACTCCCGTGTAACTGGAGACGCGCCCTTGAGTTGGTTTGATGCCGTAGATGCCGTTGAAGCTGGCGGGTATGCGGATTGACCCTCCGCCGTCGCCACCGGTAGCTAGGGCGCATAGTCCGGCGGCTAGTGACGAACCCGCGCCTCCGCTGGACCCACCTGATGTGCGCTCTGGATTCCACGGGTTGCCGCAAGGCGGACCTAGTCGATTGTCGCTGGTGCCGAGATGTCCGAACTCGGGGGTGTTCGTCTTGCCGAGCATGACTGCGCCGGCATCGAAGATGTTGTCGATGTACGTTGCGTTGGCATCAGGGACGCGGTCCTTGTATGCGAGGGAGCCGCCGGTGGTACGGACGCCCTTCGTCATTTGGAGGTCTTTGATGGAGATCGGAAGGCCGTGTAGAGGGCCGAGCGATTCTCCTTTCGCAGTTGCCGCGTCTGCCTTTGCCGCCTGATCCAGTGCGATTTCGGGCGTGACTGTTATGAACGAATGGAGTTTGTCATCGAGTGCTTCTATGCGAGACAGATACAGTTCGGTGAGTTCCGTTGACGTAATCTGCTTATCAGCGATCAGTGTTTGTAGCTCAGTCGCAGATGCGAAGGCTAGGTTTTCATCTAGATTTGGCATGCTTGGCTCTTTTTTTGGGTCTCGATTGTCAGGGCGCAACGATGACGCGGGTAACTCTTGGTTTAGGGAGTATCGTATCTGCTCAGAGTGATTTACGACACCATCGGGCGGTGATGCGCCCAAGGTTGGGCTCGTTCGAACGCCGCGGACGCTACAAGTACCGTCTCTTCATCTCCGGATTTGCCGATGATTTGTAGGCCGATGGGCATTCCATCGGAGTCGAAACCACATGGAATGCTGGCGGCTGTGAAGCCGATGGTGTTGATCGGATGGGTATGCGGTAGGAAACCCCAGAAGGGAACCGTTGTTGGCTCCTTGCCGCCGATCTCCTCTGGATACTGTTCGTTCGGGAATGCAGTAACTGCCATCGTCGGAGAAAGCAGCAGGTCGAATTTGTCGAACTGTGCCCAGAACTGGTCGATCATCCGATCTCGCTCCGCCAGCGCGCGGGCATAGTCAACGGCACTCAACTGCAACCCTCTTTCCAACGACCAGCGCAGATACCAGCTGAGCTGGTCTTCGTGGTCCTGCAGCAGATGCCCATAAGCCGCGACCGCGTTCAAAGCGAAGAAGGTGATCCAGGTTTCGAACGGCGAATCTAGGGCGAGATCAGATTCGTCGATTGTGCATCCCAGTTCTTCGAAAACTTGGGCACCAGCTTCGGCAGATCGAGCGACTTCAGCGTCCACCGCTGCGTAACCAAATCCGAGACTCCAACCGATTCTCAGACTGGCGACGTCTCGTTCGAGGGCAGCCATGAAGTCAGGTACGGGTTCTCGCATCGATCCGATGTCGCGGTGATCGTAGCCCGACATGACCTGAAGCAACATTGCGGAATCTGCGACGGTTCGAGACAGCGGCCCTTGCTGTGCCAACAGATTGACAGTAGGTGGCGCGTCAACGCCTGGGTAGCTAGATACCCGGCCCTGCGTCGGTTTGATTCCGTATGTTCCGCAGAAACTGGCTGGAATTCGAATGGATCCTCCGCCGTCTCCACCTGTTGCCACCGCGCAGAGACCAGCAGCAACCGCGGCTGCGGCTCCACCGCTCGATCCGCCGGAAGTCCGTTCGGGATTCCACGGGTTCCAGCAGGATTTACCGAGTCTATTCTCGGTAGCTCCGAGGTGTCCGAACTCGGGAGAGTTTGTCTTGCCGAGCATGACGGCGCCCGCATCCAAGACGCGCTGAACGCTCGTGCCGTTAGCGTCGGGAACGCGATCCTTGTATGCCAACGAACCGCCGGTGGTTCGGACTCCCTTCGTCATCTGAAGGTCCTTGAGCGATATCGGTAATCCGTGCAGCGGTCCGAGACTTTCACCGCGCGCGGTCACTTCATCGGCCTTAGACGCCTGTTCGAGTGCGAGTTCGGGCGTAACGGTCACATATGCATTGAGTTGCGGATCGATTTCTTCAATGCGCCCCAGGTACAGCTCGGTGAGTTCTGTAGAGGTAATCTGCTTGTCGGCGATTAATGCTCGAAGCTCAGTCGCGGGAGCGAAAGCAAGGCTTTCATCTAGGTTTGGCATTTTGGATCGCTACCTACCCACCGCATAACTATCCCTGCGAGGATCAGCACCGCCCGACAACACACCAGATTCTTGATCAACCATGATCGCGGTCATCGCGCCGCCGGTCGGTGTCCAGTCGTCGAGCACGTGGACATCGTGACCTAAGCCGACAAGCTCTGCCGCGGTTGTGGCGTCGATCCGACCTTCCAAGTCCAACCTGCCCGGAAAATAAGTGTGCGGCCAGAAGGAGTTGGGGAAGTTCCAAGTGGCGAAACGGGGCTCTTCGATTGCTTTCTGCGGGTTCATACCGTGAACCGCGATGTTGAGGAAGAGTTGCACCATCGATGTACATTGGGTGTCGCCACCGGGTGTCCCGAATGGCATGAACAGCTTTCCGTTCTTAAAGGCGATTGCCGGATTCGGCGTGAGTCGCGGTCGTTTCCACGGTTGAAGGCTCGAAGGGTGTTCAGGATCGAGCCAAGTCTGGGAACCGCGTGATGACATCTGAATGCCGAGTCCCGGAACGATCGGGCTTGGTGCGAGTGGATCGCTGGGCGTGGCTGAGAAGGCGTTGCCCCACTGATCTACCGCGCAGACGTAGCTCGTGTCCTGCATCCTGCCACCCGTAGCCGATGCCATAGCGATTGGCTGGGCACCGTTCCGCGACACACCCTGATACGGCCACGGATTCCCAGGCTCTGGCATCTCCGGAAACGCGTCATTCATGTCGATATCAGCGCGCCTTGACCGCGTATAACCCTTCGATAACAACCCCTCAATCGGCACATCGACGAGATCAGGATCGCCGTAGTAAGCATGACGATCCGCATAGGCAAGATTCAATGCCTCCGAAACCAAATGGATGTACTCGGTCGAATTATGGCCCATCGCAGCAAGATCGTCGTCCTCTAGCATTTGGAGTGTCTGCGCCACTACCGGCCCTTGGCACCAAGCATTACACGTAAAGACCGTGTAATCCCTGAACCGACCCGATACTGGAGGCTCGACCTTCACCGAGAATTCCGCCAGATCCTCCATCGTGATCCAGCCGCCTTGGCTATCAGAGAACGCGATCATCTCCTCGGCGATATCGCCGCGGTAGAACCGATCGCGGGCGGTCCGCAACGCCGCCTCTCTGCCGAGATGTGATGCGCCCTGCTCTGCTTCGATCAACCGCCTGAATGTGCGCGCCAAGTCCGCCTGCACCAGAATCTCGCCAACGCGCGGCGTCCGTCCCTTGGGTAGATATATTTCCCGCGTCGACGGCCACATCGCTACTCCGCCCTCGTGATCGTCTTCTGTAGTCTGCAACCCCTCGCAGAGATAAGCCGACACTGGAAATCCATTCTCCGCAAGCTCCATCGCCGGAGTGACAACCTGCTCGAAGGTCATCGTGCCGTACTTTTCGATGGCTGTAATCCATGCATCCGGCGCGGCAGGCACCACAGTCCGCAGCACTCCAGTAGGAATCTGACCACCGTGATGCTCATTGAAATACTCGATGTTCGCAGCACGCGGCCACCGGCCAAGTCCGCTTATCGTAACCACCTCATCAGACGCCGCATCGTAGATCGCGATCGGTGCCACGCCGCCGAAATTCGTTGCGCTTGGGAGTGTCACGTTGATCGCTATCCCTGCCGCCACGCCCGCATCGATCGCGTTGCCTCCCTCTTCGAATATCCGATATCCCGCGGCAGCCGCGAGGTAGTGACCAGCAGACACCATGTGCGAAGTGCCCATGATCGGCGGTCGGTATGTATTCATTCGTCCGGGCATCCCAGTTCCTCCACACAATTACGGTTATTGATGTTCAGACGCGCACACACGCACGCGGCTACCGCGCGAATTATACGCCGCGTACGCCGATAACTGTGCCTCGTTACTAGATGGGCGAATAGAATCGTTACGCTGTGCCAACTAACAAACCGCAATCTGTCGTCATCATCGGAGCCGGAGTAACCGGGTTAAGCACCGCATTTCATCTCGTCGAAAAAGGCGTGGAGTCCGTCACCGTGATTGACAAAGGCACCGTGGGTGGAGGATCCAGTCTCCAGTCTGGCGGCATAATCACCATGCTGATGGCCACCGTGACCGAGGTACGCGCACGCGCAATAGCCCTCAATATCTTCGAACGATTCAGCCGAATCCTAGACGGATACCACTTCCACCAAGTCGGTTGCCTGAATCTCTTCACCGAGGAAGTCTTCAGACATAATGCGGAATTGCGTGAAATGTGGCGACGAAACGGAGGACAATTCGACATCCTGCGCGGGGCTGAGATCAGCCAGCGATTCCCTGACCTCAAAGCAGCTGATACCGATTACGCCATCCTAGACCACAGATCGGGCTTCTCCGAACCCCATCATTACGTTGCCGCACTCAGAGCCAAGCTGGAAGACATGGGCGTCGATATCCGCGAGAACGAATCAGTGATCGGTTTCGAGGTGCGCGATGACAGGGTACGCGAAGTGACGACCAACAACGGAACGATTCGAGCCGATGCCGTCGTCTGCGCCGTAAATGCATGGACTAACCATCTGCTCTCACTGGTCGGATTTCGTATCCCATACAAGAACTTCGTGCACGAGCGGTTTGTAACTAAGCCGTTTCAATCACACCCACAGCTACCCGCGGTAAACGATCACATCCTCAACGGTTACGTTCGACCTACTGACGACAACCGGCTGCTGGTAGGCACTTCGATCGATGACACCGCGTATGAGATGCGCAACTCTAACTTCGAAGTCTCAGAGCTAGAACCGCATCCCGACGCGCTCCCATTCATAAAGGAAAACATGGTGAAGCGAACCGCCCTCTTGCAAGACGCCGACTGGGACTACCACACAGTAGGACTCATCAGCTTGGCACATGATGTGAAACCCGTCATCGGACCCGTGCCCGGAATCGACGGCCTATACGTAGGAGCACACTTCCACTCCGGAGGTTTCGCCTACAACCCCGTCTCCGGGTTGCTAATCGCCCAACACGTCGTCGATGGAGAGACGTGCATCGACACAGAAATCTACAGCCCGGCCCGCTTCGGCAACATTAACACCAACACCTTTTTGTCCTCACCCGTAATGCACAGCGAGATGGGATT
Organism: Dehalococcoidia bacterium; assembly: GCA_963555965.3. Lineage (GTDB taxonomy): Bacteria > Chloroflexota > Dehalococcoidia > Lucifugimonadales > Lucifugimonadaceae > Bin127. The sequence goes on from OY821634.1 coordinate 1,189,353, forward strand.
GACCCGGCATTGAGTTGCCGACGAACCGCCAAACCAACACGAATCGTGGTAAAAAGTAACCTACAACTCAACTAACCCAAGACACTGTCGAGGTCGTCATGCACTACATCAGATTCATAGCCGCATTCTTGGTGTACACCATCATCGATGTCGGATGGAACCTCTCCACCATCGCCTTGAGCATGTACGATAACCTCCACGAATCTAGCGGTAGCCAAGCGATTCGCGACGCGTACGGTAAAGCGCCAGATACATGGGGCGGTGGTGAAATTCTCGCTCTGTTAGCATTTCTGCTCCTCATCGCATTCGGCAACAGCTACTTGGCGATAGAACCGGCGATCAAGCAGAACAGCCTACTCGTTGCCGTGCGGAACAGCTTCGTACTCGGATGCGCCGCATACGCCACCTACATCGTGCCGATCTTCATAGGGTTCGTATCATGGCCCGGCATTCTAGTACCAATCGACATCCTCATCGGAGGACTACTAAGCCTAATCACCTCAACCGTCGTCACCTACGTCGCGCTGCGAAGGAGAGGGGAATAGACTTCTCCTCTACTCAATAACCTGATTTGATCCGCACAGTGTAAACCCGCAAGGGGTCATTCGTGCCCTTGGCGCCAACACGGATCAACGTGAAATGTAGGATTGCACCATACCCCCGCTTACCCCAAAGCAGCTCCGCATGGTAATCCACCGGGCATCGGTGGAACATCTGCCGGATGTTCCCCTGCCAGACGGATATGTGATGCGCTCCTATCAAACCGGCGATGAAAGCAGTTGGGCCCAGACGCTTCAATTATGCGGATTCGAAGACTGGAACGAAGCTGAAGTACTCGCATATTTGGAGCACGCCGAACGCTTAGAAGGTTCGAGAGTGGTCGACTACGAAGGTCGAGTCGTGGCGGGGACTTTCGCCAGCAGGAACATCCACGACGCATCCGAAAACATCGTCCACGAAGACACCGGAACTCCTCGAGAAGAAGGCCTTCTAGATTTTGTAGTCACCCACCCCGACCACCGCGGAAAGAAATTGGCAAGAGCAACGTGTACCGAGGTTGCCAAATTCTTCATCTACCTCGGCCGCCAGTCCGTCTCTCTCTTCACTGACGACTGGCGCCTTCCCGCGATCCATGTATACCTTTCGTTAGGGTTCAAACCGGTCATGAACCGGAACGACATGCCGGGCCGTTGGTCGGCCGTCTACGACAAGCTCAAGGAGCAAGGACATGACCACTCTTAGACTAGGACTAGCCGGCTTGGGACATGGCGATACCCTGCTTCAGGCAAACAACCCTGAAACCGAACTGCCAATCCGCGTTACTGCGCTCTGCGATGTAAACGAAGCCAGACTCGACGCCGCGGCTAGAAAGCACGGCATTGATACGACCACCACCTACTTCGACGAACTCGCGCAGCGCGACGACATCGACATCATTGGCATATACACGCCCGGACCGCTCCACGCCAAGCAGATTCTGACGGCGTTGGAGAATGGCAAGCACGTGATGGTAACTAAGGGCATGGTCTACACGATGGACGAGGTCGAGAGCGTGGTGGAAGCCGTAGACCGAACGGGGTTAGTACTGCTAGTCACTCAGTCGATGCGTGGGCGTTTGGACTTCATCGACGCGAAACGCGCGTGCGATGCTGGCGAGATCGGAGAACTCTTCATGGCCGAGGCGCACTATGTCCACGATCTAAGACCTGTATACAAGCAGACGCCATGGCGGACAACAATGCCCCAAGACCTTATCTTGGGCGGTGCCTGCCATCCAATCGATCTCCTACGCTGGTTCATGGGGGACATCGATGAGGTCCACTGTGTGGGATTACGTAGCGGCGTCGCGCCCGAGTATCCACGGGAGGACTGCTTCTTCATAAACGTCAAATTCGTGAACGGCAAGATCGGACGCGTCGCAAACCTGCTTGGAATGGTTCATCCCGCAGGTGAACGAGCGAACAGCCTCACGGTGTACGGGACCAAGGGAACAATCCGCGACAACGTGAAGACGTTAGACGCTGACGGCGATCTGCCGCAGCGCGAGTATCACACTCACCTACCACCGCACGGCGGACACTCCGGTGAAATGGTCATCATGATGCGCCACATGGCAGACTGCATCCAGAACGGAACCCAGCCCTGGGTCGGAGCAAAAGAGGGTGCAAGAGTGGTTTCAACAGGCCTAGCCTGCTGGGAATCCGTACGCACCGGACAAACCGTCAAAGTACGCAACAATTTCTAACATCAATCCCTATCAAACCGTGAAACGCTTTGCCTAGTGCGTCATTCGGCAAGCCGCATATCGATAGAACATCAGATGCACATGCAAACTGGCGGAGGGTGCGGGATTCGAACCCGCGAGGGGGCTCAACACCCCCAACCCGCTTAGCAGGCGGGCGCACTAGGCCTCTATGCGAACCCTCCGCTACATCACTTCCATGACGTACTTCATTCTAATCTAAACCCAATCCTCCCCCACCATCACTCCCCCTTTGCTCCCCAAAAGGGGGACGCGGCAAGCGCAGTGAGACGCAGGGGGTTCATACACCCGCAACCGTCACACCTGCAACACCCATCACAGCCCATCATCCAACATCATCGCAGTCACAGTTCAAACAACACCCCCAAAACCCACTCACGAAATCAGCTTCCTGCGCAACAAAACATACGCCAGCGGCAACACCACCGCGATCATCCCCACCAAGAACGCCAAGTCCAAAAACAGCGACGCATCCATAGTATTCGTCGCAAAAGCACGACTCAGATTCACCGCCGGTGCCAACGGTATGAAATTCGAGATCGTCTGCGCCCACGACGGCAACACCTCGAACGGATAGAAGATCCCGCTGAACATAAACATCGGCGTGCCTACAACTGTGAACACCAATGTCACGAAGTTCACATGCGGCGCAGTTGATGAAAACAAGAAACCGATCGCTCCGAACAGCACCGACACCAGCAACACCGGCAACACCACGAACACCACCGTCCACTCGTTGATCCAGCCGAACGACACCGCGATTACCGTTATCGACACCATGCTGATGAATGCACGAGTCACGCCAAACGCAATGTCCGCTATCAACACCTCCAGCACCGATAACGGCGCCGTCAACTGCGTGTCGTAGAGCTGGTTCTCCATACGGTTGTACGCGCCCATCGAACACTCCACCATCGGCACGAACATCGCACTCCCCACAATGATCCCCGGCGCCACGAACTCCGGATACGGTATCTCCGTTCCTGGCACCGTAGGAACCAAACGACCTATACCCACACCTACACCGATCATCATCGCCACCGGCTCCACGAACATAAACGCCAACGCATACTTCCAGAAACGAATGAATGCGAACCAGTGCCGCAACCACAATGCCGAGATGCTCCGATAGCGGATTCCCGCAATCGTCTTCAACTCGGCACGCGTTTGGTTCAAAAATATGACTTCACTACTCATTCGTCTCTCAACTCTCTACCGGTCAGAACTAAAAACACATCCTCTAGGTGAGCCGGACGATAGGTGACGCGCATGGCAACGATGCCCGTCAATGTAGATACATCCGGTTTTGTGTCTCGCGGTGCCGTCACCAATATCCTCGGGCCAACTTCGCTGTAATCGCGTCCCTCTTCCTCTAATTGACGCCGCAACACTGCCCTCTCATCGCGAGTCGCAGAATCGCTAATCTGCAACATCGCAACCTCCGCTCCAACATGATGCTTAACCACCTCGTCCGGCTCCCCAATGTCCAAAATTTTCCCATGATCCATAATCGCCAAACGATCACACAACGTCTCCGCCTCGATCATGTAGTGCGTCGACATGATGATCGTCACTCCCGATTCCTTCAGCGCCCCCAACTGCTCCCAAACCCGATTGCGGCTCTGCGGATCCAATCCCGTCGTCGGCTCGTCCATCACCAGCAATTGCGGACTAGCCATCATCGCTCGCGCAATCGCCAACCTTCGCTTCATTCCACCAGACAATGCGTAAATACTCGCATTCGCGCGACTCTCTAGATTGAAAAAACCTAGCACCTCTTTGGTCCTATTGATCGCGTCGCGGTATGACAACCCTGCCAGGTACCCGTGCATCTCCAAGTTCCGATGCACCACCAACGAGTTGTCCAGACCATCATGCTGCGTCACAACACCAATCACATTCCGTACATCCCTGCCCGACATGCTAACGTCCATACCCGCAACAAATATCGAGCCATCGGTCGACGGCGAAAGACCCGCCAACATACGCATCGTTGTCGTCTTACCCGCACCATTAGGACCAAGCAAACCGAACGTCTCGCCACGCCTCACATCAAACTCGATACCATCAACCGCGCGCAACTCGTCGTAATCCTTCACCAGATTCGACACATGCACGAGGCTATCTGTTGCAACGATTGACTGAGACATGATCCAGATACAGATTGCGCACCGACATCACCGCAATCATAGTTCAAACAACACCACAGCAACAGCAAACGACCGGGGGCAGGGCATCACAGCCCATCATCAAAAAACCACCGCAATCACAGTTCACCCCATCAACCCGGCGTCTCACCTATCCAAACCTCACCACCCTCGAAATACTCCTTCTTCCAGATCGGCACTACCTCTTTCAACCGATCGATGAAGTACAACGCCGACTCAAACGCCGGACCGCGATGCGCAGCGCTTACCGCCAACACCATACTCGTCTCTCCAATGTCCACCCTGCCCGTCCGATGACACACCGCAACATCTCCGAGCTCCCACCGTCCTCGCATCTCAACGATGATCCGCGACATCATCTCTTCTGCCATCGGAGAGTACGCCTCATACTCCAGATACAACACCGACCGCCCATCATTGTGATCCCGTGTAATCCCGTGAAACACAACTACCGCACCATCACCATCCGAACCCACACGAGAAACAACCTCGTCAGCATCAATCACGTCCGCCGTTATCCAAACATCCGCAAACCCATCTTCTCCGCCACTAACCGGCGGAATAATCGCAACCTCATCCCCATCTCTCAACACCGTCAATCGATCCGCGTAAGCACCATTTCGAGCCACCATCACATTACCAGACAACACATCTTTACCTCTACTTCCCGCAGATGCAATCGCTCGCTCCACAGCATCACCCAAGATCGCACCATCCTCTAAATCCAATTCGACGCGTCCAGTACCAACCCGCTCTCGGGCCCCAGCAAAAAACAACACTGTCACACGCAACATGATCCATCCAATCCATCAAACCACTTGCCACTCACTCCAAAGCCTAGCAAACCCTCCCTCTTTTCCAAAGCAAAAGTACAAACGCGTCAAGCGCAGCGGGACCCAGGGGGTTCATGCACCTCCAACCATCACACATACCCGACCCCATCACAGCCCATCATCCGGCATCACCCCAATCGCAGTTCATAAAACATCCCGACCAAACTCCAGAAACACACTTGACATCAAGCAACACGTGGTGCAGAACAACAGCCGAGGCGTCGGAGCGACGCCGCAGACGAATGCATCGCCGCGTCGAGACGGAGAGCGTGCACGACCCTTTTCGACGCTGCCGACCACAACTGAACAATGCCGTTCGGCCGCGGGCGGGGGTCATGGCGCCGACGACCCGGTCACGGGGGGCGTTGCGGCTCCAGGGCTCGAATGCGGAGCGTCGCGCTGGCTCCGACAACGGACGGCAAGCCAGACGGCCGTCCCCGTCCCCTCCGCCGAGCGGAGCGGGACAGCAGGGGGCGACTGTTCAAGGTTCGGGCGAACGCACCCCTTATCCGGCAGGAGTCCAGACGCTTCCCGGAGGGCCGACGGTCTGGCGACGGCGCCGGCGCCGGAACACAAACGAATCTCCGACCGGCTGTCGCACGCGATCCGAAGGCGCGGCGATGATTCGACCGCGAGGCCTCCCTCCTTCACAGGGAAACATCCGAAAGAAAAAAGGGCAAACCCCTTCGATCAAACGCGCCCGAAACCCACCCGTTTTGTCCATGCCAACAACGTGCGATAAAATCGAAACCTAGCAACTGCGTCAAACCAAAGTCGACGCAGACACACAACTTACCCGATATCACACCGTCTGGAGATACATGGTTCGAATCAGACTAAAGAGAATCGGTTCGCGCGGACGCCCATACTACCGCATCGTCATCGCCGACCAGCGAAATTCCGCCGCCGGCAGATACATCGACCAAGTCGGCTTCTACGACCCGTTCCCCGACCCACCGCAGATCGATTTCGATGAGCCAAAGACCCTCGATTGGCTACGAAAGGGCGCTCAGCCTTCAGAGCCCGTTGAGCGAATGCTCAAATCAAAAGGAATCCTCGACAAGGTAAAGGTCAATGCCTGAACAAGAACGACAAGCAGAAACCGAGCAGGAAGCAACAACCGTCGAGGAACCTGTAGCCGAAGCGCCCATAACCGACAACACAAGCCAAGAAGTCGATACTGCAACGGCTCCCGATGAAGAAGGCATCACCTCATACGACGACATCGGCGAAGTAGAGGGCGAAGCCGAAATGCGCGATATGATCGGATATATCGCACGCGTTCTTGTTGATGATGTCGAAGCAGTCCAAGTTCGATCCGAGTGGAGCGACGGACGAATCAACATAAACCTAAAAGTAGCCGACGATGACAAAGGCAAGGTCATCGGACGACGTGGCAGAGTCGTACACGCCATGCAATCGCTGCTCAGAGTCGCAGCAACTAAATCAAACACCAGAGCAGGCATCGACGTCGAATAGACGTTTCACAACAGCTCAACCGCCCACACTCCCAAGTTAACGGGAAGCCAGAGGTGGCCACCATCAGAAAGGAGGGCTTAAATGTCAGGCCATTCTAAGTGGAGCACCATTAAGCACAAGAAGGGAGCCGCCGACGCTAAGCGAGGGCAACTCTTCACTAAACTCACGCGCGAAATCACCGTCGCTGCTAGAGAGGGTGCTCCCGATCCCGACATGAACTTCCGACTGAGGTTGGCAATCGACAACGCCAAGTCTCAGAACATGCCCAAAGACACCATCGAACGAGCCGTTGCAAAAGGTTCAGGCAAAGGAGCCGATGGGAACGCACTCGAAGAACTTACATACGAAGCTTACGGACCCGGCGGAACCGGATTCATTATCCAGACACTCACTGACAACCGCAACCGAGCCGCTTCTGGAATCCGATCAAAGGTCACTCGCAGCGGCGGAAACCTCGCCGCCAACGGAGCTGTGTCATGGAACTTCGAGCAAAAAGGACTCGTAACCCTCGGAGTAGAAGGTGCAGACCCCGAAGAAGTCGCTCTCGAAGTCATGGACATCGGAGCCGAAGATGTCGAGATCGAGGAAGACCTCGTCAGCATAACATTCCCATTCAACGAATTCGCTAGAGCAAAAACCGAACTCGAAGCTCTCAACGACGTGAGAGTCGAAAACGCCGAACTCGCAATGGTTCCAAACAGCACCATAAGCCTAGAGAAGTCGCAAGCTATGCAAACCCTTAGACTACTTGACGAACTCGAAGAACTCGACGACGTCTCTAAAGTCTTCACAAACGCCGACTTCTCCGAGGAAGTACTCGAAGAGTTCATCGCACAACAAAGCTGAAGCAACGGGGCATGTCCCTCTCGCACCATCACCTCCGAACAGTCGTACAAGCCGCTCTCGAAGAAGATTGCGCCTACAACGACGCCACTACAAAAGCGACGATCGGCGACTCCGATATCAGTGCCACCGCTCATCTCGTCGCCAAACAATCCGGCGTCGTCGCTGGCATCTCAGTCGCTGAGGAGGCCTTCAAAGCTCTTGATCCGCAATCCGAATTCACACCCCATCTCGACGACGGTCAACCAGTCGAAGCAGGGATGAAAATAGCCACCGTAACCGGCAAAGCCACCGCGATCTTCAGCGCAGAACGAACCGCCCTCAACCTCCTGCAACGCATGAGTGGCATCGCAACCCTCACCGCAAAATACGTCGCCGCGGTGCGAGGCACTGACGCTTCAATCGTAGATACTCGCAAAACCGCCCCCGGCCTCAGAGCCCTAGACAAATACAGCGTCTTGATGGGTGGCGGCGGCAATCACCGAATGTCCCTCGCCGACTGCATCCTCATCAAAGACAACCACATCGCCGCAATGAAGTCGCAAGGTCTATCCATAGGGGATGTCGTGCGCCACGCCAGAGCAAACGCCCCCTTCTCAATAAAGATCGAAGTTGAAGTCGAAAATGTCCACGATGCCTTAGACGCCATGAACGCCGGCGCCGACATCGTCATGCTCGACAATATGTCCCCCGATACCATGCGCGAAGCCGTAGATCGACGTGTCGGTCAGACACTGTTAGAAGCATCCGGTAACGTAACCCTCGCTACCGTGCGCCAAGTCGCCGAAACTGGCGTCAACATCATCTCCATTGGCGAACTCACACACTCCCCAAACGCCCTCGACATATCGCTAGATTTCAGTGTTGACTAAAAGAGGTCAACCCCGACGCCTAGACCGATGCCGATCAGCCGAGTCGAGGATGAACGTAGCAGGGCCTTCATTCACCAGCTCGACGTACATCATGGCGCCGAACACGCCGAGTTGAACATCAACGCCCGCATACTCAAACGCTTCAGCGACCTGATCGAAAATCGGACCCGCAACCTCGCCCGACGCAGACGCAGTGAAACCAGGACGACGCCCCTTACGTGTATCAGCGAACAGCGTGAATTGGCTGATCAGAAGAACCGAACCGTCAACGTCCAACAGTGAATTGTCAAAACCCGACTTCCCGTCTACCGCACTGAAGATGCGAAGATTGACTGTCTTGTTGACTAGATAATCAATGTCCGACTGCTCGTCGTCATGCGTAATACCAACGAGTATGACCAAACCCTTTTCGATCTCGCCCGTCGTCTCATCATCGACGGTTACTTTGGCTCCACTAGAGCGTTGGATTACAAATCGCAATTGCTGAAACTCGAATCAGTCTGAAGAATCAGACGATGAAGACTTGCTCTTCGACTTCTCTTTGGATTTCGAGCCTGAAACCGAGGATTCGCCGTTGGAGTCGGTTTTCGACCTCGATGCCGAGCCATTTCGACCATAGTCCGTCGTGTAGAAACCCGAACCTTTATAAAGCACCATCGGAATCGAAAGCATCCGCGTCGCAGATGTACCGCAGTCACCGCATGTCGCAACGGGATCGGCAGAGAAGCTCTGCATCTCCTCAAAGACGTGGCCGTTTTCACATTTGTAGTCGTAGAGAGGCATCGGGAACTCGCGATTGTCGGATGATTCGCAAAGATTGCGGCGAAATCAACCAGTCGTCGTCGCGGACATCTATTTGCGATGGGTTTCGTTACTCCCGCGATTTTATCAGTTATTCTCTTCCAACTGCGACGCAAGCGAGGCAACATCCGTGACCGGCAACTCGCAAGCATAGTTCCGACAAACATACGCAGTCGGTAGCCCATCAATCATCTTGCGACCCTCGAACAGTCGCAACGAAACATCGCAATCTGTATCGCGCCCCGGATCCAGGAGAGCGACAATTCGATCCGGATTAAACCCCTTCTTCGCCTCTTTGAGCATCGCAACTGTCCCCGAATCATTCCTATTGCCCACAATCACCACCTGTTTCACGGGATTGGCGTAGAACTCAGCAGCTTGCAACCACCACGCAAACGCAGACGGCGCACGCTCCATCAAATCCCGTACCGTGCGCAGGTTGGCAATCGCGATCCGCTCCAAATCCACATTTCCTGTGAACTCCGCGCAACGCAACAACGCCATTGACGCCGCAGAGCCACCGCTAGGTTGAGCATTGTCAAACATGTCACGCGGCCTTACGATCAACGCTTCTTGATCCGAGCCAGTGTCGTAAAAAATCGAATCCGCAGGATGCCAAAACAATTCGATCATTGAATCGCACAACCGCTCTGCCATGTCCAACCACCGAAGATCGAATGTTGCTTCGTAAAGATGAGTCAGCGCGTCGGCGAGATACGCGTAATCCTCCAAGAAGCCCGGGACAGTTGCCGCCGAATCTGAATCCGCTTTGCAGCTTCGCATCAATCGTCCATCCCCTCGAACCAACCGATCGAAGATAAACTCCGCGTTCTTTACCGCAACATCTACCCAGTCTTCGCGTCCGAACGCCGCACCGGAATCAGCAAACGCACGCATTGCAAGCGCATTCCACGACGTAATCACCTTGTCATCGGTCAACGGCGGAACCCGATTCAGCCGTTCAGTGTAGAGCAACCGCTTTGCCTCCCCGATCTTCGACATCAACTCTTCTACCGACAGATCAAGTTCCGAAGCAACTGATTCGTCAGATCGATGCATGTTGAGAATGTTGTGCCCCTCAAAGTTGCCGAACCGAGTCACATCCCAATACATCATCGCGACCCGACCGAGTTCATCGCCCAGCACTCGGACGATTTCACTCGGTTGCCAGACGAAGAACTTGCCCTCTTCACCCTCAGAGTCAGCATCGGACGCAGAGTAAAAAGCACCTGTCTCACGGTGTCGCATCTCGCGATCCAAATAACTCAACGTCTCCTCCACAACCTTCGCGAAGCCCGGATTACCGCTTCGCTCCCACGCATGAAGGTATAGGCTCGCCAGCTGTCCGTTGTCGTACAGCATCTTCTCGAAATGAGGCACAAGCCACACCGAGTCCACGGAGTAACGATGGAACCCGCCGCCGATCTGGTCATAGATACCACCGCGTGCCATCTTGCTAAGTGTGAGATCAACGAACTCGTACGCGGGATCATTGCCCTGCAACTTCGAGTGTGTCAACAAAAACTCGTACATCATCGGCTGCGGAAACTTCGGCTGCAAACCGATACCGCCGTTCTGCCAATCCAACTCCGATGCCAAGTGCCGATAGGCCGAGTGAAACATCGACGGCTCGATCGGTTCGATACTCATCCTTGCGCGCGACTGCGACGAAATCGCATCGACCACCCGCGACGCACTCTGCGCGATCTCACTGCGACGATCACGATATGCCTCAGCTACCGCAACCAACACGCGCGGAAACGATGGCATTCCGCCACGGTCATCATTTGGAAAATACGTCCCACCGTAAAACGGCGCGCCGTCTGGAGATAGAAACACCGACATCGGCCAGCCACCATGTCCAGTCATCGACTGCACCGCCGACATGTAGACCGAATCAACATCTGGACGCTCCTCACGATCCACTTTGATGTTCACAAACAAATCGTTCATCAACCTCGCTATCTCCGCATCCTCAAACGACTCACGCTCCATCACATGGCACCAGTGACAAGCGGAGTACCCGACGCTTAGGAAAATCGGCTTGTCCAACGCTCTCGCGAGCGACAACGCCTCATCGCCCCATGGATACCAATCTACGGGGTTGTCCTTGTGTTGAAGAAGATACGGAGAAGTCTCTTGCGCTAAACGATTCGCCACATTAATCCTTTCAAGGTCTGCATTCAGCAACCATCGTCCGCTCTGCCATTAGATGCCCACAAGTTCGATAGTGTCTACAGTTTCATCCTCGATATCCAACCTGCGAATACTGTGGTTGTTGGTATCCGCCACATAAACAATACCGTCGCGATAAGAGATGCCAGCTGGTTCGTCGAAACTCGCACTTAGAGCATCGCCATCCGTACAGCCCTGCGACCCGTTACCGGCAACTGTGACAATGCGAAGAGTGCTCAACTCCATACGTTTGATCTTGTGGTTGTACGTATCCGCGATATAGACCGCTCCGGGCGCCCAAGTCACATCCTGAGGATGCTGCAACACCGCGTCCTTACCGATGCCATCGCGGTCACCGAAATCGAAAAGTCCAGTTCCCGTCAGAGTGACAACACGACCACCAACCCCGACCTTGGCTACTCTAATCGCGCTGGTTTCGGAATCTGCGAAAAAGAGGTTGTTGCTGTCGAGCGCCAGACCATACGGTTGGGCAAGCAATGCCTCTAAGCACTCGCCATCAACGATGTTTTCAGCTCCAGTGCCAGCGAACGGCTCGATCATCCGGGCACCGATATCCATCTGCCAAAGCTGATGCGCACCAGCCATCGCTATGTAGAGGATCCCGTCGGCATATTCAAGGTCATACGGAGAATTCAACGGAAAAGCCATCGCTTCCCCGCCAGCGTGACGGATGAGCGCCTGCTCTCCTGTACCGGCGATTACTGAAACCTTCCGTGATGTCAAATCTACCCGTTGAATCGTGTGAGTTCCGGCATCGGCCACGTAAATCACCTCGCCATCAAGAGCCATGCCCTGCGGGTTATCGAACAACGGAGCATCATAGCCCCACTCGCTACCGATAGGATTCAGCACGCCAGGTGGCGGATCAAACGACTCAAGGGCCGATGGACTCTCGCCGTTCCCGATGATGTCGCTAACAACCCCGCCTTGGGATGCGACTACGACGCGATGATGATTCGAATCAGCGATGTACAACTTGCCATCGTCTGCCGCGAGTATCTTGCCCGGAAACGATAGCGTTCCGTGACTTTCCGATTCAGAGCCAAACTTGAACGAAACAGGAGTGCGATCCAAAACTCCAGCACTGTTGAACTCGTCGATCATCGAAGAAAGCACACGATCCATCGCATCTAACTGGAATTCGCCTTCATGCCTTCCAATGACCTTGCCTTCCGGATCAATGAACATCAACGTCGGCCATGCTCGCGCAGCGAATGCAGACATCACTCGCAACTCGACATCATTCACTACCGGATGATTGACGTTGTAACGACTAACCGCGGCGCGCACGTTCTCGGTAGCACGTTCAGCGTCGAACTTCGCCGAGTGGACGCCGATCACGAACAGCGTATCCGCATACTTAATCTCCAGCCTCCGCAACTGCGGAAGTATGTGCATGCAGTTAATTCAACAGTAGGTCCAGAAGTCTAATATCACTATCTTTCCCCGCAGATCCGACATCTTGATCGGCTGCGGCGCATTGATCCACTCGAGACCATCCGGGAACTCTGGGGAGCGCACCTTTCCTGCGTACGAAGATTCGGTGTTTTGGGATGTGGCCATGATTGGGGCTCCGATCTGGCTAATACTCATGCGGATATAGCGCAATTGTCGCACGCACACGCCAATGTTTCGCATAATTGACCTATGCGTGATTCAACAAACCCCAGCAAAGCGAACGAGCAAGAAGGAGTTGAAAGCCCGTCAGGCACTCCTCCGCACGAAGATGATCTGCGCTCAATCATGTTTGAGCGCCCAGCCCGGTCACTAGAACTGAGCGGAACCGGAGAATACTCCGCGGATGCCAAATCAAATTCGGAACCAGCTTGGTCGGATGCAGCCTATGATCGCGCTCCCATCGATGATCCGCCTTGGCAAGGGCCACCTTCCGAAGTCGAAGGACCAGCAATTGACCGTGAAAGTAATCGGCCGCCTTTCTACTTAGAAACCGAAGAAATAGACGATGAACGACATCCCTCCGCGTTGTCGCGTTTCGGTCCGCCAGCTGGTTTCGGGCGTCGATTGATCGCTTATCTGATTGACAACGCTGTAACGATCGTTATATTGAGCTTGCTGTTCCCGCTGCTGCTCAGTCGTCCTTACATCGACGTAGATGCGATCACCGCCGAGATTGACTCAGCTGGTAACGAAGCGAATGCCTTGCCTACCGCGACACCAGTGTTAGGTTCAGTTGATCAGGCTTCGCAATCTGATGGAATTGGCGCTGCCTCTTCAGAAAGTCAATCTTTGAGCGATGTGTTAGCCGGACTGGTGCTTGCGTTCACAGTGACGACGATTTACAACACTCTTCTCGTGGGCCAGTGGGGCACGACCATTGGTAAACGCATCATGAACGTCTATGTGCTTGACAGCAACGGCAACATCCCAGGTATTCCGTTAGCCTTCGCAAGATCGCTATCCACGATAATTTCAACGCTGATCTTCTACATCGGCTACCTGTTAATTCTGAGAGACGACCACCGCGCATTGCACGATCATCTTGTGGGAACTTACGTAATCGTCCTCACATCCGAGGAAAGTCCTGCAACTAGTAGTCAAGAATTCGTCGATTGAGCCGCAAAGAAACAGTCGCCATACCATCACGAAGCAAGTCTGGAGTGAATCGACATGTCCGACAAGTTAAAAGTGCTGATCACCGGAGCAAGCGGCTATATCGCTTCCCAGATGCTCAAGGAGTATCGATCCCGATATGATTTGACACTCATTGACGCCATCGATACTGACCGAAGCGGTAATCCGGTTGATGGAGTGCAGGTCGTCGACCTAATCGACCCTGATCGATCCGGATACGAAGATCATTTCAGTGGACAGGATGCTGTCATTCATCTGGCATACAAGCGGTCAAGCCCCGGCGGTGTATACGGCACCGACATCCCGCACATCGACCGCTTCGCAACCGAACACGAGAACGTCCAGATGGCGAATAACGTGTATCGGTGTGCTTATGACGCAGGCGTTAAACGAGTAGTAGTCGCGAGCTCTAACCACGCCGCCGATTGGTACGAACACGCGCTTATCCACAATCGCAAAAAGGAGATGGTATTTGAAGATGAAGTACCGCTCTCCGATAATTTCTACGGTTGGGCGAAGGCCGCTTACGAACTCCTCGCCTACCCGTATGCGTGCGGCGCGTTTGGCCGCAAGTTGGAGATTGTGCAAGTTCGCATCGGCAACCCGCGAGAAACCAATGCCGACGAACTGCTTGCAAACACCGACGAATTACACGGCGGCACGGGTCAATCGACGTACAAGCGTGGATTAGGCGCTCATTTCAGCGAACGCGACCTAAGGCAACTTTTCGCCAAAGCCATCGAAACCTCTGACATCACGAATGAACACGGCATTCCGTGGTTAATCGTTTACGGCATCAGCGCAAACACACGGGCGTTCTGGTCGCTCGAAAACGCACGTCGAGTACTCGGATATCAACCAGAAGACGATTCAGAACTGAAGTTCACCGATAGAATCATTCAACATTTGACCGTTGATGATCCCGCAGGACCGGGCAAAGTTGGGGGTTAAAGGAACTCGGCAGGAAAGGCGGATGTTGGTGGGATCGTTGCGCCGTTCAGGTGAGGAGGCTTGGAACCCTCAGCGCGAACGCGATCTCTTGAATTAACGCCGACGCCCTTCCCTGCCGTTCCATTGGTGGCTCACAAATTGCCGAACGTGAGCACACTACATAGGGAATTAGAGCAACACTGGGACACGCGAATTGTCGCTGGCACGATCGATCAACCAGTCTGGCGCTCCAAATAGGTTGTCAACTATCTCCGTATCCGGTTCGGCATCGGTTGATACCGCTCCTGCTGTGGCGACGAGGTCGAAACTATGAGTCGGTTGTACTTGGATCTGCGTCTCGATCTCGGCGGTATGCATCCCGGCCAGGATGCTGATCCGCAGACGATTCGCCCTTCCAGAATCGCCATTCGGGATGAAGGACGTTGATAATACCGAATTCTGAGACAACTCGTTTTGCACAATCGCAATCGCCGCATTAAGCGCTTTGATCGACATCTCGCGCGGGCCTGCGACGATCACGCTGACATAGTCTGCCTCGCTTAGAACCAATCCTGAAGTGATCGGATTCTTGATGGCTTCGCGCGCGACTTTACGATATTCGGTTGCATCTTCGCCTGTCGCATACGAGATAAACGTTTCACCACCGCATTTGATGGCATCCAACAACTCAGGTGCAGTGTTCAGAGTCCCGAACGTAGCAGCATTAGATGCCGAAAGCACGTTCATCACGACACGGGCTTTCGCAGCAGAAAGTTCCGATGCGAGGTCACCAGCGATAGACGCGTTAGACAATGCATTGTCGGCATCGATCAAGGCTAGTGAGCAACCAGTTTCTCGAACGCGCTCCAACGCAACACCAGCGGTCTTAGATCGTGTCCGTCCCTCAAACGCGAATGGCACAGTCACGATCGCGAGCACCGAAGCACCCGTAGACATTGCCGTTCGGAGTACTGATGGCAATATTTCCAATGTGGCAGTCCCACCTAGGCCAGCCATCACGAACACGATCGATGCTTTACCGATCAGCGTTTTCAGTCTGAAAAGATCATTCGTGTCAACAAGATTGTCATCATCGAATCCGTCAGTGTCACGCGCGAACATCGGATAGCCAATCGAAATCCGTCTGCCTATGTTGAACAAGCGAAGATCGTCCATCTCGCGATCCACAGAGATAACATCATCTGGATTGCCCAGAACCTTCGACAGGTCTGTTGCAGATGCGCATCCCGCGCCGCCAACTCCGATAATCGCGAACTCTTTGCTTGCAGTAGCGTTTCTTCCATCTCGTATGATTGTCATGTTGCTCTCCCGGCAATTGAAATCTGTGGTTTGCCTGATGAAACTTTTTCGACTACCATCATAGCACACTAATTCTATTAAAATACAAGCGCGCTCGCAATAATTTTCTGACATTTGTCAAAGGCGAAGACATTGAAAGCTGAAAACTCACAGCACGAAGCGAACTACGTTGTCGCCTCTAAGGTAGTTAGACCATCGAACGTCCTAAAATCGACTGGGGAAACGGACCTGACCTACCAGCTTAAGTGGGCGGCTTGGCAGTGGCTCTACTCAGCAGCCGGATGTCGTGCCATCGGGATGGAAGTCAGACTCGAAGATCCGTTCGGCCGCGTCGTCGATCTCGTCGGCGTCGGCCGAAACAATGCGGTTTACATCGTCGAAGTAAAGTCGTCTCGAAGCGACTTGAAACGCGACGATAAGTCAGAGGCTGACCGAAAACGTGCTATAGCGCAACTTGCTACGCTACAAGACGCGGCGAATTTGACCGCTGAAGTCCTCAATGACGCGAGGCAACATGCTGTAGAGACCGCGCAAGATGGTTCCGATTGGCGAGAAAATCCAACCTATATCTCAGCGCGACGAGAAAATGAAGAGTTGGGGAAGCGCGTAACAGCCAAAAAACGCACGTTAGTGCGCTTCTCGACTAAGTTCCATGATCCGTCATTTTTGGCGTGCGCCGATTTCCACTACTTAATGGCCCCCACAGACCTGATCAGCCGCTCCGAACTACCCGCTCTTTGGGGTCTACTGAACGAACAATCGGAAATCGTTGTACCAGCCGTTCAAAAACAAATCCGCCGAAACACGACACACGTGTTGCGCGCCATTGCCAAAACGAATACCCGAGATTTGATGAAAGCGTGTGGTGTGCGAATTGTGAAACCACCCCCGACTGACCGACTGCAGGCGCAGTAATCGTGCAGTCGTCGTATAAGGGCAATTCGCGAACTTCCTTTACGAGAGCATGTCGCCGAGCCGATCAATCGCCAGCCGGAGGTTGTCTTGCGAGTTAGCGAATGAGATGCGGATGTAGTCGTTGCCGTATTCACCGAAAGCTGTTCCGGACAGCAACGCAACACCAGCTTCATCCATTGCTCGATCGGCGAAAGTTCGGCTGTCCAGCCCAGTCCCGCTGATATTCGGGAATGCGTAGAATGCGCCGCCTGGTGTGCGGCATGTTACGCCAGGAAGACTGTTCATACCGTCAACGACCAAGTCGCGTCGGATTCGGAATTCATCCATCATCTCCCCGACCGAATCTTGTGGCCCTTGCAACGCAGCGATGCCCGCCATCTGAACCGCCACCGATGTGCACGAAACGCTATTCGTCATCAGTTTCGTGACCGCATCGAGCATAAATTCAGGGAACACGCCGTAGCCCAAACGCCAACCGGTCATAGCGTAACTCTTGGAAAAACCGTCCAATATGATCGTGCGGTCTACCATGTCGTCGAACTTCGTGATCGACGTATGCGAGCCGTCGTAGTACATGTCCTTGTAGATCTCGTCGGATAGAACTACAAGGTCGTTTTCAACCGCGATCTTCGCGATGCGCTCCAAATCTTCGTCAGAAATCACGCTGCCACACGGGTTGTTAGGTGAGTTGACAATGATCAGCTTGGTGTTTTCGGTCACCAACGTTTCCAAACGATCAACGTCAAGCGAGAAGTCAAAACGCTCCTCAAGCGGGATCGGTACTGCGGTACCGCCAGCATAGTTAATCATCGACTCGTAAATCGGGAATCCCGGATTCGGATATATCACCTCATCCCCCTCTTCGATAAGGGCGAGTATCGAGAAGAACATCACCGGTTTACCGCCGGGCGTAACGATGATACGCTCTGCCGGTATCTCATATCCTTGTCGTTCGGTCTGGTGGGCGGCAACAGCTTCGCGCACTGGCATCTCGCCGGGAGATGGTCCATAGTGTGTGTACCCGCCGTCAAGCGCATTCTTCGCGGCATCGATAATGTGACCCGGAGTATCGAAATCCGGCTCCCCAATCTCAAGGT
Source organism: Dehalococcoidia bacterium (assembly GCA_963555965.3). GTDB lineage: Bacteria > Chloroflexota > Dehalococcoidia > Lucifugimonadales > Lucifugimonadaceae > Bin127. The sequence goes on from OY821634.1 coordinate 1,207,662, forward strand.
GAACTATATGCCGACCTTGGGCTTCTAGTTCCCGAGCACGTGCCAACGTTAAAAACGCCGTCTCCGTGCCTAGGCGATCTTGTCGTGATGCTAGTGGCTTGGGCAATCTATCACAACCCGTGTTTTACTTGGAATTCAGTGCCGTTGCGTCAGCGTCAATCTCGGTGTTACCCCTTCCGCGACGCAATAATCAAGGATACCCGAAACCAAGTGAACTGAAACGGAGAAATGATGGACTACGTTCGATGGGCTGAGCGATACGACATCTTCTACGAAGCCGCACCTGAGGGAGAGTTTGAGTTCTATCTAAACGCGATTCGCCGAATCGGCGGATCCGTCTTGGAACTGGGAGTCGGCACCGGCAGAATTGCCATCCCGACGGCGGTAATGGGATATGACATCACAGGCATCGACCTCAACCGCCCCATGCTCGAACGTGCGCGTCAAAAATCTGCTGGTGCTCCTATGGCTGGCAGGTTACATCTCGTTGAAGCCGACATGTCCGAGCTAAACCTTCCTCAAAAAGAGTTCGACCTCGTAATCATCCCTGCACATACGCTGGCCCTAGTCGCGGATGAACGACGTCAGGTCCAGGCATTGATGCGCTGTGCGGAACACATGGCTCCTAACGCCACACTCATCTTCAATCTCTTCAACCCTTCAGAAGATCTGATACAGGGTGATCCAGACGAAACCTTTTTGTTGGGGGTGGTTGAAGACGATGAAAAAAATCTTAGGCACATCTTGACAGGGACAAACGATTTCGACACGACACTTCAGATTAATCGGTGTACCCAAGTTATTGAAACCCTTAACTGCGCTGGCGAATTGATCGACCGTGAAGAGTTGCAAGTGCTGTTCCGTTATCTCCACCACCACCAAGTCAATGGCATGCTCGAAAAAGCAGGGATTCAGGCGATAGAAGTGTTCGGCGACTTCGACGGATCGCCGTTGACCGACGACAGCGAAGAGATGATTTACATCTGTCGGCTGAAGTGAAGACCGACGTCCGCTGCCTCAGTAGGCGGGAGGGGGCGCAGGGGGAGGTTCAACCGGTTCGACGCCCGGAGCGCGTTCCTCGATATTGGCTAGCCACTCCTGGGCGCGCTCGATTATCGTCGGAAGTTTAGGGTCTTGAGAAAGTGATATCGCTTCTTCGAAATCGTACTTGGCTTCTGCGTATTGTCCTGCCCGTGCCAATAAAATCCCGCGATCCAAGAAGTAAGAAGCCTTTGCTGGCTGTAGCTCAATGGCGTAACTGAAGTCAGCGTATGCCGCTCCGCCATCTAGTAATACGTCACGATGGTATCGCCCGCGCCACCAGTAAACGCCTCCGTCGTCGGGTGCCAAACTAATGGCGATACGGAAGTGCTCTGATGCCATATCGTAGTCGTTTTCCGCGGCCCGGACGCGCCCCAACACTAGATGCGCGTTCACTTGTTCGTCGTCCAACTCGAGGGCGCGCAACGAGTCGCTCTTCGCACCTGAAAAATCGCCCATCGACACGCGAACCATCGCCCGTTGACCGTAGATAGATCCGACGTTAGGACGCAACGACACGGCACGGTCATAATCGACCATCGCATCTTCAAGTTCACCCTGCATCATGCGCGCTTGTCCACGTCCCGCCCACGCACGCGCAAACTGCGGCTCAATCTCGACAATCGTTGAAAAACGACGCTCGGCATCTTTGAACTCGCCACGATCAAGCGTCCGATGCGCGGCAGAATACATGCTCACCGTCTCTCGGGTCGCAGGTGTCGGCACCGGAGAGGCGGTTGGGGTCACCGTCGATGTCGGAGTCAACTCAGGTTGTGGCGTTGCGGTATTCACCGGTGCCAACACCACAACTTCAGTCGGCGTTGGCGGTACCTGCGTCGGCATCGGCGTAGGTTCGGGTTGCTGGCATGACGAAACGAATACTGCCGCAAACAACGACAATGCCAGTGGCATGACCAGCATCAAGCAAGTTTTGGTTCTGAAAATCATCACTGAATCAAGGATACGAATTTGATGAGAAGAAGGTTTCTCCAAGTCATCTGCCGATCAAACCTGATACCAACATCTCAACCGCCAGTCGACGATCTACGCGCCCAGTTTTCGCTCCGACATCCACGTCCAACATGTGCAGGTGCATGGACCTCAAGCGTCTCGCTCCGATTCGTGATGCTTGCTTGCACGTTTTGTCCAACAACCAAGGCATATTTATACGCAGACGCTGAGCAATCTCGGATCTGGGTGCTCTGCGATTCAACATGTGCCCTGCGACGATCAGGATGCGAACCTGACGGGTGAGTAAAGCGAAAATGCCTTCGATCGACTCACCGTTCGCAATCAGGTTTTGAACGCCACCGATCGCCAAGTTGTGCCTACCCTCGATGATCGCGTCCATCACATTGAAGATTCGATCTTGGCTAGTGTCAGCCACCATCAGATCGATATCTTTCGGTTGGAGTGTCCGGCCATCACCATACAGAGCAAGTTTCTGAATCTCGCCATCCATCCGCCGCATGTCGTCTCCGCCGATGTCGTTGAAACGGTTGATCGCGCTCGCAGATGCACTGACGCCATGAAAGTCGAACCGCTGGTGAATCCATCCTATGCGGTCACGTCTACTCGGAACCAGATACGTTTCAACCTCAGCGAAAGATGTCAATGCCTTCAATGGCCGCGATGTCAGCTTGAGTCGCACATTTTCAACGAATATCAAATCGTTGGTGATCTGCATCGCCTCTTTGGCGATCCGGTCGCCAAATGCCTCCCAATCGGTGCGCACTTTTTCCCCACGCGTATCCATCGGTTTCAGCATCCCCTTGACGACAACCGCTCGTCGATCCGTCAGGAACGGTGATATTAGCGCCGCAGCAAACACCTCTGCCATGCGAGCGTTCGGTGCTTCGAAGACGGTCACGTTTGGTGCCCGAAGTTCTGGCGGACCCAACGAAACTAGATGCGCTTCTAGCGAGTTGGCGATGGTGAATTCGTCGTCACCGTGTATCAACCTGATCATGTCGAATCCAGATTAATTGATGCTTCCGAGAACGAGGGCAAATAAGTAGGTAACTTCCATTTCTATAATCGAATCTTGGTCGCTTCACAATTTCAACTGCAAGAAAACGCATGTCCACAGCCATAATCGGCCTTGCTGCCGCCGGTAAGACAACGGTATTCAACGCCCTCACCCGCAGCTCTGTTGACAAAGGCCTATTTGGCGCAACGAAGTCGGTCAATATCGGCATCGGAGCAAAACCGGATGCTCGACTCGACTTTCTCAACGAAGCCTTTAAAAGCCGTCGCAAAGTGCGTGCCGAGATGGCGTTCTGGGATATGCCCCTAGACTATTCATCAGGCACTGTGTTGAGTCGCGAGACGGTCAACTCTTTGCAAAAAGCGAAAGCGCTGCTGTTAGTCATCCGCAAATTTGAAGACCCGTCGACACCTCACCCGGACGGATCCATAGATTGGTTGCGCGACCTTGAGAAACTCACCTTTGAGATTCTGTTCGCAGACATCGAACTACTCGATCGGCGCGTTGAACGCGTCGAATCTGACATGAAGGCGTTGAAGTCGTCCGAGCGGGTTCAAGCGGTGGCAAACATCGAAGCGCTCAAAGAGATTCAAACCTTTCTAGAGGATGGTTCACCGTTGCGATCACTCTCTCTTGACGAAACCGCATCCCGCGCGATATCAGGGTCTTTCGTGCTCAGCGAATTGCCTTTGGTAGTCGCCATAAATGTTGGCGAAGACGACACGGATATCGATGCCGCTGAACTCCGTTCTCAAGCGATTGACACCCTCGGTTCAAGCGTCATTGATGATCAGACGGTGATTGTACCGATATGCGGTTCATTGGAAGAGGAATTGAGGAGCATGGACGATGCCGATGCTGAGGAGTTACGGGCTGATCTAGGTATCGATAGCGACGATAGCGAAGTTCTTATGGACGCGTGCCTCAAGTGTTTGAATACCCAAACCTTTTACACTGCATCTGATCGGGAGGTACGCGCTTGGCACTTCCGCGCCGGTTCCACCGCCCCTGAAGCAGCAGGCATAGTCCACTCCGACATGGAACGCGGTTTCATTCGCGCTGAAGTTGTGGCCTACGACGACTTCGCGCGATGCGGTAGCATGGTGGAAGCACGGAAACAGGGAGTGTTGAGACAGGAAGGAAAAAGCTACACTTTCGTGGACGGCGATATGGCCAACTTCCTCTTCTCTGTTTGACTTGACAAGAAAAGTCTCAGCATTCAACTCCAACTGACCAACAGACCAATCGAAAATGCCCCGATCACTATTCATCGTCCGATTAGTTCAACCCTTCCCGGGTCTCGACGGCTATGACGCGATGCTGTCGAACTACTGGTCAGCTGTCAAAGCCCAACTCGACCGACAAGCGATTACATCTGGCGCAATCAAGCGGATATTCATCGAGACCGTCACCGGGCGAGGCGAGGACGCAATGGTGCAGTTGCAGCAGATCAATCCTCAAGCCAGTCAACTCGTCCGAAACTTGGTTACGAGCGGTGCCGTAATCGAAGACTTCGAAGACGCAGAACTTCTTGCCGAGTTGATAGATTGGGGACAATGCGCATCCCAGAATCTAATGTCCGAAAAGGTGCGAAGCGTAGTGCAATCCGGCCAAGTCGAAGCCGCTGGCGCCCGTGACGAGCATCTCCAGAAACGCCTCAACGACGCGATCGGCGATGACGAGTCCGCCGTCGTCTTCGCGGTGTCAGGTCAATTACCGATACCCGACCGTATCGAGCGCTTCATCGTTTCCCCGCCTGAACTGGATCAGTTGGAACGTTGGTTGCGAGCAAAGATGGAAGAAGCGCGCCGTGAAATGATGGAGCAGGCACAGCAACAAGCAGAACAACAATCAAATCAAGCAACAGGCTCCGGACAATCCTCTTCAGGCGGACTCTGGACACCCCCGTAAACTTTACTGGTCTGCCACCTATCGCGTTGGGAGGCGCGCTAATCAGATTGTCAAATCCTCCCCTCAGCGTATCGACCGCCAAAAATTCCCAATCTGTTGGGCACGATCTGCGCGACCCTATCGCCGTCTACGTTCACATCCCTTTTTGCCTGTCGAAATGTAACTATTGCGACTTCAACACGTATGAAGGCATTGAAGCCTTGATGGCCTCATTCGTCGACGCGCTGTCATCCGAGATCGATCTATGGGGAACACGCCTCGCGCGTCCAAGCGTATCGACCGTCTTCTTCGGCGGCGGCACACCTTCATATCTGCCGGCCGAATCCATTGCTCAACTGCTAAGCGGATTGCGTGATTCAACCAACATCAACCAAGATGCCGAAATCACTTTAGAAGCCAATCCTGACGATGTCAATGTAGATAAGACGAATGCATGGCTGGATGCCGGGTTCAACCGCATCAGCATCGGCGTTCAGTCTTTCGACGACCAGATACTTCATGCACTTTCAAGGCGTCATAACGCGGATACGGCTACGTTGGCAGTCGATGCAGCGCGATCCGCTGGTTTCAAAAACATCAACATCGACCTAATGTTCGGGTTGCCCAATCAAACGCTTAATGTTTGGGAACATAGCCTGAACCGCGCAATCGACCTCGCGACCAATCATCTATCCCTGTACGGACTTCAAATCGAACCAGGTACACCGCTGCAACGCGATGTCCAGAGTGGCACCGTACCGACTCCAGATGACGACCTGGCAGCAGACATGTACGAGATTGCGGTGGATACACTCGGCGATGCTGGATACCAGCACTACGAGATATCTAACTGGGCAAAGCCCGGTTATCAATCTCAACACAATCTCGCATACTGGCTGAACCGGCCGTATCTCGGCGTCGGACCGGGTGCCCACTCATCAATGATGGGTAGGCGTTTCGCAAACATGAAATCGCCACGAAGATACATTGCCGCTATAGCCTCCAGCATGGCATCAGAGAAAGTCGTTGATATGCCCGCCAGCGAAGGTGAAATCGCCGTCGATTTCGTCGAAACAACATCACCTGAGATAGCGATGTCGGAAACGATGATGCTCAGGATGCGACTGTCCGAGGGAGTAGTGAGATCGGAGTTCAAACAACGCTTCGAGACAACGATCGACGACGTTTATGGGCGCGAGATCGCAATGTTGACTGCCGCCGGCTTGATCGAGGACGATAGCATCAGCATTCGTCTTACGCGACAAGGAAAACTATTGGGAAACAACGTCTTCGAATCTTTCATACTTTCAGAGGATTGTTCACGAGTAAGACATGGATGATCAAGCAGCAAGAGTAACCGAACATCAAGGTGTCGACTTCCCGCAATTCATCGAGGAAGCAGTCAAGATTTGGGACAAAATCTCCGAGTGGTGGGACGACAAGATCGGTGACGGTAACACTGCACAGGATTATCTAATTGAGCCGACACAAGAAAATCTTCTTAATCTCGAACCCGGCGAAACTGTTCTGGACATCGCCTGCGGCGCGGGAAGGTTCACTCGACGTATGGCTGATCAAGGTGCTTCCGTCACAGCCATTGACCACTCGAAGATATTCATCGAAAGGGCGTGCCAGCGATCGGAAGGCTATGAGGATCAAATCACATTTTCAGTCGCTAACGCTGCTGATGCCGACGCAATGATGGCCTTGCCAGGCAAACCGTTCGATGCCGCTGTCTGCACGATGGGCATTATGGACATGGCAGTAATAACACCATTGGCAGAGACGCTACCCAGACTGCTGAAACCAGGTGGCCGATTCGTGTTCAGCCTCTTACATCCTGTATTCAACTCGGAAGGCACACGCAACACACTGGAGCGCGAATTTACGCCACACGGAGCCGAAGAGCGGTTCGCCGTTTGGGTACCAGACTATCTTCGAACTCGAGCGTATCTAGGCATCGGTATCCAAGGGCAGCCCAAGCCGCATCGTTACTTTCACAGACCAATCAGCGAACTATTGCGGGTGTTCCTAAAACAAGGGTTTGCTCTTACTGGTTTCGAAGAACCGAGGTTTCCTCCTGAAGCGTATTCACGGACCAAATCGCCTCTATCAAGCGTGTTCTGGTGCGAGTTCCCACTCGTGCTCGTAGTATGTCTCGATTTGCCCAGCTGAATGCCCGAATGTGCAACTTGATCCGCGACAGTTCGCATCCAATGAGCGATTTACCGATCTGTCCGATAATCCATACTTATCGGCATATCCAAGTAGGCCAAGCAACACCGCAATGTTCGTCGCAGGAACCGCTGGACACGTAGACCACGGCAAGTCCACCCTCATCAAGAAGCTGACCGGCATCGATCCGGACCGACTGCGCGCGGAAAAGGATCGTGGCATGACCATCGAACTAGGTTTCGCTTGGTTGGAACTCGACGACGGTAGCGAAATCAGCATCGTCGACGTTCCCGGACACGAACGCTTCGTGAAAACGATGCTCATGGGTGCTGGTGGTTTCGACCTCGCTCTTTTGATCGTAGCCGGTGACGAAGGACCTATGCCGCAGACACGCGAGCATCTGGCGATAGTGGACCTGCTCGAAGTAACTGACGGAATCGTCGTCATTACCAAGTCCGACCTCGCCGACTCGGAGCTGATCGAACTGATCGAGATCGAAATCTCTGAGATATTAGAAGGCACCTCGCTTGAAGGATCGTCGATAGTAGCGGTTTCTGCTGAGACTGGAGATGGGATAGAGACCCTGCGCAACATGATCGCCGATTTCGCCAGGAGTAAACCCCCGCGGCCAATTAACGATCGCCCAAGACTCTTCATCGATAGAGCTTTCAGCGTTGCCGGGTTCGGCGCGGTCGTAACTGGCACCTTAGATGGCGGTCAATTGAAGGTAGGTGAAGAAGTCGAGCTGCTCCCATCCGGCGAAACGGCGCGTATCCGCGGATTGCAGAGCCATAAATCTCAAATCAAGGTCGCACAGCCGGGCACACGAGTAGCGGTCAGCGTTAGCGGGATTTCGCATGCCGAGATCGATCGTGGTGAAGCGCTGGTAAAACGCGATCAATTCAACATGGCTACTGTGTTCGATGCGTCTCTGAGATCGATAACCGACGCTAAACGTCCTTTGAAGCACAACCATCGCGTCACCCTATATGGCGGCACATGGGAAGAACCCGCAACTGTGCGACTACTATCCCACGACGAGTTAAAAGCTGGCGAATCTGGTTGGGCTCAGATCAAGATGAGCAACCCTCGCCCGATTATCAAAGGCGACCGTTTCGTGATCCGAGACAGCAACGACACGTTGGGTGGCGGTATGGCATTGATTACCGATGCGCCTCGCCACCGACGCAAAGATCGCTCGGTGATAAAGCATCTAAAGATATTGTCAGAAGGCCGACCACAAGATGTCATCGTGCATGCCCTGGGTCAACTTATCGTCGCGAATTGCGCTCAAATCTCTGAAGCAGTGCACATGTTGCCCAACGATGTCCATACGGACGTATCAGAACTGGTGAAAGCAGGTGAATTGATCTGCCTGACTGACGGTGCGACACCTATTTACACAACGAGTTCAAACCGAAAAACGTTACGCGACCAAGCATCACAAGCATTGACCGAGTACCACGGCAGATATCCCCTGCGACGCGGGATGCCGAGGCAAGAACTACGTAACCGGCTGAGACTGACTGCGAGCGGATTCGACGCTGTGATCAATAACATCATCAATGATGGTCTGATTGCACATGACGGAACGACGGTGCGGTTGGCACAACACGAGGTCACGTTCACGCTGGGGCAAAAACAAGAAACCGATCGTTTCTTGGATGTCCTACGCGAACACCGTTACTCTCCACCGGCGTGGAACAAGATCGATGCTGAGTTGCTTGGTGCTCTAGCTGACCGTCGCGAGGTCGTAAGTGCCGGTCCAGATGTAGTTTTTGCTGCTGAGGTTTTCGACGAGATGCGAGATAAGATCGTCGATTTCTGTCAGACCAACAACGAGGTCTCGATTAACGACGTTCGTGAGTTGCTCGGTACGAGTCGGAAGTATTCATTAGCGCTGTTGGAACAGCTGGACCGTGACAACGTGACTATGCGTGTCGGTGATATGAGGGTGTTGAGATGATGCCAGCACCAGAAAAACTTACATTGACATTGCATGACCCACCGTTCAAGGTTTCCAACCTCTCATCGCTTTTTCGGTCGTTGCAAGCCGCGGTGCGTGAGACTGCGGCCGCAGGGGAGCCAGTCGAGAACCTGTTCTCAAGCCACCAAGGGCCGTTTCTGGTAACCGACATCGCTGATGGCATCAATGGCGAGTTGACGTTGTCGCTTTGGTTCGTCGACCGCGAAAATCAGCCTCTTATAGAGCGGTCATCACAAACATTTGAACGTGCCATATCCGAACTTGAGCGCACGATACTTCGCGGCTCGCAACACACTTTTTGGGGAGCGCCAGCTTACCAATCCGAGCTGCACGATGATGATTCTCGCATGTTGCGTTTCATCGCTGTGTTGCGCGCCTTTCGTTCAGCCACCATTTCTTACAACGACCGAACCATCGTCTTGCGCGACGGACTATTCGCTTCTGAACAAACCTGAACTGTCTTTCAGCCGAGTCCCATATCCGCCACTTCATCTTCGTCGAACCCGAGGAAGTGTCCGACTTCGTGCCACACCGTTTTCAACACTTCTGCGCCAAGCTCTTCGCGGCTGTCCACAGCATCTTCGATAGGTCTTTGAAATATAGTGATTTTCGACGGGAACGTCGACGCGTGTGAACCTCCATCCGCCAGTGAAATACCCTCTGATAGCCCGAACAACGTCTCATCCCGGCACAACCCGAGTTCGGAGAGCTTGCCGAGTGAAGGCTCGGGCTCGACCACGATGTCTACGTTTTCGTTTTGCAGACGCTCGTAGAACTCCGGCGCCAAACGCTCCAGCGCGTCAATGACGATGCTGTCGAACTCCTCCGTAGAGACACGATATGTCATAACTACTGTCGATCGAGCGTCAAGAAGACGCTTTCTCGCGGATCGTCTTCAATGCGTCAACGTTCGGTTTGTCCGGACCGTCTTTTTCATAACCCGGGACTTCGAGATAGAACGGCACATCTGCAAACGCAGGATGCGACATGATGTTCAAAAAGCCCTCTTCACCGATTAGTCCTTCTCCGATGTTGTCATGACGGTCTACCGACGATCCACGCTCACGCATCGAGTCGTTGGCGTGAACCGAACACAACAGATCAAGACCGATCTCGCGGTCAAACTCTTCCATCGTCTCGTCAAGTCCGTCTTTGGTGGTGACATCATAACCAGAGGCCCACACATGTTGCGTGTCGAAACAAGCCGCGACCCGTGGGTTGTCAATCGCTTTGATGAGGCGACCCAGTTCCTCGAACTTCGACCCGATGTGGTCGCCCGAACCAGCGGAGGTCTCGAGCATCAGCAAAGCCTTGCCCGGCACATTGTCGACGACATGATTCACACCCTCTACAAATTGATCGAATATCGCATCCAATCCAGCACCTCGATGGCTAGCAGGGTGGAAAACCAACCCTAGCGCGCCCAAACGTTCTGTCTCCGTCAACTCGGCGGTCAAAGAAGTCCGACTCTTTTCGACGAGTTCCGGGTTAGGCGAACCTAGGGCAGTCAGGTACTTGGCATGGACAATCGTGGGACCTAGTCCTGATTCTGCCATCTTGGCTCGGTAGTCCTGCAACGGCTTGTCTTTGATCGGCGGCACTCGCCACATCCTCGGAGATGCGGCAAATATCTGCATGCACTCCGCACCGATATCTTGGGCTCGCCCAATAGCCTTGTCTACTCCACCGCTGGTTGATACATGTGCGCCTATAAGCACCAGAACACCGTCCGTTCAACTAGGTTACGTGCATCGAGATTCGATCTCTCAACACTGCAAGTTTAACCTGCGGTCTCTGCTTCACAACGGCAGGACCAGCATCAACTTGTGCGTCGTCGTAGCCTTGGCAACCTTCGAGTCAAGGGCCGTAGTGCACCTTCATCCCACGAAACCAGCACCTGAGCAGCGATGAATATCGACGAGTAGGTTCCGACGATGACACCAAGCAGCAGCACGATCAAAAAGTCGCGCAAACTCTGACCACCGAACAATAGCATCGCCAAAATGACTGTCGCGGTCGTGATGCTGGTGCCCAACGAACGGATGATCGATTCTCGGATCGACGCGTTCACCGTCAAACGGAAATCTCTAGACGGGACCAACAACACGTTTTCTCTCACCCGGTCGAATATCACGATAGTGTCGTTGACCGAGTAGCCGATTACGGTCAATATGCCGACGATGAAGATCGCATTGACTTGGGCGTTGAAAACCACGCCAAGAACAGCGAAGATGCCCAACACAATCAGAACGTCGTGCACGAGGGCTATGACCGCCGAGATGGCGTATCGATACGAACCCGGAACCGTCCGGAACGCGTACATGATGTAGAGCATCACAAACAACGCCGCAACCGCAACCGCGATTATTGCGTTGCGAACCGTTCCCTCTGCAACCGATGAGCCAACCGTCGCCGTCTCAAGCGTTATCGGCATCTCACCCGTAATCTTCGTCAACTCCGCATCGACGACGTCTTTGCCCTCGTTGCCCAAATCATTGGTTCGGACGAAATATTGCCCTCCACCCAGGTCTTGAACGATCGCTTCCGGGTGTCCGCTCGCTACCAAAGCATCATTGACAGCATCCGTGCCCGGATCATTGCTGCCAAAGTCATAAGTCGAGCTGGTCCCCGACACGAAGTCGATACCAAGATTCAGTCCTGGCGCGAACAGCAACACTACCGAGACAACCGCGACGATTGCCGATATCGGGAGGAATATCTTGCGTAGTGCTACAAAATCCATCGTTCTGTTTCCGAGACTTTTAGGACTGGGCCTCCGGATCCCCTACTGGGACAAACGCACTTGAAGCCTTGCCAACTCCTGTACGGGCAATGAGCCTCAACATCAATCGGCTGGCGAAGAACGCCGTGAACATGCTCAACAGCACGCCTATACCTAGTGTCAACGCAAACCCTTGCATGATGCTCGTGCTGAAGCGATCGCCAAACCAGAAAAGCACCACCGCTGTGATAACCGTCGAAATATTGCCATCTCTGATCGACGGCCACGCGCGCTCGAAACCAGTGTTCAAAGCCGAGAGAAGGTCGCGACCCGCTCGCAACTCTTCCTTCGTCCTCTCAGCGATCAGAACGTTCGCGTCAACCGCAAAACCAAGCGACAAGATGATCGCAGCAGTACCCGAGAGTGTCATCGTTACTGGCACTAGTTTGAATATCGCCAGCAGCATCAAAGTGTAGGATGCCAACGAAATGCTCGCGACAATGCCCGGCACTTTGTAGTACGAGATCATGAAAATAACCAGCAACACGAGACCGATGCCACCAGCAACAAGGCTGCGCTGCAACGAGTCGGCTCCCAGAATTGCGTCTACACTGCGCTCCTCTGACAGCTCCAGTTCTGCCGGTAACGCACCAGAACGAAGTTGGATCGCCAGGGTTCGCACTCGCTCCGTAGTGAAGTCACCACCCGATATGATCGCGCGACCATCTGCAATGCCCTGACCGCCTTGAGTATTCACGGTCGGCGCTACAAGCTCTACGTTGTCAAGGTAGATCGCCAAGACATCGCGGTTGCGCGCAACTCGTCCCGTAACCTCGAAGAATGCATCTCTTCCAGATTCGTTGAAGACAATCGTGACCACCGGTGCCGGCGGCGTTCCCTCAATCGACGGAAAGGCATCTTCAAGGTCATCAGCTGAGATGCTGGTCGCCTGCTCGGTGAAATACAAGGGCGATGAACAGCGTAGCAACAACCATTCTGTCGTAGACAACCCATCTGGCGGCCACTCCTCTACTGGCACATCGGATGGCGGCGTGATGGGACCGCATGTACGCTCACGGAACTCCAACTGCGCAGTCGAGCCGATCAGGGCCTTAGCTTCCTGGACTCCGCCCGACACAGTCCACTGTGAAACATAGCCGGGCGATCTTATAGACGCAAAGTTGCCGATATCAGCTAGTTGTCGCGTCAAATTTTCGACATCCGATGGTAAGATATTTCCTTCGTCATCGAAGGTACGATCCTGCAACTTGCCTTTGAATTCAGCCTCGAAGTAGATGGCATCTGCCTGTCTGAACCCGCCGCTTTCATCGGTCAGGAACAGTATTGTGTCGGTTCCATCGCTGACCGCGACATCAGTGAAACCAGCAACATCGAATGCCGCCTGCACTTCCTCGGTTGTCGGTGCTACGCGCACCGGGTCCGGCAACGGAATCTGCTCATCCGAGGGATCGTCGCTACTCGACGCCTGATCATCGGAAGTCGGGGTTGTCTCAGCGTCGGCTTCGTCATCCGCAGCGATTGAGGTAGTCGGATCCAGTTCAGGAACTTTGATCTCATACTCGAATGTCGCCCTAATTGTGGCCGGGTGCTTCTCGCGGAACTGAGCCAACCAACCGTCAGCTTCGCGGCCGTCGAAATCGTTAAAGGTGACTATCATTGAGGCATCTTCATTTACGAAGACCTCAACCCCAGATTTCCCTAAGTCAGTCTCGAAGAAGGTCTTGATTTCATCGGATGTTACATCTCCTCCGTCGACCGCTACGTTTAGCGAAGATTCACTCTGACCAGGGAGTTGGATCAGGATGCGATCTGGGGGACTGCCCAGCACCTGCACCGTCGGTTCGCTCACTCCGAACGCGTTGACACGCCGTTCGATGATCGTACGGATCGCTTCCACATCTTCCGCAGACGGCACTTCGCCCTCTGCGGGAACTATGTCGTATATCAGGTGCGTTCCGCCCTGGAGGTCAAGACCAAGGTTCAATCCGAGAAACGAATCTTCGTTGCCACGATCAAATTCAAAGTTGACGACACTGAAATTGATGCGTGGGATAGAGATAACTACCGCGGCGATGACTACAAGCACCGCTACGAAGATCAGACCTCTTAAATCACGAGCCACGTGTAATCAACCGTTTTCGCGCACGTGCCGACGCAACGCGCAACTCGGCGCTATGCGGTCTTGTTGCGGTTCGATGTCCACTTTGTATCAGGTGTTGCCGAGAGGCTTTTCTGTAATGGCCTTACTGACAAAAATGACTTCGATACAACGCTCTGAATCGAAGCCTCAAACATCAAAGTATAGCACCGAGAGAATCTACCCTACTCAAAGCCCGCTAGGATCAGCTACTCTCTGCATCTCCTTCTTTTCTTTCGGTAGCCGATTCAAGGTCATACGCTAATTCCGACATCGAATGTCCCGGCGTAACCTCGCTCAACTTCGCCTTTGCGACCAACAATTCGGGTGCAGAAGTTTCGGTGGGCCGGTGAGCATGGTCTACATCGTGGTGATGCGCCGAAATGTTGTAGTTGACGTCATGCAGATGCGTTTCACCCGGATCCGGCTCTTCGCCGACTTCCCGAAGACGTTCATGCTCAAGAAGGTGGTCCATGAACATAATGCCATTCAGGTGGTCGATTTCGTGCTCGAGCGCTTGGGCGAGTAGCTCCTCAGTCGAAATTCGCCACTTCGATCCATTCGCGTCAAGCGCCCTGGCGGTAACACTAACTGACCTGCTGACTATTCCGACGTAACCGGGCAGAGACAAACACCCCTCTTCAACTTCTCGCTGACCTTCAGACTTGATGATTTCCGGGTTTACTAACCAATACGGCTCTTCTTCTGGAAGGTGAAGAGCGATCACGCGTTTCAAGACACCCACTTGGTTCGCCGCCAAACCCACTCCATCAGCATCAAGAAGAGTCTCAACCATATCCCCAGCCAACTTCCGCACACTTTCATCGACACGTCTAACTACACGACACTTCCGACGAAGTATCGGATCTGGGAATATGCGTATCTCTCGGACAGCCATAACGCTATGCAGATTCTATCGCCAAGCGGCTAGTTCATCTCGATCGGATCAACGTCTACCGTCCAACCCGGGCCTAGCGGAATATCATCTAGGACCACTGCGGGGTCATCGCCCTTCATAAGTATTTGCCAACGATAACGCCCCGCCCGCCGAGCAGGAAACGCCGGCGATGGGCCAGCGACATCAACCTTGACGCGGCTCTCAGACGCGAGGTATTGATCGATGCGGGTCCGAACGCTACGCGCTTCCATTGCTGCGTCGTTACTGTCGTAAGCACCATACGACAGTCGGACGTATGAAGAAAACGGCGGCAGGTCGAAGTATTCGCGAGTTGCTATCTCCTGTTCGTAAAAGCCCACGTAGTCTTGCATCGCAGTGGCGGCGATAGCGAAGTGGTCGGGTTGGAACGTCTGGATGATCGCAACCCCTGGCGTATCGGCGCGTCCTGCCCTGCCCGTGACTTGGGAGAGAATCTGAAACGTGCGCTCGGCAGACCTGAAACTCGGCACCGCCAATCCGATGTCCGCCGCGATCACCCCAACAAGCGAAACGGTCGGGATATCCAATCCCTTCGCGACCATCTGCGTACCGATGAGTATGTGATTCCCATCGCTCTGAAACTCGTCGAGCAATCTCGTGTGTTCAGACGAATTACGCGCCGTATCTGAATCCCAGCGCAAGATCGGCGTGTTGGGAAAAAAGCCACGAACCGCCTCCTCGACACCCTCAGTGCCCGCCGCACGTCGCGCGATGCCAGTGCCATCACAGTTGCGGCACCTTCTGGACGCCCCTACCGAATAGCTGCAGTAATGACACTGCAACCTACTACCACCACCGCGCCGCGGGTTGCGATGTAGCGTCAGCGGCGTTTCACAGTTCGGGCAGGTCCGAATCGTGCCGCACGACATACATTGAACGAACGACGCGCTACCGCGACGGTTGATGAACAGTATCGACTTCCTACCACGGTCAACGTTTTCACGGAGTGCTTGGAGCAACTCCCGACTGAGCATCTCTCGATGTCCGTCTTGAATCTCGATCCGCATATCGACAACCCGCGCCTCTGCGTATCCGACATTCGCTTCGTTTGGACTGCTTGTGCTTACGCGCGGCGCGATGTTTATCGCCTCGTTGATGCGGCGAGGAAGTTGTAGCAGCCTAATCGCATCTTTCGCCTTGGAATCGATTGAACGCCGATACGTACCGATATCTGGTGTGGCGCTACCCAGCACCAGCGTAGCCCCTGTTTCTTCGCAAAGCCTTTCTACCACATTGCGGGCATGGTATCTCGGGGCGCGGTCGCTCTGTTTGAATGTCCACTCATGCTCCTCATCAATTACCACCATCCCTAGATTTTCAGCTGGCGCGAAGACGCTCGAACGAGAACCGATTACGATGTTGTATCGGCCATTTCTGATTTGGTGCCACTGATCGAAACGTTGACCCATCGTGAGCCCAGAGTGTTGGAGGGCGATCTGTCCGGGGAATCTGCTGGCGAAGCGTTGCAGCGTCTGCGGCGTCATCGCGATCTCGGGCACCATGATGATCGCACGACGCCCCTCTGCAATACACTTCTCGACCGAGCGGAGATAGACCTCAGTTTTCCCGCTGCCCGTTACGCCGAACAATAGAAACTTTCCGGCGTTTATACCCGGTTCGGGCTGACCGATGCTGCTAGAGATGACATCGACCGCATCCCGCTGTTCCGGTGTCAACTCGTGAATAATCGCGTCCTGAACCGCATAGTCTGCCAACGGATCGCGTTCAATCCGGACCTGCACTACCTCAGCAACCCCATCGTCGATGACGGCCCTCACGGTGTGATTGCCGAACCGTTTCGAGAGATCGGCTCGAACAACAGATCCTTCTGTAGATATCAGATGGTTCACTAGTTCCGCTCGTCGATACGCGCGCCGCCCCGCGTACAGACCTAGCACCTCTTCGGTATCAATTCCCTCAGACAACTTGACATGAGCCTTGAACACCGGATTTGCACGCGGACGCTCCCAGATCGATTCCTCAGTTGCGATGCCGTTCCGCACAAGTGCGTCTAGATGCCGTTCCTTCGACCTGCCGATTTGCCGTACAAGTCGGTCACGGCGAACTCTTCCAACAGCCGGGATTTCGTGCAGAACTTCGTGCTGCTCACCGGAAATCAAGAACCCAGTAAGGATTTGATCAACGCGCTCCGCCAACTCACTGCGTGAAACCCAGATGTGAAGCTGCTGGTTTGCTCCCGGCGGTAGCATCGCAACACAGGCACGAAAGATATTTGTCCGATAATGAGCCGCCATCCAGACCGCAGTATTCAGCAGATGCCGCAAGATGAACGGGCCACCATCAACAACACTGTCGATATCGCGGACGTTGTCGGTACCGCAGGTTTCAGAGACCGACAGAGCTATCCCTTGGATGGGACGATACCCGAACGGCACCCAGAGAAGGTCGCCCGGTTGAACGGTTAAGTCCCCGGGAACCGCGTACGTGTACGTGCGGAGCCTATCCCCATCAGAGAAGTCAACTGCGACCTCGACGAACATGATTCAATGCGCCCCTATCGACGCAGAAAAGGATAGCGCGGTCCGAGAACTGTCAAACTATAACGGTGAGGTAAAGAGCGATCCGTTCGCCCCCAAGAAATCAGCCGACTTCTCAAAAAGACTCGAAACTCAGCGCCGCTCCTTGATCCGAGCGTGACGTCCCGTAAGTCCGCGCAGGTAGTAGAGACGGGAGCGTCGTACCTTGCCGCGGCGAGTCACCTTCACTGACTCAAGGAGCGGGCTGTGATACGGAACGATACGCTCCACGCCGATCCCGTATGATACGCGTCGCACCTTGAACGTGGAACCAGGGTTCGGGATCTTGTCATCACGATAACGTCCGACAATCACGTTGCCTTGAAAAGCCTGCACACGCGTCCTATCGCCCTCACGAATCATCATATTCACCGTTACCGTATCGCCCGGATGAAACTCGTCAATCTGCGCCTTCGGACGGGTTTTGAGCATCTCAGTCGGATTCATGGCGTTACGATTCCTGCGGCGACGTTTGTTGGTATTAAGGATTTTCGGCGCACACCCCACACCGAAGCAATCGGAGAATACAGGTTTATGCACCAAACAAATAAGTATATTTCACAGATTTGTCGGGTTCTCCAATTTGCACCATCTACCCACGACGCATCCAAGCCCCTCACTTGCGGGGAATGTCTGTGTGGACGGGGGAGGGCGACTCTAATCCTTAGTGACCCCAGTTCGCCCTTCCGACAACTTTGCGAGTTCTTCGCCGCGTTGATAGGCGGTTAATACAGCGTCGATCGATGCTTTGCGGAAACCGCCGGCTTCAAGTGCATGCAACGCCGCTGCCGTCGTTCCGCCGGGTGAAGTAACCATATTCCGCAGATCGGCAGGGTGTTCACCAGTTTCCTTAGCCAAAGCCGCGCTCCCCAAGACCATTTGGACCGCCAGGTTACGGGCATCCGCATTCGTCATGCCGAGTTGTACCGCTCCGTCGATCAATGCCTCAATGAAGACGAACACATACGCCGGACCGCTCGCACTGAGTGCCGTAGCGATATCTACCAACTTTTCATCCTCGAAGTAGACCTGCGTTCCGAAAGATTCGAGCATCTTTGCGGCGAACTCTCGCATCTCCGCGGATACCGTCGGTGTGGCCGTCCAAGCCGTGGCCCCGATGCCAACTTGACTCGGAGTATTTGCCATGATCCGAATCAGGCGGTCACACCCCAATTGGCTAATGATTGTCTTTGCCTGCACACCAGCCATAATCGACATAAATGTGACGCGATCCAAACTTGACGCGATCTTGTCGATTTCGCTCGCCACATCGGCAAGTTGCTGAGGTTTCACGGCAATAACGGCAAGTTCGGATGCAAGCACCGCGTTGACGTTGTTCGCGGCGATGGCTATCCCGTAAGTATCCGCGAGGTAGCGAGCGCGTTCAGGAATCGGTTCGCTGACGGTGATGTTGACATCAAGCCCGGCATCTTTCATACCCGAGATGATCGCCTCCGCCATTACTCCGCCGCCGATGAATGAAACGTTCATTGCCGATGTGCTCGTCATGGTTCGATGCCTGGGAGTCGTCGACGCGCTACCAAACTAGGGTTTCACGCCGTGTTGTCGATTATATGGCTCACCACCATCGCTCTGATCCAAACGCAATGTGTCCGCAGCCCATCTCTGGCATTAGGCAACTCATAGTATGATTGCGTAACCCAAAGCAGTTGGCCCAAAGCAGTTGGCACTGGGGTTGCCAACTGATGCCTGACATCCCATTGATGGCGGATGTTGGGTCTTTTCGCGCGTTTGCACATCGCTTAGCGCAGGAAACGCCTTGATGCCACAGATCATCATCGAAGACCTAGTGAAACGCTTTCGCATCTCCGAACGCGATGCTGGCGTTTGGGGCGCAATACGCGGGATTGTTCATCGTCGCTATCACACGGTGGACGCCCTGGATGGCGTCAGCTTCTCAATAGACCCGGGTGAACTAGTCGGCTATATCGGTCCAAACGGAGCGGGCAAATCGACGACCGTCAAGGTGATGTCCGGCATCCTTGTCCCGGATGCTGGGCGTTGCGAAATCTTGGGTCGCGTGCCTTGGCGGAATCGCACAGAGCACGTTAGTCGGATCGGCGTGGTATTCGGGCAACGCACCCAACTGTGGTGGGACTTGCCGGTTATCGAATCGTTCGATCTTCTGCGAGACATCTATCGCATCCCGCGCACCGAATATGCGACGAATCGTGATGAGTTCATAGCGGTTTTGAATATCGAATCCTGTTTGGATGTTCCGGTGCGTCAGCTGAGCTTGGGACAGCGGATGAGGTGCGATCTGGCGGCGGCATTGCTTCACTCTCCCGACATCCTTTTCCTCGATGAACCGACCATTGGCATGGACGCGGTCTCGAAACTCGCGTTCCGCGAATTCATCAAACAGTTCAATCAGAAACGCGGCACGACCGTCATATTGACGACTCACGACATGGACGATATCGAAGTCATCTGCGACCGAGTAATGATCATCAACGACGGCAAGATCGTTTCCGACGGAACACTTGACGAATTGCGACGACGCGTGACATTGGAACGTCGGTTGGTAGTCGAATTGGTCGACAACGCAAGTGAACCCACTATCCATCCGCTAGCAAATCTCGCAAGTCGAGACGGCGCGCGAATTCACATCCAATTCGATCCGCATCAGATATCCGCGGCGGATCTGATAGCCCACGCCACATCACAGAATCAGGTTCAGGATCTTTTCGTCGAGAACCCGCCGATCGAAGAGACGATCGCGCGCATCTATGAGGATCAGGCGACTTGATCAGCTACTGGGCAATCATCAGCGCTCGATTCAGAAGCCTGTTGCAGTACCGGTCCGCGGCTTTGGCAGGACTCGTTACCCAGATCGTCTGGGGCATGATCCGAGTCATGATCTTCCAGGCTTTCTACAGTTCGACCAACGCTGAACAGCCGATGAGCGGCAGCGATGTGGAAACCTACATCTGGCTTGGTCAGGCATTTCTAGCGGCATTGCCTTGGAACATAGACACGGATTTGCGCTCATTGATCAGGTCTGGCGGTATCGGTTACGAATTGATACGGCCTGTCGATCTCTACTCGTACTGGCTCAGTCGCGCACTCTCTTGGCGAACCGCGCCGATGCTGATGCGCGCGATTCCGTTGCTGATATTCGCGTTTGTAGTAATGGGCATGTCACCGCCGGTTTCTTGGGCCGCGGCAGCGGCGTTCTTTGTCTCGATGTGTGCGGCGATCCTGTTGAGCAGCGCGATCACTACGTTTTTGAACGTGACGATGTTATGGACGATTACCGGGGATGGCGTCACGCAGATGACGTTCGGATTGATTTTGATCTTTTCCGGAATGTTGGTACCGTTGCCGCTATATCCGGACTGGTCGCAGCCGATCATCAACGCGATGCCTTTCAGAGGGCTGGTCGATACGCCTTACCGGTTGTATTTGGGGCATATTCCGGTGTCTGAATTTGCGGGGGTTTTGGCGCATCAGTTGGTTTGGATCTTGGCGTTCATAGTTGCCGGGCGAATCGCGATGGCGAGAGCGTTGCGTCGTGTTGTGGTGCAAGGAGGTTGATGGTGCTGGATAGTCTTTTCGTCTACAGACGGTTTCTCGCCGTTTCGCTTCGGGCACAGATGCAGTACAAAGCGTCGTTCCTGATGCAACTCGGCGGCCGAATTATCGTCACTGCCGGAGAGTTCATGGCGATACTGGTGCTTTTCGATCGATTCGAATCGCTGATCGGTTGGAACGTCTATCAGGTCGCATTCATCTACGGGATCGTCAACATCTCTTTCGCCGTGGCTGATGCGATGACTACGGGGTTCGATCTGTTCGGTGACATGGTCAAGACTGGCGATTTCGATCGGATCCTGATTCGTCCTCGATCTACCGCGTTGCAACTCGCCGGGCAGGAACTGACGTTGCGGCGCATTAGTCGGTTAACTCCAGGGTTGGTAGCGTTGATTTGGGCAGCGATGCATCTGGATCTGACCTTGACCGTTGCCAACGTAGGGTTGTTGACGTTATCGATATCAGGCGGAGCATCATTGTTTGCCGGGTTGATCGTGTTGCAGGCGACCCTTGCGTTCTGGACCACGGAAACGTTGGAGATGATGAACACATTGACCTACGGCGGTGTCGAAACAACGCAGTATCCGATCAACATCTACCGGCCATGGTTCCGCAACTTCTTCACTTTCGGCATACCGCTGGCGACAGTGAGTTACTTTCCGGCGCTGGCGATCATGGGCACTCCTGATCCCCTCGGAACACCGCTATGGTTTCAGTACATTGCTCCAGCGATAGGAATCGCGTTCCTGATCGCCTCGCTCCAAGTGTGGAGGATCGGGGTGAGGCACTACCTTTCGACGGGCAGTTGAGTCCCCTTCGCGAAGCGTAAGGGGGTTAGGGGGATGCTCCGTCCAACGTTACCCATATTCCCCTGATATTCGGTGTTTCAAGGTCATTTCGGTATAGTATTATTTCACGGATAAATGGATGTTCGTATCTGATTGAACCATACAGATACACGAAGCATTAACTACTGGACTGAACTGCCGATGACTGCCCGGAATGAATATGTACCCCCCCCCCCCCCCCGATTTTTAGGCTGACCGCGAGAGCGGCCACATTCTTCGCAGCCGCAGCGTTTCTAGCAGCATCTCTGCTCGTCGTCGGGGCGAACGACTCCTACGCTCAGGCAGGAGCGCCGGGGAGCGTCCCGAACATCACCGTGACCCGCGCCGACGGCACGGTGACCGCATCGTGGGACGCGGTGAGCGGGGCGACGAAGTACCACGCCATGTACAGCGACGACGACAGGGGGAGCTGGCACGGGCCCGTCGACGATCACACGAACATTCAGACCACCAGCATCACTTTCAGCGCCGACAACGCGAAGAGCATCATCGTCGGCGTTCGCGCCGGGAACGATCACGGCTGGAGCGAATGGACGGACTCCCCGACCGTCGGTCCGTACACGCCGGGCGCGGTTTCATCAGTAACTGTCACTCGTGCCGACGGCACCGTAACCGCGTCGTGGGACGCCGTGCCAGGCGCGACCAAGTACCACTCCATGTACAGCGACGACGACAGGGGCAGCTGGCACGGCCCCGTCGACGACCACACGAACATCCAGACCACCAGCATCACGTTCAGCGCCGACAACGCGAAGAGCATCATCGTCGGCGTGCGCGCCTGGAACGACAACGGCTGGAGCGAATGGACGGACTCCCCGACCGTCGGTCCGTACACGCCGCCGCCTCCAGGCGCCGTTCCATCGGTCAATGTGACGCGCGCCGACGGCACCGTAACCGCGTCGTGGGACGCCGTGCCAGGCGCGACGAAGTACCACTCCATGTACAGCGACGACGACAGGGGGAGCTGGCACGGCCCCGTCGACGATCACACCAACATCCAGACCACCAGCATCACGTTCAGCGTCGACAACGCCAAGAGCATCATCGTGGGCGTGCGCGCCGGGAACGATCACGGCTGGAGCGAATGGACGGACTCCCCCAGCGTCGGGCCGTACACGCCTGCCACGCCGCCCGACGCGCCTGCCGGTCTAACTGCAACCGCCGGCGACGGAAGCGTAACCCTCGCGTGGTCAGATCCGTCCGATTCTTCCATCACCGGCTACGAGTACAACGTCAACCACAACGACACTGGCACGGGCAACTTCAGCGGCTGGAGCACCTGGACAGCCATCGCGGGCAGCGACTCTGCCACCACGTCCCACACCCTCACCGGACTCACGAACGGACGTGAATATCGTTACCATCTGCGCGCCGTGAACAGTGCGGGCAACAGCACGGCCGCTCCGAACGAGGCACCATGGTTCGCATCCGCTACGCCGGGTATCAGCGTCAGTCTCACCGTCGATCAAGTTACCGGCACCACCGCCGCGCTGACACTGAGCAACTACGACGGTGGTCAGTGGTACTACCAGGCCGTAGGTGGCACTGACAACCCGAACTGGCCGCCAGCGGGAAGCCCGCCGCCGTTGCAGGGAGAGGGTGCCGGCGCAGCCAGCGCGCAAGGCGCGTCCGCCAACAACAACCCCAACTGCCAAGGACCAGTCAACGGGTCGCAAGCCAACATCAACGGCAGCCCCGGAAACAGCCTTATTCCCGGTTCGAACTACACCATCACCGCCTACGACAACCCCAACTGCCAAGGCGCGGGTATCGCCTCAGCGCAGGCAAACTCGCAGTCCAACGCGCCTGACGCGCCGACCAACTTGGTGGGACACCGCGGCTACGGCATGGTCGATGCTGAGTGGAGTCATGTAACAGGGGCCACCGGCTACAACGTCGAGATCTATTGGTGGTACATCGGCATGGGCTGGCACCGCTCCGGGACTAACGTCACCGGCGGCACGGATAGCACACGCACCCATCGCATCACCAGCACAGGCAGCCCGACCACTCCGGGCTGGATGGGCGTGCCAAACCACGGGCAGGTGCTGATCGCCGTGCAGGCCGTCAACTCGAACGGCGTGAGCGCATGGACATATTCCACCTTCATCAACTCTGTTGCCTTCCCCACCTACCCGCAGAACGTCACCGCCGCGCGCGACACGACGGGCGACAAGGCGGGTCAGATCAGCGTCAGTTGGACCCAGTGCACCCCGGGCGCATCCTGGTGCAACGGCGGCACGCCGATCACCGGGTACAGCATCAACGCCAGCAGCGACAACGGCGCCTCCTGGACCAAAGTGGTGGAGACGAAGACGGTCTCCGTTCCCAGCGCTTCGCTGAGCTTCTGCGCCACCCACGACCGCAACTGGCAGGTCAAGGTGGGCGTCACAAACCGCTTGGGGACCTCCTGGTCCGATGCGGTCTCGGTGGCGCGGTACACCCCCACCCCCGGCAGCCGTAACGCATGCTTGGATTTCGACACGCTGATGGCCGACGACGTTAATGCAATCGCCATTTGGTCCGACGCGACCATCATGTGGGTATTGGACAACGCTGAAGACGAGCTGCAAGCCTACGACATGGCGACCAGAACCCGAGACGCGACCAGGGACATCTCACTGCTGGACAAGAGTCTCTGGTACGACGTCACTTCGGATGGCACGACGATATGGCTCTCGGAATCAACCACGCTGGACAGGCTGTACGCCTACGACCTCGCCACCCGCGCGCGCGATTCAGGCAAGGACTTCATGCTCCACTCGGACAACGACTGGGCGAGGGGCATCTGGACCGACGGCGTCACCATGTACGTCCAAGACGATACGGACAACAAGATCTACGCCTACACCATCTCCGGCACACGCGAGAGCGGCAAGGACATAACTCTGCACACGGACAACGCCAACGGCGAGGCCCTGTGGTCGGACGGCGTAACGATATGGGCCGTGGATTCCATAGACCGCAAGGCGTACGCCTACAAGCTGTCCGACGGCAGCCGGGACTCGGCAAAGGACTACAACAGCCTGGCCGCCCAAACCCCGTACGGCATCTGGTCCGACGGGGCGACCACATGGATATTGGACGGGAGCAACGACATAGAAATAGTCCACGCCTACAACTCGCTGGTCCCGTTCACCTCGCCGGTCAGCGTGAATGCCTATCGCGGCTGGGGGTTCCTGGACGTGGAGTGGAGCGCGGTGGACGGCGCGTCGAGCTACGACGTGGAACACTACCACGCCTATAACCGCTCCAAGTACGGCTCAGACTGGCGGCGAATTGGAAGCGGCGTGAGCGGCACGAGTCTGCGCATCACCGGCATCAAGAACTGGGGCGGCGACAACATCCGCGTGCGCTCAGTGTCGCCCCTGGGCGATACCAGCGAGTGGTCGTACTCGGGCGCGGTGGACGCCATCAGCAGCCTGCCGAGACCGCCATCGGCGTTGTCGGCAGTGCAGATCAACTCTGGCGCGATCGTCCTGTCATGGACGCAGTGCGACGTGAGCAGCGTGGTTTGCAACGGCGGCACGCCGATCACCGGCTACTTGGTCGAGCTTAGCAACGACGGCGGCAAGAACTGGCGCAGCGGCGGCAAGATCGCGACTCCTTACACCTCCGGCTCGATGGTTACGGTCAGGCAGGGCGTCAATTCTGGCGTGAACCGGGTGCGGGTCAGCGCCGAGACGCGCTTCCGCAACTCGAATTGGACGGAGACAGCCACGACGGGCCCGTTCGCGACCAACCTCCACACCGTCTCGAATCCGAACCCCGGCTCGACTATTTCATCAACCATTAAACAAGGTGTCGCGTTTACCACAGGCTCTCACCAGACCGGCTACACCCTCGGCTCCGTCACCATCTCGATGAAGAAGATCGGGAGTCCCACGCCGAACAACCTGGCTATCACGCTCCACAAGATGGATGGGACGAGCCCGTACAACAACATCAACTACACCACCAGAGCCCCGTCCTCGACCACGCTGGCGATACTTGCGCTCACCGGGACAGCCCCGACCTCCGCTTCCTACACTGACACTGTCTTCACGTGCTCCGGCTCGGGCTGCAACCTCGCGCCCGGCACTACCTACTTCGTGGTGGCGTCCTACACCGGCAGCGACAGCTACCAATGGCGGTACTCTGGCACGGATACGCAGTCCGGGGCTCCGTCCGATAACGGCTGGAAGATCGAACGCAGCCATCAGAAGAACGGCGCTTCTCCCTGGACTTCCTGGGGCGACTGGCACATGGTTCGCGCCAACTTCGAGTACAACCTGCCATCCCTGACCGCCTCATCCATTACGGGCACGAGTGCGACGCTGACCATCAGCGGGTATACGGATGCCTGGTACTACAAGGCAACCAGCGGGCCGCACACGACGTGTCAGGGTCCCGTCGCGGCGGGCACGTCCAGCGCGAGTCTGACCGGGCTCACGGCGGGCAGTTCTTACACCTACTCGGCGTACAGCGACAGCGGTTGCTCAACACTGCTGGCGACGGCGGCGCAGTTCGCCACGGCGGTTTCCGTCAGCAACCTCAACGAATCCCGCGAGACCAGCGGCATATCCCTGTATAGCGACTTCCCGCGCCTGGCGCAGGCCTTCACCACAGGGACCAACAGCGGCGGCTACACGCTGAAGACGGTTACCGCGTATCTCCATCGCGGATCAAGCCAAACCCTGACCGTGACGCTCCACGCGGCGGCGTCCAACGGTAACGACCCGTCCGGGAATGCGCTGGTCACGTTGGCAAGCGGCGCCTACGCCACCGGGGAGCACACGTTCACTTGCAGCGGCTCCGGGTGCGACCTGGACGCCGACACCACCTACGTGATCCAACTGGGCAGCAGCGGCGAAATCGACGCTCGCTACGAGTGGCGAGCCATTTCGACCACGAACGAAACCAAGGAGCCCAGCACGAACGAGTGGTCCATCGGTGACCGGTCCCGGTTCTACCGCGCCAGCAACTCGACGTGGAACGACGAAACCGTAGGCAAAACCGCCGCCCTGAAACTGACTGCGACAGCCAAGTCGTCGTCGCCCTCGCTCACCGCCTCGAAAGTCGCGGTGACGACGGCGACGCTGACGGTCGCCGGGCACAGCGGCAACTGGTATTACAAGCACACGAACACGGGCGCGACCTGCGACGGCCCCGTGAGCGGGAAGACGAAGAACTTGACCGGCCTGACGGCAGGCACATCCTACACCTACTCAGCGTACAGCGACTCCACCTGCACGATGGGGAACCTGATCGCGACAGCGGCGGCGTTCGCCACGGCGGTTTCCGTCAGCAACCTCAACGAATCCCGCGAGACCAGCGGCATATCCCTGTATAGCGACTTCCCGCGCCTGGCGCAGGCCTTCACCACAGGGACCAACAGCGGCGGCTACACGCTGAAGACGGTTACCGCGTATCTCCATCGCGGATCAAGCCAAACCCTGACCGTGACGCTCCACGCGGCGGCGTCCAACGGTAACGACCCGTCCGGGAATGCGCTGGTCACGTTGGCAAGCGGCGCCTACGCCACCGGGGAGCACACGTTCACTTGCAGCGGCTCCGGGTGCGACCTGGACGCCGACACCACCTACGTGATCCAACTGGGCAGCAGCGGCGAAATCAACGCTCGCTACGAGTGGCGAGCCATTTCGACCACGAACGAAACCAAGGAGCCCAGCACGAACGAGTGGTCCATCGGTGACCGGTCCCGGTTCTACCGCGCCAGCAACTCGACGTGGAACGACGAAACCGTGGGCAAAACCGCCGCCCTGAAACTAACCGCCATGTCGCGGCCCGGCTCATAGCCTGTCGGCAACGACCAGCAGGGGCGGCACACAGGTGTTTGCGCGGAGGCGAAGGGGGGAGAGTAGGGGCGTTTCGCGAAACGCCCCTACGTTGGTTTTCATTGTGGGCAACCACGAGGGTTTGCCCCTACGTGGATTCCCGCACCCGTATCGTGGTATGGGGCAGGCCGCGCGGGAATGATGGGAGTGTATGCGCGAGTATGACGGTAGGGGCAGGTTTCAAACCTGCCCCTACGATGGTTTTTCATTCCCTCTCCCTAGCCCCTATGGATTCCGACTTCCGTCGGAATGACGTGGCATCCCCCTAGCCCCCTTACGCTTCGCGAAGGGGGGAGATTCCCTGCCGCGTCGCTAGCGCAACTGCGAGTTTGATGGCCTCAACCATGCTGGTGGATTGGGCCATGTTCTTGCCGGCAATGTCGAAGGCGGTGCCATGGTCTACCGATGTACGGATGAACGGGATTCCGAGGTTTACGGATACAGATTCTTCGAAGCCGTGAATTTTGATGGGAATATGTCCTTGATCGTGGTACATCACCACGACAACGTCATACATCCCGTCGATGGCTTGATTGAATACGGAATCCGCAGGGTGAGGCCCCGTGGCATTGATGCCTTCGGAGCGGGCCAGCTCAATGGCCGGGGAAATCTCTTTGGCTTCGGTATCGCCGATAAGACCGTTGTCACTGGCGTGCGGATTGAGTGCAGCAACTGCGATGCGCGGGTTTCGGAAGCCCCAGCGTTTGAAATGTTCGTCAGTTATTCGCACTGCCGTCGCAATGTTCTCAGTCGTGACAAATGCACATGCTTCGGGCAATGACTTATGCGTCGATAAGTGCATGCAACGTAAGATACCGCTCACGAGCATGGTGTAAACGGTGGCACTATCTGTGAGACGTTTGAAGACCTCTTGGTGTCCGAGATCATCTGCCCCCGAAATCTGCCAAGATTCTTTGTTTACTGGCGCGGTGACCATCGCGTCGATTTCGCCTGCCAAGCACATCTTCGCGGATGTCTCCACCCACTCGTGGGATGCTCTTCCCGAAACGGCGGAGTGTTTACCTTGCGGAAATTCAACGTCCTCGTAGTCGCCGACGCTCAACACCGATACGACTTCAGAGGAATCGGGTGTTTCTTCAGGTTCAGCGATGCACTCAACCGAGATCTCAATTCCTGTTTCAGCCATCGCTTGGCGCACCGATTTCTCGGTGCCGACTACGAACATGCGAGCAGAATCATTGACCTCGGGATCGGCAAGAGCTTTTACGATGACCTCAGGTCCTATGCCCGAGGGATCACCCAACGTCAGGGCCAAGAGCGGTTTGACGCTGTTCATCTTCCGACCTCGGCCCTGTGAATCAATCTGTGCGTCGTTCGTCGTGCCCTGTTATCAGCACTTGCTGTAGCCGCAGGTGTAGCACTTCATGCAGCCTTCTTCGTACGCCATTCTCGGCGCGAAACATTCGGGACAGGCCTCCGATTTGATGTGCGTGTTCTTACCGACGCTACCTTCGCGCTCGCCAGATTGGGGCATACCAATCTGGTTCGAACTCGGAGGCTGGAGCAATGCGGTTTGGGCCGGATCCGCGCCAGGTGCCAAACTTCCTCTCGGCGGGGACGATGAGTGTTCGAGCATCACCTTCGCGATCGCATCTGGGACGGACAGAATCTGCTGACCACGATCCCACACCGGAGCGTCGACGATGTTGATCAGCTGGTTGATTACATCGTCTGGGGACACTCCGGACCGCAGTCCAAGGGAGATCATGCGAGAGAGCGCCTCAGCCATCGCGCTGTCATTACCGCCGGCCTTGCCATGGTTTGTGAATACTTCAAACGGGAGACCTTCGCTAGTGAATGACAACGTAACGTAGATCTTTCCGCGTCCGGTTTCAACCTGAACCGTCTTCGATTCGAGCACCGGTGGGCGCGGCTGTCGGTGAACGTAGGCCACATCACCGTTTACGGCAGTCCCAATATCCGTCTCCGAACTGGCATCGGCGTTCTCGTTCGTGCCTTTAGTCAACACCTCTTTTTCGCGACTACCTGCTCGATAGACGGTGATACCTTTGCATCTCGTTTCCCACGCCAGTTTGTATGCCTCTTCAACATCTCCTTTAGTCGCTTCGTTCGGGAAATTGATCGTCTTGGAGATGCCAGCATCAACGCTTTCTTGGAACGCCGCTTGCATCAAGACGTGATCGCTCGGGGCAATGTCGGCAGCAACGTGGAACAATCCTTTGATGTCTTCGTCAACATCATCGCGGTCTTGCAACGAATCGCCATTGGCGAGAGCATCCAAGAGTTCTTTGCTGTAGCAGTCACGATCCTTGACTACGCGCTCGAAGTTCGAGTCCGCGTAGGTCAGAGTGGTTCCGCCGCCGAGGATGTTTTGTTTCCTGAATGCGAGCGAGAAAATTGGTTCGATACCGCTCGAGCACCCGGCTATCATCGAGATCGTGCCGGTAGGTGCCACCGTCAATCTGCACGCGTTGCGCATGCGCGGATGTGAGACGCCATTCTCGTGCCAAGCGCCGTACGGACCACGAATCTCTGCCAAGTTCGCAGATGCCATGTCTGACTGCTCTTTGATGTAGCGCATCACGTCGCGCCCGACGGCAACCGCTTCAGGGCTGTCATAAGGGATGCCAAGAGCCACGAGCATGTCGGCGAAGCCCATGACACCCAGACCGATCTTGCGCGTCTGGAGATTCATATCCCTGATTTCAGGGATCGCGTACTCGTTGACATCGATCGTGTTGTCCAAGAAATGAACCGCCAATCGGATCGTCTCACCCATGCGGTCCCAGTCGATCCCTGGGAGTTTGTTCAGTGTCTGCGCCTGAATTCCGGCGTACTCGGGGCGAAGAAGATCAAGCTGGGCCGGGCTTCGCTCTATCATGCCGGTCGCTAACTTGCCGACGATGAAGTTCGATAAGTTGATCGATCCAAGATTGCAGGATTCGTACGGGAGCAGCGGCTGTTCACCGCACGGATTAGTGGCGGTAATCATACCGATATCCAAAACCGGACTGTTTCGGTTGACTTCATCGAGGAATATCATGCCTGGTTCGCCGTTCAGCCACGCGCCATCGATGATCTTGTCGAACACTTCCCGCGCATCTTGGCGTCCCACCTCCACCTTTTTGCTTTCCGTGTCTGCCGGGTCATCGCGGAAGTACAGAGAGTAGTCTTTACCTTCTGTAACCGCGGTCATGAATTCATCTGTTACTCCGACCGAGATGTTGAAGTTGTGGATCTCACCCTCTACGCTTTTGCAGGTGATGAATTCGAGAATGTCAGGGTGGTGCACATCCATAACCGCCATATTGGCTCCATCGCGTTTACCACCTTGCGTCACTAACCTCGAGGTCGCTGACAAGTAGCGGAGCGTCTCTACCGGTCCACAAGCCTTTCCATGGGTCGTAGAAATCGACCATCCTTTGGGCCTCAACTCGGAAAGCGCGAAGCCGGTTCCGCCGCCGAATTTCTGTACCATCGCCTGATCATGTGAGGCGCGTGTAATGCCCTCCATGGTGTCTGTCAACGGTAGAACGAAACAAGCCGAGAGGGTGCCCTGCCCAGTACCAGCGTTCATGAGCGTCGGCGAATTAGGAAGGAAGTCCAGACTAGCCATCATTTGATAGAAACGATCCGCAATCTGATCGACTCTG
This sequence comes from Dehalococcoidia bacterium, assembly GCA_963555965.3. Taxonomy (GTDB): domain Bacteria; phylum Chloroflexota; class Dehalococcoidia; order Lucifugimonadales; family Lucifugimonadaceae; genus Bin127. The sequence continues at coordinate 1,238,971 of OY821634.1, forward strand.
TCAAGCGACGCCCCATAAAGCATGTCGCCTTTGGCAATGGCGTGCGCGACTCGTCGGAACATACCTTGCGCGTCTTCGGCGACCTTGCCGTTGCTGTCGCGCACGAGATAGCGCTTCTTCAAAATCACATCAGCGTTGTCGGAAATGTCCGCCGGTATGAAGCCGTCATCGGATACGTCAAACGTCCATCTGCCGGTCGTCGCCTTAGCCATATCTGTCCCCCCTATTGGACATTGAATTCGGTCGTTGATCGGTTCAGATCAATCGGTGTCTGGTAATTGATAGTCACGTAGCGATCGTTACCTGTGATCGATTTCGGCGGTTTGAGTGCCTGATCGCTGGCCTCGCTGGACTGGGCAACAACGCGCCCTGGAGATCTGAGGCATTTGAATCGTCTCTGCCCAGTTTGTCAACTTCAATCGCAAATCGTTCCGGATCTTCAAAGTCGTTGTAGACCGATGCAAATCGCAGGTACGCGACGTCGTCAAGTGCCTTCAGCTGGTCAAGCACCATCTCGCCTATAACACCAGATTCAATTCTGTCGCGCCCTTCGTTTAGCACTCTCTGTTGGATCTCTTCCACAATCTCATCGATCGCGCCTACTGGCAGGTACCTTTTCGCACACGCTATCTGAATGCTCCTCGTCAATTTGTCGGTAGAGAACGCCTCGAGGTTGCCGTTCCGCTTCTCAACCATCAACTGTGCGTTGTGCACATGTTCTAATGTTGTGAAGCGAACTGAACACTCAGCACACTCACGACGACGACGAACCGAGTTGTCTCTGACGCGCGTATCAAGGACTCTTGTTTCCGGATGTCTACAATCTGGGCAGTTCATTGCGATCCTGATTCACACCCTCACAGGATGCCAATCCCATTCGCATTCCTATCGCCAAAACACTACATCTAGTGCTTGCAAAAGAAAACTATACTGCATGTCCGATGTCGTTCGCCTTAACTTTTATCTGCAATTTACAAGGATTTGCAAGAATCACGCTTTCGCGCATCAACGATGAATCGAACGCATCGACGGCGATACGCTGACGATTCCGATTGGAAAATCTAACCGAATTGCGCGAATCGTAAGGCTTGGCGTGCAGAACTACCGGCCTCTGGGCAAGCGCTGATACTCGCGTTCCAGCGAGCGATGGGAAGGAGGGATGTTCAAATCGCTACTGTTTTCGAGCGCGGCTTGGGCTTCTTGCACCTGTTTCTCTTCGCCTTCTTGCCCATCCGCGCCAACATCTGAAGTGTCTTCGAACCCAGTAGCGATGATGGTGATTTTGAGCTCGTTCTCCATCCGTAGATCTTGCGTCGTGCCGAAGATGATTTCGGCATTGGGATGGACCTGTTGTTTGACGATTTCGGAGATCTTACGCACTTCAGCCATCATCAAATCTGGACCGCTAGTGATGTTGAGCAGCACTCCCGTAGCGCCGTTGATGCTCACTTCAAGCAGTGGCGAGTTGAGAACCGACGAAATCGCTGCATCTGTTCGATCGATTCCGTTTCCCTTGCCGATCGCCATCCAAGCCGGACCAGCATCGCGCATCACTGTCCGCAAATCTGCGAAATCCAAGTTAATCTCACCCGGAAGAAGAAGTAACTCGGTAATCGATTGGATCCCCTGGCGTAAAACCTCGTCCGCCATCCGGAACGCCACATCAACAGACGTGTCAGGTGCGGAGACCAGAAGCAATCGCTCGTTCGGAATCACGATCATGGTGTCAACTTCTTCGGCGAGACGCTTCAACCCCTCTGCTGCCTGCTGTTCACGCTGATAGCCCTCGAAGGGAAACGGCTTTGTCACCACTCCAATAGTCAAGCATCCCAGTTCGCGTTTGGCAATGTTCGCAACAACCGGCGCTCCACCAGTGCCGGTGCCACCACCCATGCCAGCGGCTATGAATACCAGATCGGCACCCCTCAATACCTCGCGTATCTCCTCACGGCTATCGAGGAAACACTCGCGTCCGATCTGAGGATTACCACCGACGCCACGCCCACCTGCTACACGGTCCCCGACGCGTAGCCTTATCGATGCCTCTGTGTGTGCCAAAGCTTGGGCATCAGTGTTTGCAGCGATGTATTCGACGCTCGGAATCCGGCTTCGGTACATCCGCGTAAGCGCGTTTGAACCACCACCGCCGACGCCTACAACCTTGATGTTGACCGACGGATTACGTCTGCGCCTGATTGACGTTGATAACGATGTTGTCAACTTGACTTGATGCGCCCTTCGACACGCGAGCAATCACCCAATACGCTTACGTGCTAATAGCGTCGCGACACGCGTTTCGTTGCCGCTCAACTTAACTTTACATTTCACAACACTAGCTGTTGTGACCAGCGCAAACTGGACACAATCACACGATTCAGCTCTGCTTACCGTCCGAGTAGGGAGCGTATCTTTGCGCCAACGCCGGCCGGTTCACCGTCATCCTCGGCCGAGGCTTCGGCATCTGGGGGCGTGCTGTGCAGTATCGTTATCGGCTTGCGCTCTACGTGGTTGTCAAGATCGATACGGTCTAGAGCCCGCAGTCCCATGCAAATCGCGCCCGACATTGATGGATCGCTAACATCGTCAGGCAGACTCTTGATACCCGTGGGTTTTCGAACCTCGACTCTGCCTCGGAGACCCATTGCGACCTTGGCGAATGTGGTGATACCACTCAATTTAGCACCCCCGCCAGTGAAGATCACGGTTAGGAAATCGGTGTCCGGGAGATCCTCGATTTGAGAAACTCGCGACTTGTACATGGTCATCGTCTCAGCGGCGCGCTCTTTGAGCAAGTTTGAGACTGAGACACGCGTCAGAGAGCGTTCAACATCGATGACTCGTTCTGAACCCGTAAGCACCATCGGGTCGATCTCATCGTCGAAACCCACCGCATCGCCGACAAGTGTTCCCGCTGCGAGTTTCACCGCCTCGGCATTTTCAAACGGCAGTTCGTACGCGTACGCAATGTCATTTGTGAAGTGGAATCCGCCGATCGGCAAAGAGCTGAACATCGCGGCTCTGCCGTGGTTATACACAGCGATCTCGGTGTCGCTTCCGCCGATGTCGATCAGGACAACGCCCGCATCGCGCTCATACGCACTCAACAAATACTCTGACTCCGCTACCAGAGTAGAACCACCGTGGATCGGGGTTACTCCCGCACTTTCAACAGCGTCGAACACGGTGCGGTAATGCTGCATATCCGAGACCACCAGCAGCGCTTCGACTTCCAAACTTTCGGGGTGCATACCAGTCGGAGGCTTACGGAACTCGGTGGTGCCGTCAACACGGTACGCAGTTGGAGTAGCGTATAAAAGATGGTCTGTCGCCTCTATCCGTTCGTTGGCAGCCAAACGCACGGCTTGCACGATATCTTCCTCGGTCACACCATCCGCAAAGTCAAATCCACTAACACTTCCCCAACCAGAGTAGGAATTCACGTGTTTCCCACCAAATCCGACATATGCCTTAGTGAATTTCAGTGAGCACTGGCTCGATACTTCATCAACAGAAGTTCGGACCGCCGCAGTAGCTTCATTCCGATTCATCACGCCGCCGTCTTGGATCGACTCGCTGGGCAACACGTCGATCGCCAGAATCTCTGGCTCGTTGTAGTTGTCCCGGCGGATAACTACGCTACAGACCTTGCTACTCCCAACGTCGATCGCTAGTCGGATATCTTCGTTGTACATCTTGGTCGATGCTCCTTCAAACTAGGCATGTTGCAATGTGGTTGCATTCAGATACGGCTCGTTACTCGAAGTTTGGCGCTACGGCTACGCGGGTTAGCTGACACTTCCGATGGCGCGGGTGTCAGAGCTCCTTTAATTACTGGCTTAAGCGTTGGAGTGTGGTTGCATGTGCAGAAGGGTGACTGTCGCTCCTGTGAATCGCAGATACAGTCCGACGCCTCGGCGCGAAAGAAGTTTTTCACTATTCGGTCTTCTAATGAATGGTACGAAATCACCACTATCCTTCCACCTATTCCCGTTACATTCACTGCCTGTTTTAGACCAGATTCCAACGCAATCATCTCATCATTGACAGCGATCCTCAAAGCCTGGAAAGTCTGCGTCGCTGAATGGATACCTCTACGACCGCGCGGCTTAACCGACGAAACGATGTCAGCAAGTTGCAATGAATTTCTGACCGGACGATTCTCTACTATCGCCGATGCAATGCGACGCGATGCTCGTTCGTCACCGTAGCGATAGATAATGTCTCCAAGTTCGCGCTCCGAGTAGTTGTTCACTATCTCGTTCGCGTCAAGGCCGCCATTGGTCGAAAACCGCATGTCGAGTGGATCGGAACGGCGGAAGGAAAAACCGCGCGCCTCGCGGTCCAATTGCAAGGACGACACGCCTAGATCCATCAACACCCCGTGAACTGGAGAGAACCCGTATCGCGTTGCAACGGACTGCATCTCTGCAAAGTTCTCATTCACTATTCGTACCAGCGATCCAAATTCTTCGAGGCGTTTTTGGGATGATGCCACTGCTTCTGGATCCGCATCAATGCCGATCAACTGCCCGCCCGGCGACCCTGCGTGCAGTATTGCCTTAGCGTGTCCCCCTTCACCCAACGTCGCGTCGATGTAACGGCCGCCAGGAATTACTTGCAAGGCGTCCAAAACCTCGGATAGCATCACGGGTTCGTGAAACTCAGGGTGATTTCCTGACTGGTTACCGCTCATTTCAGTCACGGTCAATTGGCGATTTGCAACCATTCGGCTGCATCGCATTAGGCCACACGACAGCCTAGATTCGATCTCCGTACCCAATCCAGTGCCACGATCTGGGACGCTCAATCCGATTGGGATTCACTCTTGCTTCAAAATTCTAGGTTTCGGTTTTGATCGGATTCCACACGCGCGGTCGCGTTTAGGTAGCAATATCATCATGTGTAGAGTGTGCAGACCAATCGCGACTTTGACCTCATGGCAAAAGGCATACGATACGCAGTGCTGACAAGCAGCGATTCCGGGTATGCCGGAGAACGTCAAGACATCGGCGGTGACGCGGTTGTAGAGGCGATGAACATGCAGGGGCACATACTGATGCAACGGTCTTTGGAACCCGATGAAGAAGGTAGACTGAAAATCCGTTTGCTAGAGTGGGCGAACGAACCGACAATCGACCTTATATTGACGACCGGCGGAACCGGACTTGGTCAGCGCGACGTGATGCCCGAAGTCACTCTCTCTGCGATTGAATATCAAGTGCCGGGTATCGCAGAAGCGATGCGGGCTGATTCGTTGAAGATAACCAATATGGCGATGCTCTCGCGCGCGGTCGCTGGAGTTGCTAATCGGACGTTGATCATTAACTTGCCAGGCAATCCTAAAGGTGCTGTTGAAACCCTCGAAGTCGTTTTGCCGGTGCTGCCTCACGCTGTGGAAATCATCCGCGATACTCACCGGGGGGATCATCCGATCCATCCTGGTGCTCATTCCCATTAACCCACTCGCTGAACTGACGTGAAGTTCCATGTAGTAACGCTTTTCCCTGAGATGTTTGATGGTCCGATGTCGTCAAGCATCATTGGGCGCGCGGTGCGGGATGGAAAGATCGAGTTGGAATATGTCAATCCGCGTGACTTCACTACCGACAAACATCACAGCGTCGATGCTCCACCGTACGGCGGCGGGCCGGGCATGGTGATGATGCCAGCCCCGCTCACAGAAGCGGTAGATTCCATCAACTGTAGATATCGATCTACTACGCTTCCGACGACGATATTGATGTCGCCGCAGGGTAGTCCGATGACGCATGAAATGGCGCAAAAGTTCGCTCAGATCGATGCTTTAACGCTGGTATGTGGGCACTATGAAGGGGTTGATGAGCGTTTCATCGAAGACTGCGTAGACATTGAGGTAAGTGTTGGCGATTTCGTCATGACGGGTGGGGAGATACCAGCAATGGCGGTAATCGACTCTGTTGCGCGACTAGTCCCTGGAGTGTTGGGTGATGCGGAATCCGCTAAGAGCGAATCGTTCTCCAATGAGGGCGGTGGATTGCTGGAAGGTCCGGTTTACACTCGGCCTGCGGAGTTCCGAGGACGGCGGGTTCCTGAGGTGCTGCTGAACGGCAACCGCCACGAAGTCGAACGTTATCGCAAGAGAATCGCTGCTGAACGCACAATGGCTCGGCGGCCCGATTTGATGCAAGGTTGGGGACCTGAGGCGGAATAAATCTCAAGGGTTTGAGCTGTGATTGGGGATGATTGCGGTGATTTCCCCCTCCCTCCCACCCTTCTGGATTCCGGCTTTCGCCGGAATGACGGGGGAGAGGCGCGGAATAACGGGAGGGGGTATCCCTCTTCGCGGAACGCTAGGGGGTCATGGAGAATCCTGCGTTAGGGGATGTGGCTATGCGTTCTTGTTGTTACTTCGCCGCTTGCTACGGCTCTTAGCGTTCCTCCTGATTCACGTATCAGTAGTCGTCCGAATTCGTCGATGTCTTCCGCGATGCCCGAAATTACTTCGTCGTCGGCATTTTCGTTTTGTGTTGGGATTGATACTGCGACTTGTGACCCTATGGTTGCCAACCGGTCTCGCCACTCGGGCATGATGGACTCACCTTTATCAATGGCGGTGTAAAGCTCGTTGAGCTTTGCCAATAGCACGGACAGTACGTCGACGCGATTGATGGCTTGATTCGGGTTAGTGAGTTCACGGATGCTGGTGGCCTGGTAAGTCCTGTATGCATCTTTTGCAGGTCGCGAATTTACATTCAGTCCGATTCCCAATATGCCCGCGAAGTTTTCTCCGATCATTGAACCTTCGGCGATGACACCGCATATCTTCCTGCCGTCTACCAATACGTCATTGGGCCACTTGATTGTCGCGGCTGAATCTGTCAAAGCTTCGACTCCCAATGCGGCGGCTAACGATGCCATGATGGTCAACTGTGGGGTGATCGATGGTCTTGGGCACACGATGAGCGAAAGCAGTATGTCTTTGCCGGGGGTTGAATCCCACGATCTTCCGAAGCGTCCTCGTCCTCTGGTTTGTTGGTCGGCAATGATGACCGTTCCGTGTAACTCCACGATATCCTCAGCAAGTTTCACCAATTCTCGTGCGTCTTGCATGGTCGAAGAGGTTTTTCGAATATGTACAATGCTTCTCCCGATGCGTCCTCGGAACGGTGTTTGCAAGGAGTCGAAACTCGGCATTCCTGTGGTGTTGTCCAACATTGCGGTTCGGATGTGATTGTATTGTTGATTCTCATGCCTTATCGGTCTGATGGGATACTTACGAGCTTGTATAACGGGCTTAACGATGGAAATACGTCAAGTTAGAGACGAAGAGTTCTTCCAGTGGCGCATCGCTGTCAGGGGCAGTCTCGGCGACCACACAAACCGCGAAAGTACCGCATTCATGCGCGCTCACCGCGTCGAGATCGACCGGTTGCTCGTGTGCATGGATAGCGACACAATGGCAGGTTCCGGAGGCGCAGACTCATTCGATATGACCTTGCCCGGCGGAGCTCAGGTACCTGTCGCGGGCGTCGCTTACATCACCACGGCTCCGACGCATCGCCGTCGCGGCGTCCAACGCAGCATCATGAAGCGTATTCATGACGACGCGCGCGAACGCGGCGATGTGGCTTCGATCCTCTGGGCTAGTCAAAGCCTCCTTTACGGCCGATACGGCTATGGCAACTCCATACCGGCCCACAATTGGCACATCGACGTTCGCCACACCGGTTACGATCATGCGCCCGAATGGTCCGGCCACTACGTAAAACTTGAACGCGACGAAGCTATACCGCTGATGACCGAAGCCTATGAACGCACGCGTCTACACCGTACCGGGATGATCACTCGAACCGCGAAGCGTTGGCTGTACGAAATCCATCCGGTCGAAACCAAGGACGAATTCTTTGTCATCTACAAAGAGGGCGACGACGCGTTGGCGTACGCCCGGTACACCATGCAATTCGATCCGCACGACGAGTTCAGGGGCACTATGTATGTCGTAGAAGCCGTCGCCGCCACTGATGCCGCCCACGCTGGATTGTGGCGTTTCTTACTCGACCAAGAGCTGGTCCACGAAGTAATAGCTTATGCACGACCTGTCGACGATCCGCTCGTCTGGATGCTCGCCGAACCGCGGCGGTTGCGACGCACACTCACCGATGCCATATGGATGAAGTTCCTTGACATCCCGGCGATGTTAGAGAAACGCACTTACCCCGTCGAGGACTCGCTGGTCATCCAAGTAACGGACGCTGAAACCAAAGAGACGCGGAATCTCGCAGTCGAGTTTGGCACTGACGGCGCGACTTGCCGAGATACGAACACGGCTCCAGACCTTGTCATGAACGAGGCTGAACTCGCCGCCATGTACGCCGGCACCGTCGAATGCTCGATGCTAGCGAATATCGGATTGATTGAAGTGTCAGCGCGGACACCAAACGCCGCATTACGCGCCGACGCTATCTTCCGAACTTCCCCCGCGGGCTGGAACCCCTATCACTTCTGATCCGACCGAGGCGCTTCTAGATTGAATTCAAAAACGAACAGACTCAAGGGCATCGAGTTTCGCGAAGGGCGTGAACAAGAACGTTTCGCCTTCTTGAAAACGATGCATCGAGGGTTCAGCGGGCACTTCAACGCCGATCCGGGGAGGCTGGAGTACAACAAGGCCGGTTGGGCTCCAATGTCAAACTCAGTCTGCGCGTTCGACGGCAACGAAATTGTGGGCACTACAAGCTGGGTAGGGTTCCAGTTGACCGTTCCCGGGGGAAAGATGGAATTTATGGGAGTCACCGACGTGACAGTGGCTGCCACTCACACCAGACGTGGCATCATGCGGGAAATGATGCGTCGCGTACTCGTGAAAGGTCGCGACGCTGGTCAGCACACAGCCGGGCTGTGGGCTAGTGAGAGCAATATTTACGGGCGATTCGGGTACGGAATGTCTGGCGAGGTTCACATCGCCAAGATCGATACGCGCGACTCACGGTTTCGGGTAATGCCCAAGACAACAGGCGAAGTCCGTTTTGCGGATCACGTTAAGATGCGACAGGTCGCGCCTGTTCTCTGGCAAAAATCTGCTGACAGGCACATTGGAATGATGCTAAGGCCGGATGCTGAATGGGACTGGATCTATGACGCACAACGGATACGTCGATTGCGAGATCGCAGGCCGTTCCATGTGACTTATGCCGAAGACGGAGAGCACCTCGGCTACGCGACCTATCGCATCCAACATCGAGACGACGATTTGCATTCGACTAATTTGGTGCGGGTAGATGAACTGATAGCGGCCACGGCTTCTGCAGAAGCCGCGCTTTGGCGTTTCCTACTCGACATTGACTTGGCAACCGAACTAGTCGATAACCACCACCCTAAGAAATCCAACCTGCTATGGTTGCTCGCCGACCCTCGCAAACTCTCGCTTACGCCTTACGACTCGGTTTGGATACGAATCTTAGATCCCGTGAAGTCTTTAACCTCAAGGACTTACTCCTCGGATGGTGAGGTGGCTATCAAAGTCGTCGACAAGTTCTGCCCATGGACGGAAGGCGTATACCTTCTGACAGCTGATGAATACGGCAACGCGACGTGCGTGTCAACCGATCGCGCTCCAGACATCACGATGTCGGTTGCTGCACTAGGTTCGATCTACATGGGAGCGATGCAACTGTCGGATATTGCCCGCGCAGGTGGGATAACCGAACACAAATCGGGTTCGGTTGCACATATTGATAGGATGTTCACCATAAGCGGAGTTCATAGCTTCCTACCGGATTTCTAGGTCAAAGATACCCGATGTCGCTCTTCACGCCAGCCCATCTCGGAAAGTGGGAAAGCCTGTACAGGCGGTTGCTGGAAGGCGATTCGTTGCCTCTGACAGAAGATGCGGTTTGGATGTTGGGACGGAAAACGGGTGTAATTGCGGTGATGCATGAGGATGAAGCGATTTACATCGAAGCCACAAAAGACATAGGGAGAACGATCAGCGAGTATCTGAGCGGTGGTAGCAACTGCGATTTCCGTGCTAAGATCGGGATCGTCGAACTAGGCGCATCACCCAGAACAGCGATAGAAAGATCGCGCAAAGGGCCGTTGGCGGAACGCATCGACAAATTGCTGCCTCAGTATCGATTCTCGGCTGTTCCTGCCACCGAAGCGTTAGCAGACCGTCTTGCTGCTGCCTTTACGATAATCGCGGATCCAAGACTCAACGGACCTACAGCACAAGCGAATGCCGTTATCGACGCGTTGCCGCGTTGATGATAACGCGCGTTTGGCTGACAACACCGAATGCAGACTCACTTCTCTGAATACATTCCACTTGCCGGGTTCCTACTTTTTGCGGCGTTTCTCGCCTATTTGATTTGGCGTGGGAACTACAAAGTCGGCGCTTACATCGTGCAAGTTGCAGCCGCACTATTCCTATCCTCCGTCGCCGGCTTCACGCTCTACATCTTCAGCTCAGTGATGGTAACCACTTGGATATTGACGGGCAGTAGTGGATTCTTGATGCTCAACGCAGTAGTGATGCAGGCGATAGGTGCAACCATAGGCTTTGCCATCGTGAAGCGATACGGAACATCGCAAAACCAAGTCAGCCTGAAAGAGACCGGGTTCTCCCTAGTTCTCGGAATCATCGGCGCATACATAGGCTTCAACCTGTTCAAAGATGCCACTTTCGCCGCCGACTTCGTCACCAATGCCAACAGCGTCGCCGGTGCTTATTTCGGTGCGGTTTTGATGGGAAACTCCCTGTTGATCGGCGGCGGTCTGGTGAATGTGTTGCGGAATCAAGAGCCCTGACCTTCATCCCTAGCATTTCCCGAACAGGTAGAGTATTGGACGAAACCAATCTAGCCACCGCTGACATCTACACCGAGGCAAGCCATGCGAATCACCGACATAGAAGTCATCACTTTCAAAAGCGAAACCAACAATATATCCACCAAGTGGGGATACGGCGAGTGGCTAGACGACCCTCAGCCGGCGACGCACAGCATCACCAAGATATCCACCGACGAAGGAGTCTGTGGCTACAACACTGGTGGTATGGGCGGATACTTCCACGGCGCGTTTCCCGCCGAAGTAGAAGCGATGGTGAAGAACTTGCTTGTAGGCGAAGACCCACTAAGCCGTGAACACCTTTGGAATCTGATGCGAGACAATGCCAGATTCCACGAATCGTTGATCGGTACTTTGGACACCGCACTCTGGGACTTGGCAGGCAGATACGCCGGCATGTCGGTGTCGCAGCTGATGGGCAAAGCACGTGAGAAGGTGCGCGCCTATGCCAGCACATTCCCCAACATGGGCACACCCGAGGACTACGCGAAATTCGCGCTCGAATGCAAAGCGCAGGGGTACACCGCGTTCAAAGTTCACGCTTACATCTATTGGAACCCGATAACGAACGAGCCTGCCCCACGCCGTCCCGCATTCCCGAAGCAAGACATCGAAGTATGCGAAGCGGTGCGCGAAGCCGTCGGTGATGAAATGACCCTGATGCTCGATCCTTGGGGCATCTACTCCCTAGACGAATCGATCTACGTTGGACGTGAAATCGAGCGCCTCGGCTACTACTTCCTCGAGCATCCGATGCATGAGTTCCGCGTCGAACCCTATCGACGGCTCTGCAACGCTCTCGATATTGCTGTGTGTGCGCCGGAACATGCGACGTGGATGCACTACTCGCGCGCCGAGTGGGTTTTGCAAGGCGCTTCAGACATCGGCAGAATAGACGTGAACTTCGGCGGCATAACGGCGTGCAAGAAGGCGGTGGATGTATATGAGGCTTTTGGTATTCCCTGTGAGATGCATGGCGGATGGTTCGGCAATGCCGCGATTTTGGGGGCTACAACCGAGGAGACGTGTCTCTTCTATGAGCGAGGTTTGCTACGGCCTGAATTCGATTACGAGGCTACGCCCCCCTATCTGAACGCGCCGTGCGACCCTATGGACGACGAAGGGAATGTGCTTCTGCCGCAGGGAGCCGGTCTAGGCATGGACTTCAACTGGGACTATATAGACGACAACCGCGTCGCCTGATTTTCAGGCAACGCGGTTGCGAAATTCGGCCTATCCAGCAATAGCCAGGACGCAGATGACACTTCTTTGGTCTAAGTTTAGCGTCGTCCTCGCTTTTGCAGTTGTAGCATGTGGTTGCGTAGGAAGGGCGGAATTTTCATATCTTCCGGATTCTCAATCGCTTTTTCGATCATCTCGGTGTCCATCTGGCGTTGCTCCTCGTCGGACGGGAAGCCAGTTGCAATGACGATGACGCGTATGTTGTGCCCCATGTTAGCTTGGCGAGCGGTCCCTAAGATGATGTTTGACTGAGCCGTCATCTTACTCTGCACGATGCTAGAGATCTCTTGGACGCTGTACATTCTCATGCCGGGTCCGCCTGTGATGTTGACGAGTGCACGTTGTGCGCCTGTGATGTCAACGTCTAGCAACGGGCTCTCCAACGCTTCGTTTACTGCTTGCAGTGCGCCTCCTGGTTCAACGTCTGACGCCTGTCCAACGCCCATCCATGCTGGCCCGGCGTTGGTCATGACAGCCCTTACATCTGCGAAGTCCAAGTTGACCTCTCCGGGCTCGATAATTACTCGTGCGATGCCTTCTACGCCATCTTTGAGAACCTTGTCTGCCATGCGCCATGCTTCCTGAGTAGTGGTGTCAGGAGCGGCTGCGTCTAGCAATCGGTCGTTGGGAATGCGTATCAGTGTATCGACGTATGTCTGAAGTTCTGCGACACCCTCTTCGGCTTTTGCCATGCGGTGAGTTCCTTCAAAGCTGAAGGGCATGGTGCATACTCCGATTGTGAGTGCTCCCTGCTGCTTTGCGATCTGCGCAACGACTGGTGCTCCGCCAGTTCCGGTGCCTCCACCCATTCCAGCAGTGACGAAAACGAGGTCAGCACCTTCGAGTGCCTCCGCGATCTCTTCGCTGTTCTCCTCGTGACAGATGCGCCCCTGTGCAGGATCCCCACCGACCCCCATGCCTCGCGCAGTGCTGTCTCCGACACGAAGTCCGGTCGGTACAGTCGCCAACTCCAACGCCTGAGCGTCGGTGTTCATGACGATGTAATCGACCGTATCGATGGGATCGCTGTACATGCGGTTTACGGCGTTTGATCCACCGCCGCCGACTCCAACGACCTTTATGTTTACCTTGCCGATGCCGAGTGGTTGTTTGCCTTGCGGCTTGTACTCGAATTCGTCGTGTATCTCACGCAACATATTTTCGTCCTTCACGATCTCAAAGAAACCATGGTTGTGCTGGCATCTGACACGCGCCATCATACGGCGTTGGAGAGGTTCACCCCTCTCGATTCAACGTCGCAACCCGCGTCGCGTCCCAGAGTGATTACAACGCTATGCAATTCAAACGGCGCGATGCAATACCACAGCGCGCAGTTACTCACTTCTGATGATTCACTTGAATCACTCTCGCCGAAACCTTAAGGCAATCTCGGCACTGTCGCTGGAAACAATTCTATCGACTCGTCTCACATCACCCTCACGCCGAATCCGAATCCGACTTACACTTGGGAAACTGTAGAGTGGGGTGAACCTACAGCGAATACCTCGATTGAACCCACTCCGTAGAAAGGGAAGTTGAAACATGAACGGCTACGAAGCTGTTGCGAAGATTTTGAAGAAGGAGGGGTACGAGTGGCTTGCTTGCTTCCCTTCCAATCCGATCATCGAAGCGGTTGCAAGAGAAGGCATTCGCCCCATCGTATTTCGGCAGGAGCGGGGTGGCATCATGGCTGCAGACGGCTATTCCCGGCTCATGGCATCAAAGGGAAAATTCGGCGTATTCGCGTGCCAAGGCGGTCCTGGAGTAGAAAACGCGTTTGGAGGTTTTGCTCAAGCATGGGCCGATAGTGTCCCCGTACTGTTTCTGCCTGACGGGCCTGGAAACTACAAGACTGCTGTGGCACCTAACTTCAGCGGTCCGCGCAACTTCCAACACATCACCAAGTTTGCCGCATCGGTAACATCCGCAGACGCCATCCCCGCGCTGATGCGACGGGCTACGGAAGCCATGAAAAATGGACGTCCAGGTCCGGTAATGCTTGAAATGCAGCGGGACGCTATGGGCGATGATGTCGAAGGCGTCGAAAACTACGTTCCGACTTCAAGCCACAAGTTCGCGCCCTCCGCCAGTGACATCAAAGACGTTGCAGACAATCTGCTGAACGCTCGGATGCCTGTGATATGGGCGGGTCAAGGCGTTCTGCACGCAGGTGCTACGGCAGAAATTCTCGAATTGGCTGAACTGACTCAGATACCCGTTATGACCACAATGCCTGGCAAGAGCGCCATTGACGAACGTCACCCGCTTGCATTGGGCGCGGCTAACCGTACCGCACCGAAACCTGTCTGGACGTGGCTAAAAGAATCTGATGTTCTATTCGCGATCGGTGCAAGCCTGACTGTCACCAACTACGGCATCGACCTTCCGCCCGGGAAGTTCCTGATCCACTGCACCAACAATCCTGGCGACATCTCGAAGGAATACAGCACCGACATCGGTTTGGTAGGCGACGCGGGCGAAACGTTGCGTCTATTGATCGACGAGATCAAGAGCAGGATTGGAGAGGATGGTCGACGGTCTGACACTTCGGTTCAAGAAGCGATCGCTCAGGTCCGGGCCGAGTGGGAAGGCGATTGGCATGGTCTGCTCAACTCTGACATGGTCCCGATCAACCCATACCGACTGCTAAAGGAGATCGGCGACGCAGTTGACCATGAGAACACGGTGATGACGCACGACGCTGGACACCCCCGGGATCAGATGATGCCGTTCTACATCGCTACCAAGCCACACACCTACATCGGTTGGGGCAAGAGCACTCACCTCGGATATGGGATTGGCTTGATGATCGGTGCCAAGATCGCAATGCCAGAGCGCTTCTGCGTCAACTTCATGGGGGATGCCGCGTTCGGCATGTCCGGCCTAGACATCGAGACATCCGTCCGCTCTGGAAACCCGATAACCACCATCGTCCTCAATAACGGCACGATGGGCGGTTACAACAAGTCGTTGCCAGTAGCGATGGAGAAGTACAACGCCGGCAACATGACTGGCGATTACGCCATGATCGCCGAAGGTATGGGTGCGCGCGGCATCACGGTGACCGAACCGACAGAGATCGGCAATGCCGTCCGAGAAGCACACCGCGAAAACTTCGAGAACGGTCGATCAGCCCTCATCGACGTTCACACCCAGCAAGAACTGAACTTCAGCATCTACGACTAGTGGATGTTGGCAGGAAATTCAGTTTGTTGGTCAACGCGTCAAGCGAGGTGAACAAGCTTGCGCGGAGACATCCCCTGCTTGGTGGAACGCCGAAGATTGGACATTGACACAACCTGCGTTGGCTCTTGTGATTCCAGCGCTTGCCACGTCTTCAACCCCGCTCCTTGGACAACATGAAAGCGGGAACTGTGAAGGTGAAAATCTCGCGTTGGGTCAAGAATTTACCGCCGCCGATTAGGAAGATCCTGGATCGCGGACGATACGAACACGATGAGCGCAAAATAAGAGCCAACTTTGCCACGCGTGCATTGAAGACGAAGCGACCAAGCGACCGAAAACCAGGCCATTATCCCGGAATATACCTAATACGAGAAAGGGGCGGCACTGAACCTGTATACATCGGCGAAACCAGTGATCTCGCCACGCGAAAAGGTACACATTTCGGCATCAACGGCAATTATTCTGCCAAAACTCACGTCTTTCTTTGGCAACGCGCAGATGGACGAAGCACGAGCAACTCGCGCAAGGAATTCGAACGCGAGCTCATCAAGATTTACAAACCGCGCGATAACAAGAACAGTGGCGGTGGTGGCAGGCATGCCATGCGCAAACGACGTTGACCACGGGCTATTGCCGAAAAAACGGCCCCGTCTTCCTTTGGGAGGACAGGGCCGTTTGCTATCAGCTTGGCGACGCTACGCGTCAGAGAAGACACTAACCCGCATCTGCTAGTGCCTCGTCTACGCGTTCAGCTACGTCATCATCGACGAATGCAGTCCAGACATCGCGGTAATTGTTTAGGTACCAGACAGCGGCAGCGTCAGGGGTTTCGTTGTTTTCCGTCATCCAAAATTCGGCAGCGATCTGCGCGTCGGCTTTGAAGTCCCACTTCGTCAAGAACTCCACGATCTCAGGCGCGCGTTCTTCAAGCGACTTTGAGACTAGGATACGAATTTCAACGATCGGGTACGCGCACCGCTTGTTGTCATCCCAACATGCTTCGGACCATGCAGGCTCTTCCAAACGATAGAGATCAAGTTCGTTCGCTGGCTTCGTCGGGCCCCACAGATATCCGAGCCATGGCTCTCCTCTGGCGTATGTGCCTTCAAGGTCTGCGAAGAGTCCAGCACCGCTTCCGGGATTGATGAGCTCGACGTGATCTGTGAGTTCGTAAGACTCGATCTTCGCTGCGTTGACGGTTTCACAACCCCAGCCTGGGATACAGGTCACGAAGCGTGCTTTGCCGTTGGAGTCCGGCGTCACGAACACATCTTTGTATTCGGGGATGTCTTCTACGCCTACCAGTCCTGGGTTCTGGTCCTTGACGTACTGGGGAATGACGAACGCCTGCCAGTTGTCTTCGAGGCTGCTGCCAACATCTGATACGTGTCCGGCAGCGATTGCCTTGTCATACGCGACCTGCGCGTTCTGCTTCCAGACCTCCATCGAGATGTGCACGCCATCGCTCTCAAACGCTGGGAATTGGCCTGCTGTGTCAGTGACAATGTTCTCGACTGGGTATTCGTACCCATTCTCTATGATGTATCCGGCGATGCGTGTCTGGATCTCAGCAGAATCCCAGTTGAGATCCGCGAAGATAACCGGCTCTTTTTCCTCTGCCGTGCAAGCAATGCCCATGGCTACAAGAGCAACCGAGGCCAAGAGGAGCGGCAGTCCCTTTGCGATGCAGTTACGCAAGATTTTTGCTTTCATTTTTGTAATTCTTCCTTCCCTCGTGGTTTCGGCTCCAAAACTTTCAGTCCAACACAACGACCCGTTTCACGTTTTACCTATGCACACACTATAACCCAAGTTGAGATTCTTAGGGAAAGTGCAACGTAACTCAATCGCTCTCCACGCCCAAAGCGGACTGTTGCCGTTTGGCGTACGACTGTGTGATGCGGTCAATGATGATTGCCAGAAAGACGATTCCCATTCCTGCAAGCAAAGTGTTGCCCGGCTCGATCCTGCCAAGTCCCCTCAAAACATCTTCACCGAGTCCACCAGCACCTACTAGCGATGCGATTACGACCATTGCGAGTGCCATTAGGATAGTTTGGTTCACGCCTGCCATGATGGTGGGCATCGCCAGAGGAATCTTCACTTTGATCATCGATTGCCATTTCGTCGCCCCGAACGATTCAACGGCTTCCACAGTCTCTTCAGGCACTTGCCGGATTCCCAAGTTGGTCAGCCTTACCGCTGGTGGAACTGCATAGATTAGCGTGGCGAGAACTGCCGGCACGTCACCTAGGCTGAAAAACGCGATAGCTGGCACCAGATATACGAAGCTGGGCATCGTCTGCATACCGTCCAACAACGGACGCAATATAGCGTCCAGCAGATCGGATTGCGACGCCCAGATGCCTAACGGCACCGCGATCAAGACGCATAGCGTAACCGTCACGACCATCAACGCTGTGGTCTCCATTGTGGATTCCCACAACCCGAATAGTCCCATCAAGAGCATGGCGATGACTGAAAAGATAGCCATTTTGTAGCCGACGATGTACCACGACAGGGCAGCCAATGCGATGATCGTGACGGGCCACGGCAACCACTTCAGGAAGGTTTCGAGAGGTTCGAGCGCGTTGATCACCACCCACCGTACCGATCGGAATATGAAACCGAGGTTTGTTTTCATCCAATCGAGTCGTTTGTCGATCTCTAGACCGATGTCTCTGCCGAAATCGAGCGGAAATTCAGTTCCTACCACCGCCAGATCTACTGACCGTCCGAAGATCTCGACATCGTACGAGCCGTCTTCACCCTGATCCGCGATTCCTTGCTGCACCAAAAGGACAACTATCGTCAATAGACCAAGGCCGACGAACCATAGCACTGCGACAGGAATACGTTGCAGTAGGTTGGGTGCTGGGGATGATTGCTCTTCACCAGCGGATTCGGTTTCTTGATCTTGAGTTGTCATCTTACTCAGCAATCGTGCCAGTGTTTCATGGCATAAGGTTCAGGCAACGCCCTAAGTCTGCGCTGTATCGGACTCCATTGCTTGGGCAAGAGTTGCTAGCGAAACTTCTCCCACTAGCACGCCATTTTCGTTTAGCACTGGAATCGAGTGCCCTGCGCGTAATCCGATAGGCACGAGTTGATCTAGCACGGTGTGAGGAGCGACACCCTCTTCAACAAGAAGCGGTGTATCTGTGATAGCTGTATCGTCATCAACTGTGGCCCGCCTTAAACGTTGCAACAACGCGGTGCCGACATAGCGGAAGTCGTCGTCAACCACCAACGCATAGTTCTCGTCGGAATCGGTTAGTTGCTCGATAACACTTGAAGCGGACGCAGTTGTCTGAACGATGTGTTCAGCCTCATGCATGATGACTTCGGCAGTGACCAAAGCGTGTTGCCGCACTTCTTTGGTGAACTCGCGCACAAAATCGTCGGCGGGGTTCAGCGCGACCTCGGTCGGAACATCCATCTGCACGATCTTGCCATCGCGCATTATCGCGATACGGTCGCCGATGCGAACCGCTTCATCAAGGTCGTGGGTGATGAATATGATCGTCTTCTTTACCTTCTCTTGGAGTACTGCCAACTCGTCTTGAAGTTCGCGCCGTATCAGCGGGTCCAAGGCGCTGAACGGCTCATCCATCAGCAACACCGGCGAGTCTTGCGCTAACGCCCGGGCGAGTCCTACGCGCTGCTTCATTCCTCCGCTACACTCGCTGACCATGCTGCTTTCCCATCCTGCCAAACCCACGGTCTCTATCGCATCTAGCGCTCGCTCTTTACGATCCTGTGACGCCGTCCCACGCAATTCAAGACCCAAAGCCACGTTGTCCAAGACGGTTCGATGCGGCAGCAACCCGTAGTGCTGGAAGACCATCGCGACGGAACTACGCCGCACATCTCGCAACTCCTCTTCATCCATCGCCAAAACGTCGCGCGAATCGATCCATATCTCGCCCTCGGTGGGATCGATCAATCGGTTGATGCATCGAATCAACGTGGATTTCCCGCATCCAGAGAGTCCCATTACGACGAATATCTCGCCTTCATTAGCATCGAACGAAACGTCGGCAAGTGCCAGCACAGACTCGGTAGCCTCTTGAACTTCCTCCTTACCAGCGCCTTCGCGCGCCATCGCAATAGCAGAGTCGATATCCCCACCAAAGAGCTTGTACACGTTGCGAACCGAGACGGCTGCATTGAATTGCTCATCGATAGTTTCATTGTCTGCTGTTGCGGTCAAACCGGATTTGATCCTGATTCAGGAGCTGGCACGTTCAAAGTTTTCTTAACCATAGCAGAATCCAGATTCGCGCAAGAAACAGTTCACACCGCCTCAAACGAGCCTTTAAGTTGCCCGATCCGTTATCTCCGCCATCCCGGGCGCGACTGATCCAATAATCAGGTTCTTAGCCCTATCATCTGCTCCCACACACACGATGAAGTACCGACTAGCGTCATGCTGCCCATGCAACATGACTCGTTCCCGTTTCACTTCAAATCGCTTGCGGCAATCTCGAAACTCCGCCTAAGTCGCTCCCACTTTTCCTCGAAACCTGGTTCGTCTGTGCACAAACTCATGTGCAGCGTCGCGCGGTGGAGAATATCCACATGGGTTATGACTGCGATTTGGTTTCGGATGTTAACTGGGCAGGTGTCTTGCGATTTGGTGCCGTGGTAGTCTGACGTGCCCCAATAGATCCCATCGATTTCGATCTTCTCGGATGAACGCCGTGAGAATTCGTCCCAATCCATCTGGGGTGACTCGAAGTTTTGCTGCCAAGTACCAACGTATTCGTCGAATATTTGGCTTGCGACCGTGTAGTTGGTGAAGGGCAATTTCAATACCTCGATGCTGAAGGAACCGGTGACGTACCTTCCTGAAAGGTGTTTCCAAAGTATCGAATCGGGGTCGATTGCTGCTAACTGCCATCCCTTTGGGATTTCGATGGAGAACATGAGATCCGGGTCTACGTAGACATTGGCATTCGGAAACTCGTGAGTATCGTTGCTCGTTGCGTGCCAAGGGACAGGAATGCCCAACTGAGTGGTGTACTGAACGAAACCGTTAGTCGGGGTTTCATGAACATTGAGTTCGCCATAAACATTCTCTAGGAACTCGAGCATATCGGGCAGCTTCTCTACCAATTCCCGTCGCGGGATTTCTGTATGCGCGTCGAAGTAAACGCTTGAGAACTCGGCGAAGAACTCTTTTCGGTCAAGTATGATGTCGATTCCGAACCCTGGGTTAGCCTCGACTGCTGCTCGATACAAGGCGCCTAATTTCAGCAGCGTTTCGTGATCGAAGCATAGATTCATGATGCTGTGCGCGAATTCGTGGATCGCCACATCATACGGTCGATAGTCGGTCTCGCCCAATAGGGCACTTTCTGAAACGATAGTCGTCGGCCAGGATGGTATGGCTCCCCAACCAAGTAGATTCTCCAACGACCTTCCCCAAATATCCTCACCGACCCCAAACAACCTTGCCTGTCCCGGGGATAGACCCTTGAAATCCGGTATGTCCAGGTAGGTGTGCCCTTTCTGAAGCACTATAAAAACAGAATTCTGCCCTTCAATGCATTCTCTAATGTCTGCTCGGCCGTCTAACATCAAGTTCACCACCCGTGCCACCATCTGCAACGTTTCCGGTGACACGCGCCTCGCTGCTTTGATCGAAACACCTCGAATTTCTGCGAACTGCTTGTAATAGGGGTCTGAAGAGTCGTCGTACCGTATTTCGACGATCGGCGTCGGTGTAGGTGTTTGTGTTGGTGTTGGTGTTAACGTCGGGGTAATCGTGGGTGTCGGCGTCGACGTGATAGTCGGTATGGCAGTCGCAGTTGATGTTGGAGTTAAAGTAGCTGTCGCCGTGTAGGTTGCAGTGGCTGTAGACGTAGGCGTATTCGTCGGGGTTGGCGACGATGTCGCAGTGGGGGCTTGTGTAGGAGTAATGGTCGGCGATGCCGTGGGTGCAACAGTTGAGGTCGGTGTCGATGACGCCGTCGGCACCAATGCCAACGTAACAGTTGGCGACGCCCTGGGCGTAAGGGTCGAAGTCGGCGTCGGTGACGCTGTAGGGGTAGGCAGTTCAGTCGCGATAGCTGGCAATGGATCCATTGAATCCTCGGAGCAGGCAACCATCGAGAATCCCACCGCGGCAGCAAGCATCACAGAAACTGACGGTCTGGAAAACCCAAGACGGCGCAGAAGTTTCATCCCCCAGACCATGATTTCAATCTGATTTGGTCAATTGTTAGTGAGAGTTCGCAGAAAACGATGATCGCGTTTTACGCCCGATCCGTTATCTCCGCCATCCCGGGCGTGCCTGATCCGATGATCAAGTTCTTAGCCCTATCATCCGCTCCCACACACACGATGAAGTACCGACTAGCGTCATGCTGCCCATGCAACATGACCCGTTCCTGCTCCCAAGGCGGAAGATCATACAGCCAACGCCACTCGTATCGCACCTTCTCCGGTACATTGAAGTGCGCTACCATCTCGCTCGCAGGTGCTTTTACGTGTTGGTGTAGAAACTCTTTGGCAGCGCTCTTGGTGTAGCCCGAAGCCGCTATCGGTCTGGCGTGAGCAGGCGCGAGCAGTATCAAAGTCGCTCCGCCGGGAGATTCGTCGAGTTCTCCATGCAGATTCGCTATGTGCGCAGAGGAGTGCCCACACGATGCCGCGATAGACCTTAACAACCCATCAGCAGTATCGACGCCTTGGTTCCCGTGATCGTGCTCACCTCCTGAAGGGAAGATCGACACTACGTTTTGGTCGGACCGGTAACCTTTCTCCACATGGAAGGGGTCCCACGGCGAATCTTCTTCGTTCTCAGCGATGCAGAAACTGAATTTCCGCGGCGTACCGATCGTGTCCATATCCAATACACCCGGATACCAGTGCCCACCATTCTTGAGCGTCAGCGTAAAGGCTCGACCAATCGTCACATTCACTTTCGACATCTTCCCCGGACCAAGCGTTGCTCGGCGATAGTTCAATCCGATTTCATTTCGTATCGGGCCGTTGACAACAATCAGCGGAGCGCCCGCCGAAGTCGACATCAGCAAGCCGCGCACCTCGAACGGCTCCATGCTCGAAATCGCCTTGCACGCCGCTATTACCACCGGCAAATGCTCAGGCTCACAACCCGCCATTACACAGTTGACCGCGATCTTCTGCACCGTAACGATACCGTTCCCGGGCGGCAACGTGCAAACAACGTCTTCCGCGTCCAGTGTCGTGCCAGTGAGCATTCGCGCAACCTTCTCCTCGGTTGGCGGTATCAGCGGGAAACCGTCTCCCCAATCACGATCTAAGAAATCTCTGTTAAACGCGTCCAGCGCCTCAAACTGATCCTCGCCATTGAATTTGAAACGCTTCTCCTGCGCGTCACGCAACGCCTGATTTTCTATCTCCTCACCAGATATACCCTGCGTCAGCAAATCCATGACCTCATGCACAACCGGATCCGTCTGTTCGATCGCCTGTGCAGTCGTGATGTTGTTGTACACCAACGGCACCTCGACTCGCGGAATCGGTCCCATCCCAAACGCTTTCGCGCTTGCGTCAGCATCATATTGGAAACCATTCGAGAGAATCACCACGGTCGGTACTCCCGCCTTCTCCAACTCAACCATGTCGTAGACAAGCCACGACGTGCAACTCCCTCAATCAGCCGTACAGCCAATCGCAACATCGATCTCCGAAATCGCCTTCGCACGTAACGGATCCGGAAACGGCAACGCTCCCGAATAGAACCTCACATCCACCGACGGTTCTGCCTGTTGGATCAATTCACCTGCCCGTTTCAGTGCATCATCCCCATGCGCTTTCCCGTTCCACATCAACCCAATCACCTTGTTCTTCAGACTCGAAGGACGAGGCGCGTATGGAAATGCACTCACCTCCCCTCGCTGCGGTGAAACCGGATTCACAACTTCAAGCTGGTACATGCTGACCTCGATACATCGTGGTTACAGGTGAATCTTGCAAGACTCGAACCCTAATCTTAGCCCTGTAGGCACGTTTAGGATATACCGCATAAAGTACATATTCATTGCGGAATCGCGCCATTGAACCGATGAATCAATACGTTTTTCATAAACAAGGCGGAAATCCGCGAACTATTGAAGTAACATCGTTCCATACCTATTGGTTGGGGTCGTGTCCGGCTCCCGCAGTTGGGCGCGGCATGAAAAGCGTATTGCTCGAACAGCGCCAACCGTAAACACAAGGAGCGTCGAGATGAAACTATTCACTAGGCATCGCAGAATCAGCGTATCTCTGCTGACCGCGATTGCCGTAGCTGTAACCGCGGTCTTCATTGCATGTGGCGAAACCGTCGTCGAGACCGTCGTCGTTGAACGCGAGGTCGTTGTCGAACGCGAAATCGCAATACCACAGACCGTCGTCGTTGAAAAGGTCGTCGAAGGAGAAACCGTCGTTCAGACCGTCGTCGTCGAGAAAGAGGTTGTCGTCGAAGGCCAGACCGTCGTCCAGACCGTCGTCGTCGAGAAAGAGGTCTTGGTAGAAGGCGAGACTGTTGTCCAGACCGTCGTCGTCGAGAAAGAACGAGTTGTCGAAGGCCAGACCGTCGTCCAGACCGTCGTCGTTGAGAAAGAGGTCATCGTCGAAAAAGAGACCGTTGTCGAAAAAGAGAAAATTGTCGAGGTTGAGAAGCCTGTCGTTCAGACAGTTGTCGTTGAGCGTGAAGTCGAGGCCCCTCAGAGATCCGGCGGCGAAGTAGTAGTCGGAACAGTTTACGTGCCACCGCCTCTATACCTGCCATCAGCGCAACCGTCGCCAGAGTACTGGAAGGTTCACGCCTGGGGCATAACGGAGACTTTGCTCCGCACGAACCGCGACGGACCGCCACCGGGGCACGGCACTCCCGGGACAAGTGGCCTGGGCACTTCGTGGAGCGTTGACGGAGACAAGCTGACCTTCACCGTTCGTGAAGGCGCTACCTTTAGCGGCATGGGTCAAGAGTGGGGTCCATTGACGGCTCACGACGTCGTGTTCTCATTCACGGACGCCGGCAAGGAAGGAAGTCGAGCAGCTCGTGCGGGATCGTTTAACGACGCCAGTGGCAGAGGTATCTGGGGTTGTGCAACGATTGACGACTACACATTCTCGTGCGATCACAATCCAGCACAGTTAAGCCCTGAGTTCTTCTACCATATCTCCAACGAGAACGGTCTCGTCTCGATCAGTAGCAAGAACGTCTACGACACGCTGGGTGAAGAACAGGCGATCCTGACGCCTCACGGTAGCGGACCTTGGGAAGTCACCAAACAGGTCGGTAACGATGAAATGGTTGCCCGAGCCAAACTCGACCACTGGCGCTCGCCGCCGCTCGCCGACTCGCTCCGGATTATCGAAATCCGAGAAGCCTCCCAAGCCGCGGCAGCCCTCATCACTGGTGAAATCGACATCGCTCAGATACCGAACTCGCTTGTCATCGACACCGAGAACAGATCGCGCGGCCGACGCGTTCAGATCACTGGTGGTTTGCCGCAGAGCATCTACTTCGGCGGAAACTTCTGGACTGACCAAAACTATCAAAACGACAATGCGATCCCGCCGCGCGAAGGTCACAAACCCGACGACGATCACCCATGGATCGGCACCGGTCCGGACGACCAGAATGCCAACACCGTTCGCAAGGCGTTGTCATACGCGTTGAACCGGGAAGTGATCAACGCTACCATCCTGGGCGGTTTGGGCCGCGCATTCTACACGGAGGTTGGGTACGAGCCTGACACTCCTTGGTGGCAGGATCACTGGCTCAACGAATACAACCCTGAAATGGCGAGGCAAATGCTGAATGATGCGGGATATCCCGATGGTTTCTCGATGGGCTTCTGGGTACCACCTGACAGTCCATTCGTGAATCCCGAGGTTGGCATCGCAGTCGCCGGACAATGGCGTGATGTCGGTATCGACGTCCAGATCACCTCTGAGGCGTACTCCGCAAGACGACCCAAGTTAGTCGAACGTACGATGGAAATTCCTTGGATCTTCGTGAACCAAGGCTCTCCACCATTCACCGGAGCGAAGTACAACAGATACAACTCAAATCCAGGCTGGAATTCCGGTATCGAACTCCCTTACGACATCATGAAGGATTGGGATTCGAGGTACAGCGGGCTGAACGCCGAAGCCGATGCGGAGGCGATCTACGCGCTCAACACGGAGATCGAGAACTTCTTGCAAGAAACTGCGGTTTCCTTTGGAGTGGTCGAATTGGTCAAATGGTGGGTTAGCGGACCTGACATCCTCAAGTGGGACGCGTACAGGCACAACGAAAACGCACCGAACTCGTTTGACCGTATTCTGCTAGATCAGTAGACCGTAACCGCAACTAGCTCTAACTCCACCTCGCTCGGCACGCCCGTCTTCTGAGGCATCGGGTGAGGTGGAGTTCACAACACATCGCTGGTCGAGTCAACCATTGAATTGGCAAAACAAGCGCCGTCCCATGCAATGGGCCACTAGCCAATGAAAGTTTTCCTCGCAAGAAGACTTGTCTACAGCGTCGTGCTAGTGTTGGCGACGACCGTATTCGTGTTCGTGATGTCACGTCAGTCGGGCGACCCCCGTCATCTCTTCATGAGTGAACAGAGTACGCAAGAGGAGTGGGATGCGTGGGGTGTGGAATTGGGGTTGGACAAACCCTTGTATTTGCAGTACATCATATGGCTCGGAAACGCGTTGACTGGAGACTTCGGAGAGTCGATCCGACAACGTCGACCAGCATTGGATGTAGTCATCGAGCGGATACCCGCCACTGCAGAACTGGCCTTGGGTTCATTCCTTTTCTCCGTAGTCACCGGCATCCCATTAGGAGTCCTTTCGGCCCTGAAACGAGGTTCCTTGCTCGACTACATTGGCCGCACGTTTGCTTTGATCGGTCAAGCAGCGCCTGTGTTCTGGCTCGGAATCGTTTTGGTGCTGATATTCAGCGTTAACTTAGGTTGGTTCCCGGTAGCCCGTCGCGGCGGATGGGAACACTACATCCTGCCTTCGGTAACTCTCGGTTGGCTATTTGCCTCGAGTTTCTTGAGACTTACCCGTTCCGCCATGCTCGAAGTTCTCGACTCTGAGTTCATCAAGTTCGCACGCGCGAAAGGAGTCAAAGACTCCCGTGTCATCTGGAAACACGCCTTCCGCAACGCCTTGCTTCCATCACTTACATATGCAGGTCTCCTACTGGCGGGCCTAATTACGGGCGCGGTAATTACTGAAACAATCTTCTCTTGGCCCGGTTTGGGCAGTTTGGCCGTAACCTCAGTCCTGCAACTCGATTTCCCGGTGCTCACCGCTGTGGTATTCGTCATCACGTTAGCGTACGCAGGGATGAGTGTCATAGTCGATTTCACATATGCGCTTGCGGACCCACGGATCAGGTTGGAGTGACGTCATGAACACAGCCTCCAACACCGCTGGCGACACTACTGCCGTTCAAGTTGTTCAACCTAGCGACTCCTCGCCCTTCATCAACCGCTGGATTCGGCGTATCCGGTATTGGCCCGTTGTTCCCATCATCATTATTTCCGCTTTACTGATCGCGGCCATCTTCGCCGATCAACTTACTTCCTACGACCCTGAAAAAGACGACCTGATTTCGCGGAACATTCCTCCCATTTGGCAGGAAGGCGGTGATCCTGATCATCTTCTTGGGACTGATCCGCTAGGCCGAGACATGCTTACTCGCATCATCCACGGCGCACGGATCTCACTGCTCATCGCCGCCATAGTGCTCTCGATCGGCACCGCAATAGGTTTGTTGGTAGGACTAGTAGCTGGTTACCTAGGTGGCACACTTGATGAGATATTGATGCGGATCGTTGACTTCACATTCGCGGTGCCATTCATCTTGGTCGCCCTCGTGACCGTTATCGTCTACGGGCAATCATTCACTTTGGTCATCGTATTGCTCACGATATTCAGCTGGAATGGAGTTGCTCGTCAAGCGCGCGCCGAAACCTTGAGCCTCAAGACTAGGGACTATGTCGCTGCTTCATTAGTCGCAGGCGCTAGTATCTGGCGCATTATGTACCGACACGTAATGCCGGGCCTCATCAACACCGTCATCGTGGTGACTACCCTGAGACTCGGTTCCCTCATCCTCACTGAAGCCTCCCTGTCTTTCCTCGGCGTCGGCATCCCGCCACCCACACCGGCATGGGGCGTGATGGTTGCCGAGGGGCGCAACTACATCTACACCGAGTGGTGGATATCCTTCTTCCCCGGACTGGCCATCATGCTCACGGTACTAGCATTCAACTTCTTAGGCGATTGGTTCCGAGATCGCTTCGACCCGCGCCTTCGACAACTCGATTGACCCAAAAACAGAAAGACGACAAAATGAAAATCGCATGGATCGGCATCGGACACATGGGCAAACCGATGGCCAAACACATGATGACCGCGGCCGAAGAGTTCACCGTCCATGACCTCAATCCCCAAGCCGCTACCGACATGCTGGAAGATGGTGCGAACTGGGCCGATACACCTGCCGAGGCGGCAGCGGGAAAAGACTTGGTTGTTACGTGCCTGCCTATGCCGCAACACGTCGACGCGGTGAGTTTCGGAGACGACGGAATATCCGAAGGAGTCGATGATGGCGCTATCGTGATTGATTGCACCTCGAACTCGCTCGACATGGTTCGATCTCTGCATGAGCGATACGCCAGTCGAGGCATCACATTCCTAGACACCCCTGTAAGCGGCGGAGTAGTCGGAGCTATGGAACGTGACCTTGCCGTCTATGTAGGAGGCGACCACGACTCGTACCAAGCCATAAAACCGTCCCTCGATGCTATGGGCGATAAGGTCCAGTACTGCGGCGACATCGGAACTGGCACGATCTGCAAACAGATGAATCAACTGTTCGGCGCCATAGTCGGCATGGCGCGCATGGAAGTGATAACCGCCGGGGTCAAAGCAGGCGTGGAACTAGATGTCCTCGTGAAAGCCATCCACGAAGGCTCCGGCGGCAAGCGTCGACCCTTCGACGGTTTCGATCGCCCGCCCGATGACGATTACGAAGATACCGAACTATCCTTCTACTTGGAACTAGGCGCAAAAGACGTCCGCCTTGCCAACGAGATCGGACGGTCGCTAAGAGTTCCGCAACCGCTCGCCAATCTGACCGAAGCGCGGCTCATCGAAGCCCTCAACCGCGGATGGGGCAAGAAACGCAACGAAGTTGTCGGCGAAATCCAACAGCAAATCTCAAACGTCGACCTCAAAGTAGACGGCTGAACCCGCCACCCTCCCCTTTTTGCGTAGCGCAACGGAGCAAAAGGGGGACGCGAGTGAAGTGCAGCGAAACTCGCAGGGGGTTCGCAATGCCGCATGATCGCTCCTAACCCTGTCTTAAAATCACATAGAAGTACACAACCACCCAAGGAATATCCAACATGAAGACCGCAGACCCAGCGATAAATACGGTCATCGACAACATCGGCATCATGGTCGCGTCGGAAGGAGGCTCGTTGGAGCTCCTCGAACTCACCGACGACTACATGAAGGTCAAATACAACGCCGGCACCAACGAAGAGTGCCCCGAATGCGTCCCCATGACCGACGCTGTCTACCAATTCATGCGAGCATCTCTTGACATCCACGCGCCACGCATCGCCACCCTCGAAGTCGTCGACTAAACACCTCGTAAGGGCGCCCCTCGCGGCTAGCCATCGTCATTCCAACTAACTGTCATTCCCGCGCAGGCGATAATCCACATGATCGGACGGGACGTGGCTCCCGAAACTTACTCACTACGCGGAATCCCGACGATATTCTAGATTAGTCATATAATTGACTAACAAAGGTCAAAGGAGGCGGCAATGGTCACCGTCAACGTGCATGAAGCCAAAACTCATCTCTCCCGCCTTTTGGCGGACGTAGAATCTGGCGAAGACGTGGTCATCGCCCGGAACGGCAAGCCAGTCGTAAAGCTGGTTCCCTACGCACCCAAAGGAAAGCCCCAGTTCGGATCAATGAAGGGGCTGATCGAATTGGACGACAGTTTCTTCGACCCGTTGCCCGAAGAAGAGTTGAAGTTGTGGGAAGGCGGTTAATCGATGCGATTGTTGTTGGATACCCATGCCATTGTGTGGTGGTTCTCGGCAAACCGACGCCTCTCCTCAAAGGCACGACAAGCAATCGCTGATATGTCTAACGATAAGCTCGTCAGTGCCGCTTCTGCATGGGAAATCGCTACCAAGTATCGCCTAGGCAAAATGCCTAGCGTCGCAGCATTAGCAAATGATTTTCACAACAGGATCGCCGGTCAAGGATTTGACGAACTGCCAATAACAGTCCAACACGCCTTCCGCTCCGGATCACTGCCCGGCCTCCATAACGACCCCTTCGACCGGCTACTTATGGCTCAGGCGATATCGGACGACCTAGTGTTGGTCTCCAATGAAACCATGTTCGATCGCTACGGTGTCCGCCGGCTGTGGTGATTGTCGTGAGGTTGCGCGCGTGAGCACCACGAAGATTCCGATCGATTTTCCTAAGGAAGTCGCCAAATCTCCACCTCCTGACCAAGGTGAACGGCTACATTGGGCGGATATGCCGCGTCGCGTGCGTGACGAAATCGAAAGACGATTGGGCGGGGCCGTTGTCGCCGCAATCACGCAACCCACTGGGTTTTCGCCCGGTGTCGCCGCGCGATTGTGTACGTCTGATAATCGTCGAGTTTTCATCAAAGGTCTGGGACCCGAACCCAACCCAACTGCCGCCGACGTGCATAGGCGCGAGATCAATGTGATGGCTTCAATGCCGAATGGATTACCGGTACCACGATTGCTGTGGTTTCACGATGAAGGCGAAGGTGGTTGGGTAATCCTATGTTTTGAGGACGTAGACGGTCACCATCCCACGAAACCTTGGCGGATCAACGAGCTGGAGCGGATTGTCATAGCAATCGAAGATCTAAACACGCAATTGACCCCGTCGCCAATCCCAAAAGACACTGTCGGGACGGCAGGGGATGAATTCAAGACAACCATCAATGGATGGCGGATGCTTCGCAACGAAACAGCCCCAAAATTGGACGAGTGGTCACTACGTAACATCGATGCCTTGGCGACCATTGAGGGAATGATCGCCGGGGCTCTCGCAGGTGACACGCTGTTACACATGGACATCAGAGCGGACAACATCCTTCTCACCGCCGATCGTGTTTGGTTCGTTGACTGGCCTCACGCCTTGATTGGACCAGGATGGCTTGATGTCGTCGCGTTTGCGCCGAGTGTGACGATGCAGGGCGGCCCGCTTCCAGAGGAAGTGATATCTAGACATTCCGCGTGCCGTACCGCAAACGGCGATGACATAACCGCTGCTGTTGTAGCGGTAGCCGGATACTTCACAAGGCGAGCTATGCAACCACCGCCGCCCGGACTACCTACGGTACGCGCATTTCAAGACGCTCAGGGCATCATCGCTCGGGAGTGGGTAGCTCAACGCACGGGACTATCGTGACGCGAGTCAGCATTTAAGAATTGGTTTCACATTAGAGCGCGTTACTTCGTGTTTATTGGCCTGCACGCCAGGGATTAAACGACGCAGTCTGTACCCGAACTTCCAGCTGCCGTTTCTCGGCGAGGCGGACTATAAGCCGAGTTCTGTCCGGGTCCCAGCGAGGTTTACAACCCGCAGGCATTCCTCCCTCGAATCGAACCCTGTGCGACCATCCATCTCCGATCACGATCACTCGTAACCTCTAGCGGCCTACCCGGGAGCTGACGCGGGCATTCGTCTTGGCACTCCCCTATTTGGCCTTGCACCGAGCGGGGTTTGCATTGCCGCCGACGTTACCGCCGACGCGGTGCGCTCTTACCGCACCGGTTCGCCCTTACCCGATAAACGCACACCGAAATGCGCGTTCTCAGGCGGTATTCTTTCTGTTGCACTTTCCATCGGGTCGCCCCGCCCTGCCGTTAGCAGGCGCTCCTGCCCGTTGGTGCTCGGACTTTCCTCCACGAAGACGATCTAAACTAAACCGTCCTCGCAGCGGTCGCACGTCCGCCTCGCACTGACCTCAGCGTAACATCCAAGCGAACTAGGCTATCTCGTCACCCGTGGGCGAACCTTCACTGCATCTTCTGTCACTTCGACGTCTTCGACTAATGCCAACAGTGCATCACGCGCCCGTTCCACATCGCCTGAACCGACGACATCGGCGATCAGATCACGAGTTCGACGCTCGCGAGATACTTTGACATTCTTCGTAGAGGAACCATTATTACCTAAGCTCTCTTCATCCTCGATCAAACGACGTATATCCTTGATCTCGGACAGAAACGGCTCTAAATTCTCAAGATCCCCACGTCCTGTCGAAACGATACGCGCTTCGCTCAAGAAGGTTTTTTCGGCATTCTCCAACTGCTGCTCAAGGCGCAAACCAGTCTCGATTGGTCTGATCTGTTTCACCGTCTCCGATTGCCACGCCATCACTGCTTTACGCACTTCGCCATCCAAATCGTCCGCGCGCCACTTAGGGCACACGATCCCGTTACCATTACCGTTCTTCGCAGCGCGTCGATGCTGACATTCATAAAACTCGTAGTACCGATACGTCTTCGAAGCCGTAGTGTCATCCTGACGACGCCAAGTCCTACGGCGTGTGAGACCCGGTACTCCGTGACCGCACTGACCGCAACGTAACAATCCGCCCAGAAGGAATGGATCTTCAGACTTCGCCAACCGACGTTCCCGCTGCTTCACTGTCAATTCGTCCTGCGCACGACGGAACAACGACCGACCAATTATCGCCTCGTGGTTTCCTGATACTAAGAAGCCGTATCTCGTGTAGGTGCCAACGTAGACACGGTTCTTCAGGATTATTGAAACTGTAGCGGGAGACCATGGCTTACCCGTGCGCGTCGGGACGTTCTCCGCTGCTAAGCGTTGAGCAATCAGACGCATCCCCAACCCGTTGCTGACTTTGTCGCCTTGCGCATCTGTCGAATCTTCATCCCCCACGTACCACTCGTATATCCGCTTGACCACCGCCGCCTCTTCTGGAACCGGTTTCAACGAACCGTCGGCCCCGCAACGATACCCGTACGGTGTCCTCCCAAGCACCTTGCCACGCGATGCCTTTTCACGGATCCTGTCGCGGATCCGCTTACGCAACCAATCCGGCTCACCTCGCAAACCAAGCAGTTCCTCGCCGTTCTGCAACGGATCAGGCATCTCAATGTCCGTGCAAATCGCATCTGATCCAGATCGACGGATGTACAGCAACCGCTCAACTAGAGTCTCAAGATCATCCGCCAAATGCGACGCGTCTGGTATGACCACCAACGCAGGTCTCCCATGCCGTCCCTCTAATCGTTCCATCAGTTCTGCAAACTGCGCATCTCCAAACTCTTCCGGAATCTGCAGACTAAATGCCGAGCCCAATCCTTCATTCAACTCGGACTCAACGCTCTCCAACAACTGATTATCTTCTGGCAAGCCAAGAATTGCCGTCAGATTATGCCCACCCGAACGACAGTATTCGACGATTTGTTGAACGGGATCAGCTGTGACCAGTCTGAGCCGGCTTTCAATCTCGGCGATTTGTCCCCATGAACCAGCGGCCGCACGCCGAGAACCTGCCCATTCATGGACATTCTCTGTGCTAGACGCACCCGAGCATTCGTCGATCTCGCGTCGCCTCACATAACCGATGGCGCGCATCTCAAATCAATCCGTGCTCAGCGTTATCAAATACTTGCCGCAATGACACAAGATCGGATCCGTCGCCTGCTTCAACACGTTCAATTCTCCCATCGACACCCTCTCAGAACAACCAACGCAGATATCGCGTTCGACAACCGTAACTGCCATGCCGCCGTTGTTTTTGAACAAACGGTTGTACTCCCCCAAGTGCTGCGCAGGGATCGCATTCGCTGTCTCGTTACGGTGCTTCAGCGCCTCGTTGTACTCTTCAGATATCCGAGACTGCTCATCTGTACCCAACTGCTTCTGCTCTTTCCAATCCGCCTCCATCGCATCCAGCTGCATTTGGAGTTCTGAATGAACGCGTCGGGCCTCGTTCGTCGCGTTCCTGATCGGCTCCATACGCTGATCTATTGCATCGATACGATTTGCGTGTTCTTGAACACGCAGTTCCAAACGGTAGTAGTCGCGTGGGTTGGTAACCTCCCCACTGTTGTACAGCCTCTCCTCCACCTCGGCGCGATTCTGATTCTCCGATGCTCGCTCAAGCTCCAACCGCTTCATCGCAACTTCCGCCTGCATCTGGGAACGTTTCGCACGTTCGCACTTCGATCGCAAATCCTTCAAGCGATTCGCTTTGTCCTGCAAATCCAGAGAAATCTGCGAATAGGACTGCCGTTGACGTAGCAATCCTTGATCGATTTCCTGCAACGCAAGCAATGCATCAAACGTGTTCAAATCTCAGACTCCCAGCGTGTTTCCCAATCGGCGTGCTACCCTCTGCACATCTAACTTAATCATATCAAACTTGCATTATTTCGTCGATTTTGCCCCGCGCATCGCACCTATCGACAACCCAACCCGCATCGCGTTATACATTAGATCGAGATCAGCCTACTCTCGGAGAACACGCTTAAATCATGCAGCTACTCCCATCATTCGTCAGGAACTCCCCGCGAACCCGAATCGTGTGCACCATTGGCCCCGCCACCGGCAACGTCGCCAGAGCCCGGCAACTCATACGGGCCGGCATGTCCGTCGCTCGATTAAACCTTTCGCACGGAGATGCTCAGCAGCACTTCGAATATCTCGACGCAGTACGCGAAGCCGCACGACAGACCGGCGTACCCATCGGTATACTCGCAGACCTGCCCGGTCCCAAATACCGCATCG
The DNA here is from genome assembly GCA_963555965.3 of Dehalococcoidia bacterium. GTDB lineage: Bacteria > Chloroflexota > Dehalococcoidia > Lucifugimonadales > Lucifugimonadaceae > Bin127. The sequence continues at coordinate 1,273,057 of OY821634.1, forward strand.
GAACCGTCGATCCTGATAGAGCGGTTACTCAAAACGGCAGAGAAGGCATAACCGTCAACGCGCGCGACAAGTTCGTACTTACCGCTGAGCGCGTCTACACAACAACAGAACGCGGCACGGTCTGGCCATCAGGACTACACAACGACATTCGACCGCGGGCGCAGATCCTCATAGACGAAGGTGCCGTTGATCTACGAGTCAATCGAGTTGAAGGCGTCGAGATACACTGCACTGTGCGACGCGGAGGATTGATACAGTCCGATAAAGCAGTAACCGCTCCCGGCAACACCTCGACTCTCGAATACTTCACCGACGAAACCATCGCCGCTCTAGACTTCGCAATCGAAGCCGATGTCGACTTTGTCGGACTCTCCTACATACGCAATCGCGACGACCTTCGAGCCGTTCGAGACCGGTTGGCCGCAGCTGGACGAACTCCGGCTCTTGTAGCCAAGATCGAGATAAAACAAGCCGTCGAAAACCTCAACGAGATTCTCGACGAGACCGACGCCATAATGGTCGCTCGTGGAGACCTCGGAGTCGAAATGCCCCTTCACCTCGTTCCAATGATCCAGAAGCGCATGATACGGATGGCCAACGAGGTCGGAAAACCCGTCATCACCGCTACTCAGATGCTCGAATCAATGCGCGACAACCCATACCCCACACGCGCCGAATCGACCGACGTATACAACGCCGTACGCGATGGCACCGACGCGGTAATGCTCTCCGCCGAGACTTCCGTCGGCGACTACCCCGTAGCAGCCGTCAGATTCATGGCCCGCGTCTCCAAAATCGCCGAACGATTCCTCGACAACTCCATGCTGCGAAACCGACGCATGGCAATTATCGATAAAGAAGGACGACACGCACAGGTCAACTCCATCATCGCATTCGACGCGGCACGAACCGCGGACACCCTGCGCTCAAAAGCAATCATCACATTCACCGAAACCGGCACCACCGCCGATCGAGTTGCCGCATTCCGACCGCGAACACCCATCATCGCACTCTCACCTAGAGAAAAAACCCTCAACAACCTCTCGATGCGCTGGGGCGTCATACCCCTAATAACTGAACGCCTCGCTGAACTCGACCAGATGTTCGACCACGCCGCAACGCTCGCAAAACAGCAAGGCTTCGCTAAAGACAACGACACCGTAGTACTAGTTGCCGGCGTCCCCATCGGCAAGTCCGGAAGCACCAACCTCCTCCGCGTAATCACCATCGGCGAAAACGAAGACGGTCCCGCATCCTAGACGCGAACCCGAGCCTATTCCGATCCCGATTCAGACCCCTCCTGCCGCTCATCCAACACTTCGACCGCCCGAGTCAACCTAGACCTCAAATCCTCTACTCGCGACACCTCCGTAGGAACATTCCCGTAACAAGCAGCGTTGAAGCGCGACGTTATTGCGGCGATCGGTGCACCGTTCAAAAACAATGCCAACTCCGGCTGACGCTCACTCGGAGTCATTCGCGAGTTGAACTCCCAACCGCGCTCCAGAGCCATCTCCAACGTCTCGAAATACAGGATGAAGACCTCCTTGATGCCCGGATCGTCCGGGTAGTTCCAAAGATGCCGCGGTGTGCCACGACGCGTCATCCAGTCCGGCAACAAACCTTTCAACAGGTCGAGATACGTCACCTCTTCCACTTCGTCACGGATCGTCTCGCGTTCGATCCCGTCGTCGCGGTTCAACCGCCTTATGATCCGCCGGTACGCCAACGCAACGACTATCAGCACCACAAACAGCAACAGGAACGTAAGCGGCCACTGCAATATCTCCAGCACCGTTTCCACCCACGCACTGTCGGCAGCTTCCGTCGCTTCACGTTCCGGAAACTCCGGACGCTGTCCCTCACCCTGCTCTTGCTCTTGCTCAACCGGTTCAGAGCCAAACAACGACTGGAGCAACTCGATAATCTTGGCGATCACCCAACCAATCGCCAGCAACGGGTACCGCAAGACAAACAAGATCGCGTCAACCGTCCAACCCCACAGAATCCACAGCGCGTTCAAACCCGCATACCCATACCGTCCGCCGAAGAAGCCCGCCACTAGTCCAGTGCCGAGAAACGCGCCCAGTGCCACGACGATTATGCGCATCCACTTGCCAGCCACCGGCGAATCGTTCGGCAAACGAGCAACCGCCATTCCCCCCAGCGTCGCTATGAAATACGGAATCAGCAACTGCGCCAACCCGATCGGTTCGGACACGAACTCGTCGACGATTAAACCCACAGCCAGCACCACTAGACCACGCTTGAATATCCGCTTCAAGTGATCCGGCGCATCGCTGTCATCCCGAATAATCGTCGATGTCCGCCGCCAAATCACCAAGCTCACCACTAGCGCGATCACCAACGCAGCTACAGACTCTCCAGTCAGATCACGGTTGAAAAGGTGGTAGATCCACGCCAGATCAAAGTTGAAACCGGGATTGAAACGAGTCGTAGCAACTGCCACATATATCATCGACAAGCCCGCAGTCCCGTAGATCAGCGCAATTGTGACCAGACTCCCGCGCAGTCCACCAACGATCCAAGACGTGAACATACCCGTCAGGTACAGGAGCAGCACCATCCCCCAGTGCAACGGCGGATAATCCAGACTCAACCCGGCGCTGACAACCGCGACGATCGTGAATAAAATCACACTCTCCGCAACCGCGATCGCGGTGAACACTATCTGGTTGCGCCAATCAGACACTGTCATACTCGCGAACCGGAGCGTTCATACGGGCATTCATCTCCGTCTGATCGTCCACTACCGACATCAGCAACTCTTCAACATCCTCGTCAATCTTGAATATCTCGCGTGCATCCACCACTCGGATTCCCGTCACTCGCGGCGGACCCTCACGTCCGACCCATGCGATCGATACGCGGTGACCCACTTCCTGCGAGTGATGAAGATACGCAACCACCGGCTCGGTCAAAAATCCAGCGACCAGTATCAGTGAAGAACCGTTCGTGATCGCATGTGCGCCGCGATCCACCGCCAACGTCTCCAGTGATGTCAATGACAGCGGCTGTACAAATGACAGCGCCTCCAAGATCGTTCGAACGTGATGCGGACCATCCCCAGGCGTAATCGCCGCCATCACCCCCCGCGTCGGACGTACACCGTTCGCCACCAATCCGACTCTGTAACCAAGATCCGCACACCGCACCGCAATCGAAGCCGCACCTGTAACCGCCGACTCCAAAACGTCGTACTTGTAACCGTGCCACGCGTAGTCCACCGTACGCGACTCCATCATCACCACAACATCGTTGCTCACGCTCTGATCGTACGTCCGCACCGTCAACTCATCCCGCTTCGCGCTCAACTTCCAATCGATCCGTTTCATCGGGTCGCCCGGTCGATAGTCCCGAATGCTCCGAGGCCGCGAAGGATCGTCCAGCAACGTGTTCCGACTCAGCGTATCGCCCATCGGCTTGGCAGCCGGCAACTCCCAACCATCCAACGGCACGATGCGCGGGTAAACCGTCACACCTTGCAATGAACGCGAGTCGCGTCGAACCGTCCCGAACAACCCGAAAAGGTCGCCGCTTCGCAACTCCGTCGGACCAATCGAGTAGTGACCACGATGGTGCGCCTTGATCTTGTGACGGAAACGCACCCGTTCGTAACCCGCAAGACTCGTCGTCTCCACAATCTCGCTGCCCCCCGCATAAGCTCTGCGCTTCACCCCTTCGTCGCTCAAAGGCAATAGACCAGTCGGCAAAAACTCGATCAGTTGAATCCAAGGTATAGGCAACGGCTTCCGATTCTCCAACGTCATCACGATCTCGACCTCATCTCCCACAAACGCGTGAGTGTCCGACGGCTGAGCGCCATACGCCACCTCCGCCAACGACAGCTTTGACCACAAGGTTCCACCTGCCGAGATCACAAACGCCGTCGTTCCCAACGCAACCACCAACCCCGAACCCGTGCCAGCACCGACCGCAATAACCACCAGCATCAACAACATGAAAAGCTCACCAATAACATCGGGAGCACGCAAATCCTTAGTACGCTTCTCTCGAAACGTCCTAATCACCGGATTAATCATCATCTCAACACCCCAACATATCCCCCCTCCTTCAGGAGGGGGCTAGGGGGAGGCCCGTCCCTTTCGCAAAGCGAAGGGGACCCGGAGCCCAAGAGACCGACACAAGAACGCAGGGGATGATCGAAAACTGATCTAAAACCCCCTTTAATTCCCCCTTGGACATCAAGGAGGAGGAGGATGGAATACATCTCACCTCTCTATCGGCACCGGAACCTGCGACACAACATCATCGATGATCTGCGACGCATCCCGACGCCTCATCTGCATACTCGATTCCAATACGACTCGGTGCGACAAGACCGGTGACGCCAACGCCTTGATGTCGTCCGGCATCACATACTCGCGACCATGAATCGCCGCATTTGCCTGAGCCGCGTGTTGAAGAGCCAACGAACCGCGCGGACTCGCCCCCAATCGGATCTGGGCATTGTTCCGAGTCGCCCGCACTACCGAAACCAGATACTCCCGAACGTGATCCGCGATACGAACCTGCTCCACAACGTCTCGCGCACGTTCGACATCCTCTGCCGACGCGCAGACTTCCACCGACAACGCAGCATCACCAGTCTGAAACCGCTCCAACATCCGAGCCTCTTCATCGTCCGACGGATAGCCGATCGACAGCTTCAACAAGAAACGATCCAACTGAGCCTCTGGCAACATGAACGTCCCCTCCATCTCCACCGGATTCAGCGTCGCCAACACCAGAAACGGCGAACTCAGCGCCATCGTCACACCATCGATCGATACCTGCTGCTCCTGCATCGCCTCCAGCAACGCCGACTGCGTCCGAGGCGTCGCACGGTTGATCTCATCCGCCAACAAAATCTGCGTGAAGATCGGGCCAGACTTGAACTCGAACTCCCTCGTCCCAGCATTGTAGATGTTCACCCCCAATACATCCGAAGGCACCAGATCTGGAGTGAATTGCACACGCTTGAAATCCAGACCCAGCGAAGCCGCAATCGTCTTCGCAAGCGTCGTCTTGCCCGTACCCGGCACATCCTCCAGCAACACGTGACCACGCCCCAGCATCGCAATGATCGCGAGCTCTATCGCATCGTCCTTGCCCACGAAAACCTGCTGCACATTTTCACGAACCTTACGCGCGAACTCCTGCACGAAAGACGCATCGACATTCGTTTCCGTCGATTCCCCTAGTTTTTCCGCGGTTTGAGTCAAGAGAACCTCGATTTCTCGATACAACACACCCGACACATCCACACAACGCAACCTCTAATCTTAACCGCAACCACACACCATCCCCTTTAATCCGCAAAAGGATACCGAGCGATCATCCCATATCATTACCAATCCCGCCCATCTACCTCAAAACTTTCTAAGATCAGAAAAGCGACGATTGGCGGTCATCCACCACAAGCTTCACATCTTCACTCTCTGCCGCTTCCGCCGCCGCTTCAAGCGCACGTTGCCTACGCATCTCCGCTTCAACCTCTTCAGACGTTTGCGATCGTTCGAATAGACCAACCGAAGCATTTTCCGTAATCGACTCAGTAGCTTCTTCCGAGGCTATTTCCTCAGTCTCCGATGGCATTGACGACGACTCCCCACCTTCGTCAACGATCGGATTGATTTCAGATGCTGTTTCAGCCACGTTCTCCTCCATCGCTTCGCGTCTCACTCGTATCCCCTCCAAAATCGCTTCGCGCAGGTTGTGGATGCCTTCACGCAACATATCGGCGTTGGATGTGCTCCGAAGCCCAGCTGATGGATGCAACAGCGGCATCAATACCCGATCTTCGTGTCGCAAAATCTTCCCATTGCTCGCTGTGATGCGAAGACCCGGATTGAACCAGCCCAACGCATGCCTGCCCAGCGGAACTATTACCAACGGGTCGATAGCCGCGATCTGGGCACGCAAATAGTCCGAACAATGCTCAACCTCGTCACGTTCAGGATCACGATTCCCAGGCGGACGACACTTCACCACATTCGCAATGTAGACATCCTCACGACGCATCGGCAGAGACTCGATCAACTCATCAAGGAATTTTCCCGCACGCCCCACAAACGGACGCCCCGACAAATCCTCATCGCGGCCCGGCCCCTCGCCTACAAACATGATCTCTGCCGTGGGCGAACCTTCACCCGGAACCGTATTGGTACGTGTCTCTGACAACGGACATTTCCGACACTTCGACACCGCGTCCGCTATCGCATCCAGTTTTTCTGATGCTGATACCTCTGGATTGGAACCGCCTGCAACCATTTCAGAATCCAAGCCTACCACCCCTCTTTACTGCGAGGCGCAACAAAAACTTAGAGCGGCAACGGATTACCGTGCCGCTCCAGTTTTACATCGAGGCGCGCAGCAGATCCGCCGCGCTCCACAATCAGCGGGATTAACCGCCAATCCCCTAACCCGTTACTCCCTTGCCCTCAAGGTAGTCCACCGCGTTCTGCACCGTCTCTATCGTCTCCGCTTCATCATCCGAGATCTCTACCGGGTTGTCGTCGGTGCTGAACTCCTCCTCAAACGCCATTATCAACTCAACCACATCCAACGAATCCGCATCCAGATCCTCGGTGAATGACGATTCCGGCGCGATCTCGCCTTCGTCCACGCTCAACTTTTCCGCGGTTATCGACCGCACTCGATCCAAAATCGTTGACATCGTTCTTTGCTCTCCCGAGCTGGATTTACTGATCGTTACGCTTGACGCCGTTAACTGACGACGCAAACGCAATTATACATCTACGTTGATACCGCAATCTTCACTTAGATTGTCTGTTACCCGGAATCCACGCCACGAACAGTGCTACGGACCACGGCGCCAAGAACACCATTCACAAATCTACCACTGCCTTCACCGTCAAACATCTGAGACAACTTCACCGCCTCGCTGATAACCACCGCCGTTCGCGTATTCGGATACATATCCAACTCAACCAACCCTGAACGCAGAACATTCCGAACCACCGGTGAGGTCTCACTCATCATCCGACCTTTAGTGTAGCGATTCAAGCGACGGTCCAATTCGCTTCGTCGATTCTCAACTTCAATCGCAAGTGAATAAACAAATCGACTCGTCTTCTTGGTCAAGCCGATTTCAGATACAACCCAATCAACGCATTGTCTCACCGGACGATTCGTCAGATCAGACTGATACAGAGACAAAACCGCAGCCGCACGAGCCCCTGTCTTGTCACGAGGAATCGATTCAAAATCCGGAGCATCCGCATCGAATGGTAAACCATCTACCAACCAACCTCTAGCACGCTCATCCGAAACCGACGACAACCAATTGCCAGATTCGTTGCCACGAGCCAAGGTCATCGGTTGATACGCCTATCTTAAGGTAAGGTTCGACACCCTCGCCCATGGGTGCCAAATTCGCACGATCACAGCGGAAGTTAAGCCGCCGCGAAGTCGCACACCGCTTCGTATTCTCCGATGTTCACAATCTTCGAACGACGATCAATACGCTTGATCATCCCACTCAGAATCTTCCCATTACCCATCTCCACGAACTCGGTAACACCATTGTCCAGCATATGACGGATACCGTTGCTCCACTGCACGCAGGACGTCAACTGACGCCGCAACTCGCTCTTAACATCCTCCGCACTCTCCAAAGGCTTCGCATCCACGTTGCCGATGATCGGGACTAGCGGATCCTGGAAATCGGTAGCAGCGATCGCCTCGTCCAAACCGCTCTGCGCCGGAGACATCAAACCAGAGTGGAAAGCACCACCTACGCTCAACGGAATCGCCTTCTTAGCCCCGCGAGCCGACGCCATGTCTAGTGCAACCGCCAAGCCCCGGTGCTCACCAGCTATGATGATCTGTTCCGGAGTGTTCACTGTAGACATATCTACACCAGCCTCGCGGCAAATCTCCGCAACTGTAACTTCGTCTATGCCGATCAGCGCCGCCATACCACCCGGACGCTCATCACATGCCAGCTGCATCAACCGTCCACGCTCACAGACCAACCGCACAGCGTCCGATACCGAAAGCACTCCGGCAACTACCAACGACGAATACTCGCCCAAACTGTGACCAGCTGTCATGTCCGGCACTGCCACACTCTCAGTCGCCTCTTCAACCGCACGCCAAGCCGCTATCGAAGTCGTCAAAATCGCAGGTTGCGCATTCTCGGTTCGAGTCAGAGCATCCGCAGGACCATTGAACATGATCTCGCTAAGCTCCCGACCCAGTACATCGTCAACTTCTTCGAAGACTTCACGCGCCGAACTTGAGTTCAGATACAGGTCCTTGCCCATTCCAACCGCTTGCGATCCCTGTCCGGGGAAAACGAACGCGGTAGATCTTGATTCTGCGAGCTCTGTAGTCATTTCGCTCTCCAAAATGGCCTTTTCAGACAGCCAATTCGTTCTTCGGCAGCGCAACCGTCGATCAGTTGCACCGATGGTATCAACTCTCTGTGGTTTCGATGTCTAAGGAGTTCGGTCTCGGCCAGTTGCCCTTCACGGTTCGACCTTTGTAGTTTCCGCACTCAGGACATACCCGATGCGGCGGAATCCTAACGTCGCCACACGGACATCGCACCAGAGTCGGCAAGCCGATCGCGTGATGAGCCGCACGATTGCCTTTACGGGCCCGAGTGTGTTTTTTCTTGGGAAGCGGAGGCATGTCACCTACTACTCAGAAATGTTTGTGCAACCTCACGGTTTCCCCCGCTCGCGGGGGAATGTCCGAAGGACAAAGGGGGCATCGCTACTTGATCAACCCCAAAAATCCTCCAAACTACATTTTTGCAAACATCCCTCTATGTCTGAGACCTCAACATTTGATTCCGATACTGCTGCGACCGTCTAGTCAGAATGACACTTGCAACGGCCGACATTCAGGTCGGTCGAACAACCAGAGCATATCCCCTTGCATGCAGCATCGCACAGCGGGCTCATCGGCATCGCCGCACTCAAGCCCTGCCAAAGCGCAGTCGATATGTCTAGCACGTTCGTCGAATCGATTATCAACGCCTCGTCGTTGTCTTCTGTTCCGTAGTCTTCAAACCAGCCCCGATGACTAGCCAGCAGATCCACGTTTGACGGCCTGAACTCCTCAGCGAAGTTAAGACTGAGCACCATCACAGTGTCTACAAGACACCTCGAGCACTCCGCATCAAACCGGGCATCTACCGTCACATCGGCGAACACCGTTCGATCTGTGCGCATCAGCTTGCCCCGGGCCTCAACCCCGTGGAACAACAAACCGTCGCTCTCCAAAGTCTCGTCAGCAAAATGGAAACGAAGCTCATCGCCCACTGAACCGGTCAAAAGACCCGACACGTTGAACTGCATGACATCCGAATCCAAACTCGCACACCGAAGCACGGATGAATTACACAACCCCATCAATCTTAAATCCAACAAACGAATCTTGTCAATACACCCACCACATCCTCCCCCTTTTACGTCAGCAAAAGGGGGAATTGAAGGGGATTTTAGAGCGTCATTGCGGCCGTGGATACCCCATTCCCTCCCCCTTTTGCGTCAGCAAAATCCTTTCCCTCCCCCTCTCTGAGGGGGAATTGAAGGGGGTGTCAGCGAAGCGAGACGCAGGGGGTTCATACCACCAGCACCAACTACCCCATCCCTGCGCAGCCAGACCGAACACCCATCCAGAGTGGCAGTGACAGGTTTCCCCGTTCACAGGGGAATGCCCAATGCACAAAAGGGGGCACGAATCAAACCTCATCTCCCCCTCGGCGACGCAATCCGATCCGGCACCTGCCCAGCCATCACCCGCCTCCAAGCCTCCATCAACTCCGCTTGATGTTCTCCTGCCCAAGCCAACAATCGTCTCTCAACACTTGACGGCATCCGCCCCTTAGTCACAGCAATAGTCAAGATATCCACCTTCACCCTGAAATCCGCCCGACGCGCATGAAAATGAGGCGGATCATGGTCGCCAGGATAGATGTAAACGCGGATCCCGTCGAAACGACAAACTTCAGGCATTGACAGCTTGCGGCGCAGCCTCCCCCGCAACCTCTTCCCAACTCTTACCAGTCAACTCCAAATAGAGCGCATCCGCGCAAAGCCCCATATCCGTCTCATCATCACCCCAAACCACCGCCTCGTAAGGAATAACCCGTACATTCTCAAACACCACACGGTCTTTCCAAGACTCGAACCAAACCTGCTCAGCAAACCGCGACAAGTCGATCTCACCACGCGCACCATCATTGAACTCGATCCAGATCTTGAACCCATCAAGCGCCCTGACCAATACCGGCGTCAACTCCATCTCGACTCGAAACTCCTTCTGCAATGAAACCCTTAGGCCACCTTATAATACCCACATCTTAAACCCATCCATGTCATCCCCGCGCTGACAAGTATCCAAAGAGACGCCCCCTCCCCCTTGATGTCCAAGGGAGAATTGAAGTGGCTTTTAGAGCGTCATTGCGGCGTGGTCGCCCCGCCCCTTCGCACAGCGCAATGGACGCGAGCGAGCCCAGCGAACACAAACACAGAGGATGCCCCCTTTCCCTCCCCCTTTTGCGACAGCAAAAGGGGGAAGCGTCAAGCGAAGCGAGACGCAGGGGGTTCATACCTCCCGCCCTCCTCCATCCACGTCACACCCGCGCTGACAAGTATCCAGAGAGACGTACCCCTCCCCCTTGATGCCCAAGGGGGAATACAAGGGGGTTTCAGAGCATCGTTGTGGACGTGGATACCCCGTCCCCTTCGCAAAGCGCAAGGGGACACGAGCAAGCGCAGCGAGATCGCAGGGGATGCCCGGGCGGCCAAAGGGCCGGGTTGCCCCCGCTCGCGGGGGAAATGTCCGAAAGACAAAGGGGGACACCTCCGACAACCCCATCCAACCCGCGCCATATACTGATAACAACCAATCAACCAACCCAGAACTAACCACCCATCGGCATCATGGTCCAGCACTCAAAGCAACATACTCCAACGGCATCTTCAAACCCGCGACGCCTTTAGATCTTGACGATGGAGCCCAAGTCGTCATCAAGGTATCCGAAGAATCACATGCCAGCAACGAATTCCCCGGACTTGAAGCTAGCGCCGGCGGATGGAAAGACATCGTCGACTGCGAACAGCTTATCAACGACATCTACCAAAGCCGGTCTACCGAATCCCGCGGTCAAGCTCTACCCGAAATCGAATGAAATACCTAGTCGATTCCGTCCGATCAAATCTGCATACGAAGGTTGATTGCTCCGACAAGAAAGTCGCGTCTCAAGGGCAGGAGGTTGAATTTCTTTTCGATCTCATCCCTAAATTTCAGTATGACACCGTTTCCCGGCCGCCCCTGTTTGAGTACCTCGATTACCGCCAAAAGGACCAGTTCTTCATGATCGGGTGAAAGTTTCCCGACAAGCATTTTGAAAACATCCGATGCTACTCCAACTGCCGATTCTTCGGTGCAATCTGGTCCCGATAGCGTGTTAAGCATTGCACGCATCCCTGCTGTTGTCAGGAAATCGTTCACCTCCAAACGTCTTACGATGTCTTCTGCACGAACGCGCACAAACTGGTAATTTAATAACGTCAGACATTCGATGCATCGCGAATACTCGTCGGCTGAAATCGTTTGCGACCGTTGCAGCTCCCTTAGCAGACTTTGGGTGTTGACAGTGTTGATTCCGTAGGTGGTAGCGAATTCCGACAACCCAAGATCATCGCAGACGACCGCAAGGGTATCGTTAGTTTCGTAGTCGCCAACAAATATCGCGCTAGCTCCATGCTTGGTAATGGCATCCACAAGCTGTTCCCGATTTTCTACATCCAACAATGGATAAGATGGAATTCGATCTAATGACTCAGCAAACTGGAGCAGACCCTGCAAATCGTCTCGCCTTGCTTGCCAAACTTCAGAGTCGACTTCTTGCATAGAGTACAAGCCATCGTTGGTCTTTCCTAGCATGCCACTCGGCATAGGCAGAATCATGGACTCTGCAACGTATTTCTGAATTTCATCGACTACTGCTTGACTCACGGCGACGCGACTAAAACGCGTCCTAAGGGCTTCGATTAAACCCAATTCCCGAATTGCAAGAAGTGAAAGTAGGTCAAGTACTACTGAATCCGCTTCACGAAGCATTTTGGCCTGAGCAAAAGCGAGTTCATCCGTACCGTTACTAAATCTGATCTTCGCAAATTGCATCTGAGTACATGCCTGCCAAACATCCGGAATCGGTTGACCAAGCCAATGCGAAAAAGTTGCAAATGGCAATTTGCCATCCTCGTACATACTATTCAGTTGCGAATTCATCTCGTGTGATTGATCCACAGTTTGAAACAGCTTTGAAAAATCGTTGTTTTCGAACTTCACCGAGAAAAGACCTGAGTTGCTCGGAAATCGGGTTGAATATCCTTCGAAAGTCTCTTGAAAGACGCGCACGAATTTACTTTGAATCTCAGCGATTTCATATGACAATTCTTCTAATCCCTCTCGAAGCACTACCGTCTCGCCTGCACGCTTCCCGGAAAGGCAATGGGCAAGTTCTTGGTCGCCAGCCAAATCGTTAGATCCAAGTGGTTCCTCCCCGTCATCAAGGATGTACCACCATTGCTCTGTAGAGCCTGATCGAAGTTTAACTGCACAACCAGGTCCGACTACATCGGGCTCATCGAAATTATCTTCCGCGCCGATGACCATTTGTGAATAGCCGATATGAACCAACGGATTATCGATACCGTAACGGCGCGCAAGATAGGCGTCATTCATATACCCAGACAATCCAACCAGCGATTTGATTTGGGCTACCAAGAACATCGACCATGGGTCGTCCTTTAGATCGGTGATGTTTACGGTACTCACCGTTTCACGTGCTTCGGTTTTCATGCCGTACCGAAACTGTGCCATAGCCAATAGAACGCTATCAACTGGATGCACGTCGTCTCTTGAGTGTATCTCAGTCAATCTTTCGATAACGGAAGAAAGATCGCCTGCCTCTTGCAGGAGGTCTACTTCTAAATCCAAGACAGTCTTGGACGTCTTAAAATCAGACGCTCGTATAGTACGCGCCCACGCCAACGCCTCACGAAATCTAGAGCCTTTTGCTAAGCAAAACAATAAACTAATCGCACTTGGATGAGACGGTACGCCGTTGACGAGCTTCGTTAATTGATCAGCCGCCTTCGAGTAATTGCCCAACCTCTGATAGAGAATGGCGAGAAGTTCAAGAATCGCATGTCGGTCAGATTCGTCAGCGAGTTCGAGTGCTTTACTTATCATACCCTTCACATCCTCGGCATCGATCGCGTCACTTTGACGAATAGCGGTAAGGACAAGAAGCTTGGGGTTATCGGAATTTCGGGCTAGGGCCTTTGCAAGGATGTCGTCGATGCCATCTTCCTGACCAGATTGCGATGCTGCTTCTCGCAGAATCTCCGCCCTATGCACCTCGTCCCATGTTGGGCAATCCAACGTTACCGTATCTGCTAGCAACTCGTGGGTCGCCTTTGGGTCTCCGTCCTCGAGACATGCGACCGCTAACGGGAACACAACGTCCGTGCGACGACTTGTGTCTTTGATCTTCTCAAACACCTTTCGCGCTTCGTCGGGACGGCCAGAAGTGAGAAGACAAAGACCTTTGTTGTACGCTGCATCCGCATGGGTTGGATCGTGATCCAAGATCCGATCAAAATCGAGAAGTGCTTCCTCTCCTCTCCCTAAAATCGCCTGGGCACATGCTCTGATCAATAAGGCTTCGTTCACTCGGGGTTGCAGTTGAGTATCTCTGAGTGATTCGATAACCTTCGTGGCAACCGCGACTGCCTCATCCAAGCGTTCTTCTAAGTCACCGCTGTAGCCTACATTATGCCGTTCCACTTCAGAAGAGCAAAACAAGCACTCAGCCAAAGCAAGATATGAGAGCGGATCGTCGGGATACAATCTGACCAACGTTCGACAAAGTGATATTGCGTCCGCGAAACGCGACTGTTGCATCCAAATACTCACAATCACGAGGCCACACTGATGATCTTGCAAAATCCAATCTTCAGTGTTGATTAGGGCCTCGATCGCATCGAAGTTGCCGTCTTCGCTTAAGGCGTTGATCAAGACGGATGTGGCCTGGGAGTTCTTTGGATCGATTCCGCGGGCGTGAATTGCGCGTGCCATCGCGCGACCATGATCTGATTTCAACTGTGACGCCAAGGCTGCATTCGCAATACCAATGACATTTTCGGGTTCGAGAGAATGGGCTTCTTCCAAGAGTTCGCACGCATCGGTGACGTTGCCTAAGGCCAGAGCACATGCTCCCAAATTGCTTTTGATGCGAAACTTCAAATCATTAGGCAGCGAATCTTCCTCTTTTTGGATTTGTTCAAGTCGAGAACGGGCCAACTTAACGTACCCTTCATTAACGAGATCTCGGGCGGAGTCGATTCGCGTCGAGATTTCTTTGTGGCTGGTACTACTAGCTTCAGAGGTCGTTGCAGGGTCTTCGGGCAGTACACGAGAGGTGGCAGACTTCGAAGAATTCGCGCGATTAATTGCAAAACTCTTGTCCAATCGCGCCTCAAGGGCATCGAATCGCTCTTCTATGCGGTTCGACAAAGATGACAGACCTGCTGTGCTCTCGAATATCTCAGCCAATAACGGACCAAGGAAAGACGCTACAATCTGTTTGGCGACCGTCAGTCGTTGTTCCTCGTCTGTGAGATAAAAATCTCCGTTATCGATAAATGATGAGACAATCTCATCGGAAAAATCCCGCTCACCAAGCACAAGGCGCTCTAATACAGTTTCAAATCCGTCACTTTCTACCCACCGATGTAATGAAGATTCCAAACTGTCTATTGACTCGAATTGGGCTGACGTCTTCCCGATGACTCGACGAATTGCCTCATCCTGCCCAACAATCAGATTGCGTGCGCCGTCTGACAATAACGCGCGTGCGACTGATATGCCAACTCGCACGAAAATCGGTTCGATGCCGCTAGTCATAGTTAGCTCCGAACTTTTCGAACGCTATGAATGCCAACGTCTTCGGGCCTCTCTGTCTTTTTGGCGACACTAGCTCAACTTTCCTTGCGTCGTTACCGAATGCATACTGCACCATGAACATTGCTGGATCTGGAATTGGTTCGGCGCGTTCGTCAAGCGCACCATAATCCTCTCTCTATCAACTGTACCCCTCCAACGCCGCCAAAATCCTGCGGCTGCGACCATTGACGTTGGGTTCGCTGGCGAAGAGTATCCGATACTGCTGCATCATGGCTTGGATATCTGCGTCGTCCGGGTCGAGTCCTAACATCTCGGCGACGACGTTGTCGATTTTGTGTCGGTTTTCGTCTCGGAAGCAATAGACGAACGGTTCGAGTTCTAGCTTCGAGAGGCGGTCGAAGTTCGTATCTGCGATTGACCTGGCCTTCTCAGTTTCTGGCGTATCCGCGTCGAATGCCGGGCAAGGAATGCCAGGAATCGCGCCTACTTGGACAGCGGCGCGCGGCCCTCTTTGTCCTTTTTGTCCGTATGCCCGCCTTACAATCGCGCCGAAGATGCTATTGCTGAACAGCGTGATGCACTTGCCGATTTCATCAGACACTTCTTGCAGAGCGTTCCAAGTTCTTCCGCCGTGCGTGAGGGCGCTGGTTCGAGCGACCGCTAAGGCTTGCGATGTCCAAGCCAAATTTCGGTTGACGAACCACCGACTGCGTTGCGTGGCCACTTGTCTAGCTAGTTTTCGGTCGATTATCGAACCACCATGCGTCGGTTGCACGATCAACTTGGTTTGCTGCTTACCGTCGGCTGCCCACATTGACTTGTAAGTTGAATCAACTTCCAGTTGGACTAACGGTGTCCACTCAAAAGCACCAATCGGATCTCCTCCTTCGGGGTATCCAATTGTGTGATGGGTCGGACCAGTGCCCGCCAAGTCTCCAAGAGTCGCCATAGGCAGTGCCATAGGTATTGAGACAACGCTTGCGGGCTCGAAGATGTTGCCGTCGAGGAGTTCCTCGGCAATAGCGATCAGATCAATGTTGCGATTGGCTACTGCTCCCCAAGGATCGCCAGGCCCGCGTTGAGTAACGCGAGTCCAGTTGCCCCAATTCTTCGAACCAGATTTTTGACCAACTGGAATCTCGGCAATGTCACTCGCTAGTGCATAGCCTTTTGCCAAAGTCGACGGTCCGTCACTGAGGTTGACACACAAAATCTCTGTTGGCGACCATTGCTCTGGTGTTTTCGCGCGTTTCGTCGCGACCAGCAACATTTCGCTCATGTGTGTGTCGGCACTCATGCTCTGCAACTCGGCGGAACTTGTGTTGGCAATGACTGTGATGTCTTTGAAATGTTTTTCTAGGTCACGACGCCACGATGTCCAACTGCCAGCGTGCGCCGCTGTCAACGGCAAGACATGTGCGAAGACACCGCCGGGCTTTAGGCGGATGTTACTCATGTTTCCGAAGTCGCTACCTAGCCCAGCCTGACCGTGCGACATTTCCCATCCGTATTTGGCGGCAATCCTGCGGAGCGGCGACAATCCCGTGGTCATCTGTCGGCGTCCTTTTCTGGGACGTGAGTAAGGTGGATTCATCAGCACCCAATCGACGCTGCCGACAGGAATTCGTACCGTACCGTTTTGAGCATCTTGATCGGGACTCATCCCTCGCCCGCCACTACCCAACATGTCTGAGATTCCAGTACTTTCCGGGTTCAACAGACATAGCGAGCCTGCTTCGTGGGTGACGACAGCGATGCGACAATCGTGGTAGTCCTGAGCCACCTCCAAATCCGTGAGCCGTTTCGCAGTCATCGTCCCCGCAATGCCATCGACATCCAACGCTATGATGTGATTCTCCATACGCTTCCGATGAAGATTACGATCGCTTCCACCTTTCAGCAAATAAAGCCGCCTTAAAGCCCGTTCACCGGCACCGATGAGCGTACCCGTTCCACTCGCCGCATCCATCAGGTTCAACGTCGCAATATCATCGATCGACCTATCGTTAAACCTCTGCGCCGCCAACGTCGCCAGCAACTCCGCAACCTCCGGCTTCGTGTAGTGCGCCGCACGCTCCTCACGATCAGTTACCAGACGTTGCCACAACTCGCCAGCAAAGTTGTAGACGTGCTTCGCTTGCAGATCGTTCGCCTCACCACTTAGACCCTCAAGAATTCTCAATATCTCTGAAACAGTGGCCGATGATCCAACTGCCGAGAGACTAGACTTCGCAAGTTCGATCACCGGAACGTAGTTGACGCCTTCGATGGTCTCCCACGCATCGATCACATGTCGCTGGTGAAGTAACCCAGACATCGAGTTCTGCCTGATCGCCATCGTTGTTTCCAGCCCCTGAGAACGCAAAGTCGGACTGAACGATGCAAGGTCGTTGTGCAGGTCTATCGTCGTCAGCCAGATCGCGCAGACTATACGCGTCGCCTCCTCTGCTGTATCCGCCTTGACGATGTCTATCAACTCCGCGATCATATCGTCGGCTACCGCCGTCATCGCAAGCACGCTATTCAGCAACGCACCTCCAAGCGAATCGACATGCTCAGCCACACGAGCGCTGTACCGATCGATCTCCAGTTGCGGCACCTGAGCGTATTCGCAGTATGCGATCAAATCCGACGGACGCGACACCAGCGGATCGTCCGGCCAAACCCCGGTCGTCGACACCAACTGCACCGACAACACCGCCTCATCACTTTTCAGACGCGCCAAAAATTCCGACCGCGTATCCCCTTCGCAATCCTTATCTATCCCCACCGCGATCACCTCTGTTAATTCCCGCGTCTCACCAACCAGCTTTTTGCCCAACCGAGACTCCGCATCACCAACCGCCGGTCGCCCATACTCCGTCTCCAACACAACAGCCCTGCGACCAGATTCGTATACAACGATATCCGGCCTTCCGTTATCGCCCACCAGAGTCTGTCTCCGCTCCGCATTCGCCGACCACCCCTTGCCGCACTCGTCCAGATACTGCGCGATCGCGCTGTTGGCTTCTATTTCAGGCAAGCTGCCGATAGTAGTTCGTGTAGTCATAGCTCACACATTTGAGACTTCGCCATTGGCGTAAACAAGATAGTACCTGACATCATCCACCACACCCAAAATCCTGCCCATCCCTAAAATCCCCCCAATCCGCGGCCACACAACTTTTCGAACTTGTTTTGAACTTCATCAAAAAATCACATTGCCGCCAAATTGCCGCTAGATTGCCGCTCCAGCGGCAAGATCCCCCTTAAATTGCCGATGATTGCCGCCAGAAGCGGCAATTTAGCGGCAACACCCGCACCGCCTAAATCTCCCCAATCAAATCCCGCGATATCACCAACCGTTGAATCTCAGAAGTCCCCTCGTAAATCTCAGTCACCCGCTGATCCCGATACATCCGCTCCACAGGTGTAGGTTTGAAATACCCGATCCCACCATGAATCTGAACCGCCTTATCCACATTCCTGCCAGCAACCTCCGACGCATACAGCTTCGCCTTAGCCGACTCCGTCCCATACGAAAAACCCTCGTCATACAGCGATGCCGCACGATACACCATCAATCGAGCCGCGTCGAGTTCCGTAGACATATCCGCCAGCATGAACTGAATCGCCTGCTTACTCGCTATCGGACGACCGAAAGCGTTGCGTTGCTTCGCATAAGCGACGGACTGGTCCAGAGCGCCCTTAGCGAGCCCAAGGCACTGTGCAGCAACCGTAATGCGCGACGAATCCAGAATCTTCAACGCAATCGCATAACCATCCCCAACATCTCCCAACAAGTGCGATTTCGGAACCCGGCAATCCGAAAACACCAGCTCCGCCGTACCAGAACCACGCATACCCATCTTCCCATGCTGCTCATTGATCTCAAACCCCGGCGTCCCACGCTCAACAACAATCGCCGAAATACCCCGATACCCAGCAGAACGATCAGCTGTAACAAAAACCGCAAAAACATCCGCCACCGAAGCGTTAGTAATGAACAACTTGCTACCATTCAGCACGTAAAACTCCCCGTCATCAACAATCGTCGTCTGCAATCCCAAAGCATCAGACCCCGTCTGCGGCTCAGTAAGAGCGAAAGCCGCAATCTTCTCTCCCGCCGCAAGATTCGGCATCCAACGCTCCCGCTGCTCATCGGATCCGAACCGGTTGATCGTCTCTGAACCCAACGAAGTATGCGTGATTAGCACCGTGCTCGTGCTTCCGCAAACTGCACCAATCTCTTCAAGCACCACCATGAAGTCGCGATAACCCATACCCGCGCCGCCAAGCTCCGGCGAGGTAAGCAACCCCGTCAGACCCATTTCCGCCAACGCCGCGAACTGCTGCTTGGGAAATTCCTCGTTCGTGTCAACATCATCGGCCAGAGGCGCCAAATCGTTCTCCGCGAATTCGCGTACGGTGTTGGCGAGGAGTTGCTGTTGTTCGTTGTAGAAGGGTTGCATGGCAGTATCGAGTTCGTGAGACTAGGTTGGAGCGCGAGTTGGTGTAATTCTAAGTGTCGGAAGTCGGAGACATCAGATTTTATGGGTGGTCTGAAACCAAGTGTGTATATCGAGATTGGGGTTTAGAATCTGCTCAGCGCGGTTTTGAGTTTACGATTGGCAGGTATGGCAGCAACTCGACGGATTTTGGGCATCGACCCGGCTTTGACAACCACGGGCTATGCGGTAGTTACCGCGGATTCCCGGGGTAATGTCTCGTTGCTTGAAGGCGGATTGATAAGGACGAAGGCAAGCGAGGCGTTGGAGGAGCGGTTGAAGGTTATCAATGAGACTTTGTGCGAGGTGATTGAGGAGTTTGAGCCAGACGAAGTTGCGATCGAGGATCTGCATTCGCGTTATCGGAATTTGAAAACGGCGATCATCATGGGGCATGCTCGAGGCGTGGCGATTCTGGCTGCCGGGAGCGCAGGTATTCCAGTGCATCACTATCAACCAACGCGGGTTAAGAGTATCGTTGCGGGTACCGGACGTGCAGACAAAGCTCAGATGAAGCGAGCGGTGTCCATGCGTCTCGGGTTGCCGAGTGAAATCGAGAAGGATGATGTGGCCGATGCAGTCGGTATCGCAATTTGCCATGTCCATGTAACTGGTGCTCCGACACCTGCCTGAACGAATAGATAACGATGATTTCATACTTAAAAGGCGAAGTGGTCCAGGTGCAACAGAATCCCCCCCGAGTGGTGGTTCTGACAGCGAGCGGAGTTGGCTATACAGTCACCTTGCCGGTGTTCGTTGAAGAAGCGATTCAACCGTACGAGGGACAAGAAATCGCGTTGCACATCTATTACTCAGTCTCGGAGCGTCAGCCCCTGCCGATCCTAGTGGGTTTCAAAGATGCTGGTGATCGGGATTTCTTCGAGCAATTCATTCAGGTAGAGGGAATTGGTCCGGCGCGTGCGGCATCAGCACTGACGATGCCGGTACCGACACTCGCATACGCTATCGAATCCGAGGACTTAGTTACTTTGACTCTGATGCCGGGGATTGGCCAGCGTGGTGCGCAGAAGATAATCGCGACGTTGCGGGGCAAGGTTGCAGAGGCGGCAAGTCGTCCTATAGAGACAGCGGCTCAGCGGGCGCGGGGACCGGACACGCGATCAGACGTTGTCGCAGTGCTGGTCAATCTAGGATATCGAAACGCTGAAGCGGTTGCGTTGGTGGATGAAGCGATTCGTCACGACCCTGACTTGCTGGACGATGCACAAGCGTTGCTTCGAAACATATTCCGAAACAGCCCCACGACACCCACAGTGACGCAATGAGTATGGTTGCCTGATGCCAGATTCTGCGAGAGAACGCGTTGTGACCAGTTCGGACGACTCTGAATCAAGCGCGGAACGAAGAGCGGCGGAGTTGTTGCGAGACCGTGCGGAACGCAACTCAAGTTCGGCGGGTATGAATGATCTGCGTCCTCGCCGCTTCACTGACTACATTGGTCAACGGAATGTCGTGAACAGCATTCAGATCGCAGTTGATGCAGCCAAGCACCGTGGGGACACTTTGGATCATGCGTTGTTTCACGGCCCTCCTGGTTTAGGGAAGACGACCATCTCGCAGATAATTGCGCGAGAGATGGACACTACTCTGGTGCATACGTCAGGCCCGGCGTTGGATCGACCTGCGGATGTTGTCGGGATATTGTCAAATCAGAAGTATGGGGATGTGTTGTTCATCGACGAGATACATCGGTTGTCGCACGCGGTGGAGGAGTACCTGTATTCGGCGATGGAGGATTTTCGTGTCGACTTCATAACTGGTACCGGTGCGTTTGCGAAGACGATCAACTTGCCGTTGCAGAAGTTCACGCTGATCGGTTCGACAACGCGTGCCGGGATGTTGAGTCCGCCGTTGCGCGAGCGGTTCGCGTTGACTTATCACCTTGACTACTACTCGGTTGAGGAGTTGACACAGGTGGTGAAGCGTTCTGCGATGATATTGTCGGTGCCGATCGACGAGGATGGAGCGGTTGTGATTGCGAAAAGATCGCGAGGAACACCGCGGATCGCGAATAATCTTTTGCGTCGGGTGCGCGATTTTGCTCAGGTGCGAGGAGATGGGAAGATCAATTCGGGAGTTGCCGCGGAAGCTTTGCGCGTCGAAGGCGTAGACGAATTGGGCTTGGACCGGTTGGACCGCCTATACCTCGAAACTCTGGCGAAAAACTACGGCGGAGGCCCGGCAGGCATCAACGCACTAGCAGCATCGGCGAACGAAGAGGTTCAGACGCTTGAGGATGTGGTTGAACCGTTCTTGTTGAAAATTGGCTTCATCATGCGGACTCCTCAGGGCAGGAGGGCGACGCCGCATGGCATGATGCATGTAGGTGCGTCGGTCGATTCGGCGGGTGCTGGGCAACAGTCGTTGATTTGAGTTAGGGGCGCTGTGATGCGCATCTCTACCCTTTCACGGGGTGAAACGAGCGCGAGTGCAGTATACGCTTGATAAGGAGAGGACGCGTTAAGTCGCTGCGGTGCGGGAGTATTCCATCGCTTCGGCGATGAGTTCGTCTGGTATGTCGTCGAAGGAGGCGTAGTTCATGGAGTAGAGTCGCGCATAGAGTCCTCCGTGACCCATTAGCTCTTCGTGATTGCCAGTCTCGATTATCTCGCCGTTCTGCAACACTATGATGCGGTCGGCGCCTCGTATAGTTGCAAGGCGATGCGCGATGACTATGCCGGTACGGCCTTCTAGTAGGCGTGCTAGAGCTTGCTGAATGAGGAGTTCGGTATAGCTGTCGATAGAAGCGGTTGCTTCGTCAAGGATGAGAATCTTGGTATCGGCCACGATTGCGCGAGCGAAGGATATGAGTTGTCGCTGACCAAGTGAGAGGTTTCCGCCGCGTTGTTCGAGTTCAGTGTCATAGCCGTTGGGTAGGCGCATTATGAACTCGTGTGCACCTACTGCACGGGCGGCTGCAACCACCTCTTCGCGAGTGGCATCGAGTTTGTTGTAGCGAATGTTTTCGTAGATGGTGCTGGAGAATAAGTACGGCTCTTGAAGTACCATCCCGATATTGTTTCCGAGGCTGCTGAGTTCAACGTCTCGGACGTCTTTTCCGGAGATCAGGATTTCGCCTTCCCAGATGTCGTAGAAGCGGTGGAGCAACGAGGTTATGCTGGTTTTGCCTGATCCCGTGGGACCGACTAGGGCGACGGTTTCCCCGGGTTCAACCCGGAAGTTGATGTTTTTCAGGATCGGTTCTCCTTCGAGGTATCCGAAGGTGACGTTCTTGAATTCGACGGAGCCGTCGTTATCGACCAGAGGTTTGGCGTCGTTCTTGTCTTGGATATCGATTGGAACATCGAGGACTTCAAATATGCGTTCGCCGGATGCCATTGCGCGTTGGAAAACGGCGTAGTGCATGGTGATTGAGCGGATGGGGTCGAAGAAGAGTTGGACGTAGAGGATGAAAGCGATCATGGAACCGATTTCGAGGGAGTTGCCGATGACCATGTTTCCGCCTACGACTATGATGATGGCCATTGCAGTACCGGACAGTGTGTCGACGACCGCAATCATTATGAGGCCGATCCGTGCGGCGCGTTTGGCAGCCCATAGCTGCTCATCGGTTTTTTCTTTGAATAGGTCGAGGTTCACATGCTCTCGACTCATGCCCTGCACTACTCTGACACCGTTAATGTTCTCTGCTAGGGCGCCGCTGACAATGGAGCTTGTTTGGCGCGAGTAAAGGAAGGCGCGGCGGGCAATCGGCAGCCAGATAGCTCTAACAATGGCGAGAGTTGAGACGACGGCGAATGTCAGTAGGGCGAGTCTCCAGTCCATGATGAGCATTGCGATGACGATGCCGAATAGGAGCAGGAAGTCGCCGATGCTGACGACTGCGGTTTCGAGGAACTCTTGCAGAGCGGCAACGTCGCCTTGTAGGCGCGCCATCATACGTCCAACTTCGGTTTTGTCCATGAAAGACATGGAGACGCGCTGTAGATGTTCGTACATAGCGCGTCGGAGATCGATGAGGATGTGTTCGGCGATGCGTCCGACGATGATGTTTTGGATGTATCCGACGATGACATGGAGGACGATGGAGCCGAAGAATAGCCCGACCATGATGAAAAGGATATTGCGAGCATCGGAAGCGTCGCGTTGGGTGATATCTAGGACGTCGTTAACCGTTGTCCGGATGATCCAAGGTAGAGCCAGAACGGAAAGGGCGAAGATGATCACAGCAATAATGCCGAGGATCAGGACGTTGCGGTAAGGACTGACGAAGCCTAAGAATCGTCGGATGACGTCGCCGTTGTATCCCGCGCTGAATATCTCTTGGTCGAGATCGCGTTGCTGCGCGTCGCGTTGATCGACCCATGTTGGGCGGGACGACTGGTCGCCGGAAGGGCGACCCTGTGTTGCGTTGGTTGATGCCATGTTTAGATGCCGTCTCTGGTTTGGACGTCGTCTTCGGGACGGATTTGTAGTTCGTAAAGGTCTCGGTACTTTCCGCCAAGTTCAAGAAGTTCGGCATGGGTGCCGCGCTCGATGATCTTGCCGCCTTCGAGGAAGAGGATTTCGTTCGCGTGCATCAGAGAGCTGAGCCGGTGGGAAATGATTATCGTGGCCCGGTCGGCGGTTACTTCTTGTAGAGCGGCTCTGATTCGTTGCTCTGTAGCGGCATCGATGGCGGCGGTGGAGTCATCGAAGACGATTATCTGAGGGTGCAGCATGATGCTACGGGCAATCGATAGCCGTTGCCTTTGCCCGCCGGATAAAGACACACCACGTTCACCGACGAGGGTGCCGTAACCGCCCGGAAGTCTCTCAACGTATTCGCTCATCTGGGCGTGGGATGTGGCGCTTTCGATGTTGCGATGTTCGGCCCACGGATCGCCGTATGCGACGTTGTTGTCAACGGTTGTGGTGAATAGGAATGTGTCTTGTTCCACGACGCCCACAGTTCGGCGGAGAGACGACAGCGTTACATCCGAGATGTCTTGGTCGTCGATGAGAATGCGTCCAGCGATGGGATCATAGAAACGCGGAATAAGGTGCGCCAGAGTCGACTTACCAGATCCGGGTGGTCCAACGATGCCGATGGTGTGTCCGGGGCGAGCTTCGAAGGATACGTCGGATAGCACCTGTTCGTCTCCGTACTCATCCATATAGGCGAAGTCGACGCTTTCGAAGCGGAGGGCACCATCGGTTAGGACGAGGTCTTTTGCGCTCGGTTTGTCATCGATCTCAGGGACTTGATCTAAAACCTCGAAAAGCCGTTTCCCAGACGTTGCACCTTGCGCCCAACCAGCGACGACCATGCCCAATTGCCGCACTGGATTTTGCATGATCGACATGAAGGCGAGGAACTGTGCAAGCTGCCCGAGGGAGAACGGATCATTTTCGTCGAGAACTTTCATGCCGCCGACGAGTAGGACGACGGACATGACGCCTAGAAACGCCAATGTAATGATCGAGAGGTTTTTCGCACGCACCCCGACCAAATGGAAGGCCCTGTTGAAGGCCTCGTTAGAAGACTTGTCGTACTTCACCATCTCGTAGGGTTCAGCCGAGAACGATCGGACCACGCGTATTCCCTTTAGATTCTCATCCATGACCTTGGTGAGGCGTCCCATCTCTTCTTGGTAAAGGCGCCATCCCCGGGACGTTTGAAGGCGTGCAACGATAGAACGCCAAGCCGCGATGGGGACGAAGCTCAGGCTGATGAGAGCCAGTTCCCAATCGACTCGCATCATCAAGAAGGTGCCGGTACTGACGAAGATTGCGAGGTAGACGACGCGCAGGAGTCCCCGGCTGGCGAAGGCACGGATGCCTTCGATATCGAGGAGGCCGCGTGTCAACAAATCGCCAGTGTGTACGCGGTCGTGGTATGCGAAGCTTAGACGTTGGAGCTTCTCGTAGTAGAGCATCCTCAAGCGGTAGCCGAGGCGTTGCGCGATGTTTTCGCTGATGTACATGTGACCAAACGTAAACAAGCCACGTAGGATCGCTGAACCGAGAAGGAACGCAGCGGTCATCAATAGTGTTCGGCGAAGTTCGTTAGTGTCGGCATCGGGCGATGTGAACACCTCCTCTACCGTGTCGACGCCGTCGCCGATCAGCAGTGGTATGAAGAGTTGGAAGACCGATGCTCCGATGATGAAGACCAAGCCAATTGCTAGGAGCCACGGGTAGTCAAATGCCATGCGCACTATGCGCATCAGCACATTGAAACTACCGCCCGTAGGGTCCGAGTCTGCTTTGGACGCGGTACCAGCGGTGGCGGTGGCTGACGCAGCCGTGGGCATGGTCAGACGGTTGAACAGGTTAACTAAAAAACCCATAGACACTCGATTGTACGACTCATCTCGTAGCGGATGATGTTAGATGCGTCGATTAGTCAATTCTCATGTGTCAAGAACGGGAAATTGAGAGATGTGAACGCATTTCACGGGCTTTCTGGGTAGCAAATCGTCCAATGCGCTAGAGTCATATATGCGAGTGGGGTGCCCAAACGCATTCGCCCGGCCACATTCAGAACTATGGCAAATCCATCTATCAGCACTGGAATGCACGATGCTGTGCGAGAGCGTGCGTTTTCTGAAATCCGAGTAAATCCGTATGTGGCGCGATACGCAACACTCGCCGACGCACATGCGATAGACGCGGTTGTTAATCAGGCGTTCGGCAATACCGCGCCTAAATCTTCGGCGACGCGTGACATCAAGCGGAAAAACACCACTTACATCGTCGTGACGAAGGTGTCAGAAGGGTTCCCGACGGACACCGACGCGAAGGACGGCATGAAAAAACTTGGCTGGCAATATCGGCTAAGATCGTTGTTTTCTTCAGTCGGGGGATTTGATGCCGAGAAAAGTACGGGTAATGTGGTTGGATTGGTCGGTATTTGGACAGCTTTGGATCAGGCTCATATCGTGGTAATCGCGACACATCCTAGCGAGCGTAGGCGTGGGGTTGGAGAACTGCTGGTAATTGCCACGATCTCAGAGGCGTTGAAAATGGGAGCCGCAAACGCTACGTTGGAGGTCCGGAAGTCCAACATTGTGGCGCGTTCGCTATATCGCAAGTACGGGTTTAACGATGTTGGTATCCGGCATCGCTACTATCATGACAATCGAGAAGATGCCATCATCATGTCTACACCGTCGTTCTCGAACCTTGGCTACAAGCGATCTTTGGCACGGCGATGGGAAGGGTATGTAAGCGTTCGAGGTAAAACGGATTTGCAGTTTGACCCAACGCCCTATCTAACCTTGCCCGAGTAGGAACAGGATGAAGGCGACCATTGCTCCGATTGCGAATACGATGCTCCAAGTCGCCCATCGTTGCTGTACAGCAAGAAACTTTTCGGCGGATTCCCAGTTACGTGCTCGCCAAGCCATCTCGTTGCCCTTGCGGCCGAGGATGATCATTACGCCGATTAGAACGATGAATCCGATTGAACGGAGTGTCGGCGATAGGGGTAGCAACGGCAAGAAGCCGAGGATCGACCACCAGATGCCGTGTACCAATCCCCAAATCGGTCCGAGTATGAAGGCTGACCAGTTCCAACGTTGGATCTCTTGCGGGATTTGATCCTCCTTGTTTCTTGCCGGTCTGTCTCGGCGCGGCAATCCCCATTGGCTGGGGCGGAACGATCCAGTTCTGATTCTGTATCCACCAAGGCGGCTATCGCCTGAACGTCGGTCATCGGGTCTGAAAAGTGGATCGCGTTCGCTACGGCTTGCGCCTGCGCCGTCAGGTGATATGCGAGCAGTCTGGTCAATCTCAGCGGCACATACGGCGCAGTAAGAGGCATGTGCCTCATTGACTGATGAGCATTGCTGGCAGCTGGTGAAGCCTAGTGGAGGAACGCGTGATGAGTCGGGGATGTAGACGCGTTCACCACAGCGGTCACATGCGTAGTCGTCAACTGACGCAGCGGTTCCGCAGTGCATGCAGTAGATCGTATCGGGCTTTTGATCGGGCTTGCCGTCTTGTGTCGAGTTCGACATCAAAGTGAAACCATGTACTGTCAAATATTGTGGGGACGAGACCGCTGAAGCGGCGCTCGTTTAAGTGCCTATCTTATTCCTTTTACTCGGATGATGTTTCCGCCATGTGTCTAAGGTTTGGATCACGCCGCGATGGCAGCACCGCCGATTTCAGATTCGATGAACGAAGACATTGCGTTGATGATGTCGTCCAGTTCGGCGATGCCAAGGTCGTCGATTTTCGGAGTTGGGGGTCTTACGTCTGGCGATTCGAGCATTCCGCGTTTGGCCATGATGTGTTTGCGGATCGACAAGCTGAGGCCAGCGGTGTTTTCGTATCTGATTAACGGCAACCATCCATAGAAGGTTTGCCGTGCGCCTTCCACATCGTCGTTTGCAAATTGTCGATGGATCTTTACGAGTGCCTCAGGATAGGCGAAACCGGTCATGGTTCCAATCGCGCCGCGTTGCAACTCTTCAAAAAGGAACGCACCTCCCAGTCCTCCGAAGATGCCGATGTTTTCGTTCGTAGTTTTTCTCACGGCCGAGATTTTCGGCGGGGTTGGAGGGTCTTCCAGTTTGAGGTATTTGGCGTTTTCCAGCTCTGAATTCAACTTGGCGATGAAGTCGGCTGACATGTGTACACCGGTCTGTTCTGGCAGGTCCTGGACAACAATAGGGATTTGCGTAGCGTCGTCGATTGCTTGGTAGTATGCAAATACTGCGGCGTCGTTGGGTTTTGCTAACGTGGGCGGTGATGCCATTACAGCCGTTGCGCCGATGCTTTGGGCTTCACGGATGCGATCTGCTGCTTGAGCACCACTCTGGGCGCTGACGCCGACGGTTACTGATAGCCGTCCGTCGCAGGCGGTGGCGACAGCGTGAATTATTGGAGCGCGTTCGGCATCGTTTAGGCGATGCGCCTCGCCCATCACGCCTAGGGTAACCACTCCAGTGCATCCTGCGCGCTCGGCTGTTGCGACCAAGCGAGTAATCGAATCGGTATCGACCGAACCGTCAGGTCCAAACGGCGTCGGCATCATGAAGTGGATCCCGTCGAACTGCATCGCGCTCATTTGATTCACCATCCTGTAGCAAGGAAATCTGCTTAACTGCCAACGAGTCTACAGAAGCCTGTAAAGGTTGCGATTCCTTCGTATCAGTTTTGCAATCATTTCAAAGTGATTCGACCTGCGGTGTATGATTACCACTAATTGGCGTAAAGGGGCGTCGATGTGCAGGTATTTGTAAGAGCAATCAGATCGTGACTACGAGCGTAACCACCAAACAGACAGAATGGACACCAGATGCAGCGGGCGAACGGGTGTTGTTGATCAGCGGTGAGGAGATCGCCAACTTTGAGACGCAGAAGGAGCGATTCCGCGCCGGTGATTTCGAAGAGACGGCGTTCATGCGATTCCGTCTTAGGCAAGGGGTTTACGGACAACGCCAACCGGATCGTCAGATGGTTCGTATCAAGGCGCCATTCGGTGGCATGACAGCCCGGCAACTTGAGGTGCTGGGTGAAGTTACCGAAAAGTACGCCCCGTTGAAGAAGGGACACTTGACGACGCGGGAGAATGTTCAGATCCATCACGTTCCGCTAGACGATACTCCGGCTTTGATGCGTGAAATCGGAGATGTTGGACTGACCACGCGAGAAGCGTGCGGAAATACGGTTCGCAATGTTGTGGCGCACCCGACAGCTGGCGTATCTAAAGACGAGGTGTTCGATGTTTCGCCATACGCAGCGGCCTATGCGCGGTACTTTTTGCGGCACCCCACGACCCAAAACATGCCTCGTAAGTCGAAGACAGCGTTCTCGGGTTCAGATATAGATGAGGCGATGACGCCATTCCATGACATGGGATTCATTGCCCGTGAGCGTGACGGCAAGCGCGGTTTCAAGATCGTTGTTGGAGGTGGTCTATCGATCATGCCGCAAATGGCGGAGACGTTGAGCGAATTCGTGCCCGTCGAGGATTTCATCAAACACGCGGAAGCCGCGTTGAGGATATTCAATCGGCAGGATGAAGAGCGAAAGAATTTGATGCGTGCTCGGATCAAGTACACCATCAAACGTCTTGGCATTGAAAAGTTCCGTGAAATGGTCGCTGAAGAACTCAAGGGCGATTGGGCTAAGAAGGAGATCGATCTCGATACATTGCTATTCCTTGAGGACGAGGTTGCGGATGCGCCTGACGCGCCTGTGAATCCAACGCCCGAGCCGGTTGGCGATGCAGATTACGATTTCTGGAAGGCAACATCAGTAGAGGAACAGCGGCAAGAAGACTTCAATGTCGTCTACGTGCGGGTTGAACGCGGCGATATCTATTCCGAACAGTGGAAGCCCTTGGCAGATATCGCTCTTGAATACGCCGGTGGTCGCGCTCGAATCGATCAGCAGCAGAACATCGTGTTCCGATGGGTGCGAACAGAGGCGTTGTACGACGTTTATCTGGCGCTCAAAGAGATCGGAATGGCTACGAGTGGTCGCGAGACAATCCGTGACATCGTGACTTGCCCCGGCACCGACTCGTGCAAGCTCGGAATTACGTCATCTATGGGATTGAACAAAGCCCTCGGCGAAAAGTTGGACACGTTGGACATTTCTGATCCGCTGGTTTCCAAGATTCACATCAAGGCAAGCGGATGCCCGAACTCTTGCGGGCAGCACCACGTCGCGAACATCGGATTCCACGGTGCCGTGATGAAAGGCGGCGGCGGTCAGGTTCCGGCCTATGAGCTGTTCATCGCAGGCGAATCAACAGACGGTCCGGTACGTGTAGGAAACCGTGTACGAGCCAGAGTTCCCGCCAAACGAGCCGGAGAAGCGTTGGAGATGATCATCGATCACTACAAGGCGAACCGGAACGAAGGCGAAGAGTTCAACACCTTCGTCGACCGCGTTGGCACTAAACCCTACGAAGATATGTTCGGACCGTGGAAGGCTGAGATCGGCCCGCTCGACAGAGAGAACATCAATACCTACATGGACTGGGGCAAGACAGTTCTCTACAAACTCGAGCGCGGCGAAGGCGAGTGCGCGGTCTAAATACCGCAGATTTTCCTCCCCTTCGCGAAGCGAGAACGCAGGGGGTGCCCGACGGATGTCAATCCACCGCATCGCCGTATCGATGCCTCAACACCTCGCGGCTTCGAAGTATCACCCCCTCGCTGTCAGGCGATTTTCCAACCTCAAGGGTGGCGAAGTCAATGTCTGGGCCCGACGAGATCAAGGGCTCCATCTCGTCGAGATCAAGGATGCCGGTACCGATTTCAAGATGGTCTACGCCATCGATGACGTCGTTGAGATGTAAGTGGCGCACACGCGCACCGAGGACTCTTATCGCGTCGGGAATCCCATCACCTCTGTTGCAGTGTCCAACATCAACAGTTGCACCGACGTTGGGGCTATCTGCATCGTCGATCACGGACGCAAGTTCCTCGTATGATTGCAGGACGTAACCTGGATCGTGAAACAGGTTTTCGATACAGACGTTGACGTCTAGTTCCTCGGCGATTGGAGCAACTTGACCTACGAACCGCTTTAGGTTTCGTATCGCTTCGCGACGTATTAACTCGGAACCGTCTTCGGGAGATGCCAAGGTTGGCACGTCGATTTTGCCGGGGTGTAAGACGACCACTTTGCCGCCCAGATTCTTCGTCATCTCGAGATTGTGTTTCAAACTCTCCAACGTTTCTTGCCACACGCTCGCGCTGTGCGAGCCCGGCAGGGCGCCGTGGTTATAGTGCAGATTAATCGTGATACCGTGCGCATCCGCCACACCGCGGAGGTAGTTGAGATCTTCTTGCGAAAGTTTTTCGGCACAGTGGTGCCTACCGTTCAGTTCGACAGCCTTGAAACCGTTTCCGATCGCGAAATCGATCATCCTGTTGAGTGGGTCTTCGTCACGGACAAGTGACATTATCGCTAGCGTGGGCATTTGAGTTCCTTTGGTGTCGCGCGGCTTCGATGGCCTTCAAGTAGACAATTATCCAAACATCGCCTCTCGGAGACTATGCATACTCGTGGCTGTCGCTTGAGAAAACGACTGTTTTCTATACTTTGCAGGGTCTTGATTCGTCTGTCTAGACAACTTGACATCCACACGAGATTACCGATCCGGAGCACCTGAAGCACCATGCCCAACATCGAATACGGCGACTACGTCAAGTTTTCGTTCTTCAAAGCGCGACCGTCTTGGAGATTGCTCGAACCAAGCCGCAAGACTCAGTTGCGGGAAGAACTCGTTGCGACAATCCAAGAGGCAGGAGATGACGTGGGTTCGCCGATATCGAGTTTCAGCGCCGTCGGTACTCGTGCGGACGTTGATCTGCTCCTGTTTCAGAGCGCGCCGAGCGTCGAGGCTTTCCACGCGACGGCCGCAACGATCAATCGTACCGAGGCTTCCGCCCACTTCGACCAACCTCACTCATACCTCTCGCTCCGCCGCAAGACACGCTACAAGCACGGTGGCGGCAACCCTGAAGTTGAGCGCAAGGACAAACGTTACTTCATCGTCTACCCAATGACCAAGACTCGGCCTTGGTACGGCTTGTCGATGGAAGAGCGCCAGGGGATGATGAACGACCATTTCCGAATCGGCCACGGTTATCCCGGGGTGACGATAAACACGACCTACTCGTTCGGGATCGACGACCCGGAGTTCGTGGTCGCGTTTGAGACCGATGACCCTTCAGAGTTCGTGTCTCTAGTGATGGATCTGAGAGAAGTGCCAGGCTCACAATTCACCGCTTCGGAGACACCGATATTCACCACAATTCGGATGTCGTTAACCGAAGCATTACAAGCAATCGGTTGAAGCACGTCAAAACTATGTCATTCCGAGCATAGCCAACCCGCGTCATTCAGAACGTAGCGAGGAATCTAGCGGCGTGCCCCTATGGCACTAGACGAAGAGGCGTGACCATACGCCTCTCATAATCGAACGACTAAGTGTTCTTGCCCGGCTCGGAGCTATCGTAGTCGTAGTCGTAGTTTAGAGCGATGTACTCTTGTTCGTCGTCCGGGACCTGGTCTTCGGGGAAGATTGCATTCTCGGGGCAAACCGGTTCGCACGCCGCACAGTCGATGCACTCATCTGGGTTGATGTAGAGCATGTTGTCCCCAGGTTTCGAGTAGATGCAATCGACTGGGCACACGTCGACGCAAGAGCCGTCCATCACGTCAACGCAGGCTTTCGAAATTATGTAAGTCACCGTCTATTTGCTCCGGTTACTGAAGCGGCGGAAGGGTAGTCGTTTCAACCGCCGCGGCGATGTTTTCGGGTTCGACTTTATATGTTACCCGCCGCAGCCACATCCCCCGCCACCGCATGCACACCCGCCAGCGAAATTGGGGTTCGAGATCACGAAGCCAGAACGCTGGAAGCCTTCCACATAGTCGATGCTCGAACCCGCGATTAGCGGGATGCTGTCCTCGTCGACGAGGGCTTTCACCACGCCGTCTTCCAATGAAGTGTCATCATCAGCTGGTTCGTCCTCGAGTCCGAAGGCGTACTCGACACCGCCTTGCGGAGTTGCGGCGGCAGAAATCCGTAGGTAGGAATCGGATGCGTCTTGCTCGGCCATCACTTCTACCAGCTTGTCCAGTGCTGCCGGTGTGAATGACACAATCGCGGCTTGTTGCTCGTTCAACATGTTCCTACTCTCGGTTACGGTCGGTCCGTCTGCGATGGCTCTATACGAGGTTCGTATTCAGCCCAGTTGAGAACTGACATGCCTCGCGATTAAAATTGTAATGCACTCGTTACGTAAGTTACTGTATCGATGCGAACGTGATCGCTTCACAACGAGTTTTTCCGGCACTTCGATCTCAGCGTTCGATTTTTACGTAATCCTGCTATACAATAGAGATTTGTGCAACGTAATCGTCTGCATTCGAAGTCTTGATTTCGAGTTCTGTCACTCAAAGACAAGAATGTGATTCGCATCTGGCAGTCGGCTGGGCGTTGTGCAACCTACATAGGTGTCGAAAGGACAAGCAACGCAACTTAGGAGCAAGTGCTGAATGGACGCAATCGATCGTCAAATAATCGCTGCATTAAACGAAGATGGGCGTGCCGCAAACGCGAAAATCGCCAAAAAGGTCAAAGTGAGTGAAGGGACGGTGCGTAGACGGCTGAAGAAACTCACCAGCGACAAGACGATCGACATCGTGACTGTGCAAGACCCGCAGAAGATGGGTTATCAGTCCGAGGTCCTCATCGGTATGCAAGTCGAGCCCGACATGCTTGAAGAGGTAGCCTCACGAATGGCGGAGTTCAAGTACACTACCCTAGTCAGTATTACCACTGGCACGTACGATGTGTTCGCTTGGGCGACCCTGCCGAACGCCGAGAGCCTCGGCGAATTCATTCGGGATCATGTCGGCAAGACGCCCGGCGTGCAACGTACTGAGACATTCGTGTCATTGGGAGTGCGAAAGCGAAGCTACAGCTTGCCTTTAGAGGTTTAAGTCAAACGCCAACGGCTAGTGCAGTTTGGATTTGCCTGACGCGGAATGAACACCCCGACAATCGCCCAACCTACTGGTCTAAAACGGTCGGTTTCACTGACCTGGGGACCATCGCTCTTTGATTGGTTGGTTCCAGGAGCCGATACCCGTCACCGCATCGCTGCAAGCATAGCGTTCATCGCGCTAATCGTCGTCTGTAGCAAGATTCGGTTCTATCTGCCGGACAATCCGACGCCGATAACGCTGCAAACATTGGCGATATTGACTGCGGCTGGCGTGATGGGTTTCCGATGGGGCCTGATATCGGTTTTCGGATACCTTGTGATCGGCGCGTTGGGATTCTTGGCGTTCGCCAATCAGCCATGGGGTTTTACCTCCCCATCAGAGGGTTGGGCCTACGTCACTGGAGTAACCGGCGGTTACCTTCTCGGGTTTCTGCTCGCCACAGCTGTCGTCGGAGCACTTAGCCAATATGGACTCGACCGTTCAAACTCGCTCTGGGCAAACGTGCTAGGTGGCATTGCTGTCTACATACCAGCGATCGTATGGTTAGCGGTCGGGGATTTCGGATGGCCAGCTGATGGTAAATTGTTGATGGATGGTATGTATATCTACTTGCCTGGCGACTTCCTGAAGGTAGTCGCCGCTTCACTCTTGATTACTGGGCTCTGGAAGTTTGCGGATAATCTACGGTCTGTGCGGGAGCAACGAGACGCTTGATCTCGATGTTTCAGTTCAGACGAAGTCTGCACCCGTAGCGACGGCATCAAAGTTGCGATGAACGGGTTTCCCAAACACGCATTTCGGCTATGTCGCGTATGACCACCAACACACTCTAGGATTTCTCATGTACAAAGACACAGATTGTGGGACACCTCGATCATCTGACATCGGCCGCGAGATCACCGTCGCGGGTTGGGTTCATCGCCGCAGGGACCATGGCAACCTGATTTTCGTTGATCTCCGCGACCGCAGCGGTTTAGTGCAAGTGGTGTTCAACCCTGAAGTCGCGCCAGATGCCCATCGCTTGGCTGAGGGTATGCGAAGTGAATGGGTAGTACAAGCACGCGGCAAGATTACGGCAAGACTTCCCGGCGCGGCTAATCCAAATTTGGCGACTGGCGAGGTGGAACTCATTGTCAGTGATGCTCAAGTTTTGAACCGCTCATTGACCCCGCCTTTCGAGGTAGAGGATGGAACTGACGCGGACGAATCTACCCGCATGGCCAACCGGTTTATCGACATCCGCCGCCCAGAGATGTTGGGCCGATTGCAGTTGCGGCACCGCGTCACTCACCTGATCTGGGACCATCTGACAGAGAACGGTTTCACGCAAGTTGAGACGCCGATATTGATTAAGTCGACCCCGGAGGGTGCCCGCGACTATGTGGTTCCATCTCGTGTGCGTCCGGGCACGTTTTACGCTTTGCCCCAATCGCCGCAACAAATGAAGCAGATGTTGATGGTTTGCGGGGTTGAGCGGTATTTCCAAATTGCGAGGTGTTTCCGCGACGAGGATCTGCGCGCCGATCGTCAGCCAGAGCACACACAATTGGATCTCGAAATGAGCTTTGTGCACCAAGAGGACGTAATGGTATTGGTCGAAGATCTGTACACAAGGATCGTGCGAGAGACTCGTCCTGGCGCACGACTCGAAACACCGTTCACCAAGCTCTCGTACGACGAGGCAATGGAGCGATACGGCTCTGATAAACCCGACACGCGTTACGGGCTTGAAATGTCGACGATCACTGACATCGCAGCGCAGTCCGATGCGCGAGTGTTCCAAGCTGTTGCCGCTTCGGGAGGCACCATCAGGGCCTTCGTAGCGCCCGGATGTGCTGACTACACGCGTCGGCAGACGGATCAGCTGATCGATGTTGCACGGGCCGCCGGAGCCCAGGGCTTGGTCTTTATCGCGATCGACAAGTCCGCACCGTCCATAGATGAATTTGATGCTGACCACATCCGATCGCCTTTGAAGAACTATATGTCGGTAGAGATCGTCAAAGAGATTGCTCACGCAACAGAGGCTTCACCGGGCGATTTAGTGTTGATAGTCGCCGGAACCAAGACGGTGGCGAACAATGCTCTTTCGGCACTGCGCACCGAGATGGCGGAGCGATTGGAATTGATTGATGACGACGAATTCAAGTTCGCATGGGTCTTCGATTTTCCGCTCTTCGATTGGGATGAAGAAACTGCAACTTGGACTCCAGCCCATCACGTATTCTCTTCGCCGAAACAGGAACACATCCCGTTGATCGAGAGTGACCCGGGAAGTGTCTACGCCGACCTCTTCGACCTGACATGCAACGGTGTCGAGTTAGGTAGCGGGAGCATCCGAATCCATGATCCGGATGTGCAGATGAAGGTGTTCAATGTGATCGGCTACCCGGACCACGAGATTGAGGGGCGTTTCGGCCACTTGCTGAAGGCGTTTCGTTACGGTGCGCCTCCACATGGCGGCATGGGGTTGGGGCTAGATCGCATCACGGCGATGCTTGCCGGTCAATCCAACATCCGTGAAGTGATAGCGTTCCCTAAAACACAATCGGCTTGGGATCCGCTCTTTGACGCACCATCATCCATAGCCGACGAGCAGCTTGTCGAGCTTCACATCGCGGTTGACATTGAAGAGTCGTAACAGTTTATGCTCGGTGCCACATGTGAAACGCATCGGTTCGCTGAATGGGTGCAAAAGGCGATAAGTTAGAATCGTAAGAGTTGCTACGTAGCAGCTACGCGCAGATCTTGAGATCGGCGCGGTTTTTGCAGCACGGATTCGCGTCCAGAGCATCGCAACACGAAAGAATTGGGTTTGAACGTATCACGAGAAAGCTCGGAAAACGGAGAAGTAGTGCTACGGCTGGA
The DNA here is from genome assembly GCA_963555965.3 of Dehalococcoidia bacterium. Classification (GTDB taxonomy): domain Bacteria; phylum Chloroflexota; class Dehalococcoidia; order Lucifugimonadales; family Lucifugimonadaceae; genus Bin127. The sequence continues at coordinate 1,309,842 of OY821634.1, forward strand.
GGTTGAGGATGAACGCTTGGGCAAGCATATGAACGCTGCGGTTAGGCGCGTTGCTCAGCGGGTCAACATTCCGGGTTTTCGTAAAGGAAAAGCTCCCCGGGCGATCCTGCAAAACTACGTTGGAAAAGACTACCTCGTCGAAGAGGCCATGGAATCTCTGGTTCCAGAGGCGGTTGGCGACGCGGTCAGGGACCAAGAACTCAGCCCATTCGCGCCCCCGCGCGTAAATATAGAGCAAACCGAACCTTCTGTTACCATCGTTGCGACTGTACCCCTCCAACCCAGCGTCATCCTCAGTGACTACAAGTCGATCCGTTACGACGATGAAGCCGAAGAAGTGTCTGAGGAAGCGGTCGATGCGTTGCTCATGCAGTTGCGTCGGTCTCAAGCGTACTCGGTACCTGCCGAACGTCCGGCGCAGGAAAACGACTTGGTGACGATCGACTTAAAAGTTTTGGCAGACGACAATGTGGTTTGGGATTTCACGGACCGACAGTTCCAGCTCAACTTGGATCTTGAGACGTACGGTGAAGTTTTCGTGGGCTTGCACCAGGGCATCATAGGGATGTCAGTAGGAGACGACAAAGAGTTCTCGTTCGAGGTTTCGGATGAAGCCGATTCGCCTCAATTCGCAGGCAAATCAGCGCATGTGACGGTTGCGTTGAAGGATGTGCATGAGGAGATACTTCCAGAACTCGATGACGCTTTGGCAGCATCAGCTGGAGTTTCCGAGGTCGAAACCGTAGAACAGCTCACAGAACATATCAGGGATCAGCTTGAACAGCGCGCGGAGCAGACCATGCTCGGTAACATTCGTAACAGGCTTTTCGACGATGTCATCGAAGCGAGCGACTTTACGATCTCGCCGATAGTGATTGAACATGAGGGGCGTCATGTTTTGGAGCGCTACATCCAACAGCGTCAATCGATGGCGGCTCGTACGGGGCAGCAGTTTACCGCAGACGACCTGACCGAAGAAGACGTGAACAGTGCAAACGAAATGGCGGAACGCGACATCAAGAATGCGCTCGTAATCGATAGTTTGGTTGAAGCAGAAAACCTCGAAATTCCAGATGACGTCATTGCCGCTGAAATCGCAACAGCCAATGAGAATGCCGCATCTGACGATCAGCGATTGGAAGACAACGAACAGACTCGTCAATCGGTTATGCGCTTCCTTCAGAGACAGCGAACGATCGACAAGGTGATCGAGATGGCTCGCGGACTTTCGGATGAAGACGATTCGGCAAAAGACGACGAATAATCGAGATTAGACAAAGATACCTACAAATTCACCCCAATCCCAGACGGAGAAACCATTCGCATGGCACATATCGAATCCCCTCAGAGCTTGATCCCGATGGTCATCGAGACCGGTACGCGCGGCGAGCGCGCGTACGACATCTACTCCTTGCTATTGAAGGAACGAATCATCTTCCTTGGAACTCCGATAAATTCCGCGGTTGCCAACACTATCGTGGCGCAGTTGCTGTACCTCGCTGCCGACGACCCGGAGCGCGACATCAACATGTACATCAACTCTCCAGGCGGTTCGGTTTACGATGGGATGGCGATATATGACACCATGCGGCTCGTCTCATGTGATGTCTCGACCATCGCGGTAGGTTTGTGCGCCAGTATGGGAACAATTTTGCTGACGGCGGGGACCAGTGGGAAACGATACGCGTTGCCCAACTCCGCGATCATGATGCACCAACCTTGGAGCGGAACCCAAGGTCAAGCTGCGGACATTGAGATTCACGCCCGTGAAACGTTGCGCATCCAAGACAAGATGCGTCAGATCATCGCCGATCATACTGGGCAACCGTACGAACAGGTCGCGCGCGACAGTGATCGTGACTTCTGGATGACGGCTGAACAGGCTGTTGAATATGGTCTAGTCGATCACGTTCATGATGCCACTACAAACCCGCGAGACGCTAGAATTCTACAAGCGGGAGCTGCATAGTCTACCGATCACCTACACTTGGCAAGAGGACACGGTTAACGAGAAAACGGATCGACCAGATGAACGGCAGCGGCGATAGGAACTCTATCCAAAGGGGACGGGTGCAGAAACGATGCTCGTTCTGCAAAAAGCAGCAGCAAGAGATTCGGATGCTGATCGCCGGTCCCAACAGCATCTTCATCTGTGACGAATGTGTAGAACGCTGTCGAGGAATCATTCGCCAAGCCACTCAAGCTCCGAAATCGAAAACAACAGCGGAGACTAAACCCACAAACGTCTACCCTACCAAGCCGATCGAGATTTATGAGCAACTGCAACAATTTGTAATCGGTCAGGAGCAGGCAAAGAAGGTCCTCAGCGTCGGCGTCTACAACCACTACAAGAGGGTTCTAGCGAGCCAACAGAGCGAGAAGGACGACGGTGTTGAACTGCATAAGACCAACATCATGTTGGTTGGTCCGCCGGGTTGCGGCAAAACCTATCTAGCCCAGATCATGGCACAGGTGCTAAAGGTGCCTTTCGCGATCGTTGATGCCACGTCGATAACAGAAGCGGGATACGTAGGAGAAGATGTCGAGAATATCCTTCTTCGACTGCTACAGGCAGCGGGCGGGGATGTTGCTAGGGCCGAGCGGGGCATTATTTATATCGACGAGATCGACAAGATCGCTCGCAAGGATGTAAATCCATCAATTACTCGTGATGTGTCGGGTGAGGGTGTTCAGCAAGCGTTGCTGAAGATCCTCGAGGGCAACGTGGTAAACGTTCCCCCACATGGCGGTCGGAAGCATCCGCATCAAGAGTTCATTCAGGTAAACACCGAGAACATTCTCTTTATCCTTGGGGGTGCATTTGATGGCATCGACCAGATAATCCGAAAGCGCGAGCGGCGTTCTCGTGAGGGCAATGGCATGGGTTTCCGTACCAATGCGATCGTAGACGCATATGCGTCTCTGCCACAACGTTCGCACGGTTCTGGGCGTGACTTGACTGATGTTACGCCTGAAGACCTCCGCAACTACGGCTTCATTCCTGAATTCATAGGTCGGGTGCCTGTCGTGGTGGGGCTCTCGGACCTCACACTTGAGCAGATGGTCAAAGTGTTAGTCGAACCAAAGAACTCGATCGTGTCGCAATACGAGAAACTTCTCGGTTTAGACAACGTGGATCTAGAGTTCACGGAAGAGGCGTTGGTGGCGATCGCCGAATATGCACAAGCTCGAGGCATGGGAGCTAGAGGCTTGCGTTCGATTGTCGAGGATGTGCTAATGGATGCGATGTACGCCCTCCCGTCGTGTACGGATGCCACTAAGTGCATCGTGACTAAAGACACGATATTTGAGCATGGTCGTCCGACCATCGTTGATGGCCAAGGCAACTCGATCGATACCGAGGAGATAATCATTTCTCAAGCAGCTTGACGCGGCTGTTCCGCAACTCAGAACACGATCAGAGTTTTATCGGCCCGATTCAGATGCCGATCCGAGTAACAATTAACGGTCAGGAGTTCGAACTGCCGAAACCGATTGCGCTCGATGCTTATATCGAAGAGCGAGGATTGACTGGGCGTCGTTTAGCAGTTGCACACAATGGCGATGTTGTGCCACGCGGCGAATACCAGGATGTGATAATCGGGGATGGCGATACGTTGGAGATCGTCCGACCGGTAGGCGGAGGATAGCCCTGAACAGAATAAACGTCCCTTCCCGTGATACGAGAAGGGGCGTTTCAATTTCAGTTGTTTCTCAAACTTTATTCGACAACGCAGACGGCGCCGATGGCGGTATCACCCGAGAACTCAGAGCGGTAACGGTGGCAACCCACGACTTGGAAGGTGTGAGACGCGCTGCCGACTTCTGGGTTGAACGCAGATTTCCAAAGATCTGTCGTGTCCCATTGCTCCGCTTCACCATCAAAACTGGTGGCACTACTAGCACTGCTTCGCGGGTTTTCCCAAGTGACCGTGGTTCCAACCTTGACTTTAATGATTTCAGGGTCAAAGAACGCCGGGTCAGCCATGATCACTGTCGCTTCGCCTTCAAGCGCGGGTCCCTCCGGAATTTCTATTTCGGTTTCTTCGTCTTCAGAACCAGTTACTTGCGCTTGCTCTGATCCAGCGTCGGTTCCGACTGCTCTTCCTCCAGTCTCGCTACCGGTCTCTGCGTCGGCTGTCGCTCTGGCTTGCGCGGTGGCTTGAATCTGTGCGGCGATAGTGTTCGCTCCGACTTGGATACCCGCGTCTGGATCACCGCCCTCGGCGATAACCGCCTCCGCAGTTGCGGTGGCATTGATCACCTTCTGTTCTGCCTCGAAGGTTTGAATCGTTTCAAACTGTGAGGTTGTTTCTCCGCAGGCAATGACTGCCGCTGTCAAGCTAGACAACGCCCAGACACCAATTAAGAGTGCAACTGCCTTGTTTTTCATCTGCACCTCCTTAACGGGTTTAGGCAACCTGTCGCAGTCGTGGGTCGAGACGGTCACGCAACCAGTCACCAAAGAAGTTCATTGACAACACCACCAGGAAGATAGCAGTTCCAGGAACCAATGTAAGGTGCGGTGCCTCCAAGATATAGTCGCGCCCTTCGTTGGTCATGACGCCCCATGCTGGCGTTGGGGGTTGAATCCCCGCACCTACGAAACTCAACGTCGATTCAGCAAGAATTAGTCCACTGGTGTTCAAGCTGGCGACGACGATCACCGTATTCATAATGCCTGGAACAAGATGGCGCCATATGATGCGGATGTCCGACGCGCCAGCCACTCGGGCGGCTGCGACATAGTCCAGTTCGCGCAACACAAAGACTTGTGCGCGAATCACACGCACAAACCCCACCCATGCTACGAGCATCAAGACGAACAACAACATATCGACTTTCCAGATCAACACCTCGATCTTCGCGCCAAACAGCTGAGTGACCACGATTGCAACCATCAAGAACGGAAGCGCATTCCAGATATCTACAAACCGAGTTACGAGCTCGTCGAATATCCCGCCGTAGTAGCCGCTGAACAATGCGACGGCAGTGCCCAAAATCATGCCAGATGTCAGTGAGAACGTGACTACCGCAATCGAAATTCTTGAGCCGTGTAGCAATCGACTGAAGATGTCCCGGCCTGTGTGGTCGGCACCGAGGATATGCAGTTTCCCACACTGTGCAATGTTTTCCGACTGAGTACCGCCATTGGGGTCGATGAAATCACACGCTCGATAGCTCAACTCAGCGATTGTTGTGCCACCTAGCGGAATGTAAGCGGCACGGGATCGTTCCCACAACCCTAGGTTGCGATCGTGAGAAAAGCCTTTGTCCCGCGGAAATGGCGCCACGTACGGCCCAATGATCGCGGCGATCAACAGCAACGCCAGGATGAATATCGGGATGATCGGGTATCGACGAAGGTAGTACCAAGCCAAAGTGAGCGGATTCGACCCCCGATCTGTATAAGTGTCGATCTGGGCAGCGTCCTCGGTAGTAGAACCTGTTGTTGTTTCCGTCCTGTCAGCTTCTGTTGCCATTCACAGTTACCCCAAGAATCTAAGTTTCGCGTTGAAGCTTAACCTCTACCTAAGCCGGACGCGTGGGTCGATGACGGTGTAGAGGATGTCTGCAAGAGTGGCAAACACCAAAAAATACATGAGGAAGATGATCACAGTGCCGAGCAGAAGAGGGAAGTCGTTGTTTTGCACCGCTTCTTGTAACGCCACCTGACCGATACCGGGCCATGAGAACACGATCTCGACTACCAATGCGCCATTCAAGAAGCCGGCAAACAGCAAAAGCATCGATGTAATCGGTGCAATCAACGCGTTACGAAGTGCATGTTTGAAGATCACCGTCGTGTTTCCGACGCCTTTCGCTCTTGCCATCTTTACAAACTCTGAATCGAGGATCTCCAACATGGAGGACCGGGTCAGGCGCATCAGGCCCGCAGCCGACCCCCAGCCCAGCGCGAGGCACGGTAAAACGTACTCTTTCCACCTAAGTTCGTCTGGAGTTCGTCCACCTGCTGGCATAGCAAAAATCCTCAAAAAAGCAAACGGACTGTCATCAGAAATCGCCGTCAAATTAACGGAAAAAAGCCAGATCATCACAATTCCAGTTACGAATGCTGGCGCTGCCTGTCCAACCAAAGCCACGAATCTGGCAAGATAGTCGAAAATACCTCCTCGCCACACGGCCGCGACGACCCCTGTAGGTATACCCATCAGAACAGCGATCAACCATCCTCCCACACCCAACTGCACAGTAGCACCCAAACGTCCTTTGATTATGTCCCAAACATCAATCTGCAATCCCAATGAAACGCCAAAGTCAAGCCTAAATACGCGTCCAAGCCACTCAACGTACTGAACCGGAGCTGGTTTGTCGAAACCAAGACGGTCGCCTAGACGATTCCAACTCTCCTGCGTTAGACCATACCCGCTTTGGGGCACGAAAATCTCACGCGGGTCCTTTGGGTTGACGTGGACGAGGATAAATATCGCGAGAGTGGCACCGAACACGGAGATCAGTGAAGTTAGTATGCGACCTGCCAAGAAACGAAACATTGATTGCTCCCGGGGCTATATCCAAGCGATCCCTTACATCCTCATGTGGACACTTACATCCAAAGTTAGGCCATCTTGAGGGCGTAGTTCGTCCCTTACCGACGATTGCCTGTGTCAAGTTTGTATCGGATCGCGCGGAGTGCCGCATGGCCAATCGGCACATCTTGCGCGGCGATGGCGGCTTGCAGACATTTTTGTGCCTGCACACCGCCATCGCCCTTTACGGTTGAAGCGGGATCACCCTAAGCCTAGGGATTTCCGTGCTCCCATCCGTGTTCTCTTCTGGAGACTACTACCTAATGACGATGAACTCAGGGTTGCTCGACCAGTTGCTGTAGTGCTGCTGGCGACCGTTCCAAGATGCAATTCTCGGACCGGCAACTAGGCCCTTCGGCACTTCGACAACACCGGCGTACTGAACCCAGTACATTGACCAGTCCACCCATTCGAGGTGTTTCTGCTCGCGCACTGCCTTGTCCTGCTCACCGAGGATCTCGAACAGCCACTTCGCGCCTGGCTGAGACTCGAAGCCTACGCCCCAACCGGGTCGGCTGGATGACGTGTCAACCGTCGGCAATGGCCAGTCGAGTGGGTAGACGTTCGAGTGAACGTCGCCGTTCTTGAAGACTGGCAAGTATTGCACACGGCGTCGCATTCTCTGCGAGATGACTCCACCGTAGTCCTCGATCAGCTGCTCGATCTCGATACCAAGCTGTTCCCATTGCGAAGTGATGTAGTCAGCGATTTCGAGGCTGACTTCACCGATCTCAGCAACGTATGCCTGGAGTACCATGCTCTCGATGCCTTGACGCTTACCGTCAACCAGCGGGTAGCCAGCTGCTGCAAGCAATGCGTCGGCAAGTTCGAGATCACCATCTGGCAACGTCCACGGGACACCATTCTCAAAGATGGTGCCAGCGGCACGAGGATCGCAGTCGATGCGGTTTCCTAGCCAGTCCCAGCAACCGGTGTTTCGGTCGGGGTCCCAGCCTGGGAAGTGTGGCCCCATGTACTCGGAGTAGATGCCTGCGCCCTTGTCATCCAAGAATACGCTGTTGATCTCGTTGCGGTCGATTGCGATCGACTGGGCGAGACGTACCAGGCGAGCCTGCTCCATGTCGCTAATGCCGGGTGGGTTGTCCGTGTCAGCGTACGGAGCGTTGCCGCATCGTTCGTAACCGGTCGCGTCACCGCTACCACCAGGTGCGACACCGTCCTCACAAGGAGCGTCCTCGGTTCCCCAAGGATTGCCGATCCACGGGTAGTCCGCGGTGTAAGGACCTTCATTCGGACCATCGCCGCAAGCGTTGTCGATGGCTGCGGAGCTACGGTTTTCGCAGTTCCACGGCTCTAGCGGTTCGCCAGTGCGGGCGTGCGAGTGCTCCCAGAGAAGCCCTGGGTACATGATGGACTGACCAACGAAGCCGCCGGGCATAGTCTCGAGGAAGCGGTAGCCCTCTTGGACAACGCCTGGGACCAGTTTGAAGTCCAATAGCGCCAAGTCTGCTTCGCCATTGCGGAGCATGGCGATACGAGTGTTGTTCTCAGCAACCTGGATCTGGGTGTACTTGTCAATACCGGGCTGTACGCGCCAGTGGTCGGCAACGGCCTCGGTCGTGCAACGGTCACCAGGAACACAGTGGCCCTGTCGGAACGCGCCGGTGCCGACGTGGTGCTCACGTGCCCACTCAACTCCCATGGAGTCTTGGTGGCTGAGGTAGTAGAGACCGCGTGCTGCGCTCAAGCAACCGAACTGCGAGATCGGAAGGCAGAAATAGACTGGGGATACCAATCCGATTTCGACCGTCCAGTCGTCGATCTTCTTGGCTTCCAAGAAGATTGCCGCCAAGTCGCCAGAGTTACCGTAAGTGGTGTCCGGGTTCGTGGTGGCGTTCGACTCGTTGAAGTAGCGAACTACTTCGTCAGCGTCGACGATTCCAAAGTCCTGGTCTTCAAAACCTACTGGTGGTATGAACGGAATGCCTTGTCCGTCAGGACCTTGTTTCATGGTCATGCGGACGCGGGTTCCTGCAGGGTCGATGTCCCAAGACTCAACGAGTTCTGGGGTCATCGGGTCGCCGTTTTCAAAGACGAAGAAGTACTCTTCCACGCCTCCTCCGTGCGTCGGAGTTCCACGGTATGGACCAACGGTCGGAAGTCCAATGACGGCTCCAACACCTCGTGTAGCGAAGACAACCTCAACTTCCTCATCCATAGCCTCAGGGGCCATGGCAGGGGCTGCTGTAGCTGCTGGTGCGGCGGTGGCTGCCGGTGCTGCTTCTGCAGCGGCTGCGCCTTTTTGTGCCGGTGCAGCAGTTGCAGCCGCAGCAGCCTTTTCGGCTGGTTTGGCGGTTGCCGCAGGTGCTGCTTTTGCAGCGGGTGCTGCAGTGGCGGCTGGTGCGGCGGTTGCCGCGGGCAACGGCGTCGCCGGCTCTTCACTGCTACCGCAGGCAAGGACGAACGCTGTTGCTGCAATAGCAACCGTCAAGGGCAGGAATCCCCACCGCCTGAGTAGATAGCTTAGTTTCATTCATGAACCTCCTGTATTGTGCCGGCAGAGATGGTTCCTAGACACGGATCCGCCGCGTCTTGCTCCAACCGGTCGTTCACAGCGTCACGACTACGTCATAGACGGCTGCAACTTCGCAGAGTATACAGCATACATCACGTCTCGCGACTTACAATACGCGGGTAAATCTAGCATCACAAATGCCGTTTGTCAACTGAACGAACCTGAATCTCGTATTCACAGGAGCCTGATGACTTCAAATCCAACAGTCTCAATCAACCATCTCGATACTGGCATGTTGAGTGGCAAAACCATCCTTGTAACCGGTGGCAGTTCTGGCATCGGTCGGTCAACTGCCGAAGTCGTTGCCCAGCATGGCGCCAATGTCGTCATTGCGGCGCGAAGAGCGGACTTATGTGCTGAAGTTGCAGAAGATATTCGGAATGGCGGCGCCGAAGCCACTTGGGTGCAAACCGATGTAACCGAATATTCCGACGTGAATAGGATGGTACGACACGCTTTAGAGACGTATGGAAAAATCGACGGTGCTTTCAACAACGCCGGTGTTTTGCTGGATACCGGTCGCATCCACGATATGGATTCTGACGTGTTGCGACGCTCTTGGGAGGTAAATGTCCTGGGTGTCTGGTTGTGCATGAAAGCAGAACTGGAGGCAATGATTGAGCGAGGACGCGGCGGATCGATCGTCAATGACTCGTCGCGTAACGGTTTACGCGCAGACATCAAACGGCCGGCTTATACCGCGACTAAACACGCGGTGAGCGGCTTGACCAAAGCGGCGGCGCTCGATTACGCCAGGATGAATATTCGGGTGAACGGCATTTGCCCAGGACCGATCGACACCGACATGATGCTCTCTGTCGATCATGGCGACGCTGAAGCCCGACGTCGAATCGAGTCAGCAGTTCCTCTTTCGCGTTACGGCCAACCCAAGGAAGTCGGTGAACTAGTGGCGTGGCTTCTCTCAGAAAGGAGCTCTTATGTGACTGGGCAGATGGTTGGCATTGATGGAGGATTGCTCGCATCATGAATAGCAATACAGTCCTTGAACTAATTTCCCGGATCCACGACACTGATGCGAAAGCGTGCTTAGTAATAACGGGTGCTGGAACGAGCGCGATATCGGCGTTATTTTCGGTCGCGGGAGCATCGCGAACTGTGATAGATGCTCAAGTTCCCTATTCACGGGCCGCATTGGACGTGTACGTCGGAATGCAAGCAGAACAACACGTTTCTAAAAACGAAGCCAGAATGATGGCAACCAAAGCATATGAGCGGGCGGTCGAACTATCTGATGCGGAAGTCAACACTAACTGTCTTATTGGGTTGTCGTGTACCGCTGCGATTGTTACGGACCGGCATCGCAGAGGCGAGAATCGCGTTCACGTTGCTTGGCATGATGAGAATCGCGGAGCGACGTACTCCTTAGTTATGAAGAAGGGCGAACGCGACCGAGCCGAAGAGGAGGCTGTCTGCTCTGCAATTGTCCTGAACGCTCTAGCTGAAGCCTGCGGACTAGAAGATAGCGTCGAGTTACGTTTACTTCCCGGTGAAAATGTCGAACGCGTCGTACATTGAGGACATCGTTTCTGGGAAACGACCGCTCGGAGTTTATCGCGTCGATCATGGCTGGTCGCAAACGCCCCCAAACGATGCCATTGTGCTCGCCGGATCTTTCCGTCCCTTGCATCGTGCGCATCGAGCGCTGTTAGAAACTGCTCTCTCTTTATCCGGAAAAGCGTTGACTCCATGCTTCGAGATCTCGGTTCGCAACGTCGAGAAACCCCAGATCGCGACTTCAGACTTAGAAGTACGTGTGCAACAGTTCCAAGAACCAAGAGACATCGTCATTGTTACTCGCTCTGCTACATTTTTGGAGAAGGCCCGTTTGATGCCGAGAACGACCTTTGTAATCGGTTACGACACCGCTATCAGGCTCTTCGACGATGGCTTCTACGCCGATACCGACTCGCTCACGCCAAGCCTGGACGCGATGAGCGAGTTACGAGATTTGGGATCGTGTTTCATCGTCGGAGGTCGGCATGACGCTGACGGCACGTTTAAGACGATACGCGACATGTTTATACCTCCGGGATTTGAAGAATTGCTAATCGAGATTCCAGAGGAGAAATTTTCGGACCCGATTTCTTCCACGCAGCTTCGGGGTTCTGAAACCTCCGACTGATGCATCCGACTTACAATCGAAAATCGATCTGAATAAACCTAACTGCAACCGATAGGACTCACGAATTGACCGAAACCCAAAACCCGCGCATCGCTAGTGCCGATGTGGACCCGCTGTTTATCAACCGTTGGTCCCCACGTTCTTTCTCCAACGAGCCGCTCACCGATGCCGAAGTCGCTTCACTGTTCGAAGGTGCGCGATGGTCGCCCTCATCGTTCAACCGGCAACCTTGGCTCTTCGTATACGAAACCGACGGGGCGGATCGCGAGATTTTCGACTCGATACTGATGGAAGGAAATCGAATTTGGGCAACCAAAGCACCGTTACTCGGATTTATCTTTGCTGAGACTAAGTCGGCTGATGGACGACGAAATCGAGTTGCTCAATTCGATTCTGGTGCGGCTTGGATGGCATTGGCGCTTCAAGCCCGGTCGATGGGACTTTACACTCACGGCATGGGTGGGATCGATCTAGACGCGGCCCACGAAAAACTCGGGGTTTCCACGGAGTTCTATACCGTGATGTGCGGATTCGTTGTCGGCAGGATCGGGCCCCGCGATGCCTTGCCCGAAGATTTGCAAGAACGAGAATCCCCGAACGACCGCAAGCCGATCAGCGAGATCGCGCACAGGGGCGTAATAGTATCAGGCTAGTCTAGTGCGCTAAACGTGAAGTTGTCGTTGGGATGGTCGAGGGCGTACTTTGCCTGCCGCAATCCGAACTTCTCTTGTAGTTGGACCGTCAATCCGCCGTCGATCATCAATGTGTGGCCCGTGATGAAGGAAGCATCATCCGAGCATAGGAAAGCGATACCTGCCGCGATCTCTTCTGGTTTCCCGGTCCGTCTCAATGGGTATTGATCGGCAAAAAACGCGTGACCGGTGGGGTTTTGCGCCCACATCTCGGCAAGACCTTCGCCAACGATGTGGCCGGGACCGATGGCGTTTGCGCGGATACCGTCCGGGCCGTACTGAACCGCCAACTGGCGGGTTAGGCCAACTACAGCGGCCTTTCCCGTCTCGTACACCAGCATCCCTGTTTCCTGAAGGTAAGAATGCACGGACGCAAGATTGATGATCGATCCTCCTCCTACGGATCGCATGTGCGGCACCGCGTGCTTCGCACCGAGGTAGAGCGCTTTGACCAAGACGTCGATGCCGTAGTCCCAGTCCTCTTCCTCGACACTCAACGCGTCGCCGTGAATGCGAGATTCGCCAGAGATGACGCTGAACGCGTTCTGAACCAAGATGTCTAGGCGACCGAAAGCGTCAATCGTGTCGTCGACCATCCGGCGACAGTCGTCGGATGAAGACACGTCGATGTTGGACGCGACGGCGGTACCACCAGCATCGGCAATGCGTTCCACGTTTGCGGTGGCAGCATCGTCATCGATGTCGGCGATCAGCACGCTTGCGCCTTCCGACGCTAGCCGCCTTGCGGTTGCTCCACCAATTCCCAATGCACCGCCAGTTATCAGTGCAGCCTTCCCTTCGAATCTTGCCATCGAACTTTTACCTCCAAGTGATTTGCTTGGGTGTGATGATATAGCCACACTGTCGAGGGGCGACGGGAACCCTTGAAGCACCATGTCACAAACACAACTCACCACGCTCATTCAAGACGCTGCCGAGACCGGCGGTCCCACATCGGTCGGCAAGGAACTGTTAGCCATCGCGGGGTTCACGAGCGCAACGATCAAGTCTTACCAACCGCTCGTAGGTGGAAACCCTCAGAAGTCTCAAGTCTTCCGAGTCGGGATTGCAAAAGACGGGTGTGCGTTATCCCGTGCGATCGTCAAGGTACCCGCCAAATTACCTGAGGACCGCGATGAGGAGGCGGCTAGCGGGGTGTACGCGCGTGAGTTGGAGGTCTACAACCTGCTTCGGGATATGCAAGGCGGGTTTCAGCCACACATATTTGCCGCGCTTTACGATCCGGTATCTCAGACAACCGCATTGTTGATGGAAGATCTAGGTGAATTGCCGAAACGCAAAGAGTTCTCTCTAGAGACTACTCGCCGTGCGCTGGTAGATCTCGCCGACGTCCACTCACGCTATTGGGGCGACGGTTCGCTGGGCGCCAATTGGTGGATGCGCGACGGGTACCGGGCGGATATTTTCGATGAAGATGTTGAGCTGTTCGCGCCGAATTGGAAAATGCTGGCTAGATCAGCAGTCCTGCATCCGTGCGACACTCCCACTGTGAACGAGGTCGCAGATTATCTTGCTGACAATATCGTGGAGGTTCTTAATGAACTAGATGATCGCCCGCGAACCCTTACACACGGCGATCTGCATACTGCCAACATGATGCTGCGCAGGACTGACGGGCCTTCTACTCCTGTGCTGATCGACTGGCAAGACGCGGTGTGCAGCGGGGCAAGCAGCGATGTGGCGAAGTTTCTTTCGACGACGATTTCTCCAGAGGTTGTCCGACGCCACTTCGACAGTCTGGTCGCGGATTACTACTCGGCATTGTCAGACGACATCCGATCAGACTACCTATTCTCAGCATTTCGACGCGACACCATGCTCGCGCTTCTGGGGACGTTCGCCAACTATGTGATCTGCGCTACGACAAGTTGCTCGTCGGATGTCGATGCGAAATCATTGAACTCGTCGTTGAGGCGAGTATCGTCAGTGATTGATGTCGTGCGACCGCTCGACAAGCTTTGAAATTTTGGAACTGCTGGTCTAGTAAAGGTCAACTCATCGCGGCGGATGATGCTCCGCTGCTCGCCAATCCGTGAATGCGTTGCCTAGACAGATCGCGCAACATGACGAGAGTGTCGGAGTATCCCATTACTCGCGTTGCGTATTCCTCTTCGTCCAAAAGCGAGAAGCCATCGCGGCGCGACGCAATCTCGCCGTTTGAGAAAAACCCGGCCATGGGGATATCGCGAAAACGCTCGGCGATGATCTTCGCGTCATGATCATCTTCCTCAAACATGCGATAGCCACGAGCGACCGAGTTGAAGCACAGCATCGCATCAACGGAATTGCCGCGATCCAACACATTCGAAACGTAGTTGTCCAAGTTTTGGGTTAGTCGTTGCGACGCCAACTCGCCGTCGCGAACGTGGAACTGGAGGGCTTGTCCCTCTTCGACCAAGTCTCCGATCATCATCGCTCCAGTTTCTTGGTCAATGTCCATGATGTTGCGCATCACGTAGTCGGGGTCCATCAGGACGCCGCTGGTTTCCAACCCGACTACCAGTGTCCGTTTCATCCTTATCTGGCTCAGAGGATCAACATTGAGGAAGATTTCTTCCAAGACTGCCATCGGATTGCGATCGTCCAAACGGTGAATTTCGTTACGAGTCGATTTCGTAATGACCATGCTCGGGCCGACGGGCTCTTCGCTACCGGAAACAATCGTGTCGGCATCGAAGTTGTGTTTCATCAGCAGGCCGACTGCTCCATGATGCCGCAATTCATCGCCGAGAAATAGTCGATTTTCTCCGTACTCGTGCCCCCCGCTGACGAGTGCACCGAATTTCATCACTGACGGATAGACCGAGTCGAGCATGGAGAGCGAGTATTCAGTTGAAACTGTCAACGGATCGATGAAGATCAACATCAAGCCATTTTCGAATTCGGCGGGATTCACTCCAATGGCTTCAGCGAGCGATTCTGGTGTGGCTTCTTTGCCGCAGGCCTGTTTGTCGCTGAAGGCGAAAGGATAGATTGCATCGTTGGTGCAAGTCGCCGCTAGAACCGAGAGTCCCGGTCCCGTTTCAAGTTCACGACCGGAACCTATAATGCCGGAACCTGAACATCCGATCACTACGTCGGGGCCGATGTTGCGGTGGATTGCAGGCAGGATGTGTTCGAAATCTGCATACTTGGGCGACGAGGCGAACACCACTGCTAGATCAGGTGATTGGCCGTCCAACTTCGACTTGATGTCATCGCACATCGCCTCCACTTCACCTTTGTCGTCATAGTTGTCACATACCGCGGCCGCAAATCGCTGCGTTCCTGAGTTGCGATCCATGGTCGCTCGTGCAGGATTTGATGGTGCAGTCGCATTGGAATTCGAGCCCCATTGAAACTCTGTCTGCATGAAGCGTCCTTCTCCAAATTCCTGAGTTCGTCTTGCACCACTCAACCCGCGAGTCCAACACGGTACTCGTCATGATGCGTGATTGTGATTGTGGCAAATTACGGCGAGTCGAAACAATAAGACGTAATACGACTCGATCTCAATCTCATGCGATCGATGATCAGAGGCGAGAGAGTGTTCTACGCGCTGCTTCGATAGTTTGGTCAACCTGCTCGTCGGTGTGGGCGGAAGACATGTGAACGCGTCCGTTGGATGAAAGTCGGACTCCTTCAAGCATCATCATAGATGCGAATTGCGTGTAACGCGCGTCGTCGCATTTCGTGGCATGATCGCGGTAGTTGCGGACGATATTGCCACTGCGATTGAACGAGATTCCGAAGACGCTGCCAAGACCTTGGACATGAATGTCAGTCTCGGTTTCCATGCCGACGCTGCGAATGCCGTCGATGAGTTTTTGACCACGCCGGTTCAGGTCGGCATAGAAAGCGTCGCCTTCAGATTTCAGGTGTGTCAACGTGGCATGGGCGGCAGAAATAGACATGACATTTGAGTTGAAGCTGCCGCCGTGGTAGACCTCGCCGCTGCCGAGAATGTCCATGATGTCGCGGCGACCAGCGAGCATGGCGATGGGGAAGCCCGCGGCGATCGATTTGGCGTAAGTTGCTAAGTCGGGAGTGATGCCCAAGAGTTCTTGGGCTCCGCCGTACGCAACGCGGAAGCCGGTGATGACTTCGTCGAAGATGACGAGCGCACCGCGGCGATGGGCGATCTCATTGACAGCTTCGAGGTAGCCGGGTTCAGGCATTATGCAGTTGGTGTTGGCATTGATCGGTTCCATAATGACGGCGGCGACTTGCCCGGGGTTTCGGTCGAATGCGGCTTCGAGGAGATCGATGTCGTTCCATTGGCAAGGTATTACTTGGGACGCCGAGCCTGGGTCCATGCCAGCTGATTCCCCGACAACGTTTGGGTAATCTACATCGCCCGCTTCGTCGATGGGCGGATGAACTGAGTGATTGACGCTGTCCATCCAGCCGTGGTAGTGGCCTTCGAACCTTATGTACTTGGTTCTCCCGGTGAATCCCCTGGCGAGCCGAAGTGCTAGTTGGTCGATCTCGGTTCCGGAACTGGCAAAGCGTACGGTGCAGTCTTCGATTGAGACGGCTTCTGCTGCCATTTCCGCAACTTCTATTTCGCGTTCAAACTGAGCGGCGAAGACATAGCCTTTTCGCATGTCTTCTGCGACTTGCTGTGACACGAATTCGGGGGCATGGCCGAAAATATTGGGTCCCATGCCTTGGATGTAGTCGATGTACTGGTTGCCGTCAGCGTCCCACATCAACGCGCCTTCGGCGCGGTCAAAGAACAGTGGTTCTCCGCCGGGTTCGTTGAGTCTGATCTGTGAGGAGATGCCACCAGCGACTACGCGTCGGGCGCGCTCCATTAGTCGGCGGGATTCGGATCGGTTGGAGTATGAGGTCGACATTTGCAGTTATTCCTCGTTGTGCGGATTGACAAGACAGAATTCATTGCCTTCCGGGTCTTGCATGACGATCCATTGGGTATCGCCGAATTCGCGTTCTGCAATGAGAGTTGCGCCAAGTTCGACGAGACGGGCGGCCTCGGACTTCAAATCCAAGGCCTTGAATTCCATGTGAACCCGATTCTTGGCAGTTTTGGATTCGGGAACTTGCAAAATGATGATTCGCGGTGTCGAAGAGTGCTTCCCTTTCAAGACCGCGAGGTACGGGTAGTGTGCATCGGCGATTTCGTAGTTTGCCGCGGCGCGCCAGAACTCGGCCAGCGCCTGAACATTGCTGGCATCCATGGCTAGACCCCAGAATCCGAAATCAGATGCCATCGGCAACCAACCTAACTAACATTGACGCCTCTAATTCGGCCTCTCTAACCCGGTTCATACTATGAGTTCCTCGCTCAATTCTGAGTCAGTTCCGAATGGCACCCTTATGTCTTCCAAGTCCCCCTGCCTACCAGCGTCGCGTTGAGTTCGCTGAGAGTCCTGATACATTCCTGGATTGGGGGGCATCTCGAACTCGTTGCCGTTTAGCAAGTCTTGTACGGTACGGATCTGGATTTTGGGATAGTCCCTCTGCCACAGTTCGGAATGATAGAAGCCGGCGCTTACAGCTTCTGATGTCATGGCGCGCGTCGGATTTTCCAAAGTGATGAAAAACCCCATTGCGGCATTTTCGCGCTCCACGGTTCCGACCAAGTCGCGAATGTGGTTGACGGAAACGCGGCCGCTTTTGACTTGGATTATTGCTCGGTGTGTAGACCGACGCGGGCCGTTAATGAAGTGCAGAATGCCGTCGATGCCGCGGTCCGCTCCACGATGGTCGTATTGCTGAGGTCGTGCTCCCAGCAATGACAAAGCCCAGAACTCGAACTGGTATCTGTCCTGCTCTGCCAGCGCACGTGCGCTACCCACATCGACTGGCTCGCCGATCACTGAGTAATCTTCGCCTTGCGAGATGCCGAATCTCGAATTTAGACGGTGCTTCATCAATGCTACGGCGAGATGAGTGATGTCAATGCCGACCCATTTGCGGTCGAGTCGTTCTGCAACTGCGACGGCGGTGCCGCAACCACAGAACGGGTCCAGCACAACGTCGCCGGCATTAGAAGACGCCCGAATAATCCGTTCGAGCAAGGCCTCCGGTTTCTGAGTCGGATAACCTAGGCGCTCTTGGGATAGATTGTGGATAGGTCTTACATCAGCCCAGATGTCTTGCAACGCGACGCCCGGCATTTCATCGGCGTATTGCTTGAGTCTAGGCATTCCACCCGGTCTTTTTGGCCAGTGAATCCGACCTTCAGCATCTAACCTGTTAAGTTCGTCTAGGGAGTACGCCCAGTGTCTTCCTCTGGAGGTCACATCTATGCCGCGCCACTCCCGTCCAGATTCTCCGCGCTGTGTAGCACCTGCCCCGGTCAGGTCTGTCCGTTTCCATCTTCTCCCGTCTTCGTCCCGCATCTCGAAGAACGTTTGCAGATAGGATTCATCATAAGGTTGATACTGTCGATTCCATGTGTGGGTATCAGATTTTGAGTATAGGAGGATTGTGTCATGAACTGCGCCGGGGCGACGAGAGCTGGAGTGTGCGCTGGTTCGTTTCCAAATGATCTCGGATAGAAACCGCTCTTTTCCGAAGACGGTATCCATGACGGTTTTGAGATAGTGGCTGGCGGTTGGATCGCAGTGGAGGTAGATCGATCCGGTTGGTTTGAGCACTCTGTGAAGTTCGACCAGTCTCGGTGTCATCATCACCAAGTAGGCCATCAGCGCGTTCCGGCCTACGAAACTCCTGAACGCGGAGACCATGTCTTTAACTGCGGGCGCGATGGTTGGGTTGAGGATGATGTCTTGTTCGTATGCGCGCTCGGTTTCTTGTGTCCACTCCCAGGTATCTGTGAAAGCGTTGATCTGTGCTGGAGAGCTTTGCCCCGTCTGCTCTTTGAAGAGGACATTGTAGGTGGCGTTGGAGTTGAATGGCGGATCAAGGTAGATCAGATCCACTGATTCGTCGTCAATGTACCGACGGAGGACTTCGAGGTTGTCGCCGTAGTAAAGAGTGTTTGTCATGTCTGGAAAATCGGTTCCGGTTTAGAGTGTTGCGATTACCTGTTTCAGAATCAACAGTGGAGTAAGCGTACCACCTAAGTTCAGGTTCTTTTGGTTAGCTTGGCACAAGCAGAGGCGGGATCGGGCTTTGGCGTAGGTCACACTCCTTCTGCCAAGGCGGTCCTGAATATCTCGATCTGATCCGCGGTCAACATTGTGTAGCCGGGTGTCCAGAAAGGTATGTCCTGTTCCCAGATCACTCCCAACTCTAGGTCGTATCCGCTTTTCGACTTGTCAAACCAATCCAAGGTTCTCGGCCCCAGATTTGCGTCTTCTTCACCTAGTGGAACCTGATCGGGCATTTGGAGATTGAAGTAATGGATGCTGTGCCATTTGGGCACTACAACAAGCTCTGACTTCCCCTGTTCAGTAGCACGGACTCCGTATATCCATGAGTGTTGGGGCTGTCCCAGCCAGTACAAGGTTTTCGAGTTTGCGACTTCTCTGTGTTTAACGGGCAGGCCGATGAAGCCGGCTTTGGCGATTCGGGGCAACCATCTGAGGCCGGTCATGGGATACGGGATGTCTTCCAGGACATGGGAACAGATGGCAAAATCGAATGGCCCATCTTTTTCCAACTCTCGCCATATCTCTTCATCATTCACGTCGCCAACGTATAAGCGTTTATCGGTCTCGAACTCAAACACGTCAACGTAAGCATCAACGACATCGTCGGCCCAAGGATTGTGTCGTCCACCGATGTCAACGACGGTGTAATCGGGGTTTTCAGCTTTTTTGCGTCGGACATCTTCGAGCATCTGGGTTCGGAAGGTCTCTTTGTCGCCGTCGGTGTAGTTGGTTATGGGCATGATGAACCTATGCGAGGTATTTGCGGTTGACTTTGCAGACGTATGAGTAGGTAGGGTTTACAAACTGGGTTACGCGTGCTTCGAGGCACTGGGCGAGGAAGATGAATGCCTCGCCTTGTGTCATGCCGTAATCAGCTTCTAGCCACAGGATCATCTCGGAGAGTGCGATGCGGAAGGCGTCTTCGGCAGGTTTCTCTATGCCAGTGGTCATTATGTGAGTGTCGTTTTCGATACGTGGCCACGACATCTCTTCGGGCATCGGGGAGATTTGGACCTTCATCATTACCGAGCCGCCGGTCTCGATTCCACCGCCACCGCATATCTCGCCATCGCCTTGTCGGGCGTGCATGTCTCCTACGTGGAGAAGTGCGCCGGGGTGGTAGACGGGAAGATGTAGTTTGGCGCCGGTGGTTACCTCTTGGATGTCGAAGTTGCCGCCCCATTGGCCCGCCCATCCATTATGACGCGCTTCGCGCTGAGGTGCGACGCCGACGACCCCAAGCATGGGTTCGACGGGGAAGGATAGTTTCTCGTTCCAGATGATCTGACCGTTTTCGACGTCGATGCGGCAAATACGGAATTGAGGTCCGATGTTGGAGTGACCAAGGTATCCGGGCATTGCGCCGGTGGATCCGGCGTATCGTGTCCATCCGACGGGGTGGGTTTTGATTTCGCCGATGTGTACGGTGAGCATGTGCCCGGGTTCGGCGCCTTCGACGTATGTGCAGCCGGAGGATGCGTTGCCGCGGTCGGTTGGTTGGGAATCAGATCGGTAGGTGTTGTAGAGGTCTCGGATGTCGTCGGGGACGAGATTGGCGTCGGGTCCGCGGTTCATCTGGGTTTGGACTTCGAACCATTCGCCTGGTTGAACGTTTAGGGTTACCGGATTTGCGGCGGAGTGTTCGTAGTAGAGGTTGTCTCGGGTTGCGGTTTTCATTTGGCGGTCTCTGATGGGAAGGGGTTTCTGTCTGGGTGAAGTTTAATGGTTCTATTGTGGATAATTGAGGTATGTGTGCGGCACCACAGCGTTTGACGGTTCGTTACTTCTGGGATGCGAAGGCTCGTGGCGAGTTGATCCCGATGGTTACGGCTTACGACTACAACCATGGGTTGTTGATTGATAGTGCGGGGATTCCGGCGATTTTGGTCGGGGATAGTTTGGGTAATGTGGTGCTAGGGTACGACTCCACGGTTCCGGTGACGGTTGAGGATATGGTTCGAGCTACGGCGGCGGTAACTCGTGGTGCGAAGAAGGCGTTTGTGGTTGCGGATATGCCGTTTGGGAGTTATCAGTCGGATGTTCCGACGGCGATCAAGAATGCGGCACGGCTGATGAAGGAAGGAGGGGCGCAGTCTGTGAAGTTAGAGGGTGGAGTATCGGTTGAAGAGACGATCCGGGCTTTGGTGGATGCTGGAATACCGGTGATGGGGCATATTGGGTTTACTCCGCAGTCGATTCATTCGTTCGGTGGGTATCGTGTGCAGGGGCGCGGGGAGAATGCGGAGCGGGTGATCGAGGATGCTTTGGCTGTGGAGCGCGCGGGAGCGTATTCGATTGTTCTGGAGTTGATGCCTTCGGAGTTGTCGAAGGAGATTACGGGTCGATTGGGAATTCCGACGATTGGGATCGGTGCGGGTCCGCATTGCGATGGTCAGATACAGGTACTGCACGATATGCTGGGTTTGGACCCGACGTTCAGGCCGCGTCATGCGGGGCATTACGGGGATTTTGCCGGTGAGATTACGGCGGCGGTGAAGAGGTATGTTGATGATGTGGGGGAGGGTAAGTTTCCGGGCGATCGAGAGTCGCACTACTCGCGGTAGGTCTGAACCGAGGATTAGGCTGATTGTGGTGATGTGGTGTTATTTGGGCGCGTTTAATTGAAG
Organism: Dehalococcoidia bacterium; assembly: GCA_963555965.3. Taxonomy (GTDB): domain Bacteria; phylum Chloroflexota; class Dehalococcoidia; order Lucifugimonadales; family Lucifugimonadaceae; genus Bin127. The sequence goes on from OY821634.1 coordinate 1,331,476, forward strand.
GGGATGTGCCCCCTTTGTCCTTTCGGACATTTCCCCCGCTGGCGGGGGAAACCTTATGGTTCGAAGCATCGCCGCGTTTCGGGTTTCGCGCGGGCGACAACTCGCATGCTTTGCCTAGGCTGGTAGGTGTTTTTGTTCCAGCACCGCCGACGTCGCCAGACCGTCGGCCCTCCGGGAAGCGTTTGGAAGATCTGCCCCCGTCATCACTCGGTTCATGCCCCTCGCTGGTGCTGCAGCCTCCCCCGCACGACGATGCGGGTAGACGTCTGCCGGATAAGGGATGCGTTCGCTCGAACCTTGAACGGTCAAACTCCCCCGCGCCCCTCCCGTCTGGATTCCGGCTTCCGCCGGAACGACGCGGGTTTGGCGCGTTCCCCCTTTGTCCTTCGGACATTTCCCCCGCGAGCGGGGGCAACCCGAAGGTTGTCAAGGAGGAGGGCATCTGCCGTCTGGCTTGCTGTCATTGTCGGAGCCAGCGTAACACTCCGCATCCGAGCCCTAAAGCTACAACGATCCCCGTGACCGGTGCTGGCCGCGTTTCGCCCGTCTTCCTGGGCTTTCGGCGGGCACCGTCGGCGGATCCGTGTGTTGGCGGTTCCGTGTCGTCCCGTCCGCGGCCTGTTTACCTTTATTCAGTTGTCTTTTTTCTGCCTCGCGTCCGCAGGTTGCGCGTGCCCCGGCTCGCGGCGATGTTTCGTTTTTCCGGACGCCGTTCCGATGATCGGCGGATCGGCGCTCGGTTTCTATATTACTACAGATGTATCGGTTGTCAAGTTTTCCGTCTGAACCGCTGATTTCGCTGATTTTTGTGATGGGCTGTGATCCGCCCCGCCCTTTTGTCCCCGTTCGACCTCCCCCTAGCCCCCTCCTGAAGGAGGGGATTGCGGGGGCCTGCCCTTTCCCATGTGGGGGAGGGGATATGCAGCACCAAGTCCGGGGCAGACTCTGACTCTCACCTATCGAGGGAGAGGGAGATTCCTCTCTGCGCTCGGAATGACGTGGGTAGTCGAGATGGGTGAAAACGCGATACGATAACGCTAGTCTCTGAACAGATCGAACCTTAGGAGTTGACGGAATGATCTACGAGTTGCGGATTTACGAGTGCTTCGCTGGGAAGTTGCCTGATTTGAATGCGCGCTTCAGGAACCACACGATGGAGCTTTTCGAGAAGCACGGGATTCGGAATGTCGGTTACTGGACGCATGATGTTGGTCCGAACAGCAACCAGCTGGTGTATCTGGTGGCTTTCGAGGATGCGAATCAACGTGCTGAGGCTTGGGCGAGTTTCCGTGCGGATCCGGAGTGGCAGGCGGTTTTCGAGGAGTCGCACCGGGATGGGATCTTGGTGAAGAACATCGAGAATCGGATATTGATGCCGACGGATTATTCACCGATGCAGTAGGTTGGCGTTGTCCCCTTTGTCCTTCGGACATTTCCCCTTTGGATTTCGTACGTCTCGGGCGGGGGAAACCCGAAAGCGCTGATGTTTGTGATGGGCTGTGATTGCCCTGCCCATTTGTCCCCGGTTCCCCTAACCCTCTCCCACGGAGGGGAGAGGGAATGTGTAAATCTCTCGCTGAGGGAAGGAGAACATTGCTACGCCGAGCATACCCCGCTCGCTTTGCTCGCGCCCCTTTCGTCTCGAAAGGGGCGGCCTCCCCCTAGCCCCTCCTGAAGGAGGGGGAATGTGTTTGTGTGGTTGCGGTCCGCCTCGCCGCCTTGGGCATCCCCTGCGTCCGCTTCGCTGACCCCCTCTTAATCTCCCCCTGTGAGGGGGAGGGAATGGGTTGCTTTGCGAAGGGGATGTATTGGATCAGTAACCCGCGACTTTGTCGCATTCGTAGATGAATGGTTGGTTGTTTAGGTAGCGGCGGAGGTTTTCTTTGAAGACTTCTCGGCGGCCTAGGTACATGTCGGGTACTAGGGCTGAGGCGTGGGGTGAGAAGATGATGTTGGGGGTGGTCCAGAGGGGGCTGTCGGGTTCTGGGGGTTCGGGTTCCATGGCGTCTAGACCGGCACCAGCTAGTTTGCCGTTTCGGATGGCTTCGCACATGGCTTGTTCGTCAACGATGCCGCCGCGGGAGATGATGATGATGTGGGCGGTGGGTTTCATCAGTGCGATGCGGCGTTTGTCGATGGAGTTCATCGATTCGTTGGTGTAGGGGCAGGCGACTACGAACCAGTCGGACATTGCGATGAGGTTGTCGAGTTTGTCGAGGCCCCAGACTTCTTCGGCGTGTTCGGACGGTCTTGGGTGTTTGTCGACGGCGTAGACCTTCATGTCGAATCCGGAGGCGCGTTTGGCTACTCGGCGTCCGATGTTTCCGAAACCGTAGATGCCGAGTGTTGCGCCTTCGAGTTCGATTTGTCGCCATGCGTAGTCTTCGGGTCGCCATTGGCGAGCCATCTGCTGAGGCAGCATCTCGTTAAGTCGTTGCGCGAGTGATGTGATGAGGGCGAAGACGTGGGTCGCCATGGGGCTGACGTGGGAGTCGCGGGAGTTGGTGACGGGGATGTCGGCCTCGATGAGTTCGGGGATCTTCATGATTCCGTCGATGCCAGTGCCGGCGCAGTGTATCCACTTGAGGTTTTTTGCGGCGAGGAATACTTTGCGGGTTGGCCATCCGCAGTATGCGTCGGCGTCTTCGATGGCGATGAGTTGGTCCTCTTCGGTCTCGCACCATACGAAGTTGACGTCGGGGAATGTGGTTTCGAGGTCGCGAAGGACGGCGTCATCAGCTTCGCCCGGGGCTACGCCGCCGGGCATAGGGGTCATTACTACTTTCACGGCGTGGTTCCTATGGTTGGGGATTGGATGGTTGAGTTGATAGGTAATTTAGCAGTTTTGGGGAGGGTGGTTGAATCACGATGTTTTGAACCCCCGTAAATTCCCCCTTCGCGGAGTGCAAGGGGGTTAGGGGGATGCTTTTCTGCCACGTCCCCACCCAGCATCCCCTGCGTTCTCGCTTTGCTCGCCCGCGTCCCCTTACGCTGAAGCGAAGGGGACCACCCTCCCTTCTGGATTCCTGCCTTCGCGGGAATGACAGGGGAGGTCAGGAATGACGGGGCTTTGCGGGAATGACGGTTAGCGGCGCGACTTTGCGCGTTCTTGGGCACACATCCATTCGTCGTGGGGTGGTACTGGTTCACCGATGACGTATAGGAAGAAGTAGCATCCGGTGTCGCCGAGGAATTTGAATTGCTTTTTCAGGTCTTTGACGGTGTCGTAGAAGTCCCCGTGGGAGCGGAGGTAATCGATGAAGCAGCCATGTTCGGCGTCGAGTTCGATGATGCGCTGTGCGTTGTGGGCGATGGCGGCGAGTTTACGTCGGTTGCGGATAACGCGCTTGTCTTGAGCAAGTTCGTCCAGTTCCTCTTGGGTTAAGGCCGCGACTCTTCCGATCTCGAAGCCGTGGAACGCTTCGTTGGTGTCTGGCCATTTGGCGTTTACGACTTGCCAAGACATGCCGCTTTGGAATACGGCTTTGGACATGATCTCAAGGTAATCGTTCAAGGATTCGACTTGGACTTGCGGTGGTGCGCCTTTTTCTTCGGGCATGGCGTGATTTCCTGATCGTCTAAGACGGATTAGCTGACGGTTCAAGTTTACTTTTGATGCGTTGCGGGTAAAATGCTTGTTGCGTTCATCCCGCACATCATAGCCTGAACGGAGCAAATCTTTCCCATGCCTAACATCAACAGACTTCGAGCGTTGTCAGGGCAATCCGCCATCGTAGGAGTAGCCGAATCGGATCAGATTGGCAATGTCCCGGACAAATCTCCGCTCGCTCACCACGCAGAAGCCGCGATAAACGCTTTGGACGATGCAGGGCTCTCGCTATCAGATGTCGATGGTTTGATGACTGCGGGTTGGTCGACGTTAGATGTTGGGGAGTATCTGGGGATACACCCGCGGTTTACGGATAGCACGTCGGTCGGTGGTTCGTCGTTCGTGATTCACATTGCTCATGCGATTGCGGCGATTCAGGCGGGGTATTGCGAGGTTGCGCTGATTACGCATGGTCAGGCTGGTAGGAATGATCGTGCAGGGCTCGGTACCAATCTTGGGACTCCGCAGAACCAGTATGAGCGTCCGTATGGGATTATTGGTCCGCCGGTCTCTTATGCGATGGCGGCGCGTCGTTACATGCATCAGTATGGCGAGGATCGGACTCGTGAGGCGATGGCGAACATTGCGGTGTCGACTCGGAAGTGGGCGAACATGAACGAGAAGGCGTATTTCTACGATCGTCCGGCGACGTTCGATGATTACCACGAGTCGCGATGGATCGTGTGGCCGTTTCATCTGCTGGACTGCTGTTTGGTGACGGATGCAGGCGCGGCGATTGTGGTGACGACTGCTGAACGTGCGAAGGATTGTGCGAAGGGCGGAGTAGCGATATTAGGTGCGGCTGAAGGTCATGACCACTCGATGATCTCGCAGATGCCGGATCTGACGCGTGCTTTCGGTCGGAACACGGGTCAGCAGGCGTTGGATATGGCCGGTGTTTCACACTCGGACCTTGACCTGATGATGATCTACGACTCGTTCACGTATACGGTGTTGGTTTCGTTGGAGAATCTTGGTTTCTGTGGACCCGGAGAAGGTCCGGACTTGGTAGCAAATCAGCGGACGGCACCGGGCGGAGATTTTCCGGTGAATACATCAGGTGGCGGGTTGTCTTACACGCATCCGGGGATGTACGGGATATTCACCGTGCTGGAGGCTGTCCGACAGTTGCGTGGTGAGACTGGCGAGCGTCAGTTGGATGATTGTGATTTGGCGGTGGCGCATGGGACAGGCGGTTATCTGTCATCGACGGGGACGGTGATTTTGGCATCGAACTAGCGTCGGAATCTGCTCACAGGTGTAGGAGATATGCAGCACATGAATAGCGTTCGTAGCAAACGGAGATTGAGTTGGTTTCTGGCTTTGACGATGGTGGTAGCTTCAATCGGCGTGGCTCTCGGTTGCCAACCCTACGAAGCAGCGCCGTCGGAAGTAGGTGTAGAAGCTGTAGCTGAAATGAAGGGGGTTGATGGTTCTCCTATGGGTACGGTGACTCTTACGCAAGGTCCGCATGGTGTGTTGGTTACCGCTGATGTCACCGGGCTTTCAGAAGGTGCACATGGGTTCCATATCCATGCAGTGGGCAGTTGTTCTCCAGATTTCAGCGCTGCCGGCGGTCACTACATGCCGGGCGGAGAGGGACATGGCTTCATGCATGAAGGCGGAGTACACAGTGGCGACATGCCCAACATCTATGCCGGTGTTGACGGTCGCGCACGTGCTGATGTCTTCACTGACGGCGTATCATTTTCGAGCAATGCTGAGGATACGCTATTCGACGACGATGGTTCTGCGATCATCATTCACGCCCAACCTGATTCATACAAAGAGAGTCCTGGCGCGGGCGATCGCGTGGCGTGTGGTGTGATCACGCGTCGTTAATGGCAACGCGTCCCGTCCACGTCTTGACTTGCAACTCGTACAATCACTGCCATCAGAACTACATAACCTGCGGAGATATCGAAGATGACTACAAACTCTCCACCACGACCTGAGCCGGTTTCGCAGCCCGAATCTGACCGTTATTGGGAAGGTGCTCGCAATGAGGAGCTTTGGCTGCAAAGAGATAAAGCCACTGGGGAGTACCAGTTCTATCCGCGTGCATTTAGCGTGTCTACACCCGGCGGTGAGTTGGAGTGGGTGAAGGCTTCGGGGAATGCAACGTTGCACACGTTCGGGATTGTGCATGTTCCGCCGCATCCCGGTTTCATGGGAGAGATTCCGTATATCACGGCGATTGTGGAATTGGAAGAGGGTCCGAAGATGGCGACGAACATCGTGGGGGTGGATGCTGAGCCTGAGAATCTGGAAATCGGGATGGCGTTGAAGGTGGTTTTCACGAAGATCAGTGATGATTACACGTTGCCGAACTTTACGCCGGCGTAGAGTTTCTGCCCTCCCCCACCCTGCATACCCCGCTCGTTGCACTCGCGCCCCTTTCGCCGGTCGAAAGGGGATTTTCCCGTTTCCGCGCCTCTCTGGATTCCGGCTTTCGCCGGAATGACGTACGCGGTGTAATGCACAATTTAGGTATTGTTGCGCGGCTTTTGGTTTGCTGTGCGTGATGTGAGGACATCGAGATGAACAGGCACTTTCTAAGGTTCAAAGACCTCCCACCGGCGGAGATATCTCCGTTGCTGTACCGGGCGATCGAGCTCAAGAGCGGTGCGGAGAGTCGAGCTTTGGAGGGGATGTCGGTGGCGTTGCTGTTTGAGAAGCCATCGCTGAGGACGAAGTTGTCGTTTTGGATTGGTGCGGAGAAGCTTGGTGCTAAACCGGTTTACTTCTCTCCTGAAGAGGTCGGGCTTGGCAAGCGTGAGCCGGTTGCTGATGTTGCGAAGGTGATTGCGAGTATGGCGGGTATGGCAGTGGTTCGCACGTTTGCGCAGGCGACGCTGGACGAATTTGGTGACAACAGCGATGTGCCGGTGATTAATGCTCTGACGGATAGCGAGCATCCGTGTCAGGCGTTGGCTGATGTGATGACAATGTTGGAGATACGTGGTTATCTGGATGGTGTGCGCGTGGCTTTTATCGGAGATGGGAACAACGTTGCAACGAGTTTGGCGTATGCGGTTGCGGGTCTTGGTGGGGACATAGTGGTTGCTTCGCCAAATGGGTATGAGTTGCCATATGGTGTGCGCGTGGATGTTGGCAACTACACTTCGGAGTTGGCAAAGATGGGTAGCGTGATTCAGATGCGTGACTCGATTGAAGGGACAAGGCACGCGGATTTTGTGTACACGGACGTTTGGACGAGCATGGGTCAGGAGGCCGAGACGTCTCAGCGTTTGAAGGATTTCCAAGGTTATCAGGTGAATCCGGAGTTGATGGAGCTGGCTAAACCGCAAGCACGTTTCATGCACGACATGCCGGCGCATCCGGGAGAAGAGGTGTCGGAGGATATGTTGTCGCATCCGTCATCGGTCGTGTATCAGCAGGCTGAGAATCGCATGTGGGCTCAGATGGCTTTGATGGAGCATATCGTAGCCAGTTAGGCGGCACCGCCGCGGTTCATCAATTTAGGAGCCTCGCCCCTTTTGTCCTTGCAGACATTCCCCGGCGATCGAGGGAAACTCAAGAGTTTTGACGATAAAGATGTCGCTACCTGTAATAGCCATAGTTGGGCGCCCGAATGTTGGGAAGTCGACGTTGTTCAATCGGATAGCGGGCAGTCGTATCGCGATCGTCAGCGACACGCCGGGGACGACTAGAGATCGTGTGTCGGTGGATGCTGATTGGTTCGGTCGCCGGTTCATGCTTATCGATACTGGTGGCATTGAGGATCAACCATCGGCGGAGATTCAGTTATGGGAGGAGGTGCGAATTCAGACTGAGCGCGCTATCGAGAGTGCTGACGCGGTGATAATGCTGGTCGATTCATCCGAGGGATTGACGGCTTCAGACTACGATGCTGCGGAGTTGCTGAGACGTGCGGATAAGCCGTATGCTCTTGCCGCGAACAAGACGGACAACACAACTCGGATGGCGGAGTTGTACGCGTTTGCGTCGTTAGGGATGGGAGAAGCGATACCGATAAGCGCTTACCACGACATCGGGATTGCCGAGTTGATGGATACGGTTCTGGCGCATGTTGACGATCAGTTTGAGTATGAATCTCCGGCTGACGTAATCCGAGTTGCAATTGCGGGGCGTCCGAACGTAGGGAAATCGGCGATTTTCAATGCGTTGACGGGCGAAGAGCGTTCGATCGTAAGTCCGTTGCCGGGGACGACTCGGGACACTGTGGATGGGGTCTATGAGTACAAAGGCAGTCAGATGATGTTCTTGGATACGGCGGGATTGCGTAGGCGTGGCAAGACTGAGCAAGGGATAGAGAAGTTCAGTGCGATTCGTACGATCGGGGCGATTGAGCGATCTGATGTGACGGTCATCGTTCTTGATGCGACGGAGTTCGTTACGGCGCAGGACACGCACATCGGTGGTTTTGCTCAGGATGCGTACAAAGCGGGTGTGGTTGTAGTGAACAAGTGGGATCTGCGTAGAGAAGCGGAAACGACGTTTGAAGATGCGGTTGTAGAGGTTCGCGATCGTTTCAAGTTCATTCCGGATGCTCCGCTGCTTTTCACATCGGCGATCAACGGCCGTGGAATCGGTGCTATCCCAGACGCTGTTCGTCGTACGTTTTCCCAATTCATCAAACGTGTTGACTCGGCGGAACTTTCGCGTGTTCTTTACGCTGCGTTGGGTGATCGTCCGTTGCCAGCGAAGGGTCGTCGTCGTCCTCGGATATCAGGCATGGAGCAGGTTTCGGTACGCCCTCCGACATTCGTGATAACCTGCAAAAACCCTGAATCGTTGCATTTCTCGTATAAGCGGTACTTGGAAAATCGGTTGCGTGAAGCATTCGGATTCAAGGGTTCGCCGATCAGGATGTTTTATCGTGGCGTCAATTGAGGTGAAATGAACGACTTTTTGGCGTGGGTGCTGATTGCGCCTGCAGCATACCTCATCGGGTCGATACCGGTGGGGTTGATCGTCTGCCGAATGTGGGGCGGGGTTGATCCGCGCGAGCATGGTAGTGGATCGATGGGCACGACGAACGTGTTGCGAACGGTCGGGAAGAAGGCGGCGGCGTTGGTGTTAGCGTTGGATTTCGGCAAGGGTGTGTTTGTGATCGGGCTTACGTTGTTGCTGGCGCCGGAATTGCGGCTATTGCAGGCGATGGCAGGTACGTTTGTGATTGTTGGGCACACGTGGCCGGTGTTCGCTGGTTTCAAAGGTGGTAAAGGTATCGCTACTGGTTGGGGAGCGATTTTGGTCCTCTCTCCAATTTCGGCGGTGCTGACTTTGATTGGGTTGGCGATTGCGTTGCTCACTCGTTATGTTTCGCTTGGTTCGATGATCGGTGCTTCGCTAGGCGTGGGTGGTCTAGTAGTGGTATCGGTAGCTGAAGTGCCCGTCGATTTGTTGAATGCCCCGGTCGAGTATCTTGCGTTCGCAATCCCTGCGGTGGTTCTGATTCTGTTCAGTCATCGCGAGAACATAATTCGTTTGCGTAAAGGTACTGAGAATCGTCTTGACATAGACGCGACGGATGGACCATCGGCGTCGAGTGGTCGGGGAGCCTGATCCGATATCTGCGATCGGGATCATAGGTGCTGGTTCTTGGGGCACGGCGTTGGCTGTGCTATTGGCGAGACACGGCAAGGCGACACGTTTGCTTGCACGGGATGCGGAGCGTGCCGCCGAATTAGAGCGTGACCGTGAGAACAAGCGTTACCTGTCTGGTTCCGAATTTCCGGATTGCATGTCGGTTCATCACGACGCGGAACAGGGGCTTTCGGGCTGCGAATGTGTGATCATCGCGGTGCCGTCGGTAGCGATGCGCGAGGTCATAGATGGTCATGTCGCTAAGATTGCGCCGGGTAGTATCGTGGTGAGTGCAACTAAGGGACTTGAGATCGAGAGCGGTAAGCGCATGAGCGAGGTTATAGCTGAAAGCATCTCGGCTCACAATTCGATACCGGTGGAGGAGGCGATAACCAAGATCTGCGCCTTGTCGGGTCCTAATCTTTCGGTCGAGATAGCGATTGGGTTACCATCACTTGCGACTGCGGCTTCGGTTTCGATAGAGACGGCTGAGCGCGTTCAGATGATGACCAGCGGAGAGAGGTTCCGCGTCTACGCATCGGATGACATCATTGGGGTCGAGTTGGGTGGGACTCTAAAGAACATCATAGCGATTGGTGCGGGATTCATTGATGCTTCGGGTCTAGGTGCGAATCTGAAAGCGGCGTATGTTACTCGTGGGCTGCACGAGATAACGCAACTGGGATTATCTCTGGGTGCGAAGCCATCTACGTTTGCGGGTTTGAGTGGAATTGGCGACATGCTTGCGACTTGCTACAGTCCGTTGAGCAGGAACTACCGTCTGGGGAAGCGGCTGGCGGAAGGTGACAGTGTGGATGAGGCGTTAGAGTATCTGGGTCAGACAGCGGAGGGTGTGCCGACGACGCGGGCGACGTTGCGAATCGCGCGGCAGTTGGGAGTTGAGATGCCGATCACGGAGACGGCGCACAAGGTTATGTTCGAGGGTGTTCCGGCAACGGAAGCGATGGGGGATTTGATGCGTAGGGAGTTGCAGAGAGAGTAGAAGACGGTGTGTTTAGAGATCGACATATCTTGTCCCAACTATCGGACGAGGATGCCGTTGTATGGCGTTTCATATACAGCGTGTTTGCGGGAGGGTTGCGACAAAAGAGCAACTCATAATATGGGTATTCACTGAACTCGCAGCTGCCGCAGTCTTGGGTCGAACCAGTCTCGGAGCCAGTCGCCTAGGAAGTTGAAACCCATGACGACTAGGAATATGGCGATGCCTGGCATGGTGCTGATCCACCAGGCACGGGAGAGGTGTTGACGTCCGTCGGATGCCATGATGCCCCATGCGGGGGTATCAGGTGGCACGCCGACGCCTAGGAAGCTGAGTGTGGATTCGGTGAGGATGAGTGATCCGACGCGAAGGCTGCCGATGACGAGTACGGATCCGACGACGCCGGGTAGGATGTGTCGAAAGAGGATTCTTGCTTGGGATGCGCCTTGTATGCGGGCGTAGCTGACGTAGTCGGATTCTCGGAGGGTAAGGGTTTCAGCGCGGACTACTCGGGCGAAGTTGTCCCATCCGAAGAGTATGAGCAGTACGATGATAAGTTCGAGGCTTTGCCCGAAGACGACGACGACGACGAGGGCGACGAGTAGGAACGGCATAGCGAGAGTGAAGTCAACGGCTCGCATGGCGACTTGGTCTACCCATCCACCACGGTATCCGGCTATGAGTCCGATGACGGTGCCCCCGATTCCTCCGGCGAGAATGACTGCGGTGGAGATGATGGTTGAGATTCGGGCGCCGTAGATGGCGCGGCTCAGGACGTCCCTTCCTTGGTGATCAGTCCCGAGCGGGTATTCCCATGTTCCACCCTCCATGAACACTGGTGGAGTGAATGCGGCTCTTAGGTTGCCTCTGAGTGGGTCATGGGGAGAGAGTTGCTCGGCGAAAAGTGCGCAGATGATCATAAGTACGAGGACGGCGAATGGAATGATGGGATATCGTCGCATCCACGCCCAACCGACGCGCAATGCCCGCAATACTGGATTTCTCGGCAATGTGTCGTCGAGAGGCGAGGGTACGTATGTTGCTTCGATTGACATCTTAGGTGTTGGTCAATCTAGGCGTATTCTAGGGTCTAATTGGGCGTATAGGAGATCGACGATGAGGTTCAGCAGTATGTAGAAGGATGAGAATAGGATGACGATGGCGCTTAGGACTGGGAAGTCGTTGTTTTTGATGGATTGAACAGCGAGGCGTCCGACTCCTGGCCACGCAAATACGGTTTCAATGACTACGGTGCCGGTTAGGAATGCTGCGAATATGAGTGCGGCTACGGTGAGTGGGGGAATTATGGCGTTGCGGAATCCGTGTGCCCATACGATTTTGCCTGATGATACCCCTTTTGCTCTGGCGAGTTTGATGTATTCGCTGTCTAGGATGTTCAACATTGCCCCGCGTGTGATTCGCATGAGTCCGGCTGCTGGTAGCCATCCGAGGGCTATAGACGGCATTATGAAATGGTTCCAGCCTTCGTTGCGGCTCGATGGAAGCCATCCTAGTGTTGCGGAAAAGACTAGGATCATCATTATCCCGATCCAGAAGACGGGAACTGATTGTCCGAGGAGTGCGAAACCGCGAACTGCGTAGTCGATGATGGAACCCCGTTGCACTGCCGATATGACTCCCATGGGAATACCGATGAGTATGGCGACTCCGAATGCGACACCTCCCAATTGCAGTGTGTTGGGTACGCGTTCCCTGACCAATCTGATGCTCGGCACGTCGTAGTACAGCGATTCTCCGAAATCGCCTTGCAGTGCATCCCATAGCCACACTCCATATTGGACGTAAAGGGGTTTATCGAGCCCCATGCGCTCACCCCAAGCGTCCCATGCCTCGGGCGTTGCGTATTCATCAAGATATATGTTGCGAGGATCGCCGGCGGCTCGAGATAAGCCAAAGACGACGATGGTAATCAGCAATACGATTGCTACCCCAAATGCTAGACGGTTAACGATGATTCGCCACATGGTAGTTGTTCAACATTCGGTATGGCTGATGGCATCCTCGATTCGATGTGCGGTGGCCACCCGCTTTCTGGAATCCGAAACCTGCTGGAGGATGGCCACCGCATGTCGGCTGGTCAACTGAACCGACCGACATGAGCTATCTGTTGTTTACCTGAGCACGACCGTGTCTGCACCGTTGAATGAACCGAATGTTTCGGTGTATGGCATCCATTCGGCGACATCTGGGGATACTGCGTAGAGTTGGCTTTGTCGTACCATCGACATCACCAACGAGGTTTCAGCAAGCCAGTCGGTGAGGAAGATGTTGTTCTCGATGCGTTTCTGCGCGTCGGTCTCGACGAGGTTTGCCCAATAGGTCTTTTCCAAGATCTCGTTAGGCAGTTCTATTCCGCGGTTTGCGCCGCCTTTTGCAGCGGTCATCAGCCGTCCCTTGGGTTCGTCGAAGTAACCCAGGTTCATGTGGTGATAGAGCGGAATGTCAATGGTTCGTCCGATGAGTGTCGGCCGTCTTCCGGAGTATGCTGTCGCCTCGATTTCGACGTTGAGGTTGAGGTTGGCTGCCCACTGTAGCACTGCGGCTTCAGCGATGTCGAATGGGAGCGAACCAGAGTCGGGAGTCAGCCACACTGGCATGGTGAATCCTTCTGGGACACCGGCCTCGGCCATCAGGGCGCGTGCAGCTTCAGGGTCGAATGGGACTTCCCATTCGGATTTCCACAGCGGGTCGTTGCTGGTGAATCCGGTGAAGGTGAAGTGCGGCGGGTACAGGCCTTGCCCGATAACTTCGTTTATGGCTACGCGGTCAACTGCCATGCTCAAGGCTCGGCGGAATTTGTTTCCGCGTTCCATGGAATCTGGATCGTTCGGGTCGCTAATCCACGGGTGGTCCGCATCAGGTTTCCAACCTTCCCGGGGGAACTCAGTTGAAGGGTCTACCGGGTCAGAGGTCTGCCAGAAGTTACCGCCCATGTATATGTGGAGGGTCTGACCTTCGCCGAGTGGTTGGACGCGTGATCCGTCGACCTGCTGTGTTGCTTCGAGGACGAACTGTGCTGACATCACAGAGATGTGTACCTCGTCGTTAATGAATGCGGCGACTCGTGTGGCAGGTTCTGGAATGGCGACCATTCGCATGGCTTCGATTGCCGGGACTTTGCGGTAGTGTTCGGTTACGGCTTGGAATTCGATGAAGTTGTCGGCTTCGCCTTCCATCATCATGAATGGGCCTTGTCCGATCTTCCTCCCACCAGTTTCCTTTCCGAGTTCGTCGATGGCTTTCTTTGAAGTAGCGGTCAAAGTGTTGCGCCATACGTTGGAAGTCTCAAGTAGCCAAACGGGGCTGAGGGTTGCGCCTTCTTTGACGTGCATGATGACGGTGTTGTCATCAACGGCTTCCCACGATCCTTGGTATTCGCCGACGAATCCGGATCGTCCGTTTGTGTTGCCTTCGCGTAGTGCGTCGTTGAATGACCAAGCGACATCTTCTGCGGTCAGTTCACCCCAACCGTGGTGGAATTGCACGCCGTCTCGGATGTTGAATGTTATGGAGCGTGCATCTTCTGCGACCTTCCAACCGTTCGCGATGCTGATTGCGGGATTGAATTCGCCACGTTGCGGTATCGGTGCCGGGTCTGCGTAAATGATGGCATCGGCAACACCGAAGTTGTCGCTGGTGTAGTCGTCATAGGGGGAGCTTGTGAACCAACCTGCTCCGATGTCGGGTGATACGACGACCAGTTTGCCTGACTGCGTGGTCGGTGCTTCGACCACAGCGGTTGCGGCAGCTAGTGTTTCGGCACCGGCGCCGGCGCCGTATGCCTCTGCGGTGGCAGTAACTACGACTTCAACCTCGACCTCGCGTGTTACCTCGACTTCAACTTCGACCTCTTTTTCCACTACCTTCTCAACCTGAACCTCTTTTTCGATGACGACCGTCTGAACCACAGTCTCGCCGGCGACTTGGACCTCTTTCTCAACGACGACCGTCTGTACAACGGTCTCGCCGGCCACTTGGACCTCTTTCTCGACGACGACGGTCTGGATCACGGTCTCGCCAGCGACCTCGACTTCCCTTTCGACGACGACGGTCTGGATCACGGTCTCACCGGCGACCTCGACTTCCTTTTCGACCACGACTGTCTGTGGGACTGTGCGTTCGACGACCTTTTCGACCTCGACGGTCTGAACGACGATTGTTTCACTGCCGCACGCAAACACAATTGCCGATAGCACGAGCGCTAATGCCAAAGCTGCGCCTGACGTTGATATCCATATTCTTCGCATGTTGTCCCCTCCTAGGAGTGTTTCTGCGTGATTCCGTTTGACGTGGTTCTATTTTTAGCAAGTTCGCAAGCAGTTTAACACATTACAGCTTGCGGTACGAGGTTGGATTCACAAGCGCTTCGCCGACGATACCGCGTTCGACGTTTTTTTGGGACATCGGTCACTCGAAGAGATGACAGAGTGTGGGTGCGACATCGACGCTACAGTTCCATGCTTGCGCCATCGGTGCCAATCAAGATGGCATTTTTGGCGTGTCCTGGCCGAAATTTCATTGAGTTAGCTGCATAAAGCGTGCGCGCGACTCCGATGCCGTGGCGCGGATGCATAATAGCACGATTTGCTACGCTATGCGCAGGGGATGACTGGATTCCTCTATGTCAGGGCCTTTAGCCGACGATAGTGAACGTTTCAACGCAGTATTTGTGCGGTTATCGACATCGCTGCGATAGCGGCGGTTTCAGTTCGTAGAATTCGTTTTCCGAGGCTGGCGATGTCCGCGCCGGTTTCGGTTGCACGCTGCACCTCCTCGGGTGGGAATCCGCCTACAGGTCCGAATACGAGAGCGAGTTTGGCGGGTGGTTGAGATCCGCTTCGGAGTGTGGTTAGGCGATCGACCAACATCGTTTCGTGCGCACCTTCCCATAGGATTATTGAGTTTGTTCCATCATCGGAAAGTTGCGCCAACATCGAATTCATTGGTGCTGGATCGGCGATTGGAGGCACGCGGATCCGTCCGGACAACTCGGCGGCTTCTTTGACGATGCGCTTCCATCGCGTCATTCGGTTCCTGCTGATTATC
This sequence comes from Dehalococcoidia bacterium, assembly GCA_963555965.3. GTDB lineage: Bacteria > Chloroflexota > Dehalococcoidia > Lucifugimonadales > Lucifugimonadaceae > Bin127. Next base: position 1,346,730 of record OY821634.1, read on the forward strand.
GAATCGGCTTTGAGAACTCGATTTGTGAGGATGGGTATGAACTCGTGGGCTCCAAGTTCGGTGCATTTTGCTAGAGCTAACTCGTAGCGCTGGGGGCGTGTCAATGCCATAGCCATTGCGACGTTGGTTTTCATTTCGATGTTGGGTTTACCGACTTCCAATAGTCGAGCGTTAAGGGATGGCGTAGAGCGGTCTGCACCTTTGGTGAGGGTTAACTCGGCTATCCACTCGTGTCCGTCGCCAGTGAAGAGCGCGATTTTTTCGCTAGTATTCAATCGCAGTACGTTGCGAATCTGATGGCAGGTGTCTTCAGGCAATGCAATGCGGTCGCCAATTTCCATAGACGGCACTGTTAAGGGATCAATGTGAAATCGGTGCATTTGTAGGCTCGCGTTTAGTCATTAGACTTTACGATGCGGAGCATGGTCCAGTCGCCGTCTTGTCGCTTCTCCGAAATCGTTACTCGCTTGGTTTTAGTGAAGGCCTCTTGGACTGCATCCGATTGCTGGTCCAAAATACCGGATGCAAGAATCGTGCCTTGTGGCTTTGCTTGGTCGATGAGTTCGTCGGCGAGGTCGATAAGTACGCGGGAAGTGATATTTGCTAGGACGTAGTCGAATTTGATTTGGGGCAATTGAGCATTGGGAACGGATCCGTAGAGCACGTGGGCATGTTGAGCAACCCCGGACATCACCAAGTTGTCTCGAACTGCGCGAACAGCAGTTTCGTCAATGTCCAAACACCATGCTTCTGCGGCGCCCATTTTGAGGGCGACGATCGCCAGCACACCTGATCCGCATCCGACATCCAAGACTCGTGCACCGTCCAATTTGCCGGCGTCTGCATCTTCGACGATACCATTCAAGCAGATTCGGGTTGTCGGGTGATTCCCGGTGCCGAATGCCAATCCCGGTGACAGATACACTTGGACATGTTCGTTTTGTGGTAGTGGGAGTTGAGGCGTGCCGTCTTCGAGTGTCCATGGTGAAATGGTTATCCGATCGGCTACTCGGATTGTGGGGAAGGATTGGTTTGCCCACTCATCGGCGGTGACTAGGCGCTCGCGGTGCGGCTCCATGTCAGTCAGTTCGGACATCAACCTTAGTCCGATATGGATCATGCCTCTGCGATTTTCGACAGTCTCGTCGTTTTTGAGGTAGCAAAAAACTCCGACATTGTCGCTCGTTCTGGCATCGACATTCACATCGTCAGCATCCCAATCGCCGTATTGCGAAACGAAGACTCGGCCGTCGCCGTATGTTGTGAATAGGTGAGTGACTGGCTCTGCGTATTCGGCAGGCAGTTTAACGCTTATCTCTAGCCAACTCTCTGCGTTCGGTTCCTGCGAAGTCATTTGAAGTGACTGGGGAGTTTATCCGTAGTGGGAGACGCCATACGAATCGCATGTGCAACTAACCTGTGAATGCGTCCTTAAGCCAGCTCCATATCCCGTTATCGCTTTCCTGAGCGCCATAGGATACTTCGTTCTGGACAATGATGGGGTCCAAGGCTTGTGGATCGGTCTCGCGCATGGTTTGTCCGAGTTCCCTTACGAGTTCTTTTTGCCGCTTGGTCAATGATCGTGGGGTGATGACTGCGATTTGTACGATCTGGTCGCCGCGCGGGCCGTCGTTGCGTAGTCGTGGGACACCCAATCCTCGAAGGACTTCCTGATGTCCTGTCTGTACACCGGGTTCGATTTTGATCTCTTTGTCGCCTTCCAATGTTGGCACGGTGATGATGCCTCCCAACATTGCAGAGACAACGTTGAGTTCGGCACGTATGAAGACATCGTTTCCGCTGCGTGAGAAGACCTTATCGGGTTCTACGTGTACTCGGACGTACAGGTCTCCGGCTTGTGCGCCGAACTCTCCGACATCGCCTTGTCCTCGCATGACGATTCGAGTGCCGTCGTCGACTCCGGGCGGAATGTCGATGGAGATTTTACGTCGATTATTGGACACTCCGGTAGCGCTGCACTGTATACATGCTCGTTCGACTCTGGTGCCTGCCCCTTGGCATGTTGAGCATTCGCTTATTTGCTCGAAATTGCCGAAGAGGGTTCGTTGGGCTCGTCGAACTTTGCCGGTGCCGTTACAAGTTTGGCAAGTGTGGGTAGTGCTACCAGGCTCTCCGCGTGTGCCGTGGCATCGTGAACATATCTCTCGTCGCATCACGTCGGTCTCGCGGCTAGTTCCGAAAATAGCGTCTCGGAATGAGACGCTGAGCGCCATCTCAATGTCTCTGCCTCGTCTGTTTCGGGTTGCAGCGGCCCCTCCGAAGAACGATTCGAAGATGTCTCCAAAACCTCCGAAATCGTTGAATCCTTCGAATCCTCTTGCTGACTGACCGTTTACCCCTTGATGTCCGAAACGATCGTAACGTGCACGGCTTTCTGGATCGATAAGTATCTGATATGCTTCGTTGATCTCCTTGAATCGCTCGGTCGCCCCTTCTTCGCGGTTTCGATCGGGGTGAAATTGCAAAGCTTTGCGCCGGAAAGATTTCTTGATGTCTTCCTCGTTTGCGGTGCGAGGAATTTCCAGCACTTCGTAATAGTCGCGCTTTTCGCTCATGGAGTTGGTGCCGTTCTTGCTGTTAGGCGTGCTGGTGATGTCATTGTGTCAGTTCCGCATGCTGCTGCCGCGGTTGACCATGGCATCTAATGTTTCGGCAGCAAAGGTGATTGTGGGTATTGCACGATCGTACGCGGTACGCATCGGGGATATGAGCCCGACGACCCCTCTGGCGTTGACTGCTCCGCCGTATCCGCACATTATGAGGCTGTGGTCGCACAGTTCAGGTCGTGCGTTATCGGATCCGATAGCGACAACAGGCTGTGCGCCGTATGTCACTCCTGATGTCAGTTCCGCAAATGCGTCGTCGTTTTCAAGAGCGGAGAGTGCCAATGCGCCTCTTTGGGGTTGGGCTGCCAATTCGGGGTCAGACATAAAGTGTCGAAATCCGCTCATGTATCTTACGCCGGGGACTGAATCGGCGTGTACAAGTGCTTCGATAGTGGCTTGCCATACTTGTCGTTCGAATTCATCCTCGATATCTTCGCGATTGCGATTTGCGACAAGTTCTTCCACGCGTTTCCCGGAAACTTGGGCGGAGACTTTGTTACGTGTGCGCTCAAGTTGGGGAGCGGATATTTCGCGTTCCAATTCGATGATTTGTCTATATACGCGTGCTTCTTGAAGAACGAGCACGAACATGACGAGCATGTCGTGTAGCCGTAGGAGTTCGATTTGCTTTACGTTTGGTGTTTTGGCGCGTGGAGCGGTGATGAATGCGAGTGCGCCGATCAAGTCGGCGATTACTGATGCGGTTATCTGGACCCAGGCGTCGACGTCGTCTGGCGCGACATCCATCTGGTGTTGCAACAATGTGACGAAGTTATCTGGCGGGGGTGAAGAGTTCCCCAATTCTCCGACAAAGTGACGATATCCCTTTTCGGATGGGACAGCACCAGACGAGGGATGCGGACGCAAGAGGTATCCTTCGTCGATAAGCACTCCCATCTCATTGCGTATGGTTGCGCTGCTGACGTTGAAGCACCCGGAATTTGCGACCGCGTTGGATGAAACCGGTGCTGCGGTTGAAATGTAGTCGTCGACGATGAATGTCAGAATTGTGCTTGTTCGTTCAGGCAGAGGCATATCGAGACGGTGGAGTCCAACGGTGCTTATCAACTGTCAATGCATCGCGAGTTGTGCGTAATGCTTCACCAAATGCGGACCAGGCTCCCTATTAACAGAATCTAACACTGCACGTCTGAATGCGCTATTGTCGAGTTTTGCTCCCGGCTGTCTTCCTCTACCAGCATCTGAATTGAAGCGCCAGATCCTTTCGGTTCGATGTGCAAAACTTCGAAGCCTTCGCGAATGAATTTAGGGGCTAGTACCGTCGAACGATGGCATCGTGTGGCATCGCCTTCTGAACATATCAGGGCTAAGCGTTTCCGTTTGGCAATCCGGGAGATCTCAAGTATGCCTTCGATGAATTCAGATTCTTGTACTCTCTGTCGATACCACCTGTCAACGGATGTGGCTTCAGAAACCGTTGAACGTCTTGTTGCTCGCGGAATGCCTCCCAAGGCTTTGCCTGCCCATAGATATTCCAAATCGATCGATTTAAGTATGCGTTCGAGTTGATCGCGGTTTGACCACGGAGCGAAGCGTGATCGAGGGTATGATCTGACATCGATGAGTATTTCGATTTCGTACTTGGCGATCAACTCGACGAAGTGTTGCCAAGTGTGATTGCTATGCCCGATCGTGTAGATGATCGCAGGGGTTGTGTTCATCCTCTCTGATTCCGTTCTTTGGGTGATTCAGCGGGTCGGATGTTTGCAAGTGTTAACGGAGCGTTTCAGTGCGAAGTACACTCATTACCATAGTTTCGAATTCCAGACTTCAGCGGAGCGAGAGCAAACCCATGGAGATTTCCCTCAACGGACAGAGTGCTTTTCTAGTGAAGACTGCCTCGGGTACAGTGATTTGCGATCCTGCCAACGAGGAAGAGTCGAAGTTCGTGCCTGCGTCTGCCGCGGACGATACGGTGGTTACGGCAGTGTTGAGCAGCATGCCGTCCAAGTCGTCTTTTCGCGATCAAGATGACAGGAGCGATAGAATTTCGCATCCTGGGGAGTATGAGATTGGCGATTTGGGGTTGCAAGGCATCGCGTTGCCTGAGAACCCGGAATCGGAATCTAAGAATACGATTACTTCTTTCCGTATCGATGCTGAGGGTTTGTCGGTTTACATGTTGGGGTTGCCGAAATCATCTATCGACGCCCGTACATCGCAACGCATAGGTCGTGTTGATGTTCTGTTGCTGGACGTTGCTCGGTTGGAGATAGATGTCAAGGAGTTGTCTTCGATAATCGGGGCATTGGATCCGTCGTACGTTCTTGTGAATGGACTAGTGGCAGATGGAATCGAACCTGGTGCGAAATTGAAGTCGCTGCTGGGAGAAACGGGTAACGATCAGATGAGCGCTGATCCGCAGTTGCGCGTGAGCGTTACGAGGAGCTCGTTACCTGCCGATCGCCAACTGGTGGTGTTGCGCCCGCGGATGTAACGATTGCGGGTCTTGAAATGAAGCGACCGCCGATTAGTATCGGCGGTCGCTCTATTTGTGACCTGATTTTTGATCAGGTTACTGTATCACTCGCTGTTGCTGGACTTCCGGGAGTATTGCCATCCGAAATATCCTGCAACGCCAATGAGTAGTAGCACGAGGATGATTGCTAGCGGCAATGTTGCGTTGAATCCGCCGCCGGAGTCTTCTGGTTCTGGTGCTACAGTCGGCGGTACCGGAGTGGCGGTTGGTGGCACCGGGGTTGCAGTCGGAGGTACTGGTGTTTCGGTCGGCGGCACCGGAGTCTCGGTTGGTGGGATTGGGGTCGCCGTCGGTGGAACCGGAGTTGCTGTCGGAGGTACCGGAGTCGCTGTGGGTGGTACTGGTGTGGGCGGCACCGGAGTTGCGGTGGGTGGGACTGGTGTCGCTGTTGGCGGTACCGGAGTCTCGGTTGGTGGGATTGGCGTCGCCGTGGGTGGAACCGGAGTTGCTGTCGGAGGTACCGGAGTCGCGGTGGGTGGTACTGGTGTGGGCGGCACCGGAGTTGCGGTGGGTTCAGGTGTCGGTGTTGGCGGTACCGGAGTCGCGGTCGGTGGGACTGGCGTCGGAGTAGGTGCGAGGGCGGGGAATACAAGACGGATTTCGGCTGTTTCACCGGCGGTGAACACCCTAGGGGTCTCGGATTCAAGAGTCTTGCCCGGGTTGGTTGGATCCCCCTTGTCGACTAGGAAGAAAAGGATCTGCGAGCCGTTAAGGCTGTTGTCCTCGGTCGAAACCACGAGGTTGTACTCGCCTTCGAGCACTGTTACGTTTTTGGTTCGTAGGGTATCTCCAACGACGGCGTAGATTTGATAACCGTCTGGAACCGGGCGACCGTCAACGGTAAACGCTCTTCCGGAGTACTGAGTAATTGCGGGCTGTCCACCTGGTTGAGCGGTGGGTTGCGGCGCGGAGCCTGTAGGTAGAGACGGAAAATCGAGTTGTACGGTTCTGTCAATCAGGAACCGGATCGGTACGTTGGGCAGGATGCTCCCGTCATCGGCAATTTCCGCGTAGTAGTCGATAGTCGTGGATTCCACGGTGCCGCCGAGCAAGAATTTCACCTCTTGCCCTGTAGGTTCATCAGGGGGGTTAACAGTGAGGTTTTTGAATCCGTTGCGGTCTGGAGTGCCATCACCTAGGGTGACGGGTTCGGAAATCCAATCCCCGACCTTGGCGTACAAAGTCAATCCTTCCAACTCGAATGGGGAGCCTGCGACCGTCACTAGGCCGTTAAAGACGATTGCGCCAAGTTGTGGAGGCAACTGTTGCGCATGAGCATCGTCGCGGGGTGCCATCAATGCGGCTGATGCTGCAATGGCGGTAACTACCAAGAGTCCGAACAGTACAACCCATGTTTGCGTGTTTCTTGTCTGCAACCGCTTCCGGAATCCGGAGTGCGTATCGATTTCGATAGGACGGCGGTTCTGGGTTTTGTCAAGCTCGTTGGAGTGGTACATTCGGCTCACCTCATTAGTTCCGACTAGGTGCGGATCTACGTTTAGGGTCAAGTTCGTCTTCTTTTTTGTCTCGCGTCACAGCGATACGCCAAGCGAACACTGCGAGGAGTGTGACAACGCCCAATGGCATGGTCGCTTCGATGTTGCCGTTTTCATTGGGTGTTGCGTTGCATAGCCCAAATCCACCTCCACTATCCGTCGTGGTCGGTGTGTTGGTAGCACTAACTTCGGGTACGAATTGGGTGGGTCGCACAATCGTGGGGAGGGTGCGAGTGGGTTCACCAGCGTCAGTTGTTGGTCTCGGAGTTCGGGTCGGTTCAGGTGTGTGAGTTGCCGTAGGGACATCGGTTGGGGTTGGCGATGGCGCGACAGTTGGCTTGGTCGTTGGTGTCAATGTGGGGGTGTTTGTTGGCAACGGTGTAGGTGTATTGGTCGGCAAAGGTGTGGATGTTTCTGTAGGCGTCAGCGTCGGCGTATGGGTTGCCGTTGGAATTGGTGTCGGGGTTTCAGTTGGTGTTGCGGTATTGGTCGGTGTAGGCGTGATAGTAGGGGTTTCTGTCGGCGTTGGGGTTGGGGTCAAAGTAGGCAACAGTTCTGGGAATACCAAGTTGATCTGAAACTGCTCTCCTCCTACGTATGCTCCTGGGGGTGACAAAGCCTCCAAGAATCTCGGCGCACCTGTTGGGTCGTTGCGATCGACGAGATAGAACACTACAGGGGCATCCCGATACTTCTTGTCGACAACGTCAATGGTGATGAAATACTCGCCACCGAATACCTGAACATTGGCGGATCTGAAATCTCCGCCGACCACAGCGTAGATTTCTGCGGCTTCGGGCAATGGTCCCTTAGGGGTTCTTGCCATTCCGGAGAAGAATGCGGGTCTCAGGATCTCGGGCGATGGGGTGTATGTGGGTGTGATTGTGGGTGTGGCTTCAGGAAGGTTGGGGAAGTCTAGGTCAAGTGGTCTGAGGATGGGGAAAGTCCAAGTGCATCCGCCACAGATATCACCGGTGTGTTCGTTGATTACTGCGTACCAGTTAGTGGTTGTTGACATGACTTGACCATCGAGCCAAAACTCAACTTGTGATCCGATCAAGTCGAGTTCTTGGGGCGGTGCGACTACCAGGTGTGCGTATTGGAATGGTTTTTCAGGCAAACTGCCGACAACAACTGGGGGCGATTCCCACTTGTCGCCGATCCGGGCGGTGATGGTGAACCCGGAGTATGTTGGTTGTTCGCCGTTTATGGTCACGTTTCCGTTAAACACAATAGCTGCAAAGATAGGGGGTACGATAGCTTGCGCCTGAAGGGATCGGTTGTCTCGGTTTTGGATTGCGATCATGCCGACTGCGATCAGTGCGGACAAGGTTAGTACGACGCCCCAAACATGGAGGCGCCTCAAGATTTGGCGCGCGGGTACAGGCATACATATCTTCCTACTGAGGATTGTGCGATTCCAGATAGCTGGAATGCTACGTTTCCGATGCAAGATTCTGGAATTCGCCCGCGCCGTATGCATCGTACAGGCTTGCGGGGAATGACATGCGAAAGTTAAGGGTTTTAGCGCTTGGTGTACTGTGGCGCTTTACGTGCCCGTTTCAACCCGTATTTCTTGGATTCGCGCATTCTGGGGTCTCGGGTCAAGAGTTTATGGCTCTTCAGGACAGGTCTTAACTGAGGATCGAACGCGATTAGTGCTCTCGATATGCCATGTGAGAGCGCTACTGCTTGTCCGTGGGTTCCGCCGCCTTGTGTTTTTGCTACTACGGATACTTTTCCGGCGAGGTCTGTTGCTACCAGTGGCTTTAAGGCGTCTGATAGCCATTGATCTACAGCAATCGCTTCGTTCAACGGTTTGCCGTTGACGGTTACACCGCCGGCGCGGTTGTAAACTCTGACGCGCGCGACAGATGTCTTGCGCCTTCCGGTGCCGTAGTAGTAGTGATTGTTGTCAGTGTCGGTAGTCAAGGTGCGCTCCTCGCCCGTTCTGGATGCTGCTGGGATATTCTTGCGCTCGCAGATGAGAAGATTTCAGTTTCTGTTTAGCTGCACAGGTTATTGTCGGACATCCGCGATCTGTTTCGTGTTACGAATTGAGGTGATGATTCGGATTGATCGCATGGTCCAAATTCTCTACTCGGTTGAACCTAGTCGGCTTCTTGCTGTGCCACTTCGCGCATTTCGGCGCGTTCGGATCCAATGACTTGGGCTGAGTGTGGATGTTCTGGTCCGGAGTAGACTTTCAGGCGAGTCAACATCTTGCGTCCCAGCTTATTCTTCGGCAACATGCCTCTGACGGCCAGTTCAACGATCCGCTCTGGAGTTCGCTCGGACATTCGTGAGTATGGGATCTGCTTGAGGTTGCCGGGATATTGACTGTGCCGTCGGTATATCTTCTGGGTGGCTTTGCGTCCTGTCACTTCGATTTTTGATGCGTTGACAACGATGACGAAGTCGCCTGCTGTCATGTGGGGGACGTAATCGGGGCGATGCTTGCCCATCAATACGGTTGCGACCTGGCTTGCTAGTCGTCCGAGTACTTTTCCGTCGGCATCAAATACACGCCAGCGGTTTTTCATATCCGACGCGCTCGGGTTGTAGTGCTTCAATTTAGTTGGCATAACATATCGATTCTAATTTGCCTGCGTCCTAGTTTCATCCCGATTTTGGAAACAGTGTTACGATCATTCTGCGAGCGATAGTTGCAAACCGTAATCGACGTGCATGAGTGTAAGTCCGTGGGGCGGTGCGTTTTGGGTAGCAGAATCATGCTTTGGGGAATTGATGAGGGATGCGATCCAATCTTCATCTCTTGATGAGTTGCCGACTGCGATCAGAGCTGCGACCATACGTCGTATTTGTTGGCGAACGAACGCATTTGCTCGGATGCTGAATGCGATTCGATTTTCGGTGGTGCGCTTTACAGTGGCGGTTTCTACACGGCGCACCGTTGATTCGGTATCGGTAGTGCTGGCTGCGAATGATGCAAAGTCGTGGATGCCGATGAAGTGTCGTGCTGCGTTTGCCATCAACGCGATGTTCAAAGGTCGGTTTACGTGGAATTCAACCCGTCTGCGGAGTGGTGAATGTGTGAGGTCATCGTTGATGATGTATCGGTATTCACGCGCGATAGCGTCGCGTCGCGGATCGAAGTCGGGATAGACACGCTGGGCATGTTTAACGCAGAGGTCGTGGGCAAGATTGCCGTTCATGGCTCTACGCATTTCATCGATCGGCATTAGTGTTTTTACGTCTAGTGCTGCTACTTGCCCGACAGCATGAACACCTGCGTCGGTGCGACTTGCGAGTCTGATTCGACCGATATCGTTCCCGAATATGGTTGCGGCTGCGGCTTCCAGTTCGCCTTGGACAGTACGGGCATTTAGTTGGAACTGCGATCCGCTGAACTCAGCACCATCGTACTCTACAACCAACGCTGTTCGCATTGCTGGGGGCACCTCTCAATGAGGCAATATGATATGGATTGGTGTTAATCGACGAGTTCGATGAGTGCCATCTCGGCTGAATCGCCTTGGCGCTTTCCGAGTTTGATAATGCGAGTATATCCACCGTCCCTCTCGCGAAAACGGTCGGCCAGTTCGTCGAACGCTTTGGATAGCACTTCTTTGTCGGTGATGAATGCGGCTGCTTGCCGTCGGCTGTGCAGATCGCCGCGCTTTGCGTGAGTGAGCATCTTTTCTGCCAGTGGAGCCACTTCCTTGGACTTGGCATGTGTTGTTCGGATCACTTCGTGTCGAAGCAAATCGGTAACCATTATCCGAAACATGGCTTTGCGCTGGGCGGTGTCCCTGCCGAATTTACGTCCTGATCGGCGATGTCGCATTTTGTGCAGATACTCCCAATTGTTTCGAAGCTAGTGAAAGGCTATTCAGGCTGTTCGTTTTCCTCATCCATCCACAGTTCTTTTGCGACCATGAAATCACGCAGTTCTCGGAAGGATACTTCGCCGAAATTACGTACCTCTTGTTTGAGTGAATCGGGCGGGAATAGCTTGAGTTGTCCCAAGGTCCGGATCTGGTGGCGAGAGAGGGCGTTGATGATTCGCGAGCTCAGCTGGTCGCCCAAGTCTTTGATTTCGGTCTCTAAGAGTTCGGACATTGCGTCGGAAGCTGGCTGGTCTTCAGATTCAGGTTGAGCGGTGATGATGTCAAGCTTGGATTTGAAGATGTCGGAAGCGGTGCGTAGCGCATCAATGGGCTCGATGGTTCGATCGGTCCATATTTCGATTGTCAGCAGGTCTCTGCCGGATAGTCTGCCGGACATTCCTTCAACTTCGTAGTTCACCTTCAAAACCGGGGTGAATATGGCATCGACTGGTAGAATGCCGTGCCCGGCGGTTTCTTCGTGATCGAATGCGCGGTAGCCTTCGCCTTTTTCAACACCAAACGTTACGACCAATTCACCGTCGTCGCTGTCCAGTGTGGCTAAATGATGTTCGGGGTTGACGATTTCGAAAACGCTGTGCGGTTTGATGTCGCCGGCAACGACTTCGCCCTCGCCGGAAGCGTAGAGCGTCAAGACTTTCTGTGTGGTCTCGGAGCGTGCGCGGATGCGAATTCCCTTGGCGTTGATTAGAAACTCACCAATGCCCTCTCGCATGTGGGGTACGGAGCCGTATTCGTGTTGCTGTCCGACGATGCGTGCGGATGTAATCGCCGTTCCGGGCATTGATCCGAGTAGAACTCTTCTCAGTCCGTTGCCGAGAGTAGTGCCCCATCCTCGTTCCAAACCAGCGATCTGGAACTTACCGTACGTTTCGGTGGTTTCGACTTCCTCGAGTTGAGGGACGTACTCATCTGCTTCGTCCGCGAATTGGACAGTGGTTGCGATTGGCGAGCGTATGCCGCTGATCATATTCCTCGTCTATCTCCTTGAGTAGTACTCGACGATCATTCTGGTGTCGATGGTCGTGTCGATGTCGTCCTCAGCAGGGTCTGCGTCGATTGCCGCAGTCAAGTTGTCGGAGTCGACGGTTATCCAGTTGGTGGTTTGACGGCGTCGTCCGACGTTTTCACTGGCAGCTTTGAAGAGTCCGGAGCTTTTCGATTTTTCACGCCATCCGACAACATCGCCGGGTTTCACGATGAATGAAGGGATGTCGACCTTTTTGCCGTTGACGACGATGTGTCCATGGTTGACGGTCTGTCGCGCTTGCGGACGCGAGGTTGCAAATCCGGCTCGGTATATTACGTTGTCGAGCCTGCGTTCCAATAGCTTGAGAAGGTTGGAGCCGGTTACGCCTGTTTGTCGAGCTGCTTCGTCGAACACGCCTCGGAATTGTCGCTCGTAGATGCCGTAGATGTGTCGTGCTTTCTGCTTTTGTTGAAGTTGTATGCCGTGATCTGAGAGTCTTCGTCGACGGCGTTGTGCGCCGGCTGGGGCGCCGGGAGCTCGTCGTCCTGAACTATCGCGTGAACGGTCGACAGCGCATTTTGGCGTGTAGCAACGCTCGCCCTTCAAAAAGAGCTTCTCTCCTTGTGATTTGCATATTTTGCAAACCGGATTTGTGTTTCTTGCCATTACCGTCCCTGTTTTTGTGGAGAACCGATTGATCTTAAATCACGCTTGCAGCGGTGAATCTGCGATGTTCGGTTACACGCTAACCTCTTGATTCTAAATTCAGCCTTTACCTGCGGTGTTCGTTTTGGCGCTAATCGGTCATCAAACCGACGATTCTTGCGACGTGGATTTGCTGCGAACACGTAATGGGCTAACTTATCGACTTAGACTCGTCGTCTCTTAGGCGGTCTGCATCCGTTGTGCGGTATTGGAGTTTGGTCGGTGATTGAATTTACGCGGATGCCGGCGCCAGCGATAGCGCGGATGGCGGATTCGCGGCCGTTGCCGGGTCCTTTGACCATTACATCGACGGTTCGCATCCCGTGAGTGATGGCGGATCGAGCAGCGGATTCGCCGGCTCGTTGTGCTGCGAACGCGGTCTTTTTGCGAGAGCCACGGAATCCCATTGCACCGGAACTGCTCTGAGAAACCACGTCGCCGTTGGGATCGGTGAATGTTATCAAGGTGTTGTTGAAGGTCGCGATTATGTATACGCGACCTTGCGGCACGAATTTCCGCTCTCTGCTTCTTCGTCGGGTTCTGGGCATAGCCTAGATTGTTGCTCCTATTAGTGTGACGGCTGCCAAGTGGCCATTGGTGTTTCTAATGGGACGGTGCCCGGCGCTTTCCAGCGACGGTCTGCCGACGTCCGCGCTTGGTTCGGGCATTAGTTTTTGTTCGTTGTCCACGGACGGGCAAGCCACGACGGTGGCGCTGGCCTCGGTAGCTTTGGATGTCTACCAATCGACGAACGTTCATCTGATTTTCGCGGCGGAGATCACCCTCAATGGCGATGCCGGCGCGGTCGATGCTGGTTCTGATGCTTGCCAAATCTTCGTCGCTCAGGTCGCGCATACGCTTGCTGGCTTCGATTCCTAGGTTCGCGGTTATGTCGATGGCTCGTTTACGTCCGATGCCGTAGATGGACGTGAGTCCGATAACCACTCGAAGGTTGTCTGGGATGTTTACTCCTGCGATGATTGCCATTGCAATGCTCCTCAGGTTCTTAACCTTGACGTTGCTTGAAACGCGGGTTCTGCTTGTTTATGACGTACACGCGCCCTTTGCGTCGGACGACGCGGCTGCCGGGTTGTTTCGCTTTTACTGAAGCTCTGACTTTCATTTCGTTACCTCGTTAGCGTTTGCACTCTATCGGAATCGATAGGTGATTCTGCCTCGCGTCAGATCGTATGGTGATAGTTCCACCATGACGTTGTCGCCTGGCAGAATGCGGATGTAGTTCTTGCGTATCCTCCCGGATGCGTGTGCGAGGACCACATGGTCGTTAGGGAGTCGCACGCGAAAGTACGCGTTTGGATGCGCTTCGGTAACGGTTCCTTGTACTTCTATGGCTTCTTTTTTGGGCATATTTGCACCAGTCTAGCGTATCAGTATCAACTGTTTCTGGCAGAGGTCAAGATCTCTGGTCCATCGGCGGTTATTGCCACGGTATGTTCAAAGTGCGCTGACAGTGAGCCGTCCGCGGTAACGACGGTCCATCCATCGTCGAGAACCTTGGTCTCCCAAGCCCCCGACATTATCATCGGTTCGATAGCTATAGCCATACCTTCCATCAGCAATGGGCCAGTTCCTGCATTGCCAATGTTCGGTATTGACGGCGCCTCGTGCAATTCACGCCCGACGCCGTGGCCGACATACTCGCGTACGAGTTCGAAGCCTGCGTCACGAACGAACTGCTCAATGGAGTTGGAGATGTCGCCAACCCGATTGTGCGGCACACACTGTTCGATGCCTTGCGCCAACGATTCTCGGCAAACATCAACCAGTCGCGACCGCTCTTGATCGGCGCTCTCACCGGCGACGGCAGTCCGCGCGTGATCGCTGTAGAATCCATCGATAATTGCGCCGCAGTCGACGCTTACCAAATCTCCATCGGACACTACTCGCTCACTTGGGATGCCATGTACGATCTCGGCATTGATCGATATGCAGGCTACCGCAGGAAATCCGTAAAGTCCAAGGAAGGCTGGTTTAGCTCCTTCGGCTCGAATAGTGCGACGAGCGATATCGTCAAGTTCAGCAGTGGTAATTCCAGGCTCTAGCGCATCGAACACGGCATCCAATGCGACCGCGACGATTCGTCCTGCGGATCGCATTGCATCGAGTTCGCGCTTGCTTTTGAGCGCGATACGGCGAGCCGTACCCTGGTTGCTCGTAAGACTATCTTTCAAAACGCAACTTCAATCGCAATTGTAACCGAATTGGTTTTTTGGTTGGATCGCCATTGTGCGACTCGTCTCATGCCAGCGCACCTATTAATCGTTCGCGTACTTCATCAATGGTTCCGAGCGCGTCGATTTGGATGACTCGGTTTCCATCTCGGTAGTAGTCAACAACAGGTGCGGTTTGGCGATCGTATACGTCCATGCGGTGTCTTATGGCTTCTGGATTGTCATCCACACGCCCCTCGATGTCGCGACGTTTTTCCAATCGTTCTATCAACTCGTCAACATCGACGCTGAAGTAGATCACTTTGTGGAGTGAAACGCCGCTTTTGTAGAGTTGGTCATCAAGCGATGCAGCTTGTGGCACAGTACGAGGGAAGCCGTCAAGGATGACGTTCTCGGCTCCTGCCAAGCGCTCTTTGATCATGTCGATGACTGTCTCATCTGGCACGAGATCACCTTTGTCGTAAAAGGTTTTGGCGAAGTTGCCGAGTTCAGTCTCTCGGCTCATCTCGTCGCGGATCATGTCTCCGGTAGAGAGGTGAACGTATCCGAGTTCACTAGTCAATATCTGAGCCTGTGTGCCCTTGCCTGCGCCGGGCGGTCCTAGAAATACGATTCGCATTTCACTCCCAACCTGCCCGTTCGGATTGTTGATTCGTGATCGTCACGACCTTACGAATCCCTCGTAGTTGCGCATCATCAACTGAGCTTCGAGTTGTCGCATAGTGTCAAGTGCGACGCCGACCATGATAATCATGCTGGTGCTCTGGATGAGCGTTAGAGATGCTTCAAGATTAGTTATCAGGTTTGCGATCCATGGTGTTATGGCGATTATGCCGAGGAATATTGCGCCGCCCCAAGTGATACGCAACACAATGCGCATTAGATAGTCGCGGGTGGGTTGTCCGGGGCGTATTCCGGGTACGAATCCGCCGTTTCTCTGAAGGTTCTCAGCGAGGTTCTGCTGGTTGTGCACGACCAATGCGTAGAAGAATGTGAAGCCCACTGTGAGAACAAAGATGAGCAACCAGTATGGATCGCTGGTGAAGGTAAGTGTCCGTGTCACCCAGGCCGCGGCTTGGGCGGTGAAGCTACTGCTTCCAGGGTCGGCGAGATAGGTCGCGATGGTCGCGGGCAACGTGACGATTGAGAATGCGAAGATCAGGGGTATCATGCCGGCGGCGTTGACGCGCAATGGTATGAACGATGCGCCGGTCTGGCGGTACATCTGACCTCCGCGGAAAACGCTTCGACCGTACTGGACTGGAACACGACGCTGTGCTTCGTTGAAGATAACGACCACGAAGATGATAATCAGCATCATCGCGACCAGCATTGATACTTGGAATGCCTGATCTCTGAGTGCCCATAGCTGGCCTGTGGTTTGTGGCAGTGAAGCCACGATGCCAGCGAAGATGATGAGTGATATTCCGTTGCCGATGCCTTTTTCAGTCACGATCTCTCCCATCCACACCAAAAGCATCGTCGTAGCGGTCATGCAGAGGATGATGGTGACGGTGTTCATCGCATCGTCGCCACTCAATCCGATGCCGGTAATGGCCCCTTGCAATTCGAGTGTGTTCAGAAGTGCCCAACCCTGAAGGATGGCCAACGGCACTGTGAGATAGTGGGTGTATCGATTAAGGGTTCGCCGTCCGGCTTCTCCGCCTTCACGCGACAGTTCGCGTAGTTGAGGGATGACCGGGGTGAGTACTTGCAAAATAATTGAAGCGGTGATGTACGGGTATACACCCATCGCCGCGATGCTGAGCTGGCTCAACGCGCCGCCGCTGAAGAGGTCCAAAACTCCAAATACCGGGTTTGCCTCGAAAGCGCGTTCAAGCAGTTCCAGATCGACGCCTGGGTTCGGGACGTGCGCCAAGAACCTGAATGCGACCAATATGCCGAGTGTGAATAGGATGCGGAAGCGCAGGTCTGGAACGCGCCATGAATCGACTACCGCGCGGAACAGCGCTGGCAGTGCGGATTGGCGTCCTGTCTGGGCCCCGGTGGTCTGCATTTTTAAGGTAGTGTCAGGTTCTGACTATTCGGTCGAACTGGTTTCTTCGTTTGTTTCAGGCTCATCAAGGACAGTGACGCTGCCGCCCGCTGCCTCGACCTTGGCACGCGCGCTAGCTGAGCAAGCATGTACTGAAACGTGGATGCTTTTCTCGATCTCACCATCTCCAAGGAGTTTGATTCGAGCATCAGCGTGGCGAACCAGCCGTGTAGCAACGAGTTCGTCAGTGCCGATCTGTGCATCGTCGTCGAACATGTTGAGGCTGCCGACGTTTACCGGCGTGTAGTCGACGCGGAAGTTGTTTGTGAACCCGCGCATGAATGGCAGTCGCTTGACCAAGCGGAGTTGACCGCCCTCGAAAAGGAACGGAACTTTTCCGGTCTGTAGCTGTCCTTTGCTACCGCGTCCTGAGTATGATCCGCGGTTGCTGCCGTCGCCACGTCCAACGCGCTTACGCTTTCGTCGTGAACCAGCGGCTGGTTTCAGTTGATGCAATCTTGGCATTTCGTTAACTCGTCAGTTTTTCAGGCAACGATCTCAACTAGATGTGAGACCTTATTTATCATTCCGCGGATTTGTACAGTGTCGCGTTGCGTAACGACGTGATTGATGCGCTTAAGTCCTAGGGCCTTCAAAGTAGCCCGGTGTTTTGGGATCGATCCGATTTCACTACGAATTTGCCTGATACGTATCTCACTCATGAGGGTTGTTCACTCTCAACGTCTTCGGTGGAATCCTCAGCGGGTGCTTCCGTGCTTGATGTTTCCGTGCTTGATGTTTCTTCTGGGGATTGCTCTTCTGTCGGAGTACCGTTTTGGGAGTCTTCGGTTTCACCGGCAACAGAGCTCGTATCGGGGGTGTGCACTGTTGGTAAACCGAGGCGTCGAGCGCGCTCGGCTTGTGGGTCTCTAAGCATCGACAAGGCTTTGATTGTTGCTCTGACCGAGTTGACGGGGTTGTTGCCGCCGTAGGTCTTGGAGAGCACGTCTTGTATGCCTGCGGCTTCAATCACTGCGCGCACTCCGCCGCCGGCAATGACGCCGGTTCCAGGTGCGGCTGGCAATAGTAGAACTTTGGCGCTACCGAACTTAGCAAAAATCTCATGGGGGATCGTGCCGTCTTTGGTGACTATCTGCTGCATCGCTCGTTCGGCGTTTTGTCGGCCTTTTCGTACGGCATCGGGCACAGAAGCGGCTTTACCGAGAGCAGCACCGACTCGCCCGTTGTAATCACCGACGACCATCATTGCGCTGAAGGATAGGTTTCGACCGCCTTTAACAACTTTTGAAACGCGGCGTATTTTTACTGCTCGCTCGAACAGTTCGGGGCCTTCGGGTGCTTCTTCTCGTCGTGGGCGTCGCCGTTGTCTGCCGCGGCGGTTTCCATCGGAGCGCGAGTCGCGCGAGTTGTTGGTTTGAGTAACCATGGTTAAAAGTCGAGACCCTCCGCACGGGCAGCATCAGCCAATGCTTTTACACGTCCGTGATATCGATAGCCGCCACGGTCGAAGACCACTTTGTTAATCCCTCGTTCCATGGCGCGTTTGGCGACGGTGGCACCAACGCTCTTTGCAGCATCGGTTTTGCCGCTTTCGGCGCCGGTTTCGATAGATGAAGCACTTACCAGCGTGTGTCCGGCAACGTCATCAATGACCTGTGCATAGATTTGTCTGTTGCTGCGGAAGACTGATAGGCGCGGTCTCTCGTCTCCGCCAATTACACGTCGGCGTACGCGGCGGTGTCTAATCCACCGAGGTCGGGCGTCGAATTTTCTGTTAGGCATATATGGATTATGCTCCCACACCCGCTACGGTCTTACCAACTCGCAATCGGAGTTGTTCGTCTTGGTATGCAATTCCGAACAGCGGAATTCGGCCGGCTTTGCTCTGGAATCGGCTCGGTTTACGGACAGAACGGATATTAGCCGCCTGTTGTCCGACTTCTTGCTTGTCTGGTCCCGTCACCGTGATGATGTTGTTGCCCTCGACTCCGAGAACGTTCTTGCCTATCGGTTCTATTTCTACTGGGTGAGAGTAACCTGCGAGTATCTCGAGTGCTTTGCCCTTCTGTGTGGCGCGGTAACCGGTGCCGTACATGATCAGGCGCTTGCTGAATCCTTCATTTACCCCGATGACCATGTTGTTGATCAGGCTGCGCGCCAAGCCATGCAAGGCTTTTTGTTCGCTGGTTTCGTTGGATCGTGTTAAAACGACCTCCGAGTCGTTCACCTCGACATTGATGCCGCGGTGCAACTTTTGACTGAGTTCGCCCAATTTCCCTTTGACCGATACTGTGTCTCCACTCACTTTGATGCCGACACCGCTGGGTAAGGTTATGGGGCTTTTACCTACTCTGGACACTTGGATATTTTCCGTTTGTATTGCTTGGTTTGCTCAAATCACCAGACGTAAAAGAGGAGTTCGCCACCGACACCGGAACGTCTAGCCTGGTCCGAGGTCATCACGCCCTTGGATGTTGACATGAACGCGACGCCTCGTCCACCGAAATAGCGGGGGATCTCGTTCTTGCCGACGTATATTCGGCGTCCTGGTTTGCTGACGCGTTTCAATCCGGTGATTACAGATTCGTCGTTGTCGTCGTAGTACCGCAACGTGACCTCAAAGTCGGCTTTAGATCCATTCCGGTGAGTTTGGACATTGGATATGAATCCCTCGTCTCGCATCAGGCGCAACAATGCTCGCTTCATCTTGGAGTGCGGGATTTTGACGGTATCGTGATGCGACATCACAGCGTTGCGGATACGCGTCAACATATCAGATATGGGATCGGTAACTGGCATTTTTTGGTTTGTTTGGATCTATTTGTCGAGTGCGTCTTGGTGTCTACAGGCTGGCTTTGCGGATGCCGGGAAGGTTCCCAAGCAACGCTTGCTCGCGGAAGACTATTCTGCACATTCCGAAGAATCGGATGTATCCCCGCGGACGCCCGGTCGCAAAGCATCTGTTTCGCTGGCGAACATGGCTTGAGTTCTTCGGCATGAGGTGCAATCGGCGGCGAGCCTCCATCTGCTCTTCAAACGACCGTTGAGGATCGTTTGCCAAGTGCTTAAGTTCAGCGCGCTGCCGTGCGTATTTCTCAACGAGACGCGCACGTTTCTTTTCTCGTTCGATTATCGCCTTGCGAGCCATATATTTCGATCTCTTCTATCCGCGCCGAATCTGGCAACGGTTTTCATTCCTAAGGGCCGGTCGAGTGTCTCGTCGCAAATGGCATGCCCAGCAATTCGAGCAACCTGCGACCTTCTTCGTCGGTGCGTGCAGTGGTCACAATCACGACTTGTAACCCGCGCAACCGGTCTATTCGATTGTAGTCAATCTCAGGGAACACGACTTGCTCGGTCAGTCCCATGCTGTAGTTACCGTTGCCATCGAACGAGTTACGATTGGTGCCGCGGAAGTCTCGCACACGAGGCAATGCAACGTTGACCAATCGGTCGTAGAACTGCCACATGCGATGCGAACGCAGTGTGACGGATGCGCCCACAGGCATGCCTTCGCGCAGCTTGAAATTCGCGATCGATTTTTTGGCGCGGTTCACGATCGGCTTCTGCCCGGTGATCGTTGCCAAATCGCCAGTTGCAGCGTCGATGGCGTTGGAGTTATCGATCGCCTCGCCTAGTCCGATGTTGACGATGATCTTTTCCAGGTTCGGCAATTGCAACGGGTTCGTGTATCCAAACTCGCGCGTCAATACCGGCACTGCCTCAGAGCGATACTGGGAAAGCAAGCGCGGCATTGCAATCGTCGTGGTGCCGTTAGATTCAGCCATTCCTACTACCTCTTACAGTTCGAACCCGGGTGCCATCCTCCAGTTCCCGCCATCGGACACGTCCCACTTCGCCCGTGTCAGCATCAACCAAAACGACATTTGAGACGTGTATAGACGCCTCGCCTTCAACGATGCCGGTTTGCATGACACCTCGTCGGCGCCCCATGTGGCGTTTTACTACGTTCACGCCTTCAACGAAGACGCGCTGCTTCTTGAGGTCGACGTGAATCACTTCGCCTCGAGCGCCTTTGTCTTTTCCGGACACCACGAGAACGGTGTCTCCTCTTTTGATTTTTTTAGGCATTTTCTTTCGGTTACAGAACTTCCGGGGCCAACGAAACGATGCGGTTGAATTCGCGTTCTCGCAACTCGCGGGCAACTGGTCCAAATATGCGCGTACCGCGTGGGTTGCCGTCTTCTGCGACGATCACGCAGGCGTTATCGTCGAATTTGATGTATGAACCGTCGAATCGGCGATGCTCCTTGGTGGTGCGAACTATGACTGCTTTAACTACCTCGTGCATGCCGACGGTGCCACCGGGTTGAGCATCTTTCACTGAACACGTGATGATGTCGCCTAGCCCGGCATATCGTCGGTTGCTGGCACCGGTCATGTTGATGCAAAGCACCTCGCGTGCACCCGAATTATCGGCTACTCTCAGACGTGACTCCCGTTGTATCAATGCCCTTCTCCAATTGCGACGTCTTGCTGGTCGATCTCGGCGGGTGCGTCGTCTGGTGCGACGACTTCAACGCGCTCGACGATTTGTCGCAGTCTCCAACGCTTCGTCTTTGACAATGGTCGGTGCTCCTCGATGATCACGCGATCACCGACAGAGGCCTCATTATGTTCATCGTGTGCGACAAACTTTGTGATGCGACGACGACTTCGCTTGTACACGCGGTGTTGCTGCGACCACGAGTATGCAACGACGATCGTCTTGTCGTTTTTGTCGCGGATCACCGTGCCGGTGCGCGTCTTACGTATTCCTGCCATCTATTCGATGTCCTCAAAATTGCGATTGATGTCTATCGCAGTTCGCGTTTGTTTATGATGAACTCTCGTTCAGTCCTAGTTCTTCGACGATTTGACGCTCTCGGATAACGGTTCGGATACGAGCGATAGTTCGGCGCGTATCGCGAGGCGCGTTCGTGTTCGTCAGTTGACGCGTCGTTTTCTGGAAACGTAGATTCATCAACGAGCGTTCTTGTTCCTGCAACTCTCGCCATAGTTCGGCGTTGTTGAGCTCTCTTACTTCTGAGATGTGCATTTGATCGGTACCTTAGGGAGTTAAAGACTCCGCCACAACCTATAGTTCATCGGCTCGAGAAACGATTTTCACTGGTATGGGCAACTTCGCTCCTGCGCGTCGCAATGCTTCGCGTGCTGCGTCCTCCGACACATCGGCGATCTCATACATTATCCGTCCGCGACGAACTGGTGCTACCCAGTGATCGATGGCGCCTTTTCCGCCACCCATGCGGGTTTCGGCGGGTCTTGAAGAGACTGGCTTGTCTGGGAAGATTCGAATCCACACTTGACCGCCACGCTGGACGTAACCTGTTATGGCACGTCGTCCGGACTCGATTTGCCTCGATGTGATCCAGCTTGCTTCCATTGCTTTGAGTCCGAAGTCCCCAAAGGCGAGCTTGCTACCGCGATTCGCAACGCCGCTCATCTTGCCGCGCTGCTGTTTTCGGAATTTTGTTCTTCTGGGCTGTAGCATGTCTTTTGAGCCTCAATCATCCGCTCGCTCGGTTGCGATCGGACAACCCTTTTATCTTCGATGCCTTTGCGCTCGCCCTAGGCCAATCGGAGAAACACCAGTCGTGCCGGTTGTTCTCTGAGCTCTGCCGTCCGTGGGCATGTCTCCGGTGAAAATCCAGACTTTGATGCCGATAACCCCGAAGGTCGTATGGGCTTCCGAGATTGCGAAGTCGATCTTGGCACGCAACGTGTGCAGGGGCACTCGGCCTTCCATCTGTTTGTCAATGCGTGCGATCTCTGCACCGCCCAAGCGTCCAGAAACTACGACTTTGATGCCTTCTGCACCAGAATCCATGGTTCTTTGCATGGACATGCGTACGGCGCGTCGGTATGGTATTCGTCGCTCCAACTGTTCGGCGAGGCTTTGCCCAACAAGCTTGGCGTCGAGTTCGGGCACCTTGATTTCATCTGCCGATATCCTGACGCGGCGCCCGGTGGATCGTTCAATGACGTGCCGCAACCGGTCGATGCGCTGCCCGTTTCTGCCGATGACGATGCCGGGGCGACTGGTGTACACATTGATGCTCATATCGCCACCGCCACGGTCGATATCGATGCGTGAGATTGCGCCCTCGCCTTGATACTCTTCGGCGACGATTTGTCGGATTCTGTAGTCCTCTTGCACCAATTCGCGGTATCCTTCTGGTTTTCCCGCAAACCAGTTCGAACGCCATTCGGCAGATACGCCGAGGCGGAAACCTATCGGATGTGTCTTCTGTCCCATTGATTGTCCGATCGTCAGGTTCTAGCGGCAACGCCTAAGCTGCGCTTATTCCTCGTCTACCTCTATTGTGATGTGTGAAGTCGGCCGGTTGAACGCGCCTGCGCGGCCACGTGCTTTGGGTCGAAATCGGCGCATCGTTACCGATTTGTCGGCAACGATGTTCTTTATCACCAAAGATTCTCGATCCTGCAAGTCGTTGTTCTCCGCGTTTGCGGCAGCTGAATGCAAAACTTTGTATATGATGCTTGCGCTCGGAGTGGTCATGTAGCGAAGGTATGCCAACGCGTCGTCAACCTTCATTCCACGTAATTCGTCCATCACAAGTCGCAACTTGTGGACGGATACGCCTACATTTTTGGCTCTTGCGATCGCCATCGCTTCGATTCCTCAGCGGTTCCCCGAGTGGGATCGGAACACGCGTGTGGCCGCGAATTCACCCAATCGATGACCAACCATATTTTCAGTGACGAGAACCGGTACGAAAGTCCGTCCGTTGTGCACGGCAAACGTCAGTCCTACCATGTCCGGCATGATTGTCGAAGCGCGTGCCCACGTGCGGATCGCGCCTCGCGCTCGCTCACGCCGCGCCTTGTCTACCTTTTTCATCAGCTTAGGGTCCACGAATGGCCCTTTTTTTACCGATCTGCTCATGTTCTGTTAACTCGACTATCGATTCAGAATCGTTTACGTCCGATGGATCAGCGTTCGTAGCGCCGGCGTCGGATGAACTTGTCAGTGCGTTTGTTACGTCGCGTCCGGTAACCGAGGGTCGGTTTGCCCCACGGGGTCTTCGGTTTCGAGAAACCGATGCCCGAACGACCTTCGCCACCACCGTGCGGGTGAGCGTCGGGAGCCATCGCGGTTCCTCGCACGCTCGGACGCTTCCCACGGTGTCGGGAACGTCCGGCCTTCCCGAGTTTGATGTTCTTGTGGTCCGGGTTGGATACAACACCGATTGTGGCCCTGCATTCTTGGCGGACCTGACGCATCTCGCCCGAAGGCAGACGCAGCAGAATGAACGATCCTTCGTGCGCCATAACCTGAGCTCCGGTTCCGGCGCCCTTGGCTAACTGACCGCCACTTCCGGGAGTCATTTCGATGTTGTGAACCATCGTTCCCTGCGGGATGTTCATCAACGGCTTGGCGTTGCCGGGTAGGTCTGGAGCGTCGGGTCCGGCTTCGACCTTGCGGCCGACCGTGAGCCCTTGCGGAGCTACGATGTACGATTTCTCCCCGTCTTGATATCGGATCAATGCGATTCGTGCGCTGCGGTTGGGATCGTACTCGATTCCCAAAACCTCGGCGGCCCCGGATCGGTTGCGCTTGAAATCGATCATGCGATATCGGCGCTTGTGCCCACCGCCGCGACGGCGCACCGTGATACGTCCCTTGTTGTTGCGTCCACCCTTTTTCACCATGGGTGCGAGCAACGATTTTTCGGGACGTTTCTTGGTGATATCCGAAAAGTCGTCAACAACGTTGTTTCGACGACCCGGAGATGTGGGTTTATGTTCTTTCAATGGCATATCTTCAGATCCGTAAACTATGCGCCTTCGAACAGCACAATTGTGTCGCCGGGTGCCAAGGTGACGATCGCGCGCTTGACGTCGGGACGCTTCTTTTCCCGGAAGCCGCGTCGCTTCATCTTGCCTCGCCGACGGTAAGTGTTGACCGAAACAACCTTCACATCGAACGCCCATTCTACGGCGCGCGCGATGTCGTATTTCGTCGCTTTCTGGTCAACGTCGAACACGTAGCGGTTCTCCTCGTTGAGCATCGTCGACTTTTCTGTGATTACCGGTCGTTGTAGCGTCCTGGCGATCTTCATGACACTGCCTCTGTCGGCACTTTGGCATCGTCCCAAAGGCTATCGATGCGTTCCACCGCGCTACGCGTGGCTACGATGTTGCCTGCTGCTGCTGCGCTGGTTGCGTTCAATCCATCGGCATAGATCACATCAATGCGTTCAGCTCCGCGAACTGACAGAACCACGTCAGGATCGTTGTCTTCAACAACCAAGAGCGTTGTGCCTCTTAGTGACAGAGCATCAATCAGGCTGACAACGTCTTTGGTCCTCGGTGCGTCCATTTCGAATTCTTCGAGTACGGTCAACCGGTCCTCACGGACTTTGTCACTCAACGCGACTCTCAGTGCTTGTTGACGCATCTTTTTCGGTATCCGTTGTCGGTAGCTGCGCGCGTGTGGACCGAATATGACGCCACCGCCGACCAACGTTGGAGATTTACGGCTACCCAATCGAGCCCGGCCACTGTGCTTTTGAGCGCGCAGTTTGCGGGTGGAATAAGAAACTTGTCCGCGCGTCTTAGTTTCGTGGGTTCCTTGTCGCCTATTGGCGAGTTGGGCAACGACGACCTGCTGCAGCAAGGCGTCATTCGATGGAGCGGACCAAACACGGTCGCTGACACCGACGCTTCCGACAACGTCGCCGTTCCTGTTCTTAACTGATAGTTCCATCGTCAGATATGCCTCAACCCTGCTTTTCAATGCGCACGAGACTGTTGCGAGCTCCCGGAACTGCGCCCCTGACCAATATGTAATTCTCAGCGGCGTCCACGCCAGCCACTTCTAATCCTCGCGTGGTCACTGTGCGGTCGCCCATGTGTCCGGCCATGCGTGTGCCGGGCCATACACGTCCGGGGAAGGTTCCTGCGCCTACGGAGCCAGGTGCTCGATGTCGATCGGACTGGCCGTGAGTCTTTGGTCCGCCTGCGAAGCCGTGGCGCTTGACCCCGCCTTGGAATCCTTTACCCTTGGAAGTGCCGGTCACCTTGATGGCATCGCCCTCGGAGAACACGTTGGCTCGAATTTCCTGACCGACTTCGTATTCGCCGAGATCCGAGACTTTAAATTCCTGAATGTGTCGGTAGCTGCCGTTTGCCCTTTCGAAGTGCCCGCGCATTGGCAGGTTGACCTTTTTTGCCCGCATGAAACCTATTTGTACGGCTTGATAGCCGTCGCGTTGCTCGGTCTTGACCTGGGTGACCACACATGGTCCGACTTGGACCATGGTCACCGCGCTAGCGCTCCCCTCGTCATCGTAGATCGTCGTCATGCCGATCTTGCGACCAAGTAGTCCGGGCATGGACTGAGGTGCTTCGGGAACGCTGATGTCGCCCTCGATTGCTGACTCTTCATCAACTATTTCTTGTTCTTGCGTTGTCATCACTAGCAGTGCAGATTGAAAAGGCCGAGCGTCTGGTTTGGGACGCTGTGGCTCTATTGAATTACTTTTACGCTGACCTCCACACCGTTCGGTACGTTCAATCGTTGTAGCACGTCCATCGTCTTGGAGCTTGGTTCCACGATATCGACTAGTCGCTTGTGGAGCCAGAGTTCGAAGTGTTCACGCGAATCTTTGGTTATGTGAGGTGAGCGTATGACTGTGAATCGTCGGCGGCGGGTCGGCATAGGCACTGGCCCTGAAATCTGCGCGCCAGTCCGAGTAGCGGCATCGAGAATTTGCTCGGTAGCTTGCTCCAACAACGGAGCATCGTAGCCCCGCAACATGATTCGCATCTTGCCAGTCGCCATAGTAATTTTGCCTATCTCTCCAAAGCTTCCAAAACATGCTTGGGCATGACACCGTAGTGATCCAACTCCATGTTGAAATCTCCGAAGCCCGAAGTCAGCGAACGCAGGTCCGTCGAATAGTTAAAGGTTTCGGAAAGCGGTACGAATGCCATGACGCTTCCGATGCCAGTCTGTCCAGGTTTAGGTTCAACTGTCTCCATCGATTGGATCTTTGCACGGCGCGAGTTCAAGTCGCCGATGACTGTGCCCAACATCTCTGCCGGCATTACGACTTCTTGGCGCATGATCGGCTCTAGAAGTTGTGGAGAGGCTTTCCGCATTGCGGATTTGAACGCCAAGGATCCAGCGATCTGGAAGGCAAGTTCGGATGAGTCTGTATCGTGTTGAGCACCATCCGTGAGTACAGCTTTGACATCCACGACTGGATATCCAGCGACGATTCCCGAAGCGGCGGCTTCTCGGAATCCCTTCTCGATCGCGGAGTACCACTCAGTGCTGAGCGTGGCGCCTGTGATCTCGCTCTCAAACTCGAGCCCGGCACCGCGCGGCAACGGTTCGACGCGCAGAGAACATACACCGTATTGGCCACGTCCACCGGTCTGACGAACAAAGCGTCCTTCGGCTTCAGCGGCGGATGCGACTGTCTCTCGATACGCCACTCTTGGCCGTCCTCTGTTGCATGAAACACCGTACTCCAGCTTCATACGATCGAGGATGATTTCGAGATGCAACTCTCCCATGCCTGAAAGCAGGAGCTGGCCGCTCTCATCATCAGTAGAAAGGATCAAAGTTGGATCTTCATCGACCAGCTTCATAAGCGTCGCGGTCAACTTATCTTTGTCGTTGCGACTTTCAGGTTCGATAGATATTGACAGCACGGGTTCAGGGAATTCGATCTGTGCCATCGCTACTGGCGCATTTACCGCGCAAAGGGTGTGCCCGGTTTTCGTGGACTTAAGGCCGATCGCGGCAACGATTTCACCTGCGCCTGCCTCGTCGACCGGTTCTCGGACATCAGCGCGCATTCTCAAGAGTCGTCCAATGCGCTCTCGCCCGCGCGTCGAGGGGTTGTAAACAGACATTCCTCTCTTCAAGACGCCGGAGTAAACCCGCAGGAAAATTAAGCGCCCTGCATGCTCGTCGGAAATGACTTTGAATGCCAAAGCGCTAAGTGGCTCGTCATTGTTCGGGTAGCGATCAATTTGTTTGTCTGGATGCAACGGTTCGAACCCGACGGCCGGTGGAAGATCCATTGGCGATGGCAGGTAGTCCAAGACGGCATCCAGAAGTTGGTGTGTTCCTCGGTGACGCAATGCTGCACCGGCAAGGACAGGAAAAATGTTCAGATCGATCGTCGCCTTGCGGATTGATGCTTTGAGCATGTCCGCTGGCACTTCTTCACCCATCAAATAGAGTTCGGCAAGGTCGTCATCGAATTCGGCAACCTTAGCTACAAGTTCCTCACGTGCGGCGTTGGCTTGTTCGAGGAAGTCAGCAGGGACATCGTCCTCACGAGGTTCGAGCCGTCCGCTTCTATCGACCTCTGCAGAAGGATCAGTCCACTCGTAGTAATAGGCCTGCATCTCAACCAGATCAATCACGCCTTGGAAATCGGCTTCTTGCCCGATGGGGATCTGTATCGGAACTGCGTTAGCGTATAGGCGGTTGGTCAGCGTCGACACGGCGTATTCGAAATCCGCACCGATGCGGTCCATCTTGTTGACGAACACGATCCTTGGGACGTGGTGCTTGTCAGCTTGGCGCCATACGGTTAGCGACTGTGCCTGAACACCCGCTACAGAATCGAGCACGACGGTTACACCGTCCAATACTCGCAGGCTGCGCTCGACTTCTGCGGTGAAGTCAACGTGTCCTGGGGTGTCAATGATGTTTATCTGATGGTCACGCCACAATACGTTCTGGGCTGCCGCTGTTATGGTGATGCCACGTTCCCGTTCTTGTGGCATGTAGTCCAGCAGCGCGGTACCTTCGTCCACCCTTCCGATCTTGTAGGTTTCGCCTGTAAAATAGAGAACGCTTTCGCTGACCGTTGTTTTACCAGCATCTACGTGCGCGATAAAACCGGTGTTGCGAAGATTTCGGAGGTCGCCTCCTTCATCATGCGATGCGGTTTTAGGAGTGGCTGGATTTTTCAATTTCGTAGTCATCGCCTTTTAATGCCAAGTTTCATGTTCAACAACTTCTGGCATTCGCACTCGAAACTCTCGTAGTCTCGCCATGTCCAAGCGAGACGCTCTGGTTTCCTAAATCCATCTGGAATTCGCCGATCCAATTGATCGGCGTCAGCAGTCTCCATCTACCATCTGAAGTGGGCGTATGCCCTGTTGGCTTCAGCCATTCTTTGCAATTCGTCTTTTCGTCGCACCGCGGCTCCGGTGTTGTTAGCGGCATCCAACAGTTCGGTGAATAACTTCCGAGCGATAGGTTGGCCTTTTCGAGTTCGCGCTGCGCTGACAACCCATCGCTGGGCCAAAGCCTCGCGCCGCTCGGGTCTAACCTCGTTCGGCACCTGATACGTCGCTCCTCCGACACGCCTTGGTCTTACCTCCAACAGTGGGGTGGCGTTTGCCATTGCTTGTTCAAACGCTTCCAAAGCGTTCATGTTCAACCGATCGCCGAGCATTTGAAGGGCTTCGTACACGGCGCGCCGAGCGGTGCTTTTTTTACCGCCGATCATCACGCGGTTTATGAACCGCGCAAGTTCCTCGCTTCCATAGCGAGGGTCAGGTTGCGTGGTCCGTCTTTCGGCTCTTCGTCTTCTTGCCATTTCTTGTCCGCTTGGCGTTGTTGCGATACGTGTTGGTGAAACGATGCTTGTTTAGTCCGGGTGTCGATGCGAATTCGCCTCAGTCTCGAAACTGTCGCGCCTCGGCACCATTACGTGACCGAGGAATCTAGTAGCCAATCATGTGTTGCGAATTTCGACGAATCTTAGACTCGTGCTACGCGCGGATGATCAAGTTGCTACGAATTCAGCAACAAATTATATACCCACCACCCCGATTACACTCCACGCGGAGTCCCGTATTTGCTGCGACCACGCTGTCTGCCCTCAACTCCTTCGGTGTCTTTCGTCCCACGAATGACGTGGTAACGGACTCCGGGCAAGTCGCGTACTCTTCCGCCTCGGATCAACACTACCGAGTGCTCTTGCAGGTTGTGCCCTTCGCCAGGAATATATGCCGTTACTTCGACGTTGTTAGAGAGACGGACTCGCGCTACTTTTCGCAGTGCGGAGTTCGGCTTCTTCGGGGTGACGGTGCGAACCTGCAAGCAGACACCAGCTTTTTGAGGCGCCCCCTTCTGCAACTCGCGGGTTCTGCCCGTGAACGAGTTTCGGATTGCGCGCAAAGCCGGTGTCTTGGGCTTTTTGCGGGTCCGCTTTCGAGGTTTTCGTACTAGTTGATTGAGCGTCGGCAACGCGATCTCCAATTGTCAGTCTTGTCAACGTTAACGAACCGCGCGCCTATGCGGACTGCCGTTACGCAACAACTGCTAACCGATAAATCATACAAATCTTGGCATGTATCGTCAACCTTTGCAACGCCATGTTCAACGAGGAATTACGAATATCATCTCGCCTGTAATATCCTGAACGCATCAAGCCATCGAACTGAGTTTGCCCTGCGCAACCTTAACATTCCAAACACGGCATGACAGCCTTACTACTTTACGGGTTCTCGGATCCGAACGCGTTGATGCTAATCGAAGAGTTGCGTTACGACGACCATTCGCTGGAGTTTATCCATGTCGAACCAGGGCTACATGACGCTGATGCATCGCCGAAACGCGACGAAGTAGCGCTAGTTTGGTGTATCGGCATCTCGATTTCATTTCAGGTTGCGCTGTCCAACGACATAGCGTCAAGAGGCACTCCAGTCGTCGCGATGGCTGACGATTCGATTGCTGATCTCTTCGATTTCAACTCGGGTTATATGGAGTTGTGTTTCAATCCTCACTCAGTGAATGAGGTGAAGGCGCGCATTAAAACCGTTAAAGCACGGGCAACGATTCAATCGGCTCCTTTGATCGTTCACGGCGACTTGACGATCGATGTCAACAGCTTCGCGGTTTCTATGAACGGTCGTAACATCGAACTCACCTACAAAGAGTACGAACTCCTGAAGCTGTTCGCGTCTAATCCCGGTCGGGTATTCCGACGGGAGGACATACTGAACCGCATCTGGGGAGATGACTATTTCGGAGGCACACGTACCGTTGACGTGCATGTCCGCAGGTTACGGAGCAAATTGGACGACGTGAGCCACAGTGTGATCGAAACTATGTGGCGCGTGGGATATCGTTTCAGCACTCCAGAGATGAGTACCACCGCAAGCAACGGCGGCAATCGAGAGCCAGTTTCCGCAGTATAGGCAATCTGCTAAAATTGGACTTTCTGATCGATGCGGTTTAGGGCAATTAAGCGTTGCGTTTTCGCTACTGGGAAGGCCAAAACCTCAAGAGTCGAAGCGGAACACTCGCTAGCGTATCAGTTGTAAAAATTGGACGGCATCTGACCTCAAATGGGCCAAGTCACTTCAAACCCCACGGTGACCACTTCGCCTTCCGGCGATGAAGGGAAAGAGCATGTGCTGCTGGAGGCGAAGCGACATGATGTTCGCTTCGTTCGATTGTGGTTCACTGACATTCTGGGCACAGTCAAAGGGTTTGCTGTAACCATTGATGAGCTAGAACACGTCCTAAATTCAGGAGCCAGTTTCGACGGGGCCGTGATCGACGGCCTGGCGCGCAGCGATGAAACCGACACCGTGGCAGTTCCGGATCCGACTACATGGCAGATCCTTCCTTGGCGTCCAAGTCAGGACGCAGTCGCGAGCATGTTTTGCGACCTCAGCACACCAGATCGTCAACCACTTGCGACGGACGGCAGACACATATTAAGAAACGTCATACGTCGAGCACGCAAACTCGGCTACAACTTCTAC
Source organism: Dehalococcoidia bacterium (assembly GCA_963555965.3). Classification (GTDB taxonomy): domain Bacteria; phylum Chloroflexota; class Dehalococcoidia; order Lucifugimonadales; family Lucifugimonadaceae; genus Bin127. The sequence continues at coordinate 1,377,905 of OY821634.1, forward strand.
GTAGCCCCGGAACTAGAGTTCTTTTACGCCGACGATATCAGCGAGTACCGCAACAATTTCGGCGGCCGAGCCGACGCGACGATCAGCGGTAACTCTTCTGCCTCCGATCTAACGGTTCGTCTTAATCGCGTGAATCGCTACTTCGACCAAACTTCGCCTGATATTGGTGGTGCCGAATTGCGCCGCGAAGTTGTGTTGGCACTCGAAAAGATGGGAATACCTGTCAAGCATAGCCATCATGAAGTTGGCCAAGGGCAACACGAGATCGATTTGAGACACACCAACGCTCTGACGATGGCGGATTCTGTGGTCACTTATCGCGTGGTCGTCAAAGAGTTGGCGGCACGCAAAGGCGGGCATGCAACCTTCATGCCACAACCATTTTCAGACCGTCCTGGCTCTGGGATGCATACGCATATGTCTCTGTTCAGCGGGGATGAGAACGCATTCTATTCGGCAGAGGAAGACGAATTTCATTTGTCAGATATTGGTCGTAAGTTCATTGCCGGGCTTGTTCGCCACGCACCCGAAATCACGGCGGTCACGAATCAGTGGGTCAACAGCTACAAACGCCTTGTTCCCGGTTCCGAAGCCCCGATTTTCGCTTCGTGGACCTCAGGTAATATGAACGACCTGATCAGAGTGCCGGCGTATCGGCCGGGTCAGGAAGCAAGCATGCGGGTGGAGTACCGAGCCCCAGACGCGGCATGCAACCCATACCTCGCATTCACTGCCATGTTGGCCGCTGGTTTGGAAGGCATCGAAAAGGACTACCCGATATCAAACCCGATCACGGACGGCGGCAACGACAATGCCGATTCGTTGCCTAGATTGCCAAGCTCGCTTCAAGAAGCGGTAACTATCGCTGCCGAGAGCGAGTTGTTGAGGAAGCACATCGGAGACAAGGCCATCGATGGCTTCTGCCGAAACAAATACCTCGAATGGGATGAATTCAATCGTTCGGTGACTGACTTTGAAACCAACCGATACCTCGACATACTCTAGCGGGTTGTAGCTTCCCATCGGCGCAGAAACAGTTGCGATATTAAGATTCAAATTTGACCTTGCCTGAAACGAGGGCAGATGACGTTGGAAAGCACAACTAGTGAAATGCGACGACGCGCAGCCGAGCGCGACGCTGAATTTCGTCGTCTAGAGAACGAGGGCCTATATTCAAAATCCCACGAACATGACGCTTGTGGCGTCGGCGTGGTTGCGAATATCGACGGTCATCGATCTCACCAGACCATCCAGCAAGGTCTCGAAGTTCTACGTAATTTAGGTCACCGCGGTGCTTGCGGATGCGACCCTGAAACGGGTGATGGTGCTGGAATACTGGTGCAAATGCCGCATCGTTTCATGGTCAAAGCAGCGGCAGAGTGCGGAATCAAGTTGCCTGAGGCGCTACGGTACGCGGTGGCGATGTGTTTCCTTCCCCAAAATGCAGAGCTGCGCTCATTCTGCAAGGATGCACTTGAACGTTCTGCGCGAGAACACGGTGTCGAACCTCTTGGTTGGCGAGAAGTTCCGGTTGACGCAAGTTCTATCGGTGTTTGGGCTCGCGCTCGGATGCCGAAAATCGAGCAACTTTTCCTAAACGCGCCCGAAGGTATCGGGGAAACTCTGCTGGAGCGCCGCCTTTATGTCATCCGAAAATCGACGGAGAAAGTTGTCCGTGCGCGCATCGACGAGACCGAAGCGCAGGCTGGAAGCAATCCCCTAACTGAACAGCAATCAGAGACCGTCAACGCGCTCCTCAACGAGTGGTACGTTCCTTCGCTTTCGGCTCGAACGATCGTCTACAAAGGCATGCTTATGTCTGAGCAGACTGATGCGTTCTACAAGGATTTAAATGATCCTGATTTCGAGTCGCACTTTGCGATGGTGCACTCGCGTTTCAGCACTAACACATTGGGTTCGTGGAAGCTCGCACACCCCTACCGGATGCTCGCTCACAACGGCGAGATCAACACCGTACGAGGTAACCGTAACTGGATGTCGGCGCGAGAGTTGACACTCGAATCTGATCTTTTCGGCGATTACATCCGAGATATCCTTCCCATCTGCGAAACCGACGAACCGTCTGACACGGCGTCATTAGATAACGCATTTGAAGCCGTGTACATGGGTGGTCGCTCTGTCTCGCACACCGCAGCGATGATGATGCCGGCGGCTTGGTACGGACATGAGTCGATGCCGCAAAATGTCAAGGACTTTTACGAGTACCACGGCGGAATAATGGAGCCGTGGGACGGTCCGGCGATGATCACCTTCACCGACGGCCACATGCTAGGTGCAGTTCTAGACCGCAATGGTTTGAGGCCGTTCCGCTACTCGGTGACGACAGATAATGTCTTGGTTATGGCTTCGGAGACTGGCGTGCTGGATATTCCTGCGGACCAGATCCGCTACCGGTCGCGACTTCGACCCGGCAGGATGTTCCTCGTCGACTTCGAACAGAAGCGCATCATCGAACCTGCGGAAGTCGCTGACAATCTCGCTTCAAGCCAGCCGTACGGCGAGTGGCTATCCAATCAGCGCCTGACTCTTGACGACCTAGAACCAGCCGCCAATGTTCCCAATGTTGACCTAGAAACGGTCAATCTCCGCCAGATGGTATTCGGATACTCCCAAGAGGACATCCGAATGTTGATCGGTCCGATGGGCGTTACCGCGCACCAACCGCAGGGTTCGATGGGCAACGACGCACCCTTGGCAGCGCTGTCCGACAAGCCGCAGAGCCTTTTCGCCTATTTCAAGCAAGACTTTGCGCAAGTCTCGAACCCGCCTCTCGACGCGATCCGAGAAGAACTCGTCACCCAGATGGCGGTCCCCGTGGGCAGGCGTCCCAACCTCTTCGACGAGACCAAGGAGCATGCACGCCTTCTCCGTGTCGACCACCCGATACTTCGTAACGCGGATATCGCGCGAATCAAGGAATCGACCAACCTTAGTGTTCGAGCGATCACGATCTCGACGCTTTTCCCAGTTACTAGGGGAGCTCAAGGCCTTAAATTGGCACTTGACCGAATTCGTCGCGAAGCCTCCGATGCTATCGAGAGTGGCTACACCGTTCTCATCTTGTCTGACCGGGGCATCGACTCGGAAAACTCTTTCATCCCATCGCTGCTCGCAACCGCTGCTGTCCACCATCATCTGATTCGCGAAAAGACGCGTACTCAAGCTGACATCATGGTCGAATCAGGCGAACCGCGTGAAGTCCACCATTTCGCTTTGCTCTACGGCTACGGAGCGAGCGGCATCAACCCGTATCTAGCATTCGAATCGTTAGCATCCATCCGCGAATCGGTCGCGAGCGACGGCACGATGCCACAACAGGACATCGCCGAGGAGCACTACCGGAAAGCCTCGGAAGAAGGCGTGCTCAAGACCATGTCCAAGATGGGCATTTCAACTTTGCAGGGCTATCTGGGAGCGCAGATTTTCGAGGCCTTGGGATTATCTCAAGATCTGATCGACGAGTACTTCACCTGGACCAACTCTCGGATTGGTGGAATCGGTCTCGACGAAATCGCTGCCGATGTGATTGCCAACCACGCACGGGCGTATCCCCAGCACGAGATTCCTTCCAACCTTCGCTTAGACCTCGGCGGGTACTACATGTGGCGCGCTACCGGCGAGCCGCACATGTGGAATCCGAGGACTATATCGCTTATTCAGACCGCCTCCACGCTCAACAGCAAGACGATCTACAAGCAGTTTGAAGATGCAGCAGATGAAGAACCCGAATCCTATATCGCGCTCAGGCAGATGCTCGACTTTGATGAGAGCAAATTCGATCCCATACCGTTGGACGAAGTCGAGTCGGTGGACAGCATCTTGCCCCGATTCGCCACCGGCGCCATATCTCTCGGATCAATATCCCGCGAGGCACACGAAACGCTCGCCGTGGCGATGAACCGTATCGGAGCACGAAGCAACACCGGCGAGGGTGGTGAAGACGATACGCGCTACGTACCGTTCGACATCCCGGATTCGCGCAACTCTGCGGTCAAACAGGTCGCCTCAGGCAGGTTTGGCGTGACCACGGAATACATGGTGAACGCCAAAGACCTCCAGATCAAGATGGCGCAAGGAGCCAAGCCAGGTGAAGGTGGAGAGATACCGGGGCACAAGATCAGCGAATACATCGCGTCGATTCGGCGAACCACCCCTGGCGTGGAACTGATCTCGCCGCCACCGCATCACGACATCTACTCCATCGAAGACATCGCGCAGTTGATTCACGACCTCAAGAACGTCAACCCTGACGCGCGCGTCCATGTGAAACTCGTCGCCAGATCGGGAGTAGGAATCATCGCCGCTGGAATCTCCAAAGGCAAAGGCGACGTTGTGCTCATATCCGGCGACTCAGGTGGAACTGGCGCTTCGCCGCTGTCATCGATCAAACATGCGGGCATACCTTGGGAACTCGGTGTAAGCGAAACCCAGCAGGTGCTTGTCGCAAACGGCCTGCGAGATCGGATCGTGGTGCAGACGGATGGTCAGATCAAGACCAGCCGAGACGTAGCAATCGCCGCGTTGCTAGGTGCAGACGAGTGGGGTGTTGCGACCGCTGCCCTGATTACGATGGGTTGCATCATGTTGCGAAAGTGCCACCTAAACACATGTTCCGTCGGTGTCGCCACACAAGATCCCGAATTGCGAGCCAAGTTTGCCGGGACGCCAGAGGCGGTTGTCAACTACTTCACGATGCTCGCCGAAGAGTTGCGAAACCGTATGGCTGAGATGGGATTCCGAACGGTTAACGATATGATCGGTCGCTCCGACATGCTCAAGCAACGCGACGAGCTGGACCACTTCAAGGCAAAGTCGTTAGATCTGTCGCGGATCTTGGTTAACTCTCATCCGTTGGAAGGCGACCATGCCTACCAGTGCACTGAGCAAGACCACGCGCTCGAACTGGCGCTTGACCATAAACTAATCGAGTTAACGAAACAAACCATCGAAGACGGCGGCGCCACAACCGTCAACGAGACACTCGATATACGCAACCGTAACCGAACCGTAGGCGCTATGATGAGCGGTCGCATCTCCATGAGGCACGGCCGCAAGGGATTGCCCGACGGCTCAATCAACATCACTTTCAATGGCTCTACTGGTCAGAGTTTCGGTGCATGGGTCGTCAAAGGCGTGACATTCAAAGTATTCGGTGATGCCAACGACTATTTCGGCAAAGGACTTTCAGGTGGACGGCTCATTATAGTGCCGCCCGAAGATGCCAAATTCGTCCCCGAAAATAACATCATCATAGGCAACGTGGCACTCTACGGCTCAACCGGCGGAGAGGCATATATCAGGGGCCTAGCTGGCGAACGCTTCTGCGTCCGAAACAGTGCATCTCACGCCGTCGTCGAAGGGATCGGCGACCACGGTTGCGAATACATGACCGGCGGTCGTGTAGTCGTGCTAGGCGAAACGGGCAGGAACTTTGGTGCAGGGATGAGCGGGGGCATCGCGTATGTCTGGGACCGTGACAACACATTTGAATATCGTTTCAACGACGGCATGGCTGATCTGTTGCCTGTCCAGCCGAATTCAGAAGATGCCGAAGAAGTGAAAACAATGATCGAGAACCATCTGAAATGGACAGGTAGCTCCGTCGCCGCCGGAGTGCTGGCGAATTGGGATGTGGCTATCCATCAATTCAAGAAGGTCATGCCCCGCGACTACGCCCGCGTTTTACGTGAACGGGAAGAGGCAAATCTCGCACTCGTCGCAGATGAGGTCGAGTTCTCGCGTAACGGCGGCGCGGTTTCTGAACCAGTCTTGGCTGGCCGAACGGTCTAAACGGAAATGGGCAGCACCAGCGGTTTCAAAGAGTTCGAACGCGTACCCATGCCGCGTCGCGATCAACGCGAACGGCTCAATGACTGGCGAGAGATATACCTCAAGTGGGACGAAACCGCGTCACGTCAACAAGCGGCTCGGTGCATGGACTGCGGGGTTCCGTTCTGCAATGACGGATGTCCACTCGGAAACTTGATCCCCGAGTGGAACGATCTCGTCTACCTCGGCGATTGGCAAGAAGCTATCTCACGTCTTCACGCCACCAACAACTTCCCGGAATTCACTGGACGTATCTGCCCTGCTCCTTGCGAAGTGGCTTGCACACTCTCCATCAATATGGAGCCCGTGACGATTGAGATGATCGAGAAGCAGATATCTGAGCGAGCTTGGCAAGAGGGTTGGATCGTCCCGGAGCTACCTGACCACCGCACTGGCAAAACAGTCGCCGTCGTTGGTTCGGGTCCCGCCGGCCTCGCGGCCGCACAACAATTGAACCGCGCCGGGCACGCCGTGACTGTCTACGAGCGAAACGAATATCTCGGCGGACTGCTGGCACTTGGTATCCCTGAATTCAAACTCGAAAAATCCGTGGTCGAACGCCGTTTGCAGCAGATGCGCGATGAAGGCGTCACGTTCCAAACCAGCACCGACGTCGGTGCGGACATTACAGCATCCGATCTGCTTGAAGCTAACGACGCCGTCGTTCTGGCAGGCGGTTCGACGGTCCCGCGCGACTTTCCGATTCAAGGCCGCGACCTCAACGGCATCCACTTCGCGATGGACTATCTAACTCAACAGAATCGACGCCTGCGAGGTCAGGAGTTCTCGCCGTCCGAGACCTTGACTGCCGAAGACAAACACGTTGTCATCATCGGTGGTGGAGATACCGGGGCTGACTGTTTGGGTACCGCGCATCGGCAGTTTGCGAAGAACATCGTTCAACTGGAACTGCTACCTCGACCACCTGAACGTCGGTCCCAAACCAACCCTTGGCCCGATTGGTCCCAGATCTTCCGCACCTCGTCGGCGCACGAAGAAGGCGGCAAGCGCGACTACAACATTATGACGAAGCGCTTTGTAGGTTCCGAAGGAAACGTCACACACCTAGAATGCGTACGTGTTGACTGGGTGTTCGAAGACGGACAACGTCCGCGCATGGTCGAGATTCCAGGTTCTGAGTTCACGATTCCCGCCGACATCGTGCTCCTCGCGATGGGCTTCGTACACCCGCAACACGAGGGCTTGCTTGACGACCTTGAGGTCGAATACGATGCCTTTGGCAACGTCAAAACAGGTGCTAACTTGGAGAGCAGCGTCAACAAGGTCTTTGCATGTGGCGACATGCAGCGAGGACAATCCCTCGTCGTTCACGCCATCGCAAACGGTAGGCAATGTGCCCGAGATGTTGATCTTTACCTGTCAGGGAAATCGTCACTGCCCACGGTGCGTGGATATGCCCGTCCCGCGATCCCTACCTACTCCTAACCTGACGGTCACGCACCACCACGCGTGGGTCAGTCCAAATCCGCAAGCTTACGAGGTGACAACGCGGAAATGAACTCGATCAGAGTCGCCTCTGCACAGATCAATACGACCGTCGGAGATATCTCCGGAAACTGCGGTCTGATCGCCGATGCCATCGATGAAGCTAGAAGCATCGGAGCAGATATCGTCGCGTTTCCGGAACTTGCCATCACTGGCTATCCGCCAGAAGACCTGCTGCTTTCACAGCACTTCGTACGGACTAATCGCCGCGCTTTGGACAGTCTCGTCGATAGATGCGCCGGCGTCGCCGCCATGATCGGCATCGTCGATTTCGACGAAGATAGAAATGGCAATATCAAGCACATCTACAACGCTGCCGCGATCGTCGTTGATCGCAAACTGGTCGCGATTTACCACAAGAACGAACTCCCTAACTACGGCGTCTTCGATGAACTACGATATTTCACACCGGGTACCAGATGCCAAATCGTCGACATAAACGGAGTCCCTGTCGGTGTCAACATCTGCGAAGACATCTGGGTGAATCCCGGACCCGGAGACGCGCAATGTGTCGCTGGAGCGAAGTTGATCCTTACGCTCAACTCATCACCGTACGAGGTCGGCAAGTTGCAAACTCGCACCGACTTAGTTGCTGGACTCGCGGCAAGACACGGTGCATACGTCGTTTACACCAATCAAGTCGGTGGACAAGACGAACTGGTTTTCGACGGATCGAGCATCTTCGCCGGACCGCATGGCGAGACGCTGGCCATCGCGCCAAGATTCAAAGAAGCTGTAACTGCGATTGATATCGAAATCGCTTTCGTCATTCCGGCGAAAGCCGGCGCTTCAGCGGACGGAACGTCCATCCATAGGGGAGGGGCAGCGGAGAACGCAACTCCCACCAAAATCATCTCCCCAACATTTACTCCTAAGACAAAAGTTCATATTCCACCACCAAACACAGACGTGAAAGACGATATCGCCGATGTCTATTCCGCCCTAACGCTTGGGACACGCGATTACATCCGCAAGACGGGTTTCGATAAGGTCGCGATCGCCTTGTCTGGTGGTATCGATTCTTCTATCGTCGCCTGCATCGCCTCCGATGCCATCGGCGCAGAAAACATCGTCGGCGTGGCGATGCCGTCGAGATACTCCTCTGAAGGCAGCCTTATAGATGCCCAAGAACTCGCCTATCGTCTAGGTATCCCGCTCTGGGGAGTTCCGATCGAACCAGCCCACGCCGCGTTTGAAGACATGCTTTCCGAAGCATTCCAAGGTACCGCTGCCAACACAGCCGAGGAAAACGTGCAGTCTCGTATCCGCGGCAACGTAATGATGACTATAGCCAACAAATTCGGATGGATCGTCCTTACCACGGGCAATAAATCCGAGATGGCCACCGGGTACGCAACGCTTTATGGTGATATGGCTGGCGGCTTCGCGGTGATCAAAGACGTCCCCAAACAGATGGTCTACGAACTAGCTCGGTACCGCAACAGCATCGACGATTCGCCGCCAATACCGCACTCGGTCATCAACAAACTGCCCAGCGCCGAATTACGCCCGGATCAACTCGATATTGATTCCCTACCCGATTACAAGGAGTTGGACCCATTACTGAAAGCATACGTCGAAGACCGTCTTTCCAGCGAAGAGATTCTTGCTGAAACCGATATCGACCCAGAAACAGCATCTCGCATCATCCAGATGGTTGACCGCAACGAGTACAAACGTCGGCAGGCACCTCCCGGAGTGAAGATCACCGGTCTCGCCTTTGGACGCGACCGCCGTATGCCAATCGCTTCCCGTTGGCGGCAAGACCGCTGACCACCAATGAACCCATGAGATAACCTTTGTAACCGGGTTGTACCGTAAGTAAATCCGGTTTGTTCGGTACCTACGTAATCCAAAGGTAAATGAGAACGCGAATCATGACAGCAGTGCTGTCAACGCGTTTTCCAACACCCAATCGACGAAGCGTTGCCGATGGCTTAAATCGGCTACGGACCAAAAATTTACGCGCGCTATGAAAAACACACATCACAAAGCCTTGGCATTGGTTCCTGCCCTTGCACTCGTGGTAGTTGCGATCGCTTGCACATCCTCGGAAGCGACCAATGTTCCTGAATCGACTGAACCCGACTCGGAAACAGATTTCTTAAAGACCGCTGAAGCAACTAGCAACGAAGCCGTAGGAATGGCCAATATTGATCCTCAATCCAGCAGCGATGAGGTCATCGAGATTGCCCAGTCCGATACCGAAGTCGAAGACGACGCGCTGACGCTAGTTCTCGCCGCGGACCACAACATCGATGGTGTCCCAATCAGCGATCTGGTTATCGACCAAGAAAACAACGAAACCATCGAAGCCTTGGCCTCAACGGAACGGGCCGATTGGGAATACCGTTTGACGGAAATCTGGGAAGAGTCAATCTCCAGCGTGGTGCTCATAGACTTGGACATCACTTTCTTGTCCGGTAGCGGGACTGGTGCCGGCTGGTTCTGGGATGACAAAGGACATATCGTCACCAACTATCACGTAGTCCGTCCTCCAAACAGTTTCGTCACTCCGACTACCATCATCGTAGAAACTTTTGACGGTGATCAATTTGAAGCCGAACTTATCGGTGGTGACCCGGTATCGGACATCGCGGTCCTCAAAATCGACACCGAAGCAAACGTATCAGATCCTCTTCCTATCGGCGATAGTGCCGATCTTAAACCCGGAATGACAGCCATCGCCCTAGGACACCCTTTTGGCACTGATCAGGCATTTTCGATGACCCACGGCATCATCAGTGGACTCTCTCGATCTATCCAAGCCGATACCAGCACGATACCGATTCCGGCGGTCATTCAGACTGATGCCGACATGAACCCCGGAAATTCCGGCGGACCATTGCTCAACAGCGCTGGCGAAGTCATCGGCGTCAACACCCAGATCCGCAGCTTGACTAGCACCAACAGCGGAGTAGGTTTTGCTACGCCCATCAATCTCGTCAGACGTGTCGTGAACAGCCTCATTGAAGAAGGCGTTCACGAATACCCGTTGATCGGAATCTCGTCACGCGTCGTCACCCGTGCGTGGGCAGAGGAACTTGATCTCGACAAAGATCAACGAGGGCTGCTTGTTACGGCAATCTCTCCCGACGGACCAGCCGACGAGGCAGGGATGCGCGCCGACTCCGGCACTGCAACCCCCACATCTAGATTCGCTCCCACTATCTACTCCCCCGAAGGAGACGGCGACATCATTGTTCGCATCGACAATGTCAAAATCGACAACCTTTACGATCTCCGCAGCTACATCATGCTAAACACATCTCCCGGCGACGAGATAGTGATAGAAGTGTTGCGCGGCGGTGAGATCGTACCGCTCAGTCTGACTCTCGGCGCGTGGAGCGATAGGTTCAACTAAACGCAACAGCTGTATGTCGAATTCCATCGCGAGCATCGCTTCTCTGAAAAATCTAGGATCCAAGTCTGCGGCGCAGATCGTCGCCGTTGGCATTGATGGACCTGATGAAATCCGTATCGTTGGCGCTGCCGACGTCTATCATCGCGTCAAGTCAAGATTTCCCAATTCAACATCGTTGAACCTCCTCTGGGCGCTTCAAGGTGCTCTTATGGAGATCCACTGGCACGACATTCCGGACGATATCAAGCGGCAACTTCTTGCCGAAGTAGAGTCTCTCATGCACCGTTAATTGACGGTTCAGACAGAAACAGATGGCAGAGGTGAATCTTGGAATTCTGATAATTTTTCATATATGCGTTGCATAATGGCGAATTTTGTGTTATTCTCCGCCTAACACATATGTAGCGTGTGTGGCAGCGCCGAAGGCATAACATTAAGGATTACCAGCATGGCTGACAAAAACACCGCAACTCTGGAACGAGAAATTCTGGAGAGTATCGAAACCGAACCCACAGAGAACGACAACAGTATGACGACAACCAAGGGGCAAAGCACACGAGAAAAAGCTCTTGAAGAGGCGATCGCGCAAATAGAACGCAACTTCGGACGTGGCGCAGTGATGCGCATGAGCGAAAACGACAGCTTTCGCAACGTCGAAGCCATATCAACCGGAGCTCTTTCGTTAGATATCGCGTTAGGAATCGGCGGGCTCCCTCGAGGCAGGATCATCGAGATTTACGGCGCGGAGTCAGCCGGGAAATCCACACTTGCGATGTCCGCCGTAGCTCAAGCTCAAAAGGCTGGCGGCGTGTGTGCATACGTTGATGTCGAACATGCGATGGATCCCGTGTACGCGGAAGCCATTGGCGTCGATATCGATTCGCTACTCATTTCCCAACCAGACTCCGCTGAACAAGCACTTGAGATCGTGGAGCACTTGGTTCGATCTTCGGCACTTGACATGATCGTGTTGGACAGTGTGGCGGCTCTGGTGCCTGCCTCCGAGATTCGGGGTGAAATGGGAGAGTTCCAAGTCGGTGCCCAAGCCCGGCTGATGTCCCAGGCGCTCCGAAAACTTACCGCCATAATCAACAAAACCAAAACCGTCTGCATCTTCATCAACCAGCTGCGTGAAAAGGTTGGTGTCATATATGGCAGCCCCGAAGTCACACCCGGCGGTCGAGCCCTGAAGTTTTACTCCAGCGTTCGTCTGGATATGCGTCGCAAAGAATCGTTGAAAACCGGGAAAGAGATCACGGGCAATCGTGTACGTGTGCGGGTCGTCAAGAACAAGGTCGCACCACCATTCAGACAAGCTGAGGTTGACATCATCTTCAACGAGGGCATCAGCATGGAAGGCGACCTGCTAGGGTTAGGCGTTGAGCATGGCGTTCTGGAAAAACGTGGTTCCTTCTATTCGTATGGCGAAACTCGGCTTGGTCAAGGTCGCGAAGCCGCGCGTATCTTCCTTAAAGAGCATCCCGAGATGCGGGATGAGGTCGATGTGCAGGTTCGGAGAATCGCGCTACCCGACGCGTAAATTGCTTCACTCCATAGGTTTTGTGCGACGCGTTGGTGCGGCAAGCAACGCCTAGGACATGCTACTTCGGTCTTCACATAACGGGATGTGAATGAATCCGCGCGCTGATGCGTGAAGATTCGTCCCGTTTATGATTAGTACATGGTCATCAACGCGCTATTGATTGTAGGGGCACTTCTTGGTAGCGCCTTCATTTCTGCTGCTGAATCGGCGTTGCTAAGCGCTCGACCGTCGCACATCCAACACCTCGCTGAGAACGGAGATCGTCGGGCTCACGCTGTTATGCGTGTACTCGAACGGCACGAAAACTTCTTCGCGACGATCCTTCTCGTCGGAAATCTGTTCAACGTGCTCGTAGCTACAGCATCGACCAGCTTGATCATCAACTCTATCGGTGGCGGAGAGAACACCGTCCTTACGACCATCATTTCAACTGCTGCCGCTACTGTGATGGTCTATATCGTCGGTGAACTCACCCCTAAAACGCTTGGGGCAATCGCGCCCGAAACATGGTCGCTGGCAGTGGCCCACATAATTCTCGCCATAATGACTGTCTCGAAACCGATCGTATGGGTATTCACTCTTCTCCCACGCGGGTTGCTTCGGTTATTCGGCGTGTCGGCGGGCGACGCACGTCCTAGTTACACGCAGGGCGAGTTGAGTTTGATAATTGACCAAAGCCAAGAACAGGGCCTATTCGATGATACCCATGGTGAAATGTTGGACAACCTTATTGATTTCGGTGCCCGAGATCTCCGAGATCACCGAGTTCGAGTGCATACCAGCCAGATCGTATGGCTGAATGAACACGATACTCTGCGCACCTTCTTGGAAAAGTATCGCGAACACGTTGAAGACATAGACGCGACGGAAGAGCCACACCGATTTCAACCAGGTTTCGTTGTGCAACTTGGCGCCCCCCTGCGCATCGGCTATTGGTATGAACTCGATCAGTTGGCTGGGGCGGTGTACTCCAACGATGTCATCAAATTCATTGCTGACGGCGGGGACGATGAGCTAGACACAAAGGTGACCCAATTGATGCGCACCGATATCTTGGTGCTGGCGGACACCACCAAGCTTGATGACCTATTCACGGAAATGATCCGAACCGAACAACATTTGGCAGTCGCACACAACGAAGGAAACCGTATCAATGGACTCGTCACGCTGAACGGTTTGCTCGAGATGATGCGCGGCGATGACGACACGTTGGTAATCGAGGAGAAGGCTGTTCAGCAACTCGAAGACGACACCTACGTCATCCCGGGGGCTTTATCGGTCGAAAGAACTCGTGATGAAACTGGTATCGAGGTACCGCAGAACGAACGATATGAAACTATCGCCGGATTCTTCATCGATCGTGTGCAGAGAATGCCTGAGGTCGGACAACAGACAACTTACGACGACGCTATCTACATGGAAGTTCTGGAAATGGACGGCAATCGCATCGAACGTCTGAAGATCAAAAACATCGCTATCGACGAGGGTTCCGAACTGGCGGAGCATAAACAGCCTTCTTCATGATGCTCAGATGCGAAACGAAGCGAACGATGCGTTCCTAAGAGGACTCGACCAAGGATTTTCAGTCGCGGGAGTCTTACCGCAACACTCCATAGTTTGCGCGGTTTCGGGCGGTGCAGATTCCGTAGCACTCCTACTTGGCGCTCAACGGTTGCGGCACCGCTTCGCTTCTCTGACTGCGGCGCACTTCAACCACCAGATCCGAGGCGAAGAGTCCGATGGTGACGAAGAATTTGTTCGTAACTTGTGCGCCAACGCCGATATCGCGTTCTATGTCGATCGGTCGCAACGGTCTAACGAACATCTCGACGAAAACTCTGCTCGGAAGGATCGATACGATTTCCTTGCAAAGACGGCTGATGAAGTTGGAGCCGATGCCATCCTATTGGCACACACAATCGAAGATCAAGCAGAGACCGTGCTGCTTCGCATTGCGCGCGGCACTGGTCTAAGAGGGGCAGGCGGCATGCGAGCCTCTCGATCGATGCGCACACCGTCATCCCGCAAGATCAAAATCTTTCGCCCGATGTTGCAAACCACACACCGAGAAGCCCAAACCTTTCTCCATGCTCTTCAGATAACGGCTAGACACGACAGCACGAACGACGACTCTGAGCGGTATGCTCGAAACCGAATCCGGCATCGCGTCATCCCGGAACTCCAAGCACTGAATCCTGAAGCGGTCTCCGCAATCGCGAGATTCGCAACCATTATGAAATCGAATAGAGATTTTATCGACGAACAGACCTGCCATGCCATGCAGGAATCTGCGACAGAAACGGCAAAGGTCCATCTACGCTCTCATGTTGCCGAGTTACATCCAGTTATCGGTGCAGCGGTTCTGACCGAAATGCATAGCTCCATCTCAGATACAGATTCGCAACTCGACACGGTGCATCTGACCAAGTTGCTCGAATTAATCAAAACTGGAAAGTCATCAAGTTACGATTTGCCGGGGAGTGTCACACTTAACACGGACCATCAGTTCATTCGCATGGAGCGTGCAGACACGGTACCCGATGATGTCGTCCCTTACCCGCACCCGATAGATCGACCAGTGAAATTGCCGGTGCCGGGACGGTTGGATTTGGGCAACGGCTTTGCCATCTCGTCGGCGTTAGCTCCTTGCGATGAAAAGATTCAGGGTTCGTCATCTAATGAAGCCTGGCTAAACCCGCAGATTGTCGTAAACGATGAATTAGAGGTGAGAAATCGCAGTAGGTCAGATCGATTCAACCCGCTAGGAATGGATCAGAACGTTGATCTCGCGGACTTCCTTATCAAAGCCAAAGTAGCTGCATCTTGGCGCGACCGTATCCCGTTGGTCACCATGGTCGAGAATGGCCGTATCGTTTGGTTGCCGGGGGTGAGGCCAGCTGAATGGGCGAAGCTGTTACCACTACAGCGGACCGCATTGCACTTAAGGTTCGAGCACGAGACAAGTGAAAATTGATCAAATTTTTCCCGTTGTCAGTTCAATTCGCGTTGCAACAAGCGGTGGTTGTGAATGCGACCTGGTGTCATCCCACGTGGCGCTACAGCCTTGCCATCGATCTCTTTTATCGCCGCTGCTACAGGTGCGGGATGCGCGGCTGCTATGTATCGGCCGACTACATATAACCCGACTTCCGCGCCGGAGGCCTCGTACTCCGCAATTAACTCTGGCGTTAACTCGCCAGAAACATAAACATCGACTGAACTGAAACCAGCATCTGACAACCGAGCCTTTAGTTCGGTTGCCAAATCAGGAGACCCGCCGCCCAGATTTTCAGGAACGTTGACTTTCACGGCCCTTAGTGGGTTTGTTGTGCCACCGCTCAGCGCGTACGCGGCATCTAACGCCTCTTGAATCACGTCTCCCGTAGTGGGAACAGGCATCACTCTCTGTGCTCCCAATCGGCTATGTCTGTCGTATACCGTCATTGCACGATCGGCAGCCCCCCAAATCAAAACGAAGTCGTGCGACATTGAACCTTGCGGAACGGTTGCCGTTCGTTCGCCGCCTTTTTGAGTGGAAACCGCAGCGCAACCCCCGACGTACGCGGAGTATTCCATTGAATCCACTACGTCAGGGTGTATGAATGGCGAACCACTTACCATGACGCGCGTGTTCCCTGCCGCTTGCACACATTCGCTTGCGGCCGTCGCCCAACCGATACTGGATGCGAATATCCCTGTAATGACATCTCGGTACATACCGAATGCCGCGTACGGTCCTATGACCCTCAATGCGGTTTCACCAGTGCTGATCTCATCGCCGTCGGAGAGTGAAAACACCTGGGAGTTTGAAACGGGAAGCCGCGCTCGAAGGAACGGCAATACTTCGTTAACTCCAGACAGCACTCCATCTGCTCCGGCGTAGACCTCGAAAACGACGTTAGGGTTACGTTGCTCCGTTCGTAGGATCGTCTGCGCGTTGTGATAATCGATTGATACGGTCGCGCCGCGCAAAGTCGGCGAAGAGAGTTCTAGTTCTTCTGATGGCGTGAGCATCGATTCAATCCACTGTCCATTTGAACACTGCGAGACAGGTTACATTACACGAAGTTTTTGAAATTAACCTAATCGCTCGAGCATTGCACATCAAGGCCCCTGCCTCGGTACGTCCGATGGGGAGAAACGCACGCGCAACAACCCCTTGATGTCCTCAATTGCAGTCGAAACTACGCGCACTCGGGTATCGGGATCATCGACCCAATGAACCGGGATTTCCTTAATTTCGTAACCAGCACGTAAACTCAGCAACAACAACTCGGTATCGAAAAACCATCCCATGTTTTCAACGTGCGGCACCACATTTTCGGCGACCTCGCGAGACACTGCCTTGAAACCACATTGGGCATCTCGGAAAGTTTTTCTAGGGAACATCAGCCGGATCAGGGCGTTGTATGACCTTGAGACTACTTCGCGCTTCAAAGTTCGGCGTTCAACTCGCGAATCTGGCAGCAATCGAGAGCCGATTGCAACTCCGTAGCCATCCTTTCCAATCGCATCAACTAAAGGCTCTAGCGAATCCAGCTGGGTTGATAGATCGACATCCATAAAACACCGCACATCGGCATCGCTCTCAATCCACGCCTTCTTCAAAGCGCGTCCACGTCCCCGCTGCTCCAGCCGAGTCAATCGCACATTTGGATAGTTGGATGACAACTGTTGCCCGACCTCCGGTGTGCCGTCTTGAGAACCGTTGTCGGCGATCGTGATGTTCCAATCCCAACCAGCAGTTACGCCATCCGACAGATGTTCGGTCAATGTATCGATGCAATGCGGCAACGAGTGCTCCTCGTTGAGCACCGGGATGATGATGTCTACTGAGAGATTGGACACTTCGATTTCGTATATACCCGATGTATCAATGATAGAAATGTCGCTTGCCTGCGAAAACCATCGAGACGCCTAATTCGTCGGCTGCGGCTATGACCGCTTCATCGTTCACTGAACCGCCCGGCTGAACCACCGCTTTCACCCCTGCATTAGCAGCGACTTCGACAGCATCCGGGAATGGAATAAACGCGTCTGACGCCATCACTGCACCGTCGGATCGGTCACCCGCGACGCGGGCTGACAAATGTACGCTCGTCACGCGATTCGGCTGTCCAGCACCCATGCCTACCAGTGTTCGATTCTTGGCAAACACGATCGCGTTAGATTTAACGAATCGACAGGCTCTCCACGCGAACCAAAGATCGATCTGCTCGCGGTCGGTTGGTTGGCAATTCGTAACGACGCGCATTGTTTGGAATCCGTCGTCATACAGTTCGTCCGGCTCTTGCACTAGAGCGCCGCCAGAAACCGATCTAACCTCCCAACGCGCTTCGCGGTGTGGACTCACCTTCAAAACCCGAGTGCGTCGGCGTGTGCGCAGGATCTCCAACGCTTCGTAGTCGTAATCCGGCGCGACAACGACATCTAACAACAATCCGCGCATCTTCTCCGCAGTCTCGACGGACAAGCACTCGCTGAAAGCCACAATTCCACCAAACGCTGAAACGGGGTCACCGGAACGTGCGGCCTCCCAAGCATCTGTTTGATCATCTCGGACAGCCAAACCACACGGGTTTGCGTGTTTCACCACTGCTACTGCGTACGTACCAACCTCTGCAAACGATCGGACTACCGACCAAGCCGCATCGGCATCAAAGTAGTTGAGATAAGACATACCGATGCCGTGGAGTTGCTCAGCATTGATGATTCCGCCATCTTCGCCGGGTAGCGAGTAGATGCCAGCACGTTGGTGCGGGTTTTCCCCATAGCGTGGTCTCGCGGCCAACGTGTACCCGAACGTCAATTCGTCAGGTAATTCGGTATCTGTCGCCTCGCCCGGCCCTGTTTCTGAATCTTCCCGCAGATAGGTTGCGATGGCGGTGTCGTACGCGGCGACGTGTTGGAACGCCTTGGCTGCCAGTCTTCGGCGTTCAGACTGATTTACCTCCCCATCACGTATCATCTTCCCTACTCGCTCATAGTCCTCAGGGTCCACTACTACAACCACATTGGGGTAGTTTTTTGCCGCAGCGCGGGTCATCGCCGGACCTCCGATGTCGATGCTCTCGAGCGCATCACGCAACGACATTTCGGGATTGTGAACGGTTTCAACAAATGGGTACAGGTTGTTGACAACCAAATCGATCTCGCGGATGCCGAAACGCTCCAACTGCCGTTGGTGACCCTCGTCGTCGCGAAGTGCCAGCAACCCACCGTGTATGTTCGGATGGAGGGTTTTGACTCGCCCGCCGAGTATCTCTGGAGCGCCGCTCAGTTCCGAAACCTCGACTACTTCGATACCGTTGGTGCGCAACTCCGCGGCGGTGCCACCGGTCGATACGATATCGTACCCGCATTCTACGACCAGCTTCGCAAATCCGGCCAATCCGCGGCGATTATACGCGCTCATCAACGCAATCTTCTTTGGTTCGTTAGGCACTTAGCTGCTCAAGTCTTCAGTTCACAGATTCCGCAACTCAACCTTTGGGCCATCGCCGTCGTATGCTGTCGCTTCCCCGATAATCCACGCATCTTCCAATTCGCCCAACAGATACTCAACATCCTTTGGGTCGGCACAAATGATCATTCCGGCACCCATGTTGAAAACGCTGTACATCTCCGAGGTTTCGATGTCGCCTTTTTCTTGAATGTAGTTGAAAAGCGGCGGCGGTGACCACGATTTGGCATCGAGTTTTGCACCAAGACCAGGAGCCAGCGCACGCGGAACATTTTTCTCAAAGCTTCCGCCAGTTATGTGCGCCAGACTCTTGACGCGATGCAAAATTGGTCGTAATTGCCCAAGATATGATTTATGCGGTTCCAAAAGTGCCTCACCTAAAGATCGAACGTCTTCTGGCACCTTAAGGTCTAGGACTCTTGGATTCTCATCCGTGTCGAAAACCGATCTGACAAGCGAATAGCCGTTCGTGTGCAATCCACTTGAAGGCAATCCAATGAGTACATCCCCTGCAACGGTTTCGTCCGGACGAAGCAATTGATTACGCTTCACGCGACCTACGATGAAACCGACTAAGTCATAGTCCTCGCCTTGGTAGATGCCGGGGAGCGAAGCAGTCTCTCCGCCTATGAGCGCACATCTATTTTCCACGCAGCCAGCCGCTACTCCGGCAAGAATCTCGGCTATTAAATCATCGTCGTAACCATTCAGTCCGATGTAATCCAAAAAGAAAAGCGGTTCGGCTCCAGCCGGTAGGATGTCGTTCACACAGTGATTGACGATGTCTACTCCGATAGTATCGTGCTTCCGCATAGCTTGGGCAATCCTCAACTTAGTACCGACTGAATCGGTACTCGCAACCATGAGGTAATCGCTCTGCGGATCGGCATCAAAAACACCGCCAAAAGCTCCTGGTGCGGATACCACACCGTCGGCGTACGTTGATCTAGCAATGTTGCCGATTCGCAGTTTCACGCGCGCCGCGGCGTCCAAATCCACTCCCGCAGCCGCGTACGCCTTAGCCGATACTTCTGTCATCCGCAATCCGCGCTCAAGATGCTCCGACTGGTTCGGCGACGAGTCTATCCATGCGAAGTTTGTCCATCTCGAGTTGCACGTCAATAGGATACTTGCCAGTGAAGCACCCACGACAATACTCGTTGCGACCAGCTGAAACCGCCTCCTCTAAACCTTCCAACGTCAAATAGCTCAGACTGTCTGCGTCGATGATGTCGCAGATTTCGTCCACGGTGTAATTAGCCGCTATCAGCTGGTCGAGGGTCGCCATGTCTACGCCGAAGTGACAGGTCGATTTAATCGGTGGGGCTGCGACACGAACATGTACTTCTTTAGCTCCGGCCTCTCGCAGCATCCTGACCACATGCCTCACGGTTGTGCTCCGCACTATCGTGTCGTCAACCACTATGATCCGTTTTCCATTGATCACCTGACGCATGGCATTGAACTTGGTTCGCACACCAATGTCGCGCATGTATTGGTCTGGCTGAATGAAGGTCCTGCCGACGTATCGGTTTTTCACCAATCCATCGGCATATTTAATGTTGGCTTCCGCTGCGTAACCCGTGGCATGAGGCGTGGAGGAGTCAGGGATGCCGATGACGAGGTCGCCTTCGGTCGGATTCTCACGGTACGCGATCGCGCCCATTCTCATTCGGTTCTCGTAAGCCAGACTTCCCTCTAGAATGCTGTCAGGTCTCGCAAAGTAGATCTGCTCGAAGATGCACATCTTATGCGCGATAGATGCCTTTGGCCAGATGCGACTCTTGATGCCGTGTCGGTTGACAACGACGACTTCCCCGGGCTCCATTTCCCGATCGAATTCGGCACCGAGGTTATCTAGAGCTGCGGTCTCAGATGCGAAGACCCAGCCACCGTCTAGCTTGCCGATACATAATGGACGCACTCCGAGCGGATCGCGAACCGCGATCAATTCGTGCTTTGTCATCATGATCAGCGAGTACGCCCCGCTCAACAACGACATCACACTATCTGAAACTTCGAACCAGTCATCACCTGGGGTTTTCGCGTAAAGCTCGGCGATGACTTCGCTGTCGGTGCTACCGGTGAAAACACTGCCGTACTCTTCTCTGCAAAACTCACGCAGCGGCAATGCGTTGATGACGTTGCCGTTATGTCCGAGAGCGATCGCGCCTCTAGGGCCGTACGCCATCAACGGTTGAGCGTTGTGGCGTCGATTCGACCCAGTGGTCGAATAACGGGTATGGGCAATCGCCAAGTGCCCCTGAAGTCCGGTGAGGTCGTTTTCCTGAAAGACTTGAGAAACCAGACCTATCTCAGCGGTCAGACTCAATGCCGTGCCATTCGATGCCGCGATGCCAGCGCTTTCTTGTCCTCGATGCTGGAGTGCGAAGATTCCAAAGAACGCAGCCCTAGCGGCTTCATGTCCTGGAATGTATGCACCGAATATGCCGCAAGCCTCTCGCGGCTTTTCGTTGCTGGCGGCAACGATTTCGGTTTCGGGTTTTAGTGGATCACGCAAGTCTGGCGCAACTGCAACATGACGCAACGTCCATATATTTTCCCACCATCATCCATGCATGTGCAACCTAAATGTTAATTCCGATTCACAACTCGCGCACGGCGAGTGGCGTATAAATTACACTGGCGGCACGATCCATTCTGGCGTCTCGCCGCGCGCAACGCGCGCAACGTTTGCAATCGCGTTTGCCGTCGCGTTGTGCTCCGATTCGAGGGCACGAGTTGCCAGATGCGGCGTAACGACCACGTTGGGCATGTTTGGCAGATCGTTTTCCGGCTCGATAGGCTCAACCTCTGTAACATCCAAACCCGCGCCGAAAATCTGACCCTCCTTCAACGCTCGCTTCAATGCGGCCTCGTCTACTACCGGTCCACGGCACGTGTTGACAAGAATCGCAGAGTCCTTCATCAACGCGAATTCGCGGTCAGAGATCATGTGGTGCGTCGTTCGCTCCAAGGGGACATGCAGGCTAACGATATCGGAGGTTTCAAGCAACTCGTCAAGTTCGACAAACTTCGCATGTGCCGCTTCGACATATTCATCGTCAAGATCAACGACATCGTAGTACACAACCTCGCATTCCCAGCCTTGGAGACGTTTCGCCACTCGCGAACCGATTCGCCCCAGACCCACGATGCCAACACGTTTCCCAACCAGCGTGTGGAACTCGGTTCGGTCACCGCCCACGCCCGCCATCCATGTACCGTTCTTGACCGAATCGATCTGACGATCAATCTTGCGCTCGATTGAGAGCATCAACATCACAGCATGTTCGGCAACAGCGACCGCGTTCGCCCCGCCGTTGTTTGACACTGAAACCCCTAGTTCTGCCAATGCCGCTTTGTCCATCCAGTCAGTCCCGGCACTGAATGTCTGGATCAATCGGAGATTTTGAAGTTTCGAGATGAGCTGTGTGTCAAAGGTGCGGTGCCCTGCCGGAATCAACGCTACAGCATCTTGACACTCTTTCAATACGTCCTCAAGAGGTTGCTCCGAGTCGACGAACTTGAGTTCCAGCTCAGGATATTTCTTCGCTTCTTCGGTGATTTCGGCATTTCGCACTGACACTCTGGCATCAGACTGTGGACCCAGCAAAACAGCGACGGGCATCTTTCAACTCTCGACTTTCTCGTTAATCAGTTTCTTACCGGCTTTCGACGCACTTGAACGTCTCAAATTCGACGCGCCGCTAACAGCCGCAAGTAGCGAATTATACTAAGTTAGAGGCGCACATCTGTGGTATTCCTTCATCTCCTAACACGATCAAGAAGCGATCAATTTTCCTACATGCTCCGTCACCGGTATCATTGCCACGCTTAACCTCGCAAATGCCTGAGACCAACCTCGAACGCGCCACGATCCGAGTTCCCGCCACGAGCGCGAACCTCGGTCCTGGTTTCGACTGTTTAGGTGTCGCTGTTGACCTTTGGAACGAAACCGTTGTTACGCCCGGCCGCAACTCAGTCATGATCCGAGGCGAAGGCGAAGGATCGCTGCCTGTCGATGATACGAACCTAATTCTTTCGAGCGCCCGACACGCCTTTCGAGAAATCGGTGTCGACGAGATCGAATTGGGCTTCGATTGTCGGAACAATATTCCATTAGCTCGTGGTCTCGGATCATCCTCCGCGGCAACGGTCACAGGTATCGTAGCGGCGTTTGTTTTCACCAACCACGATCTCGTTGATCCAGAGATTCTTGACTGGATATTTGCCATAGCTGCTGATATCGAAGGACACCCTGATAACGTTGCCCCCGCAGTCTTCGGAGCATGCCAGATCGGGGTTTACGCAGAAGGGCCATCAGGTGCTGGAGGTTGGATAAACAGTCGGATCCAGATACCGGAGGAGCTAAAAGCAGTTGTTTTTGTACCCGACTTCTCGATGAAAACCGCAGAAGCCCGTGGTATCTTGCCTGACCTAGTCACGAGGTCGGATGCCGTGTTCAACGTTGGTCGTGCCGCAATGCTCGTACACGCCATCGAGACGCGTCAATGGCACCTGCTTCGCCACGCAACTGAAGATCGTCTGCACCAACCACAACGGATCGATCGATTGTTCCCAAGATTCAGACCCATAGCTCGAGGTGCGCTCGATGCGGGTGCCCATGGCGTATTCCTATCTGGTGCGGGGCCGGCAATCATGGCATTGGCAACTGACCGATTCGTGACAATCTGCTACGAGATGTCCGAAAATGCCCGCAAAGCGCAAATCGATGGGAAAGCATTCATCCTCAATCTTTCGAACGATGGCGCACGATCGGAAACTTACCCCAACGCATAGCCCTTCTCGAGATGAGTGAAAAAAGCCAACTGATAGTTCAAAAATTCGGCGGTAGTTCATTGGCCACCGAAGAACTCTTACGAAACGTCGCATCTCGAGTGTGCGAACGTCGTGAAGAAGGCGCGAGATTAGTTGTGTGCGTATCTGCGATGGGCGACACGACCGATGAGTTGCTCAGTCTTGCGAATAGGTTATCCGGGGATGAATCTCCGAGCCCGCGCGAAACTGACGCTTTGATCTCCACAGGTGAACTCGTCAGTGCTTCACTGTTAGGAATCGCAATTCGTGGTCTCGGGCATGATGCAATCAGTTTGAGCGGCAGGCAGGCGGGTATCCGAACCGATGAAACGTTCGGTTCAGCGCGGATCGCTAACATCGATCCGAAGCGTATATTGAGAGAGCTTGAACGTGGTCGGATCGTAGTTGTAGCAGGATTCCAAGGTCTGACGCAGACCGATGACACTACTACTCTCGGCAGGGGTGCATCGGACTTGACCGCAGTAGCTATTGCGGCCTCAATCAAGGCCGACATCTGCGAGATCTACACCGATGTCGATGGCATCTTCACTGCTGACCCAAGGCTAGTGCATGACGCACAGGTCATTCCGTATATCGGATACGAAGAAATGCTGGAGATGGCAGCGCTAGGTGCAAAGATGAACCCAAGATCGATCGAGATGGCAGCGGTCCACAAAGTGCCCATGCTCATCACGTCATCCTTCAATCCAACTGCCAAAGGAACCAGAATCGGAAATTTCGAGGACAGTAGCAACAACATGGAGATTCGAAAAAGCATTACCAGCATCGCGACCGAACGATCAGTAGCGAGAGTAACCCTGATTGGCATCGCAGATCGTCCCGGCATCGCAGCCGCGATCATGACACCCCTAGCCGATGCGGGAATCAGCGTCGATGTCATAGTTCAAAACGTCTCTACAGGCGGTTTGACCGATCTGTCGTTCACAGTTGGACAAGAATATCTGCAACGGGTAACCGAGATAACGTCGGCTAACGACGATGTTGAATACGCCGATCTGGCAACGCGCGACAGTCTCGCGAAAGTCAGCGTTGTCGGCACCGGGATGACCAACTCTCCAGGCTACGCAGCGCGCATGTTCAGAGCATTGGCAAACGCGGGTGTGAACATCGAGATGATTACAACTTCAGAGATTAGGATCACCTGCATGGTTGATCAGAAAGACGTGGGAACCGCCGCTCAGGCGTTACACTCGGAATTCGAACTTGAAGTGATTTAGCGTCTTCGGAACAATCAGATGTCAATCGATCAAGCCAAAGCGGTCCAAATTGTCGGAGGTTTCGACCGCGACGTGGTGGTTGCGGTCGTGATCCCAACGTTCAACGAACGAGACAACATCGGAAATATCGTTCAACAACTATTAGCGCTAAACGTTCCGAAACTAGGCGCTTTGTTCATTGACGACTCTTCACCAGACGGTACTGGCGAGATAGCTGACGATCTAGCCACTCAACATCCGGGGCGCATCATGGTCGCGCATCGATCCGGCAAGTTGGGGCTTGGAACGGCATACATCGCTGGATTCAAAATCGCGCTGGATCAAAATGTTCAACGGGTCGTGCAGATGGATTGCGATCTGTCGCATCCCCCAGTCGAGGTGCCTGCGATGTTGGAGGCTCTCGTCGATTCCGATGTGGTGGTCGGCACCCGATACAGTAATGGTGGCGATGTTGACCCTAATTGGAAGATGTCACGTGTGCTGTTGAGCAAATTGGCCAACTTCGGGATCCGGACCATCTTGGGATTGAAGGTCCACGATGCTACTGGCGGTTTCAAGGCGTATCGGAGCGATGCCCTTAGAGCAATCGATCTCGAACGGTTAACGATCACGGGCTTTGGTTTTCAAGCTGAAGTTGCGTATCGGGTTCAGCAGTGCAGGCTGAGGGTATCAGAGCATCCCTACATCTTTATGGAGCGGACCGCCGGGAAATCCAAGATGTCACTTCAAATTGCGATCGAGGCTTTTTGGCGTTTAACATTGCTTCGATTGAAGAGAAATTAAAGCAATTGCCCGCTGATATGAGGGATTATTTGCAGGGAATGCCCTGCCCATACGAGAATAGATTCGTTTGGGCATCGTGCGATGTCTAGCAGCGGCTACATCGGAATCAACCACATGACGACAAGCAAGTTCACCATCATCGGCGAAAACATCCACTGCACTCGAGTGGTAAAACGCGGCGGGATTCGCGGGCACATCTTCACCGATGGCTCGGAGGCGGTGAAATATCGCTCCGAGGGCGAGTTGAAATTCGTGCGGGTGCCGAAACACTTCGAAACTACCCAGCCTTATCAACAAGGCAATCTCAAACACTTCATGATCGCTGTTTGGAAGGGTGTCAACGACGACGACGCGGCGGAAGGCGAGGCTTATATCAAGTACGAAGTAGACAGGCAAACGAAAGCGGGTGCTACTTACCTCGACTTAAATGTGGACGAACTCTCACATCGTGTCGGTGAACAGATTGAAGCGATGCGATGGTTGGTCAGGTACGTTCAATCCGTCGCTGACATTCCGCCAAGTATCGATTCATCGAATTCGGAGATTATCCAAGCCGGATTGGAAGCATATGATCGATCTGCCGGGCGACCGATGGTTAACTCTGTCGCCTTGGAACGGTTAGAAACTTTAGACCTCATCGCTGAACACGACGCGACATGTATTATTTCAGCGGCATCTGAGAGCGGTATGCCCGAAAATGCCGACGAACGATTGGAAAATGCAACACGCGTCGTTGACGCCGCTAGTGTCCGTGGTATCAACTATGAAGACATGTTCATCGATCCCCTCTTCTTCCCTGTGTCGGTAGACAAGGCATATGGCCCGCACGCACTGGACGCGATCTCCAAGCTCCGGGAGCGCTTCGGAGATGATGTTCACATTACCGGTGGAATGAGCAATGTATCCTTCGGTTTGCCCAAGCGCGCATTGGTGAACGAAGCCTTTGTGAGATTGGCGGTCGAAGCAGGAGCAGATTCCGGGATTATCGATCCTATCCAAGTCAAAGTTGATCGCGCGATGCGACTGGAGATGGAATCGCCCCGAGTTAAGTACGCAGTAGACCTACTTGAAGGTAGAGACGATTTCGCAATGAACTACATCACCGCGTACCGCAGCGGCGATCTCGATTGAGCTTCAAACTCGCCTTGCGATTCACTCTGCATATTTTTGATGGTCTCTAGGAGACCGGCCGGTGACGATAACTCGCTATCCAAGACGCATTCGCCGCAGCATTGTGTGGTTGAACCGAACGTTATGGTTCCTGTACCGCAACGTTAACGACTTCATGTCGGTTAACGGTCATTACCTCGCGGCTGCGATCGCTTTCTACAGCTTTCTGTCGATATTTCCTCTTTCGATTGCCTTGATCACGCTGTGGAGATTTGTTGTTGGCATCGAGGGATTCGAAGACCGACTCATCACTGGGATCGTAACGCAGATTCCAGTGCTCGCGGAGACTGAAGGACCTTCATTTGTTGAAGGCTTTATTCACAACGTAAGCAACGATCCAGCCGTAACTTCCAGTTTGACTGGACTTGGTCTGTTCATCGCCGGGATGGGTGTTTTCGGGTCCATAAGAAAGAGTGTCAACGTGATTTGGGGTATTCATCGACCTAGACCTTTCCTGATCGAGCGAGCGATCGATTTCGTCATGATGATGGTCGCTTCGTCACTTCTGTTTTTGGCTGTTTTGCTATCTGCAATCTTCTCATTCATCCAAGAGATCACAGAGTTGTTGGCCACGGAGGTGGCACCTTTCGATCAGTGGTTCTTTTTGGCAGCCGGCTTGATTATCCCCTCCGCGATAACCTACGTCGTATTTACGGTCATATACTGGTGGCTTCCAAACACTAAGGTACGCTTGCTGGAGATATTCGGGGTTGCACTGCTCACGACGGTTGTGTTCGAGATAGCCAAGTACGTCTTCATTTTCTTCCTCCGTAATTCCGGAGGGTTGCTTGCTTCAATTTACGGCAGCATCAGCACGGTGATGATGTTTTTCTTCTTCGTTTATGTTGAATCGATTGTCCTCCTAGCTGGGGCAATGCTATCTGCGAAATGGACCAACCATCTCCGCATTCGAGACCAGAGGCGGCAGAATCGAATGCTGATCGCCAACCTTCGGCGTATAGCCGATCAAGATCGACTGATATTTGCGCCGTAGCTAAGCGGTTGATTCGCAACGTCGGATCCGCTACCAACCGCTTCCTCGGACGCGCAATGCATAGTCCACAGAATGGCAGTATCGATATCAATTTTCCGAGCAATCCGAGGCTGTATCTCGATTCCGCCATCACTAGTGAGCGAGTTTTTGACGCTCAAAGGGCACTATTTCGCCGCCGCAATAGCATTCTACGCCTTCATGTCGTTGTTTCCGCTGACGATCGCTCTCATCACGTTTTTTCATCTAGTGTTCGGTGACACGGTTGACAACGTGATCATCGAGAATCTGACCGCACAGATTCCTGTGCTCGCTGAGACGTCGGGGCCATCGTTTATTGAGAGTTTCCTGACAGACGCTGCATCCAAACCTGCTGTGACCTCAAGTATCAGCGGTCTGGTATTGTTCGTCTCAGCTATGGGTGTATTCGGCGCTCTCCGCGAGAGCGTAAATATCGTTTGGCGGCTGAAACGTCGCCCTGGTTTCATCAAACAGAAATTTACTGATGCGATCTTAATGATCTCCGCGGCGGCGTTGATGCTCACATCGATTGTTGTTTCGGGCCTTTACTCATTTGTCGGCGAGCTAGGGACGGTAATCTGGGAAGATTCGGAAAAATACAGTCATTGGTTCTACGACGTAGCTGGCATCGCAACGCCGTTTGCCATTAGTTTTACGGTTTTAACTGTGATCTACACATGGCTGCCCTACACTCGGGTGAGCATCAAGGAGATTGTCCCAGTCTCGTTGATCGTAGCCATCGCGTTCGAGTGCACGAAGTTTGCATTCATCTACTACCTCCGCAATGGTGCCGAGAGGTTTCTGACAGTCTACGGGAGCGTCGCGACGTTGATGATGTTCTTCATCTTCATATATGTTGAGGCAATTATCGTCCTCGTTGGTGCGATGCTATGCGCCAAATGGGTAGGATTATTGAAATCGCTCAGATCAAAACGATCGGGGCCAGTGCGTCGTCGAGCAAAGGCTTGAGTGGGACACCTCGACCCAAATCTGACGATACGAATTTCAGGGTTTAGCGCGAAAGCTCTTCAGCGAACGTGAACAGCGCGGGAAGTCCGCCTGTGTGCAAGAAAATCAACGTCTCGTCCGATGAAACATTGCCCTCCCGGATGTCGTCCAGCATGGCGGACATTGTCGTGCCAGTGTAGTTCGGATCGAGCATTATCGCGTCGGTCTGTGCTGTCAACCGAATCGCATCTGCCACTTCCTGTGTCATGATCCCGTAACCCTCGCCGATGAATTGGTCCAAAACCCTCATGTCTGACTCCTCAAACGTGATCGGAAGGTCCAACAACTCGCGAATGTCCTGAGAGTGTTGGAAGATGTAGTCGCTCAACGGCATGTCGTAGTTGACTTCGACACCAGTGAATCGCCAATCCAACCCCAGATTTTTCGCGGCGAGGATCAACCCGCAGAGCGATCGGCCGGCTACGCCGTAGATGTGGATATTCGTGAGTCCAAGCTCCTCCATCTGGTCGAGCATTTCGATCCCGCAACGCACGAAGCCGACCATGCCGACCACGCGTGGGAACAGGTGCTCCTGCAATAAGTAGACGTTTGCGCCCTCGGCTTCCAATTCAGCTTTCAAATCTGCTGCGTATTCATCCGCCTTTTCAGACTGAAACTGGTCAAGCAAATGCAATTCTGCTCCCAACAGTTTGTCGACTAGCAGGTTGCCTTGCACCTTTCGATGGGCGGCATTCTTGAGAATCAGGACGTAGCGTAGTCCAGCCTTGTTCGCCGCGGCGGCAGTCATACGCGCATTGTTCGAGTGGTAGTCCATTATGTTGATGAGCGTGTCGTAACCCTCGTTTACGACGTGCGGCATCTCAAACTCGTAGTGGCGCGCCTTGTTACCGCCGAATGCTAAACCCGTCATGTCCTCGCGTTTCACGAAGATCCTCGGAATGTCGGTGTCACATTCTTCGGACAGCCGTTCACGCAGGCCGGGCATCTCGTCCAACGGAGTAGGTGTATGTGCGATATCGACGCGAGGGAACGCGTCGATGCGGGCGGTGAGTTCTTCTCGAGTAAGCATGGTGCTCAAAATGGTAATTGGAATCCTAAAGTGACGAAGAAGCCGTACGCAAGGAGAAGTTGGTGATGTCGATTAGGTACTTACGCTGTAGTAACCCACGTCTCGTGCCCATCGGTCTGAGACCTGTGCCGCAACGACTTCTCCAGTGCATGTTAGCGTTCCATCGTCGCTGATCAATTCCGCTGCCAAAGTCGTTCGTCTCCGGTCCACCTCGATTACTCGTGAAGTTACGGTGAAAGACATCGAAAGAGGCGTCGGCTTGAGGTAGTTCACATGCAACGAGGCGGTGGCGTACCACAACAATGGTCGCTCGCCATCACCGGCATATCTACCGGCGCGACGATACGCGTCGGCGATTGCGGTGCAAACGCTGTGACAATCGATTACCGATGCGATGATGCCACCATTTACGATGTCGTGTGGCATTGCGGCGTGATGCGGTTGAGGTGTGAACCGACAAATCGACAGATCGCCTTCCCAACTGGATTTGATATTCAATCCACGCTCGTTCCAAGCTCCGCAACCATGACAAGAATTACCGAACAATCCGTCTTGGACGAACTGCGGAGGTGCGGGTAACGTTTGCAGTTGGTCGTCAGTCCGCATCAAGTGCTACGACTCGCGGCTCTTCTACGACGACGGCGTCGACGACCTCGGGAGGCTCCGTTACGAGATGCTTTTGAGCGCGCCTCTGCCACGTCTTGATCGCTCAAAATATCCGCGATCTTAACCTCGGCCGCTCCGTTTTTCAGAGCCGCATCGTGCTGACCGTTCTGTTGGAACTTATCAGAACCGCGGGCGTCTTCATCAGGAGTGATACCAGAAAAGTCTCGCAGATAGTTGCCGGTGAAGGAATCGTCGACCGAGGCGATGTACTCTGGAGTACCGACGGCGACCAACTCGCCTCCATCATCGCCAGCGAACGGTCCGAGATCGATGATCCAGTCTGCGTTCTTGATCAAGTCAAGATGATGCTCGATCAAGAGAACCGTGTTGCCGTTGTCAACCAAGCGATGCAGCACAGTCAACAGTTTCGCCGCATCGTCGAACGAAAGCCCGGTGGTTGGTTCATCAAGGATGTACAGGGTCTGGCCCGTACTGCGTTTTGATAGCTCGGAAGCCAACTTGATGCGCTGCGCTTCTCCGCCCGACAGCGTGGTTGCCGGTTGTCCGAGACGTATGTAGCCGAGACCGACATCCATCAGGGTCACAAGTTTCGAAGCGATTTTCGGGATGTTCTCGAAGAGCGCGTGCGCCTCTGTGACGGTCATATTCAAGACATCGGAGATAGATGTCTCTTTGAACAGGATTTCCAAAGCTTCGCGGTTGTACCGAGCACCATCGCAGACCTCGCACGGCACAGTCACGTCGGGCAGAAACTGCATCTCTATCTGGGTGTATCCCGCGCCCGAACACGATTCACAGCGGCCACCTCGGACATTGAACGAGAAGCGCCCCGGCGTGTACCCGCGCGCCCTAGCTTCGGGGACAGTCGCATAAAGTTCTCGAATCGGCGTGAAGACACCCGTGTATGTCGCAGGGTTGGAGCGCGGAGTTCTGCCTATCGGCGATTGGTCGATGTTGATTACTTTGTCAATGTGGTCTAGACCGGTTATCTCGTCGTGAGGACCGGGACGATCTTTGGCTCTATAGAAGTGTTGAGACAGACTCTTGAGGATGATTTCGTTGACCAGCGTGCTTTTGCCTGAGCCTGAAACGCCAGTTACGCATACGAATACGCCCAACGGGATATCTATGTCGATATTCTTGAGATTGTTGGCTCGTGCTCCGATGATGGAAATCGAATTCTCGCCGATCTCGCGTCTGTTCTTCGGTGAAGCGATCTCTTTTCGGCCACTCAAGTAGTCGCCAGTGATCGAGTCGGTTGCGTCGACGATCGCTTCTATTTCACCCTGTGCGACGACATACCCTCCGTGTTCGCCTGCTCCAGGGCCTAAATCGACGATGTGGTCCGCAGCACGCATCACCGATTCGTCGTGCTCGACGATTAGAACCGTATTTCCTACATCGCGCAAGCTCCTCAGCGTAGCTATCAGGCGGTCGCCGTCGTGGGGATGAAGACCAACCGATGGTTCGTCGCAGACGTACAAGACACCCATCAACCCCGAGCCGATCTGTGTGGCGAGTCGGATCCGTTGCCCCTCGCCGCCAGACAACGTGCCGGCAGAACGGTCAAGCGTTAAGTAGTTAAGTCCGACGCGAGATAGGAACCCAAGTCGCGATTCGATCTCTTTGAAAATCTGATCCGCAATCGACAACTCTCGCGTCGTCAACGGTTCCTCAACCATCTGTTCCTGCGAATCCCAAGCGCCGTTTCTGCACGCTTCAACCCATTGGAGGGCGATTTCTACGGATTGGCGAGTGACCTCCATGATGTTCATGCCGAGCAATGTGACGGCCAAAGCATCCGGCTTTAGGCGATCACCGTTGCACGCGTTGCACGTGCACTGGGACATGTAACGCTCGATATCGTTGCGGACGTTTTCGGACTCGGTGTTAGCGTGGCGCCTTTCCAAGTTTGGAATGACCCCTTCTATCTTGCCTTTCCAAGAAAAGACCGCCCCGCTAGACGTTTCATGCCTCAGTTGAACACGTTTTCGTCCCGAGCCGTAAAGAACCAACTTGAGGTGATCGGGTTCCAGATCAGATATCGGTATGTCTAGCGGAACTTCGAAATGCTCCTTCAACGCGCGTAGAGGCCCCCACGCCCACTGGGAGTTCTTGCCGTCCCGGCTCCACGGTGCCACTGCCCCGTCGGATAGAGACACATTTTTGTTTGGTAGGACTAGATCGGGATCAATCTCCAAGCGGAAACCGATGCCAGAACATTCAGTGCAAGCCCCGAAGGGAGTGTTGAACGAGAAGTTACGCGGCTCCAGTTCCGACATCGAGATGTCGCAGTCCGGGCACGAGAATTGCTCGGAATAAGAGAGGTCTTGAGGTTGCAACCCGCTCTTGGAACGTTGACGTTGCTTGTTGATGGTGCCGGCGGCAACTGTGCTACGTGCACCGCTGGTCAATTCCTCAACGAGGCGTTCGCTAGGGTTGAGAACTGAGACTGTCAGAGTACCGTCGGAAGCCTTGAGGGCCGTCTCAACGGATTGTGTGAGGCGCTCACGCTCGGTGGTGTTTCTGACAATGACGCGATCGACCACGATCTCAATGTTGTGCCATTGATTCTTGTTCAGGCTAATGTCTTCGCTGAGTTCAACTACATCGCCATCTACACGGACACGTACGAAGCCTGCCCGACGAGCATCATCGAAAATCGCCGTATGCTCACCCTTTTTGTGCTTGATGACAGGGGCCAGGATCAGCAAACGGGACTCTTCGTCCAAACGCAGGATTGAGTCGACGATTTGCTGAACCGTCTGGCGTTGTACGGGCTTGCCACAGTTTCGGCAGTGCGGCCGTCCCGCGCGGGCGAACAGTAGACGCAAATAGTCGTAAATCTCGGTTACAGTGCCAACGGTGGATCGTGGATTGCGTGAAACACCTTTCTGGTCAATGGAGATCGAGGGACTGAGTCCTTCGATATGGTCGACTTCAGGCTTCTCCATGCGGCCTAGAAATTGGCGAGCATAAGCGGACAGGCTTTCGACGTAACGTCGCTGCCCTTCGGCGTAGATTGTGTCAAATGCCAAACTGCTCTTGCCAGATCCGGAGACGCCAGTAACGACAACCAGTTTGTCGCGCGGGATGCGGACATCGATGTTCTTGAGGTTGTGCTCGCATGCGCCTCGTACTATGATTTCGTTTTCTGACATCAGTGCAGGTTGGGTGTTCGGGAATCTTTTCGCGCTTGATTCGTAGCCAAAATCTGGATATTCAGTCTGATAGCCAACTGCACCAATACAGCGCTTGTCAGACTCCTAGATTCTAGAGTATGTTCGCGCCCAACTTGCAACCGCCGCGGACGCGGACATTAGCGTTTAGTAGTAGATGGCGTTGCCGACACCACCGCCAGCCGCGATGCCGTCACCGTTGATGGCTACTGACTTAGGCGAGGCAACAAACGCTGCGATGTAGGCGATCTCACGCGCGTCGATGAGTTTTCGGACCGCGTTTGCGCTGGCCATCTCGTCAAGGATCGTGTCAACCGACACGCCGCGTTCTTCGGCTCGTGCCGCGGCGACGCCAGGCGTCGCTTCGGTCCGGGTACCGCCAGGGTGTATCACGACAGCGTTGATGCCGTGCGGACCAAGTTCATCCGCTAGATTTTTCGTGAGAGCGGAGACTCCAACGTTGCGTATGGATCCGACCGCCGAACCACTCGATCGAGAAGCCAACCCGCTGATGTTGATGATGCGTCCCCAGCCGCGATCTTTCATGATGGGTGCAACCGCGCGGGCGCAGCGGAGGTATCCGAGCACCTTGGTGTTTATGTCTTCGTTGAACGCTTCGTCAGTGACGCCTTCGATGCCGGGCACAGGTGCCTGCCCAAGTGGCCGCGCGGCGTTGTTGACCAGAATGTCGATGCCGCCCAGTTGGAAATTCGCCCGTGCGACCATGCTGTTTACTGAATCGGTATCGGTAGTGTCGCATTCAATCGGGTAAATATCTCGATCCGTGTCTGCGGCGATCTCTCGGCTTGCGAGTTCAAGGGCATCGGCGTTCCGTGCGCATATCGCGACATCGCATTCTTCGCGTGCCAATTCCCACGCTATCGCCTTGCCGATTCCTCTGCTACCACCAGTAACGACTGCCAGTTTTCCTTCGAGTTCCAGATCCATGTCATTTCCCTCATCGGCTCGAGATCATGTAGCCAGGGCGGGTCGTTTCCGCCAATACTGCGTAGCCTGCTCGAATGCGTACGCCATCTGCAAAACGGAGAAATCAGCGCGTTGGCGCCCGACTATTTGCAACCCGGTCGGTAGGCCGTCCTGATCGAACCCCGCCGGAACCGAGATCGCGGGCAATCCAGTCACCGTTATCGACGAACAGGGCGACATCCATTCGAGGTAGTTGGTCAAAGGCTGTCCGGCGACAGTCGTTGGGTACTCCAAGTCTGCGGAGAACGGTGGGACTGATGTTACCGGCAACATCAGGTAGTCGTAACCGGACATGAACCCCGCCATGCGCGCGTACAGTGCCGACCTGCGTTCCTCCGCCTTCTTCACGTCAAGTGCAGTCAGTCGCATTCCCTCTTCAGCGTTCCAAATGATGGTCTCTTTGACTAGGTCGCGATGATCTCTGATGTTGGCTTCGTGCTGGTGCGCAAAGATCGCAGCTCGCAGAACGTGGAATATCTCGCCAGCGTCATCTAATGGCGGTTCAGCATTTTCTACTATGCAACCCAAGTCTTCAAAGACTTGCCGTTGGGCATCGAGCGTATTGTTGATGACGGGATCGATCGGAGATCCGCCAACGTTCCGGCTCCAAGCGATGCGAGTTCCGGCGAAGTCGCGTTCGAGCGGTTGGGCGAACACGTCCGATGGTTGCATCAAGGAACTAGGGACGCGAGAGTCGGGACCAGCCAATGCGACTAGCTGCAACGCGACATCCGCGACGGTCCGTCCCATGCCGCCCGTAACCGATTCTGAGGTGTATCCAAGAGGCGCCGGGTGGACTGGAACCGTGCCGATGCTGTTGCGCATACCCACAACGTTCGACCATGCGGCGGGATTCCGCAACGATCCGCCGAAGTCAGATCCTTGAGCGATCGGCATCATGCCGCAAGCCAACGCGACTGTTGCGCCGCCGCTGCTACCACCGCATGTTTTAGTCAAATCATAGGGATTGAGGGTCGTCCCGAACACCTCATTGAAGGTTTGTGAACCGGCACCGAATTCTGGGGTGTTTGTTTTGCCGATAACGATTGCACCAGCATCTTTGTATCGCTGGACAGTTAACGAATCTTCGGTTGGGACGAAGTCTTTGAATATGCGTGACCCGTAGGTGGTCCGGATGCCCGCGGTGGGTTGTAGGTCTTTGATGCCGACCGGTAGCCCGTGTAGCGGACCGACGTTATCCAATCCTGACTTTGCAAGCGTTTCGTCTGCCTCCAAAGCCGAAGCCATCAAGGCATCGCCCTCAAGTAACGTGACGATCGCGTTTACCGCCGGGTTGACGCGCTCGATCTGTTCAAGGTGTGCCGCCATGACATCGCGGGCCGAGATGTCTCCGATCCGGATCCATCGGGCGATATCTGTTGCCGTCGAGAAACAGAGTTCCGTGGCATCGCTTGGAACGTCGTTTACCACCAGGTCTGTCCCTCCACCTCGTTTTGGATGTCGCTCCAGTCGCGGGTATAGATGCCGGTGGACAGGTATTTCCAACCGCCGTCGGCAAACAGCATAACGATCGTGCCGTTCTCTAAACGTTGCGCTACACGAATCGCGCTGGCGAGTACCGCGCCGGAGGATACGCCCACAAATACACCAGCATCGGTCAGGAGTTTTTTGGTCCAGAAGAACGATTCTTCAGCTTCGACCATGATCCGGGCGTCGAGCGCATCAAGATCAAGAACCGGGGGAATGAAGCCGTGCTCGATGGAGCGCAAACCTTGAACCTTGTCATCCGGGTGGGGCGCCGCCGCGACGATCTTTACATCAGGGTTGTGTTCGCGTAACGCTCTGCCCACACCCATGAGGGTTCCGCCAGTGCCTAATCCTGCCACGAACATATCGACCCCGGGCACATCTCCGGCTATTTCTGGTCCCGTAGTCAAGTAATGCGCGTTTGGGTTGGCGCTGTTGCCGTATTGATAAGGCATGAACCAAGACGGGTTTTCTTGTGCGAGTTCTTTGGCTACGTTTATCGACTCGTTAGTGCCCTTTTCGGCGGCGGAAAATACGATCTCTGCGCCAAAGCCTTGGAGGAGTTGGACGCGTTCGGCGCTGACGCTCTCGGGCATGACGACTTTGACCTGATAGCCGCGTAGGCGGCCGATCATCGCTAGACCTATCCCGGTGTTCCCGCTCGTGGGTTCTAGAATGACGCCGCCACTGCCTCGAACCAGCAATCCATCCTGCTCTGCCTGATCAATGAGCGACAACGCGACGCGGTCTTTGACGCTGCCGGTCGGGTTTTGAGACTCCAATTTTGCGAGTAGGCGAACCTGCGGACTCGGGCTGAACCTAGAGATGTCGACAATCGGCGTGTTGCCGATCTTGTCAGACACATCACCGGCCAGGTAACCGAGTTCCGCGATGCTCATGAATTAGGGGCCTTCCTCGACCTTTGGATTGATCCCACTGCAATACACAACACTATAGCCCGCGCAGAACTTGGCGTTCATTCCACCGTCGTGTCCAGACGATGTACTCAGGCCACGGCTTGCGGCGGAGCGATGCCACAGAAGATTTCGTAGTCGATCAACTCAGTAACTTCCGGTTCATCACCGCAGAGTTTGCAGTCGGGATTGCGCCGAACTTTGATTTCGCGGAACTCCATCGTCAGAGCGTCGATGATCAACATGCGTCCAGAAAGCGTCTCACCGATGCCCATCGCGACCTTGATAGTTTCAAGGGCTTGAATCGATCCTACCAGCCCAGGCAATGCCCCGATTACTCCGGCTTCTGCGCAGTTGGGAACCTCGCCTGGTGGCGGCGGGTCCGGAAACAGGCATCGGTAGCAACCTTTGCCCGGAAGATACGTAGCGGCTTGGCCGTCGAACACCAAGATGGCACCGTCTACGAGCGGCTTGCCGGCGAGGTAGGCGGCATCGTTGACAAGGTAGCGCGTCGCGAAGTTGTCGGCGCCATTGACCACGATGTCATAATTCGGAATAATGTCCATCGCGTTGCTGGCGTTGATAGGCTCTTCGTGCATTATGACGTTGACTTCGGGGTTGTGAGCTTCAAGAGTTTCTCGGGCTGAAATAACCTTGCGACGACCTACATCGGCGTCGGTGTGCAAAATCTGACGCTGCAAGTTGCTCACATCCACAGTGTCGAAATCGACAATGCCGATCGTACCCACGCCTGCCAATGCCAAGTAGAGAGAGACTGGCGAACCGAGACCTCCAGCACCGACGACCAGCACCTTGGCTCCGACGAGTGCGCGCTGACCAGCGCTACCCACGTTGGGCATTATCAGATGTCGGCTATAGCGTTGAACTTGTCCCGGAGTGAGTGCTGGTGCGGCGGCTAAGCTACCGTTAGAACTACCGTTTACGGAACCATTTGTGCTTTGCATTGGAGCGACCTTTGATGAGTAATTTGCCTGCAACTGACGTTCCTGCCACAGACCAATAGTGGCGGCTATGATTTCTTTCGACGAGTAAGCGTGATTCTATCGCATCAAACTGCGGGACAAAGAACACGGTTCTCTGCTTCGGAACGCGAGTC
Organism: Dehalococcoidia bacterium; assembly: GCA_963555965.3. Lineage (GTDB taxonomy): Bacteria > Chloroflexota > Dehalococcoidia > Lucifugimonadales > Lucifugimonadaceae > Bin127. Next base: position 1,416,005 of record OY821634.1, read on the forward strand.
GCTGACGAGAGCTATACCGGAGCCCCGATGCTCAGCTCCAAATCTTGAACCCCTTCGAGCTTCCGCTGCTTTTTCACAAGATCATCGATCTTGATTTGGAAAAGGTAGTCCAGCAGCATCTGCTCAACGTCGCCCCACAGCTCGCGTTGAGAACACGCTGCGGAAATGAGGCAAGTATCGGGTTCCGACAAGCAGTCGATAGCGGAAAATGTGTGGTCCACGCAGTCAACTACCTTGCCTACCGTGATGTCGGCTGAAGATTGCGCCAACCTTATTCCGCCGCCAGGCCCGCGCCGAGATTCGACCAGCCCTGATCTCACGAGGTCAGCCGATATACGCAAAAGATAAGGTTCTGGAATGTGCTGCTGCTTCGCAATGTTGGACGTAGGCGTATACCTCTCTTCCGGCTGCATAGCCAGAAATACAAGTACGCGGACCGCATAGTCCACTTTCATTGGTATCAACATTACGATCGATCACGCGAAACGTCGGCTTCGTCAGTAGAACGGCTCGTCGCGAGCCTGTCAGGATCGGTGTGTGGTTGCGAGCGTTGGGTTGCGATGGTGAAAGTATACCAATGTGTCGTTGTAAATGAACTAAGTCAACAACCAAGTTGGAATGTGGACGTGTGCAGATTAGAATCGAAGGTTGCTGAACATCGCGATGCGCGTCCCCGCCACCAATATGCACTTAAGCGCATCGATCATTGAGACACACAGCTCACATCCTTGACACGGGAGCAACTACGACATGGCCGACCTTGTGCTGCAAGCCGACCCTCGCACTGCGATGGGAAAAAAGAATCGCGCCCTGAGAGCGAACGGCATAATTCCTATTCACGTCTACGGTCTCAATGATGCACCACTATCCCTACAAGCCGATGGACGACGCCTCGTCAGCGTAGTGCGCGAAGCTGGACGCACATCCCCCGTCGTGGTGGAATCGACCAGCGGCAGCACCGATGTCACACTGGTACGCGAAGTCGCTACTCACCCAGTTTCGGGTGCTCTTCTGCATGTAGATTTCTTGCGAGTCGACCCGGATCAAACTGTCGAAGCTCCGGTGCCGGTTATTCTCATCAACCAAGACATCGCGCCCGGCACTCGCGGTGGTGCAGGTTTTGTAACCCAAGGTTTGTACGAGATCATGTTGGCGGCACGCCCGGGGGACATTCCACAATCGCTCGAGGCCGATTGCATAGTTTTGGAGTCTTTAGACCACGCGATCTTGGCGTCCGACCTGGAATTGCCCGAAGGAGCTATCCTGGCCGGCGATCCGGACGAACGCATCGCATGGATACAGCCACCTCGTGTCATCGCAGAAGACCTCGTTGATGAAGAGGAAGAAGGTGAAGAGATCGAAGGGGAAGACGAGGGCGAAGCCGAAGAAGCCGAAGAGTAGTCTTTATTGGCGCATTTCGCCCTCAAGACAGATTGGTTTGCGCATTCTGGTCGCTGATGGCGTGTGGTCAGTGTTGGTGCAAACTGACTCACCCCATTGGTCGCTTGTTGCGTACCTCGTCGCGTATTGCGTAAGATTTAACGAGAAGCAACAATGTGAATCGCGTTAGATCGATAGAATGCTTCACGCGGAAGATTGAGCCTATATGGCAGGGCGTTAATTCAACGCCAACGCTTAAGAAACACCCAGATCCAGGGAATATGGGCGAGCGGAATCTCCGAGTGATTCTGTCATGACGCGATTCTGACGCAGGTAACTGCGGCTACAACGAGGAGTCAATCCATGAATCCTGCCTTAGTAGCCGGCCTTGCAAGCGTGTCTGCGTTGGTGTTTCTGATTGTCGGAGTGGCACTTGGCTATTGGGGCAACTCACGCCTCAACTCCAGAGCCATCAAGGCAACAGAAGATGCACTGACGCAACAGATTGAACAGGCGCGGACTCGAAGCAACGAGATTCTCAAAGAATCACAACTCAGAGCAGAAGAATTTCGAAAAGAGATCGAAACAGAAAGGACAAACTCGGCTAGACAAACCCGACGCGAACGGCGTGATCTGCAACGAATCCAACGGCGCATAGACAGATCCGCTGAGGAGTTGCGTACGCAACAAACCGACTTGAAAGCTTTCGAAGAACGATTGCAAAAAGAGGACGAAGAGTTGCGCGAACGTACCGCGACTGAACTCGAACGCGTCTCCGGCATGTCGAAAGATTCTGCCAAAGACCTTCTGTTCAAACGCGCGGAAGACGAAAACGCCTACGAGTTCAAGCGTCGCTTCCGCGAAGCTGAACTGCACTACCAAGATGAAGCCGACGAACGAGCGCGCGAAATCTTGGCAGCGTCTTTGCAGCGCTTAGCATCCGATGTAGTCGGCGAGGCATCGGTGACTAGCATCCCGATACCATCGGAAGATGTCAAAGGACGATTGATCGGGCGCGAGGGACGAAACATCCGCGCTATCGAATCCACCACTGGTGTCGATCTGCTGGTTGACGATACGCCTGATACCGTAGCGATTTCCTGTTTCGACCCCATACGTAGAGAAGTTGCCAGAGTGGCATTGGTTCGTCTAATCAAAGATGGCCGTATCCAACCCGCGCGCATAGAGGACGCGGTTCGAAAGTCACGACGAGAGGTTGATGTCGCAGTGCGAAAGGCGGGCGAAGATGCCGTACTTGACGTGGGCGTCAGGGGGCTCCACCCAGAACTGACCAAGATGATGGGGCGGCTCAAATACCGTTACTCCTACGGCGAAAACGTCCTCCAACACTGCACGGAAGTTGGACACATCTCAGGGATGCTGGCATCTCAGATCGGTGCCAACGCCCAAACAGCTAAGACAGCAGGTTTCTTGCACGACATTGGCAAAGCCTTGACCCACGAAGTCGAAGGACCACATGCCGAGATCGGTGCCGACTTGGCGGCTCAATATGGGGTGAACGACAACATCGTCCTCGCAATCAGGGAACACCATGACCGCGAGATGACCACACCAGTATCCTTCTTGGTTGCCGCTGCCGATGCAATCAGTGCAGCACGCCCTGGTGCTCGCAGCGATACTAACGAAAACTACTTGAAACGCCTCAACGAACTTGAGAGCGTGGCACGAGGTTTCGACGGCGTTCGGCGAGTCTTCGCTATCCAAGCAGGTCGAGAAGTAAGAGTTCTCGTCGATCCGCAAAAGATCACCGATGCTGATGCGAGCGTTCTTTCGAGCGACATCGCCAAAGCCATCGAGCAACGGTTGCAATACCCCGGACTGATCAAGGTGATCGTCATCCGCGAGTCGCGCGCGGAGGCGATAGCCAGTTGATCAGGTTGGCGGCGCACCTACTTGGCCAAATTCCCGTGTCCGTTTTTGCATTGAGGTCAAATGTCGGCGTCTAGTTCCGGTGCGCGTCATGATCCGAGCGCGCAGCTCGCGATCGCGCCGCCGTGGAAAGTCGAAGAGGACTTGCACCTGCACACCAACGCTTCTGATGGTGTCAAGTCTCCGACCGAGTTGGTCGAAATGATTAACTCGACTTCTCTGCGTTTGTTCGCGATCACGGATCACGACACGACATCAGGTTTGGATGAAGCCGAGGCTGCGAGCCTTAAACACCACGGCATCACATTCATCCCTGGTATTGAACTGAGTGCAGAGGTCAATGAATCAGAGATTCACATCACTTGTCACTTCATCGACCGTCACAATTCAGAACTGCAGACTGAATTGACAGCGCTGGTACAAGACCGGGAGTCGAAAGCAGAACAGATTGTTGATCGACTTAGAGAGCTCGGTTTGTCAATCGACTGGGAAGATGTGGTCGCCAACGCCGATGGTGCGATCGGCAGACCACACATCGCCCGAGCGATGTTGGCTCGGGGTTATGTGAACTCGGTCGCCGACGCATTTACGCGTTACCTTGCGCCCGGGCGGCCAGCCTATATGTCACGACGTAAACTCGGCGGAGTACACGCATTGCAGTTGGTACACGCGGCTGGGGGTGCGGCGACTCTCGCGCATCCACGCACCGTAGCTAATGTCGAGGACGTGCTGTCGGTGCTCACCTCCCATGGGTTGGCGGGCATCGAAGTTTATGCGGAGAAATACGGTGGCGATATGATTGACCGATATTCTAGCCTCGCCGACAGATTCGGATTGATCAAGTCCGGAGGCTCGGACTATCACGCCAATGACACCATCAACGAGATTGTGCCAGGAATGAATGGCCCACCACCAGGAACCGTCCAGAGGCTGTACGAACGCGCGCTAGCCATGCACGGGAGCACCGGTGTGGGATACTCTCTAGACGAATCCAAGCTGTGATAGTCGGATAGATGTCAGACGCTTTACCATCCATCGCCCTCGTCGTATCGGCGTACCTGGTCGGTTCAGTTCCGTCATCCTATGTGGTCGGACGTTGGGTAGCTGGCATCGACATCCGTGAATATGGGAGCGGTAATGTTGGCGCTTCAAATGTATCGGTACATGTGGGTAAGAAATGGGTGGTGCCGATCGCTCTATTCGACGTGTTCGCGAAAGGTTTTCTACCGATCTACGTTGGTGGATCCACCTTGTTGGACTTAGGGTCCACCGTTCAAGCAATCGCAGCATTGACAGCTATGTGCGGACACAACTGGCCGATATTTCTGAAATTTTCAGGCGGTCGAGGGATTTCGGTCGGTATTGGGTCGATCATCGCTTACGGGATACCGCTTTTCGTCCTGTGGGCGACGATTCCCGGGGTGCTGTTTTCGCTAACCCCGTGGCGAGATTCGGCAGTATCGTGGCTCTTGGCTACAATCTTGTTGCCAATCTGGGCTATCTGGTCCGGCTATGGGAGTTGGGTAGCGGTGTATGGCTTCGGTTTTGCGTTAATCACGATTATCCGGCGGGTTACATCCGGGGGATTCAAAGATTCGTTGTTAACTTATGATGAGCTGACACCCGCCCGACTCATATGGAACCGCATGATCTACGATCGCGATATTGCTTCTCGTGACAGTTGGGTACACAACCGTCCAAGTCAAAGCAGTTAACCTGACCTCATGAGTGAGAATTCAACCGAAATTGAATTGAATATGACGGAGTGCCCTCGCGACTCGGGGGTTGAAACAAATCTCCGGTGTGGACAGTGCGGCGATCCCATCTGTCCTCGCTGCATGGTTTACGCGCCGGTCGGTTCGAAATGCCCGGACTGCGCTTACATCGGCGGGCCAGCCATCTTTAATGTCACCCAAAGCGACATTATTCGGATTGGCATCCTCGGTGGTCTAACCGCCGTCGGAATCGGTGCCATTGCGGCAGTTATCTTGACCGCGCTTTGGTCGCTCGACATTTTGGAAGGCACTAGTTCTTCGATCTGGCTTATCGTGGTCGGCGTCGCTCAGTTCACAGGTGTCATGGGCGTAGCCCAGATAATGCAAGCGATCAGCGGCAGAAAATACTCCAACAGTCTACGGATCTTGGCGGCCGCGCTGGCTTTGCTTTTCTACGTCGCAGAAGTGATGGCTGTTGAAGTGATCGGACAGGTATTCCCCACTCTGTTGGTTGGTGCGGGGATCTTGGTACACCTACCAGCACTGATTGGTTTCGGTTTCGGGATGTACTACGCGATGCAGCGATTCAAACCGATGTAGGGATTATCGATCCCGCACCTGATTGCCGGTGTGCGATCGCTTCATCGATCATGTCGCGCAGTGTCAACGGCGGATCGTAACCGAAATCCCGCTTTGCTGCTGACATGTCGTACTCGTAGTAGGTCGGGGTGATTGGCAGGCTTACTCGCGTGTACGGGGCACCAAACCTTTCCGCAATGTAAGGAATCATCACCTCCCAAACGAACGGCTCGCGAGACGCGATCTGGTAGGTGTTGCCGAAAGTTGCCTTATTGCAGAGCGCGTTCTCGTAGGCGAGGGTGATGTCCCGTACCTCCACGAAGTGCTTCTTCCAAGATCTTCCATTCCGGTCCGCGGCGATAATCAGATGCGGGTCGCCATCGTAAGCAGCAGACATCGTCTCGTATGCGGCGTGACCTTCTGGATCATCAGTTCCCTCGAGCTGGTCCATGAACGTCCGCATGTGGAACTGCCCGAAGTCCAACGCTTCCCCTGCGCCCCATGCGTTGGCGAAACGGAAGACGGTTGCGGGGAGAGACTCGGCTCGGACGTAGCGATCTACTAGGTGTTCGGTCAGGACTTTCGTGTAGCCGTACCAGCCAGTGGCTGCTAATGGCAGGGAGTCTTCGCGTATGGGTTCTTCGATGCCTTCGGGTGGGTATTTCTCCATGGTGCCGTCTGTGCTTGTGTGGATGACGTGTCGAATACGATCCGATGCCAGTGCGGCCTCAAGGATGTTGAAAGTCCCTTTGACGTTGATATCGAAGTATTGCTCTGGCGTAAAAGGGCCGCCAGCCTGGAAGGCAGCACCCAGATGAAATATCGCTTCTGCTCCCTCGGCAGCGGTTCTGACATCGGCATGTGAAGCGAGAACTCCCTCAACGATGTCGGCGCCGATTTGGGCTGCTTTTTCGGATTGGGGGTCTCCGGGTACGACAAAACCTGTGACATCGTGTCCCAAGTCCACGAATCGCTTTGCCACGTTTGCGCCGACTCGCCCGGTAATTCCTGTGATCAGTATTCGCATTGCTGAATCCTCGGATTGTTCAATCTTCGGAGAAAGAATAGACGGGTTTCGGGTAAACTGCAATCGCTGAGGCGGTTCGTAGCCGCGGCCTCCGATTACACCACCACAGGAAAAACCGATGACCAAGATCGAAAAAGTCGAAACCTTCCTATGGAGTCGATGGCTCCTGATCAAGATCCACTCCGAGGATGGCTATGTAGGCGTGGGTGAAGGCGGTGTGCACGGCTGGCAACGCCCCACGAAGACGATGATTGAGGTGATGAGCGATTACCTGGTGGGCAAGGATCCGAACTTGATCGAGCATCACTACCAGTGGTTATATCGCTCATCACACTTCATGGGTTCGGTTGTCCAAGGCGCTCTCAGCGCAATCGACATTGCGCTGTGGGACATGAAGGGCAAGCGATTGGGCGTTCCGATTTACGACTTGATGGGGGGCAAGACGCGTGACCGCGTCCGCTGTTACATGCATGTAGGCGGTGATACGGGCGAGGAACTGGCGGAAGACGCGTTGCGCGCTAAACAGCAAGGTTTCACTGCGGTTCGATTCACTCCGTTCCCGAACGACTACTATCTGCACAAGTCGTACACGGAGTGGGCTGATGAGGCGGTTGAGCGCGTGGGGATGGTCAAAGATGCTGTCGGATCAGATGTAGATATCTGCGTAGAGATTCACCGCCAGATGAATCCGGCGGAATCGATCTGGCTCGGCAGGCGGTTGGAGCAGTTCAATCCTTTCTTCTACGAAGATCCGATGCTGCCGGACAGCCCGGCTAGGATGGCTGAAGTGCAAGCGCAGTGCAACATTCCGATTGCGACGGGAGAGCGTTTCACGACGATTTTCGAGTACCAGCAGCTGCTCGAAAACGGCGGATGCGCGTATGTTAGGCCGGACCTGTGCCTTTGCGGTGGGTTGAGCGGATGTAAGAAGGTGGCCGCCATGGCGGAAGCGCAACATGTGAAGGTGATTCCGCACAATCCGTTGTCGCCAGTTTCGACTGCGGCGTGTGTTCAGTTGGACGCGTGTATTCCGAACTTTGCGTTGCAGGAGTACACGGGTGAATCGGAACCCCCAAAGTCGGAGCTATTGGTTGAGCCGCTAGAACTGATTGACGGGTACCTGACGGTGCCGGAGGGGCCCGGATTGGGTATCGAACTCAACGAGGATACGTTGGCTCGGATCGGAGAAGATCCAAAGGTGTTGGACACACCGATCGGATTCGATGGTTCGGTACAAGACCGCTAAAGGAGGATTGGCGGACGTTGGATAGTGGAGCGGGAGACGGGATTCGAACCCGCGACCTTCTGCTCTGGGAAGCAGATACTCTACCACTGAGTTACTCCCGCTCGGGGAAGACGTGTTGTCATTATAGCGAGTACGTACGGCGCGTCAACCGCTGAGCGCAAGCACCTGGTCTCGGAGGGCAGCATCGAAAATCTGTGGTTCTCCTGTAGCAGAAACAATCGCGTCGCAAAACTCCTCGTTAATCTCGATGCCGATTGCTTTGCGACCAAGTTCCAAGGCCGCGAATGCCGTTGTTCCAGAGCCTATAAAGGGATCTAGCACGACATCTCCAGGGTCGGTGAATAATCGTATGAACCAATTCGGCAACGGCTTGGGAAACGTTGCGCTGTGGCTACGATTTGCGCATTCGGTCGCCATGTGCAGAACGTTCGTAGGATATGCCATGTCACGACCGACCCAGTTTTCGATCCTTTTTCCGAATCCACTGCCAACCTTAGATTCGTCTCTAATCCTGTCGGTGTCGCTGAGGTTCACGAGTCGATTGCCGGTCCAATCGCCCATAGCAACCATGACCGCTTCTTGGTTCATTTTGAATCTGCGCGTCTTGTTGAAATGCAACAACCTTTCCCACGAGTCTCGGAAACGATTAGGCCACTTGCCGGGGTAACTGTTCTTCTTGTGCCACATGTATTCTTCGGTCCACAACCACCCCTGTTGCTTCAACGCCAAGATCAATTCGAGAACGTAGGTATGTCTTTCGCCGTTTACGGCGTGTTCCTTGATGTTCAACACGAAGCTGCCGCTAGGTTTCAGCACTCATAACAGTTCTTCGGATACCGTTAGGAACCACGCAACATATTCGTCTGCGTGAACGCCTCCGTAGCTGTTCTTTCGACGCTCTGCGTACGGCGGAGACGTGAAGATCAAATCCACCGATTCATCGCGTAAATCAGTTAGCACATCTCCCGCGTCTCCGCAGTGCAACTCGAAATCTGGTGCCGGTTTGATCGTGTAGGACATGCTATCTATCTGTTTATCACCCTTAGGGTGAAAAGGAACATCAACTCATCAAAATGGATTGCCTACTCTCAATCACTATGCTTCAAACCTTCCAATCCTCAAGATCCCACGCCATCTGCCAGAAATCGCGTTCGTAGCGAGTGCAGGTGATGTAGGCTTCGCGCATGGCAGACAGTTCCTGGCTACCGGCGGTTGCAGCTACGCGGTCGCAGATGGTACGGGCTTCCAGGGCGACGGTGCGCGAATCTTCGCCGGCATACATTCGTATCCACTCGGCGTAGTGGGGGACGTTTTGCGGTTCGCCAGCGTCGGAGAGCATCTCGCCAACTTTCCAATATCCCCAGATGCACGGCACCAGCGCTGCGATCAGTTCGCCGAAGCTGCCGATTTGGGCAACGCGGAGCAGGTAACTGGTGTAGGAGTAGGTGGTTGGCGCGTGTTTGGTTGCTTCGAGATCCTGTGCAGAGATTCCGAGTTGGGAGCAGTATGATCGGTGAAGTTCCATTTCGGTGTTGAGGATGTGGTCTACCGCGCCAGCGAACCAACTCATAGTGGTTAGATCAGGGGACTTCACGGTTCCCATTGCCAAGCATCTGGCGTAGTCAATGAGGTAGACGTAGTCCTGCGTCATGAAGTGGTTGAAACGCTCTTCAGACAACGATCCGTCTCCGATTCCGAGCACAAACGGGTGTCGCATCATCGCTTCACGCTGCGGCTTGGAAACAGCCTCGATCTCATCGCAAAAGGTCACTGCATCAACCTCCTGAGGAATTTTGCAATCTACGCGGTTCATGTCTTCGTGCAACGATGATTCTCGCACATACTCTTACTGGTATCCTCGAAGTGCATGGCTTCCGAAAATAAAGCTGATGGGCGTATGGTGTGGCTAGACCTTGAGATGACAGGACTCGAGGAGCAACACGTCATCATCGAGATCGCTACCATCATCACCGATTCAAACCTAGAAATCCTCGCCGAAGGTCCAGACATCGCCATCAATCGTTCCGTTGAAGATCTCAACAACATCGACTCGTGGTCAGCGAAACAACACACGGAATCGGGTCTGATGGACAAAGTTCGCGCCTCGAAGATCGGCATCAACGAGGCCGAGAATCAGACACTCGATTTCGTCAAGAAGTGGGTCGACAAGTGGGAAGCTCCGCTGTGCGGAAACTCGATCTGGGTCGATAGACTCTTTTTGAAGCGCGAAATGCCGAAACTGGAATCATATCTGCACTATCGGGTGATCGACGTAAGCACGATCAAAGAGTTGGTCGCTCGCTGGCATCCTGACTCCAAGAACCCCCGACCCAAATCCAAGTCGCACCGCGCTTTGGACGATGTGCGCGAAAGCATCGACGAGTTGAGGTGGTATCGAGAAAGATTCTTCCAGTCGGTTGACCTTGCGACACCTGCTGACGTGGCGTAGCACAACGTTAACGTAGTTTGAGGTCGATCTGTCGTTCCGCTTCTATGAGATGCGAATCTGTCCTGCGGCGTTCCGAGTAGCGTTCTAAGGCCGCCAAAATCGTCGAATGTGGTCGACCGCCCATCAGCGTGCCAGTCTCAGAGCTCGTCAGTCCGCTTTTCTCTCGCAACATGTAGATTGCCACGTCGCGCGCGGAATTCAACGACCTGCTTCCTCTGCCACGTCTGCGGACCGCTTGCGCATCTATCCTGAAGACTTCAGCCACCGCGTCGAAGACTTGGTCTGGCGACTGTAAAGCCGGCGCGGGAGCAGTGAGTCTGTCACGCAAAGATTCCTCAACATCCAATCTCGTAATCGGCTGCTGAGATGCAGATTGAGCCGCGTATCCGAGGGTGTAGTTCGCGTTTACCCGGGCAAAGTTGCCGAGAATGTCCCTGACCGTAAGAGCGACTCGTTGCGCTAAGAAATCGAACCCATCATCTCGGAAAGTTAGGTTTCGTTCGGTTGCGTATCGGCGCAATATCGCCCGTTTGAGATCGACGTCCGGGGGATAGATTGGTATCTCTAATCCGCCTGCGAGACGAGAAGTGATTTCTGCACTTAATTCGTGCATCGGATATGTGGAGTTGAACGTGAAGACTAGTTGCTTATAGTTTGAGATTAGATGCTCGATGATGCCGAGGAAGAATGTCTGGGTGCCAGTTTTGCCGATGAGTCTTTCGATGCCGTCCACCAACAGCGCATCAACATCTCGGTATCGGTCGCGGACCGCGGCAACCTTGCCGTTCTGTGAGGACTTCACGAAGCTATCGACGAACTCTTCTCCGGTAAGGCATATGACGTTCATCTTTGCTTTGCGCATCTGGTTGGCGATGGCGTTGAGCAGGTGGGTCTTGCCTTGTCCAGTATCCGCCGTGATGGTTAACGGGTTGAATTCAACACCGGGATTGTCTGCCACGCTACGCGCAGCGTTCATCGCCCTCGCATTGCATTCGGAACTCTCGAACCTATCAAAGGTGCAATTCGAGACCGCCGGAAAATATCGAGCATTCTCACGGGCTAGCGTCGCGCGGTGACGGCTCAACCGTACATCAGACCATTCGGAGTAATCGCCAGCGAGCCCTTCACGGACCAACACGTCACTGCTGACGTACGCGATCGTGTCGAGTTCGATTTTTACGTCCTGATCGAAAACCTGGGCTGCGAAGCGGCGCATGACGCGCATGACGCGTTGTCGGATCCACGCAGCCACGAAACCGTTTTTGACGGAAACACTCAACACTCCGTCGATGAACGATGTTGCTACGGAATCTGCAAGGTATGCATTGAAATCGGCTTGGTTATCGATCTGGACCTCGACCATCCCGAGCACCACTCTCCACTTTTTTTGTAACGCGCAAGTACGGCTGTCTGACAGGTCATCAGGCACAGATCATCCTTTCGTGGGTGAGTAAAATTAACGACGCGCGGAGTTACGAATCGCAACTTCGTGCGTAAGAACCAATTGTGTTGCTCTCGGACCGCCTCCTCAGAGCCCGAGAAAGTCATCAACTAGATTTAACATATCCCCACTCGTAAAACTGCGCAACGTGAAAAAGCACTTTTTAAGCGGTTTTTGAACTGAATTTCGCCCATTGAACAGATGTTTGACATCGGAAATCAGAGGACTTCAGCGATGCTGATTCGGTCAAGAAAATCGAGTGTTACCCACAGTCGTAACGCTAATTGTGGGTTTCGATGATCGCCGTAACCCCCACATGATGTCTCGCTATCCGAGCAAGCCAAAACGTGTTGCGATGAAAGCGGTTTTTTTCGGCACACCAGACTACGCAAACGCGTCTCTACGCGCACTTCTTGACGCAGGATTCGAAGTCTCCCTCATCTGCACTCGCCCCGCGCGGCGCGCCGGGCGAGGCCGTACCCTAACGCCCACTCCAGTCGACAATTTCGGTAACGAACTCGGAATCTCGGTCATCACTCCACACACACTGGACGTTGAAACCGCCGCAGTCATTCGGGAGACCAAAGCGGATGTCTACATCGTCGTCGCATACGGCAGATTCATTCCCGGCGAACTCCTCAAGGTTCCTCGATTGGGTGTCGTCAACATTCACCCCTCGCTCCTACCCAGACATCGCGGACCGAGCCCTGTAGCGACCACCATCCTCAACAACGATGAGGCGACCGGCGTCTCGATCATGCTCCTAGATGAAGGTATGGATACCGGCCCGATATTGGCTCAATCCGAACCAGTAAGTGTTTCAAGTGATGTCCGTTGCGACGCGTTGACTGAGCATCTTTTCGAAATGGGTGCCGGTATGCTTCCTGATGTACTGAAAGATTACAACGCGGGAAAACTCACGCCGCGTCCACAGAACGATACCGACGCAACAAGCACGAGGCTGATCACAAAAAGCGACGGATACATAGATTGGAGCACTTCAGCAGACTACATCGTTAGGATGATCCGGGCTTATCACCCGTGGCCAGGCACCAGCACGTCCCTGCACTGCGACACATTCAAGGTGATAGACGCCGAAAATTGTGCCGATACGACTACAGTGCCGCGACTCGATTTGGGCACTGTGTTTAGATCGGATGATGGCAGCGTGTGCGTTGTGGCAGGACTTGGGTCATCCGTGAAGTTGGTCACTGTTCAAGCCGCAGGAAGACGTGCAATCTCGGCAACCGAATTCGCCAACGGCAGGCCTGAGTTCATTGGTGCTAAATTAGGTTCGGAATAGACTCAGTGTTGCAACACTTTACTCTAGGGGGAGCAGAATGATCGTCGATTGCCATGTTCATGTTTGGGAAATGCCGCCAATCGCGCCAGTAGGGCCGACTGCTCCGACCTGGACCGCAGTTACCGAAGAGGCTGGTCCGACCGAGTTGCTGATCGAGGATATGAATGCGAACGGTGTTGACGCGGCGGTGCTGGTGCAATCAAGCGGATCGACTTGGGACAATACCTACGTGGTGGAGTCGGCGAACGCGGATCGAGCAAGGTTTCGGTCTATCGGGTTAATTGATCCGATGGAACCGGATAACGCTTCGGTTGCGGCACGTTGGATGGATGATTTTGGGATGTCGGGGTTCAGGTTTCATCCCGACTACTACCCGGACGATGTGGTTCTAGATGTGGATCGGAATGGGCGGATGTTTGAGGTGATTGAGAATCGGGCTGGAATTGTGAAGATTCACAATCGGGTCGGGAATGTGAGTCAGATGGCTGGAATTGTGGGAAGGTATCCGGGGATCACTTGGATTATCGATCACATGATGTATCCAGAGCCTTGGATGGCGGGTGATGGTTGGACGGCGTATCTGCCGGTTTTGGACTTGGCTCAGAACCCGAGCGTGGTGATGATGATTTCGGATGTGCACAATCGCTCAGATGAGGATTTTCCGTTTGGCGATATGCACAGCGTCGTGATGATGGCGATTGATGCTTTCGGCATCGACAGGTGTATCTGGGGCACTGGCTATCCCGGCTACCTGCGCGAGAAGAACGGCTGGATCTCGCTGGCGGACGAGTTGCGGTTGGTGCGCCAGGGGTTTGATTGGTTGACGGAAGAGGAGCGCGGCAAGCTCTTCGGCGGCAATGCGAAAAGGATCTACGGTTTCTAAGGCCTGACTAGGCGATCGATCTGCGCTATCGATATCAATGTAAGCGGCGGAGTTCGGATTTTCTTTCGGGTTTGGGGATGTTTCGCTTTCGGTTGTAGACCTTTTCGAGGGCGTCATCTTTCCAATGTATGGGATGGGTGATGTTGAGGCGCGAACGGCTTTGGCGAGCGCGATTGCTTTGAGATGCAGGCGGTAGTTGCTCGGGACCAGGTTCGTGTCTGGGATTGGTAGTGGGCACGGTGTGTATTGAAGCGCGCGTCGGGATGGTCTGGTTATAGCACGTTCTCAGGATTCGTCTGCATTCTCATCGTCGTCTGGACTGAAGCCGGGAACTAGCTCGAAGCGCTTGAAGCCTTCGGCAAAATCTGCATCGATGTTTTTCCCATTTTCAGACCGCCAACGTCGCATCCAACTGTCTACTTTGTCTGGCTGGTCAAGTTGGCTGACATGCGCCTTGATGGCGTTGATGGCTTTAACCACGTCTTCCTCTTCAAGCGGATTCCAATGCGTGCTTCCTTCCCCAAACATCATGACCCAAACTTCATGCACTTTCCAAGAGTCGAGGCTTTGCGCCAAAAGACTTTCGTCCCAAAGATGGTCTCGGGCAGAAGGGAAGACTGCGGAGAGCGCAGCTTCTCCAGCGGCGAAGTGATCAGGATGACCAATATAGTTGCTGTGGGAGAGATCGCGCGTAGGGTTGGTGGTAATCAGGATGTGGGGACGATGTTTGCGGATCACGCGGACAATTTCTCGACGAAGCGCAATCGTGGGTTCAAGGTACCCATCTGGAAAATCTAGGAACTCGATGGACTTGAGACCAAGCACGCGTCCCGCTTCGGTTTGCTCATCTTTGCGGATTCGGCTTAATTCGGTAGCGGATATCGAACGGTCTTCTGTGCCTTTAGAGCCGTCGGTACACATGACATAGACCACTTCCCATCCAAGTCGAGCCCATTTTGCCACGGTTCCGGAGCAACCCCAATCCGCGTCGTCGGGATGGGCGAAGACGACCATTGCTCTGGAATGCTCTTCTTGTTCGGGCAGGATGGTTTCGGATTCGGAGGTCATGCGCTCGGCTTAGTTGTCGTTATCGGGAATTAATAGCTATGAGAATCAATGTTAATTTTGCTACGTCCGTCGAACTGGACGCATTTAATGTGCTCCAGCAGCGAACCTAGGCCGCGGTCATAAACACTCACAATAAGCGTTTGGGTTAGGATTTTCAGCATGAGCGAGAATGAAAACGGGCCTTTGGTTTCAGTGATTATGGGCAGCCGGTCAGACCTGCCTACGATGCGTCATGCGGCGGAGGTCTTGCGCGAGTTGGGTGTGCCGCACGAGGTGCGGATCGTTTCGGCACACCGGACACCGGAGTTGATGACTGAGTTCGCCCAGGCCGCTAAGGTGCGCGGTGTGAAGGTAATCATTGCAGGCGCGGGCGGCGCGGCGCATCTGCCGGGTATGGTTGCGGCGAATACGATTTTGCCGGTAATCGGTGTACCGGTCGAGAGCAGCGCGTTGAGCGGATTGGATTCTTTGTTATCGATTGTGCAGATGCCGCGCGGGGTGCCGGTGGCAACGGTAGCGATCGGGCGATCGGGCGCGGTGAACGCTGGGCTGCTAGCAGCACAAATCATCGGGGCGTCCGATGAAGATGTACAGGCGCGGTTGGAGCAACGCCGAGCGAATGCGACTGCGGAGGTTTTGGCGGGGACGTATGTGAGTGAAGAGGATTTGCAGGGATAGGAGTTTGAACTGTGATTGCTGTGGTTGGGAATGATTGTCGTGATGATGTTGCCTGCCTCGGCACCTCTGAATTCACGCCTATGTATCGGGGTACGGAGCTGGCCCCGCGGGAATGACGTTGGCATTGACGGAATGACCGATGAAAGGTCATCCCATCATCACTTCCTTTCGCGATAGGGTTAGATAATGGCTTCTGTTTCTACGATTGGGATATTTGGTGGTGGGCAGTTGGGGCGGATGTTGGCTATGGCGGCGCGGGCGTTGGATTTCCGGACAGTTTCGTTGGATCCGGCTGCGGACTGTCCGGCTTCGCAAGTTACGGACCATCACATCACAGCGGCTTACGACGATTTGGATGCGGCGCAAGAGTTGGCAGAGCGGTCGGATGTGGTTACGTATGAGTTTGAGAATGTGGACGCGAGGGCTATCGAGCATATCGCTGAACTAAAGCCGGTGTATCCATCGCCAGCAGTGTTGAGGGTGTGTCAGGACCGCGAGGTCGAGAAATCGACGCTACGGAAGTTGGGGATTGCAGTGCCGGAGTTTCGGGTTGTTCGGAGTAGCGACGACGCAGTGTCGGCGGTGCAGAAGGTCGGTGTGCCCGTGGTGATGAAGACGACGCGGTGGGGATATGACGGCAAGGGTCAGAGCGTGGTACGGGACGAAAGCGAAGTGGATGGTGCGTTTGAAGGACTCGGAGGTTCAGAAGATGCGCCGGTGATTGTAGAAGGGTTTGTGGATTTCGAGATGGAGGTATCGGTTGTCTGTGCGCGGAATTTGAACGGTGAAATGAGAGCATTTCCAGTATCTGAGAATGTGCATGTGAATGGCATATTGGACACGTCGATTGTGCCAGCACGGTGTTCGGATGGGGTCAAGGATGAAGCGGTGCGGGTTGCGATGCGGATAGCGGAGGGATTGGACGTGATCGGTCTGATCGCGGTTGAGATGTTTGTCACGAGGGACGGTGAAGTGCTGGTGAATGAGTTGGCGCCGCGCCCACATAACTCCGGACACTACACTATCGAGGGTTGTGAGACGTCGCAGTTTGAACAGTTGGCGCGGATCATGGTTGGGATGCCGATGGGTGACGTGACGTTGCGGTCGCCGACGGTGATGGTTAATCTGCTCGGGGATGTATGGGACGCGACAGATGGTTCGCCAGATTGGAGCGCAGTGTTGGCGATGCCGCGGGCGCATCTCCATCTCTACGGAAAGTCTGGGTATCGAATTGGTCGTAAGATGGGACACATAACCGTAACTGGTGAGACGGTAGAGGAAGCGTTGTCGGTAGCGACCGCGGCGCGTGAAGCGGCGGGCGGTTCGTCTGATTGAAGGAAGATCAATAGTCGATTGACAGCATCATCAGAAATCTTGATGCCTGAGACCGAAGGCGAAAATGTGGGTTCAGTGTTGATGGACCCTGGAGATTCGGTTGTCGAAATCTCCGACGATTCATTGCGGGTTATAGACGCGTTGCAATCTGGATACAGCGCGGTCGAGAAACGGGGGCATGAGATCAATGAAGCTGAGACGCGCCAACTCCTAATTGAGCCGGTCCTGGCGGCGTTAGGATTCCCCGCGAATCATCGCAGACCTGAGGATGGCGACCGCGGTAACCGCCCTGATGAGATTTGCTATGACCGAGAAGTGGAGGCAGACCTCGTCGAGGCGGCGATCATATTGGAGGCCAAAGCGCTCAGCAGCGATTTTGATTTGCCAGAACAACCCGGGCGCAGGACATCTTCACCTGACCGTCAGATTCAAAGATATCTGCGTCAACACATCGCGAGCGGCCCGTCAACGTTGGGAATCCTGACCGATGGTGTGCGGTGGCGGTTATATGACCGATCCGGATCGGACGTGGCGTTTATAGCCGACTACGACTTTAGTCGTCTGGCGCGGCAGTTTTGGCGTTCTGCGACTTCGTTTGGCGTGGAGTTGATCGAGCAACTCGAAGCCTTCACCCACACAGCGCGGCGCTGCTTTGAACGGCCTGTGCCTTTGATATTGACACCTAGGGTTGATGCGGTAATCGAACTGCTCAAACTAGTTTCTGCCGGCGGCACACCGGCCGAGATACTGCAAGGCTTTGCTCAAATGGAGGAAGTCGAACCGCATGACGACATCGGTGACCAAGTGGCATTGAGCGGATTGTTGGAAGACACATTCGAGAACGATTGGGAAGAGCATGTCTACGCTATCGGGCCGGAAGTTGCGGCTCAAGGGCAACTCTCGTTGAGCGATCAGTTGACGATAGGCGTGGTCAAGTTCAAGCATTCGGAATGGGGACTTGGCAGAGGGGATACGGCTGCTAGCGCACGGATACTTGCGCGGGCTGCCGGATCGAACATGTCGGTCATGTTCATCTACTCCAAAGCACGAGACGGTTCGTGCGAAGCCCGAGTTGCCGCGTGCGCTGATGGTCAAGTCAATATGACGGCGGCGTTCGATCCTGAGCTTCCGCTACCTTCTGCAAGGACCGCGATCGGTGGGATCATAGCCAAACTGTCAAGCGCCAAAGCGTTGTATGCCGACGACATCTTGGGGCCTTTGGAAGTGATGCCGCTACGTCAGCAGTTCTACAGGGAAGTTTCGAGGTGGACTTGGGAGTTGCAGCGCGATCGGGACTCGGAGTACCGACACGCGGTGTTGAAACACCTGATTCGAGTGATATTCACTTGGATTCTCAAGGAGGAGTCGATTATCCCTCCAGAGTTGTTCGAGTATGCCTACGCAGCGAATCAATTGGATGACTCAGACGATTACCACTCGGAGGTTCTCAAGTTTCTGTTCCATGAACGATTGAACGTGTTGGAAGATGTCCGTACGCCGCACGCCATATCGGGGTTGAATGAGATGCTGAACGAGGCACCGTTTTTGAATGGTTCTTTGTTTGCCAAAGAAGCTGGTGAACCGGAGTTGGATTTGCCCGTCGGGTTGTATTGGAATGTTGACGACGATGAACCTGGGCTCTTCACGATATTCAATCGTTACCACTGGACGACGGATGAGCATCGACCGGGCGAGAGCGAACAGACGCTCGATCCGGAGCTTTTGAGCAATCTTTTCGAGCAACTCATCACGCCTACGGAGGAAGGAAGCGAAGCTCCACCGCGACAACCGATGGGAACTTACTACACGCCTGCGGATGTAGCTGATGAGATGGTTAAGGATGCATTGACAGCCGCTGTCGAGGTTCGATTGCCGAATCTTCTGAGCAGTGAGCAACTGATGAGTCTTTTTGGCAACGCAGACGAACCTGCGCCTACAGTTGATCCAACAGACAAATCGAATTTGGCGGAGCAAATCAAGTCGTTGAGGGTCTTCGATCCGGCGGTCGGTTCGGGTGAGTTTCTATTCAGTTGTTTGATAGCCATAAAGACGGCGCTGACGAAATTGAACGGTGACGATGTGCGCCTTACGCGAGAGATCATTAAAGATCAACTGGCAGGTCAAGACATCAACCCGCTTGCTACGCAGATCACTCGGCTCAGGCTGTTTATCGCGATTGTATCGGTCGAAAAGGGCGTCCCGTCCCGTGAACCGTTGCCCAATCTCGAGGCGCGTGTGGTTTGCGCCGATTCACTTGAAACTGTTGCCGACCCGAACTGGAGACCAGATCGCCCGTCCAATCTGGGCGATGTCGATCCGGGGTTTGCCGTTGCCTTGGCAGAACTTGCGAAAAACCGTAGGCGATGGTTCGACGCACATTCGGAGGATGCGAAATCGGAACTCAGGGAAGCGGACGACGCGCTGCGTGAAGAGTTGAATTCATATCTAGTCACAAACGGAAACGGAACGGTCGTCAGCCGCGAGTTTAAGGGCTTCGTCGAATTTCCGTTACTGGGCACAGGTTTGGAATGCGCCAGCACAGATGCCCGGTTGTTGTTCTACGAACCTGACTGGCAGGGGTTTGACATTGTCATTGGAAATCCGCCGTATGAGAGTCTATCGAATTCGGTCGATAGTGCTCGCAAGGCGACGCTGATCGAAGACAAGAGATACAAGACGACTAATGTGAATAACTTGTACACACTGTTCTGCGAATTAGGGTTAGCACTCACGCGGGCAGACGGTGGGGTGGTTACGATGATTGTGCCGTATTCGATCGCATTTGGGCAGCGACACAGAACCTTGAGGGCGGTGTTCGAGGACCGCACCAAGCAGATCTCGCTACGTCACTACGACATTAGACCGGCGACTATTTTCAAAGAGAGTTTCTCGGTAAAGTTGCCGGAGAACAGTCAGCGCGCGACGATTTTTTCCGCTTGGCTAGGCGAATCGGACGAGGTTTCAATCAAAACGACGGGATTGCAACGGTGGGCTGCATCCGAACGCGATACGTGTTTGAAACAACGCGAGATGATTGAGGTATCTGAGATCGATGGGTTGCAGCATCGGCAATGGCCTAGGATACCGACACGTGAAGTCGCAGAGTTGGTCCTGTCAATCCGCGAGCAACAACGCGATTTGTTGGGGTTCGCATCGGACGATGGCGTTGCTTTGACGGTACCTGAGGTGCCTCGATACTATATCACGGTGATTCCTAGTGAGATTTCGCGGACCATACGGTGCGCGGAATTCAGAGTTGTTGATGACGATACGCTGTACATGATGGTTGCCGCCTTAAACGGGCACGTCGCATACGCATGGTGGCGCGTGTATGGCGATGGGTTTCATGCGAAACTCTCAGATTATGAAGGATTCGCAGTACCTGACGTATGGATGGATGATCCTGATCCAGTAATCGATTTGGGTAAACGTTTGATCGCCAATGTTGATGAATGTGCTACATCTGAAATCAGTGATGAAGGACCAGAAAACTACAACTTGCATGTTCGGTCCGATCTCATCGAAGAAATTGACATAATGTTTATCGAAGCATTGGGCCTCAATGTAGAACCGTTATTGTCCCAACTCAGAACATTGCGATCAAACAGAAGCTGGGACATCGAGTGACGAGCTATTGACGGAGGCGGAATGGAATTGCCTGCTTTAGTAGTCGCAGCGCCTTCGGAGTCGCGACGGTTGATCCGTCGGCGGCGATTGAACTTGGCACGTGGCATTGCGGCTTTGTTCACAATCTTTTTGATCGGTGCCGTAGGGTTCAAGATCATAGAAGGCGATGATTGGACTTGGTTAGATGCGGCATACATGACTGTGATCACGATGTCCACAGTGGGTTTCGAGGAGGTGCAACCACTTAGCGAGAACGGTCGCATCTTCTCCATAGCGATCATCGTCACCGGCGTCGGAGCCTTCGCCTATACATTCGCAACGTTGGGAGAACGATTGATTTCAGGTCAGTTGGTATCGAATCTGAGGCAACGAGGGACAGAGGCGATGCTGCGACGGATCGAGGGGCATCACATCGTCGTAGGTTACGGAGACACAGGAACTTTAGTCGCTTCAGAACTTCAATCTCTGCAAAATACGAGAGTAGTCGTTATAGACCGAGATTCGGAGAAGACCCGCGATGCGTCGGAGGATGGTTTCGTTGGCATTCAAGGCGACGGTGGACAGGACGAGGTGTTGATCAAGGCGGGTATAACCAGAGCCCAGAGTTTAATCTGCACCGTCGCGCCTGATTCAGCTGCATTGATGACCGTGCTGACCGCGCACGTCATCGCTCCAGACCTCGAGATCGTAGCAAAGGCGACTCTGCCGGAATCAGAACCGAAACTCGTCCGCGCCGGCGCATCAAAAGTGATTTCGATGCATCACATCGCGGCAAGCCGGATTGTGGACGAGATATTGAACGTTTCGGATGCTGACCGCGAGCAATTGAACAGGATCGAGGTTGAAGGCGGTATTGTTCCTCTCGAAACTGGCGAGGTACTGATAACCGGGGATGGTCCCTACTGCGACAAGCCAATCGACGAAACGACGTTGATTTCAGACAGCAAAGCCGACATTGTGGCAATCAAGCGCGGTGAAACTGGCGAGTTGGTAGAAGCGGATGATGACATAGTGCCGAGGGCTGGGGACAGGTTGATCTTGGTGGGCACGCCGGACCACGTTGAGGACGCGGTCCGGACGTTGATGAAGGCGCAGGGGTGAAGAACTGGATGTTGCAAACCGAATGTGGGCATAAGAATGATTTGATATGATCTAACGACTGGAAGTTGGAAGCATTTTTCGAGATTCAGCACATGGCAACGTCGCAACGAACCCGAATACCAATCGAAACGTCTGACGATCTGAGCAAAATCCCCGGCTTTGACGCGGCATACGATCTCTATGCTTCTGTCTTGTCGGAGTGTTTGTCGGAAGTCACGGTCTCTATCAAGGAAGCACCTCGGAACGATGGTGTGCCACGCGTAAAGGATGTGATGGACAAATACGAGGGCAGATTGGGCGATTTGTATGCCAAACTTTCCGAGTTAGTAGAGGAAAACCGTGCCTGAGCGGCGAGACGTCGATTTAGAAGACGCGATCATTGAGAAGTTGAGCGCCACGTTGGAGATTTCGACACGGCTGGCAGTAGTAGAGAGCAATTATGCCAGCAAAGAATTCGTTGCGGATGTGAAGTGGCAATTGGTCAAATGGTTTGTGGGGGTGTGCCTAGCGGGCATTGCCGTCGGCGTTGCAATTGCAACTCTGGTTATGGGATTCACGTTGCAGTAGCACTTAACCTCCTACCTTACCGTCACCTAGGATTCCGGACAACTAAAGTACTCGTTGCTCTTGCTTGCTTAACGCTTCGCGCCCGGCGTTGAGGGTTTCGATAATGGCGTCGGTGTCAAAGACGCACCCACCCCAGATTCCGCCGGATGCGGCTTGTAACGCTGCCCACAGTCTCGAGTCGTCTGGCAACTGCGGATGTGGCTCTAGGTTGTCGGGGGTTGGGCGTGCTTCTAACTCCTGGGCGCCCCAATTGGCACCGTGGTAGACATCGTCTTCGCCGACTAGATTTATCGAACCTGTGAGGTCGTTGCGGTCAATGATGATCTCTACAAGATCGCCTTCTCGCACTTTACCGATAGGTCCGCCGGCTAGTGCTTCGGGTCCAACATGTCCAATGCAAGCGCCTGTGGAGACGCCGGAAAATCGGGCATCGGTGATAAGCGCTACGTGCTTCCCGTACGAGAGGTGTTTTAGTGCGGCGGTTATTTGGTAGAGCTCCTCCATGCCGGTGCCTAGGGGGCCACCACAGTTGACTACCATGATGTCGCCAGCTTTGATTTTGTAATCTTCGTCGCGGGTCTTGATGGCATGGATAGCTTCGCGTTCGGAGGTGAATACACGAGCCTTACCGGTGTTGCGGTAGACACCGTCGTCATCTACAACGGTCGGATCGATCGCTGTGGACTTGATGACAGAACCATGGGGAGCGAGGTTGCCACGCGGGAACGTTACGGTGCTGGTGAGACCTTTCGATTTGGCTCGGTCAGCAGACATGATCACATCGTCGGGGTTGATGCCGTCTACGTTTCGCAGGTAATCGCGCATGTCTCGCCTGCGCTCAGAGTCCTCCCACCAGTCAAGGTTGTCGTCGAGAGATTGTCCAGTTGCGGTAAGGACTGATGTGTCTAAGAGACCGAGATTTCTGAGATGCAGCATCACTTCTGGCACACCACCAGCCGCGTACAACTGAGCGGTTGGATGACCGATAGGCCCATTAGGCAATACATCAACAATGCGCGGCACATCGTCGTTGACGCGTTGCCAGTCATCGACATTCATGCGACGCCTTCCCGCGGCATGAGCGATCGCCGGAGTGTGAAGTAGCAAGTTCGTAGAGCCGCCACACGCAGCGTGTACTACCATCGCATTCTCGAACGCCGCTTCAGTGAGGATGTCGTTGGATTTGATCCCCCGTTGTTCCGCCATCACAAGAGCACGAGCAGAGCGTTTGGCAACATCGAACCATGCGGGCGTACCGCTCGGAGAGAGCGCGGCGTGGGTAATGGCAAGTCCGAGTGATTCAGAGACGACCTGCGAAGTACCGGCAGTTCCCAAGAATTGACATCCACCGCCTGGCGATGCGCAAGCGCGGCATCCAACGTCTTGGGCATATTCGAGTGTCACTTCGCCTTGAGCAAACCTCGCGCCGATGGATTGGATCATTCCTGCATCTTCACCACTCTTGGGCGCGAGGGTTACTCCGCCCGGAACGACGACAACGGGTTTATCGCGGAGACCGGCCACCGCCATCATCATCGCGGGAAGCCCTTTGTCGCAAGATGCGATGCCCAAAACGCCGCGCGCAGTTGGAAGCGATCGAGCTTGGCGACGGAATACTTGCGCGGCATCGTTGCGATATGGGAGGGAATCCATCATGCCGGTGGTGCCTTGCGTTCGTCCATCGCACGGATCGGAGCAAAACGTGGCGAACGGCAGCCCGTTCAGTCGGTCGAATTCGTTTGCCGCCGCTTTGACCATAGATGAGAGTTCAAAATGTCCGGTATGCAGACCAAGAGCGACTGGTGTGCCGTCTTCCTCTCGTAGTCCGCCGGCGGTGGCAAGAATGATGAACTGCTTTCGCATCAGTTCAGCAGGATTCCATCCCATCCCGGCGTTCTGGGTCATGCCGAAATGGTCACCGCTAGGACTGTTCGTGAGGAAGTCGGCGGTGAAAGGTAAGACCCCCGCAGGCCCGTCGGCACGCGTTCTGATCTCGCGCAGTTCAGGACTCTGCTCGGTGCCAAGCACGTCTTCGGGGGTGAGGTCGATAGTCTGGTTACTTCCGTTTCGGGTAGTCATGGTAAGTTTCTCAGCTGATTCAGCGTGGCGCCGCTAGATTTGTGGCGAATGTGCGATGCTGTATCGGTTGGACTTTTTCGCCTGTATAATCTGATTGCGAAAGTATAGAGGATACGATGCGTGGCGGTAGATGTTCGGTGGTTGTTTCGATGAATAGAAGCGTGGACCTCCATTGACGGAACCGATCTTGAAGGTTGAGGACGCGGTCTGCGCGTTCGGAGGGTTGCGCGCCGTTGACAACTGCTCGTTCGATGTCGATGCGGGCACGATTACCGGGTTGATCGGCCCGAACGGTGCTGGAAAATCGACGATGTTCAACCTGATAACCGATATGGTCCCATTGCAAGGCGGTCGTATCTTCTTTGATGGGCATAGGTTGGATGGGATACCTCCGCATTCCGTTGCACGACGCGGAGTTGCGCGAACATTTCAAATACCCGGCGAACTCGGCAGGATGACTGTGTTGGAGAACTTGGCTCTGGTTCCCGAAGGGCAGATCGGCGAAGCAATGTTTACTTCGCTGCTTGCACCACGACTGGTGCGACGTCAGGAAGAGCAGGTGCGCGAGCAGGCACGCGAAGTATTGAGGTTGTTGCTTCTGGACCATCTCGAAGAAGAGTTGGCGGCGAACCTCTCTACGGGTCAGAAGAAGCTGTTGGAGATCGGGCGGGCATTGATGGCGACTCCGAAACTGGTGCTGCTCGATGAGCCGGCAGCAGGTGTCAACCCGACTCTGATGCGTAACATCGTCGACACCATCAAGAAACTGCGAGACGATCGCGGCATCACATGGGTCATCGTTGAACACGACGTTCCCTTGATCATGGAGATGTGCGACCAAGTGATTGTCATGGCTGAGGGTAGAGTGATCGCCAATGGCACACCAGAAGAGGTGAGGAGCGATACGCGCGTCTTGGATGCCTACCTCGGAGGCATCGAACATTGAGCGCGCCACAGGTCAATCAAGACGCACAACCGGAAGGTGTATCCGCCCTTGAGATCGAAAACCTAGAAGCAGGATACGGGCCAACGTTGATTACGCGCGGCATATCGATGCATCTGGGACTCGGTGAGATGGTTACAATCATCGGACCCAACGGATCGGGCAAATCCACTACGATCAAAGCCATATTCGGTTTGGCGGATGTTTCAGGAGGCGCGATCAAGTTGCATGGCGATGATATTACGGGGCAGCGTGCGGACAAGTTGATCCAGATGGGCATCGGTTACGTGCCACAAGCAGGCAACATCTTCCCTACCCTTTCTGTCCGCGAAAATGTTGAGATGGGCGCGTTTACCCTAGACGGCGACGTGCGCCCGAATATCGAGCGCGTTCAAGAACTTTTCCCGTTGCTGAAGGAACGTTGGAAAGGCAATGCTGGGCAATTGTCTGGCGGACAGCGCCAAATGTTGGCTTTGGCACGCGCTTTGGTCGCTGAACCCTCAGTCTTGCTACTGGATGAGCCTACCGCAGGGTTGGCGCCGCAGATCGTCGATCAGGTTCTGGACCAGATACGCGAGATCAATCAGACTGGTGTGTCAATCCTTTTGGTCGAGCAAAACGCAATCAAGGCGTTGCGACACAGCGATCGGGCATACGTCTTGGCCCGCGGACGCAACTTCGCAGAGGACACGGCTCAAGGTCTATTGAACAACCCGGACATCGGACGCGTGTTCCTAGGCCTGGGCGGATCAACTGAAGTCCAATCGGAAGATGCGAGTGAAGGTGAGTGATGGTATTTAATCGAAACGTACTGCGAGACTTTGTCGCCTCAGTCATTGGCGAGCGCGGCTTAATGGTCATCGAGAGATTCGTGCTCTTCGCAGTAGCGGCATTCGCGATATGGGCGCTCATAACTCAGCTAGACCTGACAGTCAACGGGCTATTGGTAGGAGCCATCTACGCCCTCGGCGCGGTCGGTTTGTCGCTCGTCTACGGCAATCTTCATCTGCCAAACATCGCTCACGGCGACTACATGACACTCGGTGCCTTCATTGCCCTGTGGGTCTTCGCATCGCTACTGCCCGAAGCATGGAGCATGAACTCGGTCGGCCCATTCACATTCCCTTCCACGCTCTTCATCGCCTTGCCGATCGGAGTTTTCATCGTTGCTGTCTTCGCTGTGGTTGTAGACCAACTCGTGTATCGCACGATGCGTCGACGAGGTGCGTTGCCGGGTGTGATGGCGTTAGCATCGTTGGGTGTTGCAATCGCGTTGCGCGGGATCATCCAATACATCTGGGGGACCGAGGTTGAGCATTTTCCGAGAGAGTCGAAGAAGTTCTTCCTCTACGAGGTGGACCTTATGTTTTTTGACGACGTGCTGGTACGGATCCCGCCGGACATGATCTTCGTGGCGGTCGCCGCGGTAACGTTGACTTTGCTGACGTATCTTTTCCTGAACATGACTCGCTGGGGCAAAGCGATGCGCGCCGCAGCAGACAACGAGGACCTTGCACGCGTTACGGGTATCGACGTTGAACGTACGAATCTGCTGACTTGGGTGATTGGTGGCGGAATGGCGGCAGCAGCAGGAATTTTGTTTGCCGCCGGGCAGGGACAACTACTGACAATATCCGGTTGGAAACTGCTGATCCCCCTATTCGCCGCCGTCGTCGCAGGCGGAATCGGCAACCCCTACGGCGCGTTCGCAGGTGCTATCTTCGTAGGAGTCATCGGAGAGGTCTCGACGGCGTGGCTCGAACCCTCATACAAGCCAGCCGTCTTTTTCGCAGCCATCATCGTCTTGCTTCTAGTACGACCTAACGGTCTATTCGGACAGAGCAGAACTTAAGGTTAAGGAATAATCCGCGGGATGGAAGGCATAATCCTCCACATCGGCAGTTTCTTGGTGATCGCGGGTATCTACGCGATCATCAACGTCGGCTTGAACGTCCACTACGGACACACCGGATTGTTCAACATTGGTATCGCGGCGTTCTTCGCATTAGGCGCGTACACCGCCGCAATCCTCGTTATGCCTCCGCCCGATCCCGACCTCTATCAGCGATACGAATGGGGAGGCAACCTAGCCGTCACCTTAGGTTCTGAGCGAATCGGATTCGATCTCTGGTTTCCTCTAGTGCTAATCGCGGCGGCGGCTATGTGCGCGGCGGTCGCATATCTGGTGGGTAGCATCACGATTCGGTTGCGCGGCGATTACCTAGCCATAACGACTCTTGGTCTCGGCGAGGCAGTGCGATTGGTATTCACAAACGAAGGATGGTTGGCTGATGGCACGCGCGGGTTGAACGGCATCCCTCGAGTACTCGATGGTCTGGTAGACCCGCATTGGTACGGCTTTGTTTTCTTGCCTTTGGTTCTGATCGTATTAGTGATCGTCTATTTCGTATCTCAGCGTTTAGCAGGCTCCCCTTGGGGACGTGTAATACTTGCGATCCGTGAAAACGAAGACACCGTCGAGATGGTCGGCAAAAACGCCTTCCAGTTCAAACTCCAAGCCTTTGCCTACGGTGCCGCACTGATGGGTATAGGCGGCGCGCTATACGCATTCGCCAAACACTCCATAACCCCGGTCGCCTTCGAACCATTCTTCGCCACATTCATCATCTGGGCGATGCTTATACTTGGCGGTAGCGGCAACCATCGCGGCGCGATCCTAGGCGCATTCGTCCTATGGGCAGTGATCTCAAGCTCCCAATTCCTACCCGGATTCCTAGCGGACCCCAACCTACGACTAGCAATAATCGGACTAATCATCGTCCTAGTGCTGCTGTTCAGGCCGTCAGGGGTTATTCCGGAGACGCGGACTCGGACTTGAACCATGATTGCCATGATGCGGGAATGATAGGCGTGATGGGGTTTCCCCCATTCATGGGGGAAATGTCCCGGAGGGACAAAGGGGGCAGAACATCCCTCTAGCTCCTTTACGTTCCACGAAGGGGGGAGTACTGTAGGGGCGGTTCGCGAACCGCCCCTACAGTATGGTGCGCCGTGCGCAACCCCCGTCATTCCCGCGCAAGCGGGAATCCAGAGGTGAGGGGTGGGCGTACGCCCCCTTCGCTTGCGTAAGGGGGCGCGAACGAGCATAGCGATGTGAGCGGGGGGATGCCCGGGCGGAGACGGGAGGGAAGCATGCTTCATCATTTCCCAATCATGGCAATCATGGTTCAGATTGCTTGCGTGAACTCCCTCTCCATCACTGTCCGAAAGCCCTAGTTCGTTTGGTTCGATGGATGTGATTGCATCAGAATTCCTAGATTGCATGATGATTCGGAAGAAGAAATAATGATATGATGATGCGGATACTTATGTTGAAGGAATTCAAAGCCAGAGCCACGGCAGTGGTCGCCGTCATGGGTGTGAGCGCGGTCATTGCTGCGATCATGTTCGCGGTACCCCCCCCCCCATTATAATACTAATGTAGCGCAAGCGCACTCTCAGTCTGACCGAGATCCCTCTAAGGACTTCAACACTCTCGGCGCGGCCGGAAACGACCATCCGGCGGGGCTTTATTCGAACGGCACCACAATGTGGGTCGTGGATATCGGTGACGCCTATATCTATGCCTACAAGGTGTCCGACAAGTCGCGCGATTCCGGCAAAGACTTCGATCTTCCGTCCTCTAACTCATCGCCCATGGGCATCTGGGGGAACAGCACGACGATGTGGATCGCGGACACCGCAGATAAAAAGATCTACGCTTACAAGATGTCCGACAAGTCGCGTGATTCCAGCAAAGACTTCAACACTCTCGACGCAGCCGAGAACGACGATCCGCGGGCTTTATTCTCTGATGGAACCCACATGTGGGTCGCTGACAGTAGAGATGACAAGGTCTACGCGTACAAGATGTCCGACAAGTCGCGTGATTCCAGCAAAGACTTCTCCAATGTGACAGGCACTTTTTCGAGTCCCAATGGCATCTGGTCAGACGGAACAACGATGTGGGTCGCGTCACAAAGCAGTTTCAATCAGAGTTACATCAAGGCGTTCACCGTGTCCTCGAAATCCCGTGACACGAGCAAGGATTTCACGACACTGCACGCGGCGGGTAACGGAGAGCCGTGGGGGATTCACTCGGACGGGACAACGATGTGGGTAATTGATGGTGCCGACAAAAAGATCTACGCCTATTTCTTGGATGCACCTGATTCCGAGCACACCGCCACCCCTACGCCTACCGATACACCGACACACACACCTACGAATACACCGACTCACACGCCAACGCACACACCTACACCCACAGATACACCGACTCACACGCCGACGAATACACCTACCCCTACGCCTACGGACACACCAACCAATACACCGACGCCCACGGACACGCCGACACACACGCCTACTCCTACCAAGACGCCGACTCCTACGGACACGCCGACACACACGCCGACTCCTACCGAGACACCGACGAATACACCTACCCCTACACCGACTGATACACCTACGCCAACTCATACGCCGACTGAGACGCCCACGCCAACTCCAACACCGACAATCACGCCAACTCCGACTGAGACACCTACGCCAACACCCACGCCAACGCCATTGCCGGTACCTCACACCGGTGCATCGCTCAATGTCGAAAACAAGACGATATCGATCGTCGACAACGGCGCGCCGACGGGCACGAGAATCGAGTTGTCGGGAGCCGCTGTGGACGAGTTGCCGAA
Source organism: Dehalococcoidia bacterium (assembly GCA_963555965.3). Classification (GTDB taxonomy): domain Bacteria; phylum Chloroflexota; class Dehalococcoidia; order Lucifugimonadales; family Lucifugimonadaceae; genus Bin127. The sequence continues at coordinate 1,446,013 of OY821634.1, forward strand.
CAGTACGACGGTGACGTTCAACCCGGTGCAGCTCGGCTCTGGTCAGAATCCGCCTGCGCCTGGCAGCAATCGCTACACGATAGGCGGGAACGACGCCGTAGTGGTAGACATCACGATCAGCGCGTCTGTGAACGGAGAGGATGTCGAGGTGTGCCTTCCGATCACCGCTGCGCTTCGGAACGCGCTCGGAACACAGGCTACGGAGGTGAAGATCCTCCACTACAGCAACGGCAGTTGGGTAGAGCTTACGACGACGGTGAAGACAGACGGCAACGGCGTGCCAACGGAAGCGTGTGCGACAACCAATTCGTTCTCGGCATTCCTACTCGGCGCGAACGCGACCCCCACTCCGACGCCGACGCAGGAAACGATCAACCGTCGCTGGATGGCATCTCGAATCGAACCGATGATCGGCGGAGTGACTACGGTATCGGCCGGCGATGAAATCCGTCTTGCCGTGAAAATCTACGGCGCGCAAAACGCGCAGGATCAGACTCTCGCAACCCATTACGAGTTCTTGTGGAAAGAGGACGACACAACCCTGGACGGCGAAAAATCGTCCGAAACGATGTACACCGCGCCATCCTCGCCCGGAAGCTATAACGTCACTGCCTCGCTGAGCGCGCGGTACTGTTCCGGCGATGCTGATGCGTGTTCTGCGGATTTCGCAATCACCGTTCGACGATCGTCCCAGGCACAAGTACCGTCGCCAACGCCGGCTAACCCGGCTGGCGAGATTCCTTCCGTGCTTACCGATGGCGAGGGCAATCAGTACGAAGTCTTCACACCGGAAGAGGGCGGCACCTTCGACGGCGGAACATTCTCCATAACCGCGCCGCCTAGCGCAGTCCCGAACGGCGAGTACATCGGCGTTCGGATGTACGAAACTGGTAACGCAGCCAACACTGGCGAAACGCACCAGCGCTACACTCTAAGCGGCAACCTCTACGAAATCGCTATCGTCGACTCCGAAGGTGAATCGATTTCCGAGTACCGTCTGAATATCGCCGCGAAAGTCTGCGTCCCTCTGCCGGCTGAATTCGGCAGGAACATAAGCGACGCGGCGATTCTCGCCAGCAACCCTGACGGCACGTTGACCGTTCTAGCATCAACCATCCGCATAAGCGCGTCTGGCACGGACATTTGCGGGAACATCAGCAAACTTCCCGCGACTCTGTCGGCGGGTAGACAAGGCGCGCCAGCTGCGATACCGGCACCTACGCCAGAGCCGACTCCGCTGTCGCCGGAAACAGGCGGCACATCGCCATCCGCAGTGGCAATCCTCTGGATGATCCTGCTGATCGCGGCGGCGACAGCCATCACCGGCATCGCGCTGACCGCCCGAAGACCTAGAACGTAGTGGCAACCATAATGGTTGCCCTCATAGACCTAAAAGGGGAGGGCTAAGGGGACCCTCCCCTTTTTTGGTGCTTGGTACCCGTGTCATTCCGAGCGCAGCAAGGAATCTTTCTCCTCCGCGGAGCGTAAAGGGGTTAGGGGGATGCCCGTCGGCGGCTTTAGATTCTTCACTCCCCTGCACTACGTTCAGAATGACATGGTTGGGTGTTCCCCCTTTGTCCTTCGGACATTTCCCCCGCGAGCGGGGGAAACCCGACCCTGCCTCTGTGGATGGACGTTCCGTCCGCTGAAGCGCCCGCCTACGCGGCAATGAAGGTAGAGGCGGTTCGCGAACCGTCCCTACCGTCAAAGGACATCGTCATGGCAATCATGGTTCTTCCCCCCTCATTTCCTGCGTCAAAAACGGTATGGTTTTGCGTTCGTGTTAATCAGATAGAGGATTTGTCGATTAACATTCAGTTGTTCAACAGTTGATGATGCCGATGCGCCTGCAACGGTTATTCGGCGATCAGAGAGCAGGAGGGCCATCTGCATGGTAGCCACTTTCGAGCAGAAAAAGAGCTTTTCAGTCGTCGGTTCGCGTCCGATTCGACACGACGGACTGGACAAGGTGACGGGACGCGCCATCTACGGCGCCGATGTCAAGTTGCCAGGACTTATATGGGGCGATGTGCTTAGGACGGATCAAGTCCACGCCCGCATCTTGAGCATCGACACCTCTGAAGCAGAGGCGATGCCCGGCGTCTACGCAGTAGCCACGCACAAGGACTTTCCGACCGCCGCCGATATGGAAGTCGAAACAGGCGAGGAAGTCCTCAACATGAAGCGCACGCAAGACAACGTGATGGCTTCCGACAAAGTCCTTTACAAGGGCCACGTAGTTGCTGCGGTCGCCGCAGTGGACCGCAATACTGCTACAGAGGCGGCGCGGAGAATCAAGGTTGAGTACGAGACGCTGCCGCCGGTTCGCAATGTTGACGAGGCGATGGCGGAAGGTGCGCCTATTCTGCTTGAAGACCTAGTCGGAAACCACTTCGGCGAACAAGTTCCCAACACCAACGTAGCGATAGCAGTTCGCCACGAATTCGGCGATCCTGACGGTGCTTTCGACGACTGTGATTTAGTGGTCGAGCGTGAAGTTTCACTCGAGATGGTTCACCAGGGCTACATCGAACCGCACAACGCTACGGCTGTCTGGGATGAGAGCGGGCACGTCAACGTTTGGGAGAGCACGCAAGGCATGTTCGCAGTCCGCGAACAGACCGCGGCGCTGGTAGGCATACCGGACTCTCAAGTAACCGCGAAGTCGGTTGAGATCGGTGGCGGTTTCGGCGGAAAGACGAAGACATATCTCGCCCCCGTCGCTGCGATCCTGTCAAAGAAGTCCAACGGTCGGCCGGTAAAGATGGTCATGGACCGACCAGCAATCTTCATGGCGAGCGGCCCGGCGCCAGGCGGCAAAGTCCGCGTAAAGATGGGAGTCACCAAGGACGGCAAGATCCACGCGTTCGACGGTCAGCTGCGATACGAAGCTGGCGCCTACCCCGGTTCAGCATTCACCGCCGGTATCAACTGCTTCCGCGCAGCCTATGACGTTCCGAACTCCCGCATCGACGCGTACGACGTTGTCGTCAACAAGCCAAAATCGGCGGCATACCGGGCTCCCGGCTCACCGCAAGTCTGCTTCGGAATCGAGACAGTCGTCGACGAGATATGCGACACCATGGGCTGGGACAAGTTGCAGTTCAGGCTCGACAACGCGTCAAAGGAAGGCTCGCGAAACGGCAACGGCGTGATGTTCAACCGCATCGGTCTGGTCGAGATGTTGGAGCAGGCGCAAAATTCCGACCACTGGAACTCACCTCTTGGTGAAGCGAAGCCGGGGACGAAACGCGGACGCGGAATCGGTGTCGGTTTCTGGATGAACGGCGGTGGCAAGTCGACGGTGGACCTGATGCTGCAAGACGACGGCACGGTTGCGATGAATGAGGGTTCACAGGACATCGGCGGATCGCGAGCATCGATTGCGATGCAGGCAGCCGAGGTTTTGGGCCTGGACGCTCACGATGTTCATCCGAGCATACCTAGCACTGATGAGATCGGCTACACCGGTACGACCGGTGGCAGCCGCGTGACTTATGCGACCGGATACGCAGCATGGGAAGCCGCGACCAAAATGGTTGAAGAGATGCGCGAACGCGCCGCCATCCTGTGGGGTATTGACGTTGACGACGTCCAGTTCTCAGATGGCGTCTTCAGCAGCAAGTCTGACCCCGAACTGAACTTGGGATTCAAAGACCTTGCCACGCGTTTGGGCGACACCGGCGGTCCGATTTCGACGACTTCCTCGGTGAACCTTGCAGCAGCAGGCAACGCGTTTGGTCTGCACATCTGCGACCTTGAGATCGACACCGACACCGGCAAGACCGATGTCGTGCGATACAGCGTCTTCCAAGACGCTGGGAAGGCGATTCACCCCGCTTACGTCGAGAACCAGATGCAGGGCGGAGCCGCACAAGGCATCGGTTGGGCGCTCAATGAAGAGTACTTCATGAACGACGACGGCTCGATGGCAAACTTCAGCTTCTTGGACTACCGAATGCCGACATCGCTCGACCTGCCGATGCTCGAAACGCACATCGTCGAGGTTGCAAACCCCATGCACCCGTTTGGTGTGCGCGGCGTTGGCGAGGTGCCGATCGCACCTCCGCTAGGTGCAATCCCGAACGCCATCAACGATGCTGTCGGCGTTCGCTTGCAAGAACAACCGATGAAGCCAGGCCGCATCTTGGAGGCTTTGGCAGCTAAGAACGGGGGGTAATACACCCTCACCCTAACCCTAACCCTCTCCCACTGAGCGGGAGAGGGGATAAGTAGGGGCAACCCTTGTGGTTGCCCCTACTCGCTGACTCCGTTATCCAAACGGTCTTCATGCTTGGTTGCCATGAACCCGGTGTGGTAACATTCGATAGCAGGTGGTGGTTACAGGGAGAAAAGGTCTTGGAAACTGCAACGTCAATAATTGGGATAGTGATGATCGCAACGGGCTTTGTGATGCTGGTCGTCGCAGTCGTAGGCATTGTCCGTTGGAAGTTGCAACAAGCTGAGCCTGATGCTCAGCAAGACCGGCGGAATCCTAGTAACGCATGACGCGCGTTAGTTCGAAGCGTTGAAATCGTCTCGGAAAGAAATTCCCGCCTCGTGGATTTTCCTCGGACTATTCGCGTTGGTGATCTTTGGCACCGGCATCATGTTCCTGCTATCCTCTTTCGAGGAATTGAAATCGGCACAAGAGACACTTTTTGCGGTCGGTGACTGGATGGTGAAGTCTTCGGTGGGTGCGATTTTGGGATTCGCCGGAGGTTCTCGGTTGGTTTCCAGAAACGGCGGTTAGCGCTGACCTTCTTTCATGCGTTGTCGTCCCAACCTTGTTTCGCAACAGTTACGTAACCCTCCAGTGGTATCCTGATTTCACAAGCAGGTCGATCGCACCCACTTCTGGCGCGATCGATGCAAAGCGTGAAGTCAGTCATAGCCGGGAGAGTCGCGAAGCATGGCAAAGGTGTTTTTACCGTACGAATTGCGCCCTTTCGCAGGCGGCAAAGGCGAGCTAGATGTCGCGGGGGCAACCTTAGGAGAGGTGGTCAGCAACCTTGAAGAGACATATCCGGGGATATCGGATCATCTCTTGCAGGATGGACGTCTGAAGCCAGGACTAGCGGCAGTCGTGGGATACGCAGCCACCAGACAAGGATTGCTCCAACCGCTCGAACCTGACACCGAGGTCCATTTCGTGCCGGCGATATCCGGAGGTTGATGTGAACCCCCTGCGCCTCGCTACGCTGGCACCCCCTTCAATTCCCCCTCAGAGAGGGGGAGAGAAAAGGGTTTGCTACGCAAAAAGGGGAGGAATGTGATGCTGGAGATTACCCGATGAGACGCCCGATACTGGTATCCAATAGACTGCCGGTCACCATCGGTACCGATCCTGACACCGGTGAGCAGACACTTGCACATAGCGTGGGTGGGTTGGTGACCGGATTACGCCCTCTGCATGAGAGTTCCGGCGGTTTGTGGGTCGGATATCCCGGCGCGGATCCCAGCAAGGAGATCAGGGCGCAGTTGGCGGCGCACAACCTGGTGCCGGTCCACATCGATCCGCAAGACTACAACGATTACTACGAAGGCTACTCGAACGATGCCATCTGGCCACTGTTTCACTACTTCACTGAGTTCGGTTCATACGATCCCGAGCAATTCGAGGCATATAGACGGGTAAATCAGCGGTTCGCCGATGTGGTCAGTGAACTTGCAGAACCAGACGACGCGGTGTGGGTCCACGACTATCACTTGATGCTCTTACCGCGCATGCTCCGGGACCGGGGTTTGGATGTTCGTATCGGCTTCTTCTTGCACATCCCTTTTCCGGCGGATGAGACGTTCCGAATCTTGCCCCAACGGGTTGAGATTCTGCGCGGGCTGCTGGGCGCAGACCTCATCGGTATGCACACCTATGACTACACATACAACTACCTTCGCAGCGTGCGACGAATCTTGGGAATCGAGTCTCAAGCGGGAACGGTTAGGACGCGCAATCACAACGTACGAGTAGAGGCACATCCATTAGGTATCGACACCGAAGATTTCCGAGAAAAAGCGTACTCGCAAGGCGCTGAGCAATACCTAAGGCAACTGAAACGCAATATCGGCGATCGACAGGTGATCTTGGGCGTGGATCGGCTCGACTACACCAAGGGATTGCCATTGAAGTTGCAAGCTTTTGAAAGACTCTTGGAGCGATCTCCACGTTGGGCAGAAAGAGTCTTGTTTTTGCAGCTCGCAGTTCCAACGCGAGCCGGAATCGAAACTTACCAAGAACTTAAAAGCGATGTCGAACGACGAGTCAGTGAGATAAACGGCATCTACGGCTCCCCATTGATCAGTCCGATCAACTACCTGTACCAGACCGTGACTCCAGAGGAGCTCTGCGCCTTGTACCGCGTCGCAGATGTCTGCTTCGTATCCCCGGTACGCGACGGATTAAACCTGGTGGCAAAGGAATACGTGGTTTGTCGCGATGATGGCGGCGGGACGTTGGTTATCAGCGAGTTCGCAGGCGCGGTCAGCGAACTCGGCGAAGCTTTGCGCGTCAATCCTTGGGACATTGAGGGGACCACCAATCAGTTGGAGCGCGCTCTGGAGATGAGTTTGGGCGAACGCAACGAGCGCATGATGCCCATGCACAGCCGAGTCATTCAGAACGATGTGCATCGATGGGTAAGAGATTTCATGTCTTCATTGGAAGAAACCGAGGCGGTACATTCCAGTTCGCCCCCAATGTTGCAGTCTTCAGTGCTGGCGGAATCCTTGGCTGCTGACTTTAGAACTGCCGACACGTCGCTTGTCATGCTGGACTACGACGGCTCATTGCGCGAGTTCGTTGAGCGTTTCGAGGATGCGACGCCTACGCCCGAGATATTGGGCTTGCTCCATCGCTTCGGCAATCGAGACGATGTGAAGATCTTTATCAACAGTGGACGCGACCATCAAACGCTGGGAGAATGGTTTGGTGATTGCCCGATCGACCTAATCGCAGAACATGGCGCCTGGATGAAGGAAAACGGCGAAGACGACTGGCACTTGCTAGGAGCGCTCGATACGAGTTGGAAATCCGACGTGGTGAGCATATTGGAAAACTATGTAGGACGCACACCCGGTTCCCGGATCGAGGAGAAGGAGACGGCGTTGGCGTGGCATTACCGCCAGACTGAAGAGACGCTTGGTAACTGGCAAGCGTTGGAACTGGTCTCGTTGTTGGAGAACACATTGCGCGGGCAACCGGTGCAAGTACTACACGGAGCGAAAGTCGTAGAGATTCGGCAGCAAGGACTCACCAAAGCGCGCGCCTACGACTTGGTGATCCATCGGTTCGGGCCTTTTGACTTCGAGTTGACTACAGGCGATGACAGAACGGACGAAGACTTGTTTCAGCACGTCGGCCCGCAGGTTCACACAGTCAAAATCGGTTCGGGAAGTTCCGCCGCAAAAGTAGCAGTGGCATCACCGCGATCCCTGCGCGAAATGCTCACCGCGTTGTTGCGAGCGAAGGCGGGGTAAATCCGCACATTCCATTAGAGGTTGAAGTCGGCGAACTTTCATTGGTTTCTTACCTACTGAGTCAACATGGTTGTGAACTAGTGTATGATTGCCTTGCGAAATCGAATTTCGTCAAGAAGGAAAACACCGAATGGCACCATTGCGGACTCAACCATGTAGCACTGACTCAACCCGGGGGGGGGGGGGGGATACCCGATGGGATTTGAAATCGCCAAAGCAACCGTATTCCGTTACGCAATCGGCATGGTTGCAATCATCGCGCTTTCGCTCCTAGCACTGACAGACGCTCCCAAAATTCAAGCCCAACAAGGGGTTGCACAAGACAGATCAGCGCTGGTGGCACTCTACGACGCGACTGGCGGGGACAACTGGACCAACAACACGAACTGGAAATCCGCCCAGCCGCTTAACCAATGGTACGGCGTGCGGACTGACAATTCTGGTCGCGTCAAAGAGTTGATACTGACAAGGAACAATCTTCAAGGCACGATGCCTGCTGCATTGGGTAACTTGAGCAACCTTGAAAATTTGCAATTGTGGGTCAATTCGCTTACCGGATCCGTGCCGAAGCAACTTGGTAACTTGACAAAGCTGAAATATTTGGATCTAGGCGAAAATTCGCTGTCTGGCTCGATACCGCCAGAAATAGCGAACGCGAGAAGCCTTACATTTCTGGACATTTGGAGTAATTCGCTTACCGGATCGATACCGGAGGATCTTGGGAACCTGTCGCAATTGCGCACGCTCGCTCTGTCGGACAATTCGCTGTCTGGCTCGATCCCTGAGAAACTAGGTGATTTGACTAGCCTAGAGACGTTATCGCTATGGGGTAATTCCACCATTGAAGGCAGCATACCGACGGCTCTCGGAAGTTTGTCGAACCTACGCATTTTATGGCTCGGCGGTAATTCGCTGACAGGTTCTATACCCTCAGAACTTGGCAACCTACGCAATCTTACAAGTATGCATTTTGCCGACAACGCTCTCACGGGTGAAGTTCCGTCTGAACTCGGCAATCTTAAGAAACTCGAAGAGTTGGATCTCGATACCAATGCACTTACCGGCAGTATCCCACAAGACATTTTCAGTCTTAGCAATTTAACGAAACTGGACTTTTCAGACAACCAAATGACAGGCATCATTTCATGGCAAATTTCCCGCCTCACGAACCTTGAGCATTTGTCTCTTCACACCAACGAGTTTGAAGGCGATATTCTTGACGAACTGGGTTACCTTGAGAAATTAGAACATGTGGATATCTCTGAAAACCAACTAACCGGTATGATTTCGCGAAGATTAGGCGAACTCTCTAATTTGGAGTTTCTATCTCTACATTCGAACTCTTTAGAGGGGGCGATACCATCGCAATTGGGAGATCTTCAGAACCTGCATACGCTTTGGCTCAGCGGCAATTCGTTGACTGGCGATATCCCCGTCAAACTCAAAGACCTCACAAATCTAGGCGACCTTGATGATGGTAAAGGTTTGTCGCTTTGGGACAACCCCGGTCTCTGTGCGCCCTTATCGATACAACAATGGCTGAGCAATCGCGGTAATTCCGTCCCCGTCTGCGATCAATTGAAAGCGCAACTGGCTCAAAAATTCGCTCCCATTCTGCGTATGCACAAAGATGAGATCGTGTTTCCGAGGGATGTTGGAGTGATGTTAGACGAAGCCGATTTGAGGAATAGCCAAGGAAACAAAGTCTTGGGTCAACCCAACCCGTTGACGGGCGAATATCTCGGGTTCTTCTTCAACAACGATTTCTTTGAAAATTACTACCTCGATTACACTTCGGTCGCACCGCCGTACTGGATTGGGGAGCATCTTACAATACCGTTGTCGAAGGTGTATCCCGATGAGTGGCCGGATCCTTTTGAGCCCTACGATTCGTACATAATTGCCGAGGGTCGAATTGATCAGGACGAATACGACCTTACAGTTTACGTGGACGTAGAACTACATACCGATACCCGTCTTCTGCCGTTTCCTAAGTCAATCGACCAACTGGTGTTGCGATATTGGATGTTCTATCCGCTCGACCGAAATCATGAAGGGGACTGGGAGTTAATCCAGTTGGAGTTTGATGCTAACGGTGAGATCGACGCGGATAAGCTGATGGCGCGTATATTGGGCAACAATATCGAGCCAACCCGAACGATTTATTCACAACACGGCTTTATGGATTTCGATTGTTGGGGCGATTCAGATCAATTGACGACTCATGGTCTTCATCCTAAGGTATTTGTGGCTCGTGGTTCACACGCGAGCTACTACAAAGCTGACGAAGTGAGTATACTCGGAAAGCTTCTCGGATTACATAGTGTATTTGATTATTTCCTTAAGGTTATCGATTTATTCGATGTCACGACGGATGATGGGGCAGCTTTGGTTCCGCCGGGATTTACTGAAACGTTGAGCGAAACCCAAAACGAGTATGCTCTGTCAATTATTGATTCGGCAACCAGTCCTTGGTTCGAATACAAAGGAATTTGGGGTGAGGTACTGGATAGAAGGGGCAGGCTCCCAAACCCGATCGCTGATGTAAAATATATAAACAAAATCCCTTTTATACCCAAAGATAAATGGATCGAGGTTCCTCTACTTTTTGATGACGGATCCGGTGGTCTTTTTGATGGGCCTTTGCGGAATTACGCGCGCGCCCAATCATTTCCCCCGGCGAGCGTCGCTTTGCTCGAGGAGGTCACCGGATTCTTTTGCAAAGAACTCGGGTCCGTGACTTTAAGACAGCAGAATCAGTCTATCGGGCAACGCAACGTTGCAGTCCGGCGAGATCGGGATGTGCCATCGGACGTTCAACTCAATTTCTCATGGCAGGCGATAGACAAGATCGCGACGGGCCAAGGCACTCTAGAAATCGATGTCCGCAACGTGTCTCCAGACTCCGACGCTTCTGGGGTGCAGGCATTGAGCAATATCGTCGAAGAATCTGATGAGGAAATTATTGAGTTGATCGATATTTCTCTCAGTGAATCTCTGAAGAAGCGAAAAACGACAGTCTGTATACCAGTGCCGTTCGGTTTTCCGGGAGACAGGACGATTTTGCACTACGATGAAACGAATGGTGTGTGGGAGCGTCTAGAAACCTTTACGGGCGACCAAGAACACATCAGCTGTGCGGTTACAGATTCCTTCTCGCTGTTCGCGCTTGTGGGTAACGCTCAATTACGGGGTGGAATCTTGGTTTTGCCGCTGGCAAAACAAGCATCGCGGATTGAACCCATCGTAACGTCCGTAACCCTCTCTCCTTCTGACACCGTCCGTCTGTCAACGAACATCTTCGGACAGCAAAACATTCGCGACAACTCCTTGGCGGAAGGCTTAACCTTCCAATGGAACATCGACGACAATGTCCTTCAAGGCGATGGCCATCAAATCGAATTCAATGCCCCATCCTCCCCCGGCAGTTACAAAGTGACCGCTTCACTGACGGACCACTACTGCACCGGAAAACATGGGACATGCAGTGCCGAATTCACAATCAGGGTTCTTCGGTCAAGTTCGGCAGAAGCCGCAGTCGACATCACCGAACCAGTCAACCCAACCGGCGAGATACCGTCCGTCCTCACTGATGACGGGGGTAAGCAGTATGAAGTGTTCACACCTGGAGATGGCGGCAGATTCAAAGGCGATACTGTGTCGCTATTGGCGATGCCTGGGGTAGTGCCAAACGGCGAGATAATCGGCTTGAGGATATCGGAAGGGGGCGTGGCTTCAAACGTTGGCAAGACGCACCAACGCTACAATCTCGGCGGCAGTCTATACGAGATATCGGCGGTTGACGCGTCTGGTAATTCTCTCTCGTCATACCGGTTGAACAATGCGCTAGAGGTATGTATCCCACTGCCGGCCGAGTTGCGGAAGAACATCTCGAAGCTGGCGATTTTAGCCAACAACTCGGACGATTCACTGACAGCCTTATCTGCAACCGCTCGGATAACTTCCACTTCGCTCCAAGTTTGCGGGAAGATCAGTTCGGTGCCGGCGACGATTGCGGCTGGCAGCACGGGAGCACCGGCAGCGATTCCGACGGCGGTTCCCGATGCTGATGATGCGTCTGATCTTCCAGAAACTGGAGGCGAAGCACCGTGGTCAACAACCGGACTGATCATAACGATGCTGTTCGGGTTGATTGGTTTAGTGGTTGGTGTTGCCGTTATACGCTCGCAGCGGCGAGGACGGACGAGGCCTTAGGTTCAGCACGTCGGCCCGCAGGTTCACACGGTGAAGATCGGATCAGGAAGCTCTGCCGCGAAGGTCGCTGTCGCGTCACCGCGATCCCTGCGCGAAATGCTCACCGCGTTGTTGCGTGCGAAGGCGGGGTAAATCCGCACATTCTACCTTCCATTAAGTGTTACGATGTCGTGAATGACCTTAAACTAGAACCCGGATCAGATTACAACCAGTTCGTCGGCAGTATGGCGGCTCTTGTCGTAGTTTGTTATCGCGCTGATTGCACGTTGACCCGTAGCCCATGTTGCTGATGAAGGTGTAAAATAGGTATGCCGAGGATGAAATGAACAATGAGTCGAACAGGTTACAGAATGCCAAAAATGCATCATTTGTACAAAATAGGGGGGGGGGTAGACGTAGTTCGCTTGTTGGCTTAAACCCAGCAAGCCGAATAACTATTTCATCGCTTTTAGCAGTTGTTGCAGTTATATTCTTCTCGGTACTTATATCTCTAGATTCGGGTGCTGAGGTTTCCAGCGGGGCGACCGGATCGGGCATCAGCAATAGCGCGATATACGGAGATTCTGGTAGTGCGTCGTTGGTAAGTGTCCCCGGTATTGACGAAAACCGCGGCAACGTTGCAACAACGACGGCACCTTCGCCTATCCCCTTGAAGCAGATAGACGTGGGGTTGGCTCATGCCTGCGTCCTCGACTCCGCTGGCAAAGTCTCCTGCTGGGGCGAAAACGCCAGTGGGCAGGTGTCTGGCTGGAACATGCCGTACGCGAATGAGACTTTCAGTTCCGTCTCGGCAGGCGGCTTCTTCACCTGCGGAACCAAGAGCGACGGCAGCGCGTTGTGCTGGGGATATCCCATCTTGGCGGATGGCACAAATAAGGAAACGAATATGGCCTATGCCGATTGGGTGGCTAAAACCGACAAGCCGGGTTACACGGGCTGGGTGAACACTCCCCTTCCTAGCGATAATGTCAAATTCAAGTCGGGAACCGTGAGCGTAGGAAACTACCATGCTTGCGGGATCAAGACCAACGGCGAGGCCACCTGCTGGGGTAAGGGCGGGGACGATCGCTTGATTGTGCCTAAAGACTCCGGGGGACAGACCATCACGGACTGGGTGCAACTCGAGGCCGGTTGGGCGCAAGCCTGCGGCGTTCGCGCTGGTGGGTCAGTCGTCTGCTGGGGCCGGCAGTCGCACGGGCGTAGCGATGGACCTAGCGGCAACGGTCCATATCAAGAGGCAACGACTGCGGTCTTCCATGGCTGCGCGCTGGCGACCGATGGCTCGGTTGATTGCTGGGGGAGACACACATCTCTTTCCGTTGAGTACGTTGAGGAGAATTGGTATGCGCCCGTCACTGCCAGGTTCACAACCATCGAGATGTCAACAGCCCTCAGTTTCTACTACGGATGCGGGCTACTGGTGGACAAGAGTATCCAGTGCTGGGGATCCGCGGTCGATCTTTCGGTGTTTAGTCCTCCGGCCGGCAAGTTCGAGTCGATCTCGGTCGGCAGCGCCAATGTTTGCGCTCTCGACACGGAGGGTTACCCGCATTGCTGGGGCGCGTCGGACGGCGGCCTGTTGACCAATCTGCCATCTGGGGCGTTCAGCCACGTCGACGGTGGGCTCAACTATTCGTGCGCGCTTGGCACTCCTAGCGGAAATATCAACTGCTGGGGAGCAGACCAAGGCACCGGTAATCTCGATGCTCCGTCGGGGAGCTACGCGCATTTTGCCGTCGGCGAAAAGCACGGTTGCGCCATCAATTCCTCGGGCGTGGTTACATGTTGGGGAGGAAAGAAAACTGACGGAACCAAGGAGACTTGGGCAGCTAATCCAACGGGAACCTTCTTTACGTTAGATGCGGGTCCTGACCTCACCTGCGGTGTCAAGACCGATAACACCCTCCATTGTTGGGGGGACAATACCCATACTCGACTCACGGCGCCAAGCGGTAACTTCACCGCCGTGGCAGTAGGCGCGACGCATGTCTGCGCTATCAAGTCTGACAAAAGCATCGAGTGTTGGGGTGAGAGAGCCTTTTTCGATAAGGAGGGAGATGGCATCGTCGACGACATCGACGACGTAGGCAACCACACCACCACGATTCCACCCACGGGAACGCACGAATACAAGGCCATCACCGCCGGAAGTGGCCACACCTGCGCCGTCCGCACCGACGATAAGATCGTATGCTGGGGCTACCACGCCGACGGAAGAAACAAGGTACCAGGATGGGGATACGACACTCAGGGCTTTAGCAACGTGACCTTTAGTGCTATCGCCACTGGGGGGCTCACCAACTGCGGGATTAAATCCAGCGATGGAGGTCTGTCCTGCTGGAACGACGAGAAGCCTCAGTACCAACCGTACTCCAACACCCTTGCGCTGACGGGGTTCACGAAGATCGGGGCAGGGCCCACCCACATGCTAGCCGTCAAAAGCGACGGTTCTTTGGAGTCTTGGGGCGTCGCCAACCCGTCAACGGTTCCGACCTTGTACCTGCCGTCGGCGATACTGCAGAGCGTGAAGATAGCGTCCGACTTCCAATACATCGGAGTGGGTAACCGCCTGCGCTTCGAAGCAAGTTTCGACCGTCCGGTGGTGGTCGAAGGTATTCCGCAACTGAGTTTCATGCTCGACGACGCTACCAGATATGCGAGCTATGTCGGCGGCAACCCGTCCACCACGCTCTATTTCGAGTACGTGCTTCAAGAGGACGATTATGGTAAGACCCGACTTGCGACCGAATCGAGCCAGTTGGTCTTCCAACCCGGCTCATCGATCATGGCCACCGGCACCAATCGCCCGACAACCACTGTGCCGATAGAAACGGATTCTTCGAGGAAGTTCATTTACGACGTCTCTCAAGCGAAGATTTCGCGGATCGAACCGTCCATTCGATCTGCAACCGTTGGTGCAGGCGATCGCATCCGTATAGGTGTGGACGTCTACGGAGCACAAAACATCAAGGACAACAGTCTCGCGGAAGGAATCGGGTTCTCGTGGAACGATGATGGCGGAGGAGGAAGTTTCGATGGCAACGGGCGCGAAGTGACGTATACGGCTCCGGATCAGCCGGGGACCTACACCGTAAGTGTTGGTGTACCACATTCAGCTTGCAGGGCTCCTGTTACAGGTGAGCTTCGATGCGCGGCCACGTTTGAGATTCGTGTGCGCCGCCTGGCGGCTCCTCAACCGGCAGACGAAGCGCCGGTGAACCCGCCAGGCGAGATTCCTTCGATCCTTGCAGACTCTGATGGCAACCAGTACGAAGTCTTCACGCCGGTCGAAGGTGGCACTTTCGCTGGCGAGGGCTACTCGATAGTGGCTCCGTCCGGC
Source organism: Dehalococcoidia bacterium (assembly GCA_963555965.3). Taxonomy (GTDB): domain Bacteria; phylum Chloroflexota; class Dehalococcoidia; order Lucifugimonadales; family Lucifugimonadaceae; genus Bin127. Next base: position 1,461,044 of record OY821634.1, read on the forward strand.
GCGGTTCCGAACGGCGAGTTCATAGGCGTCCGGATGTCTGACGACGGTACGGCGTCGAACGTGGGCATGACTCACCAGCGATACACTCTCGGTGGCAACATGTACGGCGTGCATGTCGTTGACAGCGCCGGTGCATCGGTCAGCAGCTACGCGCTTGAGGACCCGGCCACGGTCTGTGTGCCGTTGCCCGCCGAGTTGCGTCATAACATCTCGGACTTGGCGGTAGTTGCGGTTCCTATGCGCGGGAATGGGGGCGATGGTTCGCTGACGATCCTGTCCGCGAAAGTTCGGCTAAGCTCAGTTGGCACGATGGTGTGCGGTGGCTTGAGCAACCTGCCAGTCAGCATTGCAGTGGGCAGTGCCGGAGCGCCAGCAGCCATCCCAACTGCCGTGCCAGAGCCGACGCCTGAAGTGCCTGACACTGGCGGTACCGCTCCAAGCTCAAACGGCTTGGTCTGGGTATTGGCACTAGGCATAGCAGCAATGCTCCTAGGCGCATTTATCGGGGTGATAAACCGCAAGCGGAGACGCTCCTCCGCCTCCTCACATAACGGCATCTAAACCCGCGCGAAAGTCCCTCTTGAACACCGCGTCAAGGGGGGATGGGTTTGTTGTGATATCCCAATCGTCCTGCCCCTTTTCAAAAGGGGAATTGAAAGGGGCAAGGCGAATCGGGATGTAAAAGGGGATGCCCGGGTAGCCTACTTCCCACGCCCGTTGGGATTGAACAGCGCTTCCTCGTCTTCCTCGCTGAGCTTTATCCCGCGCTTGAGCAGTTCCGATCTGAGCCGTTCCCGCTCCTCGTTTCGGCCTATCGCGCGGCCTTTAGCTTCGCCTCTCGCCTCACCTTTTGCCTCGCCTTTCGCCATTGCTCTGGCGTCGGCTTTCTCGGAGTATCTCCGTCGGATCTCGGTTGCTTTCTCGAACAATGTTCGGACTCCTTCGATTGCCAGGGCGATGATTGCGAAAAAGGCCCATTGCTGCTGCGTCGCGCCGATGCGGTACGTCGCCATGATCCAGTGGTCTGAATCCGAGTATACCGACAACACCGACGTCGACGCGGCGCCTAGCGCGGCGAAACCGACCGCCTGCCACACCGCGCCTCGTTCCCTGAGGGCGGAGGTGATCTCTTCCATTTGCATCTTGATGCCCTTTATTAGCACATTCTTGCCGACATCTGTTCGCGTCGACAAATGCCAAGTTATCAGAGATGCGTCATTTCATTAAACCGATGTGTCACAAAAATCTTTGCGCTGAGGGAGGTGTCCCGAATTTTGAACTGTGATTGCGGTGATTTTGATGATGGGCTGTGATGCCCCGTCGCCCATCGCCCGGGCATACCCTGTGCACACGCTTAGTTCAACCGATCCTCGCTGAGTTCCATCTCGCCGTCTTGCATGGTGTAGATGCGGTCAGCCATGTCTAGCAGGGTGTGGTCGTGAGTAGTGGCTACTACTGACATGCCTTGGTCCGTGACCATTTCTCGGAAGAGTCCAAAGATGGATGACGCGTTATTGGAGTCGAGTTCCCCTGTGGGCTCATCGGCAAGCACAATGTCGGGGCGCATCGCGATTGCGCGGGCTATGGAAACTCGTTGCTGCTCACCCCCGGATAGCTCGTAGGGACGGTGTCTCGCACGTCGGCTTAAAGCAACCATCTCTAGAGCATCATTTGTACGTTCTGAACGTTCGCGAGCGGAGAGACCAGCTATTCGCATCGGAAGCTCAACGTTTTCGTAGGCCGATAGCAACGGCAAGAGCGCGAAGGATTGAAACACGACACCGATGCGGTTTCGTCGCAACTCGATAAAATCGCGTTCACTGAACTTCGCCATATCACGCCCTTCGAACAGAACTTGACCCGTTGACGGGTGATCGAGTCCGGCAAGCAAATTCAGCAGCGTCGTCTTCCCAGAGCCGGAACGGCCCACGAGCGCGATGAACTGCCCGCGCGGAACGTTGAAACTTAACTGCTTAACTGCCGTGATGTCTTCACCAGCGAGTTGGAAGGTTCGAGTCACATCGATGGCTTCGATGGTCGGCGTACCAGATGATCCACTGCCAGATGATCCACTGTTGGGGCGCTCACTCTCCTGATTCAAGTGTCACCTTTCCTTCGTCTACGGCAACTCGAACTCTTCGGTTGATGTCGAGTTGGTCGAGCATATCTCTTGGTATCTGAACCGCACCAGTCGAATCAACGATCAAGAACTCTTCGGTATCGGTTGCGGAACCGCCGACACGTCGTTGGAACGAGATTTTGCGGGTGGTTTCTGTGCTAGTCTTCCCGTCGCGGATCGTGATCGCACGTCCTACGCTGGACGCCACCGCCGGGTCGTGAGTGACGATGACGATCGTGGTGCCGAGTTGCTGGTTGACTTCGTTGAACAAGTCCAGGATTTCCTGACCGGTCAAGTCGTCAAGTTCTCCAGTCGGTTCGTCAGCTAGAAGGAGCGGCGGTCTGTTGGCGAGGCTAACGGCGATCGCAACGCGTTGCTGCTCACCACCAGAGAGTTGCTCAGGTTTGTGCCCGATGCGGTGTCCTAGACCAACAATTTCGAGAAGATCCTTTGCCCTTTCGGTTCGCTCCGCTTGAGGTACACCGGTCAGCACCATCGGCAGCTCTACGTTTTCGGATGAAGACAGATACGGGAACAGGTTGCGCGAAGTTTCCTGCCAGATGAACCCCACTTCATGCCGTCGATAGTCGACTACTTCCTTGCTGGTCATGTGTAGCAGATCGAAATCGCCTACGCGCGCTGTCCCGGCAGATGGGGAATCGTAACCCGCTAGGATGTTCAGCAGAGTCGATTTTCCAGAGCCGGATGCTCCCACGATTGCGATGATCTCGCCCTCGTAGACGGTGAGCTCGAGGCCTCTCAGGGCGACGACCTCCAATCCCGCGGCTTTGTAGATCTTGTAGAGGCCGCTACAGACTATATATTCAGAAACGCTCGCTTCCAAGTCCTGTATCTCCCAGATGTGTTTATGCGGTTGGTATCTTTCGATGGTTGACATGGTCCCCATGCCTAAGCGTCTCCCATGCGCATCACGCGATGGATAGCCATTCTGTAGACAGAAACTAGGCTGATTGCGATGACCACCGTAAATACGACGGCGAGTAGTCCGAACGTCGTGGCGAACCCAGTCCAGTATATTTCAAGCGTCATCGGAGGCACCACGTTCGCATCTTCGCCAGAACGGGCGAGATAAGGGATTATCGTGTCGCCCAAGCGGGTTCCCATAAAGATTCCGATGGCAACAGCTACGCCAATGACGATCAGTTGTTCGAGCAAAATCAGCATCAGGAGTTGACGCATAGACAGACCAATAGTCCTTAAAAGCGCGAACTCGGCCAGGCGACGGCGGAACGCGACTCGCGTATGTACCACGAAACCGATGGCGCTGACGATCAGAACCGTGACGAATGCGACACCTAGCAACGCCCTCCAGCCCTCAGAGACGAGCGGATCGACGCTTACACCTGCGAGCAAACTCAACCGGTCGCTCACCGGTCCAGACCGCAGTCGCAGCAGTTCTACGTTTCGTTCCACCGATGATGTCGCGGTGTAACGCAACCGGGCGCCTTCAGATTCATCCTTCATGGTCTCCAACTGCTCTATAGACGGAGTGCCAGCTTCAGTCTTGATCCAGGCCTCATTTGGGATTCGTTCACCGCTGTGACGTCGTGCGTTGACCAGATTATGGGCAGCGTCGATATCCATCATGATGAAGCTGCTCTCTTCAGGATTGAGCGTTGGAAAGTAATCAATCGTTCCAACCAGATCAATGGAGGTGCGCTCGTTATCGATTGATACTTCGAGCGTCTCGCCAACCTCGGCGCCGATCTTTTCGAGCAACGATTCGCTGGCGAGAACGGGAATATTTTCGATCGTGTTGCCGGACGAGATGCCTCGGAACTCGTTAAGTTGCCCTGATCCCCACCGAAGACGCATGATGCCAGGATTTTCTGCTTCATCCGCCGGGAGCGGTGAAGGATCAAAAGTGTCAGCGAACGCCTCGGACGTTGGTCGCATCAAGCTCCAGTTGAAATCCGATGCGCCATCGAAGAACTCCAACCGATACATCTTGGTACCATCGTTGCTAACCGTTGAGATGTCGTCAATGTCGACCGCACCGCTGTTCAGCGATCCGTCGAAGGTAGAAACGCCGATTGAGTGCAGCCTCAACGGGCCGATGGGTAACAAGACACGTTCCCTGCCGAATGGCGCTGGTTGTACCGACGCTCCGATGCGACACCAAGACGGCAACGGCAATTCGTCGTTCTCCGGGTCCCTATATTGGAGGTCGCAGGGGAAGCGTTGTCTCGAGCGGGCCTCTGGCAATAGCATACCCAAGTCGATGCTGTAGAAGCGGTTGTTGGCATCACTCAACCGAGCAACGAATCTTACGTTCGGCATTGGGAACAATGGTTTTATCCGCGCAGTCAGGAACCGAGCGTCATCAGGCAACGGGATTCCCTCGTCCGATTCGAACGCAATCGCTTGGAACTCTGATCCGTATCCATCGCGCGTGAAGTCGCGCCTATGCCATGCGATATCGCCGATTTCATCAGGATCGATAGCCAACACTAAGAACTGATCGAAGTTAAACCCAGCAGTTATTGAACCACGCAAGCGGTAAAGGGTCGTGGCTTCTTCGATGCCTTTCACGTCCTGGAGGTCTTCTTCGAGGTTGAAGGAACGCCCGCCAGGACGGTTCGATATGCCCGGTACTCGAATGTCCCCTCCAGTTTCGTATAGCACTTGGTCGCGTGCGCTACGCTCCAACGTCGCGGCGAAGCTGGCCGCGAATACGCCCAGACCTGCCGTGAGGATCAGCAGCAAAGACACTCTGGAGTAGTGTGCAGGATTGCGCGCCATCTGCCAGATGCCCAAGACCACGGCAGGAGAAACGATTCTAGACACCAGATCAGTTGTAAGTAACCTCCCAAACAGATCCATCGCCAATGGGAAAACGCGGAGCAACACTACGCCCGCTGCTACTAAAAACAGTGCCGGTACTGCCAAGATGACCTGATTGACGGTTGTTTCACCGAATATGTCGGAGGCGACGAATGATCCTTGACGGGTCAGTTGCCAGAACAGGAAAAGCACTACGGCTAAGAATCCGATGTCCAAGTAGTAGCGCTGTATGAACGCCAATCGTTGCGGTCGCGCTCTGCCCGCGCGCTCTGCTATGACTCCTTGACGCGTGACACGCATCGCCGGAATCATCAGAGCGATCATAATCATCACCGAGCCTAGCGCGGCCATTATGTAGACGTTGCGAGTGAGATTAACTGGCAACGCTTCGCCGCCGTTCAATTCCCCGAAGAATGGCAGCGTGCCCAGGAACGATACCCCCCAAGTAGCGAGGAACGGCCCCCAAACTATCGCGAATGCGGCTATGATGACTGTTTCAACGGCGAACATCAACAACAGTTGCCGAGATGTGGTCCCACGCCCCCTCAAAAGCGCAACATCGGCCGATTGCGCCTCGATCAACAAACCGGCAAGCGTCGCTGTGTAGTAGACGACGACTAGAACGATGAGAATCAGTACGATGAACATCGGCAGTCGGTTAAAAAACAGTTCGATTTCGTAACGCAGAAGCGTCTTGTCGAGTTCGGTGTCCAAGACGAAGCCATCGACTTGGGATCGGAGTTCGTTCTCCGTGATTTCCAGAGTTTGACGGATGAGTTGAGTGTCGGTGGCGTGTATGGATGTTGGATCGACGTCTAGGAACCAGGCGTACTCGGCACCCATGTTAGGGAAGTAAACACCCATCGCTTCGAGCATTGTCTGTTGTGGCAGGACGAACTGGGCGATCTCCAAACTGCTGCTGCGGGAGCCGAATGCTTGATCGAAAATTCGCCATTCCGGTGCATCCGGATGTGCTCGCCGGTACAAGCCTGAAAGTCGGATATTTACATTGATACGCTCCTCATCCCAGTGCGGACGGGCCGGGATTACGTCGCCCACCTGCAATCCAAATGCTGCCGCCGCGTCCTCGTCGAGTAAGCCTTCGACGGTAAGATCAGACCCGGGAGATGGTTCAGCGTTGATCTCTGGTGCACGGCCGGCGACAACATCAATGACGTGTGGCCCGTCAGGCACTGTAAGACATTGAATACGTCGGCAGTCACACTCGATAAGCGGTTCGTCATTCTGGCCGAACGAGTCTGGTTCCGCAACTGTGGGACGGCATGGACACTCCCCGAGAGGCACTAGCTCCGGAGGCTCATCCACAAAGAACGTCCAGCTACGCATCGCACGTTCGTAGTCGGTTGTGAATTTGCCGACGCGGGCCAGCAGGAGAGACTCCATCGAAGTTGTCAGTTCTGCATGAGTTTCGTTGTTTATCGGGGTCTGGTCGGCTTCGATCAATATGTCTAGATCAGCCGGGTTCTGGTCGGCCAGCTCCTTTTGCAACGCGATGTCCCGCAATGATTCGAAGTAGACGACTGTCGCGGACATGATCGTGCCGGCGAGTATCGAACCGATGATGACCGCAGACAACAATCGCCAATTGGCGATCGTCCGTTTGAGCATGAGTTGTATCGTGCTACGCATCTCGGTATCTAGTTCGCATCGCGAGTCAGTTCGTGGATAGGCAAAGTTCGGAACTGTCGCATAATGCTCACTACCGCGACCAATGTGGCTCCGAATATCACCGCCGCCAGAATACCGACTGGGACCCAGTTGGTCTGCATCACGAAAGGCGGCAACAATTCACCGCCCGTCTGGGTAAATGTGAGGCTGCTTACCGCGAGCCGGCTGACGTACACTCCGCTCGCGATGCCAATGCCAATGCCTAGGAGCGCCACCATCGCATGTTCGATCAGCACTAGCCGCCCAAAGGACGATGCCTTCATCCCCATGCTCGATAACAGCGCCGATTCCCTGCGCGTCCTGAATGCGTGAGCCGCCAGGTACGTCATGTAACCAAACGCCGCGGCGACACCTGCCATCACAATGGATACGATGCTGATCCCTCGCCATCCTGCAACAACCAACGGATCGACGGACGATTCTTCAAGCAGTCTCGCCCGATCTGTGTAAGTGGTAAAACCCAACAATTTCCGCAACTCCAAAAGCACAGAATCATGCATGTCTTCATCGATGTCGACGAACAACTCGTTGGCACGTTGAGCGGTCAAGCCTCGCAACTCTAGGAAATCGATCGTCGAGTCGACATTAGCCACCAGGAATGGAGCTCGGTCGGGATCTAAGGTCGGGAAATAGGTCACTTGGTCGACAATCTCGACTGGTACATAACCGCCGTTGATCTGCACTATGAACTGCGATCCGATTGCGGTGTTGGTTTCAAACATGAACGCGTCGCTCGCGATGACAGGCAATGGCTCACCAGTTGCAGTGCGGTAAATACCTCGCACCCCTTGGTCGTTGCCACGATCCATTTCGATGCGCGCGACCGACGCACCCCGGTCACCCGGCACGCCTATTGTGAGTTCCGGCGGTTCATCGGCGATGCCGAACACAACATCTAGTCCGTTGGAGGTCGGCATGCCAGTCCATTCAGCGAACTCGTCAAAATCGACAAGTATGATCCGCTCACCGCTGCTGTTTTCGGCATAGACATCGTCAACGAACACTGCTGTAGGCACCGCGCCATCTGGGCCAGCTTGCATAAACGTTTGCACGGAGACCAGTTCGGCGGGTTCGGAAAATGGACTTGTTACATCAGCGGTCTGATGTTGCCACTCGCTTTCGATCTGCCCGAGTGTGATCGTCCGAGTCCGTCCTTTACCGTCTTTTATTACGAACCAGAGGAAGAGATTTTCGACCCGCGGCTCGGCCCTTGCCCACGCGCCAAGCTTGACAGTGTCGCTCGGAAGATAGATCGGTTCTGGTTTGACATCAACCGCGATCTTGGACGTGAGTTCATGGAACTCGGTTTCGGAGAAATCTTCGCGGAACCACGCAGTCTCAGCGAAGCGATCCGAGTCTACCGCCAAGAGGTTGAAAGGGAATCCCAATGACGTTGTGCCGAACTGTCCAGACGCTCTGAAAGCAGATGTCGCGTTGATCACGCCTTCAATGTCTCTAGTCGATTCGACTATCTCGATAGACGGTGGAGTATTGGGAGTGAACCGAAAATCGGCACCTGATTCGTAAAATATCTGCTCCTCAGTGCTTCTTGCGAGTGTAGATGCCAACGTGCCAGACACTACGCCTAATCCTGAAACCAACACTAGAAGCAGCACTGGCCATACGTACCAATACGGGCTTCGTCGCAATCTCCATAGCCCGAGTGCCACCTCTGCGGATGTGAAACGTGAACCGATCGCTGCGATGATTTGCGCTACTATCGGAAAGAGACGCATGAAGAGAAGGGCGACGACGAGTAGGAATATCGCAGGTGAGAAGAGCAACGTGATGTCTGCCGAGTTCTCGCCCTCTCGGGTTGACGCGACCACAGTTCCTCTGGTGGTCAGTTCCCACCAAATCAACGAGCCGATGGCGAGGAAGATGATGTCGAGGTAGTAACGCTGGAAGAACGGTGCCTGCTCCGGACGCGCTTCTGATTGATACTGGTCGATAATTCCTCGTCGCGAGCCTAGAATCGCGGGCAATAGTAGTATCGCGAATACTGCCAACCCTGCAGCGACGGACCAGATCCAAGATTGCCAGACGAAATCGACATCGAGGAACAGCGAATCCGTAACGCTCTGATATGCCGGAAGCAGGCCTAGTGCTGCTACGAGAACCATGCCAATGAGTGGCGCGATGAGTGCAGGGATTCCGGCGATTATGACGCTTTCTATGGCGTATGAACGAATAACTTGGATCACAGTGATACCGCGACTTCGCAACATTGAGGTCTCATAGGCGCGGCGCCGGGCGATGATACCGGCAACCATGAAAAGGTAGTATGCGATAGCGGTGATGGCGAGTGCGGCAAGCAACAACATCGGTATGCGGGCGAACAACATCCTTCGTTGCAACGATTTCAGACGCGATTCAAGAACCGTTAGCACATCCGCACGGGTTATATCGATGCTGATGCGGTCTTCAAAATCGGTCAACCTAGAGATGGATTCGTTTAGGGACAGATCCTTGAAGTAGTTGCTGTCTACGAACAGATGCCAGCTGAAATCTGCTGGCAGACCCGCGTTGGCATCGGCGATGGTGCTCAACATGACCGAGGTGTGCACGAGCATGACGATGGGGTTCTCGCGCCCCTCAACGATGGCCTGCGGTCGCATAATCGGATCTGAAAGTCCCACCCAGAAATCGTCTGAAGGGTCAGGGATTGAGAAAATGCCGGTAATCTTCGCCTTTACCAAGCCGATCCCGCGCACTTCGGGAACCGTATCGATGACATCACCGACGCGGATATCGAATTGCGAGGCGCGGTCCCAGATAAGCGCGGCTTCTACGATGACATCACCGTCTGAGTAAGCCACGCGGTTTGACGGGGCTTGCCCTACGATGTATACAATCCGATCATCTACATCGGTCATTGAGAGGAACATGGATCGCGAGGCTTCGTTGTGCCGCCGCAGCCCTTCGCTCTCTCTCCCCCAATGCGCTCGTCGCGTCTTGATCAATGCCGCATCCCCGATTACGGCCCCAGCTAGATACTGGTCTACAGCTCCATCTATGGCTATGTTTGCGTCGATCGATTTTTGGCGTTCCAATGGGAGCCAACGGGTAGATATTTGGAGATGCCGATAGGTGCTGCTAGTGGCTTCGATCGTGTCCTCAACGCCCGCGCGTTCGAGCGTGCGCAGATAGACCGGAGCTCCTGCGATGACGGTGGCCGTGATCAGCGATCCAATGAATGCGCCGATTAGGAGAGTCGCCTCCCCCGAAATCCGGCGAAGTGTAAATCTGATTAAATTCAGCTCTTGTGTCCTTGGAACCTCGAAGGGCCGGGGAGATTCAGAATTCAGCCTTTGGCCACATGTTGTTGCGCCGCTTTTTAACGGATTCGACTTGGAGATCGAATGAGTCGCAACTCATCATTTTAACCCCTTAGCATTTAGCCTTGATTCGCAGAGAGTAGATACACGAGTTACGTAAAACATCGTCCTGCGGATTTTAGGATGCGTTGGACTACGAAGCGAAGTCCCTAAGAGGTCACCCCAGCTAGGTTGCTAACGCTGGTTTAGGCGGTAGCAGGTATGGATTTGCTCTTAATTTCACTCTCAACGGTTGGTTCCAATCAATACAGGGGTTTGAAAGACACACGGTATAATCCAACTGAGTATCTTCCTTCCGACGGCCCGACTGATCAGGAGGAATGAAGTGAGACTTGCACAACGAATTCATTCGAGCCTGACGTTGGTCATCGGCAGTTTGGCTCTAGTGGTGCTGTTCGGCATTGGTTGCAACTCAGAAGCGACCACTAGCGACCAAATCGCCGCAACATTAACCGAACCTGAGACCGCCAACGTTGAAGTACGCAATGTCTGGATCCCGGATGTGGTTCAGGCGATCACGCCTTCGATAGTACAAGTTTCCGTGCGGCGCGCCGATGGCGTAGGCAGCGGCACCGGCATCATTTTCAACGCTGAAGGTTCGATTGTGACCAATTGGCATATCGTCGAAGGCGCGAACGAGATCAGCGTAATCCTCCACTCAGGCGAGAATCTTCCCGCCGCGTTGATGCGGGAAGATAGCAAGCTAGATATTGCGGTTTTAGCGGTCGATGCTCAAGACTTAGTTCCAGCTAAATTTGGCGACTCTGGTGCTCTGCGAGTGGGCGAGGATGTCGTCTCCATCGGGCATGCATTCGGATTGAGCGGTGGACCGAGCGTCAGCCGTGGCGTTGTGAGTGCACTTGATCGCACGGTGGCGGACGGATCAGGCACCATATTCACTGGTCTTATACAAACCGATGCGGCGATCAACATAGGAAGCAGCGGAGGCGCTCTTGTCAACTCGATGGGTGAAGTGATCGGTATTAATGTCGGCACGATAGATGTCGGTCAGGGTGCCAACTTCGCCATCGACATCAACACTGTGATCGAAGGCGCGAATCGCTTGGTCGCATTGGGTGAGCGCGCGCAACCTGGATACTTGGGAATAGGCGGTGTCGATGTTACGCCATACGTCGCATTCCAGCGAGCATTGCCCGTCAGCGAAGGATTTGGTGTCAGGTACGTCGATCCCGAATCTCCAGCCGCGGCAGGTTTCATGATTGACGACATCATCGTGAAAATCGACGACACGCCAATCCGCGGCAAGACTGACTTTACCGAATTCCTGCGTACTCACCCAGACGGTACCGATATCGTAGTTCGGATGATACGCGGCGCGGGTACAAGTGCTGTAATCATGGAAATTCCGGTTACACTCGGTTCACCGGGGGCATGACACTACTTACAATTTCAGCGTAGCGGTTGTGCGTAATCGCTCATCAACAGCGGGAGAACAGATGATGACAGGATCAGAGCGTGAATTGAGCGGCAAAGTTGCGATTGTTACTGGCGCAGGGCGTCTGAGAGGTATCGGTCGAGCCACGGCGAGCGTGCTTGCAAAGATGGGCGCCGACGTTGTAGTGACTGGAACTGGGCGCGATCCTGCGACGTTTCCGCCTGATGAAAAGGAAGCTGGATGGCGTGATATCGATTCGACTGCCGATGAGGTGAGAGCGTTTGGGGTAAAGGCGTTGCCGGTGGTCATGGACGTAACCAATGCCGATGATGTTCAAGCGTTGATAGACCAAACAGTTGATGAGTTGGGCAGTGTAGATATCGTGATCAATAATGCGGCTGCCCCTTACGGAGAAGATCGCGTGCCCGTGATTGAAGTCGCTGAGGATGTGTTCAAGAAGGTCTTGGAGGTCAAGGTGGTTGGCACGTATCTATGTTCGAAGGCGGGTGCCATACAGATGATCAAACAAGGCGAGGGCGGACGTATCGTGAACATTTCATCGACCGCTGGCAAGCGCGGCAACGCGCGGATGGCCGCTTACAACGCCTCAAACTTCGCAGTCGATGGCTTCACTCAAGCGCTGGCAAAAGAGTTGGCCGAGCACGAGATTACCGCTAATTGTGTGTGTCCGGGAATGACGGAGACTGCGCGCCTCGACCCGGTTGGGCGTGGGGATGAATGGTGGCGAAGAGCAGCTCAGGTACCTATGGGACGCCCCGGGGAAGACCATGAGGTCGGTGAGTTGATCGGATTCCTATGCAGTCCACGGGCCGGTTACATCACTGGTCAGGCAATCAACATCAATGGCGGGGCACTCACAGACAGATAGCAAGGCTATCCAACGTTCTGTCGGAGACCTATTTTCAAGGCCGTCTCAAGTGAGTTGAGCGGCTCTTGTCAGTTTTTCGGATAGTGCCAGTTAGTCCACGAATCCGCGTAGTTGACGGCTGCGGGTTGGATGGCGCAGTTTCCGCAGTGCTTTAGCTTCGATTTGGCGGACACGCTCCCGCGTGACTCCGAAGTATCTGCCGACTTCCTCAAGCGTCTTTGATCGCCCGTCTTTCATGCCAAAGCGGTGTTCGATGACCTGCTTTTCGCGAACCTCCAGAGTCTCTAGGACTTCCATGACACTCTCTTTCATCAGGTTCGTAGATGCTTTTTCTATCGGGCCGTCGGTGTTGGTTTCGGGGATGAAGTCGCCGAGAGTCGAGTCCTCCTCATCTCCGATTGGGGTTTCGAGAGAGACTGGTTGGAGTGAAATCTTCAGCGTGTCTCGCACCTTCTGGGGGGTGGTCTCCATGTGAACTGCGATCTCTTCAGGCGTCGGTTCTCGGCCGTATTCCTGCACCAACCGCCTGCTGATTCGCAGCAGCTTGTTGATGGTTTCGACCATATGTACCGGTATGCGGATGGTGCGTGCTTGGTCAGCAATCGAGCGTGTTATCGCTTGACGTATCCACCATGTAGCGTAGGTCGAGAATTTGTACCCGCGCCGATAGTCGAACTTCTCAACTGCCCGTATCAGTCCGATATTTCCCTCTTGCACGAGATCCAGCAGGTTCATGCCGCGTCCCATATATTTCTTGGCCACTGAAACGACTAGACGGAGGTTGGCCTTGGTAATGTGGATGTCGGATGCGGTGCCGCGGTTTCGGATAGTGGTTAGGTGTGCGTCGAGGAGTGGTCCGTAGTAGAAGAGGCGCTGGATCGCCTCGTTGTCCAGCGCCTCTTCGAGATCGGGGAGTTGCGGATTGCACTCGATCGCATCCGGTGTCTCGTTCGCGATGAGCAGAGTCAGTAGCGATAGGTTGCGGATCGCAGTTTTCGATTCATCCGCATCGCAACCGAGATGATTGGCAAGGTACTCGATTTTTTCCTCGGAATATGGCTCGTCAAGGCACTGACGGATGAGAGGACTCATCAGCATGTCGGCTAGGTATGTCGTAACCACTCCGTAGGCTAATGCTAAGAGTCTTTCTGCCAGCTTTTCCGAACACAACAAGCCCTTTCGCATCGCGCTGACTCTCCCGCCATGCGATGTCTCGCGCCAGACTTCAAAGATGTCGTCGTTGTCAAGTTGAAGCTCGGAGTGTCCGAAGTTCGGGGCTAGCTCTCTAACGATCTCTAGAGCGTCGCTACGCGAGCAGCCTAACTCTTGGCGAATCGGGGTTGCGGAGGTGACACGATAAGGATCGGCGACGATTTCGAGCAGACGAGGTTGGGTCAACACCTCTGAGATCGAGACATCGTCGGTGCGTTGGTGTATCTTTTCGAGGATGTCGGCAGTAGTGGAATCGCAGTCAAGAGCGTCTTTGATCGCTGCGGCGACATCGGTATCCGGCAGATTCGCCAACGTTTCGCGCGCATCGGGCTTGCTTACTTGTCGGAAAGTTGCTTCTGGCAGTCGGGTCAGATCTCTGATGGTCTCAACCGCGTTATCTTGTGAGCAGTTAAAGATGTCGGATACGTATTTGATGTCTCTGATGCGGTAGGGATTTTCGAGTGCTTTTTGGATTACTGCGAAGATTTCGCGCATCGGCTCGTTGCAAAATCCGGAGTAGATGACCATGGCTTCGGCAGCAGTTTGAATCTTGGAGAGGCGAAGCATCGCCTCGATGGTTATCTCGGTCGCCGAGGGTTTGGTTTGGTGTTTTTCGGAGAAGTCCGATTCGATTTCTGCGACGATCCGGCGCAGTTCAAGGTTTCTGGCTAACTCGCGCTCCTCTTGTGCTGTCAGCAGTTCGACGCGTCCGATCTCGCGGAGATACATTCTTACCGGATCGTCCGTGAGGTCGATATCAGCGGCTACCCTCTCGAGGTTTACAACTTCGGCACGTTGTTTGGCGCCAGTCGCCGAGCCGTCCCAGCTATCAAGATCTGAGATGGTGTTGGCCGGTCCGGATGTTGAGAGGAGCATGTTTGCCCGCTGCGTCTCTCCATCGATCGGGTCGGCCTCAATTTCATCATCACCACCGAGCATTCCAAATGTCAGGGTTTCACCGTCGTCTTCCTCTTCGTCGTCCTCATCCAGGACCTCTGTATCCAAAGCGTCCGTTTGCTCATCATCAACGTCGTCGTTAATCGACGTGCCGTTGCGAATTGACATTTGCGTGGCAGGCGCGGCTCCGGAAATAATCGAATCGGCATCGAGTTCTTCATCCACCATCGTTTCACTCGACTCCGTGGTTGTTGCGTGTTCTGACTCGTCGCTCTGGTTAAGCAATTTGAGCGTCTCCTAATGGCTTGGTGCCGTGTGATGCGGATTCACCAGTTCCCTGATCTCGCGGTTGGTTTGAACCGCGCTGATCATATCCTCGTCGCGTATCATATTGCCGTTTTCTCTCGCCTGTTGCACCTCTCTCTTTTTGGTTCGTGTCAGATATTCTTTATGTGTTCGTTTAGCACATGTTTCGGCGATCTTTATGATAGCCGCCTCATCTTCAAACGAGTCATCGGTCAGCGAAAGTCTGGTCTGCCGAAGTCTATCCACGAGCGCCATCGCTTCAACGTCCCCGTCGATCCTAGCAATACATGCTTCGACGCTCCTGCCCACCTTAAGGCTGTCAAACACAAGGGTCCGAGTGGCATCGGAAAAATGATACGGTTCCACCTTTGCGGCGTGGTCGATAGCGTAGTCGTACTGCAACATACAAGCGAGAAGATTGAATTCCCAAGGGGCTTGGATAGCGGCTGCAGCAACCGGGATGGCAGGACGAGCGGTGCCTTTGCTGCGAGTTGGGGTACTAGGTCGGTTTCGGTCAGGGATCGATGCTTTTTCGAACTCTTCGCGGGCTGATCGCTTCATGATCAGCACATTGGAAAGATCGTCAACAGCGATACCTAGCTGCTTGCTCAGTGCGTTTAGTTTTCTCTGCTCACGAATGGTGTGCGGAGGGATGCTCTCGAAATACGGTTCGATGTCGTTGAGAGTGGCATCAAGTCCAGTTTCCGTGGTTGCATTATGGCTGCCCAGGCTAGCACGGATAACGAAATCGATGATCTCATCAGCCTGGTCGATCGATGCTACCCACTCCGATCTGCTGTTCCGAATTGCTTCGTCGGGATCTTTCGGTTCGCCAACATCCGAGACGACTGGGCTTGCGATGCGGATGTCGATTGTCGACCGTCGAGGATTGGTCTGGGTTGCAGACCGACGTCCGAATTCGGATAATGCGATTTGCAACCCTCGCAAAGTGGCCTGTTGCCCGGCTTCGTCGGCATCCAGGCAGAGGATGACCGACGGAGGGTTGTCGGGATCGTCAGGAAGGACGGTTGAGATGGTTTGCAGCTGTTGGGATGTTACGGCGGTGCCCATGCAGGCGACGACGTTTTTGAAGCCATGCTCCTGAGCTGCTATCACATCCATGTAGCCTTCGACGACGATTGCTCTGCCCGACGCTCGGATTGCGTCGGATGCCCAGTGCATCCCGTATAGGGTTTTGGATTTGTTGAAGATTGCGGTTTCGTGGGTGTTTAGATACTTTGGCTGGGCATCGCCCATGGCGCGTGCGCCGAAGCCGATGATGTTGCCGCGCGGGTCGTGGATGGCGATGGTGATGCGGTTGGTGAACATGTCGCGCCATGCATCATCGTTGCCTTTTGTGATGAGACCGGCTTGAACTACGGCTTGGCTGTTTGCGCCAATGGATTTGAGGTAGGCGATGAGAGAGTTGACGCCGCCAGGTGCGTATCCTATGCCCCGGCGCCGTGCGGTTTGGGCATCTATGCCGCGTGATTCGAGGTATGCAAGGGCTTCTTGTCCTTGTGCGCCTTCGAGCTGGCGAGTGAAAAACTCCTCGCCGATTCCATTCACTTCGTGTAGCGCGGAAGATCTGCTCCGACGCCGGTTGTCGGTACGTTCCTCGCGGAAGTTAGGTTCGATGCCGGCCTTTAATGCGAGTTTTTCGAGCGCTTCTTTGAACTCGATGCCATCGGCCCGCATCACGAAGTCGAAGATGCCGCCTCCAACGCCGCAGGCGCCCCAGCATCGCCAAGAGTCGTGGTCTAGAGAGAGGCTGAAAGAAGGAGTTCGTTCGTCGTGAAACGGGCAGAGAGCTTTCGGTGTACGAGAGTTCAGGTTCTCAAGCGCAACATAATCGGAGACGACATCAACGATGGTCAGTCTTGCCTTGACTTCATCGACTAAGGTCATCTGCGCTCCCCCGACAGCGGCGAACTGGTTGCCCGTCTGCGGTGCTCAAAAGGGTTGATTCAGGCACTCCCAGCGTGTTCCGACGCTTTGAACGTTACGAAGTATAAACGAGATTATCGTGAATGCAAGGTTAATCAAAGGCTCAAAAAGTGGTTTGGAGCGCGTTTATTTGACCTGCACGGATGTCCGTAGGCATGAGCGGATTTTGAAGTTGGATTGAGAAGGATTTTTCAAGGCTTTTAAGGATTGGTTGGTTGTTGTTTGGATCGCTCATTGTCGTTGCGTGGTTTCTGTTTGCTTTTTCGTGCGTGTCGGGTTTTCGACCGATGGCGTCGGCCTGGTAACCGCCCACGTCGGTATGGCAACTACCGGTAGTCCCAACTCGACCCTGATGATGCCAATCAGAGAGCCGGTGTCGCGAAGGACATAAACAACTCTGCCCTTTCATAACGGATGTAGCTGATTGACGTGCATCCGTACCGCGGCATCGACCTCGCACCATGTCGGATCGAGGTTCTGATTCCTGTCAAACTCACGCAACGCACGTCGAGTTCCGTGTTTGGATCAACGAGGTATGTTGTCAGAGGACGCAGTGCCCCCGCTCGTATGCACCCCACAGCAGGTTCCGGAGAAATCGCCGATGTCGAGCATCCCCTTCATCTACGAGTTTTTCGCTACACCAAGTCGCGAGCCCCTTTTGTACCGTAGTCGGAGCACAGGGTATGGTATGCTGCCGTGCCGACTTGATCACGATTTTGCGTGAAGCGAGATGTCGTCAGGTGTGTGGGACGCGGATTTTGCCTTGGTATAAGCCCTCGCTGGATCCGGGGGAGATGTGTTCGAGTGCCATTACCGCGAAGGAGTCGGTCATTCCGGATACGAAGTCTGCGGCGGCGTATTCGGGCTCGATGGATATCACTCGCATCCATTCGGGGATTTCCTCAACGTGTTTGCTGTAGTGGGCGTGCATGAGATGAACGGCATCGCGAGCGCGTACCCCTTCCGGGGATTCGGATGTGGGATGATAGACGCGTTCGAACATGAAGTTGCGGAGTTGGGTGGTTACTTCGCGCATGGATTCGGACATGCGGATCCAAGGCTTGAGATTGATATCCGGCATCTCGCCGGCGCAGTCCCATGAAGCGTCAATGACATCGCAGACCATGGCGTTTAGGCGCGTCGAGTGAGCATCGCCGAGGGCGTCGCGGATTTCGATTGGTACATCGGTGGTGTGCAGGATACCGTCTCTCTCGGCATCGGCGAGGTCGTGTGCAAGGTATGCGATGGCATCGGAGATACGTACAATCTGTGCTTCTAGGGACATTCCAGCGACAGCATCGGCCGCGATGAACCTTCCTTCGGGTTTGGAGTGACGTTTAACGGCTTCAATCACATCGTGTGTCAGGTTGAGTCCGTCACCATGTTTTTCGAGGATGGTGAGGGTTCGGACACCTTGAGCAGCATGTGTGAAGCCATCTGGCAGTCGTTCGTTGAGGACGTGTTCCCCAATGTGTCCGAAAGGCGTGTGCCCAACATCGTGTGCGAGCGCGGCGGCTTCTACCAAGTCTTCGTTGAGATTAAGGGCGCGAGCGATTGTGCGTCCCACTTGCGAGACCTGTAAGACATGCGTCATGCGCGTCGTGTAGTGGTCTCCCTGCGGATTGACGAGGACTTGGCTCTTGTGTTTCAGTCGTCGAAAGCAGTTTGAATGAACTATTCGGTCGCGGTCTCGTTGGAATGCGGCGCGTACGGGGGATGGCTCCTCGTCACGTTCACGGGTGGCGTTGTCAGATTTCGATGCGAAGGGTGATAGTGCTGCTTCGCGTTGCTCGATGCGTGCCCTTACTTGCGAATGATTTGCCGCCGCGCTGCTGGTCATGCGACAGTCACGGTCTTTGCGAGGTTGCGCGGGCGATCAGGGTTGTATCCGCGGGCGACGGCAGTGTGGTACGCGAGTTGTTGCAGAGGTATTGTCATAAGGAACGGAGTGTGTTCGTCGTCGTCGGTGGGTATCGGTATCCAACAGTCGGCGAGTGCTTGAACCTCGATGTCGCCGTGCTGAGCGAGTGCGATCACTTCTCCGTCGCGGCTCTGCACCTCGTAGATGCTGGTAAGCATCTTGGTTCTGAGGTCTCTGTTTTCTGGCACAAGGACGATGACTGGAGTTTCAGGTGTGATAAGTGCATTGATGCCGTGTTTCATCTCGGAAGCGGAGCACCCCTCGGCGTGGATATAGGCCGTCTCTTTCATCTTGAGCGCGCCTTCCATGGCGATTGGGAAGAGATCGCCGCGTCCGAGTATCAGCATGTTGTCGACCTGGGTGAAGCGTTCGTATGCGAGGGCTTCGATTTCGGCTTCCTGCCCAAGAGTGCGGTTTATCGCGCCTGGCAGAGAGACTATAGATTGGACATTTCGATCAAATTCGGGTTCGCTCAATCGTCCAGCATCACGCCCTAGTTGCAGTCCCATCATGTATAAAACCAGCATCGTGTTGATAAATGTCTTAGTAGCGGGGACGGCAACTTCCAAACCTGAGCCGATATCAATAGCAACGTCCGCCATCCGTGCCGCTTCGCTGTGAAGGTTGGCGGTGACGACGGCAACGGTGCTTCCTGAACTCCTCGCCTTCTCAATGGCGACCAACGTGTCGTAAGTTTCGCCCGACTGAGTAACTGCCACTAACAGATCCCGTTTGCTCATCACCGGATCGCTATCAGCCAACTCGCCTGCGTATTCGACCGAGGTCGGTATCCGCGCCAATCGCTCGATCCGTCGCGCACCGGCCATCGCCGCAAAATGCGATGTGCCCATACCCGCTAATACCACGCGATCCAGTTCATGCGGCAATGAACCAAGTTCAGGAATGTCGATCCGCTTGTCGCTGAAGTCGACTCTTCCGCGCATCGCGCCCTGCACAGCCGCTGCTTGCTCGGAAATCTCCTTATGCATGAAGTGAGGGTGTCCGTTGATCTCAGAGATGCGATTTCCGGCCAGCAACTTCACAGATTCCTTTTCAACCACTTTGCCGGCCACATCTACAATCATGACTCCAGCAGCACTAATGCGAACCGTTTCGCAGTGATCTATATGCGTGATCGCATTCACGTCCGAAGGCATGACCGCGGCGTTGCTGGCAAGAATCCAAGCGTTGCCAGACTTCCCCATCATCAAACTGCCGGCGTAACCGATCCTGACGCCTACTATCGCGTCTGGTTCATCCGCAGAAATGGCAAGAACCACCGACAGTCCCTTTAGACGCCTGCTCGTTTTCTTGGTAGCCGTGAGCAATGAATCACCCGATCCCATGTGCCGAGCGATCAGATGCGCGATCACCTCGGAGTCTGTCTCGGATTTGAATTCAATTCCATCAGCCTCAAGTCTGCGCCGTAATTTCGCATGGTTTTCAATGATCCCGTTGTGCACGATCGATACCTTGCCGTCGTAACTGAGATGAGGATGGGCGTTAGCATCCGTTGCTGCCCCATGAGTGGCCCAACGAGTATGCCCAATTCCTGTCATCGCCTGCCCGAACTGACCATTGATCGTCTCTTCCAGACTGGAAACTCGACCTGCGCGTTTGATCGTAGTTATCCCGTCACCGTTGATAGCAGCTATCCCCGCGCTGTCGTAGCCTCGGTATTCAAGGTCTTTGAGCGCGCGCAGCAGGAAGGCCTTTGCGTCGCCTTTGCCGGCGTAGCCCACGATTCCACACATGATTTTTTCTAGACTGACCTTCTGTTCGTAGGCGATGACATTGTGGCGGGTTGCATGTCGGACTGAGATTTTTTCGCCGATTGGGGTTCTACGGTGCTTGTCAACTCGAAATCAGCGGTTATATTGTCAGCGTATATGCCACGGCGTTCGTGCGGTAGGTTGATTGCTACTCTCGTCATTAACTCGTCTGTCGCGCGCTGAAGCGTCATGCGATCCGATGCGTTTCTGCAAATCCGGAACGGCTCTCCGACCGAGACCCTGATTTTGGCGATGGGCATCAACACCTTCAAGATATTTTGCAGGTTGTCAGTTCCATACATGCCGATCGGAACGACGGTAGCGCCCGATTGAGCGGCCAATAGGGCAGTACCGATGTGCGCTTTCTTCAATCCTTCGAGATTTCGGCTGCGAGTGCCTTCCGGAAACATCACGACGGCCTGTTTCTGTGCCAGCATGGATCTTGCCCAACGCAGAGCTCCCACATCGGCCGAGTATCGGCTCACCGGATATGCCCCCCACCCTTTGAGCAGAAAGGTGAACAGCGGATTATTGAACAGTTCTTGTTTGGCCAGGAACAATGCCCGGCGTGGGAGCAGGGACGCGACGATTGGCGGATCCAGATTTGCCAGATGATTGCTCACGTAGATGACGGGACCATCAATCTTCAAGCGCTCTCGATGCTGCACCTCAATGTCGGCGAACATGGCCAAGGTGCCGCGGAAAGCGGTGTTGCAGAAGGGGAAGAACCATTGCCGATTCGGTTTCACGAGGCATGCCCCTTGGACGCCACAGAAGTGGTGGTTTGGTCAGCGTCTGTATGGATGAAGGTGAGGATTTTTTCGACTACTTCATCAGCGGTCAAATCGTCAGTTTTAACGATGATCGCATCGTCTGCAGGGCGCAGAGGCGAGTCGGCGCGGTTTGAATCGATCTCATCGCGGCGTTCGATCGATTGCAACACTTCTCGGTAAGATTGACGATCGGCGTTACCTTCGGCATCTTTGGTTCTGCGTTCTGCGCGCGTTGCAGGCGAAGCCGTGAGATAGACCTTTATTGCAGCATCGGGAAGTACGACAGTTCCGATGTCGCGTCCGGCCATGACGATTCGTCCCCCACTTGCGATTTCGCGTTGCTGTCGCACTAGCGCACGGCGTACGGATGAGACCGCGGATACTGGTGAAACCTTACGGTTGATCTCGTCGGAGTAGAGATGATGGGTTATATCTTCACCATCCGCGAGTAATCTCCAATCTCCTCTTTCACGCTGATTGACTGAGAATATGGTTTCTGTGGCGATGCTGCGGAGCGCGTCAAAATCTTCGAGACAGATGCGACTTTTCAGGGCGACGTAGGTCACGGCACGATACATCATACCGGTGTCTAAGAATTCATACCCCAGTCGTTCTGCGAGCGTTGCGCCGATGGTTGATTTTCCAGATGCTGAGGGACCATCGAGCGCTATCTGCTTCGGTACGTGTTTCCCCATAGAACTCATTAGTAGAACTCATTAGATTTGGGTTACGCCTGGCAGATTGGACATTCCAGATCAACACGCGTCAACGCAAGCGAATTCGGACGTTGCATCAGTCTATGATTCGATTATAGACAGCAAGGATTGAGTCTTGTGTAAATGGTCGCCTTGGACGCGCCGATCGGGGGCGGATCTGGGCGCGAACTGATTCAGGTCGAAAAGGTATGTACAAATCTGCGTAGCATCGTGGCTCGCTCACCAACTGATGAACGGTCTTGACGGAATATTCATCCTTACAGTTCTGCTTTTGGCGTTTTGGGGATTTCAGACTGGCGTCTTGGGAACTGCTATCTGGTTGGTAGCCGCTTACGCAGCCGTATTGATAGGAGCTCAACTAGTCGGACGTGTAGTTCCGCTTCTCGGGTTGCCTCCGAATTTCACGTCAATCGCCACCACCACTGGTTACGTAATCGTTTCGGCATTGGTCGGTATGTTCGCGCGTTCGGTTTCGTCGAATGTGCGAACTGTCATCAACGTTACCCCCTTGCGGTGGGTGAACGATATCGGCGGCGCGTTACTGGGAGCGATCGTCGGGATGGTCCTAGTTGCAGCGTTGATCGCGGCCGCCGCCGCTTTCACTTATGTGGTGCCAGAAGCGGCCATGGAATTCGGCGGTGTTTCATATTCGGCATCGTATTCGCAGATCTATCTTTACGATGCCCCGAGATCGTGGTTGGACGAGCAACTGACGAATTCATTAGTGGTCGAGATACTTTCTGGCATCCGGGGCGTAATTCTGCCTTTCGCACCGAACGAAATCGGACTAGCGGTGGACGTGCTCTTCTCGCGTGTGGATTGAGCATGGGGGCAAACCCGTTGTTGCGAGCATTGGCTGTTTGCTCAAGCACATATTTGCGTCTATAGAATGGGTATTGTGACCGATCAAGCATTAGTGCTGATACGTTCTCGTGTATTGGTGCTAAACCAGAACTATCAGCCGCTGAACATCTGCGATGTGCGCCGTGCCGTTTCGCTACTTGGCAAAGGCAAAGCTGAAACGGTTCAATGCGGTGTCGATTACATTCACTCCGTCTCGCGAATGTTTGAACGCCCTGAGGTCATCCGCCTCGTATACATGGTGCGAAAACCTCTCCACCGCAGGAAGCTCTCTCGCCGTGAGGTTTTCCAACGCGACGGACATGCCTGCCAGTACTGCGGAAAGCGAAGTTCCGAGTTGACTCTGGACCATGTGGTGCCACGCTGCAAGGGCGGTCAACACACATGGGACAACGTCGTTACCGCGTGCCAGAGATGCAATCATCGCAAAGCGGGTTCCACGCCGCGCGAAGCCGGGATGAAGTTGCGAAGAGAACCCAGCGAGCCGCGTCCCAATCCCTATGCAGGTTTCAGCGCTGATCGCGTAGACCCGGCGTGGTTGCCATTCATGCCCTGGCTGGCGAAGCAGCCGTTTCCGACCGCGGCGGGTTAATAATCGGTTCCAATCTGACCGCTCGTCAGTCGGTTAATCAGGTTGACGAAATAGCGGTCGGTACCTCAAGCATCATAGCGTCGAAGGCTAGTTGCGGGTAGGCGTTGGACATCAGAGCGTCGCGAGCTTTTTGGACCGCTGAGGTGGCGCAGGCTACGTCGCCCTGTGTGAGCTTTTCAGCCAAGTCTGACAAATCTTCGATGTAGTCGTCGAATACGACATGTTGGTGTAAGTCGTTCTGCAACATAGCAATGTCGCGAAGGATCTCGATCCACCGCGCAACTTCCTCTAGAGCAGAGGCTCGGTCGCTGCGAAATTCGCGGGTCATATCGAATGCGTAGTCGAAGCGATCGGGCAGTTCCGATTTGATGATGTCGATGATTCGGGATGCGGATTGCTTTCTGGCATCTAGGAGCGACGGATCGTTCAATGCGGCGATGGCCCAGCCGGGAGCCCCCATCGACATTTTCGCAAGTGTGTGAGCCTCAGTTTCCTGCAGGTCATGGCGGTCGATGAGTGCTTCCGCTATCACATCCGGCGGAACCGAGCGCAGTCTGACTACGTGACACCGCGACGCGATGGTTTCAGGGACTGATTCTGCCGATGGCGCGGTAAGGATGATGTGTACGCTTCCGGGCGGCTCTTCGAGGGTCTTCAAAAGTGCGTTAGCAGCATCTTGCGACATTCGGTTTGCATCGTCGATGATGAACACCTTGACACGGCCTTCGTAGGGTTCCAGTATGGCGTCTGATTGCAAGTCTTTGATCAACTCGATGCCGATCATGACGCGCCGTTCAGCGGCTCTGGCATCCGGATCCTTGGAGGTTTGAGTCGATGACGTGATGATTTGAACGTCCGCGAAGTTTGATCGCGCGATGCGGTCGCAGGCGGAACATTGACCGCACGGCACGTCTGGCCGGAGATCGGACCAACCGGATGCAGTGACCTCCTGCGCGTTGCAGTTGAGCGCCCTGGCGAAGTCGATTGCCAATGTTCGCTTTCCCACGCGGTTAGGACCGATGAAGAGGTATGCGTGGGATACGCGTTGCTGTTTGATGGCACCGATGAGCAGCGTTATCGCCGCACGATTTCCGATGGTGTCCCAGCGTGCAGTCGATCCCACATCTGATGATGCAGTGAGCATTATTCGTAAATTGCCGTGGAGAGGAGGTCGGCGTAGGTCTCACGCCTGCGAATCACTCTTGCTTCCCCCTGCTCCGTTACAAGGACGATCGCTGGGCGCGTCTGCTGGTTGTAGTTGCTGGCCATTGGAGCGCAGTACGCACCAGACGCCGGTAGCGCGATCAGATCGTCGGTCTTCACATCAGGCAGTTCTACATCCTTGGCAAGCAGGTCCCCAGACTCGCAGAATTTGCCCGCGATTGTTACTTGCTGTGTCGGTTCCCCGAGAGGGTTGTCAACTGACATCACTTCGTATTCAGCATCGTATAGAGCCGGACGGATGTTGTCCCCCATGCCGCCATCCACGCTGACGTAAGTACGAACACCAGGGATGCGCTTGATGCCTCCTACCGTGTACACGGCGACGCCTGCCCTGCCCACAATCGAGCGTCCGGGTTCAATGATCAGCCTCGGATGGTCCAGACCATATTTTGTACATGCTGAGACCAGCGAATCGGCGATGGTCTGCGCATATTCAGCGATGGACGGTGGCAGCTTTGAGGAGAGATAGCCGATCGCCATGCCACCCCCAGGGCTGAAGTCTCGCATTTCGAGCCCGTGAACGTACTTCATGCGCGCTGCGAAAGCGCAGACGTACTCTATCGCCTCTTCGTAAGGTTCCAACTCGAACAGCGGTGACCCGAGGTGGAAGTGCAATCCCTCAACTTCGAGATTGGGTTGTTCCAACGCTGTGGCAACTGCCTTCTCGGCATCCCCCGTTTCTATCGAAAAGCCGAATTTGGAGTCTAGGATTCCAGTGCTGGTCAGGCGATGTGTATGTGGATCGATGCTGGGGGAGAGTCTCAGATTTACAATCTGCGTGGTCCCCGCTTCCCCAGCTACCTGATTTAGCAGCTCAATTTCGTGGAAGGAATCGATCGTGATGCATCCGATCCCAGCTTCAACCGCTTCCTGTAGTTCGTCACGCGTCTTGTTGTTGCCGTGAAAGTTGATCTTATCGACCGGGAAACCAGCAGCGATTGCGAAGGCCAACTCGCCGCCCGTCACGACGTCAATGTGCAGACCTTCATCCTCAATGATCTTGAGAAGCGCCGGATTTGAGAAGGCTTTAGTGGAGTATTCGATGTCCGTCGCCGGGTAGTATCGCCGGAAACTATCGATGAAGTCGCGGCACATCTCCCGAACGGTGTTTTCATCGTAGATGTAAAGCGGGCTACCGAACTCTTCGATCATTTCGCGCACGTCTAAGCCGTTGATGGCAAGGCGACCAGCGTTGTTGACGGATGCCGAGATTGGCAGCACTTCAGCGAGTGGGAGTTGAGTCATAGTGCGATACCCGAACAGGGTTTAGGGAATTCGATTGCGTGGTTCTCTCAATTTTAAGTCGGCGCAGCTGGACGTTATGGAATTGCGCGGGGGTACTATTGTGTTAGATGCGAGACTGAGGTGTGATTGTAGTCTCGCTTGAGTGTTGAAAGCATCACGTAATGAACGCAAAGGTGCCACGGCTGACGGAGCTTGCCAGCTGCGCTGGTTGAGCTGGCAAACTGAGCCAAGGCGAACTCGCCCAGGTTTTGGGCGGGCTGATCAATGGAGCCGCACCACATCATGATCTGTTGGTCGGTTTCGAACACGGTGATGACGCTGCCGTCTACCGTTTGAACGAACACGTCGCGTTGGTTCTCACGGTCGATTTCTTTGCCCCGATCGTTGATGAACCCTTTACCTATGGAGCAATAGCAGCCGCGAACTCGTTGTCGGATGTCTACGCCGTGGGCGGCAGACCTATCACCGCCCTGAACATCGCAGCGATTCCGCGATCGTTGCCTTTTGAAGTTTCTGCCGAGATACTCCGCGGCGGTGCTGCCAAGGTGTCAGAAGCGGGAGCGATCATTGTGGGTGGGCATACCGTTGATGACGACGAGCCGAAATATGGGATGTCAGTCGTAGGTATTGTCGAACCGGGACAGCAAGTTCAGAATTCTACGGCCGAAGCCGGAGATGTGTTGGTCTTGACCAAGCCTTTGGGAACCGGTATCGTCACTACGGCGCTCAAGAACGGTAAAGCGCTTGGTGAGGTATTGGATGCCGCAGTCGATTCCATGTTGCGGTTGAACCGCGATGCCGCAGAGGTGATGGTATCTGCTGGTGCTCACGCCGCCACTGACATCACAGGTTTCGGGATTGTTGGGCACTTGATGACCATGATGCGTGCAAGTGCTACGACGGGACGATTGCGACGTTCGGCGTTGCCCGTACTCCCGGGTGCCCTGGACCTGTTGCAGGATGGCGTTGCGCCAGGTGGCACACATCGAAACTTGGAGAGTTGCGCAGATAGCGTGACTTGGGCAGACAACATCAACGACATTGACAGGTTGCTGATGTGCGACCCTCAGACCTCCGGCGGCCTCTTGATATCGGTGCCAGAGGATGCGGTTGACAGTTTATTAGCGGACCTGACAGCCCGCGAGGTTGTCGCGACAGTTGTCGGCGATGTAACCGCGTTTGATGGTCGCGCTGTTGACGTTTCACGTTAGTCTGCAAGTTGCCAGATTCGGTCGCGCTCGTCGTCGGAAAGTTCCGCCAATGCGGTTCCCTCTGCTAGCTCTTCAGCGCGTAAAACACGTTCGCGAAGCGCTGAATTAATCTTCAAGAGTGCCGTTTCAGGGTCCATCCCCTGCGCTTGAACAGACCGGACAGCAGCAGCTAAGAACTCACCAGCGCGTTGTTCTAGATCATCAACGGTTTCGCCCTGATCGCGTTCTGGGAAGTTGGCAGCGTTGTCAATCTCCGGGGCGATATTTAGACCAGCGCGTATCGCACGTCGTTGCAACACCGCCGATTGTGCTAGTGCAGGTAGCGCTTTCGGGACCGATGCCACAATCGAACGAACGCCGCCGGCCTCTTGACGTTTGATGCGCTCCCATCGGTCCACTACATCTTCACCAGTATCAAGTTTTTCCGCGTCTCCGAAAACGTGTGGATGACGTCGGATGAGTTTTTCTGCCACCTTCTGACAGACCGTGTCGGCATCGAAATCACCATTGCGGCGCGCTATATCGGCGTGGAAGACGATCTGTATCATCACATCGCCAAGTTCCTCTTCTAGAGCCTTCGCATCACCACCCTCAATCGCTTCTAGCATTTCGTAGGCTTCCTCAAGCAGATTTGACCGCAATGACTGATGAGTCTGCTCGGCGTCCCATGGACAGCCGCCCGGATCTCGGAGCATACGGACAGTGTCCACTAAGAATTCGAAGCCGTTCTTGAAGTTTTCGGATTTTGGTTGCTGTCGAGTCATTGTTTCGGCGCTGAACTGAGATGTGAATGATTATGAATGATCCAAAAGATCAAGTTGAATGTTGTCTATGCGAAGGGGCGCGTTGAGTAGAAAACCGTTCACTCCCCTTTTCATGCCGACATTCTCCAGATGAGCGGGCAAAAACGAAGTTTACTAGGATTAAACCTTGTGACTAGATTGAGTGAACTGAAAGCTTCTCGCTGGGCGATATTGGCGATCGGTGTTGCGTTCGCATTGCTTCTGCCAGTATTCCTCATCGCTATCAACGTCGCATACATCACCAACTCCGACTGGCTATACACCTACAACTGGTGGCGCAACGGAGTACCGGATCGAACCGGCTTGCCGGTTTCTGAGTTGGATTCCGCAGCAGATCAAATAAAAGACTACTTCGCTAACGATGCCGAGCGGTTGGATGTACGCGTGAAAACATCCCGAGGCGAGGTCAGTCTCTTCGATGAACGCGAAATACTTCACATGATCGATGTGAAAGACTTAATGCGCTACGTGGCTGGGTTTTCCGTGTGGAGTGGTGTCGTGTTGCTCCTTTGTGCCACATTGGGGTTGGTGATCAGTCACCGCAATTTCTTTGCTTCCATGTCGCGATCTTTGAGATGGTGCGCCTTGGTTTGGGGGTTGGTCATCGCCGCAGTTGTCGTGGTTGCCATAATCGACTTCACTTGGATTTTCACGCAGTTCCATCTGCTGAGCTTCGCGAACGACCTTTGGCAGCTAGACCCGTTCCGGCACTACCTCTTGCTGCTGTTCCCTGAACGATTCTTTCTTGAGGCGACGCTCTTCATTGCTCTATTAACCTTGATCGAGTTCGTCGGACTCTATGTCGGAGTGCGATTGGTGGAGATTCGTTTTTCCAGTGATCATTCGTAAACGATATCGGCGACAACCTCGCAATTGGCATCGCGGTTTTTGATCTTTTCGCGGCCTTCTAGAAACGCAAGTTCGACTAAGAAGATCTGAGCAACCACTTGGGCACCGAGTTGCTCCACCAGTTCGGCAGATGCTATACCTGTACCGCCCGTCGCCAACAGATCATCCACGATGACCACACGTTGTCCCTCCGAAAGAGCATCAGATCGCATCTCGATCACCGAGAGGTCGTCGTACTCCAGTGAATACTCGGTCTTGATTACCGGAGGTGGCAGCTTGCCCCCCTTCCTCACTAGCGCGAGCGGGATGCCTAGACGGTCAGCAACCGGTGACGCGAAAACGAAGCCCCTAGCGTCAATCGCAGCGATGACATCAGGATGGAACTTGGTTACCTGCTCAGCAAACCAGTTGATAGCCGCCCGAAAAGCCGCAGGGTCCGCAAATATCGGGGTTAAATCCTTGAATTGAATCCCAGGCTGCGGGTGGTCCGGCACGTTACGCACCCACTCTCTCAGATCGATGCTCATTGACCGTATATCTCCGTCTCAGGGTAGAAATCGCTCCACGCAAACCAGAACACGTTTACAGAGTGCACCGGTTCTAAACGAGTGCCTTGCAAATCACCGCTCCACGCTTGACCGTTCAGTGGCAACCATCGCGACCCAGAAGAATCTACCATCCACCGCCGCGTTGCACCGCCCTCTTCATCATCCACCTCAAGCGAAAACTCCAACGTCTCTCCGCCCACTCTCCTAGAGTACGCAATCGCGGTGCTCGTCTGCGATTCGTAATAGACCACTACTGGTTCGCCATCTATATGGGTGTTTATAACTTCCTCCTCTTGTAGAGCCGTATGCGGAAATGCTATCGCTCCAGCATCAAACCCAGCACCCAGCACGATCTCCTTACCGTATAACCGTTCATCTCGATTGGATTCACCGATGACGCCAGCATCCCCGCGCACGTAGTAGCTCGTGTACGGATCGAAACTCGATTCACCCTTCAGCAGCGCCTTAGTTTCTGGGAATGATGTCCTCCACTCCTTCCATGTCGTCAACACAAGCGGCACATTAGTCAACTTCACACCCTTGTATTCACCATCGATGCCTTCAGACAGAAAATGACTCCAAAGCGAGCGCGTCTGACGGTCATACATGATGAGAGCGTTCATTGTGAGTTTGCCCGAGACACCGAATGTCAGCGTCTCACCGTTGACCTCTCTGGAATACCCGATCCCAGTGAAGCAAAGCGGTCACCAAGTTACCGCTATAGGCTTACCTCCCACAACATCATTCACAATCTCGTGACTGCTTAGCAATGGGACTGAATAGGCACGGGCATCACCATCGATCTCTACCCCCAGAACCAGCTCGCCATCGTTGTAATACAAGTTGGCGGTTTCAAGGTCTGGGAAGAAATGCGGGTTGTCGATTGATGGTATTTGATCGAACGGCAGCAGCGTTACGATGTCCAAGTCGCGTTCAGGCGCGGCGGCAACTACGGGTTCATCAGTCGGCACGGGTTCAGGCGTAGCCGTTCGAACTTCAGTAGCCGTTGCGACTGCATCGGACACCGACGTTGACATTCGCGGCTCTGCTGTCTCAGAACCGCATCCGGTCAGGAGCAGGACTAATACGAGCGTAGCGATGCATATCTGAAGTTGCCGCATCAGGATCAGGTCAGTTAACGCGTTGGGGCGAGATTCTCGCGTCGGTCGTTCATAGAAAGGTTTTAACGATTTGATCGCCGCTGTGATTATGATACGCATTACAGAGGCGGTCAACATTGCCGCACCACCAGATACAGACTATTGAGGGTTTCAACATCCATCTCACACGCCTGAAATTAACCGGATTCCGAAACCATCTGGACACTGACATCAACCTCTCGCCGGGGTTAGTCGTATTCACCGGTGCAAATGGTCATGGCAAAAGCGGATTGCTCGAAGCCATACACATGCTCTCAGTCGGAAAGTCCTTGCGCGCAAGCAATGACCGTGAGATTGTCAATCACTCGATCGCTCGCGACGGCGGACATGTACAAGCATTAGGCGTTTTCAGCAACGGCACCGAATCCATCCGCGCACAATTCGATCTGCGAATCGATCCAAGCTCCACCGAGAACTTCAATCGATTGAATGCCAAGAGCAAAGAGTGGCGCATCAACGGGATCAAGGTGCAGCCAGTCGAGTTTGTCGGACGCGCAAATGTCGTCATCTTTGAAGCACGTGACCTTGACCTTGCCCTCGGAGCAGCAGCAGTACGTCGCCGTTACTTGGATATTCTCATCGGGCAGTTCGACACCGAGTATGTCCAGACCTTGGTACGGCTCAACCGCGTTCGGGCCAGCCGCAACGCACTGTTGCGCGGATCGTTTGAGGTCCAGGACTTCGAGGAGGAAATTGCCTTCTGGGACGGCAGGTTTTGCGATGAGAGCGCAAAAATCATACAGACACGACGCGAAGTCATGCAACTACTACAGACACGATCAGCACCACTACACGCCGAGTTAAGCGAAGGCGAAACGCTCAATTTGAGGTATCTCCCAAACCTTGGCGCATCTGCAAGATCCGAGGAATCCAACAACCTTGAGGGAAACGATCTTCGCAACCATATCTACGAGTCTTTGATGGCATCAAAACGCAAAGAACTATCGTCTAGACACATGGTGATCGGCCCACATCTCGACGACTTTCGCATCGACATCGCAGGCGCACCGTCGCGGCGTTTCGCTTCCCGTGGACAAGCCCGCACCGCAGCATTATCGTTGCGACTCGCTGAAGCATCCCTCGTGTCGCAGTTCGCACAACGAGACCCCATCATCGCATTCGACGATGTCCTTTCCGAGATGGACACCACACGCCGCGGCACTATCCTCGAACGAGCATCCCAGTACGAACAAACACTGCTCACCGTCACCGACGACGCGCTCGTAGCGCGCAATCGATTGGCGACTGCACAGAATTTCAGAGTCATACGCGGGAATGTCAGTCCAGTGAATTAGCGCACCCTCCCCTTTCGCGAAGCGAAGGGGGACGCGGACGAGCGAAGCGAGAACGCAGGGGGATGCCCAAGATAGGGCGGGAACAACAGCGTTTGGCAATCCTTGTCAAACTGTGTATAAACTCTTTTCAGCGAATCTCAATATCCAGAGCGTCAGGTATACAAGTGCATCAGAAGGTCAAATTCGTACTAGCAGACCGAGTGTCAAACCCCGATATGACGGCATGGCTGTCTGACAGTGCAGTGAAAATCGTCGATGACAAGATATCTGACGTTCTCCCAGAATCGAGCCTTCCCTCCGATGTTGAGGCAACAAGCCAAGTCTTGCGGCTTGGCGATGTCTCGTTGATGCCGGGATTGGTCGACGCTCACTGCCACATGCATTGCAGCGCGACGAAAGACGCACAGGCTTTGGCGTTGGCCGAAAAGGACGACATCCAGCGGCTGACCATGCGAGCCGTCTCCGCAATGCGCAAAGCCGTATTAGCTGGAACCACCACCATACGCGACATCGGCTCTCGCAACGAGGTGGCATTTGCCATCAAGCAGGCGATAAAGGACGGGGCAATACCAGGACCGAGGCTCTTAGTTGCCGGAACTCCAATCACCATCACCGCCGGACACTGCTGGTTCTTTGGAACGCAGGCCGATACGCCAGACGAAGTCGCCAAAGCCGTACGCAACCAAGTCCGGCAGGGCGCTGATGCCATAAAGATCATGTCTACAGGCGGAATGTTCACACCTACTGCAAACCCCAGATTGCCCCAATACTCTGCCGAAGCATTAGCCGTAGCCGTCAGGGAAGCAGCAAGATCCGGCATCAACGTCGCCGCACATTGTCTATCTGCCGATGGCGTCAAAAACTGTGTAGAAGCAAACGTCCACAACTTGATACACGCCCGTTGGTACTCCCAAGACACTTCAAAGGGCTTGGAATTCGACCTCGACACCGCCAAGCGCATGGCCGACCAAGGACAGTGGGTAGACCCCACCATCGGGCATGGAATGTTAGGACACGAAGCCACCGATCGCGGTGAAGCACCTCCCCGTGCAATCCACTGGTCCGTAGCCGCTTCAGATGTCGCAGACAAAGACCACTACGAAACTCTCAACAAGATGCACGACATAGGCATACGATTCACCAACGGACTAGACATGGGAATGCCCCACGGAACACACGATCGATCTGCCGCCAATGCATGGTCCGCTGTCGAAAACCTCGGCTGGGACACATGGAGCGCATTGCGAATGGCAACTATCGACACCGCCGAAGCCTTGGAAATCGACGATGAGGTCGGTTCCATCACCCCCGGCAAAGTCGCTGACCTCGCAGCATTCGACGGAGACCCCGCCGAAAACATCCGCAACATGGACCGAGCATCCACCGTCATCCAAAACGGAAACATCATCAAACTTCACGATCTCGCATTGGTATGAAGAAACCTAGGATTTCCCCCCTCGCGGGGGAAATGTCCGAAGGACAAAGGGGGCACGCCAAAAACACACCCACTCCTTCAGGAGGGGCAGGGGCAGCACCGCTCATGTCATTCTGAACGAAGCGAAGCGGAGTGAAGAATCTCATGTGCTGCGACAAAGATTCCACGCGGTGCTCGGAATGACATGGTGTAGCTCTCAGAATGACGACGGAAAAATCACAGCCATCATTTGAAATCCCTTCAATCACAGTTCAATTTTCAATCGCTATGATCATCGACGGCCTGACACACATACTCCCTACCTACTTCATCGAAAATCGCGATGATGCAGCCACACGCGATACAACCTTTCGCGAACTCTTTGCCAACCCCAAGACCCGCATCGCACAAGCCGAACACCTCATTGAAGAGATGGATCGCTCAGAGGTACAACGCTCCGTCATCGCAGGATTCGGATGGACCGACCAAGACCTCGCAAAACGCTCCAACGAATACCTTCTGGAATCCGCAACCAGACACCCAGACATCCTCATACCGCTCTGCAGCGTCAACCCCCTCTGGCCAGACGATGCCGCCACATTCGAAGCGGACAGATGCCTCAACGCCGGTGCCGTCGGAATCGGCGAATTGCACGCCGACACTCAAGGATGGGCAAACGCTCCCCTTCACATCATCCAAGACATCATGTCTGTCGCAAAGCAGCACAACGCGATCATCACTCTTCACGCTTCAGAACCTCTAGGACATACTTACCCCGGAAAGGGTACGATGACACCTGAGAAACTAGTGAACCTGGCAATCACCTATCCAGACAACCGATTCGTATTCTCCCATTTCGGAGGCGGACTGCCGTTCTACGCCCACATGCCGGAGGTTCGCGATTCACTCAAGAACGTTTGGTTCGACTCCGCCGCATCACCGTTTCTATACCAACCAAGAATTTACGCTTCCGCAATCAATGCCGTGGGCCCGTCTCGCGTCATGTTTGCCAGCGATTTCCCCCTGCTGGGCCAACGAAGAGCATTGAAGCACTTGAGGAATGCCGGGCTGTCCGTCGAGGATGAGAATACAGTATTGGCCGCAGCTGGAGAATTGTATGATTTCAAGCGATCACGCCAGAAACACTAGCCCGAGAAAAATCCGATGGCACTCCTCCTGAACCGATCCGACGTCCAACAAGTCCTAACCATGTCAAAGGCCATCGATGTCGTCGAAGCCGCCTTCGGCGAACTCGCCAGCCAAACCGCGGAGATGCCACCGCGCACCGTCATGATCGACCCCGCAGTCGGCGGTTGGATCGCATACATGCCCGCATACCTCAAATCCGGAGGCGCACTCGGTGCTAAAGCCGTAACCGTCTACAAAGACAACCCATCGAAGTTCGATCTACCCACCACCATCGGAACCATCCTCGTCCAAAACAACGAGACCGGGGAAGTCGTCGCCGCAATGGACGGCGGATATCTCACCGCAGTACGAACCGGCGCCGTCTCCGGCGTCGCTACACGACACATGGCACGACCCGACGCCAAAACCGGAGGCGTCCTAGGCGCCGGCGTCCAAGCACGACAGCAAGCAATTGCAATCGCCGAAGCATCCAACATCCAAACCATCCTCACCTTCTCACTAGACGACCAAGAATCACGCCGTGAATTCGCAGAATGGGTCGCAGAACAGACCGGACTCGACACACAGCTAGCCGAAAGCGGCGAGGCCCTATGCCGAGAATCCGACATCGTAGCCCTCGCCACTACCGCTGCCAATCCCATAGTCAGCGCAGACTGGTGGAAACCCGGCGCACACATCAACGCCATCGGATCACACGCCCCCGGCGTACGAGAACTCGACACCGCAACCATAAAACGCGCCCGCATAATCTGCGACCAGCTAGAAGCCTGCCAAGCCGAAGCCGGAGACCTGCAAATCCCCGTCGAAAACGGAGACTACACCTGGTCCGACATCGCAGGAAACCTCGGCGACGTAGTCAACGGCGACACCCCCGGCCGCACCTCCGACCATGAAATAACCCTCTTCAAATCCGTCGGCCTAGCCATCCAAGACATCTCCTGCGCCGCCCTAGTCTACCGCGAAGCCAAAGCCAACAACATCGGCCAACAATTCAACTTCTCCGCCTAACACCCCCTTCCCTCCCCCTCCCCGAGGGGGAACTAAAGGGGGCGCCAGCGCAGGGGGGACGTTGCCCCTTTCGTAACACGCAACCCTATCCCCTCCCCCTCTATGAGGGGGAATTGAAGGGGGTGCCAGCGAAGCGAGCGGGGTATGCACACCCCCGTCATTCCCGCGAAGGCGGGCGCTTCACCGGACGGAACGTCCATCCAGAGGAGACGGGAGACGTTGACCTCCCCTTTTTGCGAAGCAAAAGGGGGACGCGTAGGGGCAACCCTTGTGGTTGCCCCTTCGCAGGGGGTTCATACCCGACCCAGAGGCGAAGGAAAAACGCCCCCTTCGCAAAGCGCAACCCTTTCCCCCACCCCTGTGGGGAAATGTCCGAAGGACAAAGGGGACACAACAACGCATGACCCAAACCGACAATCTGCACACCCATCCCAGTTCAAATCCCAACATCGCAACCGCACCCCCAACCTCGTCAATCATCTTGGCATGTAATGAAAAACCCTCTCCCGCGACTCGCGCTGGAGAGGGCTCCTTGTATTTGGAGCCGCCACCGATGGCTACGGCTCCGGGATCCCCATTGACTGGGTAACCCTGCGAAACCAAGGTAATTTCTTACCGTGGTTTCCCTACAGACATGATTATCATAGTCGAATATGAAGCAACCCGCAAGCCCTAAATCCAAAACAAACCTCAGTCAGCTGGCACAACGCCCGATCAACGAAGACATCGTCTTCGGAATCGACGTCGGCATCGCGTCCTGCGGCTGGGCAGTAGTCGACACCAAAAACGAAGCCATCCTCGCCATGGGTTCCCGCTGCTTCGAACCGCCCGAAGACCCGCAGAAAAAGACTCTCTATAACGAGCAACGCCGCACCAAGCGCGGTATGAGACGCGTAACCTCTCGCCGCTCTGGCCGCATGAACTCGGTCCGCCGAATCATAAAGGATGCCGGACTCGTCGATACTCCCACTCATAAGTACTTCCAATCTCTGGGCAAACACGCCCCCGATCCGTGGGAAACCCGCGCTCTTGCAGTCGAAGAGTCAATAGCCCCTGAAGAAGCCGCCGTCGCCCTCATACACATCGCAAAGCATCGCGGCTTCAAATCCAACAGCAAACGCGATGCCGCTGACACAGATGGCAGAGATGTCCTTAGCGCCGTTGAGGATTGGGACAAAACGCGCGGCGAACGCACATACGCCCAAGCGGTAATCGACAAAACAAGTGGAACTGATCAACCTGATCGCAGACGGAACAAAGCCGGCAGGTACGAATTCACTCCACCTAGGCAGATGCTTTACGAAGAGGCATCACAGATCATACAAACTCAACGCGCGCTCGGATCTGAATGGGCAACTGAGAAATTCGAGAAAAACTATCTTGAGGTTGCCTTTCATCAACGGGAGCTCAAAAGTAGCGAAAAGTTTGTGGGCAATTGCCCCTTCGAATCCGACGAGAAACGCGCCGCCAAGTTCTCATACTCCTTCGAGATGTTTCGCCTATTGGAGAAATTGGTCCACACTTGCAAACTCTCGACACCCCATGGTGAGCGTTCGTTGACGCCGAAAGAACTGAAACTCGCCGTAGCCAACTTCGGTAAGCAGAAAAGCATTACATACACGAAGCTTCGAAGACTGATAGACCTGCCAGATGACCACCGTTTCGTTGGAGCACCGAACCCCGAAAACGAAAAGAAAGACGTCTTTGGCGTCTCCACTGGTGCTGCCGAAGGTTCATACATCCTCTTTAGATCGTTAAGTTCTAGCGATTGGAACCAACTGGTTAAAACTCCTAGAATTCTCGATTCCATCGCCGCGATCATCACCTTCAACGAAAGTCCAGACAAGATTCGCGATGGTTTGGAAAGCCTTCCTCTCGAAACCGAGACGATCGATTCTTTGATGGAAAATCTAGAAGCCGGCAAGTTCTCCAGATTCAAGGGCACCGGCAAGATATCTGCCAAGGCCGCTAGGAAACTCATCCCAGGAATGCTGAGCGGCAACACATACGACAAAGCATGCGACGAAGTCGGATACGACTTCAACAAAGGAATCGACACCAGCATCCAAGACATCAGAAATCCAGTAGTCCAACGCGCTCTGACACAAGTCGTAAAGCAAGTCGCTGTCCTCGTCAGATGCTACGGACGCCCCTCCAAAATCTATGTCGAACTCATGCGTGACGTCGGCAAATCCGCAGACGAACGCGGTGAGATCGAACGCGGCATCAAGAAACGCACCGATGAACGTGACAAGAATCGCCAAGAATTCCTAGACTGCGTCAAAGCTAAAACTTGCACTCGTGACGATTTACTGAAGTATGAATTGCTCAAACAGCAGAATTTCGACTGCGCGTACTGCGAAGAGCATCCCTTAAGACCTCACCATATTTTGAGAGGCGATGTCCAAGTTGATCACATCTACCCGCGTAGCCGTAGCCATGAAGATGGCTTCGTCAACAAAGTCGCTACCTGTATCAGTTGCAACCAAGACAAACAAGACCGTACGCCTTGGAAATGGCGGGGACAGCATAATCCGGACTGGTGGGCCGAGTTCTCTGCACGCGTCAAAAACTTCACCTGCAATACCGAGAAGAAACGACGGCTCCAATCGAAGAGTTTCGAGGACCGGAGGCAACATTTCATCGAGCGCAACAAAATCGACAACAGCTACGTTTCACGCGCCCTCTTGAGAGAGGTTCGAAAGCTCTACCCCAATTCATACAGCGGTGGTGCAGTGTTGCCCGGAAGCCACCGCCACATCTTCCCGCGTCCCGGACAACTTACCGCGATGCTGAGATACGTTTGGCTTTCCGCCGTGAAATATAAAAAAGACCGCGACGACGACCGGCACCACGCGATGGACGCGCTGATCGTCGCCATGATTAACGAATGTCTGTTCCAACAACTAACAGACACATACAAGCAACTTGAGACGCTCGGCAAGCAACACAAAACAACACCCAACATCGATCCCCCGTGGGAATCATTCGCTCAAGACGCAATGAACGCCTACA
The DNA here is from genome assembly GCA_963555965.3 of Dehalococcoidia bacterium. Classification (GTDB taxonomy): domain Bacteria; phylum Chloroflexota; class Dehalococcoidia; order Lucifugimonadales; family Lucifugimonadaceae; genus Bin127. Next base: position 1,499,198 of record OY821634.1, read on the forward strand.
ACGCCGGATGGCTAGTATGCCGAACCGAAAACCGACGCGCTAGAGGCGCACTGCACGAAGAAACCATCCGCACGTCTCGCATCAACGAAAACGGCAGCCAAGTCTTCTACGAACGCAAAGCCATCGAAAACATCACCAAGTACGATGTGTCACGCATCCCCGACCCGATAATTCGTGAACGTGTCGCAAGTTGGCTGGAAGACGGCAAATCAGACGAGAATCGTCCATGTTCAGCCAAAGGCGACCCGATTCGCAAGTTGCGTTTACCCACAAAGATCAAGACCGCTACGCAGATCAACTGTAGCGATATGGGCGGCAAAGATTCGCGCAAGCAGGGCGGTTACGCCGAAAACTCAAATATGGTCCGCGTCGATCTCTTCAAGGTCAACGAAACAAAATACGACATTAACGGCCGGCGTATAACGCGCGGTTACTACCTGGTGCCAATCTATCTATGGCAAGTCAGGGATAATAACAGCAAAACACCGCTCAAAGCGATCGTTGCTAATAGATCAGAAGCCGAATGGCCGGAGATGCATCCAGGCGACTTCGTGATGTCCCTCTACAAGGATAGCTACATCGAATTCGTCCGTAACAACGGACAACCTGTTGCTGGTTACTACAGAAGCACCGGTAGAGCAACTGCCAGTATTAGCGTCTCGCCTCATGACAAGCGTCAATTAAATGACATGATTCAAAGTATCGGCGTTAAGGGGCTAGGCACAGTAATTAAATTCCAAGTCGACCGCCTAGGCATCAAACGCGAAATCCCGGCTGGTTCAGAACGTTGGCCCGGATACCAGTACGACCATGAGCGCGGTGCGTAAATTCTCAGACTGAATCGATCTTGATGTGGGCAATGCGTTCGAAATGGCGTCGATTATTGGTGAGCATCGTCATCTCGCGCTGGACAGCTGTGCAACCGATGAGTAGGTCAAGATCTCCGATGAGCTGTCCAGCGATTCGCAGTCGCGCCCTTTCACGCCCGAACATCTCGCAGACCGGCTCGTCTAGCCCCACAACCTCAACCGTTTCTATAAACCGATCAAGCTTCAGTCGGTCAGCCACCGGCTCGTTGGAATGCGCGATGCCTTCGTAAAGCTCGGCTAGAGATATGATGCTGATTCCTATGCCTTCCGGTAACAGTTCGTCGATGCGCCTAGTGACATCGGTTTTACCACGCAGGTGAGCGATAACCCAATCAGAGTCGATCAAGTAGCGCACAACACTAGAATTTCGGCACGCGAGTTGAAACCACTGCGCGGCTAGCGTAGATGTCTTCGAGAAGCTTGTCGCAATCTACCGTGTCTTTCCAAGCACCGGCAGTTGCTCTGATCGCCGCTCGACGCTCTTCGATGGTCAACGGACGATCAGTTTCGACCGTTACCATGACTTCAGTACCGTCGCAGATGTCGAGTGGCGTTGACGGCTTGATTACACCCTCGGAGTACGTGGCTTTCGTTTTCAGGAGCATTGGTTCGGTAGATTCCTCGGGTCATCCGACTTTGTGCTATTTATCGAGTATACGCCGCGCCGAATCCTCGTACCATCGGATCGCCCATTGGATCGCGAAGTTAGGCATCCGTGGCCGATTCCGTCTAAGGTGTTCGCTATACCCTCTCAAGAACATCCAACTGTTGATCCCCCATGCCCTGGCGCGGCATACATCTAACCGAAGCGGCATCCCTCTCGCGCCGCCAAGCCGGCATCCAAATCCGACGCGACGGACAAGACGATGTCCGTATCCCGCTCGAAGACATCGCATGGATCGTAATCGATACCCGCGACATCAACATAACCTCCGGCCTGCTATCGTCCTGCGCCGAGAGAGGCATCGCCGTCATCTTCACAGATGACCGACACATGCCGACTGGTTCGCTGCTTCCCTTCCATATCAACTACGCTCAGGCGGAAGTTTCCCACCTCCAGTTCGCCGCGCCCGGCGCACTACGACGACGCCTTTGGCGCAGAACCGCACGCGCCAAGATACTCAACCAAGCAGCAGTCCTCGAAAAAGCTGAAGCCCCGAACTTCCGCGTACTCCGAAACCTTGCACGACAAGTCAAACCCGGCGACCCTGACAACATTGAGGCTCAAGCAGCCCGACGTTACTGGACATCCCTATTCTCTGCCTTCCGTCGAGACTCTGATGCTTCGGACCGCACCAACGCCCTGCTCAACTACGGCTACGCCGTCATGCGTGCCGGCATCGCCCGATCGCTAACCGTCGCCGGATTGATCCCCGCCATCGGCATACACCATCAATCCCAGATGAACCCCTTCAACCTCGCCGACGACCTCATCGAGCCGTTTCGTCCAACCGTCGACTGGTTGGCATACCAAATGAGAGAACCCGATGATTGGGGCGATGTCAACGACGAGCAACTAGGACTTTCCAAAGAAGACCGCCAACGCCTCGCAGGCGTCCTGACCCACCAGATACGCATCGAAAACGAAGAGATGAACGTACTAAACGCGATTGATCGATCCGTCGCATCTTTCGTACGATCTTTGAGAAGTCGTAAATCCGGCGACTTGCAACTGCCCGAATTCGTATGATTCGATGCCATCCGAGGAACCACGCTACATGTGGCTCATGGTGTTCTTCGACCTCCCGGTCAAATCCAAGAAACAACGACGCGTCGCCACTAAGTTCCGAAAGTTCCTAGTCGACGACGGCTACATCATGCTCCAATACTCCGTCTACACCCGCATCTGCAACGGACAAGACGCCGTGACCAAACACATGGGACGACTCACAAAATCCCTTCCAGAAGAAGGCTCCGTCCGATCCCTCCAAGTAACCGATGCCCAATACACCCGCATGAAAACCCTAGTCGGCAAGAGGCGCGCCGAAGAAGAACTCGGCACCGAGCAGATGGTTCTCCTCTAGCCCTCCCCTTCGCAAAGCGCAAGGGGACGCGGACGAGCGAAGCGAGAACGCAGGGGATGCCCCAACCCCACCATTCCCGCGCAGGCGGGAACCCAGAAGACACAAAAAACAACCGCTTCCCATCCCGCGCACCAGATATCAAACACAAAAACCGAAACAAAACCAGACCCGAAATCGCCTGCATAAGCCCCTCATCACCGCGGCAGGTGCATCCCCGCCCAGTTCAGCTTGAACTGGGCGCAGTTTATCACCCTATTGTCTGTAGGGAAACCACGGCCGTACAGCGGTTCAAGCGTCTGATCTCTGGAGTTTATCACCCTATTGTCTGTAGGGAAACCACGGCTTGCGCTACGAGCGTTTGAGCGTTCTAATTAGTTTATCACCCTATTGTCTGTAGGGAAACCACGGCGCGGTTGGATTCGTTGTTGCGTCTTGGGTTAGTTTATCACCCTATTGTCTGTAGGGAAACCACGGCCGGTGTCTGTCAACTCTGATGCATCTTTAGAGTTTATCACCCTATTGTCTGTAGGGAAACCACGGCCAGGTCTCGGAGATGGTGCGGTTCGGGTGTAGTTTATCACCCTATTGTCTGTAGGGAAACCACGGCCTTCCGTCGGTTCCCAACCACGTTCGTCCAAGTTTATCACCCTATTGTCTGTAGGGAAACCACGGCTCAGGAGCGGCGGATGTCTTCCCATCTCTCAGTTTATCACCCTATTGTCTGTAGGGAAACCACGGCGTCGGATCGGTTCGTGACCTCCGTCGCAGAAGTTTATCACCCTATTGTCTGTAGGGAAACCACGGCCCACCCACCCAACCCAACCATGAACTCAGTTTTTCGATTCCCGCGCGCTTTGTCATTTCCGCAAAAGTAGGAACCAAAGGAAGAGGCCAACTAACATCTCCAACAAACCTCTCATCAATCCCTCAATCCCCGGTTCAGCCAATTTTTCGAACTTGTTTTGAACTTCGTCAAAAAATCACATTGCCGCCAAATTGCCGCTCCAGCGGCAACGTTGTTCTAAATTCTCCTTCCAACCAGAACCCCATATCCTGCGAAAACCAGCACTTCACACCTCATATATGCCAATATCCTACACATTCACCGCACACCACCCCGAATCCCACCACAAAACATCCCCGCCGTGATCTTGCCGCTGGAGCGGCAATCTGCAGCAATTTCCGGCAATCTAGCGGCAACGGCGGCAATGAAACGGCAAGCTCTACTCCACCGAATCACCCTCCTAAAACAGCCCCGACAAAAAATCCCACCAAGCCTCTACCACCCCGACCGCCGTGTAGTTGTCCAACACCTGCCAAACATGCAAGACGTATTCCTGCATCAACTTCAGCACCGTGCACACAATCAGCCATACAAATATCCGTTTCCCACTGAATTCGTAGTCCGGCCACCAGTGCCGCTGCGCCGCGATCCCCACGAACCAGAACTCAAACACATTCGGGAACAGCATAAGTACCCAACGCGACTCCGTAAACTCAAACGCAAAAAATCCAACCGCCCGAAACGCAAACAACCAGATCGCAACCGTCCGCCCCGGCCCATCCCACTGCCGAACCGCTACCCATAGGAATGCCAGCATATAGACCTGATCCACCCACTTGTCGAACGTCTGGTAGTTGCCGACACCGCCTAGTTGGATCAGGTTCATCATGAACAGATCTGAGAAATCGACGACGATGGCGAGTAGCGCGCCGAAAAATGCCCAACGAAGCACCGGCAACGATCCGGCGATTCGTGCCGAGGCGATTATTAGTTGCTCTAGTGTCATACCTAGCCTTAGATGCTACCCCCAATTGGGTTTGGGTTTGCGAATTGAACCTGACGAAATATAATTTTGAGTTAGCAGTCGTCAATGTCGACTGCTAACGAAATTCGACGCGCGCAGTACGGGTTCGGTTGAGGCAGACACCGCTCGATCAGTTCCCAGCCTGCAAGACGGAAAAAAGAACAATCAAGGAGGAAAGACCGAGTGACGGTTAACTTGAAGCCACTAAGCGACCGCGTGGTCGTCTCGCCGGCGGAAGAGGAAGCAGCGACCAGCCCAGGCGGGATCATCATTCCCGATACCGCCAAAGAGAAACCGCAGCAAGGCTCAATCGTCGCTGTTGGTCCGGGTCGGACCACCGACGAAGGCACTTTGATCGAGATGGGCGTAAACGTCGGCGACACCGTGATCTACTCGAAGTACGCCGGTACCGAGTACACCCAGAACGGCAACGACTACCTGATCCTACGAGAATCCGACATCTTGGCGATCGTCGGTTGATACGCCCCGGTCCGCAATCAGTTGCGGATTTCGTCGCAAAACAAGACAACATAAGGAGTAAACAAGCAAATGCCAGCAAAAGATTTGCTATTTGAAGAGGAGGCTCGAGCCAAGCTCAAGGAAGGCATCGACATCCTCGCAAACACCGTCAAGAAGACGCTTGGCCCGCGCGGTCAGAACGTGATTGTTGACAAGAAGTTCGGTCCGCCACAGGTCAACTCTGACGGTGTGACGATCGCTAAAGAGGTGGACCTCGAGGATCAGTTCGAGAACATGGGTGCCCAGCTTCTGAAGGAAGCGTCGAAGAAGACGAACGACGATGCTGGTGATGGCACCACGACCTCGACGGTTTTGGCGCAGGCGATCGTGGCCGAAGGCTTCAAGAACGTCGCCGCCGGTGCCGACCCCATGGCCATCAAGCGTGGTATGGAAAAGGCTATGGCCACCATCCGAGATTCGATCAAGAGTCAGTCTACGCCGGTGGAGAGTTCATCGCAGATCGCGAATGTGGCGGTACTTTCGTCCCATGACGACGAGATGGGCAACCTCATCGCTGAGGTGATGGAGAAGGTCGGAAAAGACGGTGTCATCACTGTCGACGAGTCCAAGTCCCTCTCGTATGAGACGGACTTTGTGGAGGGTATGCAGATCGACCGTGGTTTTCTGTCTCCGTACTTCGTGACGAACCCGGATCGCCAAGAGGCTATCCTGGACGATCCTTACATCTTGATCACATCGCAGAAGATTTCGGCGGTGTCGGACTTGCTGCCTTTGCTTGAGAAGGTGTTGCAGTCGAGCAAGAACATCATCGTGATTGCCGAGGATGTCGAGGGCGAGGCTTTGGCTACGCTGGTGGTCAACAAGCTCCGCGGCACTCTCAACTGCGTCGCTGTCAAGGCTCCTGGTTTTGGCGACCGTCGCAAGGCGATGTTGCAGGACATCGCGATCCTCACCGGCGGCACCGTCATCTCTGACGAGATCGGCCGCAAGCTGGATTCTGCGAGTCTTGAGGATCTTGGGCGATGTAAGCAGGTCGTTGTCAAGAAAGACGACACGACCTTCGTGGGCGGTAGCGGCGATCAGTCCGGCATCCGCGGTCGCATGGCCGAAATTCAAGCACAAATCGAGGACACGACCTCCGACTACGATCGCGAGAAGCTGCAAGAGCGTCTCGCCAAGCTATCGGGCGGTGTCGCTATCCTTCGCGTTGGCGCGGCGACCGAGATCGAGATGAAGGAGAAGAAGCAACGTGTCGAAGATGCTTTGGAGGCGACTCGTGCGGCTGTTGAAGAGGGCATCGTACCCGGAGGCGGCAGCGTTCTGATCAGGGCCGCTGACAAACTGGAAGAGATCGAGTTCGAAGACGAGGATGAGCAGACCGGAGTGCAGATACTTTCGAAGTCCTTGCGCGAGCCGATCCGCATCATCGCTGGGAACTGCGGTTTCGAAGGCGCAGTCATCCTTGACCGCGTTGCGGGTAGCGACGACCTCAACTTTGGGTTCAACGCCATGACCAACGAGTACGGCGACATGATGGATATGGGCATCGTGGACCCGGCAAAGGTCACCCGCTCAGCCGTCGAGAATGCCGTATCGGTCGCGGGAATGATCCTTACGACCGCTGCGCTCATCAGCGAACAACCCGAGCCACCCATGCCCGGCGGCGGAATGCCACCCGGCGGCGGGATGGACTTCTAGTTTCAACTAGAACCCAGTTCTCAAGAGCCAAATAACGCGTCGCGTCGATTCTCCGGTGCGGCGCGTTGTTATTTGTTGGGCAGATGTAGATACAATATTTCCCGCTGTGGAGCTACTCGAATTCCAACCCGTAAACTCTTCTCGCTGGGACGACTTCGAGCGCCTATTCGAAGGACGCGGCGGCCCGATGTACTGCTGGTGCATGCCCTTCCGGGCCATGGCGCCATCATACGGACGCGCCGACACTCCGGCCAAGAAGGATGCGATGCATCAGCGCGTCTCTAACGGGACACCGATCGGCATCTTGGGCTATATCGACGACGAACCGATGGCATGGTGCTCAATCGCACCACTTGAAACCTACAAGTCCAACTTGCGAGGGCGAGGATACCCTTCAGACGAAACGAATACCGACGGCGTGTGGTCAATCGTCTGCTTTTTCATCCGAACCGGGTTCCGTCGGCAAGGCATGACTGCACAACTCGCCAAAGCTGCAATCGAGTACGCCAGAGACAGCGGCGCTAAAATCATCGAGGCCTACCCCGTCGACTACGACTCGCCCAGCTACAGCTATATGGGACGCATCGGGACTTTCGAGCGTCTGGGCTTCAAAGAAGTGGGAATGGTCGGCACCCGCCGGCACATGATGAGATTGCAGTTGTAATGAGGCGGGTTGACCTCACGCGCAGAGCGGGTGGTCGCTATCCCAACGGTTGAACGGAGCCTCCTCATCCCTAGCCAGCGCACTCCTCGCGTCCAGCCACGACTGATTCCAAGCAACGGGATCGTGCAGTTCGCTATCGGGGTTGCTACGGCTGCGCGCGACAAACCCCGGAAAAGCCGTCCGACCAGTAGATTGCCCGATCGGGTTGTATCTCAGATCCATACTGAATCTGACGCGATCGCTGTTGTTCGGCAACGAAGAATGGATGGTGTACTTGGTCATGAACAGAGCATCGCCCTTCTTGACGGGCACTGGCACCGCTTTTCCAACCTCGAACTCGCTCTCCGGCACGTGCAAACTGCCCAGCACTTTCTTCCCACCTGGGCAATGCGTCAACAGTTCTTCCTCGCGGTGCGAGCCCGGAATGACCTGCAAGCAGCCGTTCTCCTCATCCGCGTCCATCAGTGGATACCACACCGTAAGGATCAACGACTCGTCAGCATCCGGCATAATAACCCCGCAGTCCTGATGCCATGGTGTAACCCCGAACTTCACTCTGCCCAGATCATCACGAGGCGAACGGCTCTCCGGCACCTTGATCCGAATGTGCTGCACCGGATTCGAGTAGATCTCCGGTCCAATGAACGACTCCACTGCATCCAACAGGTCCGGCGATGTCATTGCATTGAACACTGCCGGCCCAGCCCAAAAAGGCGTATCTTCCGTGACTCCTCTTTGCGGAAGCGAAAAGTCGAAATACCCTTGATGTATCTCATCCGACTCCTCATAGACCTGAGTCATCCGCTCCCCAAACTCCAGATCCTCATACTTCGAACTTATCTTCCCGTCCTCGTAAAGCTCCTCCGCCAGACTATCCAACACCACCTCATACTCTTCGATCACTGGATCGATCACTCCCTCAGGATCAATCACACCTTCCGCGGTTACAAACCCAAAGTGCTCGAAATGCTCAAGTTGCTCTCTAGTCATTGCAGGCATGTTCAATGGCTCCGTGAATCGTTAACGACCATTAGACAAAATGATCCCGCGTCCCTAAGCACAGGCCGGTTCGCTACCGTCCCAGCGATTGAATGACGGTTGCTCACCTTTTGCGAGGGAATCCCGCGCGTCTGTCCACAGGTCGTTCCAGATTGCAGGGTCGCGTAACTCGCTATCTGGGTTGCCCCGACTACGTGCCACGAAGCCGGGGAAGCTGGTCCTGCCTGTCGATTGCCCGATCGGGTTGTAGCGAAGATCGAAACTCCAGCGGATGCGGTCGCTGTTGTTCGGCAACGACGAATGCACTGTGAACTTGGTCATGAAGAGCGCGTCGCCCTTCTTCAGCGGTATTGGCACCGCCTTTCCGACCTCGAACTCGGTCTCCGGTATTTGCAGCCCCGACTGTAGTCCATTGTCGAAGCCAGGACAGTGGGTCAACAGATCGTTTCGATGCGACCCCGGGACGACAGACAGACATCCGTTCTCAACATCAGCATCCATCAGCGGGAACCACACCGTCAACATCTCTGTCTCGTCCGCATCTGGATTCACAACTCCTTGGTCTTGGTGCCATGGCGTGATGCCAAATTTCACCTGCCCCTTCTCGTCGCGAGGCGCCCGATCCTCCGGAACCTTTATGCGGACGTGCTGCACCGGGTTCGAGTAGACTTCCGGCCCGATAAACGACTCGACTGCGTCCAAGAGACTCGGTGCGGTGAGAGCATTGAAGACTGCTGGTCCTGCCCAGAACGGGGTATCTGGCTTGATGCCGCCTTGTGGCAAGGAAAAATCGAAGTAGCCGTTGTAGACCTCGCCTGATTCGGCGTAGATCTGTGTGACTCTTTCGCCGAACTCCAGATCTTCGTATTTTGAACTGATTGTTCCGTCTTCGTAGAGCTCATCTGCTAGGTTGTCGAGGACGCCGGCGTACTCATCGATCACCGGGTCGATAATTTCCTCAGGGTCTAAGACTTGCTCGGCAGTCACGAACCCGAAGTGTTCAAAGTGTTCGAGTTGCTCATTTGTCATTGCGGGCATTGTTTGAAGGCTCCGTGAAGTGTTGGCTACTGATAGATAAGAATGATAACGCGTCAGATCTTTGAAACGGGTTTTTGACGGTAGCGGCGCTGATATACAAATCAAGCGCAGATCGCTTCGCTACCATCCCATCGGTAGAAAGTCGGCTCGTTGCTCTCGGCAAGCGCGGCCCGTGCATCTTCCCACATCTCCCGCCACTTCACTGGATCGTGCAGCTCAGTCTCCGGATTACTCCGACTGCGCGCTACAAACCCGGGTAGAAACGACCGTCCCGTCGATTGACCAACCGGGTGATATCGCAGATCGAAACTCCACCGAATCCGATCGCTATTGTTCGGAAAAGACGAGTGTACTGTGTATTTGGTGAAGAAGAGAGCATCGCCTTTCTTCAAAGGCACTGCAACGGCTTTACCAGCCTCGAACTCGCTCTCGGGTATGGTCAAGTTCCCTTGAACCGCCTTGCTTCCTGGGCAGTGAGTCAACATATCCTCCCCGCGGTGCGAGCCGGGAACCACCTGCAAACACCCATTCTCCGCATCCGTATCCATCAGCGGAAACCACACCGTGATCATGTCCGTATCGTCTGCTTCAGGGTTCACAACGCCGCTGTCCTGATGCCAAGGTGCGGCACCATAGATCACGTTCCCCTCATCATCACGCGGTGCATCCCTCTCCGGCACCTTGATCCGAACATGTTGTACCGGATTCGAATAGATCTCAGGCCCGATCAGAGACTCCACAGCATCCAACAGACTCGGTGCGGTCAACGCATTGAACACGGCCGGTCCGACCCAAAATGGCGTGTCGGGTGTAACGTTGGCTTGCGACAAAGTGAAATCGAAATATTTGTTGTGGACTTCGCCGGACTCAGCATAGATCTGCGTCACCCGGTCGCTGAATTCCAAATCTTCGTATTTCGAGGTGATTTTGCTTTCTGAATGAAGCTTGTCAGCGAGGTTGTTTAGGACTCCGTCATATTCGTCGATAACCGGGTCGATGACGGTTTCCGGGTCTAGGACGCCTTCAATCGCGACGAATCCGAAGCGTTCAAAATGCTCCAGTTGCTCTTTCGTCATCGCAGGCATGATGTGACGGTTCCGTGCACGTTAACGACGGTTAGATCAGAATCATAACGCGTCTTCGGCACGCCGCTCCCGTCAATTGGTGATAGGACTAATCGGGGCCAACCAGTTTAAACTGGACTGATTACGCCAGTGGCATAATCCCTGTCTATAGTAAGCATCTGGCGTACCACGCACCCTCACTTTTCCTGACATGCGGAAAACCTACATTTGCATTGCCTTGACGGAAACGGATAGGCCGTCATGAACTTGAGGCTCATTCGTCATGCTGAGAGCACCGCGAACGTTGAGGACCGCTGGCAGGGGCGAGTGGATTTCCCACTGTCCGTGAACGGACGCTTGCAGGCCGACTTGCTCCGTTCGAGGTTGGAGCGCGAAGAATACGTTCCTAGCCGCATATATACCAGCCCGTTAAGCCGCGCGTCAGAAACTGCGCGGGTGATTTCGTCTAACTGGGACCGATCTCTAGAGTCGTGGGACGATCTGACCGAGATCGATGTCGGTATATTCTCAGGTTTACGCGTAGCTGAGGTGGGAGAGCGATTTCCGGAAGTCGCTCGCAATTTCGCCTTGACACGCGATTTCGATCTTGTGAGTGGTGCGGAGACTTACCGCGACCGCAACGCCCGTGCGCAACGCGTGGTGAACCGCCTAATGGGCGAACATGACAACGCTGATCGTGTGTTAGTGATCACTCACGGGGGGATAATGATCGACATCCTAGCTCAATTACTTGGAACTGACCGGTTATGGTTTCTCAAAATACGCAACACCGCAATGTTCGAATTTTCAGTTGACGTGGACAGCTGGCATCTGGCAGGCCGGACTCGCAACAACACCAACTTTTGGCGCATTGATGGGTTTAATGACGCAAGTCACTTGGGCGAGGACTAGTGATGCGCACTTCCTTCACTGTCGGACAGCGTTGGAATCTAAAGGTTGACTACCACGATTGGCGGCGACACTCTATCTGAATAGATAGTTCTGTGGAACCCGCTCGCCAGACACCGGTTGAGATAGGATTCTGTGTCCCTCGTTTGGCAACTACAACTGAGACTACATACAGTCTTGCAATCGGCGAAGTTGGCGACCGCTAGAATCGAAATTGATTGCGTCTAGCCAGCGCCTGAATCCCTTGCGAATGCGCGGCCAGTCGGTGTCAACGATTGAGTACCAACTGGTGTCTCGGTTTCGTCTTTTTGAAACAGTCGCCTGTCGCCAGATGCCTTCAAATGTGAACCCCAGCCTGAGAGCTGCGTTTCGTGACGATTGATTCAACGCATTGCATTTCCACTCGTACCGGCGGTATCCCAGTGAGAACGCGTAATCCATCATCAAGTACATCGCCTCCGTCGCGGCCCTACTGCGCTTCAAGGCTGGCCCAAGGTGAATGTGTCCCACTTCGATCGTGCCGGATTTGGGAGTGATCCGTAGGTAGCTTGCCACACCGCCAGGGTTTCCGGTTTCATTCTCGAGCAGAGTATAGAACTGCGGATCGTCGCCAAGGCACGTCGTTTGGATCCAGTCCCGGAATGAAGCGAGGTCGCCAAAGGGGCCGTATGGCAGGTAGGTCCAGTCAGATTCGATTTCTGATAAAGCGACGAACAGGGCGGATCCATGTGCATCCGGGTCAAACGGCTCCACTGTGCAATAGGATCCCTGCATCTTTAGGGGAGCAGGGAAAGCGGGCGGTGTCCATCCGTGGACCAAAGGCCCGAGTGGTTGGTCGAACTCGTTAGTGGCCAAGGACATGGGATAACGACCTATCGACTGAGGCGATTAACCGCCGATACCGAACCGCCCAAAATGCTCCAGTTGCTCTTTCGTCATCGAAGGCATCGATTTGCAGTCCGCAGTTCTCGGATCATCGGCTGGTTGGCAGGTGGCCTAGATCCCCGACCGCTTCACCTGCTCATCAATCAACCGAGCCATCCTGCTATCGCGTTTTGTCAACCCACCGACATCATGCGAAATCAGCGCCACCTTCAATCGCCGATACCGAATGTCGATATCTGGGTGATGATCGTGGTCATCGGCATCCTGTGCAACTCGATTCACGAATTGAATCGCGTCCGCAAAAGTCGGAAACTCCAAATGCCGCACGATCGCTCCCGACTCCGGATCTAGCTCCCAATCTGTTAACGCAGTCAACAGTTCCGCAACTTCGGATTCGCTCAATTTAGACATCCCAGTATCTCCTTCATTCGCGTCAACTGCCATTCGCGGTGCCAATCGTGTGTATCAACAGTATCGTCGATGCCACCGCGAGCCACAAGAAACCATTGATCAGCGTTGGGCGATCCCTGAGCAAGACGATCTCCGGCGCTTCACCCTCACCCTTCACATACAGCAGATACAGATATCGGTATATCCCGTACGCGACGAACGGGATCGTCACCATCATCGTGTTGTCCGCAGGCACGTTTGCACCGGTATCTCCCAAGTCGATGGCGTAAAGCGCGTACGTGAAGATCGTCAATGTCGCTGTACTCATGATGAGAGCATCGATGAACTCCGCGGTGTACTGTCCTAATATGCTTCGTTGATTAGCCGCCGCATCTCCTGCCGTCTTCAACTCCGCTCGCCGCTTGCCAAGCGCGATCAACAGCGATCCCAAAGCGGTCATTATGTAGAACCACGGCGACACGTCGATGTCCACACCTGCAACTCCGTTCTCGAACCCCGGCACCGGACCACCGATCGCAACGTAACCCGCGTACGCGCGCAACACGAATCCCGCTGCTACGGACATAACATCCAAGATCGCGACATGCTTCAACTTGAATGTGTACGCCAGGTTCAATACCAGATACACCACCGCCACAACCATCAACGGCACACTGATCAACACCGATATCGCTGTCGAAACCAAGATCGCCAATACCGCTGAAACCGTCGCGACCGAAACCGGAAGGTCTCCCGACGCAATCGCCCGCTTCCGCTTCACCGGATGTGCTCGGTCTCGCTCCACATCCGCCAAGTCGTTGATCAGATAGACCGCTCCCGACAACAACGTAAATGCCACCGCCGCGCCCAACGCCCGCAACACGATCTCGAACATCCCCGAAACATCGTCGACCGCGAACCAGATGTTCACGGAGAAGATCAGGGGCACTAGCACCAAACCGTTCTTCGGTGCCTGCAACGGACGCATCGCGCTCAGCAAAGCTCTAGCGGTCGACCGCGATTCTCTAGCGAAAGTTTGATCAACTGGTAAAGTCATCATCGCCAATGATAAAGTCCGCTCTTCAAGTTTCTGAAAAACTACAACCCAACAAGTCGAAGTCATGCTCGCGAATGTTTTACTTGGCCCGGACTCCTGCGTTAAACTGCGCACAGACTGAGAAAGAACAGGAGCGACAAAGCCGTGTTGGAACAGTTTCATGTACCAGTAGAGGATCAGGTGTTGGTCGATGCCGACCGAATGCGTGCGAGTACCGAGGCGTTGTTTATGCGTTGCGGGTTGGATGAGAGAGGCGCAAAAGCCTGTACTGACGTCCTTCTCACCAACGACCTGCGAGCGGTCGAAACTCACGGTGTCTCGAATATGATGCGCAACTATGTGCAGTCGTACATGGCTGGAGCTTTGAATCCGAGACCTGAGCTTAGGACTGTCCGCGAGACTGCGACAACGGCGAATATCGATGCGGATGGTGCACTGGGGATTCACATCGGTGCGGATATGATGCAGATCGCCATCGACAAGGCAAAAGCGTACGGAACTGGTGCAGTGACCGTCTTCGACTCTGGGCACTTAGGCGGTTGCGGGTACTACGCTGCACAAGCGGCGCAGCAAGGCATGGTTGGATTGTGCATGACTGGGGGGCACGGGACGCGGGCATCGGGCGGAATGCTTCCGACCTTTGCTGCGGAATCTAGGCTTGGAACAAATCCAATCGCATGGGCCGCGCCCGCGCGTAACCAGCATCCGTTCCTCTTCGACGTAGCGTGCACTCAGATCGCCAACAACAAAGTTGGTCTAGCACGGCGCATCGGTGTCCCACTAGAACCGGGATGGATCACTGACACCGACGGCAACCCGTTCAACGAACCTGTCGATCCTCCGGACGAGTACTTCCTGCTACCGTTCGGCGGCACTAGAGAGAACGGTTCGCACAAAGGCTACGGCTTCGCGGCTGTATGCGCAATTATGTGTCAGACTCTCGCCGGTATCGGAATGGGCGGAACAGGTAACCAGTATCAAGGTGGATACCACTTCTTCGCGGCGTTCCAAATCGCGGCATTTTGCGACGAGGAGGAGTTTCTGGACAATATGGACGACGCTCTCTCGCACCTTGCCAGCGCACGTCCCGCTCCAGGCCACGACCGCGTCCTGTATCCGGGACTTATAGAAGGTGAAGAGACCGAACGAAGACTCGAAGAAGGCATCCCTTACCATCGCGAAGTGATTGATTGGTACCAATCGATTGCTGCTGAACTTGACATCGAGGTAACTCTGCCGTAGCGCAATCAGGTTTCAATCCTCGAGTAACGACAACCGAACAGAAGGACGGTCAATCAGATGCAACGCGAATATGTGAACTTCGGCAAGGGCGGAGTAATGGTGACGCGCATGGCGCTCGGTCTCGGTTTCCGCGGTCAAAACGATGCAGATGAAGCCAAAAAGACTATCGCTGCGGCGCTGGACGGGGGATTGAACATCATCGACTGCGCCAACATCTACGGACTGGGCGACGACCGTAGACGCGCCGGGACGTCCGAGATCATCCTAGGCGAATTGATGAAGGATCGAGGCGACCGCGATGACATCGTGATCACATCCAAGGTCTCCAGTCCCGTGGCGCAGGGAGTAAATGACCACAACACTTCGCGTTGGCACATCATGCGCGAGGTTGACCGTTCGCTGAAACGATTGCAGACCGATCGTATCGATGTCTACCTCATCCACCACTTTGATGAAACAGTGGGATACGAAGAACGGACTCGTGCGCTTGAAGACTTGGTGCGCGACGGCAAAATCCGATACACCGGGGTTTGCAACTACCAAGCCTGGCAAGTGGTCCAAACCCTGCGCGTTCAAGACCGTATCAATGCTGGAAACCTCATCACCGTGCAGAACCCGTACAGCATGTTGAACCGTGAGCTCGAAGACGAGATGTTCCCGATGGTTAAAACGACGGCTTTAGGCATCATGGCATACAGCCCGCTCGCAGTAGGTCTACTCTCGGGTGATTACGATGCCGATCGAATGCCCAGCAACATGTCGCTTTGGGGCAATCGTCGCTCCCACGCATTCAACCGGGTAGTACGCGGTGCGGCGGCTGAGGTGATCAGCGCCAACGCTGGCGTGGCAAAGCGCATCGGGGCAACACCCGCGCAGGTGGCACAAGCCTGGGTGTTGTCGCATCCAGAGATCACCATCTCGATTTCTGGCGCCGATACCGCCGATCAGATGCAAGACAACCTCGGCGCGCTTGAGATCGAACTGCCAGAAGACGAGCTCGCCAAACTCAACGAAGCTTCCGATCGACTCCGCATCGTTTTGGACGGTGCTGGTTTTGAAGATGACAGGTAGCCATCATGAAAAATGTATAGTTAATCATGCAGAAGGGCTTAATCGTTCCCTTATACGATTGATTCGATGTTGCACCACCGGGGAGCGCCGCGTTGATAGAAAGCGTAGATCAAAAGGAAGATAGAACAAGGCAAGACTTGATTCGACGGTTCGCGGAGCTCGTTGAGTTTCTAAATCGCGCGTATCATGTCGAAGCGCTGGAAGAGTGGCGTGAAGTCGACATGACGATTCCTCAGATCAAGACATTGGCTCTTCTTCAGAACACCAACGGATCAAGGATGGGAGTCATCGCGAATTATCTAGGCACCACGCTGTCGGCCTGTACCAGCATCATCGATAGATTGATAGAGAAAGGTCTGGTTGAACGGGTAGCCGAGCCAGGCGACCGCAGAGTGGTTGTATGCAAACTCACGAGGTCCGGACGACGCAAAATGAAGGGATTTTGGCAAGTTGGCAGTTCAAAGGCGGAACCTGTCGTGGATGGTCTCAATGATGATCAAATCGCAACGATAGTTGAAGCATTCGAACTGATTCGAGGCGAGGTCGAAAAGTTTTACGACGTGGCTGAGCAGTCTTGATCTGCATACGAAGGTATGGACTCGATGTCCCAAACTCCGTCCGACCTTGATGCCGATGCTGACGCGGCGGAGCCAAATCGGGGTCTAAAACCAGACGCGTCCTGCTTGACGTGTTCTACTGGGGCGCAATAGGGATGATTTCATTAAGTTCGTTGATTAGGCTATCTCGTCGCGTTGTGATGTTTTAGAATGACGATTTGCGACCTGAAACACGATGCCTAAGCGAACATACCAACCCAAAAAGCGCCGACGTGCGCGCGTCCATGGCTTCCGATCTCGGATGTCAAGCCGTGGCGGGCGAGCGGTATTGGCGCGGCGGCGAGCTCGTGGTCGCAAGCGCCTAACAGTCTGAGTTCGTTGCTTGTGGGTTAATCGCTTCGCTTGGCTAAAGCCGCTTTAACGGCACCCGAATATGTAAACAGATGGGGCTCTCGAAGCATCGACGGTTGCGCCGTCGCGAAGAGTTCCGTAGAGCACTAAGAGACGGCAAACGTACCCGAGACGCGCTGCTATCGATAACTGCGGTGAGGTCGGAACTGCCGAACGCTGAATCGCGTTATGGTTTCGCAATCCCGAAACGCGTTGGCGGATCGGTTGTGAGAAACCGAATCAAGCGGCGTCTACGAGCGATTGTCGGAAAATCGGACCACCCCAAAGGATGGGATTACGTCATATACGCCTTTCCGCCTGCTGCGGAGGCAACTTCCGAAAAACTGTCGGAGTCGGTAAGCAGGCTTATCAGACGCCTGGAGTCTGGCAAACGGACGCGGTCGATGCGAACGTCGAGGTGAGAGCATGATTGCGAAATCCGCGTTGGCACTAATCAAGTTCTACAAACTGGCTGTATCGGCGTACCTGCCTAGCACCTGCATCTATCAACCCACTTGTTCCGAGTACATGGCGGAAGCGATAGAGCTGTACGGCGTGTTGAAGGGTACCTTGATGGGTCTGAAGCGCCTCGTCCGGTGCAACCCCTTCACGACTGGGGGACTGGATCCCGTTCCTGCTGTTAACGAAGATGCCATATCGCCCACTCCTGGCACCGAGACTCACGTTCGATGAATTCACTACTCGGCGCAATGAATCTACAGCGCGGACTAGTCGCGTTAGGTCTTGCGATTTTGAGCGCCGTCGCACTGACAGGATGTCTAAACGACCTGACTCCACAAGGGCGTTGGTCGGCCCCGGTGTCCGATGGAAACTTCATCTATGTCGGCAATCTCGATGGCGTGTTGGTCAGGGTTGATGCTGTGAGTCACGCCTGGGACGTCAATTGGCTCTATCCGTACGAGTTGGATGGAGTGCGAAAGAAGCCGAAAGGACTTGGTGCAATCTACGGTGCTCCAGTTGTGGAGAACGACGCAGTTTACGCTGCCGGTTATACCTGCGCTGGCTCCAACTGCGAAGGCGAAGTATTAGCCGTCTCGACCGAAAACGGCGAAGTCGCTTGGAACTCCGGTCGCGCCACCCTAGAAACAAAATTGGTCGGGCAAGTCGAACTTACTGCAAATGACCTTCTTCTCGTCGGCACGGGCCCGTTAGGCGCAGATCGCGAACCGCCCGGTTACCTCATAGCTTTCAGTTCCGACCCTATCGCTGGGAGACGGATCCAGTGGCGCGTGGCACTCGATGGTGAAGTTCTAGGGGACATTGCTGTCGACAATGCAACAAACACCGCCTACGTCGGCACCGCCTCGGGAACCCTTTACGCCGTCGACATCTCCGAAGGAGACCTCTCAGAGCGTGTCAAATGGCGATACTCCGCTGCTGGCGCAATCACAGGAAATATCGTCTTTCACAGCGGAGCCATCTACTTCGGCGACCTCGCAAGCAACTTTTACCGTCTCAACCCCCGAAGCCAATCTTTAGACTGGCAATTCGATGCTGAAGCATGGGTTTGGGCCGAGGGTATTCCTGACGAGGAAAAGGGTACGATCTACGTCTCAACCCTCGGCGGTCATATCTATGCGCTGAACATCAGCACAGGCGAGTTGATCTGGAGCACTAGGATCGACGGTCAAATAGTCGGCACACCGCTGTTGTTCGACCGAGTCCGGAACGAGTTCTCGCAACGAGTTTTGGCGGTGCCATCAGGTTCCGAAGATGTTCACGTGCTGAACGTCAATGATGGACAGGTAATCGGTACCTTCCCGACGGACAGCGCGGTGAAATCGTCGCCGGTTCTCATCAACGACTTCATCTATGTCCACACGATGGACGGCGAGTTGAAATGGTACTCGCCGAGCGATCAGACTTTGCAAGGATGTGTGGCGCTTAAGGACGGTGGGCGATGCGACTGAACTTTAGGGTAAGCGCTCAAAGCGAGGGGGGCCTGGGCTGATGGAATTCCTGGGTCTGATCTGGGATCAGGGCATTATGCGCCCGATGATCAACGCGCTTGCGCTGTTGTATCACTACCTGTTCCTGAACTACGGTTTGAGCATCATCGTCTTCACCGTGATTGTGCGAGTGTTGATGATTCCGCTCACCGTTCGCCAGACTCGGCAGATGAAGAAGTTGCAGGCTCTGCAACCTCGAATGAAGGCGATTCAGGATAAGTACAAGGACAAGAAAGATGCTGAGAGTCGTCGCGCGCAATCGAGTGAATCGATGTCTCTGTATCGCGAGGCCGGCGTCAACCCTATCGGATGTCTCGGTCCGATGGTTATCCAGATGCCGATCTGGATCGGTTTCTACCGGGCGATAATCCGCACGATGCCGACGACTCCCGAAGGTATGGCCAACTTGTCGGCATCTTTCTATGCGTGGAACCCCGCGAGCGCGGACGTGCCTTTCAGTCGTTTGTTCTTGGGGATCGATCTTGCTGACACGGTTTCGCAGGTTTACCTGCCGTTGAACTTCGTGTTGCCGGTCTTGGTTGGAGCGTCGATGTTCATTACGACCAAGATGTCATCTACAGTGGCGATGGACGAGCGGCAGCAGTCGCAACAACGGATCATGCAGTGGATGATGCCGGTGATGATCGGTGTTTTCACTTACCAGTTCCCGGCAGGTCTGGGGATTTACATATTGCTATCAAACATCGTCGGCGTAGTAATCCAATACTTCGTCGGCGGCCAGCAGCCGATAGAGCTGTTTGGCAGGCTGTATCTAGGCACAGCAGAAACGCGGGCTGAAGCGATAGCAGCAAAGGCAGAGTTCGCGGAGAAAAGCCTAGTCAACGACGACTCGGACGATGAGGAGATAACCGATGACAATACGACGGGTGTTCACAGGCAAGAACGTACAAGAGGCAACCGCCGTCGCGCTCGAAACTCTAGGCGCAGAGCTAGAAGACGTAGACATTAGGGTTTTGAATCCGGGGCGTGCGGGAATCTTCGGACTTGGTGGCGCGTTAGCGGAAATTGAGGTTGCCAAACTCTCTGATGTGATAGCGGAGGAGGCGATGGAGGCTGCTGAAAGGCAGAAGCAGATGGACGAGGCTACGGGGGTAGTTGAGGCGAAGCCTTCTCGTCAACCAAGGCAAAATCGAAATCGCCAACGACGCGAACGTCCATCCGGTACGCAGTCTGAATCGTCGGAACAAGAAGCGACATCTGAAACTCCGACTTCTCGGCGCGAGCGTCCTGCACCGCGGCGCAATCGCCAACCGGCTTCGAACCGACAGCGGCGTCAGCGCCGGCCCAATCAGCGACAACGTCAAGAGCGTAGTCACTCGGAGCAATCTCGATCCCAGCCAGTTGAACAATCTGCGCCGGTCGAAGCGAACGAGCCTGACGCCGGGGTTCAAGAGTCGGTTCCGAGGCGTCAAGAACCTGTTGCGGAGCCGATCCAGAACCGCGAAGAGTTAGAGGCGACCACTGGTGAGGTTTTGGGTTACCTTATCGCTGTGATGAATGTGGATGTGGAAGCGTACGTGCTGGATGAGCTTCGAGATGGATCGTTGGTATTTGAGATCGAGGGTGCCGACGCTGGTCTTCTAATCGGTAGGCGAGGTGAAACTCTGCGCGATCTGCAATTCATCGTCAGAATGCTGGTAAATCGCCAACTCAAACAACGTGCGAACATCATCATAGATGTCGAGCGGTATCAGCTTCGGCGAACTCAGAAGCTGCACACGATAGCGGAAAACGCTGCCCGTGCAGCATCGCAAGGGCGGGCACGGTCTCTTGACCCTATGAGTGCTGAAGAGCGTCGGATCGTCCATATTGCGTTGTCGGACAATCCACAGGTCGTCACCGAGAGCGAAGGTCAAGGCACGGAACGGCACATCGTAGTCAAACCTCGATAGAGGCGCTTGGCGGATGGCGGTTTTCCCAGCGTTTGAGAATCCGCTCATTTCGGTCCTCAAACGCGGCTGCTGAATTCTGAGATACTGTATACACTTGCTCAGCAGAGCATCGTATTTGCGATCAGGGTCGCATCCAGGGTCGCGTCGAACGACTGTGATTGGAGGTCTGATTTAGATGTATTCGGACGTTGCGCGCGGCTTGGTTGTAGATATCAGGTATCGGTTGGTCGCCTTTGGTGGTTCAACGGTGAGATCGATTAAGAGGATTCCTGTCGTCTCGGTGGGCGGTTTGCTTGTTGTGCCTGCATTTTTGTTGGGTCAGCCTTCGGTCGATTTTGCGGAGAGTGCTGAAGAGATATCGTTCGTGCTGAACACGTTCTCGTTCTTGGTGTGGGGTGCGCTGGTGATGTGGATGTGCGCTGGTTTCACGATGCTTGAATCGGGTTCGGTTAGAACTAAGAATGCGTCGATGATCTGCATGAAGAACATCGGGCTGTACTCGATCGCCGGTCTTGCGTTCTTCTTCATCGGGTACAACGTGATGTATGTGGGAGTGGGTGATTTCATTGGTTCGTTGAATTTCATGTATGGGCCGTCGTCGGACGAGGTTGCTCTGCTTGAAGGTGATGAGGAAGCTTTGCCTGCGGTGCTTGATCAAGGCTACGCGGTTATGTCTGACTGGTTTTTCCAGATGGTGTTTGTGGCAACAACGGCGTCGATAGTTTCGGGTGCCTTGGCGGAGCGGGTTCGGATGTGGCCGTTTTTCCTTTTCACGTTAGTGTTGACTGCGCTGATCTACCCGATAGTTGGAGCTTGGACTTGGGGCGGTGGTTGGTTGAATCAGATGGGTTTTCAGGACTTTGCGGGTTCGACGATTGTGCACAGCACAGGCGGTTGGGCAGCGTTGGCGGGTGTGATGATAGCGGGACCTCGGCTCGGCAAATTCTTGCGTAATGGTGATGTCAGGGCGACTCCACCGTCGAATGTGTTGATCGTGACTTTGGGTGTTTTCATCCTCTGGTTCGGCTGGTTCGGCTTCAATGGCGGTTCACAGTTGGCGTTAGGCAGTGCCAGTGACGCTGTTGCGATGAGCAATGTCTTGGTGAATACGAACTTGGCAGCGGCGGCTGGGATCGTCGTCTCGTTGGCGTTCTCCCGCTTCATAATTGGGCGCATGGACTTGGTTGTGGGTTTGAACGGTGCGATAGCGGGGCTTGTGTCGATCACGGCTGGGCCTGGTCTGACGGATCATTACTGGGCCGTCATAATCGGTGCGGTCGGTGGGATTCTGTGCACGGCAGGAACCAAGTTGTTGGAGAAGCTGAAGCTGGACGATGTTGTCGGAGCGATCCCGGCTCACCTGATAGCGGGCATCTGGGGTACGATGGCGGTGTGCATAGCAGCGGGAGGTGATTTCATCACGCAACTGGTGGGTGTGTTGTCGGTGGGAGTGTTCGTTTTCGCGGTGTCTTGGGTGCTGTGGAAGGTGCTGGCGATTAGTCCATTGGGGATTCGAGTTTCTCGTGAGGTTGAAGAGATAGGTCAGGATGTTGGAGAGTTGCGCATCGAAGCGTATCCGGAGTTCGTGGTAATGCCTGAGACGTTCGAGGAAGATTGAACTATGATTGCGATGGGTGTTTGAAATGATGGGATGTGATGCCCCGCACCCCTCCCCTTTTTGCGCCAGCAAAAGGGGGAACAAAAGGGGGTTCATGCCGTTTTTGAACTATGATGGGCTGTGATTTGAAATGATGAACTGTGATGGGTGTTGCGGATGTCTATCTGTCATTCCGGGAGGGGCGGAGCATCATAGCACATCATCCAGCATCATCGCAATCATAGTTCAAAAGACGGTATGAACCCCCTGCGTCTCGCTTCGCTTGCCGCGTCCCCCTTTTGCTGGCGCAAAAAGGGGAGGAGAGATTCCTCGCTGCGCTTGGAATGACAGACTGACAGCCAAACTCCATCACAGCACATCATCGAAAATCACAGCACATCATAGTTCAAAAGGGAGCGCATCCCTCCCTCTTGATGCTCAAGGGGGAATTGAAGGGGGTTTAGAGGCTTGGGCACTGTGGTGTAGTAAAGTGTGATTCATCTTCATCAGCAAGGACAATCAGAAGAAAGATGACTACCGCTCAGCGCCCGCGCCAAAAACCGATAGAAACCCCTGAATTCAAAGAAGCGTTGGATCGCTTCAGACGCGTTTACTCGCAGTATCGGCAGGAAGTCAACGACGCATTCGACTATGCACCACCGACGAACCACTTTCTACCCGACCTAGCTTCAATAAGTGCCCGATACGAGCCCCGAATCAAAAAGATAGTTGAAGAGATCTATGCCATTGGGGCACCATCGCATGGCGAATGACCCCGAAAATATCGCGGCCATCGTCAAAGCGGTTAACGAAGCTCAGCAACAAACTCGAACCGCCGACAGCATCGCTGATCTAAACGCCCGTGTATCGGTCCTGGAGAAGACCGCCGCCAGAGAGGACCGCATCGATAAATTGGAAAACCGATTGATGCGGTGGATACTGGGAACCGCTTTCGGTCTGGTTACCGCCGCTCTCGCCATCATCGCCCTAGTGTTCAACTTCTGCAACCCGCAGTAGTAGGGGCGGTTCGCGAACCGCCCCTACGGGTCTGATGGGTGTCTTTTGAACTATGATTGCGGTGATTTTTGATGATGGGCTGTGATGCTCCGCCCCTCCCCTTTTTGCGCCAGCAAAAGGGGGAATTGAAGGGGGTTTAGATCGAAAGGGTGTATGAACCCCCTGCGTCTCGCTATGCTCGTCGCGTCCCCCTTTTGCTCCGCAAAAAGGGGAGGAGAGATTCCTCGCTGCGCTTGGAATGACAGACTGACAGCCAAACTCCATCACAGCCCATCATCGAAAATCACAGCCCATCATAGTTCAAACAGCGTTCAGTGTTACGGGTCGATTTTGCCTGGGTGTTGCCGGTTTGCGGCGAGTTGCCAAGCATCTCTAAGTTGAGAGTGCCGTTTCAGCGCCCATGCTCTGACTGTGCGCCGCTCTCGCCGTCGCAATTCTCCGCGCACGACTTCTAGGGTCTCGATCTCCACCATGACTCGATTTCCGGGCAAAATCACATGGAAATGTGGCGGCCAGTGGTCGCCGAAACACATTTGAATCGATATTCCGTGGTCCAACCGGCACAGTTCAGGCACGGGTGGGGACCACCTCTACACTTTCGACTAGCTGGTGCCAAGTCTTGCCGGTCAATTCCGAGTAAAGACTTTCTGGGCAAAGATCGATTTCGTTTCCCCAGCTGATGAATCCGGAAGGTGATATCGATACATTCTCAAAACGGGATCGGTCTTCCCAATCCTTGAAGACACCGTCTCCGGCGAACCGCGTCAAGTCGATCTCGCCTTCGTTGCCATCGCTGAACTTGATCCAGATTTTGTACCCGTCAAGCGCTCTGACAGATACGGGGTCTATCGGTATCTGCATGTGATTTCCTCAGTAGGCTAGGCCATCCACTGATATTTGCCTTCCGCGTATAGCATACCATCCCCCTCCCCTTTGAACTATGATTGCGATGATTTTTGATGATGGACTGTGATGCTCCGCCCCTCCCTCTCTATGGGTAGGGGCGGTTCGCGAACCGCCCCTACGGGTAGGATGGGTTTTTGAACTATGATTGCGGTGATTTGAAATGATGAACTGTGATGGGTGTTGCGGATGTCTATCTGTCATTCCGGGAGGGGCGGAGCATCATAGCACATCATCCAGCATCATCGCAATCATAGTTCAAAAGACGGTATGAACCCCCTGCGTCTCGCTTCGCTTGCCGCGTCCCCCTTTTGCTCCGCAAAAAGGGGAGGTACGCGTTCCTTCCCCTCTATGAGTAGGGGCGGTTCGCGAACCGCCCCTACGGGTGTGATGGGTTTTTGAACTATGATGGGCTGTGATTTGAAATGATGGGCTGTGATGGGTGTTGCGGGTGTCCATCTGTCATTCCGAGTGTCCGTCTGTCATTCCGAGCGTCCATCTGTCATTCCAAGCGTCCGTCTGTCATTCCGAGCGCAGTGAGGAATCTGCCCTCCCCTTTTTGCGCCAGCAAAAGGGGGACGCGGCGAGCGCAGCGAGACGCAGGGGGTTCATACACTCGCAACCACCACACCCGCAATACCCACCACAGCATACACACCACCGGAGGGGCCGGGCATCATAGCCCATCATCGAAAATCATGGCAATCATAGTTCAAAAAGGGAGCACATCCCTCCCCCTTTGTCCTTCGGACATTTCCCCCGCGAGCGGGGGAAACCTGGATACCCGCGTGCGCGGGTATGACGGGTATGCATCATAGCCCATCATCCAGCATCACCGCAATCACAGTTCAAATGCGGGGGCTTGGGGGGTGTGCGCGCGGTCTTGGGTGGCAATCCTTTCGATAATTCGAGAATCTTGCCTATCCTTTTATTGCGCGGGGTAGTATAGACTGGTATGATGTTGTGCGTAAGTCGGAATGGCACGCGCTTTTTCGATTCACACACTAGCATGTTGATTGCTAATGACGGACTGACGACAGGTCAAGCTTGGTAAAGGAAATGCAACGTGATGAAATCCCCTACATCACTGATTAGTATCAGGAACGCAGTGGGCGCAATGCTGGCGCTGTCGGCTATCTTCGCCGTCGTCATTAGCACCATCTCTATGCCCGGAGACAACGCGACCGCGCAGACGACTGACCCGGTCGAGGTACGTGCAAAGGCGTGGTTTAACTCCCTGACCCTTGATGAGGCCATCGACGCATTGCTAGGAAAGGAAGCCGACGCTGTTGCAGATGGTGAAAACCCGACCGATGCAACACGGGGCCGACAATACGTCGATGCCGATAACCCTGCCGTTATCAATAAGGATATCGAACTTATCAAAGCTGCTTGGGATGCCAAATCCGATACCCAGACGTTCTACGATGGCTTGCTAGCGAACGCTACTGCAGCAAATACAAGCCCCTACACTGTTACCGGTGCTGTTGCCCACAAGGCAAGAGTAAAGAGCCTTGTGGACGCTAGCACTGACGATCCCGGCGACATCTACGCCGTTGGTGAAGAGCCCAGTGATCTTAATCAAGCGATACGCGGATTCCAGAGCGTGGAACTTTGGTGGGACCACTTGACATGTATTGAAGCTCGCATAGCTGTCGGTGAAGACAGCGATGATCTGAGCGATACGGACGCCAATGATACCGAGACTGGTTTCCAGATCGAAGCCAGCGATGTCTGCACGGCTACTGTGAACAGCGATAACACTGGCATCGTTGACGGCAGTAAAGTAGCGAAGGCTTATTCAGATTTGGGCGATGCTAAGGCTCAGGTTGACGAGGTCGGTCAAGCCATTCTAGGCCTTTCGAGCGCAGGTTCTGCCAGCAGTGCGGACAATGCTCGAGCGAAGGCTTGGTGGGACTCTTTGGACACTACGCGTCGAGTGCAGGCGCTCTACGGCGATGATGTGACCGCTGGGACAGCACCATCACAGCGCCCTTCGTCCGGTGATACGATTGCGGCGACTCGGCTTTACTTGGCAACCCGTAAGTATGACGAAATCTCGGCAGGTATCAAATTCCCTGCAGGCGATGGCGGAACCCCCGCGGCCAAGACGTTCACGCTCAACGAGGCCTCGATGAAACTCGCAACAGGTATCAAGAAGTTGGTCAATGACCGTGCGATTCTGATCTACGGCAACGGCGGCAGCGGAGGCAAATACGAAGGCGTCGATGCATGGTGGGATTCCATCGGTTGTCTCGAGAAGCAGATCGCGGTTGGTGAGGATAACGAACCTGTTTCCAGCCCGCCGGGAGAGTTTTGCCGGTCATTCAGCGGCGCCACCGGACTTGCCGATGATCAGGATCGAAATGGCACCAGTGCAGGAACCGATATCGACGGCCGCGGCGTTTCGCAACGTGAACGCGCGATGACTGTCGGACGAGTTTTGCTCAACTTGAAGTCGCTCCCGCAAGTCGCCGCTTGGTGGGACACCTTGAGCGGCGACCAGATGGTGAATGTGGTTTACGGCTCCCCTGCGAAGACGACTAGGACCGACACAGATACTAACGACGATGTCGACGAATCGGATGCGACGGCTACTGAGAAGGCGTTGTTCAAGAAGAAGTACGCGTCTTTGAGCGGCGCTGTGCTAATAACTCGCCTCCCATCGGCCACGACAACCTTGTTGACACGTCACGGTGTTACCGCAGGTTACGATTTGAACGACAACGGTGCGGCGAACAATATCCTATCTGATCTTTCGGAAGTGACGCTCGGTTTTGACCTTAACGGCGACGGTGATGCGACAGATACGGAAGTCGGTAACGTAGATGAAGCGAACTTCCGCGGCTTGAAAGCCATTGTCGGCGCCATTGCAACGGAGATCTTCGATCCGCCTACTTCATCTAGTGCTGACGACGGCAATACTGGTTTCTCAGGCGCCACAGTCAATGACGACGACGAGTTCGATCCTCCTTACCAGTCGGTCGGCGATTGGTGGGAGATTCTGGACTGCCGCACGATGCGCTTGGCGGTCGGCGAGGACAACGATTACCTCGACGCCGGCGATGCAAACGCTGATCCAGTTGTTCCGGCCGAGACTAGCGCGGGTGGTTTCTGCGGTCATTTGCCTGGAGCGGCTGCGGCCACTGCTGCTAACACGCTCAGCCAGGCTGCGCATGATCGCGTGGATGTAGTCGGTAAGGCGCTCCTCGCTCGATCCGAGGTTGGACGTCCTTCGTTTAACGTCGCTGTAGCTGGCATTCCCACGATTTCCGGCACCGCACAGGTCGGCTCGACTCTGACCGCCAACACCGGCGGCATCAGCGACGGCGACGGACCGGGAACAACATTCAGCTACCAGTGGATACGAAGCGGTACTGACATCGCAGGCGCCACTGGCAGCACGTACACGTTGACGGCTGCGGATGCTGGTGCCATGATCTCGGTTCGGGTGTCGTTCACAGACGGTGAACGCTACCCAGAGTCGACGACCAGCGTCGGCACATCCGTGGTCGCCGGTTCACCGGGCATGATCTCGAAGATCGAGCCTAATATCCGCGGCATTGCGATATCTGGCGGCGACACCGTGGTTCTGTCAGTGAACGTCTACGGTCTGCAAGACAAGATGGACAACAAGCTCGGCGGCACCTACACATGGTCTGTGAATGGCACGAGTGTCGACGGATCGGGTCGCGAGCTTTCCTACACTGCCCCGACCTCACCTGGCACCTACAATGTGAAGGCCACGCTCGCCGATGGCGACTGTGCGCCTAAGGACGAAACGATGCGTGCCTCCGCCTGTTCGGCCGAGTTCGAAGTCAAGGTGCTGCGCCCGTCGGCTCCACAGCCGGCGCCGGAAGCCCCGGTCAACCCGCCTGGCGAGATCCCCTCGATCCTCGCCGACAGCGAAGGCGAGCAGTACGAAGTGTTCACGCCGGTAGAAGGCGGCACGTTCACCGGCAACGGTTACTCGATAACTGCTGCTGCCGGCGCAGTCTCGAACGGCGAGTTCATCGGCGTCCGCATGTCTGACGACGGTGCGGCATCGAACGCGGGCATGACGCACCAGCGCTACACGCTCGGCGGCAACATGTACGGCGTCCACGCGGTGGACAGCACCGGTGCTGCGATCAGCTCGTACGTCCTTGAGGATGCGGCCACGGTCTGCGTACCGCTGCCGGACGAGCTGCGATCGAACATCTCGGACTTGGCAGTAGTGGCGATCAACGGCGACGGTTCGCTCACGATCCTGTCGGCGCAGGTTAGGATAACCACTGCTGGCACGATGGTTTGCGGCGGCTTGAGCAACCTTCCCGCCTCTGTGGCGGTAGGCAGCGCAGGCGCCCCGGCAGCCATCCCGACTCCGACACCAGAGCCCACGCCAGAGCCGCCCGTGACTGGTGGCACCGCCCCGGCATCGAGCGCCACGGTCCTCTGGGCCCTGCTCCTCGGCGTAGCAGTGCTGACACTAGGCGCTGCCCTAGTGATAGCCCGCCGTCGAGAGGGAACGCGAAAGAGCTAGACGCAAAGCAGCGGCGGTTCCCGAACCGCCCCTACGCACCAAAAGGGGCAGGCACAAACAACGTGCCTGCCCCTTTTTTTGTCACCGCGTCCCCTCCCCTTTTTGCGCAGCAAAAGGGGGAATAGAAGGGGGTTCATACCGTTTGAACTGTGATGGGCTGTGATGTCGAATGATGGACTGTGATGGGTGTTGCGGGTATCCGGGTTTCCCTCCGCTCGCGGGGGAAATGTCCGAAGGACAAAGGGGGCGCGAAGGATTGCATCCCTCCCCCTTGATATTCAAGGGGGAACAAAAGGGGGTTCATACCGTTTGAACTATGATGGGCTGTGATGTCGAATGATGGACTGTGATGGGTGTTGCCGGTATGCGGGTTTTCCTCCGCTCGCGGGGGAAATGTCCGAAGGACAAAGGGGGCGCGAAGGATTGCATCCCTCCCCTTTTTGCGGAGCAAAAGGGGGAATAGAAGGGGGTTCATACCGTTTTTGAACTGTGATGGGCTGTGATGTCGAATGATGAACTGTGATGGGTGTTGCGGGTATGCGGGTTTCCCTCCGCTCGCGGGGGAAATGTCCGAAGGACAAAGGGGGCGCGAAGGATTGCATCCCTCCCCTTTTTGCGGAGCAAAAGGGGGAATAGAAGGGGGTTCATACCGTTTTTGAACTATGATGGGCTGTGATTTGAAATGATGGACTGTGATGGGTGTTGCGGGTATCCGGGTTTCCCGCCGCTCGCGGGGGAAATGTCCGAAGGACAAAGGGGGCGCGAAGGATTGCATCCCTCCCCTTTTTGCGGAGCAAAAGGGGGAATAGAAGGGGGTTCATACCGTTTGAACTATGATGGGCTGTGATGGGTGCGAGTGTATGAACCCCCTGCGTCTCGCTGCGCTCGCCGCGTCCCCCTTTTGCTGGCGCAAAAAGGGGAGGTACGCGTTCCCTCCCCCTTGATGCTCAAGGGGGAACAAAAGGGGGTTCATACCGTTTGAACTATGATGGACTGTGATTTGAAATGATGGACTGTGATGCCCTGCCTCCTCCCCGTCTGTGCGGGTATGCGGGTTTCCCTCCGCTCGCGGGGGAAATGTCCGAAGGACAAAGGGGGCGCGAAGGATTGCATCCCTCCCCCTTGATGCTCAAGGGGGAATAGAAGGGGGTTCATACCGTTTGAACTGTGATGGGCTGTGATGTCGAATGATGGACTATGATCCCATCCTCCCCTCCCCGTCTGAGCAGGTATGCGGGTTTCCCGCCGCTCGCGGGGGAAATGTCCGAAGGACAAAGGGGGCGCGAAGATTGCATCCCTCCCCCTTGAGCATCAAGGGGGAATAGAAGGGGGTTCATACCGTTTGAACTATGATGGGCTGTGATGTCGAATGATGAACTGTGATGGGTGTTGCGGGTATGCGGGTTTCCCTCCGCTCGCGGGGGAAATGTCCGAAGGACAAAGGGGGCGCGAAGATTGCATCCCTCCCCCTTGATGTTCAAGGGGGAATAGAAGGGGGTTCATGCCGTTTTTGAACTATGATGGGCTGTGATTGGGAATGATGGACTGTGATGGGTGTTGCGGGTATCCGGGTTTCCCTCCGCTCGCGGGGGAAATGTCCGAAGGACAAAGGGGGCGCGAAGATTGCATCCCTCCCCCTTGATATTCAAGTTTTGAACTATGATGGACTGTGATGTCGAATGATGGGGTGTGATGGAGTCGGATATGTGTGATGGGTGCGGGTGTATGAACCCCCTGCGTCTCGCTGCGCTCGTCGCGTCCCCCTTTTGCGGAGCAAAAGGGGGAGGGTTACGGTGCCCCCTGCACTGAACAAAGGGAGGGCCGGGCATCACAGTTAATCATCAAAAAATCACAGCCCATCATAGTTCAAAAATCACCACAGCATACGCACCAGCGGAGGGACGGGGCATCATAGCCCATCCTTCGACATCATGGCAATCATAGTTCAAAAAACGGCATGCACCCCCTTCTATTCCCCCTCAGAGAGGGGGAGGGAACGCGTACCTCCCCCTTTTGCTGACGCAAAAAGGGGAGGGGCCGGGCATCACAGCACATCGTTTCAAATCATCGCAATCATAGTTCAAAATTGGATGCGTTGAGCAGTTGCCGTTGTTAGACTGGTTAGATGTCGGTTTTTAGGCTGAAAATAGAAGAGAGAGTTGATGAAATCCCATACCATGGCATCGCTGATGCAGACTAAGGTTAGGCACGCACTGGGCGTCATGCTGGCGATCTCGGCTATCTTCGCCGTCGTCATTAGCACCATCTCAATGCCCGGTGACAGGGCTACGGCGCAAGTGGATGATGCTGATGCCGAAGTCTCGAAACGTGCCGCCGCGTGGTTCAACTCCTTGACCCTCGATGAAGCGATCAACGCAATTCTCGGAAAAGAAGCCGACGCTGACAATGGCACGGACGGCCGACAGTACGTCGATACCGATGACCCTGCCGATATCAATCAGGCTATCGAATTTATCTACGATGCTTGGACGAAGAAATCCGCAACCCAGTCGTTCTATGATGGCTTGCCGGCGAGCACGTCAGTGGCGAGTAACAGCGGTCTTGCCAATCACGTTGCGGTCAAGGCCCTCGTAGATGGCAGTACTTCCGGGGCTACCGAGCTTTACGCAGTCGGTAACCAGATTTCGAGTGTCCAAGGCATCCGCGCATTCCAAAGCGTCAAACTGTGGTGGAACCACTTGGATTGCACGGAAGCCCGTACAGTCGTGGGTGAAGACAGTGATGATCTGCTCAATAGCATCGACGACGACAATGATAGCAACACCGCAAACGTTTTGGAATCCAGTAGTGTCTGTCAGTTTCCTGCAGGCACAACAGTTGGCGGCGACGCTACTGCGAATGCTATCTCCTACGACAGTCTGTCCGATAAGACCCAGGTGAACCAAGTAGGCAACGCCCTGCTCGGTCTTACTAACGGCGGAACGTACAGCGCATCCGACAACGCGATGGCCAAGCGCTGGTGGGGCAAGCTGAACGGGACTCAGAGAGCCTTCGCGCTCTACGGCGACGCATTGACCTTAACCACCCCAACGACGAACCAAGGAAACACCGCGGTCAGTGTGCCGCGACCTTTGATCGCAAGCCATGGATACGACGATATAACTACGTCGATCACCTTCACAGTCGATGTTGATGGCACATTCACCGAATTGCCTATGGATGCCGCTTCAAAAGCGTTGGTTCCCGAAGTGAAGGCACTGATCAACGACCGAGCGATGCTGATCTACGGCAACGGCGGTACCGGCGGCAAATATGAGGGTGTCGATGCTTGGTGGAATTCCATCGGTTGTCTCGAGAATCAGATATCGGTTGGTGAAGACAACGAACCTGTTGCTAGCACGCCGGGCGAGTTCTGCGTCGCGTCATTCAGCAGTCTCGCCAAAACGCAGGATAGAAATGCTGATCCCAGAACCGTTTCTGACCGGGAACGCGCGATGACTGTCGGGCGTGCGCTGCTCAATCTTGCGGATATCCCGGATTCCGGCGCTTGGTGGAACACGTTGAATGCAACGCAGATGGTCAACGTGGTTTACGGCGACCCGTTGGAGATGGAAGGTGACCCGGCGGCTCCGAAAGCATCTGAAGCGGACCGCAAAGCGTTCCAGCAGATGTACGCCAATTTGGGCACCGTTCGTGTCGTCGCATCAGATCTGCCTGATGTCATGATTGCCGATACGTCAGGCCTGCTTACCAGACAAGCCGTCCCAACCGAGCTATTCGACCATGACAACAACACAGGCACCAGTCAGGTGCCAGGCTACTTGGCCAAAGATGTCGTAGATGCCATTGCGACCGAAATCTTCGATCCGCCGCACGGGTTGTATGGCGCATATCGCAGGCAGAATAATGAAGCAATCGTTAACAACCTGGACGCTAACATCAGTGAAAACGTCACCAACAACCAACCCGATGACGACAACGAGTTTGACCCTCCTTATCAATCGGTCGGCGATTGGTGGGAGACTCTGGACTGCCGCGTGATGCGCTTGGCGGTCGGCGAAGACAACGATTACCCCGACATCGAGACCGCTGGCTTAGAGCCTGAGGACTACAAAATCGAGACCAGCATTTACTGCGGTCACTTGCCCGGCGCGGCTAAGGCAACAAACGCTGCTAACACGCTCATCCAGGATGCGCATGATCGCGTGGATGTAGTCGGTAAAGCCCTTCTTGCACGTAGCGAGGTCGGCCGTCCGTCGTTCAACGTCGCTGTAACTGGCATCCCGACGATCACCGGCACTGCGAAGGTAGGTTCGATGTTGACCGCCAACCCCGATGCCATCAAGGACGGCGACGGAGTGGGGGCCTTCAGCTACCAGTGGATACGAGACGGTGCTGACATCTCCGGGGCCACCGGCAGCACGTACACGTTGACCGCTGCGGATGCGAATGCGATGATATCGGTTCGAGTGTCGTTCACAGACGGCGAGCGCTACCCAGAGTCGACGACCAGCGTCGGCACATCCGTCGTCGCCGGCTCCCTGGGCAGAATCTCCAAGATAGAGCCGGCGATCCGCGACATCAAGTTGTCCGGCGGCGGCACTGTTGTTCTGTCCCTGAACGTCTACGGTGTGCAGGGCGATATAGACAACAGCCTCGGCGGCACATACTCATGGTCCGTGAATGGCACGAGCATCGAGGGATCGGGCCGTGAGCTTTCCTACACTGCCCCGTCCTCGCCCGGCACCTACAATGTGAAGGCGACGCTGGCCGATGGCGACTGCCGTCCAAAAGACGAATCGAATCGTGTATCTGCCTGTTCGGCCGAGTTCGAGGTGAAGGTGCTGCGTCCGTCGGCTCCACAGCCGGCGCCGGAAGCCCCGGTCAACCCGCCTGGCGACATCCCCAGCATCCTTGCAGACTCCGAGGGCAACCAGTACGAAGTGTTCACGCCGGTAGAAGGCGGTACGTTCAGTGGCGACGGCTACTCGATCACCGCCGCATCTGGTGCCGTTCCGAACGGCGAGTTCATCGGTGTCCGCATGTCCGACGACGGTGCGGCATCGAACGCGGGCATGACGCACCAGCGCTACACGCTCGGCGGCAACATGTACGGTGTACACGCTGTTGACAGTTCCTCGAACGCGATCACCAGCACCGAGCTTGACGATCCTGCCACGGTCTGCGTACCGCTGCCGGACGAGCTGCGATCGAACATCTCGGACTTGGCAGTAGTGGCGATCAACGGCGATGATTCGCTTACGATCCTGTCAGCACGGGTCAGGATCACAACT
Source organism: Dehalococcoidia bacterium (assembly GCA_963555965.3). GTDB lineage: Bacteria > Chloroflexota > Dehalococcoidia > Lucifugimonadales > Lucifugimonadaceae > Bin127. The sequence continues at coordinate 1,533,520 of OY821634.1, forward strand.
GCTGGCACCATGGTGTGCGCTGGCTTGAGCAGCCTCCCGGCATCATTGGCGGTAGGCAGCGCCGGAGCCCCGGCAGCCATCCCGACGCCGACGCCGGAGCCCACGCCCGAACCGCCCAACACTGGTGGCAGCGCCCCGGCATCGAGCGCCACGGTCCTCTGGGCCCTGCTCCTCGGCATCGCAGTGCTGACACTAGGCTCCGTCCTGGTAATAGTCCGCCGTCGAGAGGGAACGCGAAAGAGCTAGAGGCAAAGCAGGGACGGTTCGCGAACCGCCCCTACGAACCAAAAGGGGCAGGCACAAACAACGTGCCTGCCTCTTTTTTTTGAACTATGATGGGCTGTGATTGGGAATGATGGGGTGTGATCCCCTCCCCTCCCCGTCTGAGCGGGTATGCGGGTTTCCCTCCGCTCGCGGGGGAAATGTCCGAAGGACAAAGGGGGCGGGAAGATTGCATCCCTCCCCTTTTTGCGGAGCAAAAGGGGGACGCGGCCAGCGCAGCGAGACGCAGGGGGTTCATACACCCGCACCCATCACAGCCCATCATAGTTCAAGCATCCCCCCAACCCCCTTACGCTCCGCGAAGGGGGAGAGATTCCTCGTTGCGCTCGGAATGACAGAGGGCCAGCCAAACCCCAAAATCACAGCCCATCATTTCAAATCATCGCAATCATAGTTCAAAAGACGGCATGAACCCCCCGCGTCTCGCTGCGCTGGCACCCCCTTCAATTCCCCCTCAGAGAGGGGGAGGGAAAGGATTTTGCTGACGTAAAACGTAGGGGCGGTTCGCGAACCGCCCCTACTGTTATCCTCTGGGTATGGCGACTAAAGACATGGAACGCGTTTCGCATCTGGAAGGTGCGTATGAGCACATGGCTACGAAGGCTGAACTAGCGACTCTGAACGGCGATTATCGGCTTCAGTTCGAGAGGATCGAGCATCGTTTCGAGTCGATCGACCGTCGTTTCGAGGCTATTGACCGTCGTTTCGAGGCTATCGAAGCAACAATGCGTTCGATGCAAGAAGTGCTCGTCCAGATAGTGGAACGCCTCGATCGCATTGAGGAACGTCTGGATCGGCTTGAGAATTTGAACTCTCGAGCTATCGGCTTTCAGACGGAGGCTAGGACTCTGCGCGACGATGGTGATGAATTTCTAGGCGGTCCCTAGAAATTTTGCGGTGCCGCGGTTTCGGCTAGTAGGGGCGGTTCGCGAACCGCCCCTACCAAGTCCTTCCCCCTTTGCTGACGCAAAAGGGGAGGAGAGGCGGGCGTCCCTCCCCCTTGATGCTCAAGGGGAGCACCGCACCCCTCCCCCTTTTTGCTCCGCAAAAAGGGGGAATGAAAGGGGGTTCATACAGCGCGTAGGGTGTATGAACCCCTGCGTCTCCCTGCGCTGGCACCCCCTTCAATTCCCCCTCAGAGAGGGGGAGGGAAAGAATTTTGCTGACGCAAAAGGGGGAGGAGAGGCGGCGGCATCACAGCCCATCATTTCAAATCATCGCAATCATAGTTCAAAAGGGGGCGGTTCGCGAACCGCCCCTACACCGCCTCTCCTGCCAGTATGCCTGTCAGTCTCTCGTGGTCTACGGCGACCTTGCCGTTGACTACTACGAACGGGATGCCCTCTGGGTACTGTTCGGGGTCTTCAAATGTGGCGCGGTCGGTGATGCGGTCGGAGTCGAATACTACGATGTCTGCGAATTTTCCTTTTGCGATTTCGCCTCGATCTTTGAGTCCGAAGCGAAGTGCTGCGTTCTGGGACAGACGCTGAACCATCAACTCTAGGGGGATGTTGTGACGGCGTCGGAGGCGTCCGATCATGCGCGGGAAGCACCCGTAGGCGCGCGGATGCACCATGCCGCCAGTGGGAATGGCGTCTGATCCCACCATGTAGTCCGGACGTTGCATCAACTCCATGATGTCGGCCTCGACCTGCTGCCACACACGCACGCTGGCAGGCGGCGCGCCACGGAAGCCGCAGTTGAGTTCCTCTTCGAGCATGACTCGGCACATCATCTCTTCGACGGATACGTTCCACTCCGCCGCCACGTCGTCGAAGTCCATACCTTCCAAATGCTTGTTCGCCTCTGAGCCGATGCTCGACCATACGTTTCCCGAGACACCGCCTCGGGTTCCGCTACGGATGCCTGCAATCACCTCTTCTCGGTTCTCACCGTCAGCCAGTAGTTTCAACATCGCTTCGGGTCCGCCCTCGTGGAACCAGCTGGGGAAGAATGTCTGCGGGAAGCTGGAACCTACAGGATAGGGGTAGGTCTCTAACGTGACATCTACGCCGTCTGACTTGGCGCGTTCGACGGGTTCGAGTATCGATTCGAGGTCGCCTGCGGAGTCTGGTTGCGTACGGTAGTGCTCAAGGTGTATCTGTGCGCCGGATCGACGTCCGATCTCCATCGCCTCTTCGACACCGCCGCCTGCGAAACCGCGATCAACGTTGTGGTTTCGAAGGTGGATGGAAAGCGGACGCTCGTACTCCTTGACGACCTTCATGATGTTTACGAGTTCGTCGGTGTCGGAGAATGAGTTGGGGTAGTAGGAGAGTCCGGTGGAGAATCCGCACGCGCCCTGTTCAAAACTCTCACGGATTATGCGCTCGACGCGTTTCCAGTTGTCGCCGGTCAGAGGCTCGTCGATCATGCCGCCTACGGCTTCGAGTCGGACGGGTCCGTGACCGAGGAACATGGCGACGTTGCACGATGTCTTGTTGTGGTAGTTCGACATCGCGGTGCCGTACGTCGACATGTCCAGATCTTCGGACGCGTAGCCCAAGATGCCGCTCAGGTAGTGCATGTACATCAAGTAGTTGTCGCGTGAGAGCGGCGCGAGGGTGAGACCGTCTGGAGCGATGATCTCGGTAGTGACTCCCTGTCGGATGCCGCAAGCGTGTTGACCGTCCCTGAGCAACGCAGCATCGGCGTGTGAGTGGACATCTATGAAGCCTGGGGTGACAGCGAGGCCGTTGGCGTCGATAACACGTATGGCGTTTGCCGCGGAGAGATCGCCGATAGCGGAGATGCGTTTGCCGTCAATGCCGACATCGGCTCGGATGCCGGGTGCGCCGGTGCCATCGTAAACAGTGCCATTGATGATTAGCAGGTCGAATTGCATCGGTTCTCCGTCCGTTCAAAGTATGGTTGTGCGGCTTGTGATAGCAGGATATCGCGAAAGCTTAGAATTGACTCATAGAATCGACCATTTTTCGATTCCTGTATCGCTTCAACTTGGCGAGAAAAGAGAATCCTGATAGATTAATGGCACTGTGCTCAAGTGTAGTCACGTGTATCAACACAAAGAGAAGGAACAGACATGAATGCATCTACTGTTGAGCAGGCAACCGATCCAAAATCCGACCTGTCCGACGAAGACGTTCGTCACGCGGTTGAGATCGCCAAGGGTTTGAGAGAAGTGGCTGCCGCTGCGAAAAACTATAAGGCGGGAGAATATGCCTTGGGTTTGAAGGTGAGTAAAGGTGGAGAGGTTGTTTTCACGGTGACACGCAAAGGCTGGCTATGAACGAATTGGGTGAGTTCTTCGGCAATTGGTGGCAAGAATTCGCATCGGGAGGTGGAGGAATAGCAGTAGGTTACTGGTTAAGAGGGGTTGTAAGTAACATTCGGTTCCAGTTTAGAGGTCAGTTGAACATAGACGTTGGCAACCGCAATCTATTGGATACTCCACCACGTGCGCGGTCAGATGGGACACCAGTGAACGGACACGAAGAAGAATGACGCTGAAGCGCTTGGAGGTCGCACGGATTGTGTCCCCTCTCTCTTGATGGGGGAGGGATAGAGTGAGAGTGATCTCACTCTTTGGCGTAGTGGTCCCGCTCTAAAAAGGTGTTTGCCCAGGAGGCGGTGCCTTTGAGTGAGGCGTCGGTGAAGGTTACGGGGTGTTTGAGCATCTCTTGTTCCTCGCCGTAGAGTTTGAGAGTATTGTAGGCGCGTAGGTAGATGCAGTCTTTGTCGAGGATTTCGCACTTTCCGGCTCGTGTGCCGCCGCAGGGTCCGTTGCGCTGGTTCTTGACGCACTGGGATTCGGGGCAGAGTTCGGCGATTTCGGGGAGTGAGCAGTCGCCGCAGTCTCGGCAACCGTAAAGCGGAACTTTCATCATCTGCTCTGCGGCGTGGGCCACTTTGGTCGCGGTCTTGCTCTTCTCGATCTGGCGGTAGATAGCCGCGCTGGGTTTGAATCCGGGCGCGTCGCGATCGAATATCGCGTGCTTGCCGAAGCGGCCGATGCGATACGCGAGATCCGGGTGCAGCGCGCGTCTAAGGATCGACGCGGGACGGCCTCGGCGCGCGTCGTATTCGAGGTTCAGTTCGCCAGAAGCGGTGTTGGGAGTGTCGCCGGGCTCGAAGAGGTAGAACTCGTCAGGTTGTGAGTATCCGATCTCGGCGGCGGCTTCCTTCCAATCGTCGCCAGTGATACTTTCTGCGATGTCTAGTATCTGCTCGATGCGTTTGTATGTGAGCCTGCCGGAGAGGTAGACGCCGCTGTAGCCAGTTCCGCGCAGGACAGCGATCTGCTTGGCTGCGAACTCGTTGAAGAAGGCACGTCCGCGGTCTTTCGATTTCGCAGCGCGGTTCGCAACATCGACGAGTTCGGAGTTTACAGCGACACCGGGGATGCCCCATCGACCGAAAAATCGCGCGGCGGGCGCACTCAAGACGAAGATCGAACCGAGTATCGGCGGTGCTTGATTCCCGTGTTTGTAATTGAGGTATCGGATTAGCTCGTGATGTTTCCGGGCATCGTAGCCGATCTGAGACACGAGCCATTCGGCGCCAGTTCGGAGCTTAAAGTCCATCTTGTAGAGTTGCGTCAGATACTCGCCCTCGTACAGCTTGAACGGGTTGACCGCGGCACCGGGATGGAACGCAGTGTGTCCGAGTTCAGTGTCGGCATTGCGACGTCCGGGAAGTGTTACCCGTAAGCCTTCGTTCATGCGACGTATCATCTCGAGCAGCCCGACAGAGTCGGTGTCGAATACGGGTTGTGCTTGACCCGAAAATCCGTCTACCGGGTAGTCGCCGGAGAGGCACAAGACATTGCGAAATCCGATGCTTGAGAGCGACCACAAGCGTCCTTCAAGCGCGTTGCGGTTGTAGTCCTTGCAAGAGAGATTGATTACGACCTCGGCATCGCCACCCAGCAGTTCGCGGCCCAATGTTTCGGGAGTGATGTGTGGGTTCCCGCCGGGGTTGTCGGTGAAACAGACGGCGTCGACTCTTCCGCCCTGCGACGCTGCTTTTGCAAGGTCTATAGAGTGGCGAGCGCCTTCTTCCATGGCGAGGCCGCGGGAGGTTTCGATCTCGATCGCGACCTTAAAGCCGTCAGATAGACGCGCGGTTATGCCGGTTTCAGCGGCGAGTGGATCTTCATCGGAATGCATGGAGTTCAATTATCGCACTGCGAATAAGATTATCCCCATTGCCACAACGTACCGAATCCCATGTCATCACGCATCTTTGACCGCATATCTCTAGCTCTGGCAACCGGCTTAGGAGTTGCGTACCTCACGCCGTTTGCGAAGGCGACGCTTGCTAGCGCGGCAACCGTCGTTGTCTTCGCGGCGCTCCACTGGGGCGACAGTGTGGTTAGGCCGTCGTTTGTAGTCGCAATTGCGGCGATATTCTTCATCGGGGTTTACGTTTCAAGCAGAGTTTCATCGGATGAAGACCCCGACCCTAGCAAGGTGGTGATTGATGAGGTCGCGGGTCAACTCGCAGCGCTTCTAATCCTCGCAAACGTCAACTTATGGTCACTGCTAGCCGCATTCGTGCTTTTCCGCCTATTCGACATCACGAAGCCACTCGGCATCCGACGGCTAGAAGCCATCCCTAATGGCTGGGGAATAATGCTCGACGACCTTGCTGCCGGATTGCTCGCCGCGGCAATCATCAACTCGGCAATCCTGATCGGCCTCGCCATTAATTGAGGATTATCCGGAACGACGTTCTCCAACGTTCCCAGGTCCGCGATGCTGCGAAATGTGGTCTCGTTTGCCTTTGAACCGCTTCGCCAATACTCCCTCGCGAACGGGCCATAGCACCACCCCAGCGCGTTCAGCCCAAGCATCGTATTCGTCGATCATCGACGCCACTCGTTGCGGTTCAGATGCCGCGTAGTCATGCTGCTCGGTGCGATCCTCAGGGATGTTGTAAAGCTCCCACGCGCAGTCCCACTCGGCAACGAGCTTCCAATCGCCGATACGGATGCCCCGGTTACCTTCATGCTCCACAGCGACCGGCTTCTCGCGAGACCAATCTTTGCCCTCCAATATCGGAACTATCGACTCGCCTTCCAACGGAGTAATCTCGTTGCCAGCGTATTCAGTCGGGTAGGCAGCGTCGACTGCATCGTAGATCGTCGCCGAGATGTCGGTGATGTGCATCGGGATGTTGTCGACGATTGCGCTTTCCGTGATCGTTTCGGGCCAGTGGACGATGAACGGAGTGGAGATCCCGCCTTCGTGTATCCACCGCTTGAAGAACCGGAAAGGTGTGTTCGAGACGTTCGCCCACGGGAGTTCAACAGCTTGGAAAGTGGTGTCGGGACCAGGGCGTAGCTCAGGTATGTCGCCGACACGCACGGGTTGTCCGTCCAGGGTTGGTTCCGTTGCCCATTGCGACGGGTCGGGCCAATCGTCGTCCTCCTGGAAAAGCTCCGCGCAACCGCCGTTGTCCGAGAGAAACATGATGAGCGTGTTATCGAACTGGCCATGTCGTTTGAGAGTGTCGATGACGCGTCCGACCCCGCGATCGACCTGCTCGATCATGGCACAGTACACGGCCATGCGAATATCTTCGTACTCTTTGTTCCGCACTTCGTTCCACGGCGGCGCGTCCTCGTCGCGTGCAGAGATTGGCCATTTATCGTCGACGATACCGAGTGCCTTCTGCTGTTCGTGACGGGAGCCTCGAATCTCGTCCCAACCGCGCATGTATTTGCCTTCGTACTTGGCGATATCGTCTTCCCACGCGTGCAATGGCCAGTGCGGCGCCGTAAACGCGATGTATTGGAAGAACGGCTCGCCATCGGTCATCGCGTCGTCGATCTGAGACACTGCGTGGTCGCTGATGGCATCTGTGAGGTGGAAATCGGAGGATTCGACGTTTATCAAGGTGTCTTGGAGCACCAGAGCTTTGGGATTCCAGAACGAGTCGGCAGCCTCAAGGAGACCGAAGTATTTGTCGAAGCCGCGCTGGGTTGGTAGGGGATGCGTCTCGTCGCCTGGCATCCATTGGTCGCGGAGCCGCCGATCGTATCCACCGCCGACGTGCCACTTGCCTGACATTAAAGTGCGATACCCAGCCGATTTGACGACTTCGGCGATCGTGACGCAGCTATCGTTCAGATAGCCTCGATAACTCGGTACACCCAAGTCAGCAGTCATCTGTCCGATGCCGGCTTGGTGGGGGTTCAAGCCTGTAAGAAGAGCGGCACGAGACGGGCAGCAGCGAGCACCGTTGTACATCTGCGTGAATCGGATGCCGTTGTTGCCGAGGGAGTCGAGGTTAGGGGTGTTGATATCGCCGCCGTAACAGCCGATGTCGGAGAAGCCGAGGTCATCGACCATGATGATGATGACATTTGGACGCGACGCGTTCGAATTATCTTCCGTCTGGTTCGACATCATTGCTTCCTTAGGGACGCAAGTCCGATCGCTAAGTGTCGCGAGTGGCGAAGCCGATGGCTCTTTGGTTAAGTTGCTCCAAGCGATCCAAGCGTTCTAGGACTGAGCCCAATATCGTTTCGATCCGGTCAAATCTCGCCGCATTCTCCGTGTTGATTTGCATCATATGAGCCTGCAACTGAGCTTGCAGCTGCATCAGGCTGGCGAGCGTTTGCTGGTTACTGGCGATGGTGTTCTCTCGCAAGGCATCAAGTTCTTCAGAAGTCACGATAAGCAAATCTCCTCTGTCGCGTCAATCTTAACAGAGCGCGAATCTTCTACTGTCTAGACCTTGTACTCTGCGTCCAATTCCATCGGATAAAGTGGGATGCGGCGGTGGTGGTAGGTAAAGGTCGACATGTCAGCGGTGGTTACGCCGGGAGTGTTGACGAGGATGACTTTTCCGGCGATCGGTTGGTACGCGGGCCGCGGCGAGACGACTCCTTTGGCGACGACGATTTTGTAGCGTTCGGGAATGATTCCGATGTGATACATCTGCGCACGGACCGTGTTGCCGGCGCGGATCGACGTAAGTAGGAGAGTTTGCCCACCGTCCGTGTCTAGACGAATGCTAACGCCAGAGTCGTAGAAGCGGAAGCCGCCGTGAGAGGCGCCTAGCTCTTCGTACTGTCCATCAGTGATCGCGCGGACAGTTCCGGTGACACGGACAGGTTTGCCGTGCATATCGTCGGTCTTGCCGCCCACATCCAGCGTGACAGAACCGCCTACTCCCGCCGCGACGCAGGCTTCAACGGCCTCCGGATCGTAGAGAGTCTGGAGAAAGCCGGATATGCCGCGTTCGACGACCTGCTCAAGGATGTGCGTTGAATCTGCCGATGATCCGCCACCGATGTTGTCGCCTACATCCATGAGAACAATCGGACCTTCTCTAGCAGCGTCCGTATCATCGGGCATCGCGAGCGCGGTTCCGTCGATTGCTACTACGTCAGCCTCGTTCAGGTCTCGTGGCCCTACGTATTCGGCGAGGGCGATGTCTAATGCATCAGAGATGGAAGCGACTTCGACGTTCAACTCTGCGCGACGCTCCCAGGCTTTGGCGGCCATGTCTTTGGCGACGGATTTCGCGAGGTCGAGATCGCCATCGGCGATGGCTACCCACGACATGCCCATCTCTTCGACGTCGGAGTATGGGTATCCTTCGGCGACGGAGGTGTCTAGGATGCCTGGAGTCTCGTTTGCAGCTACGGCGTCGGCAACGAAAGACTTCACGGGGTCTTCGCCGGTGAACTGCTTGACGATATTGACGTACATCGGTGGCATCTCGATCCACTGTACGGGATCGATTTCACCTTTGGTTGCTCGGTAGATGAGATCAGCGGTTTTGCGGCCTCGGACTTTGGGATCGAGGTGGGGGTTTGTTCTCCAGACGATACAAACGTCAGTGTGTTCCACGACCGGTTTCGAGACGTTTCCGTGCATGTCGAGGGTGACGCCGACGCGCATGTCTGGTCCTACGATCTCACGTACGGCGCGGCTGAACTCGCCGTCCATGTCTGGAAACTCTTCGCTAACTGCTGCTCCGTGATTGGAGATGAGAACGGCGTCCCAGGGGCCGTCGTCGCGGAGCATCCCAAACATCTCGGCAGTGAGACGGTCGTACGCGTCTTTGGTGATCGTGCCGATGGGGCCAGTCACAGCGTACATCAGCGGCACGAGTTCGAATCCGAGTTCCTCTGCAGCCTGCATGTACCCGGAGATCGTGTACTGAGCGTCGCGGAATTTATCGAAGATCTCCTCGCCTCTCAAGATGCCGGTGGCTTCGAATGCCGCGTAGTCGGCGGGGACGCTGGAGAAGGTGTTGGTTTCGTGTGAGATGCCTAGGAGTGGGATGCGCATCGAATGTTCCTCGGTGTAGACGATTGTGGCTTTGTGGCAAAGGTTAATCTATCACCGCCGGGCATTTCTGGTGCTAGACTTTGAAACGCATTGACGCTATGTGAGCCGGTCAACGGCGCAAACGGAGAAACCGATGAGGATTACCGATATCAAGAACTACCCGGTATGGGTCGGGCAACGCAATCAAATGCTCGTCAAAGTGGAGACTGACGAGGGCATCTACGGATGGGGAGAATCAGGGTTTTCCGGCCGCGAGCTCTCTGTGAGCGGCATGGTTGACCACTTCCGGGAATGGCTCATCGGGCAAGACCCCATGCGTCGCGGTCGGATATGGCAGGAGATGTATCGCGGGCAGTACTTCGAAGGCGGTCGCAGCATCACTGGAGCGATGTCAGCTATCGACATCGCGTTGCACGACATCGCAGGGAAGAAACTCGGAGTGCCGGTGTACCAGCTTCTCGGAGGGATGCAGCGGGAATGGGTGCCGACGTTTGCGAGCGGTGGAGGAACGACTGCGGATGAAGTAGCCGAGATGGGGAAGGCTATCTGGGCCGACGGCTTTAAGGCAATGCGCCTAAACCTGCAAACCATCGGCGAGATCAACGACCCCGATCTCTTCGAGCCACGCGAGTCAATAGCGCCCACCGCCGAGGCGCTAATAAAAGCTAGAGAGGCACTAGGGCTCGAACCAGTTATCGGGATTGACTATCACCATCGACTCTCGGTAGCGGAAGCAGCGTCGTTCTGCCAGATGATGCCTACCCACACCCTCGACTTCATCGAAGAGCCGATCCGCGACGAATCGCCGGAAGCGTACGAAGAGTTGCGAAAACTCACTGTCATACCATTCGCGATCGGCGAGGAATTCGCGTCTAAGTGGCAGTTCCTTCCCTATATCGAGAAAGGTCTCACCAACTACGCACGGCTTGACATCTGCAACGTCGGCGGCTTCACCGAGGCGATGAAGGTTGCTGGATGGGCAGAAGCCCACTACATCGACCTGATGCCGCACAACCCGTTGGGACCGATCTGCGTCGCCGCGACATCGCACTTTGCGACGGCGATACCTAACTTCTCGTGGCTAGAGATACGCCACTCGGTAGGCGAACCTGATAACAATTTCTACCAAGACGAGGTATTCCCAGTGCAGCCGACTGTGGAACCTGGTCGTGTCGTATTGAGCGATCTTCCAGGTCTAGGCATCGAAGTCGACGAGGCAAGCCTAACCGAACCATTCCAGTTCTGGGAAGCCCCACACCTGCACCGCCGAGACGGGTCGCACACGAATTGGTAACGAGATGAAAAAGGTTTGGGTAGCGAATGACCCTCTCAACCAAAGCCAACTACGGGGCCTTCCGAGACAGCCTCAAGGCCCCGATCCACAAATGGTTCACCTACCCGGCTGGCTATTCCTACAAACTCGTCAATGCCAAATTGGATGAACACGGAATCGGGAGCGGATGCCTCGTCCTTGATCCATTCTTGGGAACTGGCACCACGTCGCTGGCGGCAAAGATGCGAGCAGTGGATTCAGTGGGTATCGAAGCACACCCATACGTCCATCAAGTAGCGCGGACCAAACTCACTTGGTGCAATGACGCTAGTGAACTTGCTGAACTAGCAACTGAGATAGTCACAGATGCACACGTAGCAAATCGATCAATGGACAAATTGCCAGACTATCCTGAATTGGTTCACAAGTGCTTTACAGCCGAAACGCTTCGGGGATTAAGCGCGATTAAGGAATCTATAGCTGCCAATTGCTCGAACCAACGTAGCCACGAGTTTTTTGAACTGGCGTTGGCGGCCACGCTGAGACTCGTGACCACGGCTGGAGCAGGCTGGCCATACATTGCGCCCTCGAAACACGCACGTCGCAAAACCTCGCACGATCCGTTCGAGAAATTCGCGGAGACAGCACATTTGATGATCAGCGATTTGATCTACGTCGAATCTCTGAACATACCGCCATCCACACATCAAATCTACTGCGATGATGCCAAAAACATCGACGCCTACACCGACCCTGGCAGTGTCGACATAATGATCACATCTCCCCCGTACCTGAACAACTACGACTACGCAGACCGCACCAGACTGGAAACCTACTTCCTCGGTAAGTACAGTTCTTGGGCTGATATATCGCTTAAAGTCCGTAGCAAGTTGATGATTTCGGCAACAACCCAGATAACCTTGCGCGATATGCAGCACCTCATACACCTGCCCAAACTGCGTTGCATCTCGCCCAAAGTCGTTGACTACCTCAGACCTAGAATCGATGAACTGTTCGCGTTCCGTAACGCTAAGCCAGGACGAAAAACATACGACATTTTGGTAGCGGGATACTTTGAAGACATGGCAGAAATCCTGAACGCGTGCTACCGTGTGCTCAAACCACAAGGCACCTTCACACTCGTCATCGGTGATTCGGCACCTTACGGCGTCCATGTGGAGACCGAAAAAGTATTGGGTGAGATAGCGATCGCCCTCGGTTTCTCCGACTATGAAGTAGAAGTGATCCGATCCAGAGGCGAAAAGTGGGCCGGTAATTCCCAACGTCACAACGTCAAGCTCAAAGAAAGCATCTTGACAATCACGAAGTAGTTGGGATTCGACCATGCCACCAAATCCAGCATCAGCGCTTGGCGAAGCTGCAGGTAAGCTATTTGAGGATGGCGTTCTGCGATGTTTGACCCCGGTGGTGTTGGATTTTCAGCACACGGTAAGCGCTTCAAGGCTCAAGAACGGGAGCGAAAACACATACCAGATCGATGCTGTTGTATTTGACAGCGAAGATCGACCGATCATCATAGTTGACCCCAAGTACATCCGGTACACAAAACACAATCGCGACAAAGCCAGTTGGTTGTGCACTGCCCACTACAATCTGCGTAAAACCTATCCTACCTTGCGGAAATCGATTGCAGTTCTGGGCGGGCGATGGTCGAAACCTTCGCGATCTTTGTTGGGCAGTTTCGGTGTTGAGATAATCACCGTTCCTTTCGATCATTTCTGTGAAGTATTCAGCGAATTCAATGTCGAATTCAACTGGGACGAAAAAGACAGAGAAACGCCTATTACATCGCTTTACGAATTCCAAAAGTTGCAACCTCAACAGCTGGCGCTGATATCTGATGAGCTTGTAGCGCCAATTTCATCCTCCCTCGCTGATTCAGTCGCGCAAGTTTTGAGCACAAGCTTGGATGAGGTGCCGCACCACGTCGAGAGTGTTGAAGTCCTCATCAAAACAGACCAAAACGAGATGTTACTCCGTCAGCACGACAACATCCGCGACGCGATCGTCAACCTGTCAAGCATGTTGCCGACCCAGACCGATATTTCGGACATGATTTAGAGAACTGCCGGAAATTACGAAGGTGCAATACCATGCTAAACATCGGATTCATCGGCGCTGGGAAGATTGCTGATCTCCACGCCCCCGGCTACCTCAGCAACCCTGATGCACGTATCTACGCTGTCGCCGATAACGGGCCCGGCGTCGCCGAATCTCGTGCAGCAGAGTGGGGCGCGGAGAAGGCGTACACCGACTACCGAGCGATGCTCGAAGATCCAGCGGTCGATGCTGTGGAGGTTCTGACGCCGCACTCGCTCCACGCCCAGATGGTGGTCGACGCTCTCGATGCCGGAAAGCACGTCAGCCTCCAAAAGCCGATGGCGATCACGCTCGATGAGTGCAACGCCATCGTCGATGCAGCAAACAATACCGACAAATTCATGCGCGTCTTCGAGAACTTCGCCTACTACGAACCCATCGTGCGAGCCAAGCAGATGCTTGACGATGGCGTGATTGGCGAACCGATCTCGATGCGCATGAAGACCATTACCGGCCACCGAAAACACGGCTGGGACATTCCCGACGAATCGATTGCGTGGCGATTCGATCAATCGATAAACGGTGTCGGCAAAGCGATCCTCGACTATGGCTACCACATCTTCGCGATGGGCCGCTGGTTCCTCGGCGAACCCGAGCAGGTCTTCGCATGGATCCGCACCAGCTACACCCAGGAAGGCTTCGAAAACGACTCCCCGCTCCTCGTAGCTTGGTCCTACCAAGGCGGCAAGACCCACGGCTCATGGGAGCAGCAGGCATCCACCGAGATGGTCGTTCGCTCCGACTACTACCCCGGCGATGAGTGGTTCGAACTTAGCGGCACCCGCGGCGTGATATGGGTCAACCGATGCACCGCAAAGATGCTCTACGACACTCCGCCGTTGACCTACTACGCCGATGGCGAGATGCACCGCGTGGCTGAAGACGAGATTAATGCCGACTGGGGCAACTCATTCGTCCAATGCGTCAACGAATTCGTCACCTGCATCCTCGAAGATTGCCAACCTGATATGACCGCCGAAGACTCCCGTGAGACATACAAGTTCGCCCGCGCGAGCCAACTGGCCGCACGCAAAAACCGACCAGTAACCCTCGCCGAAGTCCAAGACTAACTACACCTCCCCCTTTTGCGTTGCAAAGGTGGGACGCGTCAAGCGAAGCGAGATGTAGGGGGGGTCATACACCAAACTCTTGCGACTCACCCCTTCAATCTCTCTTGGACATCAAGGGGAATGGGACTGCCCCCATCACACCCCAAAAAGCCGCCGGATGGAGGCAAGCCGGCGGCTTCGTGAATTGAGGTGTATCTCTACTCTAGTCTTTAGGCATCGATGTGGTCTTTAGACGCGCCAGTGCCTCCCCCATCCTTATCCCCATTCCAGCCGTGCTTACCACGCTTACCATCTCCCCGCTTACCATCACGATCCCCCATCAGATCATCAAGCGCTTCTGGACGCGAGTCCCACCATGCTGTTAACGAGTCAGCATCCGCTTGCGTGATAACGCCTTGCTCAACCAAGTAGTCCAACTTCTCCTCCGACCCGGCAAACATCCCGACGCCCTTACCGAAGCCTCTTCGACCCCAGCCGCGTTTACCATCGCCATCACCATCTTTCCCGTCAAAGTTGAACTCGATCTCAGGCTTCGACTCCTGCCATGCCTTGATCGCATCCGCCTCTTCCTGAGTCAAAGTCCCACTATCAACCAACCCTGTAAATTTCGCGTCCACACGCTCCGTATGCAACTCTGCCTTCGCCTGCTTGAACGCCGATTCCACAGTGTCCGAATCAACACCGAGAATCGACGCCACACGCTCCACGAACGTTTGCCGACCTGCTTCATCATTCGACTGCGCCGCAATAATCCCAGCGAACGCACCCACCGCAGCCACTACCGTAACCGCCGTGCCAACCAAGATGATGCTCAATCTCTTTTTCATCGCTTAAGTTCCTATCTCTAAAGTCTGACGACTTCCTAGTTCCGTAGCAGACAACAACATTCGTCTGCCACGAACCCATTTCTAGACCTCAATCTTCAACATCATCACAAGAAATCTTCAAGATCATGTCAAGACCCAACCCCAATCACACCCGCGTGTAGGTGGAAATCCAGGTTCCGCCGCTCGCGAGGGAAATGCCCGAAGGACAAAGGGGGCGCGAAGCATCACACCCGATCATCACAAAATCATCGCAATCACAGTTGAAAAATCACCCCAAAATATAGTCTTAACCTAAGCACAACTTCCAACCCGCAAGGAGATACGATACATGGCGGTAGCAATCGACTTGTCAGGCAAACGAGGCGTCGTCTTCGGCGTCGCAAACCAGCGCAGCATCGCATGGGCAATATCAGAAAAGCTCATCGAAGCAGGCGCTGAACTCGCCTTCACATACCTCAACGAACGACTACGAGGCCCCGTAGCCAAGACCGTCTCCAATCTTGACGACCCGCTACTGATCGAGTGTGACGCTACCGACGACGGCGACGTCCAATCCGTATACGACCAAGTCGGCGAAAAGTGGGGACAAATCGACTTCGTAGTCCACTCGGTAGCCTACGCCGAACGAGACGACCTCGGCGGAGACTTTTCGACTACCGGACGACAAGGCTTCCGTACCGCACTCGAAACCTCCGCTTACACCCTCATGCCCGTCGTATCCCGCGCCGTTCCCCTAATGCCCGAAGGCGGCGCAGCACTCACCATGACTTTCGACGCTTCACAACGCGTCTACCCCGGATACAACATCATGGGCACCGCAAAAGCCGCGCTCGAAAACGAAGTCCGACAACTCGCCGCCGAATTCGGAGAAAAAAACGTCCGAGTGAACGCAATCTCCGCCGGCCCGCTACCGACCCTCGCAGCACGATCAATCCCCGGCTTCCGAGACATGACAAGCGCCCACCGAGACCGATCACCCCTCAAACGCAACATCACCCATCGCGAAGTCGGCGACACCGCCCTCTTCCTCCTAAGCGAAATGTCCTCCGGCATAACTGGCGCGGTGATACCAGTGGATGCAGGTTATGGCATTATCGCACTCTAAAACCCATCCCCGCCATTCCAACGTACCCACCCATGTCATTCCGAGCGCAACGAGGAACCTCCCCCCTTCGCACAGCGCAAGGGGGCTAGGGGGATGCTTGCTGCAATTCCAACGTACCCACCCGTCATTCCGAAGTACCCACCCGTCATTCCCGCGTAGGCGGGAATCTAGAGGGGGTCAGGTATTTGAACCATGATTGCCATGATTAGGAATGATGGAGTGAGATATGCTCCCCAGACCACCCATGTCATTCCGAGCACAGCGAGGAATCTCCCCCTTCGCACAGCGTAAGGGGGCTAGGGAGATGCTTGGGCGAGGACGGGAGGCAAAAAATCATGGCAATCATGGTTCAAAACCTCCCCCCTTCGCATTCACACCATGTCATTCCGAGCGCAGCGAGGAATCTCCCCCTTCGCGGAGCGTAAGGGGGATAGGGGGATGCCCCATCATTCCCATCAAAGTTCAAAACGCTATCATTACACCATGATTCCCCTAATTGCCCAACACACAGACGAACTAGCCGAACTCTGTCGCCGACACCACGTCAAGCGGCTAGAAGTCTTCGGCTCCGCAGCCGTCGGAGACTTCAACCCCGAAAAAAGCGACATCGACTTCCTAGTCGATTACCACCTGCTACCACCTGGCAAACACGCCGACGCATACTTCGGACTCTTCAACGACCTCCAATCAATCTTCGGACGTTCAATCGATCTCGTCGAAGACAAAGCCATCGAAAATCCCTACTTTCGGCAATCTGTAGACGCTACCAGAGAAACCGTCTATGGACTCTGAAGTAAAAACCCGCCTGTCGGACATCCAACTGGCCGCTGAGCGCATCATCGAAATAACTCTCGACAAGTCGTTCGAAGAATTCGAAGGCGACTGGGTAGTCAGAGCCGCAGTCGAACGTCAATTTATGATCATCGGAGAGGCGACCAACGTCATCGCCGCCAAAGACCAAACCATATCCTCACTCTTGGGCAACTACCCCCAAATCATCGGATTCCGCAACATCCTCGCACACCAGTACCGAGATGTCCTAGACCGCACCGTCTGGGGAATCATTGAAAACAACCTCCCAACTCTCCTCAACGAAGTCAACACACTACTCGAACAGACCTAAACTCCATCCCCTTCGCGAAGCACAACCCTTTCCCTCCCCCCTTCGCACAGCGTAAGGGGGCTAGGGGGATGCTTGCTGCAATTCAAACGTACCCACCCGTCATTCCAAGCACAGCGAGGAACCTCCCCCCTTCGCACAGCGTAAGGGGGCTAGGGGGATGCTTGCTGCAATTCCAACTTACCCACCCATGTCATTCCGAGCGCAGCGAGGAATCTCCCCCCTTCGCACAGCGTAAGGGGGCTAGGGGGATGCTTGCTGCAATTCCAACGTACCCACCCGTCATTCCGAAGTACCCACCCGTCATTCCCGCGTAGGCGGGAATCTAGAGGGGGTCAGGGGATGCTACTGCCCGACAGGGATCGTGGCGTGGTACTTGTGAACCGATGAAGACTCGTCATACCAGACCTGCATGATCAGACCGTAGGATTCGCTGGATTCCAACCCCGTGACGGTTACCGGCCCCAGGCTGTCCACGTCGTAGATGGCATCGCCGCTTTAGACGTTGTTGCTGCACGTGCCACCGACGTAGTCTGCATCACGGCACATCACGAAGCGATAGTAGTCGAAGCCGGACAGCGTGAATTCGTCCACGACACATCGACGCTCGTGCCGTCCGCGCTCCGCTGCGCCGTCACGGCCACGCCGCCGGGGACTGGGGTAGGCGCTGGTGTGGGTGTGGGCGTTGATGTTGCTTCGAGTCGCGCTGGTGAGGGCAATTCTTGGTCTTTTTCGATGCCTAGCCAGTACCGGACTGACGCTTCGCGCTGCTCCGACGTTCTAGCCACATCGCGCCAATCGCAGCGGACACTACCCTTTCGCGCTGCGCCACGCAGAGCGATATGAGAAGGCGAAGCACCTGCCGCGAACATGCCATTCTCAAGTACTTCCTCAGTACTAGGAACCCGATAATCGAACATAGCTCCTTCAGCCCGCGGTTGGAGCCTAGTTGCTGTGCCGACATCCCTTGGTACACAGTTGACACTCTGATCTGGCAACGTCGCAGGCCGGTATTTCAGACTCAAGTCGGTTAGTGTCAGTCTGCTTTGACAAGCCTACTTCCAGCGTAGAAACACAGCCCGCCAACGCCACAATGAAGAAAGCTCCGACCAGCACCAAGAGTGTAGTCGGTCGTTTATCGCGCACGAAAACTCTATCCTGCTTATTCATACCCGTGTACTCCCATATATTCGACCACGCGGGGGTCGCGCAGAAACTCGGGACGCGATATGATCTCGCCGGTCTGCCTGTCGACTATCATCAGCAGACGAGCGTCTGATCCGTTCGAAGCGATGGTCCAAATCATGACATCGCCATCTAATCCTTGCCAATCAATGAAGGCGATTCGGTCGCCCTTGGGAGACCACGCGAAATACAACTGGGAATCGAAACTCCAACTCGCAATTTCGTTAGCGTCAGCATCAATGATCACGATGTCATCGAGGGTCGAAAACACTGTTTCTCCGTAAACGTTGATATCGGCGTAGCTCACTAGGCTTATCTTGTCTCGCTGATATAGTTCTTGCAGATCCGAACCGTCAGGTTTCACGCTGTATATTCCGATACGCCTAATCCTCGCCCCCGGTCGAGGATCCTCTTCATCCGGTCTCTCCCAGGTGCGTGTGAAATAAATCAGATCATCATCGGCAGACCATTTCAACATGTCTGGAAATCGTTGGTCAGCGTAAGGAGTTATTCCCCATTCAGTACGATTCAACACTGTATGCTTGTCCCCGCCATCATAGCGAGCATGGGAAATCTGAAACCAGCAGCATTCTTCAATGATCAGTTCAAAGGCTGCCAGGCGATCACCATCATTAGACCAAGCGGCATCACCGCGCACTTGATGTAAACCCGTGCGCTCGATATCATTCACCTCAGCATCAGCCGAAAAAAAATCGCCGAATTCTCGGAACGCGACGCGCCTCCCATCAGTCGACCAAGTCGGGTTTCGGCCGACTATTAAATCTCTCGCGTGCGGGGGCTCGAATGGAGCATCTTCTTCAGAATCCGAGGCATCAAGTATTCGGATTTTCAATCCATTCTTCTCAGATGGCAAAAAGGCGTTGTTATAGATGCAAGAATAATCCACATAGCTGTAAATGATGAAATAATCCCAAGCGTGCGTCGGTGAAAAATAGGCGATTTTCCGGTCTACTCCTGATGCTAAATACCAAGCATCACTACCTGTTGTATTTGTAACTAGGATCGAATCATCGAATCCAAAGAGAATATTATTACCATCTCTTGTCCAAACAGGTGCAAGTCTCCTTGAATTACGCTCATAATAATATTTATCACCATTGGGGCCAGCCATCCAATCGTGAACGCAATTCGTTCTTGTGATCTCAGCCAACATGAACATCATCACAGGCGCAACACCGGGTATGGAAAAAAATACAACCAATATAGTTATTAGTCCGAGGGTCAAGATAGCCGGCCACCATCTCTTAAGCCTCCCTCTTCGCTCCGTACCTGATTGCATTTCATCAATCTCCCACAGTCTGGTACAGTCCATGAATAGCCAAAATGTCAAACGGATGAGGTGAACAATCGTGCTCTTCGTAAACAGACGGAACTCTTGAATCGTAATTCATCACCGCATCAGGTACGCTCGGATGCGCGCGATGGTAAATGTTGGTTCCCAGCAGGAAAACGACGAGAGTTGATTTCATCGACCGACTCCTCACTTAATGTGTATGACATCTAAGGCGACCCAGCGATCGAAGCTCCCGTCTCAACGATCAGCGTATATTGCCCAACGTAGCCTTTCGCGCTCCATATCACTACGTAGTAGGTTTGATCGACGCTCGGACGCCAATTCAAGTACTTACCGTTGCGTTTCAAACCGTAATCCACGCCATTGATCTCTTTGTCAAGAGTATCGCCGACATGCAACCCGATACGCGGAGCAGGCACACTCTCATCCGGCGAGACATCCCCATAATCGAGTGCGATGAAGTAGTTATCGTCGCCTTGGACATCTACTTTGAAGTAGTCAAAATCGTATTCTTCGCTCAAACTGCCCGGTACGGCTTCGTTGAGGTTGATAGACATGGCCGATTCTGGCGTGTCCCCATGTTCGTCTGCGACTGCGCTACCGGGCAACACGACGACAGTGTAGTCGCCAGTATCCCCATCAGGCGACTCGCATCTAATGTAGTAATCGCCGGTACGAGGCGCAATCCATGGAATCAAGGTGCCGTTGAACTCATAAATTCCCCAAGGTTCATATTTGTGGATTACTGTAGCGCCATCAGAATCTAATATCGTGACGGGCTGGGCTCCAATCGTCAGGTGGTCGAATAGGATGTTGTATGCAAGACCCTGTTCTGCAGCGAATTTGAAGTAATCGATATCTAATGGGGATTCGAGTGTGGCGTTGACGAGTTGATTGATCTCCACCAGAGTTGCTGAAGAATGATCATCACGTGTTGGGCTGGTTTCGTTGAGTGTGATGCTGTAGCTCCCGACACTTCCCGTGGGGGAGCTAATAACAACAAATTGATCGCCAGACTCGCCTGCTTGCCAGGTCAACACTGATCTAGTGAGGCCGAACTGATCTTCGTTGGCTGGTATCTCCGCACTCGCGTCGGAGGCATAAACTTTGATAATTGCGTCCGGGTTGCCTGTTTTTGCTACGGCAACTTCGTACGAGTTTCCTACCATTGCCCTGAACTTGAAGAAATCTGCGTCGGACGCGTTGTCAAGCGACCCGTGAAGAGTCACACCAGGAACGATTTCAGACGCGTTTTGGAACGTATCGGCATGTCGGTCCGTCGTTGCGACTTCGGTCACGATGTTGAGGCGATATCTGCCAATTTCGCCGTTTGGGCTTTGGAGCGAGAAAGTGTAATCACCGTCGGCAGGAGTCAGCCATTTCACTTGCATTGTCGTAACTCTTCCCGTCAAGGACGGCAACGCGCTGGGTTTGGCGACGCCATTTGGCAAGTGCCATGTTATGTAGAGGCCTTCATCGATCTCTCCGTCCCTGAAATCGTGAGCGAATGTGGGTAAAACGATTTGCCCGGTCGTAAGCGGCACCGTAAAGAAGTCGATATCCAAGGGATGGTCAAGACTGCCTTCCAGCTCCGAATCGGTCTGGATGCGAACAGCGTTTTCAGGCTCATCACCCTCAATGTCCTGAGTCGCTGACCAATCACCCACAAGTTGACCACCGTGCAAAACGTGGAACAAATCCAAATATCGCTGCTCTTGATCTGCTGGAACATGGTTTTTGAATGCCAGGAAGATGTCTTTGGAACTAATGGCACGGTCTTGATTATCTGGTATCAAGAGAAGATCGCGAAAGGCTTTTGCTACAACATCTCTTCCAAATGTGTGGAACAAACTCGCGAAGAAGTGTTCGCCCATCGTGTAGAAGCAAATGCTGTGTTCCAGCGTATGGTGACCAAATCCTCCGACACCTAATTCGTGGAGATTGATGGCGCCATTGCCGCACCCTGGTCCGCTGTGCGGATCAACTGCCGCGTTCCATGCTTCAAACGATCTTTCGATGTTGCGATACCAGATGTATCGTTCGACAAATGACGCTCCACCTTCCAAAAACCAAGCTGGGAACATGTCAAACTGGTAGTGTGCGAGCTCATGGAACAGAGTATTCAATTCGATTATGTTCGTTTGAGAATCCCTCGGCATTCGGACATGAGACTCTGCATGTGCAGCACCTGGCCAAGGCAGGTCCAATTGCCCGCGTAAGAGGAACTCGGAGTCTGGTCGGACTATGACAAATAGCACGACGACATCTTTGACATATAGGGGCGTCAGTGTGATCTCTTCAAGTGCAAGTAAAGCCTCTTCGATCTGGACAGTTATGTCTTCGCTCTCTGGAAACGGTGTTTTCTGTATGGCCCAAATGTTGACTTCACCAGACAGAGGTAGATTGATTGATTTGGACTGCGTGTATCGGGAAACTATCATTTCATCGAAATCTCCCGGTGAGTGTTCGATGATGTCTCGCGTCGTCACGAGAAATGCCATCTCATCTCGGGAAAGACCGTCTGCAAACCATGGTTGTTGTCGAAGTCGGGCGAACGCCTCAGACTTCTCTAGTTGCAAGAATGACAACGCGGAAATCAAATCTCGTTCAAGTTGCCCCAAACTGTTGGAAATCAAATCAACAATGGTAGCTCCAAGCCAACCGTCCCTTCTCAGAATCACGGATAGGTAATAGACAGGCTCCCACTGGTGAGAAGTGACTGTTTCAGCATCCCTTAGCCAAGGTGCGTTGGCTACCCGGTACGCAATTTCGGGATTGATTCCTGCAAGCTCAGCAAGGCCGTGAAGAGTCTCTTTCTGATCGTGGTCAATGCCGTTTTGAAGCCAACGATATTGAGTGAGCCGTAGCGCCATAGATTGGTTGATATCGCTAATGCGTCCTAGGGATGTGAGAGTCTCTCGCTCAATTTCAGTAAAGCCGTCCTGAATCCAATCGAGGTTTGTGATCGCTTGCGCCAACTCAGGCTCTGCATTGGCAACACGTAGCAATATCTCTAACGCCTCGTGTTCAGATGCCGCGATGCCATCTTGCACCCACGGGTATCCCAATATCTGTTTTGCAGCCTCTCTATCCTTGTCGATCGCCGCGAGCAGATTCAGGTATCCACCTTCATCTTCACTAACCCCATCAACTATCCAGCCGATGCTCAACAGCTGCGAGACAAGCACAACGTCGTAGCTCGCAATGTGATGGATTTGAATCAGCGCGCCCGCTTCTGCTTCAGTGATACCATCAACCACCCACACGAACTGCGCCAATGCGAGGGCGGTCTCAGGAAATTGCGCCCAAATCTCCAATATCGCGTCTGCCGCAACAGCATGATGTTTATCCGATGGATTGCCGAACCACGTCAACACCTCACCTAACGCCACATCGGCCATTTCTCTCGCGTCGGGCGTGGGGGTAGGAACGGGAGTAGGCGTATCAGTTGGCGCTGGTGTCGAAGTGTAAGTTGGTATCGGCGTATTTGTCGGAGATTGAGTCGGTGTGGACGTGGAAGTGGCTTCCGGAGGATCAATCAGACTCGGAGTACTTGTCGGTTGAGATTGAGTCGGTGTGGGCGCGGAGCTAGATCCTTCGATATCAGTCGGTTCTGACTCTTCGGTGTCCGTCGGCACTAGAGTCGGTGTCGTCGTCGCCGTCAAAGCATCCGAAGCGTTGGGCGACGGTGTCGGCACAAAAACCAGCGGAACTGGCGTCGGCGTATAGGTCGGTATCAGTGGGCGGACGGCAGTAGGTGTGGGCGATACCGTATCGGGCGCGGTGGCCATCTGGGTTGGAGTAGGCACGACTTCGTCGCACGCCGTGACGGTTATAGCCAGTGCAACACCCAGGATAACGACTACTAGGGATGTGATCAGACCCCTTGGAGGCCGCTGTCGATTTCGTTCCATAGTGATGAGATGATTGGGATTAAGGAGCAGGAATGTCTCGACGGCATTCCGGCTGAAGTCGAAATCCAGAGGAGAAACGTAGGGGCGGTTCGCGAACCGCCCCTACTAAATCCCCACAGATCACCTCGTCATCGCCACAACCTAATGCCTGCTGTAAGGCACACCCTCTAGCAGACCCGCGTCGTGCATGGCGTTCCATTCGTTGAGGAATGTGGTGTTCCACTCGTCGGTGAATTTGGCTTGGAGCATCTCTTCGAAGATGGGCCAGAAGACTATGATGCCGTCGGCACCATCGCGGAGGGCGGCTTCGGCGGTTTCTTTGGATCGCACTAGCGCGGCGGTGATGTAGGGACGGTTCGCCCAGTCGGCGAAGATGTCCCGGAGGTCGCGTACCAATGCAGTCGGATCGCCGGAGACATCGCGGTAGGGTTCGCAGAAAGGTAGAACGTGATCGACACCTGCTTGGGCGACTGCGACGGCTTGGTTGACAGTGAAGACAGTTGTGCAGAAGGTTTCGACGCCGGCTTTTTTGAGTTCTGCGAATGCGCCGAGGGCGTTGACGGTGCACGGAATCTTCAGGATGACCTGATCGGACATCTTGGTGAAGACTTCACCAACGTCTAGGAGTTCTTGGGTTGAATGTCCGTCGATCTCAACCGCGATCTTCTTGTCGGTGATGTCGAGATAGCGCTGAATGACTTCGGTCATCTGGCCGTACTTCTGCACCATCTCGTTCAGCACGACGGTATTGGTAACGATGCCCGCTGCGCCTCGCTCCATCCAAGGCTTGAGGTCTTCAGGATCGCCGGCAAGCCATACAGCAGGGCTAGCTGCCGTTGCTCGGTTCATCTCCGCTGCTCCCATTGGCATGAATGCCGAGTCTGGTGCGCCGTTGGTGGATTGTGCTGTCTGTTGCATGTCTTTACTCTCCGCGATGATTTCGAACCATGTGGTTGGGATGTCTTGATTGCTTGATTGAAGTGTAAATGGAATCTCCGATCTCATCCGCCCGTCGTAAACTTCGAGACATTCCGAGCGCAATCCATATTGGGGGAATTCATGAGCACCGATCCTCACCACGCACGAAGGCTGTACGACGAAGCAGTAGTTATAGATGCGTTGAACGTTAGCAACTGGGACAGCGATGCCGTGTTCGAAAGCCTGAACGCAGGTGGCGTGGCAGCGATCAATGCCACCCAGGCCACATGGGAAGGCTACGAAGAGACACTCGACATGATCTCAAAGTGGTACGTGCGGTTTCGGGAGAGGGAAGACCAGATCCTGTTGGTCGAGACTGTGGATGACATCCATCGTGCGAAGCGCGAGGGTAAAACCGGCATCATCTTCGGGTGGCAGAACACATCTCCGATCGAGAATGATCTGGACCGGTTGGCGCTCTTCCACAAACTCGGAGTGCGCATCATGCAGGTCACGTACCACGAGCGCAATCTTCTCGGCGACGGATGTATGGAGCGCCAAGACGGCGGTCTGACGAATTTTGGCATCGACGCGGTGCAGGAGATGAACCGGCTTGGTATTCTCCTCGACCTATCTCACGTCGGGATTGCGACTACACAGGAGAGCATCGAGGTCTCGGAAAAGCCGGTCGCTATAACTCACGCTAATGCCAAGTCGTATTTCGATCATCGTCGGAACAAGACGGACAAGGCGATAAAAACGATGGCCGATAAAGGCGGCGTAATCGGCGCAACCTGCATCCAAGGATTCCTACGAAACACCTACGACTCCACCATCAGCGACTATCTCGACGCCATCGACCATCTAGTAGACATGGTGGGAGTTGATCACGTCGGTATCGGCACCGACCACACGCAAGATCAACCTGAGGAGTTCTGGAAGTTTATCGGTGGTCAGCAGGGGACCAAGTACCCATCCAAGTTCACAGGCCATAGCGGGATGCCGCTGCTTTGGCACGAGCAGTATCCGGAGGGTCTCAAGACGCCGGATCAGTTGCCGGTGATGTCCGAGGCTCTCTTGGATCGCGGCTACTCGGATGATGATGTGATCAAGATACTGGGAGGGAACTGGCTACGGTTATTTGGCGAGGTCTGGGGTTGAGGGCGTAACAAACAGAAACGCCCCGACATGATGCCGGGGCGTCTCGCGAACTCTTGTCGTAGACGACTAGGCGTCGTAGCTGAGGAAGAACTCGTATGGGTGCGGGCGAAGTCGAACCGCGTCGACCTCGTTCTCACGCTTGAAGTCGATGTAGGCTTCGAGCAGGTCTTCGGTGAACACTCCGCCTTTGAGGAGGAAGTCGCTGTCGGCTTCAAGAGCGTCGAGTGCTGCCTCGAGGCTACCCGGAACTTGGTTCAACGTGGCCGGGTCGACCTCGTAAAGATCCTCTTCAACAGGCTCACCTGGGCTCGCACCAGTGGCGATGCCGTCGAGACCAGCCATCAACATTGCTGAGAAGGCAAGGTACGGGTTGCAGGTCGGGTCCGGAGGTCGGAACTCGACACGCTTAGCGTTCGGTGACTGCGAGTACATCGGGATACGGGCGGCCGCGGAGCGGTTTCGTGCCGACAACGCGAGGATTGTTGGGGCTTCGAAACCGGGGACGAGTCGCTTGTATGAGTTGCTGCTAGGAGCGACAAGCGCCATCAGCGCGTTGCCGTGCTTGAGTAGTCCGCCGATGTAATTGAGCGCCAACTCGCTTAAGCCAGCGTAGCCATCACCTGCGAACATCGGCGCGCCGTCTTTCCAGATCGACTGGTGAGTATGCATGCCGGTGCCGTTGTCCTCGAACAATGGCTTAGGCATGAACGTTGCGGTCTTGCCGTGCTTAGCAGCGGTGTTTTTAAGGCAGTACTTGTAGGCCATCACATGGTCGGCTGCAAGCTTCAACGGTGAAAAACGCCAGTTGATCTCACCCTGTCCAGCAGTCGCAACCTCGTGGTGATGCTTCTCGATCTCGATCCCGAAGCGGGCCATCGCCTCACAAGCCTCGTGCCGGATCAACGTCTGAGTGTCCGAAGGTGGTGCAGGGAAGTATCCGCCTTTGTGGCGAAGCTTGTGGCCGAGGTTAGGGCCGTCGCCGGTGAGGTCGGTGGCGTTGCCAGTGTTCCAGATCGCCTCTTCTGAGTCGACCTCGTAGTGTGCGGAGTTGGAAGCCCCGCCATACGAAACACTGTCGAAGATGAAGAACTCAGCCTCGGCACCCCAATACGAGGTGTCGCCGATGCCAGTGGACTTCAGGTACTCTTCGGCCTTGGCGGCGACGTGGCGAGGGCTGCGGTCGTAAGAGGCCAGTGTGAGCGGGTCTTTCACGTCGGCGATGATCGAAACAGTGCTGGGAATGAACGGGTCAACGGTCGCAGTGTCAGCATCGGGGAATAGGAGCATGTCCGATTCGTCGATGGTCTGGAATCCTCGGATGCTGGAGCCATCGAACCCGGTACCTTCGGCGAAGAGGTCTTCCGTTACTTCGTGCTTGGGGAAGGACACGTGTTGCCAAGTGCCCGGAACGTCGGTGAATCGCAGGTCCAACCATTGCGACCCCGACTCCTCCATCATCTTGATCACATCATTGGCATTTGCCATCGTTTTCGTCTCTCCTGAACCTGTTCGAGTGATATTCAGCGCGGATGCGCGCCGATGGAATCCAAGTTAATAAAGATATGTTTCATAGATGTTTCACCCCGCGTCTAGCGATGCCTGGCGGATAGCTAAAGACCGATCAATTAACATTTCTCCAGTGCATCCGAACGGCGCACTTCATCAGCGAACCTAATCCCACCAACTCGATTTGAATCCGCAACACTTGCAAGCGATAAAGATGGGAGCCGCCGCAGTCGATGATTGGCGGTCAGAGAATCCTGCCGAACGACTCGATCTGTCTGGCGCAAACCTCGCGGGAATGAACTTCAGCGGTTGGAACTTGTCACGTATCATACTCGACAATGCCGACCTCACGGGAGCATGCCTGAAAGGGGCGGACCTTTCAGAAGCGTGGGCTAGACGCACCAAATTTGTCAATGCCGATCTCAGCGACACCGCGCTCTTCCGCACCAGTTTGGCCGGCGCCGATCTTCGCGATGCCAACCTGAGCAACACAAACATGTATCGTTGCATACTCAGAGACGCTGTATTGAACGACGGTACGAATCTGAACAGAGCGTGGACCGCCAAGGTGATCTGGCCCAACACCAACAAATGAACTCCACCGCTACTCAGGGAGGAATCACAGATGCAAATGGTAGATTTTGGCAAAACCGATTACTCAGTATCTCGATTAGGCGCAGGCCTCGCGGAGATCGGTTCAGAACTTAACTTCGATGATGTCGAGCAGGCCGGGAGTGTTCTGAACAATGCGCTCGACATGGGCATAAACTTCCTCGACACCGCCGCATGTTATGGCATATCAGAGGAACTCATAGGCCGTACGGTCGCCAATCGCAGGGATGAGTATGTGCTTGTGACGAAAGCTGGTCATGCTCGTGGGGGCGGGTTGAATGGCAGCGATTGGACGTATGAGACGGTGCGCGACTCGATCGATCGCAGTCTGCGTCGTCTGAACACTGACTATGTCGATCTGGTGCAACTCCATTCCTGTGGCATTTCCGACCTTGAGAGGGGCGACATCATCCGAGCGCTTGAAGACGCGCGGGATGCCGGGAAGACTCGCATGATCGGATACTCGGGCGACAACGAGGCTGCGCACTGGGCTGTTGACTCGGGAGTGTTTGCCACATTACAGACCAGCTTCAATGTCGTCGAGCAGCGGGCATATACGACGGGACTGCTGGAGAAGTGCGCTGACAATGGGATTGGTGTGATTGTCAAACGTCCGATCGCCGGTGCGACTTGGGGCATGGCGAAATCAGGGATGTCGAGTTCGCGGCGCGGGTACGACAACACTTATCTGCAGCGATGCCAAGTGGTTCAGCAGCAAGGAGATGTGCCCGGCGAGCCTGAGGATCCGATCGTCGCTGCCATGGGCTTCACGCTCGCGCATCCAGAGATTCACGTCGCGATCATCGGGACTAAGAACCCGCGGCACATGGCATCGAATATCGAGACGCTTGAGGAAGCGCTCAGCATAGATAACACGTTCGTCGATGTGATGCATGACCGTTTTGCCGAGTTGGACGACGATTGGCATCAGTTGACATGAAGATCGAACGTATCGAGATCCATCCTCTTGTGGGCAAGCTGGAGGAACCGTTCGGTTGGTCGCAGCGATGGACAGATGAACGCCGGACTACCGTCGTTAAGATCGTTGCGAATGACGGTTCATACGGATGGGGAGAGACTGGGACGAGCACTGAGGCTCTAGCTGGAGCCGCGTCGAGGTTGATCGGCGAAAACCCCGAGCGTATCGGCGCGATCTGGCAGTCGATTGTGAATCCTACGTATCAAGGCGGCGGATTCACTGGATTTTCGTCGAATATCGCAAGCGCGATCGATATGGCGTTGCACGACTTGGTGGGGCGTTCACGCGGGTTGCCGGTTTATGAGCTCCTCGGCGGCAAGGTTCGAGATCGTATATGCGCCTACGCGACGGGGCTCTACTATGTGCCATCGGACTTGGAAGACCCTACATGGGGGGATTTTCTAGAGGAAGCTCAGGGTTATGTAGATCAGGGTTTCTCGGGCATGAAGATGAAGGTCGGCGGGTTGAAGTTGGACGAGGATGTGGATCGTGTGCATGCTCTTCGTCGGCAGGTTGGCGACAATATCCGCATCATGGTAGATGCCAACGAGGCGTATGACCCGATGACCGCGCTTCGGGTGGCTAATCGCATTGCGGACGCGGATGTTACGTGGTTCGAGGAACCATGCTCATCGCGTGCGGACGATGACAACCTGCTCGTAACTATGCGCTCGCCGGTTCCGACGTCGGGCGGCGAGTCGGCGAGTACGCGACGAGAGGTGGCGAGGCTACTCAAGAAGCGGATCTTCGACATCATCCAGCCGGAGATCGTTAATGTTGGTGGTATCACGGAGTTGAAGCTATCGGCGTCTATGGCCGAGGCGTTCAACGTGCGTTTCGTACCGCACTTCTGGAACACCGCAATCAGCTTTTCAGCCATTCTCCATACGCTCGCGACGGTTTCGCAGTCTCCGCCCGCGCACCCGAAAGAGCCTTACGTGAACGAGCCAGTAACTGAGTTCGACCAGACCCCACATCCGATACGGTACGCGTTGACGGATCCGGTTTTCACGCAGACGGAGAGCCATGTCAAGGTGCCGGATAAGCCGGGGTTAGGTGTTGAGGTAGATGAGGAAGTGTTGGCGCACTTCAGAGAAGGCGACGCGGTGGTTGTCGGTTAGGTCGCACACCCGCGTTAGCATTGAGTGCATGTCTGTTTCGACTGCCGCTACAACGGACCAAAAACCGATCATTTTGGACTTTTCGCGCTCGGAGTTGGAGCGCGAAGTGGTGGATGTGTTGGGACAGTCGAAGTTTCGGGCGAAGCAAATTTGGCAGGGGTTGCATCGAGAGTGCTTGCTGGATTTCGAGTTAGTGACGACGTTGCCGAAGGGGTTGCGGGATGAGTTGGCGCGGCGATATACGGCGAACCCTCTAGAGAAGGTAATGCATCTGACATCGGCGGATGGTTCGACTGACAAGGCGTTGTTCCGGCTTGCTGATGGTGAGTTGGTGGAGACAGTTTTAATGCGCTACGCAGCTGACTCGCATCGCAAGGCGCGAAAGACGGTTTGCGTTTCGACGCAGGCGGGATGCGCTTTGGGCTGCACGTTCTGCGCGACGGGTCAGCAGGGATTTCGCAGGCAGTTGACGACTGGTGAGATTGTGGCTCAGATCATCTTCATGCAGCGGATAGCGCTTGGGGAGGACAGATCCGAGGTGGAAAACGGAGCGCGGGAGCTAGGCAGCGTCCAAGGTGTGACGAACGTCGTCTTCATGGGAATGGGCGAGCCGCTTGCGAACTACGAGAACACGATGTCGGCGATCCGATCGATCAACGATGCGAACGGCTTGGCGGTCGGTGCTCGGCACATCACGCTTTCGACGGTTGGCTTGGCACCGCAGATCGTTCGGTTGGCACGCGAGAACATTCAGATCAACTTGGCAGTGTCGCTGCACGCGCCGGACGATGCGACGCGCTCGCAAACGATGCCGATCAACCGCCGCTATCCGATATCAGTCTTGCTAGATGCATGTCGTCGGTACGTAGAGATGACCGATCGTCGGATCTTCTTCGAGTACGTGTTGCTGCAAGATCAGAACGACAGAGTCCGTCACGCTCGTCGCCTCGGCGAGTTGCTGTCCGGAATGTTGTGCCATGTGAACCTGATCCCGGTCAACCCGACTGCAGATGGGCCTTACCGGCGCACGAGCCGCGCAGATGCCGAGCGGTTTCAACTTGAACTGCGAAGATACGGCGTGCCGTCGACGGTGCGTATCGAGAAGGGCATCGATATTGACGCGGGCTGTGGGCAATTAAGGGCGCGGGTAATTGATGCTGATGCGCTACTAAAGGATGTCATTCCAGCATCGCAATCGTGACGCCGTTGCCGCCGGCGTTTCGTGGCGCGGGTTGGAACGTTTCGACGTGGGATTCGCGTGACAAGATATCGCGGACGGCTTGTCGGAGCGCGCCAGTTCCTTCGCCGTGGATTATGCGGACACTGGTGAAGCCTTGCATGAAGGCTCTATCGATGAACTGCGGAATCATCGATTCGATCATATGGACGCGGGAACCGCGGACATCTAAATCGCCAGCCGCGTCGGAAACACGCGTCATCTTGGTTGTTGGTTGCAGCGATGAAGATTGGTCTAACGTGGGCGCGCTCCTAGAAGCCTTTACGAGTGTCATCATGTGTGGGCGCGCTTGGAAGCGCATCGAACCGGACAGTATGACGGCGCGCCCGTCACGTTCCAGCTCGACGATCTCGCCAGTCAGTCCGAGACTCTCGACTCTGACAACGTCGCCGATCGCGAATTTAGGTGGGTTGCTGGCGGGCATCCCCCGCGGTCGCTGCGCTCCCGCGCCCCCTTCGCTTTGCGAAAGGGGCGAATCAGACGTGCCCATCCAGGCTTCACTGCCAACTGAACGTGCGACATCGGCGGCTGATTGTCTGGCTTCTTGCCAGGTGTTGTCGCGCTCCGCTTCGCGCATGAGACGACGCAGTCGGCGGCGTACGCGTTGGGCTTCGTGTTTCAGCTGTTCGCGCGCCTCTTCGATCGCTTTGTCGCGTTCGTTCTCGGCGCGCTGGAGATGGGCTTCTGCCTCCGCTCTCATGCGTTCGGCCTCGGAGCGATCTTCAGCGGCTTGCTGTTGAACGTCGCCAATCTGGTCGCGTTCTTGTTGTAGCGATTTCAGGAGGCTCTCGGTCTGCGACCGCAGGGGATCGAGCATCGTTACGGCGCGATCGACGATCGATTGTTCGAGTCCGAGCCGTTGAGCGACCTGCATGGCGTAGCTCTGGCCTGACAAACCCATGATCAGTCGGTAGTTCGGAAGCATCGTCTCCGGGTCGAGTTCGACTGATGCGTTGGCGAGATGGTCGTGTTTTGCGGCGAATTCGGAGACTGGACGATGGTGAGTGGTGATACATGTCCAAGCGCCGTTGGCTACCAAGCGCTCGAGTATGGCGCGGGCGAGTGCTGAGCCTTCTTCGGGATCAGTACCTGTACCGAGTTCATCGAGTAGCACGAGTGATCTATCAGAAGCGTGTGCGAGGATTCGTATCACGCGCTCCATGTGGGATGAAAAGGTGGATACGCTGCGGTCGATACTTTGAGCATCTCCGATATCGGCGTATACACCCTCGAAAACAGGTAACTCAGATGCTTCCCGCGCAGGGATTTGCAGCCCGAATTGATGCATCAGGGCCATCAGCCCGAGCGTCTTAAGAGCGATCGTCTTGCCTCCGGTATTGGGTCCGGTGATTACCAATCCGCGTCTGGTCTCGTCGAGTCGTATGGTGATGGGAACTGCATCATCGCCGATAAGGGGGTGCCGCGCTTCGAGCAGAACGAGGTTGATCGGTTCGTCTGAAGCGGGATCGAAGCTGGTTTTCGGGCGGATACCACCTATTTTTAACGACAAACGACCTCTGGCAACCGCTACGTCGAGATTGGCGGCGGCTTGCAAGGATGCCATCGCATCTTCGCCGTGCAGGGCGATCGCGCGCGACAGTTTTCGCAGCACGCGCTCCTCTTCCTTCTCCGCTTCGTACGCGGCTTCACGCCACTCGTTGGCGGCATCGACCACTGTGAATGGTTCGATGAATGCGGTTTGACCGCTGGAGGAGACGTCGTGGATGATGCCTCGTACGAATCCGCGATGCGAGGACTTGACCTCTAGAACCAATCGGTCGCCGCGTGATGCGATCACGTTTGACTGCAACACCGGTTTCAAATCTTCGCGCGACGCGAGTCGTTCCATCATTCGCATGGCGCGTTGGTAGGCGGTGCGTGATCGCTCGCGCATCTGGCCGAGGCGTGGTGTGGCGCTGTCGAGCACGTCACCTGAATCCGAGAGCGCCTCGACAATGCTGGTTCGAACCTCGCGAAGGTCGCGGATCTGGGATGCCATATCGGAGAGCAAAGGCAATTCGTCCGTGATCATCATCACGGTTGATCTGGCGACCCACATGGACTGGAAGATGCTGCACAGCACCAACAGCTCGGAACCATTGAGCATGCCTCCGAGGATGGCGCGACGCAGCGGCTCCCGCGGGTCTCGCATTCCGGCCAAGCCGATGTCGCCCTTGGAGTTGAGAAGCGCTACGGCCTCGGCGGTTTCGTCCTGTAGGCGCGTGACGTCTTCTGGGTGGCGAACGGGTCGCGCCTCGCGTATGATTTCGCGCGACATGTAAAACCGGGCTTCTTTGGCTAGCATCTCGCGAACGCGGTTGAACTCCAAGAGGTTTTCTGCTTCTTGGAGCATTAAGTCTGAATCGACGCCAGAACTGGATTGCGGCGGATCAGAGTTAGTTTTGGTATCGGATAATGTCATGCAACCCCAATTTTAGACGCGACGTATTCCGTGGCACGTTGGCAGGGTTCTTGAATAGATAGGCAGTGGCATCTTGGATATTGCTGTTGATAGGGTCATTTCGGCACCAGATGAGAGCTTGGAGCGCATCCGAGCGGCTGGTGATCGATTGATGTCGCTCTCGAACTTGCGTTACGAGGGGCGGTACGTACCAGCGGGTGGGTTCCAACGTATACACGTGATGGAGTTTGGGGATGGACCTCCAGTGCTGTTAGTGCACGGAGCCGGTAGCGGTGGGGCTATCTGGCATCGACAGATCGCTGCATTGGCAATGGATCGCAGAGTGATTGTTCCTGATGTTCCCATGTTCGGCATGTCGGAAATCCCGGAACTCGTGCACGCGCCGAGGTCGCAAATCGGAGATGTGATTTTGGGCGTGATGGATGCTCTCAGCATCGATACCGCCGACATCGCAGGACACTCAATGGGGGCACTGGGCTCCATTGGCGCGATGACCCGCGAACCGAAGCGCTTCGAACGCGCGGTGCTGATGTCATCGCCGGGATTTGGTCGGGGTTTGAATTGGCTTCTGCGGCTGGCATCGGTCCGAATTATGCAACGGTTCATCAGATACAACTCCAGACGAGACCGTACCTTCTTTTTTGATCGGTTCGAAGCGCAACGATCCGGCCCTTCGGACGAGCGCGAGACGTGGAAAGAGTTGCATTTCCGGGTGGGTAGTCGGAACGGAGCGGTCGACTCGTTTCATCAAGGTATGGGAAGGTTTACGGGCTTATTCGGACAACGCGATTTATTGTCTGAGGTAGATCTGGCTGCTATCAGAGCATCAACGTTGTTTATCTGGGGCGATTCAGACAGGATAATCCCGACGCGCCACAGCAAAAAAGCAGTTGAGTTGTTGCCGAATGCGAGACTTGAGATCATTGAAGACTGCGGTCACTTGGTGCAGTTGGAAGCGCCGCAACGCGTGACCCAACTCATGGTCGATTGGTTTAGAGTCAACTGAATCGATCGCCAATCGACAAACTGCTCTCGTGTGCCGGTTTTTTCGGGCCGCGACCGACTCTTACTCTTTTCACTTTGACTGAACCTCCGAAGGTCGAAACAGTCATTCCTATCCCATCGATTTCGAGTATCGTTCCTGGATCAACGGCGGTATCGTTGCGAGATGTCTTGGTGCTGCCAAACAACGAGACCTTTTCATCGCTCAACGTGGTCCATGCGCCAGGTTGAGGATCGCAGCCGCGGATCAAGTTATGGACACTGTCCGCGTCGTTCGACCAATCGACTTGAGCCTCCTTGGAACCGCACCATCCCTCGTAGGTAGCGTGGCCCTCGTCTTGGACGATGTGTGGAGCGTTTCCACCAGCTACCAGGTCCACTGATTCCACTAATGCTTCGACACCCATTGGGAAGAGGTGGTTGAAATAAAGTGAACCCACGGAGTCGTTCGGCGCGATTTCAACTCGCTTCTGCATCAGGATCGGGCCGGTATCGAGTCCCTCGTCCGGCCAGAATATCGATAAGCCGGTTTCAGTATCGCCGTGGATGATCGCCCAGTTGATAGAGCTCGGTCCGCGATGTAGCGGGAGAAGTGAAGGGTGGTATTGGATGGTCCCACGACTCGGTCCGTCGATGATTTCATTCGGAACAATGTCAGTTACATATGCCATGACGCAGAGATCGGCGTCGAGAGATCGGAAAACGTCGATGCATTTCCAGTCTCTCATCCGTTTGAACTGCCAGACCGGAATGTCCATAGCCTCGGCGGCGGTTGCGAGTGGTTCTCGTCTACGGCGTCCGTCGGGCGCAGCGAACACCCCAACAATTTCGTGTTGACTGAGTTCTTCCAATGCTTCTAGGACCGCTTTTCCGAATGCGGATTGACCGATAAGGGCGATTTTCATTGGGCGACGCTTATCCTTGTATCTGTGTTAATGGCAAAGTGGCAAGCGATAACACTCAGTGTCTGAACCTACCACATCATCAGAATATTTCGCGCGGGGATTGAAATCGGCGCAACTTGGTCAGCCGGATGCGGCGGCGCGGGACTTTGAAGAGGCGGCTTGGTTGGACCCAGAGAACGCTACGATACAGTTCAATCTTGGAACGGCATATCTCAGCATGGGGTTCTTCGAGCAGGCAGTGATAAGTCTCGATAGGGCACTGGATTTGGAGCCCGAAAACTCGGATGCATTGGGCAACCGTGCGGTGGCGAGAACCGCGTTGGGGCAGGATGAACTAGCGGAAGCGGATATCACGAAGGCGATCGAACTCGGGGCGCCGCCCGACGGAATACATGCGGTTGTTGAATACGTGAAGCAGCGTCGAAGGCCCCAAGATGTACGTTAGGGGATAGAATCAGGTTTTAATCCATCCCAAAATCGTCAAGTACGAGAGAGGCGGAGATAAGCGATGTCTAAGACGCGTGTCGGCATCATCAACGTTACCGGATACGCCGGTTCCGAACTGGCGCGCATCCTGTACCGACATCCAGATGTGACGGTTGAGCAGGTAACCGGTCGGAGCGCGGCCGGCAAACAGCTCAGCGAGGTCTACCCGCACCTTCTTGACGCTGATATGACGATCTCGCCGAATCTCGATTCGTCGGTCGATTTTGTCTTCTCAGCGTTGCCTCATGCTGCAAGCGCGGAGGCGTTGAGTCCGTTCATCGAAGAAGATGTTCGGTGCGTTGACATCAGCGCTGACTTCCGTCTCAAAGACATGAATGTTTTTGAGACTTGGTACAAGACAGCGCACCCATGTCCTCAATACATCGAGAACGCCGTGTACGGACTGCCGGAACTTCACCGCGAGGATGTCAAGCGGAGCCGTCTGATCGCCAACCCCGGCTGTTATCCGACTGGAACGATACTCGGACTGGCTCCGGCTTTCGACTCGGACATCATTGAAACCGATGTGATCAGCGACTCGAAGTCCGGCGTTTCGGGGGCCGGCCGTAAAGGCGACGTCGCGTACAACTTCAACGAGATCAATGACAATATGTCGGCGTATGGGCTGAGCGGGCATCGGCACATGCCAGAGATGTCGCAGGAGCTCAGCGCGTTGTCGAAGCATGGCGAGGTCAAGGTGACGTTTGTGCCGCACCTCGCTCCGATGACGCGCGGTATTCTTGGCACTCACTACGCCCAACTGCGTTCCACGAGGGGGAAGAGCGAAGTCTCCCAAGAAGAGGCGACCGACATCTACCGCACTTTCTACGCTGATGAGCCGTTTGTGCGAGTGGTTTCGTCCGCGCCGTCTACTAAAGAGACTTGGGGCAGCAACCATGTCCTTATAAACGTCAACGTGGACGTTTACAGCGGTCGATTAATCGTGGTAACCGCGTTGGACAACCTAGTTAAAGGTGCTGCCGGAGCAGGCGTTCAGAACATGAACCTGATGCTCGGGTTACCCGAAACGACAGGTTTGGAAACGCTTGCGGTTTATCCGTAGCGGCTGCCCTGATCCTGTAATAAGAGTAGGCGCAGGGCGATCACGCATCTGCCTTTCGCCACCTCACCAACAGATGATGCCCACCGCGGCGGCGCAGGGCGTTGTTGATCACGGTTATCAGCTGGCGGTCGGTGATAATTTTCGACTTTTGCAAGAGTCTTGCTTCTTCCTCTTTGGAGTGGAGGAAGGTTTGCGCGAGTTCCGTCACGTCGCGTCGGAGTTCGACGGTAAGGCCGTGCTGGGTCGCGATCTCTTCCGGACTAGGAGCATCGAGTCGAAATAGAGCGCTTAGTAGGAAGCGTCCTCCGGGCTTCAGAACCTTCACCACCTCGTCCATGTCGTAGATGTCGGTTGAAACTACGAGGTCGATTGAGTTGGCTTCAAGCCCCGTGTTTTCTACAGGCGCTACGATGAATTTGCACCGTTGATCGACGCCTTCGATCTGTGCCAGGTCTGTCGCGGTCGCAATTGCATCCTCGTCGATGTCATTGCCGTAAACGGTGCAGTTGTAAAGGGATGCGAGCCACCTTGCGTTACCGCCAACCGCACAAGCCATGTCGAGGATTACCGAGTCATCGCCTGGTTCGATGTCGAAAAGACCCACCTTTAGGATGGTCTGATTTGCTCCAAGGTGCATGAACTCGCCGAACAACAGACTGTCGGCGGTCCCGTTCTCGTCGTACCAGCGTTGAAGGCGTTGAGTTTTGTTCATCATCTCTTGCGTTTCATCGATTGTGCTGTTCGCTCTATTTTCGAGTAAGAAGGCTTTGCAGTTCGGCCAAAGAAGTAATTCGGGGATGATCGATGAAAGCAGGGTGATTGTTGTTGCGGTCAAGCAGCACAGGCTGGATCCCCGCGCCGATGGCGCCGTTGATGTCAGTTTCGAGCTGATCGCCGACCATGAGCGCAGAGTGTGGTGGCGTGTCGTTCGCTCGGCGCAAAGCTTCTGCAAATATGCGTGGGTCTGGCTTTTCGCATCCGACTTCGCTACTTGTTACTGCAAAATCGATGCTATCTGATA
Organism: Dehalococcoidia bacterium; assembly: GCA_963555965.3. Lineage (GTDB taxonomy): Bacteria > Chloroflexota > Dehalococcoidia > Lucifugimonadales > Lucifugimonadaceae > Bin127. The sequence continues at coordinate 1,571,434 of OY821634.1, forward strand.
GTCCGAGTTGTTCAGACAACTCAGATCCGTTGCTAGGCACATTCGACACGATGCCTACAACATATCCACTCCCTCGGAGCCCATCAAGGTTAGACAAGACGTCGTCGTAAAGGACCATTTCATATTCCTGCTCAGCGACGGCCTGCCAAATCTTGTCGGCCAGTTCGAGATCCACATCAATGCTGCATCCTTGCAGGACCAATTGCTCGAATTTGGCGAAGAATTGATCGCGCTCGGTCATCGCCATCTTTCGGATTGGCGTTTTGGTGTTTTCATGGGTCATATAAGCCTCGGCGACCGCATACCCGGCATCTATGCCCTCTTTTGTTACCTTGATGCCGAACTGCGATGCGGCGCGTGAGTGGATGACGTAACGGTCGGGTGACCATGTGGCCAAGGTACCGTAAACGTCGAATAGTATCGCTTTGATATTTCTCATATCTTTCGATGTTGCCGTTTGACGAGTTCTATTCTTCATTATCGAATTCGGATTCCACCTTCTCCTTGGCAAACACGATCGCCGAGACGCGTCGGGCACCAGCGCGTTTGAGAGCCGCGGCACAATTCATGAGCGTGTTGCCAGTAGTACAGACATCATCGATCAAAAGAACATGCGCGTCGTCGAAGCGGTAGTTGGCTTCGAACGCGCCTATAAGTGAGACCGCTCGTTGGTGCCGCGTTAATTCCACCTGTGACTGCGTGGCGCGAGTCTTGGTCAATGCGTCGTCAAGGAATCGCAACTGAAGGTTGCAGGCTATTTCCTTCGCCAACAGAGATGTTTGGTTGTATCCACGCTCTCGCAAACGATCAGTGTGCGCTGGCACTGGTGCAACGCAATCCAAGTTCGCTCTGGTAGCAAATGAGTGTGCCGACATGGTTTTTGCCATTTCAGGTGCAATCGCAATTATGTGTCGGTATTTCAGGGCATGGACGGCGCTTCGCACCGGGCCTCCGTACCGAAAAATCGGCACGAGGCGGTCCAAAGGTGGCGGCAAGGCGATGCAATCGCCGCAGAGTTGTAAGTTCTCAGAAGTGTGTTCCCCGCATTTCAGGCATGTGTTACCAGCCAGTTTCGGCGCATTTACGATGCACTGGTCGCACCATAGCGATCCTTCGGCACCGCAGTGGACACAGACGACGGGCACTAGGAAATCGACCATTGCCTTGATGGCTTTGGACGCGGTTTCGATTACAGGCGCTCGCATCTTCTGAAATCCAAGATTGCCTTTATCCACGATACTCATATATGGTCACCGGACCTTGACTGAATACCGGGTGCAGATTGAGTTCCGACGAGTGGTTGAATTTCTCGATGCCGCTGGACGGGTAAGCACCCCGTTCCAGCTCTCCTACATAGACGTATCTGACATCGAACTCGTCCAAGAATCTACGCGCTTCGCTGACATCCCTGGTGGTGTAGAAGTTGTTGATCGCAGCCCTTCGACGCTGCACTTCCCAGCGGTACTCGTGCCGCTGTTGCGTCTGATGCCAATCCCAACCCAAGACGGTCGGCAGCCCCGTATAGATCGAGATACGGTTGGCCCATGTGTAGAGATCCCATTGCGCTTCGACCACCACCGGCGAGCCATCCACATTTTGCCTCAACCACTCGATTCCGGGTCTATCCGATGCGATCTCGATGTCGATGCCGCGCGTATGGTAGAACGCTTCATCCATGTAGGCTTCGCCATCGATACCGGGCCCTATGATGTTGAAGCGGTCGTCTAGCCGAACGTCAGTCGCCATCACGGGGTAGATGAATATACCAATGGCGAGGATCGCGAAAATCGATAACCATAGAGATCTGACGGAACTAACGTTGCGAGTGATGAATGCTCCCACGTCCCAGAGTCTCCACAAGGCGTAACTCGCCGCAATCGCCAGCAACCACCACGCCTGGATGTAGAACTTGAAGATCGTGTTCTGACGTCCGATGTCATTTTTCACGGTGATGACGTCAACGCCCGCGGCGATCAACAACGCCATCATCGTCAAGGCAATGGTGATGATTATGTATCGTTGACCGGGGTGTCTGCGCAGGTATGCCATTAGTCCTGTCAGAGCTAATATCGCGGCACCCGTAAGAGTGGCAATCACAGTGATGAAGTGTGGGTACGAGATGATGACGGCGATCCAGACTACGCCGAACGCGCCGATGATTGCTGGGTTCGCCCAGTTCGGGTATCCGAAATCGGTTTTGACTGTCGCGATTATCGAACCGAAGCGGAACGTGCCGCGGCGCCACTCGATAAACATCCACGAGCCGAGTGCGAAGAGGAATATCGCATGGATGACGAGATAGCGCCAGAGTGAGGTCTGGAATTTGCTGAGCTCAACTCCGTTATTGAAGAGTTCGAAGTTGCTGTGGAACGGGAGATATACAACGTATCCAATGATCCCAACGATCATAGTTTTACCAATAGCGTGTGCAATACCTATCAGCTTGCCTCGATGACCATAGAGATACTCGCCGGTTAAGATGAAACCTGCCGCTAGGAGCAGTTGCGTCGGGTAGTCCCAAGAGTTGATCAGGCGCAATGATCCTATCACCGTGCCCAATAAGATTAGCGAAGAGAATGTTTCGAAGCGGGACAACTTCTCCATCCCGGCGCGTAAAAATGCGACGATAGAAAGCCCAAGCGCCAATACCGCGAATGGGATGGCGATCATGTGGGCATGGAGGTCCGCGTATAGGAATGTGAAGAAAGGGAACTCGGTAATCTCGTTGCCGCCAGTGTCGCGTTCGAACAACCGTGTGCTGCGCCAGTAGTCGAAGCGCGGGAACTCTTGACCCTTGAAATAGGAGTCATACAATCCGACACCCACTTGGGACAGCCCGTCAACGTTTGCTGCCACCACGGCCAACAATGCGGCGATAATCCCGAACATTATCGGAACTCTGCCGAGTCGGATCGCGCCGCGGGCCCGCATTGCCATCGCTACTAGGTTGTACGCGACGGTGTAGACCGTAGTTGCGGACAAGGCGAATATGAGAGGCACTGCCAAGTTGTATGCCACCGATGGGATGATGCCGGTGATCCGGATCAACGAAGCGATGATGAACTGGCCGAAGTAGTAGTAGTTGAGATACCCACCGGCGAACCACGGATCATAGGGCGGCATGATGGTAGATCGCGTGATGGCGTTTAGGTACGCGAAGTCCATCGGCTTCTCGCCACCGCGCCATGCGTGCCAGAGATCCGGATTGGCGAGTCGGACAGCCAAGAACGCGAAGAATGCAACGAGGAATATCAACTCGGCTATCGCTATTGTTTTCCAGTTCGCTCTCATGAAGATGACGACCTCCGCACCTATCCTCCAGAAGATCAGGAACGAGACAATTGCGAGTAGGACGATGCCAATTCCAACGCTGATCGTGTCGAAGCCGATTATGTCGAAGCTCGCCAGAAGCCAAGCGGTGGTGGCCACTATTAACAGTCCCAAAGGTTTGCTCAAGAGGTACCCGCGATCGGTGAAGGGACGGAATACCACATAAGTCAGCGGCCAAGCCGCTAATGCAATGATCTGAACCGCGATTAGCCAAACCAGCCACGCCAGTTCGTTCGGCAAGTCTTGAAGGAAGTAGATCGTGTTCCAGCTATCGCCCGAACGTTGGATTCTAGCCTGGTCATCTTCGTATACCAGTCCTACTCCATCAGCGAGGACATGGCTGAGGCCGTCGGGCGATTGACCGTCGTAAATCCGGCTGAGATACTCGGACTGCCCTAATTTTTCGGTGTTCTGGAATACGATAGCGTGTGGATGCTCATAGACCGTGAAGCTCTCGTCCGCCCATCCGAACCAGTCCCAGTTGTAGAGAGAACCGCGCGGTTTGGTGTAGCCGTCAGGAACCCCAAATGGCACTCTTGCGTATGGATCGTCCCAATAGATGACCCCGAAAAGTTCGGGCACTCGCACCGATGAATAGACGGCCGTATAGCCCAACTCTCCGATGAACAGCTTTTCATAGAAACTCGTCGATATTGGATACCGTTCGGGCAATCTAGGAATCGTCGCCGCGAGCCGGTTGCTGAAAAGCACGAGGTAGTCAGCATCTTCCAATAATCGAGCAACGGTCGCGAACTTGGCGCGGTTGTCGGGTTCGTACATCGGCAGTTTCTCGTGCATTCGGAAGCCGATGATGTTTGGTATGCCCTCTTCCCAGTGTTCTTGGATGACGACGGTTCCCGGTCCAGCGTTTTCACGTAAATAACGGGAAACGTCTTGTGCAGGGTGTGCTCCGCTGAAGACATTCAGATATGCGACCGTGTAGTGTGCGAGCAGCAGGAACGCTACGACACCGAGGGCATAGGCACCCAATCGCGCTGCTTTATGCAATCTCGGCAAAACGTCAGAGTAAGCCCACCAGATCGCGGCGGCAGTGAAGACGATCAAAAACGGAGTGGCCGGGAGCATGTAGCGGAGGAACTTCACCTCGAACTGACCGTTGATGAACAGGTAGGGGATCAGGAATGACAATACGACAATGAACGCGAGGTTGCGTGTCATGATCACCTTAGCCAATGCCCAAATAAGACCGATCCAGACCGCGATGCCTAGAGAAATGCCCAACCCCCACGTCGAAAGTTGGCGCATCTGGTAAAGGAACGCCGGTGTGTCGATGTATTGACGAGTAAACGGGAAATCGACCACACGTCTCACCATCTCAGATTGACCGTAGATGTGGGAGAAGTAGGTATCCCAGTCGATGACCATGTACGGCTGCGTCACCAACAGTGCGATGACCGCCGCGGAGCCGGTCAAGATAGCGTATCGGAATGCCAGATTCACATCATTGGGAGTGACGCCAATCGTTCCGCGCGACACCAAACTGGGGCCTATCAGCACGAGTAGATGCGCGCCTCCCACCGCCAGGGCAACAGGTGCTGCTGAGACCTTTGTAGCGATTGCCAAACCCAACATCAGTCCTGACAGCAACGCGTCCGATTGTTTCCGTTCTTGGACCAACCGAGTCGAAAAATAGACCGTTGCAACGATGAACATCGTCATCGGCGCGTCAACCGCAGTGTAGTGCGCGTTCTGTATGTGTATCACCGCTAACGCTGTTAGCAATGCCGCCAACAAACCCGCGCGCCGATCTCCGACTAGGCGCGACGCCAAAAGGAAAACAAAGAATACGGTGATCGTGTCAGCAATAGCGGCTAAGTTCCGTCCAGGAAATCGGAGATCGAAGAGGTTCCAATTTTTATCTGCAAATGGGGCCGCAATCCACTTCCAAGCAGCCAACGTGTAAAGCGGCAGACTTCCGTAATTGAACCATTGGGGATTGAGGCGGGATTCAACAGTCAGTAGCCCCGGTTCGGCCAGCTGTGAAAAATCGAGCCGTTCCGCACGTCCCAAAAAATCGCGTTCGTCAGGGTGGTAAAGTCCGCCCTGATCCCAATCAGTTCCAAACATGCGCAGAACGAGGGCTAGAACCAAGATGACACCTAGCGCTGCATCGATCAAGTCAAGCCGACGCCGAGAGGGTGCAACGCGACTCGGCGTATCTATGGGACCGATACCAGAATCAACGGACTCTACAGGTGCTGCCGCGCGCTGGCCAACGCGGATATCTACGCTAGGCTGCCACTCAGGGACTGAATAGACACTTGCGCCGGAATTCGGCTTGCGGACGTGTTCATCACCCGCATCTACGATGGTGCCACGGTGGCCGGAGTCGGAATTGGTGAGGGTTGGTTGAGGTTTCATGCGAACGTTGAGATTCTAATGAACACAACGCGCCCGACTGTCCCGATCCGTCGCGCGGTCTGTAACATAACTTTAGACCATCGCATCAACCGAAAGGCTCAATGACATGCTGTCTGCTCGTCAAAACGAACGCGTGGCGTACTTCAACGGCGAGATTGTCCCGGAAAGCCAAGCCGTCGTTCCGTTTAGGGACCGAGGCTTCAAATACGGCGACGCCGTGTTTGACATGACACGCACATTCGGACACCGAATCTTCAAACTCGATGAACACTTGGATCGCTTCTACAACTCACTCGAGTACGTAAGAATTGATCCCGGCATCACCAAAGAGGAGATGCGAGATGCGACTCTCAAAGTCGTTGAGGAGAACCTGAAACTTCTTAGCGACGACGATGATTACTGGGTCGGTCAACGCGTCTCGCGTGGCGTTGATCTAGTTGGCGGCGATATGTGGTCTACCGACGGCGGCCCCACTGTGATCATCGAGTGCACCCCATTACCACTTGGTCCCCGTGCGCGACTCTACCGAGATGGCATCGATGTGTGGGTGCCGGCAACGCGCCGGGTCAGCCCCGAGGCACTTAGTCCACGTGCCAAATCGCACAACTATCTGAACTTGATCATGGCTGATATGGATGCTAAGGAGTACGATCCCGAGGCGTGGGCGATACTTCTCGACAATCGGGGATTCCTAACAGAGGGCATAGGTTCCAACGTATTCGTAGTTAAGGATGGAGTGGCATACACTCCGAAAGCACAGTTCGTACTTGGCGGCATATCGCGTGAGACAGCGATCGAACTCGCAGACGAGATCGATTTGGAGGTGGTTGAGACCGATCTCGATATGTTTGACGCGACAACTTCGGACGAGGTGTTCCTAACCTCGACTTCGCTCTGCATCTGCCCGGTACGCAAAGTTCAAGGATCGACTGTGGGCGATGGCAACATTCCGGGACCCGTCACCAAGGCATTGATGGATGCTTACGTTGATCTGGTCGATTTCGACTGGGTTGGTCAGTACTTGAAACGGCTTGAAGACTGACCGCGCCTAACCAACCTAAGAATCTCGATTCTTCCGAACGAGACTCCGCTTCCGAGGCGTATTCTTCAAACGACGGCATCAATCGGGGTGATCGCCGTAAACCGTTGAATCTTGGAGCGGGTAGCTTCGCCTTCCTGCTCGCTTCCCTTTGGGCTGGGCTACCTGTCGCCGTGAAGGTTGGGCTTGAGGATTCACCTCCGTTGCGGCTTGGATTCCTCAGATTCGTGCTCGGGACGGTCGTTGTCCTCATCTGGGCGCTGATCTCACGTCAAAGCTTGAAGATTACGCGTGCAGAACTTCTGCCGCTGATTCTGCTTGGCTTGCTGTTTTCGGTGCAGACGGCGTTCATGAATCTAGGGCAGTACAACACCACTGCTGGACATGCCGGTGTTGTCATAACGACGTTTCCATTGTGGGCCGGCGTGTTCGCCCACTTCCTGATACCCAGCGATAGGTTGTCCCCGCAACGCGTCGGCGGCGCAATCATCGCATACATCGGTGTCGTTGCGCTGTTCGTCAGAAGCATTATCGGCGATGTCGATGCATTGGGCGCGCCGAACGTCTGGCTAGGCGATCTATTGATAATGTGCTCCGCGTTGCTGCTCGGATTGCGCCAAGTGTACCTGTCCATACTCGGTCAGGGCATATCAACCGTGAAGATGCTCGTAGCGCAGGGCATATTCGGATGTGCAACCTTCCTTGTCGGATCATTGATTTTCGAGCCCGAACCGATTCGCATGACCTTGATACTTGGCGTATCGCTCTTCTATCAAGGAGTCATAATCGCTGGTTTCGCGTTCTTGGGCCAGACGTGGCTCTTGAGCAACTACTTGCCGAGCAGAGTATCGCTTATATCGCTGACATCTCCGATCACCACGGCGGTGTTATCTTGGTTGATACTCGGCGAGGACATAGGCCCGGAACTGTGGATCGGAGCGATCCTTGTGATGACAGGTTCCTACATCGCCCAGCGAAATCAAACGGATGCCGAAAAACGATCTGACAGCGACTGACAGACGGAGACGATTACCAAATGTCGAATATTCCGAGCAATTTTGTCGTAGGAACTACCGCTTCTGTCACTCGCCTCATCACCGACGAAACGGTGCGTGAGTTCGCGGCTCTCAGCGGCGATACGCAACCGTTGCACTTGGATGATGACTACGCGTCCCAAACCAGATTCGGCCAGCGAATTGCACACGGCGCATTGCTGGTCGGGATGATCTCGGCCGTATTGGGTGTTGAGATGGCCGGGCAGGATGCAACGATCATATTCATCGGGCTGAACGTCAATTTCATCGCTCCAGTTCACATCGGAGACGAGGTCACGGCTCAATGCGAGGTGGTTTCCGTTAGGGATGACAAACCGATAGTTAAGTTATCGGTAACCTGTACCAACCCGTCCGGAAACGAGGTGATGACTGGTGAAGCGGCGGTTTACATCGATCCGTATCCACTCGAAAGTTAGCTATCGATCGGGTTGCGTAGACGATTTTTTGCAATGATTCCGTCGCTCCCGTACACTTAGAAGTAAGTGCCAGTACTGCACCGCTCGCGCAAGAATCGCCAGTGTGCAAGTGTGGCCGATCGCCATCATTGAGGAAAGCAACTTGGTATCACAGACCGAATACTCCGCAGCCGCTTCCACCTCCGACGGTTACTCTGTCCAAGACGCCGTAACCGAATATGTGATCACGATCCCCGACAGCAAGAAGCGCATGGTCCATCCAGAACTGACAAAGTTTGCCCGTTGGATCGGTCCCAACATCACCCTCGAATCGCTTCGTCCATCAGACATCAGCCCGTACTCCGAGACCTTTGGCGCCAGCGCGTCGGATACCAACAAACAACGTGTTACTGCGGTTAAGGATTTCCTAAACTACGTCAAGAAGAAGGGGTATATCGAGGTTAGTCTCGCCCCCCATATCCGAGTTCGCAAACCCACTATCAACGCTGCACGCGGAGGTGCGATGCGACGGCGCGACAGCGAAGTCCAGATAACTCAGCAAGGTTACGACGAGATGGTCAACCGTCTTGAGCAACTTCGCAAAGAGACGGTGCGGCTTGCAGAGGAGATCGAACGAGCTGCTGCTAGTGGGGACGTGCGGGAAAACTCACCGCTTGAAGCCGCGAGAGAGAACCAGGGCATGGTTCAGGCACAGATCAATCGGTTGGAATCGACGCTCAAGGTGGCGACCATCATTGACGAATCCGAGCGAGTCAGCGACCATGTCCAAATCGGTTCGTGGGTACGCTTGGCTAAGGGCGGCACCGATATGACGGTCGATTACCAGATCGTCGCTGCCAATGAAGCGAACCCGTTGCGCAACAAAATTTCAGACATCTCGCCTGTTGGCAGTGCTATTCTCGGTGGCAAACTCGGAGACGAAGTTACCGTGAAGGCACCCGCTGGTGAGCAGAAATTCACGATCAACGCAATCTTCTGATCTCTCCTACCTGTGCGTTAATAAACCAAGCGCTTAGCAAGATTGAATCCAGACGATTAGAGGAATTTCTGCCGTGGAAGGGTATTTCGACAGTTTCACAGTCCTCGCGGTCTTCACCGTCGGGGTCTTTGTTCTACTTCTGATCGACCTCCTCCTCCTGAGTGGCAAAGACCACCACGTGGGTATGAAGGAGGCAACCCTCCTCACCATCTTCTGGACATTGGTAGCCGGTGCCGTAGGCGTATGGGTATTCATCGCCGGTGGAACCGAACTCGGCATCGAATACACGACGGCATACGTCGCCGAGAGAGCCCTCAGCATCGACAACCTCTTCGTATTCCTCGTCATCTTCAACTACTTCGCCCTCCCTGACCTCTTCCGTTCCCGCGCCCTCCTCTTCGGCATCGTCGGAGCCCTTGTCGCCCGCGCCGTCTTCATCTTCTTCGCCGTCGGCATAATCTCCGTATTCGAACCCGTCCTATACCTCCTCGCCGCAGTCCTCATATACACCGCATACAAACTCATCACCTCCCACGGCGAAGACGTCGACCCTTCCAAGAACATAGTCGCAAGAGTGTTCCGACGCATCTACCCAGTCTCTGACGAGTACGACGGCCACAATTTCTTCACCGTCAAAAACGGCATACGAATGGCCACACCATTCGCCCTCGTCGTCATCGTCCTTGGATCAACCGATGTCGTCTTCGCAATCGACTCTATCCCGACCGTAGTCGGCATCTCCAAGAATCAATTCATCATCTGGTCATCAAACGCCATGGCCGTTCTCGGCATGAGACCCCTATTCTTCCTCCTCGAAGGCCTCGTAAACCTCTTCCGATATCTCTCCTACGGTCTAGCCGCGATCCTCGCGTTCATCGGCGTCAAGATCATCATCGAAACCGCCATCCACGACCAGTTCCACGACTTCATCCATGACATCGGCGTCCCCAGCGACTCCGTATCCATCATGATCACTCTCGGTTCCTTGGCAATCGTGATCGCTATCCTAGTGATCAGCGTCATCGCATCAGTCGTACTGCCACAGTCAAAAGAAGACCATCATAACCACGACGAGGCGGCGGCGTGAATGCCGTAGGCGGGTCGACGCGCTCGCAACTCGCTGAAGAGCTCAAACGAGCAGGCGCAGGCGAAGTTCGTTTCGACCGCTACGCGCGGCAGATGTACTCAACTGACGCCTCCATCTACAAGATGACGCCGATCGGCGTTGTCCTCCCAAGAGATGCAGATGATGTGAGCGCTGTTATCGAGATCTGCTCCTCAGCGGGTGTTTCCGTGCTTCCCAGGGGTGGTGGAACTGGATTGTCGGGACAAACCGTTAACCGAGGCGTGGTGGTTGATTTCTCGAAGTACATGCACGATGTCATCGAGATCAACCGTGAGGAGGGATGGGTCCATACTCAACCTGGCATCACTATCGACGAACTGAATCGCCAGGTCGCGCACACCGGCAAGTACTTCACTCCTGATCCCAGCACATCGTCACGAGCCAACATTGGCGGAGCGATGGGCAACAACTCTTGCGGGTCCCACTCGATCATCTACGGCAAGACCGTGGACCAGGTCCAGCAAATGTCCGTCATTCTCTCTGACGGATCCTCAGCCACATTCGAGGCATTAAACGCCGGGCAGTTGGAAGGCAAGATGACGCTCTCCAACCGGGAAGGTCAGATCTACCGTGGCATTCCAGATGTCGCAGAGCGTGCGGGAGGGGAAGTTGACCGGCGCTTCCCCAAAATCCTCCGGCGCGTGGGCGGTTACAACATCGACCGGGTCTACTCTCCGGGCGATGGGCCGATTATCGATCTGACGCAGGTGATGGTTGGGTCTGAAGGGACACTTGCCGCCGTCACCGATGCGCGCCTGAAGCTCTGGGACATCCCGAAGTCGAAAGGCTTGGCGGTCCTGCACTTCCACACGTTGCGCGACTCGATGGAGGCTACAGTTGCGACTCTCGAGCAAGAAGTGAGCGCGGTTGAGCACATCGGGGAGATAATCATCACACAAGCCCGCAAATCGCTAGGCTTTTCGCGCGGTCTCGGATTTTTGCAGGGAGAGCCTTCGGACATTCTCGTCGTCGAGATGACCGGCGAAAACGCGTCTGAAGTGCAGTCGAAACTTGAAGCATTCAGCGCGTCCATCCAACGCAGCACCCCAACTTATGCGGTAACCCTGTTGCTTGAGCCAGCAGAACAGCGGCAGGTGTGGGCGATGCGCGAGGCGGGTCTGGGTTTGATGATGAACGTCGAGGGGGACGCGAAGCCGTTGCCGTTTGTCGAAGACACTGCGGTCGCTCCCGAAATGTTGCCGGAGTACGTAGAACGTTTCGACGAGATCGTCAAACGGCACGGCACCGAAGCCGGATACTACGGACATGCAAGCGTAGGATGTCTGCATATTCGGCCGCTCGTAAACCTCAAGAAAACCGCCGGCATTGATCTCATGTACGCCATCGCCGACGAGATATCTGATCTCGTCCTCGAGTTCGGTGGCTCTCTGAGCGGCGAGCATGGTGACGGCATCGTTCGAGGTGCGTGGGCGGAGAAGATGTTCGGTAAAGAGCTGGTCGGGCACTTCCGGGAGGTCAAAGAGTTGTTCGACCCGGACGGGATCATGAACCCCGGCAAGGTTTTTGATACTCCGGACATGCGGGAAAACCTGCGCTACGGCGCTGGATATTCAGCGCAAACGTTGCCGACCAAGCTCGACTGGAGCGCGGACGGCGGGTTCGCTGGTGCGATCGAACGATGCAACGGAGTCGGAGCTTGTAGGAAGGTCAACGCCGGCGCGATGTGCCCTTCGTACATGGCTACACGCGAAGAGGAGCACTCCACTCGAGGCCGAGCCAACGCACTGCGCGCAGCACTGTCCGGCGCACTGCCCATCGACGAAATCCGCTCCGAGAGGATGTACGAGGTCCTTGACCTTTGCTTGGAATGCAAATCTTGTAAATCGGAATGTCCGTCGAACGTCGACATGGCGAAGATCAAGTACGAATTCCTCAACCTTTACTACCAGACGCACAATGTGCCTCTGCGTTCGAGGCTCGTCGCCGATATCCACCGCCTAAATGCCCTCGCACCCGGGCCGCTAGCGCCGCTCGCCAACTTCGTCAACAGATCTGCGCCTGCGCGATGGGCATCCGAAAAGGTTTTGGGTATCGACCGACGCCGCAAACTGCCCAAGATTGTCGGCAAGACGTTTGAACAGTGGTTCAAAGGACGTAGCTCGAACACAACCGGATCGCGGGGCGATATCGTGCTTTTCCACGACACATTCATGAACTTCAATCATCCGGAATCGGGTGTGGGCGCGGTGAATCTGCTCGAATCTCTTGGTTATCGGGTGCGTCTAGCTGATCGTGTCTGTTGCGGTCGACCGATGGTGTCAGCCGGAATGCTCGACCGCGCCATCGAGAACGCTAAGAGGAACGTCGCTGCGCTGAGGCCGTACGTTGAGGCAGGTGCGAAGATCGTGGGTTGCGAGAGCAGTTGCGTATTGACGCTGAAGGACGAATATCCGGATCTACTCAGTTCGGATCCTGCGGCGCAGGCTATCGCGGATGCTTCGGTGATGCTCGAAGAGGTTTTGGTCGATGCTTTTGATGATGGTGGTCAGCAAATCGTCTGGAGCGATGCATCGGCCGAGATCCTGTTGCATGTGCACTGCCACGAACGCGCTCTGATAGGCACTACGCATGCCGTTGCCGCGCTGAATCAGCCACCAAACTTCCGAGCGGAACTCATAGATGCCGGATGTTGCGGCATGGCCGGTTCGTTTGGATACGCCAAAGAACACTACGATGTATCGCAACAGGTCGGGGAAGATCGACTGTTTCCTGCTTTACGCAAGGCAGGATCCGACACCAAGTTCGCGATTACGGGTGTCTCGTGCAAGCAACAGATCGAGGATGAGCTTCAACGGCCTGCGCACTTCCTCGCCGAAGTGTTGGCTGACGCTTTAGCCGACACTAACCCTTAACCAGCCTGTATCGGACGAATGGCTTTTACTGTGCCCACCATAGGCATAATCGCAAACCCGGCCGCGGGCAAGGACATCCGGCGGTTGGTGGCACAGGGCCGCGTCGTATCCAACCAAGAGAAGTCGAACATCTTGAGGCGAGTCTTCGCGGGTCTCCAATCACAAGGTGTGGACAAGGTGATAGTGATGCCGGACATGGCAGGCTTGGCGCGAAACGCGATGTCGGATACTCATGAGACGATGCAATCGGAGTTCATCGATCAGACGCCAACTGGTAGCCAGCGCGATTCGACGATTGCAGCGCAAATCATGCGTGACGCCGGGGCTGATTGCATATTGACGCTGGGAGGCGATGGAACCAATCGGTTGGTCGCCAAGGGATGCGGCGATGTGCCATTGGCGCCGATCTCGACCGGTACCAACAACGTCTTTCCCAAGGAGATCGAAGGCACATTGGCCGGCATCGCAGCGGCGACCGTTGCAAAGAATCCTGATATTCGGGAGATCGCGTGTCGTCGTTCCAAGAAGATCGAGATCATGGTCAATGGGGCACTTCGGGACATCGCGCTTGTAGATGCCGCTGTCTCGCGCCAGACCATGATCGGTGCTCGCGCTTTATGGGATGTAGGAACGTTGGACGCCGTGTTCCTGACCCGAGCCGAAGCGTCGAGCATCGGGATCGCTTCCATCGGGGCACGTCTCGCGTTAATCACCATCGACGAAGCATGGGGACTTTACATCAGCTTCCCGGAACCTGGACAACCCGGCGAAGAATCAGTGATCGCGCCGATCGCGCCCGGCATGGTTCGGGAGGTGCCGATCGCCGGATGGAAGGTCATCGAGCCGAACGAAACGGTTCCGATTCAAGCATCGAGAGGCACAATCGCACTTGACGGTGAACGCGAGATCGAACTGCTAGAAGGTATGCGGACCGCGGTGCGCATCAGCGCCGAAGGTCCATGGGTTGTAGATTTCGACCGTGCCTTGGAGATTGCGTGTGCCGGTTCTACCTAACCGCCACGAATTTCCGCGATCAGCCTCACAACATCGCAGCTGCGCGTCTCGAGCGTTGACCAATCTCCATTCGCGACTACGTCGCTGGACACGAGGCGCGAGCCCATGCCGACGGCACATACGCCGGCCTCGAACCAAGGGCGGAGTGATGCCTCGGTGATGTCTACGCCTCCGGTAGGCATGATTGATGACCACGGCATCGGAGCCAGAACATCTTTGACGAAGCCCGGACCGCCCACTGCTGAACCTGGGAATATCTTCACAATGTCGGCTCCCAGCTCTTCGGCGTTGGAAATCTCAGAGGCGGTGCCACATCCAGGTATGTAGGGCACCTTACGACGGTTGCAGACCTTTGCAACATCTGGGTTGGTCACGGGGCCTACGATGAAACTGGCACCATTGCTGATGTAAATCGACGCGGTTCCTGCATCGAGAACGGATCCTGCACCCAGAATGGCGTCGGGCAACTCGGCAGCACAGAAGCGATCCAAGTTGGAAAATACTTCCCACGCGTGGTCGCCACGATTCGTGAATTCGAGGACGCGGATACCCCCAGCGACGCAGGCTCTAGCGATGTTTTGGACCTTCTCAACGTCGCCGTTGTAAAAAACCGGAACAACCCCGATTTCATGCATTGCGTTCAGAACTTCGATCTTCGAGTGCCGTGCCATTCTTTATCTCCTGAGACCGTTGCGCTCATCGACTTTAACGAGTCTATCGCCTGACGATGCCATCGATGCGAACCTGTTGTGTTAATCTCATTGCGCGTGGAATCGTGAGGGAATTGAGAATATGGACATCAATCCTGTAAAGGCGAAACTCAACCAAAACTTGCCATCGTTGGGCACCTGGTCGGCGAGTGGTGATCCGACCGTCATCGAGACGTTGTTGCACACCACCGATTTCGACTGGGTGACTCTCGACTTCGAGCACAATCCGATCGATGTCTCTACCGCGGTCAACTGTCTGCGCGCCGGCAACGGTTCCGGCAAACCGATGTTTGCCCGCATCCCGAGCAATGATCCGATCTGGGTCAAACGAGTTCTCGACATCGGTTTCACGGGTATCGTAGTTCCCGACGTCAAAGATGAAGACGAAGCGGAACGTGCCGTCCAAGCCGCGAAATATCGCCCTCGTGGCCTGCGCGGCATTGGATCAACCCGAGGTCAACTCGTCTACGGTAGCAACTACTACGAGAAGGCCAACGACATCATCATGGTCGTCTGCATGATTGAGGATTGGCGAGCCGTTGACCGTATCGACAAGATCATGCAGGTGCCGGACCTTGATGTCTGCTTCGTCGGTCCCAATGATTTGGCCAGTTCGCTCGGTGTGCCAACCGGGCTAGACAACAAACACCCGGATCATGTGAAGGCCGTCGAGACCGTCGTGGCGGCAGGCAAAAAGCATGGAGTTGCCACGGGTATCCACTGCATCGATGGGAATGAAGCCGCTCGTCGTATCGAACAGGGCATGACGTGGTTCCCGATCGCCTCCGATGTGCGGTTGCTCAAATCGGCTGTCGATGCCGAACTTGCGAACGTTGCATCTGGATCGGATGGCGAAGGCGACGATGAGGATGCCACGTTCTATTAGAAATCAGCGAACCTGAACCGAAAGCCAACCTCAAGGAGATTAAATCGATGCCATCTGTCGTCACGTTCGGCGAGATAATGTTGCGGCTCGCAACCATGCGTCGCGAACGCTTCACCCAAGCGCGCGAGTTCGAGGTCACATATGGCGGAGGCGAGTGCAACGTCGCAGTGTCCCTGGCCAACTTCGGAATCGAGTCAGTGTACGTAACTGCGGTTCCGGACAACGACATCGGTCAAGCATGCATCAACTACGTCCGGCAGTGGGGCGTAGACACCGCCGAAATCCTCCGCCAAGGTCAACGCCTCGGCACATACTACCTCGAAAATGGCGCCGCCATGCGGGCATCGAAAGTGATTTACGATCGCGCCGCGTCTTCAATCGCCGAATTGCAGCCTGGCGAGATCAATTGGGAGCGTATCTTTCACGACAAAGACTGGTTCCACTTCACGGGCATCACACCCGCCATCTCGGAATCCGCTGCGAGAGCCTGCGATGAAGCAGCGGCGACCGCTAAATCGATGGGCTTGACCGTCTCCGCTGACATGAACTACCGTAAAAACCTGTGGACGCCAGCAGAAGCGCAGGCGGTGATGCGACCGATGATGAAGCACGTCGATGTCGCCATCGGCAATGAAGAGGATGCAGAGATGTCGCTCGGGATTGCTCCTGAGGGTGTGGATGTCGAGAGCGGCGAAATCGATGCCTCCGCATATGAGCCAGTCGTCAACCGATTGGTTGAAGAATTCGACTTCCAGCAAGTCGGCATCACCTTGCGCGAATCTCAGTCAGCGGACGATAACGACTGGTCGGCGCTTTATTTCGACGGTTCCGAGATCCTCTTGGCATCGAAATACTCGGTCCGAATCGTCGATCGCGTTGGCGGTGGCGATGCATTTTCCGCAGGCCTCATCTACGGGAACTTGCAGGACGGTTGGTCTTCCACACAAATACTCGACTTCGCAGCCGCAGCTTCGGCGTTGGCTCACACGTTCCACGGCGATTTCAACCTTGTATCCTTCAGCGAAGTCATGAGTGTGGCCGGCGGCAATGTCAGCGGAAGAGTGCAGCGATGAGCATGGAAATGCGAGGCCGAGTAGCACTGGTTACTGGCGGATCGAAGGGGATCGGACGCGCGTGTGCCTACGCGTTCGCAAGGGAAGGCGCGAACGTCGCCGTGACCGGCCGAACTCTTTCCGAACTTGAGCAAACCGCCGAAAACGTCCGAGAGTTGGGCGCGGAAGCGCTAGTGTGTCAGGCCGATTTCACCGACCGCGCGCAAGTCGCAGCAATCGCTCCATCCGTCATCGCCGAGTTTGGACGTATCGATATCCTCGTGAATAACGCGGCCATCATCCATCCACGAATCGACCTAACTGACCTCGAAGACGAGACTTGGTACGATGTTATCGAAGTGAATCTGAATGCGGCGGCGATGCTCACCAAGTCGGTCATTCCGACAATGATCGAGCAAAACAGCGGCACGATCATTAACATCTCCAGCATCGGCGGGCGAACCGGCGGCAGAGGCCGTAGCGCATACCGGGTAACCAAAGCCGCGCTGATTAGCCTTACCCAATCGCTCGCCGCTGAACTACACGAACATGGCATCAACGTCAACGCCATATGCCCTGGAGGAACGGACACCGAAGGTTACCGCGAAGCCTTCAACAACCGCGGGCGAGAAGACAACCCTGGATTGATGCTGCCATCAGAGATCGCCAATGTCGCCGTTTTCCTCGCGTCCAAGAAGTCGTCTGCTGTAACCGGAACCGCCATTGATGCGTTCGGTGGCAATAACCCGCTATTCGGGTAGACACCCTGTTCCTCGCCTTTGATGATCAAAGGGGATTTACAGCAAACTGTCGTCATGCCCTCCAGTTCACTAATCCTCACAATTGATCAGGGAACTACTTCGACGCGAGCGATCGTTTTCGACGAATCCGCGTCTCCGATCGGGTCCGCGCAACAGGAGCTGCGCCAGATATTCCCACAACCGGGATGGGTTGAGCATGATCCTATTGAGATCGCCGAAGCCGCCATCGGGGTTGCACGACTCGCACTGGAAGATGCTAACGCCACAGCCGATGATGTAGTGGCCATCGGCATTACGAACCAACGCGAAACAACCGTCATTTGGGAACGCGCGACCGGTCGTCCGCTCTCAAACGCCATTGTCTGGCAGGACCATCGCACCGCCGAGATATGCAACGGTCTAAGCGATGCCGGATTGGCCGACGACATTTGGTCCCGAACCGGCCTGATCGTTGATCCGTACTTTTCAGCGACGAAGATGCGCTGGATGCTGGACCACTTGCCGATACCCAATCTGCAAGCTCGCGCCGAGATCGGCGATGTGCGCCTCGGCACCGTCGACTCGTGGCTCATCGACCAACTCACTCGCGGCTCCGCCAACGCGCCGCAAGACGACGTTCCGCATCTCACCGATGTCACCAATGCTTCGCGCACAATGCTTTTGAACATCCACGACTTGACATGGGACCCCGAGCTTCTTGAAATCTTCAACATCCCAGAGGCGACGTTGCCGACGCCGTTACCATCAGCCGGAACATTTGCAACCACGCATCAATCGATATTCGGGCGAGAGATACCGATTACCGGCGTGGCAGGCGACCAACACGCGGCGCTCTACGGTCAGGCATGTTTCGCTCGTGGAGATATGAAGTGCACCTACGGCACGGGCGCGTTTCTGCTGGCGAACAGCGGAGCCAGCCTCGATCTCTTCACTGGTGCCGCCGGTTCCGGACAGCTAACGGCTGACGATCTCGATGAGGCTAATGCCGGACTGCTATTTACCCTCGGTTGGCAAGCGGGCGGATCCAAAACATACGCACTCGAAGCATCCATCTTCAACACCGGGTCAACTATGCAGTGGCTGCGAGACGGACTCAGTATCATCGCCAATGCCGAAGAGTCGTCCGACATCGCTGTGCTCCTCGGCGACAACGGTGGCGTATATCTCGTCCCCGCCTTCTCCGGTCTCGGCTCCCCTCACTGGGACCCGCACGCGCGAGCATCTATCACCGGCATCAGCAGGGGCACGACCAAAGACCACATCATCCGTGCCGCGCTTGAATCTACCGCATACCAAGTAAAAGAGGTGGTAGACATCATGGATTCTCAACTGCGTATGCCCCACAGATCGACAACAAGGGGAAATCGGCGGGAACGCGTCTTGCGGGTCGATGGAGGCCAGACACGAAATCCGTTCCTGATGCAGTTCCAAGCCGATCTGCTTAACCGCCCCATCGAAGTTTCCGCCGTCGATGAGACCACCGCCCTCGGCGCAACATTTCTTGCGGGTCGCGCGGCTGGCGTTTGGCGTACCGACCGTGAAATTGCAAACCTATGGCAATGCGCACGGCGGTATGAACCGGAGATGTCCGAATCTGAGCGAATACGTCTGATGTCAGGTTGGAACGAAGCCCTCCGCCGCACCAAAACCAGTTTTCGGGAGTAAGGCAGGTTTGAAACCTGCCCTACCACTGCCATTCCCACGGGGCCTGACTCGTACTCCGATACGGAGACGGGCGCTTCAGCGGACGGAACGTCCGTCCACAGCAGACAGGTGCCAGGATCACAGTTCATCATCCCAAATCACAGCAATCATAGTTCAAAACCCCACCAGCTCCCCGGGCGATTAGAATTAAAACTTACGCGGCGTTGCGACGCAATCGAATCTCGTAAATCCAGCGAAAACTGGACTCAAAAGGGAGCCAGTCGCATCGTCCTTCCCATCACGGTGGGGCTGTAGCTCAGTTGGGAGAGCGCGTCAATGGCATTGATGAGGTCAGGGGTTCGAATCCCCTCAGCTCCACCAATTTTCGGCTCCCCGCTTTATCCCACGGATTCCTGCCTTCGCAGGAATGACGAGAAAGGTGCGCCGGAATGACATGGTTGGGCATCCCCCCTTCGCGGAGCGTAAGGGGGCTAGGGGGATGGCCCTGCGCTTCAGTTTTTGTGTCCGTTGAGGATGTCTTCTTCCAGTTCCGGCGTCATCTCGACACCGTGCTTGCGGAGCACGGACATCATGCGTTCCGTGGTTTCGTCTCGACCCCGCTCAAGGCCTTCCTTTATGCCTTCCGCGCGTTCTTTGGCTCGGACTTCGGCTACTGCTTTTTTGCGGATCTGCGTTCTTGTCTCGAACAATTTTCTTGCTCCTTCGATTGCCAGGGCGATGCCTATTGCGAATGCCCAGTTGAGCTGCGTCGCGGCGATGCGGTAGTAGTCGATGTACCAGGATGTTGCCTCTGAGTATATCGACAGCACAGGAACGGATACTGCGCCGACGACCGCGAATCCGATTCCTTGCCATGCCACACCGCGCTCTTCTAGGCTCGATGTGATTTCGTCGAGGTTCATTGGATCATTCCTGCTCTTAGATTCCATGATAGAACGTTATTTCATCAGCAGTTTTGATACTGATGACTCTGAATATAACACAGATACATATGTTGTAATACTTTTGTAGCAGCAAATTTGAACCATGATTGCCATGATGCATCCCCCTATCCCCCTTACGCGGAGCGAAGGGGGATGAAGCCAGGGGTAGGGTCAGGTTTCCCTCGCGAGCGGGGAAATGCCGTTAGGCAAAGGGGGATGCCTGCTTGACTGCCACGTCTCCCACCCCGGCATCCCCTGCGATCTCGCTACGCTCGCCGCGTCCCCTTGCGCTGAAGCGAAGGGGACGGCACCCATCCCTCCCCCTTGATGCCCAAGGGAGAACACCCCATCCCTCCCCCTTGATGTCCAAGGGGGAATTAAAGGGGGAATTAAAGGGGGTTTAGATGGGTGGCTGTGAACCCCCTGCGTCTCGCTGCGCTGGCCGCGTCCCCCTTTTGCTGACGCAAAAAGGGGAGGGCATCCCCTCCCCCTCTGGATTCCCGCCTGCGCGGGAATGACGAGGGGATCATTCCCATCATTTCTCCATCATGGCAATCATGGTTCACATGCGTAAGGGAGTTACTCGCTTCTACCCTTGCGGGGCCGAAGGATGAAAAACCCGAATGCTATGAGTAATATGGTCAATCCGATCATGGCCGTCCAGAGTACTGCTGCCTGATACGGTGGTGCGAATCCGCCTGTGTCTGGGATGCCGGTCGATCCAGAGGTTTCGGGGAATGCGGTCGGCAGCGGCTTAAGCGCGCCGGCGGTGCCGACTGCGACGCTGGCAGGCACGCTGCTCAGGTTTCCGCAGACCTTGGTTCCAGATGTCGTGATCCGCACGCGGCTGGAGAGTATCGTCGGGTAATCGTCGTTGTTCATCGCCACCATCGCCAACTCTGAGATGTTCGAGCTGAGTTCGGCGGGCAGCGGAACGCAGACGTCTAAGACGTCGTTCAACTGGTATGAATCCTCCACGCGCCGGCCGGACGCGTCGACTGCTTTAATGTCATACCAGTCGCCTCCGAGGGTGTATCTTCCATAGGTAAGGCCTTGGTCGTTCCACGCAGGTCCGTTGTCGGCTATCCTGAGTCCGATAATCTCGTAGTCTGGGATTGCGCCTGGTCCGGCGGTCAGCGATGCTGGCTCGTGAACGAACGCGCCGCCGTTTACAGGTGTGAAGACCTCGTATTGTAGTCCGTCGGGGTCTGCCAACACTTGCGGAATCGTGCCTTCAGGGTTGAGCGGGTTCAGCGTTGCGGTTTCGATTTGAGAAGATCGAAGAGCGGTGATTTCGAATACTGCTGTGCAACGGTCTTGTGCTTCTTCGGGTGTCTCGTAGGTCTGCTGTGGCAGGCATTCGGTTCCGGGTTCCAACTTCACGGTGATTCGGAACTGACCGGGTCTGTCTCCGGAGATGTATAGAACTCTTCTTCCGTCGAGGGTGCTGGTTCTATTCTGATCATTGTTGCTCGTCTCAGGTGCTACCAATCGTCCGACGGTTCCGCCTGGCTGCGCTCCGAACTCCTCCAATGTCCAGTCGAACGTTACATCGGTCGCATCGCCCAATGCATCGTCGCGCAAGTCCTGCCTTCCGTAAACCTCTACGCTGAGCCGGACAAGGTCTCCGCCCTTGAGGCTGACGTCGGTGATCGAAGGTTCGATACGCAGTATTCTCACCGCGGAAGTTGGTGCAAGTGTAGGTATAGGTGTCGGCGCTAGCGCCGTGCCCTCGACGGTGCTGGACCACGGGCCGGTATGGTCCCGGACGTTTACGGCGCGCATTCGGTACTCGTAGGTTACCCCGAGCTGCGCGTCCGAGTCGAAGTATGAGGGTGTCACCACTTTTGCTACGGTTTCCCACGGGTTGCTGCGTCTTTGCACCTCGTAGTGCTTCACCGGCAAGCCGTTGACGTTTCTTACGGCATCCCAACGGAGGGTGAGGCCGGCGGTATACACGGGAGCGCGCAGCGTCGCGCCGACTGCGCCACGCCGCGCCGTCAGCGTCGCGGTGTTGTTCGAACTGTCCAAGTCGAACACGTTCCCGGAGTGCCAGCTTGCGCCGGTGATGGCGTTGCATGTGGCATCGGTGGTGGCCGTTGCGGTGGTTCCGTCGCTGGCGACGCATACCTCGTATGGGTCATAGACGATTTTGGCGGTGGCGTTTGCGTACTCGCTTACGCCGTCGACGATGAGGGTGATGGCATCGGGTGGGCGTCCCTGGGAGCTTCGCCTGTCGGGTGAGACCAGGTCCAAGTTATGAATGTCCCATGTCCATGTCGGCGGGTTGGCGCTGCTGTCGAAGGTGCCGGTGCTTGCGGGGATGGTTGTCAGTCCGGTGGTTTCGGCGGGCAGTTCGACAACGATCTTGCCGCTCTCCGCGTCTTCGTCTTGGCTGTTGATGGCGGTGACGGTGAACGCGACTTGGTCTTGGGATGCTTGGCGGCTGACGCCGCGGTCTTGGACGCCCAGTTCGGCGATGGGGCCGACGTGGAAGATTGCGCGGCCTGTGCCTTCGAACCTTTTATCGGTGACAGCGCTATTTTCCAGAGTCTTGTGCTTCATGTGCGCCGTGAAGTCCACCACGTATGTGCCGAGGGTTTCAAATTCCATGTTGCGCCAACTAGAGGGCGTGCTTGTGACACTGTAATTGGTGGCGCGGCGGGAGGTGTAGCTGTTGGCGGGCGTCAGCTCCCAGAAGGCCCGTCCGGACGATGGCGACCTGACTGACATCTTGCCCGGCGGATCGCCGCCATCCAATCCCGTCGCTTTGTACGTGATGTTGTAGTTCTCCCAGTTGTCTCTGAAGTTGTAGATAAATTTGCGGAACCTGTAAACCTTGACTCCGGCCCTTGTGCCGGTGAAATCTGGGTCCTCGTCGGTCGCCGTCATCCACGAAACGGAGGTACCGGGGTTCAGGCTGCCATCGTCACCGTCGAACACTCTTCCCGGCACGTCTTTGATGTGTATGAGCGCGGTGCCGTTGTCAAGCATGTCGACGTCGTTGTCGCTGTGGCTATGGCCGCCCGACCCGCCGGACTGTGCGAGTTCGGTGAAGACTCTGGGCTCCACTTCGGCGGCGGTGTCGCACGAGCCACCGCCCACCCCGTATTTGCATGGAGAGGACGTCCAGACGTTCACCGCGCCTTCGTCGAACACATGGATGTCGGTCGGATGCCCCAGGCAGTAATGCGTCCGGTTGTCCGGCTTGTCGTCAATGCTCTCGTATGGCGCTTGTGCGGCGAAGATCTCTGCGGTGATGCACTGCTGGCTTACGTTGGCGTTGCTGCTGATGGTAACTGGCAGCGTCATGATGGAGGCATTGGCGGAAGTGTATCTGGGCAGCAGGTAGAACCCGGTGGCGTTGCTCGTGTCGCCGCACTCTCTGGTGGTGCTTGATGCGAATGAGCTGCCGCTGTCCGTTGCCAGAGGTGAAGTGTAGGCCCCATCGTCCCTGCGCGATATTTGCTTGGAGAAGGTGGGGGTACCGGCGGTGAGACCGGCGGTGAGCTGGACGTTCACGCACCCGTCTAAGATATGCTCAGTGTTTTCGTTTGTTGAGCTTTGCTTGTGGTTTTCCACAACCACGCTGAAGTTTACCGTGTCCCCTGCCGACGGATGCCGGTCATCGACACGAACCCGTGTCAGGTAATCCATCTTGGGCGTATTGACTGAATTTGTAGATGCCCAGTTCTGCCAGACCGTGTCGCGGTTGTTATGCAGTCGCGTCTCGCCCTCGTGCGAATAGGCGCTGGTAACGGTGGCGACATACCTTGACGTCAGGCCTGAGGGCCTGGTTCCATAGATGCGGAATGTTACTTCGTATATCCCTCCCGCCGGCAGTTCGGGGATTTTCCAGATGGCATCAGTAAATTGTGCATTTTTTTCAATGATGGTCCCGTCGGGAAACTTTTCCAACGTGCCCGCAGGGAGTTCTTGATAATACAAAGATCTTCCAGCAGCCAAATCGAACTTGACTTCCACATCGTAGGCGGTCTGGTTCCCGGCATTGCCCACACGGAGATCCACCAATCGTCCGAGAGGCATAGCTCCATAGTAGTTGAGATTCAGCTCCACCCAGAGGTCGACGTGTTGTTCAGATGTTTGTGCGAAAACGGAGGGGGGGGGGTGAGAAAAAGGCGGAAGCTGCGAAGAGTGCGGCAAGCGCGATCAGGGCAGCAAATCGGGCGCTCTGAGTAGGTGTCCGCATGTTTTTAGGGCGTTGCATCATGGTTTTGGGATGTTGTATCACTTCAATCCAACCTCACATTGTACATGGTATCAATATTGATTGATGGGGGGGCATCCCCCTTCGCGAAGCGTAAGGGGGGAGGGTTTTTGAACCATGATTGCCATGATGTCCCACCACCCGTCCGTCATTCTCGCGAAGGCGAGAATCCAGAGGGGCAGAGTCGGGTTTCCCCCATTCATGGGGGAAATGTCCGAAGGACAAAGGGGGCGCGAAACACATAGCAGAGAACTGCCCCCTTTGGCTACGCCATTTCCCCCGCAGAGCGGGGGAAACCCTTCCCTGTAGATTCCCGTCTACGCGGGAATGACGAGTTGGGCGTGGTCTAAACCCCCTTGTATTCCCCCTTGGACATCAAGGGGGAGGGTTTGGCATCCCCTGCGTTGGTTTTCATTGCGCGGAGTGGTGTAGAATAACCGCCAAGGAGAGAATATTTCGATGGTAACCAGCGAACCCCCGATCACGCGTTCGGTTTTGCAAGAGGAACTAGACCGTACTTTGCGGCACTACGCTACGAAGGAAGACGTGGCGCGCCTGGAAGGCAAGTTTGACGAGGATATGGCGCGTTTGCAAGGGAAGATGGACACGGACCTCGCCAATCTAGAGAATCGCCTCACGCGTTGGATCGCAGGCGGCATCGGCATCGTCGTAATCGGAATAGTCGCTAACATCTTCGTCCAACTCCTCACCAGTTAAACATGCATCCCCCTTCGTGGAGCGTAAGGGGACTAGGGGATGCTTCGGGCTGTTGAACCACGATTGCCATGATGGGGGAATGACATGGTTGGGGTAGAATAGCCATTGCCAGCTAATCCATGAGCATCCAGGTGCAGCCAAATGATCACAGCAGAGCAGGCAGAGCAAGCCAAAGGCATCGTCTTGGAAACCTTGGATGTCCATCACCAGGGCAGTTTACCTTTCCGGCAGGTGTGGACCAAACCCTCCGAGGACTTTGACGGTGCTCCTTTCCTCAAAGTCTGGGTGGTTTACGACGGCGAGCCAAACGATCTTGACATCCCAATGCTCAACTCGTACGGCCCATACCTAATGGATATTCTGCGCGATGCCGGCATTTACGCTATCCCATCGGTTTCTTATATCCCACAGAGTGATATCGACGAACTGGGCACGTCGTGGATTGGGTAGAACTGATCAGGGCCGGTCGCCTTTTGGCTAGCGGCGCGCCCTCGCAAGAGGCCTTGCGTCGCGCCGTCAGCACCGTTTACTACGCCATGTTCCACGCGCTGGCTACCAGTAACGCCGGCCTTATCGTGGGACCTAAGTCAACGACGAATCAAAATGATTGGATCGCGACTTACCGGTCTCTCCGTCACTTCCGCGCCGAAAACCCGCTTCACGGTTGGCCTCATCTCTTCAGCCCACCAGTCCGAAATTTCGCCGTTGTAATCGGTAGTATCAAGGCTGAGCGCGAGGAAGCCGACTACAACCCCGACGTGAACTTTTCCCAGCGCCAAGTCATCATCTGGATTGATCGTGCTGAGCAAGCCATCCTCGAGTTCAATGCGGCAAGCCGGCAAGAACGCTCCATGGTGGCAATCGCAACCCTCGCCGGCCAACGCTGAATCAAGCGCTAAAGCGGGGCATCTCCGCGCCCGACAAGCATCCCCCTGGCCCTTGCGCTTTGTGAAGGGGGGAGATTCCTCTTGCATCCCCCTGGCCCCCTTACGCTCCGCGAAGGGGGGAGGGTTTTTGAACCATGATTGCCATGATGTCCCACCACCCGTCCGTCATTCTCGCGAAGGCGAGAATCCAGAGGGGCAGAGTCGGGTTTCCCCCATTCATGGGGGAAATGTCCGAAGGACAAAGGGGGCGCGAAACACGAAGCATACAACTGCCCCCTTTGGCTACGCCATTTCCCCCGCAAAGCGGGGGAAACCCTTCCTGTAGATTCCCGTCTACGCGGGAATGACGAGTTGGGCGTGGTCTAAACCCCCTTGTATTCCCCCTTGGACATCAAGGGGGAGGGTTTGGCATCCCCTGCGAACATCGCTTCGCTTGTTCGCGTCCCCTTACGCAAGCGAAGGGGACGGCACCTCTCCCCCTCTACAAGCAACTCGCCCAAACCGGAATTCTTCCCGCACTCAAAATCCCAGATCACTCAGCACAACATGGGCGGCGTTGTGTCCTGGTGCGCCGGTAACCTCGCCGCCGGGGTGGCCACCTGCGCCGCATAGGTAGAGGTTCTTGATGGGTGAACGATAGTCAGACCATCCGGGCAGCGGGCGGCGAGACATCATCTGTTGCGGAATCATGTCGAGGTGGCGAATGTTGCCGTCGGTGAGGCCGATGCGTTCCTCGATGTCTTCTGGAGTGAGCAGCGTCCAGTCGATGATGGCGTCTCTGAAGTTCGGCGCATATTCCGAAACATACTCGATGAGCCACTCGCCGTACTGCTGTCGCATCTCCGACCATGATCCGTCGGGAAGGTGCGGGGGAAGGTAGTAGACCCACAACGATAGGACGTGATGACCTTCTGGCGCTACTGTCTTGTCGTATACCGAAGGGGTCTGCAACTGAATGATTGGAGTTTCCGTTATGCGGCCGTTCTGAGCATCGTTCCAAGCGTTTTGACACTGGTCGATCGACGGACTCAGGGTCATCATCGCCAGATGCTCCGGGTTGAAGTCCGAACCGAGATGCCGAGAGAAGTCCGGAAGCTCCTTCATAGAGCACAGGAACTTGGCAGATGCCGCCTGAGTCTTGAGCGTCTTCACCTCGTCGATGAAGTCGTTGTCAAGGTCGGCCTCATCGATAAGCTTGAGATAGGTGCGCTTCGGATCGGCGTTGGAGATTACGATATCGGCCTGTATGACCTCGCCATCTTCGAGTTCGACACCAGTTGCCTTGCCATCCGTGGCGAGAATGCGCCTCACTGGTGCGTTTGTCCGAATGGATGCGCCGGATGCTTCGGCGGATCGTGCCAGTGATTGAGTGATTCCGCCCATGCCGCCACGCACGATGCCGTAGTTCTCAGTGTCTTCCCGGAACGCGCTGAAGCGGTATAGAGCGGTTATATATGCGCTCCCTGGGGCAGATATGTCACCCATGTCGAACGCGCCGATGGCGACCGCCGCCTTCACCTCGTCGGATACGAAGTAGCGTTCGACCAGTTCCCTTAGCGGGACGGTGAGTAGTGTCTCTAGGAGTTCCTCTTCGCCTTCTTGTCGGAACCGGGCTGCGAGTTCGGCGAGCGAGGGAGGCGGACCGAGGTAGTAGTCGCTGAGTATCCGAACAGCACGGTGCCAGAAGTTGGCCCACTCGAACCAGGCCACGGCATCTTCAGGTGATTGTCCAGCAAGATCCTCCACCGTCTTGGCATCGTCGTGCCAGAAGGTCAGTGCCTTTCCGTTGGGGTACGGATGCACGCGCCCCGGATCTATCGGGTAGACGTGGAAGCCGTACTTGCGTATCTCCAGATCGTCGATCACCTTCTTCTGAAGGATATGGCACACGTATGAGCAGGTTGAGATGTGGTATCCGGGGAACCACTCCTCGGTGACGACAGCGCCACCGACCACGTGCCTTCGCTCAAGCACTTGGACGTTCAGACCGGCACGTGCGAGGTATCCCGCGGCGACCAGTCCGTTATGCCCGGCGCCAACGATTACGACCTTTGTGTTCTGGGCCATGGGAACTCCTGATGGGGTGCGATTAGGTCGATATTAGACGGCAATGTTAGCAGAATGATGGCGAGAGACCCGATACAGTGAAGTACGGTTGAGGATGGGCGCAAGACCTCGATCAAATTGTGGTAGTCTGCTGGTACGGCAGGTCATAACGAAAAGGAGGATGTCTTGGATTGGGAGTTGATAGAGAGCCTCAGTGGTTGGCATATCGGTTTGGGACTTGGTGTGGTTGCATTCTTTCTCATACGGCGTAGGGATCCGGTGATTCGGCTCTACGGCGATTCGGTTGCCGCGCTAGCCGCCATATCGATCATCGGATCGGTCATTTCCACGTTCGTAACTGAAGGTAGCCCCTTCTATGACGCCAACATATTTGGCTTCGGTTGGAATGCTTTATTGGCACTGCCCGCTCCCATTGCGATGTTGCTGGCATTGCGAGTCGGGGCGGATGAAGAACCTCCTAAACAACGCCGCATCATCTTGGGTGTAGGTGTCGTCTACCTGATTGTCACCGTCCTGTTGGTGCCGGTCTGGACTGGCGAGGAAGGTTCGGCACTTTTGTCTCCGCTGATGCTATCGCTAGGATTGGCGGTCGCCTCGCTGATGGCTTTGCACATCGTCCTCGATCACTCGACGGGACCGGGGTACAAGATCATCTTTGAGACGAGCATGGTGACCGTGATACTGGCGAGCGTAGTACATGGTGTAGTGATCCTCGCGGTCGGTGCAGACACTACCGCCGCTGCGATCTCCAACACTGCGCTCGGAGTGGGACCATTGGTGGTGTTTACCCTGATTCTGCAGACCATAGGAGTGCTGGTTCTCTGGATTTCAACGGCAATCCACGAGAGGCGAGAGATCCAGCGCGAGCATGAGGTTGATGCCGCCTGATAGACGGGCGCACACACCGCCCCTACGATAGATTCCCGCCTACGCGGGAATGACAAAGTCTGGGGCTGGTTTGATTGTTGGGGTAATTCCGTAGTGGCGGCGGTTCGCATACCGCCCCTACGGTAGATTCCCGCGTGCGCGGGAATGACATAGTCTGGGCAGGCGGCATCTTGAGCGGCGGTGCGCTACTGTTCGCTATGACGCCGGTGTATTTCATCAATCGCAACGTCGAGTTCGTCCCACTGGCGTTGAATCGTTGAGCGTAGACGCATGTTCTGATAGGAGCCCCATACCGTCATGGCGGGCGGCACTAGCAGAACGGAAACTATCAACGCGTAACCGATCGTGATGGCCACCGTGATGCCGAACTGCTGGACGACGCCCAACGGTGAGACTGCCAGTACGCCGATGCCGATGGCTGTGGTCAGTCCCGAACCCAGCAACGCCGAACCTGTCGTCGCCAGCGTCTGAACCGCCGCCTTCTCCGGGTCACGCCCGCGTGCGAACTCCTCACGGTAGCGATGGATCATGTGGATCGTATAGTCCACCCCGATGCCGATAGAAAGTGCCGTGATCATCGACGTCACGATGGAGTACGGTATATCGAGGAGTGCCATCGTACCGAGCACCGAAATGAGCACGAAAACGGTAGGTACTACTGCAACGAATGCCAGCGTCGGCTGCCGCACTGTCAGCCAGAAGAAGATCGTGAGTATACCCAGAGCCACGGCAACTGTGGTTCCGATCGCCTCTGTCTGTCGGTCCCGGATGGCATCCGTAGACGCGAACTGCACGACAGTTTCTGACGTTGCAGTGATTGCATTATCATCGCCCAACCAGAGATCATCGATGTCCCCCTGAAGCTCCCTAATTGCGTCGGGGTCGCCGAGGTAGGCTGGAAACTGGACCAGCAAGGTGTCGATGCCATTTGGATTGTTCAACAGGCTTTGCTCGGTGCGGGGTTCTTTAACCTCGAGCCGGTCAATGAACTCTTGCATCAGGGCGGAGTCGAGGCGAATACTTGCAGTAGCATCCTCGAATAGCGCCGCGAGTTCTGCATCGTATTTGTCGCCCGAAACCCCGCTGTCGGTAATCCAGTCCTGTACGAGCATTTCGTAGGACGTGACGATCGGACCGGCTACGGCAGGCGGTCGGCGACGTTCATCCTCAAAGGCTGCCCTCAGGTCTTGCAGATTGAGGAGGGTACGGGTCTCCGTGACCTCAACCTTCACGAGAACATTGATCATCTCCGTTGATCCGCCGATGGCGGTGTCCAGAGTGTTCAGGTCTTCCAATACGCTTCCGCCTCTTGGAAGTATGTCGCGGACACTGAATTCCGATTTGATATCGTTGGCTGCAAATCCGAGCCCAATGGTCAGCAAAATGACGGCGACAATGTATGGAGCTGGCCTGCGGGTAACCTGTCTACCGAGGAATTCGGCACCGCGTTCGATCCCGGGCAAGGCGCCGGAAATCGGGCGCGGAGGTTTTAGGGTGCCGCGTGCCTCGCGTCGGCGGTCGATGATCAATCGTCCGGCGGGGATCAGCGTGAGCATGACCACGAAGCCCATCGCCACACCCATCGCTGCGATGATGCCGAAATCGCCGACCGCTTTGACCGGCGAGAAGAGCGCGGTCAGCAGGCTCACGATCGTAGTTACCGCCGCCAGCATCAGCGGTACAGACACGTTTTGCAGGCCCAGTCGAACGGCATGGCTCACATCCTCACCAGCATTGCGATGCTCACGGTAGTGCGAGACGGCTTGAATCGCATAGTCCACCGTGAGTCCGATGACAATGATCGGCACGACGCCGGTCAGAGAGTTTGGTGCGCCGGTAATTCCGAGACCATTTGGCCCTAGCCAGCCTTCACCTCCGATGATCCAGATCATCGAGATGATAAGGCCTCCGAGTGTAAGTAGGAGGTCTGAGATGGTGCGCATGAAGAGGAGGATGAGCCCTGCGACCAGCATCAGCGCTAGCCCCATTAGCGGCCCCAGCGCCGTTTCCGCGTACTCTCGTCCCTCGTCGTCAATAACTATGTAAGAGATGCTGCTCACGCGTAACGGCCCTTCATCTGCGGATGCCATCGCATCGATTCTTCGTTCAGCAACGTCAATCTGATCGTCGCCGCTGTCGACCAGCCGGATCGACGCGACAGCAACCTTGCCACCGTCTGCGTCCGTACCGGTCATCGCATCGAGGATGGACAATACCTCTGGTGGACCTTCTAGGGTGTCGATGTCCTCCTGTGTGACCGCCTCTAAGTTGTTCACTTCGAGCAGGCTCATAACGAGTGCCGAAGGCGCGAATACGGAATCCGTAGGCGTCAGAAGCTCTCCCACGTCCGGCTCGCGGACGATCTCTTCGAGCAGCGAAGCCATCTGATTCAGACCGCCGGGTGTCATAGCATCACCACGGAAGAGAAGCGTTACAATCCTGACATCATCGGCATCACCGAACAGCTCATCAATCTGTTCGAGGGCATCGGCCACGGCGCTCCCTTTTGGTAGCAACTCTGCGGTCTGCGGTGTCACAGAGCGCAACGTCATACCCGAACCGAGAATGACGGTCATGACGAGAAGCACCGCCAGCGTTACATAAGGTCGTGCTACGATCAGCCGACTTATTAAGCTGAGGAAGTTATCCATGACCTGCCCAGTTTTCGTGAATCCCGACTGTCTTTCAAGCTGAATCAGTGCCGCCGGGCGACACACGCTCCATCGAGAATCGCCCCATCGGACGACCTACATCGGTTCTAGTTATACCACGCACCACACAATCGGCGTATAATCCCCTCAATGCATCGCTAGCCAAGGGAGTCCGGGCATGGCTGAGAATTACGACACGATCATCGTAGGTGCTGGTTCTGCTGGTGCCATTCTTGCGACACGGTTGACGGAGGACCCGGACCATTCGGTGCTTCTCATAGAGGCCGGTCCCGATTATCCAGAGTTCGACGACATACCCGATACGGTGAAGTACGGGTACGGGCATGACATCCCGCCGTGGGAGAGGCCGCTTAACGATCATCGGTGGGCTTTCGTGGCGCGTTATACCGACGAGGCAAGACCAGGGATCATACCTCGGGGGAAGGTGGTCGGTGGTTCGAGTGCGGTGAATGGGCAGATATTTTTGCGGGGTGTGCCAGAGGACTACGACACATGGGCGTCTTGGGGGAATGACAGGTGGAGTTTTCAGGAGTTGATGCCCTATTTCCGCATGATCGAGACGGATACCGACTTTGCAGGCGATTTCCACGGATCCGACGGCCCGATCATCGTCCGTCGATGGAAGCCAGAGGATTGGAATCCGGCCCAACAGGCTTTTTACGAAGCGGCTCGGGCCAGTGGTTTCCCGGATTGTCTGGACCACAACGCACCGGGGTCTACAGGAGTGGGTCCAACACCGCTCAACAATCCAGACCGCGTAAGGTGGAGCACGGCGATTGGCTACCTCTCAGGTGCAAGGGAACGTCCGAACCTTGAGATATTGGCAGATTGTCTAGTGCACCGAGTGTTGTTTGACGGTGATCGCGCCGTTGGCATCAGGGCAGAGGTCGGCGGTGAGGTCTCGGATTATGAGGGAGCAAATGTGATCCTATCGGCGGGCGCGATAGGTTCGCCGCACCTGCTGTTACTCTCCGGCGTAGGTCCTCAAGACGCTCTGGACGCGGTTGGTATTCCGGTGCATCACGAGATACCGGGTGTGGGTCAGAACCTTCGCGATCATCCGCATGTGAGGGTGACGTGGCGGACGCGCGAGGATTTCGAGCAGCCTTTGGGCTTGCCGGGCGTACAGTTCACTCTGCGGTATACGGCGGAGGGTTCGGATTTGGTGAACGACATGCTGATTCATCCTGGCTCGCGCAGCACAATTGGACGCAGATGGTGGGGACAAGGCGCGAGCGAAGAAATAGGCCTGGTTATGGTCGTGTGTCTCGATCTCGCAGTCGGCTCAGGAAACCTACGTCTGCGTACTAATGATCCCCACATTCAGCCGTTCTTGAACTACAACTATTTCGAAGAGGAGTTCGACCTAGAGAGGTTGCGCGAAGGTGTTCGCATCGCCAATCGTTTCGGGGAGCATGAGGGCTGGGACAGCTTGGTAACGGAGCGTGTCGAGCCTATGGATTCTGACATGGAATCGGACGATAGCCTGAACGCTTGGATCAAGGAAACCGCAGTGACCAGCCATCACGTCTCGGGCACCTGCAAGATGGGTCCGGATTCGGATCCGATGTCCGTGGTCGATCAGTTCGGCAATGTGCGCGGCCTTGAAAATTTGAAGGTAGTAGACGCGTCGATCATGCCGGACTGTATTCGCGCTAACACGAACGTCACTTCGATGGTGATTGGCGAGCGTGTGGCCGCCTTCATTGGAGAAGGGCTATGACAGCAAAGTTCACGCTTAGCGCGTTTGGCGACGAGATCGCCGATGATGTGGACGAGCAGTTGCAGGTTCTCAACGAACTCGATATCGGCTATCTGGAGCTGAGGAGTGCGTGGGGGACTAACGTTCTTGAGTTGACAGACGAGCAAGTGGGTCGCCTCATCAAACAGTGCGAGGCGCATTCGATCCGCGTCAGCTGCATCGGTAGCCCAATCGGCAAATCACCCATCGACGGACCGCTTGAAAAGGTTGTAGATGATCTTGAGCGTATCACCGACATCGCGAAGATGGTTGGCACTGATCGTGTGCGCGTCTTCTCGTTCTACCCCGAATCTGACGGTCTGCAAGCTGAGCGCGTTGAGGAATCGATAACGAGATTGCGTGTGATGGCTAAGGTCGCCGTCGAGCATAATGTCACATTGCTGCTGGAGAACGAAGGCGGCTTAGTCGGCGATACGCCTGAGCGGTGTCGCGCACTCGTCGAGGGAGTAGATAGCCCGCACCTCCGATATGTGTGGGATACCGGTAACTACCCGCAGATGGGCTTTGCGCGCTCCGTCGATATCGGCTGGCCTTTGCTTTCGAAATATACGGAGTGCGTGCAAGTTAAGGATTGTCGGATTTCGGATGGAACGATAACAGTGGCCGGTGGTGGCGATGGCCAGGTTCGAGAGTTGCTGAGCAACCTACACGATGTTGAGTACGTAGGCTTTTTGGCACTTGAACCTCACCTGTTGATTGCGGGTCAGCGCGGAGGGTTTAGCGGAGGCGAGGGTATGAAGATGGCGGCCGACACGTTGCGGGGATTGATGGCGGAAGTGGGATGTGTGGAGGTTGGGGGTAGATAGACTGATGACGCGTGTAACGCTTCCACGTCCGATGCTCAACCACGCCAGCAAAAACGACAGGACTACGAGACACGCTGCAAAGGCTGAAACCGTTAGATATTTCCATCTGTAACGCGCCGTCATCTAAGCTCAGCGTTCAATAGAGTTATCCCTTGAGGAAGCCTCTTAAGATGTTTGTCTTCGCTATGGTGTGTTCATTCAAGGGGGTACAAATTCCGGTTAAACGATACCCGCGGATGACTCCTGTTTCGCTGGTGGCTCCCGCGATGTCAGAATCGCTACAACTCTAATCATATGGACGGCTACGAAGACTGCGAACACGTCCACGCATCATCAATCTCGGCGGCTGTGGCCCGGCGGTTCATGGACGCATGGTAGCACCGGTAGCAGCAGCGCGTTCACGGCTGCCGTGTTAGTCCAGCTTCAGTACCATCAGATGCTCGTCGATGTACTCACCTTCTACGAGCATGGCTCGAGGCGTCGTGCCACAAATCTCAAATCCGAAGGAGGCGTAGAGTGACTTTGCGCGTTCGTTCTTGGTTGTCGCTGTCAGTTGGATGATCGAGAGCCCGGGTATCCGGCGTGCCCGTTCTAGAACGGCTGCAACCATCGCCCGCCCGTATCCATTGCCTTGATGCTCGGCGGCGATATGCACGGCGACGATCCTGCCGGCGTGCATTTCTTTGGGTGCCTCATATCGAAAGAAGGTGATCGAGCCGACGAGGTTACCGTTGGCGAAACAGCCAAGGGTGAACGCATCTGTAGATTCTGGGGTTTCGGGCAGCCGATCGGCGAACCGGGCTGGCGGCCAGTCTAGTTCAACCTCGTAAGAGGCACTGAACACCGTCGGGTACTCCTTCAGGGCTCTGAGCCTCAGAGTGCGGTATTCTAGGGCATCGCTCTTGGTCAATTCGCGGATCTGCATGGAAAGCTTTGCGAATCTTTGTGTCCGTTATTCCATTAGAAAGGACTATATATGGAGCCTCGCATCAGCATCATCACTTTAGGCGTTAACGACCTGCAACGCTCGGTCGAGTTTTATCGCGACGGATTGGGACTGCCACTTTTTGATGAAAACACCGAGGCGATCGCTTTCTTCCAGACCAGCGGGACGTGGTTGGCGCTCTACCCGCGGGGATCCCTCGCGGACGATATCGGCATTGTCACCGAAGGCAGCGGCTTTTCAGGTGTGACGTTAGCTCACAACGTGAGGGCGCGTGAGGAGGTCGACTTGCTCTTGGATGTCGCTGTATCTGCGGGTGCCACGTTGGTCAAATCAGCGCAAGATACTTTCTGGGGTGGCTACTCTGGCTACTTCGCCGACCCTGAGGGATATCTGTGGGAGGTCGCTTGGAACCCGCACTTTTGGATCGAATGATGTAACCTGTGTCCCTTTCGCTTCGCGAGAAGGGGCGGATGGGGTGTGGGCGTATGAACCCCCTGCGTTCGCTGCGCTCCGCGTCCCTCTTTTGCTGACGCAAAAAGGGGAGGGTATAGCTCTAGTTGGATGTAACATATCCCCAACCACCAGATAACGTCAGAGGAATCCAAGAAACCATGTCACATCACCAACCACTTGTAGGTCGCGCGGCTATCGTAACAGGCGGGGCGCTCGGCATCGGAGGCGGCACCGCAAGGCGATTGGCGACTGACGGCGCCAGCATCCTTATCGTTGATATCGTGGAAGACGCGGCGCAGCGTAATGCTCAGCGCATCAACGATGCTGGGGGTAGCGCGACATACATGGTGGGCGATGTCGCTCAGGAAGATGTCGCAAAGTCCATGATCGATCGTTGCGTGGACGAGTACGGGCGTCTCGATATATTGATCCAGAACGCGTACGGTGGCGGTGTTGGACGTGACGGCTCTGCGGTCGATGTCGAACCTGATGCGTGGCGGTCGGGGATGGATCTGCTGGTCGGCGCACAGTTCTTGGGTGCGAAGTATGGTGTACCCGCGATGGAGGCGTCTGGACCACCTGACACGTTCGAGATTCCCGAATGGAAAGGTGCCGGGCGACGCCACGGCGAGCCGCCAAAGATGGAAGTCGGCCGCATCGTCAACATCTCGTCGGTGCACGGGTTGTTGCAGGCTCCTAGGGCTTTGATCTACGAGGCCGGCAAGGCTGCGGTCGTAGGATTGACGCGACAGATGGCGGTCGATTTCGGGCCGCTGGGCATCACCGTCAACGCCATCGCGCCGGGGCACATCGTCACTGAACGCGGTGAGGCGATGTGGGCGGAACTGGGCAACGACGCTGGCTTCGGACTATTCGAACGGCACTACCCGGTTAGGCGCACTGGTGTGCCTGGCGACATCGCGAATGCGATCGCTTTCCTTTGTTCACCTGATGCTTCGTTCATCACCGGGGTCGTGTTGCCGGTGGATGGCGGGATGTCGATCCAGCTGCAAGAGAACATCGTGATGCACACGAAGGACTACATCGTCGCCAATCCGGACCTGCGGACGCATTTCGATCATGGTCGTTTGGGCTAGCACCCGTTTCAGATAACCGCTACTCCGTCGCCGATGTGGATGGTGCCGGGGTTCTGAGCTTTGAGTGATACGGCGAATTGAGGTTCGTCTTGTCCGATGATGCGGGTCAGGGTGCCCATGATGTCGATGTCACGGTCAGCGGATGTCGGGTCTACGTGTGTCGCCAAGCAACGGACGACGGTCTTGCGGACTTTGAAATCGACTTTGCCGATTCGGATTTTCCGTCCGATCCAATCGAACTCCTGCCACGGTGTGCAACCTTCGATGGCGATGTTGGAACGGAAACGGAGTTCTGAGATATTGGACATTCCGACGGCTTTGGCAAGGTCGGACAGGCTCTCGCGTGAGTGAAGCGTCGTCAGACCTGCCGACGTGTCGTGGAATCGCCCATCGGTGCCGTTGCCTACAAGTCGAAGTGGGAGCTTGCGTCGACCCATTGCGGATGGTGTGTCGTCGAGTTTTGCATACCAACGGTTGATATGATGCTCGAAGCGGAGACGATCACCCGGTTCGTCGATTGAACCTTCAATCAATTCGTCGGAATCAGGGAATTTGATCCACGCCCGACGCGTCGCCGAGTCGTAGCCGCATCGAAGGCGTGCGAGCGCGTGCGTGTGTTGTAGGGATGCGAACCAAGTCTTGCGTCGCCACTTGACATCGTTCGGCGGTCCGGCATCATCGAAGCGGAAACCAAGTACGCGGTCGCCCACTACTCGGCCATCATCGGTAATCTCCAGTGCGTCGCAGGGTTCCGCGGGGAAGGACTTGATGGGATGACGGTAGAGGGCGATGACTTGCATGACGGAAATCCTATCGCGCATTAACTGTCACGCTGACTCTCATCTGGTGAACGTGATGGGATAGTGACGCGTCGGAAGGCGATCCAGATGGCGAAGTCGTAGGCGATCTTGAGCGTGCCGGCCGCGATCCACGGCGTGACGGTCAGCGCGCCGGCCCAAAGCCAGCCCGTCACCGTTGCGCTCGGGATGCGTCCTAGCCCGCGACCCAGATTCGCTGTACCCGCCATAATCGAGTGTTCGTCGGTTTCGGTGATTCCCATCATGTACGCCTGTCGTGTCGGTACATCCATTTCGTCGAACAGCGCCCTCAACAGCCACAGCACGACAGCGATGATGACCGTTGGCGCAAACGCGAACAGGATGAGGGTGATGTTGCTGACGACCTGAGTGAACACCAAAGTGTTAAGCAGGCCGATTCGCTTCGCGACCCACGGTGCCAAGGCTAGGGAGGCTATATTCAGTGCATGTGCACCGATAAGCAGACCGCCAATCGCCGCGGCGGACATACCGAATTTAGTGAAGAACCAGAAGCTGACGAATGACTCGAAAACCATGCCTCCGGCGAAGGAATCGATAGCGAAAAGGCTGGAGATGGTGAGGATTGGGCGACGCGCACGCGCCTTAAAGGGGTTGACGAAAAAGGAAGAGGTGTTGTTGCTATCAATCGATTGCGGATGGACCGCTTTGGAGAGGATCAGGTAGACGAGCGCGGCGATTCCGTGCATCCCGACGTAGAGCCACAGGATGGCGTGGTAGGCGCTGATCGGCTCCCATTCGAAGGTGTTGATGAGAAGTGTCGAGAGTCCTGCGAGGAGCGCGCCGATGGCACGCCCAGCAGATGAGGCGATGGTGAGGTTCGAGTATGCCCGTGTTCTGCGCTGCTGAGGGACGACTGCGGCGATGCCGGTCTGTTCGAGCTGCATCATTCCGCCCCAATGCGCTCCGCTGGCGGCATACGAACCGAAGAACCCGCCGATGATCAGGATCCAGAAGTCATTGGAAACGATGAGCAGGACTCCTGCGAGAGCGGTGATGAGCATGTTCACAACCGACCATGTCCGCGTAGAGACGCCACGGCTCGTGAGCATGACGATGACGGAGATTACGAATCCGCCTGCGAGACTGAACCCGAATATGACGCCGACTTGGCTGTTGGTGAAGCCGATCTCGACGAGATAGATGACCGCCAAGATCGCCATCAACGACCGGGCGCCGTCCCTCACAAAGCGTCCGGCAAAGAAGAGATAAGGATCAAGCTTCGGCCCGCGACGGAGGATCGGGATTGAACGCGACACCATTAGTGGAAGGTATCACAACCGGAATCGCACACCGAGTCATCGTTGCTCAGCGTCAATGCCGATCACTCGCCCGCCAAGGTTGCGTAGGTTTTGCACCGCAGGATGTGTCGTAATTGGATCATCGCTGCCAAAGGGTTCATGTTGATCTGAAAGTTGATTGGTCGCCCTCCCCGAGAATTGAGTAGGCGCCGGGGCTGGACGGGTTTCGGAGGCGACAGCCGTCGGCGCGGATGTGGGGATGTTTGGGGTTCGAGTTGCTACGTTCGACGTCGATGCATTTGGTGCTTGTTGCAGCTGTACCCGGATGTCGTTTCCGTACACCTTCTGAAACGCAGGACGCAGGACGCTGCGAACTTCTTCATTCATCCAAAAGTCGCGCAGACGTTTGGCGGCGTTGGCGTATTTGGGCTGCAGGATTAGGACACCGTTGTTTGGTCCGATGAAGTTCACCTGTGCGAAGGTAGTGCGCACTTGAGTTCCCGCAGCTTTGCCGATCTCCTCCAGAATGCGAGATGCCCCAGAGGCGCCCACAGGCGCAGATTGTGATCCTGTCGGTTCGGTTTGCGGCGAGCGTTGTGCTTGCGCGGGGGCGGCGCGACGAGTTGGTTGGCGTGCAGGTTGAGGTGCTACTGCTACCGCCTCGGGCCTCGGAGGTTCGGCAACTGCTTGGAGTGCTGCGATCTCTAAGGACAGCGGTGATGATGCTTCCCCGAAGCGATCGTTGCGACCAAAGATCGTGATCGCATGGAGCATCTGCTCGTTAGATGCATTCATCGCTTCAGGTTCGAGATCCGGCGCATCGCCGAGTTCACCATAGATGCTTGCTATGCCGTGTTTTGCAAGCAACGCGCCGCGGAGCGCAGATATAGTGCTGTCGCGTAAGCCTTTCAACTCCGCGCCTCTGGATGCTTCCGATTCGATGATTTCTAGAGCCCGCTTAGAGTCTTTGCGGAGGATGGCGCTCGCTAGGTTGCGAGCCGAGGATGTGTCGCCGATGCCGAGTAGTTCGCGTGCCTGCGGTTCAGTGATTTCTCCAGTGCCGTAGGAGACCGCGAGTTGTTCGAGCAGATTTTCAGCGTCGCGCAGAGAACCCCAAGCAGACCGAGCGACGAGCTCTAGGACTGCAGGTTCGCACTCGATCTCCTCTTCCTCGCAGATCAGGATGAGGCGTCCGATAACGTCATCTGGAGTCAGCCGCCGAAAGTCGAAACGCTGACAGCGAGAGATGATAGTCGCGGGCACCCGATGAATGTCGGTGGTGGCGAGGATCATGACGACCTGAGGTGGCGGCTCCTCGAGGGTTTTCAGCAGGGCGTTGAAGGCTGCAGGAGAAAGCATGTGGACTTCGTCGATGATGTAGACCTTGAAATCGCCCACAGAAGGACGTAAAAGGACGCGTTTTTGCAGGTCTTCGATGTGTTCGACGCGTCGGTTGGAGGCAGCGTCGATCTCAATGAGGTCCATGAATCGCCCTTCGTCGATAGCGATGACGTTCGGAGTGTCCGGTATCGGATCACCGTATTCGTCGAGTTCAGCGTTTATAGCTTTCGCGAGGATTCGGGCGGTAGAGGTTTTGCCGACGCCACGCGGTCCAGTGAAAAGGTACGCGTGAGCGACGCGGTCCGACAGCACGGCGCGACGCAGAGTATCTGTTATGTGTTCTTGCCCAACAACATCGCTGAAGCGAGTGGGACGCCACTTTCGGTAGAAGACTGTGCTCATGGTCAAGTGAAGATCAGATCGGGTTACGTGTTTATGATATGCGGGTCAAGCGTCTGGATAGGCAGATAGATAACGAATACCGGACACGCTTTGACAGACCTCCGCATGAGCCGCAACACCTGTTCTCCGTCCATAATCCGCAATTTACGTCATCTCTGAATTTGTGCGTGCACGATTGCGTAACGGTGCTAAAATACCGCGACGCATACAGACTTCAAAAGGAGGAGTCATGATGTTTAGCATCCGAAGTTTCGCGTTGCTACTGCTAGGAGCCGCTAGTTTGGCGGCTGTGGCGTGCGGCAGCGAGAGAATTGTTGAGGTAACGGTTCAAACCGAGATCATTCGCACGGTCGAGGTGGAAGTGCCGGTGGAGGTGGAGAAGGAAATTGTTCGCGAAGTCGAGAAGGAAGTCCCGATCGAAGTCGAGAAGGAAGTCATCCGAGAGGTTGTGAGAGAGGTCGAAGTCCCGGTCGAGGTCGAGAAAGAAGTCGTGCGCGAAGTCGTTCGCGAAGTTCCGGTCGAAGTCGAGAAGGAAGTCGTGCGCGAGGTCATCAAGGAGGTAGCCAAAGAGGTTCAAGTCGTTGTGACGGCCACTCCGCAGTTGACCGTTCTTGAAGCGCCTGCCATAAAGGTAGATATCGAGGGCGTATCTCGCGGTGCCGGCGACGATGTCGCACCTTCAGGCGTACTTATCGCCGCCATTGGCAACTCTTACTTCATGAACTCGAGCCCGAGGTACTGTCCGGCGTGTTCTGTCACATCCCGAACAGGTTCGACGGAGACCTTGCTCGAAGCTGTCCGTGCTGACGATGGCACCGTCGCACTGGGCCCGTTGCTCGCTAGCGACTGGGAGATGTCAGCCGATGGTGTCTCTTACACCGATTTCACGTTGCGTGAAGGGATCCAGTTCCACGGCGGTTACGGCGAAATGACCGCGATTGATGTCGCGTTCTCTTGGAACGATGCCAACCCCAAGATCCAACCAGACAGCATCCACGATACTGGCGGAGACTTGGCGAACCTCGTAAGTGAAGTCGAGGTCATCGATGATTACAAGGTGCGCTTCAACTGGATAGCCTTCGGCGGGCACACTTTGTTGCAATACATCACGAACTTCCACGAAGGGATTTCCATCTTCTCCAAGGCGTTCTTCGATGAAGTGGGACCCGAAGGTATGAGGACGCGGATTGTCGGTACCGGCCCGTTCGAGGTAACTGAGTGGACACAACACAAGGGAGTTTTCCTTGAAGCATTAGACAGTCACTGGCGCAAACGCCCATACGTTGCCGCCGCAAACGTCTTGCAGGTGACCGAAGCCAGCGTTCGTAAGTCGATGCTCAAGACCGGACAGGCACAGATTGGCGAGCTCGCGCTTACCGACTGGAAAGAGATGTTCGAAGAAGGATTCTCGCAAGCGCCTGAAGGCTTCTGGGGCGACTCGTCATACGTCTACTCCGGCAACTACTGGGAAGACAAACTCGCCATTGACGGTCAACCCTTCACGAGCGACACACCGGGCGACTTGCTGTTCAAGCCACCGCTTGACACCTCCTTGCCATGGATCGGCGACCCCGCTGACGAAGCTTCCATGGAACGCTCCAAGAAGGTTCGAACTGCAATGGCAATGGCGATCGACCGCGAGAAGCTGATGACCGCACTCACTGACGGCTTCGGCCGCGTCTCGTACGCACCGGGTTGGGACGTCAACCACCCGTTCTACAAGAGCGAGTGGGACATCCCGCATGACGTCGCTGGGGCACAGGCTTTACTGGCGGAAGTTGGACTGTCTGACGGATTCGATGTCGAATGGTGGGCAGGTCCAGCAGCCGGGTCTGGTGAGACCATCCAAGAAGCCATCGGAATCGAGTGGTTGGCGAACCTGAACATCAACAGCACGTTCGACAAGCAGAACTACTCGTCGTACAGGCCTTCACTGGTCAACCGCACCAACAAGAAGATATTCTTCAGCGGCGGTGCGGCGTCCGCGCCACCGACTTGGCCGGCTGACCTACATGCGACTTCGCTAGGCCGACCTGGCGGTTACAACCGTGCCATGGAGATCCCGATTTTCGCCGAGACCTACTTGGCGATGTCGAAGGAATCGG
This sequence comes from Dehalococcoidia bacterium, assembly GCA_963555965.3. Lineage (GTDB taxonomy): Bacteria > Chloroflexota > Dehalococcoidia > Lucifugimonadales > Lucifugimonadaceae > Bin127. The sequence goes on from OY821634.1 coordinate 1,614,093, forward strand.
ATGTCGCGACGTTGCGAGAACTCGTATCCAAGATGTTCGACTGGAACCGAGAGTGGATGGTATGGGTCGGTGTTTACCAGAGCCCAGTCGCCGCGCTCTACAACCCAGCACTGATCTCCGAGTGGCAGATGCTGCCGGAAGGCAAGGGTGTTCTGGGCAGGATGAACAGCCTAGAGTGGGTCAGGCTCGCGAACTGAGCCCAAACACCCTGGCTGAAACGAGCCAACCCTACGCTCGTCCGAGCAGGGGCGGTCCAACGACCGCCCCTGCTTAAATGCATCTAAAAGTGCCGTGATTGACCAGCCATAAATGCAGCGCTTCATAATAAGAAGAATCCTCGCATCGCTAGTCGCGCTGTTTCTGGTTACCATCATTGTCTTTTCGCTGTCGCGACTCGTGGGCGACCCGCTGGCGATGCTGGTTTCAGAAGGCGGGTATGGAATCTCTGAGAGCGCGCTACAGATCCAGCGCGAAAAACTACACCTTGATAAGCCCGTCCCGCTTCAATACTTCTTCTGGCTCACCGACGTGTTGCGTGGCGACCTGGGACACGATCTCTCAGACGGCTTCCCTGTGACTCACAAAATCCGGGAAAAAATCGCTCCAACCGTCCAACTCGGAGTTTCGGCATGGATACTGGCTACAATTTCCGGTCTCACTTTCGGCATGATCTCAGCAGTCAAACGCGGCTCGCTCCTTGACTATGCCGTGCGCCTGATCGCAAATCTCGGTATCACCCTTCCGGCCTTCTACGTCGGGATCATGGCAATCCTTATTTTTGCCGTGGCTCTCGAATGGGTTCCAGTTACCGTGATCGGAACAATCGGCTCCGATGACCCTCTCGCTCAATTCAAAGCGATGATCTTACCTGTAGTGACCTTGGCTTGGGGCGCCGCCGCAGGTTACATGCGTTTGATGCGCTCCTCAATGCTCGAAGTCCTCGACTCCGAATACATCAAACTCGCACGAGCCAAAGGCGTCGACGGGTCCAAAGTCATCTGGAAACACGCACTCCGAAACTCTCTCATCGTCCCCATCACAGTGTCGGCACTGCTCCTCTGGAACTTCGTAACCGGAACCGTCGTCGTCGAAGCCGTCTTTGCCTGGCCCGGTCTTGGATTGCTAGCCATCGAAGCTGTTGTCAACAACAATTTGAACCTCGTCGTAGGGACAACGCTGGTTACAGGCGTCGTATTGATCACTGCAAACCTCGTCGCCGACGTGCTATATGTCCTTGTCGATCCACGCATCAGGTTGAGCTGAATCTCATGGCAACCGACTACCAACTACCGGAATACGCCCAAACCGGCGCTTGGTTGCCCGCTCCGGTGCGCGCCGTCTTGCGTGGACCAATCGCCGTCTACGACTTTTTGCGTCGCTATCCGATTATCTGGACGGTAGTGTTTGCCTTCCTCCTCGTACTAGCTGTATTCGCACCTGTGATCGCACCGCACGATCCCATCCGAGACGCCGACTTCACGCGCGTTCGCAATCCACCGATATGGCTAGAAGGCGGTGCACCAGAGTTCTGGCTAGGTACGGACCAAGTTGGACGTGACCTCTGGAGCCGTCTGCTGTATGGCGGAAGAGCATCACTGATGGTCGTCGCAGTCGGCATGACCAGCGGCATGATCATCGGAACTTCCCTTGGACTTGCTGCGGGATTCATCGGCGGCATCGTCGACGAAATCATCATGCGACTCGTCGATGCTTGGATCGCATTGCCCTTCATCATGCTCGCACTCGTGATCAAGATCGTCCTCGGCACATCCTTCACGATCATGTTCCTGATACTCGTACTCATCTCTTGGGTCGGATTCGTTCGGCCTGTACGAGGGGAGGTCTTATCCCTCCGCGAACGCGACTACGTCTACGCCGCCCGGGTCGCCGGTGCTTCAGGCTTTAGGATCGCGTTACGGCACATACTGCCCGGTGTTAGCAGCACCGTTATCGTTCTCGCTACCCTCGGCGCCGGCGGACTGGTACTAGCCGAAGCAACGCTCTCATACCTCGGCGTCGGCATACCACAACCAACGCCCACATGGGGCAATATGGTCTCTGACGGACGCGACTACCTCGACACCGCATGGTGGATCTCAACCATGCCTGGCATCGCCATATTCCTCCTCGTCCTTTCCCTCAACTTCCTTGGCGATTGGCTCCGTGACCGATGGGACCCGAAGCTCAGGCAGTTGTGACCGCGCCTCCAGATTTAGTGGCGATTGGGCATGTGACTTGGGATGTGTTGCCAGATGACCTCTCCGCGCGTGAACCTGGAGGTGCTGTGGCCTTTGCAGCTGTTACAGCAACTAGGTCGGGTGTGAGTACTGGGATAGTTACATCGTGTGCGAATGACTATCCCACGTCCGAAGTTCCCATTGCAGGTGGAATGTGGCGTCGGATTGTGTCGCAAGACACTTCTACATTTGAGAACCGATACGACTCTCGGGGCGATCGCGTTCAGATTTTGCATCGCCGCGGAGACGACATTTCGGTCGCAGACATACCGCAGGCGTGTCGCAGTCCCGACATGCTATTCGTTGGGCCGTTGACGCAAGAGTTACCGTTTGATTGCTTGAGTTGGTTTCGACCGCGAGTCTCGTGTGTAGCTCCACAGGGGTGGTTGAGATCGTGGGACCCACCGTTGCCATCGAAGGTTAGGGTGTCGAGGACGCCACCTAAAGGGATGAGTTCGGGTTGGGATATCTGCGTGATATCGGAGTCGGAGGTTGATGTCGTGACGCTTGATGAGTGGCGAGTTTTGACAGACAACTTGATCGTAACCAAGGGGAGTAGGGGTGCCGATCTCTATGTCGGAAGTCACAGCAAACCGTTATCGATACCATCGTTCGCGGATCAAGTTGAAGGTGCAGGCGTTGACACGACAGGTGCAGGAGATGTGTTTGCCGCGGCAATGTTGATTCGTTATGCAGCTACTGGGGATGCTGAGGCTTCAGCCCGATACGCATCGGCAACCGCCGCGCTATCCACTCGTGCCCCGAGTTGGAGCGCGGTGGAAGATCCGAGGATAAACCCCCTTTAGTTCCCCCTTTTCGTGCGGTGAAAAGGGGGAGGGATTTGGTGGCCGCTTACGGGCTGAGGCGGAACGGCGGGTAACGATCAGTGGTCAGCAGGAACGCGTACGCTATTACGCGTGTACTCCAACGTCCCACACCTACCACAAAGTCAAACATCGATCGGGGATATTTGCCAGTGATGATGATCGCGAACCATGCGATTATCGTGACCAACACAGCAATGATCCCCAAGATGATCAAGGCGATGTAGTGCGGTATCGCCAGCAACCACTTGATCAGTGGCAAGAAGCGGTTCAAGTCTGACCCCGCATCCGGGTACTCAATGTCGAGGTGCACCGACTGATCCTCGTCGGTCGATGGATACTCGTCGACCAAAAGGAACAGGTACGCTTCGACTCTTGCGGTTAAACGCGCGACTTCAACTAAGAAGTTGAAGACCCATCTCGGGTATTTCTTACGGAAGAGAATCAAGAGGAGGATACCGATCGTGATTCCTCCTGCATAACCGAGCAAGATCCCGCTAGCTGGCCCACTCACGCCCTCCCCGGATTGGGTCGCGGAAATCAACACCGTACTATCTTCTCCAAACAGGGCGATAGCCCCTCCGAGGAGACCCGCAACGATCGCAATGGGAATGATCAATATGATCCGGAACAGCGTCGTCAGGCGGTTCCGCGTTCCGTCCCCATAGTCGATGCTTAGTTGCACCGGATAGTCATCGTTCATGCTTGCCTCCTTGTGGATGTTTGGGGCCGATAGTCGGCGTGTTTTGACGGATTAGCACCGTTCCAACGTGCAAATCGACCGTTTCCAGTCAACTTTGCCCATACCTTACCAGTATTTGAACTAGGATACGAAGGATGGGGTAAGGATTTGAAGGATAGGGATGTATGCCCCCCTGCGTTCGCTTCGCTCCGCGTCCCCCTTTTTCTGACGCAAAAGGGGGAGGGATGGGTTACGATACGAACGCGATGAATCTGGCAGATGGAGTTAGTCCGATGAACGAACTGGGTAATCGAGCACAATCAGTTGCGGCATTGTTGAAAGACACTGGACAGACCATCGGCGTCTCCGAGTCGTCAGGCGGCGGGTTGATTTCGGCGTGTCTTTTGGCGGTGCCCGGAGCTTCCGCATACTTCATCGGTGGCGCAGTCACGTACACGCGCACATCTCACAAGGCATTCCTAGGTGTGCCGGATGATGCTTTGACGGGTATCAGATCGTCAACGGAGGAGTACGCGGCACTCAACGCGCGGTCGGTGCGAGAGGCATTAGGCACAACATGGGGTCTGGGCGAGACTGGTGCAAGCGGACCCACCGGTAACCGCTACGGCGACGCCGCAGGACACACCTGCATAGCAGTATCAGGACCAATCGAACGAACGATTACCTTAGAGACCGGCGAATCCGAACGCGAAGACAACATGTGGGCATTCGTCGAGGCCGCGTTCGGACTGCTCGAAGAGTGTCTACGCGAAGCAGGCTGACCCAACCACCTGTCATTCATAGCACAGCCCTGTCATTGCAAGCACACACCTGTAATTCCGAGCGCAGCGAGGAATCTCCCCCTTCGCTCGCGTAAGTGAATTGGGATACGCTCCGGGCAGATAAGCGGAGACGCAGAATCATAGCCCATCGTTCCCAATCACAGCTCAAATCACCCCGGAGATTCGTTCCCTGCCCAATATCCCACGCTTCACCCTTAAGCGCAAAACGACCATGAACCCTCAAGATCGCACACGCTTTCGCACACCAAAATCAACTCTAGCGGTGTAGACTAACCCTTGCGTGACACATCGCTGGTTGTCGTCCCGATCACGACTAGGAGGTTTGGCATTGGCAAAGTCTGAGATGCCCGATTTGGAACTCGAAACAGAGGATCGACCAAACATCTTCAAGAGGGCTGAGAACCACATCCAAGGACGGATACTTTCCGGACTCTTCGAACTCGTACCCCTGATCGTCACCCTCTTCGCGTTGGGATATCTCTACAACGCGACCAACGGATTCGTTCGCGAACTCCCATTCGTTGCCGGTAAGCCTTGGGACTTCCCCGGAATCGGGTTAATCGTCTTTGTTGTCATCTTCTACCTCATCGGACTCATCGGATCTTTTGCACCCGGACGAGTATTCCTAGACTTGGTCAGCACCGTGCTGATGCATATACCCGTTGTGCGATCCCTATACGGCGTAACACGACAGGCCATGGCATCCGTAAGCTCCAGCGCCAACTTCAGCAGAGTCGTCTTTATCGAGTGGCCACGCGATGGAATGGTCGCAATGGGATTCGTCACCGGCAGAGCAAGAGCTCCCGGCAGAGAAGAAGACCTCGTTTCCATATACATCCCCACAGTACCCAATCCAACATCTGGTAACATGGCTTTTGTGCTTGAAGATGATGTCGTCGAAACCGATGTCTCTGTTGAAGATGCCATGAAACTCATCTTTTCCGGCGGAATCGTCCTGCCCGAATCGATCTCCATGGCCAGAATGCCGAGACCGCCGCGTGCCGAAGACAGTTTCGTCGGGAAGTACGATCGAGAAGGCTGACTCGAAACCCGCAACATACTTCACAACATGCAAGTGGACGCTCAAATACATCGATTCTCTAGCCTAGAGTTGATGTAACCTTAAAGAGTCTAGCGTGAAGAGGACTTTTGCTAATGGAAATCAACACAGAACGAGTGGGCAACGCGCTGATTGTTATGCCCAGCGAAAACAGGGTCGATGGCACCAACGCCCGAGACTTCCAAGTCGGACTTGAAGCCGCGATCGAAGAAACTGATCAAGCCGTCGTTTTCGATGCCGAGACGTTGACATACATCAGCAGCGCAGGATTGAGAGCAATACTATTGGTGGTAAAGTCCATCAACCGGCAAGGCGGAAAGTTCGCTGTATGCTCATTGTCTGACCCGATACGGGAAATCTTCTCGATAAGCGGATTCGACAACATCATACCCATCGAAGCGACGCGCGACGAAGCATTGAATGCCGTAGCCTGATTGTAGACACGTCAGCTCTTAACAAGGCATCGCCACAACGCTGACGTTCAACACTGCAGACCGAGCGCGGAGGATTCCGTTTATCTCACAATGCCTGTAAACAAAAAGAAAATCTTGGTTGTAGACGATGAGCCGGACCTCGAACCCCTGATCCTTCAGAGGATGCGCCGCAACATACGACGCGGTGAATACGAATTTGTTTTCGCACGCGATGGCATCGAGGCTCTTGAGAAGTTGGCGGACGACAAAGAGATCGATATGGTCGTCTCCGACATCAACATGCCGCGCATGGACGGATTGACACTTCTACAACAAATACAGGAAGTCAGCCCTGACATCCGAGCAATCATCATCTCAGCATACGGAGACATGGAGAACATACGCACCGCTATGAACCGCGGCGCCTTCGACTTCGTAACTAAGCCCCTAGATTTCCAAGACCTCAGACTCACCATACAGAGGACTCTCCAACATCTCGAAGAGTGGCGCGACGCTCTACAGTCAAGAGACAAATTAGTCGCTTTGCAGAACGAACTCGATGTCGCCAACAACATTCAGCAGTCAGTACTCCCAGCAAGCTTCCCCGAGGATGCCGATTACCAGATTTTCGGTTCCATGAAGCCTGCTCGCAACGTCGGAGGTGATTTCTTCGACGTTCAGATACTCCGAGACGGCAAAATCGGGCTCGTTATAGCCGACGTTTCTGACAAGGGAATGCCAGCTGCACTCTTCATGATGTCCAGCAGAATGCTCTTGAAAGGTGCTGGACAGCGATTCGAACGCCCCGGCGACGCGTTAGAAGAGGTAAACAACCTACTCGACGCCGAAAACGAAGCCGCAATGTTCGTTACTCTTTTCTACGCCATATACGACACCAACACATCTGAGTTCAACTACGCCAACGGAGGACACAACGAACCAATAGTTGTACACCCTGATGGCTCCACTACCATTATTCCTCCCACCGGCGGAACCGCTCTCGGCATCATCCCCGGAATTGAATACAACCAAAACTCCATAAAGCTCGATCCCGGAGACATCGTCATCCTGTACACCGATGGAATCACCGAGGCATTCAACGCTGATGGCGAACTATTCGGGTTAGACCAGCTTTGCGAGATTTTCCGAGATAAAAAGCCGCAATCCGCCGAAGAAGCAAGTCAGATCGTTTTTGAAGCGGTCGACAAATTTGCAGGCGACGAACCACAGTCTGATGATCAGGCATGCTTAGTCTTCAGACGAACTTAGAACAAAACATGACTGTAAGAGCGGCAATCGAGTTCATGCCCGAACTTGACGAACTGGATGCGATCCAAGAAACCATCGGATCCATCTCTGTTCAGGGCGAATGGCCACCTGACCTTACATATCAGATCGAGCTGATTCTTGAGGAACTATGCATTAACGTCATCAACCACGGCGATGTCGATGGAACTAAACCCATAAAGGTCGAAATCGTTTCCGAAGTCGAAACTATCAGTATTCAGATCACCGACAACGGAAAAGCATTCGATCCAACTAAAGACGCCGAGACCCCCACCAAAGTTACTTCCATCGAAGACAGCAGCATCGGCGGATGGGGCGTACATCTCGCACATACTTTCTCCGACGAGATGCACTACAAGCGCGTTGACGACATGAACTGTTTGACCCTAGTTAAACGGAGGACGGCTTGAGAACACCCTTCCCTGGATTGGCTGTCTCAAGGTCGGCCGCAATTCGGGTCACGGTCGTAACTCTCTCTATACTCGCAACCATAGCGTGTTCAGATAACCGCGGGAACGTTGCCGAACCTCTTGACGCAACCATTGAGAGCTCCGGCATCATGAACTCAAGTCAAGAACTCGAACCAAGTTCTAACGACAGTAATAACGGCATCACCGACGACACAATCCTATTCGGACAATCCGCCGCATTCAGCGGACCCGCATCCGAACTCGGATCCGGAATGCGCTCCGGAATCATCGCCGCTTTCAGCGAAGTCAACGCAAAAGGCGGTGTTCACGGACGACGACTCGAACTCGTTTTCAGAGATGACGCATACGAGCCAGAAGCCGCTATCGAAAATACCGCAGCGCTCATAAAACAGGACCACGTTTTCGCACTCGTTGGTGCCGTAGGAACACCCACTTCCAGATCCGCAGTACCCGTCGCTCAAGCCGCCGGCGTCCCATACATTGCTCCTTTTACAGGTGCAGAGTTTCTACGAAGCCCAAATTACCAACACATTTTGAATGTACGCGCTTCCTACTACCAAGAGACCGCCGCAATGGTCAAACGTCTCATGGAAGACCTCGGCATTAACCGAATCGCTGTAATGTACCAAGACGATTCATTCGGACGAGCAGGCTATCAGGGCGTCAAAATCGCTTTGGAACAAGAGGGAATGGAGCCTGTCGCAATCGGAATCTATCCGCGAAATACCAAATCTATAAAATCCGCACTCTTAGACCTCCGACAGGGACAACCTGACGCCGTCATTATGATCGGTGCATACGAGCCTGTCGCACACTTGATTTCTTGGGCACGACACACAAACTTCAATCCCGAATTCATGACCGTTTCATTCGTCGGAAGCAACGCATTGGCACGGGAACTTGGTGAATACGGACAAGGAGTATACGTAACACAAGTCGTACCTTTCCCTTGGGACGACTCAATTCCCATCGTCGCTGACTACCACAAGGCACTACAAGCTTACTACCCGAAGACCGTACCAGGATTCGTCTCTTTGGAAGGATACATCGCAGGAAGATTCGTCATCGAAGTCACTCAAAGATGCGGACGCGATATCGACCGACAGTGCTTTATGCAAAAGTTGCGTGATGGAGACATCGTCGACTTAGGAGGATTCGAACTACAGTTCGGCCCCGACGACAGTCAAGGTTCTAACCAAGTATTCCTCACCGTCATCGGGGACGACGGACAATATCATCCCATACAAGCCATGACCGCAAGTAACCCGTGATCGAAAAAGCAAAATCATTGCTCGAAGGCAGATTCCGACTCGCAGGACAACTCTACGTCGGAATCGGAGGCGCAGTATTGCTGACCCTTAGCGCTAGTCTCGTCGCATGGCTTTCATTCAATCAAATCGGAGACGCCACAAGCCGCGTTAAAGAAGAAAGCGTACCCGAAATGGTCGCATCATTCGGAGTCGCACAATACACCGGAATTCTTGCCGCTGCCGCACCACGCATAACTTCCGCCGTTACTAAAACCGAGTTCGATCAAGTCGCCGACGAAATTCAACAAACTCAAAACCTCTTCGAACAACAACTGCTTTCACTATCTTCACTTAGTGACGGAACCGAAAGACTCGATAACAGAGGACATCGGTTATCACGCATACGCGCTTACGCTGATCAGCTACTCAGTAACATCGACGAAATCAAATCCGACAAGAAAGAACTACTCGTACTCGACGTACAATCCACCGCCATCAGCATCGAACTCTCACTCCTACAGCAACGCATTGAAGAAATTCTAGTCCCCGCTATCGATGACCAGCTCTTCTACACTATGACCGGATATAGCGAATTAAGAGAACCACCCGCTCCTACTGACGAACATTTCTCCGAAACTGAGTTCTACAGATACCGAAACGTCGCCGACCTACACGCAGACTCAAACACCGCTACACAGTTGCTCGCAAGCGCATTCACTGTATCTGACGCAACATTCATCGAGCCGCTCCGCGAACGAGCCGAATCCGTACGAAGCCGAATCGACCGAAGCTTGTCCGTTCTAAGAGGCACCCACTACGCCGCCGCTCTTTCATTGATCTTTGCAAGACTATTTGAACTCTCTCTAGGAGACGGTAACGGATTCGAAATTCTCGCTCGAGAACTCGAACTAACACAGCGACAACACGAGCTCCTCGAAGAAAACCGCGATATCTCCATTCAACTCGTCGCTGAGGTCGACGATTGGGTGCAAACCGCCGAAGAACACGTCGCAGTCGTTTCTGACGCTTCCGCTCAGTCAATATGGCAAGGAAGACTATTCCTGCTCGCAATTAGCGGTGCTTCAATCGTCGGAGCATTCCTAATCACATGGCTATTCGTTGGAAAGGTGCTCCTACGGCGTATTCAAACTCTATCCAACAGGATGCTCAGAATGGCTGACGGAGACCTGGAAACTCGGGTCGAGATGAGCGGACGCGACGAAGTCGCAGAAATGGCAGAGGCATTGGAGGTCTTCCGTGAAGCCTCCATCGAAGCACTAGAACTAAACCGCGTACAGCAACTCGCAGGCGAACTCCAAGGCAAAAACGACGAATTGGAACGCGTTCTAAATGACCTCGAAAACGCTCAAGATCAGATCGTCACACAAGGAAAACTCGCCGCACTTGGCGAACTAACTGCAGGTGTCGCACACGAAATACGCAACCCCCTGAACTTCATAAACAACTTTTCTGAAGCTACAGGCGAATTGCTAGATGAACTTAAAGAAATTCTCGAAGAAATTGGCGATGATGTTGACGATAAACAAATGAAATACATCAACGAGGTTGCAGGGGATATCGCCGGTAACATGGTACGAATTAAGTCACACGGCGATCGCGCAAATCGAATCGTACACGGAATGTTGGCTATGGGACGCGAGTCCACAGACCTTCAGGAAACCGATGTCAACGACCTCGTCGCCGAATCCGCACAACTCGCATACCACAGCGGACGCGCTACCGATCCTGATATGAACATCGAAATTAAATCCGAGCTCGACCCTGACGTCCCTTCAATTATGGCAATCTCTCAAGACCTCGGACGCGTATTCATAAACCTCGTTAATAACTCGTGGCACGCTACCGAAGACAAACGCGACGCTCTCAGAGAGCAAGACCCCGACGCCGCAAAAGACTACATACCAGGACTGTTAATCACCACACGACTCATCGAAGACGACATTGAAATCCGATTCCGCGACAACGGCACCGGAATGCCCCAAGAAGTCGTAGACAAAATCTTCAATCCATTCTTCACTACCAAGGCAACCAACCGCGGTACAGGATTAGGACTTTCACTATCCATGGACATAATCCGCCGCCACGGCGGAAGCATCGAGGTTGAAACAAAACCCGGCGAATTCACCGAATTCATCATCCACCTGCCAAAAGAAAACCCCGCCGCATCCGTAGCCGCCGCAACAAACTCATAATCACATAAAAATCCCCCTTCGCTCCGCCAAAAAAGAACGCGTTAAGCGAAACGCCGGCCATGTCGTTCCGAGCGCAGCGAGGAATCTCTCCTCCCCTTTTTGCGTCAGCAAAAGGGGGACGCGGCGAGCGCAGCGAGACGCAGGGGGTTCATGCCGCCGTTTGATCTAAACCCCCTTCAATTCCCCCTTGAGCATCAAGGGGGAGGGATGCTTCGCGCCCCCTTTGTCCTTCGGACATTTCCCCCGCGAGCGGGGGCAACCTGGGCACCCATCTGCGCGGATGTGGTGGGGATGAATCACAGTTCATCATCGAAAATCATCGCAATCATAGTTCAAGCTTTCGCGTTCAATCTTTTGGCATCAATCGCTGAGATGTCGGTTGATGTGGCGCGGTCGGTGATCAGCTCGGTGATGGATTTGGCGGTTAGCGGGGCGTAGTGGATGCCTTCGGACCAATGTCCGGTTGCGAGGTAGATGTTGTCCCAAGCAGGTGCTATGCCGACATAAGGCTTGCCATCGGCAGGCATTGGGCGCAGGCACGCTGTCTGATGGGAGACGACGGATTTGTCGATCCTTGGGGATAGTCGTTGAACGCGTGGAAGTATGTATTCCAATGCGTAGTCCGACGGCTGGCGGTCGAAGCCTTTGCCGTCCTCTTTAGTCGCACCTAGTATCGTCGGGGAGAGCCGCCTGGGGAAGATCACGCCGCCGTCGTCCATGTTGTGCAACGTCAGCGGCGGTTTCGGATGATCGGCGTCTGTATGCATATAGAGAAGCTCGCCCTTCTGCGGCTCCACCGGGATGTCGTATCCAAGCCAACTGGCGGCGTGTTTCGACCATGGTCCCATCGCCAGAACCACCGCATCTGATTCGATAGTCGAGCCATCCGCGAGGGATACGCCAACTTCCCTCCCCTTCGCGAAGCGAGGGGAACGCGAATCCTTTTCCCTCCCCCTCTCAGGGGGAGATTCAGAGGGGGTTCCGCAGGGGGTGCCCGACCGCTGATCTAAACACCCTTCAATTCCCTCTTGAGCATCAAGGGGGAGGCCTTTGCAATGAAGCCCCACAACCTCGCCCTCTACCAACCGTGCGCCACCGATCTCTGCTGCTCTCAACGCCGATTGAGTCAGCAAGCGCGAATCTACTGATGGTTCGATAGATGTCAGGCACGCGCCCTGGACATCATCGCTGAGCCAGTCGCACATCTTGCGAGCCTCGCTGCCCGACAGCCACTCGGCAGGTAGACCGTCGGCGATACGATCATCTAGGAACTTTCTCGCATCGTTGCAACCGGACTCGGCGAATGTGCAGCGAAGATAAGGCAGAAGGTCGTAGCCATGATCGATGCCGGTGATGTCTGGCAACTCTTCGGCGAGTTCGGCGTGCAGTTTCAGCGAGCCTGCCGAGAGTGCGAGAAGCCCCGGATCGTTGGAACCGGAGTATGGAGTCAACATCCCGGCCGAGTATCCGCTAGCCCCGGAAGCTACGCCCTCGCGCTCGATCACTACGACATCCGAGATGCCGGCGCGCGTCAGATAGTAGGCGGTCATGCACCCGATAACGCCCCCGCCAACGATGACAACGCGGGATGTGGAGGTTGGATTTTGAACTACGATTGCCATGATTTCGAATGATGAAGCGTGATGCTGCTCCTTTGAACTATGATTGCGGTGATTTTCGATGATGGGCTATGATGCCGCCCTCCTCCCCCTTTTGCTGGCGCAAAAGGGGGAGGAGGCGAGCGCAGCGAGACGCAGAGGGTTCATACCGTCGTTTGATCTAAAACCCCCTTCAATTCCCCCTTGAGCATCAAGGGGGAGGGATGCTTCGCGCCCTTTGTCCTCCGGACACTTCCCCCGCGATCGGGGGCAACCTAGATATCCGCCTACGCGGGGATGGCGGGGATGGCGGGGATGAGTCATAGTTCAGCATTTCAAATCATCGCAATCATAGTTCAATTTACCCGTAGCATTGTAGCCATGACTTTGAACATCGCTCTCGTCGGTGCCGGCGGCATGGGTATGCGCCACGCTACCGGCTACATCGAACTCCGAAAATACTTCGACGACGTGCGAATGGTCGCAGTGTGCGACCCGCATATCGACTCCGCAGAGGCTGTCGCCAGCGTCATCGACGATTCGACACCAGAATCGCCCGAGGTTTTCCCAAGCCTTGAAGATGCAGCGAACGCGCCCAGTATCACGCTCGACGCCGTCGATATCGTTACCAGCACCCCGGCGCATCACCTCTTGGCGATCGAGGCGATGCGGGCTGGACTCCATGTAATGGTGGAGAAACCGATGGGGTTGACGTTGACGGCGTGCAGAATGATGCAATCGGTGGAGCAAGAAACCAGCAAGGTGCTCTCAATCTCGGAGAACTTCCGGCGCGATCCGATGAACCGACTCGCCAAGTCGTTGATCGATTCGGGCGCGATCGGAACGCCGTACTTCGCGGTCGACTTCTCAATCGGCAGCGCGCACCGCGGCGTGATGCACAGCACGCTGTGGCGCGCGAAAAAAGATCAGGCCGGCGGAGTCGTCCTCGATGCCGGCGTGCACAATGCAGATCTTCTCCTCTATTTGATGGGACCCGCGGTCCGCGTATACGCCGAAACCGATGTGAACGATCCCGAGCGCATCATGCGCCCGATGTCGGACCAAGCGCCGGGACTCGCCGCGATGTACACCCATCGCAAAGAAGATGGCGGCGAAGATGTCGGCGACATCGTCGAACAGGACGCTGTAGACACTGCGTTCGCAACGGTTCGTTTCGCATCCGGTGCCGCTGGTCAGTTAATCATCACCGACGCATCCCACGGATACAGCATCGGCCAATCCGTAGCAGTCGGCAGCGAAGGCACACTCTACCGTCCGCCGAGCCGACAAGGCACGAGCCCGCGCATCGTCCGCGAAGACGGGACTATCATCGAAGACGATGCGTTGTTAGATTTGGTTCCCGATTTCGAGATCGACGATGTGACGTCCATGCTCTGGGACGGTGAACGTCGGATGTCATCCTATGAGATGGACTTCCGCAAGATCGATGCCAAGATAATCGCCATAGAGTACATGGACCTCGCCCGCTCGGTCATAGATGGCAGATCGCCTGAGGTTGGCAGTACAGAAGGTATGGCTGCGCTGGCTTTGGCATACGGCGTTATGGAGTCGGGCGATGCCAATAATGCGGTCAGCATCGACGACGTTTTGTCAGGCGCAGTGAGCAGATTCCAAGACGAGATCGACCTAGCATCCGGTATCGTCAAGTGCTGAGACGCACTGGATTCGCAGTCTTCGGCTATCGAGAGTACCGGCTTTTCTGGATCGCCGCTGCGTTCTCCAACGTTGGCATGTGGACGCTCGTTTATGGTCGGCTATGGCTGATGCGCTCGCTGACCGAGTCGGAGATCCTGCTCGGATCGGTAACCGCCGCGACCATGGCGCCGGTCATGGTCTTCTCGGTCTGGGGAGGCGTAGTCGCAGACACCGTAAACCGGCTCCGGCTGCTGAGGTTCACTCGGTTTCTCTTCGCGATCGCAGGCCTCGTCACTGCGGTGTTGATAGCTACCGACATTATCGAGGCATGGCACCTCTTGGCAATATCCGCCGTCACCGGAGTCATGCTGGCGTTTGACATCCCCACCCGCGGCGCGATGGTGGCATCTCTGGTACCAAAAGAGCAGCTCCCGAGCGCCATCTCCCTGTATTCCGTCGTTTTCGGAGGTGCTGCGATATTAGGACCATCACTCTTCCACCCGTTGGTATCAGCCGTCGGCATGGAAGGACTCTTCTTCATCGTCTCCGCCTCTTATGTACTTACTGTATTGACGCTGTTGCGGATGGACCACAAGCCGCACTTCGCAGGAGCGACGATACCCTCCACTTCGCGCAGCAACCCATCCCCATCCCCCTCTCAGGGGGAGATTAAGAGGGGGCCCCGGCGAAGCGAGAACGCCTTATCTAATAAGGTGCGCGCACGCGTCAGAGACATGGTCGAGGGAATCAAATTTGTCCGGCGCGAATCTGCCATCGCCGTCATCATCGGCTACGGCATCATCATCGGTATTGTCGCGACTCCACTCGAAACGTTGCTGCCAGTGGTTACCCAAGAGGTCTACAACGGTGACACGGCGACATACGGACGTCTGCTCCTCGCGATAGGCATCGGAGGATTGGTCGGCACGTTCGGTATCACCTTGATCGGCACGCGAACGAAACCACCGCTCTATCTCGCCCTCGGCGGAGTATCTGTCGGCATCTGCTACATCGCATTCGGCGCGGTCGACCTGCTGACGTTCGCTCTCGCCATTGCCGGACTGTTAGGGGGATTATCGGTAGTCAAAGGCACGATGAGCACCACCGTAGTGCAGACTCTCACATCCGACACCTTCAGAGGCCGTGTGATGAGCTTGATGAACTTCACTTGGGGCGCGCAAGCGTTGGGCGCGCTGGTGATGGGCACCTTGGCCCAGCTCTGGGGTGCGCCATTCGCCTTCATCGTCGCCGGCATCGCTGCGATTGTCGCAACCCTCGCCGTCTGGCAACTGGCGTTGCGGCGGTTGTGATCGGCACAACTACTTAGGAGGAGTCGGCCGCGGCGGCATTGGTATCGGTGGTATCGGACGTTCCGGTCCGCCGGGACCGCCTGTCGGCTCACCGCGCGAATTCGGCTTCGAGATGCTCATTGGCAACTTTCGCGCACCGCAGGTTCAATTCATCGTCGACATCAAGGCTGACCAAAGCGGTGGCACTTTCAATTTGCCGTTCGAGTTGTCCGAGATAGGCAGCTTCATCGAAAGAGGAATCGACCCTTCGCCAAAGACGTGCCAACGCAGTTCTAGCCTGTCCGATTTGCACACTCGCGGTTTCCGCTGAGGCTGCTTTCCTCGCGTAGTTTGCGAAGGTCGCCCAAACCACACCGCCGGAAACCAGGCAGAACAACACTGCAGACACCAGTTTCGGAAGGTCTGTGAAGAAGGTCAGCGCGGCTAAAAGCGATCCGATTGCGATCGCCATGTTGAACCAGAAATGCAACCTGCGATAGCGATCAGCGAGTTTTTCGTAGTACCGGTTTAGCCTGTCGGCATCGTACAACGCGCCCCAGATCTGTTCGTCCATGGTTACCTCCGATGAAGGCGCAAGATTTTTGGTGAACGCGGTACCCGAATTCTAGCATCAGAATTGTATCGACTAACAGTACATCTCCCGAAGCGAGCTCGCCGGGGGATCGAAACTCGTTTCCTACGACTTTCTCAATCCGTTTTGCAGTCGCGTGTAATCTCGCATAAACTCTAATGCGAGAAAATCGGCATTGTCTGGCGGAGTCTTCGACTCTGCGGTGTTGGCCGATAGGCAAACAGGCTAAAGGAGCGGGCTTTTGCATCCCTTTGCATATGAGGCGCCCACATCGATCAGCGACGCGGTAGCAGTGCTAGACAAGCACGGCGACCGCGCACGACCGATCGCAGGTGGGACGGACGTACTGGTACAGGCGCGGGCTAACAGGTGGGACCTCGACGCGATCGTCGACGTCAAGAACATCCCAGAGTTGACACAGATCAGCCACTACCCCGACGGGAGTGTGTCGATCGGTGCCGCTGTACCGTGCTACCAGATATACCAGGACCAGAAGATCAGGGACAGCTTCCCTGGCATCATCGACGCGGTCGAGATGATCGGCGGCATCCAGATCCAATCCCGAGCGGCATTGGGCGGCAACCTCTGCAACTCTTCGCCGAGTGCGGACGGCATTTGCCCGTTGATCGCATACAACGCGGTCTGCCACATCGCAGGTCCGGGCGGTGATGACAACCATCGCGATATTCCGGTAGAAGATTTCTGCACCGGACCAGGCTCCAACGTCCTCAGACGCGGTGAGATCCTGGTGAGCATGGTGCTACCAGCACCGGGCGACAACTTCGGCGCCGCATACGAGCGCTTCATCCCACGCAACGAGATGGATATCGCGGTTGCTGGCGCTGGCGTGTCGGTAAAACTCAGCGACGATGGCAGCACATTTGAAGCGGCACGCGTGGCATTGGCTGCCGTCGCTCCGGTACCGTTGCTGGTTCCGGCTGCCGCTGACGCGCTGGTCGGCAATGCGGTCAGCGACGACGTTATCGAAGCCGCGGCGCAAGCGGCTGGCGATGCTGCTTCACCGATCGCAGACATGCGCGGCACCATAGAACAGCGCAAGCACCTTTCGGCGGTCTTGACCCGACGAATGATCAACAAATCAGTAGAACGAGCGAGAGGCTGAAAATAGATGACGACTCAAATTACTCCCGGACCAGCTCGGGTACATGTCCGTACCACCATCAACGGCAACGCACACGAGTTCCTCGTGCCGCCGTACATGAGCCTCCTCGACACACTTCGCGAAATTGTCGGACTCACCGGCACCAAAGAGGGTTGCTTGGACGGCAACTGCGGCGCATGCACCGTCTCTCTCGACGGTCGCATCGTCGACTCCTGCTTGGTTCTCGGTGCCGAGATCGACGGAAAATCGGTCGAAACCGTTGAAGGCATGGCGACACCCGAAGGTTTGCATCCGTTGCAGCAGGCGTTCTTGGAAGAAGCCGCGCTTCAGTGCGGCATCTGCACGCCGGGCTTCTTGGTAGCCGCCAAAGGTTTGCTCGATAACGAGCCGGCCCCGGATGAACACCGCATTCGACACTGGCTGGCTGGCAACCTATGCCGCTGCACCGGATACGACAAGATCGTGCGCGCAGTGCAGAAGGCTTCTGCCGAGATGTCGTAACGTCTGAAGCCGCTACGACACAAGACAAGGCGATCATCAACTCAAACAATGGGAGCTCACTATGGTTGCAACATTTGAACCCAAGAGCGAATACAAGGTAATCGGCACCCGCCCGATCCGCCACGACGGTCTCGACAAGGTGACCGGCCGCGCGATCTACGGTGCCGACATCAAGCTACCAAGCATGATCTGGGGCGCTATCCTGCGTAGCCCTCACGCCCACGCTCGCATCAAGTCGATAGACACCTCTGCCGCCGAGGCGATGGACGGCGTCCACGCAGTCGTCACCAACGCAGACCTGCCGCCCGCCGAAAACAAGATGGTGGATCTCGGCGAAGGCGCCACCAACCTCAAATGGGCGGTCGACAACATCCTGGCCAGCGACAAGGCGCTCTACGCCGGGCATGCCGTAGCAGGTGTCGCCGCGGTAGACCGCTACACCGCTGAAGAGGCTGCACGCGCCATCAAGGTCGAGTACGAAGTCTTGCGTTCCGCCACGAACGTCGATGACACCATCGACCCAGACATGCCAGCGATTCTCGAGGAGTTCGTAGATTCACCGGGTGCGAAGGAGAGCGGGCACGCCAACCACGTCAAGGAGTTCACCCACGAGTTCGGTGACCCTGATGCCGCGCTCTCGGAAGCCGACCACGTCGTCGAAGGCGAGTTCAGCCTCGAGATGGTGCACCAGGGCTACATCGAGCCGCATAACGCGACCGCGGTGTGGGACGAGGACGGCCGGCTGAAAATATGGACCAGCACGCAGGGCGCGTTCACTGTTAGGCAGCAAGTTGCCGCCGTCATGCAGATGGACGAGTCGAAGATCCGCGTGACCCCGCTGGAGATCGGCGGCGGTTTCGGCGGCAAAATCCCGATCTATCTTGAACCCGTAGCGGCAACATTGTCGAAGAAGGCCGGCAACGTGCCTGTCAAGATCATCATGGAGCGCCGCTCTGTGTTCGAGGGCAGCGGTCCGGCAGCCGGTGGCAAGATCACTTTGAAACTTGGCGCCACCAAGGACGGCAAGCTCGTAGCGGCCGACTCTGTGCTCCGCATGGAGGCTGGCGGATACCCCGGCTCGCTGGTCGGTGCTTCCGGCATGTGCATCTACGCCTGCTACAACATCCCGAACATGCGGATCGTCGGTTACGACGTTTTGGTCAACAAGCCCAAGGTGGCAGCCTATCGAGCACCCGGATCACCGCAGGTCGCATTCGCGATCGAGACATTGATCGACGATCTCTGCGAGCAGGCTGGTTTCGACAAGTGGCAGTTCCGACGTGACAACGCCGCCAAAGAAGGCACCCGCCGCGGCGACGGTCCGATCTTCCCGCGCATCGGCATGGAAGAGGTGTTGGACGCTGCCAAAGATACTGACCACTGGAACTCCGACATTGGTGAGGCTTCACCAGGTCGATTGCGTGGGCGCGGTTTCGCGAGCGGCTACTGGTTCAATGTTGGCTTGCAGTCATCTGTCAATCTCTCCTTGAACAACGACGGCACCGTAGAGCTGGTCGAGGGTTCGACCGACATTGGCGGAACTCGTGCATCGATCGCTATGCAGACCGCGGAGACGCTCGGAATTTCCGCTGAAGACATCAACCCGACCGTCGTGGACACCGACACAGTCGGATTCACAGCAGTCACAGGCGGGAGCCGCGTCACCTACGCGACCGGTTATGCGGCATACAACGCTGCAATCGAGATGATTGACAAGCTTAAGGTTCGGGCGTCGAGACTCTGGAGCATCGACGAAGAGGACGTGCAGTTCGAAGACGGCGTCTTCTCCTCGAAGTCAGACTCCGAGTTGAGCATCGGTTTTAAGGATCTAGCCGGAAAACTCGACGACACTGGCGGACCGGTTACCTCTACTGGCAGCGTCGACCTCGAAGCGGCCGGTGGGGCATACGGTACGCACATCTGCGACCTCGAGGTTGACCCTGAGACCGGCAAGACCGATGTTGTCCGCTACACAATCGTGCAAGACGCTGGTCGTGCGATCCATCCGTCGTACGTCGAGGGTCAGATGCAAGGCGG
Source organism: Dehalococcoidia bacterium (assembly GCA_963555965.3). Lineage (GTDB taxonomy): Bacteria > Chloroflexota > Dehalococcoidia > Lucifugimonadales > Lucifugimonadaceae > Bin127. The sequence goes on from OY821634.1 coordinate 1,634,089, forward strand.
AGCGGCGCAAGGTATCGGCTGGGCGTTGAACGAGGAGTACTACATGAGCGATGACGGCGTGATGTCGAACTCCTCATACCTCGACTACCGAATGCCGACCTCGCTCGACCTTCCGAACATCGAGACAGTGATCGTGGAAGTCCCGAACCCGGTTCACCCGTATGGTGTCCGCGGCGTAGGTGAAGTCCCGATTGTGCCTCCGGTTCCGGCGGTTGGCAACGCCCTCAAGGATGCCATTGGTATCCGCCTGCGGGAGACTCCGATGAACGCCGGACGCATCGTCGACGCGCTCGATTCGGAAAACGGCTCGTAGAACACAGCCACCTACGGAGTGGCGAGCTCCCCCGGTTTTTTCGGCCGGGGGAGTTTTTTGGTTGTGGGATGAGCCGTATTTTTGAGACGTTTTGTTGCCGCTGGTAGCGGCAATCTGGCGGCAATGATATTTTTTGATGAAGTTCAAAACTTGTTCAGAAAATTGTCTGAACCGGGGGTTGCGGTGATTGGAGTGATGGGCTGTGATGGGGTGTTTTTTGAACTATGATTGCGATGATGTTGAATGATGAACTGTGATGGGGTGACCCGCTGTTTTGGATGGTTGTTTTTTGGACTGTGATTGCGGTGATTTGGAATGATGGGCTGTGATGGTTTTTGTGGGTGTTTTGGGTGGTTGGTGAAAGTGGGAGGGTGTGGTCCTTTTGGGGACAACCTGCGGGGGATGCCCTGCCAGTTGTCGAACTGTGTGCATCCCCCTGACCCCCTTGCGTAAACGAAGGGGGAGTGAGCATCCCCCTGACCCCCCTTGCGCTACGCGAAGGGGGAGATTCCTCGCTGCGCTCGGAATGACGGGGTAGGGGCGTTTCGCGAAACGCCCCTACGCCTCGGGTTGACGGGGATGCCCGGATGCTTCGTTGGTTATGGATGCGTGAAGGCGTAGATCTTTTGTTCGCCAGCTCGTTTTTCCACTATCCACATGGTCGTACCGTCGGACCAGATCCCGCTCGGTTCTTCGATTTTTTCGTTTTCAGGAAGTGAGGAATCGGAAAGTCCGTTGTAGTCTTTGCTCGAATCGCGGGTACCGTCGGATATCTTGTAAGCGAAGAGCTTGTCGTTGGTCCCGGCATCTGCAACCCACATCGTGGTGCCGTCGCCCCATATACCGTTGGGATACTGGTTGTCGGCGTGCAACGTTATCTCCTTGCTTGTGTCGCGAGAACCGTTGGAAATGGTGTAGGCATATATCTTCTTGTCTCCCTGGTCAAGTACCCACATCGTTGTGCCATCGGTCCACAGATAAGTCGCCCAATCGTTGTCTGCGTGCAACGTTATGTTCTTGCCGCTGTCGTAAGACTTGCTGGAGATGCTGTGCGCGAAGATTTTGTCGGTCGTCACATAATTCGAAACCCACACCGTCGTGCCGTCCCCGGTTATGCCATTTGCGTGGCTGATGCTTGAGTCAAGCGTGATGTCCTTGCTGGAGTCCCGCGCTTTGGTCGTCATGTCGAACGCGTGGATTTTAGTGCCTTGCCAGCTTTGCACCCACATGGTCGTGCCGTCAGACCAGATACCACGAGGGTTGACTCCAGCTTGCGCCAATGTGGTGATGTCTTTGGCTGGATGGCGTGCGCCTGGCCCGGCGGTTTTGGTTTCGAAGGTGGTGGTTGCTAGGGTTGTGGAGCAGGTGGAGTCGGTGTATGCGGTGTAGGTGTAGGCTTGGCCGCTGGTGAGGCCGGTTAGGATTACGCCGGGGCCTGTAACTATTGATGAGCAGGTTGTGTGCGGCGATTGGTCGGCTTTGTAGTGCCAGTTGACTCCGCTCTTGCCTATCGAGAGGTTGGCTGCGTTATGAGAGATTCCGAAGGCGCTGAGGGTTACTGACGGTGATGCGGTGGTGAAGTCTACGCTATCCAGTGTCTTTGTGCATCCGCTGTCGCTGTAGGCTTTGAACTCGTAGTCGGTGTTGACTAACAATCCAACCAGTTCTGCGGTGGTGCCGGTCTGCATCTCTGAGCATGTGTTGTGGGGAGCCTTGTTCGACTTGTAGTACCAAGTCACTCCGCTCTTGTCTATCGATAGCGTCGCGGTGTTGGCAGCGATGTTGGACGCGGTGAGATATACGATTGTGTAGTCGTAGTAGTAGACTTTTCTGTCCTCGCCGTCAGCGACGAAGACGCCATTGCTGGTGAACCAGATGCCGCGTGGGTCAGCATTTTCTGTGTCCAGATCAAGGTCCCTAGAAGCGTCGCGCGACTTGTCGGACATCTTGTAGGCGTAGAGTTTCAGGTCGCTATTGTCCACCACCCACATCGTCTCACCATCTGACCACAACCCAAATGGATCATTGTTGCCGGCGGCGGACAGCGTGTTGAAGTCCTTACTCGCATCGCGCGTGCCGTCGGACAACCGAAATGCGAAGATTTTGTCGTGGTCGTCTTCCACAACCCATATCGTCTGACCATCCGACCAAATCTCCTCTGGCCAATCGCTGTTAGAGCCCAGAGATATGTCCTTGCTACTGTCGCGTTGCATCGTGTTGCGGTGGTAGGCTGCTAGTTGGCCTGAGTGGATCCCTGACAACCACAACGTAGTTGCGTTGCCCCAGATCGCCTCCGGTACCCAGGGGATAGCGAACTCGGGGGAATCTTTTCCTTTTTGACGCGCTAGTGTGGCAAGGTCATACGCCACTACTCTCCCGATACCCTGTGAAAAAACGCGCCATGTCACATAAAGCGTAGTGCCGTCCGACCAAAGCCCGTATGGCGGTACTGATTCTGTATTGGGTCTATGCCCACTGGAGACATTAAAGTCGTCGTGGAAGGAATTCGGCCCTGCTGCGATCTCGTTGTTGCATCCGCTGTCGCTGTAGGCTTTGAAGGTGTAGTCGGTGTTGAGGGTTAGGGTGTTGAGACTGTGCGACGATGCGGTAGCGGTTGAGCATGTTCCGCCAGAGGGCGATGTGTAGTTGTAGTACCAGGCACCGTCTATGGCAAGGTCCCAACCCGACAGCGCGAGGGTCGCGATGCTGTACCGCCGATTCGACACAGCCAACGAGGGATTGGTTGTCGAAAATGTGATTGCGGGGGTCAGCTCAGTGGAACATGCGGAGTCGGAGTATGCCTTGAAGGTGAAAGATGTGTTGTGAGCGAGGTTGTCGAGGCTGTGGGATGTAGCGGTTATTGCTCTGCATGTTGCGTCGGCGGGCGTGGTTCGCTTGAGATACCAGTTTCCGGTGTGATCGTTGATCTCGATTGTTGCGGTGGTAGCGGTTACGTTCTTTGAGTCAAGCGTTGCGAGGGTGGTGAACGACACTGTGGCGAGTACGGTCGAACATCCGCTGTCGCTGTAGGCCTTGAAGGTGTAGGAAGTACCGGGATTCAGACTGGTAATGTCGTGCGTCGATGTGCTGATTGCGGAGGAGCAAGATCCGGCGGTCGGCGAGGTTTGTTTTACGTACCAGTTGCCGGTGTGGCGCGCGATCTTCAACTTCGCGCTGTTGTCGGTGATATTGGAGACGGTGAGTTTTTTGGTGGTGAAGGGGTTTGCGATAGCGATTTCGACGGCGCAGGCGGAGTCGGAATAGGCGACGTATAGGTAAGATTCAGCTGGGGTTAATGCGGTTAGGTTTTCGCTAGTGTTGAAGACTGGACCTTGACAGGTGTTGTGGGGTGCTGGACCGGTTCTGTAGTACCAAGTACCGGAGTAGTTTGCGATGTTGAGGGTTCCGGTGGTGTCTTGGATGTTTGTGGTGGTTAGAGACGGTTCGGTGAACGATTCGGTGAGACGTGCGGCAGCGGCAACGGTAGTTCCGCTGCAACCGCTTGCCGGATAGACGGTGAAGATGTGGTATTGATCGCTGGTCAGTGCTGGCAGGTCGGCATCTACCTGCGTTGCGCCGTTTGTGACTGGGCCTTGGCATCCGTCCGGGCCGTGGAATGCTACTGATGTGGGTGGCGTGATGACGTTGACTCGGTAGTACCAATCGGGTTCGCTCTTAGCCCAATTCCCGATGGAGAGTCTGACTTTTCCGTTGGGGAGTGAGTTCGCAGTGAGTGTGGCGGTGCCGGTCTTGACCTTTACTGGCACGCCGAGGACATCGCCGAGGACATCGTCGAGAGTTCGGTTGAGAGATTCGGTGGCATCTCGACATGCGGTTTCGTTAGCGTATGCCATGAAGCCGAGGGTGTATCCGCTGTCGAGTCCGGTAACGGTCACGACGTTTTCGGTTTGGGGACCGCGGCAAGGTCCGTGGCTCCACTCTACGAGTTCGTCGCTTGAATCGTAGACCCCGATGTATCGGTACCACCAAGGTTTGTCCCAGTGGTTGAGTTGGAGGACTGCGGTGGTGGTGCCTGGCGCGCCGGTGAATTCCGCGATGGTGAAAGTTACCGTTGCGCCGGAGATGCTGTCTGTGCAACTGCTGTCTTCGTAAGCGTCGTATCGGTATTCGGTGCCAGGAATGAGATTGCTGAGGTCTGCGCCGTAAGTTCCGGCGGCGACTTCGGAGGAGCAACTACCTTCAACTGGTGATTCCTGCCGGTAGTACCAGGTCTGGTTTATCCACTTCGAGATGGTGATGGTCGGGCTTGTGGAGTTGATGTTGACGGCCATGCTTGCTTTGGGCGTGCGGATAGCGATGGCGCCGGAGAGGTCGGGGTCTGGGCAGTTTAGTTGGCGGTAAACCTTGACGGATGCGGTGGTATCTGCCTTGAGCCCAGTGATTGTAGTGTCGTCATCGTCGGGGTTGACGCAATCCTGGAAGTCAGCATCGGATGCGAGCCTGCGTTTGTAAGACCATCTTTCCGCGCCGAGTGGCACGATGTCGATGGTTATTTGGTTGGCGTTTTGTTCGACGATCGATATGGGCTTTCCGGTTGTGGTGAATGACGTGCTGGCGAGTGCGGTGGCACAGGTCGCGTCACTGTATGCCGAGTAGCTGTAGGTAGTGACACTGGCAAGCCCGATAAGTTTGACGCTGTCGGTGGTTACCGCGCTAGAGCATTGGGTATGGGGTTCTTTGTCGGCTTTGTAGAACCAGTTGCCGGTGAACCCTGATCGTGTGATGGCTGCGTCGGATTTGCGGATCTTGGAAACGGAGATTGCGTTGCCCTGCTGTGCTGGTTGAGTGTTGAAGCTATCGCTGGTTACGATGACCTGAGAGCATCCGGCTTGGGAGAAAGCGGTGATGGTGTACTGCGACTCTGCATCGAGGTCGGTAGCAGTGGTAGCGTTGCTGAAAACTGGCCCTTTGCAGAATCCGGCGCTGCTGGTTTTGTACCACCAGGTTTTCGTCCAGTTTGCGATGGTGATTGAAGCGGTAGATGATGTGATGTCGGAGACGGTGAGAGTTGGCGGCGCGTATGGCCCGACGGTCGGGGAGTCGGTCCATTCGCTCCAGCCCTGGTCGTTGCCGGCGCGCACTCCGACGATGATGCTCTTGGCGTTGTCTGCATTGAACGTGATGCTGGTGGTCTGAATGTTGGTGTGGTCGTCGACGGGGCCGTGCCAGCTCCCCCTGTCGTCGTCGCTGTACATGGCGTGGTACTTGGTGGCGCCTGGCACGGCTTGCCAGGACGCGGTAACCGTACCGTCCGCCCTCGTCACGCTGACCGATGAAACCGCGCCCGGAGGTGTCGGCGGGTACGTCCCTGCGGTGGGGGAGTCGGTCCAAGCACTCCATCCGTAGTCGTTGCCGGCGCGAACGCCGACGATGATGTTCTTGGCGTTGTCGGCGGAGAACGTGATGCTGGTGGTTTGAATGTTGGTGTGATCATCGACGGGGCCGTGCCAGCTCCCTCTGTCGTCGTCGCTGTACATGGCGTGGTACTTTGTCGCCCCGCTCACGGCGTCCCAGGAGGCGGTCACGGTGCCGTCGGCGCGCGTCACGCTGACCGATGAAACCGCGTCTGGAGGTGTCGGCGTGTACGGCCCGACGCTTGGGGAGTCCGTCCAAGCGCTCCAGCCGTTGTCGTTGCCGGCGCGCACGCCGACGATGATGTTCTTGGCATTGTCGGCGCTGAACGTGATGCTGGTGGTCTGGATGTTCGTGTGGTCGTCGACGGGTCCGTGCCAGCTCCCTCTGTCATCGTCGCTATACATGGCGTGGTACTTTGTCGCCCCGCTCACGGCATCCCAGGACGCGGTCACGGTGCCGTCGGCGCGCGTCACTGTAACCGAATGAGGCGATGCAGGCGGTGATTGGGCTACGGAGTCGGACGTGATGAAGATGCCCGTTGCAACAGCAACGAATAGAGCCATAAGTACTGTGCTAAGTTGAGATTGTCGGATTATACCAATCATTCCAAGAGTATAAATCTATCTCCATAAAGTCGAAGATCATGGTATTAGGTATGTTCGTATGATGTGAATTTTCGAACTGTGATTGCGATGATTGGGAATGATGGGTTGTTGAATTTACGTGGATGGGGTGTATGAACCCCCTGCGTCTCGCTGCGCTGGCACCCCCTTTAATTCCCCCTCAGAGAGGGGGAGGGGAAAGGGTTGGCGTAGCAAAAGGGGGAGGGGGGAGGTTTGAACTGTGATTGCGATGATTGGGAATGATGGGGTGTGATGCCCCGCCGCGCGTCCCCTGCGTCTTGTTGGGCTGGCACCCCCTTTTAGTTCCTGCTCGGAGAGGGGGAGGGTCAGATTTGAACTGTGATTGCGGTGATTGGAAATGATGGGTTGTTGAATTTACATGGATGGGGTGTATGACCCCCCTGCGTCTCGCTGCGCTGGCACCCCCTTTAATTCCCCCTCAGAGAGGGGGAGGGGAAAGGGTTGGCGTAGCAAAAGGGGGAGGGGGCAACCATGAAGGTTGCCCCTACTGCGCGAAGGGGAGGGAATCATGGTGAAGTTTGGGCTTGGGGGGCGTACGGGGTTGAGTTTCGGATACAATCGTTGATTGGTGCTACACCGCCACAGTTATTGACATGACGAACAACCCACAATCTCAATCGGCCGATACCGTCTCTGAGGATTCGTTGATGTATCGTCCGCCTGAACGCGACGAGGAGCCGGAAGTCACGTTCGGGGACATCATGCAGCGCATTCGGGAGGCTTTGGGCGGTGTCCCTGGTTTCGGTGGGGGCGATGAACCATCTCAAGAATCGGATCAGAGCGGGGGCAGTTCGGGTAGAGCCAGCGCGGTAGTTCTCTTGTTGATACCGGTCGCTGCGATCGTGTGGCTTGCTACCGGGGTCTACACTGTCGGACCTGAAGAGCAGGCGGCTTTGCGCACCTTCGGGCGCTTTGTCGCAATTGCGGATCAAGGTTTGCATTGGCACTGGCCCAGCCCTGTGGGCGTGCGTAATGTCGTGCCGGTCACGAACACCAGACGTCTGGAACTCGGCTTCCGCAGCGCCGCCAATGGCTCAAGCACAACTCCGGTTCAAACCGAGTCGGAGATGATCACCGGCGATGAGAACATCGTCGATGTGCAGGCGGTTGTGCAGTATCGAATATCAAACCTTAGGAGTTTCCTGTTTGAGGTGGACGATCCTGGGGATCCTGACCGGGGAGTGGTCCCGGGCTTGCCGGAGGGCGAGACTCTGCGCGACATTGCGGAGACTGCGGTTAGACAGGTGGTCGGGGCGCGCAACATCGACGACGTGCTTACGACGGAGAAGGAGCAGGTGCAGGCGAGCATCTTGGATAAGATGCGACAGCTGACTCGCGACTACAACACTGGTATCGACGTTCTGCAGGTGCTTTTGCAGAACGTGAACCCGCCGGCAGAGGTTCAGGACGCTTTCGAGGACGTGGTTCGTGCGCGTGAGGATCGTGAACGGGACATCAACTTGGCGGAGGCGTACAAGGCGTCTCAGATACCGCAGGCGACCGGTGCGGCGGCACAGATCGTGGAAGAGGCTGATGGTTTCAAGCGGGGTCGAATCGAGAGGGCGCGTGGTGAAGCGGAAGGATTTGAAGCGATTCTGATCGGTTACGACATTTCGCCGAACGTGACTCGTACGCGTCTCTATCTGGAAGCGGTCGAGCGTATTCTGGCAGGCAAATCTACGATCATCATCAATTCCGGCTCGAATGCGTTGCCGCTGTTGCCGCTCGACAGTTTGAGCACGTTATCCGGCAATTCCGTGAGCAGTTCGGCGGGGAACGAGTAACGCTATGCCTCGTCTGATACTCACAATCATCATCGTCGTCGTAGCCGCGTTTATTCTGGTGCCGCAAGCGCTATTCACCGTGGACGAGACGCAGTTGGCGATCGTCACTCGCTTCGGCGCATTCCAGCGCGACTATCGCAGTCCTGGCTTGTATGTCAAGCAACCTTTCGTAGAGACTGTCGTGAAGATGGACAGCCGGTTGCTACGCGTTGACGCTCAGCCGGCATCGTTGTTGACATCCGACAAGCGTAACTTGGTTATCGATGCCTATGCCCGCTATCGAATTGTCGACCCGCTGAAGTTCTTCCAGCGTCTGCGAACCGAGACTGAAGCAGTTTCTCGCGTCTCGGACATCGTGAACTCGCAGCTACGTCGTGAAGTTGCGCTTGACACTCAGTCTGAGGTCATCTCGGAGACTCGTGAGCAGGTGATGCGACGTGTGGCTGAAGCCAGCAACCGTTCGGAGATTTCACGTCAGCAGGCTTTGGAACTTTTCAACAACAACCTGCGCGACCCTCGATTGACGATTCTGATAACTGATGAGGCGGTCGACGGAGTTGCGGCTCGTGCGCGTCCTGCTACCAACGAGGAGTTGGATGCGCTTTCGCGAGAGGAACGTCCTGAAATCATCGGTAACGCGTCGGTTTCTTACTTCCGTCCGCTCGTGGACGAGCTAGGTATCGAGATCATCGACGTTCGCATCAAGCGAGCGGACTTCCCGACGGAGATTGAGACGTCAGTGTTCGCCCGTATGAGAGCCGAGCGTGCGCGCATCGCCGAAGGTTTGCGTGCAGAAGGTACGCAGAGGGATCGGGAGATCCGCGCTGAAGTAGACCGCGATGTCCAGATCATCTTGGAGACGGCAAACGGTACTGCAGCCAGACTGCGCGGTGAGGCTGAGCAAGAAGCCATCACCATCTTGGCGGAAGCATTGGAGAAGGCGCCAGAGTTCTACGAGTTCCGACGCTCGCTAGAAGCCTACGAGAAGATCATCGACGACCAATCTCTGGTCGTCTTGGAGATCGACTCTGAGCTGTTCAAGTATTTGCAATCTGCGGGTGTTCTTGAAGAGTAGTAGTCTCAAGGTCCCGCTCCGCCATCGCATCATTCCCGCGGAGGACAGGCTTATTTCTCCTAAAACGGCGGCTTGAAGCCGTCCTTGCCTTGTCCTAGCGGGATGCCTTCTTGGGCTAAACGGTTCCGAATGATCCGTTCTGTGGATCTGTAGTCGTCCATGTAGGCATCGACGAAGTCGGTCACATCGCAATCTAGCTTTTCTGCCATTAGGCGCGTCGCTTCGTCTCGAGTGTTAGCGACGAATTTGCCGCGGGTGAAGTGGAACGGCTGAACGATGAATCGGCGTACGTCAGTGTCCAGAAGTTCGTCGGCGAACAGTTCTGGATCAGATACAAGGAGTAACGGCGTCATCGTGATGCATGATTGGATGCCAGCGGCTTGCACCTCGGCGATGGCGCGTAGGCGCACTGTGTTGTTCGGGCAGGATGGCTCGAACGTGCGGCGGATGTCTTCGTCGTCAGTGGTAATGGTCATGTTTACTTGGACGCGACCGTCGTTATCTTCGATTTTCCGGAACAGGTCAATGTCGCGAGTGACGTCTGGGCTGCGGGTTTGGATGACGAGTTTGGGCTTGTGGCGTTCGGACATAACCTCTAAGATGCCGCGCGTGAGTTTGATTGTGCGCTCGATGGGCTGATACGGGTCAGTGACGCTGCTCATGTAAATCAGTTTTCCGTCCAATGAACCGTGTTTGCGTTTTTGCAGAACCTCCACGCCGTTGCGTTTTACGTCGATCCACTTGCCCCAACTGTCCCGCTTCTCAGCACTGTGACTGAAGAAGGCGGCATAGCAGTAGGTGCAACCGAAAGAACACCCACTGCAAGGTTGCAGGGTGAAATCGTAGGCATCCATGAAGCCAGTTGCCCGGGTAAGGATTTCTTTGACATCACGGTAGGCGACGCAAGTATCACCGATGCTCGCGGGACCATCTATACACGGTGGAGCGAAGCCGTCAAACGTGGTTTGTAGTTGGGTTGTCACATCAGGAATTTTGCGGTTGTTTTCGAAAGTATACCCTCGCTTCCGCCTCCGCACCTGACCACGAGACCGTACCGTTTAGGAAGTTGATTGCCAAGTCGGTATCGTCAATGTATTGCAAGTCGGCACCGTATAGAAAGCGTCGAATCGTGTCAGATGTGCCGTCCCATTCGCCTAATCCAACGTCGTATACACCCGCATAATCTTGCTGGGCCGATAAACCTTCGTTCACTATGTTCAACCGCTCGTCTTGTATGAACTGTCCCAAACCTTGCCGGAAGGCTGTAACAGCATCCAACTCACCACTGAATCGCAACGGCTTACTGTAATCGAAACGTTTGCTGACGAAGTCATAGCTATCCCGATATGCTGCAAGTGTGTGTTCAACCAGTTCCAATGATGCTGGGTGCGCCGTAACTATGATCAACTCGGGATCCGTCGTGTCAATTAGTGATTTCAACTCAGACGCGACCAGCGAGCAGTTTTCACGGTAAAACGCGTGCATTACGCTTAGGATAGTTGGCGTGCTGTCTGAAGGTGATGCCAACTGAGTTGCTTCCAAAGGGCATATCGAAATAGTCAGGTTTTCCAATCCACACATTAGTCGAGAGTCGATTTTTTCGATAGCGCTTAGAACAGAATTGCCCAACTTCACCATCGCTGGGCTTGAGTCGATTCCCAACGACGACACGCGAGGGTTTGAACCTCGCAAAAACTCCCTAGTTGCCAACGCCGCGTACAAGGCGGTGTGCATAGGCAAACTACCGCAGCCAAAATCGATCCAGCGAAAAGCATCAAGTCCATCAACACGCTTTAGAGTCCTTCGAAATGATCGTGACATCTGTCCCAACAACGTGTAAGCTAAGTTGATGTGATGCGGTTGGTACCAAGTCAAGTAACACAAAGAAGTCCAATCGTCGTAGCAAGGCATGTCACCGCGCCTCAGGCCATCAAGTTGCTTCAGAGCACCTGTGATCTTGTCTACAACTTCAAACGGTTGTAACCTTGATGCTAAAAGGCGATATTCTTGCGAGGTAACATCAGCTATCGCTTGGGCGACTACGGTAGCGATGTAGCTGTCGTTGATCTTTTCTTGTTCCTTAGTGCGATGCATATAAACTATTATAGCACTTATGTAGGTTTAATGCGAAATACACGCATAAAGTATCTTCACCTCCCCACCTCCCCCATCACTCGCTCCGCTCTGCCGATGCCGCGCTCTTGCTGATACTTGAGCATTGCGCCTATCGCTCGCAACCCGCCATCGACATCCTGCGCATCAACGCGCAACCCTTCCAATCGCCCCCAATTCGAGGTGCGAGATATGTGGCGTAGGAGTTTGATGGTGTTTAGGGGGACTGGGATTATGGGTGTGGCTTCGGGGTGATTGAAGGCTATGGGATCAGGAGATGTGTTCGTATCCGCTTGGTCTGGTCGTTTGATGATGCCGCCTTCTGATGGTGAGAACCAGTGGTCGCCGGGTGGGATTTCGGTGTTGGTGCGGACGCAGCGGTGGAGTTGCGGTTGGAGGCCGACGATGGTCAGAAGGGTGGTTTCGTGCCAGAGTCGTAGAAGTGGGAGGGTTGATTTATGAATGGTTTCGGCGTAGCTCAAAGAGTCTCGGAGTAGGCCGAAGAGGTTCGGGTTGGCGGCGTTCTGTAACGAGAAGCGTTCGGAGATTTCGGCGAAGTGGGAGGCTAAGGTCAGGCGGTCGAGGTCGTTGCGGAGTCGGAGGTATGCGTTGACGGTCTCGACTTGGCTGATGACGTGGAGGTCGGAACGGCCTTCGGAGATGTGGGCGGTGATGTGTCGGAGCAGATCTACGTGTCCGCCGGTTCGGGATGTCGTACGTCGTGCGCCGCGTGCCACGCATGAGATGAGACCGCGGTTCGGGGTCAGGAGAATGACGATGCGGTCGGCCTCACCGAGATCACGGGCGCGGACGACGATGCCTTCGGCGTTGAAGTATCGTCGTCGAGGTGGCGACATGATGAGTTCACCCTCACTCCAACCCTCTCCTATCAATGGAAAGGGGGATTCGTTTTGCGCAGGGTGGTCAGTTCCGGTGGTTAAATGAACCGTTCTCCAAGTACGGTAGCGGCTCGTCGAAGGTTTCGCCGCGTTCTTCCGCGGCTCGTCGGCGCTGGTCCCACTCTTCGATCTCTGCAATCAGTTCTGCGCGAGCTTCAGCACGGCCTTCCTCACGGCGTCTTTCCTTCGCGGGTTCCACGAGGTTGTGTCTTATCCATTCGCTCATCAACATGGTGCTACTCAGTAGTTCGATGACTGTAAAAGTGATGATCGCCGCCGCGATCCCGACTTGACCGGTACGGAGAATGATATCAAAGTACGCCTGTATCCACTTGTCAGGAGTTGTGGATGAGACCCCGTCGTAGGTCGCGATGCCGAATCCGACAACCACCTGCAAGGTGAAAAGCACGAAGTAGGGCGTCGACCAGCGTGGTCGAATCGCCCATATCGCTTCACGATCATCGTTTTTGTAAGGATGTCCTTCGATGTCCCTCTTATTGCTCTCGGTCAAGACTCGCTCGATTGAATCATTCATCCGTTCGGTGCTTTGCCAACCATAACGTTGGGACGGATGTTCATTCGAGTCGAAATGGCGAGACTTTTCGAACTCCTTTGGAAGGGAGTGTCTTAACGCAGTCCTACGCTGCCGTCTTCGCGGATCGGCGGCGGGATGCGGGCCGGTTCGAAGGGGTGCAAGTTGGGGGCTTCTTCGTTGAAGATTACTCCGAGGCCCGGTTTCTCGGGTAGCGTGAACCAGCCGTCAACGATCTCCATCGGGGCGTCCACCATGTCCGCCCGCGGCGGCTTGTCCTCGTCAACCGCCTCCAAGACGTCCCAAGATGGCGACGAAATGCCTAGCTGCACACACGCGGCAGTGGCGATAGGTCCTTGGAAGTTGTGAGGCGCGATCAGGATGTGATGCGCTTCGGCGATTGCGGATATCTTCTTAACACCGGTGATGCCGCCAGCGACGGCGATGTCGGGCTTGAAGAACGAGCAGTTGGTCATCTGGGCGTATTCACGGAACTCCCAGATGTGGGCGTTGCGCTCTCCGACGGCGAGCGGCAGTCGCATTTTCGTCGCTACTTCTGACATGGCGAGCACTCCGTCCGGAACTATCGGATCCTCGATGAAGTAGGGGTTGAATGGCATCGCCTTCTCGCAGAAGACGATGGCTTCGGACGGTCGCATGTTGCGGTGTATCTCGATGCCGATGTCGAAGTCGTTGCCGACGGTCTCGCGGACGGCAGCGAGCATGTCGATAGCGTTGTCTACGAGAACGGGGTACTTGAGCAGCTGAAACTCGCGCGGCATGGGGGTGAATTTGAGCGCGGAGTAGCCACGGTCTACGGCGATTTTGGCGCGTTCGGCGACTTCATCGGGCGTCTCACCTCCGACGCCGAGGAATATGGCGCGCACTTTCTGCCGCGCACGTCCACCAAGCAGGTCCCACACCGGCGCATCGAGCCGCTTGCCCTTGATGTCCCACAGAGCCATGTCAATGCCGGATATTGCAGCCGCAATACTGTTGCCACGGAAGCTGCCGTTGTAGCGATGCATGTAGTTGTAGATGTGCTCCGTGTCGCCGGGGTCCATGCCGATGATGGCATCGCCGAGGATCTTTACAGTCTCTTCAGCCGCTCTGGGGTATGCCCAGTAGCACGATTCGCCGATGCCCTGTGTGCCATCATCCGTAGTAATGCGGACTATCAAGAAGCGGTCCACTAAGAAGGTTTCGATTTGTTCGATTTTCATTGGGCTATCTCCGATCGAGATTCTAGCGAATGAGCCAGCGTCGCATCATCCGCATATTCAATATCAGTCCCCGACGGCAGACCGCGCGCCAGACGGGTTACTTTGATACCCGCAGGCGCTATGGCGCGTTGCAGATACATAGCCGTTGCTTCGCCGTCTAGGTTTGTGTTGGTGGCAACGATGACTTCGTTGACTGTCTGATCAGATGTGTCGTCTTGGAGGCGTTGGAGGAGTTCTTTGATCTTGAGATCGGAGGCGGCGATGCCACTGGTCGGTGAGATGGCGCCGTGGAGGACGTGGTAGAGGCCGTTGTAGGCGCGGGTGCGTTCGAGTGCGGTGACGTCGAGGGGCTCTTCGACAACGCAGATGACGGTGCGGTCGCGGTTGGTGTTCGAGCATATTCCGCATACTGGCTCTTCGGTGATGTCGGCGCAGATGTCGCAGAGCTTGATGCGTTGCTTGACGCCGGTGATCGCTTCGGAGAGTTCGGCGGCTTCGGCTTCGGGCATTCGGACGAGGTGATAGGCGAGGCGCTGTGCGGATTTGGGACCGATGCCTGGGAGGCGTCGGAAGGCTTCGATGACGCGGGAAACGGGAGCGGCGACGCCGCGTGGCGCGTCGGATGGCGGTGCTACCGGGGTGATTGATCTTGGCGGATCGGGGCGAAACGCGGCCATCGTAGCGGTTGCTTGGATTAAGTGTAGACTACCCTAGGCTGTGCTAGAAGCCTAGACCGGGGATGTTCAGACCGCCGGTGATCGCCTGCATCTTCTTGGCGGCCAGTTCTTGCGCTTGTTCCATAGCTTGGTTCACGGCGGCTACAACGAGGTCTTGCAGCATCTCGACGTCTTCCGGATCAACCACATCGGGGTCGATCTCGATGCTCTGGATTTGCGAGCCACCGACCACGACGGCTTTGACTGCTCCACCGCCGACCGATGCTTCGGTGGTCGCCTGAGCGATCTCCTCCTGCATCTCTTGGATCTTCTTCTGCATCTGCTGAGCTTGCCTGAGCATGTTGCGATTCATCATGATGCGGTTGCCACCTGTCCTGTCGTGTCGTCGGCTGAAAGTCGGGGGTTGTTGCGCTACGGGTTCAATGTTAACGCGCGGGGCTTGATGGTGGTTTTGCGATACGTTGTATCGCCGCGTCATGCCGGAGTTTTGCCGCTGGAGCGGCATGTTCAGTGTCGGGGTGATTTGTAGTGTGATTCGCAGTGAGTTATGGAGATGTGTCGGATATGAGTGTGTTTGGGATGGCAGATGATGGTTTTCGTATGATTTTGGGGTTTGTATGTAAGGGGAATTTAGACCAAAATCGGCATGATCGCGGCATAACTGCGGCATGATTAGTTTTTGAACAAGTTCAAAGAGTTGTGTGAACCGGGGATTGCGGGGGTTGAAGGATGTCTATCCTCAACACAATGATATAGTTGGGTTATGATACCGGATTTTGAGGAGGGTGGAAATTTGCCACCGGGGATTCATTGGGCGACGTGGGATGAGATCGTCGAGAGATTTGGGACTACGCCTTGGCGTCGCGATCTGCTGGATGGATTCATGAGCGCGTTGGAAGGCTTGAAACAGGCCGGTTGTCGGACGGTGTATTTGGATGGAAGTTTTGTGACGAGTAAGGAGGCTCCGAACGATTTCGATGCTTGTTGGGATGAGGATGGGGTGGATATCGAGTTGATCGATCCCGTGTTGCTCGAATTTGATCGGGGACGCGCTACTCAGAAGGCGAAGTTTCGTGGCGAATTCTTTCCGGCGTCGTGGACGGCGCGGATGCGGGGTGATATTTTCTTGGAGTTTTTTCAGATCGACAGAGAGACGGGACAACCGAAGGGAATTGTGGCTTTGGATCTAGGAGGGATCGAATGATCAAGAACGAGAGGCAGTATCGGATAACGAGGGCTCAGACGGAGCGGTTCTCGGAGGCTTTGCGGGAGTTGGAGGGTGAGACGGCGAAGGAGCTTGGGTTGCATCCTCTGCTGCTGAAGGCGAGGAGGGATGCTGTGAGGAGTCAGCTTGCCGACCTTGAGGAGGAGTTGGGGGATTACGAGCGTTTGAAGTCGGGCGAGTTTGAGTTTGGCCGGCTTGATTCTGTGGCTGATGTGCCGAGGTTGTTGATCAGGGCGCGGATCGCTCGGGGTCTGAGTCAGAAGTCGCTGGCTGGTCGGTTGGGGTTGAAGGAGCAGCAGATCCAGCGGTACGAGGCGTCGGAGTATGCTTCGGCTAGTCTGGCCCGGATACGGAGTGTGGCGGAGGTTTTGGGGGAGGAAGTCTGAACCGGGGTTACGGGGATTGAAGGATGAGTGGGATTTTGTTGATGGTTGTTGGGGGTGTAGGGTGGGTTTGAAGGGTGTTACGGGCGCGTGGGGTTGGTCATCGGGTGGGTTGCTGTTTGTTGCACGGCGTGATGTGATCGTGGGCTAGATCGAGGATGCAGTTGATTTGCTCTTCGTAGACCCAATCGGTCATCAGCCTGCCTTTTTCCATGAAGGTGTCGCTGTCGGCGGCCATTAGCATGAGTTTGCGCTGGGCATCAGGTTTGAGTTGATTCCAGACGATTGGAGTCCATTCCTGCGATTCGCTCATCAGGTCATCAATGGCTTCGCAGACTAGTTCGATCTGGTCGTCTGTGGTGTAACCCAAGTCGCCCAGATAGGCTTTCGTGACTGTGTGGCCTCTTTTCTTAAGTTCGTTGTGCAGGTACTCAGGAGGGTCTTGTATCAAGACGTATTCGTGGTCGGGCATGATGTGGTCCTCAATTGCGATTGAAACCGGTAAAGAGTATCACAGGGAAAATATGAAGTTGCGAAGCGTGTTTCTAGCTTCTGGTTATTCGCTCCCTTGAATCAGCCTGTACTTTTCAAAAAGATCAGTCAACTCACTGTAAAGTCCCTCAAGGTTTCGCTGTCGGTGTGACATGGCGTGAAGGGCGAGGTCCATCTGGCGTTTACATGCTGCGCCGATTAGACCGTAGGTGATGACATTTGCGGCGTCTTCTTCGCAGAATGTTTCGCCGTTGATTAAGCGAAGTGGCACTTCGCCTAGAGTTTTGCGGCAGAGTAGACAGGCTTCGTTGAGGGGAGTAGAGCTTGGTGTATCGGACATCGTGCAACCTATGGTAAGGATGCTTACCCTAGCACACTGTGCTCGGTTCGAGCTTTTCAGGTTACGACCCGGTTTGCATCGGGTGGATGTCTCAATCCGATGAATTAGGTGACTGGGGTCTCCAGTCGATGTGGCTGTTGATGTTGTGTTCGTCGTAGACGCGCATGACGTCTTCGATGAATTCGCGCATCGCTGTGTCGTTAAGTTCTACTGCTTTGTCATACAGCACTTTATACATTCGTTTGCAAGTTTCGGTCTGACCGTAGTTCTTCTTAAGATTGTTATGCTGGCTACATAGGACTTGCCCGTTGTCAACGGTTGCTTTTCCGCCTTTGGAGCGGGGAAGGATGTGATCTGCGTGTAACAGTACACCTTCACCTTCGGTAGAACCGCACATTGCGCAACGATAGCAGCCGTTTTCTAGGATTTCGGCTTTCTGTGCGGCGGTGAAGTTTTCATCAGATACGTCGACTACTGCGTCAGGGTCATATCTATACAAGCCGGTTTGCACCTTTATCAGCTTGCCCTCCGAGTAAAGCGTGCGGATCATACGATCAGGATCACGGAGCGGGTTACCTGTGATTCGTAGATACTCCGCGGTTGCCCAATCAACGACTTCAGGAGTGGGGATATTCTGCTTAGGTCGGTCTAGAAAATACTCGAAGATCAGGCCTTTTTGCGTGACTCTACGCTCCGCCATCGAACAATACTCCCTGATCCAGATTGAGACGTTTTTTCGCTATTTCGCAGTAGCCGGAATCGATTTCGATACCGATGCCGCGTCGTCTAAATTTCTTGGCGGCAAGTAAAGTCGTGCCAGAACCAAGAAAGGGGTCCAGCACCGTATCGCCGACGTAGCTGAAGAGTTTGATGCAACGTTCAGGAAGGTCGATTGGAAATGGTGCAGGGTGCCCTATGCGTGTTTTGCTTTCCCCGTTGAATATCCAAACACCATTGGTCCATTCCATGAACTCGTCGCGCGTTATGTCCGACGTGCCGCGGTTCTGTTTCTTCCAAGAATCGCGGTATAGGAGGACGATCAATTCGACGGGAGCGATGACGAAGGGTGCGGATGCGGACATCCATGATCCCCAAGCGGTTCGGCGAGAAATATTGCCTTCATTCCATACGACGGTCGAGTGGTATCCATAGCCGATGTCACGAGCCATTCGGGTGATGTCGGCACCGACGGATTGTTGACCGCCCTTGTTTTTATCGAGCGGGATGTTTAGGCACATACGCCCGTCTGGTTTCAGCCACTGGTAGCATCGGGCTAGCCACTGGTGTGTCCAGACGAGGTACTGGCCATAGTCGTCGTTGTCTACGTGGGAGTTATATGAAATGTCGACGTTGTAAGGCGGCGACGTGACGATGAGATCGATGGATTTCGGCGGGATTGCCTGAGTTTTTAGAACATCTTCATTGAGGATAGTGAGATCAAAATCAGTTGAAGGTTGATTTTGGTACGGCTGTACCCCCCCCCCCGTCTAGATTTTCAGCCGCGCGAAAGTCAGGCTCGGGGAATTCGTCGGCGTTGACGTGGGTGGCGGACATCGTGCTAACCCGGTATAGCACACCGGGCAGATACCGGCAACGCTGATTTGACGAGACCTTCGCGGCACTGTGTCATGCCCACGCAGACGGGGTTCTACAGGGATTGGAAGAGGGTTGTAGAAAGCGAAACGGGGAGTCTAAACCCCCTTTACTTCCCCCTTGGACATCAAGGGGGAGGGAGAGGAATTACTCCCCCTCGTCTCTCAGGATGCTTGAGCGGGAGGACTGTTCATCGGAGGTGTCGGCGTATTCGTCTTCGTCGTCATCCTCGTCGTCGTGGTTTTGGCGTGCGGGGCAGTCTTGGCCTAGGTCGCAGTGGTGGTCGGGGCCTTCGCGGGCGACGAGTTCGTTGTGGGCTATGGTTGCGCGGAAACCGGCTTCGAGGTTCAGCCAGATTTGGGAGTTGATACCGAGTGCGTTCTCGATGTCATCTGCGATCTTCGCGGTTACCGGTGTCTGTTCGTTGATGATGTTCTCAATCAACGATTGTGAACATCCCATCATTGCTGAAAGCTGGCCATGAGAAATACCCCGGTAGTCTATTTCTTCTTTGAGAACGCTACCGGGTGACACTGGCAAGTTAGACCAGACTCGCTGTTCGCTACTCGTCATAATGGTTCGAGACCTCCAAAACATCGACGGAGTCCCATGCTGGATTCGGCTGAACGACGAGTCTCCATCTTCCGTGTAAACGGATTGCGTATTGACCTCGTCGATCTCCCCTGAGCGGGTGCAGATCCAACGAAGCGATATCAAAAAGATCGTTGAACATTCTTGTTCTTATCAACAGGTCGATACGTTTATGGTACGCGTTGCCGGCCATCGCGCCCCACCTCCTCGCTGCGCGAGATGGGTCTTCTGCGCACCGCTTGAGATAATTTCTTCGAAATGTGATTTTCACAATGAATCGACCATGGATCAGATCGTAGTTCATGGTGTGCGAAGCGTTCGTGTTGGTCAACGATATCGCGGTTTGGCAAAGTAGAATCTATGCGATGTGTTTCCGTTGGTTTGCTCTAGTCGCTGTGGTTGTATTTAGCGCGGGTGCGGTTTTGGGTTGTGGGGTGCGGGATGAGGGTGATGGGGCGACGGCGGAGTTGGTGGTGTTGCCTACTGCAACTGCGGAAGCGACAGCTACGCCTGAACCTACGGCGGTGGTGGTGCCCACTGCTGAGAATCGGAGTGTGAATATCGCGAATCGGGGTTACAACTCGTATGGGGATGCGGATGCTCCGATCACGATGTTCGATTTTTCGGACTTTTTGTGACCGCACTGCGGGACTTGGCACCGCGGGACGGTTGCCCAGATGCGCGACACGTACATCGCGGACGGACTTGTGAGGTCGATATATTTCCACTTTCCGATCTTGGCTGAGGAGTCGGCGCTGGCGGCGGAGTATTCGGACTGCGTGGGCGAGCAGGGATCGGAGCATTTTTGGGAGTTTATAGATGGGGTGTACGAGCGTCAGGATGAGGTCGGGATGCCGTTACTCGCTGGATTGGCGGCGGATATGGGGTTGGACCGGGTGGCGTTGAACGAGTGTCTGCTGTCGGGGAGGCACAACACGACTTGGCAGATCGACCGCGCACGGGGCGAGGCGATGGGCGTACAATCAACTCCGACGATCTTCCTCGCGTATGTAGACAAGGACGGCGAGGAGGTGCGGTTGCAGTTCCGCGGTGCGCGGGATTTCGACAATATGTCGCAGATAATCGATGCGATCTTGAGGGATATCGAGAAGTAAAGATGAAGATAACGAAGATAACGCCCTATCTGGTGTCGGCTCCAGCGCCGTTCTTGCCCACCGCGAACGCGAAGGCGAATAACCGAGAATATCTATTTGTAGAGGTCAATACCGACGAGGGCGTGACGGGATGGGGCGAGGTTACCTGTACTCGGGAGCAGGCCAATCGCGGGGTTGCATCGTTGATCCGCCATGTCTCGGATCTGCTGGAGGGCGATGACCCGAAGAACATCGAGAAGATCTGGCACAAGGTGTTTCGACATTTCACCTACATGGGCTCTCGTGGCGCGACGACGAGCGTGATTTCGGGCATCGACATCGCGTTGTGGGACATTCGCGGCAAGGTATTGGGTGTGCCGGTGTACGAGCTGCTGGGCGGTCCGGTGAGAGACGCGGTGGATGTCTACTGCCATCCACAGGACGGGGCGACTCCAGATAGCCTGGCTCAAGACTGCAAGGCGATTGTGGCGACGGGTCAGACGTCGCTAAAGACGGATCCTTGGTACCCGCATCATCCAGACGAGATCGATGGCTACATGTCTGGCAAGTTGTCGGCGGAAGCTGAAAACCAAGGCGTGGAGCGGATTGCGGCGGCGCGAGAAGCTGTGGGTCCGGACATTGAGATATTGATCGACAACCATGCGCGGTTTGATGTCCCTACGGCGATACGGCTGGCGAATTCATTGGAGCCGTACAACATCTTCTGGTTCGAGGAGCCGGTGGGTGTGGAGTCGAACACGGCGTTGAAGCAGGTTCGGGACGCGACGAATGTGCCGATCTGCGTTGGCGAACGGATACACACTCGCTGGGAGTTCGTGCCGATCTTGGAGCAGGGCTTGGCCGACTTCATCATGCCGGATATCACGTGGACGGGCGGGATATCGGAGTTGAAGAAGATCTGCACGCAGGCAGAGACGTACTACATACCGGTGTCGCCGCACGACGCTAGCGGTCCGATCAACGTGATCTCCGGCGCGCAGGTGATGATCACGGTTCCGAACTGCTACCGCGTAGAGACGATGCGTGCGGATCTGCACGCGTACGACGTTCTGATGGACGTGCCGCTAGATATTCGTGGCGACAAGATCTATCTCGATCCGAAACGTCCGGGGATTGGTATCGAGATGGATCGGGAGTATTTGCAGGCGCATTTGGTGGGTTGAGTATGTCCTCTTCGCGAAGTGTAAGGGGACGCGAACGAGCGCAGCGAGGTCGCAGGGGATGCGATGCCAGTTATTGACGTGAACATCCCCCTAACCCCCTTACGCAAGCGAAGGGGGAAGATTCCGCGTTGCGCCGGCACCCCCTTTAATTCCCCCTCAGAGAGGGGGAGGGATAGTGTTTTGCTTCGCAAAAAGGGGAAAGGGTACCCCTACTCCACTGCGAAGAGGGAGGCATAGTGGGGTCGGTTGCCGATCATATTTGGGTAAAAATGGTTGACAAAAAGTTTTGAGTCGCATAAGTGAGCGACAAAGTGCGTTGTCGATCATTTTTGCGATAAAATGATCGACAACTCCTGGCGAGCGTTACGCATGATCGATCAATCACCAGTCCGCTATCACGACGGAAAGTTTCCACCCCAAAACTTGGATTGGGGTGAATTAATGCCCCTGATTGGGCAAGCGGCGGTGGCGCTTGGTCGTTACGACGGTATGCTGGCGGCCGTCCCAAACCCTGAGTTATTGCTGGCCCCGTTGACAACACAAGAAGCGGTTTTGTCCGCACGCATCGAGGGGACGCAGGCAACGATCGGGGAGGTCTATCAGTACGAAGCAGGGCAACCGGCGGCGACTCCTGAGCGTCGTGACGACATCGATGAGATTCTCAACTACCGAAGAGCGATGCGGCACGCGGAGGAGATGCTTGACGAACTGCCGTTGTCGTTGCGCGTGGTGCGGGAGACGCATGGGGTCCTATTGTCCGGCGTGCGTGGACGGGACAAGGCACCGGGCGAATACCGCCGGATTCCGAACTGGATCGGCGCACCCGGTCGCAGGATCGAAGAGGCGAAGTTCGTCCCGGTCAGTGCTGAGAAGCTCGAGGAAGCGATGGGTCGGTGGGAACGTTTCATTCATACTGATGAACTCGATTTGCTGGTGCAGGCAGCCGTTCTACACGCCGAGTTCGAGGCGATTCATCCGTTTTTAGACGGTAATGGTCGTCTGGGGCGCATGTTGGTGCCGTTGTTCTTGTGGCAACGCGGTATGATTGGGCGTCCAATGTTTTACATCAGTGCCTATTTTGAAGCGCATCGCGATGATTACTACGATGGTCTGCTGGCTGTATCGAAAGACGATGATTGGACTGGCTGGTGTCGTTTCTTTTTGACGGCGGTACGTGAGCAGGCCGAAGATAATTTGGCGAAAGCCAAAGGCATCCTAGAGCTCTATGAGACGATGAAACTCCGTGTGTCGGAAGCAGTAAGGTCTCGCTATGCGATTCATGCCTTGGATTGGATCTTCCAATATCCGATTTTCTCGAGTAGTGGTTTCAACACTGGATCAGAGATCCCTGCGCCAACGGCGAGACGAGTGCTGAATGCATTGGTTGATCATGGAGTGTTGGAGGTTTCTAGAGCTAGCAGTGGTCGAAGACCTGCGATCCTAGTTTTTCAGGATGTGATGGATGTGGCCGAAGATCAATCGTCTGTTGATGCTCACGCGTGAGCAACAAGCTACATTGACAATCATTTTTGCGGAAAAATGAGCGACAAAAAGTTTTGTGTCGCATAGATGAGCGACAAGATGCGTTGACAATCATTTTTGCGGAAAAATGATCGGCAAAGATTCGACCTACTCCACCGCGAAGAGGTAAGCGTAGTGGGGTTGGTTGCCGCGGATGAAGTGGATGTCTACGCGGTGGTAGTGGGATAGTTCCTGGGTTAGTCGGGTTTCGGCGGCTCTCGCGGTGTCAGGTCGTATCTCTTCGCCTACGTATACTGCGACGAGTGCGCCGT
The DNA here is from genome assembly GCA_963555965.3 of Dehalococcoidia bacterium. Taxonomy (GTDB): domain Bacteria; phylum Chloroflexota; class Dehalococcoidia; order Lucifugimonadales; family Lucifugimonadaceae; genus Bin127. Next base: position 1,657,419 of record OY821634.1, read on the forward strand.
GGTGGATGACGGAGTTGACGCCAGCGATGAGCATTGCAAGTTCGTCGTCGCCAGCAGAGACGGTTTCGCCGTCTACTATGACCATGAATTGACCTTCGCTCACATGTATGCCGCCCATCGTAGCGTCGCGGGAGGCGCGGAAGACGGAACCGACGTGGAGGCCTTCGAGCATGTCGGTCATCTCCTCGACGTTTTCGTCGAGTTCGGCCTCGGGGTCGAAGGCACTGATTGCGGCGATGCCTTCCTGCATGGAGCGGGTTTCGATGACGGTTGAGGACTTTTCGGTGAGTTCGGATGCTTGTTGTGCAGCGCCGATGATGTTCTTGTTGTTGGGCAGTAGGATGACTCGATCGGATGGTGCGGCATCGACAGCTTCGAGCAGGTCTGCGACGCTGGGATTGAGGGTGTCGCCGCCTTCGACGATGAAGGTTGCGCCCATACCGGCTTGTCGGAAGTAGTTGGCCATTCCGTCTCCAGCTACGACTGCGACGATGGCGATGTTTACGGGTTCGACGGGTTGTTCGGCGGTGGCAGCGTCGGCGCGTCGGTTCTCGGCCCACTCGAGGGTTTGTGCGTCCATGTTTTGGATGCTGACGTTTAGAGTGAGTGCGCCGTTTCGGACGGCTAGGCTGACGGCTTCGCCAGGGTCTTCCATGTGGACGTGAATCTTGGCGATGGTCTCGTCGCCGGCGATGACGGTGGAGCGTCCGATCTTATTGAACTGCTCGGAGAGGCTTGGGATGTCGATCGCGGTGCCTTCGATGCCGATGTTGGTGCAGTAGCCCCATGCTTCTTCCTCGGCGATATCGAGGGATGATGTATCGACGATGACACCGCTCTCCCCTACGAGGTTTTCGATGCCCGGAGCGTCGACGTGAACTGAACCGTCGCCTTCGCCACGAAGGTATTGGGACATGCCCAAAAGCATGATGGAGAGTCCGAAACCTCCGGCATCGACGACGCCGGCTTCTTTGAGTACTTCGAGCATATCGGGTGTTCGCTCGGTGGTTTCGATGGCTTGGTTGGCGGCGGCTTCGACCACTTCGTTGATGTTTTGCCCTTGATTAGCGGAGTTATTAGCGGTTTCCGCGGCTTCTCGTATGACGGTCAGCATGGTGCCTTCAACGGGATTTGGCACGGCGCCATAAGCCATTTCAGCGGCGATGGTTAGACCGTTAGCGAAGTTTTGAGAGTTGACCTCGCTGGCGTCAGTCATGGCGTCTCGGAGACCGCGAAAGAGCTGCGCCATGATGAGTCCGCTGTTTCCGCGTGCGCCTAGCAGCGCGGCGCGCGCCATTGCGGCGGCAGTTGCTGGCACGTCTTCGGTGGCGGTGTTATCCATGTCGGATGCGATTCCGCGCATGGTGAGCATCATGTTGGTGCCGGTGTCGCCGTCGGGGACTGGGAAGACGTTGAGTGCGTTTAGTTGATTCTGGTTTGTAGATATTGCGGCGAGGGCGGCGCGTGCGAGGTCGCGTAGGAGATAACCGTTGCTTGTGGTTGTGGTCATCGTCATCTGTGGGTCCCTTCATTGGGTGTTTGATGCTATGCGCGATGTTATCCTAATCTTTGTTGACGAAATCCGAAACCATGAAGTTGAAAAGTTACGCCATGTCGATGTCCGAGGATCAGATCCGAGCCGCTTTGAAGTTGGGGGCGCGTCCGAAGCCGCAGTTCGGGCACAACCGTAGCCATGCGATGAATGCTACGAAGCGTCAGTTCAAGCCGAATTTGCAGACTCGGCGGGTTTTGGTGAATGGTCAAGAGCAGAAGATCAAGCTGACGGCGAGAGAGATTCGGACGTTGTTGAAGCGTGGTCGGATGTTGCTGGCGGAGTGATTTGGGGCATCCGTCTGGGGTGTCTAAGGGTGTGATCCGGGAGTGATTCTGGGGTAGGAGTCCTAGGTCGGAACCGATCCAACGTTGTGCAGAAAGGGAGTTGATGCAGCCAGAATGGCCGCGTCTTGTCAATCCTCTGAGGTAATCGTCAAACTGTATGCACCGATGTGATCGACGCTGGACACTAATACGAAGTTTTCCGTCAACAGATCAAAGGAATCAGGGGCTTGCCAAGTAATTGCTAATTCTCTGTCGCCACGAAGTTCGTGTTCCATAATGGTTCCTTCGGTACCTAAAAATACAACATTGATATTCGCAGCGTTAGAGAACTCTAGGTAAATCTGGTATGTTTTTCCTAGCTCGGCGGTGAACTGAAAAGCGTCTGTGTCGTGATGGTCGATAAGTGTTCCACCGATCGTCTCACTCACTTCGACGAAAGTTGCGGCGTCAATGTTATTGCTGTGCTCGTCAACGAGATCGTATGTTTGCAGTGTGATCTTGTAATCTGTTGGCAGTCTCGAATGATACTCAATGGACGCGCTTATAAAGTACTCGCCCGACTCCTGAGCGATCCACTCGAATCGGGCGAAATTGCTCTCGCCATAGTTGGAACTTCCAGCCAATGGTTGCTCTTGAGACGAGTAGATGCCGATCGCTGCATACTCGAATCCTTCAAAGGTGAGTTCGGTTCGATAGCCTTTACCGGCCTCGGCATTGAATTTGAAGAAATCGATGTCACCGTAGCTACCTATGACTCCTTTGATGGTTGATCCGACTTGGAATGCAGTTGCGGACTCTTTGTCGTCGCTGTGGTCGTCAACATAGTCGATGACTTTGATGGATAAAGTGTAATCGCCAGTACGATAGCCACTGACCTCGGCGTAGTAGTGGCCTGAACTCGGGGCCACCCAGATCATCTCTTGGTCGAATCTCGCGAGGGGAGCCGGGTCATCATCGTAAAGCGTAATGTCAGGGCTTCTCAAACTGCCGGCGACTATGTCCAACGAATACGCACGCCCCTTCTCAGCGGCGAACTTGAAACTGTCGAGGTCATCATCCAATCCAATCATGCCGGTGGTGGGAACCCCAATCTCGATCTTGGTGGCGGTAGCGTTGTCATCGCCGTGGTCGTCGATATGTTCGTACGTATCGATGGTGATCTGGTAGTCACCCGTCCCATTGCCCAGCAGTGCCACATAGTAGGTGGAAGAGGCGGGTGCCTTCCAGATGAGCCAAGGTTCTCCAGTGGTCGGTTCCCATCCCAAGGCATCTCCTCCAGCTGAATCCAAGATTTCACTATCCGCGCTGGTTATGAAAACCCTAGATTCGGACAGGCCTAGATGGTCGACGTCGATTTCGTAGAGTTGCCCCCTTCGAGCGACAAAAGCGAAATAGTCGATGTCCCCTTCCGAGTCGCGTGGATAGTCCCAGATGGGACCGCCGTCGAGACCTATCGTCCCATCGACCGTTTCTCCGAACGTTATCGGCGTGGCATGGTCGATGCTGTCTGCATGATCGTCCACATAGTCTGATAGCGATACCGTCAGGGTGTAAGAACCGGGGCTGAACGCCGAAAGGTACAGAAAGTAGTTGCCGGCCTCTCTGGCGTACCAGGTCATTTCAGCAGAATCTGAATCGTTAACCTCCACGCCATCTATCGAGTAGAGTTCGATGCCGATGTATTCCAAAGTTCCGAGTTCCGCTTCGATTTCGTAGGCTTGCCCCGCCTCGGCGGTGAACTCAAACACGTCGTAATCGTTGTCGTTCACGATGAAGCCAGGTATCGGTACACCGAACTTAATTTGAGTGGGTTGATCATCCGGGTGGTCGTCCTTGTAGTCGGAGAGAGCGAATGACAGGGTGTAATCGCCGATACCGGTGCCGCCAACGTCGACGTAGGCTACACCCGCTTCCGTAGCCTGCCAGATGATATAGCTCGTTCCTTCGACATCACCGTACTCTTGCCAGATATCGCGACTGCTTACGGAGTCGTGAAGGGATACGCCAAGGTATTCGACACTGCCTTCATTGAGTTCGATCCGATATCCCTGCCCTCGTTCGGCGTTGAACTTGAAGTAGTCTCTGTCGTTGTCGGAACCGATGTTTGCTTTGATGGTCTGTGGTACCGTGACTTCGGTCGCCGACTCGCGTTCATCGCCGTGATCGTCCACAAAGTCAGATAGTCCGAGGGAGACGCTGTATCCACCAGTCTCTTTGCCGCGTACCGACAGATAGTAATCGGCAGTGTCCGCCACCTCCCAAATCAATCGGTGCAACACATGGTCCACTCGATCACCATCGGAGTCGTAGATAAAGAAATCGATGTTTTTATCCTGTTCCAAGGCAACGTCGATCTGATACGCCACCCCCGCTTCGGACCGGAACTTGAAGTAGTCGGCATCGTCGTTAGTGCCGATCTGGGCAGTTACGTTATCGCCTAGGTTTATCGTCGTGGCGGTTGCGAGGTCGTCGCCGTGGTCGTCTGTGTAGTCAACGGTTACGACTGAAACGGTGTAGTTCCCGGTGCCCACCATCATGGCCGCCAAGAAATAGGTGCCGCTGTCAGGGGCTTTCCAAATTAGAGGGAACGCTATTGTATCGAAGTAATCGCCGCCACGCAAAAGATTCTCGTTCTCGTCGTACACCGCAACGTCGAAGAACAGAATGGCGCCAGTCTTGACGTCGATCTGGTAGGTCTGTCCCGCCTCAGCGTTGAAACTGAAATAATCGATGTCTAGCGGATCATCCGATCCTATGCTGAAGTCCGAGCCGCCATCGCCCCTGCCAACGACTAATTGACCGAACACTAGCGGTGTTGCTGTGCCTGGACTGTCCCCGTGGTCATCGGTATCGGTGACTGCGGGTACGAAGCCCAAGCAGAATCCGATGGCGATCAACACTCCTTGCGCGTAGGCGTAATCATGGATCGCAGGTTCGATCAGCCCGGCCGCGGCGAAACTTGCTAAGTCCACCTCGCTTAAAGCACTGTCAGCACAACCAACATCCTCTTCGGCTAGTCCAACGGTGTCGATGCTCGGATCATCTCTAAGGGTTATCCACATCAATTCCAAGGCGGTTTCTCGCGACAGACAGCCCCAAACGGCTACTTCCCAAGGTAGCGTTGCGCCATCGAAGACCGATTCACTAAGACGCGGATCTTCGGCGCCGACTCTCGCCTCGGATTCGATGCATGATCGTTCGGCTTGTGTCGATTCACCGATCACGTCTCTCCAAAGGGGGCTCTTGTTAGCGGCAAGGTTGACCGGCGCAGGTTGCGTAGCTACCCAATCCGTATCCCCGCCGACTACGAAGCATTCGATTATTTTCAGTGTGAGAAGAGAGTTTGCTTCCGAGTAAGGATTATCGAAACCCTCCGCTACGCTGGCGCTAATCAGTCGTCCAAAATCGACGTAGGCGAGTAAGCCTCGCGCGCATTCCTGGTTGAGATATTCATCACCTTCGTTTTCACTTGCGCTACTCAAAAGAGAACTCAGGTAAAGGTCGATAGCGGTATCGCGATCTAGACATTCCCAAAGCGATCCACGATTGAAGTGCACTGACAATCTGGAGGCGTCGTCAAAAAGCGATTCGTCAGGGTGATATCCCATGAAGCTGCGGACACATGTCTGCTCATTCTCGTTGAGGCTTTCGATCAGATCGCTCCAGAGCGCATCATCAGGGTTTTCGACAGCGCTCTGAGGCGGTGCGGATTCTGTATCCGGCACAGGAGTCGGGATAGGCTTTCGCGTATTGGTAGATACGGTTGGCGTAGGGGTTGGGACAATTGGCGTGTTGGTAGGGACTGCTACAGGAGTATCCGACGGGTTAGGCACTCTCGTCGCAGTGGCTGAAGGCGTTGGGGACGGTGTGATGGTCGGCGTAGGTGTGGACTCCGCGATCGGTGACGGAGTGACGCGGATGACGGGTGTCGGATTGTCGGTCGCTGGAGTAGGTTTGTCTACGGCGGTTGGAGTGGGCGGAATCGGGGTTGTTTCGGCACTTGCTATTGGTGCGACCTCCTCACTCGCGTCTTGGTTGCAGCCCGTCAGCAGCACCAGCATCAAAGCACCCGTCAACCAGAGCAACGTAGCGCCCCCTAGGGCGGTTGATCTCCTATCGGGCACGAAAATCTTCACTGGTGCGCCTGCGAGTCGGAGGGAGTAGAGGTTCAGTCGGCAGAGCCTGGCGCGTGCTGGCTGCGCGCTGGAGGTCCCTCAATACCCCAATGCGAAGCCGTCGCGGCGCGGATCAGCCGCACCAAGATACGTCCCGTGCGACGTGCGATGTATCGCGTGGGCGCCGCCTACTGCGTTGGTGAATGGGGGTAGGAGGTCGTAGGTGTAGCCAATGTCGGCTAGCTGTTCGAGCATGTCGGGGTCGAAGCGAGATTCGAACATGATGGCACCGATGTCGTAGTAGCGGAAGCGGGGTGCTTCGATGGCTTCCTGAATGTTCTTGCCGCAATCTAGGAACTGGTGGATCATCTGGATAGTGGTGTGCAGGATGCCGTAGCTGCCGGGTGTGCCGATGGAGGCGATGAATTGGGCACCCCCTGCGTTCTCGCTGCGCTCGTCCGCGTCCCCCTCGCTTTGCGAAGGGGAGGTGAGTGAATAGATCTGCGACGGAGCGATGACGAAGTCTACGGCTCGGCCGCCTTTGATGTCGTTGGGGCTGCCTTGGTTGAGGTCGAACCACTTGCCCATGTTGTTGATGAAGACGCCGGTGCCTTTTGGTGCGAGGCAGGAGCCGAAGCCGCCGCCTAGGGTCTGGGTGATCGTAACGACGTTGCCCCACTGGTCGGCAGTTGCGAAGTGGGTGGTCATTGGGGACTGCGCCGCGGATTGCGGGTTCCATACGCCGGGGAGCGATGCTTCGACGGCAGAGCGGTTCCAGCGTTCTGGCGGGAAACCGCTGAACTTGTCTGCCGAGATGCCCGATCTGATTTCTTCCGCATAATCTTTTGAGATCAGTCGATCAAGCGGTATGTCTACGTATTTGGGGTCTCCAGAGTAGAGAACCCGGTCGTCAGCGGCTTTGAGCACGGCTTCGACCAGAAGATGTTCAGTTAAAGCAGTGCCCGGTTCGAGGTCGTAGCCTTCTAGGATATTGAGCGTCTCGAGCATCTGGAATGCAGAGGAGTTGGGCTTGGGGACGCGGACTTCGTAGCCACGGTACGTAGTCGAGATCGGTTCTTCCCAATATGGGCGGTATTCGGCAAGTTCTTCGCGGTTGATGACGCCGTTGAAGGCTTTTTGTCCGGCACAGATCTCGTCCCCGAGGGATCCTTCGTAGAACTCGGTGATACCACCTTCCACGACTCGATTCATGCTCTCGGCGAGTTGTTGCTGTCGTAGCAGTGCACCAGCTTCGATTGCGGAATAGTCGAGTGCGGGAGTTGCGCCGTCTTGTGTGAGTTCGTCGATCTTGTCCTTGCTGTCAGCGACGGTATTGGCGATCAGGGGGGTCATGGGGACGCCGTTTTCTGCGAGGTCGATGGCGTACGCGAAGACTTGGGCGCGAGGCAACGTGCCGTATTTGTCGTGCATGGTTAGCCAGCCAGCGATATTGCCGGGTACGAGCATCGAGAGCGGTCCGTACTCCATGTCGTCGCGTGTCATCCCGGACGGATCGATGTCGTTGGGGGCATGACCTGAGAAGTTGATGGTTCGCGTTTCGCCTTCGGATGCCATGTAGACGAGTCCGATGCCTACTCCACCCATGCCTGACATGAAGGGTTCTGCAACGTTCAGTCCGGCTGCGACGGCGACAGCTGCGTCAACGGCGTTTCCGCCGGCTTGTAGTGCTTGTAGTCCTGCAATGGTGGCGTGTTGGGATGCAGATGCGACCATTCCGCGTCTGCCGGTTGCGGGCGGGCGTGTCGAATCGCCGTGTGGTGTGCTGCCGGTCTGTGCTGCCAATGCCATGATTGTTTTCTCCCTTAGTTCACTAGAGACGCGAGGTGTTGACGTGAGGCGATCTTTTCTTCGGGCGATCCGTATGCCATCGAGTAGTGGCCGCGATATCCGCTGTCTTCAAGTCGGTTCAGGCATGAATCGAAATCGATGTTGCCCTCGCCGGGGACCATGTGGACCTCGTAGTCGCCGGTGTTGTCGGCGAGTCGGACTTCACCTATGCGTTCGATTCCAAAAGCGTCTAGGAATCCGTCCACGCCTTCTGGGACTAGGTTTGCGTGGTTTACGGTGAACGCCCATCCGAGTTTGTTGGGTGGTATTGCGTCGAAGATTTGAGCGCACTCGTCTACAGTATGGGCTAGGTATTTGACTTCAGCGTGTTGGGGTTCGAAGTTTAGGTTTTCGAGGAGGATTCGCTGTCCAGTGTCTGCGGCGTATGTTGCGATACGATCGAGTCTGGCGATAGCGGCGGCGAGTCTGGTGTCAGGATCGGATGTGAAGTGGTATCCGGCGTGGACTACGGTCCATTTGCATCCGAGTCGGTTTGCAAGGTCGATGGATGCTCGCATGTAGTTTTCGACGCCCCGAGAGACGTACGGCGAGAGTTCGGCGACGTTGACTGCGCTCAAGGTGTGTAAACCGATGTTGATGCCCGTAGTCTCGCAGCGATCGCGTACCGCGGCGATGCGCTCCGTCGACCACGTCTCCATGTGGTTAGGGCCGGTGTCGGCATTGAAGTCCAGGTAGTAAAAGCCGTTCTCGTCGGCAAAGTTCAACGCGTCTTCAAGTCGGTTTGCTCCGGAGTCGAAGCCGATACGGTCAGATATTGACATTGTGTGATGATGGATCGTTTTTAGACGTCTGGATGCCGTGATTCTATGCCTGATGGGATGCGATCGTTAGGTGTAGAGGCCTAGTTGTTGAAAGTGAGTACGGTTCTTGCCGCCTCGCCAGCGGTCATGTCAGCGAAAGCTTGGTTGATTTCGCCCAAGGGTCGGTATCGCGTGATCATCTCGTCGAGTTTGAGTTTGCCCTGCTTCTCCATTTCGAGCAGCCATAGGAAATCGACTCTTGGACGTCCGTCGCCGTGCCAGTTTCCGAGTATGGTTCTTCCGCGTAGGAGTTCCCATCCGTCGACCGCCATTTCTGCGCCGGTGGGGAATACACCTACAAGCACGGTAGTTCCGAGTGGGCGAGTGGAGTTGAATGCTTGTTTTGCGATTGATGGTAGTCCGACGACTTCGAATGCGTAGTCTGCGCCCCCGCTGGTGATTTCGATGATTCTGGCGACGGGGTCTTCTTTTGCGGCGTTTACGAAGTGAGTGGCACCCATCTCTGCGGCTTTTTCGAGTTTGAATTCGACGGTGTCTACGGCGATGATCTGAGCCGCGTTTGCGAGCCTGCCGCCTTGGACAACGCTGAGTCCTACGCCTCCGCATCCGAAGACGGCCATGGTTGATCCGGTCGGGACTTTTGCACGGTTAACGACTGCTCCGACGCCGGTGATGATGCCGCATGAGATTAAACATGCGGCTTCGAGGTTGGTGTCGCCGGGAACGAGGACGCATTTGTCCTCCAATGCGATTGAATAGTCGGTAAATGTAGGGGTTCGATGGTTTATGCGCTCTCCGTTCTTGTGGAATCGGGTGGTGCCGTCAGGCATCGATGCGCCGTATGTGAAGTTTGTTTCGCAGAGCGATGGGTGTCCTGCGGTGCAGTTCCGACATCGTCCGCACATTGAGTCGAGTGAGAGGATGACTTTGTCGCCGGGCTTCAACCAATCGACCCCCTCGCCTACGTCCGCAACCGTGCCTGCGCCTTCGTGTCCGAGAATCATAGGCCCTATGAAGTTCTTGGTGTGTCCGTCGACGGCGTGGTAGTCGGAGTGGCATACGCCGGCGCCGACCATCTTGAGCAGGACCTCGCCGCGTTTCGGCGCGTCGATTTCGAGGGTTTCGACGGATACGGGTTGTTTTTGTGCTCGTAGTACGGCGGATTGGGTTTTCATGTTTCAGCCTGGGTTCAGGTGTAGTAATGGATGTGAATGTTAATCAATCTGCTAGGGCAGCTATTCGAGAATCGCAACCCAATCGGATGTAAATCCGATGTGACTCAAGACAGTGTCTTTGTCAAGAACATCGACTCTCCGATCAATCGTGAAACGCCGCGCCGACACCGGGACGGATCGCACAATCGTGAACTGTGCACCATTTCGTTGCCATGTAAACCGATGAAAACCCGTGGCTCTGTCATGCCCTTCCAAGTTGTCGTTGTTGTTCACTATCCAATCGAAATCCTCAGGCACGAACCGTTGGGCCTCCTCCTCAAACAACAGGAACTCCCTTGTTGCCCAGTTACGCGCCAAAACCATAATCCGTAAGTCTTCGTACTCTCCCATTGCTTGGTTCACTCTGGCGTTCCATATCGATAAAACAGCTTCTCCTGTGGCTTGCGGGTCTTCGATCCGGTTGTCAATGCCAAGCGAGTACGCGATGTTGTTGCGCCCCGATATCAATCTCAAACGCCGCGCGTCAAATGGATTGGCTTGGTGGACGGTCTTAAGGGACCACGCGCAGTTTCCCCATTCAACATCAGCTATACCAACGGGCTGGTTTCGATGATTTCCTGCAACGGCGTCCGCGAATATGTCACCCCAATCGTCGCCAGTAAGGTTTCGGGAACCCACAGACATGCGATAAACAAACGATTTGCCTATCTCGACCAGTAGCTCGTCGGGTATTTGACCTAGGGGATAAGGCCCTCTATGCAGCGGCCCGCGACCGCGAATCCTCGGACTGTTCAACAATCTCTACCATTCCTTTGATCACCGCCTGTACCATTGGTACTGGGACGGCGTTTCCTGTCTGTTTCCGCGTTTGCGCGTCGCTACAAACGATCTCGAAGTCGTCTGGAAACCCTTGTAATCTGAGGAGTTCACGGGGCGTCAATCGTCGTTCGCCGTTAACCAAAAGATAGTTGTGAGAAGCACCGGCCCGCAATGCGCACGACCATGGATGACTGGAAACATTCCCGCCTTTGTTTTCGTGCCAAATCGCTGGAAACTCCGACGCAACGTGTGATCGGTGCCGCTTTTCACGAATCGCAACTGAAACATAGTGTTTAGGTTCTGGGTTCGTTTCCAAAACATCGACTAACGGCTTCATGGGAATACTAGCCGCCGGCCACGGGAAAAAAAGGAAATCGTGTAAGGTGGCGACGATGATGGTTCGCTCCCGTTTTTGAGGCAGTCCAAAATCGATCGCGTTTAGAACTCTCCAATCAACTACATAACCAAGATCTTCTAAATCCCCAATGATCCGCTTCAGCACTCTTCCTTTGTCAGCTGTCGAAAGTTGCTTCACGTTCTCTAACACGATTCCTGTGGGGCGTTTAGCCCTAATAACGCGAAGCAATTCGAAGAACAGTGTGCCTCGAGGGTCTGCGAATCCTTGTCGTCGTCCAATTATGGAGAACGGTTGGCACGGAAAGCCGGCAAACAATAGATCATGATCAGGGATGTCTTCGCTAGCAATCGCAGTGATGTCCCCCGTCGGTTCCAACGAAAAATTGTGAGCGTAAGCCAGTCGAGCGGGTTGGTCAATGTCGCACGCGAAAACGACATCTAACCCTAAGTTGCGGGCGGCGATGTGGAAACCACCGATACCAGAGAAGAAATCGGCACACAGTAACGGTCGTCGTATATCCATCGGGGGACGCAAAGCGATCGCGTCCAGCATCGAAGTCCCTCCAATCGCGTTGGTTTCTACAATTTTCTAACGAAGTATATGCTACAACAGTTCGGGTTGTTGTAGGTGTCGGACCGAATCTAATCTGAGAGCATGCAGATTGATGTTCACCGTAAGTCACCTCTATCCCTGCTTGCGTTTTGATCCAAGTTGGAGACGGGAATGTGCCTAGATTAAACTCAGCAGTTCGCATGTACTAAGTGTGTGCTTATACCTCAGGTTGCGTCTTAGTGCCAAACATGCCTCATGGGATGGTCGTCAAACAGGTGTACTGCGCGTCATTTATTCGGATATTTCCGAAAGGCGAGAATAGAATGCTGGTATGGACTTGGGATCGGCAAACCAGGGCTGTTGCTCACCAACTCGTATGGACAGCGATTCACCTGCTGGGGAAGGTGCTGTTTTTCGGCACGAGAGTACGTCGGCTGACCCGGTGAATCAGGAGTTGGTTGAACTCAACGGTGCAGAGTTTCGGATGGGTACGGATGATCGGAGGTTTCCCGGTGATGGTGAGGGTCCAGTTCGGGATGTGAGTGTAGATGGTTTCGGGATCTCGGCACGGCTGGTTACGAATGCAGAGTTCGATGCTTTTGTATCTGCTACGGGTCATGTGACGGATGCCGAACGGTTCGGATGGTCGTTCGTGTTCAAAGATTTTGTTTCGTCGGATGTTGAGCGTCGGGTTACTCAGGTAGTGCATGGATCGGAGTGGTGGTGGCGAGTTGATGATGCGTATTGGCGAATGCCGGAAGGCCCGGGATCGGATATCGATGATCGCGCCGATCATCCGGTAACTCATATCTCTTGGACGGATGCGATGGCGTATTGCGATTGGATCGGTGGACGTTTGCCGACGGAGGCGGAGTGGGAATACGCAGCGCGTGGCGGGTTGGATCAAGCGCGGTTTGCTTGGGGCGACGAGTTGGAGCCGGATGGTAAGTACATGTGCAACATCTGGCAGGGTGATTTTCCGAATGAGAATACGTTGGGTGATGGTTGGCATGGGACATCGCCGGTTGGTAGTTTCCGGGCTAATGGGTATGGTCTATATGATGTTGCGGGTAATGTTTGGGAGTGGTGTTCGGACTGGTTTTCACCCACGTTCCACCGCAATGCTCGCCGAGTGACGCGAGATAATCCGAAGGGACCCCGCAACGGAACCGCGAAAGTGATTCGGGGAGGCTCGTACCTATGTCACGATTCCTACTGCAATCGATACCGCGTTGGTGCCCGGACATCGAACACCCCCGACTCCAGCACCGGCAACCTCGGCTTTAGAGTTGTAGATTTTTGAACCGGGATGGGCACACTGCCCCTTTCGCTCTGCGAAAAGAGCGAAAGAGCAAAGCGGTCTCCCGGGAAATGCACGGCGCGGACGGGATGGGGGGAGCATAGCCCGTCATTCCAAATCATCGCAATCATAGTTCAAAACAATGCGGTATCATCGCTACAGTTAGTACCTGCCTTCTCATTAGGAGACGAAATCGATGTATCTGCTAGAAGTATTGAATCCAGTGGCCCAGCAGCGTGGGCTGATGAATTCTTCGAAGATCAATGAGCGCCCGGAGACGCTGGATGACAGCGTGGTTGGTCTGATTTGGAGCGGGACTCATGGTGGCGATGTTGCGTTGAAGCGTGCTGGTGAGATGCTTCAGGAGCGTTTCAAGAATGTGCAGGTGAATTTCTACACCGGCGGCAACTATCCAGCGCCGCCGCCTATCGTGAGGCAAGCGGGAGAGGAGTGTGACGTCGTTATCGGCGCCACGGCCGATTGAGGGACTTGCGCGTCGTGGATGGTCCACGACATGATCCAGATCGAGAAGATGGGTAAGCCTGCCATTCCCATAGTCTCCGGTCGTTTCGAGGAAGACGCGATTGCCAGCTCCCGGGCTCTCGGTATGCCCGACTTGCAGTTTGTGATCGTGCCTCGCATATATCGCAATCTTCCAATCGACGAGTGCGTCTCGCAGACCGAGGCCGCGATCGACGACATCATCGATGTCTTGACGGTCGATCAGCAACACGGACGTCGTGAACGCGACGAGGTGGCAGAAGTCCAACGCTTCGAGGGCGAAGACCGTTGGGACGCCATTCTCAAGATGAACGAACAGTGGTTGATGCGCGACTGGGGCGACTCCTTTGTGCTGCATCCTCCGACTACTCAAGCCGTTGATGAGTTGATAGCTGGCTCAAATCTGGACGCAGACGAGTTGATATGCGACATGCCGCCCGGTTTCGGACTTGCCACTGTCGAAAAGATCGCCATCAACGCCGCGATGGCGGGGGCAAAACCAGAACACATGCCGGTGATAATCGCCGGAGTCAAGGCGCTATCGCAGATGGGTTCGCACGGCGGCACTTCATTGCTGATGTCCACCAGTCCGCAAGCGCCGTTACTCGTTGTCAACGGTCCAATAGCGAAGGAGCTAGGCATCAACGCGCGCTCCGCGCTCGGACCGGGGCGTGACAACCAAGTCAACATCACGATTGGTCGAGCATTCTCGCTCTGTCTGCGGAATATCGGGTATTGGTATCCCGGACAGATGGACATGGACACCATCGGCACCACGCGCAAGTTCGTACACTGCATCGCCGAGAACGAAGACATGAGCCCGTGGGAGCCCTTCCACGTGAACCAAGGCTTCCGCGCAAGCGAGAGCACGGTCAGCGTCTTCATAACGAACGGCGAGTTGGACGTCCAAGACCAAGGCAACACCAACGCCGAAGACCTGCTCAAGACGCTCGCATACGGCTCGATCTTCGGCACCCGCGGCCTCGGAATGCACGGCGGCGGACAACGACTGATTCTGATGCCGCCCGATGTGGCTGGACCCGTGGGCGACCAAGGCTTCACAAAGGACGATGCCCGAACCTTCATCCATCACCACGCCAAGAACAGCTTGGGCAAGATGATCCAGTACACACCTATCAAGGGCGAAGCCCGCATCGCCGCAGCGTGGCGCTGGCTGGAGAATCTCACCGAACAGGAGATTCTAGACATCGAGGTTTCGGTGTTGGACAGCCCCGAAGACTGGAAAATCGTAGTAGTAGGCGCCGACCGCGCCAAGACTTGTGTGATGCCGACGGGCGATGGCGTATCGACGGTGGGGATCGATCAGTACCGTACCTGACGTCATTCCCGCCAACACTCACGTCATTCCCGCGAAAGCCGGAATCCAGAGGGAGCGGGCAAGGGGATGAGTCCATCCACTTCGCGCCGCGCTAGGGGACGCTCGCAGGACATGCCCGCACCTTTCCGTCATTCCTACGACCTTCCCCTTCGCCTGGGCTCGCCGATCAAGAACTCATCGATCTGAAGTGATTACCGAGTCCGTAATCCGTACGGTGTGGTGAAACACCTCATTCAAGAATGTAGCCCATGCGTCTCCATCATGACCTAAATCGTCAAGCAGGAACGTCTTGACAATCCCAAGCCGACTCAGCCGTTCTCTCATTTCAGACGTTATGACGCCGGCGATAAGCATGTTCACGCACCCAGGTGGGGTTTCCTCGAAACTCTTCTGGATCGCCCCCAGCCTTTCTAGCGCACCCGCAGGGTCTTTGCCACCTTTAATCTCGATGGTTGCAATTGTCGCCACTTCATTGCCCTCGCGACGACCGAACTCAATGTCCGGTTCCGAACCGTAGCGCATGAGATATCCGTTCGGCAGCTCAAATCGAGTCATGTCGGGACTGCTTCTGACTATCAGGCCTCTAAAGGACAACCAGTTCCGTATCCGGGTTTTGATCAAACGTTCCGCGTCCTGACCGATCAGATTCCTCATAGTCCCATCCAACCCAATTCCCATATTGGCGACAATGTTGCGGTAACCATTCTCGAGAGTCCAATTGTCCGCCCCTTCGATTATCGAGGAAATCACTGCATTGTAGAGCCGCGACACCATGACCAGACGATCATCACTCGGGGCTCGTCGAGTAGTCCCATCCTCCCACCTATCCACCGGTGAGGCGATCTCCGCGACGCGCTTACGGGGCAACAAAGCAATCCCTCGGTAGTATTGCGAAGCACTTAGGTCGCTCCGCAAAAGGTCAGGGTGAGCGAATACGCACTTAGGGTCGATACCAGACGACGATACGTGTGCCCACGCGCCTTCGCTGATCATGTGATCGGCTAACGGAAGAAAGTTCAATTCACCTTCGAAGTTGTCGACGATTTCGCGCAGTGCCAAGTCGGTTCTTTGCCGGATTCTCTCGGCGATCACAGCGGAACGCCACTGCGCGTCGTGAAGGTTAGCCATCTTCACGAACCCAGCGGTACACGCATTTTCGTAGCTCGCGACGCCCAAACCGACCCATCTGCTGACTGGAGTTCCCTTTGCCCCGCGGCAAAGTCCAGATATGTGTGCACCTGAATCCGCTTCGTTCAGCGTAATCCGACAGTATCAAATCGACAGGCACCTCTTCACCGTGGTATTGCACATTATCGTTCACCATGATCACGGTTCCGCCCGGCCGCACCAGTCGCCCTAATTCTGTAATGATTAACGCCATTTCGAGGAAATACCCCTCGATAAGGCGTATCACATGCGGGTTGCTCAGTTCGGCCCAGCTATCGGTAAGGATGCCCAATACCTCGTGAAGCGCCTCTTGCCCTTCGTATAACCGTTTAGCTTTATCGAACTGGATCGCCCCCTCGTATACGTCCTTCAGAATCCTCGATTTGGGTTTGTTTTCAACAGTCGCTGAAAGCATGTCTTGTCGAAGCGTCGAGAATGCTTGCTGATCATAGCCAAGCCACGCAAGTTCAAGGGCGTAGGTCCTCGTGTAGTCATACCGGTTGGCGTACGGCGGAGAGGTTATCACCATGTCGAACGAATCATCGGGCAAAGTCCTGAGGCGTTCTAGGCTAGAACCAGTGATGAGCTCCGGGATCCCTTCACCGTGCCGTCGTTTCAACGGTTCGATGTCCGCGTCCATCTCAGCAAGGCGCGTCTTGAGAGCGTCCAAAAACGGCAATATCGGCCCTTTATGCACTCGAGATCGAAGGTTGCGCCCCGATCTGTAGTCCCATCGAAGATATTGACCGTCCTTACGCGTGTAACTCACAGATTCAAGGACGCTCATACAAGCCAAGTTAAGCATGGACTTAATGTCCGGGGCCTCCACATCGTTGATGTACCGACGTGCTTTGGCCAACCCTTTTTCAGTGTCCGCGGGAAAAGCCGATTCGGTGATTCGAACATGTCGAAACGCGTGCTTGGAGTCCGCTTGTTCGCTTGAAGCCACATGCGTCAATAGCGATCGGGACGCAACTTTGAAATCTTCCCGCCTCAACCCGTTGGCAGCAATAGCGATTGCTTTGCCCGTCAATACGCCAACAGGCATGATTTCTATGCCAGTCCCTTTTAGTCCTTTGCCCGCAGCCGCAAGCGGAGCAGTGCCAATACCTGCGAAAGGATCCAGAACCGAACTCGGGGATTCGTCATCCAAAAATTGCTTGACTAGATCGAGAGAAAACCCTTCCTTGTACTTCAACCACCGAAACCCCGGTACTTGTCGGTTGCCTTGGTACGAGATGATTTTGCGAGTCAGATTTGGGGCAACCACCAACCTATTTTGGAAGCGTTCATGCAATGAACGTCGCTTCTCAACACTTCCGCCATTCGGAGACCCGGTCGGAGTGTAGTTTGTGACTTGATGCTCCTCGAACAGCATCGTAGTCATGGATGCTCACCTTTCTGTTTTCATTGCCGCTAGATTACAGTATCCGCGTTTGCGGCGCGCGTTACTTCACTCCCAACCGGCGCCGCATACTCAGCGTTCGAGTTGAACGGCGGATCAAGATAGATCAAATCCACACACCCATCATTCATCCCCCGCATCACATCCAAATTGTCCCCCTCGAAAATCGTCCGATTGGGAACGTTGCACACGCCCACCTGTGCCTTCGTTGTCGTCATGCTATTCAGTCTACCCCCTGAACACTCCCACTCCCAAAGACAACGTCAAACCCGCACAAACCATCAAGCCCATCACAAAAATCAGCGAAATCAGCGGTTCAGACGGAAAACTTGACAACCGAAACATCCGTAGTAATATAGAAACCGAGCGCCGATGCGACGACGGTCGGAAAAGCGCACGGAAACGAAGAATCGCCGCGAGCCGGGGACCGCGCAACCTGCGGACGCGAGGCAGAAAAAACGACAACTGAATAAAGGTAAACAGGCCGCGGACGGGACGACACGGAGCCGCCAACACACGGATCCACCGACGGTGCCCGCCGAAAGCCCAGGAAGACGGGCGAAACGCGGCCAGCACCGGTCACGGGGATCGTTGTAGCTTTAGGGCTCGGATGCGGAGTGTTACGCTGGCTCCGACTAGCAAGCCAGACGGCAGACGCCCTCCTCCTTGACAACCTTCGGGTTGCCCCCGCTCGCGGGGGAAATGTCCGAAGGACAAAGGGGGAACGCGCCAAACCCGCGTCGTTCCGGCGGAAGCCGGAATCCAGACGGGAGGGGCGCGGGGGAGTTTGACCGTTCAAGGTTCGGGCGAACGCATCCCTTATCCGGCAGACGTCTACCCGCATCGTCGTGCGGGGGAGGCTGCAGCACCAGCGAGGGGCATGAACCGAGTGATGACGGGGGCGGATCTTCCAAACGCTTCCCGGAGGGCCGACGGTCTGGCGACGTCGGCGGTGCTGGAACAAAAAACACCTACCAGCCTAGGTAAAGCATGCGAGTTGTCGCCCGCGCGAAACCCGAAACGCGGCGATGCTTCGAACCATAAGGTTTCCCCCGCCAGCGGGGGAAATGTCCGAAAGGACAAAGGGGGCACATCCCCTTCAATTAAACGCGCCAAAAACCCATCCCTCCCCTTTTTGCCTCAGCAAAATCCCTTCCCCCTCCCCCTCTCAGGGGGAGATTAAGAGGGGGTCAGCGAAGCGAGACGCAGGGCGGCCCGTACCCCGATACGGGTACAAAGAGGGGACACGGTAGAGGCAGGTTTCAAACCTGCCCGCCCACTCGCAGGGGACGTCCCCACCCAGATACGCGGGACGCGTGTGCATCAATCATCGTCTTCTGTACCACCGTGCCAGTCGATCCGACGACCATGAGGAACGTAAGAAGGCAAGATACAAGCGCGATACAGCGTCTCATATTGGCATATTGCGCATAGAATCACTGTCGGCGTGCTTAGCTAAGCGACTCAACAACAGAGAGGAGACTGCGACTTTGTCACAGAAGCATGAAGAGAGTTCGACCTACGCAATGGGTTACAGCGACGAGTTCACTCAGATATTGCACCGTCGCAACGCAGAGAGCCACGCTGCCCATCTACTGCCACACCTGCGCCCCGGCTCGCGCGTCCTAGACGTAGGCTGCGGACCAGGATCGATATCAGTCGGTTTGGCCAAGGCGATTGAACCGGGAGAGTTGCACGGGATCGATATGGAGGAGTCGCAGATCATGATCGCCCGCGCTTCAGCGGCGGCCGGCGGACACGACAATGCTAATTTCCAAGTTGGCGACGCTACCGATCTGCCTTTCGAGGACAACAGTTTCGACGCTGCCCACACCCACGCAGTGCTGATGCACGTACCTGACACCGAGAAAGCGCTCAGCGAGATCATGCGCGTTTTGAAGCCGGGAGGCATATTGGCTAGCCGAGAGGTTGTCACCTATGCGTCTTTCGTGGGCCCTGACGAAGCAGTTGACGACGAAGCGTGGAGCACCTTTGCGAGACTCGTGAGTGCCAGCGGCGGACACCCCGACATGGGCAGGGACCTCAAGAACGCATTTGTCGAAGCAGGCTTCGTCGATGTTGAATGGTCCGCATCGTTCGACGTGTTTTCAACGCCCGAAGATGCTGCGTTCTTCCACGCATTCGTAAATGAGTGGTTCCTGTCGGACGAGGTGATCAGTCAAGCCACGCAAGCCGGTTTGGCAACCCGAGAGCAGTTCGAGATGTGGCGCGCCGACATGGACAAGTGGGACGGACATCCAGGCGCAGTCAGCGGGTTGGCGTTCGGCGAGGCTATCGGGTTCAAGCCCTAGTTCAATCTCACAAGTAACGTTGATCCCTATTTCCTCTAAAAGAGGTCCGGCGCTACGTCGGTAAAAGACCGTCTTGGGGAGTAGCCCACGGCAATTTAGTGGTGAACGCGAACTGAGGTGCACGCGGCATCTGCACGTGTTGCACAGGCACGTCGATCACTACTGGTGCATCTAAACTCAACGCGTGGGGGATTAGCGTTCCCAACTCCGAGGGATGTTCTGCCCGAAACGCAACCGCGCCAAATGACTCCGCGAATTTGACAAAGTCAGGATTGCTCAACTCGGTATCGTAGGCCCCGTCGAAAACCTCATCCAAGTCGCGTTCCACATTTCCGTAGGAATCGTTGTTGAAGATCACCGTGACAACGTTGATTCCGTACTTCACTGCGGTGGAGAGCTCAGACGCGTTGAACATGAAGCCACCATCGCCAACCATGCACAACACAGGACGTTCGGATTGAGCCACTTTGGCACCGAGTGCGGTTGGGAACGAAAATCCGAGGTTGAAGGAGTAGCCGGAATCGATGTAGGTCTTAGGATGGTTGACTTGGTAATGAGTGCGTGCGTACCAACCGAATTGGGTAACATCCCACACGATGAAGGCGTCTTCCGGGATCGCTTGATTGATGGTTTCAAGGATTGCGTAAGGCGGCTCTTTGAGGCGGATGTCGTAGTAGGCGATCAGATTTCGCGCCGCGGTTACAGCTTCGGCAGGAGATGGCCGATCACCCGCGCCAGCATCCTTTAAGTGAGGAATAAACGCCTCAATGGTCGCTTTAGCGTCGCCGTGCAACGGGATGGTGTTGGACTGGATGCGAGTTAGGTCGCCATCATCGATGTTGATGTTTATAAGCGTGGAAGCCTCGCCAGCAGGGTTGCCCAACGAGAAACGCGCGCCGATACCGATGACCACGTCCGCAGACTGCATGACCTCGAAGAGTTGGTTCATCGATGGCTGCTCGGACATGGGGCTGAAGCATGAACCGTACGAGAGCGGGTGATTATCAGGGATGGACCCTTTGCCGCTGTTCGAAGTTACGACCGGGATGTTGGTAGCCTCAGCCAATCGGACGAGAGCTTCCTCAGCATCGGAAATCGCCACTCCGCCGCCTGCATATATCAGCGGCAAGCGAGAGTTGGCGATGATTTGCGCCGCTTCACGCAGTTGGTCAGGACTTGGCACGATGCGGGAGATGCGAGCGGGTTCACGGAGGACCACTTCTTCGCGCTCCACTCCAGTCTCCGGCGGGATTTCGATGACCACAGGACGCGGTCTACCGGTGCGCATCTGCCTAAAGGCTTCAAAGACGGCATCCGGGACGTCGCGGGGTCTCATGACTCTCCGTTGCCATTTAGTGACCGGCTTCAACACGCTGAGTTGATCCGCTACTTCGTGGATGCTTCCAATGTCTTTGTCGATTTGTGCTCGGGGAATCTGTCCAGCAATAAGTAACACGGGCGAACAGCGCGCGTAGGCATTTGCCATTCCAGATGACGCGTTGTAAACGCCAGTGCCGGGGACGACTAACGCCACACCGGGTTTGCCGGAGGCGCGGGCGTAGCCGTCGGCCATGTAGGTGGTGGCCTGTTCATGGCGGGTAGTGACCGTGCGGATGCTCGGTTCATCCCTTAACGCAGCGACAATGCCGTAGATCTGGATACCCGGAATCCCGAATACGACCTCAACACCCTCATTCACGAGCGATTTGACAAGTGCTTCACCGCCGCTGAGTTTCAAATCTCGATCCTTCCAAAACGCGCTGTGTTGAACCAAGCGCTGGTATTACTCATCGTCATCGTCGTTGGCACCGCCGTACCAGTCGGTGCGTTGCGCTTCGGGAGCATCAACGTCAATTTTGAACTCCTCTAGTGCGTCCGGGTTCGGTTCGATTCCGAGACCGGGCCGTCCATTCGGGTGGATGTGCCCGTCGCGGACATCGAACATCGGCTCGATAAGCTGCTCGAACTGCCCGAACCAGTGGTGGACGCACTCTTCGCGGTAGAGATTCGGCATCGTCATGCAAGTCTGGAAGCTGGCCGCAATCGCGATCGGCCCAAGTGCGTCGTGCGGGCTGATGCGGACGTATGCCACTTCTGCCATCGCGGCGATACGACGTATCTCGCTGATACCGCCGCACCAAGCGATGTCCGGCATGATGTAGTCGACCAAGCGATCATTCAGGATTTGCCAGTAGTCCCAGCGGGTGAAGTGGCGTTCACCGATGCAGAGCGGGACGTTGACGTTTTCTCGGACGTGTTTCAACGCGTTGTGGTTCTCAACGTGTATCGGTTCTTCGAGCCACACTAGGTTGATGTGCTCCAACGCTCTGCACGCTTCGATTGCGGATGCTACATCGAAACGCCCATGAGCGTCAACCATCAACTCGTAGTCGTCACCGACGGCTTCACGCAGACCGTCCATCCAGCGGACTGCCTCGTGGATCGCGGATGGATCAAGCCTTTCCACCATGAAGGCACCACGGAACTTTCCGTACTGACGACGCGAAGGGAACGGGTCGGTCTTTATCGCCTCAAAACCCATCTCTTTGGTGCGTCGGGCATCTTCCATCATTCCCGCCAGGTGTTCCTCGAACGTCTCGCCCTGTGATGTGTCGCTGACGTGGGTGTAAAGCGGAACTGACGCTCTGACCGGGCCGCCAAGGAGGTCGTAGATGGGCCTGTCGAGGACTTTGCCTTTGATGTCCCATAGCGCTATGTCGATGGCGCTTATCAGGTGCGACACGAACCCACGGCCGTTGAGATCGGAGTACATGTGGAAGATGCGTTGCCAGATCTCCTCGATATGAGATGCGTCAATGCCTATGACGAAGGGTTTGACCGCTTCGATACCCCGTACCAGCTGAGGATTGGCGATGTAGTCGGTGCACTCGCCCCAACCAGTCACGCCCTCGTCGGTCTCGACGCTGACGAAGACCCAAGGCATAGTGTTCGGCATCTTCACAACATGGGATTTGACATCGGTGATTTTCATGGTTGCCTGCCTGTAGTGCTCAAGTATGCTGATGGGGATAGTTTATCGGTTCGCCGAATTTCGAGGGTTAGTGGGTGGATTCGCCACCCACGCCGGAAGTTTATTGAAACGTATGTTAGAATAATTACATGGGCAAAAGAACTGGCAAGAGGATGGTTTTCACGTCGATTGGCGTAGTAGCGTCGTTTCTCGGCGCGATCTTGGCCACGAATGCTTGGTTGGAGCCAAGC
Organism: Dehalococcoidia bacterium; assembly: GCA_963555965.3. Taxonomy (GTDB): domain Bacteria; phylum Chloroflexota; class Dehalococcoidia; order Lucifugimonadales; family Lucifugimonadaceae; genus Bin127. Next base: position 1,680,153 of record OY821634.1, read on the forward strand.
TTAGTCGAAACGGCTAGCCTCCTTCAGACTATGGTTACATCGTTAGCGATTGGTATCGGGGCGGTATGGGCGTTCCATAAACTGGAGGTATTCAAGGATTTTCAACCTCATTTGACGATTTCTCAAGAAGTGACCCATAGGAAACTCGGGAACAACCATGTGCATGTTTCCGTGATCGCCACGTTGCTCAATAATTCAAAGGTAGCAGTAGAGATCCGTCATGCGGAATTCAGGATTCAGCAAGATCTCACCGTTCGAAGATGAAGAAATCAACGCATTTCACAAGGAATTCCTCGCTAAACCTAACAGCGAAAAATACCTGCCCTTTCCATCGATTTTGGAGTATCGCCGTGAATGGGATGTTAACGAACTGATAATCGAACCCGGCGAAACCGAAACAGAAGTCTATGAATTCATCGTTCGCGACGAGATTGACAGCGTTTCAGTCGATTCGTTTTTCGTAGACGCGACTAACTTGGTGAGTTCCGAAAAACCAAAGGGCTGGGCAGCCATATCCGTTCATGACATAAGATGATCAGCATGGAGGAGCCGCATGTTAGGTGGGAAAAAGAGCCAGCCAACCAAGGCGAGCAACACGCGTGGACGGAAACGACGCCCGTCACCCAAACCCGTGGCAATGACCGACGGAAAACCGCCTGGTTCGCAGTCTATGAAATCCAAAAACGGTTAACCGTCGATTTTCGCGTTCTGGCCGAGGCGTTTAATAACAGGCGCAACACGTTCGAGTCTCGTCTTCTGGCAGTACATCAGTGAATCTGCCTCAATCGAGGATCCAGATAGTCGCGCAGCCAGTCGCCGATGAAGTTGAAGGCAAAGACGGTGAGGAAGATTGCTGCGCCGGGCATCACCGGCACCCACCATGCCGTAGTGATGAACTCTCTGCCATCCGCGACCATACTGCCCCATGCTGGTTGAGGTGCGGGGATGCCGACGCCAAGATAAGAGAGGACGGATTCGGTGAGGATGAGAGATCCGATCTGTAGGGTGGCGATAACTACTACCGTGTTGACCACTCCCGGCATGATGTGCCGGAAGGCGATGCGAAACTCTGATGCCGACGCTACGCGCGCACTTGCGACGTAGTCCATGTTTTTGAGTTGGAGAGTAAGTCCGCGGGTTTGGCGGGCGAAGATGGGCCATGAAAAGATGGTCAGGAGTGTGAGGACGAGCTGAAAGCTCGTGCCGAAGACCACCGCGGCTACGAGAGCAATGAGCAGGAAGGGTGTGGCGTAGACGAGGTCCACGATTCTCATCGCGATCTCGTCCCATAATCCGCCTGCCATGCCGGAAGCAATACCAATTGCGCTGCCGATTAAACTTCCGCAGATTATGACGATGAAGGCGACGGAGAGAGAGATGCGCGAGCCATGGATGATGCGGCTCAACAGATCGCGTCCGATTTTGTCAGCGCCGAGAATGTAGTCGAAGGTACCGTCTTCCATCCAAACCGGCGGGTGAGCGATGAAATCGAGGTCACTCTCCAATGGGTGCGCCGGAGCGACCCATGGAGCGAAGATCGCCATAATCGCGAGCCCGACAGCGATTATCACCGGTAGAACCGGGTAACGCCTTATCCATCGGTACAGCGTTCCTAGTACCGGCACCCGGATGTTCGAGCTTCCGGACACCGTGTCTGGAAGCGGAGTATCACGAATCATAGATACGGATCCTAGGGTCGATATAGGCGTACAGCAGGTCCGCCAAGAGACTGGAGACAAGGAACAACCCGGCAAAAATGACGGTGATTCCAGTGATTAGCGGAAAGTCGTTGTTTTTTGTCGCGTCCACAGCGAGTCTGCCGAGACCCGGCCATGCGAAGACAGTTTCAACTACGACGGTGCCGGAAAGGAAGCTTGCGAGAAGTATTGCGGCAACGGTAAGGGGAGCGATAAGCGCGTTTTTGAGGGCGTGTTTCAGGATCACCTTATTGATTGACACGCCTTTCGCCCGAGCCAATTTGATGTATTCGCTATCGAGGACTTCTAATAGAGATGATCGGGTCAGCCTCGCGAGGCCAGCGGAACCCAGCCATGCCAAGGTTGTGGCTGGAAGGACGAAGTGCGTCCAATCGCCTCGACGGGAGGTGGGCAGGATGTCTAGATAGACAGCGAAGAAGAAGATCAGAATGAGAGCGAGCCAGAATGGAGGTGCCGCCTGCCCAATTAGGGCGAAGGATCGGACCCCGATGTCGACTAGTGTTCCCCGTGTGACGGCGGATATGGTGCCGAGGGTGACACCGAGCACCACAGCCATCAAGTATGAGATACCAGAAAGCTGGAGGGTGGCAGGCAGCTTTTCGATGATGATGCGCAGAGAGTTTCGCTTGTGCCAGAGCGAATCTCCGAAGTCGCCCTGAACAGCATTTCCGGCCCAGACAAGGTATTGCACAACCATTGGTTTATCGAGCCCGAGTTCGCGTCCTCTGGCATCCCACACTTCTTGCGACCAGCGTGTGCCTTGCGTCATGTAGAGCAGGCGTGGATCGCCGGTGAGCCGTGACAGTCCGAAGACGATCATCGAGATGCCAACCATCACGGCGGCCATGTAAAACACTCGGCGTATGAGGAATCTAGCCAATGGGTATTTCCCCGAGTCTGGACATAAATCTGGGCGTATCTACTAACCGCTATTTCACAGCGGAGATTAACCGAGCCAAATCGTACATTAGGGACATCAGCAAGCCCAACAACGTACGTCCGCGGGGCTTGCGTCTCCGCCCTACCAAATGAACGGTAGGGCGGAGATACATCCCTCAGTGTTGCTTACTCGGAATCAGAGACGGCTAGCGACTCGGGTCGGTTGGGCAACACGTCCTGCGAGTTGTAGGGGTCCCACGCGGTCACCCTTGACGCGACAGCGAAGAGGTTTGCGCTGTGCTGGAACATCGGCAAGAAGAGCATCTGATGCGACAGGTAGTCTTGCACCTCGATGTTGTTCGCTATACGCTGGTTCAAGTCCCGCTCAGTAGCGTTTGACAGTCCGACGTCACAAACTTCCTGCTCCATAGTGAATCCGACGATGTGTCCGGCGGCGGCGCAGATGTAACGTGCCGAGGTTGCGCCCGGTATCCAGTTGATGCCGTGCGTGAATGGGACGTTGATCGTCTTGTCCACCGTTTGAGGTCGTCGCGCGCCGTACTCGGTGCGGTCGATAGTGACGTTGATGCCGAGGTCGCTCCGCCACATCTCAGCGGTGGCTTCGGCAGCGGCTATCGTGCCTGGCGAGAACGTGCTGGGCACCCATATCTCCATGTCGAAGCCGTCAGCTACTCCTGCGTCTGCCATGTACTGCTTCGCCATTGCGACGTCGTAAGGAATGACCCACTCGGCTTTGTGGCTCGGGTCGTCCGGGAGAATGTTCTGCCATGCGTAGATTACACGGCCAAGCCCGTCAAGGACGTTCTCGATGATCGACTCTCGGTTGACGGCCATTGCCATTGCCCATCGGACTTTGCGGGCGTTCTCCATGGATGTCGAGTCGCCGGGATCGCCGATCCACGCGAATCCCTCAGCGAGACCTTCTTCCCATCCGGGGCGTGGCATTACTCCGCCTTCACAGTCGGAACAGTTCGTCGACCAGTAGTTGCCAGCCATCTGGAAACCTTGCGGGCGGGCGATGCCGATCTCTTGTACTCGTCCTCCAATATCGTCAACAACTTGGTTGATGACTTGCGGGCTGAGTTCGCCGATGTCGATCTCGCCAGCGCGCAACGCTGCTTCACGAGAGGCAGCTTCGGGCATGTGGACGATGTTGACGGTTCCCACAGACGGCTCAATGCCGGTCCAGTGGTCGCGCACCGAGTGGAGCACCACTTGGTCGTCCGCTGTCCATTCAGCCACTTGATATTTCCCGGTGCCAACCGCGGTGGTTCCGAAGCCTTCGGCTCCTAGTTCATCAAACGCTTTCTTGCTGACTACCACGATGCCGTTGAATCCGGCGTTGCCTTGCAGCCACGCCCATGTAGGGTCGAATCCACCGGGTTCGATGTTCTGTCGAACAGTCCGATCATCGATGACGTCGAACCCGACCTTCATTTCGGGTCCGATCTCCTCGGCACCGTTGTTGACGGAGTCTGGAGCGAATGCGGAGTTGAAAGAAAAAGCCACGTCTTCGGAGGTCAGGTCACCCCAATCGCCCCCGTTGTTGTGCCACGCAATGTCTTCACGGATCGTGAAAGTGATGCTGTTGAAGTCAGATGCTACTTCCCACGATTCGGCGAGGCCGAGGTCTGAGGGCGAGTACGCGGTGTGGTCTTGCGGCGGTGGTGTCGGAGGGCTGACGTGCGGTGCGCGTACGATAGTCTCGTAAATGGAAAGGTCTTTTCCGATGCCACCGGTTGCTCGAATGTCTCGCCGCGGCTCTTGGATCAACGGCGGGACTTCTCCAACCGCGATCGTTACCGTGCCTTCCGCCGCGGGTCCCGAATCGTCGGTACACGCGATCGCGGCGAAGGCCGCGAGGGGTATGAGGAGGGTGCTCCCAAGGATCAGCAGGAGTGTTCGGGGGTCGTGACGGAATATGTTTCGCATCAAATGCCTCCTTTCATGGTGCATCGTGCATCGGCTTGTTTGCCAAGCATCTAAAGCGAAATTCACGCTCGTTGAAATTGCGATTTTCGCAGTTCTTGACTTGCGTGATGATTGAAACAGTTTATAGCACTGTATTGGGTTGCGCGCGTTGGGACGTGAGATGATTCGGGACGGAAATCGAGAGTGGGAAGTTGAGTTTGCTAGGCTGGGCTAGAATACGATTGGGCGGCCAACGCGGCTGTTAGTTGAGAAGGAGATCAAGATGGATTTTGAGTTCACGATTTCAGGGCAACAGTGGATCGGAGTGGCGATCGGCGCGGTTTTGTACATGGTGCTGTCGATGATCTGGTACATGCCAAAGGTGCTCGGCAACCGATGGATGGCGGGCGAAGGGTTGACTGAGGAGGATCTGAATGCAAACGAGACGCCAGTCATCTATGTCATCACATTTGTGATGGCGCTCGTGTCGAACATCGTCATCGCGCTGGTGTTGAGCAACGTAGGCGGGGGTGTTGTGAACGGCCTCGTAGTGGGACTGCTTCTCGGGATTGGTGTTGCCGGCATGGCAATTGCACCGCACTACATGTTCGCCAAGAAGAACAACTTGGTTTTGATCCAAACGGGACATGCCGCGGTGCTGATAACCGTTTCGGGCGCTGTGATAGGTGCGCTAACTTAAAGAGCCAATACAGACCCACGATCGAAAGGTTTAGGCAATAGATGCTTGATTTCCCGGATGGAATTGACGAGTACGCCACAGCACATACGACTGTTCCGGACAGCGTTTTTGACGATATCGCGGTAGATGTGGAGTCGACCGGTGCTGCTGGCATGATGTCCGGGCGTACCGTCGGCTACTTCCTGAACACGTTGGTGACGATCAGCAACGCCAAACGGGTTCTGGAAGTTGGAACCTTCGTCGGTTACAGCGCGTTGATGATGGCATCTGCGTTGCCGGAGGATGGAGAGGTCATCACGTGTGATGTAAGCGAAGAGTTCACTTCCATCGCCCGCAAGCATTGGGCGCGGCATCCGGCTGGCGAGAAGATCGACCTAAGATTGGCACCGGCGACCGAGACGTTGGATACACTATCGCCGCCATTCGATCTGGTGTTCATCGACGCCGATAAACAGAACTACCCGGTCTACTACGAGAAGGCATTAGGGCTGTTGGCGCCGCGTGGTGTGATCGTTGTTGACAACGTTCTGTGGGGCGGACGCGTCTTGGGCCCGGACGATGCCGAAGGTGAAATGGAGGAGAACGCGACTCGGTCGATCAAGTCGTTGAACGAGCTTGTTCAAAACGATGACCGGGTTGTGAATGTGATGTTGACAGTGCGTGATGGGATGATGTTGATACGGAAGCGGGACGCGCATTTGAGCTAGTAGCGGTTAACATCTTTTCGATTGAGCCTAGGAGTGCGGGTACACCCTCTCCCGCTGTTGCACGAACCACAACATCGCAGATAGAGCTGAGTTTCGTGGGCTTAGGGTTTATCTCGATGAGTTTGGCGTCCTCGCCGGGTGTTGCACCGTTGATCAGGTCTCCCTTCGAGCGATGTCTTGCGACCCAAAGCAGTCCGCTCGCTGGACGGACGGTTGCAGAGGTGCCGATAGCTAGGACGCAATCAGCGCGGTCGATTTCTGACTTCGCGGATGCCATCACTTCTGGCACGATAGGCTCGCCGAACATGACGGCGTCGAACTTTACGGGCTGACCGCAATCGTCGCACGGTTCTGGCATGAACAATGGCACAAAGTCATTGAGTTCAGTGCGCTTTGAGCATCCGATGCAGCGCAATCTTGAGCGATTGCCATGGATCTCGATTAGCGCGTTGCCCATGCCGGCTTTCAAGTCCAAACCGTCGATATTCTGGGTGATTACGGACTTGACGTAACCCTTGTTGACGAGTTCGACGAGAGCATAGTGCCCCTTGTGCGGCTTCGCTTTTCGGAGCGCGTCTCGGAGCTCAAGAATGTGTTCGTCGATCTGAGCGTTAATCTGCCGATCCCAATACGCCTCAGGATCTGACTTGAATTGTTGGTAGCCATCCATTCGTGGAGTGCCGTATTTGGTCCAAAGTCCGTTGGTGCCGCGAAAGGGTGGGATGCCGCTTTCTACAGACATGCCGGCACCAGTCATAGCGACGACGTAGCTGGAACTTGCGATTATGCCGGCGGCGCGTGTGATTTCTGCTTCGAGTTGGACAGAGCGCGCTTCTGTTGATGAGTCCATATCGTCATAGTACGCCGAATGAAACCTTTGCATAGCTACCGTCATTCCGAGTAGCCGCCTCATGTCATTCCGAGCATAGCGAGGAATCTCTAGTACTCGGCTTTAGATTCTTCACTGCGCTACGTTCAGAATGATATGGTCAGGTGTTCCCCTTTCGAGGAGCGCAAGGGGCTAGAGGGATGCTCGCGGGTGTGGCGGTAATGCACAGAATAAAACGAGGCGCAAGCGAGGGTAGCATAGGATAGGGTGCCGAGGGCTAAAGGTGGAGAAGTGCATCAGGAAAATGAATAATGACTAATGATGTGATAAGCAGGGACATAGAAGTGCTCGGAGGCACTCCGGTATTCCATGGAACGAGGGTGCCGATTCGAATACTGATCGAGCATTTGGAGGCCGGGGATGGTCTTGAAGACTTCCTTGAGAGCTACCCCACGGTATCGCGCGACCAAGCGTTGGCGGTGCTTCGGCATGTGAAACATGTGATCGCTGCGTAAGATCATGAGGTTACTGCTTGACGAATCCATTCCGAGGCAGCTCGGATCTCGTTTTCCCGACTCTTTTGAAACACGCACTGTCCAGCGTATGGGATGGACTGGCAGAAGTAACGGCGATTTGCTGAGACTTGCTTAGACTAACGGTTTCGATGCGTTCATAACCGCAGATCAGGGTGTCGAACATCAGCAGAATCGGTATCAATTGCCCCTGCCAGTCGTGATACTGATCGCGCATCGTACCAGGCTCGCGGAACTTGAGCCGCTCATTCCCGAAATAATCGATTTGCTGACCAAGGGCTTAGAAAAGGGTTTCTACCGAGTTGCTGGTTAGATATGGTTTGCGGCGTGTGGCGGGGTCAGATATGGGGCAAGATGGTCAGACATAGGGCGGATAGGTAAGAGGAGACCAGATCAGGTATAAGCGAGATATGGCAACAGATGTCTCTGCGGGCACTATGCGGCCTACGCATCTAAACCCCTTCAATTTCCCCTTGGACATCAAATGCGAGGGTTTTGCACAGTCCCAGTTGGGCATCAAGGGAAGGATTACGAGGTACACCCGAAGGGGAGATTCCTCGCTTTGGTCGGAATGCCGTTTGTACAGCATCCCGAATAGGAGATTCCTAGATTTGTGAGCTAGTCCTCTTCGTCTCCGACTTTGCCTAGGAAGACGTCAGTGAGGATGTCGGTTTCTTGAACGGATTGGGGTGTGCCGTCGTGGGCGACTCTGCCGTTGTGGAGGATGTATGCTCGGCTTGCGATGTCTAGGATACTCTGGATGTTGTGTTCGACGACTAGGATTGTGGTTTTGAGGACTTGGCTGATTTCGGAGATTTTTTCAAATACCTCTTTGACAATGATGGGTGCAAGTCCAAGAGTTGGTTCGTCTAGCAGCAGGACGTCTGGACCGGCCATTAGGCCGCGTCCGATTGCCAGCATCTGCTGTTGTCCGCCCGACATCGCGCTGGCGTAGTCACGGCGTTTGGTCCTGAGTACTGGAAAGAGGTCAAGTGTGGACTCTAGGCGTTGCTCCTGCTCGTCGCGATTGTTGACGTGCATGCACCCCATCTTGAGGTTCTCTTCGATGGTGAGGTGAGTGAAGACGCGGCGGCCTTGGGGGACGAATGATATGCCTTGCTTTACGATTTCGTGGGTCGCGACATCCAACGGAGTTCCTCGCAAGTAGACCATGCCCCCGACAACTGGTGCTAGTCCCATGATCGCTTTCAGCACTGTGGATTTGCCCGCGCCATTGGGTCCCATCACTGCCACCAACTCTCCTTGGTCGACTGCTAGAGATACCTTGTCCAGACCTACGACCGCGCCGTAGTGAACCGAGATATCGACCAGTTCTAAGAGATGTTCGTTGGCCTCTATGCCGTTGTCGGCATCTGTATTGGTGTCTTGGCGGGTCGCAATCATTGTTTCTGTAGTTTCGGTGAATACGTCATGCGCCTAGGTAAGCCCGTATCACTTCGGGACGGTTGAGGATGTCTTCGACTTCGCCTGAGAGGAGGAAGTTGCCGCCTTCAAGGACAATGATGTGGTCGGAAAGCTCGCGTACGATGTCCATGTTGTGAGAGATGAACACGACGGTACGTCCACTGGCACGCATATCGCGAAGTATCTCTTTAACCTGTTCGAGCATTTGCGGGAATAATCCGGCGAATGGTTCATCGAGGATGTAGACCTGCACATCGAGGGCAATAGCGCGACCGATCTCCAGGAGTTTGCGTTGCCCGTATGAGAGTTCACCGGCCATTGAGTCGCGTTTCTCCCACATCCCAACTTGCTTCAAGATGCGTTCGGCTTTTTCGCGGTGCTCGGCTTTGGAACGTTCGAGCATGGAGGGGAAGAGTTTCCGGTTTGTGAGAACGACCATCATGTTGTCCCAGACGGTCATTTGATCAAAGAGTCGAACCTCTTGGAATGTGCGCGTGATGCCGTGATCTGGTGTCTCGTGTGCGTGGATGACTTTGAATGCGTTGGTCTCGATCATCACTACACCCTCGTCATAGGGCAAGACGCCGGTCAGGAGGTTAACGAGGGTGGACTTGCCGGAACCGTTCGGGCCAACGATACTGGTCATTCCGAAGATCGGTATCGTCAGAGAAACGTCGTCGAGCGCCTTCACTCCATCGAACTGCTTGGTTACGTTGATGGCCTGGATTCCGTAGTATTCGCTCAGTTGGTCGCGCGACCAATACCTGCTTTCGGGAGTAGGTTGCTCATCGGTACTCTCGGCTGGCGCAGGATCAGGGGTTGCGTTGCTCGTTGTCGTCACAGCTTGTACCTCCCTGCCAAGCCCTGCGGTCTGAAGAGCATCAGCATAACCAATAGCACGCCCAACACCACCTGTCGAATCTGTCCGACAAACTCTGCTGGTATGAATGGCAAGAATCTCATCCCCTCTTCAAGCAAAACGAATGCCAGCGCGCCCAGTAAGGAACCGCGTATCGATGCCAAACCGCCCAGGATAACGATGGAAACCAAGAGCATCGATTCCAGAAGTATGAATGAGTTGGGGTCTACGAAAGATGTGAAACTTCCGAACAATCCACCGGCAAGACCTGCCATCATGGCGGAAATCACCCATATCGCCAGCTTGTAGAACGTCGTCCGATAACCAAACACCGCTGCCGCCTGCTCGTCTTCCCGGATCGCCTTCAACACTCGACCGAATGATGAAGAGATTAGGAACCAAGAGACCGCAGCTACTATCAATAGGAATACGGCGCAGAGCATCAGAAAGTCGATCTCGCCGTCAAAGGTGTAGCTGCCGATCTTTGGACGCTGAACGTCGTGGATGCCGAAAGCGCCTCTGGTTAAACCCCGCCAGCTAAGGAAGACCGTGTACGCGATGATGGCAAAACCGAATGACACCAGAACGTAGATGTCGTCGCGGAAGCGGTTAAATACCACGCCGACGGCTAACGCGACCAGTCCCGCGAAGAGCACACACACCGGCAACGCGGCAAAGAAGGGCAAGCCGAACTGGGGTATCGAATCGGTAGTCAATAGTTCATACGAAGTGTTTGATGTCAGGATCGCCATACCATAAGCGCCGATCCCGAAAAACCCGATATGTCCCACAGATAGCAGCCCGGTGTAACCAACTACCAAGTTGAGGCTGACTGACAGAATCGCCCAGATGCAGAAGATCGTACCTAGCGTCACTGCAAATCCAACGCCCTGCCAAAGCGTGAAGATCACTGCCCAAGCGATGACGAAGATGTTGGCGTAAAGCTCAAGATCGCCCTTCTCGCGCAGAAACGACATGCCCCGTTCCAAAAACGATGGATCCTTGATCGCTGTACTGCTGTTCATCGCTTCAAACCTACTTCCTCGGCAAGATACCGTTCGGCCAGAAGGACAGGAAGAGTATCAAAACAACGAAGGAAACAACGTCGCGCCACTCCCCGGCCAAGTCCCAAATCCCGAACTGCTCCAACAATCCCAATATGAATCCGCCCAATATCGCTCCGTAGAGATTGCCGATTCCGCCTACTACTGACGCTGTCCATCCCTTCAACAGCAACAACAAGCCCATGCGAGGTTGAATCGCTGTGTCATGCCCGCTCAACAGTCCGCCTAATGCGGCAAAAATGGCGCCGATGAAGAAAACGATCGCGATTATGACCGTGGTGTTGATACCGACAACCTTTGATACCTCTTCGTCATCTCCGATAGCGCGCACCGTACGACCGAAGTTCGTCATTTTCAGCAGCCAAAGAAGTCCAAGGAATCCGAGAAGAGCAACCGCTATCGTGAAGATGTTGAAGCCCTTTATGCTTGCGCCTGCGATGTCCCAAGTGTCGTTGCCAAACGGTTCGGGCAATGGTCGAGGCGTGGGCTCAAACACGATCACTATCAACGCGCTGAAGGCAAGCAGGATACCTAATGTGGCAACTAGCATAACTAGCGGAGATCGCGCCCTTTCACGCATGAAAACGTAAAGACCGCGATACAGTGCCAACGAAACAACACCAGCTAGAACGCAAGAAACACCCCAGCTCAAATACAGCTTCGAGCCGGGTGAGTCTGCAACCCAAACTGCAAAAAGCGCTCCAAGTGCCACGCCAATGACTGTGGCCACGACCGTCGCGATCATCGATCCATCGCTAGAGACTAACCGGCAATACGCGAGACGCCCGAGCCACGCGACTCCAGACGCTACCAAGATCGCAATCACTGGGGCTAAAGTGATGTGAAGGTTTGTTGGGAACGTCAGTATGATGCCTGCGTAGGCACCTATGGCGATGGCTATAACTCCGTTGGCTATCCTGAACCCGGTCTCTCCAAGCCGCGAGCGAAGTCGGTAGTAGAACGTTGTATGTAAGGCCCAAGCGACGACGCCTGCGACTACAAGCGCGAACACGATGTTGACTACCGGGTGGTTGGCGTCGTAACGCCCCCCGAGCATCTCGGCGGAACGCAGGTAAAAGACCCCGTAAGCGCCCAAAGCCGCCGCGGCTCCGTAGTACATGTCGAAGAACCACACCGTGCTGTAGACGATCGTGAAGCCCATTGCGACTAACGCATACACTGCGCCTACGGACAACCCGTTGAAGGTGAACTGCAAAGCCTGGTCCGGCGACTCTGCGATCTTCCAACCTACGTAGACCACAACGAGAGCAATCAGCACAATCGCTAGGACATTGCTTCGATTCGATATGTAGTTGCGGACGTTAGTCACTGATCTCGTTTCAACTCAAGACGTATTCGTTAGTCTCTCGATTGATGCCCGAAGGGGAAGAGCATCCCCCTAACCCCCTTACGCTCCGCGAAGGGGGAGATTCCTCGCTTCGCTGGCCCTTTAATTCCCCCTCAGAGATGTGGAGGGTTTCACAAAGGTCTCACTGGTGAATTTAGTCTGTCGTCGCTTCCGCAATCTTCTGCAATCCTTGGTTGTCTTCGTTTCTATCACCCAGGGGTAAAACCTCGACTACTGCTGGCGCCAAGCCTGTCACCTCGCCCAATTCGTCGAAACCGTATCCATCGCCGAGCGCGCCATCCCAAGTGATGTCGTACATGCAGTCTCTAAAGGCATTGGCATCTTGATCGTCCTTCGTCTGCTTGAGGCACTCAGCCGCTATGTGGACATCATCGTAAGCCGATGCCAAGAACCACCCCAGAGTTACGTATTCGTATCGTTCTCGGAAATCAGCGAATAGCTTTTTGGCTTTGGAGTTCGCGCTTTCATTGTCTAGGTAGGGAATGACTCCTTTAGTCCCTGTAGCCGCGTCGCCAGCGACCTCTAAAGCTGTCGAGCCTAGCGTAACAACCTCGGAGTAGATCGGACCTTCGTAGCCCAGTTCTCGAAGCTGTTTGATCGCGGTTCCGCCTGAGAACTCCGCTTGTGCAGCAACGAATATAGCGTCCGGGTTAGTGTCCAGCAACTTCGTTAGAGGGGTTCGGAAGTCGGTTGTGTCAGACGGGAAACGTTCTTCTGCCAATACCTGTCCGCCACGCTTTTTGAACTGCTCCGTAGTGGTCAGTCTCGCACCTTCGGCATAATCGGTAGACTCGCTGAGCGTCGCCAGGGTCTTCATTCCTTCCTCCGCGATCAAATTGCCTACGCCGGTGCCCGTCTTATTCCCGTTGATCGCCGTCCTAAAGATGTAGTCGCCCGCATTCGCGATATCAGGATGAACCGCTAGGGCTGAGAACAGGATGTTTTTGTCCTTCTCGGCGATCGGCGCAACACCCAACATCGCGCCGCTGCATGAGGTACCCAAAATGATCTTCAGGTTCTCCACATCGGTCAGTTTGTTGTATGCCGTGATCGCATCTTGGGCGTTGCACTTCGAGTCTTCTACGACCAGTTCTAGTTTCTTCCCGTCAACGCCGCCGGCGGCGTTGATCTCATCCACAGCCAACTGCTTGGCATGATTCGCCACCGTTCCGTAAGTCTCGCCAATCCCGGTAAGAGATTCCAACACGCCAACCCGGTAAACTTCTTCATCCTCCGAATCGTTGCCACAAGCGAACGCGCTTGCCACTGCTGCGATTGCCACAGATATGAAAATGGTACGTCTGAGCGTCATTATTTTTCCTTCACTCCCTAGATCGATACGATTGAACATCTCTTGAGGTCGCCACGTCTCTTATTGATACATCATCTAACCAAGCCAGATTCCAGCGCGAAGATGCAATGGCAACTTTGGACGCCGACGATTGAGATTATTTGGTCGTCTCCTAGATGATGGGTGGTTTTTGGCGATGTCTACTCGATTGGAGCCGGACCCAAGACTTTGTAGCCTTGGTTGTCGCCAGTTCTCTCAATGGTGGAGAGCACCTCAACAACTACGTTGGATAAGCCTACGACCTCTCCATTTTCGTCGAAGCTGTAGTTGCTGCCGATGGCACCAGACCACGTTATGTCGTAAAGGCAGTCGCGGAAGCCATCAGCGTCTTGGTCGTCTTCAGTTTGCTTGAGGCACTCGGCGGTGATGTAGACATCGTCGTATGCCGAACCGACGTACCAAGCCAAGGTGATGTAGTCATATTTGGCCTTGAAGTTGGAGATGACTTCTTGCGCTTTCGAGTTGTTGGGATCCAGGTCAGCAACAACGGCTTTGATGCCTGTGGCGGCATCGCCTGCGATTTCGAGCGCGGTCGCGCCGACCACCACGACTTCCCCGTAAATAGGTCCTTCGTAACCTAACTCACGGGCTTGCTTGACGACCGTTCCGCCTGAGAATTCGGACTGAGCGGCGATATGAATCGCGTCTGGATTCGAGGTTAGCAGCTTAGTAAGCTGCGTTCGGAAGTCGGTTACGTCGGAAGCGTATCGTTCTTCGGCGGCAACGGAACCACCGCGCTTTTCGAACTGCTCGACCGAGGTCCGACGTACACCTTCGGCGTAGTCTGTGGCTTCAGTGATCGTCCCCAAGTTTCGTATCCCGTCGGCCCAGAGAAGGTTTCCGGTGTCGACGCCCAACTGGGCATCGCTCATCGATGTGCGGAAGATGTAATCGCCAGCAGTCGCAATGTCAGGATTGGTAGCCAAACCGGAGAATAGAATCGTTCCGTCCTCTTCCGCCAAGGGTGCCGCTCCCAGCATCGCACCGCTGCACGAGGTGCCGAGAATTATCTTGATGTTCTCGACATCTGTGAGTTTGTTGTATGCCGTAATCGCGTCTTGGGCGTTGCATTTTGAGTCTTCCACAACCAGTTCCAGTTTCTTCCCGTTGATGCCGCCCGCAGCGTTGATCTCATCCATCGCTAGCTGCTTGGCATGGTTCGCAACCGTGCCGTAAGTCTCTCCGAGTCCGGTCAGCGACTCCATCACACCTACTCTGTAGACCCCCTCTTCGCCGCTGTCGGCGCCGCAAGCCATCGCGAACGATGCGAGAATCGTTACGACAACGATCGAAATAATGTGATGCCGTTTCATCAGTCCCTAGTTACTCCTGACAAGTCGGTTTGGCGCCCCCTTTGCGATGTACTAATGATACCGATACAACGTCCAATTTGAGGCCTGACGATATTGCATCGAGGTCGAATGTCGTTAGTGCATGGCGGCTTTGATGCCCAGGAGTTGTACGGACAGTGCGGCAACTCCGTTCCTGCCACGATTCGCGAATCCGTTAATCTGAAACAGCAACCGGCGCTTTGCCGAGGATCTTGAATCCCTGATTCTCAAGATTCCTTTCCGCTACCGGCAGAACCTGCATCACTATGTTTGATAGCCCAACGACCTCGCCGCGCTCATCGAATCCGTAACCATCACCGATGGCACCCGACCATGTAATTCCATATAGACAGTCTCTGAATCCGTCGGCATCCTGGTCGTCTTTGGTATGCCGCAAACACTCGGCGGCGATGTAGACATCGTCATAGACCGAGCCTGCGTTCCAGGCTAATGTTAGGTACCCATATCTCTCGCTGAAGTTCTTGACCAGAGCCCGTGCGACCTCGTTGTTTGGGTCGAGGTGCGTGGTGACGGCCTTGGCGCCAGTCGCCGCTTCGCCAGCGATCTCGAGTGCTGTGGAACCAAGCGCCACAACCTCGCTGTATATCGGGCCGTCATACCCTAATTCCCGCAACTGCTTCATCACAGTACCGCCTGAGAATTCAGACTGCGCCGCCAAGTGAACCGCGTCAGGGCCTGGGGCCAACAACTTGGACAAATACGTCCGATAATCCGTGACATCAGACGAATATCGCTCTTCGGCGACTATCTCACCACCCAACTTGCGAAACTGCTCTACCGTCGTACGGCGGACTCCTTCCGCGTAGTCTGTCGACTCCGTGATCGTAGCGACTCTGCGGATGCCATCTGACCACATCAAATTACCTGAATCGATTCCGACGTACTCGTCACTCATCGAAGTGCGGAAAATGTAGTCTCCTGCATTGGAGATATCCGGGTTGCTGGCGGTGCCTGTAAATAAAACGACACCGTCCTCTTCTGCCAATGGCGCCGCGCCTAGCATCGCGCCGCTGCAGGTTGGACCCAGAATGATCCTGACCCCTTGAACATCGGTGAGTTTCTGATAAGCGTTGATCGCGTCTTGCGCGCCGCACTTCGAATCCTCAACCACCAACTCAATCATGCGTCCATCGACTCCACCCGCGGCATTGATCTCATCGACCGCGAGTTGTTTTGCTTGGTTCGCAGAAGTACCGTAAGTTTCACCCGGTCCAGTCAAAGAATCCATCGACCCGATGCGATATGGTTCGTCTTCACCCGAATCGTTGCTACATGCAAGCGCGGCCGACATTACTGCGATTGCCATAGATAAGGATAAGAAGACGATTCGTCTACGCGCCATTGCTTCTACTCCCTAGATCAATGCGACTGAACATCTCTCCAGATCGCCACATCTCTTATTGATACATTATCCAATTGAGCCGGGATCTATTGCGTAGAGGTTCTGTGCATAACTACGTCATTACCGCGCCCTATGTCATTCCGAGCGTAGCGAGGCATCTCCAGTGATGGCTTTTGAACTGTGATTGCGATGATGTTGGATGATGGGCTGTGATTTTTGGTCTACGCTCCCCATCCCCATTTTCAACCTGCGAAAAAGGGGTATTAAAGAGGTTGTTTAAGTTTGCTGGTATATGACACCCTGCGTCTCGCTTCGCTTGCCGCGTCCTTCTTTGCCGCGCCAAAAGGGGTGGAAATGGGCGGACATTACAGCCCATCATTCAAATCACGAAAAATCGCCGCAATCGTAGTTCAGACCCCGCGTCAACTTGCGTCTGCTGGGTATACGATGACCTTTGCGCCACGTACGGCGGTTACGGTAACAGGCGCGCCATCTGGGATCTGCATTGCGTATGTTCGGTTTCGGACTCGGAATGTGTCGCCAGAGGGGAGGCGCACACTGAAGTCAGTGAAATCTCCGTGGAATTCTCTGGATGCTATGCGTGCTACACATCTGCAATTGACTCCGCAGGGTGTAAATGGTTCGATGGGGCGGCCATCTTCATCCTCGCCTTTGGAATCGTGTCTGCGGAGCCTCAGTTCGGATGCGCGCATCAACGCGGAGACTTCATCACCGTCTTTGAGTTCATAGCCATTCGCTGCTCTAGCGGGGAACTCTCCAGCTTCGGTGAAGACTCGACCGCTGCGATAGGTGCCTTTGATGAAGAATGATCGTCCGATGATTCGAGCGACATGTGGGGAGACTGGGTTTGCATAGACCTCTTCAGGAGTACCGATCTGTTCGATTCGTCCACCGCGCATGACTGCGACGCGATCCGAGGTTAGGAAGGCGGTTTCGCGGTCGTGGGTTACCAATATGGCGGTTCTTCCGGCCTCGTGGATGATGTCCTTTACTTGCCGTCGTAGTTGCACAACGAGGCTGGGGTCAAGGTTGCTGAATGGTTCATCTAATAGAACGGCTACAGAATCGGGTGCTATCGCTCGCGCAAGGGCGACTCGTTGCTGCTCGCCACCTGACAATCCGTGAACCCCGCGATCAACATACTCTGCAATGCCGCACATCTCGAGTATTTCGAGGGTTCGTCGGCGTTTTTCAGCGTCGGTGGCGTCTCGGATTCCGAACTGGACGTTTTGAGCGACGGTCAAGTGCGGGAAAAGTGCGTATGACTGAAAAACCAGTCCCAGCCCGCGTTCATGCGGTGGCACATGCATGAACGGTGAGCCGACCAATTGTCCTCCCAACCGGACGTATCCGTTGATGACGCGCTCGAATCCTGCAATCACGCGTAATGCAGTAGTCTTTCCGACCCCGCTTGGTCCGAGGAGGCATACGATTTCGCCGTCTTGGACTTGAAGGTTGAAGCCGTTGAGTACTGGCGGTTCTTTGGGATGATAGCGCGTCTGCACGCTTTCTAGATGTATCGCTCCTGTGCCGCGCGGTCGATTGAACCGCGCTTGTGCCAAGGCGGTTTCAATCCTTTTGGGACGCCGAAACAATCTCATCTATCCCAAATGCTATTACCGTGTGCCAGCATGTTCACGCAATACCAACCAAGCTGTAGGGAATCCGGCGGCGGCGACAAGTATCAGAGAAGATGCGGCGGTCTTGGTAAAGAAGGCTTCCGAAGATGCCGACCAGATGGATGTCGCTAGCGTGTCGAATCCCGTTGGGCCTAGTATCAGAGTTGCCGGTAGCTCCTTCATCGTCAGTAGGAAAACCAGTGCTGCACTGGCGAAGATGCTCGGCATGAGAATCGGCACGGATACACGAATGAACGCTTGGAACTGTGTCTTACCTAACGATTGTGCCGCTTCTTCCAAATTTGGGCTTATCTGAAGAAGACCTGACCTCAGAGATCCGAGTGCTACGGGGAGGAACAATACCGCATAGGCGAATACCAACAGTAGCAAGGTTTGGTATGCAAATAGAGCGAAGTTGACAGCGAAGAATACTAGTGAGAGAGCGACCACAACTCCGGGTAAACCGAATCCGATGTAGACCAATCTCCCGAACATCGCGCTCAACCAGTTCCTATATCTGACGTTTACGAATGCGACTGGGAGTGCCATTGCGATGGTAGCCAATGCTGCCAAGCCCGATGCCTGCAACGAATTCCACAGTGGTATCGCTATTGGTGCGCCCTCGAGACCTCTTGAGTATCCCCGCAACAACCACTCCAGCAAGACCGCTACCGGGACTACCACGCCCAACATGATGGGCGTTAATGTGAATACCAACGCCGGTGCGGTCCACCACCTCAGCATAATCTGGCGATGTGTTCTGCCCACATTACCGGAAATATCGTCATATCGACGTCGGCCACGTACGACTAACTCGATTAGGAGCAAAACCACTGCGAGCACCACCAGCAGCATCGACATTGCCGCTCCTGCCGTCCTATCGATCGATGTCTGGTAGTTGGTCATGATCGAGACGGTTAGTGTGTTGTGTCTCATCAACGCTACCCCGCCGTAATCGCTCAGCGTGTATAGAGCGGAGAGGATGGCGCCCGAACCGATCGCAGGCATGAGCAACGGTAAAGTGATACGGCGGAATGTTTCGAGCATTGAATAGCCCATGCTACGTCCTGCTTCGACCAACTCGGGATTCAATCCTGCGATCGCTGCTCGAACCGTGAGGTATACATACGGATAGGTCATCAGCACCAACACCAGCGTCGCTCCGGGTAGACCGTAAATCGATGGCAGTCGTTCGACGCCTAGCGGCTCTAAAAATCCCTGCACGGATCCTTTCGGGCCTAACGCTTCAATTAGCGTTGTCGCCATGACAAAGCTGGGGATGACTAGCGGCAGCGCTAACGCTACGGATAGGACGCGCCGGAAGGGTAAATTTGTCCGCATGGTCAACCAGGCGGCGGGAACGGCTACGATGAGTGAAAATAGAGTAGTTAAAGCAATGATGCTAACCGTTCGCCAGATCACCTTGATTGAATTTGAGCGGGTAAGAAAGTCCCAGGTGGCATCTCCGCCCTCGATACCACGTACAAAAAGGTAGAAAATAGGTAGCATCGCCGCCACGACAACACATCCGGCGGCGATAGCTACCCAAACCGGAGCCCCGCCAGTGCTGCGACTCACAGCACCGCGGGGCTTCAGCGCAGGTCTAGCTGCTTCCGCTGTAGAGCGGGTCACGGAAGAGCGCCAACCTCCTGTAGTAGTTGTTGCGTGCCTGCCAGATCGTCTAGCAGACCGAGGTCGATATCGAAGCGTTCACTGATCTCCCCGAGGTCTGGGAGAAACTCTGACTGGCGCACAGCAGAGTTGAATGGGTACTCGTGAGTTTTGGTTGCAAAGTACTGTTGGGATGTTACTCCTAGTAGGAACTTCAGCAATCTTTCTGCTTCGGGTTGCGCGTCGGTAGAAGCGAGGATGCCGGCCCCTGCTACCATCACGAGCGACCCTGCATCGTTTGACGGAGTGTAGTAGTTGCGTGCGGCAAATGATTCGCCTTCTTCCGCCAAGAAACGATGCAGATAGTAGTGGTTCACAAATCCGACATCGACTTCACCTGCTCCGGCGGCGGCAACTGTGGGCGTGTTCTTGGCATAAAAGATCGGCTCATTGGCCATTACTCCTTCAAGCCATTGGCGCGTCTTATCTTCGCCCCAGTCCAGCCGCATCGCAGTGACCATCACATGGAACGATGCGTTTGTGGGCGGGAATCCGATCCGTCCCTTCCACTTGGGGGCGGTGAAATCCCAGATCGAGTCTGGCAACTCATCTTCGGAGATGTTCTCGGTGCTGTAAACGATGACGCGTGCGCGTCCAGATATGCCTACCCACTTGCGGTCAGGATCGCTTGCCCAAGCTGCTGAACTCTCGTATATGTCATCGGGCAGAGTCATGAACAGGGACTTTACTACGCCTAGTCCACCAGGGTCTTGAGCGAAGAACACGTCTGCCGGGGATTTGTCGCCCTCTTCGAGTAGAGTTGCCGCCATTTCTCCAGTGCTTGCATAACGAATCTCGACTGGGATGCCGGTTAGCAGTTCAAACTCGCGCAGGATCGGATCTACTAATGATTGGCTGCGTCCAGAGTAGACTGTCAACGTGTTCGGTTCGGCAGCGGGTTTCTCAACTTCGACAACCACTTGTTTTTCTACGATTACGGGTTTTTCGACCTCGACGATCTTTTCGACTTCTACAACGACCGGAGTTGCTGCGGGAGATGACCCACATGCGACGAGGGTCGCGCTCAAAGCGATCAGCACGAAACTCATGGCGATCACTCGAAGCATTCTGTTGTTTGACATCGTCACTGCTCGACCAAGTGTGCTGGAGCGGGATGCCCGAGGGCTTTTCATTGTTAGAACCTCTTTTGGTCTGTTTGCTTCTGTAGGCTGTTTCGATTCCCCGCTCGAATCACCAAGAAATAATTATTACCTATCAAGTCAGGTTTTGCAATCGTATCAGAGAAAACTCTTCAAGTTCAGTCGTTTTGTCGCATCGTGTTCCATCGCAACAGCCACCGCCGATCATGTAGCGTAGAAAGTTAACGGCGATGCGCGCGCGTAGAAGTTGATGAAGCATTCCGGGAAGATGAACCAACCTGACGATCAAAACAACTCCGGTCTCCGCGTCTCGGGTTACGGGCCGCGGATCAGACAAACCTTGATCGTCGGTATCGTCCTCACGGTTATCGTCGCAGCGATCGCGGTTGCGGCGATATGGGCTAACAGTCGCGATCCAGAAGTTGGTGTGCAGCCGACACCAAGGCCTACTCAAGCACCGAAACCGACAGCTACGATGGCCCCTCCAGATACACCGACTGTGCAGCCGACCGAACCGGCCGAGGTGATGGTAGCGGACACTGCGACACCAGAACCACCGACTGCAGAATCCGAAATTGACACTCCGACACCAGAAGTCAGTTCTCCTACGGCAACCGCGACCAACACCCCTGCCGCAACGTCTACAGCTACTCCCGAACCGATCGAACAGCCGACTGCTGAGCCCACAGACACGCCGGTTGTTCCGACTGAATCTCCGACAGTAGAGCCTACTGCTACCTCGACCGACACGCCACTTCCAGAACCCACCTCGACGCCGACAATCACACCGACACCCCATCCGACGGCTACACCTATGATAGTGCCCACTCCCGCAGTGGAGGTTCCGACACTACTTGAGATCAAGGCCCGCGGAAATCTTATTGACCAAGGCATTGATCAGGACGACATCAAGATCTTGGAAGTAGTCGAACACACTTGGCCGGATCTGACACTGGGTTGCGGGGCAATAGATGGTGACAACCCTGCACGTCCGATTGAAGGTTGGATATTGACGCTCGGCAATGAAACTAAAAGCTATACGTTCCATGTTGCCGACAGAAGCCAAACCAATGGTGAAGAGCTTAGAAACGACATCATAGCGAACTGCACGGATGTCGCGAACCGCGTACAGCCGACGATCAATATTGCACACGAGTTGCGTTTGCATGAAACTCGGCGCGCCGTTTTGTACCGCGGTCCTGCTGGAGGTGAAGAGTCGGCGATCGCGGACATAAACGACGGCGAGTCGATCAAGAAAATAGTCGATGCTCTGAATGTCACGATTCCAATTGGCAACGCAGACACTTGTCAAACTGCGTTCAGGTTGGACTTTTACGTATTGCGGGGGATCGAGACACTTCGTTTCTTCTGCCGAGAGGATAGGTACCGCGTTGAAGGGTCGCAGGATGTCTGGGGCGGAACCCAAGGCGCTTCGTCGGACGCATTGTTAGATTCGGTCGCTTCATTCTTTGCTAACCAACCGATTCCGCAACTACCGACTTTCACTCCCGAAGAGTGATTATCGTCTTGATCGGACATGCGAAACTCAAACCTAGCGGTTGAAAGTTTGAGCGATTTCAGTGTCACAATCGAACCCTGTACTCAAGAATGGAAAGTTGCCGGGAAGTCTTTTGCAGGACTTAATCGATGGTTTGCCCACTGCGACCGTCGATAAACGGTTGCTGGTAGGTCCGGGGTTAGGTGAAGATGCTGCACACATCCTGTTCGGCGAGAACACAATCCTAGCCAAAACCGATCCGATTACCTTCGCAACTGACCGTATCGGTTGGTACGCGGTCAATGTGAATGCGAACGATATCGCGGTTGCTGGCGGTACACCGAAGTGGTTCTTGGCGACGCTGATGATTCCGCCGGGTTCGACCGAGAACGAAGTCCGCGAGATATTCGCTCAGATCGGTGAGGCGACACGCGAGGTCGGGGTTCAGATGGCGGGCGGTCATACCGAGATAACTCCCGCAGTTACCCAACCAGTCATCTGCGGTTTCATGCTGGGGGAGGCACCGACAAGCCGTACTGTCTCCGCATCGGGCGCGCAGTCCGGCGATGTTGTAATCCTGACCAAAGGCATCGCCATCGAAGGCACCGCAATTCTTGCCAACGAGTGTCGCGACCAACTCCTAAGCGCGGGTATCTCTCGTTCGGACATCGACCACGCCGCTGCAATGTTGACGGACCCGGGTATCTCGGTGCTCAAAGACGCGCAGACTGCTGTAGCGGCGGGTGGCATAACTGCGATGCATGACCCGACAGAGGGCGGATTGGCGACGGCGTTGCAGGAACTGGCATTCGCGTCTAATGTCGATATCGTGATTGAGGAAACGGCGGTTGATATTCTGCCGGTTTGTGGAGAGATATGCGATGCCTTGGGTATTGACCCTTGGGGTTTGATATCGTCGGGGGCTTTGCTGGCGACGGTTCAGGCTGAACATGAAGGCGCGGTTTTAGCGGCTCTTCGGGATGTGGGTATCGATGCTGGTGTTATCGGCCGAGTCGAAGGCGTTGGAACTGAGGAAATGGGACCGACGGTTTACAGTCGGCGCGATTCGGGTTCCTCTCCAGTGCCGATCAGAACCTTTGAGCGGGATGAGTTGGCGCGGTATTTCGAAAACGATCTCTAGCTAGTTTTTGCCGAGTTGACCGCAGGGATTTTATACCAAGTATCGTGTTGTCAGGATTTCCTGAAGATGCGGCTCCGATTCACATATTCATTGGGACTGGTGCTGGTGATCAGCGCGGTTGTTTTCTCGATCTGGGTAAACTCGGATGGCATTCACGCCTGCGATTGTGATGAATCTAAATCGCTCGACGAACGCTTGAACGAAGCTTCGGCGGTGTTCCTCGGCAGAGTCACTAGAATGCACTTCGAGGATTGGCCTTTCGACATCGACTCGGCAGATGTTCCGCCTGACGAGCCTCTAACGGTTGAGTTCAGCGTCCGGACGGTGTGGAAAGGCGAGGTTCCCCAGACCATGCGACTGACCACCGTGAGATCGGCTGGGTGCGGATACCGGTTCGATAACCACGTGGACTATGTCGTGTACGCCGATGGCAAGCAAGGAGCGTTGGAAGTCCGCGCTTGCAGCGGTACCAAACCAGAGTCTGAAGCGCAAGAAGACCTAGATGCGCTCGGCGAAGGATATGCGCCTGAGCCGGTGGAGAAAAAGGTCATCAAGCCTGCGACCCTCGGTAGTGGTTGCAACTCCCGCGCCGAGACCGTACGAACTAATTCGGTTTCTTGGCCGTTGATGGTGTTCGCGGGCGTAGCTTGGTTCGGTTTGCGTCGGCGCAAGAGGTGATTTGGGATGGAACAAAGGAACGTTGAGCGTCGTCTTTGTTCTAGTGCACCCTTAACGCCTCGGAGGAAGCCGATGTTCAAGCTCAAGAATCGCTACATGCACTTCAATCGGATTTTCGCAGTTGGAGTGGCGGCGGTGATGTCAATCGTCGGAGTAACGTTTTTTGCGGGCGATGAAGAGATTCACGCTTGTACCTGCTTGAATAGCTCTCCCGCAGAAGCACTAGCGCAAGCCGATGCGGTCTTTAGCGGTACTGTGATCAACATAGACGAGCAACCAACTGACGACGATGATCTGTACTATTTGGTTTTTGAGTTACTTGTGGATTCAGTGTGGAAAGGGCCTGTTAAGGAAACCATCTTCGTAGCGAGTGGAGCCTATCGCTCATTCGTTACTTCCTGCGATTTTCGATTACGGAAAGAGCTGAGTTATGTTGTTTACGCCTATGGTGGGCCGAATTCGCTGGAAGTCCGCAGTTGCTCTCGGACCATCGAAATCGATTACGCGTATGAAGATCTAGAAGCGCTCGGCGAAGGAACCGTGCCTGAACCAGACACTGTCGTAGATCCTTGGAAACCACCTGCCACACCAACACCAAATGCGATCGCTTTACCAATTTCCACACCCATTCCGCCCGCTAGACCGACGGCAACGCTAACACCTGCACCATCGCTAACTTCCACACCGACAGCGACAGGCGCAAATTGCAACATCCTTGCATCCTCTGCTCATGCAGACTTTGTCGTTTTGCCGTTAGGCCTGGTCGCGGGCGTAGCTTGGTTCGGTTTCCGCAAACGCTCAAACCGTCGCGACTAGCACGCGCAGCTATCGCGCCACCACGAAGTCCAATTTGAAGGTTCGCTTGAAGCGTGTTGCAAAACGCTTCGGCTCCCAAGCGTTCAACTCTGGTGCGCGAACTTCGAAACGGTCGTCGGTTAGGGACATGTCGATGTGCGAGTATCTTTCCGCGCCTAGCCGGCGCTCCATCTCGTCGGATATCCGCAGTATGCTGGTCGCCTTGCGGACTATGGTTCGATCGGATTTTTTGAGTTCTGGGCGGTATCTGGACATTGATGTGGAGTAGCTGCCGCCAAAGCGTAGTGCGGCGGACATCAAACCGATGTCGCGGTGCGAGAAGCCACCGATTTCGCCTTGCTCGATGATGTTGGCTGCGTGGACGTAGCGGTCGTAGTAGTTGACGCTGCGACCGGTGTCGATGAGGCGGGCAACGTGGGGGATCAGTTGCGTCATCTCGTCGTCCAAGTGGTCTATGAGCAACGCGGCCATCTTTCTGGCGATTGCAGCGCGTCGGTCGGCTCGGAGTCGATCCCAAGTGTCGAATCTTGCGCCGAGAGCATATGTCGAGCGTCGCCGTACCTCTTCGATTGACGGCAGCTTCTCAATGACGCCGGACATCGCCAAGCCCTCGCGTATGCCGCGACCAGACACGAGGATCGGCTTCTTGTCAAAGAACTTGGCGATTTCAGAGGCGACGATTGCTCCACCTAGGATGCTGTCGACACGTTCGGGGTTCAAACCTGGCATGAACGCCAAGCTCGCGCGATCCAAGCCGCGCAACCCGTTCACGATCTTTTTCAGCGAGCCGTATCGAACTACGGATCCGTGCAGACGCCCGAAGGAGTGGTCCCGTGTCTCGCGGTCGATCTTGGTCAAGTTTCGGATCGTTCCACCAGCGCCGATCAGCTGTGCTTTTGCGCCGATTGCGGGCATACCTGAGGCGCGCAGCATCTTCTTGACGTGTCTCCGCAGAGCCAATACCGCTTCGTGTTCAGGATCTTCCGAATTCAGGAAGTCATTGCTAACACGGAGCGCTCCGAGGTCTAGGGTGTATGCCTTCTGCAGGGATCGGTTTTCAAAGAACGAGAACTCAACGCTACCGCCGCCGATGTCGAACAGGACGCCATCGTGGGCGGGTAATGTGAAAACTGCGCCGAGGAAACCGAACTGTGCTTCCTGCGCCCCGGAAATAATCTCCAGTTCGATGCCCGTATCGTTAAACACTCGCTCAACCACTTCATCCCCGTTGGCGGCATCGCGCATGGCCGAGGTGGCGACGGCGCGGATCGCTTCGACTTCCGATGCTCTGGCCACGGTTGCGAAATCGTCGATGAGGCGTGACAGATCAGAAATGGCAGATGGAAGCAACCGATCGTCTTTCGACTTGCGACTCGCCAATCGCAACAACGCTTTGACTTCCGACACGACGCGGAGGTCGTAGTCGGTTGTCAGTTGCAGGACCTCCATGCGGGTGGAGTTGGACCCGACGTCGATGACGGCGACCATGTGGGATGTCGATTCGCCGTTCTGTTGGGCGCGTTTCAGATCATTGCCGGGCATGATCTGCAAGATGTTTGAGTGCGCCTGTAGGGTCATCGAGTCCTCGGTTGAACTCTTCAGTAGATGGGTTGCGATTTAGAATGATGGTAGCGGTTCAAAGCGATAAGCCCCTGTAGCTCAGAGGATAGAGCAACGGTTTCCTAAACCGTGTGCCACAGGTTCGAGTCCTGTCAGGGGCGCCATCTTCGGACCTGCAATCACTCCCTGCTCGTTCCGACTTCTCCATTCACTGTCAGTCGTTTATCAGCGGTGCGTTTCAACGTCATCGCAAGAAATGCTATACCACCGAATACGACAATGCTGAGCCATGAGATTGCGCGGTCCAAGAGTGTGAGGGTGAACGCGTCGGTGTGGGTTAGTCCGACGAGAAGCAGCACGGTCACCAGCACCGTTTCGACGAATCCTAAGCCGCCCGGGACGGGTATGGTTGTCATTATGGCGTTGGCAAGTGCGGCGAACATTGCGATGCTCATAGCCATTTCGAGTCCCATTGCTTGGGCGACGAAGTAGAACCGTAGCACCTCCATCAGCCAACCCATGACACCAAGCGTGATCTGCATCGGCATGTCTCCGCCTCTGAAGCTGTCTAGCGCGCCATTCTGGAAGTGAAGATACTGCTCTCGGAATCGCGCTGGCAACCAACTGGCGATTTTTTCGCCTGCTTTGCCCATCATGTAGAGGATGAGGAGCAGTAACAAAACGAGTCCTGACGCGACGGCTACGACGATCACTGCCACGTCCACGATCCTGCCCGATGCTGCGAAGCCGTCTACCAACAGTGCCCAGACAGCGGATACAAGGACGAGAACAAGAACGACTGCCATATCTTGCACTCGTTCCGCGAATACCGTACCCAAAGCGGTTGGCGTGTCGCTAGAGGTCCTATCGGCCAGTGCCCACGCACGGTATGCATCTCCGATTCGGAAGAACATCACGGAGTTGACGAACCAACCGGAGAGTATCAATCCTGCCATGGTAGGAACATTCGGGGCATGAGATTCCCGCAGTTCGGCATTGTCTGATCGGTTGGCGACGGAGTTGTATATGATTTGCCAACGCCATGCTCGGAACCAGAAACTGGCGTAGTAGAGCAACGCGGCGAGTATGAAGAGCCACCAGTTGATTCCTGTGAGATGCTGGACGAATTCGTCCCACTCGAAGTCGAGCACACGCCAAAGCAGAAAACCGATGATCGCCAATCCGAATGCGACGCTGAGTATGGTCGGTAGCGAAAAGACGCGGCGCATCATCGCGCCGATGCTGTATGCCTGTCCGTCGGTGTTTCGGTCGTGGTTGGGGTTGTTGTTCAAGAATCGCAAACGATTAATTATCCTCTTACCGGTTCAGCGATTATTGGGCGTTTTGCCGGGATGCCCGGTCGGCGCGGATATCTCTCAGGCGTCGGTTGCACTTTCAGCCAGTAGATGATGTGATCAGTCGGCGAAGTCCCAGGGTGCGCCACAGGTTGGATGATTGCAGGTGCAGCACCCATCATATCTGCGGCCAATGATGCCTCATCAGATTCGGATTGAATCGCGTCCTGATCGGTGCCTTTTGGAAGTACGGCTACTCCACCTAGCCTCAAGAAAGGGAGAACATACTCTGCCAGCACAGAGAGTTTTGCGACGGAGCGTGCCGTAGCTAGGTCGTAGTTTTCGCGATGGTCTTCAAGATGTGCCGCATCTTCGGCCCGTAGATTCAACACTGAAACTCCGATCAGTCCTAAATCTGCGGTCACATGCTCCATGAAATCGCACTTCTTCTGGTTGGATTCCAGCAGCGTCACTTCTGCGTTGGGCAGTACGAGTTTCAAAGGCAGTCCCGGAATTCCTGCGCCTGACCCAATATCGATGATTCGACGTCCTTCGAACCAATCGGCAGTTGACACACTTCCCCCCGCAGGCACTGCGATTCTGAGGGATCGGATAAAGAGCTGTTCAACGATGGCATCAGGGTCTTTCACTGCTGTGAGGTTTACGCGACTGTTCCACTCGATCAGCAGGCCACGGTACCGCCGAAATTGATCGACCTGCATGTCGTCAATGTCGATGCCAATGGTACTTGCTGCGTCGATCAGCTTTTCCATACCGTGCCTTTTGCTGCGGACTCCGTCAAAACTTGATCTTGATCTCCTGCGGTTCGCGCGCGACTTAACATGATAACGACGCACCGTATCGACACACAATGGAACTTAGAACAGGAACTAAACACACCATGAACATCCTCATCACTGGCGCAAGCGGACTAATCGGTTCAGTCCTTCTTACCCACCTTGGGGATACTGGCCGATACACTATCTCCGGAGTCGATGCACGCCCACTCGATGACGATTCGCTTGCCAGCTTCACTCTTGCTGATTGCTTCGACTACGATGCCATGTCGCCCGCGTTCGATGGTCAAGATGCAGTTGTTCACCTTGCCGCCAATGCGCCGGTGCAGACGCCGTGGCCGGATGTTTTACGCAACAACATCGCGTCTACGCATAACGTCTATGAAGCGGCGCTGGCGCATGGTGTGAAGAGGGTTGTGTTCGCAAGTTCCAACCACGCTGTGGGTAATTTCGAGTTGGATGAGCCGTACAAAAGCATTGGGTTTGGTGATTACTCTTTGATCGACAACGATCCGGCGAACATACCGCAGGTCGATCACAAGGTTCCGATTCGGCCGGATAGCGATTACGGCGTTAGCAAGGTTTTCGGTGAAGCGACGGGGCGGTATTACAACGAGCACTTTGGACTTGAGGTTGCGTGTCTGCGGATCGGCACCGTCGTGCCTGCAAACCGTCCGATGAACATCCGCGCCTACGCGACATGGCTATCACATCGCGATCTCGCACACTTGGTTGACCGTTGCCTAGTTGCGGACATCAGCTACGAGATCTTCTATGGCGTATCTGATAACCGTTGGCGTTTCTGGGACATTGAGCACGCTCGCAAGACAATCGGTTACGCCCCTCAGGATCGCGCGGAGGACTATCGCTGAGACTAAAGTGCTGAGTTTGCCCAGTGTTATCCTTAAAGGGTTGTGCAGATCGCACTCTCGCGATCCATTCCCGCCCCGTTGGTGCAGCGGCCTAGCACGTCGGCCTTTCAAGCCGGAGATCACGGGTTCGAATCCCGTACGGGGTACCAGCTCCTAAGCAATTGTCAGGCTTCGTCGATGTCCGTCTCGTCGTCGATCGCCGGATGTTTCGCGGCGTTGTAGATGAGCCATATTGGTATCGCGACGATGGCGAGCCCGAGGACCACGATGAATGTCCACGGTCCCCATCCCAAGAGGTCGTGGAGCAGGTCGTTTATCCACTGAGCCAGTGTGGGGTCGACAGACTCGCTATGGTGCATCAGCACCGAACTTGCAGCATCGGGCTCGTAGACGGGGGCGCGCATCGTTAGGTTAGGTTGCTGTGCCCCTGGCAGGGGCGTATCTAATCGAGTACTTCTTCTCTTGGATGGTCAGAATGACGATGCCGGCGATGAGGAGGCAGAGCGCGCCGCCGATGAAGGCAGGATCGTATGTGCCGTATCGGTCGAATGTGAGTCCGAAGATCAGGACGGCCGCGCCGCCGCCCATCTGGTGTGAAAAGTTGATGAGACCGCCCAACATGCCGACGTTGCGGACGCCGTAAACGTCGGCGGTCAGTCCGGTAGTCAACGGGACGGTTGCGAGCCACGAGGCACCGCCGATGAGTGCGAATGCCCACATCGCCATCTCGCCGGGCAATATGACAAGAGTGATGAATGCGATGCCTCGAACGAGGTAGACGGCGGCGAGCAGGAAATGGCGTTGGAAGATGTCCGAGAGGAGTCCGATTGCGACTACGCCTCCGGCGTTTATGCCCATCAGAATGCCGAACGCCCATGCCGCGCTGGCCTGCGAAATGTCTTCGCTGATCGCCCATCGGACGAAGTGAGTGGAGATGCTGGCGGTAGTGATTCCGCACACGAAGTAACCAATCGAGAGCTGCCACATGGGCCAGGATTTGAACGACTCGGTCCAACTGTCAGAGCCCAACGGACCGCCACGCATCATAGCCTGGGCTCTGATTCGCTGTTGTGCGGATGCTTCGTCGCCTTTGGCGCGGACTTCTCCGTCCGGCAACAACCCCATTTCGTCAGGCGAGTTCCGCAGTATCACGATGGAAACGGGCAGGCCTAGCCCGAGCACCAAGATGCCGGAAACTACCCATGCCGTCTGCCAACTAGTGGCGAGCATCAGCTGGGTTAGGAACGGCACCATTACCAGTCCGCCTAGCGATCCTCCAGCGGCGACGACGCTCATCGCCATACCGCGTTTGCGTTGAAACCATCGGGTGATGACGGCACCAGATGTCCCGGGCGAGACACCTCCAGCGAAGAACGAAATGACGCCGCCGAAGAGTACCGCAAGCATTATGACGCCGTCGATGAACGCCAACAATAAATATGAGATGCCCAACACAATCATGCTGATCACGACGACGACTCTGCCGCCGTATCGATCAACGATTTTGCCCAAGATGGGTTGTGAAAATCCGTTGACTATCCAGCCGATCGCCGCGGCGATGGAGATATCGCCGGTAGTAACGCCCCACTCTTCTTCCCAGTTGCTGACGAACACTCCGAACCCGTTGCGTGTGCCCATGACGAGCAACATGCCGAAGAACATAGCGCCGACCACGTTCCACCCATAGAATTGCCTGCGGCGACGCACGCCGACTCTAGCGCGACGGGCTATGCGATTGGGGTTAAAGGGAGATGACATACGAGGATGGAAGGTTTCGTGATCGTGGTGAATGTTGCAAGTGTAACCGCAACGTTGCACGGCGTGATGTGTGGTTTTCGATGATCTTTGACGCGGCGACCCGCGTCCCTTTGTCCTAGCGGACATTTCCCCCATTCATGGGGGAATCCTAGGATTTGGAATGAGGCTAGAATCAGAGTCGATGGCTCATTTTGAATTGTGGTCAAGCGGAAAGCGGTTTTTGTCATGAAAAGCATCACCAATTGGATCGGTTCGCATAAGGCCCTAACCGCGATCATTGCGGCTGTGGTTGTCATTCCTGGTGCGGCTGTTGCGTGGTGGCTTGGTTCGCCGCTGTTTATCGATAGGACGGTGGATGAGGAATTTCCAGCCTTGGCGAATGCTGTGATGCCGGCAGGGATGGAGATGGTGGAGGCGCAATCGACGATGGAGGCGGCGATGGATGATCCGACGGAGGTTGAGGAGGAGATGATGGAGGCGATGGGTGCGATGCTGGCTCCGGAAGCGGTGAAGGTGGGTCAATTTCGCGATGGAGACTCTTTCCACAAGGGAAGCGGCAACGCGACGATCTACGATCTCGGAACTGATGGTTTTGTGTTGCGTTTCGAGGATTTCAACGTCATCAACGGCCCGGACCTGCGAGTGCTGCTGACGACGCATCCGGATCCGATGGGTCGAGGGGATGTTCATGCCGACGATGTGACGTACGTCGAACTAGGGAAGTTGAAGGGTAATATCGGTAACCAGAACTACTTGATACCTGGTGATGTGAATGTGGACGATCAGCACAGCGTGGTCATATACTGCAAACCGTTCCAGGTAGTATTCGCGGTGGCGCCGCTATCGTTCAACTGATGCAGCGGCGTGGTTTATTTTCACTGGATGGGCGTTCCGTCCGCTGAAGCGCCCGCCCCCGTATCGGAGTACGGGGCAGGCCCCGAGGGAATGACGTTGAGAAGAACGGGAATGATGTTCAGGAAGGCAAGGAATAGAAACGATGGGTAACAGGTCCGCAGATGTAATCATTGTCGGCCTTGGTGCCCACGGTAGCGCGTCGGTGTGGCAGCTGGCTAGGCGTGGTGTTGGCGTAATAGGTTTCGATGCTTTTACGCCGCCGCATACGTTGGGGTCGAGTCATGGTGACACGCGGGTGATCCGTCAGATTTATGCGGAGCATCCGGACTACGTGCCGATCATGCTGCGTGGGTATGAGGTTTGGCGGGAGTTGGAGGAGACGATCGCTGAGCGTGGGGAGGCTGAAGAGTTGTTGCGGATCGTCGGTGGGCTGACGGTAGGGGGTGCGAAATCTGACAACATCCAAGGGGTGAAGCGGGCGGCAGAGGCTCACGACATGGATCTTGAGATTCTGGATGCGGCGGAGATACGGCGTAGGTGGCCGCAGTTTCAGCCTCGGGACGAAATGATCGGTGGGTTTGATCCGATGTCAGGGGTTTTGTTCCCGGAGAAGTGCGTTGCTGCACATCTGGACTCGGCAATCCATGAGGGCGCGGACCTTCATTACAACGAGCCGGTGAGGCGTTGGCATCCAGACGGAGAGGGAGTACGGGTATTTACCGATCACGGTGAGTATACGGCAGATCAGATCGTGTTTTCGGCTGGTGCTTGGAATCATGGGTTTGTATCGAAGTTGAAGTTGCCGTTGCGGTTGGAGCGGCAGGTGCTGTTCTGGTTTGAGCCGGCGAGTAGTCCCGAACTGTTCCAGCCAGAGAACTGTCCGAATCACTCGTGGGAGTACAAGTCGGGCTACGGGTTGTATGTTCAGCCCGACTTTGGGGGTGGTGTGAAGACGGCGTTCCATCATGGTGGCGATATGTTTGATGATCCAGTGGATTTGGACCGGGCGGTTCGTGAGGAGGATGAGAGGTCGTTGAGACATGCCATTTCGCCTATCCTTCCGCAGCTGAATGGTCGCACTGTGAAGTCGGCGGTTTGTCTTTACACGGACACGCCGGACTACCATTTCCTGTTGGACTGGCATCCTGGGCATCAGAATGTGATCATTTGCAGCCCATGTTCAGGTCATGGCTTCAAGTTCTCGGCGGTGATCGGTGAGATCGTTGCGGATATGGTGACGAAGGGCGAAACAGGCTACGACATTCCGCTTTTCGGGATTGAGCGTCTGCTTTCTGAAGAATCACAATCTCAGTGTCCAGACGACTAACTTAGAATCAATCGAGTGCGCTAACTCATAGGCGTCACTTAGTGGTACGACGGAACAACCCGAGAGAGAATGAAATTGAAGTCGTTGAAACGGTATCTTGGCGGCACGCTGGCATTGGCGATTCTGGCGTTGCCGTTGATTGTGATCGCTTGCGGAGGTGAAGAAGCGGTTGAAGAGGTCGCAGAGACGGTTGAGTGGGGATATTCAGGCGCGGGTGCACCTGCGAACTGGGCATCGATTTCGGAAGAGAATGCTAGCTGCGGCAATGGCACTCAGCAATCCCCGATCGACATCGCCGGATACCAGCAAGCGGGGGTTTCGCCACCGATTTCGTTCTCGTACCGGAAAGAGGCTGAAAGCGTCACGAACCTCGGGACTTCGGTTGGTGCGAACTATCCGACTGGCAACCGTCTCGGGTTCGGAGAGCGCACGTATCAACTCGAAACGATTACTCCGCACACGCCTAGCGAGCATCATGTTGACGGTAAGTCGTATGCGTTGGAGCTTCAGCTGTTGCACAGCCAGGTTTTCGGTGATGTTGCAGTAGTGTCGCGGTTATATGACATTGGTGAAGCCGATCCGGTGATACAAGAGATCATCGACAATGCGCCGTCGGAAGTTGGGACTTCGGAAGTGACGGGGATTCTCAACGCTCGGGGTTTGATGACGAGGGATCTCGGGTACTACTCGTACAAGGGGTCGATGACGACGCCACCATGCGCGGAGCCGGTCGACTGGTTCATCATGCTCGAGGTCGGTACGGTTTCTCAGGCACAGGTTGACGCGCTGAAGGCTGTTACGGGGGACAACAACCGCCCGCTGCAAGCACTAGGCGGCCGTGATGTCTTCACTTCGGGATCGCGCACCGGCCCGTAGGCGAGATTTCGGCAACTCTTCCTCTTGATGATTACAGGGAGAAGATCGGACTTTTGGCTTCGATCCGCCTTTGTCTCCGTATCGGGGTACGGGCCAGGTCCGGGATATTTCCCTCGCGAGCGGGGGCAACCCAGTCAACTTCCCCTCTGAAAACCCGCCTACGCCGGTATGACGACGGTTACGCATATGTCCAGTTGTTGCTAAACTTGCGTTCCATTGCTTGGGCGTGATTTGCGGTAGACCATTGGATTCGCCCGGTTTTAGGAACGCAATATTGTCAACGACTCACGCCAACTCGGTCGCGCCCTCATCGCCGGGTGATAACTCCGCACAATCTGGACTTGACGATCGTGATGAGGAGCAGTCGTTGGGGTTGATGATCGGCATTTCGGCTGGTCACGGCATTAAGCATTTCGGACAGGGCGCGCTATTGGTGATGATGCCGTTCATCCGGTCGACGTTCGCGATCGGCGACGTTGCGTATGGCACGTTGTTCGCGATCAGTTCCATCTCGTCTGGCATCGCAAATGTGCCAGCAGGGATGCTGGCGGATATGTATCGGAAACGGGTGGCGTGGCTGCTTACGATCAGTATGTTGATGGTCGGTGCGGGTTACTTCTTGATCGGGATCAGTCATTGGGTGTGGTTGATCGCGCTGGCGATCGCAGTGGTGGGTTTTGGAACGAGCATGTGGCATGCGCCGGCTTTTGGGACCTTAGCGGCACGGTATCCGAAGCGGCGCGGGGTTGCGATGTCGGCACACCTGACCGGGGCACAGATCGGTAACACCGCTAGCCCGGCGATCATCGGGTTCTTACTTGGCGGTGCAATCGGCAGTTTCGAGTTTGTCGGTTTTGAGTGGCGATGGGTAGCGATCGGCGTATCGGTACCGATGTTCCTTACCGCGATTGCGGTGCTGTGGCGTTTCAAAACGGCAGGGGCTGAGGCGGAACACAATCTCGATCTGACCGAGTATCTCGCTTCGGCTAGGCGGTTGTTGACGAATTTCAGAGTGCTTGGCCTGGTCAGTTTGGGCGCCTTCCGAAGCGCGGTTCATACGTCGTTTCAAGCGTTCATCGTGGTCTACATGAAGGAGACGCTGGAGATGTCGGCATTCACGATCGGTTGGCACGTTTCGCTGCTCACGTTCGCGGGGATTGTGTCGACGCCTGTCATGGGTTGGTTGTCGGATCGGATTGGACGCAAGCCAGTGATATTCGTGGCGATGGGATCGATGGCGGCGTTGGTTTTCCTGTTGCTTCCGATAAGCGACGGGATAGGTTTCACGATTGTGCTGGGGTCGCTCGGGTTGTTCTTCTTCTCGGTGATGCCGATAATCACAGCAGCCACGATGGACCAAGTAGAACGCGGGTCTGAAGGTTCTGCAACGGCGCTGATCTTTACAGGCGGCTCGGTAGTGGGATCGTTGTCGCCGATTCTCGCGGGCAAGATATTCGAAACCAACGATTTCGAAGGGATCGTGATTTACTGCGGGGCGATAGCCGCGGTTGGGGCGTTGCTGGCGTTGATATTGCCGATGCGGAGGCTTGTGAGTTAGCGTGCGAGGGTCTTCGGCTGGATTAGCGCCGTCAACGTTGCAGATCCTTGGACGAGTGGTGCGGTTCCGGTTTCGACTAACGCGACCGCACCGGTCTTGAGTTCGGTAGCGCCTAAACGGTTAACGCCGATGAGGTAGCTGGGGAGGAACGAGAAGGTAGGATCGTGGCCGACAATCGCATAGGTTCCCGTGCTGTCTAGCGATTCGATGAGGTTCATCGACTCTTCAGGACCGTAGTGTGCAGAGAGTCGATCGTCGATCTGTGGTTCGCCCCACCCGGTTTTTTCGCAGAGAATTTCGGCGGTTTTCAGTGCTCTGGCGTAGGGGCTGGAGATAACCGTTACATCGCCGGAGACGAGGGCTTTTATGGCGGCAGCGGATTTGGCGAAACGTCGAGCGCCTTTTGCGGTCAGTGGTCGTTCGCTGTCATCGGGCCAACGTTGAGGATCGGGGTCGAAGGCCTTTCCATGGCGGACAATTAGCAGTTTCATCGCGTATGAACCCAGAGATTTTGCTTGTTTTGCTTTGTTATGTTAACGGTAAAGCCAGCGAATCTAACTCGGCTGGGCGATACTGACGCGATCAAAATTTCCGCTCGGATCTACCGTTCGACACTCGATGCCCATACGCCTTACAAACCCCGTTTTGAGCGCATTGGGATTCTCTAAAACGTATCGCCTCGTAACCGTCGTTACCGCGATCATCGTCGCCGCCGGCCTATTAGCTCTCGGTATCGTAGCACCGTCCCTTGACAACGGCAAGCAAGTCTTGGCACACACTGGCGAACCCTATGCGATGGATTGGAGCAGAATTGAAAGCGTTTCGCCTACATCAATGTGCCCGGATGACGAGTCCGTCGTGCCGAAGGAGTTCGTAGTCGTGCCTGGGGACGGAAAACTATTCATCAGTTGGCGGCCGTGTCCGAACCACCGGTACGAGTTACAGTCCCGCCCCGATCAGGGTACGTGGTCCGGCTGGAGGCGTGTCACCCCCGACGGTCACACCATCCGAGACTTGATCAATGACACTCGCTACTATGTGCGCGTTAGGAGCGTACGTATTGACGAAGACGGTACAGAACTTACCGCGAGTCCGGCAACTGGCACTTACCAAGCGACACCGCAGGATCCGCCTCCCAATAACCGCTCACCCGGTTGGAAACATGTTCCGAGGAGCTTGAGTCTCGTCGAGAGCCGAAACTATGACGACCCCATCGCCACAATCGAAGCGGCGGATCCAGATCGTGGCGACGATCGCATCCGCTACGAGATCGTCAAGCCGTTCCCGGAGCCGGAAATCTTCCCATTCGCTATAAACGTCCGGGACGGCGAAATATACCTCTACGACAAACTCGATTATGAGGTGATCGAAGAGTATGAATTCAAAGTGCGAGCGGTTGACCTTTCGGGGGCTGAGATTGAAAGTGAAATCCAGATCGAGGTGATCGACGCGGAGGGGCCTGCGCCTCCAGTCTTCAGTCGTGTGTGTTCAACTGACACCGGTGTGACCGTGACATGGGGCCGCAACGATAGCAAATATGACTACGAGCTTCAACGACGACTGGGATCAGAGGACGCTAATCGACCGGTGTGGCGCGATACACCAGTCGACACCAACGAACTGAATCTGCAGAAAAACATGGATTGGGTCTTTAGAGTTCGAGCTATAGACAAGCTGACCGGCGAACAGAGCAAATGGTCTTCCGAAGAGGGCGTGTTCCATGGCGGCGTGGCTAACAGCGCTCCCGAGTTCAGGCGCGATTCGTACGAGTTCGAAGTGATCGAAGAGCAACGCGCAGGTGTGCATGTCGGGTTCACTGTGGCTAACGATCCGGATCGGTTTTCTTCGCTACGCTTCCAGATAGTCGAGTCAACACCCGAAGATGCTCCGTTCATAGTCAATCCCTTCACCGGCATCGTCACCACCTCCGATCGCTTGGATTTTGAGGGACAAAACTCTTACTCTCTCGTGATACGCGCCACTGACCTATGCGGTGCGAGCGATTACGTAGACGTTACGATTACGGTTCTCGACGATCCGAACATCGATGCGACTCCGTTAGTGCCTAGTGCGCCTTCGATAATCGCGAAACACGATCAGGTCGTGGTGATATGGCCGACTGATCACTACGTAGAGTACGATCTCGATTGGCGCGAAGTAGGCAAGGACTACCGCTCGCGGCCAGAAGATACCGATGCGACGATGCCTCGCATTGTAGATCTTCCTGACACTGACAGTTCTTACGCGTTCCGATTGCGTCGCGTCAACCAGCTCGGAGAACCGGGCGAGTGGTCGCCGGAGACGATTGTCGATCCTGATGTAACGTCCCCGACCATCGAGCCGATTGATGTTCCACGGCAGGGGCAAGTCTTGGGCGGAGTGGAGATGTACGTGCCGGGGATTACGCTTAAGGAGGGGCAGACAGCTCGATTGGGCTTCAATATGTTCGGCATTGATGGCAGTTTGGACAATTCGTTGATAGATCGTCGCGACATAACAGCGTTGTGGCGTGTAAGCGATGGCGACCTGTCTGACGATCGCGGTCGGGTGGTCTCCTACACTGCTCCAGACGATGAGGGGGTGTACGAGATATCGATTGTGGTTAAGCAGACTGTGCCTGGCGGAATTGTGCAACGCAATTTGGATATCGCTGTCCACGTTGTGGGTTCGAAAAATTTGATCAAACCGTTCCGATCTGGCGGGGAGGTTCCGCGCAACTTCGAGGTGAATGGTGTTACCTATGGTGCGATCTCGTACTTCGAAGCCAAAGAGTATCGTCCACCCGCGGCGTCCAAAGCGTTTTTCAAAGTTCGCGAAGGTTCAATACCGAGTTATGAGTGGATCGGGGTTTTAATCGAACCGGGCGAGTCTGCGTCTACCTTGCAGAGCAGGCTCGATCGATACACGGCTGTGGGCGATATCTTCACTTCGCAGTTCGTCTCTAAGGATGGCGCTCCGATAATCAATATGTCGTTCATCAGCAGCGCCGCGATGTGTTTGCCGGTGCCGGTGGAGTGGACTGATTCTCTGCAATCGTTGGTAGTCATGCGTATTACGCCCAGCGGCGAACTGGCAATGATGGATCTGCCTGTGCGCTTCCAGCCAAACCCGACATTTAATGATCCCGCGTTGGTATGTGGGCACTCAGAGGTGTTTGACGGTCAGATGTTCTTGGGTATTGCCAACGAAGACATTGTGACTCCCACGCCAACATTGACACCGACACCGATTCCTACTGATACACCGACGGTTACGCCGACCATAGAACCTACTGCGGTCCCAACTAACACGGCTACGCCGACTCCAACACCCGATCCTTTGTCGGTGGTGGTGATCGGCACTTCGACATCAACGCCCACACCTGCACCAGAACCTGTCCCAGCGACTCCAACGTTCACTGCAACTCCCGCGCCTACTGCGACACACACGCCGGCGCCAACATCGACGCCTACAAGCACACCAACACCGACATCAGAACCCACCGCGACTGCCGTGCCTACCAAGGTACCAACTGCCACTTCAGTGCCGACGGATACCCCCGCGCCGGTCGTTAAGTCAGAGGCGACGGCAACGGTAATCCCCACTGCTACTGAGACCGCTGTGCCGACATCGACAGCAGTACCGACTGAAGCCCCAACGTCGATTCCTGATCCGACTCAGACCCCAGTTCCGACTGTAGCGCTGCCTGCACCTAGTCCGACTGTTGAGCATGATTCGCCGAGTGATGACAGGAAAGACGAGGGAACGCCGCTCGTTTCCGGCAATAGCGATGATTCGGTGTCTGTATCGTTGATTGTCATCGCCGTGATCGCCTTTGTGATTTTGGGCGTAGCGATTGCCTCATACATCGTCTACAACAATCGGGTAAGCCGACAGTTGGCGGGTGCTCCGAAGCCTGAAAAGCTTCCAGTTGGGGGCGGCACCGATGAAGTTGTACCTGAAGGTGAGGACGATCCTGTGGATGACGACGACAACAGCGAGGACGATAGTAGGTACGACGCATTGCGGTTCGACAGGTAGACGCTGTCGGAATTGGTGTTTTCGGCGCGTAATAAACCGCTGATTATTGCGGTGCTGCTTTGCTATGTTTACGGCATTGAGTTACTCAACACGTCTCGGATAGTCTGATCGGGCCGATGAAATACACAGTCTCCAGCCAATCTTTGCGCGCGTCAGCTCGCTCAAAAATCCAGAAACTGTCGTTGTTGTCGGCAGTTATGTTTGTTCTGTTCGCCGCCACCAACGCTGGGTTGGGTTGGTTAGCAATGGATGACGCTGAGCAGGTGCGTGCCGATCATTCTCAGACTCCAAGTCACTTCGAGGTTGTCCCCGGAAACTCCCGGCTCCACGTCTCATGGCGTCCTGACTCGGGGCATACGTATGAGTTGCGCTGGCGAGTGGGCGATACGGTAGCGTCTCGCTGGAACGTGGTGCAGGATCCGGGTAAATATCGGTACGAGATAAGGGGACTTGCAAACGGCACGGAGTACGATGTTCAAGTTCGCGGGATGGCGGAACATGCCTCGACGCGATCGCAAGGCATTTGGAGTGATTGGACGAGTATTGAGTCCGAGGAACCGCGTGCACTTGCAGGTTTGAGCAATGATGCTCCAACATGGCGTTCAACTGTGGATCTTGTCTCGGTCCAAGAAAATCGGGAATACACCGGTGCAATCGCGTCGTTCGAAGCCATAGGTGGCGACACCAACGACATCGTCAATTACGAATTATTGAGCCCGGTTCGCGGCCCATTTGCGATGAACGCGAGAAATGGCGATGTTTATGTGTACGAGCGATTGGATTTCGAACAGATCGAGGAGTACACCGTCGATGTCGCAGCCACTGATCTTGGCGGCGCATCGGTTCGGCACACGCTGACAATCGAAGTGCGTGACCTTGAGGGTCCAACTGTTCCAGCAGTTACGCAGGTCTGTGCGGGCAATGAGCGAGCTTTCTTGGTGTGGGACCAAACTAACACTGCAACATACGACATTCAGTGGCGTCAATTCGAGAATGCGAACTACAGCATCGCGGAATCAAGGAACCTGACAGGCATCGATGCTGATCGTCGCATCGTGGAGAACTTGACGAACGCGATCGCTTGGGTTTTCCGAATACGAGCGGTGGACAAGACGACTTTTGAGCAATCCAAGTGGTCGGCAGAATATGTAGCCGTCCCCTCGATAGATGAGAGTCAAGCTAACAATCCTCCTACGTTCCGTCAGGATGACTACAACTTCCACGTTCGCGAGGAACAGGCAGCGGGAACCCGCGTAGGCTCAGTGTCTGCCACCGATGTTGACCCGTATACACAGTTGACCTACTCGATAGCTGAGACAAATCCGCCAGACGCGCCGTTTGAGATCAACGAAGCGAGCGGCTTGATCACCACCACCAATCAACTGGATTACGAAACTGTCGCTATCTACAACATGACCGTTGCGGTGAGGGATCTCTGCGGATTAGAAGCTAGGACAGATGTCGCGGTGTCAGTGACTAACGCCATCGAGGTAGATGTGCCGGCAATAACACCAATTGCCCCGGCGGTGGCTGTCGGACACGAACATGTTGTAGTTCATTGGGACAACTTCACCGATTTCAAATACGATCTCGACTGGCGGCGTATGGACGAGCGATTTAAGTTGAAGCCGAAGGATGAAAATGCTTCATCGCCAAGAGTGGTCGAGATAGATGATCCTGATGTGCAGTACGCGTTCAGAATCCGTGCTCGGAATCTGATCGGTCAAGTCGGTTCTTGGTCGCCAGAAACGATCGTAACGCCGCTGACTGATGCCCCCACGGTACTGCCTGTGGTGTCGCCGCGCGAAGGTGCTTTGCTAGGCGATGCAGTTCCATACCAAGAACACATCAACCTTCGCAAAGGTCAAGACACCCTTGTGGGTGTGAACTTGTTCAACATCGATGGCGGGTTGGATAACTCGTTATTTGATCGTGAAGACATCACGATGCATTGGACTGCTTCGATCGGTGATCTAGATGATTCGGAAGCGCGATCGACTGTCTATACAGCTCCGCATCGCGTTGGTGATTTTGCCGTCCGAGTGACGGTTTCGCAGGTGGTTCCCGGTGGCGCGGTTCAGGTTCGACTACGTATTCCGGTGCGAGTCATTGGTGAAGACCAAGAGGTGCAGATTTATACCGGCGGTGAACCCCATCCGAGCGAAACGTCGTATCGAGGCGAAGATTACAGCATTGCGACTTACAATCGTGGGGGGCAGTTCAATGTTGAGGATACTCCCGGGACATCGTTTAACGTGTCTGCTTTGTCGATCCCGGCTCGCGACTGGATCGGTGTCCGCCTTATAGAGGGCTCTGACGCTACGGTGCTGCAACCGAACGTGCGACGATTCGACACTTTAGGCAACTGGTACGAAACTGCGTACGTGTCGTCAGACAATCTGCCAATCACTGGACTGACATTCACGCCGGCAGCAGAGATATGTCTACCTGTCCCGGGCGCGTTGGAATCGTCTTTGGGCGATGTGGAGATCATGTTGCTCCTCGACAACGGATTCCAGCAGCTCCTCAACTCACCGACACGCCGAACCCCAGATGCTGGCAAAAGCCTCCCAGCGCAAGTGTGTGCGAAGGCTGGCACGTTCGATGGTCTAATTTTCTTGGTGCAACCAGAGGCACCTGAACCGACTGCGACACCTATCCCGCCAACTGCTACTTCGACACCTACGCCAGAAGTGGTACCACCGACGGTCACTCCTACTCCTGTTGACACCCCCGTGCCGCCGCCCTCGCCAACTGCCGTCGTATTTCCTCCGACTGCCACGCCTACACCGACTGAGACTCCCACTCCTGAGCCGACGGCTACCAATACACCGATACCAACTGATACGCCGACTCCAGTGCCGACAGACATACCCACGCCGGTACCGACTGCAACAGATACACCGACGCCAGCACCGACCGATACTCCGGTGACAACAGCTACACCGACGCCCACTCCAGAGCCGACCAGCACATCAATACCGACATCCACTCCTCAACCGACGCGCACGCCAACCCCTACTAGCACGGCGACATCAGTGCCCACAATAGCGCCCACTGCCGTGCCTACTGATACTCCTACGCCCATGCCTACCGCAGAACCGCCAGTCATTGAGGAAGACGATTCGTCAGCTACTGGTTGGATCGTTGCGATTATGATGTTAGTCGTTCTCGCTGTTGGAATCGGTGCTGGTGCCATGGTCTATCGCTCTCGCCTGGCACTCCGTGAATCTGATGCTGACTCAGCATTAGCCGACGCTGATGGTCGGCAGGATGTGTCTGACTCCGATGGTGGAGATTCGGACGATTCATCAGATGATGACGACGAGCCTCCTAACGATGAAGATAGAGACGACTACGACGCGTTACGGTACGATATGCCGCGAGGCAATTGATTGACCAAATGAGCCGGCAATAGAACACCGTGTGACCGAGAGAAGTGGTCGGGGAGCCGGGATTTGAACCCGGGACCTCTTCGTCCCGAACGAAGCGCGCTACCAAGCTGCGCCACTCCCCGACGCTTACCTCGATTATATGTTGAGTGGCGCGATCGACATCGAACAACTTGCATCGAACGCCATGGGGGCTACTGCCTAGTTCGTGTTGCTGAATGGATGGACGGTTATCGCTGGCTGAACCGTGCGAAGGCTAGCACGGATGCCCCTAAGAGACTGACATCATCGCCCAGTTGAGTCACGGATACGGGCACTCCTCTAGTCTCATATCGCGGCAAACCGTAGGTACTTACGGCATCGATCACCTCGTCCCAACGATTTTCCAAGCTGTGGACAACGCCTCCTCCAACGATTACACCGTCGGGATCCAAGACTGCTAGGATGCTGGCTAAGCCGCGACCGACGTTTTCGATGACCTGCAATACGACCTTTTCGGCGACTGGATCGCCTTGTGCAGCAGCCTCGAACGTTATACGAGCGTCAATGTTGTTGATATCCCCATTTGCCAGTTCAATGAGTTTCGATGCGCTACCTGGATCGTGCTCTGCGGCTTTCCGCCCCATTCTGCCGACATTGGGGCCCGAAGCGTTGCCTTCGAAACAGCCGTGGCAGCCGACACCACATGCCAATGCTTCTGGGTCGGTTCGCACGGTGATGTGTCCAAGCTCGCCAGCCTGGCCGGTGGAACCGGTAACCATCTCTCCGTTAGCGATGAT
Organism: Dehalococcoidia bacterium; assembly: GCA_963555965.3. GTDB lineage: Bacteria > Chloroflexota > Dehalococcoidia > Lucifugimonadales > Lucifugimonadaceae > Bin127. The sequence goes on from OY821634.1 coordinate 1,723,846, forward strand.
GCCGCCGCCAATACCGGTACTGATTGTTACGTATACGAGGTTGTCAGCATTTTTGAACGGCCCGAACCTAGTCTCGGCCAACGCGGCGAGCGTAGCGTCGTGACCAATGGCAACAGGCAGAAATGTCAACCGTTCGAGATCAGGTTTCATCGTTTTGCCATGCCATCCAGTGAGGTTGGGGGGATGATCGTAAGTCCCCGATGCCGGGTTGATCGGACCAGCCGTAGAAACGGCCAGACCAACTACGCCGTCCGCGTCGTTGGTTACTTGATGTACTAAGTCCGAAAGCCGCTCTGCCGCATCGCGAATCCCCCGTTCTGACATCGTAGATGTACGGGTTTCATTAAGAATATCGCCGTCTCGAGTTACGAGGGCGGCGCGGATTTGGGTGCCGCCGATGTCCGCCGCTGCGGTTAGGTTGGAGTTGCTGTCCGTTTTGATCATAAGAGGGATGTTACATCGTAGTTCGGATGCATCAGTGATATATAGGGTGTCAAGCCATCGCCGGATTGATTAACCTGATTCATCATGAACAGTGATGATCTTCGCTCGCAGGCCCTCGAACAACTGCTGCAGAATGTTCGTACGGGTTTCGATCCTTACTACCAGCAACAGTTCACGTATGTGATGCCGTCAATCGGACGCTATGAGTGGCAGTGGTTTTGGGATTCTTGCTTTCACGCCATAGCTCTGTCAACACTCGATGTTGAGTTGGCAAAGCAGGAGCTAGCGACACTTCTGATACCGCAGAGGGATGACGGCTTTGTAGGCCACATCACGTACTGGGGACGTTGGGGCGGATTTTTCAGCGCAGTTGCCGGGCAGAGTAGCTTCGGTGATTGGCCACGCCGCAACTCGGGTATGATCCAGCCGCCAGTATTGGCGCAGGCGCTGTTGCGAGTGTCGGAGGAGTCGGGTGATGTGGGGTATCTAGGGATAATGTTGCCGAAGGTTCGGAGTTACTACGAGTGGTTGGGCAGAGAACGCGACCCGGATTTTGACGGATTGATCGGGGTTGTTTCGCCTTACGAATGTGGGTTGGACAACTCGCCGGCATACGACGCGGAGTTGGGGCTGCATCTACCAAATCGTAGACAGCTGCTCGTCAAGAATTGGTTGCTGGATTGGCACAATGCTCTTTTAGGCAAACGGCACGGCTACACTCATCTCCGAGAGCGCAATAGGTTCATTTTGATCGAGCCATTTATGAATGCGGTATATGCCGACGGTTGGGATGCTATCGCGACGATGCATCGATTGCTTGACCAGGAAGATGACGCACAGTCGGCCGAAGAGGCACGCGACAAAACGACGCGTGCTCTCAACGATCAGTGTTGGGATGCGTCGCTTGGTCGATGGGTTTATTTGCGTGGAGCGCAGAGGATACCTGATTACACTCTTGCGGTGGGTTCGATTTTCCCGATAATCATCAACGGTCAGGATCACGATAAGGTCGTCGAGGTCGTCGAACGGTACCTGACAAACGAGGACGAGTTCTGGACGCCTTACCCGGTGCCCAGTGTTGCTGCATCGGAGCCTACGTTCGACCCGGAAGGCGAGGCGACGATCTGGCGCGGTCCGGTGTGCATGAACCTAAATTGGCTGCTGGTTCGCGGGTTGAGGTGTCACGGGTTCGCGGATGTCGCAGCAGAGATCGAAACGAAATCGATCGACATGATCAGTCGCGATTTTCGCGAGTTTTACTCGCCGCTGACAGGCCGGGGAATGCGTGGCACCGACTTTGGCTGGGCTACGACGGCGGTCGATTTTTTCGCAACGCAGTCTTAGTTGACGGACGACGATTCGCCAGAGACCGCGGCTTGTGCTTCAGCGTTGCCGCCTACTATTACGCCTGTAGACATGAAGATTGCGCGTTCGGCGATGTTAGTTGCACGGTCGGCCACACGTTCGATGTTGTGTGCCGCCCACATTAGATACGTCCCTCGTACGGCGCGCTCGCGGTCATCTTCAACTAACGTGAAGATGTCTTTTTGCACCTTCTCATAGAGCCGATCAACCTCATCGTCGTCGTTTTCGATCCCGATGGCTATTCGTCCCGATTCGGCGCGATCGTCGATCGTCATTGCGTCAATGCTGCGTTTCATCATCGAGACTGCTAGGTCAGCCATTTTCGGGATGTCTTCGAGCTCCTTCAACGGGGCTTCGTGTCCCATGTTGATTGAGACCTTGGCGATACCCTCGGCGTAGTCGCCCATCCGCTCAAGCTCGTTGGCTATGAACATCATGCCGACGATTCGCCGGAGGTCGGCTGCGAGCGGAGCCTGACGGCGTATCTGCTCGACGCAGTCGTTTTGGATCTTCGTCTCCAAGTCGTCAATGCGGTCATCTTCAGCGATGACCTGTCGCGACATTTCCAAGTCGCGGTTTTTGAGCGCCCGGACAGATTTGAAGATGGCGGTTTCTACCAATCCGCCGAGAAGGACAATCTCAGCTTCGAGGTGGGCAAGTTGGTAATCGAGTTGTTCATTCGGCATGCTGTCTAGTTATCCATTCTCCCTCTGGGCCCGATTTCTCAGCCGATACGGCCGGTTACGTAGGCTTCAGTACGCGAGTCAACAGGATTGCCGAAAACCTGTTCGTTGGTACCGTACTCGATGAGGTGCCCAACGCGGTCTTCACCCACCATCATGACAGCGGAATAGTCTGAGATACGCGTTGCTTGTTGCATGTTGTGAGTAACGATGATAATCGTGACCTCCGAAGACAACTCCCGGATCAGATCTTCGATCGCTTGTGTCGAGATCGGGTCAAGCGCTGATGCCGGCTCATCCATGAGAACGACGTCCGGGTCTACGGCAAGGGCCCGTGCGATGCAGAGGCGCTGTTGCTGACCGCCTGAGATGCCGAGTCCGCTGTCGTCCAAGCGATCTTTCACCTCGTCCCACAACGCGGCGCGGCGCAACGATTCTTCCACGACACGATCTAGGTCATCGGTCAAACCATTTACCCGAGGTCCGAAGGCTACGTTGTCGTAGATGCTCTTCGGGAAGGGGTTCGGACGTTGGAAGACCATTCCGATGCGGAAACGAATGTCCGTTGGGTCTACATCTTCGTCGTAGACGTTGACACCCTGGTACTTGATGCTGCCGGTGACTCGAGCCCCTGGTATGAGATCGTTCATGCGGTTGAAGCAGCGTAAAACGGTGCTCTTTCCACATCCGGAAGGGCCGATCAGGGACACGATGGCGTTCCGGGGTATCTGTAGCGACACTTCCTCGACGGCTAGAGTGGAGCCGTAAAAGACGCTAGTGTCCTCTGCCTCAAGTACGAGGTCTTGGTCGTCGAAAGTGATGATTGATTCGGGCATAGCGGCTCATGCTAATGCGCGTATGTAAATCCTGCGTTGCACAAGTGGAGCGGAGTGATGGGTGCGCTAAAGCGCCCTGAACCAGTCGAGCGAGTCTTCGGTTCGTCCCGACGGGTTGTATTCCGCCCCGGCCCAGCCTTGGTAGCCAAGTTCGTCGAGTTTACGGAATATGAAGTGGTAGTTGATCTCGCCCGTTCCCGGTTCGTTGCGCCCCGGCGTATCGGCGAATTGAACGTGCCCGATGCTTGGCAACAACTCCGCGAAAGTATCGACGAGGTCGCCCTCCATGATCTGCATGTGGTAGAAGTCGTACTGTAGTTTCGCGTTCGGGTGGCCAGCGTCGGAAATCGCCTCCATGCCTTGCGAAGAGGTGTGGAGCAAAAACCCCGGTTGATCTTTTGTGTTGATCGGCTCTACAAGTGCGATCACTCCGACTTTTTCGAGCTCTGTAGCCGCGTAGCGGAGGTTGTCAACGTACGTTTTATATGCGATTTCCGGATCTGCCCCTTCGGATATTGGACCGATTCCAGTGTTGACACCGATGCAATCGAGGCCGGCGGCATACTCAACACCTAAAGCCACTCGCTCCTGATATAGAGCGACTTTGTCTGGTAGAAGCGGCAGGTTGTTCTGACCAGTTTCCGGATCGGTGACAGGCAGGTTGATGATCACATGCTTCAAGCCGTTCCGTTCAAGGCGTTCTTGTATGGCCTCGATTGGCTCGGAATACGGGGCTTGAATCTCCACGCCTTTGAACCCGGCGCGCGCGGCGGCATCATAACGGTCTAGCAGCTCATATTCGTTGAACATGAACTGGATGTTGGCATTGATTTTCGGCATGTCTTTTGCCGGAATCGAATCAGATCGGGTCGATGTTGGCAACGGCGACGCCGATGGCGACCGCGGAAAGGAACACCAGAGCGATCATCAGGATTATGTACATGTGGCGAGTTCGGTGTGTTCGAGGGTCTAGAATTGATGTTTGCGTCATCGCTCAAGCATAGGTCCTCTTGAGCGATGTCCAATCTTGCATGATAACTGTTCTGAGCCGATCCGTGAATTGATGCAATGCGTCTTGAAGAGATAATGACAGCCCCTGTGCTGACTATAACGTCTGAGTTGAGCGTTTCAGACGCTGCTGAACGTATGCGCGCCCATGATGTCGGCTCTCTGGTTGTGGTGCGCAAAGGCGTAGTTGAAGGCATCATCACCAGTTGGGACGTGGCCGTTGGCTGTGTCGGCGCGGGCGAAGACCCAAGCATGTGCCCCATATTGCTGCACATGAGCAGCCCCGTACACACGGCGGGGCCTGATACTGATGTGGTGGAGGCTGCCAGAGTAATGTCGCAACGTCGAATTTCGCGTTTGCCGGTGGTTGACGGGAACGGCAAGCCAGTTGGTATCGCCACATTCTCAAACATCAGTCGCGTGATGCAACAGTTGGCCAGCGATATTTTTTCTGGTTGGGACCGGACGCCGGTATCGGTCACCATCAATCGGGAACTCTGACCCAATATGAACCACGAACCGTTTTAGTAGGAAGACCTGATGTTCGAAACGCTATCTGATCGGCTGACATCCGCGCTGGGAACGCTTACCGGCAAAGGCAGGCTGTCCGAAAAAGACATCGAGTCCGCCTTGCGCCAAGTCCGTATGGCGTTGCTGGAAGCGGATGTCGACTTCAAGGTCGCTCGTAGTTTCGTCTCAAAGATTAGAGAAGAGGCGCAAGGCGAAGAGGTAATCAGGTCGCTGACGCCGGGGCAGACGGTCGTGAAGATCGTCCAAGACAACTTGGTGGAGGTTCTCGGCGGCGATAGCGCACATCTACAGCGGGGCGATACTCCTCCCAGCGTCATAATGCTTGTCGGCTTGCAAGGTGCGGGTAAAACGACTGCTGCTGCCAAGTTGGCGTTGCATATCAGACGCGAGCGGAAGCAGGATGTGATGATGGCGGCTTGCGACTTGCAACGCCCGGCAGCGGTGGAGCAGTTGGTGACGCTGGGCAAGCAGATCGGTGTGCCGGTGTACAACGAGAATGCTCGCAAGTCCTCACCTTTGAAAGTCGCAAAGAACGCGTTGGGCCGTGCTAAGCGCGATTCCACGCACTGGTTGATCCTCGATACTGCGGGCAGGTTGGCGATTGACGACGACCTGATGTCGGAACTTGAAGACATCAAATCCGCTGTCAACCCGATTGAGACGTTCCTTGTTGTGGATGCGATGACTGGGCAGGATGCTGTCAGGTCTGGTTCCGAGTTCAATCGGCGAATTGGGTTGTCGGGGATGTTGTTGACGAAGATGGATGGTGACGCGCGCGGGGGGGCTGCACTGTCGATGAAGTCGGTAACTGGACTGCCGGTGAAGTTCGTCGGAGTTGGTGAACGTCCGGAGCAGTTTGAAGCGTTTCATCCGGAACGGATTGCGCAACGCATTCTCGGCATGGGCGATGTTACGACGCTTATCGAGAAGGCGCAACAGCAGATCGATGAGGACGAAGCGAAGCGGTTGGAGCAGCGGTTGCGACGCAACGAGTTTGATCTCAACGACATGCTGGAGCAGTTTCGCTCGATACGCCGGATGGGTCCGCTTTCCGACGTTTTGGGCATGATTCCTGGTCTAGGCGGGTTACGCGGTTCGAACGCGATGCAGAATGTCGACGAGAAGCGGATGTCGCAGGTGGAGGCGATTATTCTCTCGATGACGCCACAGGAGCGTTCGAATCCGAGGTTGCTGAACGGGTCACGGCGGAGGCGAGTGGCGAATGGATCTGGCACATCGCCTTCGCAGGTGAACCAACTTTTGGGGCAGTATCGCCAGATGCAGAAGATGATGAAGCGTATCAGCGGGCCGGGAGGGGAGCGGGCGCTTCAGAACATGATGCGCGGGATGAGGTGAAAAAGGGCCGGGGCTGAGGTCGGAGAGGGGTGATTCTGGGTGGGGATTTCATGCCGCTCATGCCGGAGTTTTGCCGCTGGTGGCGGCAATTTTCGGCATCCAGCGGCATGTTGAAGGGGAATCATGCCGCTGTCGGCGGCAAAACTCCGGCATGATTAGTTTTTGACGAAATTCAAAACTTGTTCAAAGAATTGTCTGAACCGAGGATTACGGGGATTTAGGGATTGGTGGGATTTTGTTGGTGGTTTTTGAACTTGTTGAAAAAGTGGGGCGTCTGAGCTAGCCGCAAATCGGCGTTCTGCGTTCTCTGTAATGTGCGCTACGCGTTGGCTTGAATGAGGACGCGCCCGCCAGTCTCGACTTCGATGTTCAGGTTGTGATTGTTGAGTAGCAGCATGCCCACGAGCGGGGTGCTGCCGGTGGCGTCGGCCTTGATATGCCTCGGTTGACCGTCCCACAGAACGGTAACGTCGTGAACATCGAAGGTCACCTCGTCGTCGTTTGCTAGGAATGCGCGGCCTATATAGGCGAAGGGTAGCCGCAGGTCTGTAACCAACGCGGTCGGCAATGTTAAGAAGCCGCTGTAGCCGGTGTCTATGACGGCTTCGATTTCTTGGGTTTGCCCTGCGGGGCCTTGCAAGGAAAGTGTCACGACCGCCTCATGGGCGTCGTTTACCACGCCTTGGATCACGCGGTCCTCCGCGTGGAGCCTGCTCCAAAGCTACGCAACGCCCGGTAGCCCACTCGCTCACACAATACGTTGACAGCGTTGGGGCGCAGTTCCCGTAGGCGGTTCACCGCAGCGACTTCGCCGTCGGCGACTGCCCATCTCCCGCTGTCCACGTCGATGGCGACGATTTCGCCGTGGTGGTCGGATTCGAGTAGCGGACGGATATCGCGCTCGTACATCTCCTTGCCGAGTCGGGCCGTCTCTTCGCGTGGTCGGCGCGGGACATCCTGACCATTTGTTTGCGCGGGTATGTGCGTATCTCTCATGGGTTGCCCTGTCTTAGACATACCTCTACAAGTACAAATGACATTTTACCGCTTCGCAGGCTGGGGGGCGAGGGCGCTGATTGCGAGGGGTTGAACCGGGGATTACGGGGATTTAGGGATGGGTGGGATTTTGGTGCTGGTTTTTGAACTGTGATTTTTGTGATTGGAATGATGGGCTGTGATTTCGGGGTGTGAGGCTGTCTTCGGGAGTGAGTGTGTTCAGGGGGTAGACTGAATGGCATGGCGACGGCGAATTTTCAGAATCGGACTCTTTATCACGGAGACAATCTTGAGTTCCTGCGCGGGATGAACAGCGGTACGGTGCATCTGATCGCGACTGATCCACCGTTCAACAAGGGGCGTGATTTTCATGCCACGCCTGAGAGTCTGGCATCGGGGGCGCGGTTCCAAGATCGGTGGTCGTGGGACGGCGATGTTCACGAGGAATGGGTTGACAGCATCAAGGATGATTGGTCGGCAGTCTGGTCGGTGATTGAAGGTGCTCGAGGTTCGTACGGGGATGACATGGGAGCGTTCCTGTGCTGGTTAGGGGTGCGAGTGATGGAGATGCATCGGGTATTGCGCGATGACGGCAGCATGTATCTGCACATTGACCACACCGCTCACGCGTATGTTAAAGCGTTGATGGACGCTGTCTTCGGCCACGGGAATTTCCGCAATGAGATCGTATGGGCGTACACCGGCCCTAGCAACACCAAACGATGGTTTCCACGCAAGCACGACACAATTCTCTTCTACGCCAAATCTGACGAAACGATCTTCAACCGTGACGCGGTCCGTGTGCCTTACGACGAGGAGACGCTTGCGCGGCGAGGAAGAGTCGAAGGCGAACGTAGCATGATATCTGCTTCTGTCAGACACACAGGCAGGTTGAGCGAGAGTCAGGTTGAATCTGGTTATGGTCGTGGCAAGGTGGTAGAGGATTGGTGGACGGACATCACGGCACTGACGAATCAACGCGAATACGTAGGTTACCCGACACAGAAACCGTTGGCGCTTTACGAACGGATTATCCTCGCGAGTTCCGAACCCGGCGATTGGGTGCTTGATCCGTTTTGCGGCTGTGCAACTACACCGATTGCCTCGGAACGAACGGGGCGGCGTTGGATAGGAATGGACATCTGGGACGGAGCGCATGACATCGTGAAGCAGCGCATGGAAGATAACCGTCAGTTGTTGGAAGACATTCCGGAGATTGTCTACAGCGAAGAGCCGCCGGTTCGCACGGACGACAATGAGGTGTCGGCTCCGAGTTTCCGGTTAAAGACTCAACGGCCGACTGAAGCTTGGGAAAAGATATCGCACAGGGGAATGACCAGAATACTGGTCGATGCACAAGGTACGTCGGACGGTGTGATCTGCGCGGGTTGCGGGCGCATCCTCGAAAAAGAGTTCATGGAACTGGATCACATCACGCCGAAATCAGACCGAGGCGAGAACCACATCATGAATCGAATCCTGTTGTGCCGTCCGTGCAACGGTCGGAAGCGGGACAATTTGACGTTGCGTGGTCTGATGAACGAGAACAAGCGGATTGGTTGGATGCGAGATGAAGTGTGGGCGACGGTCGCGCGGGATAGGGCGGCGGATCGTGCCGAGTGGGTTAGGGACAATTTCGGGACGCTGGAGTGTGAGGTTTTGCTGCGGGGGTGAGAGCTTAATTTGTGACTCTAGGCTCCCAACGCGTCAAATTCGGATTTAGAATCGCTCAGTTAGACGTTAACACGATAGCGAAGACATCGGTCCGAACGGAATTTGGAGGATTAATTGCGTAAGAAGCACAGTGGTCGACCGATCGAACTGTTCTATTCATACTCCCACCATGATGAAGAATTTAGAGATGGGATGGAAAAAGCTCTCGCATTGCTAAGCAGAGAGGGTCTCTTAAATGAGTGGCATGATCGTAAGGTACTGCCAGGTCAAGGCCTAAACGACGAAATAAAGAAACATATGGACAAATCGGATATCCTTGTATTCCTTTTTAGCAACGAATTTTTCGTTTCCGATGCTTGTATCGAAGAATGGGAATATGCCAAAGAGTTAGCGAGTAAAGGAAAGCCTATTGTTCGCATACCGATAATCGTGCGAGTTTGTCCATGGGAAGACTTCCTCGATGGTGACAACGTCTTGGCATTGCCGGAGGATGGGCAAGCGATTAAGAGATATCAGGATCAGGATGTGGCCTGGAATCAAGTCTATGAAGGTATGAAGAAGGTTGTGGAGAATCTTAGGTCTACAGTCAGACCGAAACAGGATTATCTATCCTCGTTAACGAAGACTGAATCAGTCGGAAAACATCGTGAATATATCGACCTGTCCGACATTTTCGTGTTTCCTAAAATGACGAAATTGGAGGACGGAGATGAAGATGGAATCCGTCTAGTGACTATCGATAACTTGGAAAATCTATTGAGCATGGATAAAGTCATGATCCATGGTCAGGAGACGAGCGGTAAAACTGCCTTAGCGAAATTCGTTTACTTGACACTGATTGAAGATGATCGGCCAGTTCTTTTGTTAAACATACCAGATACTGGTCAACGAGTTGATGACGGATATATTCGGCGTAACTACGAAGAACAGTATTCAGGTGATTTTGAGATGTGGTCACGACATGATGATAAAACATTGATAATCGATGATTATCAACCTTCGCCTCGTATGTTTCGGTTGCTTGAGCAGATCCAAGATCTATTTGACAGAATCATTATATTGATGGCTTCTGATGTATTTATCTCGTATTTCAAAGATGAACAGCGAATGGCGGACTTCGACCAATTGAAGATCGAACCTCTAAGCCATGCCCAACAAGAAATCCTGATAAGAAAGAGATTGGCAAGTTCAGATATGTCTGAGCCTGTAACCGACGCTTTCGTCGATCAAGTTGAAAATGACGTGAATGCCGTGATCATTTCGAATCGGATCGTTCCTCGATATCCTTTCTACGTCTTATCGATTCTACAGGCTTACGAAAACTACATGCCCGACAACATGATATTCACTTCGTCTGGTCATTGCTATCATGCTTTAATAGTGGCCAGTTTGATTAGAAGCGGTCTTTCTAGATCGGGTGGTGATCTTGACTCAGCGTTCAACTTCTTAGAGCAACTGGCATTGAGGCGTTTTGAGACAGCAGGGCGAGAAGATCAGGAAAGATTTTCTTTTGATGAATTCAAGAAGCACTACAAAGATAGGTTTCCCATTCGAGAATCAGTTCTGACGCGGCTCAGCGCTGGACCCTACAGCGTTATTGACGACGAAGGAAGATTCAGGATAAACTATGTGTACTTTTTCTTCTTAGGAAAAGTCTTGGCATCTAACAAAGCCAAGTATGCGGATATCATTTCCGAGATGTGCGAAGAGAGTCATATTAGTATCAATCACCTTACGCTCTTATTCATAATTCATCACTCTTCTGACTCATTGATCATCGAACATATATTAGAGCAAACATCTAAATCCGTTATTGACACCGATGTGGCCACATTGTCACCTGATCAAACGCGTCAATTTCGTAATTTAGTATCAGTTCTACCTGACGATATCGCAACCATCGCGCCTGTCCAAGAAGAGCGTCAAAGGGAACGAGAATTGAAGGGAGATCGAGACATATCAGAATTCGATGTGGAAGGAGAGGATGTTGAAGGAGAAGCGAAAGAGATTTTCCGTGTCTTGAAAAATAACAAGGTTATTGGTCAAGTACTTCGAAATAAATACGGCCAACTTGAAAAAACGAAAATTGAAACCATTGTTGAAACCATTGTTGATAGCGCATTACGACTCACCAATCTTGTGTTGAGTAGAGATGAAGTGATGACTGAACTGGCGGAGATCATTGCGGAAGTATTTAATGAGAGTGATCCGGATGAGATTCGAAAGAGAATAGAATTCGTGATGTTTGGATGGACAATGATGAACTTAGAGCAGGCTGTTAACGCGATCAATGTACCGGAAATCCGCGAAGCCGTATCTTCTGTAGTAAATAGAAAGAGGTCTGCGGCTTATGATTTGATTGGGTACTTTAATCGACTGCATAGCGCGTCGGAGATATCATCGCGTGATAGAGATGAACTGCGACGACTTCTACGGAAACACAATGATGTATTTGTGAAAAAAGTATTATCGTTATACACACAGCAATTCTTAAATACACACGCGAGCGACCCTCGTGTTGAGCAATCAATTTACGATCTTTTGGGTGTAAAGAGAGTGCCGAGGTTGTTGCGTGGTTTGTGATGGGGTTTATTGTTTGATGGCACTGGATCGCCTCATCAGGCATTTCCGTATTGGGTTACGGTGCATCCCCTGCGTTCGCTTCGCTCCGCGTCCCCTTGCGCTTTCTGAAGGGGACTGGGGAAGTAGGTAGGTATTAGATGTTGGCTAGGCGGTGGATGAGTTGGGAGACTTGGGCGGAAAAGTGGCGGATTTCGTCTTCTTGCATCCAGTTTTCGTAGAAGTTGGAGTGTAGGGAGTCGGCGGCGTTGAAGAGGTAGATGATCTCTTTGTCGTCAGTTTCGTTGGCAAGATTTCGGATGATGCGGTAGAAGTGGGCGTGAGATTTGTGTTCCCAACCGCGGTCTTCTGCGATTGACTTGAGGGAGTGCGCGGTTGCGCCCCAGAACTTTTCGGAGGCCTGGATGAGGTCGCCGGCTTCGAGTTCGATGTTTGCCTGCTCGAAAAGGTCGGCTGAGATGGCACGGTAGTCTTGCGCGGTAGTCATGTGAGTAGAGTTTACATGGCGGTTGGCGTTCGCTTTGCTGGCACCCCCTTTAATTCCCCCTCGGAGAGGGGGAGGGAGATTCCTCGCTGCGCCTCGGAATGACGGGGGTGTGGGCATCCCCTGCGTTCGCTGCGGTGGCACCCCCTTCAATTCCCCCTCAGAGAGGGGGAGGGAAAGGGGTGGGCTTTGCGAAGGGGAGGGGGCACCGCCTCTCCCGCCCCGGGCATACCCCGCTCGTTGCACTCGCGCCCCTTTCGCGTTACGAAAGGGGCGGTGGATTCCCGCCTGTGCGGGTATGACGGGGGTTGGGGTTTGCTAGTTTTTGGCGGAGGGCGGTTACACCTTTTTGGACGCCTTGGGGGTGGGAGAATATGCTTGAGCCGGAGATGAAGGTGGTGGCGCCGGCGTTGAGGGTTTGACCGATGGTTGCGGATTTGATGCCGCCGTCTACTGCGATTTCGAATGGATGGTCGGAGTGGATGGTCTGCATCATGGCGAGTGCTTCGCTGATTTTGGGGAGGGTGTCTGGGAGGAAGTCTTGCCCTCCAAATCCGGGTTCGACGGTCATAACCAATACTCGTCTGACGCGGTCGGCTACTGGCCATAGTGCGGAAACGGGTGTTCGGGGACGGACTGCGACGGCTGGTTGGGCGCCGGCTTCGAGAATGATGTCGATGGTCTGATCGATGTCGGCGACGCCTTCGATGTGTACGGTGATGATGTCGCCGCCGGCTGACGCGAGAACTGGGATCATGACCTCGGGCGAACGCTCCATGACGTGGACGTCGATCGGGAGTGTGGCGTGTCGTTTCACGGCTTCTAAGATGGGCGGTCCGAAGGTGAGATTGGGGACGAAGTGTCCGTCCATGACGTCGAAGTGGAACTCGTCGACGCCGGCATTTTCGGCGGCTTTTATGGAATCGGCGAGGTATCCGAAGTCGGCGGAGAGTAGTGATGCGGATATTTTTGCCATTGTCGTCTGGAAGCCTCGGCTTTGGACCCCCTCTTAATCTCCCCCTAGAAGGGGGAGGGGATGTGCAGAGAGAAGGGATGCGGATATCTTTGCCATTGTCGTCTGGAAGTCTCGGCTTTGGACCCCCTCTTAATCTCCCCCTAAGAGGGGGAGGGGATGTGCAAAGAGAAGGGATGCGGATATTTTTGCCATTGTCGTCTGGAAGCCTCGGCTTTGGATCCCCTCTTAATCTCCCCCTAATAAGAGGGGAAGGGGATATGCAGAGAGTAGTGATGCGGATATTTTTGCCATTGTCGTCTGGAAGCCTCGGCTTTGGACCCCCTCTTAATCTCCCCCTAAGAGGGGGAGGGGATGTGCGAATCTCCTCCTGAGAGGGAGATCTTTGCGAAACTCGGGATGGCTGTGGCGTCTATGGCTTGATAGAGCCGCGGATGCCCCCTTTGTCCTTCGGACATTTCCCCCGCGAGCGGGGGAAACCCTGGAGTTTTGCAAAAGTCTCCTGAAAGGGGGAGGGGATGTGTAGAGAGGATGGATGCGGCGATTTCGATCATGCTGGCATCAATTCGTATTGGATTCTCTGAAGAATTCGTCGGATTCGAGGTAGTCTTCGTAGTCTTCGCCGATGTCTTCGGGGGTTTCAGCGACATCGACCTCTTGGCCCTCTGAGGTGACGTTAGCCCAGCCCTCTTGTGTTGGGGCGTCATAGCGGGAGAGATCTCGTGCCTGGTTGTGATCGGATGGTGGGCTCCCAAAAAGTCCACGCTCAACCATGGTCGGCGATACGGCGTACATGAGGTCGTCTTCTGCCTTTAGAGCGTCCAATGCGGCTTGAGCGAGTTGCTGAACGTCTGGTTCGCTGCTGGAGACGGCCAATGAGAGCATTTCTCTCGCCTGCGCGGTGCCGATCTGCTCCAGGGCCTTAATGGTCGCCATCTGTACTTCGAGGATGTGATCGTCGAAGGGTTCTGACAAGCTGTGTATTTCGTCGTCGCTGGCGATGCTGCCGAATGCCAATACGGCTGAAATTCGTAGGTTCGGATCGTTGCTGTAGAAGGCGTCTTCGATTGTCGTGAGCCACGACCGATCGCCAGATTCGCCCATAGCCAAGAGGACATCGGACATCAACGAAGAATCTTCGACCGCGTCATCAAACATACTGTCGATAAGATCGGGCGTGTCTTCGTGCTGCATTGCAGCCAGCGTCCTGAGGGCCTTACCCTGAACAGCGGGTTGGTCTACATGGATCGCGTTCTGCAGAGCATGGGCGATTCTAGCCATGGTTATAGGCGATATGTTGCGAGACTGCGAGGTATCGGAAAATGCGCGCAAAGCCTCAGCCGCGGCGGCTCGCAACTCGGCCGATTCATCATGCTCCAAGACTGCGACAAGTGAATTCGCGATGTTTAAGCTCCCGCCACTAGATAGTGCGCGCACGGACACCAATCGCACTTCTTGGTCTGGAAATGTGATCGCGGCTCGGAAGAGCGCGTCGAACTCTAATGACCGATCTGCTTCGGCTACTTCCCGCAACTCTGCGACGGTTGCTAAAACATCTTGAACCTGCCATTCGCGCCACGCTTCGATGATTGAACGCGCACGCGCATCGTCAATGCCTGATAGCTCTCTGAGCATCTCGGACGTACCAGAGTCCCCATCGCGACTGGTTTCAGCGTTATTTGATGGTTCGAGGGTCATGGGTCTGATGTATCTGGCTTGATGCGGCTGGGGCTGCCCCTTTGTCCTTCGGACATTTCCCCTTGGATTTCGTTCGTATTGGGCGGGGGAAACCCTAGGTTTTGGTTTACGAAGCGGTTGCGACCTCCACGCCTCGAGTTCGAACCCACGGTACCACGCGGGTGCCATAGACCGGCTCTGGCACCGCGCCGATCTTCTCGACCTGTTTCAGCACTTCGTAGACGTTGCCGGAGATCATGGTGTTCTTTACACGCCCAACAATCTCGCTGTTTTCGATAAGGAATCCGAGGGACAGATTAGCTCGGAAATCGCCGCCGAGTTCATTGCCCTGCCCTGCACCTAGCAACTGTTCGACCAATACTCCTTGCTTCACTCCGTTGAAAATCTCAGAGTTGGGCGTCTCTCCAGCTGACATGACAATGTACGACGTGCTGGGGGATGGCGTAGTGGCAACACCACGGAGTCCGCAACCCGTGGACGCCTTGCCAATCTCGCCGGCGGTCTGCAGGTCGTGGAATGGTTCTCCTATCCTACCGTTGCGAACGAAGTCGAGGCGACGGGACGGTACTCCTTCATCGTCCACGCCGTGGGCCTGGGGGGTCATGGGATGCAGGGGGTCGTCGCAGATGGATATGCGTTCATCGAGCATCTTTTCGCCCCATTTGTCGATCAGAGGGGATGATCCGGTTGCTACGTTCTTTCCGTTGAATCCCGACAACAGCGGTGGAAGGAAGGTGCTTGTGAATCCGCCGGGAGAAAAGACAACAGGGAGGTCTTTGCCACTTGGGGCTTCGACGATCTTCTGCGAATCGTTCAAGCGTCGAAGCAGCTTGGCGACGATAGTATCTACATCGCTTTGGGATATCGATGTGGCGTTTACGATGCCGTCCCAGATGCTCAGCATGTCGGTTCCGCGAATGAGCTCCACTCCCATGAAGAAGCCGCTGTTAGTCTGACTTTGATTCGCGTCGATACCGGCGGAGTTCATCAATCGTTGCTGTCCAGACGACTTGTTGACATCTACCGAGCATAGTGCTTCTGGATATTCGGTCAATATGGCGTCGATGGCGGTCCTGCCGAAATCGAGCATTTCGTCATCTGAGAGATCGGCGACGCTGTGATCGAAGCTATTTACTACGGAGTAGTCGGTGGCGTTCGGGAACTCGAACGCGGCTTCGGCACCGTATTCGGCGAGAGCGCCGACGCGGTCGACGAGGTCGTCTATCTTGTCGGCGTCGTTAGTGGATGAGAAGCCGATGCGTCCGTTTGGATTGATGATGCGGAGCGCCACGCCATCCGATTGGCTCTGTCCGATGTTTTTAGGGCGGTTCGCCTCGAATTCGACGTGTCGTCGTTCTGATGTGACGCCGAAGACTTCAGCGGAACCGTGAGCTGATTTTGCCTGCTCCAATAATCGTTCGTAGCTGTCCACTAATTTCTCCTCTTTTTCAGCAAGATCAAACCTCGAGCCCCCTTTGTCCTTCGGACATTTCCCCCGCGAGCGGGGGAACCCTAAAGCTTTGATCCTCATGCTCCCGAAATCAAGCAGTTTCGGATGCGAATGTGAGGGCTTCCGTTGGCGACTGGGAGCGGCATCTGTCCGCCTTTGCCGCAACCGCCACCTTGATTGACCTCACGGTCGTTGGCGATCGCGTCCACGTTCTCAAGGGTCTCGAAGAGATTTCCCGAGAGCATGACTGGGCGGACGGCTTCTTGGACCTCGCCGTTTCGGATCATGTACGCCTCTCCGGAAGAGAATGTGAACATCTCGTGTTGGGTCATGCCTCCGTACCAGTTCTTGACGTATACGCCGTCGTCTACGCCTTCCAAGAGATCGTGGAATGTGGCGTCGCCGTTCTCGATGAAGGTGTTAGTCATGCGCACGATCGGGGGGAATCGATAGCTGATGGCGCGTGCGTTTCCGGTCGGCGCCTCTTCGGTCTTAGCGGCGGTCTCGCGCGAGTGCAGGCGCCCGACGAGAACGCCTTCTCGCACGAGGGGTGTCACAGTTGCGGCCGTTCCTTCGTCGTCGTATTTATAGCTCCCTCTCATCCCTGGCGTTGCCGCACCGTCGGTGAAGTTGAGGTGCTTGCCGCCGAAGTTGCGGCCCATGTACATCAGCTCTTTGAGTTTTTCGTTCTCATATACGTTGTCGGCTTCGGAGAGGTGTCCGAACGCTTCATGTACGAACACCCCGGCGAGTATGGGATCAAGTATCACGGTGCGTTGTCCACCTGTCAGCGGCTCTGCCTTGAGCAGACCGACTGCACGTTGCGCCGCCTCTGCAACATCGTCGTCGAGGTCTTCGAATACGCCGTAGTCGCCTAGCGCGCCGATGCTGAAGCCAGCCTGCTGCACATCTGAACCGTCGCGCGCTTGCGCCGATATTCGGCTAATAGCGTGAACCAACTCTTGCTCGATGTATGTTCCATCGGAGTTGCCGAATGCTACTTTCCGAGAGTTGTCGCCGTAGATGATGTCTGAACTCACGATGCCCGGCTCCGACCAAACGATGTCGTTGTAGTGGTCGGCCAGCCTGATCTTCTCTTTCAGGAGGACCTCGCGAGGGTCTTTGACGATGTGGGGATCGACGATATCGACGTGGGGCTCTACCTCGGCCAGCATCGTCGTCTCGCCTTTGTTGCCAGCAGCCAAGCTACGAGCCTGTTCGACGGCGTCTCCCACGCGGCTTTTCAGGTCTGCAAGTTCGTTGAAGCTGGCAAAGCCCCAAGATCCGCTGACACACACGCGCACCGCACCGCCTTTGGCGCTGGTCATGTTGACATCATCGAGCGTGCGACCGCGGTAGGTCAGACGCGTGGAGTCCGATTCCTCGATGCGAATCTCGCAGTAGTCGGCGCCATGTCCGACCAGTGCATCTTCAATTTGCGCTCGATAGCTCATATTTGGGATTCCGATAGGTGATTAATGTCGTCGCAGGATCTATCTTCATCGTATCAATCGCCTAAGTCGAATCGCCGATTCCGGTCAGTGTCTACCCGACACGTTACCCTTACTCCCATGGTCTCAGACACGCGCGATCGATACATGGCGGCGGTAAATCAGCTACTGTCGTTGGCAGATTTTGAACGTAAGTCGCGCGCCAACCAACCGCCGGACTGGCATCTGCGTCGAGTGGAGCGATTGATGGAGATGCTGGACAATCCTCATCACGCGACGCCAGTTGTGCATGTCGCGGGTTCCAAAGGCAAGGGCAGCACGTGTGCGATGATCGCATCTGGTTTGAAAGCGGCTGGTTTTCGAACGGGGTTGTATACCTCTCCGCACCTGCACACCTTCACTGAGCGGATCCAGTTAAACGGACAGAACATTTCGCAAACTGATTTTGCGGATTTGATCGACGGTCTTTGGCCGTGCGTCAAGGCGATTGAGAACGCCGGCGATCTCGGCGTGGTGAGCGTGTTTGAGATGTTGACCGCTATGGCGTTCGTTCACTTTCGCGATAACGCTGATATCGCGGTGATCGAGACCGGGTTAGGCGGTCGGTTGGACGCCACCAATGTTGTCGACCCCGAAGTTGCGGTAATCACCTCGATCAGCAAAGACCATGTGCGAATACTCGGGGACAAGATTTCGCTTATCGCGGGGGAAAAAGCGGGGATCATAAAACCCGGCAAACCGACCGTCCTGTCCAAGAATCATCCAGTAACTTGGCGCGTCGTTCGGGATCGCGCCGCCGAGGTGGGATCGGAGGTGTTCAGCGCCTGCGAGACTTCACCGGTGTCGGCGACTGCCCGGATACTTGACCACGACCTGCGGCAAGAGTTCACGATCAAAAGATGGCGTCCTCCGAAGACTCAGAACGGTGACGCATCTCAAGGCGCGTTGCTCCCATACCCAGATCCCGGCCAAAAGGACATCCGAATCCGGACGTCGTTATTGGGTGCACATCAGATCGATAACGCAAGAACGGCGGCGACCGCGTTGAATCTGCTTTACCGAAGGGGGCATACGTTCGATTTGAACGCAGCTATACAAGGGATTTCGAATGCGGTTTGGCCGTGTCGAACCGAGATTGTCGATGTTGAAGGATTTCCGCCGGTCATTCTCGACGGAGCGCATAACGACGCATCGCTCAAAGCGTTGAAAGATACGATCGGTTCCTATTGGGCGTCCCTCCCGCTGAAGCGCGGCAGCGTTACGGCTGAGATACCGTACGTCTTCATCGTCGGCTCAACGGAAGGTCACGATCATGAAGCGATGATGCTTGAACTTGCGCGGTCAGCTCACACGACGATTGCTACACAGTCGCGCCATCCGAAATCTGTCCCGGCGTCTAGGGTCGCGCAGATCGGACGCGAAAACGGTTTGGAGTTTCGAGAGACTTACAGCGTCGATATGGCGCTTGGGACTGCGTCGGAGGTGGCGCTAGCGAACCTGGAAATTCGGATGATTATCGTGACTGGTTCGCTTTTCATCGCTGCGGAAGCGCGCGAGGCGCTTTTGGGCATTGAGCCAGAGATGTATGAGGACCTTACACAACCGTATATGTCGCCTTATCAAGAGAGCGACGCAGTTAAAGGTAAAATCGCGTAATTGACCCCCGCCGGTCTTATGCGGGGCCAACGACGAGCATACGACCTTAACTTAAAGATGAGCAAATATCCAGACGAACGTAGAGCAGTAATTACCGGCATGGGAGCGATGACGTGCTTGGGCAAGTCGCCGGATGAGTTTTGGACGAACCTGAAGAACGGCGTGTCCGGCGCGCGACGGATGGCGATAATCGATCCGACGCCTTTCCCGTGCAAAGTTTCAGGAGAGGTCCAAGACTTCGACCCTTCGGAAGGCGGGCTGATACATCGTCGCGAGGCGAGACGGATGGGTCGGTTCTCGCAGTTTGCGGTTCATGCATCGGATCAGGCGATAAAGGATGCCGGGTTGGACCTGGATGCGGAGGATCGGGAACGTGTCGGAGTTCTGATCGGTTGCGGTGCCGGCGGTCTGCCTGAGACAGATCAACAGTCCGTGGTCATGAATCGACGCGGCGCTCTAAGGATCAGCCCGTTCTACATCCCGGTGATGCTAGTCAACATGTGCTCGGCTAACGTCAGCCGCGTGTTCGGACTGCTCGGGTACACGAATACGTGCGTGACCGCGTGCGCGGCGAGCACCCAAGCGATCGGCGAGGCGGCGGAGGTGATACGACGAGGTGCCGCGGATGTGATCTTGACAGGCGGAGCCGAGGCAGGGATTTGTGAACTGGGTATGGGCGGGTTCTCGACGATCCATGCGTTATCCACGCGGGATTGCCCCCCTGAGGAGGCATCCCGGCCGTTTGACGCCGATCGTGACGGCTTCGTGCCAGCAGAAGGGGCTGCGATGTTCGTGATGGAGAGCCTCGAACATGCAAAGGCGCGCGGAGCCGAAATCCTTGCCGAGGTTACCGGTTGGGGTGTGTCGTCCGATGCCTTCCACTTGGTGCAGCCGCATGACGAAGGCAAAGGCGCGGCGTTGGCGATCAAACTGGCGTTGGAAGACGCAGAGTGCAACATTGAGGACATCGACTACATCAACGCGCACGGCACATCCACACCCCTGAACGACAAATCCGAGACACTGGCGATCAAGCGCGCCTTCGGCGACCACGCCTATAACGTGCCGGTCAGCAGCACGAAATCGATGATCGGTCACTCGCTCGGCGCGTCCGGCTCGATGGAAGCAATGGCTTGTATTGGCAGCATCCGCGATCAGGTTTTGCATCCGACGATCAATTTGGACACTCCGGATCCCGACTGCGACCTCGACTACATCCCGAACGTTGCCCGCGAGGCAAAAGTTAACGTAACGCTATCCAACAGCTTCGGATTCGGCGGGCAGAACGCTTGTTTGGTGATCGAGCGGTTTGAACTGTGATCGCTGACCGCTGATACCGCTGATCCCCTGTGATCCTCCCCTTTCCCCATCGCCCTGCGTTCTTATGTCGGTCTTTTGGGCTCCGAGTCCTCTTGCGCTCCGCGAAGGGGAGGTGTGTTCAAGCCGCCGCTTGTTCTTCATGTTCCTGTGGTGGCCACAACCGCTCGAGTTGAATTTCATCAGCGCGTTCCAAGGCCTGCGCGATGTCGTATGACGCCTGCAAGCGATACCACGTCCTCGCGTTGCTGCCGAATACCTTGGATAACCGAATCGCCATTTCAGGCGAGATGCCCGCTTTGCAGTTGACCAAATCTGATAGTTGCTTGCGACTGACACCGAGTGCCTTCGCACCCGCCGTTACGCTCAAACCCAAAGGCTCCAAACAGTCGTAGCGCACAATTTCCCCCGGATGTGCTGGGCTTTTCATCGGCATTGTTCATAACTCCTCAGTGGTAGTCGACTAAATCGACATCATGCACATGTGAACCTTCAAATCTGAATGTAACTCGCCAATTGGCAGATACAGAGACTGCCCAAGTATTTTCGAAACTACCTTTCAATCGATGTAATCGGTAACCCGGTACGTCTAAATCCAGCGGATGATCTGCATCGTCGAGAAGAGCAAGGATACGTTCGACTTTTGCAACCAGATTCGGGTTTATCCGTCGTCGGTCTCCTCGCGTATAGAGTCGCTCAAGCCCCCTATGCCGAAAACTGGCAATCATTCCCTATAATGTAACCTGTAACGTTACAGGTGTCAAAGAGTCGGATGCTCACCAACTCGGCTCTTCCTCCCGCTCGATCTTATCCTCATCCAAGTCCATTCCAACACCAGCAGTTGTAGGTATGGCAATCATGCCGTCGACCGGCTTTACGGGATCGGCGAGGAAGTGCTGGTGGATGCGGTTCCATTTGATGAGGAACTCTTGATACGGGGTGTGGATCGGCGATTGGGTTACCGATACGTGGATTCCTGCGGGCGATGAGTGTCCGTGCGGGATCGTGATTAAGTCCGCAGCGGTCGCGAGCGCCATGATCTTCAACGTCTCCGAGATGCCCCCAGCCCAATAGATGTCAGGTTGCAAAATGTCTAGCGCTTCAGCATCGATGAAACGTTTGAAGCCCCATCGGGTGTACTCGTGTTCGGCGCCGGAAATCGGGATGTTGGTCTTCTCGCGGATCTTGCGGTAAGAATCGATGCGGTCAGGCATCGCCACCTCTTCAAGCCAACGCGGTTGACAATCCTCGATAGCCGCCGCCAGCTTCACCACGTAGTTCACATCCATCGCCTGCCAGCAGTCGAGCATGATGTCGTAGCCCTCGCCAACCGTGTCGCGCAGCGTCTCCACCATTGCGATGTTTGCCTTCAACCCTTCATGCCCCGACATCGGCCCGTATCGGAAGAACCACTTCTGCGCTGTGTATCCGAGAGACTTGGCCCAAGCCGCACGTTCCCGCACCAAACCCATGTCAGTCACATTGAATCCCAACATCGACGCATACGCCGGCACCGATTGCCTAGTAGGACCGCCCAGCAGAGTATAGACCGGAACGCCAAGAACTCGCCCCTTAAGATCCCACAGCGCACAATCGACGACCGAGATCGCCATCATCGCCTCCCCATGCCGACCATGAACCTGCGAACGATGCATTACGTCCCACAGAAACTCCGTCGCCATCGCATCACGCCCCAACAGTAACGGTGCCAGCTGCTTCGCCACCAAGTAAGCCACCGTTTCCTCCACCGGACCGCCAATCCCGACCGCTGATGCCGCTGATGTCCCCATCGCTCCATCCACCGTCTCGATCTCAATGAAATACGCATCATGCTCCATCCGGTCCGACGCCGACTGCTCAGTTACAACCCTAGCCCGACGCTTCGACGCTCGGAACTCCTCGTAAACATCAAGCGGCATCACCAGCCGCTCCTCCCAGAACTCACCCTCGGTTTCTATCGTCCCGAAAACGTGCCGAATCCTGATGTTAGAAATCTGAGACATCCTAGCGTTCCTCCATTGATCCCCGACGTATCGTACAAGGTCAGCGCTTAGCCATCGCTCCCCTTTTGACCGCTGATCCCGCTGATGTCCCCACCGCTGATCCCGCTGATGTCCCCACCGCTGATGCCGCCGATGATTTTGCCAGCGCGCTCTATTCTATGCCCCGCGTTCGCGAGGGCGCGCTCTTGGATCACTGCGCATGCGTTCCAGTTCGACTTTCGATCGCTTCGACTTTCTCACCAGGTAGAATGCCACCCCTAGAAACGCAAACGACACAAACACCCACAGAATCGTACCCAACAACAAGTTAGAACCGCCACGCGCCCGCTCGAACACCTCCGTCGCAAGCACCACAGACCCATCCCCCAACTCCTCATGCTCGATCACCACATCGATCGCCCATACACCCGCCCCCTCAATCTCCAGCCTCCCCACGTAGTACTCCCGATCCACAGGCGAGTTCAGCGCAGGCGCAACTTGCCCCTCACCATGCTCCGACGGCCTCGCATACACCTTCACTATCGCATCAGCAACGTTAGCCCCAGTTTCCCGGTCATGCACCTGCACAGCGTAAGTCAGCGTTCCGATGATCACCCGCTCAGGCGACTGATGCACTATCACTCGATACTTGCCAACCCCCTCATCAGCCACAACCTCATACGGACCCGAAGTAAGAGTCAGAGGCTGTGCAGATGCGCTTTGCGTCGCGATCAGAACGCAGGACATAAGCGCGACAAGAGTTGCCGCGCCCATCAGGATTGCTCCCCGGTAATTGACAATGATCCACCGCATATACCTACAAAGATACCCCATCAAACACTCCCCCCTCTCAGATATCAGATAATCACATCATGCCGGAAGCACCAGACTTGTACGTCCTGCGAGAGTACCTCGCACCTAGATTAGAAAAACAACACATCCAATCAGCCCGCGAATTGCGGCCATTGGTCATAAGGAACTTGGCCGGCGCACCCTTGCACCAGCACTTGAGCGGACGCGTCATCGAAGGCTTGAGCCGAAAGGGAAAACTGTTAATCATCTCCCTCTCGGGAGGCATGTCAATCATCGTCAGCCCTATGTTGGCCGGCGAGTTGTCGTTGGTCGAGCCTGGCAAACGGATGTTGAAATCGACGATTTTAACGATGAACTTAGGCAATGGCACCCAACTTCGATACACAGATTCCAAGCGGATGGGGCAGGTCTACTATCTGGAAAGAAGCCGTTTGGATGAGATAACACGCGTCACAGATCAAGGCCCGGATGTGATCGACGCTCCGATGTCCCTTGAGGAATTCAAGATGGCTCTAAAACCGTACCGCGGGGAACTTAAGGGCGTTCTGACGCGCGGGCAGCTAATCGCCGGAATCGGCAACGCATACGCAGATGAAGTGCTGTGGGCGGCCGGAATATACCCATTCAGAAAAGTGACGAAGTTGAATAGCGAAGAGGTTGAGCGGTTGCACAAGGCGATGTATCAAGTCCCCGAGTATGCGGTGGGCAAATTGCGGGAGATTTTTGGTGCAACCCATCCCAGAAAAGAGCGTAAGTTCCTCAACGTGCACGGGAAACCGGGATCACCATGCCCGAAATGCGGCTCGATGATCAGTTCTGTGAAGTCGCGGCAACGTGACACGAACTTCTGCCGTCGCTGTCAACCCGGCACGATGTTTGAATGAAGGGATTCACGCTTTTAGTTGGGTTAAGTGTCGTATAGAATCTCGCCTATAGCGACGAGGGCCTAGCAAATCCCTATAACTGGCCCGCCTACTAAGTGAATCGGAATTCGATCGTTGGATCTGAACGACATCCCTGATATCTCCGCAGTTGCGCGTGATATCGCGTTCGTGGTTGTTTGCATCGTGATAACGATCGTTGCATTGCTAATCCTGACCAGTGTGCGTAAGGCAGTGCGTCGATTGAACCAAGCCATGGATCGAGTCGACGACTTGCTGGACTCTATTGTTGCTGCTCGCGATGCGCTTTCAGAACTACAGCAACGAGTAAGAAGCCGTAGCAAAGTTGGCTCGGGCAGTTCCGATGGCGGATTCAACATCGTTACATGGTTGCTTTCACCGCTTGGTTACGTGATCAGCCGTCAATTTAGAGGCCGATCACGCAAGGACGAAACAAGGAAATAGGTGAGGAACAGTTCCCCACCCAAACAAAAGAAACGGAGTTAAATCGTGGCGAACGGAAGTGGAGATAGTTTTCTCGCAGGAGTCATTCTCGGGGGTATCGCAGGTTTCGCAGTTGGCATCCTGCTAGCACCGAAATCTGGTTCCGAGATGCGTGCCGATCTATTGGACCGGACTGACAGTGCGCGTGAACAGATTTGGGACCGCACCGGTTCGGCTCGTGAGCAGATTTGGGACCGTACTGGTTCAGCTCGCGAGCAACTTATAGATCGTACTGGCACAGCGCGCGAACAGATGGAAGATCTGCTGGACACTACGAGCCAGCGTCTCGAGGAGATCCGGGGCGAGGCAGCCCAGATCGCATCGACGTTGCGGCAACGGGTGAGCAGAAGCTCGGCTACCGACGAGGACGGAATGCCCGTTATGGCCGAGTTCGAGACCGCTCCTCAGAGCGAAGAGCAAGAACGCGTTTAATAGTCTCCCTTTGGCGATTTCGACGCACGGTACCACTCTCCTGCTGTACCGCGACCTGATCACGACGGCAGGAGTTCGCCTACACGGCGAATCACATCCCCTGGGGACATATCTGAGATGACTAACGGAGATCGACCACTTGTAGTCGTTCCATCCGATGACCCGGCACAGTGTCAGGGTTCGTCGCGCATGGCGGAACTTGAGGCCGTGGCAGACCTCAAGATATTCCCGACACGTGCTGACAGTTTCGATGTCCAAATCGAACGCGCTCAAGGCGCTACTGTCATCATCAACTCTCGAAGCTACTTGGAGTGGCGGGCTGATGCTTTCGATCTGCTTCCCGACCTGCGGTTTATTTCGGTTTGTGGCATTGGCACTGATTCCATCGACTTGGATGCCGCACGAGAGCGTGGCATCACTGTCTCCAACATTCCCGGCAAGACTGCTCCTGTGGTAGCCGAGCATGCTTTTGGGCTGATGTTCGCCGCTGCTAAACGAGCGGCATGGTATACCGAGATGACACGCAAGGGCGAGTGGGTCAAGCAGGACGGTGTTTTCCTCGGCAACAAAACCGTCGGCATCGTTGGAACCGGTAACATCGGCGCTGAAATGGCACGCCTTTGCAACGCTCTCGGTATGAATGTTATTGCCTATACCTTCAACCCCTCGGATGAGCGTGCTGAAAAACTCGGCGTCAGATTCGTGGGTCTGGATGAGCTGCTATCCACATCGGACGTGATAACTATCCATACGAAATTGACGCCCGATTCTGAAAAGATGATCGGGGCGCGCGAAATTCGGCTGATGAAACCCACAGCAATACTCGTCAACGTCGCCAGAGGACCGATCATCGATGAAGCTGCTCTTGTCG
This sequence comes from Dehalococcoidia bacterium, assembly GCA_963555965.3. Taxonomy (GTDB): domain Bacteria; phylum Chloroflexota; class Dehalococcoidia; order Lucifugimonadales; family Lucifugimonadaceae; genus Bin127. Next base: position 1,749,831 of record OY821634.1, read on the forward strand.
AAGCCTTGGACAATGGTCATCTATCCGGGGCGGCTCTCGACGTGTTTGAAGACGAGCCCTTGCCTCAAGGCAGCCCGATCACTCAATGCGAGCAAGTCGTGCTTACCCCGCACATCGCGGATATGACTCCAGAGGGGTTAGACCTCTTGAACCAGGGCGTGGTTGAAAATTCGCTTGCATTTTTGAATGGAACGCCTCAGAACATAGTTAACTGATCCACCGGAGGCAGTCGTATTGATAGAGATCCGCGAATTGCAACAAGGCGATGCCGACAGCGTAATGATGTTGGATCAAGAAATCCGGGGACCGGATCGCTCGTTGACTTGGGACCAATACGTCAAACGGGTTTTGCAAATCGTCGCACTCGATTCTCTGGAGTACGCCCCTTGGGGATGCTTCGTAGCGGTCGATCAGGAGCGCGAAGGCGATATCGTCGCCTTTCTCATGTCAGAACGACAGTCATCCTCTTATGGTTTGCCACCGGGAGTACGGATCGTCGCGATGGCGGTGCATCCTGAATACCGTCGGCAGGGTATCGGATCGCGATTAGTGGCGGCTCTGACGGCAAAGGCCAAATCAGACGGCGTAACCAGCATGTTTTCAGTACTGCTGGATGAAGACGAACGCGACGCCTCATTCCTGCAGCGAAACGGTTTCTCTAGTGCGCAGTTCAAGGTCTTCACGAAAGACATCTGAGCGTGACCGCGGAACATCCCCACACCTTGCATTCTGAGGAGGGGAACAGAGTGGAAGCGGCATTAGCATCCCACCCGCGCCGCGAATCGCTTCTCATCCGCGAGCGATTGGTGGAAGGCGTGCGATCAGGAATCACTTCAGAACATGGCTTGATCGCGCATGGTCGCGGCGAAGCTTTCGACTACCTTATCGGTGAGAGAACGCGCGACTTTGCCGAGACGGCGATTAATGCATCGGTCGCGATGCTGTTGTCGGCTGAACGTCCGATCATTTCCGTAAATGGTAACGCCGCGGCTTTGGCACCCGCTGAACTGGTCAGACTCTCAGAAGTGACCGGCGCACGTATAGAGATCAATCTGTTTCACCACAGCCAAGAACGCGTCTCGGCTATTGAGCAACACTTGGCAATGTTTGGTGGGGTCGATATTCTGAAACCTAGCCAAGAAGCAGTCATAGCGACCCTGAGCAGCGACCGTAGATACGTCAATCCCAAAGGGATCGCCATCGCCGACGTGGTTTTCGTTCCACTTGAAGACGGAGATCGATGTGCAGCACTTCGATCCGCAGACAAGTCGGTCATCACAGTTGACCTCAACCCCTTGTCACGAACCTCACGGGATGCCTCCATAACCATCGTCGACAACGTCGTTCGCGCCGTTCCGCGAATGGTAGACCGGGCCGAAGAGATGCAACGCGCAATGGATGAATCTCGCCTCCTCGCAGACATGGAGTATTACGATCACGCGAGAGTCTTGCACGCGGCAGAGAGCGCGATAAGAACTCATCTTTGATTTCAAGACATCCGCGAAACAAGCGATCCTCCGAATCCTCGAAATTCCTGTCGGTTCTGTTTAGAAATCCTCGCTGCGCCGACACCCCCTTTAATCTCCCTCGGAGAGGGGGAGGGACTTGCGTTGAATCCATTCCCGTAATCTAGTATGTTGGCGGAGAAAGGCGTTTCACGAAAACATCACTACCGTTGCCGCCTCCGTTACTTCCAATCGTGAATCCTCAGAACAATCGAACGAGAATTGGGGACCGGGTCGTTCGCATCCCACGCAGATCCGAGACCTCGCCCGCAGATGTATCAGTTGCACCTCGAACGATATCGGTGCGCGGTCTGACATCTCCGATGTCGCTGATATACGGCTTCTTCATCATCGATCTAATCGGCACATGCCTTCTGCTCCTGCCAATCTCCAGCAAAGCCCCCGGAGCCGCAAACATCCTCACCTGCCTGTTCACCGCGACAACGTCGGTCACCGTAACCGGATTGGTGACGGTCGACACTCTAGAACACTGGACCCTCTTCGGACAAGCAGTAATTTTGACGCTCATCTTCATCGGCGGTCTGGGATTCATGACCGGCGCCGCCTTCCTCATCATTCTCATCGGGCAAGAACTCAGATTGCAGAACCGACTGATCGTGCGGGAAGGACTCGGATGGGGACAACTCGGCGACGTCACAACACTGGTCCGCAACATAGTCGTGTTCGCCGTCGTCATCCAGCTCATCGGAATCCTCATACTCTGGGTCTACTGGACGCTCATCCGCAACCTCTGGGAAGGATTCGATTTCTGGCAAACCGTCTGGCTAGCCCTCTTCCACAGCATCTCCGGGTTCAACAACGCGGGAATCGAGGTGCTGCCGAACGATGCAGTCGGCGGAGATAGCCTGCACGGGTTCTCATCCGACTACTTCACATTGCTCGTCTTCGCAACATTGATCTTCATCGGAAGCACCGGATACGTGCTCTGGAACGACGTATGGAAGAAGAAAAGCTTCCGAATGCTCCGGCTGGAGAGCAAGCTCATAATCATCGGTCTAGCAGGGCTGCTACTGGTCGGCTTTGCAACTTACGCAATAGGCGAGTGGAACAACCCTGCGACCTCAGGTGGGCACAGCACCGTGCAGAAAATATCCGATGCCGCATTCCACACCGTCTCAGGACGGACCGCAGGATTTTCAGTCATCGATTACAGCAAGGCGACGAGTGCCACAGACATCGCAACTGAAGTGCTCATGTTCATCGGCGGAGCGTCGGGAACGGTGGCAGGCGGCATTAAAGTCAACACATTCATGGTCATCCTCATCGCGGCCATCGTCACCATGTCAGGACGAAATAACGCATACGTCTTCGGGAGCCGCATCCGAACATCCACTGTGCAGCGCGCACTAGTCCTCGGCGGAGTCTCTGCAACGATCGTGGTCCTGCTGGCATATCTGGCATTCCAACTTCAGTCGGATCTACCATTCCGCGACGTGTTCTTCCAAGTCATCTCCGCAGCGGGAACGGTTGGATTGGACACCGGCATCACCTCAAGCCTAAACACACCTACCCAAGTGCTAGTCATAATTGCGATGTTCTTGGGCAGATTCGGACCGTTGACTTTGGCACTGTTGATGGCTGGACGACAGGTCGATCAACGATACGATCTTCCGACCGAAGAGGTTAGAATCGGTTGACCTGATTCTCTATCATCTTCACTCTGCGCAATACTCGGAGTTGAAAATGGAAACACAAAACATAGTCGTAGCCGGCGTCGGAAGGTTCGGTGCACAAGTAGCAACTGGGCTATTCCAGTTGGGGCACGACGTGTTGGCAATCGATCATGACCAAGCCAGAATCCAAGAACTGATCGGACGCGTCACATACTCCGTCGCTGGTGATGTGACAGATGAGGTTCTGATGCGCGATCTCGGAGTCCAAAACTTCGATGTCGCAATCGTCGCAATCGGACGAAACGTGGAATCCAGCATCATGACTGCTGTGTTGCTGCGATCGTTGAACATCCCGATGGTGGTCGCTCGAGCACAAAACCGGCTTCACGCCGAGACATTGCAGCGCATCGGTTGCGACCGTATCATCAACGCAGAAGAAGAAGCGGGAATGCGACTGGCGCAAACTCTGTTCTCTCCTAACGTGACCGACTACATATCCCTCGGGGGTTCTCAAGGCATCAGTCGAATGAAGCTGCCAGACCGGTTCAGCGATATGACTCTGCGTGATGCCGGATTTACAGAATTCCGAGACCAAGACCACCTTTCAGTTTTGGCACTGATCCGTGAACAGAACGCGCGCTTAGTTCCTGACCTAGACGAACGTACGCAGGCGACGGATGAGATCGTGGTTGCAGGACAAAAACACCTCGTGGACGAGTTGACCGGATGAAGTATTCCCGCGTAATGTGTCTGGTTCGCGGCGGCGACAGCGACAAAGAGGCTATAGATGTGGCAGTCAGCCTACTTTCCAGCAACAACCGTAGCCTGCAACTGGTCTACGTCATCGTTGTCGACCGAAGATACGCTTTAGACTCTCCCAATCCTGGTCGATACAACGAAGGTGAGCGTGTATTGAGGGACGCGGAGTTCATGACCGGGCTTCGCAGTGGCGTACGAGGATCAATTCTTCAGTCGCGATCAATTGGACCAGTCCTGATCCGTGAGGCGTTGGATTTCGGCGCCGAGGTCATCGTCGCCGCATCCTCGGTCAAAATTGGGATTTTCACTACCTCCAACGCAAAAGGAATTGATGCAGATACCGAGTATCTTATGACTAACGCGCCGTGCGCAGTCGTATTGGTCCGCGAGCCCGCACCAGATTTTGACGCCGCCCTCCGCGGTCTAAATCAGGGCAACCAGAACCGAATTTCATCAACTGACCCTCCAGCTAAGATTGATTCTTCGATAATTTAAGTGGACAAGCTAGATTCCAAAACGTTGATTTGGTTCCAGGAATGAGAGTCGTAATCGCAGGACACGATCGCTTAGGCATCGTAATGGGCAACATCCTCAGCGAATCCGGGCACGACGTCTTGATCGTGGAAGCCGAAGGCACACGCCTCCGCTCCCTACCAAGCCACCTCGTCGCCAGGCCCAACGTAGAGCTGCTAGAAGCCAACCCCACTTTGGACGAAACCATGGTTGCAATGGACATCCGCAGCGCAGACATCTTCATCGCCGCCCTCCGAACCCCGGCGGAAAATGGACTCGCCGCCCTCAAAGCAAGAATCACCTACGACGTTGAAAATGTCATCGCCGTCGTCACCAATGAAGCGTTGGGAAAGATTTACGAACGATTCGACATTCGCATCGTAAATCCATACACATTAGCGATGTCGGATTTGCGCGATACACTGAACATGGACACGGAAGGTTCCGAGGAAGTTCTCTGATATTCCGGGTCTAACTTAAACGTAATGGGCGGGAACACGAGCACAGACGAGTTGAAATGTATGTCATCATCATTGGATGCGGCGCATTAGGGACCCGTAGTGCCTACTCGCAACTACACGCTGGTCACGAGGTGTTGTTGCTCGACACCGACGAAAACCGCGTCGACATGGTTCAGAAGACCTTGGGAAACGTCGCGATCCTCGGCGATGCTACAGAGGAGTTCACGCTACAAAGCGCCGGAATAAATCGTTGCGATGCGCTGATCGCCACCACAGGAGACGACGCTGTCAACCTTGCATCTTGCCAATTGGCCAAGTTCACATTTGGTGTCGAAACTGTAGTCTCGATTGTCAATGACAGCACCGACACCAACCTGTTCTTAACCGCAGGTGTAGATTCCATCGTCAGTCGCACGGACATCATCTTGGCGAATCTAGCAGGCACAATGCTCGATCATCCCATGGTCGAACTGATGACCCTTAATGACCGCAACGAAAAACTCGTATCCATGAAAATACCACACAACGCAAGGTCAGTCGGCAACCGATTCCGCGACCTCGCCCTGCCATACGGGATCATCATTGCCTTGATCGTGACCAGCGTCGGGGTGCCCTTCGTGCCAAACGAAGACACAGTTATTCTTGGTGGCGAAGAGGTGATCGCGTCTTGCCCAGTCGAGGCATTGGACGAGCTAGCGTATGTTTTGACTGGACAAAGGTTCTCATCATTTGTCGCATAACCGAATCTCATATCTGGGCCCTGAAGGGACCTTCACCGATCAAGCCTGCCACGTATACGCGCCCAGTGGATGGGAACGCGTCAGCTTCCCCGAAATGCATCAAGTCGTCGGCGCGCTCGTCGATGGAAATGTCGATGAAGCTATAGTCCCTATCGAGAACAGCGTCGGCGGTGCCGTGATCGACACCGAAGACTTCCTCGTTCGCACGACCAACGTGCAGATCAAAGGCGAGATGCTGCTAGGCATTCAACAATGTCTGATCGCCCATCGCGGTGTTGATCTTTCCGACATCAAAGTAGTCAGATCCAAACCCGAGGCGCTATCTCAATGTCGAATGTTTCTCGATGTCAACTTGCCAAACGCGGTCCGAGAAGGAACTGCGAGCACCGTAGAAGCCGCGTACAGCGTTAGAACCGGACCACGCGAAGTTGCAGCTGTCGGTCCACAACGCGCGGCAGAACTAGCAGGGCTGCCAGTCATCCGATCCGGTATCCAAGACCGACAAAACAACGTCACACGTTTCGTGATCCTAGGTCATTCCGATCACGAAGCCACCGGCGCCGATAAAACCAGCATCGCCTTCAGCTTCATGGATCGAGACACGCCCGGGCAACTGTACAAGGCTCTCGAACCGTTTGCACGTCGCAACATCAATCTGACCAAGATCGAATCGCGCCCAACTGGCGAGGCACTCGGCAACTACGTATTCCTACTAGACTTCGTCGGTCATCGTACGGATCCGGAGATTGTCGAGACTTTGGAGAGACTAAACGAGTTGGCGCCGCTAGTCAAAGTTCTCGGCTCGTATCCAACCGCAACCGAGATTCATTAGCGCGGACACAAAATTCGGAACTCTGGAATCAGCATCACAACCAACGACGAACGCGTCCCAAATATCTCTCATACGCCGCGCCGACCGTACGGCGAAGATAACGCTCCTCACGCGGAATCGTGTACCAGTTGAAAACCACGAAAGACGGAAACACCGCAAACATGATCGGCAACGAATTCGCGGCGCAACCAACGCCGAAAATCCCTATAAGCATCGCCAAATAAGCCGGATTGCGCGACGAAGCATACATGCCGTTAGTAACCACCTCCTTGGTCGGTTTGCCGACATCGAAGCTCTCGCCCCGTCGTCGAAACGCCATGATAGAGGCAACAAACATGATGATTGCGATGGCAATGATGATCCCGCCGCTGATCAGGTGCCACGGCTCCCTCAACGGCGCTAGTAAGGGCGTTTCGCGAAACGCCCCTTCATCAATCGTCGCGTGGACAACGGCGGCGATTACCGTGAAGAGTGCCGGCGGAACTGGAGGAAGGCGGAAGAATTTCATCGGCAGTAACTCTGTTGACCCTACGATACGTCATGGGCGCTGCGCTGGTGCGATATGCTAATCCAATCGGCATTTCAGGATCGCAGAAAGAGTAAAACATGTCAAACGACGACGCGGTAGCTTATCGTTCCCATATTCACTTGCAGAGAATCAAAGGCCCGTATCGGATCGCACACCTGCCCATCGATGGCGAGGTAGAGTTTGGCGTACACTCCGAGGTCGCTGAGCACTATGGAGTCAGCCCTGACATCTCCGAACCGCACGCCACTACTCTGGATTACATCGTAGCCGCCACCAGCGGTTGAATGACCGGCACGTTCGGCGGCGCCCTTGAGGCGCGCGGTATCCCAGCAGGCCAAGGCTACCTCGAATCCGACACCATCGGCGAGATCGAGAAAGAAGGCAACGTCCTAGTCATCAAACGCATCAACATCACCTACAAACTGAAAATCGACCCCCAACTTCTGGAAGAAAAACGCGACGCCATCGACCGAGCAATGCGCGTCCACCCCAGCTCATGCCCCGTCTATCGGAGTCTGTCAGGGAGTATTGACATTTCGGCGGAGTTAGAGTTGGGTTGAAGATCTACGTGGTTAGGAGCGAAGTCGGCGCTACCGACTGATCCTCGAACTTTATGTAAGCTCTCCAACGGTGGTTTTCCACGATTTTAGTTGCCTTTGTGGCCGCCATTGTGTGAGTTGTTGCATGGAAAACCGAAAGCACCAGATCTTCAAGTACTTCGTCATTTTCGAGCGGTACCACATCCACTCCGTGGTCTATCAAACTTTGGCGTCCAATGTGGCGCGCGTGCGAACCCCAATTCACTCCTTCAGTCAGGGAATCTGCTAACTGGCTTGCACTGTGTGCGTCTCCCTTCAACAAATACCTTTCTAACCACGTTTTTACGAGAACCTTGGACAATTCGATTGAGTTTTGGCATCTTTGCAGAACATCCGGGCCGTATTGGTTCAGCATCGGTTGCCAAACCGCGACTTCGCTAGGATTACTCACCGCGCGCCGGGCGCGTTCAAACTGAAGCAACACGTCGTTAGCAGCCACGTACTGCCAACCAAATGGCGTTGCAACTGGGACTTGAGGATCCGTGGGCCCTAAAAAGGAATGTTTGCCCATGATGATTTGGTCAGCCGCACACGCGATCATCGATGCAGCAGACATAGCGAGATTAGGAATTATCACTCTGATGCTTTGAAATCGCGACCTCAAATAGGTCACTATCGCTTCCGCCGCTTCGATCCCACCGCCTGGGCTATGCAGTATCAAATCCAAACATGGCCCCCTCAACCCTGCGGACGTCTCCATGAAAGCTTGCAGATCTTCATCTGTGATTGAAGTCGATTGACCGTCGACATTCGGTTTCTGTATCCAAGCAGAAGCATAGAGGATTGTATCTCGGTTGTAAAGCGCGTCTTTGTTGACGTACCAGTTGAGGATGCCTAGGTACTTCCGACGGACAACGTCAAAATCGGGATAACCGTCTTCACGGAGATTTCCAGCAAGTTCGCCCAGAATCTCACTCCATAGCGGCATTAAAAACTTCTCAAAATCCTGACATAAACTTCTTGCCGATTGCCGAGTTAACGGGCGATTTACGATTGCGTGTCACTGACGCTAGTTAACTCGGATTCGGCACCGCGATTATCTGAACCGTTTCCATACACAATCTCCATTTCTCTTAGCCCAGGTTGCGATTGCGCCTCTTTTATGGATTCGGCAAACTCGATTTCGAGTTCCCGTATCTTTTCTTTGACCGTTTTTTCGTCTGGCATGCCGACTCTCCAAGAATTCGATTGACTGCATCTTACATGAAGATACGAGCGGATTCCGATAGCGCGGCGAACAATTGCTGAACAGCACATGGCACCAATCCGCGTATCAAAACTCGGATGGGTTCCGCGCTCTTTGTTAAGGAGTAGATGGGCTGGCTTTGATAGCCTAACTAACCTGCTGAATCAGCTCAATTCGAATGTCGCCGGGCGCAGCGATAAACCCGATCTTACGACCGTCAGGCAAGGCAATCGGGCCTTCTTGGACTTCCGCTCCCAACGTCGTGAGCCGAGCCAAATCTGCATCCATATCGTCGGTGTCGAAACCGAAGTGCTCCAGGCCGAAGTGGGGCTTCGCATCACCGGGGCCCAGCGTCTCCCCTGTTCGTTCGTTGGAGATGTTGATCGCCAGTCCACCTTCGGTCTGAGTAACGATGAATCGGTCGCCGAAGTCCCGCACCGTGTCTGACATGATTTGAACGTTGAATGCTTCGACGAACCAGTTTGCGGTCTTCTCAGGGTCCGAAGACTTCAGGTGGATGTGGTTAACCAAATAGGGCATGGGCTGTCTCTCCATCAATATTCGATTTGTCTACCTACAGTGTAAGCGAATTCTCTCTACGCTCCAAGCAACCTCATTCACCCCGTCACATCTAATCCTTCACGTCGCATCGTCAACAATTTCTATGAGGTCCCGGGCGCGTTTCGTCTCCTGTTGACCCTTGGCAGAGATGCCCTCTTCAAACATCTGAAGACAGAACGGACACGATACTGCGACCGTATCTGTATTCGTCTCCAGAAAGTGATCGGTACGAATATGGTTCACTCTCTCGCCACTCTCCTCCATCCACATTCGCCCCCCGCCAGCGCCGCAGCAGAAGCCACGTGAACGGCACTGCGACATTTCTCGTACCTCGACACCTGGCACTGCGTTAGCGATCGCCCGCGGCTGGTCGTATATATCGTTGTGCCTGCCAAGATAACAAGAGTCGTGATACGTAATCTCACCAACTCTGTTTTGATCGGATTGCGATGCCTCATTCACCTCCAACATCGACAGGCGTCCATCAGCAATCAGGCGATCTACATACTCCGTGTAATGCAAGACCTCAACATCCCATTCCCCATCGAAACCCTCAGCGACCTGCGAATATTCGTTGCGCATAGTGTTGAAGCAATGTGGACAGGTAGTCAGGACCGTCTTGATGCCGTAGCCGTTGATGGTCTCTATGTTCTGACCCGCCAAAATCTGGAATAGATACTCATTACCCATGCGTCGCGCTGGATCACCAGTGCACGTCTCCTGTCCCCCAAGCACCGCGAAGTTCACGTTGGCCTTCTTCAGCACCGATGCCATCGACTGCGTCACGCTTATACCCCGCTCTACCAGCGCCCCCGTACAACCGACCCAGAACAGAACTTCAGGATGCGGATTCTCATCGATAGTCGGAACACCATACATCCCTTCTCGCCACGAGTCCCTCGTCAAGGTAGTCCCAGCCCACGGATGACCGCGCTGCTCCATCGACTGCAAGGCGGTCAATGCCGTGTCGGGCGCTGACGCTTGCTCAAGCATCAAGTAACGGCGCATATCGACAATCGAATCGATGTGAGAGATACCAACTGGGCACGCCTCGACGCACGCCGCGCACGTCGTACACGACCACAGAACCTCCTCGCCGACCGCGTCGCCAACCATTGAAGTAGAAGGTGCCGGAGCCGACTCTCCCGTTGCCGCCGCACCTATGTACTCAGGCGCACGCTGTTCCATGTAGCTGCGCATATCTTGAATCACCTTGCGCGGCGACAAAGGCTTGCCAGATGCCCAAGCTGGACAGTTGTCTTGGCACCTGCCGCAGTTCGTGCAAGCGTCGTAACTCAACAACTGCTGCCAAGTCAGATCCTTGAGGTCAGTCGCCCCGAAAGACTCTAGAGTCGCAAAATCTCCCATCGGCTTCAAGGCACCACGAGGTCGTATCGGACGCAGGTATATGTTTAACGACGAAACAATGATGTGCGACAACTTGCTGAAGCTGAGCGCGGCATATGCCAATCCGATCGCAAAGATCGCCGCGTGTGTCCACCATAACGCCTTGTGCAACACGAGCATGGCATCGATCGACACGCCCATGCCTAAGAACAACTTGCCGAACAGCCAGCCGACAGGCGACCACAAAGCGTCCGACGGCGCATAAAGTTCAGAACTCGGGTTCAGTTCAGTCGCGCCAATGCGAAGCCCTTCAAGCGCGAAACCAGTTACCAGCAGCAGCAACAGATAGCCCAAAATCAGCGAATCGTCAGCAAAAGAATTCAATCTTTCAGGCTTTGCAACGTAGCGACGCCAATACGCCATCCCGATCCCTATTCCTGCGAGAACCCCTCCAAACACATCCCACACAAAACTGGTCTGCAACCTGAAATAGGCAGTCGGGAACGTCATCCCGAGATACTCTTCGAAGTTGAACTCGATGGCAGCAATTGTCGTCGCCAGAAATAAAACTGCGAATCCCCAGAAAATGGCGAAGTGCATAATGCTCGCGTAGCGCTCTCGCCTAGGATGGAACTTCCCGTGCCCCCCGAATCCGAAAGCACCAGCCCTCAAGAATTCGCGGAGACGCTCAGCGTGTGAACCAAGTTCGTCGTATTCAGCGCCAACGCGCCAGAACTGAACGCGGCGATAGAGGCCGTAGGCTATGAATGCGATGGATATCGGCGCGACAAGATACACGATCGCACCGAACAGAGGGTATCCAATGTTCCAGAAATCGGTTCGTCCCGCTAGGTCAAGCATCCCCGTATGTTACGCGACCTGTCAGCGCGAGCAACAATCAGGATGGGGACAGGTTACCTATTCGCCGCTTGACGCCCGACCAATGCGATATTCGTTCTCCGCATCCATAACCCGACGGAGCGCGTCAACCGACTCCACGCGTTGCGGAAATTCCGTGCCCCAATGTTCTTTCAACCTGTCAACGATATCGCTGAACTTCATCGGTCGATTTCCGTTCACCATCAAGATGCGGAAAATCGCTTCCAGCAACGACATCCCCGGAGTGATGAACTGCACCTTGCTCGGGCATATCTTGGCAGCGTTGTAGATGCTACGTTCCGTCGTCCGACCCGGAACTATCGGCTTGCCATCCGGATAACGACGACACAATCTACACTCGCCTGACCAGCAGAGACGTTGCCAAGCCTTGAACAGGTACGACTCCCCAGCGTCTTCGTAAGCTTGTTCATCGACCGCATAGAGAATCTCAGCATCCGATTCGTCGACCGAGAATTCTTTCGCTAGTTCTGCACCAGTTACCATTCGATCTGTCCTGATTGTTCCTTCACCGCTATACAAATATACGACGGGAATCGCTTGGTTGTAACGAGAGTCTCGTCCTCAATCCACGATCCTATCGCTCAATAGATCGTCGTCAGGCCACTCCAAAATCTCCACCGCTACGTCACTACCAGCCGGAACGCTTGCCACATCGTCCGGGCAGATCGCGAAACCGCGAGCCAACGCCATAGAGTGCAGAGCGCCTGAACTCTGATTTCCCGTCGATCGAGCGCGGTACCTGCCATCATCGTCCTTGTACACATCCACGCGAGCGTACACCCGGCGCCCGTCGTGGTTATATACAGGGTCGTCAAGCGTCGCATTGATCGTCGGCTTTTGGATCGGATCTTTGCCCAGCATTACCCGAAGCGCTGGCCTTCCAAACTGCTCGAAAGCTACCATCGCGCTCACCGGGTTGCCCGGCAACCCAAGGTGAGGCACCTTGCGACCATCAGGTGCATTCAACGCGCCAAATGCCAATGGTTTCGCCGGGCGCATCCGCACCGACCACAGCGCGATCGACCCGTTCTTCGACAAAACATCTTTGACTACATCGTAGTCACCTTTCGACACTCCAGCAGACGTCACGACCATGTCAAATTCAACCGCCTCTTTGAGCAACGATTCCAACGATTCGATGCTATCCCTGGCTATCCCGATGATCCGAGCAATCCCCCCGTACTTCTCAACCAACGCGGCGATGCTGTAAGCGTTCGAGTTGTAGATCTTGCCCGGTTCCCTTTGGTGGCCCGGCTCTAGCAGTTCATCTCCTGTCGAAACGATCGCTATCACCGGTCGGCGAATAGCCTTCACTGATGTCCTGCCCAAGGAAGCCGCTACACCTATAACGCCCGCGGTAATGTCAACTCCCCGGGTAACCACCGTATCGCCGCTACGAATATCCTCACCTGCCGGACGGATGTTGTCTCCAGCATCGGCATCAAGGTGTATACCAATCTCCGAAATATCGTTACCGTTGCTAAGACGCAATTCCTCGTCGGTATCCTCAAACGGTACTACCGCATCGGCACCATCCGGCACCGGCGCTCCAGTCATAATCCTGACCGCAGATCCGTCGGACAGCGGACCTTCAGGGACGTCGCCCGCGGCGATGTAGCCCTTGACCGGCAACAGCACCGGATTGAACTTCGATGCCGACGCAACATCTGCTGACTTCACAGCATAGCCATCCATCGCCGAATTCGCTAACGGCGGTATGTCAAAGCCTGCGGTCAGATCTTCCGCAAGCGTTAGCCCCAGCGCGTCCAGCAGAGGCACATCCACCGAAGCTAGCGGTTGGAAATACGAGAGAATGCGGTCACGAGCATCTTCAACCGACAACATGTCCGCATCGTAATGGTGGCGATGCGGTCGATCGTGGGCGTGGGAATGATGTTGGTGCTCGGACATCATTGGCTACGCAGAGTTACGCCGAGTTCGCGCTCTAGTCGCTTGACGATCTGCCCCTCTGCACGTGTAACCTGCTCAGATGTAAGAGTCCGCGCATCCGATTGATATATAACCCTGATTCCCAGCGATTTCTTCCCTTCGCCTACACCACCACCTTCGTACACATCAAATACCGATGCCGACTTCACCAAGCGGTTCTGCATACATATTCGCAACGCATCCCCAACCTGGACTCCGCTGTCTGCTACCAACGCAAGATCGCGTTGCGAATCCGGATATCTCGGATAGGGCGTATAGCTGTCCGCGCGTGTCTTTTCCCCTACCAAGGAGCGCAGGACCTCCACGTCGAGTTCAAACATTACCGCCCCGCTGCTCTCAGCGTCGAAACTCTCCCAAACCGCTGAATCCACAACCCCAACCGTACCCAAGACCGTGCCCTTGCGATCATTAGTGATCACTTCCGCAGCCCTGCCTTGAGCATAGGTCGAGTCTTCTAACGGAATGAACCTCGCATCGATACCGATAGTCTCCAAGACATGCTCAACTGCACCTTTGGCATCGAAGAAGTCGAAATCACCATCACTGCTGCCCCAAAGTGAATCGTTTCGAGGACCGGTCATCACACCAGTGATTCTCTCGATCTGTGATGGAAGTGGGTCTCCTGCATTATCGTCCTTAGGGCCAAACACTATGCCCGACTCGAAGAGCGCGACCGGACCGCGCCATGTGCGAGTGTTTCGTGCCGCCGATTCCAACGTCGGAGATCGCAGAGATCGGCGCAAAGTGGCGTGCTGCCCAGACACCGGATTATCCAACCTCAACCCGCCTATTGACCCAACCGCATTCAAAATCGAAGACGGAATGGGTACCTTACCCTCAAGCTCGTCCGAAATGGCGACGTAAGTGATCGTCTGTTTCATGCCATAAGCAGTCAGAGCGTCAATGATGTTGGAACGGAAGGTGTGCTTAGCACCCGGTTCCCAACGCGGAACTTGGCCCGAAAGAGGAGTCGCCGGCAAGTCGTCATAACCGATAGTCCGCGCTAGTTCCTCTACCAGATCTTCAGGAATCGTAATGTCGGAACGCCAATACGGTATCGAAACCCGCCACCCTTCGGATGAACCCCCATCCATAGGCTCAAACGTGAACCCCAGCGAGGTAAGCGTCTTTTCGATCAACTCTGTCGGATACTCAACCCCCATCACGCGAGATATATGCCAACGCGTCAAGTTAACGTGTTCCTGCTCCGATCCCTTCCCCGGCCATTCGTCGATCAAACCAGGTGCGATCTCTCCGCCAGCAACTAGTTGAATGATCCGCAGGCATCGCTTAATCGCAACCTCGGCAAGACCCGCGCGCAACCCCTTCTCGAAGCGCAACGTCGCCTCGCTACGCATCCCCAATCTACCCGCCGTTCGACGGTTGTTTTCAGGGTTGAAGTTCGCAGATTCTAGGAATATATTGACCGTCGCGTCGGAGATTTCGGAGTTCTCACCTCCCATGATCCCTGCAAGCCCAATGCCTCCGCTCGAATCGGCGATAAGCAACGAATCACTGTCAAGTTTCCGTTCCACACCATCCAACGTCGTCAGCTTTTCGCCTTCCGCGGCCCGGCGGACGATTACGTGGTGGTCGACTACCTTGTCATAGTCAAACGCGTGAAGCGGTTGCCCTAGCTCAAACATCACAAAGTTCGTAGCATCCACAACGTTATTTATCGGACGTTCCCCGATCGCCAGCAATCGCTCTTGCAACCACGATGGCGACGGACCGATATTCACCCCCTTGATAACCGCTCCCACATAACGCGGCGACAAATCACCATCGACCACCGTAACCTGCGCGAGCGAATCTACAGCAGTCCCACCCGATTCGTAATCGAAAGACGGCATTCGCAACCTCTCGCTAGTCAAAGCCGCAACATCGCGAGCAACTCCCACCACACCCAAGCAGTCCGGCCGATTGGGTGTCAACTCGATATCTAGCACCGCGTCGCCAATCACCTCACCTATTGGCATCCCGATCGATGAACTATCCGGCAACACCAATATCCCGTCGTGGTCCTCTCCAATACCCAGTTCCTTCTCCGAACAAACCATGCCCGAAGATTCGATGCCCCGTATCTTTGATCGCCGCAACTTCCGCCTCTTGCTGGGTTCGTCGCTGTAAGCATCTACCAATTCCGCACCGATCGACGCATACGCAATCTTTTGCCCCTTCGCCACGTTAGGAGCACCGCAAACCACCTCGTGCACTCCCTCACCATCATTGACCTGAACAAGGCGCAACCGATCTGCGTTCGGATGTTGCGAAACTTCCAACACCTCACCAACAACAACGTTCTCTACATAACCGAAACGCTCGATCGCATCTACCTCATTGCCCGCCATCGTGAGACGATGTGCCAAATCCTCTACATCGATGTTCACATCGACGTACTCGCGTAGCCAAGAGAGCGGGACTTTCATAAGGCGGTTCCGATCCGGTAGAGGTTAGAACTGGCTCAGGAAGCGCAGGTCGTTTGAGAAGAAATGACGGATGTCCTCAATGTTGTACCGCAACATCGCGATCCGCTCAGGCCCCATCCCGAAAGCAAAACCCGTATATTTCGACGAGTCGTAGCCGACACCCTCTAAAACCTTCGGATGCACCATCCCCGCTCCCATGATCTCGACCCATCGGCCGTCCCAATCCACCGAAACATCAACCCCCGGCTCTACGAACGGGAAGTAGTCGCAACGAAAGCGAATCTTACGCTGCGTACCAAAAATGCGACGAGCGAACTCGTACAGCGTGCCTTTCAGATCCGACATCGTAACGCCCTCGTCTACTGCAAGACCCTCGATCTGATGGAACTGCCACTCGTGCGTAGCATCTGTCGCCTCATGCCTGAAACATAACCCCGGCGAAACGATCCTCACGGGCGGACGCTGACTCTCCATAGTCCTGATCTGCATCGGCGATGTCTGAGTACGTAGCAACACGCGATCCCTAGATTTGCGGTCCAGCCAAAGCGTATCTTGCAAATCCCGTGCAGGATGGTCCGCCGGAACGTTAAGCATGTCAAAGTTATACTTTTCCAACTCCACAATCGGACCCTCAACCGTCTGGAAACCCATATCGTTGAAGACCTCAAGAATCTCCCGCATCATCATCTCTGACGGATGCAAGCCACCCAAGTTCGGACGCCTTCCCGGCAACGTTATATCAATCGCGTCAGACGCCTTACCACCACTTGTCGACTCCGACACGCGCGCCAAGGCATCATCGAACGCACTGCTCAACCGATTCTTCAAACGGTTAAGACTGGCACCAGCCTCCCGGCGTTCTTCCGGCGCGAGAGTACCAACTGACCGCAAACGAGATGACAGCACCCCGCGACGTCCGAGATATTCGATACGCCACTCTTCGAGTTCCGATGCCGATTTCGCAGCGTCCAGCGAATCCAGAGCCGCGCGTTCCAACTCTTGCGCCGACGCAGGTGGATTTTCCAGCATCAACACACCTCCGATTGCGTTGTCAATGTCTCTGAGGTCATCTATGAGTTGGTCGCTGAGTTTGACTTAAATTCAAAGTATAAATCTGTAGCGATTTCCGCAATCTGCCCAGCCAGCAATTCAACTCGTATCATGAGCACATGACCGACAGAAACACCATCCCGATATCAAAAATTCTAGTCACCGGCATGAGTGGCCTTATCGGCGGCGTTGCCGGACGAGAGCTAGCGCAGCGCGGCTACGAAGTTTCCGCGCTTAACCGCCAAGACACCCCCGGGTTCCCGACCACTCGCGCAAGCATCACCGATCTCGACGCAATCCGACCCGCGTTTGAAGGCATAGACTGCGTTGTCCACATGGCCGCCTACCTAGGCCCTTCCGATGCCAACCAGCTATCCGTCAACATCGAAGGCACCTACAACGTCTACGAAGCAGCCAAAGACGCGGGTGTCAAACGCTTTGTATTCGGCAGCTCAGGCGCGACCCAGATGGGCTATGAGAGCGAAGAACCAGTATTGTCGATGGTTGAGGCGCGCTACGAAGACATCCCTGACCCACCCGGACGCGTCTATGTTGATTCACCAGCGCGTCCCGACAGAATGTACGGAGTAGCGAAGGTAGCTGGTGAGGTTATGGGACGATACTACTCTGAAACCCATGACATGTCGGTTATCTGCATCAAACTAGGCCGCGTAACCGCCGAGAATAAACCAGACGATTCCCGCAGTGCCGCCGTCTACCTCAGCCATCGTGACGCCGCACAGATCGTATGGCGCTGCGTCGAAGCACCTGCCAATGTTCGCTACGGCATCGTCTACGGAGTCTCCGACAACAAAACTCGGTTCAGAGACCTTGAGCACACGACAAAGCTCGTCGGTTACGTGCCTCAAGATGGCGCGGCGTGGAACTGATTGGTCTAGTGGCTAGGCGGGACCGCTAAGCATTCAAACAATCCGAGTCCCTACCGGCTCACCCTCAGCGCACTTGACCAACGCACCCCGTACACGCCCATCAATGACGTGCGCCGACTTTGTGCCGCCCAGTGCCTCGATGCATGCCTCTAACTTGGGGATCATCCCGCCGCCCGCAACGCCGCTGCTAATCAGATCAACACACTGACGCTTCGTCATCTGCGGGATGATTCGACCACGCATATCCAATACGCCCTCAACATCCGTCTGAAACACCAATGAACTCGCCTTCATCGCACGCGCCAAGTGACCAGCAGCAGTATCCGCGTTGATATTCAATATCTGATCCGTGAGCGATGTCGCCTCAAGATTCAACGCCGCCGGCCCCACTACTGGTATCCGACCCGAATCCACGATTACCTGTGCCGGCACAGGATTAGTCTTCTCAATCCTCCCCACATAACCCAAATCGACATCCTGAACAACCGCGCTGAACATCCCATCCGACACACCCGACACACTGACCGCAGGGCCACCAGCCCGCACAATCTCTGCAACAAGATTGGAATTCACCAGACCCGTCAGAACCGCAACCGCAACCTCCAGCGTCGCAGAATCCGTGACACGCAATCCGCGCACGAACTGAGACCGAACACCCTGCCTAGATACCCACTCCGAGATCGTCTTGCCCCCGCCATGCACCACTACCGGACGCATACCTCTGCGCCACAACTCGACGACATCATCTATCGTCGAGTCGCCTTCGCCGAGAGTCGAGCCGCCGATCTTTACTACGATGCAATCTTGCCCAGCCATCACGTCGTGTACGCCGAGTTGAAGACCACATACTCTTCGGTCAGGTCGCATCCCCAAGCCTCGCCAAACCCGTCTCCGCATTTGAGATCAACGCGCAGTTCGACCTCCGGATGGTCAAGAGCAGCGATTACGCTCTGCACGTTGTATGCGATCGCTTTACCTTCCGCGACGATTTGGATACCGTTCACAAAGATGTCGATCTCTGACTCGACGAGCGGAATACCGGTCTTCCCGACCGCCATCATGATTCGACCCCAGTTCGGATCGCGACCATAAACCGCAGTCCGCACCAGCAACGAAGCCGCAACCGATCGCGCCGCCTTGCGGGCATCCTCATCCGAATACGCGCCCTCTACCACCGCAGTTATCAAGTGCCGCGCACCCTCGCCGTCACGTGCCAATTCGATCGCAAGATATCGATTCACATACTTAACCGCATTCGCAAACTTCGCAGAATCGGTGTCACCACCTGCAACCCTCGCACTACCAGACGCGCCATTCGCAAGAATCGCAACCGTGTCATTCGTGCTCTGGTCACCATCGATGTCGATCTGGTTGAAACTAAGCGTTACCGCCTCAGACAATGTGGCCTGCAGGAATGACTGCTCAACATCCGCATCCGTGGAAATGAAACACAGCATCGTCGCCATGTTTGGATGGATCATCCCCGCGCCCTTTGCACACCCGCCCACAGTGACCGTTGATCCATCGCTCGATTCGTACTGCACCGCGATCTGCTTCGGATGCGTATCAGTAGTCATAATCGACTTCGCAAACTCCAGACCCGCATCATTGCCACCTCGCACCTCGATCCTCGGCGTGTAATCCCGAATCAAATTCATCGGTAACTCAACACCGATCACCCCAGTAGAAGCAACCAACACCTCTTCCGAATCCACGCCGAGTTCCGACGCCCCAATCGAGGCCGCGTCACGCGCGTCAATCAACCCCTGCTCACCGACAGAACAGTTCGCGCAGCCGCTATTCGCTATCACCGCACGTCCGATCCCCCGTGCAACCACATCCTTTGACACCGTCACCGACGGCGAAACAACACTGTTCTGCGTAAACGTTCCAGCTACCGTGCATTCTCGATCCGAGTAGAGCAAACCCAAGTCATACTTGTCCTCCCCCGGCGTCTTGATGCCAGCGAAAACTCCACCAGCCGCGAAACCCTGAGCCGAGGCAACACCCCCGCCTTCAACTATCGTCAGTTCGTTATCGTTAGACATTGCTCACTTCTCAAACAGCGCAATACGCGCAGTCCCCATTTGGCCTACTTATCTTCAAAGGCTCAAACAGCCTATGAAATAGACTTTACAAGAGAGACGCCATCCTCTGATTTGGCACCGCACTTTTTCTGATCAGGGTCCTTCCAATGCTCGAAACTCACAAAGCCGACGTGCTAGTCGCAGGACAAGGCGCCGCCGCGTTCGCCGCCGCGCTCTATGCCGCTCGATATCAACTCAGCACCATCATCGCCTCCGAATCATTCGGCGGCGAAACCGCCATCGGTGGACTCATCGAAAACTACCCCGGTACTCCAGACATCGACGGATTCGACCTCATGCTCAAGTTCAAAGAGCAGGTCGACAAGCTCGAAGTCCCCACAATCTCTCGAAACCTCGAAGCAGTTGAACAAAACGGTGAACGCTTTATCTGCACCCTCGGCGGCGGCGACATCGTAGACGCCGGTTCCGTCATCCTATGCGTCGGACGCGAACGACGCACCCTTGGACTGCCCAAAGAGGAAGAATGGACAGGCAAAGGCGTCTCCTACTGCTCAACATGCGATGCACCCTTGTACCGCAACAAAGAGGCCGCCGCAGTTGTCGGTGGAGGCAACGCCGCAACCGAAGGCGCAATCCTTCTCGCCCGATACGCAAAACACGTCTACCTCATTTACCGCGGCGACGAACTCTGGCGACCTGAACCGATACAACTAAAGGTTCTCTCGCAGATACCAAACGTCCGAGTCCTGCTGAATACCACAGTCACTGAGCTCATCGGAACTGACCTCGCCGGGTTAACCTCCATCCGAATCTCGCGCCCTATGGACGACAACGAGACGATCAACATCCACGCCGATCAGACCGAGCCGATGAACAAATCCCGCGAAGGCGACCACGGCAAAGACATCATCGACCTCGACGGAATCTTCATCGAAGCAGGAGCCGACCCCCGCCTCGAAATACCCAACATGCTCGGATTGGACATTAACGAGGAAACCGACGAAGTCCACGTAGACCGGGGACAACGTACCAGTGTGCCAGGCATCTACGCCGCCGGCGACCTAACCGACGGCACATCCCTAAAGCAAACCGTAACCGCCGCATCACAAGGCGCAATCGCCGCACTCTCCGCATACGGCTACGTCCTAGCCGGCGAACACCACTACGAAGCAGCATAAGCCCCTCTCGCCCCACAGTTCCTCCTTTCGTTGCACGAAAGGGGGCAGGGGGTATGCCCGGGGCACGGGAGGCGGGGATCACAGCTCATCATCCCCAATCACAAAAATCACAGTTCAAACACACCATGAGAGCCCCAATAACCACAACATCCCAAGAACGTCTGGTTACCGCGCCAGACATCCCACACGCCGAACCCAAACTCGGCACTGTTGCCGTCCTCTACACCAAACCCCAAACCGTACTCTCCGACTACGCCGACCTCATGGACCTAGGCGGGTACCAAGACTCTCTGACACCCGACATCCCGACCCTCCTCAAAGTCAACATCTCCTGGCAGCACTACTACCCCGCCTGCTCAACTGCCCCTTGGCAAATCGAAGGCGTAGCCAACAAACTCCGCACCGACGGCTTCGACAACCTTACCGCCGCACACAACGGCACCGTCGTCGTAGACCCCGTTGAAGGTCGCATCAAAAACAAACACGCCGCCGTAGAAGACCGACTCAACATCCCACACGTCATACTAGACACCCCCGAAATGGAGTGGGTACGCTACAAACCCCAAGCCGACATGCTCGTCCTCAACGACATATACAAAGACGGCATCTACATACCCGAGATGCTACTCGGCACCAACATCATCCAACTTCCCACAGTCAAAACCCACGTCTTCACCCAGATGACCGGCGCAATGAAAAACGCATTCGGCGGACTCCTACACCGATACCGACACTGGACACACGCACAGATACACGAAACCCTCGTCGACCTACTACAGATTCAACGCGAAATACACAGCGGACTCTTCGCCGTAATGGACGGCACATTCGCAGGCGACGGACCCGGACCACGCGCCATGCGAATCCACAACAAAAACATCATCCTCGCTTCCGCCGACCAAGTCGCCATCGACGCCGTTGCCGCTAAACTCATGGGATTCGACCCCATGACCATACCCAAAATACGCATCGCACACGAAATGGGACTAGGAATCGGCAACCCCACCCAAATCGACCTCAAAGGCGACAACATCGCAAACGTCAAATGGGACTTCTCCCCCAACGAAAACACCTTCGCCTCCCGCGGCCAGAAACTAATCTACTGGGGCCCCCTCAAACCCTTGGAAGGCATGTTGCTGCGTTCATCAATAACCCCCTGGGCCTTCCTAGCCTCCAACCTCTACCACAACGAATTCTGGCTCCGCTTCATCGGCCGCAAACGCGTCAACGAAGCCCTAAAAACCCCCTGGGGCAAACTCTTCAAGCAGTACTAATAGTTGAAAATTCCGCGCTAACTAAATGTCGGCGGCGAAACCTTAAGGTTGCTCAGCAACTGCATGCGACGGCAAACGCTGCAACACGATCATCCCACCGTCGCGCATCTCGACATAGAGCGAGTAATCCCGCAATAGTCCTTGACCAACTAGAGCGGGTGTCTGACCTTCAACGATCCGAACATCCCGCGGCTCACCATCCCAAATCGCATCCACAACGCATACAGACGACCTCTCCCTGCCATGCACTCCACGAACAGGGATCGTTCTACCTTCATCAAATTCCAGACCAAGTTCGGATACACGTTGTCGACTCATCACCAAATCAAAGTCATTACCCGTGTCAAGGAGAACCGGAATGCCGCGAAACTCGCCGCTACCTACCCTGATCTCAAGAGAGACCATAAGAAGCAGCCTGTCGCCGAGGTCTACTACGTCACCGCGGATCACGAAGAGAACCGACGATCCATTTCGAGCGTGATTTCTTTGCACTCTTCGGCCGAATAGTAATGCCCGATCGAAAATCCGTCCCGCCCGATCGGCAGGGTTAACGAAATTGCATCAGGACGACGTCGTTCGAATCGCCCAGCAGCCTCACTGTCCCAACCTGATCTCCCAATCTCGTAATCCAAGCTCAGCCCGTCTATTACGACGAAATGTCCCTTATGAGACTCGCCGTACTCAGGCAGGACCTCCTCTTCGTAGAACTGCCGCGCCCGCGCAAGCGCCTCCTCACGATCCACTGAAGAACGATCTGACGGTTGAAGCGTCGTTGTCATCACGATTCTCTCGGTTCCCTCATCGCATCGATACCCACAGTATAGAAGACCGACCTCGAAACCCCCATCGTTGACGCAAACCTACCTATAAATTAACCTAAAAGGAGTAGTCACCAGAGCACCAACGCTCGGTGACACCTTCCGATAACCCGGCCCCGTGGTGTAGTGGCCTAACACGCCTCCCTGTCAAGGAGGAGATCGGCAGTTCGAATCTGCTCGGGGTCGCCACTCACTCTTCCCTCACCCCCGCCATACCCGCGCGCCCTCTATGTCATTCCGTGCCTTCCCCATGTCATTCCGAAGCGCAGCGAGGAATCTCCACCCCTTCGCGAAGCGCACCTTTTCCCTCCCCCTCTCTGAGGGGGAATTGAAGGGGGTGCCAGCGCAGCGAACGCAGGGGATGTCCCGTCATTCCGGCGAAAGCGGGTGGGATGCCCATCCAGACAAGTTGGGCGGCGAAATCACAGCCCATCATTCAAATCATTAAAATCATAGTTCAAAACCCAAACACCATGATCCCCCTAATCCAAGATCACACCGACGACATCGCCGAAATCTGCCGACGACACCACGTCAAACGCCTAGAAGTCTTCGGCTCCGCAGCCGTCGGCGACTTCAACCCCCAAACCAGCGACATCGACTTCCTAGTCGATTTCGGCGACGCACCCCCCAAACCCTGGTACGGCAACCACATCGACCTCAAAGAAGACCTCGAGACCCTATTCAACCGAAAAGTCGATCTCGTGGACGACACCGCCATCAAAAACCCATACTTCCGAAAATCCGTCGACCAGACCCGGGAGCCGATCTATGCGGCGTGACCCCAAATCCTTCTTATGGGACATCCAACAGGCTACCCAGCGCATCAACTCAATAACCGCCCAGACGACATTCGACGAATACAACGCCGATTGGAAAATGTCAATGCTGGTCGAACGCCTATTCATCATCATCGGCGAAGCCACAAACCGACTCCAGCAACACGACCAGCACCTCGCAAGCCAAATCACAAACCACCAAAAAATCATTTCCCTGCGAAACATCATCACCCACGAATACGACGACATCCGAAACGACCTCCTCTGGTCCACCATCAAAAACGACCTCCCAACACTCCTCACCGAAGTCACCAACCTCCTCGAACAGCCCTAAACCCGTCCCCTTCGCTTCAGCGCAAGAGGACGCGGCAAGCGCAGCGAGATCGCAGGGGATGCCCGGTGCGGACGGGCAGTAGGTTTCCCCCGTTGACGGGGAAATGTTTGTAGGACAAAGTGGGCCTCCCCTCATTCCCACGCGCACCCCTCACGTCATTCCGGCGAAAGCAGGTGGGATGCCCATCCAGACGGGTTGGGCGGAAATCACAGCCCATCATTAAAATCATAGTTCAAACCCCAAACACCATGATCCCCCTAATCCAACAACACTCCGACCAACTAGCCGAAATCTGCCGACGACACCACGTCAAACGCCTAGAAGTCTTCGGATCCGCAGCCGTTGGCGACTTCAACCCCCAGACCAGCGACATCGACTTCCTAGTCGA
Organism: Dehalococcoidia bacterium; assembly: GCA_963555965.3. Taxonomy (GTDB): domain Bacteria; phylum Chloroflexota; class Dehalococcoidia; order Lucifugimonadales; family Lucifugimonadaceae; genus Bin127. The sequence goes on from OY821634.1 coordinate 1,774,535, forward strand.
CTACCACCCATTCTCCGGACCCGGCAAAGCCGACGCCTACTTCGGACTCCTCGAAGACCTCCAGCAACTCTTCGACCGCCAAATCGACCTCGTAGTAGATCGCGCCATCGAAAATCAGTACTTCCGACAGTCCGTTGACGCCTCTAAGGTCGCCATATATGAATCCTGAAGCCCGCACATTCGCACAAGATATCCTCGAACACGCCAACCGCATCCAAGACTTCCTCGCCGACAAGACGTTCGACGACTACAACAACGATTGGGTAATCAGGTCAGCGGTCGAACGCCAATTCAGCATCATCGGCGAAGCGATGAACGGACTCGCACACCATGCTCCAGCAGCCGCAGCAACGATCACCGCATATCCTCGCATAATCGCCTTCCGCAACATCCTCATTCACGGCTACTCCCAAGTCGACAATGAAATCGTTTGGGATATCACCCAATCCTACCTCCCAACCCTCCTCAACGAAGTCACAGACCTCCTAGAACAGCCCTAACCCCACCGTCATTCCCGCGCAGGCGGGAATCCAGAAACGCGCCAAACAACCAGTAGAATCAACCCATGGCAACCACAACAATGTCCCCCAGAGAGCACCGCCAAGTCGCCCTCGATTTCCTCGCCGCATCCGACGACGAGTTCGAACGCGGAGACGTGTTGCAAGGCGCAGAAAAGCTATGGGGCGCGGCGGCTCACGCGATGATGTCGGTGGCGCAGGAACGAGAATGGCCCCACGAGAGCCATCGATCACTCAAGAATGCCGCCATTAACCTCTATAGAGTGGCCGAAGACCCGCTGATCGAGCATGGTTTCGGCATCGCCGAGAAGTTCCATCGACACTTCTACCACGACTCAATGGAAGACTGGGAACGCGAGGCGGATCGTCCGCTAGTGCATGATTTCGTGCGACGGGTCTTGGGACTGAGCTAGGACTTCGCGAGCAGATTCGCCGCCAGATGCACGCAAATCGTGATCGTCGAATCTCGTGCAGCGACCCATTGCATCTGCCCCTGTTGGTTCACGACAATTGTTATGAACCACATCGGCGCATCTCAAGCGTCACGCGCGTCTAAATCAACCGATTCGGTGAAAAATTCCCCTTTAATGTTGCAATCGTGCGCCGGAACGCTCTACAATCCCTTGACACTGGGTGAAATAATGGTATATATATATCCGATTTCTTGAACACGGAACCATCAACGAAGTCGGGAGGTTCACATGGTTGCCACGCTCAACGAAAACATTCGCGTATACGACGAAAACAAGGAACGCATCGAAACGGATCACAATGGAGAATGGATCGTAGTTTACGATCTTGAGATAATCGGTTATTTCGACGACTTACAAGAAGCTGCTCACATGGCAGTAACACGCTACGGGGATGGGCCTTACTTGATCCGGCATGTCGGAATGCCAAGCCCCCGCTTGCCCGCGTCTTATGCTGTGCGAGGTATCACAGTTGCCTGAGGTATCCGTCGGTCAACCAAACAGTGATGCGTTGAGAGCGGTTGGTCCAACTATCGAGGTTGTAATTGGATTCCCAGGAGATTCGGATAGCTCGGACCGCTCGATTCGTTGCACCGCGCTGATTGATACCGGAGCGGAGGACAGTTGTATAGACTCCGCTCTTGCGGCGCGCCTTGGGCTACCTGTTGTCGAAACGACGACGGGCTCCGGCATACAAGGAGCTAGTCCTTTCAACATGCACTTGGCCCAAGTAGACATCCCTTCAGTACAGAGGATTCGCTACGATCGTTTCATGGCAGTTCACTTAGCTCAAGGCGGTCAGCAGTACTGCGCGCTTCTGGGGCGCGAGTTTCTGGCCCTCTTCACTATGACCTACGAGGGGCGCACAGGGACGGTCATAATCAGCGATGAGGAGTCAAATTCCTAACCCCCGCCTGTCCCTATTCTAGTGCCGCGTAATCAACCCTCTGGAGTCACAGGGTTATAACTCCCAATCCCTATAATCCCTAGTCAACCAACACACCATCTTTCGCCACCCAGGACCGCTTTTGGGTCATCATAGCGATCCCTTCTTCAAGTTGCAATCCCTGCACAACATCTGGCAGTTGCTTTCCTCTGTCTTGCCCCCGTCTACCCAAGGCTTGATGTGGTCGGCGTGCATCGCTCTTATCTCGAACGCTTCCCCGCATATCGCACACTTCCCCTTCTGCCTCTCGTACACCCTGCGCTTGACGGGTTCGGGAAACGCCCTGATGTTCAGATGTCTTTCATCGCCTGTGAGGATGTAAGCGTATATTCCTGCCTGTCTGGTGACATCATCGTCGTCGATTAGCCGTTGCGTCTCTGCTTCAACCTCGTCAGGATTGAGCGAAGCATCTTTGTAGTCGTCGTACAGCGCACCCCAATTCACGCCCTTCATGGGACTGCGATATTCGGTAAAGACGCTTTTCACCCACTCGATCACAGCCTCGAAGTGTTCCCACAGTTCCAACGCGTCGGCATCGTGCTGATGCACGCCCATGTAGTCCTCGATGTTGCCCTTGCTGATCCAGCGTATCGCCGTCTCTAGGTACTCCTGTCTGATAGCTGTGCCTCTGAGATAATCGCCGCCTATCCGATACGCGGCACAATCGTTCCTGCTGAAATATCGCTTGGCATCAGATACCCACGAACCCGAGTACACCGCGTTGCGGAGTTCCTGCGGGGTAAGTTCCTTGCCCGCTATGTTGATGGTCTGAAACCAGTCCAGTTTCTCATCATGGGTTCCAGTGCAGACGTAAACCATCAACTGGTAATTCAATATGTGCTCACGCCTTTCATGGCTGAGGTTCTGGAAATAAAGACCGTTGTGCGAGAACCCGCGCCTGAATCTCGCATACTGAGCGATGGAGATTGTCCGTTGCTGCCCGTCGATTATCTCGTATCTGTCATCGCCACGATCCGCCCAGTACATGACGTTGAGCGGGAACCCCTTGACGATGGTGTCTATGACCGCGTTGCGTTCCTTCTCGCCATATACGAACTCGCGTTGGAACGAAGGGCGTATGTCCAACTTGCCCCCGTACCCGACTACACCGCCTTCGCCGTCGTCGCGGTAACCTTCGACCAGTTCTCGCACGGTTACCTCGCGCAATTTGACTTCCATATTCAAATCCTCTTGATGAAAATCCGTTTGAATTTCGCCTTGCCGTTGACTAGGCATTTCAGAGAGCCGCCTTGCCACAGGTCGCCAGATTGCCCCCTGCCGTTGTCTTCGCCCATTCCGACAATCTCGAACTGGTCGGGGTTGTGCTTGTCTAGGAACGTGATCGGAACTCCCATCGCCCCATCCCAATCTCTAGGGATGTCTTTCGTCTTGCTCACCTCTATCGCGTCGTAGTTGTCGTACCTCGGATACACCTCAGGCGAGTACCGTTCTACGAGAATCATCTCCTCATGCCGTTTGCTGTGGTCAAGATTCGTGAACCAATTGACGTTACCCATGCTCAAGTATTTCTTCCCGTTCTCCCACTTCTGGCGGTTTGCCGACAATATCTCGTATTCAGGATTGACCTCAAACCATTTGATTCCGCCGTTGTTGACCCCAAGCCAAACCTTTTTGTCCCTGATAAGTGGGAACACCTCTTTATAGGTCATGGAGTTCTGCGACCCGATGATCAGAAATTTCTTGCTCGAATCAACCAACTGCCCAAGGTACTCGCGGAAGAGAGAGAACGGCGGATTGGTAACTACGATGTCCGACTGTTCCAGCAATTCGACACATTCCGCGCTTCGGAAATCGCCATCGCCCTTCAATGGGTAGGTGATGATTTCATCGTCGTCGGGGATGCCCGTCTCGTTACGCGTCCCGCTGTATTCCAAGTAGATAGCCCGCTCTTGGTCGTGCTGACTGAACATGTCGCGGTTCCGGCTTTTGTAGCAAGTAGTGACTAGTTTCTTCAAGCCCAACTCGCGAAAGTTCCGAGAAAAGTAATGAAAGAAATTGCTGTCAGTCGGATCGTCGCAGTTTAGGTAGACGACCTTGTCGCGGAAGTGGTCCCAGTAGTGATCCAACTCATTCTCGATGTCCGAGAGCTGCGTGTAGAACTCGTCCCGTCTCTGCCGCTTCGCCGTGTTCAGGTTTTGGTTAATTGTCATCCGTCGCTCCCATCCTGATTGGGTTGCTAGGTTACAGCATCTCAGGTTGGCAGGCGTGTTCAGGCTCCACCAACTCTGCGAAAGACAGGGTTTTGCGCTCGGAACGTGACACTATGAACGCCGCATAATCCCGATTCGAATTGAACGGCGGATCAAGATAGATCAAATCCACACACCCATCATTCATCCCCCGCATCACATCCAAATTGTCCCCCTCGAAAATCGTCCGATTGGGAACATTGCAAACACCCTGTTACACCGTCTTGGTCATCATCCCATCCAGTGTACTGCCCCCCATCAATCGAATCCCGCGCCGGTAGGGGCAGGTTTCAAACCTGCCCCTATACCCCAGACAACCACCACCCAAAAATCACAGCCCATCACTCCAATCCGCGTAATCCGCGGTTCAAAAACCACCAACAAAATCCCACCCATCCCTAAATCCCCGTAATCCCCGGTTCAGACATTTTTGAACTTGTTCAAAAACTAACATTGCCGCCAAATTGCCGCTCCCAGCGGCAAGATCCCCCTTAAATTGCCGCCAAATTGCCGGAATTGCCGGAATCAGCGGCAATCTAGCGGCAATAAAAGCAATCCAGCGGCAATACAAAACCTCAAAAACACACCCCGAATCACCCGCTCCACAGCCCCGAGATTCCCGTATCATTCCCTCAACAACCCAAGGAGACTCCCATGAAGATCACCGATCTCAAATGCGCCATCATCGGCGACAACCCCATCGTCCGCATCACCACCGACGAAGGAATCGAAGGCCTCGGCCAAGCCGAATGGACCAAACCCTACCTCAAACCCTTCGTCCTCTACTACAAGGAAGCGATTCTTGGACAGGATCCCACCGATGTCGAACGCGTAATGAGCCGAATTCGTCGTTTAGGCAGCTTCAAACCGTGGGGAGCCGCCGTCAGCGCCATCGAAGTTGCACTCTGGGACATCGCCGGAAAAGCCGCCGGAGTCCCTGTCTACAAACTCCTCGGCGGCAAAGTCCGAGACAAAGTTCGCGTCTACAACGGAGGCATCCGAACCCCGCTTAAAGGCAATAACCCTGAGCATTACGCCGAAAACATGGCCGAAATGAAGGAATTCAAAGAAGGATTCTCCATCATCAAGCAAGGCATATCCTTCCACTCCCAGATGGCCGCCGAAATCCCCAACTACTTCTACGGCGAACTTCCCAAATACGACGGACCACCCCGCGGCGGAGTCCGCCCACCAGTCGGCGGCCCACTCACCGAACAAGGCCTCAAACACACCATCGCCTGCGTCGAAGCCATGAAAGACGTCCTCGGCGACGAAGTCGGACTCGCCCTCGACTGCGGCCCCGGAATGACCGTCCACGACACCCTCCGCCTAGCCAAAGCCCTCGAACCACTCAACGTCATGTGGCTAGAAGACACCATAACTGGCGACTACACCCCCTACGTCCTGCCCGAACTCTTCCGCGAAGTGCAGATGCAAACCTCCACTCCCATCCACACCGGCGAACAGATCTACCTCCGCCAGAACTTCAAGGACTTGATCGAGAGCAAGGCAGTTCGTGTCATTGGCCCCGATCCCCTCGACGTCGGAGGCATCGCCGAACTCAAATGGATTGCCGAGTTTGCCGACATGCACGGCATCATGATGGCACCTCACGGCGTCGCCGACGGCATCATCGGAATCGCCGCCCACGTCCACCTCGCCGCAACACTGCCGCGCAACTACATCGCCTTCGAATACCCCGCCGGCAAACCCGAATGGTGGTACGACATCATGGACGGTCTGCCCGACCCAATCGTGGAAAACAGCCACATCAAAGTCTGGGACACCCCCGGACTAGGCGTTGAATTCAACATCCCTGAAGCCAAGAAACACCTCTCCGACGAAGATAAAGACTTTTTTGACTAGAAGTACGCAAGATCAACTATTCACGCGGCTAGTTTGAACGTAGGGAGACACGGCAGCTCATTCAATAGACTATTTGGTGGGTTAGGTGACATTGACGTTGGTTTCTGGTTAGTCCTCCATCAAACTGGATGACATCGTGGACGACTGCGCGATGGGCTGCATTTCGACGTGCGGTTTGCCATCTTTCGTGACCAAAACCCGCTCTCCAGTCTCAACGACCTCTTCAATAATCTCATCACACCTAGCTTCAATCTCTGACACGTCGTACTTCTTCATTTTTGGTTCCTCTAGATTCCAACTGACCAGTCGCGAATTCGGATCTAACGATAAAACGACCAGCCTACCCTATACCTCGCCAGTACCTTCTACCTTCCCAACGCACCATCGTCCCCCACCCCGGAGGGCTGAGATGGCTTCCGATGACGGTGATGCCTTCGTTTTCGGCGCGATCCAAGACTTGGTGCCGAACTTTCATTGCCTCGGCCTGGTCCGTGTCGAGGGCAAACGGCAAATCAGTATCGGTGGCGTGCATCGGATTGATCAAGATATCACCCACGAACAGTGCCCGTTCCTTGCCAGAGGACAGCAGTAGCGCCATGTGTCCCGGCGTGTGCCCCGGAGTAGGAATCGCTGTCACCCCTGGCGCGAGTTCCGTCTCGCCGTCCATAAGGTCCAACACACCGATCTCTTGTAACGGGATGACGCTGCGCTCGATTGGCTCCATCCCAAACTCGCTGTCATCATCCGGAACCGTGAAATGCTCCCAATCGGCGCGATGGACGGTGTAACGGGCGTTCGCGAATGTCGGGACGTTGGAAGTATTCGGGTCGATGTTCCAACCGACGTGATCGGCGTGAAGATGCGACATGAAGACGGTGTCGATATCGTCGGTCTTGACGCCCTTTCGAGAAAAGTCGTCCATCAACTCCGCCGAAGTCTCAGAACCCAGCATCTTTCCATGCGGACCGAACCCCGTATCCGCAATCACATTCTTACCACCCGACGACATCACAAATACACCCAGATTCATCAAAAAGTGCTGACCTGAAAAACACTCCGGGAAAATCTCGTAGTAATGCGACCAATGCTCCAAAGACGTTTCAGGAAACATCAGCCGCGGATCGAACATGACCTTTCCATCGCTAAACGAGGTTACGCGGATATTTCCGACATTCAGAATCTCATCACTCAAGGGTTACAGCCCCTTCCAGTAGCGTCTGCCTTGCCACCGAACCAGCATTCCCCATCCGGGTGGACTCAGGTGACTGCCCAACACGATCATGTTTTCGTCCTCTGCCGTATCCAGTAGATGGTGACGGGTCGCCTTGCCTTGTTCCTTGTCCGTATCTGGCCAATACGTCAAGTCTGGATCCGTCACATGCATCGGCGATCCCAAAACATCCCCGATCAGCAAAGCGCGTTCTCGTCCAGAAGAGATAAGCAGACTCATGTGCCCGGGGGTGTGTCCTGGAGTGTGTATCGCGGTAATGCCCGGTGCCAGTTCCGTCTCGCCCTCCATGAGGTCTAGAATTCCCCCTTCTTCCAATGGAATAACGCTGCGCGTTACAGCCTCGCCGCGTAGTGGGTCCCCCAATATCTCGGGTGTCGTGAAATGCTCCCAATCCGCACGATGCACCGTGTAGCGTGCATTTTCGAAGGTTGGTTTGGAGAGTTCTTCAGGCCTCGTGTTCCAACCTACGTGATCACCGTGTAAATGCGTTAGGAAAACTGTATCCACTTCGTCAGTTCCGACGCCTTTGCGCGCAAAATCGTTCATCAAGTCCGCCGGGGTGTCCGCCCCCAACATCTGCCCATGTGGACCAAATCCTGTATCTGCAACCAACGTCTTTCCCGCTGACCGCATCAGAAACACTCCCAGATTCAGTAGGAAATACGGCTTGGCGAAGTACTCCGGGAAGATGTCGTAATACTGTTCCCAGTGCTCAAGCGGGGTATCTGGAAACGTGATGCGCTGGTCGAAAACTAATCGACCATCGCTCAACGACGTGATCGATATATTGCCGACATCTAATACATCACTAGTCATCGCTACAGTTTAGCAACTTTCCCGTTCCGCAGCCCATGTCCAAACACTCGCCGCCGATATCACCAACGGCAGGTAGAAGTAGAAGTCTCGCCGCCCGACGCAGAACGCATCATACAACTCCGCGAGCGAAGGCTCCCTGAACAGCTGATCGACCATCGTCGCACCAACCTTACTGATCGTCGAAGCAATCCGCCGAGTCCTGCAAAGCACCCTCGAATGCCGCAACCACAGCCGCACGCCCCTGGGTGTAAATCTCAGCGTCGATCTTACCAGTCACGCACATCGCTGTCGTGTCGGAGAAGTCCGCTCCGTCTGGCACACCAGGAATCTCGATCCCGCAGTTCTCGGCCCCAAAAAGCACCGTCACCAAATCGCCAGCCTTGAACTCCGCCCGCTCGCCCATCTCGGCGAAAGCGCGCAACGATGTCTGACGCGCATCTTCATGGTTCGAAAGTTCCGACAACAAGCACGACAGCTCAGTCGATACCAAATTCCCGAACCCTTCCGGCAACTCCAAGAAATCGGTTGACACTCCGCAACTGTTATACGCCTCCACAACCTCCGCATGTTCCTCTACCGTTGGCACCCAAACCCGATCCAACAGCACCTCTCCAAAGCGAATCGCACCCAGCGATTCGGATACACACTGCGCCGCAGCCTCCGACATCACTGACCCATCGCTCAACTCGTATCCTTCATCGCCTTGACGACAGCGAATATCGGCAATCATGAACTCCGTGAAATTCGTAAAGAACGTATCCATCGCCTCGCGATCACCTGTATCCGGTTGAACCACCGGCTCGAAATACTTCGCTGCTCCTAGCTCCTCCACCATGCACTCCTGCACATCTATGAACGTGTCACCGCTGCCAGCAGCCTGACGACCCTGCTGGTTAGCGAACAACGCCTCCTCAAACGCCAATCGTTCATCTGTTGTCAGGCAGAAGTGCGCCGATATCCACTCTTCAGACACTTGAGCCTCATCGAAAATACCGAAAAGCGGACGCAGCGTCGGATTTGCTAACGTATCACCGACGCAAGCAACCGTGTCATCCGAAAGCCCCGGACCAATGATCGCAATCCGACCAACAGCGGTATTGCGAAGCGAAACTTCACTCATGCACCCATCGAACTGCGCGATCAGACCGGCCGGCGGCTGATACCGACTCGAAAAAATCTCTTCTACCCGCTCGATACCACCCGCATACGCCGTCATACAAGTAACCTCACCCTTCGGCAACACCCCTAGAAAACCGCTCGCATCTTGCACGTAATCCACCAAGATCGGATCGAACGTCGCCGCTTCAGCATCGAAATCAGACGCCTCCGCCGTCGCCTGAGCCAGCAAATCTTCCGCTACCTGCGTCGCCTCCGCTCGTGCCGCATCCGGATTCACCCCGCCTACCAGAATTATGTCAAACGTCAACGTCGCATTCCCCGGTATCACCGGCGGCGAACCGTCAGCACCATACGCCAAGTCCGGCGGTATCACCACACGGCGACGTTCCCCTACCTTCATCTGAGTGAGTGCCATCTGCCAGCCAGGTATAACCGCATTCACCGGAAAAACCGTCGGCTCCGACCGAGTATAAGAACTGTCGAATATACAACCATCGTCCAGCCAACCCGTGTACTGAACATCAACTTCCCAATCCAGCTTAGGTTGCGCACCTTCACCCTCTGTAAGCGTCACGAACTCGAGCCCGTTAGGATCCGTCGAGAAATCACCCTCACTCACTTCGTCGAGCCGCGGCGCATTCGGCGGATACGCATTATTCAGACACGTAGAACCCCAGTCCTCAAACACCGTAGCAAGCACATCATCCCTCGTGATTTCGTCCCCGTTGTTTCCAGCAGCTTCACCCGAAGCATCCGGTGTAACCGTTGCCTCCGCAGGTTCCGGCGTCGGCGCAACCGTCGCCGCTGGAGGTGCAGAAGTAGGCGCAACGGTCGGATCGCCGCCACCCGAGCAACCCACCACCACGAGCATCAGCACCAACAAACCAACCAAGACCGCCATTGACCCAAACGGACGATTGAACACCTTTCGAAGCTCGATTGATGAATCGGAAAGGCGCAACAGCGCAACACTTGACAATGGGATACGGCTCGGAATTTCAGAAGCGGTGGATGGAACGATCACATTGCAGCCATTAACCAGTACCAAGCCGCAAAAGTCCCTTCGCCCAATTCTACAAAAGCCACCAGAGCAATCTGGCTAGCAACCGAAACTCCCCCTTCGCTCCGCGCAAGGGTGTAAGGGGATGCCTCCCCCTTGATGCCCAAGGGGAACGCCCACCCTCCCCTCTCTGAGGGGGAATTAAAGGGGGGGTAGAACTCCATGCCCCATCATTCAAAATCATGGCAATCACAGTTCAGACATCCATCCGATAGTATCGTGGTTGACCAAGACCCATCCTGTAAGCAACAATCCATGCCCCTCACAAAGTTCGACCCCTACGCCCACTACGAAGAAGCCATGATCCCCATGCGCGACGGGGTTCGCCTCGCCGCTGATATCCACTTCCCGGTTGACGAACACAGAGAACCAGTCACCGAACCATCGCCCGTCCTGCTCGTTCGCACCTCCTACGATAAATCCAAAGACGAATGGGACACCGTCCGCGACTACTACCCCCGCCACGGTTACGTCTTCGTCAACCAAGACTTACGCTCACGCTTCAGATCCGAGGGCGACGGCCGCTACTACCACACCTGCAACCCATGGGAAGGCGAAGACGGCTACGACACCATCGAGTGGATCGCCAAGCAACCTTGGTGCAACGGCAAAATCGGTACCCTCGGAAGCTCCCACCGCGGCATCGTCCAGACCGTAGCAGCACTCCACCGTCCACCTCACTTGGTCGCCCAGTGGGTCGAACAAGCACCCACCAACATCTACGCCCACGAAGCCCGCGAAGGCGGTGCGATGTGCTTCCACATGGCCGCCGCGATCCACAACCACGCCCTCGATTCACACGAACTCAGAGACAACCCCAAAGGCATCCTAGCCGTCGCCGAAACGTTCCAAAACATCCGCGAATTTCTCTCCAATACCCCTTGGAAGCGCGGCGAGATAGCCCTGTCTCACGCCCCGCACATGGAGGAAACCCTCTTTAACTACTACACACGCGGCGAATACGACGAGTGGTGGGCCAACGAGAACCTTGACCAAACCCCATACCTAGACCGCCACGCCGACATCCCGGTCATCCTCACCGGCGGCTGGTGGGACCCCTTCGCCGGCGGCACCGCCGATCTCTTCGTCGAACTGACCAACCGCAACACGAGTCCCACCCACATGGTATTTGGACCATGGGCACACGGCACCCAACGAACCGACGCAACCCACGAAGGCGACGTCGATTTCGGGCCCGACGCGCAGTGGGGAATGTCGAAATTCAACCCAATACGCCGCAGATGGTTCGACCGATGGCTCAAAGACGAAACCAACGGTGTTGATGACGACCCGCCAATTCTCCTCTTCGTCATGGGCGGCGGCGACGGCAAAAAGAACACCTACGGACATCTCAACCACGGTGGCAAATGGCGAACAGAGCAAGAATGGCCGCTCGCCAGAACCGAATTCACCAACTTCTACCTCCATCCCGACGGCACTCTCAACACCGACCCACCCCCTTCGCGAAGCGTAACGGGGCGCGAGCAAAGCGAGCGGGGGATGCCCAGGGAGGAGTGGGACACCAACGCATCCATCACCTACACCTTCGATCCGAACAACCCCGTCCCAACCCTAGGCGGCAACGTTGCCGGCTTCAGCGTGATCGACAAACCCGAAGAAGGCGGACCAACTTTCGACGTGGCACCGCCTCCGGGTAAACAAGCCGACGACATCCTCAAACACTCCTACTCTTTGGTCACACCCGGCCCCATGCACCAACGCGAGCAATCAGGTCTATTGGCCTGCAAAGACCCATACCCGCTCCTTTGCGACCGCCCAGACGTCATCGCCTTCCAGACCGAACCGCTAACCGAAGACATCGAAATCACCGGACCAATCGAAGTCAATCTCTACGTATCCTCATCCGCACCCGATACCGACTTCACCGCCAAACTCCTAGACATCTATCCCCCTAATGACGACTACCCCGACGGATACCACATGAACCTGTGCGACTCCATCCTTCGCACACGCTACCGAAACTCGTGGACCGAACCCGAGATGATGTCGCCGGGCGAGATCTATCCGATCACCATCGAATTAACCCCCACCAGCAATCTATTCAAAGCCGGGCACTGCATCCGAGTCGATATCTCCAGCAGCAACTTCCCACGCTTCGACATCAACCCTAATACCGGCGAACCGATGGGCCGCCATACCCACACCCGCACCGCCCAAAACACCATCCACCTCGATGCCAACCACCCATCCCACATAACCCTCCCCCTGATCTCCTAACCACTCATGTCATTCCGAGCCGAGCGAGGAATCTCTCCCTTCGCAAAGCGTAAGGGGCCAGGGGGATGCACCCCCTTTCGCCACCTATCAAAATCACAAGAGATCGAACGGCTATAATTCAGACGCTAACCCTTAGGGGCCATCTGAGAAGCGTTGCCTCACACATAAAGGACGAGTCCAAAATGGAAGCACTTAGACATTGACCAACATCGACCTTACCGATCTGGGTGCCGGACGTGTGTCAGGAGTGCCCCCAAGCCTAGGCAAGTCCTTCGAGCAAGCAGCCGTCGTCCGATTGGAGTCACTAGGCCACTCCCAACGAGCCGAAATCGATGTTACGGGAGACGTAAGCAACAAATATACGATAACCTGGGCTACTGTACCGAATCAAGTTCGTAGGTTGCTTGACGACGCAGACACGACAACCGAGTACGGCGCGCTTGGCATTGCTTTCATCGTCGTCAATCTTGAATTAGGCTTTTTCATCGGACCTGCCCATGGAAAAGCGGGAGGCGGAGGATTCGACTACTGGTTGGTGAACGAAGGAGGAACACAACTCACTGCCAGACTCGAAGTTGCTGGAAGACGAAAACATACCATGACAGAAGTTCGAGCACTCGCAACCCAGAAGTTACGGCAGATCGAACCGTCGGATAGTTGGGGATATCCAGGTTATGTTGTCGTGATCGAATTTAGTAACCCGATTGCAATGGTACTCAAAAAATGAGCAAGATGCTGGAATACCACACACGGGCCATGGATTTCGTTGCCCAAGCGACGGTCGGTCCTCATGTTGAACCCGTCGACGACGTGCGCAAACAAGAACTCTTCCGCCAGGCTCTTGATTGGGGACTGAGGGCCATTGAAGAACTTGAAAAACTCGAGTACCACGATTTGACCTACTCCGTCATCCACCGTAGCATCGCCGCTACCGCCCTTGACTGCGGAGAGTACCAGCTTGCAGAACAACTGGCAGCAAAACCAATCGCACGAGGCGCAGAACCGACCATCCTGCAAGACCTACGCGAAATCTCATACCGCGCTATCGCCAACCAAAACCATCCCCAAACCCAAAACCTCCACGAAAACGTCCTAGCCGACGACCCACAACCCTTCGACAACCAAGCGGAATAACTCCATCACGGCCCAAAACCCCGTCATTCCGGCGGAATCCAGGGGGAACAAGGAGGCTTGGGTTTCCCTAGCAACCCCATGTCATTCCGAGCGGAGCGAGGAATCTCCCCCCCCCTTCGCTCCGCGCAAGGGGGTTAGGGGAATGCCTCACGTAGACCTACGTCATTCCCGCGAAGGCGTGAATCCAGAGACGCGGTGCCATTTTAGGAGTAAAGTAAGGGATGACTTCTCCCGCGTCATATTCGCGAGGTTGCTTACAATCGAAAGATTGCACTCGTTAAAAGGTACGCGCTAATGCTTCTTCATGACACAGTCGAAGCTGAAGGTCAATTCTGGTTGCCCGGATCGCCTGACGGCAAGACATCCGGAAAACTCACCATCGAGACCGACGGATCTGTCAACTTGGCCCTCGCCAACATCGTCAGCGATGACTTCGAAAATCACATCGGCAGGATGAATGTCTCTATCGGGAGTTTGATACCTCCGATGCGGATCGTGGGCTATGCGAGCCCACTTGGAAATGTAACCTTAGACAACTGCTACGCAAAGTCGCTGTCTTTGTTTCCGGGGGGACAGTCGCCCACGAATTATGCCGTAGGTCGGGTCCTGTCAGGTGCCCAATACGAGTCTGGTGAAGAAGTAGAACTGAACGAACTCCAATTCAATGTTGAAGGTCTCGACGATTGGGTAGGAGTCTCAGGGTTTACGGTTGGCAATTCTCAGGATTTTTCCAAGATTTGGGTTAACTACGATGCCCCCGATGACATCAATTTGATGCGAACTGATGACTTGGAGATTGATATCACCTATGCTTGGCAACATCCCGGGTGGAGCCTGACGCAGACTGAAGCCACCATTAAGCAGACGGCATTGATCCGCCTGACTTCTCAGATTGCGCAACCTTTTGGCAAGTTGATAGAAACCGCATTGCGCGTTCGTGATTTTGTATCCCTTGGAATCGGCCGAAATGTGCTTGTCACACAAATGACAGGGTTTTCAAACGCGCTTGGCCGGCAACTCGACAACGGCACTTTCCATCGCCAACAACTCAAATTCTATTTCCGAGACCACAGAAGACGCGACTCCGAAGAAGTGCCTTTGCGTGACAGCATGTTGGTGAATTTCGCAGCAACTCAAAATTCAGCCACGTCGCATATTGAACACTGGCTCGACAGTTACGCGAAACATTACGGACCGATCTCTAGATTTTTCGATGAGTTTGGCAGGCGGAGTGAGGAGTTAGCTGATCGATTTCTGAGGTTGTTTCAGGTTGTGGAAACGCTCCATAAACAGACATCTTCCGAAACCAAAATGCCGAAAGCAGCATTGCGGGAACGGATCAAATTCATCAACAAGAGATTTGATGACGATCAGCAATTAGCCAAGGTCTTAGTTGATGCGTACAGTCGTACTAACGATCTATCCGCTCGAGAGAGGCTTATTCGCGTCTTCAACGAGAACTTGGATTTTGAAGTGTGTGAGAAAACGATGAACGAAGTGTGCGCAACGATCGCGCGTACACGAGCTAAACTCAATCATGAAGCAGGCGCGAACAACGTCGAAACAGTGATGAGTCACAACGTTTGGGCGAAAACCAATGCGTTGGACGCAATCATTCGAATCTGGTTGATGAAGTTGTCAGGTTTCGACGACGACGCTATACGGGCTAATCTGGAGCGGGTGCGTAGATTACGTGATGCATTAAATTACATGTTCCAACGCGATCTAGACGAGTGAGTGTAACAACTATGGGTGATGGTGATGCCCAACCACCAAAATCTCCTTAGTCACCGGTTCAGGTACCTCCTCAATCCTCCGACTCCAATTTGCTCTGAACTGTCTCTCGCGTCAGATCCCCGCGCGTACTCAACCGATAGTCCGCGGTATCAATATAGACTGATCAATCGCTGGCTGATTTCATACCTAGACGAACACACTTAATGCCCGCCAAAGCAGCATGGATTCTTCTCGCCGCCCTAGGCGTAATGTTCACATGCACCGTTGCCATCGCTGCCGTCATCCCGGTCACTATCGAAGACGGCAGTCGACTGTTCCCCGCCAATCGTCCAGTTTTCGTCCCGTCACCGACGCCCGCACCCACGGCAACACCAGCACCAACACCTACTTCCGTTCCTCCCACTGCTAAACCTACACGTGCCCCAACGCCGCGTCCCACGTCACGTCCTGTGCCAACGAAAGTTCCGAACCGACAGCCGACGTCTTTTCAGATGGAGCAGTGGGTGGAACAGATGGCGGCTATCACCCTTTGGTCATCGCTGAACATCGAGCCGGTACAAGCCTGCATTCTTCTCGGAAATATCGATTGGGACGATTACGACAGCCGATTCACAAGGGTTACCGATCAAATCGAAGCAATAGGCGTTGATGCGTCTGACGGCAGACTAGACAGATTTACCGATTCTCAGATTGACCGCATCATCAACGAAGCATTTTCAATAATGCGAGAGATTGACAGGAAATGCGGGTTCTAGTTGCACGCTTTGGTTCTATGTGCATTGCAACAATCAACATCAAGAGTGACACCCCCCTGCCTAGTCAAACTAGAAAAACACAAGTAGCACTCCACCACAACACGCAAGATTGGGAGAAGCAAATATGACTTGGAAAATCTTGGCACTATCCGCGACGCCAATCCTAGTAGCAACCTTTGCGACGATCTATATCGCCGCAACATTCGACCGTTACACCGAGGATCTCGATGAAGCCTCTGAGGCATACGTCAAGATGCTGGAAGATTCAACACTGTCGCACGATGCCAAGATGAGCGATCTGCAAAACCGGTTGGACGAAGCGTTGGCTCAACTTGCGGCCGCCGAACAGCGAACAATCAATTCTGGCAATGAATTCGAAGCTCGTCTTGTTTCCCTCGAAGCGACAGCCATAGCAGATCTCGAATCCTTTGACACTGAGATCGACGACATGCGTCAATCTGTATCCGCGTCCCTCGCTGACACTGCCAAGGAAAACAGCGAGTTTAGGGCTAAGCTTCAGCAAGACGCGGATGATGACATCGCAGAAAGGTTGACTGCTGCCGAAAATGCGGCACAGCAGGAAATTGCATCCGCAGTTTCGCAAGCGAAAACTACGACCGAGGATATTCAAGCGTCCGCCACAGACACGCTGTCGGATGTCAAACTCAAAGCGGACGATTACCTAGCGCAGACCAGGACTTCCGTACAAAATTTCACGGCTGAACAACAAGAATTGATGCAGAACTTCGTCGTTGAGCAGAACCAGAGTCAAGCCGCTATCGCCGAAGAACTTCGTAACAATCAGGCGTCCTTTGTAGAAACTCAAAAAGCTGAGCAACAGCAATTCATCGAAGATCAAAACGCTGTACGCGAAGCCATGCGAACCCAATCTGAGGAGATAGCCGCGGCACTGTCAGAGGGGCATCCAATGAGTTGGACAGCTATTGACTACACGTCGGCTGCCGAACCTAGACAAGAGAGCGAAGTAGTGAAGGTCTTCGGACGTGGCGCATCCATTGAGACCCAATTCGCGGTGGTGAACGTTACTCAGAACGGCTTAGGCGAAGCCAGCGTCATCGGCGTTGCCGCAGAACCTGTCGATAGTCCGATTCTTGCATTCATTGAACTCCCGGATGAACGTTTCAGGGTAAACCGAACAGTCGCTGTTCGGTTTTATAGGCCGAATTCGAGCCAAACCGTAGAAGAAACATACGGTTTAGTAGGCAGAATCCAATTCAAAGAAGAGGGCATCAACTGCAGCAATACCAAGGTTTACTCGTATCGTGTAATCGACAATCGCTTGGAAGAACTTGGGAACGGATGCGGCTGGTTCGACTTGCCGAGCTATACATTCACAAGGATTTACATATTGGCGGAAAACGTACAGGACTGAAAACAGTAAAGTCTCACCGACCATCACCAACTACCAAAATCAAGCCCATCATCCCCAATCACAGCAACCACAGTTCAAACATCCATCCGATAGTATCGTGGTTGACCGAATCCCGTCCTTCAGTTCTCAAGCCATGACCACCATACAATTCAAGCCCTACGCCACTACCCGCTGACGAACTTATAAGCCACCAAACCTATCCAACCGCTCAATCAGCTGGGCGACCTGATCGGCATAGTGGCGGATTTCGTCTTCCTCCATCCAGTTTTCGTAAAAGTTGGAGTGTAACGAATCCGCGGCGGCGAAAAGATAGACCATTTGCTTGTCGCCGGTCTCGTTGGCGATGTTGCGGATGATTCGGTAGAAATGCGTGTGGGATTTGTGTTGCCATCCGCGATTCTCGGCGATCGACTTGAGACGGTGCGCTGCGGCTCCCCAGAACTTCTCGGATGCCTGGATTAGGTCGCCGGCCGCAAGTTCGACGTGTGCCTGCTCCAAAAGGTCGGAGGATATGGCGCGGTATTCTTGCACGGTGGTCATGCATTGAAATTATAGCCGTCGAGTCAGAACCACCCAAAGACCGCGGCAACACGAACCCCCGCGCGTTTTGCTCGGCGATGGTATCGCGAGTTATCGAGCTCCAACTTGCCGCAACCTTGCCGTTCTTGCCACGCATCGCGGCAAATTACGACCAGTTCGCACACACCCCGCGAGACCTTGATTCATCACGCAAATCGCGACACCTGACCCCCAATCACCCGCAAAGCCTCCCGTCTCAACACCCGATTTTCCGACCGCTTCAAATCGAAATCCGCATCAAGAATCCCCTCCCCAACGCTCCGCGCCTTACTCAAAAGCTCCAAATCATCGAACCGAGCAAACCGCCAGCCGCTCCAGCCGCTCTGAACCTCCGCCAAGTTCCTGCCCGGACCCCGAATCTCCAAATCCCTACGAGCCAACCCAAAACCATCGCTACTATCTACCACCGCCTGCAACCGCGCTTGCGCTACATCGCCATCTGCATCCGACACCAAGACGCACACACCAGGATGCTCGCCACGACCTACACGCCCGCGTATCTGATGCAACTGCGACATCCCGAAATGCTCCGCCGTCATAATCAGCATCACCGTCGCGTTTGGGACATCAACACCAACCTCGATCACCGGCGTCGCAACCAACACATCAATCTCACGATTGCGAAACGACCCCATGACCGCCTGCTTCTCAGCCAAATTCATCCGCCCGTGCAGCAACCCAACACTCAAATCCGGAAACTCATCCCGCCTCAGTCGTTCATGCTCCAACACTGCTGATGCACCAGAGACACTCTCAGACGGGTCTATCAGAGGACACACCACAAATGCCTGCCGACCGTTTCTAACTTCGCTCCGGATTGTGCCGTATGATTCCGCCACCTCGAATGGCGCCTGCGCCCAGCGAGTAGTGATGTCCTTCCGACCATGTGGCATCACACGCAACGTCGAAAGCTCCATCTCCCCGTACATCGTCATGTGCAAAGTTCGCGGTATCGGCGTCGCCGACATCGCCAGCATATGCGGACGCGGAGTACGATTCGTCAACACCGCACGTTGCTCAGTCCCAAAACGTTGCTGCTCATCAACCACAACCAACCCTAATTCGTCGAAATCGACACCCTCCGACAGCAACGCATGAGTACCGACTACCAAATCCACCTCGCCTTCCGCACACATCGCGTGCATCGTACGCTTCTCGCGCGGCGTCAGACTGCCAGCAAGCAAGCCAACCCGCAAATTGCGGTCGCGACTCTTTATACGATGTAAACGCGACTCATAGACCGGACCGTGAAGGCTAAGCACGTCTTGACACTTCAACTGCTCCAACATCCCCATAAAGTGCTGCTCCGCTAAAACCTCGGTCGGTGCCATCATCGCCGATTGCGCCCCGTTAGCGCCTGACACCGAAAGCATCGCCGCAATCGCTACCACCGTCTTGCCGCTACCAACCTCGCCCTGCAACAATCGAGCCATCGGATACCCAGAACCAACGTCCGACAGAATAGTGTCTACGCTTTCACACTGATCAGACGTCAACTCGAAACCCAATGACGAGATGAAATCGTTCACCAGTTCGCGGTCAGGTTCAATTTGAACCGCCGCAACTGAACTCCGCCAGCGCGTACGACGACGAATCGATGCTATCTGGTTATACAGGAACTCGTCGAATGCCAAACGCCTCATCGAATCCCATCGTTGCCGCTCCGACAACGGCCGATGCATCCCCTCAATCGCATCCGACAACTTCATCAACCGATGCTCCGCAAGCACATCATCCGACAACGGCTCGTCGATGAATCTAAAGCCCTTATCCAAGCACTGCATCACCCCGTTCCGAACTGTTCGCTGATTCAACCCCGCACTCAACGGATAAACCGGCACCAAAGCACCGGCGTGGACAAAACCGCGCTCGTTATTGCGCCCACCACGCGTCACATCGTCATACTCCGGGTTCTCCATCGTCGGAAGGCCTTGATACTCGCTAACCTTGCCGCTCACCACGATTCGGTCGCCGCTCTGCCAGCGACTCGCCATGTACGGCATGTTGAAGAACGTAATCGACAGAAACCCAGTTCCATCGCGAATCCTCACCCGCGCCGACCCTTTCGATCCGCCAAATCGATTCGTCTCTGAAGAGTCGACATCCCCAACAATGGTCGCCTCTTCGCCGGGGATTAAATCTACGATGTTCGATTGCTGTGTGTAGTCGATCATCCGCAAGGGAAAATGCCACAGCACATCCCGCAAAGTCTTCAGTCCCAAAGTTGCAAACGCGTTCCTAGCCGATTGATGCAGAAAACGCAACGAAGCGACCGGAGCGTCGAGACCAACCGCAGGCTTGGCAGGAGGACGCGGACGCTCGCGTTTCATTCTTGAGCGTTGATCCTCCGAACGGGATTCAAAGGCTGCAGTACCCGTATCGGTTCTATCGGACCGCGGGCGTCTAGGGTTCAACGTGCGATATGCGACCGTTGCCCAAGCACGACGCTCCTCTGGCGATAGAACCGCATACCGACGCCCATCCATCGGCGGCAAATTCCGAACCCGACCTGCAATCCCACCCAAATTACGCAACATCGCATCCAGCCCGCCACCCACCACCGCGCTGTTATTGAAGCCATGTTTTGCTTCAAGTTTCAGGACATTGATGAGCGTCGTGGTCTGACGCTCGCTGATGGAGTCATTCATACCCGAAATGGTACGCGGAGTCACGGGTATGACCGGGGGCTGTGTCACTTACCAAGCAGCAGCGATGGCGATTGTCCCTGAACCAAGGTGTGAACCGATTGCTGGACCGAGAGTAGCGATGAGAACCTTGCCGCCGGGGTTGACCGAACTTTGCAGGTCAGCAAGGACATCTTCCGCTTCACCTCGCGACGATTCATCAGTGTGCAAAACGGCTAAGTTCGTAAGCGGTGCATGCTCTTCGACAATCGTAGAGATCATTTTCGCCATTGCACGACGATGGGATCGAGGCTTTGCAAGAACGTCCACCTCTCCGTCGACAATTGCCAACACTGGCCGTATCTTAAGAACTCCCGCCACTAATGCCTGCGCGCCCTTGAGTCTGCCGCCCCGCTTCAGGTATTCCAGCGATTCGGGCGTCCCGCCGAACTGCACCCGGGAGACCATCTCATTCGCCCTCGCAATCGCATCGTCCGCACTGCCACCATCGTCGATGACCCCTCGCGCAGTCAACGCAATGAAGCCGGTAGCCATCGATGCCGTTCGAGAGTCGACGTGCTTTATGCGCTCGCCGGATGGATCAGCCTGTGCAGCACCAGCGACAGCCGACGCATACGTACCGCTAAGGGACGAGGAAATATGGATCGACACGATCTCATCATTCTCCTCAAGTAACCCGTCGTAAACCGTCTTGAAATCCCCAGGTGAAGGTTGCGACGTAGTTGGAAATACGTCCTTGTCACGCGCCAAGCGCGCGTAAAATCCCTCCGTCGTGATGCTTACACCGTCCCTGAACTCCTCGTCTCCGAACCTCACGAACGCGGGCACTGTCGTGACCCCCGATTGTTCGACGAGTTCCGACGGGATATCCGCCGTGCTATCCGTAACTACTGCTATGCTCACGTTCTTGCTCCTGCAACTCCAGATGGGTCATCGTCTCGTATGCAAACAAGTTACACCAATTTGCGATTAAGTATCAATCTTTAAGCTTTGGTTTGATAATGAGTTAACCAACGCACCATTCGACGCTGTCCAGTCGCATTCCACCACTATGAAGCAAGTTCGCAACATATTACGCACCTACAGCCTGCGCGGCATTGGACTGCGGCAAGGGCGAAATTATCACGACATCGTCAAGCGACGGCGCGCCAAGCAGTTACGCCGCGGTCGAATGAGGCGGTTCTGCCTCAGAATGGCATATCAAGTTCCGTTGACCATATTGGTCGCTCTCGGAATCGTCGTCATCATCATGCACAGCGGAGACCGACGCATATTGACAAAAGTCGAACTCGCAGCAGCTGGTTCGGGTTACAACCTGACTTCCTTCGAAGTTCGACATCTCCCAGCCAAGTGGATCCACCGTATCTACTCGGCACTTCCCTGGACCCAAATCGACGAAAGACAAAGACAAGCCCATCTTGATCGCTACCAAGATTTGGCGCACGAACTGCGTACCGCGAGATACCAACTCAAAACCGCCCTAGCGCGCGCTGACACATCAGCAGCATCGATCGCTCAATCGCACATCACCGAATTGTTGCAAGAGCGCAACAGAATCCGAGATGCAGTAGAAGAACTCCTCGAAGCGCAGATATCAACCGAACTTATTGCTCTCGACCTCAACAAAAACGGCGATTTCATTTGGCCACCAGTCGATTTCCGAATCGACGACACTCCACACGTATTAGTGACATCACCTCGCCACGTCATCGAACGCGAATCCGTCAGAATCTTGAACCCCGATCTCACTGAAGCCGACAAAGAGCGCATCGAGAATCAGATCTTCCACACCACCGATCTCTCCACCATCATCCTCCCGACAGGCGGCCTCGCATCATTCCCAAACCTCGTTCCATCCGACTACAGCCTATTACCCCTCCTAGAGGTATCCGCACACGAGTGGCTCCACGCATACCTGCTATTCCAACCGCTCGGACGCGCCTACTGGTCCGGCGGAGACATGACTTCTTTGAACGAGACCCTCGCAAACCTCTTTGGAAAAGAGATCGGACGCACTGTATACAACCGAATCACAGGCAAAAACATCCAGACGCTCGAACCTCCCTACATGCCATCACACAACCAAGGCGACATTAACAACGATCCCGAAAAATTCGACTTCCGAGAATTCATGCACCAAACCCGACATCATACCGACGAGTTGCTTCAACAAGGCAAGATCACCGAAGCCGAGACCTACATGGAAAACCGCCGAATCGAGCTAGTCAACAAGGGACACAACATCCGAAAACTCAATCAAGCCTACTTCGCCTTCCACGGACTCTACGCCGACGGCCCATCCTCTACAAGCCCGTTGGCGCGCCAGATATGGGAGTTGAGACAACAATCCGCAGATGCCGGGCACCTGGTCAAGACTTTGCAGACTATATCGAACTACGACGCATTTTTGTCGTTGCTGGACGAGCGCGGCATCGCAAGAGAATGATTTCTGGGCGTCTTCGACGGCCACCAGTTCAGTTCGCCTAGCTTCATCACGATTGCCGGCACCATGATGGCGCGCACAACGAAAGTGTCTAGTAGGATGCCGAGCATTACGGTGAACCCAAGTTGGAACAGGTTTAGCAGCGGGAATGTGGTTAACACTGAGAATGTCCCAGCAAGGATGATCCCGGCCGATGTGATCACTCCGCCAGTGCGCGTGATGGCGTATCTCGTACCTTCAGCAAGACCTCGTTTGCGCGTCTCTTCCCGGACACGAGACATGATGTAGATGTTGTAGTCGGCACCGAGCGCGATCAGGAACACGAATATGAACGGAATCGAGTCGTACACCGTTCCGTCGTGACCGAAGATGTATTCGAAGATGACGACGGAAGCCCCGAGAGCAGCCGCGAACGATAGTACGACGCTGAAAACGAGGTATGTCGGGGCCACAATACTACCCAGCAGCAGAGCGAGGATTATCCAGATGGCGGCGATAACGATGGGAGATAGCACAAGAAAGTCACGGTTTGTGACTTCCCGTCCGTCGTAGTTGGTCGCAGATTCACCGCCGACAACTGCTTTTGCGCCCTTGAGCGTGGAGCCTTCCACGGCATTTCGAACAGTTGCTCGGAGCCGCGGTATGGCATCCATAGCCTCAGTGTTGTAAGGATCAACGTTTAGAACGACTTCGAGTTTCGTAGTGGTCCTATCGATCGAAAGCAGTCGTTGCCCCGCCAAGAAGGCGCCGGCGAGTTGAGCTTGTTCTGCCGGAAGGCTTGCCATTAAAGCGCCGATCTCTTGCGGATCGTCGGGAATCATCGCGATTAGTGGTTGGATTGCGGCCATGTCGACCGATAGCGGTTCGC
Organism: Dehalococcoidia bacterium; assembly: GCA_963555965.3. Lineage (GTDB taxonomy): Bacteria > Chloroflexota > Dehalococcoidia > Lucifugimonadales > Lucifugimonadaceae > Bin127. The sequence continues at coordinate 1,798,563 of OY821634.1, forward strand.
CCAGAGGGCGCGTTATCGAAGTGACGCTATCGACCACTGGATCGTCAGCGAGTCGCGCCGAGACGACTTCCACCGCCTGCAAGTGCTCAAGCAGATTTTCCCCTTCTTTCGAGATGTACACATCGGTCGGCGCCAGTTCTCCCGGCGGGTAGGCTGATTGAAGAGTCTTGAACCCAGCTTTGGATTCGACGCTGTCAGGAAAGCCGTCGATGAAACTGAACCGGGGAGTGAACTCGAAGAGCCCGGCCGACAGTGCCACCATTGCGACAACGGTGACCACGAGGAGCGTACCAGGGCGTTGCGAGATGATGTTCGCAACGCGAGGCCAAAACGCGGTTGGCTTGGTATTGGGCTGGATGTTCTTGATCGGCCAGAAAGCGACGCGCCCCATAGCGACTAGCACAGCGGGAATGAGCGTCAGAGCGGCGATTAGCATCACGACAATCGCCATCGCGAGCATCGGACCCATGGTTTTGAGGCTTCCGGAAAGTGCCAGAATGAGTGCCATCATTGCGACGGCAGTCGTTCCTGCACTGCTAGCGATAGACGGACCGACGGCGCGCATCGTTGCACGAATCGCTTCGAATCTGTCTTCCCGGGCGGGCAGTTCCTCGCGGTACCTCGAGACGATGAAAAGCGTGAAGTCAGTTCCAGCTCCGAACATAAGAACTGCCATGATCGCGGTCACTTGTCCGTTTAGTGCCAGTCCGAAGTTGTCAGTCAAGAGCGCGGCAATGGATTGGGCCACTACTAACGCGATACCGACACATAGGATGGGTAGCAGTGCCAATAGGGGCGAGCGATAGATAGCGAGCAGAATGATCAGGACAAGGACGATAGTGATGGCGCTAACGCGGAAGTCGAACGTGCGGAAGACTGCAAGTGCGTCCGTTAGGATTCCCGCAGGGCCGGAAACATGAACCGTTGCAGGTATCTCTACCTCAATGGTCTCGTCGATCTCTCTTAGCCACTCAACCGTTTCTACGAATTCATCATCCGCCGGCGACCCCGAAATAATCACGGTGATCGTGATCGCAGTACCGTCTGGTGATATCTCGGGGCCAGAATCTCGTTGAGTATCCCCCTGTTGTTCACCTGAACCGCCAACTCCGAATTGCGAAGACCCGAAGTCCGAGATGATAAGCGCGATATTGGGGTGGTCTCGTTCTCGTATGGTGGCATCGATTTCGGTAATCTTTGCCATGTCTCGGTCGGTCAGACCGTCCGGGTTGCGATAGATAATTACGGCTGGCAGACCTTGGATAGCCGGGAATTTCTCCCTCTGCAGGTCAGCCGCATCAAGCGATTCGGTGCCCGTAGGGAGGAACTCAGACGCATCGTTCGTGGAGACTTCTTCGATGCTGGGGGAGACGGATTGGATCACACCCGCAATGACGATCCAAGCGATGATGATGATTGCGACGCCACGCCAAGATGCGGCACCGGCAGAGATGGCATTGAACAATGAGTCCCCCTTTTGAAATTCGGCCGTTGAAATGCCTCCCTATCGATTAACTATATGAAATTGGCTGTGGTCTGACCGGGCGCTGTATTGGGTGGTTTCAGACAGATTTACGGAATATGGGCACTCTACACTCAAAACCAGGCGACATTAAAGAACGGGTTCAGAAGATGCGCCCATCCGAGCATGTAGCGGCAGCAGGTAAGTTCCTAGTAGACGCTGACCGGGAGTATGAGGCTGGAGACGCTCTGCAGGATTCGGAATTGATGGTGGGCCCGTTTGGCTACCACTCGCCACTCAAACGCGCCATGCCTAGTTCTCCGTAAGCCTGCATTATCGCGGCGCGGACGCGTCTCGGCGCGGTGCCGCCGGGAATGTCGCGGGCGGCTATGGATTCTGATGCCGTAATCTCCGGGATGTCCGCTTGGATTTCGGAGTCGCCACGGGTATAGGCTGCGACTTGGATGTAGGCCTCTCTGAACGGCATTCCGAGTTCGCGCACTAGGTAGTCAGCGTAATCGGTGGCTAGTATGTCCTGTCCTTGTGTTGCCGCTTCCATGCGCTCGCGGTTGACTGACATCTCGCGTACCATCCCCGTCGATGCCGACAGCGACGCAGCGACGGTGTCAGCCGCATCCATCATCGGGGGCTTGTCTTCCTGTAGATCACGGTTATACGTCAACGGCAAACCCTTCAGAGTCGTCAACACCGACACCAGCGAACCCAACACACGCCCCGACTTGCCACGAATCAACTCCGAGTAGTCAGGATTACGCTTCTGTGGCATCATGCTGGACCCCGACGAATACGAGTCGCTTAACCGTATAAACCCGAATTCTTCCGATGACCAGATCACTATGTCCTCGCACAATCGCGACAGGTGCGTCATCGTCTTTGCGGCGGCAAATATGAAATCAAGGATGAAGTCGCGATCCGAGACCGCATCCATCGAGTTTGCGCTGATCCGCGAGAACCCCAAACGCTTAGCCACAAACTCGCGATCGAGCGGGTAAGTCGCACCCGCCAGCGCACCGCTACCCAACGGCGATACATCAGCAGAAGCCAGCGCCGAACCGAACGCCAAAGCATCCCGACCAAACATCTCGTAATACCCCATCAAAACATGACCGAATGAAACCGGTTGCGCACGCTGCAAATGCGTGTAACCGGGCACCAACGTATCTACATTCTCCTCAGCACGATCAACCAGAGCCCGTTGCAACTCCCGACACTGCGCGCGGCAATCGCCAGCTATGCGCTTGACATACAGCCGCACGTCCGTAGCTACCTGATCATTGCGAGAACGAGCCGTATGCAACCGCCCTCCCACATCACCGATTAACTCATACAGTCGAGACTCCACATTGATATGAATATCCTCAAGCTCCGGCTTCCACTCAAACTCACCCGATTCGATCTCATTCTGTATCCGACGCAATCCCTCGATTATCGCCTCAACATCTTCACTTGAAACAATCCCCTGCTTACCCAGCATCTCAGCATGAGCAATCGATCCCGCAATATCTTCGCGATACATCCGACGGTCAACATCCAGCGAAACCGTAAAGTCGCTCGCAAGTTCCGAACCACGGACCGAAGAAGAAGGCGAATCTTTTGAAGTCATCATGGATCCCGGGTAACAAGCATCAAGTTAGATGCTCTACGCGCTCAAACATCCTTTGCATATCTTGATGCTTAACCCGGAATTTCGTGCCATGATTTCTAAATCCTTCGCTACCAGGTGCCTGCTCGCGGGCATCGAAATCGATCGCAATCCATCCTTCACTCAATCCGTTGATGAAAGCCGACGGTTTGAAATCTGCCAAGAGATAGGTGTCTTTGAACTCAACATATCGCTTGCCTTGATTCCTCGATACCCTTCCAGCAACTAAAACGGTGTTTCTCAACTTCGACGACGCTGTAACTACGAGGGTATCGCGACTCCAAGAAACTTGACTTACGCCTTGGTGCATAACGTGGACCCGATCACCTCGATCAACAGCTTTGAATCCTCGCTGAGTTTCCCCCCAAATTGTATGCCTGAAGCTCAGGCGACCTTCCGAATCTTCCCATCCATGATCCTTGACAATCTTGCCAACTGATCCCTTCGGATCACCTTCCTTGTGAAAAAGCGTTATGGGCGCGGTCCCGCCGTGGAACTTAACTTCCCATCTCTGGAGATCAGGGAGGTCGACGTTGTTCGTGTCTATACCCAACAAATGCTCAAGTATCGATCCTGGTTGACCAGTGCCACCATTGTGCATTTCCCACATCCCAGAACTGCATATCTCCCGTAGTTCGTCGAAAAGTTCCCTTTCGATACTGTTCCTAGGCGTAATCTGCACGCCAACCATCCTCGATTCGAGATCGTGCCATCTGGCAATACTCTTCTGACAATTCAATACCAACCCAATCGCGACCGCAATACTGTGCAGCTACCGCAGTGGTCCCACTACCCAGAAAAGGATCCAGGACCACGCTTGCGTTCGTGGATTGGATACACCTTTTCGCTAACTCAAACGGGTACGGAGCCGGATGTGGATTCGCACGCGCTGGTGGAAACGACCAAACATCACCCATACCTCCTGTTTTGGGTGCCAATACAAAGTTAGGTTTTGCGATCAGGTAGATAACTTCGTACGTTGGCAAGAAATACCCAGGATTGTGATTGAACCCTCCAGGACGTTGCCAAATGATGATCTGCCGTACCGGAAACCCATCAACAATATCCGACCTGTCCTGCAAAAGACCGTTTTGGACCCTCCACTTGTGGTTGTAAAAGATCGCCCCGTCGTCGGTCAGCAACCTCATCATCGCTGACAAACACTCTCGTTGCCATGACACGTAGTCCTCATACGGCATCGAGTCGTTGTGGTCAGCGTAGCCATCAATCAGCCCCGCGTTTGGCCACTTGCCACCTCTACCATCTTTAAGACCATTACCTGTGCTGTTCTTTAGGTTGTAAGGCGGTGATGTCACTATCACACCGATAGATTCCACAGGCATATCCGCCATGATCTCTAGGCAGTCACCCTGATGGACGCGATTAACCCAACGAACTAAATCAGGTGAGCCACTGGTAAAAGATGCCCCACCCTGGCCCGATTCGATCTGTTGTGTCAACAAGTGTGCCCCCTATAAAAGGCATATGACAATCAACTCTTTGCTCACTTGAGAGTAGCACCTAATTCCAAGAACCACCAGCCCACTTGTCCCGATACGACAAATCCAGCGATTCATCTCCCGCCAACCGGTTCCACATCCGAGTGCGGAAATGCTTCTGCTTTGCAGAAAGAGCACGCTGCATACCCATCGGACTCTCTGATTCCAAACGACCGCGAATCGCAACATCGTTCGCAGAATCATGATGCCAAGAAGGTACCGATGGATTGCTAGCACGCTGGAACAAGAACTTCAGCATGTAACGCACTTTGTTGCTAGTATTCGCTGTCCCAGCGTGCCAAATGTCGTAGTGCAGAATCACCACACTGCCAGCCGGCACCGAAGCGATGTACTGGTCGCGGAAGTTACCCTGCGAAGCCATACGCTCCGGCAACGCCTTCAACACATGCGTCCCCGGCAAGATGCACGTCGGACCCATGTTCTTTTCTACACTCTGCGGATAGTACATCGCCAGAACCAAATCAACGCGGTCAGGCGACCTGACCTGACCACCCGCCACACGCAGGTCGTTCATATTGTCTTGGTGAATCTGCTGGCTCGGTGTTCCAGGCGCGTTACGGTGACAATGCCGATGCGAAAACATCTCGTAGTCAGGACCGAGCAAACTGCTCAACGCACCAACAACCTCAGGATGCTCCCAAACCTCTTTCAACTGCGGCACCGTCTCAAGCACAGCATCCCCCGGATTCGTGGACAAAGCCTCCAACGCGTCGTAGATCTCCCCATTCAACCCTTTCCGGAGATCGGGTCGCACCACGTGATACCCGCGAATCACGAACGATGCCATCTCATCATCCGTCAGACGATAATCGGTTGCTACTGCTGCGGTTGTCATAGCTACTCCCTTTTTCGCTTAGATTCACGGAATGTAACGGATCAAGCGTCAAAATCTTCGATCTTCTCCAAGATGAATTGGAAACCGATAACCTCTCCCGCGTCCTCACTGCCAATCCCTGCCCAAACATCCGGAGCCTGAATCACTCGCCATCCGTCGATCATAGCCGCCTGAACCGACGCGTAAGGAATCCCTTCGCTGGTAGGATCGAGTTCCGTCAGCGAGCCTTTCACCGGTTCATAAATAGCGGCCGACAGTGCCGACGACTGCGGATTCGTGCTTTCGCTGTTGATATAGAGGAGGCGCTGAAGCTTGGGCATTCGACATCTAACAGGTGTGTGGCGGCTTTCGTTGATGTTTGATGTTATCGCGGATACTTCTCTCCATCACAGTACCGATGTCAAACCTTGCGCCAAAACGGTTTCCGCTTCGAAACCGTCTCTAACACCGACGGATCCCAAGATGGCATCTCCCAACCCAAGGGCTGCAATGGACCGCTCCGCCAGCCGATACGTTTATGCACCCGATCGTCGCTGTAGTACACGATGTAGACCAGATCCACAAAATCGTCGAAGTATACGGGCATGTTCGCTTCCAACACCCTGAGCGCGGCAATCCGCCGATCCGCGTCCAACGCTGCAAAACCACCCTCCGCGCGCGCCGACGGCTCGAGCGACAAGGCTTCCATCACATGCCTCAACGACACGCCATACTTACGCTCTTTGCACGCAAGTTCCTCCGCAGCTTGCGCCAATCCCATCTCGCCCGCACCAGGTAATTCGCCAACCGCGGGCACTATTAGATCCATCACCGCCGATAAAACGAGGCGGTCCGCATCCGTCAATTGAGTTTCGTTATCTGGCATCGATCGAACTTCGTTTCAGGACTTGAAATCAGCACGCTCGCGGTCGATGTAGTCGGCAGTTCGTAGCGCAAGAGCGCCAATTGTCGGCGTCGGATTCACCGCCGCACACGTCACGAAAACCGAGCCATCTACAACGAAGATGTTGTCAGCATCGTGCGCTTGACCCCACCGGTTCATCACCGATGATTCTGGATCATCCCCCATCCGAGCCGTACCCATCAGGTGCCAACCAGCAACCTTCAGAAATCGTGTCGCCAAAACCTCCACCGCGCCAGCTTCTTCCAACGCAATCTCCGCATTCTCAATCGCGTCGTCTAGCTGCATCCGAGAGTTGGCACTCAACTTGTAGAAGACCTTCGGCGCTGGAATACCGTTAGAGTCGGTCAACTTCGCGTCTAGTTCAACACGATTGTGTTCCTCCGGCAAATCCTCGCCGATAACACCCAACACTGTTACATCTCCAAACCGACGTCCAAATTCGGAGTGATGTTCCGCACCCCAAGGCACACGACCAAACATGTAGCCGCAAGCCGTAGATATTGGACCCGAACTGCGAGCAACTTGATAGGTGTACCCTCGCACAAAGTCCTTCTCCGGGTTCGTCTCGTAGAACTCCTGGCAAAGGATCATGTTCGCCAGAGCTCCTTTATACGTCTTCAACCCATCGTCGAACAACCCACTCACCATCGCGTACGGGTGAAACATCAAGTTCTTCCCCAACAACCCGCTCGAATTGCACAGACCATTCGGATAAACTTCCGACGCCGAATTCAGCATGATGCGTGGAGAACCGATGCCGTTCATCGCCAGAACTACCGCATTCGCAGGCTGGAAGTTTTCATCGCCATCCGCATCGTAGTAACTCGCTCCAATAGCACGACCATCACTATCCGTATCCACCCTGAAAACCCTTGATCCAGTACGCAACTCAACACCATTCGCAATCGCATCCGGCCAAATCGCTACGTCCGTCTGACCCTTTGCTCCCCTTGAACAACCAAGCCCAGTGTTACCGCAGTTGTTACACGCCTCACGCCCACGATACGGAACCGAGTTCACATAGCTGTCAGATGGCCACCAGTGCCAACCCAGACGATCGAAAGCTCTACCCATTCGCTCCCCGTCAGGACCGATAGGCAACGGCGGCATCGGACGCTCTTTGCGCGGAGGATTCGCAGGATCACCGTTGATGCCTGAGCAACCCATCAACTCGTCATAAGCGTCGTAATAAGGCTCGATATCCTCATACGTCAGCGGCCAGTCTTCTGCAACACCATCCAGAGTCTTGACCCGAAAGTCGGAAGGGTGGAAGCGCGGAGTGTGTGCAGTCCAGTGAATCGTGCTGCCACCAACCGCGTTGAACATCAACGGATCGATCGGAGATTCATCGACGTTTATCGGATAGTCCACATCCAGACCGCGGACGTTCGGATCGAAGGCCCAATTCGTCCGCGCCTGAATCTCCCAATCAGCGTGCTCGTGCGGAAACTCTTCAGGATTGATCCAACGACCCTGCTCCAAGCAGACCACATTGAAATCAGACTGGGACAACCGCCAAGCAACTGCCGCTCCCGATGCTCCTGATCCCAATATCAGAACATCGGTAGATGGATGTGTAATCGTCAACTTTTTCCTGCCTGCCTATACGCTCATGCAGACCCGCCTCGCGCAATACACGAGTAATCGGAAATCATACCACCAATTCCCAGAGCGAAAACCATCGCAGAAATATACTCTGTTGACACCACACGCCGCCATCTCTCATCAACCTCATACCCTAAACATCATGCTCAAAGGTGTCATAACCGCATTCGCTATCATGATCGTCGCCATACCCATACCAGGCGTCCACTTCGTCGCCATTCCTTTAAGTCCCTTCATCGCCGGTTTCGTCGGCGGAGGTATCGCAAAAGCCGACGAGATGAAAATCGTATGGTTCGGAATCATCGTCGGCGCACTAATGCTGATACCAGCAGCCATCATCATCGCTTATTCGCAGATCAGCGACGCCGAAAGATTCCTAGGAGCACCCACTCTCTTCTGGGCAATCATCGGAATCGCCATCGCACCATACGCATGGTTCGGAACAACCATCGGCGCACTGGTCTCTTACCTGATGCGATCACGATCACAAAACTGAGAAGCGCCGAGAGTCCTCAACTACGCCACTGCGGGGAACGACCAGAACCAGTCCCATCCCGCTCGTCATACGTATACAACGACGTGATCTGTTGAGCCCAGCCACGCCTTCTCGGACGCTTCGTTACCTCGGTGTCCAGAACTGACGACGCGTCGTGATACGCCAGCCATTCCACGATCCAACGCCTAAGTTGAAATTCTCGCTTCGGTATAACCTCCGTATCAGGCACCGCCAAAACCGGACACGATACCTCCCTACGGATGTTGTCCGCTACCGCCGGCCAGAAATTACGACTCAACCCGTACCGCAACCGAGAACCCATCACGATCCACGAAAACGGCGACGACGTATGAGCCGACGACAATGAATTCGTAATTCCTAAATCCGACGCACGAAAAGAATAATCAACCGAAACCCCGTCCAACTCTTCTGACAAATACTCTCGAGCACGGTCAAACTCGCGACGATTACGCCGGTACTCAACATTGCTCTCTACGAACTGAATCGCTACATCATTCTTTCTCGCAATCGCAATCGCATACGGAATACTTGCACGCATCGCACTTTCAGAACGCAACGGTACGATCACCGATTCAGGCGAAATCTTCAGCTTACGCATATCTACATCCGGATCATCGTTAACCATCAACACCGGTACCGTCGTAACCCTCATCAACTCCTCTGCCATCTTTTTACGAACGTAACGACGTATACGACCCTGCGGACGCGCATACATCACGATCATCGAATTACCCGCCTGTTGAGCCTTGTAGCACAGGATATGAGCAGGACTACCAGCACTCAAATCAGTCGCAACGTCCACACCATAAGGCTCAAGTTGACGCGTTATCTCGTTAAGATAATCATTCGCCAGAATCTTCCCGAATTCGTGAAGAGAATTATTGTTCACCGACGACTCTTTAAGATCCCTCGCGTTTTCACCAGTTTCTACAGAAAGGTGAGCACGCTGCCGCCACTCTCCGTGACGAGTCAGCGGTGGAACATCTGCCAACGAAAAAAACAAATCCAACGTCGAGCCGAACCACTCGTTGATCAACAAACCATACGAAATCGCCCGCTCATGCCATTCCGAACCATCTAACGGAATGAACAGCGAGTCGATCTCAACAGGATCGTCGGATTTAAGGTCGGTACTCAATACGGCAGCCTAAGTCGTTACTACATAAACCTAACAAACCACCCGTTCAACTCTCCACCAAGCATCAAGGCAGAGGTTGACCCTACTCCAGAACACCTTCCAGTGAAGGCACCAACTCACCCTCCGGCACAAAGTTCTCGAAGCGCCCAACCACTACACCCTCCCGGTCCATCACAAACGTCCACTCCTGCGATACCAGACCCCATTCTTCCAACAACGGCGCCTTCTTCGCACGCGTCAGATCGCCCTGGATCTCCTTCGGATTCGTGAATAAATCCACATGTACAAAGTCCGCAGCAGCCCCATAAGTCGCACTCAAATTGCTCAACACCTCAACCTGTGGACCGCAAACCGCGTTCGTGCAAAACGCCGGACTCGCAAATACCACCACCGTCGGCTTCCCGTTCTGAAGCGCATCGCCAAGCGAAATCTGGTACAGACTCTCGTCCCGCTGCGAACCCGTCGTCAGATACGAAACATCATCAACATCCGACAATGTCCGACTATCCGCCAGCGGAGGCACCTCCCCAAGATCAACCGACATCGTCTCCTCGTGAACCTCCATCAAAACCTCGATCGTCGCCACGCTACCATCCGGCTGCGGAACACTCGCCTCGACTCCCCACATACCTGCCTCGTCAAACGTCAACTCCGTAACGTGAATCCCGCGAGTCCCGTACGGAAACTCGAAGTAACGCGCAAGCGCCGTCTCAACCGGACCCTCGCGATCCGAAACACCATCAGAGCCAGCCGGATACTTGTACGACGAAACTTGAACCACCGGAAACGCCACGATACCCGAACCATCCGTCAACACCATCGCGAACCTACGCGTCCCCGGCGCCAAATCCGGCGTCGCAAGGATCAGCCGCAAATCCTCGCTATCGGTCCGAGTAGCCCACTCCTGCTCCAGCTCCTCCAAACCACTGCTCGGCAACACCGTCGCAACTTCAGGAACCCCAGTGTTCGTCGGAACCGGCGTTTGGGTAGGCGCTACCGTTGGAACCGGCGCAGCCGTCGGTTCCTCACTTGAGCACGCCAGAGCGAACAGCGCCAGCAGCCCCAAGGCCGCCATCAAAGCCGCCATCAAAGCCGCCGCCAAACCAGTCGCATAACCCAAACGCATCACCCATCTCCAATCAAAAGACCCGATCGCTGCCTCACCCGATCAGAAACCGCCATCATAGATCCCGAACGTGAACGCGAAGATCGCAAAGTTCGAAGAATCGCTGCTCAACTTCAACGTATCCTCTACATACTCCGGAGTCTCCACGATCTTGTACATACGACCTTCATCAACGTTGAAGTACGACCGACCTTCGTCATCGAACACGATGTCGTCGCCAGCCTCGTTCTCCATCAGCCAGCGACCGTCAAGCTCAACATACACCTTGAACTCGTCCGGCTCCGGTGGATCGATCACCACGTTCGCACTGCGACCATGGAAACGGAACGCAATGTAGTCGCTAAGATCCATCGTCTCCCGAGCGTGCACAATCGCCTCTTGCTCATTACGCCATAGACCCCTCAACACAAACTTCTGAGGCGGATAGCTGTTCCGCTCCGCGTAGATGTCCTCATACTCAACCTCACGGTCCGGACCAACGTAGTACTCATCCTGCGCCGCATACAACCCGTAAACGCTGTAGTTACGGTCGTAACCCCCATAAAGCTCACGCGTCACCGACCTAGCAGTATCGTCCCGACTCGTGTTCTCAACCTCGCCGATCGGGATGCCGCTCACATCGTAACCAGCAGACTCCAGAACCCTCCGAATCTCCAACTCCGTCTCACGATACGCTCCCTCGCCGAAATGCGAGTAGTGAATCTCACCATCGACCCCGATCAGATACTTCGCCGGCCAATACCGGTTGTTGAAACTCCGCCACGTCAACATCTCGTTGTCCAAAGCAACCGGCCACTCGATACCCTCCTCATCCACCGACATCTGAACGTTCTCAAGCTCCTTCTCGAACTCGAACTCCGGAGCATGAACGCCCAGAATAACCAAACCGTTGTCCGCATACTTATCCTGCCACTCCCGCAAAAACGGCAGCGTCCGCAGACAGTTCACACACGTGTAAGTCCAGAAATCCACCAACACTACCTTGCCCTGACCCGTCAACTCCGCAATCGAAGTCGGATCGCTGTTGATCCAAGCATCAATCCCCCGAACATCCTTGTCAAACAACTCGATAGGCTCACTCCGAGTAACCGGCACGTCCGTAGGCTCCAGCGTCGGCTCCTCGGTCGGTTCCGGTGCCGATGTCGCAGTCGGATCAGGAACAGCCGTCGCAGTCGGATCATCGCTACCACACGCACTCTGCGTCAACAACATCGCCAACGCAAAAATCAACATCCCGATCCATACGACGCCTAACAATGATCCGCGTCTGCTTCTACCCAATACTCTCATCGGTTACTTCCACCCTTATCTACGCGCCAATCACCAACACGGCGTGACGCAAACTCAATTCCTCGCACAATCGTTATTGACATACGAACCTAATCCCCGAGCGGTTGTCACGCAACAAAACTAAGTCTCATGCTCGACAGGCACTTCATCGTTGTTACCCCACTCTCGCCACGACGCATCGTAGTTCCTGACACGCTCCGCTCCAACCAGCTTCAACACCCAATACGCCTGCGCCGCACGGATCCCTCCTTGGCAATACGTGATCACCTCACCATCCGTCGAAACACCCCGATCCGACAGCAACGCCCGAATCTCATCAGCCGGCTTCAACGTCGGAATCGCACCGCCAGTGTGGAAATTCACCCACTCCAAATGAACCGCACCCGGAATCCGTCCCCCACGCTTCCCGCCGCGCTTGTTCGACCCGTCCCACTCGCCATCCGTCCTAACATCCAACAACGTCGCGTCATCCGCTCCAATAGCCTCCAAAACATCATCCATTCCCGCGTAGATAGACTTATCCGGCTCCCGCGGAGTAAACAACGCCGTCCCATCAGCCTCATACGCCACTGTGCTGACCACACCACCATCCGCAACCCAACGCTGATAACCCCCATCCAGCATCTTCACCTTGTAATGCCGATAGTAGTGCAACGCCCACATCAACCGCAACGCATAAAGACCGCCCGTACGGTCATACGCCACCACCAGCGAATCGTCGCTGATACCCAACTCGCTCATCGTAGCCGCAAACTGCTCCGAACCCTGAATATGCGTCCGATCATCCAACGACGTCTTGTAGTAGTTGTCAGGCGGATTAGACGCCCCCGGAATATGCCCAGCCGCATATTCCCCAGGATCATCCGTGTCCACTACAACCACATTCGGTTCGCCGATATGCTCAGCCAACCACTCAGCCGTAACCAAGATGCTCGAATCTGCATACCCACGCTCATCCGGCGGAAGAATATCGATAGCCATGTCTATTTGCGCCCCCTTAAAACGACTCGCCTAAATTGTACGCCCCTTTCGTCTCACGAAAGAGGCGCGAGCGAAGCGAGCGGGGTACGCACGTCCCCTTCGCGCAGCGTAAGGGGACGCGAGCAAGCGGAGCGAGCTCGCAGGGGATGCCGGGACGGGGGGCATCACAGCCCATCTGCTCAATCAGCGTAATCCGCGGTTCAGACAACACCACTATCGTCGTGTGGATAATTAATACCTAGCCACTAACCGAACCTCGCTGTACCACATTGAACTTTGTACTCACAGGCGTCAGCCACAAAAACGCACCCCTAGACATCCTCGAACGCGTCGCCGTCTCCGAAGAAGACTTCCCCTCGCACATCCGCGAACTGTCCAGCCGACTAGACACGCACGACTCCGCAACCATACTCTCCACCTGTAACCGAACCGAACTATACGCCGTCACTCGTAACTCCGGCGCAACAATCGAGGAGATGATCACATACCTCTCATTCCTCGGTTCACGCAACCAACCATCAGCCCAAAAACCCGTTCACGCCGAACTCGCTCCATACATCTACACCAAAACCGGCTACGACGCTGTCCAACACCTCTTCCGAGTCGTCACCGGACTCGACTCCCTAGTCCAAGGCGACCACCAAGTCGCCGGACAAGTCTCACGATCATTCCAAGCTCTCGCCAACGTCGACAAACCTGCCGATCCCGTGCTATCCCGCATGTTCCACGTCGCTTTCCGAACCGGACGTGCTGCACGCAAGGAATCCGGACTAGGCTGGTCACAAGTCTCCATCCCATCATTCGGCGTAAAACTACTCGAACGCGAAATCGGCAACCTCGCAGGTAAATCCGCGCTCCTAGTCGGCGCCGGCGAAACTGGACGCATCACCGCTTCATCTCTAATGCGAGCCGGAGTAGCCAACATGCGCATCGCCAGCCGATCACGCGCCCGATCCAAAGGCCTCGCAGAAGATATGAACGCCACTTCCATCCCCATCCAAAACGTCGCCAACGAAATGGAAAACGTCGATATCGTAATCACATGCACCGGCGCAACCCAGAACATCATCCTCAAAAAAGACATCCAACCACACATCAACAACCGCAATTCCGACCTACACATCCTAGACCTCGGACTCCCCCGAGACGTCGAACCAACAATCGCCAATCTAAACAACATCCGACTCTTCACCCTCGAAGACCTCCAACGCCTGCAGGACGAACACCAGAAATCCATCGCAAAAGCAAGCCAAAAAGCCGAAACCATCGTCGCAGAAGCCGCCGCCGAATTCATCGACGACATCGAACTCCAACCTCTGCTACGAGACATCGGAGAATCCGCCGAACGAATCCGAGCCGCCGAACTACAGCGAACACTCTCCAAACTCCAAAACATCGACCCCGACACACGCCAAGCCATCGAAGCAATGACACGATCAATGGTCAAACGCATCCTAGCCGACCCCATCCAAATCCTCAAACAGCGCAAACGCTGAAACTTCCCTCCCCTCTTTGCCAAGCAAAAGGGGGACGCGTCAAGCGCAGCGAGACGCAGGGGGTTCATACATCCGAAACCTCACCAACCCTCGTGGTTGCCCCCTCCCCTTCGCGCAGCGTAAGGGGACGCGAGCAAGCGAAGCAAGCTCGCAGGGGATGCCCGGAGCGAGGGCAGGGCACTACGAAATCCCCTCTCCCTCGATGGGAGAGGGCTACGGAGAGGGTGAAAGGGAAAAGAGCAGCGGGGCATCATAGCCCATCATTCCAAATCATCGCAATCACAGTTCAAAAGCAACCACATCACAGCCCATCTGCGCAATCGGCGTAATCCGCGGTTCAGATAAATCCCCCATGCGCTACCATCAATGGTTGCCATGACTACACACCGCAATACCCAAATCTCCAAATCACTATACAAAGCCGCCACCAGCCTCATACCCGGCGGCGTAAACAGCCCCGCCAGAGCTTGGGGATCCGTCGGCGGAAACCCCCTCTTCTTCACCTCCGGCAGCGGATCCAGAATCACCGACGCCGACGGAAACTCATACATCGACTACGTATGCTCATGGGGACCCCTCATACTCGGACACGCACACCCCGAAGTCACCAAGGCCGCACAAAAAGCCACCGCACAAGGCGCATCATTCGGCGCTCCCACACAGATCGAAGTCACCGCCGCAAAACTCATCGTCGACGCCGTACCATCCATCGAGATGGTACGATTCGTAAACTCCGGCACCGAAGCCACCATGTCCGCTATGCGACTCGCCAGAGCCGCAACCGGACGAGACATGATCCTAAAGTTCGACGGCGGATACCACGGACACGACGACGCACTCCTCGTACGCGCCGGCTCCGGACTCGCAACATCCGGCATCGCAGACTCCGCCGGCGTAAACCCAAAACTCGCCGCCGACACACTCGTCGCACCCTACAACGACCTCGAAGCCGTCCAGAGAATCTTCCAAACACACACCGAACGCATCGCCTGCGTCATCATCGAACCCATCGGCGGAAACATGGGCGTCGTTCCCGCCGACCCCGACTTCCTACAGGGCCTCCGAAGCATCACACGCCAACACGGCACACTCCTAATCTTCGACGAAGTAATCTCCGGATTCCGAGTCGCATACGGCGGCGCACAGACCCTATACGGCGTCGAACCCGACATCACCTGCCTCGGCAAGATCATCGGCGGCGGATTCCCCGTCGGTGCATACGGCGCAAGCCGCGAACTAATGTCCCACGTCGCACCACTCGGACCCATGTACCAAGCCGGAACCCTCTCCGGCAACCCCGTAGCAATGGCCGCCGGAGCCAAAACCATCCAACTCCTCTCCCAACCCGGCACCTACGAGGAGCTGAACGAAAAAACCCAACACCTAGCCCAAGGCCTCCAACAAGCCCTATCCGAATCCGAAACCACCGCTACCATAAACCAAGCCACCGGCATGTTAACCCTATTCTTCGGCATCCCCAACAACGAGGTTTCCCCCGCTCGCGGGGGAAATGCCCGAAGGGCAAAGGGGGACCCTCCCCTTCGCGAAGCGAATCATCCCCCTCCCCCTCTCAGAGGGGGAATTGAAGGGGGTGCCAGCGAAGCGAGAACGCAGGAAATGCCCGCAATCTCCTCGCTTTCCCCCGTTAACGGGGGAAATGTCCGAAGGACAAAGGGGGGCGTCTACGACATGACCACCGCATCCACCAACGACCGCGCACAATTCACACGCTTCTTCCACAACATGCTCCAACAAGGCATATACCTACCACCATCCCCCTTCGAAGCATGGTTCATATCCCTAGCCCACACCCACCAAGACATCGAAAAAACAATCCAAGCCGCCCGCAAAAGCCTCTAACCGTCCCCTCCCCCTTTTGCGAAGCCAACCCTTTTCCCTCCCCCTTTTGCGCCAGCAAAAGGGGGACGCGTCAAGCGCAGCGAGACGCAGGGGGTTCATAAACCCCATCCATGCAAACCCATCACACCCATCATTCCAAATCATCGCAATCACAGTTCAAACCTGCCCCCTCCCCCTTTTGCGTCAGCAAAAGGGGGACGCGTCAAGCGTAGCGAGACGCAGGGGGTTCATACACCCCATCCATGCAAACCCATCACACCCATCATTCCAAATCACCGCAATCACAGTTCAAAATCAAACCCATCACCCCAATCACTGCTCAAATCTCAACCCAACCCACAGCAAAAAACTACACTCACTCCTATGGCAGACCAACAACCCAACAACCACGCCGAATTCATATGGTCCATCGCAGACCTCCTACGCGGGCCTTACAAGCCATCTGAATACGGCAAGGTCATTCTCCCCCTGACGGTCCTGCGTCGAATGGATTGCGTCTCCGAAGGCGATAAACCCGAACTTATCGACGAGGCTCGACACTTTGAAAAGTTGGGACTCGACCCCCATCAGATGTTGATGGATACCCGCAAGCAAGACTTCGTCAACACAAACCCTCTGACATTCGCAACGCTTCTCAGCGATCCCGCACAACTCGCCGGTAATCTACGAGCTTATATCGCCAGTTTCGATTCGGACACTCATGAAGTCATCGAAAAATTCAACTTCGACGAGCAGATCACAAGACTCGATAACTCCAACATCCTCTACCAAATCGTCTCCAGATTCGCCGACGTCGACCTGCATCCGGATAACGTCTCCAACATCGAGATGGGATACATATACGAGGAATTGATACGACATTTCTCTGAACTCTCTAACGAAACCGCCGGCGAACACTTCACACCCCGCGAGGTGATTCAACTCATGGCGCGAATCCTGTTTACCGAAGACGAAGATGAGCTGCGGAAAACCGGCGTCATTAAGACACTTTATGATCCCGCTTGCGGAACCGGCGGGATGCTATCGGTTTCGCGAGACTATCTGCGTGAGTTGAACCAAAGGGCCTTTTTGCATGTCTTCGGACAAGAGGTAAACGCCGAGACTTTCGCAACGTGCAGGTCTGACATGTTGATTCAGGGGCAGCGGTCCGGCGATGCGAGGATCACGCACGGCGATTCTTTCGGTGACGATCAACATGAAAACAGCAAGTTCGACTATTGTCTCGCTAATCCTCCCTTCGGTGTCAAATGGGAGAAGTACCAAGACACCATCAAGACTGAACACCAGACACTAGGTTTCAACGGACGATTCGGTGCTGGACTTCCGCGCATCAGCGATGGCAGCTTCCTATTCCTCCAGCACATGATCTCCAAGATGAAACCGACATACGCCGGCGGCTCGCGCATCGCTATCGTATTCAATGGCTCGCCGCTATTCTCTGGCGGCGCAGGTTCCGGCGAGTCCGAGATCCGACGCTGGATCATCGAGAACGACTGGTTAGAGGCCGTCGTCGCCATGCCCGATCAACTCTTCTACAACACCGGAATCTATACCTACTTCTGGGTGCTCACCAACCGCAAGAGCGAACAACGCCGCGGCAAGATTCAACTGATCGACGCCCGCGAATACTCGGTATCCATGCGTAAATCCCTCGGTGATAAACGCAAGATGATCTCTGAAGATCAGATCAGCGAAATAACTCGGCTGTACACCGACTTCACCCAATCCGAGCAGGTCAAAATCTTCCGCAACGAAGAGTTCGGCACCATGCGGGTCACCGTCGAAAGACCGTTGCGGGCACGATGGAGCATACGCGCCATGAAAGATGCGCTCAACGCCGGTGAAGCCGAAGACCGCATCCTAGAGCCTGATCGCGAAGCACTGTTGTCCATCACCGGCGACAACCAGTTCGATACTGAGAACGATTTCAAGAAGTTCGTGCGCGATGTCGCTACTTCCGTTAAGGCACGCGCACTCACTGCCGCAACTCGCCTAGCGATGGTCCGAGATGAGGATTTCGACATCGTTACCGACAGCCGCGGTAACCCCAAGCCAGACCCCGACCTGCGAGACTACGAGAACGTCCCGCTACCTCCCGAACCAGCCACTTGGCAACATGATGTTGCAAATCGTCTAAAACAAGGACATCATCGCTGGGTGGTCCACAACCACATGGAACGCGAGGTATTGCCACATGTCCCAGATGCTTGGGTAGACCACACCAAGACCAAGATCGGATACGAAATCCCCCTGACCCGCCACTTCTACAAATACACACCCCCACGCCCACTATCCGAGATAGATGCCGAGATAGACACCATCGGCGCAGAGATCAATGTGCTTATGCAGGAGATGTCCGAGTGAAACGAGCCTCCATCAGACTTCAACACTTGATCAACATCGAATCTGGTGCTCGGACCGAATTTTACGATTCTGCCGCTGAATTCGCAATATCGATAGGTGGCGAACACATCCAAGACGGTCAATTTCAACTCAACGAGAACCTGCGAATTGTCCCAATCGAATTCTACAACGGGCGACACAAAGGGCGTATTTTGGCTGGTGACACCCTAGTCGTTAAGGATGGGGCTACCATCGGTAAATCTATGTTTGTGCGACCTGCGCCTAATCGTCCAATGATGGTCAACGAGCATGTGTTCGTTTTGCGCCCACGCGGGATTGAAAACCGTTTTCTTTCTTACCTAATCCAGTCGCAAACTGTTCAGGACACTATCTGGAGCCTAAATATCGCAGCCGCTCAACCCGGATTGTCTCGAGATTTCGCCAAGCATGTTTCCGTCGCGATCACTCAACAGGATCAACAGCGCGCCATCGCAGACTTCCTCGATGTCGAGACCGAACGCATCGACACCCTAATCGACAACCAACGTCGCCTCGTAGACCTACTGCGCGAACGCCGCCAGAGCATCATCACCCAAGCCGTAACCAAGGGGTTGGATCATGGTGTAGCGATGCGGGATTCCGGCATCGAGTGGCTCGGCGAGATACCCGAGCATTGGGAGGTTAAGAGGCTTAAGCATTTAGCGACGATTAGAGTCAGCAACGTTGACAAACACATAGTTGACGGACAACCAGCCGTTCGCCTCGTCAACTACACCGATGTCTACTACAACGATTTGATCACGCCAGATATGCAGTTAATGGCGTCAACCACCGACCGCGACAAACTGGTCAAGTTCAGAGTGCTTGTCGGAGACACGATAATCACGAAAGATTCTGAGACTCCGGATGACATAGGTGTTCCCGCTTACGTTAACGAGGCGCAACCAAACATGGTCTGTGGTTACCACTTGGCAATTCTTCGGCCTGTCGTCGGACCAACTCTTCCAAAGTTCATTTTCTACGCTACCAAGTCTTCTTCAAGTGCCGCTTATTGGTCAAGCGTGGCTTCAGGCCTTACTCGATATGGGTTGAAGGTTGACGCTATAGGTTCCTGTGCTGTAGCCATCCCTCCCCACCCCGAACAGCGCGCCATTGCAGACCACCTCGATGTTGAGACTGAGCGCATCGACACCCTTGTCTCCAAGCTCCAATGCCAGATCGAGCTGCTCACCGAACGCCGCCAAGCCGTCATCACCGCGGCGGTTACGGGGAAGTTGGAAATCGGTACATAAGTTCCCTATTAAAGCAAAACGGCTTTTTCTTTAATAAGCAGAGTTCCTATTAAAAAACCTTTAATAACCTGTCAGCCCCTCGCCATCATCTTACTTCGAGACCTGTGCAAAAGTCCCGTCATTCCGGCGGAAGCCGGCGCTTCAGCAGGCGGAACGCCCATCCAGAGGAGCCGGGCGAGAGGAATACTCTCCTTCGCTTGCGCAAGTCGGCCAGGTGGATGCCCAACACTTCCCCCCAAACCACCGCCACACGAACAACGTAGGGGCAACCCTCGTGGTTGCCCTACTCGCGGTTGCCACCCCTCACTCGCAGACGCCGGAAATCCCCATTCACAATCCCCATCCCATGTCATGTCATTTCGAGCGCAGCGAGGAATCTCCCCCCTTCGCAGAGCGTAAGGGTGCTAGGGGGATGTCATCGCCAACTATGCGACAATAAGGCACATGCCAATCGTCAGGGTACCAGTAGAACCCACTGTCTTGGAGTGGGCTATAAAGCGCTCGCAACGCGAGGATTACCTGCGCGAGAAAATCCCAAACCTAGACGCATGGCTCGCTGGTGAACGTCAACCGACATGGCGACAACTGCAAGACTTCGCCAATAAAGCCTACGTCGCCTACGGATACCTGTTCCTCAAAGAACCGCCGGAAGAGGGAATGCCCATCGCTGATTTCCGCACCTTCGACGATCGCACGCCCGCCGAGATTAGCCCGAATCTGCGCGACACCAT
The DNA here is from genome assembly GCA_963555965.3 of Dehalococcoidia bacterium. Classification (GTDB taxonomy): domain Bacteria; phylum Chloroflexota; class Dehalococcoidia; order Lucifugimonadales; family Lucifugimonadaceae; genus Bin127. The sequence goes on from OY821634.1 coordinate 1,819,326, forward strand.
CTACGCATGCCAAAGAAGGCAAGCATGGTATCGACGATACGCGTTCGTTCACGGATATGAACCTTTGGAATTCGTAGGATCCATACCTCACCGTTCATCGCCGATTTTTGCCGCCCGCAGCATCCGAGATGTACTCGGAATCAACAACGATTGGATTGAGAAACTAACCAACTGGCAAGCCTATCGACGCGCACTGATAGCTAAGATCGAAGAAATCGGCGTCCTGATAATGATCAGCGGAATCGTCAAAGGCAACACGCAACGCAAACTAGACCTCCTCGAGTTTCGAGGTTTCGCCATCCCTGACGATTACGCTCCAGTAATCTTCATCAACGGTGCAGATACCTATGAGGCTCAACTGTTTACCATCGCACACGAACTCGCACACATCTGGAGCGGCCAGGAAGGGCTGTCTGAACCCGACAACGTTCATGTTCCACAGCATCAAACTGAGGCATGGTGCAACCAAGTCGCATCCGAAGTTCTGACACCAAGTGAATTACTGTGGGACTTGATCCCTCGCGGTTCCGATCCTATTGAAGCCGCAACCGCCGTCCAAAATCGATTCAAAGTCAGCAGGCTCGTTGCTCTCAGAGGATTGCTTGCTTCGGATGCGCTACCGCCCCCGTTGTTCGATGAACTCTACGAAAGAGAAAGGCTACGCGCTCTAAGAGAACGACAACGGCAAACCGGCGGAACATACTACCCCACACAAATGATGCGCGTCGGCAGAAGATTCGCTTCTGCTTTGTTGTCAGATACTTTTGGACTCAATACCGAATATTCAGAAGCTTTAAGTCTACTGGAAATCCGCAAGATATCTACCCTCAAGGAGTTCGCTAGACAGATTGGGGTGATACAGTGATCCCGTACGTTTTAGATGCTAATACGTTGATACGATCCTTTAACGACTACTACGATCCAAGATTTTGCCCCGCTTTCTGGGAATGGATCAGGCAGTCTATGCAACGCGGATTGGTCCAAATCATCGAACCAGTGGCGAACGAAATACAGTCCCAAGATCAGCAGCTTTGGCAGTTGCTTAGACACCTCGATTGCACAACATCAATCACGTTGGACACACAAACGATTCACAATACAGGCCAGGTACTGACACGACTCGCAAGCGATTTTCATTACACGCACGCCGCCAAACAAGATTACATCGATACCTTATATCCGCAATTGATTGCTTACGCATCAACCCATGATGCCACAGTTGTAACTCTACAAAAATCGAATCGACGACAACGAAACGCGATCACGCATCCAGACATATGTTTTCAATTCAACGTAACCTGCATCGACCCTTTTGAGATGCTCCGGCGCGAAAATGCGCGCTTCGTCCTCGAAAACCAAACTACATGACACCCGCAAACACCAGCGAACGCGCTTTCGAAGAAACCATCGAACAGTGGCTGATCGAACGCGGCGGATACACGAAGTCCATCTCCAGCGACTTCGACAGATCGTTGGGTCTGGACACCAAGCAGCTCTTCGCATTCATCCAAGACACCCAACCAGACCAGTTCAACCGCCTCACCCAACGCGCGTACGGCGGTGACCTCGCGCGGGCACGGGACGGCTTCGCACAACGATTGGCAAAAGAAATCGACCGCCGCGGAACCGTTGACGTGCTACGAAACGGTGTGGCCGATTACGGCATCGAAATCAGCCTTGCATACTTCAAGCCAGCCCACGGACTGACACCAGAGCTAGTAGATCGCTTCAACGCAAACCGACTGACAGTCACTAGACAACTCGCTTACGAACCCAGCAGCAACAAGACCCTTGATCTATGCCTGCTAGTAAACGGCATACCAACTGCTACCGCTGAACTCAAAAATCCTCTTACCAAGCAAAACGTCGAAGATGCTATTGCTCAGTACCGCAACGACCGAGACCCGCGGAACACCACATTGGGCAAACGCGCCGTCGTTCACTTCGCAGTCGATCCCGAACGCGTTTTCATGACCACGAGGTTGGAAGGTGGCAACACCAGGTTTCTACCATTCAACCAAGGTTCTGGTGGCGCTGGTCAAGTCGGCGGTGCTGGAAATCCACACAGCACTTCAGGATACCGAACTGAATACCTATGGAAAAAGTTGTGGAGACGAGATGCTTGGATGGATTTACTTAACCGATTCATCCACGTCCCGGATGACGGTTCGCCAGTCTTCCCACGCCTGCACCAATGGCACGCCGTCAACAACCTTGAATCAAGAGCAAAGAACGATGGCACCGGACACTCGTACCTAGTCCAGCACTCAACCGGCTCTGGCAAATCTCTGACGATCGCATGGCTCGCACATCGACTCTCAAATCTGCACGACGACAACGACACCAAGATCTTCGACAAAGTCATCGTCATCACCGATCGACGAGTATTGGACCAACAACTTCAATCGACGATTTACGCCATAGAACACGTTCACGGATTGGTCGCCAAGATCGAAAAAGACTCCAAGCAACTTGCACAATCCCTAAGCGGAAGACAAGCGCAAATCGTCATCACTACCCTCCAAAAGTTCCCCTACGTCATCGAGCACATCGACGAACCACAGAACGAGAAGAGCTACGCCGTCATCATCGACGAGGCGCACTCGTCGCAGTCCGGCACTTCCGTACGCGACCTGAAGAGAGTCCTTGGCGCCCCCTTAGACGCTGACGATTTCACTGATGACGAACTCGAAGGCGAAGACTTCGCCAACGAACTTATCGAAGGCAGAGGACGAAAACCCAACATCTCATACTTCGCATTCACAGCGACGCCGAAACCAAGAACTCTGGAACTCTTCGGAGACAAAGTACTGCTGGACGGGCAAGAAAGACACGTTCCATCTCACGTCTACTCCATGCGACAAGCTATCGAAGAGGGATTCATACTAGACGTACTGGCAAGTTACACGACCTACCAGACATACTGGAAAATCGAGAAAAGCATCGAACACGATCCAGAATACGACCCGCGTAGAGCCAAGGTCGCCATCGCACGATACGTCACCATCCACGATAGCAACCTCGCTCAAAAATCCGAGATAATCATCGAACATTTCAAGAACCACACCGCGCACAAAATCAACGGACGCGCCAAAGCCATGGTCGTAACCGGCTCGCGCCTACACGCGGTACTGTTCAGACAAGCCCTTGACAGATACATCAATGCTTCAGGCACGCAAGGAATAAAGACATTAGTCGCATTCTCCGGAACCGTAAGGCGTGAAGGAGACGAATTCACCGAATCCGGTATGAACGGCTTTCCCGAGTCACAGACCGCGGAACGATTCGACACAGACGAATTCCAGATCATCGTTGTCGCTGAAAAGTTCCAGACCGGATTCGATCAGCCGCTGCTGCACACCATGTACGTCGACAAAGTCCTTACCGGTCTAAACGCCGTCCAGACCTTGTCGCGTGCCAATCGAACCTGCCAAGGAAAAGAAGACACCTTCATACTCGACTTCCGAAACAGCACCGACGACATCAAACAAGCATTTGAACCTTGGTACGAACGCACCGCCTCAATCCCAACCGACCCAAACCTGCTCTGGGACACCCACAGAGACTTGATGTCGCATCGTGTCATACGTGAAACAGAGATTACACCTGTGGTTAAAGCGTTGCTATCTGACAAAGACGTCGAACAGCATCGAGAACTCCACCAGTTGCTAGACCCCGCCCTACTCAGATTCGAAGAATCCTCCGATGAGGAGCAGGCCGAATTACGAGACCTCCTGAGCCGCTTCATATCCCTCTACGACTTCATTTCGCAGATCCTGGACTTCACCGACATCAAACTCGAACGCGATTATCGATACTGCCGAGTCCTCCAAGCACTGTTGCCAGACCAAACCAAGAACCGAATCGACCTCGGTTCCCAAGTAGAACTGACCCATCTACGCAATAGCCAAACATTCTCCGGCTCCGCTTCACTCGAACATGGCGACGCTGAATTGTCCACCGTGTTCGAAGGCGAGCGACACGCACAACAACCCGAAGAAACGCCACTATCCACAATCATCGAAACCCTAAACCAAAGATTCGGCACAAATCTCGACGAATCCGATCAACTATTCATCGATCAAGTCCTAAACGTCATGCAAAAAGATCCAACCATCCGCGATCAGGCATTGGCTAACCCATTCGATAACTTCCTACTCGAATTCGGCGGACATCTCAGAAGAGCTCTCGCCGAAAGAGTCAGAAGCAACGGTGCCGTCGCTACTCAGATACTCAACAACGACGAATTCCTAACTTATCTGACGCTCCAATACGCGCGACATGTCTATCGCATCCACAGAGGCGAAGAACAACCACGCCTTTACCAGAACCTTCCAAAATCATAGACCTCACCCCATAGCGCGAGCAAATGTCCGCCCCTGACATCCAACCCGCACAAAACCATCAACCCGAACCGTAAGTAATCACCCTGCCAAAACCCGCAGCTCCAACAACCATCCCTCCCCCTTTTGCTTCGCAAAAGGGGGACGCGTCAAGCGCAGCGAGACGCAGGGGGTTCATACACCTCCAACCATCCGCAATCATCACAACCATCACTCCAATCACCGCGCCCCCCGGTTCAGACAATTTTCTGAACAAGTTTTGAACTTCATCAAAAAATAACATTGCCGCCAAATTGCCGCTACCAGCGGCAAGATCCCCCTTAAATTGCCGCTGACTGCCCAAAATTGCCGGAATCAGCGGCAATTCAGCGGCAACGGCGGCAATCCAGCGGCAATTTTTCAGCCCCGATAACCCGCCACAGCATCGTACATCACACCCACACCAAACTCCAAAGCATCCACCGGAATACGCTCGTCCGGACCGTGAAACATCGCCATAAAATCCAACCCCTCTGGCAACCGCATCGGCGTGAATCCATACGTATCGATACCCAACTCGTGAAACCATTTCGCATCCGTGCCACCCGCAACCATGTAGGGAATCGCCTTCGAGCCACGATCCGCACGCTCTAACAGCCCTCCGAGGTACGGAAGCAACGACATATCCACCGCCGGCGGACCATCCTCGTAACGCTCAACATGCACCTCCGCATCCTCACCCACCAGCGTCAAAACCTCCCGAACAATATCCGCACGCGTCGAACCCGGCAACAACCGACAATCCAACAACAACTGAACCTCCGAAGGTACCGCATTCTCCTGAACTCCACCCTCTATTATCGTCGGCGAAACCGTATCTCTGAACATCGGCTCAAGCATCCTACCCACATTTTCACCCATAAATCCAAGCATAACACCCGTTGACCTCGGATTCATCGCCATACGCAACGCAAATGCATCACGCCTCGGCAACACCTCACTCATCCCCTCCAGCATCGCCCGAGTCGCACCAACCAACCGATACGGAGGATGCCGACGCTCCATCCTACGCAACGCACGAGCCGCACGACCCATCGCAGTATCACGATGAATCTGAGAACCATGACCTCCCTGACCCACAAACGTAACCCGAATCCGACAAATATGCTTCTCCGCAACCATAATCGGATAGAAACGATGCCCACGAACATGCACCGTAAACCCACCAAGCTCACCAAAAGCATGTTTAACCCCGCGAAAAAGACCCCCATGCTCACGAACTAAGAAACCCGCCCCCTGACGCCCGCCAAGCTCCTCATCCGCCACCGCAGCCAAAATTACATCCCCAGGAGGCGGCGTTTCAGAATACCGAGCACGCAAAAGCGCATGAACCATCATCGTCAAACCACCCTTCATATCCACCGCACCACGCCCCCAAACGCAACCATCCGCAATCTCCCCACCAAATGGATCCAGACTCCACCGCTGACCATGCACACTCACCACATCAGTATGACCCTGCAACAACAACGGCGGAGCATCGCCACGCCCAGGCACACGCGCGACGACATTGCACCGATTCGGCGACCCATCCGGGTGTAAAACTCTATTTTCGATCTGATGATCGTCGAAAAGCACCTTCAACCACAGCGCACACTCCCGCTCCCGACCAGGCGGATTAGAAGTGTCGAAGCGAATCAGCTGCTGAAGCAGCTCAACAGCCGACGGAACCATCTTTTGGTCCAACCCGGACATCTTCACGGCAGTTGGAGGTTCAACTCCAACTCAGCATTGATCGAATCAAACCACTCCATAACCTCCGGATGATACGGAATACCGTTCGCCGTCCGATCCGCACGTTCCTCACTCTCGATCAAACCCGGATAAACTACCCGGTCATGCCCCGGCGCCGGCGGAGTCGTCGCCAACCCATCCAAAAACAGATCCATATCGTCCTTGAACTTGTCAGGATCCGTAAACGCGTCAATTCGGTACGCAGAGAAGAAGTGACCACCGCTTTCCGTCACAAAACCAGGTCCATTGCCCGAAAGCGTGCTCGTCATGATGTCCACAATGCACGCCAGCGCATACCCCTTGTGCGAACCCATCTCCCGCGTGCCACCGAACGGCAACATGTACCAATGCCTACGCTCACCTCGGATATCCTCCTCCGGCACCTGCTCCTCCTCCATGATCGGAGAACCGTCATCTCGCGCCAACCAACCCGGCAGAATCGGCGCATTCATCCGCTGCAGAAGACGAATCTTGTTACCCGCAACCTGAGTCGTAGCAGCATCAAAGATGAAGTAAGGCTGAGTACGAGCCGGAACCGCCCAAGCCAACGGATTCGTGCCAAAACGCGGCTCCGCACCGAAAGTCGGCAACATAGCGAACCCGCCACCACCCGTCATACAAACCCCTATCATGTCGTCATCGATCGCCCGCACCGCATGGTAACCAGCTGCGCCGAGGTGCCCCGAATTCATCAACGTCGCCGCCGCCATACCATGCTCCTTCGCCTTCTCAATGACGATATCCATCACCCGCGGGGCTTGGTGAAGACCGAGACCGCCATCACCATCAAAAGATGCCGTAACGCTCGACTCCCGTAGGATCCGCATCTCAGGGTTCGGATTGATGTTGCCCGCCTGATACCCCTGCACATACATTCGGAGCATGTTCGAAACTCCGTGCGTGTCCACTCCGTTCAAATCAGCGTACAACAACACATCAGTCGAAAGCTCAGCATCCGCATCGGACAACCCCATTGCGCTGAAGATGGTTTTTGTCGCATCGCGCATCCGGTCAGGCATGACTCGGATCGCCTCATCTTCCGGAACGTGAAATCTCTCAAGCATGGTTCGGCATCACCTAGGCACTCGATATTCGGCTCTCTTGCCAGCAGAGTTTACTCACCCGCATCGCTGGCGATTGAAGCAATGCTATACCATTCCGCCGAAAGTCCAAGACGTTTTGCAGGGAACTTAAAGCCCGAAGATAAGACACCTCGCTAGAATCGAAGCGACGCCGAAACTGCTCGGATCCGGATGGCGAGGAAGGGAGTGCTTAAGGAGGCTTGGAAAGCACCCCATCCTCGCCTTCGGCCTAAGTTCTGAAGAGCAGAACGGTTTTTAGGCCGTTTCGACAGCGGTGTGTTGGGCGCTCCGTGCCGAATGGTCGCCCAGCCGTCGACAAATATTTAGTGTGTTTCTCGAATGTCAAGAATTTGCATGCAATTGCTTGGGATTGTATCTCATTTACTCTCAAGCGTTACGAATATGCTTCATAAGGCGAGCTCTGACCGTCGATTTAGCGAACTTTTGCGGCTTCGGCGAAGCGTGAAGGACTACCATTGCTGCCTCTGGGAGAACCATTTGACTTGTAACGGTTTAGATGATCCAAAGCGATGTTCAGTCGACTTGAGAGGATCCGTAGCGTGCTGACCAGCCGAAGTCGCCGATACTCTGGTATCTCAGCGCTTGCAAGCTTCTCCAAACTTCCCGCCAACAGGAAAGCGTCTTTCTGCATTCCTTCCAGGTCGTTGTCGTAACGCCCATTCAGTCTTTCGAGGTGGATTCTCCCGTTACCGTTCACCGTCTCATCGCTCGGCTCAGGTTCAACGACGATTTCTTCGGCTTCGGGTTCTTCGACCACATACTCGGCGATCAAGGCGGCGGGATTCAATGCCGGGTCGGCTTTCGCCTTGGCGATCAACTCTTCGACATGAACGCTGCTGAGTCGCGAATCTATGAACGGCCGCGCCAAATCCTCTTGTCGCTGATGACCATCAATATCTGCGATGCAACGCGCCTCTTTGAATGTCAACTCGCCGCGGTCAACGTGGGTTTGCAGCTTCGGAGAAAGCGTCTTGCGGAGACTCTCGTAGTGGTGGACGGTGCCAGCAGTAATGCCCGTTCGACGCGCCAGCTCCTGCTGAGTAACGTGGTACTTTTCGCGGTAGTTGATGAACGATTCCGCCATTTTGATCGGCGGCAGAAGGGAAGAGAAGTACTCGTCAGCTAGGCGTAACTCTTCGCGTTCTTCATCTGAAACGCCTTGACGGACTACACACTCCACGACATCCTCACCGGCACGTTGCGCGGCATCGATCGTATTGTTTCCACAGAGCAGGTAGAACTTTCCTTGTTCGGCGAGGACGACCGGCATCCGCCGTTGCCGCCGACGCCGGGCCCATGCTCGATGGGCCTTGTCGTACTCTGGTCGCTCTGGATCAGGGAGTATGTTTTCTATCGCGATTCGCATCTCAAACGGCCCTTTATTCAGCCTCCAGGCTGCTTGTAACATCGTGATTAGGTCAAATTCTGCACTCCAAAAATCTCTTTGAAAAGAAACTGTCCTTAGCATGTCCATTAGGGAAACGGAAGATTCCGACATTCGAGTTGCATTTGGAAAATAACTGCCATATACTGACTGACACCAAGGGTTCAAACCACAATTCCCGTTTGAAATCGTGGCTGCAGAAACTAAAACCGTCCCTCCATACGTCGCATACCGAACGTTCCGAACTTTCCTGGAATCGCTTGCGATCAGCATGCCAGATAGAATTGACCGTTCCGTTTTCGATTCCAAATTTTCAGGAACCGCAACTTCGCAGATAACGAGCGCGTTGCGTGCTCTAAAACTCGTGGACGCGGATGGACGCCCTACCGAAGCGCTTTATCTGATAGCCAGAACCGAGGGCGAAGAGCACCACAAGGTTTTGGAACAGGTTCTGAAGAACTACTACATGCCGGTTTTCAAACTGGATTTGGAACATGCCACCAAGGCGCAGTTCCGAGAGGCGATGCGGGAATTCGGCTGTACGGAATCGATGTTGGTAAAGTCTGAGACTTTCTTCATCCACGCAGCCAGACACGCCGACATTCCGCTCTCGCCGTACTTGAAATCGAACCGGAAAGCCGGAACCAGGTCGCGAGCGGGTTCGCGACCTCAACGGAATGGAACGCGTCTGCCAAGCATCGACGATCCTAGCGAACCTGCCCCGACGGCGGCCATTGAAATAGACTCTGCCAGTCAGACGATGCGAGAATTGGCGTTCAGGGTGCTTGACAAATACCCTGATTTCGATCCGACCTGGTCCAAGGAGACACAGGCTAGTTGGATGGATGGAATGAACAAGCTGCAAGACACCTTCAACATCCACAACATTCCCGCCCCAAAGCACTAGAAAAGCACCGTTAACAAAGCCCTCACATTGTCCAAAGACGAACTTCACCAGACAGACGCAACGTCCATTCAGCCTGAGGGCGAAAACGCACCCACAGCGATCCGCGAAGGGACCACCAAATCTGGCGGACAACTTTCGGAGAACGCTTCTTCGGCTTTGGAGGGGATTTCGCAAATCGACTCGACTCTGGACCAGCTTGAAGCGCTAATCGCAGAATACCGGACATTACTTGCCGCGGAAGATGCCGCTGTTGGAGTCCGTAGCGATAGAGGCAGAGAAAGAGTTGCCTCGTCAGCCGAAGAAGGCGAAACCGAGATCATTTCCACATCGCCGGTAGCAGTAGCAGATGTACCGACTAAGGAAGCAGAGGTAACGGAGGCTGTAGATGAGCATGAACTGTTAGCTGAGCCAGCAGTTGACATGCCCGCACTATTCGAGGAACTGCAACTGCAACTAGAAATGGGTCTGCATCGAACCGCTTCTGTGTCTGTATTCGTCAACGGCGACGAGTTGCTCGCTTACGTGAGTTCTGCGTCGGATTCAGGTGCAACGCCGCAACCTGCGCCTCTTTTTCGGGCGTTTTCATCGGGCAAGGCTATGGTAGCAGCTACGATATGGCGATTACTGGATACGGGAGTGTTGGAGATCGATGCTCCGATAGCGTTGTATTGGCCAGAGTTTGCGCAACGAGGAAAGACTGGAGTGACGTTGCGGCATGTGTTGACACACACGGCTGGCTTGCCCCATGACTTTGGAAGAGGCGATGTCGATTGGGGTGATTGGGGGCGGATGATCGACATCATCGCTTCAATGCCGCTGGAGTATGAGCCGGGCAAGGTAATCCACTACCACGCCATCACTTTCGGCTTGCTTGCGGCGGAGGTCGCGAGCCGTGCAACAGGTGAGCAGTTCGTCGATCTATTCGAGCGCGAAGTCAAATCGCCCCTCGGATTAATGAACACCTGTTTTGCTGTTAGTCTCGGAGACCGCGCGACGCGGCAACGCGTTCAGAGTCTCCATACGTCTTCGGATTATCACGATCGGGAGATGCCGCGAAAGATGGATTGGCTGCTGGAGAACCAAGTCGTCTCACCGGGTGGCTCGTGCATAACCACGGCTAGCGACTTGGCAAAGCTATACGCTGCTGTTTGTGGTGGTGGTGTGACGAGTGATGGGGAGCTTTGGTTGAGCGAAGGCGCGGCTATGGATGTCTTCGCTACTCATGCTTTGGCATACGATGTTGAGAGCATGTCGAAGAGCCGGGTGGGGCAAGGCGTGTGGATGTTTGACGAACAACCGAACCGCCCTGCGGCTCCGGTCGGGTCAAGCACTTTCGGGCATGGTGGAATGGGCACCTCTATCGCTTGGGGCGATCCCGACCACAGTATCGGCATGGCGGTCATCACAGACACGATGCAAGAAGAAGAATTGAATGGCCGCCGGTTGAATCGGATCTCGGCGGCGGTGAGAAGGGATTTGGAGTTGCCGGTGGGGGCTATGGAGGAATTTTGAGGTTGCCGAGGGTTTTTATTCAGTTGTCGGAGTACAAGACGCGGTAGTGGGATTGGGATAGGCCCGAAGGGTATTGGGTCGTGCTGATCAATTCGAGGTGGATGTCTTCGGATGTTTTGCCAAATAAGGGGATGCCGTCGCCGATCAGAACAGGGAGGGTGGTGATGATCAGGCCTTCGATCAGGCCTTCGTTTAGGAAAGATTGGATGGTGATTCCGCCATCGATGTAGACCCGGTCCCAGCCTTGTTGGTGGAGGGTTTGGAAGAGATCGGTGGGCGTTTGGTCGGTGATTGTGACCTTGTCGGTCAGGTCGGGAGGGATGTCGGAGGCGGTAAGGGTTCGAGAAAGAACAATTACGGGTTTTGTGTAGGGCCAGTCGCCAGAGGTTAAGTCGAGGACGACTTCGTAGGTTTTGCGGCCGAGTATGATACCGTCAACGGAGTCGATGAACTGGGTGTAACCGTGCTCTTCGGTCGTGGTGTCTTGGCTTTCGAGCCAGTCGATTGTGTGGTTTTTGCGGGCGATGTAGCCGTCGAGGCTCGTTGCTATGAAGACGTGGCCAGTGGTCATTCCAGCTCGCCCCACCGAACACCGGTCTTGGTGTCTACCAGAAGGGGGACTTCAAGAGACATTGCGGCGGGCATCATGTCATGGGCTAGGGATGTGACCTCTTCGAGTTCGCCGGGGGCTACTTCAAAGATGAGTTCGTCGTGAACTTGGGCGGTCATGCGGGATTCTAGTTCTCGGCGGTGGAGTTCTTCGGCAATGTTGACCGTTGCGATCTTTATAACGTCGGCGGCGGTTCCTTGGATGGGCATGTTTACGGCAACGCGTTCGGCGGCTGCCCTATGACCTTGGTTAGCAGACCGTAGATCGGGGAGGTATCGGCGGCGACCTTTGAGAGTTTCGGCATAGCCACGCATCTTGGCGGTCTGTTTCTGGTATTCGATGAAGTCGCGGATGCCAGGGTATTTGCCGAAGTAGAGGTCAATGAACTCTCGGCCTTGTTGGACGGAGAGGTCGGTCTGCCGTGCGACGCCTTGTGGTCCGAGTCCGTAGATGACACCAAAGTTGAGGATTTTGGCGATGCGTCGTTGTTCACTGGTGACGTCGTGGACACCATACATCGCTCGTGCGGTGGCATCGTGGATGTCTTCACCGTTACGGAATGACTCAAGGAGTCCTGGCTCGTGCGACATGTGAGCGAGGATGCGGAGTTCGATCTGGGAGTAGTCGGCGGATAGCAGCTGCCAACCAGCGTCGTACATCGTGGAGAATGCGTTTCGGATTTCGCGGCCGAGTTGGGTTCGAACAGGTATGTTTTGGACGTTTGGGTCGTTGGATGCGAGACGTCCGGTAGCGGATCCGGCTTGGTTAAAGGTGGAGTGGACGCGTCCTGTGGCTGGATTGACCATCTTGGGCAGTGCGTCGGCGTAGGTTGACTTTAACTTGGCGAGCTCCCGATACCGTAGGACGGCGTCAATGAGTTGGTAGATTCGGTCGTCAAGACCTTTCCTGTTGCGCATTCGGTCAAGGGCATCGGCGTTCATCGACCATCCGGTCTTGAGTTTGCGGGTGGGCGGTGCGTTCCATTCGTCGATGAGGATGTTGCCGATTTGGCGGTTGGATGCGATGTTGAAATCGCGTCCGCCAACGAGGTTGTTGGCGACCTGCTTGATCTGGGCGATCTCTTCGCCGAGTGCGGCCGAGAATCTCTTTAGGACGTTGGTTTCGACGACCATTCCGGTTCGTTGCATTTCTACGATGACTGGCAACAGGGGCATCTCGATGTTTTCGAAGACGCTACGAGCGTTGTGTCCATCAAGCTCGGCTTCGAAGTGTCTCCATAGCCGATATGTGAAGTCGGCATCGGCGGCGGCGTAGGGTCCTGCCAACTCGATATCGACCTCTGACATGGTGATTTGCTTGCGTCCAGTACCGATTAGGTCGGTTATTGGTGTCATCTCGGCGCGGTAGAGTTCGAGTGCAAGGTCTTTGAGTCCGATGCGATTGTGCCCGCATAGAGACGCTGCGATCATGGTGTCGAACTCTACATTGTTGACCTGGATACCGGCTTGTTGGAGGACCATCATGTCGAAGTTGGCGTTGTGTGCAGCTTTCGGAACTTTGGCATCCGCGAATAGGGGGGCAACGGTTTCGAGGACGCGGGCATGGTCGATCTGTTCGCCGGAGCGGTGTCCGATGGGTACGTACCAGCCTTCGCCGTCGGAGTTCGAGAATGACATTCCGACCATGTCGTCTTGCATTGCGTTGGTGCCGTTGGTCTCGGTGTCGTAAGCGAATCCGTTGGGGTTGCCGATTCGGTTTATGAGGTCTTGGAGTTCGGAATCAGTGGTTACGATGGAGTATTTGCCTAAATTTCCGTGGGATTTGGTGGTGGATTTGGCGGTTGTCGTAGTTGCGCCATTTGCGAAGAGGTCGCCTTGTGCGCGTCCGGTTGTGGGGAGTGGGAACACGCCGCGTTCGGCATCTTCGGCTGATGGGATGCTCCGGACAATGGTTTCGCCGAAGCCCAGGGTGGTTAGTGCGGTGACAACTTCGTTGCGTTCGTATCCACCGATTCGGCATTGGTCGAAGTCGATTTCGATGGGGACGTGGGTGACGATTGTGGTAAGTTTTAGTCCGTCATATGCAATTTTTTCGCCGTCTCGTAGTCGATTCATGATGGATTTGGCGCCTCGGAGTTCTTTGGATGGGATTTCGCCGATGGCGTCGAGATTGGCGTATAGGTTGTCGAAGTGTCCGAATCGGTTTAGTACGGTTCGTGCGGCTTTTGGTCCGATTTTGGCTATTCCAGGTATGTTGTCTGACGGATCGCCTTCAAGAGCTTTGATTTCTGCTACGAATTCGGGACCGAGTCCGTTGTATCGTTCCTTTACGGCTTGGATATCGTAGACTTTGGTGTCTCCGAATCCGGAGTACATGAGTAGGTTTGTTTCGTCGTTTACGAGTTGTAATTGGTCGGCATCGCCGGTAAGGATGAGTGATCGTAGGTTTCGGTTTTCGGCTTTTCGGACAATGGTTCCTACGACATCGTCCGCTTCGAATCCGTCGATTGCGAAAACAGGAATTTTCATGGCTTTCAAGACGGACTCGACCATTGGGATTTGTGCGTGTAGTTCGGGGTCGATTGGAGGTCGTTGGGCTTTATATTCGTCGAATAATTCGTCACGGAAAGTGGGTTTTCTGGTGTCAAACGTCACTGCGATGTGGGTTGGTGAATATTCTCGTATTGTTGCGATGAGATTTCGGATGAATCCGTAAGCGCCATGTGTTTGTTCTCCGGCGCTGTTGGTTAGCCCGCCGCCTCGTGAGAGTGCGAACCATGCACGGAAGACCATTGAGTGTCCGTCGACGACTAGGATCAGGGCTTCACGGTTGGAGGTTTGGGTTTGGGTTGACATGATGTGAAGGGGTTGGACGGGGCTGTTTGGGTGATGGTAGCGATTATACGGAAGGGTGGAATCGGGGTGCGATTCAGGGGTTCGTGTGGCGTGAACTTGCCGCGACTTGCGAGAAGTTGCCGCTCCAGCGGCAAGTTTGCGGCAAAATCATTATTTGAACAAGTTCAAAGAGTGTTGTCTGAACCAGGGTTTGAAGGATTTTTAGGGATGGCCGTAATTTTGGGTGTTGAGTGGCGGAGTTGATGCGCGCGGATTCGATGGATAGTGAGTGTTGAAGAAAATTGATCGATTTGTGACATCAAGGGAAAAAGAAGAAAGGGGTATGGGCATAGAATCGCAATTCTGAACGATAGTTGGATCGTCAAAGAATTTGTCGATGTAAGGATTTAGGGGTCAGATATTTACCATGCCTCGGGGGAAAGAAAGCGAAACCAACCGCGAAGAAGCGTTCAACGTCGAACTCGCGGGAATGCTTAGAGATCGCGGTATAACTGCGCGCGCTGAGCGACGCAGTCGGCAGGGAGTGCCGGATGTTCGGGTTGAGCTGAGGACCGGGGACGATGTCATTTTGGAGTGTAAGTACGCCGGCGCCTTAAGCGATTTGGAGAACCAACTCGATGAACGATTGATTTCTTTCCCGAATCATTTGGGGATTTTGGGCATCGTATATCCCGAGCGGTTTCGCCAAGCTTCGGATGTTGGATCCTGTCTTGAGGATGCTGACGATATTCAGTGGTGGTTACACGGTGTCCGAGGCGACTTGACGGGTAACCGACGTGTGCGAACCGGGTCGGTCATTGACTTGGCGGATCACCTGCGCGTGCTTCAGTTGGATATCGAAGGATTTGATCGTGTCCAAGTTGCAGCGATGGTAGTAGGGTACGCGGTCGAAGAATCGGCGAAAGTGATATCTGGTCACGCAAGAATTGCGCAGCGAATATCAGCAATAATCGCGAATTCTGACAGCGAAAGAGATCGGGATGCTGCGCTACGCATCGGATCTTTGGTGTTGTTCAATGCGTTGGCATTTCAAGATCGACTTGCCGTTGTCGATGCCAATGTTGCAACAGTCAATGAAGCCCTGATCGGCGGACTCGACGGCCTAAGAGACGCGTGGTCGCACATTATGGACGAAATCGACTATGTGCCGGTATTCGAACTGGCCGGATTCATCGTAGATGTGCTCAAGGACGCGCCAAATGAGTATCACCTTCCCGTAATCGAACCCTTGGTTCAAGCCGTCAGGGATACATGGACATTGGAGGGGCACGATCTTTCCGGTCGGCTGTTCCACACGCTGTTGTCGGATGCCAAGTTCACCGGCGCGTACTACACTTCGGTGCCGGCGGCGACGATGCTATCGCGTCTCGTTTTCCACAACTGGCCAGCTGGTGTTAACTGGTCGGCCCACGAGTTTCCCGCTTCCCTGAACATTGCTGATCTGGCTTGCGGAACTGGAACGCTCTTGATGGCGGTCGCCGCCGAGGTGGAGCGTAAACATCGAGATGCAGGTGGTTCAGAATCAGCGGCTTTGCACAAAGCAATGGTTGAACAGGCCCTGCACGGTTACGACGTACAGCTTTCGGCGATTCATTTTGCGGCTACTAGCCTAGCGATGCTTAATCCCTCGATTGAGTTCGACCGGATGAATCTATATGTGATGCCCTTAGGTGTGAATGGAGATCAGGCGTTACTCGGCTCTTTGGAGTTTTTGAACACGGACGAGGCGGCTGTACAGTTCGCATTATCTAACCCCGATTTTGGCACGAGGTTGCGCGACGCTGGACAAGTATTCGGAGGCGGAACGCGTGGGTCAACAGAAGGCGTAACCGCTACGTTGCCGAATCTGGACCTTGCGATAATGAACCCGCCGTTCACGAAATCAGGCGGCGGAAATTTGTTGTTCGGCAGCTTGCCGCAATCAGAGCGTCAGAAACTTCAAAGCGAGTTGTCTCGCCGAATAAAGTCGATGCAGGCGTCATCAACCGCGGGACTTGGCGCCGCTTTTGTAGCCGCGGCATCACCAAAGCTGCGGCCCGGAGAGGGACGTTTGGCTTTGGTACTGCCGGTAACGGTGTGTACGGGCGCGTCTTGGTCGCAGACGCGGGCATTGATAGAGAACGACTATGTGCTTGACATGGTTATCGTGTCGCACGACCCAACGCACTGGAACTTTTCAGACAGTACTAATTTATCCGAGGCGATGCTGATCGCAACTCGGCGACCTGCGAACAGGGATGGCGCAGAACACCGAACCACTTTCGTAAACCTTTGGCAGAACCCGACAGGAGTGCTGGATGCCCATCTCATAGCCGAGTCTGTCAACACGACGCAGGCACCCCGGATTGAGGATTCTGGCACTGCCCTTCTCGAACTAGACGGCCAACATGTAGGCGAAGTGTTCTCGATACCGGAATCGAATCTCAAAGGCAAGCAATGGATAGGTGTGCAGTTCGCTCGTGCCGACGTTATTCGCAGCGCGTTGGGGCTTGTAGAAGATGGTGAAGTATGGATACCCGGCGAGACCAGCATCGGCAACGTCCCGATGTGTCGCGTAGATGATATCGCTGAGATTGGGCCTGATCGGCGACGGTTGATCGATGGATTTGAAGTGACTTCATCGGTGACTGCCTATCCAATGATCGCGGGACACGATACCGAGCAACGAAGATCGTTGTCCTGTCGTCCTGATTCCTATTTGTCGCCGTTGGTACAGCCTAAGGGAGGACGACAACCCGGATACGGCGAATATCTGTGGCAAAGTGCTAGTCGCCTGTTAGTCAGTGAGCGTCTGCGGTTGGATACCGCGAGGGTCGCCGCGATGCGTAGCGAGGAAAAGGTGTTGTCGAATGTGTTTTGGGAGATACAGGTTGAAAATGTCGAAACCGAGAAGGCCATTGCGATCTGGATCAATTCCAGCCTAGGAATCCTGACACTGCTCGCGCAACGAACCAGCACCATGGGCGGTTGGGTAGCGATGAAAAAGGCCGACCTCCGAAACCTGCCGATCCTTGATCCGCGTGGATTGACGGGGGATCAGATCAAGGGTCTGTCTGATCTGTTCGATGAGTTGGCCGATGTGGAGTTTGAACGGTTGCCGCAGATGGCGGATTGTGCTGCGCGGTCGGCGTTGGATGACGGGATCTCGGAGATTCTGGGGCTGCCGGACTTGCGGGGGCTGAGGGTTTTGCTGGCGTCGGAGCCGGTGGTTTGTGATGGGGGGTTGTGAGGGGGGGGTGGGGGGGGGCGTTGTTGGGGGAGGTTTAGGGGCAGCAGATTGTGATGCTGTCGCGTTGCATGGGCGAGGGGATGATGTAGAGGCCGTGACTCGCAGCCTTTGATTGTTCACTCACTCAAGAATCTCAGCCGAGTCCCATCAGGATATCGGCGTTTCTGTTTGCGCGTACTTTCATCGACCTCGATGGCATGATCGTCCTCCATCGGTCGAAGCGTTCGCGTTTTGAGGTGCCCGGTATGATACTTCGTCAGATCAGATCTGACGAAGTCAACGACCTCTTCGATACTGATCCAACTCTTCTGCCCAAAGTGTTCAAAAAGTTCCTTTCTGAGGGTACTAATATCCACGAAATCTTCGCCTAGAACGTTTTGGCCAATCATGTCGCCTTTAAATTTGTAATCGCCGAACGGGGCGTGCTCCCATATCGCTTTTTTCATCTGGTCACACCCTTCCAAGTGTTGGGTGCCGAAAAATATCGCGTAGACCAGACGGTCACCCTCATACAACTCGAAATTCACAACATATTTCGCACCCGCAGCCTTCAACTGCGACCGAAACAATTCGAAGAACTGAGTTTTCCTGTCCTCTGCGTCCTCAATTTCGGCGATGTCACGCCACACGGGAGTGCCGATTAAAGCGTCCATTCCCTTCTCGAAGTGGTCGGCTTCGCGGAAACGATTTATGTCACGATACATGAACGAAATATAAACCTCGGTACTCGGATGTTGGAGAATGCGTTGGATCACGCTCATCGATACACCCTTGATGCCGAAAGGGTCGATCATCACAAGAGTTGGCTCAAGTGATTTGTTTTCGCGATCCAATTGATCCATCACCCTAGTGAGCGATTCATCAAAAGTCGAAAAGACGGTTCGATAATGGCAATTCGAAGGCAAACCGTCATCTATCCCCGCCAAAACCTCGTTCAAGTGATCAAACCGCGATTTGTTCGCTTCGATGAATACGTAACGGAATTCGCAGTCCATACGCGGACGCGCGTTATGTTCAACCAAGGTTTGGAGCGCTATCATCGGGGAACCGGGTTCGCCGTCCAAATATTCCCCGGGACCCGCAAATGCATCGACGAATCGGATGCGTTTGTTCCAACTGCTCAATATTGGCAGCCAAGCACCCAAGTAACTTTCGAGAACTCGGTGCTTGCCGATCGTATGCGGTTGGAGTCGCCACAATGTGTCGTCTTCCGACAATGTTCCTGTCTCCTTATGCTCGTTGCGGAGCAGGTAATTGCAAATCTTCCGTGGCGGGCAACTGATGCCACGTCCGTTGGTCGATCAAGGCGTCCTCTCCACCACGTTTTCCTTTCGAACCTCCAAGTTGCTTAAGAAAGAACGCTACGCCAGCGTTAACGGTTTGGTCGCGGAGTTGTCGCACCCAATCGAGATGCATGGGTCTGGCGCGATGGCCGCTCTCGCCACCGACGATGACCCAATCCAACGCTCCCCTTTCCAACCATTCCGTCAGGTCGATTTCTTCCAACAACGGTTCGGCAGAGACGAAGCGGACGGTGGCGGGTATTCGTTCCAATACAGTGATACGTGCAGCGTACTTCTGATTTTCTACGGATGTGCCTATCCAAATGTTGGGCGGCCAGCCGTTTGGGAATCGATCTGAGTATCTCTCCCACCATCCGACGGCGCGTCCGGGGCGTTTGGTCAGGACTTGAAACACGTGACCATACTGGCGAGACGCCTCATCCATGACTTTGAATATCTTGAGAACGAATTCGTAAGGAACGCTCGGGTGGAACACGTCGGACATGCTGTTTACGAAGACGTGACGAGGCTTTTTCCACTTCAACGGGGCATTGAGGCGTTCAGGGAGCAGTTGTACGACATCTGGGTCTGCATCGTAACCTGGAACTGACATGCCTCGGAGTCTGGGGTACAGCGCGAACATGTAGCAGTTGTCGCAACCGGGCGACACGCGTGTGCAACCCGTCACGGGGTTCCAAGTCTCGTCTGTCCACTCGATTGTCGAAGCCATGTTTGCACCTTCACATTACATTGAACACATGTTATATGATACACGAGTTGGATGTTGTTATTCAAGGGTGTGAAAAGCGATTAGTGGGGGGATTTTCGTTCGAGTTGAACTGGGATTTTAGTGATTGTGAAGGATGAGCCGTATTGGTGGTTTGGCTAGTGGCCCCCTTTGTCCTGCGGACATTTCCCCTGTGAACGAGGGAAACCTTATCGACCTGCCCTGATTACCCTCAACCCCGGATCAAGTCCGGGGCAGGCTCGAGCCCTCTCCCATGAAGGGAGAGGGGATTTCATCGTCTTGGCCGGAGGTTTAGATTTCTGGTCCTTGGGCGTCGGTTAGCACCATTTCTAGCACTTCTTGGGATGCTATGGAGCCTATGAATTGGTCTGTTTCGGGGTCAGTGACTGGGAGGATGGTAGTGGAGTTTTCGGTCATCGTTTGTAGTGCGTCTTCGACGTAGTCTTCGGTGGATGCCGTTGGTATGTTTTGACGCAGGGTTTGGGCTAGTTGAGTGGTGTCCCATTCGTTGCGTGGCAGGTATCGGAGCATACTTAGGGACATGATTCCGGCGAGTTTGCCTTGATCTATGACTACGTAGTCGTGTTGCCCTGGTCGGAGCCATTGTTCGGTGAAAACTTTGACGGTGAGGGATTGGTCAGGGTAGATTCGTGCGCGGTCTAGAATGTCTTTGACTTTTATGCCTTCGAGAGCGAATCGGTATAGGGATGGAGGCATTTCCTCAATTTTGGCTGGCGCTTTGGTGGGAGTGATTCGCTTAATGGCGCTGCTGATTCCGATCGGTATGATCAGTATGCAGGCGAACATTACGAGTACGAGTAGCGAGAAGATGGATTTATCGATGATGCCGGTTTGCAGAAGCAGTAGCAGGAGTGCGATCTCGGTAACTCCCTTTGCGGAGAGGCCTGATGCGGTAGCGAATGGGGCGTCGATGCGTGCGACGTATGAGCTGATGACGGATGCTGCGAATTTTCCGAGCAGGGGTACAGATGCGAGAACAATGATGGTGATGATGGGTAGTTCGGTGAATTCGAAGCTGAGTTGGAGTCCGGCGGAAGCGAAGAATAGAGGTACGAAGAGTCCTTCGGCGGTACCTTTCAATCCGGGCATGATGTCATGTCGGACTTGGAATGGGAGTATAGATAGTGCTGCGCCGAATAGCAGAGCGCCGATAGAGCCGTGTAGGCCGACCTTTTCGGCGCCGAATACGACGAGGAAAAGTCCGCCTAGTAGGATTCCGAAAGAGAGTTGTGGGACCTGAAAAGATCGATGGAGCCACTCGATGAGTTTAGGGAGTATTTTGGTTGAGAAGAACCATATTACGACAGCGAATCCGACGATTTGTGCGATTGTTGTTGCAACATCAAGTGGTTTTAGAGCGTGTTCGCGCCCGTCGCCATAGTCGTGTTCGCTGATAGCGAATCCGAAGATGAATAGTGTTATGAGTTCGGCGATGATAACGGCTGTGAAGATTTGGATTCCGATGGGCTCTTTGAGTTTGTCCTCGTCAATCAGCACCTTGGCAACTAATCCGAGGCTGGAGAGTGATAGGACACTTGCCAGACCCAACGATTGGGTGAAATTCAGGTTGAGTCCGAGGTCTACGATGTAGTCGGTGGTCACAGCCAGAGAGACGAGGATTGAGATGATCACGGATAGCGAGGCTGCCAAGAACAGTCTTCCTCGAATGGCGGCAAAGAACCCTTGGATGTCGATTTCATCCATGCCGATGAGGAAGAAGAAGATAAAGATTCCGAGTCCGAAAAGAATCACGGTTTCAGTTCCGGACTCGACGATTCCGGTTACTGGACCAAGGATGATGCCTGCTGTGGCGTAGGCAATGATCGAGTTGAGTCCAAGCCGCTTGAAAATACCTTCCAAGAGTTTGGCACCGATGATTAGAATGCCGATTGAGAAGAGTATCTCTTGAAGGTCCAATCTGGCGTTTCCTTGCTGGTTGGCGTGTTCAGGTCCGGGTTGGTGAGGATGGCGGTGGTGATGTGAACTGATTCTGTGTAAATCGGCAAGTTAGGATTTTACGTGAGATTGATGTACGGCGTTTCGGTTAGGCATTATCGCGTATGCAATGGGCATTGCAGCGGCGGTTTTTGACCGGTGTCCCGGCGAAAGTTGGCGGATGGAGGGGACTAACCGAGGATTAGGAGGGCGTTGATTCGGTGTCAGGCGGAATCAAGGACGCGCCCAGCTAAGTCACTCGCCGGTTCCGAGCGTCTCTGTATGCCTGCTCGAATAGGCGTCGGAGAATATTTCTTGAAGTCGGACGCTTACAGCGTCGAGTCGTGCTATGGCAGCTGGCGGGATGTTACAGGATGTGTTGGAGATGCAGTCATCTGCGAATTGGAGTTGGATGTTGTGGAGTTCGTCGCAGGCTTCCGCTATTCCGGTAGTGTATTTTCCTTCGGGGAACTGTATCAGGTTAGTCTCGTGGCATGGTCCGAGTTTGAATGAGATTCGTCGCCACTCGTACTGGGTTTCGGCGTTTTTCATCAGGGTGATGTTGCGTTGCAGGTACGGGTATACGTGGCTGGGAGTGGCGACCTCTAGGAACTGTACGAATGGGTCTTGTCGGATACGTACGATGTTCTCTTTGGCGCCTGAGTAGAAGCCTGGAGCGAAGATGACGGTGGGTATGGCCAGAATGACCATGGTCATAATGAAGAATGTGAAAAGTGACGGGTTTCGGATCTGACGTCGGAGTCGTGCGAACCGTCCGTCGGCGTCGCCGTAGTCGATAGCACCGATACGCGTCAGCCTGCCGCGTCGCGATGCTGGGGTGTCGAAATCTTGTTGGTCGCGTATGTGCACGGTTGGATAAGCAAATAGGGGATAAGTCGATTCTACTTGAGAGTGTTTTGGATCAGGGTTGTAGGGATTTAGATGCGGCTTTTGTATTGCCAGTTTCGGATCCAGTTTGAGGGGATTTCTATTCCGAATCCTGGGGCGTTGGATGGTGTAATGTAGCCGTCTTTGGCGGTTGCCATTCCGGGGATGCGGTTCAGCTCTTCGAGAGGGATGCCGGGTGGTGATCCGATCCAGCACTCGGCGATTGGTGATTCGGGTGCCGCCATTGCGACGTGTTGTCCCCATGGTGATACTGCTCCGCCATGCGGGATCATGGCGATGCCGGCGGTCTCGGCGATGTTGTATATCTTCATCGTTTCAGTAACACCGCCGCTCCAGCCGATGTCGGGTTGGATGATGTCGATTGCGCGACGTTCGATGAGTTGTGCGAAGGCGTGACGACCGCGATGGTCTTCGCCAGTTGCGAGGGGTATCCAAGTGATGGCGCGTTTGAGTTCCGCGTGGCCTTCGATGTCGTGAGGGGGTAGAGGTTCTTCGAGCCAGCGTAGGTTGTATGGTCGGAGTCGTTCGGCGAGTCGGAGTGCGAACTCGACGTTGAAAGACATTACGGGGTTGATCATGAGTTCGGCTCGTTCTCCGACGATGTCGCGTGATTTTGCGACGTGTTCTTCAATGATGCGTAGTCCTTCGTCGCCTTGAGAATAGTGAGCGGGGTTTGTGATTTTGAATCTTGTGAATCCGAGTTCTTTGAACCAGTCGAGGTCGTCGCCGGTAGCGTATAGTGCGATCCTGTCTCTTACGGGGCCGCCGATTAGTTCGTATACGGGTCTTTGTAGTAGTTTTCCTTTGAGGTCCCAGAGTGCGATGTCAACGCCTGCGAGTGCGGTTGAGACGATTCCTGCGAGTCCGTGGCGGTGTCCGCCGCGAATGACGAGGTCGTTCATTAGCTCGATCGCCATGCAGTTTTGACCTTCGAGTATGGGTGCGATGACGTGGTCGATATAGGACGCGACGGGCTGTCCAAAAGAGCATTTTCCGAGTCCGAATGTGCCGTCTTCGGCGATGGCTTGCACCCACACTTCCGACAAACCGACATTGCCCGGCATGTCTTGCGGTTTGCGAGAGAATTGCGGATAGAAATTGATCGGCATCGCCCGCGGCGCGCTTTCCGGCCACGGTGCGCGACGAGCAGGAGTTTTGGGCTTCGCGGGTGGTAGGTCGATGTGGACTGCTTGGAGTGACTTGAGTTTCATGTGGTGGGTGATTTTGCTTTGGGGTAGGGCTAATTTGTACGGAAATTTCCGGCTTTCCCACTTGCCCATGCTTTGATGAGGTGGTGGGCTATTGCGATGGGTCCGGGTACGCGAAGGAGTTGGCTTTTTTCGGCTAGTGCTAGTCGAACTTCGCCGCGGAGCCACCATTGGACATCGGTCATCTCGAAGTCGTCGATATTGATGTCGGTTGTGAGAGCTTCGGAGTGGCTTCCGATCATTAGGGACGATGGGAATGGCCAGGGCTGAGTGGAGTGGTACTGGACGCGTCCAACCTTTATTCCTGCTTCTTCCATGACTTCTCTGCGGACGGCTTCTTCCATGGATTCGCCTTGATCCATGAATCCCGCGAGTGCGGAGTACATCTTCATAGCGCTGAGGCGTCCGGCAGATTGTCCGAGTAAGCATTTGTCGCCATGCGTGACGACGGTGATGACCACGGGATCGGTACGCGGGAAGTGTTCGGCATTGCAACCTGTGCACTTTCGCATGAGACCTCCGCGACGCATCTTAGTGGGTTCCCCGCAACGTGCGCAGAACTTGTGTGTGCTGTGCCATCCGAGGTTTGCACGTGCTTGGGCGAGGATACCGGTTTCCGGTTCGGATATGAGCATTGCGGATTCTCGGGCATCGCAGATCTCGAGGTGGTGCTCTGCGGTCTTTTGCGGTGAGATTTGTTCTGAGCCGTTGCGCGCGCTGCCTTTCATGTTCCATGCGACTAAAGGGTGGTCAGTGGAAGTGATGCCTAGGAGAGTGGTAGAGCTTGGATCGGCGGTGATTAGTTCTTTGGCGGTTTCGTAGTTGAGCCATCCAAGTTTGGCGGCGGTTTCGTTGGTATTGGCGATCAAGGGGTCTAGCCCGGCGAGAATCAAGACTTGTGCGTTGTCGGAGCGCATGAGGTCGCTGATTTCGGATTCGTCTCGGCGTAGCGCGTCGGCGCGGTCGATGGGGTTTCCTGCGAATGTGTGGGGTGTCTCTACTCGATTCAAGTTGATGTTACCGATCTTGATTGTTGTGGATTACCAATCAACACTGTAACCGCGTTCGTATGTGAATAGAAGGTGTTCGATAATCGAAAGTGGTCAGATGGTGGACTCTGTAAAAGATTGGCGATTGGGCATTGTGTCCGTTTTGGGCATGGCTTTTGTGTTGTTTATGATCGTCGGGTGCAATTCGGACGAGCGGGCTGTCGAACCCACGGTTGATGTTGTTGAGGCAGCTACTACCGCAACGGTTGTAATCACTGAACCCACCGCGATGTTGGTTGCAAACTCTTCCACGGCGGTCGTAGAGCCAACGGCGACGGCTGCGGTTGAACCGACGGCTACGACTACGACGGTCGCAACCGAGGCGCCTACAGTTGATAGCGCGGGCGATGATGATGTCGATTTGGGATCGCTGACGGCTCGGGTCTACGATCTTACGATCTTTTTGGCGGAGGAACTCAGTCCTCGGCAGAGCGCGACAGATGAAGAATTGAGGGCGGCGGATTTCCTCTTGGAGGAGATGGATGATTTGGGTTACGAGGTTGAGGTGCAGGATTTCGAGGTATTTGATGCTGGTCCCAGCGGGACGCTGGAGGTGCTCGCCGGGTCAGATGGTAGGGCGCCGGGTGTGACGTTTTCGCGGCGAGATGGTGACACGCATCGCATCTTCTTCCTACCGTTCCAGCCGTTGAAGACCGGGAAGGCGACTGGTGAGATGGTGTATGCCGGACTTGGGGAGATTGAGGATTTTGAGGGTGTCGATGTTGATGGGAAGATCGCTTTGATGAGGCGTGGGGTGTTGTCATTTGAGGACAAAGAGACGAACGCTGCTGAACGTGGCGCGGTCGGGTTGGTTGTTTTCAACAATGAGCCTCGTTTCTACTTCGGCGGACGGTTAGAGCAGGAGCCAGATGTTTTGGCGGGTGGGATTCCTAGGGGAGACGGGGATAGGATTCAGCGTGCGCTGGAGGATGGTGAAGAGGTTAGTGTGGAGTTGCTGGTTTATCCGATAGGAAATGGGCCGTCTCGGAATGTGATTGCGGAGTTGAACAACGATATTGTTGGGGATCGGGTTGTGTTGATCGGAACGCACTACGACACTACGCCTTGGTCGCCGGGTGCGAATGACAATGGTAGCGGCGTCGCCGCGGCGATGATCGTTGCGGAGGAGTTGACAGATGATAATTTGCCCTTCGATCTGCGCATCGTGTTTTTCGGGTCGGAGGAGACGGGGTTGCATGGCAGTCATCACTACGCGTACGACTTGCCGCAGGAAGAAATTGACCGCATCGCCGCGATGATCAACCTCGACGTCGTGGCGACTGGCGACCTTGAGGCTTTCGGCTCTGAAGAGTTGACAGATATTGCGAGAGAAATAGCCGATGAGTTCGATTTCGAGTTAGACATCTCTCAGGGATTCGGCTACGCCGCTTCCGACTACGCCGCGTTTGATGAGCGCGGAGTCCCGTACCTGATGTTTTTTGCCGACGACTTGCAATACGTCAACCACCCGTTAGACACCTTAGAACACGTCGATCCCGAACCGATCGGGCAGACAGTCGCTATCGTATTGGAGTTGATCGATCAACTCGCGGATAGCATGGAGCCATGACTTCGAACACGTCAGTGAGCAGTTCAGACCGGTTGATTATCCGCGGCTTGGAGTTGCAATGTGTCATTGGTGTTGAGGACTGGGAGCGCAGGATGCCGCAGAGGGTGGTAGTGAATATCGAGTTGAAGGGGGATTTCTCTGCGGCTACCGATTCGGATGATTTGGCGGACGCGGTGGATTATCGGACAGTGTGTATGAAGGCGATGGAGATTGCGGCTGAGGGTGAGTATCGATTGGTTGAAACTCTCGCGGATCGGATCGCGCGGGCTGTTTTGGGAACGCATGAATGTGTCTCGGAGGCTACGGTTTCGGTGTTTAAGCCGTTGGCGTTGGCGGGGTTTGGAGAGGCGGAGGCCATTGTGGAAGTCACTTGCGATTCAGATTCCGGTTATCAGGAATCCCGATGAGAGGTCATTGACGTGATCAAAGTTGTGAGTTGGAACATCGCTAAGCGGCAAGAGCCCTGGCGGGAGTTAATGAAGATGGACGCGGATGTGGCGTTGCTACAAGAGGCGGGAGAACCGCCGTGGGACATGAGAGATCAGGTTAATGCGGGATCTTGGGAACACTATGATTCGCACGCCGTGTACTCGAGCGATCACAGGCAATACTGGCCAAACCTCTTCGACCGGTGGTGCAGAGTCGTGAAACTGTCGGATCGTGTCGAAGTTGAGTGGCTGAAGCAAGTTCCGCCAGTTGCTGGGGCGCCTCCCGGCACGATTCCGACAAGTGGTATCGGGACGATTGCCGCAGCCAAGGTGAAGTCAGTTGACGCAAGTATCAAACCCTTCACAGTTGTTTCGATGTACGGCCGCTGGATGGGCTCTCATCCGCCTGAAGGTAAGAAAACGGTTCTGCAGATGCCGGACACCTCCATGCACCGCATCATTTCGGACCTCACGTTGTTCGTCGGCAATGAAGATCCGTCTACGCATCGGGTTCTGGCGGCAGGTGACGTGAATTTGGATTATGGGTGGCGGGATAACCATATGACTTGGTCTCAAAAAAGAGCTAAGGTTGTGTGGGATCGGTTTGCTGTACTCGGGTTTGAGTATCTAGGGCCTCAACACCCAAATGGACGGATGGCCGTGCCTAGGCCCGATCATCTGCCATGTGACACGGAGAATGTGCCTACTTTTCGTGCCCCCTTAATGTCGCCGATGAAGGAACAAGTTCAACTCGATCATGCTTTCGCTTCTCGCGGCTTTCACGAGGGGATCACCACGCGGGCGCTGAACTGTGTATGTCAATGGGGTTCGAACGATCATTGCCGTGTGGTGATGGAGGTACGTGGATGAAACATCCACTATTCGCCGTATAATCCACCGTAGACACACATCAACTCAGCGCGAGGCGACCCCAAAACATGAAAATCCTCCTAGTCGGCGGTTCCGGACACGTCGGTACATTCATCACCCCCTATCTGCGTGAAGTTCACGACCTCCGCGTTCTCGATCTTGCTCCGCCGCGGCATGATGGGATCGAGTTCGTGAAGGGGTCAGTTACCGATACCGAAGCCATCAAAGAGGCGGTTGACGGCGTTGACACATTCATCTGGTTGGTGATGCAGAGTCCGCAGGGAGGCTCGGTGACGGATCAGGATGAAAAGGTGATCCGCGAGAACTACACGGTCAACAACATGGGGTTGCACCTGTTCTTGTGGACGGGTTACAACGAGGGGTTGCGGAATGGTGTCTACACGAGCACGATGAGTGTCCACTTCCGGTATCGCGATTGGTATCAATCGGAAGACGAGGTGCCGCTGGATACGCCGAGCGCTTATGGGTTGTCAAAAGGCTTCGGTGAGTTGATATGCCGCTACTTCGCCCGGCATTTCGACATGAATCTTGCCGCTTTACGCATCACCGGACCACGCACTCGCGAGCAGTGGATCGAGTACCGAAGCGCGCAGTATGAAGTCGACCCGAGTGGCGCACGACCTCTCCTAGTCACTGACGAGGAGGATTTGGCGAACGCATATATGGCCGCCGCCGAATTCGTACAGATCGGTCACGGATCGTTCGAGCCGTTCTTCATCGCCGGCGACGAAGACCAGGTCGAGCACAATCTCACAAAGGCCGAGCGTGTGCTGGGTTGGAAGCCGCGAACGCACTTGAAGATCGAGGTTCCAAAGGTGCACGGGGCATGATGTCTGAGCGTAGGCGGGGGTAACTGTGCATACGCCTGACGCAATCGAAGCATCCTTCATCTTCTTTCCGCAACCGCAACTGCGCGGCGATCCGTCGCACGTGGGTCTCCGGTATGAGGATGTTTGGCTGACTGCCGAGGATGGGAACAAAACTCACGCGTGGTTCATCAAAGGCGAAGATAGCGTCGATCCCGAACAACGACGCATCTTGATGCTGATCACGCACGGGAACGGCGGCAACATCAGCGTGCGGCTTGATCAGTATCGAGAATTTGTGGATCGGTATCGATTCATCGATATATTCGCGTTGGAGTATCGGGGTTACGGCTTGAGCGAGGGGAGTCCGAGCGAGGAGGGAATCGCGTTAGATGCGATTGCGGCTCGCAGGTGGATTGATGATTACACAGCAGGCTTGCCTGAGGGCGATAGGCCATCGATCGTTTACTTTGGCCGGAGCATGGGAGGTTCGGTGGCGACGCGGTTGGCGTCGGTTGAGCCGCCGGATGCGCTGATTTTGGAGTGCCCGTTGCTGTCGATACCGTATCTCGCCAAGACGATTGTTCCTTGGAAGTATCTGCCGATTGAGAGGTTCATCCACAACCGTTTTGATACGGAGGCGTACATGCGGGAAGTGCGGTGTCCTGTATTGGTGATGCACTCAGAGTTCGATGAGATCATCCCGATAGAGTGTGGGCGGATGGTTTACGAGGCTGCGGAGGGGCCGAAGCGGTTCTATGTGATCAAGGGAGCGCCGCACAACGGGGCGGATTACTACGATCCGGAAGGGTATTACGCGGCGATGGGCGAATTTCTGAACGAATTCCTCCGTTTTAGCTAGGCATCGCATAGTCCGTCCAGAGGTGTTGGGAGAGTGTTCGCCTTAATTCCCTCTTGGGGATCAAGCCGTCTAACCTGCGATGACTTCAGTAAAACAAACGCGTTTCATACGTCGGTTGAATATGATTTATTTCAACTTCAATATCGCTGATTTATTGACACTATATCTAACTTGACTATTCGATTTGGTCTCGATAAAGTGTTGTAACGATCATCTGGTGCGCGAACAGCGCCATTGCGGAGCGCTCCGCGCTTTTGATCGCCTCGAACTGCAAACCGCAAGGTCAGAGACGTGAAAGGACAGCCATGACGATCAGGAATGTTTCAGGACAGACACGAGTAACGTTGGCTGCGGCTACACTGACCGCGCTGGCTGGGGTGGTCACAACACTCGCGATGATCCTCGCGACTCCAGACGCGACGGCGCAGCAAGGGCCGCCGGGTACGCCCAGCAATGTCACGGTGACGCGCGCGGACGGCACCGTTACCGCGTCCTGGGCCGCCGTGCCAGGCGCGACCAAGTACCACTCCATGTACAGCGACGACGACAGGGGGAGCTGGCACGGCCCCGTCGACGATCACACGAACATCCAGACCACCAGCATCACTTTCAATGCCGACAACGCCAAGAACATCATCGTCGGCGTTCGCGCGGGCAACGATCACGGCTGGAGCGAATGGAGGGACTCGCCGACCGTCGGGCCATACGCGCCGTCAACTCCGACACCTACTCCCTCGCCTACACCCACGCCTGAGCCAGATTCTGCACCTCCAGCGAGGATCATCGTCTCCGACTCTGGACTCGTTACTTGGGGAACCAAAGATTGGCAATTCGATCCGGTCGCCGGGATCTTTTTTGACTTTTTCGAGTTGAAGTGGATCGAAACCACAGGCAATGGCGAGAACTTGGACTGGGCGGACGCGTTCCGTCATCGGATCTACGACCCGAACGCCTATTCGTACCAGCTGCCCAACTTGGATTCGAGCAAGCGGTACGCGGTGAGGCTACACGTCCAGTTGAGGACGGCGGCAGTGGAGTTCGGCGCGCCTGCACCGACCCCGACACCAACTGCGACACCGACAATGACGCCGACAGCGGTGCCTACTGACACTCCAGAACCGACAGCTACATCGTCGCCCACGCCGACAACAATCCCCACGCCGACAATGGCACCAACGGCGACGCCGACTGACACCCCAGAACCGACCGCTACACCTTCGCCAACACCGACCGAAACGACGACGCCAGGTGCGCTACCTGACCAGCCCACCTCCGTGACGATCACGCGTGTGTCCCAGAGTCTGTTCGTGTATTGGCCGGCGGTCTCTGGTGCGACCAGCTACCGCGTCGAATACTCCTCGGACAACGGGGAGACCTGGCAACTGGCCCATGCCAACCACGTCACAAGCCCAGCCGCCATCGATGGTGTAGATAACAGCTTGTCGTACATCGTCAGGGTGCGCGCGCAAAACTCCGCCGGCCACAGCGATTGGCGCAATTCGGAACACGAAGACCCGTACTTGACGCCTACGCCCGCGCCGCCTGATACGCCTCACTCCGTGGGTGTCATAGCCAAGGATCAGACGCTGGAGGTACGTTGGACGACCTCCATTTACGCAACTAGCTACCACGTCGAATACTCCTCGGACGACGGGAAGACTTGGATCCCCGGCGGGACGGTAGAGAATCATGATGGCCGTCTCGACATCACGGGCGTCGAGAACGGAAAGATGTATACAGTCAGGGTACGCGCGGAAAACCCCGTCGGCTACAGCGATTGGACATCTGCCCGGACACCGGCCCCGTTCGTACCGACTCCTACACCCATTACGGCACCTACGGCAACTCCAACGCCGATTCCGACTCCAACGCCCACACAGGTACCAGGTGGCGTGACGGTAACGACGCAGCGGAGCGTGGACGGCACGAGCGTAGACGTTTCGTGGACGAGGTTCACGCTGCCCGGGTTCAACTACTACCGCTTCGTGATCTGCCGAGATACGGACTACGACGGCAGCTCATGCCGGAACAACGTCTACAGCGGCTCCCCCATCTACAACATCGACGACCTAGGGCCCGTGATCGTAACTGACCTAGACCCCGCCGCATCCTACGGGCTGATCCTGCAAGCCTGGCATAGCAACTACTCGTCGGTTTACAAATACCACGCCACCATCCCTGCCACGCCTTAAATCCCTCTCCCCTCTTTTGCTGTCGCGAGAGGGGAGACAGCGTTTAGCGCAACTCGGACCTGGTTGGTCCGTTAGGGCCGTAGCCTACGCCCATCGCGATGAGTGTAGTAGGGGCCAACCACAAGGGTTGCCCCTACGGGCATGGCCTAGATTCCCGCCTGCGCGGGAATGACGGTTTGGTATGATTTCAGTATTCAGTAATTCATACCGAGGTTGACATGCGTATCTCTGAACGAGGCCAGATCACGATACCCAAGCAGCTGCGTGAGCGGTTCGGAATGCATCACAATGTGGAGGTTGAGGTCACGCCTGCTGACGGAGGATTGCTTATACGTAAGCGCGTCGGCGAGCAGCATCCGGTGGACAGAGTTGCTGGCATCTTGGACGGTGCTGATTTCGACGTGGACGAATATATCGAGGAAATCCGGGGACGTTGATTACGGCGATTGACTCTAATGTCTTGTTCGATCTTTTCTTGACGAACTCGCCTCATCATTCAAAATCTCGGGATCGGCTCAAGGAGGCTTACGACAGGGGCGCGATAGTGGTGTGCGACGTTGTTTATGCCGAGACCGTGCCCCACTTTACCGACCGTTCTTCGCTGGACGCTGCTTTACATGAGATAGGCGCTACGCTTTCGCCGATCGACTCAGCGATCGCTTACGAGGCGGGATTGCGTTGGAAGCTATACCGAGCGGCCGGCGGTCCGCGAGAACGGATATTGACCGACTTTCTTATCGGTGCTCACGCCATCGCGACGGCTGACACCTTCCTTACGCGCGACCGTGGTTTCTTCTCCACATACTTCCCTGAATTGGAATCCCCGACGCTCACTTAGCGCCTTCCAGAGATTACTCCCACCTGAATGCTTTGACGGCTAGGGCGAAGCTGATCGCCGCCCAGACCAACAGCCCCAATAGAGACGCTCCCTGAATAAACAATGTCTCTCCGCTGTTTACCATCGCGCGCATGGCGTCGGCGAGGAAGGTGAGGGGGAGTTTTTGGGTGAAGTCGGTCTTTTATGAGCGGGCTTTCGGTTTCGATCGGAGTGATCAGTCTGCATCCCACGGATTATAGAGATCAAGATCCAGGCCATCGAAATCTCTGATGTTCCGTGTGACAATGGTCAGACCGTGTGCCATCGCTGTGCCGGCGATGAGAGCGTCGGCAAGTCTTAGCACTCTACCCGATCTACGAGCATTCGCCCTTAACCGTGCTGCGTGTTCCGCCGCTGAACGGTTGATTGGCAAAATCCAGTTGGCGTACTCAACAAGCACCGCCGATAGGGCCGAACGCAGGCTTTCGCGCCGGTGCCCGTGAGGCATCAAATTGAGACCGTATCGTGCCTCGTGCAACACCATCACCGAAAGCCACATATCGTGCGGTTGGGCTAGGAAGGAAATAACTCGAGGTTCGGGAGTTGGTCTAATGACTTCGGAAACTACGTTCGAATCAAGAAGAAAGCCACTCAATGGTGATCATCCTCCAAAAAAGGGTTTTCGCGATCTGGTTCGGCACGATCTGGGAGTTCCAAATTGATCCCTCTCGGCATGTTCTCGATTAACCATTGACCCAGCGGTTTTTGCGTGGTTTGTTTAGCGACCCATTCATCTTCTGGCACGACGACGAAGGTTTTCCTGGTTCCGATTCTTTGAGGCCCCTCCTGTTCGGCGAGTCGGAGGACTTCTGAGAGGCGCGCTTTTGCTTCAGTTACTCGCCAGATGCGTGAGTTGCTAGATGTTTGCATGGTTGGCACCTTCCAAGTCAAGAAGCGATCTAGTCCAGACTAGTATATATGCCAACGCTCGTATCGAGATTCGCGAGTATTGCGTACGTCACTCCCACCTAAAGGCTTTGACGGCTAGGGCAAAGCTGATCGCCGCCCAAACCAACAGTCCCAGCAGAGATGCTCCCTGAACAAACAATGTCTCTCCGCTGTTGACCATCGCTCGCATCGCGTCGGCGAGGAAGGTGAGGGGGAGCCATCGTGCGATGGCGACTACCCAGTCGGGGATGACGGAGTGCGGGATGAAGACGCCGGAGAGGAACATCATCGGCAGGGTGATGATGTTGGCGAGGGGCGCGGCGGTGTTCTCGGTCTTTGCGATGCCAGAGACGGCTAGACCGAGTGCTGCGAATCCGAACCCGCCGAGGATGATCAGCGGTATGACTTCGAGCCAGAACATGGCGTAGCCGGGGGAGACTTCGACGCCGGATACGAAGATGCCGACTAGAAGAAGGACGTAGGTCTGCATGATGAGCAGCAACATCCGAGTGAAGAGCAACCCTGCGAGGTAGTGTCTGGGGTTGATTGGAGTGGCATGGAGCCTCTTCAAGACGCCTTGGTTGCGTAGTCTTACTAAGGTGAAGACAAGCCCGAAGAGTGCGCTTTGCATGATGGAGAGCGAGACGATGCCGGGCACGACGAATCCTTTGTAGCCCTGACCGCGTCCGGCGACTTCCGTAAGCGACACAGTGACCCAGTTTTCGACACGGTATTCGGGAGGTACATCGGCTACGGTCTTGAAGACGCCGTCCAAAACTTGGGCCAAGATGGTGCGCGCGGCTTCTGCTTCTTGCGCGTTTCTGCCGTCATACGTCAGATCGATCACAGACGTCGATCCAGGTTCGCCGAAACCTTCCGGGATCACCATGACTCCGGTGATGTCGCCTTCGAGGATGTCGGCCCGCAAGGTGTCTTCGTCCTCGGAATCGGGGACGTTGAATAGAGGTTCGCCGTCGAACTCGCCCTTCAATACCGAGACCAAAACCTTGGATGCACCGTTATTCGCTCTGTCTACGATGCCTATTTCAGGCGGTTCGAATCCCCCGAAGTTGAAGAGACCGAAGACGACCATCATGACGGTAGGGAATGCGAGCGTCCAGAATAGAGCGGCGCGGTCGCGTAAGAACATCTTCAACTCGGCAATTATGAAAGCTTGGTAGATGCGCATGGTGTTTGTGCCCCCTTTGCCCTTCGGGCATTTCCCCCGCAAGCGGGGGCAACCCTAGGGGTTATTCGATGAGGCTACGTCCGGTCAGGTCGATAAATACGTCTTCCAGTGTCAGCACGCCGTCTTTCCGCACTGATTCGGCACCTCGCGACTTCAGTTGGTCGATTAGGGCTTGTGGCGTGTCGATGGCGACGATGTTGCCGTGGTCGATCACTGCCACCCGGTCGCACAGAACCTCCGCCTCCTCCATGTAGTGCGTCGTAAGCATGATCGCCATGCCTTCGGATCGTAGACCGTCGATCAGGTCCCACATGTTCCGGCGCGCTTGGGGATCGAGGCCGGTTGTTGGCTCATCGAGAAACATCGCTACCGGATCGTTTACGAGGGCAACCGCGATCGACAACCGCTGTTTCTGTCCACCGGAAAGGTGCCGGTACTGTGATTTGGCGCGATCGGCGAGGTCCACCTTTTCCAGCGTCTCCTCAGGCGACATGTCCGAGTCGTAAAGAGTAGCGAAAAGCTCCAACGTTTCCCGCAGGTTCAAGTTGTCGAAAAACGCGTTCTGCTGTAACTGGACGCCAATCATTCCCTTGACGCGCTTCGAGTTCTTGGTAACGTCCAAACCGTTGATGAACGCCTCGCCGCTGTCGAGGTCGCGCAGGCCCTCGAGAATCTCGACCGTCGTCGTCTTGCCCGCGCCATTGGGTCCCAACATCCCGAAGATCTCGCCGTGATGGACCTCGAACGAGATGCCGTCGACCGCGACCAATCCGTTGTAGCTTTTGCGGAGATCGCGGACTTGGATGACGATGTCTTTACAGAGTGATTCGGTTTTTGTAACAGTCAACTATTGATGATCCCTAAATGTCGCTACGCTTCGACCTTACGAACAACATCGCCGACGCGGATTCTGCCGGGTTGAACTATCTTCGCGTTAGCTCCGCGCCTTCGCTGTTGCATCGCCTCCGGCCCGCTCACGAACCTCAATGCGTCATGACCAAAACGCGACGCGAACTTTACGCAACCCGTGTGCGGCGCCGTCGTCAATTCGACGACAGCCGATCCTATGCTGAGCCGCGCTCCGGGCGGCAGGTTGTGGTGACTCAAGTCGATATCGACGAAGAGCTGATCCCCCGCCAGTTGCCAGCGCGTTTTGTTCCCGGCCACCGCATCGATCAGGCGCGTGTTAATCAACGTTAATTGGGCTTCGGGGTTGGCCGATCCGTCTGCGGTAGCGCTGCTTCCTCGATCCAGCCAGTTGTCGCCGACAAGTCCACATTCGGCATCAAGTTCACCGACTTCGATTAGCATACGCTCGCCGACACTTGGCCGCGCGGAGATCATCTCTAAACGTCCTTTGTCTGTGGAAGACGCTTGGATGTGATCGATAGCTGATTCCAATTCTTGCAATGTGGGATGTTCTGACATGGCGTAAGTGTAAACTCATGGATTGAAAGTCAGAACCGCTGTCTTGTCCGAAAGTGGGAATTGATTAGGTGGTTCTGTTCGCAAACCAAGGAGTCGAGATAAATGTCTGCCAATCGGGTTAATAGAGCTGTTGAACTGCTCTCACAAGATCAGCCGGTCTACTACACCGGAGGGCACACTGGCGCGATACTTACGCACGAGCAGGGGATAGAGGACGCACACACGTGGGCGGACTACATAAATGTGGGTATGGAGCATGGTCCATTCGACCTAGGCGGGTTGCAGCACTACATGGAAGGGTTGGTTGCCGGTGGTCCAACGAACAGCGGACACCGTACGCCGACGGTCATAGTCGAGGCGCCGGTAGACGGTTCAACGGAAGAGACGATTCGATACAACGCTTGGCAGTTCCGTCAGATTCTGGCACGGGGCGTTCATGGCATCTTGCTTTGTCAGGCAGAGACGGCAGACGCGGTCAGGGCGTTTGTAGAGTCTTGCCGCTACCCACGCGCCGCGAATGGTGTTGGCTACGGTTTGTACCGCGGCACTCGCGGGGTAGGTTCCGAGCCTGGAGCGGCAGCAATCTGGGGTCTCGACAACCCTGAATACATAGCCAAGGCAGACCCGTACCCGCTGAATCCTGATGGTGAATTGATGCTGGGCATCAAGGTTGAGTCGGTGCGGGGCGTGTCAAACATCGAGACGATGCTGGCAGTACCGGGACTCACCTTTGCCGAGTGCGGCCCTGGCGATTTACACATGTCGTACGGTGTAGACCGCGGTGCGCCACACACGCCGTTCGACCCACGTGTGCAGGAGGCCAGCGAACGCGTCCAGAAGGCTTGCGAAGAAAACGGCGTCGCGTTCCTCGGGGGAGGCACTGCCGAAAACATTGCCGAACGGCTTGACAGCGGAATCCGTGTTGTATCTGGCGGCAATCCTGAAATCGCCGCGATCGGTCGGGCGCACACGAAACGGACAATGCCGGTCTAGAGATGCTGCCCACTGTCGTCGATACATTCGCTGAAGCCGTCTCCGATGTGCTTGACCGCGCGACGGTGATGATCGGTGGCTTCGGCGGCTCGGGCGGCCAACCGACGCGCCTGATGCTCGCGCTTGCCGATCATGGTCCTCGCGAAATCACCATCATCGGCAACGTTGCTGGCATCTCAAAGACGACCGGATACGGCTGGCCGCCGCATCTGGAGCCAATCGACCAGGGCATATTCTTCGAACTTGGACTTGCGAACCGGATCATCTGCTCGTTTCCGATACCGGGGCAAACTCGCCCGTTGTGCGAGATCGAGAAGGCGTGGCGCGAGGGACGTGCGGAGGTCATCGTCATCCCACAAGGCACTCTCGCAGAGCGGATCCGCGCTGGGGGTGCAGGTATTGCGGCTTTCTACACGCCGACTGGGGTCGGCACCCCCGTCGAGGAAGGCAAGGAGGTTCGGGAGTTCGACGGACATCCACACCTACTCGAACACGCGCTCCGCGCCGACTTCGCCTTGATACGTGCGAAGCGTGCGGATACATATGGGAATTTGGAGTATGTCGGGACTTCGCGAGCGTTCAATCCGGTCATGGCACCCGCGGCGGATGTGACTATTGCGGAGGTGGATGAGATTGTAGAGCCTGGAGGGATTGATCCCGAGAGGGTCGGAACGCCGGGGGTTTATGTGAATCGGATAGTTCAGCGAGAAACAAACGACCCGCTACCCTGACGTTCAATCGGCTCGCGGCTTTACGCGCTCATCCTTACGCCTGACAACAATCAGAAACAACGACGGGCCCCTGTGTCATCAAGCCCCTGACACTCCGCAATCGCTTCATCGATGGCAACTGGTTCGATGAAATCCTCGATGATGAAAACCGGCTTGTATGATTCAGCGCATCCAGATTTGGAGGATGTTGCTGGTTCCCTCGTCTGATTTTGCTTGGTCATGACGATGTTTTACATCGCTCTGTCGATTAATTGATACATAGTGTCATTTCGGCTATGCGTACGTGGTATCATTTTCGGCTAGACACTGGTTATCACACACATTGGTTACCTTTGTGTGCGGGAGAATTGAGCAATGAATAACATCGGTCGAACGATGCCTTTCGGTTTCATGATGCGGTTTGGGCTTTTGGCGGTCGTTTCTGCTGCCATCTTGACAGCAGCGGTCGCGTGCAGCGAGGACCCTGATCCGACATCGACACCGCTACCTGAGCCTACTGCAACCTCGGCGCCGCCGCAACCTGCAGCGACGACCGCCCCACCAGCGGCCACAACCGCCCCACCCACGGCAGCGCCTGAGCCGGAAGTGGAGGTGATTGACGCCGAGCCTTTGAGCATAGTAGCTACCAGCAACATCGTTGGGGAATGGGTTTCGATTGTTGGCGGTGATCGAGTTGAAGTACTTGATCTGGTGCCGCGCGGAGCCGATCCGCACGCTTATCAGCCCGGCGCTCGCGATATCGCTCGGGTAGCCGATTCTGATCTTGTGTTTGCGGTTGGATTGCAACTTGAGGGGCTGTGGTTGGAGGAGCTGATCGAGAATGCCGCGGCTGACCACGAAGTTGTTATTGAGCTCGGACAGCGGATCGATCCGATTGAGTTCAGTTTCGAAGGTGGAGATGATCACGGCGATGAGGGTGAAGCGATGGAGCACGGCGAAGAAGAGGGTGCGGCCTTGACCGGAAGGCTTTTGGTGGGCGATGCGGACTCGGATCATGTAATGGTTGTTGACCTGATGACGGAAGAGGTTTCCGAACTTGAACTCGGTTTGCCTGGTCCTGCGTCGGCGATCTACGCTAGCCCCGGGCATCGTTACGGATACATCATTTACCGGGGTGATG
The DNA here is from genome assembly GCA_963555965.3 of Dehalococcoidia bacterium. Classification (GTDB taxonomy): domain Bacteria; phylum Chloroflexota; class Dehalococcoidia; order Lucifugimonadales; family Lucifugimonadaceae; genus Bin127. The sequence continues at coordinate 1,858,131 of OY821634.1, forward strand.
AGGGCGAGCACGGCGTCCACGTGGTGGATGGCGGCGTATTTCTTGTGCCTCACGGCGACCATGAGGATTTGGTTGTGGTGCCTGTGAGTCAGGTGGGGCTGACTATCAACGACGACCGCCCGATTCACTTCACCAACGGTGGTGAATGGTCGGCGATCTTCCATGACGGCAGTGGTCGAGCGGCGCTGTTGAATGAGCACGAGATCGAGGAGGAGGGGCACGCGTACGAGATACCGTATCTTGACGCCGGGCCACAACATGGAGCGGCGGTACCGATTGAGAACGATTTGTTTGCGGTTACGGTGATGAACCCGGATCCTGAAGACGCTTTGCCGATCGGCGTGGAAATCAGGAATCTCGACGATGAGGTCGTTTGGGACGAGAGTCGGGAAGCCTGTCCGGGAATGCACGGCGAGGCGCACAACCACGACGGCTCTGCTTACGGCTGTATCGGCGGTGTGCTGTTCATCGAACAACACGGGGATGAATTCGAACACTGGTTCATCGAGAACGGCGAAGGCATGCCTGAGATGGCCCGAGTAGGTACGCTGTGGGGCCACGAAGATTCGGCGCACTTCTTTGGGAAGGCCGTAACAGTGGGACCTCAAGGATTCGCTGACGCGGGCATATGGATGATCGATCCGGAAGGACAGGAAATGGTCGAGGTTCTTGCTCCGTCTGATACGAAGAACAGCGTGACCTCAGCATTCAGCAGTGACGGAGATGTGCTGTACGTACTGACCTACGACGGCATGTTGAATTCGATAGATGCCGCCGACGGCGATGTGATCGGCGAAGCGCAACTGACGGAACCCATCGACTCTGCGGGAGCCGATGGTGTGCCGAGACTCATCATCGTAGGCGAAACCCTGTTCCTTTCTGATGGCGCGAACGGACACGTCGTAGCGTTCGATCTGGACCACATGGAAGTTGCCGAAGAATGGGAAGTTGACGGAACTCCCACCTCGTTGGCGTTTGTGGGCATCGTGTCGTCGGAAGATCACCCCGAAGAGGGCCACGATCACGACGAGGAAGAGGGCGAGGATCACGGCGACGAAGATGAGGACACCGAGGAGGAAGGTCACCACGATGACGAGGATGAGGATGCCGAAGAGGAAGGTCACCATGGTGACGAAGAAGATGAAGAAGACGAGCACCACGACGAGGACGAGGTCGAGATTCACCACGAACACGACGGTCACGACCACGGCGCGTTGGACCCGCACTTCTGGTTCGATCCAGAACGTGTCATTGTCGCCGTCCGTCAGATCGCGAAGGAGTTGAGGGAACTCGATCCTGCCTCGGCTGACTACTACAACGCGAACCGCGACGAGTACATCGCCAAGCTCGAGGAGTTGGACCACTGGATCGAGGACACCGTATCATCCGTAGATGATCATGACCGGATCATGGTAACCACGCACGACGCTTTCGGGTACTTCGCTGCCCGGTTCGGTTTCACGGTCGCCGGAGTGATCATTCCTGGCGGCGGCACGGAGTTAGAGCCCTCGCCTCAGGAGTTGGCAGAACTTGTCCATGAAGTGGAGGAGTCGGGTGCGACCGTCGTCTTCTCGGAAGTGCAAATCAGTGATCGACTTGCGAGGACTTTGGCGCAAGAAGTCGGTATCGAGCTTGTCGGCGGATTGCATGTTGGCACCCTCGGCGGTGACGGCAGCGGAGCCGAGAATTACCTTGACCTAATGCGGACCAACGTTGATATCATCGTCGGAGCGTTGTCAGAGTAGGACATGCTCGATGAACCAAACCCACAATCCGGAGCTTGAAACGCATACGGCACCGCTCCCGGCGGTTGACGCTCATTGCATGTGCGTCACTTACGGACAGGACACCGTCCTTAGGGACGTGACCTTCTCCGTGCCGTCGGGAGCGTTTGTGGGCATTGTGGGTCCGAACGGTGCAGGGAAGTCGACGTTGCTTAAGACGCTGGTTGGGATTGTCGAACCGACAGAGGGGACGGTACACATCTATGGGACCATCCCTTCCAGGTCGCGGAGGATGGTCGGATATGTTCCCCAGTCGGACGATGTGAACTGGCAGTTTCCGGTTACGGTGTGGGACGTAGTGATGATGGGCAGGACACCGGGTATGGGCGCTTTCCGTTATGAATCGGCCGCAGATAAGCACGCCGTGATGGATGCTTTGCACCGAGTTGGGTTGCTTCACCGTAAGGATGAGATGATCCGTGCGTTGTCAGGCGGCCAGCGACAACGCGTGTTTGTCGCGCGGGCGTTGGCGCAGGATGCACGTGTTTTGTTGCTGGACGAGGCGTTCAGCGGCGTGGATGTGGGTGCGCAGTACGAGTTGGTGGCGGTGCTAAGGCAGCTGTGCGAGGAAGGTCAGACGATCTTACTGACTACGCACGACTTGGCAAATACAGCTCGGCAATTGGACATGGTGCTGTGCCTCAACTGTCATCTGTGTGCTTGCGGTCCGCCGGATGAGGTTTTCACGCCCGAGGTGCTGGAAGAGCTTTACGGTCCGCACGTCGTGTCGACGGAGAGCGGTTACTCCATCTGAAAGGTCAGTAAGGTAAGGCGTCGATGGACGTGATTTCCTACATCGTAGAGCCGTTCCAGTATGGGTTTTTGTTGCGGGCGTTAGTAGTTGCCGTGATCATCAGCATCACCTGTCCGTTGGTTGGAGTGTTTGTGGTTACCCGAGGTTACGGATTCATGGGCGATGCGATGGCGCACTCGATACTTCCGGGGATGGCTTTGGCGCTGATCGCCGGGCTGAGCCCGTGGATCGGGATGCTGCCGGCGGCACTGGTGTTCGCGTTTTTGGTCGGATTCATCATTCGCAAGACCGGTATCCAAGCTGATGCGGCGATCGGAATCATGTTTGCGACTTTGTTCGCCCTCGGCATATTGGTGATGTCGCTTTGGGGCGCGCAAGTTACGGTGAGCCTCGAAGACATCCTCTTGGGTCAGCTCTTAGCGGTTACTCAGAACGACATCTTGGTGACGCTAGGCGTTGCGTCTCTGACGTTGGTGGTATTCATCGGCTACTTCAAGGGCCTCATGTTCGTGAGTTTCGATCCGGTCGGAGCGGAGGTGGCGGGCATACGTGTGGAGCGGGTTGACTATCTGCTTCTGGCGTTGATTTCGGTGGTGGTCGTGGTGACCATCCAGGCCGTCGGCGTGATACTCGTACTAGCAATGCTGATAGCACCAGCGGCGGCGGCTACCCTGGCGGCACAAAGGGTTGTGCCGACAATCGGCTTCGGGATACTATTCGCCCTTATCGCGTCGATTGTCGGGCTGTACGCCTCTTACTACTGGAACTTGCCATCGGGAGCATCCATCGCGATGGCGTCTGGATTGATCTTCGCGATCGTGGCATTGCTTAGACGACGCGTATATTGATCTTAAGCTTCGGTGTCGGGAGCGGGATTCTTAGACATCGATGCGGTGGTCGACGGTCTCATCAGTAACACCTACGTCGTATCGGTTCAAAGCACTGACCGCGTTGCATGTGATAATCGGGTGCAGGGGAACTGCGCGGGTCGCACGTAGCGCGCCCTGCTCACCTAAAACGCCGCTACTCGATTTAACCTTGTGATCTGGTGCAGAGCTGAATGGATCTGATCTCTTACATCACTGAACCGTTTCAGTACGGTTTCATGCTGCGTGCGCTCGGAGTGGCGGTAATCGTCAGCATCACTTGTCCGTTGGTGGGGGTTTTCGTCATCTCGCGCGGTTACGGGTTTATGGGTGATGCGATGGCGCACTCCATTTTTCCCGGCATGGCGTTGGCGCTGGTCATCGGGTTTAGCCCTTGGTATGGCATGTTGCCGGCTGCCCTAGTCTTCGCGTTTCTGATCGGGTTCGTGATGCGCAAGACAGGGATTCAAGCAGACGCGGCGATTGGGATCCTGTTTGCGAGCCTTTTCGCGCTCGGGATCATTTTGATTTCGCTTTTCGGATCACGAGTCTCCGTGAATCTTGAAGACATACTGTTGGGCCAGATCTTGGCGGTGACGACGGGTGACATCTTGATGACACTGGGCGTTGCGTTTCTGACGTTGGTGTTGTTTGTCGGCTACTTCAAAGAGCTCATGTTCGTGAGTTTCGACCCGATCGGAGCGGAGGTCGCGGGCGTGAACGTTGCGTGGATAGATTATCTGCTACTGGCGATGATTTCGGTGGTGATCGTGGTGACCATCCAGGCCGTCGGCGTGATCCTCGTCTTGGCTATGCTGATAGCGCCAGCAGCGGCGGCTACTCTGACCGTGCAAAGGGTTGTGCACATAATCGGCTTCGGGATACTATTCGCCCTTCTGGCATCGATATCTGGTCTCTATGCGTCCTATTACGGCAACCTGCCCTCAGGCGCGTCGATCGCGCTTGCATCCGGCATCATATTCGCCATAGTGGCAATTATAAGACGACGAATTTCTTAACGATGCAGCACCTGCGCGTGGGGCTTTTGTGCAATCATACCGTCATAATGACTATAATCATTCAAATAAAGTCCTTCGAGACACAACATGAGTGAAACACGATCATCTGACCATTCCCATGACCACGTGCATGATCACCACGATCACGGCCATGACGATCATTCGGGGCATAGTCACGATAACCATAACCACGACCACTCCAGTCACGATCATGACGATCACTCAGGGCATGGGCACGACCACCACGACCATTCCCACGATTACCGCGAAGCTGGTCGGCGTAGCCTATACATATCGCTTTTCTTAATCGGCGGTTTCATGATCGCCGAGGTTATTGGCGGCATCCTTTCAGGGTCTCTAGCTCTCCTAGCCGATGCCGCTCATATGGTCACTGACGCCCTTGCCATCGCGTTGGCTCTCTTTGCGTTGTGGATCGGCGATCGCGTCGAAGATGCTGGACAGACATACGGTTTCCGGCGCGCTGAAGTGCTTGCTGCGGCGCTCAACGCCGTATCGCTTTGGATAATCGTGGCATGGATCGTCTTCGAGGCATATCACCGGTTGCGAGGAATCGAAGATGTTCACATCGAAGGTCCCTTGATGCTCATCGTCGGTGGAATTGGCCTCATCGTAAACATCATCGCCGCTTGGATATTGCATCGTAACTCCGAACATAGCTTGAACGTCGAGGGCGCATTCTGGCACGTCATGGGCGACCTCTTAGGTTCGGTCGGAGTCATAATTTCCGGCATCGTCATAATCACTACCGGATGGGTATTGATCGATCCCATCCTCAGCGTGGTGATCGCATTGTTGATACTTTGGAGCTCATGGGGCCTCACCAAGAAGGTTCTGGTTGTCTTGTTGGAAGGTGTCCCACCACATATCGACGTCGAACAGCTTTGCGGCGAGATCGAAGACTTGGATGACGTTACATTGGTGCACGACGTACATATCTGGAGCATCGCATCTGGATACGATTCAATGACCGCGCATGTGCTTGTGGACCCGACGCTAGACCCGCAACGAAAAGATGCGTTGTTGCGACAGATAAGGGAGATCGCTCGAGAACATCACGGCCTCCACCACATTACAATCCAGATCGAACAGGCGTTGACCGATTGCACCGAAGACCACCTCGTGAGCTACTTGCTCGAAAGAGCGCGCCACATTATCTAGCTAGGCGCCAAGTAAGCAAGCGAAAAATAAAGGGCACCCTCCTAGGTGCCTTAACGCTGAGAAACGACAAAGATAACGATGCCCGCCAATCCGTGAATTGACGGGCATCATCGTCTCAAACGGGATTAGGCGTGGTGCTCGTGCTCGTCGCACTCGTGCTCGTCGTGAAGGTGCTCATCGGCATGGTGCTCATGCTCATCGCACTCGTGCATCTCATGCACATGGCCTTCATCCTCGTCGTGGTGCTCGTGCTCGTCGCACTCGTGCTCATCGTGAAGGTGCTCACCAGCGTGATGCTCGTGCTCATCGCACTCGTGCACGTCATGGGCATGTGCAGCCATTTCTCTCTCCTTAAGGACTATATTTCATCGCTTCGGCGTTACGAAGCATTACCTTTCCTGCTGAACACATTAAAGAGTAGCTTCAGCAGACTGAAATAAATGCTACACCATTTTTGTAGAAGATGTATAAAAGCTCGGGTGATCTCATGGCGTTAAGTCATTCAGAGGATTTCGCGTCAAACCCAACGTCGTAATTTAGAATCGTATCGTAAGTGGCCAGGGATAATACATAGTATCAAATGAGGCAAAAATCAAATGGGCAATGTGTCAACAATGGCAAGTTCAAACACATACGCGAACCGCAATCAACCGTCAATAAAACGTGCCTTCTACAGATACAATGTCTACTTGGGGTTGGTAACCCTATCGATCATGGTCATCGGCTTCGGACTTGGTATCACTGAGGCTTCCACCGAAAATTTGACCGCCCAGACTACTGGGATATGCGATCGAACGGAGAAAGTCGCCGACGCAATCGTCAGTGCAACCCAAGAAACGCGCCCCGATGCTACATGCTCTGACATCACCGACGACGAGTTGGCTTCCCGGCGGCGGTTCGCCTGCTAGCGACACGATATTAAGGCTATTGATGTTCGGAGTAGCCGCATTAATCACCAGCATCTGGATGGTCCTGCTGGCCCTGCGTTCGCGCTATCGTTAGCCACAACAGGTTGCGGTGACTTTACGTGGAATCCGTAGCAACACACCGCGGACACACGTCGTAGACCTCGATACGATGGTCTATGATCTCGCCCATAACACCTTCCACTGACATGCTGAGCGCCTTTATCGCGCGTTCAATGGCTTCGGCGTTGAAGTAACGGACGGCTGAGCATACAGTGCATACGGCGTGATGGTGGTGAGACGGTACGTCGGTGCCGGGATCGCGATCAAGGTCTGCGGAGACGCTGTATACCATTTCATCACCGGGCATGACGACTTTGCAGATGATCTCGGCATCCTGCAAGATTTTGATCGTACGGTAAACCGTTGCCCGTCCGATGTGCGGAAGTTTGGTGCAGACCTCTTCGGCCGTAAAAGTACGCGGCACTTCGGAGATGCAATCGATGATTTCTCGTCGCGGAGCAGTGACTCGCGCGTTACGCTCCAGCAGTGCCGCAACGATGGAATCTGGAGTGCGCGGCATTGTTAATCCTCCAATGTGGCACGCACGGCGTCGACGATCTTCTCGGATGACGGATATACCAAGCGTTCGAGTACGGGAGTGTATGGGATGTGCACTTGCTCGGCCGCTACTTTCATGACGGGTGCCTGAAGATCCCAGAAACCCTCTTGAGATACGATTGATGCGATTTCCGAAGCGGCACTACAGACTTTATGCGCAGGATCTGCAATAACCAATCGACCCGTCTTTGCAACTGATCCCAAGATAGCGTCCTTATCCAGTGGCACCAGAGTACGCGGATCAATAACCTCCACTGAAACCCCCTCCTCTTCCAACTCCTCGGCAGCCCGCATGGCCATGGGCACCGCACCGGCGATTGCGACGACTGTGACGTCGGTCCCGGCACGCGGAACGTCGGCGACCCCGAACGGAACGAGAGCCGCTTCACCCTCTTCAACCTCGCCAGAGGCACCGCCCAATGTTCCATCCTCGAAAACGATGCATGGATCATTGTCTCGGATCGCCGTCTTTAGGAGGCCTTTGGCATCTCGTGGAGTGGCAGGAACTAGGATTTTGAACCCGGGCATGTTCATGAACATCGGGTATGAGCGGTCGGAGTGGTGGGCTGCTGAACCTCCGCCATAAAACATGGTGGCGCGGTATACGACGGGCAGGGTTGCCTGACCGCCGAACATGTAACGCATCTTGGCTGCCTGGCTTACCAGTTGGTCCATGGCGACCCACATAAAGCTGGTGAGAGTCTCCACAATCGGACGCATTCCAACTAGAGACGCGCCGATGGCGGCACCGAAGAATCCGTTTTCGGACAGCGGCGTGTCTAGAACGCGGTTCTCTCCGAACTGGTCTAAAAGTCCGGCGGTGGCGCCGTAAACTGAGCGACGGATGTCCTCACCCATGATGAATACATTTTCGTCGCGCGCCATCTCCTCGATGATCGCTTGGTTGATAGCTTCTACGTAGATCGCGTTGGATGCCATTTTGCGGGGCTTTCGTAATCGGTTGTTCAGGTATTGCGGGCGTTTCGTCGTCTATGGGGCTGGAATTGGGTCGGCCCACATGTCATCGAAGAGTTCCTCAGGCTCCGGATAGGGGCTTTTCCGAGCGAACTCCACGGCTTCTTCAACTTCTGCCTCTTTGGCTTTCGATATAGCAGCGCACTCCTGCTTTGTAAGGATACCTTGAGAAGTAAGGGTGCGTTCCAAGACATCGATCGGGTCGCGCTCACGCCACTCATCGATCTGGTCTTGTGTGCGGTACTCGCCGCGACGCACACGGCCTAGTCCGAGCGAGTGCTCCTCGTAGCGATAAGTTAGCGCCTCAATCAGCGTCGGGCCCTCGCCAGCTCGGCCTCGGGCAACCGCTTCTCGGGTCGCTTCGTACATTGCGATTGCATCCTGACCGTCTACCAACACGCCCGGCATGTCATAGGCAGCGGCGCGGTCTGAGATGTGCTCAACGGATACTGAGTCGTGGTAGGAGGTCGTGACGGCGAATTGGTTGTTCTCGCAGAGGAAAATCACAGGCAATTTCCAAAGCGCTGCAAGGTTCATCGACTCATGACATGCCCCTTGGTTGGAGGCGCCATCGCCGAAGAAGACCATGGATACGAAATCTTCGCCTTTGATCTTTGCAGCTAGCGCCGCGCCAGTGGCTACCGGAACGGAAGATGCAACGATGCCCGATTCGCCCAAGATGCCGATCGAGAAATCTGCGAGGTGCATGGACCCGCCTTTGCCCTTGCAGTATCCATCAACACGCCCATATAGTTCCGCCATGGCGCGTTTAACGCTGCCGCCTTTAGCGAGCGGATGCCCGTGAGATCGATGGTTGCCGGCGATGTAGTCGGTGTCCTTGAGTGCCGCACAAGCGCCGACGGCCACGGCTTCCTCACCGATGTAAGGATGTGCCGCTCCGGTGAACTCGCCGGCGGAGTGAACCTCCATTACCCGCACCTCGAAATGACGTATCAACCACATCCGCTCCAGCATCTGCACCAGTATTTCCTTGCTGATATTTTCCAACTCTGCTACTCCCGTTCTCTACAGATTCTCCGACCACCCGATTTGATAACTCGGTTCAGGCCGCGTCGCAACTATCTTATTTCAAAACCATGAACGTGGTTAGATCGGTTTCAGAATTGTCGCGCTCAAGTTCGCAGCCGGGATTCATTACACGCACCGTTTAGAATCGCGGCATGATCGATGAAGCGACGATTGAAGCGAGAGCCGGGAACGGTGGAAATGGTCTCGTTACGTTCTTGCGGGAAGCGTTGCGCCCACTCGGCGGGCCGGCAGGAGGCAATGGCGGTAACGGAGGATCAGTGTCTTTGGTTGCAGATGCTTCGTTGAACACTCTTCTCAAATTCCGATGGCGACGGCACTTCATCGCCAAAAACGGCGGTAACGGCGCACGAAACAAACGTCACGGCGCCAACGGTGAAAGCGTCGATGTCACCGTTCCAGTCGGCACGGAAGTCTGGCGGATCGGCGACCGCGCGGGCGAACCCGAAATCTTCCTCGGCGATCTCGTGCACCCAGGCCAACGCCTCGAAGTCGCCAAAGGCGGCCGAGGCGGTCTAGGCAACGCCGCATTCGTAACAGCCGTCAATCGCGAACCCCTCCTCGCCGAAGCCGGTGAAGCAGGCGAAATCGTCAAATTGAGATTGAATCTCAAGATCCTCGCCGACGTCGGATTGGTCGGAATGCCCAACGCCGGCAAGTCCAGCCTCCTCACCGCCATCAGCGCCGCACGACCAAAGATCGCCGACTACCCCTTCACGACACTTGAACCCGTCCTCGGCATCGTCGAACACGGTATCGATGCCTTCGCCGCGGTCGACATCCCAGGCCTCATCGAAGGTGCTTCCGACGGCATCGGCTTGGGACACGAGTTCCTGAAACACATGCAACGCACACGCCTGCTGGTGCACGTCGTCGACGGCAGTGAAGGCGAACCCGGAGAGCGAATCCGCGCCATTAATCAAGAACTCGACGCATTCGACCCCAGACTCGCACAGACACCGCAAATCGTCGCCATCAACAAACTCGACCTCGAAGAAGTCGAACTCCTACGAGATGAGATTGAAGAAGAGGTACGTCAAGCGGTCGGAGAAGACACGCCGGTACATTTCATCTCAGCTGCCACCCGACGTGGCATCGACGACCTCGTCGCAGCCGTCTCCTACCGCCTAGCCGACAACAAGAAACAAGACACCACCCCGAACGAAGCAACCCAAGTACCGTATTTACAAGACGCCCCCGATCCCCTTGACGACGACAACCTACCCGTGTTCCAACCACGCATGGCCGACACAAAGATGGTGGTCCGTACCGCAGCCGACTCATACCGCATCGTCTACGACAGGGCAGTGCGCCTAGCACTCGGCTCAAACCTCGACAACTGGGACGCATTGGTGCAGTACCACCAGCGCTTGGAACGCATGAACGTCACAACCGCGCTCCGCCGAGCCGGCGCCAAGAACGGCGACGTCATCCTCGTCGGCGAATGGGAGTTCGAGTGGCAATGAGCGCAGTACGTCATTCCCGCGAAGGCGGGAATCTAGGGAAGAATAAGCACGTCTCGCTGGTTGTAGTCTTTGGCGGAACATTCGACCCCATCCACAACGGGCACATCGCGATCGCCAAATGCCTGCGCGACGAACTAGACGCTGATTCCGTCGTCATGGTCCCTACCGGATGTCCATGGCTTCGTCCCGACGCTCCAGTAGCCACACCAGAGGATCGACTGCGAATGGTCGAACTGGCCGTCGAAAACGAAAAACAGATCGAGGTCTCGGATGTCGATATCCTGCGAGACAAGACGACCTACTCAATTGACACCATCCAAGATCTCCGACCCCGATACGGCGCCGACTGCGAATTCATCCTAGCCATCGGTGCTGACGCGGTCCCTGATCTCCACCAGTGGCACCGATACGACCAACTCATCGAAGAATGCACCTTCGCAATCGTCGAACGCCCCGGCTCACCTCTAGAAGATACGGGCTTGCTTCCAGACGGAACACTGGTGATTCGAGGCCCCATGATGAGTATCAGCGCCTCCGAAATAAGGCGCTCTCATGAACAGGGCGCGTTTCATCACACCCGCCAGTTGGTTCCTCAGCGTACCCACAGTTTTATGATTGAAAAAGGACTCTACCGACGCAACCAAATCCAATAAGAACCGAAATCCGCCCGAACTTAGCCGTCGTGGTTTAAGCGATGCGGCTCCACCCGGTTCGATCACTCACTTTGGTCACCACCAACCAATACCCTCGTTATACGGATGCAAATCCGCTGGATGTGACGTTAGCTCTGGGAAATCTGATAGAACGCGTCAATGAACACGATTCATGCCTTGTGCCGCAAAGATTTCCGAAGAACGTCGGTCGCAGGGCCGTTTCCGCGCCGGCTTGCTCACGAAACGCACGTTTGTGATTACGTGGTAACCTATAGCATCAATTCTTGCCGACGTGTAACCTTGTGTCCGACTTACCAATGGGGATCGTGAGACCGACCCGTAATCGTTACATGAATGTTGCATGCAACATGCCACCTCGCATTTCAACCGTCGTGAATAGTCGGTGGATCCAAGTCAAGCATCGTTGCGTTTGACCTTTGTTACGGAATTAAGTGCCATGCGTCAACACGTGACAAAACCAGCAATCACCTCCGGGTTTGCGTGGCGCATGTTGGCTTACAAACCTTTCGAACATAGACGACCGTAGTTGATACCAAAAGGCAGATGTAAGCCCGTTTTCGCAGGAGCCAACGATGTTAGTGAGCAGAGATCCAGACCGCCAGGTGAGTTCAACGATGTGCGTTGAGGAAGCACTTGAAAGCGCGAAAGCCTTGTTGGAACGTGCCAAACATCTAGGCGCAGTCCAATCGGGCAATTTCACACTTTCATCCGGCCAACCTTCAAACCTCTATTTCGACGGACGGTTACTATCGGTCGACCCGACTTGCGTTGAGATCATCTCGGAGTTATTTCTGACTGTCCTTAACGCTAACGATCTGCAGTACTTCGGAGGTCCCGCAGTAGGTGCTGTACCAATTCTTGGTGGCATGGCTTTGCGGGCACGTCTCGAAGACAAAGAGTTCGCTGGCTTTTTCGTTCGCAGAGAAGCTAAGCAACACGGCATGTACCGACAGATCGAAGGCCTTTTCAAAGACGGAGCAACCGTTGCGGTATATGACGACACGATCTCCACTGGCCAATCATTGCTTGAAACTATTGCGGCTTTGGAAAACCGGCATGTAACTTTCAAGATGGCATTGTGCATCTTGGATCGTCGCCAAGGCGGGAGTGACGCGCTGGAGCAAAAACACATACCCCTATTCAACATTCTTGTCAGGGATGACGACCAGATCACTGTGGATGAAGAGAAAATCCGATACTGGTTCTCATCGGAGTCGACGTGTGAAAAACATTTCGAGACAAACTACGAGATAGGCGAGATCAGTTTCGGAGCCAAACCGTCTCAAGAGGCAAACGAAGAGTTGTTAATTGGAGCTTGATCCACCAACAGAAGTGGTAGTTCTCGCATTGCAGGATCGTGTGATCCTAAATAACACCGATCAGCACGCCAAGCCCAAGTTACCGCCATGTGTCCCGCAACACTTTTCGGTCAAGTGACCAGTTGCACCGTCCATGACTCGCTTGCGTGACCTACGGCCCTAAGTATGACCCCTAACACGTGAATTCACCACGCTTTGGGGCCACGGATGATGTTGAGACACGGAAGTTATGATGATGCGCGGATATCCGACGAGTGGACTCTGACAGGTGGCAACATGAATAAGACACAGGAAACTACGCTCAAGGTGAGCCTTACGGTCATCTTCATAGGAATCATCGCAGCGGGTTTCATAAAAACAAACGAGGAATCACACAACCGAAGGCACCAAGAAGCCAACCTCACCATCGAATCGCTTGAATACAGACTGAATTCCCTAACTAAACGATGCAGGTAAACCACCACCCCGAGAAAGTGGTTCGACTGACTGGCTCATCAAGGTCTCGACCAATCCCGACCCTCAAAGGAGCCAGATCCCCCTGTTTGTCAACATCCCCGCGATTCAGTCGCGAAAGATTGTCAACATCTCAAGTCCAGACCGCGGATCTTCCAGGTAAAAGATCCGAGCCTTGGTCGGAACCCTCAACTCCTGACATCAAACCAACACCAAGTTGACATCACTATTGCCAGCCAAAATCACTGATCTCAGTTCACACAACGACTTCTCAACCCAACTTTCGACGAAGTTGACGAGCCTATCGTTGTTATCTAAGAGTTTATGAACCTTGAGTACCTGAACTTACCTGTACTCAAACATCCAAGTTCTTAACTTCTAGCGCATTCGCCCGGATAAAGTCCCGCCGCGGACCAACTTCCTCACCCATCAAAGTGCGGAAAATGTCGTCAGCACTGATCGCGTCCTCAGCAGTAACCTGCAACATCAACCGGTTCTGTGGATTCATCGTCGTGTCCCACAGTTGATCTGGATTCATCTCTCCGAGACCCTTGTAACGCTGAATGTTGATGCCACTCGTATCCGAGTTCTCTTCTAACGCCTCAGGAAGTTCTTCCCAGTTGATGTCGTCCAACACGACATTTTCCCGACGCTTGATCGAGAACCCATCAGCCGAGATGAAATCTGCTACACGCGGATAGATCCTCTTTGCTCGACGGATCGCCGGATTGTTGTACACATCCTCTGTGAGTTCGTAGTCCCGGATCATGTACGTCACTGGTGATTCGTCATCATCTTCGTCTTCGGACTCTTCATTGACCTCACGAGTGAAGGCCGCCTGATCCTCATCCACGCTATCGTTGAACAAGTCGACTTGGAAAGGACCATCCTCACCCGTCAGATCGTCGTTCAACTCCGCGATGATCTCGGACGACCGGTCTCGCGTGAACGTCAAGTTCTGCCACTCAGGGTCTCGCAACAGGTCGAAGAACACATCTTCCGGAACTCCCAGCGCGTCTACGATGCCGTACGCCTCTCGGAACTCCCGCAACTGCGTGATTGTGCTACCTAGCCGCTTACCCTTCACCTCAATGTCAACCTCATCATCATCGGAGGCGATGGAGAGCCCGTTGAAGGCCCGCTCCGCCATCCAGCTGTCAAGATCAGCATCTGCATACAGCCAGTTGCTGCGACGTCCCTTAGAAGCCTTGTACAACGGCGGCTGCGCGATGTAGAGATACCCATCGTCGATCAACTCCCGCATGTGGCGGAAGAAGAACGTTAGCAACAGAGTTCTGATGTGAGCACCATCAATATCGGCATCTGTCATGATGATGATCCGGTGGTAACGGAGCTTCTCCGAGTCAAAGTCTTCGCCCATGCCAGCGCCAATCGCAGTGATGAGTGCCGTTATCTCGTCGTGGGCGAACATCCGTTCCGGACGCGCCTTCTCAACGTTCAGAATCTTGCCTTTCAACGGCAGAATCGCCTGGAACTGACGATCGCGCCCTTGCTTAGCCGATCCTCCTGCCGACTCGCCCTCTACGATGTAAAGCTCGGACCGCGAAGGGTCCTTCTCCGAGCAGTCTGCGAGTTTGCCCGGCAACGATCCACCATCCATCGCATTCTTCCGAATGATGAGGTCACGAGCCTTCTTAGCTGCCTCCCGTGCCCGCGCCGCGGTTGACGCCTTATCGATGATGAGGCGCGCCTCGTCCGGATGGTCTTCAAGGAACTCCGTCAGATACCGGCCCACAAGTTGCGCGACCGCTCCCGACACTTCCGGATTGCCCAAACGCCCCTTCGTCTGGCCCTCGAACTGCGGATCCTTCACCTTGACGCTGATTACCGACATCAGTCCTTCACGAACGTCCTCGCCCGACAGCGTCGCCACACCATCCTTGCCGATGTTCAGCAAATTGTTCTTCTTCGCGTAGTCATTGACTACGCGGGTTAAGGCAGAACGGAAACCGGTGACATGTGTACCGCCGTCGCCAGTACGGATCACATTGGCGAATGACAAGCAGTTCTCCACGAACGACTGGTTGTACTGGAACGCCACCTCAACCGCAACGTCCTCCACGGTTCCTGCGGCATAGATCACGCTGTCGTGGATACCCCCGCGCCGACGGTTGAACGTTCGAACGAAGCTGCGAACACCGCCATCGAACCGGAACGTCACATCGTTGTGCGGCCAGTGCGTCTCCTCATGCCAATCGCTACGGAGCCGAATCGCAAGACCTTGGTTCAGATACGCCATCTCCCGCAATCGCCCGGTAACGCCGTCCCAGTCGTAATCAATCTCCGGGAATACCTCGCTATCCGGCATCCAAGTTACCTTGGTGCCGGCACCTTGGAGATCGGCCGATGTTTGCTTACGCACCGCCATGTCATTCATCGTCACGCCACGCTCGAAACGCTGCGAGTAAACGTGCCCATCACGCCGCACCTCGACAACCGTCCACTCCGAAAGCGCGTTCACGACCGACGCTCCCACACCATGCAACCCGCCAGACACTTGGTATCCCTTACCACCAAACTTCCCGCCCGCATGCAACGTCGTCATCACCGTCTCCAGTGCCGACTTCCCAGTTTTGTCATGCGTGTCGACCGGGATCCCGCGACCATCGTCAACAACCGTTACCGACCCATCCTCGTGAATCTGAATGTCCACGGTGCTCGCAAACCCTGCCATCGCCTCGTCAACACTGTTGTCGACGATCTCACGAACCAGATGGAACACACCCTCCGGACCGGTCGTGCCGATGTACATCCCCGGACGCTTGCGGACAGCCTCCAGGCCCTCCATCACCGTGATGTCTTCAGCGTTGTATTCCGACGAGCCGGTGTGTCCGTTGCCGTTCGTTGCGATGGTAGTTTCGGTCGTCATGATCCTCCAAGCAGAGAGTTCGGTCAGCGTCTACCTCCGATACCTCACCCACCACACAATCTACGACCAAGAACTCGGTATGGATTGGGCGTCTCTCGCGTACGCGCGTGCGCGCGTCTTTGAGAAACGCAGTTTTTCATCTTTACAATCTTATCAGCCCACCACTCCCAAATCTCGATTCCACTTGCATTCAAACCCGAATCTTTCCCAATTCAACCCCTCCAACCGAGTTAGCGCGCTGAGTCAGCCCCATACCCTCCACAAGTGCTCCACACAACCTAGTCATTTCCGCGCGCACCGTCATACCCGCGTAGGCGGATATCCAGAGAGAAGGGGCGGAGGTACAAATTCCCTCTCCCTTGATGGTAGAGGGCTAGGGAGATGGTAAAGAGCGACAGGTCAACCCCGCTTCAACTCCCTACTCAAATGCCACCGGATCCACCACCGCGCCCTTCTCAAGCGCAACGTTGATCAGTTCGACGAGCCGCTGCGCCGAATCCGGCGTCAACTCCACCGCGATCCTCGGGCCCAGCTTCTGCGAAGCGTCCACAAAATCGATGTTCAGCGCGTGCTCCAACGTCATCTCCGATGGATGGTCATACGAAACCGTCACTTGATTGATCTGCATCCAACCCGGTGTGCCTTTACCGCAACCAGTAACCGCGGTCTTCTCTGCGATCATCGTGCACATAACGCGTTCTCCTTATCCTTAGGAATGTCGTACCGAAGCCTATCCGAGATGCTTGGCCAGAAACGCGAAAACCTTCTGCCAACCATCTACCGCCTGTTCTTGCCGATACGGTGCCCGATCGTAGTAGAAGAAACCATGACCCGCACCAGCATACATGTGAAACTCGTAGTCCTTACCATGCTCCTTCAACGCCGTTTCATGGATCGCCACCTGCTCCGGCGACGGGCTAGTGTCCTCTTCGCCGAACAACCCCAGTACCGGACACGAAAGGCCAGAGGTGTAATCGATCGGCGCAACCGGGTTGTTTTCTGTCAACTCCGAATCGTCCATCACGACGCGCCCGCCCCAACAATCAACTACCGCATCAAACCCCGCGACCCGTGAAGCCGCCAAAACGACGTGCCGCCCGCCCGAGCAAGTCCCGAACGCACCCACCTTGCCATTCGAATTCGGCAGCGACCTCAAGTACCGCATCGATGCCGCAAGATCCCCGACCGCCTGATCGTCTGGAATACCACCTACTGAACGAGCATGGGCCGCAACATCCTCTGGCGAAGCATGACCAACACGGTGGTACAGATCAGGCGAGATCGTGGCGTATCCATGATGGGCGAACTTGCGCGCACACTCCCGATACCATTCGTCCCAACCGGGCATGTGGTGGGCGAGCACCATTCCGGGGTGAGGGCCGGGACCCAATGGACGGGCAAAATAGGCATTGATGGCGGTGCCATCTTCAACTTGGACAGTGATCGTCTCGGCGATCATGCCCTCATACATATCTGTCGTATACACAACAATCCTCCTTCATTCATCTTCAACTCAACGCTATCGATGTTACGCCACAAAGCAAATGCAGGGGATGCTCGCGGGTAGCTAGCGCCACCACTGACACCAACCAACCTATTCGGTGTTATATTCGCATCATCATGACTGACAACGCACCGCAAAACGGATTGGACGGGAACGGTACTTATCAAAAGGGACCTCTACAAGGTATCAAGGTGATAGAGTTCGGCAACTTCGTCGCAGGACCCTTCGCCGGTCAGATACTGGCCGACATGGGCGCAGAGGTCATCAAGATAGAACCTCCTACCGGCGACCCGTGGCGGGTTTCGCAACCATTCGCGCCGACAGAGAGTCGAACTTTCCTGCCCCTTAACCGCGGTGTCAAAAGCGTTACCCTCAACCTGAAAGACCCCAAAGGCAAAGCTGCCATGGAGAAGATCGTCAAGATGTCCGATGGCGTAATCTCCAACAACCGCCCTGACACCGCAAAAGCACTGGGCATCGACTATGACTCCCTCTCTGCTATAAACCCCGCCATCATCTATGTAGATATCACTGCTTACGGCATGAAGGGCCCGTTAGGCGGCGCGCCCGGGTTCGACCTCGTGATGCAGGGGTTCACCGGTGCCGTAACCTCCGAAGGCAAAATCACTCCGAGCGGACAGCCCGAGGTCGTTTGGTCATCCTCATATATCGACCTCTCGTCGGCGTACTGCGCCGCTGCGGGCATTCTAGCTGGCATCATCGGACGTGGCGACAGCGGAAAGGGGCAAAAGGTAGAGACTAGCCTGATGATGAACGCGCTGGCGATGCAGTGCATGAGAATCATCCACATGCTCGATGTACCCACGCCGTCAATGACCTGGTACCAAGAACGCTACCCGCAACTCATCGCAGAGGGCAAGAGCTACCCCGAATTGCAACGAGACTACCAAAGCGTCGTCCGCCCATCGATCTACCGTTGTTACTACCGCGCCTACCGCACCAAAGACGGTGGACTATGCCTAGGCACTCTCGATTGGGCTGCGCGCGCACGCTTGTTGAATCACCTCAACTTGGAAGACCCTCGCGTCACTGATCCTGATTTCGATTATGACTCGCCCGAAGCCGACAAACTCGCCGAGGACATGATCGAGACGTTCGAGCGCATCTTCGATTCCAAGACCACAGCCGAGTGGGTAGAGGAACTCAACGCCAAAGACATCCCATGCGGGCCCATCCGTTTCAGTGAAGACCTTGTTTGGGACGAGCAAGCCGCCGCCAACAACTACATCATCGAACTTGAACACCACACCGGCCACCGCTACCGCACATCTGGCCCTGTCCTAAACTTCACCGCTGGAATGCCCGACCTCAAAGCATCACCGGCTTTGGGCGAGCACAACTACGAGGTGCTGCGAGAAGCAGGGATGACGGAGGAGGAGATCTCAGCAGTCGCCGGATAAACGTATGGTATCCACAACCACTTCACACACCGGACAACCTAGGCTCTCAATCGAAGACTCTCGAACGTCCCAACCAATTTCCAACGGCAGAAAAAACGCGCTGTTGCCAAGCGATTCTGCCGCGCATGACTGGTACCGATTCGTGCTCTCTTTTCCGCCGCATCTAGTGCGTGAATACGTTGACCGGTTGGGCGTGAATGACGGCGAACTAATACTCGATCCGTTTTGTGGAACCGGAACAACGCTGGTTGAATGCAAAAAACTCGGCATTCCCAGCGTCGGAATCGAAGCATTGCCAAGCTCAGCATTCGTCGCAAACACCAAAGTTGACTGGTCCGTCAACCCGAATGCGTTAATAGACAGGGCCGAGACCGCGTCTCAACGAGCATTAGAGACTTTGCACGCAGCAGGTATTTCGGACGAACCGCCCAACGACGAGGTTGATCCTGCCGAATTGCGACAACTCCCTCCTGATGCCGCAAAACTGATCTTCAAAGATGCCATTAGCCCGTTGCCACTGCACAAAACGCTGATTTTGGTCGAAGAACTTAAGCGTCATCAATCCGACTCCTACACGGATCACGAGATGCTAGCTCTAGCAACATCAATCGTCGGCGATATCTCAAACTTGAAATTCGGCCCCGAAGTCGGTGTTGGAAAAATCAAACAGGATGCTCCCGTCATCTCAGCATGGTTGCGTCGGCTGACCAAAATCGCCAACGATTTGAGTGAACTTGCCGACTACGGCACGAAATCAGAAGTCCACTGCGGCGACGCGCGCGAAATCGACCAAATCCTCGCGCCGAATTCAGTAGATGCAGTCATAACCTCCCCGCCGTACCCCAACGAGAAAGACTACACTCGCACAGTTCGCATCGAATCAGTCATACTCGGATTTTTCGAGGACAGAATGGACCTCCGCACGACGAAGCAACACCTTCTCCGCTCAAACTCAAGAACGGTCTACAAAGGGGACGACGACGATAAATGGTTACCAGCCGATTCCCGAGTGCACCAGCTGGCGGATCAAATTGAGGCTCGCCGCATCGAGTTGGGCAAGACATCGGGTTTTGAAAAGCAATACTCGCGTGTTGTGAGGCTGTATTTTGGCGGAATGGCTCAGCATTTGCGGAGCCTGGCCAAAGTGCTGAAACCAGGAGCGCAACTGGCATACGTTGTAGGCGATCAAGCATCATTCTTCAGGATCATGATCCGTACTGGGCAATTATTAGCCGAAATAGCCGAGGAAATCGGATACAGCGTCGAAGGTATCGATCTCTTCCGCACACGCCTGGCTACTGCGACAGGCGAGCAGTTGCGTGAGGAGGTGTTGCTATTGAGGTGGTCAGGATGACGACGGGCAATTCGCCGAGCGGGAACGCTTACACGCGCATCACAGAGGAGATTTTCAACCAGCATTATCGCCCAGGCGATACTTCAGTACCGTTTGAGCGTCGCGAGATAGAGGATACAGCACGACGACTTGGTATAGGCGTGCCTAAGAATCTTGGGGATCTGGTGTATTCGATTAGGTACCGAATGCCCATGCCTAGCTCTATCGTAGCGAGAGCAGCACCAGATAGGGAGTGGGCAATCCTGCCTGCTGGTCGTTCTGTCTACGAGTTCCGGCAAGTGAGATTCAGCGAGATCAAGCCCAATCAACAGTTGGCACGCACAGATATTCCAGACGCTACCCCAGGATCAATTTCCATGTATGCGCTTAGCGACGAACAAGCTCTCTTGGCTACAGTCAGATACAACCGCCTCATTGATATTTTCACTGGGCTAACTTGCTACTCTTTGCAGAATCACCTTCGCACGTCGGTATCCACTTGGAATCCGATACGCCAGTGCGAAGATTCGACTCAAGTAGAAACTGACGAACTATATATCGGAATAGACAAGCATGGTCAGCACTATGCAGTCCCCGTTGAGGCAAAAAGCGGGAGCGATTCTCTTAATGTCGTCCAGATTTGGCAGAACACGCTCGTGTGCCGTTCCAAACTCGCCGGATTGCCGATACGATGTGTCGCGGTGCAGTCGATATCTGATTCTGCTATCGCTCTCATCGAACTTCAAGCGTCCGATATTGACAACATCGCTGTCGTCGAAGAGAAGCACTACCAGTTGGTTGCGCCAGACGAGAGTTGACGAGTAGCACAGGTCGATTTGCAGATCGCAGAGTAGCGTTGTCACTAGTTTTCGGAAATCGAGATGAACCGCGTCTACCTAGCAACCCCCATCACCAGCGTCCCCGAACCACAAAGACAAATCATCGTCCGCTGGTGCGAGTGGTACATCAAGAACGAACTCGCTGACAAAGATGTCTTCTGCCCCGCCATCGAGTATGACAGACATTGGGCAAACGGCCCAACTCAGACCGAAGACGACCTAATCGGCATCCGAGACCGTAGCTGGGCGAAACTGGACAGCAGCAACGAGCTACACGTCCTCCATCCAGACCTCTCGACAAATGCCGCCATCGAATTCGGATACTCGATGGGGCTGAAACTCAAGAAAGTCGTTGTCATTGCGTTCGACGAATGGCTAACTAGCACGTTGAACGATTATCGCCTCCGACTGCTGATGCATAAACCAACCGTCGAGTTCAAGTCTTACGGCCTGGCGGAATTGGGATTAGTTTCGACTAATCATTAATGCTTCGTTGCCAAATCTCACCGATACCCCGGTCCACGCCCACGCTCCCAAGCGTGCGCCCGCGCAACCTCTTCGTCTAATTCGACTCCCCAACCCGGTTTAGTCGGCACATCCAGCAACCCGCCATCGTGGAAGGTCAAAGGCCCGCCGGTCAGATCGTCCTTCCAAGGCACATCGTCGATGTCAATCTCGCAGATGCGGACATTCGGCAACGTAGCGCAAAGGTTAATCCCCTGCATCGTCGCTAGGTGCGAGTAGTAGTTGTGCGGTGCAACATTGATCTCGTGCGATTCCGCCAGCATCCCGACATCCCGCCCACGAGCGAAGCCCTGCCACGGAACATCGATCATCGCGATGTCCATAGCCCGAGCCACGAAGTATGGTCGATAGTCGCGGATGGTGAAGAGGTTCTCTCCTGAAGTGATCGGACAACTCGTGCTGTCTTTAACCTCCTTCAAACCATCGACCTCGTACATGTCGATCTCCACCCACATCATGTCGAACTGCTCCAACACCGCGCAGATCTGCTTCGCCGCCTGAGGCTTCACGTTGAAGTTGAGGTCAAGCGCAATTTCGACATCTGGGCCGACCGCCTCTTTGAAGGTCCCGATGTACTTTTCCACATGCCGCAACAACCCCGGTTTGATCGTCTGATCCGGGGCATCCGTGCCGAAACCGTACCCATAGCCATATGTGTCGTCGTCGAAAAAGATTATGTTCGTCTTGAGCGCCTTGAAACCCCGTTCCTTAACCTCGTGACCCAAGTCCGTCACAGCTTGAAAAGAGTCCATCGGAGGCACACCAATGAGTTCGTGGTTGCGCGATCTAGAAGAACCGCAGTGCGACCAGTAAACCTGCTGACGCTCACGGGTCGGACCTCCAAAGAGGCTGTGTACCGGAACGCCCATCGCCTTGCCCTTGATGTCCCATAGTGCAAGTTCGACTCCCGCGATAGCCCTCGCAGCGATACCCCCTGGAGCCTGCCGTGACATCCGATACATGTCCCAGTACCGCGCTTCAACTGCCAAAGGATCTTGTCCTAACAGAATCGGCTCGTAATCAGATACCGTTCCGATGACCCCGTAAGGGTTACGCCCATCAGACATCTCCCCGTAGCCCGTTATCCCTTCGTCTGTCCGAACAGCGCAGAATTGCCATGGACGCCAACCTGCATCGACAACGAAAGTCTCGATCTCTGTGATCTTCATGTCTTAACTCCTGGCTCCGCGGGACGATCATGCAATTGCCAATAGGCTACGTGGAAGGTTAATTCAGCATATCTACTACATCAATCAAACTCTAAGTCATAATTGACAGTATCGAGGTATACAATGCGCGAGCCATAGCTTCCAATGGACAAACGTCTCGAAATGCTTGCCGAAAACCACAACTCCAACGACTTAGCAGTAGCAACCTCCAACGGCTACGAACCCGGCATGTTCGATACCGGCGTGACGCTCAACCGCTCTACCAAAGCTCGGATTGCCGATAACGTAAACGAGATTCTCAAGGCAATTGGTCCTGAGAACGTTGACCCTCAAGGTACCGAACGAACACCGCTACGCGTAGCCGAGATGTTCGACGAGTTGTTGAGCGGTTATTCGATTGACCCTGACCAACTCTTGAACGGAGCGCTGTTTGATGTCGAATATGATCAACTCGTCGTGGTTAAGTCGATCGAGTTCTACAGCCTCTGCGAACACCACCTCCTACCCTTCTACGGCTACGCTCATGTCGGGTACCTGCCAGACAAGAAAGTCCTCGGGCTGTCCAAGATTCCTCGCATCGTAGATATGTTTGCCCGTCGCCTACAGGTTCAGGAGCGGATGACACAGGAGATAGCGAGTTTCCTCGATTCGTTGATCGATCCTAAGGGCGTGGGTGTAGTAGTTGAAGGTACGCACATGTGCACCGTAATGCGCGGGGTAAGGAAGCAGGATCCACGCATGGTAACCAGCGCAGTAATGGGCTCCCTGCGAGACAACGCCGCCACCCGCGACGAGTTCATGGAACACCTCCGCAATACCTCGATTTGAGTCCCGGCCAGTAATCCGCCCTTTTCTCCCCTTTTTGCCTCAGCAAACCACCTTCCCTCTCCCTTCGCAGAGCGTAAGGGGGCTAGGGGGATGCGTGCCTAATCCCCCACAAAAAGCGGCAGAATCTCGTTGATGATCATGTCCTGCGCTTCTTGATCCATCCCCGTGTAAAACTCGACATCCGAGGAATAGTCGAAATCGAAGAGGTCCACCCCATCTTTGAGGCTGAACTCTAGCTGGCCGGTCTCGCCATACGCGTTCCTCTGCTCGATGGTGATCTTGTTTTCACTCAGCCAGTAATCCAAAAGCTCCTGAGCGCCCACGCCCTCAAGGTCAACAGTGGTAGTGTTGCCGTCCGCGTCGACCGCGGAAACGCTGATCTTTCCATCGCTGATGCTGACGTAACCCCCATCGCCCGCCAAAGAGAACCCGCTACCACCACCATCAGAATCTACGGCAGACTTGTCGGCGTAATGAAACAGTATGTAAATATCGCGAAAACGTAGTTTATTCGCATGATACGGGTCGTTCTCAAACAGCTTGTAAGTTGCCGTGGCCATAGAAACAAGAGGGATTTTCTGGATAGGCTCTCCTTTGAAGTAAGCATCTTTCTGTTCAGAAGTTATAACTCTTTCTTTCATCAAATACTCTAAATAAAAATCCTCCTCATAAAAAGGACCACTCCCGACGTTTCTGTTGTCGAAAAAATATTCTATCCTCCCTATGCCATCACTCAAATCCTTACCTGCATGAAGAACAACAAAATAATCACTGACATCGGGAGTAGCAGTTGCAGTAGGCAATGGGGTTTCAGTAGGAAGAGGAGTCGCGGTGGGTTGGGGAGTTGCAGTCGGCGCCGGCGTGCTTGTGGGAACAGGGGTGGGCCGTGGAGCGGGCGATGGAACTGAGGTGGCGGTAGGTGCTGCTGCGACTCTTACAACAGGGCTTGCAGGTTCAGATTCGGAATCAGACTGGTTCATAAAAGCGAAGATGGCTAGTCCAACAGCAACCACAGCAACTCCTAAAGAAACGACGGCAACCTTAGTCGAACCGGGCGAGTCTTCGATTTTCCTGATCAGGTCCGATAAGGCCATTCGGCTCTGCCTTTCGTATTTGCCATCGTTTTAGGTGCCCGCTATCGTCGGTGGTCGTCGTCTCGGTTGAGCGAGTCGGAATTATACATGCCTCCCGTCATTCCGACGTAAAGTCGGAATCCAGAAGGGAAGAGGCGCGGGGCAACGTCTCATCATCCACATGGATGACAGGATGGGGTCTTGGGGTTCTAAACCCCCTTTTGTTCCCCCTTGGGCATCAAGGGGGAGGGTTTTGGCATCCCCCGCTCACATCGCTTCGCGAAGGGGACGTACCACCCGTAGGGGGGGGCGCGAAACGTCCCCACTCATCCCCCTCTAACCCTTCTGGCTTCCGGCTTCCGCCGGAATGACGGTAATTGTGTAAAACACTCCTAGGATTGTTTACTGCAACGGCGAAAAACTCATCGGCAGCAACAGCTTGTTTGCCTGCGTGAGCGGAGCGATACCGCCGGGAGGAGGCCAGATGCCTTTGGCGCGCGTCTCCTCGCGGATCGCCGCGCGTTGGTCGTAGCTCTCGTACGCCCACATGTGGATCCAGGTGTTGAGCGCACCTAGCTCGGAGTACCAAGCGCCTACCAGCGGCGAGTATTTCTCTCGTTCCTCGATGTGTTCGCCCCAGATTTCGATCACTTTCGGTATATCCGGCGGAGCGTAGGTGTAGATACGCATTTCATAGACCGGCCCCAGCTTAGCTTCACCGCGGTTTTTCATAAAGGGTGCCGGAAGGAATATCTCGGAGCGCATCTTCCGTATGAACTCCGAGTTGTCCGGCGGCCATATACCTTCTTCAGCCACCTTTGCGCGAACCTTCCTGCGTTGCTCCAGGTCATCATACGGCCAGACATGGACCACTTGGTTTATCGGCCCGACTTCGGTGTACCAGAATCCGAAAAGCTGCGAGTAGTTCCGGCGACCCTCTTTGATCTTCGCTGCCGTCCTCGCTTCAAACTCGGGCACAGCCCGCGTCTTGAGGTCATACGTCCTGAATTCGTAGATCATCTTAAGTTCCTTGATTGTCTCGACTCTGGTTGATCGAAGGCTAACATGAAGGCGAGTCACTATTCCCACCATTTATCTGACCTGAGTTTCAACAATCTGAAGCACCGGCTCGCGCCGGGATGACTGAGTCGTACAAACTTCTCATTAGAAGAGAGGAGTCGTAATGAAGATCAAAGGATCGACTGCGCTAGTCACAGGTGCATCAAGACGCATAGGACGAGCGTTGGCACTGTCCCTCGCGGACAACGGATGCAACGTCGCTATCCACTACCACTTCAGCGAGCCAGAAGCAATCGAGACACGGAAGAGTGTGCGAGAACTTGGAGTCAGGGGGGAGTTGGTTCAAGCCGACCTCGCCCACTCAAACGAATGCCAGCGCTTATGGAAAGAAAGCATAGACGCCATGGGCGATGTCCCAAACATCCTCGTCAACAACGCCTCGTTTTTCAGGCGCGCCAACCTTGATGAGATTTCGGCAGATGGATTCGACCATGCGATGGCCGTTAATGTGCGCGCGCCCATGTTACTGGCGCAAGCCATGAACAAGGATCTTGATCCACACCGCGGCGGAAAGATATTCAACATCAATGACCGCCGCCAAGTCTACCGATCTAGGTTTACCTACGCCATAACCAACTCAGCCCTCACCGGTATGACCAAGGCATTGGCGGTCAGCCTTGCTCCCCGCATCCAAGTGAACGAACTCCGACTGGGCGTGATCCTGTCCCTTTCTGACAACGACACAGAGGACGCTCCATCGTATTCGAGTCGAACCCTTGGACCGGCACGGCGCACCGGCACATTGGAGGAAGTTTGCCAAGCCGTCATTAGTGTCATCGGAAACGACTACATCAACGGCGCATCGATCAGCCTTGACGGTGGCTTGAGCGCGATCGACTGAATCAAAACCTTTTAATGCGTTTCGCAACTCTTTTTGCGTCAATTGCGGATTAGATGTATCATTTGCCCACGCGTGGACGGTTTCCCAATGTGTGCCGTCCAATAGATGAACGCTGGCAATCCTATGCGCAAGACGCTGGTGACAATCGACGGACACATAGGCTCTGGCGCCTTTGATGTCGGCAAAAAGATCGCCCGAATGTTCGGGTTGAGGTACTTCGACCGCGCCCGGTTGCGAACGCTGAACAGCGAAGCCAACGAAACAGACCTCGTCTTAGCTGCAACCGGTAGCGATGGAGAGTTCTCTGATCGTCTCTGGGCTTGGATCGAGCGCGCCGCGTCTTACTTCGCAATCGGTGCCGCGGGTGATGACCCCCTTCTGCAAGGCGCCGCTGATATTCATGTGCCGTTGACTTGGGACACCAACGGCCCTTCATCTGCCAATACGCTCGACAAGGCCTATGACCTCGATCAAGTAGCTAAAGACGGCAACGCGGTGATCGTGCATCGAGCCGGAGCCGTGGAACTCGCCGATGTTGACCAAGTCTCTCGTGTCGGCATCTTTGCTGAATGGGATGACCGTGTCAACCGAGTTATGGCGCGGGAGGGCCTGCACGATGCCGCTCTAGCCGAACGCATAATCTCCGAGCGCGAAAAGGCGCAGAGAGAGTATTTTCACAAGATGCATAAAGCGGACCCCGAAGATCTCGATCTCTACGATCTGGTGATCAACACTTCGGACAACAATATCGACATCGCCACGATCCAAGTTTCACGCTACGTCAAAGAAGCACGAGACGGCGTTCCTGTTTGATCTTTGCTTGATCGCCGTTTCAATCCACGTCTGATTGCAGTAACAATCCCCGCGACATCATCTCCTGCGCCTCGCCCAAGTCTTTGTGGCTGTCAACCGAGATCCAATTCGCATTCGATTTGATCGCGCGAATCCGCTCCTCGGTCACTAACTGCGGGAAAGTCGTCGTTTCGTGATCGCCAACGTCAGGTAACTGGTCTTCGATTTCGCGTTCAAAGACATAGATGCCACCGTTTATCCAGAATGGCAGTTCGGTCTTTTCAGCGAAACTCGTCACCATCCCATCGTCTGAAACGAGGACCACGCCGAACGAACTGACATACGGTATCAAAGTTATAGCCGCGGCCGCGCCATATTCGCGGCGTTGCTGGATAAGCGGTGCCAACGGCTGGTCGCTCAAAACATCGCCGTTCACCACAATCACGTCTTCCACGTCCCTAGGCACCAGCCCCATCCCTTGCTTAACTGCGCCGCCCCTGCCTAGCGGTTGATCCTCTGGCGAATAATGCGCACGAAACCCAAACCAAGAGCCGTCGCCAAAGTGCTCCTCGACCTGTTCCGCCCGATATCCCGTCAAAAACACGATATCCGTGACCCCGTTCTCACAGAGCCAATAGGCTTGATGCTGGAGCAATGGAACACCGTTGACAGGCACCATTGGCTTGCAAATGCCATCGGTAAGCGGTCGAAGCCGCTCGCCGCGACCGCCAGCGATCGTTAATGCCCACATATTAGCCACTCCGCTCTAAGCAACTATTTTCCCGATCCACGCTGTTTCAAACTCGGATAAAGACTGCGGTACAAACGGAAATCAGTTCGAATTCAACCATTCCCAGCAAGCGTCTATCTCTTCTTCCGTCATAGGCTCTTGCACAACGATCGACGGTGAAGCAGGTTTGCCATCCGAACCGTCCCCCATCCACTTCGGCCAAACCGCGATGCCCGCGCCCAACTCCTCGCGAGTTATCTCGACATCCGAAGGTCGCCACCTAACCTTGCACTTGTCCAACCACCCCGTCAACGTCTCCGGACTTTGATTCGTTCGCCACGCGATGATCACGGCTCCTAGCGCACACATCTCACCATGTATCCAGTACTTGTCCGCCGCAATCTCAACTACGAAGCAGAACGCATGGTCCGCGCCCGGCGCGCGCTCGTCTTTGATCAACGCGTCATCGCGCGCCTGCACCGCGTCCATGATCTCTTTCACCGAAGACGGCGTGAGTTCACCGTTTTCATCTAAGGTCCTCGGAAACTCGGTGACGATATGGTCGTATAGTGCCACAGCCCTCGCTATCTTATCCTCCTCAACCGGCCCGGTCTTGCCCAACTCAGCGTTGCGCCTCCACTCCGAAAGTCCAGCATAACCACACAGCACGTCGCCCAACCCCGCCGTATTCAAACGCTCAGGCGCCTTCAACACCACGTCATAGTCGACCAGAACGTATTCGCAGTTCACTACCGCCAATTGGCCAATGATCTGTCGACCGTCCCAATCCGCGACAAAGCCGTGAATGATAGCGCCTGTGGAAACAACTGTCGGAACCTGTACCAGTGGCTTGTCCTTGCGTTTCGCCACCAGTTTCGCATGATCCAACGCACGTCCAGCACCGAGCCCCACCACCAAATCTATATCGTCCGGCAAAGAGTCGGAGACCTCAATCAGATGTGTCCGGTCAAGCCATTCGTTGATTCCAATACCTTCCGGTTCATGGTCCAACTCGTCTTTGGTTGCCGCCCACGCTGAGGGTGTCGTGATGACAACGTAACGCCCCCAATTCGCAGAATCTGATTTGAGCAGACCATGTCCAAATCGGATGTCGTAATCCCGTGCAAGTCTAGCTTCAGTCATGGCATCCTCTCAATCTCCGAATTCGGTCGCGCGTGAATAAGGTTACTCTAAAGTCCAAAGGATGATGCGACGCAGATGAGCGATCCGAAACGAAGACATTGGACTAACTGCTGGTTGGCAGGCATAGTCGGATTCTTCCTCTTCGCAGGATCAAGAAAACGACGAACATCAACATCTGAATCGCGCTCTAAAAACGTATCCGACACTGTTCAAAGTCATGAACTTGACAATTTCCGCACAATTTCAGGTTTAGATTCAACTGTTAGACCCTCGAATTGCGACGCAAGTCGTTCTCAGTCCATGTCATCCAAAGCCGCCAACAATCCACAAGCAAGCTCTAACCCGATCAAGGAGATCACCGTCCGGCAATGGGCCGTCGCAGCGATCGCGCTTGTTGCCATCCCGATCATCGCGTATTTCGGAGCACTCTATATCTACCCTTACGCCCAAGACTTCTTAGAAGGCGAATCTCCCGTTGTGGCAGTTCTAGCAGAATACGGCGTCGATGAAGACGCAGAGACCCAACTCCTCGCCATCAGAAGAGGCGATCTAGTCAACTCCGTAGCCGTCAACGGAACTCTCGAATACGCCAACCGTGAGCGACTCTCCTTTGGCACCACAGGAACCGTCGACACGATCGAAATCGAAGTCGGTGATTTCGTATCCGAGGGCGACATTTTGATGTCCCTCGAAAACGAGGCGATAGTCGCCGCTGAGCAGAAGTTGCAAAACGCAAGCGTTGCACTTCAAGACGCAGAAGAAAAACTCGAAGACTTGATCAACCCAGACGATAAGGCCGTTAACGACGCAGCCGCAAAAGTCGTAATAGCCCGTCAAACATTCAACGATGCAGAAGACGCACTTGAAAATCTGCTCCAACCATCCGAAACAGATATCGCAAACGCAGAACTAGCCATCGCAAAAGCCGACGCTGACTTGGAAGCAGCCGAAGATAAGCTCTCAGCCCTTCTCGAACCTGATGACATTTCAATAGAGAACGCCAAACTTGCAATAGCTGAAGCTGAGAAAACCCTGGCCGATCTGATCCAAGAACTCGCAGACCTAACCGCGCAAGACAGCAACGCCATCCACGCCGCCGAGCTTGCAGTTAACGAAGCAGTAAAAACTCATGACGACGCAGTCCAAGCGTATGAAGACGCGCTCAACATCGATGAAACCGAAATTAACCGCGCAGAACTAGACCTCGAAAAAGCCCAACTCGCATTGGTTGAAGCAGAAGCAGCGGTCACAGACGCGGAAGAGGAGTTACGCGATGCCGAAGACAGCGTTGAAGACGAGATAGCCAGCAAAAAACTCGAAATCGCCAAAGCACAAGCCGAAGTCGCAACTGCCGTAATTGCGCTTTCAGACACCGAAGAAGCACTCACAGAAGCCAAAAAACCCTTCGACGAGGAACTCGTGGCAGATTTACAAGAAAAAATCGCAGAAGCCGAGAACGACATCCAAGTAGCGGAAGATCAACTCAGCCGACTCGAAATCGAGACCAACGCCAATATCCGAAAGTTGGAAGCTGACCTATACCACGCTCGCAACCACTATCAAGACGTGTTTTTCAAGTGGATCGGCATGGATATCGCCAACTACCAGTGGGAGAAATCACCAGATGAGATATTTGCAGATGTTGGCAAAGCCCTAGAAGAAATCATGAACCCAGGCACTATATACGGGGGATTGGGACAGCGAAACTCCGCATCTACCGGTTGGGTCGAAGACAACCCAGACACCCCGTGGGATGAAACCGTCGTTGCAACTTGGACAGAGTTCTTCCTGAATCAACTCCGATTCGACTGTATTGAGATCAGTTCCAGCGCCTCTGAAGAGTGCGTAAACATAGAGTTTGAAAACGCATGGGACGATCTTCTGCTCAAAACCGAGGCATACCAAACCGCAAAACTCGCAAACTCCCAACAGTTCGACAATTCCCAAGACGCCGTAGAGGCTGCCCAAAAGAGCCTTGAAGGATTACAAGAGCAGCTCGAAGACGCGCTAACCCAAGCAACCGACGAAGAAATCGCAGACCTCTCCGCAAAACAAGAGGTCGCATACTACACCCATGCCAACGCCCAAAACAAACTCGAAACCCTACTTGAAGAGTTGGAGCAGATCGAGCCCGATTCACATGCGCGCATCGCTAAAGCCAGACAATCACTCGCAGTTGCACAAGAAACGTTAACCGTCGCAGGTAACGACGTAACAGATGCCGCTGAGAAATTGGAAGACCTCCAAGCAGGTACAGACGAGGTCGAGATAGCTATAGCGTTATCCAAAGCGAACAAAGCCGAATCCGACCTCGTCGAAGCAACCAAAGCGCTAAACGACCTCCAAGAGACCGATTCCCCTGACATTACCGTACTCAATCAACGCATAAATGCCGCCCAAGCCGATATTGACGACAAGATCGACGCACTCCAAACTCTCGTCAAAGCCGATGATGAGGAAATCGCACTGGCACTGGCCGAAGTCAGAGCCGCACAAGAGGTGCTGGAAGACAAAACCACCGCTCTCACAGAACTGTTATCCCCTGAAGAACTCAACGTCGAACTCGCACGCCAAGAAGTCGCAGTCGCTAAAGCAGACATAACAGCAGTCGAAGATGACCTTGAAAACCTAGTCAGCCCCGACCCCGCAACCGTAGCCCTGCGACGTGCAGAAGTCGCAACCGCACGCGATGACCTCGATACTGCACGCGCGGCAACCGAGGGCGCGCAAATCATCGCACCATTCGATGGAGTAGTCGCAAACATACAAGCCGAAGAAGGGCAGGCGATCAACGAAACAACCGTCGCCGTCGTCATCGCAGACCCCTCAATCGTTGAAGTATCAGGAACTGTCGACGAGGTAGACGTCCTATTCCTGCAAGTCGGCGATCCAGCATCCATCGAACTCGAAGCCCTCGGCGACGAAGCACTCATCGGCAACATCAGCGACATCGCCGCTTTCGGAGAGTCGAACCAAGGCGTCGTCACATACCCGGTAACCATCCAGACCGAACAACCAGCCGATACGCAGCTGCCAGAAGGCCTCAGCGCCGTCGCTGAAGTAGTTATACGAGAACAAAACGACAAACTACTAGTCCCAATACAAGCCCTTTTCGGTTCAGTCAACCAACCCATACTGCTCATCTCCAAACCTGACGGCACACTTGAACCACGCAACGTAACCCTCGGCATCTCCGACGACTTCTGGACCGTCATTGAAGATGGCGTATCTGAAGGCGAAACCATCCTCATGACCGTTGTCGGAGCCGATACCAGTCAATTCGGCGGATTCGGCGGCAGTTTCCGCGTCATAGCTGGCGCTCCCCCCGGACGCTGAGCCCGAAATCTAACCCCACTCCCATGAACCATCTATCTATGGCAAAACCACTCAACAACGACGCCCCCGTAATCCAGATCAGAGACGTCACAAAAATCTACGAGATGGGTGACGGTACCATACAAGTCCGCGCACTAGACGGTGTCTCGCTGGACATCCGAGACGGCGAATACGTCGCAATCATGGGAGCATCCGGCTCAGGCAAATCAACCCTCATGAACATCATCGGTTGCCTGGACGTGCCCACAACAGGCACCTACCATATCGACGGACAAGCCGTCGAAGTAATGTCCAGCGACCGACTAGCCGACATCCGCAGCCGAAAAGTCGGATTCGTATTCCAGACCCACAACCTCCTCCCGAGACTCACCGCACTAGCCAACGTTGAACTCCCGATGATGTACGGCCGCTGGCCCAACCGCCGAGATCGCGCCGAACACGCTCTAGCCCTCGTCAACCTCGGCGACCGTATGAACCACCGACCAACCGAACTCTCTGGCGGACAACAACAGCGGGTAGGCATCGCCCGCGCTTTGGTCAAAGAACCCTCTGTACTCCTCGCCGACGAACCCACCGGCAACTTGGACACCGCAAACACCACCGAAATCCTGAACATCATCTCCGACCTGAATCACCAAAACGGCATTACCGTCATCGTAGTAACCCACGAGCAAGACGTAGCCGCACGAGCAGACCGAGTAATCACCCTGAGCGACGGCCACATAACAAGCGACGAAACCCGCTCGGCGGGAGAGAGTTAGGGCGGTGCCTCAAATGTCACCCCTAGACATAATCCGCACCTCCGTCTACTCCCTGACGGCAAACCGTCTACGCGCCGCGCTGGCCCTTCTCGGCATCGTCCTCGGTGTATGCTCCGTCATCACACTCATGTCCATCGGTCGCGGTTCTACCGATCGCATCACGGAACTCATCCAAGGCCTAGGCAGCAACCTCTTGACGGTCATACCAAGCGGCGAACCCCTTACTCTGACGGACGTAGATGCCCTCCGCGACCCACTCTATACCCCCTCCATCAGGGCAGTAGCCCCGCAAATCGGCACCTTCGGAACGATCCACGTCGATAACAACACAACACAAGCTGCCATCACCGGTGTAACCCCCGAGTTCCTGCATGTCCGCAACCTCGAGATGGGCACCGGTACCTTCATCGGTACGCCGCACGTTGAATCTCTCGCCGAAGTCGTCGTACTCGGCGCACAAGTCTCTGAAGACCTCTTCGATAACCAAGACCCCACGGGCGCAGAAGTCCGAATCAACGGCAGACGCTTCCGCGTAGTCGGCGTACTCGCATCTCAAACCGGATTCGGATCCCTCGACGACCAGGCCCTGATACCAATCACCACCGCATACTATCGACTCTCCGGACAGCGCATCCCCGGCGGCAACATCAGCGTTGACCAGATCTCCATCCAAGCCCAAGACGTCGAATCCGTAGACCAAGCCATTGAGGAGATCGAAACCGTCCTACGCCTCAGCCATCGCATCACCGATGCCGACGACTTCACAGTATTCAACCAGCAAGAGATCCTCGATACCTTCGAAGAAACCAATCAGACCCTCGTCGTCTTCCTCGGTGCCGTCGCCGGCATCTCTCTACTCGTAGGCGGCATCGGAATCATGAACATCATGCTCGTTTCCGTAACCGAACGCACCCGCGAAATAGGCATCCGACAAGCAATGGGCGCCAAGCGTCGCGACATCGTTGCACAGTTCGTAACCGAAGCCGTATTCCTCACATTCGGCGGCGGCATCATCGGCGTCATCGTCGGAATCGCACTCGCCACCGCAATCGACGGACGATTCCTCATCGGCACCGAATGGTCCACACGCGTCACCAGCAACATTCCCATCATCGCCCTCATCGTATCCATCGCAGTCGGCCTATTCTTCGGCATCTACCCCGCAGTCAGAGCCGCACGACTCAACCCCATCGAAGCCCTCAGATACGAATAAACCAACCAAGACGGAAACATCACATGAAAAGCCCATTCGCAATACTCCTAGCCGTTGTCGTGTTACTCGGCATAGGCATCGGCGTTGCCGCCATCATATTCCTCGCACCGAACAGCCAAGATGACGCCGCCGACACTATACCTATTGCATCAGAAAGCAACCTCCCCACGCCAACCACTCGAAACCAAGCAATCCAATCTCAGCCGGATACCGCCGAGAAGCAACCCGCCGCAGTCGTAGTCTCAACATCGGTAACTAGCCAAGAAATCTCTTCCGACGAACTTCCACCAGAGATCCAAGAACGCATCGAAAGCGGCGAGGCGCAAGTTGTAGTAACCATCGAAACCTCCGACGAAGTCAGCGGACAAACCGCGCCCAGCGCCCAGCGCGGATTCGGTGGTGGTGGCCCCGGCGACGGAGCAGGAGGTCCCAATTTCCAAGCTATACAAGAAGCTATGGAAAGCAATCCCGAGATCCAAGAACTCCTCCAAAAAGCACAATCCGGCAACATGAGCCAAGAAGACCAAGCACGCCTCCGAGAATTCATGCAAGAAGCACTAGCCGAAGCAGGCATCGAAGCACCCGGCGGTCGACAAGGCGGAGGCGGTTTCGGCGCACCTCCGATACAAGGCAAAATCACCACAATCTCCGAATCAACTATCACCATCGATCACAACGACGACAGCGGCCTATCGACAGACGTCGAAATCACTGACAACACCAACATCAACGTAATTAGCCAACTAACCCTCACCGACCTCTACGAAGGCACAAACGTAGCTGGAACCGTCCAAAGAGGCGAAGGCGGACGCATCTTCATCATAAACCTGACAGTCTTACCCGAACAGCAAGGACAGGGCGGCGGTTTCGGAGGCGGCTTCCGCGGTCTATTCGCTGGATTCGGTGGGGACAATAACGCCACAAACATCTCCAACATCAACGGCACAATCGCCGAAATCAACGACCAGCAAATCTCCGTAGAAACCACTCAAGGAACACTCCGCCTAACCCCCAACGAAGACTCCACAATCATCTCCACCAGCCCCGGCACCATAGCCGATATCACCGAGGGCATGGCCGCAATAGCCTTCGGCGGAAGCCCGCCAAACAACCTAGTCATAGGTCCAGAATTCGCCCTCCAATAAGACAACACCTCTGGGATCCAAGGCCGGTAGAAACGGGTCTACGATCCGCATAACCGTGTAGAGATTTATACCCTGCGACTCTAAGGGGATGAACTTTTGCGCTTGTTTAATGTCCTTTTTGTTTCCACGGTCCATCTCGCATGTTCGGAAATCTCATCGGGATCAGCTCCAAGGCGGGCCACCTCCGTCACACCATCTTTGTCAATTGACCCGCCAACCACCGTTTGTGAATGACCAGTGTCCACACCGTCGGTAATGGTAGTGCCAAGCCTTATCTCTTGAAGTGCTGGATGCGTATCGCGCGACGGACTGCCACAACGCTGGCACTCTTGGGCATAGTGGAGCACCTTCCCGTAATCGTTGCTATCTCTATTTGCCACCCGTTGAGGCAAGTACGGACCTTCGAATTGATGAAGATTGAATTTCCATACCGACCAGCAGGTAAGGTGATGACATTTCGACCCTAACGCGTAGCGGAAACCCCAGAAAGCGAGAGCGACAGCTGCGACAGATATCTCAGGGTTCTTGATCACCCAGCCCCACAGATCACAAACGGTTATTGCCACGGTTTGCATCACTCGACCGTTTCACTCAGGCCTCGATTCGCGCACCACCGTTGACGGGAATCCCCGTTGGCGGCATTTCTTTGGTGATGGCAAGTATCGGTGTTCATTGGATGCGCGGATTCACAAGGCTATAATTCCTAACGCATATCACCAACTGACACCATCATCAACAATGCACAGCTCCCTTCTCCCGCCGAGAGGAGAGGGTTAAGATGACTAGGGCAGGCAGATAGGCGGGACGATTTGCGAGACCTCAAACGGGACGAGTAGAGATGACGACAGAAGATTCTTATTGGCTTTACAAGAACCATGTTGGAGACCCGGTGCCGTACATTCGGATACACCACGAATGGTGTCAGGCAGCCAATCAGGTGCAACGAAGCATGCGCTTAGGCCAGAGACTCGACACTGACCGTTGGAACGGGCCTCACGACACCTACGACGAAGCGGTGAGTGCTGCTCTGAGGATCATGGCGAACGTCTTGCGATGCAAGAAATGCGAATGGCGGTACCCTGAACGGGAAAACGGGTAGAAACGCATTTAATTCCAAAACCAAAATGCGAAGACTCGGATCGACAGCAGTGATTTTAACGGCTCTGATGTTGGGCGCGTTCGCGTGTTCTGCATCCGAAGCTGAATCTGCAAGGATCGTGGAAATCCAGATCACGCGCGAGGTTGAAGTCACACGAGAGGTCGAGGCGACACGGGAAATTAAA
This sequence comes from Dehalococcoidia bacterium, assembly GCA_963555965.3. Classification (GTDB taxonomy): domain Bacteria; phylum Chloroflexota; class Dehalococcoidia; order Lucifugimonadales; family Lucifugimonadaceae; genus Bin127. The sequence goes on from OY821634.1 coordinate 1,895,099, forward strand.
GTTCCTGTCAAGGTGACCCGCGAGGTTACCCGTGAGATCGAGGTTACCCGCGAGGTCGAGGTGACTAGGGAGATTCCTGTCACGGTCGAGGTCACTTCGACACCGACTCCGATACCGTCTGCCACCCCTATCCCGCTCCCTACGTCAACCCCAACGGTTGACGTCCGCGATGTCGATTACGTCCGAGACATTGAAATCCCAGAGGATTTCGTCATGGAAGCGGTCGACGTCGCCGCTGCTTACTGCGACAACCGCACGTTTTCGGTTTCTCGCGAGGTAAATGAGCACTTTGACGGCTTTTTCAGCATCGAGGCCGGAACCGACGAGTGCCGACCCGCCGCTTTAGCGGCGATGGCCGTCAGGTCGAAACAGATAAGAGAGGCGTATACCCGCTACGTCTTTCAGGGGAACAAAATGAACGAGTGTTACTACGACTTTGTCAATTACAGCGGAAGGCACTGGCCACAAGAATGCGATCTGGTGGATCTCTATCCGGCGCGGCACTCCCCAGACTATGACAGGGAAAAGTTGATTGTCATGTTCGAGGATCAGCCGCCCGAATATCCCTTCGACTATTTGCTGACCCAAGACGAGTTGTGGGCGCGGGATCAGATTTGGCGGTCCCTCATCCGCTACTTCCACTTTCAATGCATGAGGCGAGCTGAATCAGAACAGGGCAGAGTGTTCTACTTCGACAGCTATACCTACATCGGGCATTTGCCGAACTCCATAGAGAGTTGGTTCCACTTCGGCCTCACATTGCCTCCGTACTATTGGGGTACCGACGGACCGGATGTTGGGCTTTGTTCGTCGTTCGACATCAAAACGAGAGCGGAATATGAAATGTGGGAATACGACCGTACATATTTCGGCTATCTCGCCACCGGTCGGCTCTTATACAACGCGGATACGGGATCGCTAAATTTCGACAGCGATCTCGCCGCGATGCGCGCCGATCCGCCGGAGATGCCTAATCGATTCGCCGTCGACTGATTCCGCCCGACCGCGCTTCTCGACAAACAACCATCAACCCAACATCAAACCACGCGACAGCTACTCCAGAACATTTCCCGCACTTTTCAGCGGGTGACCGAAACCGATCACCGGCAAAACCAATTTTGCCCATCACTCATAATCATTCCCATCAAAGCCACATGCCCGAACTCCCAGAAGTCGAATCCATCCGACGCTACCTCCTGGCCCAAAACATCCAATCCACCACCATCCAACGCGTCGAAATCGGATGGCCAGACTCCATCGCCGCTCCTGCATCAGACATCGAGACCTTCGCCAACCGCGTCTCACACAAGCGCATCACCGCCTTAAGCCGTCGAGGAAAATACCTCATCGCCACTCTTTCCGACGATCTCGATACTACATCTCATCTTGTCTTGCACATGGGGATGACCGGCTCACTTCACATCCGCAACCCGGACGAAAGCCCTGTTCGGTACCGCAGAGCCGCAATATTCCTCGACGACAACCGACGAATCGAACTGAACGACTCCCGAAGATGGGCGAGAATTTGGGCAGTTCCGGAAGCCTCCACGGCATTCCCTCGACTAGCACTAGACCCCTGGGATTTATCGCCAGCAGAGTTCGTTGAGCGCGTCCGCGCCAAACGATCACGCATCAAGCCCACGCTCCTCGATCAGTCGCTCATCGCCGGAGTAGGCAATATCTACGCTGACGAAGCACTCCATCGCACAGGCATCTCACCCCTACGACGTTGCAACCGAATAAGTGTCGCACGCCTACAACAACTTCACTCCGACATCATTGCCGTCCTAGAACATGCAATCAACTACATCTCAACCCACCCCAGCAAAGACGGCAGCCCCTACGTAGTTGACGCATACGACGACCGAATGCGTGTTCAGCGCAGACCCTATTCCCTCTGCCCGGATTGCACAGAGCCAGTGATGTCGCGCCGCATTGCCGGAAGAACCGCTTACTATTGCCCCGCCTGCCAGCATTAGAATCAAGACATCACACCCGCATCGAACTCAACGGAGGGGTGGCAGAGCGGTTTAATGCGCTGGTTTTGAAAACCAGTGTCACCTCACGGTGACCGCAGGTTCGAATCCTGTCCCCTCCGCCATCACCTGAACATGCCAAACCCCAACCAATCCGCCAGACCAAAGGTGGCATTGATTATCGGTGCAAAACGTGTCGGAAAGGTCGTCGCACACCGCCTCGCTAAAGACGGCATCAACATAGCAATCGCATACCGCACCAGCGCAACACAAGCACAGCAACTCGCCGAATCGATCAACAACGTTGACACCGCACTCATTCAAGCCGATGTCAGCAAAGAGAAACAAGCCCGCAACGCTGTAAAACAGACCATCGAAACCCTCGGCAGCATCGACTACGTCATAAACCTTGCCGCTGACTACCCACACACACCCTTCGATTCCCTCAACGCCGACGCGTGGGAACGCGCGATGGAAGCCGCAAAAGGATCATATCTCATCGGTATCGAAGCGGCGCGAAGTATGCAACGAAACCACGGACCAAATCGAGGGCACATCATATTCTTCGGAGACTGGGCAGCCGAAGAAACCCCATACAACGACTACCTGCCATACCTCACCGCCAAAGCCGCTATCCACTTCATGACACGGTGCCTCGCAGCCGAAGTCGCAACCTTCGGAGTCCGAGTAAACACAGTAGCACCCGGCCCAACTATGCGCCCTCCCGAAATTACGCCGACCGATTGGAACCGAGACATCGCTGCCAAAGCCCCATTGCAGCAGGAATCATCCGTACACGACATCGCCGAAATCATCGCAACACTCATCAAAACATCGTCCATCACCGGGGAAATCATACGAGTCGACTCCGGTAGACACATCCGAGGCGTGTGAGTGATGCCATACAAAGTCACTAGAGTCATCGAATTCTGCTACGGACACCGACTCCTCAACTACGACGGGGAATGTCGACACCTACACGGACACAACGGGCGAGTCGAAGTTGACATCGAAGCCCGCGAAACCGACTACCGAGGCATGGTCGTCGACTTCTCAGACGTCAAAGACATCGTCAAAACATGGATCGACGACAACCTAGACCACCGCATGATCCTCCACCGAGACGACCCTTTAGTCGCTGTCCTATCCGAACTTGGAGAAGCATACTACGTCATCGATCACAATCCCACCGCTGAGAACATCGCCGCACACATCCACCAGATGACATCCTCTGAACAGTTGAACATCTCAGAGATCCGACTCTGGGAGACACCCAACTCATACGCCACTTATCGCGTCGCCAACAATGGTCAACAAACTTGAACGGGCACCAATTGTGAACTCGCCAACCGCAGTCCTCGCAAGCGGCGGCATGGACAGCTGCGTGCTCCTCGCGCAAATCGCCGAGAACAGCATCGCATATCCAATCTATGTCGAAACCGGCATCCCTTGGGAATGGGCCGAAAAACGAACCTTAAACAACTTCATACAAGCCCTCGAAAACCCCAACATCAAACCCGTAACCACCCTCTCGCTACCTGTAAAATCCCTCTACGGCCAATCCCACTGGACCATGTCTGGAGAAACCGTCCCCGAATACGACGCTCCAGACGAAACCGTTTACATCCCCGGACGCAACATCATCCTCATAACCCTCGCCGCCATCTGGTGCAGCCTGAACAACGTGCACCGCATCGTCATCGGAACCCTCGCCGGCAACCCATTCCCAGACGCCACACCTGAGTTCTTACAAGCCATCGCAAACTCCAACGGCATGGGCCTCGACCATCCCATAACCGTCGAAGCGCCACTACGCAATCTACACAAAGAAGAACTCCTTGCCGCAAACTACAACCTCCCGCTCCACCTAACCCTCACCTGCTCCAACCCCCAACTCAGCAGCGATGAAACGATAATCCACTGCGCTCAGTGCAACAAATGCCGCGAACGACACGAAGCATACATCGACGCAGGCATTGAAGACGACACTATTTACGCCAAACCAATACCTCACTCCCCCTCAGCCGCACGCTTCAGCTGACGAAACGTTCTATCCCTACGGACGAAGAACATCACAGACCATCATCAAAAATCATGGCAATCACAGTTCAAACAACACCTCCCGATGGTACTGAAACCCCCTGGTACGTTCAATTCTTCAAAAGTGATTACCTCCGCATCTACGGACACACCCTCCAACAGAACCGAACCCACCTCGAAACCCAGTTCGCAATCCACGCCCTAGACATCCAACCCCACCACCGCGTACTAGACCTATGCTGCGGACAAGGCAGACACACCATCGCACTAGCCAAAACCGGCCTAGATGTCACCGGCATCGATCTCAGCGAAGAAATGCTAGCCATCGCCCGAAAAAACGCGACGGAAGAATTGGTTTCCCCCGATAGCGGGGAAAATGTGCCACGCAGAGTAACTACGGCTACGACGTGGCAAGCAGGCAAAGGGGGCGTAACCCTCCGCCAAGCAGACATGCGCCAGCTACCCGACGACCTCGAAAACCAGTTCGACGCCGTAATCAACATGTTCTCATCATTCGGATACCTCGAATCCGAAGAAGACGACCAGCAAGTCTTAGACCAAATCGCAAAGGCCCTAAAACCTGGCGGCAAACTCCTCATGGACCTACTAAACCGCGAGTGGGTGATCATCAACAACGAGGAATTCGACTGGCACCAACACCAAGACGGACGCATCGTTCTCGAACACCGACAACTAGACCTCAAAACCAGCACCAACCACCTCACATACACCGAAATCCTCCCCGACGGCACCCGCCGAGAAATGTCCGACCTCCACATGCGCCTCTACACCCTCACCGAACTAACCAAAATGCTCGCCGCCGCTGGACTGACCCTCACCAAAGTCTACGGCGGCTTCCAAGCCGAACCCTACACCGTAAACACCCGCCGCATGATAATCGTCGCCGCCAAGTGACGTCCCCATGATCTGCCCAAACCCGCCGCACGCTCACCGCATCCCACCTATAGGCAAGTGCCTCCCCCGGTAGCGCGCGTTCGGTCCCTCTAAGATGCCCCGCTGAGCCTCAGTAAGATCCGGATAATCGTCAACGTCAAAATACTCCGCCGACCACGATACCGGATGCGGACTGTATTTGAAGAAAACCGTTCTCCTCTCATCCGAACCCGCCCAGGGCAGTGTGCCGTGCGTCAACGCCTCTGTGAATATGATGGCCGTCCCAGCAGGTCCTGTCACACGCTCCACCAACGGACCGGGCTCTTCCATCTCCTTCCACTCATCAGGAAACGAATAGTTGCTCTTGTGCGAGCCCGGCACGCAGCCAAAACCCCCGTCGTAGGCCCCCACGTCCTTGAGGTTGTAGGCCACAACCGAGAGGCCGTTGTGCATCTGATCGCCCTCGAAACGGAAGTAATGCGTCGGATTAAACGGCACCGCGCCGCCGTGGAGCCGAGTCCCTATCGGTCCCTTCCCTGACCTGATCACGTCGAGGTAGACGTGGTCAAGCCGGAAATCGTCCCCCAGCAATTCGGACAGATAAGGAGTAATCGCCGGGTTATCAATCAAGTCGCGATATTCCTGCCCCCAATCAAGCAGCGGACCAAACCTATGCGTGCGCATATCCGGCGGGCACTCGCTCGCAATATGATCGTCTAGAACGCTGTTGAGTCTCGCGACTTGCTCCTGAGTCAGAGCATCAGGCACGACGAGATAGCCCTTAAGGTCGAACAGATATCGTTCTTGGTCGTTCATATAGAGTCTCCCGCGGCCTTGTGGATTGGAGTGAATGGGTAGCCAGCACCGCGCAAAATTGTAGCCGCTTGTCAGCAGGTGCGGTTTTTACGAAAGCAGCAATTCCGAGGGTTCTGCTGGTTGAGAAATTTCTGGCTGACAAGATCCCGACCGGCGCCTTGCTATCTAACCCAAAATACCCGCCATCGCCTCGCCGATATAAGCAGGCGATTCCACTACCGTAGCCCCCGCCGACTCTAGCGCCTTGTTCTTCTCCGACGCCAGCCCTGCCTTGCCTGTGATGATCGCACCCGCATGTCCCATACGTTTGCCCGGAGGTGCAGTCTGACCAGCTATCGTCGCAACCACAGGCTTCGACACGTTTTCTTTGATGAACTCCGCCGCCGCCTGCTCACGCGTACCACCGATCTCACCGATCATCACAATCGCCTCGGTCTCGTCATCCTCTTGGAACTCAGACAACACTTCGATGAAGTTCGTACCAGGTATCGGATCCCCGCCGATACCCACACAAGTCGACTGACCCAGACCCACCGCATTCAGCTGCGCCGCAGCCTCATACGTCAACGTCCCCGATCTTGAGACAACGCCCACATTACCCGGATTAACCGCCGCTCCCGGAATTATCCCCAACTTGATACGCTCACCAGCATGTATCAACCCCGGACAGTTCGGACCCAACAACCGCGAACTAGTGCGATCCAGATATGCCTTCGCCCTCATCATGTCCTGAACCGGCACCCCTTCCGTAATCGAGACGATCAGAGAAATACCAGCATCCGCCTGCTCAAGAATCGCATCCATCGCAAACGGTGCCGGAACAAATGCCAATCCAGTGTTCGCTCCAGTCGCAGCAACCGCTTCCCTTGCAGTCTCGAAATACGGCACCTCATCCATGAACTTCATCCCAGAACGGTTCGGATGCACCGCCGCTACCATATTCGTACCATACTCCAAAATCCGTTGCGCCTGAAACGAGCCGTCACGACCCAATCCCTGCACCAACAAACGACATGGATCTTCAACGAGAACTGGCATGATTACTTGCTACCTCCCATGAGCGCAAGTTTGTCTCTCAACACCAACGCCGCACTAGCCATATCCGGCGCCGGAGTGATGTCCATATCCGAATCTTGCAGCAGCTTTAACCCCTCCTCAGCATTCGTACCACGCATCGCCGCAACGATCGGCGTAGTTGCGCCAACATCCTTCGCAGCGTTGATTATCCCGGTCGCCACAACATCAGACCGAGCAATACCCGCAAATAGATTGACCAGGATGATCTCCACTTCAGGATCCGAAACGATGATCTTGAATGCCTGCTCAATACGATCTAGATCAGCAGAACCCCCGATATCCAAGAAGTTCGCAGGCTCCGCACCAGCCCACTTAGTGATGTCCATCGTCGCCATCGCCAAACCAGCACCATTGACCATGCAACCCACCCGACCACCTTCCAGCTTCACATAAGCCAGATCATACTCCGACGCCTCCCGTTCCAACGAATCCATCTGCTCCGGATCATGCAGCACCCGCAGACCCGGATGTCTGAACAACGCATCATCATCAATCCCCACCTTCGCATCCAACGCGATTAACTCGCCGCCTTCAGTCTCGATCAGCGGGTTGATCTCCACCAACGAGCAGTCGTTGTCAGTGAAAATCCGATACGCATTCGATATCAACGCCGTCGCTGGACGAATTAGAGCCGATGGAAAACCCAACGCCAACGCCGCACCCCGTGCCCGATACGGCAACAACCCAATCATCGGATCCCCCACGATCCTAACAATCTTCTCAGGATGCTCCTCCGCTACCTGCTCAATCTCAACCCCACCCTCACGCGTCGCAATAATCACCGGCGCACCCTCGTCCCCATCCATCACTACCGACAAGTAATACTCATGCACAATATCCGCCGCCGGAGTGATCATCACCTTGCTCACCGGCACGCCACTAGGCCCCGTCTGATGCGTAACCATCCGAGTACCCAACATTCCCGCCGCCGCGTCCACCGCTTCATCAACCGTCGCCGCAAACTTCACACCACCAGCCTTGCCCCTGCCACCAGCGTGTACCTGCGCCTTCACAATCACCGGACAACCCAACTCTTCAGCCGCAACCTTCACATCATCCGCAGATTCCACGACCCGCCAAGGCAAGACCGGAATCCCGTAATCCTGGAAAATCTGCTTGGCTTGATATTCGTGGAGATTCATGCGGAGAGGTGCAGTTTCGGGTCGCGACGACTCCTCGATTCTAGACGATAGGTTTTTCGCAATTGCTAACCGGCCAGAATCGCTCGACCGACACCCGTCACGTCAACAAACCCGTCTCCCTCAAAACCCCCTCGATCGCCGCCCTAGACTCCTCAGAAACTGGCGGTAACGGCCTTCGCGCATCCCCGTACTCCCATCCCAGCATCGACAGCGCAATCTTCGGCGACCCGATCGACTGCATAACAACCGGGTTCAACTTCGAAGCCACCCGTTGCAACTCAACAGCCTTCGCGTAATCCCCATGAAACCCGGCGCTGATGATGTCCATGCACAAAGCAGGAGCGATATTCCCCAGCAACATGCACGCCCCATCACACCCGATCATCGTCCCAAACGCCAGCAACGCACCGCTGCAATTCCACTTCCTCACGCCGTCCGGAATCCGTGGCAACACCTGCTGCTCAAACAGAATCGAGTGGTCAGTTATATACCCATACACATTCTCCATCCCACACAACTCGGCAATCACCGACGGAGGAGCAGCTGGAGCGCCTCCCCATGCAAACGTCTGATGGATAACCACCACCGGCACCGGACACCGCGACGTCACTTCGCCGTAGTAGTTCACGAGATCCGACGGCGCCATACCGCGAGGTATCCGCATCCGAATGAAGTCCGCACCCGCATCGGCATAGTTCTCAGACAGCCGCAAAGTCTCCCGCGCCGACCTCTCATCCACTCCCGCGATCACGAACCTCTCACCACCATGTGCCGAGACCACCGTTCGTACCGTCTCCAACCGCTCCGATTCACTCAGCATCGTCTCCTCCCCGTTCGCGGTTACCACCACGAACCCTGAAAGCGGCGTCTCGAGCCAACGCCCGACATTGCGCTCCAACGCGCCTAAATCAACCGACTGCTCTTCGTCGTCCCGGAACGGTGTCGGAGTAGGTGCCACGACTATCGGTTGGTTGGAAGATGGTATTGTGGACATTGCCAATTACGCCTCGATACTTACTTTGCGAGATGTATGCGAGTTTAACGTTGTTCAAGAAGCGACTCACACCGTCACGCTCCTCTTTGCTTCCGGTAGCAGTAGTAATGCTCGGGTTTGCCTTAGTCAGCTGCGGTTCAGGAGAAAGCGACGGCGGAGAGATAGCACAAATCGCCGCGATCGCAACGTCCGGCCCCGATCCAACCGCGACGCAGGCCCCGACCGCAACACTCGCGCCAACACCAACCGAGACACCATACTGGGCAAAGAAGATTCTGCCCGGAATCGCCATGGAGCAGTACCCACCGGTCAACGATCGAACCGATTACGAACTGAAGAACACCCAAGAGTGGTTAAACGGAGATACCACAACCATTAAAGAGATCCGAGAGAGCGGAAGGATAGTCCTGGTCGATTTCTGGACCTACACTTGATACAACTGCGAGAACACGTGGCCGGCCCTGCGGGCATGGCATGAGAGCTACAAAGACCACGGGCTCACCATCCTTGGAGTGCACACTCCAGAGTTCGACTTCGAAAAGGACATCGACAACGTCCGCAACGCCTCCGAAGAGAACGACCTCGGCTGGCTGATCGTCCAAGACAACGACTACTCCACCTGGCGCTTCTTCAACAACCGCTACTGGCCTGCCAAATACATCTTCGACACCAGCGGCAACCTACGCTTCCAACACTTCGGCGAAGGCAAATACGCCGAAACCGAACAAGTCATCCGCCTCCTCCTAGACGAAGCCGGCTACGACATCAGCGGCATCGAGCCTACATACCCCCTGCAGTAAGGCTCTATCCCCTCTCCCTCGATGGGAGAGGGCTAGGGTGAGGGTGAGATGGGACAAAAGGGCGGGGCCATCACAGCCCATCACCATAATCCGCGTAATCAGCGGTTCAGACACTCTCCATCTAGCATTACATCTAGACTTGCCAACATGACCGTCTACTCAAACGAACGAACCCTAACCATTGCTGAAAATGCCCTGCCCGATTGGGTAGCCCGTGACCAACGCGTCGCCATGGACGGCATCGCCTTCATGTCAAAACTCCCCGACGCCTCAATCGCCGCCGCATTCTTCGATCCGCAATATCGCGGCGTCCTAGACAAACTCGGATACGGCAACGAAGGAGTATCAAGAGGACAGCAACGCTCGGCATTGCCCCAAATGAATTCGGAAACGATAGCCGAATTCATTCAAGCCATCCACCGAGTACTCGGCCCCAGTGGACACCTCTTCCTCTGGATCGACAAATTCCACCTCTGCTCCGGCATCGGTGATTGGACCCAAGACACAACCCTCGAAATCGTCGATCTCATCACCTGGAACAAAGCCCGCATGGGCATGGGCTACCGCACTCGTCGCAAATCCGAATACCTCATCGTCCTACAAAAAGCCCCCAAACGAGCAAAAGGTGTCTGGACACGCCACGACATCCCAGACGTATGGGAAGAAAAAGCCCCATCATCAAAAGGCGTCCACCCCAAACCAGTAGCCCTACAGCAGGCACTCATCGAAGCCACAACCGCACCCAACGACCCAGTCCTAGACCCCGCCGCCGGATCCTTCAGCGTCCTAAAAGCCTGCCAGCTCGCAGGGCGCACCTTCGTCGGTTGCGACGTGAATGGATGACACCGAAACCGTAGGGGCGACCCTTGTGGTCGCCCTAGCCCTTCAACGACAAGACCGAATTAAACTAGCGCTATGCCGCCGAAAGTACGCGACGCGATCCGATTGGCAAGAGAGGAAGGTTGGCAGTTGAATCGCACCAGAGGTAGCCATCGACAATACACACATCCCTCGAAACCCGGGATCGTAACTATAGCGGGACACCCAAAAGAGGATGTCCATCCTCGCACTTGGGCGAGTATCCTCAAACAAATGGGCTTACGCTGAAGTCAGGAGCAGCCAATGTCGCGAACATACACCGTAGTGATCGAAGAGGGTCCCTCAAATTGCAGCGCCTACATCTTGGAACTCCCCGGCTGTATAGCTGCCGCCGAATCCCGAGACGAAGTCAAGCGGCTTATCGTTGAGGCTGGAGCGATGCACATCCAAGCGATGTTGGAGCAGGGACAAGAGTTGCCTGAACCTGTCCACACCTCACGCCAAGAATTCCAACTGGCTTGAACTGAACAACGCGACGCATCAGCGGCGCATTAAGTCCGTTCCAGACTCTCGCGATGTGGCCCTATCACACCAATTCAGCCAGATAGGGGCTGAACACCTCTTTGAACTTCAAGAGATTTTCGACCATCCATTCTCGAAGTTTGGCCAACTCCTGTTCAGAACCATCGATAGACCCTTCGGTGTATAGAGCAATTTGGCTAGCTTGTCTCGAATCTAGACGTTCCCATCCCAAAGTTGTACCTACGGATTCTTCGATTTCTGTTCGTTTTTCGCACAAAGAATCGAATAGTTGCTTGTTGAACTCTTGATCGCGATTTAGGTACACTCCGACTCTCGGTCGGGATTTCGCCCCGAAAGCTGCGGAATAAGCAATATTCGCATTTCCAGAAGGGAACCAATACCAATTTTGTGGGTGTGCTTTCCTAGCATTCGTGAAGCTATGTTTGGTACGCAACTCGTCAATCAATGCTTGGAAGAATAGTCGGTATCTCTCTTGACGGGGCGAGACGTCACGTTTCGCAGTTTTCGTCGCTTTTTGCCAAGTATTCGGAAATGCAACTGGTCGAAACTCGGGTGCAGGAAGGGAAGCACCTATCCTCTTCACGTTGATGACGACTCCATAGAATTCAAGCGAGTCGTCGGTATGTTGGTTTAGCCAGTCAAGAGCTTGTCGATGCTCGTCTCTGAATTCGGTCGTCAGCCAAATAATTATGTCGGCATCCTGTCCGGATGCATAAGTTAGTAATTGGCCCAAGTGGCTGTGGTTGGTAGCCGCGAGTTGGTTTTCGATCACCACCTTCGCTGTGCGCCCAGTTTCGGTCGCAGTAATGTCTGCTAAGAAATCCCCAACCTTGGTCTCTGTCCCTTCGAGCTCTAAATCCAAACCAAGTTCTTCGCTCAGAAGGTCCAAATTCGCCGCTACCCAGGGCGTAAAATTAAGAGCCTCATCTGGCCAGATCGTGCGAGGATCCACCGAAGTCAGTTTGCCCAATTGTTGGTTGTTGGTCATGTTATTGTTCGAATCCCTGGCTGGAATCTAGATACTACATCCATTTGCAGATGGTAGCCGATAATCAGATGTCATCGCTTGCCCCACATATCCTCAACCCCGCCAACCAACGCCCCTCAATATGTTCCATCTCCCCTTCCACGACTCCTCTGGATTCCGACTTTCGTCGGAATTACGGAAGAGGATAAGTGGCGAAGACAGGTGGGCAACGTCATGGTTCAAAACCCTTGATTCTTTAATCACCACCGCCACCAGCCCGCCTGACACCTTCTGACCCGATTTCCACATCCAGTATCGGAGTCACCTTCTCATTGAAAACCCCAACTATCTCGGAATTCGCCCCGCCAACCTTTGATACCCAGCTTGGAATCACTCGTTCAATAGACGCGTCTTGAATGTCCCTGAGCAGAGATTCGTCAAACTTATTTGCCTCCATCCCTTCTGTCACGTTGATCGCCGCCGCGTCTTTCTGCCACTGCCCACGAAGCAACTCGCGATTGATCGCGCTGTGCCTCGCACCCTCTTCAAGGATGATGTTTTGCAAATCCGCAGGTATCGAATCCCACAATCCTTGATTCATCGTGTACCAACCGTGCGTGATCGAAACGATCGGGCCCGCCAGATAGTCGGATACCTCGTACCATCGTTCCCCGTGTCCGCATGAACCGCACGAAATCGCAGCATCCAAAACGTCGTCCTCCAACGCCGCGTATACATCGACATAAGCCGTCGATTGCGGCTCAGCTCCTAGCCCCAGCAACAATTCGTCCAGCAACGGACTATGGCTTCGAACCTTCAAACCCTGAAAATCATCGGCTTCACGAATCGGAAACCGCGAGAAAACGAAACCGTCCAAAGTGTAGGTATAGAAAATCTGCACACCTCCGTTGGCCGCAGTCAGAAGACTCATCTCTGGCTGGATGGCATCGACGATCGCAAGTTGAGTTTCCGACGCGGCATACAAACCCCACAAGTTCGAGATGTCCATCTCCGGCAAGTCGTCGGCAACATGACCAGAATAAACCTCCGCCATCGCCAACGTGCCATCCCCCGTCAACTCCATCGTGTTCAATCCTACAATGCCCAACTCCGGGAACGAAGTCACTTCAAACCGCACCTGCCCATTAGTCCGTTGCTCCACGCGTTCGACAAATCCCGGCTCGCCCTCCATTTCGCCGCTGAGCAACCCGCATGGACGCAGCACACGATGGATACACGTCAGTTGAATCTCAAATCTCTCTCCAGACGACACCAACTCCGTAACGCCGTAGTTGAAATCCACGCCATCAGAACCCGTAGGACTTATTGCCCTAACCACGATCGCCGACGACGCACCAGAGGCATAACCCACACCTTCACCACCGCCACCACAGGCGACCACTCCCATTGCGACAACAGCAACCAGCACCAATAGAAACGCCCGCATCATAGCAACATCGACACCTCCCCCTTAGCAGAGCGCAAGGGGCATAGAGACATTCGGCACAGACGTGTGGAGGGGCATCACAGCCCATCATTCCCAATCACCGCAATCATAGTTCAAAATATATATCCTTATACTCCCACGCGCAGATAGACACCACACCAGCACTATCACACAATGTCCCACCACTCACTACACGACTCCCCCTTCGACCTCACCAACAAAACCGCCTTCGTAACCGGCGGTAACGGCGGCATCGGACTCGGCATCGCACAAGGCTTCATCGAACACGGCGCCAACGTAGCAATCGCCGCACGAAACGCCGACAAACTCAAAGCCGCCGTCGAAACCCTCACACAAGCAGCCAGCGGCGAATCATCACACGTCCTAGCACTATCCTGCGACGTCACCGACCGCGCATCTATCCAATCAGCCCTAGATGAGACAATGTCCACTTTCGGCGGATGGGACATTATCGTCAACAACGCCGGCACAAATCGACGCTCCGACGAGCCCCAGAACCTCTCTGACGAAGACTGGCGATACGTCATCGACACCAACCTCACATCTATGCACAACGTCTCCTCGCTCACCTTCGATCACATGCGAGACAAAGGCGCCGGAAAATACATCAACATCGGCTCCATGATGTCCATCTTCGGCACTGCTTACGCATCTGCCTACGCCGCATCCAAAGGCGGCGTTGTCCAATACACCAAATCCTGCGCCGTCGCATGGGCCAAACACAACGTCCAAGCCAACGCCATCCTCCCCGGATGGATCATCACCGAGATGACAAACCAGTTCAAAGAACTATTCCCCGAACGCTACCAGCTCGTCCAAGACCGCACACCCGCCGACCGCTGGGGCATCCCCGCCGACCTCGCCGGAACCGCCGTATTCTTAGCCTCATCAGCCTCCGACTTCGTAACCGGAACCTTCATCCCAGTAGACGGCGGCTACTCCGTCTGGTGATACAACTGCCCCTTTCGTGCAACGAAAGGGGCGCGTGTACGAGCGTAGCGAGTGCGCGGGGTATGCCTAGGCGGATAGACGGCGCTACAACCAAAGCCCTCTCAATTCCCCTTCGCCACTATTTCCTCCCCTTTTAGGGAGACCATGGCAAAACCATCGGGTTTCCCCGTGAGCGGGGGAAAGTCCACAGGACAAAGGGGCCTCGCGGCTTGATCAATCCACACCCTGCCGCGGATATAGGTTTTGCAACAGTCTCGCTGCGCGGGGGAACGGCGAAGCCGAGGGGGAACAGACGATTAGCAGATTCGCTGAAACCAACTCTTTCTCGCAGGGGTACGCGGAACAGTGATTTCAGTATCACGCGAGACGGTACCGCACTCGACGCAACCGAACACCTTGTTGAAAACCGACGCGTCGGAAATTGCTTCGTCCAAATCGTCGTAAGGCCCGACCCAATTGATCACACTGCCAAACACGTAATCCGCTGTGTGGATCAGAACGCTCATACGGGCTTGGTCGCAGTCGTAAAGATGTACGCGCACATCGTCTGTACCGCGTTCAGTCCGATACCAATACGTCCCGCGCCATGCCAAATCGTCGCGCTCTTGAGTTTCTTTTGTGTGCATTAGGATTCATGCTACCCGACACAGGCAAAAGACGAAACAGGGGGTATGACGGCGAACGTCCAACCAAATCCTGTAAATCCATGCTAGTTCCCACACCAACCAAACCGCAACAACACCCGTCACCCTCGCGCAGCGAGACGCAGGGGGTTCATTCCCAGGCGGACGGGGGAAGACACTCGCCCAAACCCCCATCCTTAACATCCTTCCCAACCCTTCAAATCCTAGTTCACTCCCGCGCCCGCGCAATCCTCCGACTAACACTCGGATGACTGTGCAACATCGTCTCGATCAACGGATGCGGCTCGGCATTCGACAAATTCTGCTTCGCCAACTTCTCCATCGCGCTGATGAACTCAGCGCGCATATCGGTAGCCGCAATCGCAAAATCATCCGCCGCCGTCTCACGCCGTCGCGAATACGTGTTCGCCATCGGCAGCGCTACCAGCCCGACAGCCGTACTCACCAGCGCCAGCAGCGGCAGATTCGCAAAGTCATGCAACGTCCCGTCCAACCCAAACGAACCGGACCATGCTCCCAAAGCCAGATCTATCACCCACATCGACACGAAGATGATCACTACCTGAACCGCAATCCCGCGCCAGATGTCCCCGTTCACATGATGTCCCAGTTCGTGAGCGATAATCACCTCGATCTCGTCCGGATCATGACTATCGATCAGCGTGTCCGATATGATTATCCGCCGCGTCCTGCCCCAACCAGCCAGCGCAGCATTCGCCTTCACCGTCTTGTCCCCCAACTTCCAAACATACGCCCCCTGCACAAACGTCCCCAACTGTTCCGAAAGCCGCATCAACCGATCCTTCAACTCCCCTTCCGGCAACGGCTCGAACTTGAAGAAGATTGGCATCAACACCGTCGGCGCAATCGCCGCCAAGAACACCGAAATCGCCGAGAACAACAACGATGCCCAGATCCACCAAAAATCAGGATCCGCCATCAGCAGCAGATACAGCAACGCCACGAACACGCCCAACAACATAGTCTGCAACCCCAATCCCTTCAACCAGTCCAAAGCCCAACCGCCTACCGATCGTCGCGTCAGTTCATAACGTTTTTCGAGAACATGCCCCGAAAAATACCCCAACGGCAACGTCAAAACCTCCAACACCACCGATGCAAAGACGATGTAAACGATCGCTCCCAGCACGACGAAGCCGCCCGTCGAACCTGAAATCACATCCCGCAACCACACGGAAAATCCAGAAACTAGCACCACCGAAGGCACCAATACATAAATAAGCAGATTCACCAAACCCACGACCAACTTAACCCGCTCATACCGCTTAGGGTCGCGAGCGGTACTGTTATCCCTCATACCCGAACTATCCACGCCCGAACTTATCCATGCAAATACGCAGTAACCTGCGATAGACCTTCTTCAAACTCATTCGCACCGCCGTGCGAAGGGTGCCTGATAGCTATGAAGTCCGCACCCACGAATCGCAACGCATACTCCGCATTGCGTCCAACCCCCACCACACGAACATTCGGATGCAACTCAATCATACGCCGCAACCACTCGAAACCGAACCGAACCTCCGCTCTTGTTGGAGTACGGTTCATGCCCGTATTTAGCTCACGCGGCCAGAACGGATATACGTTCCACGTCAACGGGCGAGGAAGATCCGAAAAATGCTCCGCAACGTGCTTCCAAAATACCGTAGCCGCCGCTTCACGTTGCGACGCGTCCTCACACGACGGAATCTCGTAACCAGAATCCGGACCGAACGCTCCCCAAGGATCGTAAAGAGTCGTCAACAAGTGCGGCGACGTAAACGGAACACCCGTTATCCGAGCACCATAAGTACCCGGAGCCTCTCCTATGAACAGCGCAGTTCGAGAATCAGCATCGAACGTGCTCAGCCAACGAGTCAAATTCCTCCGACGAACCTCGTCATCATAGAGATTCACGCTCTGAGCATCAGGCATCTCAACCTCCCCAAGCGACGCCACCAACGCCTCGATGTCAATTCTACGGCTCATTCGATTTCTACCTACAGATTTCGATGTTTCAGAAATATATGATAATCGCCCATTCTCGAATCACTCAACAACCTCAACCGTACGCTTCTCAAACCGCTTCCAGTCCCACTCTGCGCCCCATCCCGGACCATCCGGCGGACTCAACTTCCCATCAACCGGCGCAACCCAATTCTGCAACCCGATCTGCTCACCATCATTGTCATGACGACCGCCAGGGAAATACTCATAGTAAGAAGTGTTCTGAATGCAACACAGCAGATGCGCATGAACCAAACCGTACAGCCCACCCGGACCGTTCAACTCCACATTCGTACCATGCAACTCCGCAAAATGTGCCAGCTTCATCAGATTCGTTGTCCCGTGCCGAGCATTCTGACGTATCAAATCCGTCGCACCCGAAATCAGATACTGCGCACACAAATCCGTGTCATACATGAACGTCTCCGTCGCCATGATCGGAATTTCCAGCGCCGATGCCAACCGAACCAAAAGATTATGACTACGCTCCGGCAACGGCTCCTCGAACCATCGGTACTCCAAATCCTCTAACGCACGCCCCACCTTCAGCGCCTCATCGAACGTGTAGATCGCAACCGGATCATGCATGCAATCGATCTCATCTCCTACCGCCTCACGTATCGCAGTCAACCATCGGATATTCTCATCCACCGGATGATAGAAGTGATCCTTCACCGCCACAAAACCCAAATCCACAGCCCGCCGCGCATCATCAACCGCCTCCTCGATCGTCGATCCACGCGTGTTGTAGTAGGCATAAATCTCGTCTCGCACCTTGCCAAGCAGCGAATACACCGGCAGCCCCGCGACCTTACCCGCAATATCCCACAAACAGTTGTCGAACCCGCCGAACCAACTCGGCGAACGATACACCCACCGCGTTCCCTGATGCAACTTCTGATACAGATACTCTCGCTTCAACGGATCCTCACCAACAACCAACGCCTGCAACTGCGGCACATCCGCCGGATGCAAACCCGTATGACCATCTCCCGGTGTAGTGCACACCCCCACTACTCCCTCATCCGTCTCCACATGCAACACATACTCATACCGAGACCTCTCACGAGCCCCCACCGTATGATGCAGCCAACGCTCACGACGCTGACCATCCAACTTGATCAGATCGTAGTACTGATCCGCCCCATCCATCTCGAGAACGGACATCTTCACATTAGTAATCTTCATAACACCAAAGGATAAGCGTACAATCCCCACCATTTCCGCGCAGGCGGGAAACCACAGGGAACGTCCCTCCCCCTTTTGCGCAGCCCAGCGGAGCAAAAGGGGGACGCGAGTGAAGCGCAGCGAAACTCGCAGGGGGTTCATACCCATTATTCCCGCGCAAGCCGGCCCTCCATCGCACGGAAACGCCCACCCACAGCGCAGGGAGGAAATCATAGCCCATCATCGAAAATCACAGCAATCATAGTTCAAGAACGCCCCTCCCCCTTTTGCGCAGCACATCGGAGCAAAAGGGGGACGCGAGTGAAGCGCAGCGAAACTCGCAGGGGGTTCATACCACCCCGCCATTCCCGCGACCGCCCCATCATTCCCGCGCAAGCGGGCCCTTCAGCGCAGGGAGGGGAGAGGGTCACAGCCCATCATCGAAAATCACAGCAATCATAGTTCAAGAACGTCCCTCCCCCTTTTGCGCAGCCCAGCGGAGCAAAAGGGGGACGCGAGTGAAGCGCAGCGAAACTCGCAGGGGGTTCATACCACCCCCATCATTCCCGCGACCGCCCCATCATTCCCGCGCAAGCGGGACCTTCAGCGCAGGGAGGGGATCATAGCCCATCATCGAAAATCACAGCAATCATAGTTCAAGAACGTCCCTCCCCCTTTTGCGCAGCCCAGCGGAGCAAAAGGGGGACGCGAGTGAAGCGCAGCGAAACTCGCAGGGGGTTCATACCACCCCCATCATTCCCACGACCGCCCCATCATTCCCGCGCAAGCGGGACCTTCAGCGCAGGGAGGGGATCATAGCCCATCATCGAAAATCACAGCAATCATAGTTCAAATTACACTTCAATCATCCAAAATCACAGCTCAAACAACGAGGCGACAACATGCCAACAACAACCACAATGCGCGCAGCCCTCGATGACGGCACGGGCCTATACCAAACCCAAGACGTACCCATGCCCGAAATGTTCGACGGCGCCGCTATGATACGAGTCCGACAAACCGGCATCTGCGGCTCCGACCTACACATGACCACCCGCCGTGAGGAAGCACAAGACCTCCCTTCAGGCCACGAAGTAACCGGCGAAATCGTCGAACTACCAGACGGCAACCACAACCTCCAAGTCGGCGACCGCGTCGCCATCGACACCGTATGCTCCGGAAGAGCATGCTTCGACTGCCGCTTCTGCAACTACGGACAGTACCGCCACTGCCTAAACTTCGTCGACGACTCCGGCGGCGGCTTCGCCGAATACATGACCCGACGTCCGCTGGGTCTATTCAAACTACACGATGACATGGACTGGACCGACGGCGCGCTCGTCGAACCCATGGCCGTCTCTGTGCACGGCCTCCGCTACGCCGGCATGAAGCCCGGCGACGTCGTCGCAGTCGTCGGATCAGCACCCATCGGACTATCCTCCATCGCCAGTGCCCACGCCTTCGGGGCCAGCAAAGTCATCGCATCCGCTAAATACCCCCAGCAAGCCGGACTCGCAGCACAGATGGGCGCAGACATCATCACCGGCGCCGAACCCGGCGAGCTTGCAGAACGCGTCCTCGACGAAACCGATGGCGTCGGCGCAGACGTCGTAGTCGAATCCGTCGGCGGGCACCAAGCCGTATCCTTCCACGAAGCCATCAAAGCCACTCGCAACCAAGGCACAATGGTCTACCTCGGCGGCATCAAGATACCGATGGAAATCGACCTCTTCGACGCGCTCCTCCGCGAGATCAAGATCATCTCCTCCAACTGCTACGGCATCATCGACGGCGTCCACGACTACCAAGTAGCCATAAACCTTCTCGCCACCGGCCAATACCCCTACCGCGAAGCCGTGAAACACCGCTACAACCTAGAACAAATCGCCCCCGCCTTCAACACCGCCTTCGACAAAACCACCGGCGCCATAAAAGTCCACATCGTCCAGAATTGAGGCACAAGGTGGTGCCACTCAAGCCCCTTTCGTGAAATGAAAGGGGCGCGCACAAGCGAAGCGAGAGCGCGGGGTATGCCCGGGGCGGTTGGGCCGTTGCACACGCCCCCTCGCAACAGAACCACAAAACAGTAAAATCGCATCATACCCACGAATTCACCGACATCCGTCGCAATGCCCTCCAAACTCAACAGAAAAGACGTCCTTGACCTCCTTCGTGAACACAAACCCATCATGAAAGAGCGCTTCGGCGTCTCTGAAATCTCCCTCTACGGATCCTTCGCCCGCGACGAGGCGACCGATGACAGCGACATCGACGTCGTCGTGAAGTTCGAGGGGCGACCCACGTTGATGACTTACAGCAGGGCGCAGATATACATGGAGAAGCTAGTCGGGCGCTCCGTCGATTTGGCACAGAAACAGGATCTAAGAGAAGAAATTCGTCCTAATGTTGAACGCGATTTGATCAATGTGTGAATCGAGAAAGCAGGATCGTGGCTGGCGCTTGTACGTGGCTGACATGATCGAGAGTTGTGAAGCGGTCTTGACGTTTACTGACGGTTTGGATGTCGATGAATTTGTCAATGATCGACTAACGTACAAAGCAACCTTATGGGACCTGAGGATCATTGGCGAGGCGGCGACACACGTGCCGCCCGGGATACGCGAGGCGGCTCCGGACGTCGAGTGGGCAGAAATCGTCGGAATGAGGAATCAACTGACTCACGGATATCTGCGAATCAGAGACCAAATCGTCTGGGACACCATCAAAACCGACGTTCCCAAACTACTCTGCGATTTGCGCGACCTCCTAAACCAGATCGACGAAGGTCAGGTTTAGACGCACTAACGAAGAGCGCGGGACAAACGCAATCGCCGCAGGATTTAATCATGGCAAGACGCAGAGGAAAGAGAAGCAGACGACAACGCAAAGCAGCGCGACAAGCGCAGAACTCTACGACTGCTGTCAAGGTACGGGAATCCGCGCAGAGCGGACAATCTACAAATGGTGCACCGAAGATGTTCGTGCCAGACCCACCGCAAGTTTTCAATCCGTCAGACTGGGCAGGTGTCGACGGAGAGATCGGGCAGTACATCCAAACTGTGACGGATCAGATCATTGCCTCCTATGAAGCTGACGCGAACCTCATCGAACGAGACGCGAATGAAGAAAGATCCACCTCACGGGGCGGTTACTCGAATCGTCAACTCGTCGAATTAGTTCAGAACAGCGCAGATGCTTTGCAAGGCGTCGAAGGGCGTATCGAAATCCGAATCACTCAGGACTATCTTTACTGCGCGGATGATGGATCTTCGATCTCAACTGACGGCGTTCGTGCACTAATGTATTCACATTTGTCACCCAAGGCTGACATCAACTTGATTGGCCAATTCGGACTGGGATTCAAATCTGTACTAGCGGTTACCGACGCACCTGAATTCTTTAGCAGGAACGGCTCTTTTGTATTCGATCGAAATCGCGCTGAACGTCGCATCCGAACGCGAATTCCAGGTGAAACTAGCTGTCCTGTTTTGCGCCTACCTGAAGCTGTGGATGCGATCAGTTATGCAGCCTCCGACTCGGTTCTGCGCGAATTGATGTCTTGGGCAAATAACCTCGTTCGCCTCCCGCTTAAACCTGACGCATATTCAGTACTACAGCTGCAATTCGATGATTTCCGTCCTGAATGCCTATTCTTTACACCTGGCGTGACTCGCCTGACTTTGCTTGATGATATTGACTTTCGGTCCGACGATTATTCGGTCAAGCTGCAAGGCGATGAACTGTTGTTGCAGAGTAAAGGCTCTGACCAGGTAGCGAGAAATTCCAGATGGAAGTTATTTTCCAAGCAGATTCGGCTGTCGGAAGAGGCGCGTGAGGACTACACGCTAGAATTGGATCCGAATGATGAGATTAAAGTTGCATGGGCAGTTCCCATTGAGCGCATGAACGAACCTGGGGATTTTTGGGCATATTTCCCCTCAACCGAAAGTTGCCTCGTTGCAGGAATCCTAAACTCTCGTTGGAAAACCAACAATGACCGACAGAACCTGATTGATGGCGCTTATAACGATGAACTCATACTCGCTTTTGCTGAACTGATCGCAGATAACCTGTATCAACTCTCGTCGAAGGATGATCCCGCGAGACATTTAGACGCGTTGCCACGTAGGCGTGAAGCGGGAGATGACGAATATGCAGACATGTTGCGAAATCGCTTGGTCGAACTGTTAATCGAGAGCAACGTCATTCCAGACTTGGAAGGCACGCTGCGCGCAACATCTGCGATCCGTTACCCACCCGGCATCGGCAACAACGAGCACATGCGGGAAGTGTACTCGTCGTGGGTAGCCGTTAACCACAGAGACAAGTATTGGTTACATCCGAGTGCATTGCGTAGCAGGGAACGCATTGCAACCATAGGAAGAATGCGCGAAAGTGAGTCGATCGAGAACGCCACTATTGCCGAATGGTTGGAAGCGATTGTTGACGGTACCTCAAACGAGGAAGCTGTAGAAGCTTCTAAAGCCGCGATACGGATTGCGGCCGAATTGCCTGCCCCTCGCGGTCCTCTTGAGCATCGGAATTTCGGCAAAATCATCCTGACTAGCAAAGGAGAGTTTGCATCTGTTGCAGGTTGGCTGTATCTACCGACCGAATATGAAGAGGAGTGGGATGGCCACGTTGCAGTTCATCCTGAATTGGCAGATGATCAATCAGCCCGCGCCGCGCTGAAGAAAATCGGCGTACAAAAGGCATCTGCCAAGGCTAGGTTTGATTCTTTGTTAAATGCTCATAGTTGGGGCGAAAAGCAATGGTGGCTTAGCCGTGAATTGGAACCTGATTTAGCCGCGTTGAAGATCAAGCAACGGCACGCATGGCAATCGAAACTTTGCTTGAAAACGATCAGCGGCGACTGGCAACCCAGCCATTCAGTCCTGTTGCCAGGCGTAGTTGTTGCGGACGATGGAATCCGCGACGCGCACGTTGCTGTTGATTTGGTGTTTCATAGTCGCGACAAGGAGTTGATAGAACGTTTGGGCGTGTCGGATCGCCCCCAGGACGGCTGGGGCCTGGTTTCAGAAACTTCTTACGAATCCCACCTGAATAGCCAACGTCCGAAGTTCGTTGATTGGGCATGCTCCGAAGGGAAATCCAAGCCCCACAGCGATCGAGTTAAGTTCCAAACATCGGCAGGGATCGGTCCAGTTGACGTGCTTGAATATCTCTCAGAACCCGGTCGGGTTGCATATACCCATTCAGTCTTAAACGAGAATGCGTTCGCCAACAAATGGAAAATCGGACACGAATCGCCGAATCGGAATTCGTATTACGGCACACTCGAAGTAGACCAACCTATCATCCCTATGCTATTGGAACATGGTCGCATCCAAACATCGGCAGGAATCGTCCCATTCGCCGACGCTCTCGGCGAAAATCCCAAGAGCCGCGAAGCCCAGCAGCTCCTGCTTGACCATCAAAATGCCGAATTAATCCGTTCAGCGTTCGATCTTCACGATGCTCGCAGCATCCGCCCCGCCAACTTCGAACCCGCTGAACCGATCCTCGAGGTTTGGCCAGATTTGCAACCCTACCTGTCGCAAGACCAGACAGCGCTTGGAATTTCGCGTTGTCAGTGGTTTGAAGATGATTACGGACTACGCGTCGGCGATCGTTCTACTTTGATCGAAAAAATCATCTACCTGTTACCTATGGATGATGTTGATGAGTTACGCGAAGTATGCGCCATTCTTGGAATCTCACTCGATGAAGACGCGCTGTACGCAGTTCTCGACCAACCGACACCGCGTGAAATAGAAGACGCGCGCAATGAAGTCGCCCAGCAACCAGATGATGCCCATAGGCTCTTGACAGCGATAGGGGCTGAGAACCTGCGTAGCGAACTCCCAGATTCCTTAATCACCTATTACGAGCACAACGGGACTGCCATGAGCGGCATAGAACTGGCAGATGCGGCAATCGCCACTTACCACACCGGAGCCTTGAAGCAATACCGCCGTTTCCTAGAACACCTAAATCCGCCTAAGCGATGGACATCCGGTCCAAAAACGGTCGATTTTGTACGTTCACTTGGCTTTTCTGCAGAATGGGCGGGTGACCCGAACTCTATGCCTGACCCGTTCATTGAGATTCCTGGTCCGTTCAATCTCAAAGACGAACACGATTACCAACGCAAGATCATTGACAAACTGCGCGATATGCTGGCACTTCCGAAGTTGCCGAACATCGGACGACGGGGATTGATCAGTTTACCCACAGGATCGGGCAAAACCCGGATCGCGGTCCAAGGTATCGTCGAAGCCATGAAGGAAGGTGTTTTCGACGGGGGTGTGCTTTGGGTAGCGAATCGGGATGAGTTGTGCGAACAGGCAGTCGAATCTTGGCAGCAAGTATGGTCAGCAATTGGTGCGGAACGCACGATTCTGCGAGTTTCTAGGATGTGGGGCGGTCAAAAAAGACCCGCAGCTACAAACGAGCGACATGTGGTCGTGGCTACCATACAGACGCTATTGCAAAGGATGGTAAAAAGCGACCAAGGGTACAATTTCTTGCGAGATTTCTCGTTGGTCGTATTCGACGAAGCACACGGATCAATATCCCCTAGTTTTAGCGCAGTGCTGCGAGATATAGGTTTCGGGAGGATCCAACGGCCCGACGATCCATTCTTGTTGGGTCTAACGGCCACACCTTATCGCGGCCGCAACGAATCTGAAACTCGGCGGTTGGTTAACCGTTACGATAGGAACAGACTTGACGCAGGAATGTTCAATAGTGACGATGCAGACGAAGTAGTCAGGGAGTTGCAACAGCGAAAGATATTGGCTTATGCTGACCACGAAGTTATTCCCGGCGGTGACTATTCGGTAACCCCCGCTCAGGTCAAGGCGGCACAAGGCACGCCTTGGCTCGACCGCCGGACAGAATTAAGGATCGCTAGCGACGCGGTTCGAACCGATCGAATTATCAATGCGTACGACAGATTCATTGGAACCCAAGAACCGAAATGGCAGACTCTCATTTTCGCTATTTCCGTTGACCACGCCAAGGGACTAGCAGCGATACTCAACCAGCGCGGCATCCCCGCGAGGGCGGTATGGAGCGAAACAGAACGGTATACTCGTCGTCAAATTGTCGAGAAATTCCGGTCGGGAGAGTTGAATGTGCTCGTGAATTACGGCGTTTTCCGCGAGGGTTTCGATGCTCCTAAAACCCGTGCAATCATAATGGCACGTCCAGTATTTAGCCCTAACGCATATTTTCAGATGATCGGTCGTGGTTTGCGCGGTGTAGAAAACGGTGGGAACAATCGTTGCCTCATTCTCGACGTCAACGACAACATTGAGAATTTTGACCGCGAACTTGCGTTCTCTGAGATGGACTGGCTCTGGGATTGAGAACGTCCCAAGGATCTACTAGCAACCCCGGATCATCACCAGCGCACCGACATCCAACTGCCACCACCCCATTTCTGAACAAGTTCAAAAACCACCCACACCACCCAACACCCAAAATCACAGCCCGTCATTCAAATCAGCGTAATCAGCGGTTCAAAAACTAACATTGCCGCCAAATTGCCGCTCCAGCGGCAATTTTGTTCTAAAATCCCCTTCCGTCCAATCTCTCAAATCAACGAAAACCACCATTCCACACCTCACATACGTCGATATTCGTCCCGTTCATCACATCACACCCCTAATATCACCATAAATCGCCCTTACCATGATCTTGCCGCTCCAGCGGCAATTTGCGGCGATACAGCGTCTCAAAAACTCACCCCATCTCAGCCGCAATCTTCTCCGCAATCATGATCGTCGTCGCGTTCGTATTCGCACGAATCACATCCGGCATCACCGACGCGTCTACAACCATCAAACCATCAACCGAGTGCATCTCGCATTTTGGCGACACTACCGCCATCGGGTCGGAATCCGGACCCATCTTGCAAGTTCCTGACGAGTGATGCTGGGTACGAACGTTAGACAGCAGCCAATTGTTGAGAGCCTCGTCGTCGAACAGCACGTCGTCAGTGGGTTCTACCCGCTGCATCTTTGCAGACGCGTACTCTGGCATCTCGGTAAGCTCCGCGCAGAGTCGCACTGCGCCTCTCATCCGCTCCATGTCGAATGGCTCGCTCAGATATCGATAATCGAGGATCGGCTGGTCGTGCGGATCGGTTGTTGCCAGACGAAGTTCACCTTTGCCGACGGCTTTTTGCAACGCGATGCTGAACCCGGTCGGAGCTTTGGCTAGCAAAGGATCAAAGTCGACCGGGACATGCTCGGTGCGTATCGATATCGGCCGCATGTGCATGTCGTTGCGGTATGGCGAACCCGGCGTGGTGTATCGCATCCCGATCTGGAGCGGCGGCGGGCGCTCGGGCACCGTCTCTTCAAGGTCGCTCTGGTACTTGACGAAAACCGCGATATGGTCGCGAAGGTTCTGACCAACGCCCGGAACGTCGGCTATCGCCGGGATACCGTTCTCTGATAGATGGTTGACAGGTCCAACACCGGAGAGCATCAAGAGTTGCGGCGAGTTGATCGCGCCTCCGCTCAGGATGGTGAGTTCGGACTCTACTCGGTAGGTCTCGCCGCCGGATTCGACCTCTACGCCGATGGCTCTTCCGTTTTCGATCAATACTCGGTGAACTAGCACGTCCGATCGTACGGTCAGATTCATACGGTCCCTGGCCATCTGAAGATACGTAACGGCAGTGCTCATGCGGATGTTGTCGATGCGATTCAGGACCAAATAACCCACGCCCGTCGATTCCGGATGGTTGTGATCGTGGGTGAGGGGATACCCTGCCGCTTGACATGCATCGAGAAACGCCCGCGGGTTAGCTAGCAGCTCGTCCTCTTTGTAACGACGAACTGGAATCGGGCCGTCGGAGCCGTGGAAATCGTCGCCCGGAAAATCGAGATCGGTCTCGATCTTTCGGAAGTATGGCAAGACATCGAGGTATGCCCATCCGTCGTTGCCCAATGCTGCCCAGTCGTCGTAATCCTCTGGGATGCCTCGGAACCAGATCTGACCGTTGATCGCGCTGGAGCCGCCTACGACTTTGCCGCGTGGCAGATCAAACGGTTGCTGCATCGGCGTAGCCAGTGCTTTGTAGCCCCAATTGTGCTCCGTGATGTCGTACGACTCGTACCAAGCGAGAACGCCGTACTTGATGTGTTCGGGCAGCGAGTCGACATCTGGATAATCCGGTCCCGCCTCGAGCAACAACACTGATCGGTTGGGGTTTTCTGACAACCTTGACGCCAAAACACATCCAGCGGAACCGGCGCCCACGATGATCACGTCGTACTTCACTGCGATATTCCTTAGCTCAGAATCAGAAATCGTTGCCGTGAAGTTTATGTGTGATTCATGCCAACTGCCGAACCTTGATCAAGTCCGATACTGAAGCGAATCCGGGTGCCCCTAACCCTTAAGCCGCCCTAGCGTCTATCATCCCACGCATAGGACGCTGATGCCACACGTCAAGTTGCTCGATCGACACCCGCTCGTGCAACGAACGTCGCCGCCTATCCAGCTTTGGCACCTCCCCAGCTTGGTTGATCGCAAGCCCCATCTCGCGCTGAACAACTCGATAAACAGTGCGGTCGCTGATATTTACCTCCCTAGCGATCACGGATATCTTCATACCGTTCGCAAACAACCTCATGATTTCCGTGTCCCGCATGAGAGTGCGGCTACGCTGCCCCTGCTTGGGATCGTCATACTTGCAAAGCGCTAGCGGGCATTCGAGACAAGACGGCGCCAAATCGCAGCCAGTGTCTTCGTAAACCGTGTTCTCTGGCAACCCACGTGTCGTGTTGATTGAACGGGATGCTTGTTCGCGAACGTTTTCCTCGTTGAAGCTTGCTTGATTGCCCCGCGGACGGCTAGTGGTTGGCATCTCTCAAACTTGTCCTCGAAATTCGCTCGTTTCCCAAGCGCGCTCGAAAAGCGAACCGGCAAACCCAGTCTGTCCGTAAAACACGAACGTCAAAGACTCGTCTTGGCAACGCGGCGCAACAGTCCGGTCGAACCACTCCAGATCGATCAGGTGCGCACCTACAACTTCGATCAGCATGTTCGGGAACACCCGTGTCGAATCATCCCGGATCGGATTATCTACGCTGACGAAAACATGACGCGCAACACCGACCGCGATGCTACGCTCACCCACCGGTTGCCAAAGCTCTCCAGCCCCAGCCTTCTCAAGCGATGAAACCAACATGTCCATTGCCGGCCAAGTGTTCAAATTCAAAGAAGGCGATACCGTCGCGCTGATGCCGCCGAACCCAGAAGTCATCGCCAGCAACATGCTCCGCATCGGCGTCGCAAAATCTGTCGCATGCCTTACCGAACGACACTTCACAGAATATGAATCACTCTCATCCGACAATGCCGACTGCATGATGCGCCGACCCAGATCATCCCGATCAACAATCAACTCCGACTTCGCGCCGACGAGAGTCCGAAATTCGGAATCAATGTCAAAATCCGCGCACAATCCACCCACGCGCTCAGTCTCAACACGCACGTTCGGCGCACGACCTCGCACTTGGCGCTTAACTGGACGTTCCAAAATTTGAGTGGTCATATCTAGCATCCTCGCAATCGATGAACCTACGTTCTAATTAGAACATATATCGCATCCAGCGGTTTGTCAACTGATTCATCGATTTCTTTTGAAAATCACATCCGAACCACCATCCGTGCGCTCGTGGCGATTGGTGCATAATGGACATCGGCGCACCAAACTAACTAATCCACAGAACTTCGCAGATGCCTGTCAACGTTGAGATCGTTTCAATCGGCTCCGAACTGCTGCTCGGACAGATCGTAGACACCAACTCCGCTTGGATTTCCCAACGACTCGCCGAAAACGGCGCAAACGTCTACTACAAGTCATGTGTTGGCGACAACCTAAACCGCATGACCGAAGTCCTACGCATCGCTCTTGATCGCGCCGACGTCGTAATTACCGGCGGTGGCATCGGACCCACTCAAGACGACCTCACACGCGAAGCAGTTGCAGAAGTCTTCGGTGTCGATGTCGTAACCGACCCAGATTCACTCGACGAACTACGCGAACGATTCCAGAACCGCGGCTTCATACTCACTAAAAACAACGAACGTCAAGCACAAATCCCAGACGGTGCCACCGTGATACGAAACCCAAACGGCACCGCACCCGCTTTCATGGTTGAATCCGACAAAGGCACCATCATCAGCCTCCCCGGCGTCCCATTCGAAATGAAGTGGCTCATCTCCAACGAGATAATCCCTTATCTACGCGAAAAATACGACCTCGGCGAAACCATCCACTACCGCGTACTCAAAGTCGCCGACCTCGGCGAAAGCGCAGTTGACCACGAGATCGGACACCTTATCGCCGAATCTTCCAACCCCACAGTCGGAGTCCTTGCCCGCCCCGGACAAGTCGATGTCCGAATCGCCGCACGCGCCCCAACCGTCGAAGCCGCAAACACCCTCATCGAACCTGTAGAAGCCGAAGTGCGAAATCTCCTCGGAAAACACATCTTCGGCACCGACGACCAAACCATCGAGAGCATCATCGGCGACATGCTCCGAAAACACGACGCCACCGTAGCCGTATACGAAGACCTCAGCGGCGGCGCAGTTTCCGATTCAATGCGCACCTCCGCCGGCGAACGATTCCTCGAAGCAGTCGTCGCAAACACCGATGTCCCGCGCGACCGACTCATCGGCAACACCAATCCCGAAGCGATCACCGGCGAAGAACGAGCAATCGCACTCGCAAACGCCATCCGCCAGCACTCCGGCGCAACTCTCGGCATCGCCGTACACGGCATTCCCGAAGCCGAAGGCAGCGCCGAAAACCTCGCCAGAGGCGATACTTACATCGTGATCTCCGACGCCGAGAAATCCGAGATGCGCCACGTCAGATCCGCCGGTAGCGGCGCGCCTGACCGACGAAGAGCAGCAATGTACGCCTTCGGCGCACTTCGCCAGCACCTGCTCAAACAATGACCCTGAAAACCGCACATGAAAAGGATGACATGAAGTCGCAACGCAGAAGAATCAAAACACTATTGATCGCAGCGTTCATGAGCGCAATGCTAGCAAGCCTAATGGTCGCCTGCTCATCACCAGAGCCAACGGCGACACCCATACCCCCGACTCCTACGCCGGTACCACCAACAGCGACACCCGTACCGCCGACACCAACACCTACCCCTATTCCCCCAACTCCAACTCCTGTGCCACCCACACCGACTCCCGTACCACCCACGGCAACGCCGGTACCACCAACCGCAACTCCTGAGCCAACCGAAGAAACCGAAGCTGAGCCGATCGATGAGATCAGCCCTGCCGGATTGTCCGCACATGACGCAGCCTGCGTCGAAGAGCACGCCGACGCGGAAACCGCCGCCAAGGTTTTCGAAGCAATCGAAGCCCTCACCACTGGCGACGATGCTGAAAACCAACACATTCTCACCCTGCTAGCAGCTGCCGAACCGTTGTCCCACTGCGGGGTGATGCCAGAACGATTCGCACCAATCGTGGCCCAAATAACGCCTGAGGACGCTGAATGCGTAGTGGAACAAGCCGGTGTCGAGATGCTCATGAACTTCTTCACCATCACCGAAGAGCAGCAGGCGCAGACCCTGAACCTGATGGCCCTTGCGCCTCTTCTCGGCTCCTTGCAGAAATGCGATGTGACGCTTGACCTGACGGCCGGTCAGTAACGAGCGACTTATCGCACCGTAGCGATTCAAATCCGCGATCCGTACCGTCATTGCTTGACCGAATCGCCGCAAACTTCAAAGTACTAGAAAATACGATGAGTCCAACACTCACAGATGCTCGATTCAAGATTCTCCTCGTCATCATCGTTATCCCCACTTTAGGGATATCCATCATCACCTGTTCCTCCCCCGAGCCGACCGCAACTCCCATTCCTCCTACGCCGACTCCCGTGCCTCCAACCACAACACCAGTCCCTCCGACAGCAATCCCATTGCCGCCAACTGCCACCCCAGAACCAACCAAAGAACCTGTTACCAAAGAAGAAGATCCGATCGACGAGATCAGCCCGTCCGGTATGTCTGCCCGCGATGCCGTTTGCGTCGAAGCGTTCGCCGACGCCGAATCCGCAGCCAAGATCTTCGAAGCCGTAGAGAAGTTCATTACTGGCGAGGGGGCTGAAAACCAACACGTCATTGATCTGTTCGAAGAAACCGAAGTGCTGACCCATTGTGGAGCTGCCCGAGAACGTTTCGCACCAATCATCGCCCAAATGTCACTCGAAGAAGCCGAATGCGTCGTCGAATACGCTGGCGTCGAGTTGATCGGCAAACTCTTCGTCTTCACCGAAGAACAACGTGCCGAGACACTAGACCTAGCAGCTCTGGCGCCGCTGCTCGATTCGCTGCAAACTTGCGATGTGACACTCGACCTGACTGCCGGACAGTAGGTTCTCAATCGCAAAACGACAGCTAAACGGTCGCCTCAAGCTGAAAAGGTACCGCGACCAGCATTCCCAGCGCATATCATTTGTGGCAGCGGGAAACACCCAAGCAATTGATTAATACCCGACACCGCGCTAGGAGCACAGCGAAATGAGAAGCAAAGCCGCAATCCACGTCGAACACGGCAAACCCTTGGCAGTCGACGAGATCGAAATCCCGAACCCACGCGCCGACCAAGTCCATGTCAAGCTACACTCCAGCGGCGTCTGCCACTCGCAGCTCCATCAGATGCACAATCCGCAGACACCGACGCCATCCCTCCTCGGACACGAAGGCACTGGCACGGTCGTCTCCGTCGGATCCGATGTCTCCCACGTCAAGGAAGGCGACCTTGCTATCGTCACTTGGGTCCCCAAAGACCCGATCCAAGGACGTTGGACCCCCGAACCCAGCGGTGCGACATACCGCGAAGAACCCCTGAACGGCGCAACCTACACCTGGGGCGAAGACGCTCTAATTTGGGGCGGATACGTAATCCCCATCGATGACGACAACCCCAAAGACATCTCCTCAATCGTCGGATGCGCCGTCCTAACCGGTGCCGGCGCCGTCCTCAACACCGCGCGAGTGCGCCCCGGCGACTCGGTAGCCATCTACGGCATCGGTGGAGTCGGAACCTCCGCACTCATCATGGCCAGCATCCTTGAGGCATACCCTCTAATCGCGGTAGACATCGAAGATTCCAAGCTCGAATACGCTAAAGAGATGGGCGCGACGCACACCGTCAACGCCATGAACACCGACCCCATCGAAGCCATCCACGAGATAACCGGCGGCGGTACCGACTACGCTTTCGACGCCATCGGCCTACAGATAACCAGCGAACAAATCCTCCCGTCAGTTCGAGGCGGCGGTCCCGGTGCCGACAACCACGGCGGAATGGCAGTCCTGATCGGTATGCCAGCACCCCAGATGACCATCGATCCCGGCCAATTCATGTACCACCAGAAGCAGTATCGAGGCTCCCTCGGCGCAACCTATCCCAAAAAAGACTTCGACCAGTTCCTACGCTGGCACCACGAAGGCAAATTCCCACTCGACAAGCTTGTAACCCGCCGTTACACACTTGACCAGATCAACGAAGCCTGCAACGACCTCCAAAACGGCGAAATCCTCGGTCGCGCCATAATGGTCTACGACTAACCGGCACCATCCAACGTCGAAACTAGCGACTTAACCGTAACTTGCGGTTTGAATCGACATGCACTACCGCACCCTCGGAAAATCCGGCATCCCCGTCTCACTCGCTTCCTATGGCGGCGGCGGTCCGAGCCAATTTGGAAAAGCCGCCGGTCTTACCTCAAAGCAACGCCGAGACCTCATCGCCCGAGCCTTGGACCTCGGTATCAACATGTTCGACACCGCGGCCAACTATGGCGACAGCGAGGAGCAGCTCGGACAAGCACTCAATGGCGTGCCGCGCGACTCCTTCCTCATCGCCACCAAGTGGACCTGGAAAACCCCCGACGGAAACCTGCCTCCCACCGATTCTGTGATCACGTCAGTAGAGCGGAGCATGCGCCGATTCAACACCGATGTCATCGACATCATGCAGATCCACGGCATCCGCCCGGAGAACTACCTCCAACTGACCGAGCGATACGTGCCCACCCTGCAGAAACTCAAAGAGCAGGGCAAAGTCCGACTCATCGGATTCTCCGAGATGATGACCGATGACCCGAAACACACCGTGCCACAGACCGCCCTCAAAGAGCATCCCGACATCTGGGACTCCATCATGCTCAAATACGGCATCCTAAACCAATACGCCGCCAAAGAAATCCTACCCCTCGCCCAGAAACACGGCGTCGCCATCCTAAACATGGCACCCGTCCGTTTCACCCTTACAAGACAACACGAATACGATCAACTCCTAGAAAATTGGCGTGCCGAAGGCGAGATCGATGTTGATCATCCAAAGCTCCGCGACGGCCTAGATTGGCTAATCACCCCAGACGCTCCGACCATCATCGCCGCGGGCTATAAATTCGCCGCCGACCATCCCGGAATCTCAACCGTTATAACCGGCACATCCAACATCAAACACCTCGAAGACAACATCGCGGCCTTCGAAAACCCAAAACTCCCGGACGAACACACAGCGATTCTCAAAAAACTCCTAGGCAACTCCGCCGCGCCGCGCTGATCCACATGAACGCCCGTCCCCCTCACTTTAGCCCTCTCCCACCAGCCAGAAAGGACGGAGTGGAGCAGAACCTCTCTCCATTGATGGCAGAGGGTTAAGGTGACGGGGAGGACGTGGGGCCAGGACCGTACAACACATCGAAATCGACATCGATCTTGGCGCGGGCGAGGCGTTCCTTGAATATGCTCAATCCCATCGGCTCAAGGTCAATGCCAATCCAAGAACGCCCCAAAAGTTCTGCCGCGATCATCGTGGTGCCAGAGCCGCAGAACGGGTCCAACACCAAATCGCCCTCATTGCTAGATGAGCGAATGATCCGCTCTAACAACCTAACCGGCTTCTGAGTGGGATATCCCGTCCGCTCCGGCGACCAAGTCTGCAGCGAATTGATGTCTGACCACCAGTCCGGCATATGCGCCCCTCGCTCAAGATTACGTTCCTTCCCATCGATACTCATGCCCCCACGCGATGCAACCAGCGCCTTCGAGGCATCAGAATATTCCGCATACTGCGGATTGAACGTGTAAACATCGCTTTTCGAATATCGCAATATCACGTCATGCTTCCGAGCGAAGTCCCGACGTGGCACACCGCCGCCGCGGTAGCACCAAACGATTTCATTGCGAAAATTCTCACGCCCGAACACCGCGTCCATGATCATCTTCAGGTAATGGCTCGCCGACGGATCGCAATGCAGATACACGCTGCCTGTCGACTTGATCAGACGATGAATCTCAATGAGACGAAGTGTCATATTCACCAGATACGCCATCAACCGGTCACGACCAACCACCTTGAACAGCCCTGCAACCGTTTCAGCGATGGATTCTCCACGATATTCGCTCAACGTCGCGTTCAAAATCCCTTCTGATACATCATCCCAAATCCAAACGTCCTCAAAAGCCGGGAGATACGCATCTGGCTTCAACGCCGACGGCCCGCGAAAAACGATCTTGTAGTTTTTATTCGAATTGAACGGCGGATCTAGATAGACCAGATCGACCATTTCATCCTCCATACCCCGCATCACCTCAACATTGTCCCCCACATGAAGCTGCCTAAGACCGCATCCCAAACCATCGGCTTTAGAAACCGATCCGAGTTCTAGTTCGTATTCCGTCATGTCTATTCGCGTGACTCAGCCCTGAGTTGATGACCGCATCCTCTCAGAAGACAACCTCGCAGGGAGTGAAATTACGATTTGATGCTATATTTGGCGCAGTCTACGATTGAGTTAACACTTCACCCAAGGGCCAGATAGAACCAACATCGTCGCATCCACGATATCGAAAGGACCCATCACTTGACAACAGCCGCAGCCGCCGTCTCAGAATCCACCGTTAACCAAGCACACGCCGATACCATCCAACGAATCGTCGATAACGTCGGACGAGTCATCATCGGCAAAGACCCCGCAGTCCGACTCGCCGTCGTCGCCCTCCTAAGCCGCGGACACATCCTCGTCGAAGACGTACCCGGCGTAGGTAAAACTATGCTCGCACGGTCCGTCGCCATAACCACCGGTTGCGACTTCAAACGCGTCCAATTCACCCCCGATCTTCTTCCCAGCGACGTCACCGGCGCTTCCGTATATAACCAGCAGATCGGACAATTCGAATACCGACCCGGACCTGTGATGGCGCAAGTCGTACTCGCCGACGAAATCAACCGCGCCACTCCAAAGACACAGTCCGCACTACTCGAAGCGATGGGCGAACAACAAGTCACCGTCGAAGGTGTCACACATCCTCTGCCAAGCCCCTTCATGGTCATCGCTACCCAAAACCCCATCGAATACGAAGGAACTTTCCCACTACCCGAAGCCCAACTTGACCGCTTCTTCATGCGAATATCCCTAGGTTACCCAGACCCACGAGAGGAAGTCGCAATCATGGACGGACGAGAAGCAACCGATCCCATCGACATCCTAACACCCAGCTGCACCGCAAACGACATCACAGCACTCCAGCAATACGCCGAAACCTTATACATTGACGAGCTAATCAAGCAGTACATCGTCGAAATCGCAACCGCAACACGCAGTCATCCCGACACCACGCTCGGAGTATCACCGCGAGCCAGCATCAACATGATGAAAGGCGCAAAAGCATACGCCATGCTCCAAGGACGAGACTACGTGATACCCGACGACGTTAAAGCCATCGCCGTACCCGTCATGTCCCACCGCGTGCTACTCTCTCCATCCGCACGCATGAGAGGCGTAAACCAGAGCACCATCGTCAACGAAGCGCTGGAACAAGCAACCGTACCAGGCGCCGCAGGCGGAAGAGTGACAGCAAGCGTCATAGCATAGCCGTCACAGCCCCTTAGAAAACGAATACTAGTGCAAGGAACACTACCCAAGATCGGACGCGGAATCGCCACCAATGTCCAAGGACGGAGTCTGCTCAGCACCATCTGGAGCAACGTTGTACGACATCGGATGCTCCTCGCCATCATATTCGTCATCGGCGTGAAACTGGTCAACACCGTCGCAACCGGGTTCGACCTCTCTATGCGTCTGGTATACCTGCTGCTCATCCTCATCATCGTCTCCTGGGTATGGTCCCGAATCGGAGCAGTCAACATGAGAGCAAGCGTCAACCGTCCAACCGGACCATTCTCTGTCGGAGACACCCTCAGCGAACGCATCATCATCCAAAACTCAAACGGCGCACCCAAAGCATGGGTCGAAGTAGAAGACAAAACTACACTCCCTGATGTTCACTTCCGCGAAGTCACCAGCTTCGGACTCATGGTCACCTTCAAGCGCATCAACATGGAAGCCGCACTTACCCAACGCGGCGAATACGACCTCGGACCTCTAGTCATCAGAGCTACTGACCCCTTCAATCTCTTCCCACGCGACATCGAGTTCGAGGGCATCGATAAAGTCCTCGTATACCCGCGCGTCATTCCCATACCTGACATCGCATCCTCCCGCGTCCTACTCGCCGACGGACACTCCCGACGCCACCGCATGCACCTCCTCTCAACCGATGTCGCATCCGTACGTGAATACGCCGACGGAGACCCCATAGGCCGCATTCACTGGCTAACCACCGCGCGCACCGGCGAACTCATGGTCAAACAGTTCGACCAAGGATCCGCTGGCGAAATGTGGGTCATTTTTGACCAGCACATCCATGCCCAAGCCGGATCAGGCAAAGATTCCACAGACGAATACGGCGCAACCATCGCCGCTTCTGTCGTCGACAAATACACCAGAGCATTCACCGAAGTCGGATACGTCGGATACGGCAGCAACGAACTCGTCGTTATGCCCGAACACACCGCCTCACACCGTGAAAACATACTCCGACACATCGCAGCCAGCCGACCGACCGGCAATGTCCCCGTCATGGAAGCCCTCGCCGTGCTCGACCGCGATCTCTTTGTAAGCTCCACCGTCGTCGTAATCACCGCCGCTGACGAAGGACCATGGATCGAAGCCCTCGGTGTCCTCCAACGACGAGGCATACAAGTCGTATGTATCGTCCTTGACCGCGAATCATTCGGCGGAGAACCAAACGAATCGGTGATACCACGTCTCTCAATGTCTGGCGTCACCACCTACCGCATCTACAAAGGCGACGACATCACCGATGCCTTAGGCACAACCGCCGATGCCGACGCGACCGCCGCACGCATATCCGCCCTCTACTCCGGCACTTCGCAATCCGAAATGTCCGAAGAACCCTACTCAGGGTTTCCCCCGCGAGCGGGGGAAATGTCCGAAGGACAAAGTGGGCGCGACCACGGCAATCCTGCTGAAATCGCCGCGACTTCCAGAGAATCATGACCACCACGACCGCAGAACTCGGAAACTTCTTCGGACGATCATCTAAATCGGCTAGAGCCCGTCGAATCATGCGGCGCCGACTGATGCGACGCGCGTTCCTCGCCGACATCCCTGTCAGCGACTGGATCGCTCTAGGACTCCTCGCGTGGATGCTCGCAATGGTCGGATGGTCCGTACAACTCGCAAAATGGGGCGATCTCCCAAACATCGTACCAACCGCACTATTCGCCACCGCTATCGCATTCCTGATGACTAAACTCCGAATCCGAAGAAGTAGCAGCTTCATCAATTGGACAACCCCACTCAATTTCGCAGCATTTCTATTCGCCGGCATCGTAATCGTCTTCTGGCAAGGAGCCCTAAACGCTGAAGGCACTAACACGATCGCACGCTCCTACGACGCATGGGAACGATTCGGAATCTGGATCGATATCGCCATAAACGGAGGCGTCAGCGGAGATCAGATCCCATTCGCAATGATGATGATGACCGCAACATGGGTCACGGCATACGTCGTCACTTTCTTAACCTTCAGGTTTAACAGCCCTTGGATACCAGCCGTCATTCTCGGTACCGCCCTTCTCACCAACCTCAGCCATAGAATCGGAATGCACGAGCAGACCTTCTATCTATTCATGTTCGCCGCAGTTGCACTCTTCTCTCATCTCGTTGCTGTCGGACGAATCAACCAATGGCGAAAATCCAACCTCACATTCCCCAGAGAAGCACGATGGATCGCCGCAAGAGACGGAATCATCCTCGGATTAGTCGTAATGATCGTCGCAGCCATGGCACCAATGGCCATACCACGTTCCGACACCCTCAGCGTTCGGTGGAACACCATATTCCTCGATCCATTCACACAGTTCCGCGACACCGCCGAAAGACTCCTCGCAGGAGTTCCCAGCGGTGACGACGACCAAATATACTCCCCCAACGCCGTACTGCCCTTCCAAGGCGGCATCCAACTCACCGACGAACCCGTCATGTGGATACGATCACGATACGCAAAGCTACACCCCTCACGCGTATATCAGGAATACTCGTCGCAAGGATGGATTACCGCTCCCAGCGTATCTATACCCGCTGATGCCGGCACTAAACTACTCGCCAGCCCGGACGAAACCGACGTCCAAGAGCGTCAACGCCTTGATATTTCCGTCGAACTCCTTGGCAGAACCAACCGCGTCATCCCTGCCGCTGCCGTTCACGCCCTAGACTACCAAGCCGAAGTCGAAATCCTTGAACCCCTCAGCTGGGACGTCCCACTCGCTGGTAGCCCGGCTAAACTCGCCGAACTCCCCGAAGACCTTCGGGAATTCGCTTTCATGCTCCGAGAACGATTAATGAAGCTGGCGACCGATTCGCCTATCTACTCACCTCCAGATACCACAAACGACAGACCACCATTCACCATCAACACACAACCGGCAATGACCTTCGACGAGGTCGGCTCCGTCATCCGGCAGATGCAATCTAACGTCGACCCCATATACAACGTCGATGAGCAGATCACATTCACAATCACCGCAAGCTCTCTCGAAGACATACACCTGACAAACTCCGGAGAATTCGTCGATATTACATTCACCATCTCCGACGAATCCCTTGAACAGATGTTACATGGATCAGACGACCCGCCAGAAACCGTCGGCATACGCGTCTCTACGCAGATACTCCGCCTTGCTGCCACCATAAACAACGGCGCCGGACCTAGAAGACTCGAACTCGTAATATCACCCGAAAGCCTCGCGTCCCTCGCAATCCCCGACCTAGACCCACTCGGATCCACACGACAACAAGATGCCACACGCTTCCGAATCACCGCTGAAAACATCGAAGAAATGGACCTCCGACGCTCCGGCATCAACTGGCAGACATTCAGCTACCGAGTATTCGCAGAACCCGACGGTACTAACGCAAACCTCATGCGAATCGCACGCCGAGGCCCTACCGAGCAGAACACCGTGACATTCGACGAAATACTAGAGGAGAACCAGCTATACAACGTTGCATCCTATATCTCTACCGCCGAGAACTCCCAACTCGCTGAATCGACTGACGACTACCCCAGCTGGATCGCCGACCGCTATCTACAACTACCGCAAACTCTTCCCGATGAAGTGAGAGAACTCGCAAATCAAGTCGTCAACGAGGCCAACGCCGTAACGCCGTGGGAAAAGACCATGGCGGTGAAACAATTCCTACAGCAACAGGTGTACTCACTTGAGATCGAAGGCCCCGGCCCACGCGATGACGGCATCCACTACTTCCTATTCAAAACCATCAACGAGCCTTGCCCATCCGATTTCCCCACCTGCGACGCCACGAAGCGCAAGGGCTACAGCCAGTACTA
Source organism: Dehalococcoidia bacterium (assembly GCA_963555965.3). Lineage (GTDB taxonomy): Bacteria > Chloroflexota > Dehalococcoidia > Lucifugimonadales > Lucifugimonadaceae > Bin127. The sequence continues at coordinate 1,935,198 of OY821634.1, forward strand.
CGGCTCCGCCGCCACCGTCATGCTACGATCCGTAGGCGTGCCCGCACGCATGATCGCAGGATGGAGTGCCGGCGAATACGTCCCCGACCAAGGACAGTTCCTCATCCGCGACCGCAACCGACACGGATGGACACAGATATTCGCCCCGCCATACGGATGGATCGATATCGAAGTAACACCCGGAAGACCCGCCGTACCGCGCAACATCCTCGTACCCACAACACCAACATCCGAAATCCCACCCGGACTCCCCGGATCCGCCGAATTCGACCCCGACTACCTCGAATACCTGGAAGACTTGGATGAACTCGCACTCCTAGAGCAAGACCTACGCCTTGGCGGCCGCTTCCAACCCGCCGAAACCGACCAAGGTCTGCTGCCATTCGAAGTCCCCGTGATCCCCTCCGCAGTCGCCACATCCATCATCCTCATCGTCCTGATCGCAGTATTCCTATGGCGTTGGAACCTTCGAGGACAACCCGCCCCCATCCGCGCCTACTCGCAATTCATACGCGTCGCCGCAATCCTCGGATATCGAAAACCATCCCACGTATCAGCACGCGAATTCGCCACCGAAATCGCCGATATGACCATGCGATACGCCGACGCACGCCGTATCGTCGAGGCATTCGAAAAATCCGTCTACGGCCCAAACATAAACACACCGATCATAACCGCGGGGCCTGGCCCGTACACCGATACGGAGGCGGGTATCCAGAACGGCAATACGACAGAGGTGGCACCCTCCCCATTTTGCGAAGCAAAAGGGGGACGCAGCGAGACGCAGGGGATTCATACCTCCCCTCCCAACCCCAACACAGCAACCATCAACCCGCCAACCCTCTCCCAAACTTGGCGCAACCTCGCAAGAGCAATGCTCAAACACCGCATCATGACACTAGTAGGCATGACCCCCGCATACATCCCCGACGAAACCCAAGAACAATACCGCTTCACCACTTAACGCCCCTTTCGCCCAGCGAAAGGGGCGCGAGCAAACGAAGTGACGCGAGCGGGGTATGCCCGGCGATGCTGTGTGAACGGCCATCCCCTCCCCCACGTGAGAGAGGGCAGGCCCCCGCAATCCCCCTCCTTCAGGAGGGGCTAGGGGGAGGCCGAACGGGGACAAAAGGGCGGGGCGGATCACAGCCCATCACAAAAATCAGCGAAATCCGGGTTCAGACGGAAAACTTGACAACCATAACATCTGTAGTAATATATAAACCGAGCGCCGATGCGACGACGGTCGGAAAAGCGCACGGAAACGAAGAATCGCCGCGAGCCGGGGACCGCGCGACCTGCGGACGCGAGGCAGAAAAAAAGACAACTGAATAAAGGTAAAAAGGCCGCGGATGGGACGACACGGAACCGCCAACACACGGATCCACCGACGGTGCCCGCCGAAAGCCCAGGAAGACGGGCGAAACGCGGCCAGCACCGGTCACGGGGATCGTTGTAGCTTTAGGGCTCGGATGCGGAGTGTTACGCTGGCTCCGACAATGACAGCAAGCCAGACGGGAAACCCTTCCTCCCCTTCGCGAAGCGTAAGGGGACGCGGCGGGCGAAGCCACGCCGCAGGGGATGCCCGTTCAAGGTTCGGGCGAACGCATCCCTTATCCGGCAGACGTCTACCCGCATCGTCGTGCGGGGGAGGCTGCAGCACCAGCGAGGGGCATGAACCGAGTGATGACGGGGGCGGATCTTCCAAACGCTTCCCGGAGGGCCGACGGTCTGGCGACGTCGGCGGTGCTGGAACAAAAAAAACACCTACCAGCCTAGGCAAAGCATGCGAGTTGTCGCCCGCGCGAAACCCGAAACGCGGCGATGCTTCGAACCATAAGGTTTCCCCCGCCAGCGGGGGAAACGTCCGAAAGGACAAAGGGGGCAAACCCCCTTCAATTAAACACGCCAACATTACAATCAAATCATGACACCACAACCAATCTCATCCGAAATCTTCGAAACCGCACTCGGATGGATCGCAATCGCCGCAACCGAACGCGGCATCGTCCGAGCCTCCCTGCCCGAACCAACCCCCGAGACCGCCCTCGAAGCTATCTCTGACATCAAAAACGGCTCAATAGACCAACCTAACCATACCCTCGACGAAGCCAAGCAACTCCTGACCCGCTACTGCAGCGGCGATTCCGTTTCACTCGACACAATCCCCGTCGACGACTCTGCCTGGACCCCATACACCCAACATGCCCGCGCGGCATGCCGTACCATACCCCGTGGCGAAACTCGCACCTACGCATGGCTCGCCGAACAAGCATCCGGCAACCCCAAATCCGCACGCGCCGCCGGCAGAGCAATGGCAACAAACCCCGTCCCAATCATCATCCCATGCCACCGAGTAATCGGCTCCAACGGCAACCTCCAAGGCTTCGGCGGAACCATCGGCCTCCCCCTAAAAGCCCGACTCCTACAGATGGAAAGCGCATAAACAATCCCCTCTCTCCTGCACTGAATACCCCTCCTTCAGGAGGGGCAGGGGGAGGACCGCCGCCAGGCAGAACCCTCCCCTTTTTGCGTCAGCAAAAGGGGGACGCGTCGAGCGCAGCAAGACGCAGGGGGTTCATACCACCCGCCCCCGTTTTACGATTGAAAGTTGAGGCATATCGCCTACCTGACCCTTTCAATCAACACCAATCAGGGAACCCACCAACCAATGACCAGAGACAAGTGCGTGCTTGCTTACAGCGGCGGGATGGACTCCACCATCTCCATAGTCTGGATACGTGAAAACTACGACCTCGACGTCGTTACCCTCTCCGTCGACATCGGCGCAGGCCCCGAACTCGAAGGCATCCGAGAACGTGCCGCATCCGCAGGCGCCGTCGAATCACTCGTATGGGACGTCAAAGACGAGTTCGCCAGCGACTTCATCGTCCCCGGACTAAAAGCCGGCGCGATGTACGAATCCGCATACGCACTCTCCACCGCCTTCGGCCGACCCCTAATGGCCAAGAAACTCGTCGAAGCCGCACGCCAAGTCGGTGCCGTCGCCGTCGCTCACGGATGCACCGGAAAAGGAAACGACCAAGTCCGATTCGACGCCGGAATCAAAACCCTCGCCGCACACGGCGAACCTCTACGCATCATCGCCCCCGCACGCGAATGGGACATGACCCGCGACGAAGAGAAAGAATTCGCAAACCGAGCCGGACTAGAACTTCGCGAAGTAGGCGACGACCAGCGCGTATACTCCATCGACCGCAACATGTGGGGACTCGCAATCGAAGGCGAAGACCTTGAAGACACCTGGTTCGCACCACCCGAAGATGCCTTCTCCTGGACACAAGCGCCAGACCAGACACCTGACGAATCCGAAGAGGTCTCCATCTCATTCGAAGAGGGCGTCCCCGTCGCACTGAACGACCAAAAGATGGAACTCGTAGAACTCATCGACCAACTCAACCTCCTCGCCGGATCACACGGTGTCGGAAGAGTTGACCACCTCGAAAACCGCCTCGTAGGCATCAAATCGCGCGAAGTCTACGAAACACCCGCCGCCGTCGTACTCTACCAAGCCCTCTCTGCCCTCGAAACCGCAACCCTCTCACGCGACCAGCAACGAGTTAAAGCCCAACTCGCACAACTCTACGCCGACCTCGTATACGACGGACGATGGTACACCGGACTCCGCGAAAACCTCGACGCTTTCGTCAACTCCGTCATGCGCTACACCACCGGCGATGTCCGCGTCAAATTCTACAAAGGCTCCTCAACCGTCACCGGAAGACGGTCCCCATACTCCCTCTACGACTTCGAACTGGCAACATACTCCACCGAAGACGAGTTCGACCACGCCGCCGCCGTCGGCTTCATCGACATCTACAGCCTACCGGCTAGAACCCAGATGAAGCGACAAACCATGCGCGACGCCCGATAACAGCTTTCCGCGAAGACAGTCTCCCCGCGCCCGCGTGGCGTTAACATTCGATGGTGTGAAGCATTATCGACCTATTATCAGCGCGACCCTCGCAGTCGTCGCGATACTGACCACCAGCGCGATCGGGCAAGTCGCCTCGGCAAACGCCACCGCCGCGTTCTCCGACGGCTCACACCGCGTTGGCATCGACATTGCCCCCGGCACATACTTCGCAGAGTTCAAAGACGGCATCTGCGCGCTGACCATCACAGACATCGACGGCGCGCAACGCAACCCAACGTTTCGGGCCAGGGCGATCGTGACCATCACGGAAAGCGATACACTCTTGCAGACTAGAGGCTGCGGTGAGTGGACCCCCCATGAAACGCGCGGACGAAAGCATCTCCTAAAGGCATTCGGTGAGGGCTTGTACGAGGTCGGAGTCGACATCGCCCCCGGCATCTACATCGCAGACCAGAACCAAGGACGTTGCCTATGGTTCGCGCGCACCGACTTCACATATCAGCCCAACTACGACAGCTTGGTTACATGGTGGAGAGTTGGCGAGCCGATCGTAGAGCTAAAGATCGGCGACGGCGGTTTCTACTCAATCCGATGCGGCACCTGGAAGATTCGAGAAGGCCGCCAACCAGCTGAACCGTTATCAGAGTTCAACGACGGCTCGTATCTGGTTGGCGTTGACATCGAACCAGGCAGCTATATGGCGGATGCAGGCGACAACGCTTGCAGATGGTTCCGAAACTCGTCGTTCAACGTTGCAGTGCCGGATTTCAGTGGTGGCTACCAATCCACCGGACGACAGATCGCAACTATCCTACCGTCAGACACAGGCTTCTACAGCGATGGATGCGGAACTTGGGAGCCATTCGATCCCGACGGCGCGCATGCCGAACCAGAGCCCGCGATAGGTGCTGGAACATTCGCCGTAGGCGTCGATGTGCAGCCAGGAGTCTATGTCGCAGACGCCCACGAAGGCCGCCAATGTCGATGGTTCATCCTCAACGGTTTCACCGGCCGAGACGAGGACATCTCGTACGGCGGAAGTGGCATTTTGCGAGGCATCGTCGAACTGCCAAACGCCCCGGTTGGATTCCGCTCCATCGATTGCGGACACTGGACCCAGATCGATCCCAAGATTGAGGTAGACGCCGCCAAGACTTTCGGCGACGGCGAGCACGTCGTCAACCTACACATATCGCCGGGCATTTACTCATCGCCAGGCGGCGAAAGAGGACAATGCTCGTGGCGTCGGTTCATTGGATTTGGAACCGGGCCCGGCAACAACCCCGCGGTGCGCATCCCGACAGGACGTAACATCGCTGAGATCGAAACGACCGACACCGTGTTCAAGAGCTACGGATGCGGTGGATGGGAACCATTTGTCCCCGATACCCAATCGGAGGCGCTTATAACTTTCGAGCGCGGCACGTGGGCCGTCAACACTGAGATCTCGCCGGGTACCTATGTCGCCAAAGAACCGGATGGCAGAGTCTGTTATTGGAGCCGATTGTCCGCGTTCACCGGCGAACCGGACGACTACACCGTTTCTGAACAGTCAGTAAACCATTCGATAACGACGATCCACAGCCACGATGTAGGTTTCTACTCCCAAGGATGCGGCATTTGGACTTTGGTGACGACAGAATCACCCGGCTCAACAGCAGAACTCCCAGATTCGGTTGAGAATGGCATCTACATCGTCAATCAGGACATTGAGCAGGGCACCTACATCGCGGACGCAATCGAAGATTCAAATTGCTTCTGGAGCCGACTCTCAGGATTCGACGGCGACACCTTCAATCGGATCAACAATTACCACAGTGCCGGGCAAGCAATCGCCACTATCCTCGAATCTGATAAAGGGTTTCGATCGCGCGGTTGCGGAACTTGGAACAGACTCGACGAAGTAGAAGATGCCATTGTTACACCAACGTTTTCGGACGGCACTTATCGAGTCGGCGTAGATATCTTGCCCGGCATCTACATCGCGACCAGTACAGGCATCGCGGCGTGTCGTTGGCGCCGACTGTCCGATTTCACTTGGACCTCTGGCAACATTGTTGAGGTCATCGCCAGCGGGCCGAAGATCGCGACGATCCTGCCCACAGATATCGGCTTCGCTTCCGCGGGTTGCGGTGAATGGATACCGCTGGATACCCACCAGCCTACGCAATCAGAACCGGCGAGAAGATTCAGCAATGGATCGTACCTCGTTGGCGTGCATATTGAGCCAGGAACCTACTACACCCAGCCCCGAAGACTCGGCAGCTGCAGGTGGAGCGTCGCAGACGACTTCACGGGCGACGATACTGCCACTGTCATATCCGGAAAGACAAACGATCGCTGGATCGTGACCATCGAACCGACGGATGTAGGCTTCGTCGCCTACGGATGCGGCATTTGGCGCAAAATCGAAGACCGGCTCCCTCTCGCCCCATACGACACTTTCAATGATGGCGTTTATCGCGTCGACACCGAGGTCGTACCCGGCACCTACGTCGCAGAAGTGCCGAACGCGCCTTTCATCGACGGACGCCCCAGGCCGACTTGCCGATGGCAGCGAGTATCAGGTTTCAGGCAAGCCGAATCCGACGTAATCGAGTCGGGCGACGAGTTCTCGCCAGCGCGCCGATCATTCGCCACCATCAAGATCGAAGTGACGATCGATCCGGCAGACACTGGCTTTGTCTCCAGCGGTTGCGGCACATGGCGCCGCGCAAACGGGTAGACCTTAATCGCCCGCAGTAGCCTTGCTCAACGCCGACGAGACTATTCCCACCGCCTCGTCGATCTCTTCCGTACTGGCGTTCAACGGGGGCATGAATCGCAACATATTCGGTCGCACCGCGTTCAGCAACAATCCATTGTCCAGACAGTCGGCGACCAGCCCCGCGGACAGTTCTTCTGACATCTCAACGCCGACCAGCATCCCCATCCCGCGGACTTCGGTGATGACCGGGTGCTCTTCCTTCAGCGAATTGAGCTTACCCATCAAGTACTCACCGTTCCGCATAGCCTGTCCCGGACCATCTTCGTCCAACAAAGCCTGCGCGCCCGCCGCGCCCGCCGCAGTCGTAAGTGCATTGCCGCCGAACGTCGAGCCATGATCTCCCGGCTCAAGCACCGAGCAAAACTCCTTGCACGCGAACGCCCCTAGCGGCGCACCAGAGCCCACCGCCTTGCCCAACGTCATCACGTCAGGTTCGACACCCTCGAAACGCTGGTACCCGAAAATCGTCCCTAATCTACCCATCCCGGTCTGCACCTCGTCGAGCATGAACAGGATATTTTTCTCCTTGCAGAAATCTTGCACCCGCTTCAGGTATCCCGCCTCGGGAACGTTCACACCACCCTCGCCTTGGACCGGCTCAAGCAGAACCGCACAAGTCTTGCCCTCGACATAAGCACCAGATATAGCGTCGAAGTCGTTGTACGGAACATTCACGAAGCCCGGCATCAGCGGCGTCCAGTTGTCTTGATAATGCGGCTGACCCGTAGCCGCCATCATCGCCTGCGTCCGACCATGGAACGAGTCCAGAGCCGTGATGATCTCGTAAGCGCCGTCCAGATTCTTGCGACCCCACTTGCGCGCCAATTTACTGGCACCTTCGTTGGCCTCCGCGCCAGAGTTGCAGAAAAACACCCGGTCTACGTCCGAGTTCTCAACGATAAACTGCGCCAACGGAAGCTGAGGCGTCGTGTAGAACAGGTTCGACATCTGCATGATCTTGCCAGCCTGCTCACTGATAGCTTTGGTCACCGCCGGGTGCGAGTGTCCCATGTTGAGCACCGCCCAACCAGCCGTGAAGTCTAGATACGAATTGCCATCATTATCGAAAACCCGAGATCCTTCGCCCCGCACCAGCACCGGCGGCATACGTCGCACCACCTGCATGTAGTACTTTGCCTCTAAATCCTTGTATTCCTGACTTGTCGTCATGTCTTCGGGTCTCCAAACTATGCTTCGCCGCTACCTGCAACACCAATCCAATATACAACGGCGACACCTTCAGTCGTTCCCCCGCTCGCAGGAAGCAAGAGCAACGAAGCAGAACAGTTTCCCCCGCTCGCGGGGGAAATGTCCGAAGGACAAAGGGGGCACACCGAAGGTGCTCACCCGGAACCTATTCAATTACGGATATGCGGCTCAGGGCGTTCGCCACGACGGTCTTTTGGAAACTCAATGAGGAACAAGCGCGCCAACAGCATCGCCAAAACCAATACCATGCCGCCAATAGCGACCCAGTTCGGACCAGTCAGAAACGCCGCGACCACTGCTACAGCCAGAGTGACAGCCGCAGCTCTCGGACCGTCCTTGATGATCGGCAAAGCCGCAAGACCAGCTGCCGCAGCAACCAAACCCCAGCCCCCAAGCAATGCCACGCCGATACCCACACCAGTCGCCAATCCCGCGCCCCCCTTGAAACCCATGAATACTGGCAACCAATGACCCGCAATCGCGAAAACTGCCGCCACCGGCAACAACACCTCAGGGCAACCGATAACCATCGCCGCCACCACCGCAACAGCACCCTTGGCGATGTCCAACCCAAACACTACCGCGCCGTATTTCCGACCCACCTTTCGGAAAACATTGGATGCGCCCGGATTACCCGTCCCCACCTTGAAAATATCCACCCCCGCAAACTTCGCAACAAACACCGCGAACGGCAAAGAACCAAGCAGATACGCCACAATCGCAGACGCTATAACAGCGATGATTTCGTTACCGATCAAGATGTTGCTACTCTTGGCACGGCTTCGGCAACACGCTCCAACGCCGTCTCGATGTACCCCGCTTCAATCTCATAACCAACAAATACACGTCCAGTCTCCACCGCCGCCATCGCAGTAGCACCAGTCCCCATGAACGGATCCAACACTACTTCACCCGAATACGTGTATAGATCGATTAGTCGCTTTGGCAGCTCCACCGGAAACGGTGCGGGATGGTGCGCACGTTTCGCAGAAGTCGGAGGAAAATTCCAAGTACTCTTCGTATACTCCAAAAAATTATCACGCTCGATCGTCGATTTTCGCCCTTCGACACGTTTTCGCCCAAACGGAGGTTTCTGAAACACCAAAAGGTACTCATGGGTATCCCGCAATGTCGGATTCGATGGCGACATCCAGCTACCCCAAGCAGTCGACGCCCCGCTCATCCCCTTGTCCCAAATGATCTCCCCCCGCATGAAAAACCCGACTTCAGCCGCGATCTGGATAATGTACGCGTGGAGTGGGATGTACGGTTTGCGACCTATGTTCGCTACGTTGACACAGGCACGACCGCCGTCCACTAGAACTCGATACGTTTCTGACATCACCCGCTCAATCAAGCCCAGATATTCCTCCATCGAAAGATCATCATCATAGTCCTTGCCCACGTTGTAAGGAGGCGAAGTGACCATCAGATGAACAGAACGATCGGGTAGATCGTCCATGTGTTCGCTGCTTTTCAGAAAAAACCGATTTCGCGCTTTCTCAGGCAACGGATTTTCAGGACTTGGCTTGGGGTCGATGTCAGCATCAAGCCCGATCGGCATCAACTGACGCGAGTAGTAAGCGCTGGCATCGTGGTTCTCTCGCGTTCCCGCGCCGAAAGACCTAGTCTTGGTGCCCTTATGCTTCAAATCCGTTTCTGACAATCAATCCCGTCAATGGTTCCAATCACAGTTCAGACATCACCCCGCCAACCCACCAGTGCATCGCATCAACGTCTCCTGCACCAATAGCTCGTGTTCCCAACTCCGGAGCGGCGGCGCCCCGTCCTCGATCGTCTCGACGAATGCGGCGAAAGTATCGACGTATCGCCTTCGATCCTCCAGATCGAGCATCGTCACACCCTCGTCGTAGCCGCCCTTCGCTTCGGTCAAGCACAGCCTGAGCTGCTCCGCAGGTTCGAACGGCTCCATGATCGCCGAGCCTTCCGTGCCGTAAACCTCGAACCGCCGAGCCATCGGTCGCGGCTCCATCGCCGCGATATCCAACGTGACCAGCGCATTCGAATACTCCAACACCGATAACGTGTTGTCCATGAAATCCCGCGTCTCCGATGTCGCGTTCTGCAAAAAGGGAGTTACCCGCTCCGGTCTGCCCATCATCCACACGATCTGATCGAGCATGTGCCCACCGAGATCGTAAAGCACCCCGCCTCGGTGATAGGACAACCCCTGACGGTCTGTGAACTGCCCGCCCATCGAACGCTCTGGCAACCAAGTGGACATATGAGCGCGCACTTGGAAAACGTGCCCTAGGAATCCCGACCGCACCCAATTCGCCATGCGCTCAAAGCCGTCGTGCTTGCGGAACATGTAACCGAGCGTCACCTGTAAGTTCTGTTCGCGGGCATTTTCGATAACGCGCATGAAGCGATGGAAATCATCGCCCGCCGGCTTGTCGTAGAAGCAGTGCTTGCCCGCGCCGACAATCGCTTCGGTATGCGCAAGACTCTCACGATTCGCGCCTTCCGATGCCACCGCGACAATCTCGGGATTGTCCAAAATCTCATCAATCGAATCCAGCCATGTCGCATTGTCCCAACCTCCCGACTCAGCGCAGAACGCGCGACGCTCAGCGTCCGGCTCGTAACAACCGACCACCTCTACGCCCGGATGTTCCAGCATCACTTGGTAAACACCCGCTGCGTGTCCATGCTTAGTACCGATCTGAGCTACTTTCAAGATGTCGCCTCCGCGCGCAAACTACCGATTCTCGGATTAGATGCTTGCAAAGTATAGACGGGCTGACAGAGTCTCGTTTGCCCCCGCTCAGCGGGGGAAATGTCCAAAGGACAAAGGGGGCACACGTTCGCCGATCGCGTAACTAGGCCGGTTTCGCCGCCTCTACAAACGCTCGGATCTTCAAATGATCCTTGATCCCATCGGTCTCCACGCCTGTAGACACATCCACACCCCAAGGTTTCAGCTGTTCCACGGCGCTATCAACGTTACTCGGGGTCAAACCGCCTGCTAACAACACTCCATCGCGATCCGCGATGCCCTCAGCAATGCCCCAATCGAATGTCTTTCCGGTTCCACCTGGCGCTTGTTCGTCGTATCGATCCAACAGCACGATGCGATCGAGGGAAAGGTGGTGATCCACCAAGTCGCTCAACCCGTCGCGCGACATGTCGGATTTGATCCGCACCTGTCTGATCACCGGCTTCCACATCGCCCGCATGTAAGCTTCATCCTCTTCCCCGTTGAGTTGCACGCAGTCGAGATCGACCTCTTGCGCGGTCTTATTGACCCAACGAACATCTTGATTCCTGAAAAGCCCGACGACCTTAGCTCCCTTTTCCCGCAACCGCTTGATGCGATGATCTCTCGCGCGAATTCGATAGTTTCGCACTACCTCTTGTGCCTGAAAACGCGTCAACTGCCTTCGGACGCCCTCGACGAGGACAACACCTAGAAAATCAGCCCCTGCCCGGACCGCTTCGACAGCAGAATCGCCGTCTCGGATACCGCAGATCTTCACTTTCGGTTGGTAACTCATCTTTGTCATTTCACACGCTGATCGTCGCCATCTGCGATATCAACCCGCTCGGATCACCGGCCGCTGTCATCAACGACTCGCCCACCAGCACCGCCTTCGCACCCGCATCTGCCATACGCTTCACATCATCCGCACTCCGCATCCCGCTCTCAGCCACTTTTACAACATCGTCTGGGATCCGCTTCGCCAATGCCGGGAACACATCCAACGAAGTGGTCAGAGTCTTCAAGTTACGGTTGTTCACACCAACAATCCTAGGCTCGGCACTCGTCAACGCCACATCGAGCTCGGCATCATCAAAAACCTCGACTAGCGGCTCCATGCCGATACCCGTCGCCACATAATACAGATCCGCGTACTGCACCGGATCCAAGATCGCGATTATCAAAAGCACCGTGTCGGCACCCGCCGCCCGCGCTTGATAAATCTGGTACTCGTCTACCACGAAATCCTTTTCCAGCACCGCCACACTGTGATTGTGTGCAACGGTTGACGCTTGCTCAAGATCCGAGATCGATCCTTGGAAGAAATCCTGTTCCGTCAACACCGAAATCGCTGCCGCATCTGCTTTGCAGTAAGTTTCGGCGCGTTGCGCAGGATCGAGCGTGAGATCCATCACACCAGCCGAGGGAGACGATCGCTTCATCTCAGCGATCACTGATACCGACGCAGACGAACCGATTGCTAAGGCGAAATCCAACGGCGCAGCGTCGCGATTGGCCTCTTCCACTGCTCCCAGCATCTTTGACGGAGACACAACCGATTTGTCCGCAGCGATACGTTTGCGTTTGTACGCGACGATGCGATCAAGGATTGAGATGTTTCCGTTGTCGGTGGTCACGAACAGCACCTAGTCAAAATGAGCGGCATATTCCTAATCTTAAACACCACGCGATCCGCACGGCCGCAAGTCTGGACCCTGAAGGCTTGTAGCGTTATCCTGCCGCCGCTGGAACTGGCGTCACGCCGCGATAGATGTTCCTCAACGGGCCGATCGCTAGGCTTGCCACCACGATCGCCGTAAAGCCCAAACCCAGAATCCACAACACGTTCGATACGCCGATGGCGTCCGCCGCGAAACCGTTGACAAGGTTCAGCACCGCCATGGTGCCGCCGATGATGATGTGACTAAAGCCCGTTATCCTGCCCCGCATAGCGTCTGGAGCTAAGGATTGCACCATCGCCCCCGCAATCGCCATAAATGCGGCCTGCGTTGCACCCATCGCACCAGCGCCGAGCATCGCGGTCGGAAGATCGCGCGCCATAGCCAGTATCAACATCGAAGCACCGCTCAGCGCGCCAGTAACCAGAAGTATCATCCCACGGCTGTTTGCCTTGCGCGTGCCGCTAATTGCTAAAACCCCGATCAGCGCACCACCGCCTACCGCCATCATCAACGTGTTAGCGTTTTCAGGGTTGTACAACACTTCTAGTGATAGCACCGGCAAGATCGTTTCAAACGACATCGTCATCGCGCAGTGCAGAGCGATCAGAACAAACAACACCCGCAGTTGCGGGTCCGACCATGAATACACGGCCGCTTCCACCAAGCTCTGCAACATCCCAGCACCCTTCGTCAAAGCTCCGGTAGACCGCGTGTGGATTGCCGTAACACAAACAATGCTCAACACGTACAAAACCGCGCAAGCCAAGAACGCCGCACTTGTGCCGCCAAGGAACAACGCTGGCGCAATCAGAGCCGGCCCCACTAGGCGTGCCCCCTGCAAAGACAACTGGTTGAGCGCGATCGCATTCAACAAGTCGTCCTTCGACACCAGATTCGGCACCAAAGCCTGTGTCGCCGTCATCTGGAACGCCCTGAAACTGCCGTTAAGCAACGACAACGCGACCAGAATCCAGATATTCAACAAGTCCGCGAACGCCAATCCAGCCAACGCTAAAACGTTGAAAAACTGCAACACGTACGCGATGACGAGAACCGACCTACGGTCAAACCGATCGGCGAGATAACCTGCCAACGGCGGCATCAAGAATCGCGGCACCATCGCCGCAAACGTAGCAACACCTACTAACGTCGACGAACCCGTCATCTCCAACACCAACACGCCGCGCGCGATGATCAGCGCCCAATAAGCCGACTGACCGCCCAAACTTCCCAGCATCACCCATCGGAAATCTCGGTAACGCAACGAGTTGCCGTACCGGCTTAATTTGGCTTTTGTGGCTGTCGAGATCATGAAACCCTTCGGGCTGCAACCCGTAGGGAACGACGTAGGGAATACCCCTTTAGGGTTTACGCAATGTTACACGCGCTCGGAAACGCGTGTCCCCACCGTCTCGATTAGATTGTTCGAGCCATTCGGAAACGAGCTAGGGCTCTTCAGTCCAACCCGCTGCTAACCTTCACCAACGCGTCGAGCTTGGCGGCAGCTGCTCCGCTGTCGATGCTGTCCTTGGCCATCAACGCGGCGTCGTTGAAGCTGTCAGCCTTGCCAGCCGCAAGCAACGCCACCGCTGCGTTGATAGCAACGACGTTGTACCGCGATCGTTCCGGACTCGGAGGCGCATTGTGTTCGCCCCCTGCACCTGATAGCACCGTTCGAATGATCTCCGCGCTGTGCTCAATCGAATCCGCTACCAGATGCTCCCTATTCCCCTCCGGCAACCCGAAGTCAGCGGGCCTAGTCCGTCGTCGCTTCAACACATCCGGCATCACCTGATACATCAGCGTATGACCCTCGATATCCACCTCATCCGCACCCGATTCAGCGTGAACCACCAACGCATACTCCGTACCCAAAAGTTGCAGCGCCCTTGCTATCTTCTCCGCCGTCGCACGGTCCGCCACACCCAGAACCTGACGCGTCGCACCCGCCGGATTAGTCAGCGGACCAAGAATGTTGAACACCGTACGAATACCGATCTGCGGACGCAACGGCCCCGCGAAACGCATCGCCGGATGAAATGCCTGAGCAAACATGAAACCGATACCAGCCTCCGTGATGCACCGGAACACACCCTCAGGCCCAAGCAAGATATTCACCCCCAAAGCCTCCAACACATCCGCACTGCCGGTAGACCCTGACATCGCACGATTCCCATGCTTCGCCACATGCACACCCGCACCAGCCACTACAAAAGCCGCCGCCGTCGAAATGTTGAACCAATTCTTCCCGCTCCCACCCGTGCCGCAAGTATCCACCGTCTCTGCGCCTGTATTCACATGCAACGACACATCGCGCATCACTGACGCCATCCCCGCGATTTCCTTCGGCGTCTCGCCCTTCATGCGCAACGCAGTCACGAAAGCGCCGAACTGCGCCTCCGTAGCCTCGCCACCCATAATCTGCCCCATCACATCCGCAGCCTCAGACTGCGAAAGATCAACGCCGTCTACAGCAGCTTGGATACCTTGTTGGATGTTCATGGTCGGATTTTCTTCCCTGGTCGTCTCACTCCAACTTTGTTCGCAATCACGCCCGAGAATGGAATCAAACCAACCGCCAACTAAGCGACATCGATGCGCTTCACGCCGCCGTTGATGATGCCACCGTTCTGGTGTGGGAGATGTCGTCTCGCGCTACGGCCCGCGCCTGCGATGTGAGTACCGTCGCAAGCGCGACTGTTTCGCCTTCCAAAGACGTGAATTCGACGATGTACGCCTCGCCGCCCTGATGGACATACACGACAGTTCCGACATCGCCAGGGCTTAAATCCTCGTTCTCGTGGCCCTTGACGTGATCTGTTAGCACGATCTGCTCGTGTTCTTCAAACATGTCTCACCTAATCTAGCGGGTACGCAGTTACAATTCTTGGGCTTTGGTGTTCCCAGTCGATTTGCCACACTGTGCTGATCTGTGGATCGCGACCGTCTGGTGTCTCAATAACTCCGTCTACTCGATAGCATACACCGTATCTAGTCTCGGTAATACTCATAACGTCACCAATAGCAGCTTGTCGCTTCAACACGTCTGAGAAATCTTCCCATCAGTCTGAACTGAAACCGAACCGGAGAAAGAACCTCGCTTTGACCGCCCCTTTTGGATGCCGCGTTGACAGCAAATAATTTACGACCTTCCTTTTTGGGATGTCTGCGCGTTGCGTATTTGGCAGTTTTGTCATAGCATCTGCATCCCAAATTCGTCATTTTCCCTTCACACCCCCATCTCCAAAAAATTACCCAACAAATCCTTACCCGGACGCGTCAAGATCGACTCTGGATGAAACTGCACTCCCTCGATCGGCATCTCAGGATGCCTCATTCCCATGATCACACCACTCTCCGCCGACCGCGCTGAAACCTCGAAACCCGCAGGCACCGCATTCGGCTGGACCGCCAACGAGTGGTATCGGACGGCTTCAAACGGATTCGGCAACCCCGCAAACACACCCCTACCATCATGCTCAATCATCGAAGTCTTACCGTGCTTCAACTCCCCAGCATGATCAACGATGCCACCGAACGCTTCCCCGATCGCTTGGTGACCAAGGCACACGCCGAGAACGGGTATCTTGCCCGAGAAGTGCTTGATCGCGTCTATTGAAATTCCCGCATTCCGAGGGTGAGACGGACCCGGCGAGACGACCAGCCTTTCCGGGCCCATCTCAGAGAGCTCATCAACCGTCGCCTTGTCGTTCCTCACCACATGCACATCGGCACCCAGTTCTGACAGGTACTGGAACAGGTTGTAGGTGAAGCTGTCGTAGTTGTCGATTAACAGGAGCATAGTTCATGCCTCCATTACAGACTCCGCATGGTCGATGGCATGCATCAGGGCACCCATCTTGTGCAGAGTCTCTTCATATTCCGTATGAGCATCCGAGTCAGCCACAATCCCACCGCCAGCCTGCAAATACGCAACACCGTCCCGCAACGTCATCGTGCGAAGCGAAATCGCAGTGTCCATATTCCCCGAATACGAGAAATAGCCAACCGCACCAGAATACGGACCACGCTTGTCAGGCTCATACTCCGCAATAATCTCCATCGCCCGAATCTTCGGCGCACCAGACACCGTCCCAGCCGGAAATCCAGCACGCAGAACGTCATACACATCGTAACCATCATCAAGCGTGCCCTCAACATGCGAGACGATATGCATGATGTGCGAATACCGCTCGATCTCCAACTGCTGAGTTACCCGAACCGTACCCGGACGACTGATACGACCAACATCGTTACGACCAAGATCCAACAGCATCACATGCTCCGCAATCTCCTTCTCATCCGACAGCAGCTCCTCAGCCAAAGCCTCATCCTCCTCCGGCGTACGACCACGCGGCCTCGATCCCGCAATCGGATGCACCGCCACTTCGCCGTCTACCGATTGCACGAGCAACTCCGGCGATGCTCCAATGATCTGGAAACCATCCAAATCCAGATAGAACATGTACGGCGACGGATTGATCGCACGCAACGACCGATACAGATCAAACGGCTCTACCGCAGTCCGGCGCGTCAACCTCTGCGAGACCACAACCTGAATGATCTCGCCGTCATAAATCGCCTTCTTACACGCCTCCACCATCTGACGATAATTCTCACGCGACATATTCGGCACATAACGATGCCCAATCGCTTCGTCGGATTCGTCGGTATACCAACCCGCCGGCATCGACGCCGCAGAACCAACAAACGAGTAGTCGATATCCGCATCATCCGCGCGCGAAGCAGAACTCGCGGGAGAACCAGACCGGCGCATCGCCGACGCCGGCAAAGGCTCCGACAACCGACCGATCAGCGTCTCAATCCGAGCCGTCGCACCATCATAGGCATCCCTAACATCCGCATCAGCGCTAACCGCCGCATGAGCCACGACAATAATGCTGTGTCGAACATGATCGAAGATCAGCATCGAGTCGGTCAACATGAAGATCGCCTCCGGCACGCCCATTCCCAGATCCTCATCCGATATCTCCGGCACCCGCGGCTCAAAATACTTGATCGCATCGTAAGCCACATACCCGACCGCGCCACCATCGAATCTCGGCAACCCATCAACCGACGGATACCGCAAATGCGCCAACCGTTCCTTCAACACATCCAACGGATCCACACTCCCGTGCACCGTCCCTGGACCCGTACGTATCACCTCTGCCGGCTCCGTCCCCAAGAATGAGAACCTTGCCACATTCTCGCCGCCTTCAACGCTTTCAAACAGGAACGAATTACGTCCCCGCGCAACCTTGATAAACGCCGAAACTGGTGTTTCCAGATCAGCCGAGATCTCTCGATAGACAGGAATCAGGTTGTATCCATCGCCAGCCAAGCGTTCGAAAGTCTCATAATCCGGCGTGTGCATGTTGTTATTCGTCATTGGTCATGTCCATTTGCTAGGGCAGTAGTCGTCTCTGACTTTGCCGAAGTACTCCATCTCTCCCTTTCTCCCTCTGGGGGAAATGCCGAAGGCAATGGGGCACTCCGGCTACGACCAAGATGACGTGTAAGAACTGATCCGCATCGCGTCCCTAACCCGAGTCATCGTTTCCTCAGCAATCGTCCGACCTCGCCGTACGCCATCCATCAACACGTCCTCCACATAAGGCATATCCGCCTTGTACCGCTCTCGACGCTCCCGGATCGGCTCCAAAAACTCGTTCAACGCCGAAGCCAGAGCACGCTTCACCTCAACATCACCTACTTTCCCCTTCCGATACCGATCCTTAAACTCGTCAACCTGTCCGACATCCGGGTTGAATGCGTCGTGATACTCGAACACCGGATTACCCTCAACGCGGCCAGGAATGTCTGCCCGAATCCGGTTCGGATCCGTGAACATCCCCCTCACCTTATGGTTCACCGTATCCGCATCATCACTCAACATGATCGTGTTGCCTTTGGACTTGCTCATCTTCGCATCACCATCAGTACCAACCAACCTTCCGACATCCCCGATCAACGTTCCAGGCTCAGGAAACACCCGACCAAACATCCGGTTGAACTTCCTCGCAACCTCACGCGTCATCTCGATATGCGGAGCCTGATCCTCACCCACCGGCACCAGATGCGCCCGCGGCAACAAAATATCCGCCACCTGGCTCATCGGATAGTTGTAGAAACCCACTGTCCGACTCTCCACAGGCAAACTATCGATCTCCGACTTCAGAGTCGGATTCCGCTCCAGCATACCCAGCGGCGTCACAAATGACAGCAACATCGTCAGCTCCGCATGTTCCGGCACATAGCTCTGAACCACAAACGCCGACTTCTCCGGATCCAGCCCCACAGCCAGCCAGTCCAACGTCACATCCAACACCGACTCCCGGATCAAATCGATGTCATCGAAATGGTCACCCAGCGCCTGGTAGTCCGCAATCAGGAAGTAGCACTCATACGCATCTTGCAGATCGAGCCAGTTCTTGAGCGCACCCACGTAGTGCCCAAGGTGCAGCGCACCAGTAGGACGTATCCCCGTCAATATCCGAGGTTTAGCCCCCGGCAACACATCAAAGTGCGCCCGGGTTCCCTTCCACCTTGATGGGGGAAGGTTAGGATGGGGGTGATTAACCGTCGTAGCCATCGCTTTTCTGTCTCCTCAGGACACGGACTCCAACAAACGAAAATCCCCATCCCACATGTTTTGCTTTCATGGGACAGGGACGAGGACAAACCCGCGGTGCCACCCTGTTTCGACACATTGTGCCGCAACTTGATTTAGGACCTTAACGCGTCCAAATCGGCTCCGGATACTCACCAAAAGAATCCCAACGGAGTTGGTTTCCCCGAAGCGGCTCACGGGCCCAATTCAGTCTCGCTACACCATGCCGGACTTTCAGCGGATCATCACGGCTCTCTTGGGATGGCGCATCAACGAACCTACTTACCCCGTTCATTGCCTTTAGCTTGCTAGCGCTCAAGTGTACGTTTGACGCTGAGTGGGAGTCAAACGGCTTGTTGCTTTACCACGATTTTGGCTTTGAAAACCGACCGTTTCGGTCTTGCAGCACTTTTGAAAACTGACTTCGAATGAGGTGATTTCTGCGAAGTCGTTTAGCGTACGTCGCAGCATCTTCGAGATCTCGATGCGTTGGCGTTTTTGAGGGGTTGACGACAGAAACCTTCAACTTCAACTCTTCTTTGACGTACTTCATCGGTGTCGCCAAATCCGAATCGTTTGAAATCACGACGGCCTGTTCGTAGTTGTTTTTGAAACCGTCCACGAGTAGTCGCGTCGCGAGATTCACGTCGGTTCCCTTTTCTTCGGGTTTAATCACCTCGACGGTCTTAGGTCCCCCTGGCGGGGGATTCGTCAATGGCAATCTGGTTCTACGTTCTCGGAACTGGCCTAAAATGATTTCTAACTTCGGCAACGTACGCAAAGCCCGAAGATAAACCTGTTGTCGTTGCGGTTGCGTGGGATCGTTCGGACGGGGGTTGACACGGGCGGTGAAATAACAGATCTGTTCGATTTGATCCATTGGAAACAGAACCTCGGCTAGGCGACGCACGTTCAACCATCTGTATGGTGTGTTGCGGGTAGCTCCATAGTAAAGGTTGAACCCGTCTATGTAGACGAATGTTTGCAAGGACGCTCTGAAAAACAGAGACCGTCAGATTTCCCGACGGTCTCAACCCTGTCGCCGAAGCTTCAGGGGGGGTATAAACCCAAGTGTATACCCTTATCCGCCTTTGTAAACCGATTTACACCCAAATCACACAGATATCTGCGTCCTTTTGGTCGTCTCAATTCTGCCTTGGCGCGTTCAAGACGACCACATCGCATCCCCATCCCATATCATCCCATCATGACCACTTCCACATCAAACATCTCCATCATCCGCGACGCCGAGTGCATCACTCGCGACGGCACCATCCTCCGAGCCGACATCTATCACAACCCCGACTCTGAACCGCAGCCCGTCCTAGTCTGTCGCACCCCTTACAACAAGCTCTTGCCCCGCTACCAAGAGCACGCCATCGACATCGCAAACGGCGGATACACCGTCGTCGTCCAAGACATGCGCGGACGCTACGCCTCCGACGGCGAATACTTCTGGATGTGGCGCGACAAGGACGAGACCACCGACATCCAAGACGGCTACGACACCATCGAGTGGGCAGCCAAACTCCCCCAGTCCGACGGCCGCGTCGGAACTTGGGGCCACTCCAACGCCTCGTGGGCGATATGGATGACCCTCCACGCAAATCCACCATCCCTAACCGCAGCCCTCGCATCTGGCATCTCCATGAACATGCTCGACATCACGTTCGGTGTTTGGGAAACTGGACGCCGTCTTGAGTGGACATACATGATGGCAGCCGATGTCCGACGCCGAGAGGGACGAACCGACGGCACCACCGCTCCCGAGGAGGCGACCTTCCGGTGGAACGCCGTCGAGCGCTCCAAATACATCTGGTGGCTGCCTCTAGAAGACATACCTGAGCATGTCTTCGCTGGACTCACCGATCAGTACCAGACCTTCCTCCGAAACACTCAGCATGACTTTATGCGCTTTGACGACGCACATCCCAAAGTCAGCGTTCCCACTATGCAGATCACCGGATGGTGGGACCGACTAATCGGCACCATCGACAATTACGAAGGACTCATCACAAACGGCAATCTCGAACTACGCAACCAGCACCGACTCATTGTAGGCCCCTGGGGACACGACGCCACAAACTACACCTCAACCGTCGGACCCATCGACTACGGCCCCGACGCCAACACTACTTACCCCGACCTCATCATCCGCTGGTACGACTACGCACTCAAAGGCATCGACAACGGCACCGCCGATGAAAAACCTGTCCAGCTATTCGTCCTCAACCGCAACGAATGGATAGGTACTGACGCTTGGCCATTGCCGGAAACGCAGTACACCGATCTGTATCTCTCGTCATCCGGTGCCGCTAACACTGCCGACGGTGACGGCTTGCTGTCGTTTGACCAAAAACCGGGTGCTATCTCAGACGAGTTCGCCTACGACCCGCGCGATCCTGTGATGTCGCTAATGCATCAGAACTCGCAATCGATCCCGATGGATCAGGCGCCAAATGACCACCGTGAGGACATTCTCGTATACGAGACCGAACCCATGACCGGAGACCTTGACGTAATCGGCCCGGTTCGTCTCAAACTCTGGGCAGCCACCGATGCACCCGAGACCGACTTCGCGGTCAAATTAGCCATCGTGCACAAAGACGGGCTGTGTGTGAACCTGACTTACGGCATCATACGGACGCGGTACCGGGATGGTTACGATCGCGTCGCGTTTACCGAACCGGGTGTTCCGTATGAATATGACATTAAATTGAACCCGATTGGTTGTCGCTTCCAAAGAGGGCAACGGATTCGACTATACGTGACAAGCTCAGATTTCCCGAACTTCGATCGTAACCACAACACGGGCAAAGACTACTGGTCAGACACGGAGTTAAGAGTCGCGCATCAGACGATCATTCATACCGGAGGCATGGCATCGCGGCTTGTATTGCCGATAATCCCATGAATCCTCCGTGCTTTGGGGCGTGGCAAATTACGAGCCTTGAAACGTAAGTCTTTGCATCGTTGCACCGCGTCAAAAGACTGGTTCGCGTCACATACCGATCACGAAAGCACCGACTATCTTGGTAAAGTGTCATCAATACTACGTATCAGCAATGTTTAGACAAGCACGATTACAAAGGCGAAGGAGATAAATTGGCTGCCGCTCACAAAAACGAATCCGTCCGCTACGAACCGAATGAGACTCCGCCCGCAGCAATAGCGATCGGTTCGGGCTTCCAAGCCGCCATGCTGATCGTGGCACCGGTAGTTCTAACCGTGGTCATCGTCTTCAGGATCGCGGAACAGTCCAACGACTATCTGTCTTGGGGCGTCTTTGCTGCGCTGATAATTAGTGGCATAACCACCGTCTTGCAGGCGGTTCGAGTCGGACGATTCGGTGCCGGGCATGTGCTCATCATGGGTACGTCAGGTGCGTTCATCGCGGTATGTGTAGCGGCGCTAATGCAAAGTGGCCCTGCTACGATGGCTAGTCTGATCGTCATTTCTTCAATGTTCCAGTTCCTGTTAGCTGCGAAACTTTCTTTATTGCGTCGTATCTTCACTCCTGTCGTCTCTGGCACCGTAATAATGCTCATCGCAGTGACGGTCATGCCGATCATATTCGATTCACTGACCGACGTCCCAGAAGATGCGTCTTCTGCAGCCGCTCCAATCGTCGCCTTCGTAACCTTAGCAACAGTCACTGTGCTTGTTCTACGGGCACCCCCTTCTTGGCGGCTGTGGTCACCCATCATAGGTATAGGAGTTGGCTGTATCGCGTCGTTTCCGTTAGGTATTTACGACGCACAGCAAATTTTGGACGCGCAATGGATCGGGGTACCATTCAAGTCATGGCCCGGCTTCGATGTATCACCAGGTGTGGAGTTTTGGGCGCTTTTGCCGGCCTTCATCGTAGTGACTATCGTTGGCGCTATCGAAACGATCGGCGATGGCGTGGCTATCCAAAGAGTGTCGAACCGCCAGCAGAAAGCCACTGACTTTCGTGTTGTCCAAGGTGCACTTAACGCCGATGGAGTCGGCAACTTCCTCTCTGGGCTAATGGGTACGCTTCCGAACACCACGTATTCGACCAGCATTTCGCTCGCAGAAGTCACCGGCATCGCCGCGAGACGCGTCGGCGTTATCATCGGGATCTTCTTCTTGGTACTCGCATTTTTCCCCAAATTCGCAGCGGTGCTCATCGCAATACCGAGCCCGGTAGCCGCCGCTTACATAGCGGTTCTCATCGGCTTACTCTTCGTTCAAGGCATGAAGATCATCATCCAAGACGGCATCGACCATCGAAAAGCCGCGATTGTCGGATTGGCATTCTGGGCCGGCGTCGGTTTCCAGAACAAGTGGATCTTCCCGGACCTGTTAGGCGACGGCTTTCTGGGAGTGCTCCTCGGCAATGGGATGACATCTGGTGCGATCGTAGCCATCATCATGATGGTGTTCCTCGAATTAACTGCGCCTCGAAGAAAACGCCTTGAAGTCCAGTTGAATAGCGAGTCCATCCCCCAGATGCGTGAGTTCCTCCACGAATTCGCATCTAGAGCTGGCTGGTCTGCTTCCGAACAGGGCCGTCTGGTACTCGTCGGAGAAGAAACGCTGACCAACCTGATAGCGGAAGGCGTCGAGGACCCTGAACGTAGCGGACCTAGACAGCTGGTAGTAGCGGCCCGTTCCGGCATTGGGAGTATCGAGTTGGAGTTCGTGTCAGCATCAGAAGGTGAGAATCTCGAGGATCGGCTTTCGTATCTTGGAGAGACATCGGACATCCAAGACGACCGCGAGATATCCTTCCGTATCTTGCGGCACTACGCCTCTTCCGTTCGCCACCAGAAGTATCACGGAGTCGATATCGTTACCGTCAGCGTTGAACCTGACCGGTAGCGTCGGACAGCTCCGCACGCGTTATCCTAGACTTCAGGTTCATTCACGCCGCCGAAACCGGAAGCAGGCTCGCAAAACATGAAAACTGTAGCACCATACGGATCTTGGAAATCACCAATAACTGCTGGAATGCTAATCAGCGGCGGCAAACGACGTCTAACCGAGATCAAATGCGATGGGGACGACATTTACTGGCTGGATGCACGTCCTGACGAAGGTGGGCGCATCGTCATCATGCGGATGTCCGCAGACGATGGGACACAAGACCTTACACCGGCACCGTTCAACTCGCGAAACGCGGTGCACGAATATGGCGGCGGATCGTACGCGGTTCGCAACCAGACGCTGTACTTTACCAACTGGTCCGACCAGCGAATTTATATCCAGAAAGATGGCGACGAACCTCAACCGTTGACTCCTGAACCGGGTATATCGCGCGGCTCCCGATACGCTGACTTGACCCTGACTCCGAACAGCAAGTTCCTTCTCTGCGTACGAGAAACCCATACTGATGATGGCAATGAAGCTACTAACGAGATCGTAGCGATCGACATCTCGACTGGCGAAGCCCAAGTCATCGCGAGGGGACGCGACTTCTACTGCGCGCCTCGGGTTGCTGCTAATCATGACGGTATCGTGTGGACCGAGTGGAACCATCCCAATATGCCCTGGGACGGCAACTACCTTGTATCTGGATCATTCGACTCGGCGAACGCAGCCATCAGCACCACATCAACGTTGACGGGAGGTCAAGACGAGGCCATCGTGCAACCTTCTTGGAGTCATGACGGAACTCTCCACTTCGCAACCGATCCTACAGGGTGGTGGAACGTTCACGCATGGCGCGGTGGAGAAATGGTTAACCTCCTCGAAGAGGAATCTGACCACGGTAGGCCAGACTGGCAGTTCGGCTTCTCGTCGTACGCACACCTAGCCGACGGGAGAATAGCGCTCGGCAAAGGTGGCGTAGCATCAGGCAAGGTCACTGTGATCGATCCATCGTCAGGCTCCGTACGAAGCATCGAGATACCGTACAGCGAAGTCTCGTACATAACCGCCGATAGCCAAGGCGAATCTCTCCTCTTCGTCGGATCATCGCCTACGAAGGAGCCTGCCATCATAAAGCTGGAACTCGGAACCGAAACTTGCGAGAATATCTACGCTCCGAGTTCTTTGAACATCGAACCTGGGTATCTCTCGTCTCCGCAACACGTAATCTTTCCAACCACCGAAAACGGAGAAGCTCACGCGTTCTACTACAAACCAACAAACCAAGATTTCGCAGCGCCTGAAGGAGAACTGCCACCTCTGGTAACCATCTGCCATGGAGGCCCAACGAGCGCATCCGGTACAGGCTTAGACCTGTCGACTCACTACTGGACAAGCCGCGGATTCGCGGTCGTCGATGTGAACTATCGCGGCTCTTCGGGCTACGGCAAGGCGTTCCGCGATGCTCTCAAGGGCAAGTGGGGCATCTACGACACTGACGACTGCATTGCCGCTGCCCAGTACCTGATCGACCAAGGGTTGGTAGATAAAGACCGCATCATCATTCGCGGCGGATCGGCTGGCGGATATACAACGATCAACGCGTTGACCTTCCACGATTTCTTCGCCGCGGGTGCCGCACTATACGGTATCGCCGACCTCATGGTCTTCATCGGCGACACTCACAAGTTCGAGTCTCGTTACCTCGAGTCGTTGGTAGGTCCGTATCCGGCGGAGGCGCAACTGTATCACGACCGTTCGGCGATCAACTTCATGGATCAACTCGCCACCCCCATGATCATCTTGCAGGGATTGGAGGACGAGATAGTGCCGCCATCCCAAGCCGAAATCATGGTAGAAGCCCTCGAATCTAAGGGCCTTCCCTACGCCTACATCGGTTTCCCCGGGGAGCAGCACGGATTCCGTCAGGCCGCCAACATCATTAGAGCACAGGAGGCGGAACTGTATTTCTATGGGAAGGTGCTGGGATTCGAACCTGCCGACGAGATCGGCGATGATATCGTGGATGTGCGAAACCTAGATTAACCCGCGGCCATTGCGCCGCCGCGCCGTTGGTGGACGCGTGGGACGCCGCACTCGATTAGGAAGATTTCCAACTCATCCAGCAGTTGTTGGGACGCTCGGACTGAAGGCGGGCGAGGAGGGCCTGCCTTGAGACCGACAGCCTCCATGGCGGACTTGATGAATGGTCCTTCGCCTCCGGTCATGGCCGCCACTTTGGCGCGCCACTCCGTCCATTTCCACTTGAAGTCGGCGAGCCGCTGTCGCGCCGCTTCGTAATCACGTTGCTCAAGCAGGTTCCAAATTTCTGCTGGGTACTCAGGCCAGAAACCGCTAAGGTGCGTGATGAAGCCGCGTGCTCCCATGATGTGACTAAAGATCTGTTGTCCTGAGTTGTCAATGCAAACGAGCCGATCGGCGAGGGCCGCGAGCCCCCGTCGGTAATCCGCGTCGTTTGGTGAGGACCATTTCAGCGCCCTTACGGTTTCGATGTCAGCGAGATCCTTCAGCAATCCGAGGCTCATGGTCAAGCCTTCCCACCAGGTGTGGTAGATCATGATCGTGACGTCGGACTCATTCGCAACTAACTCGAAAAGACGATACGCATCGCCCTCGGTCGGTTCGTAGTAATAGGTGGGGCCGAGTTGAACGCCGCCGAGACCGGTTTCGTGGGCGTGGTTGGCGAGTTCGAGGATGACGCGCCAGTCGGTGTGTTGGACGCTGGTCAGGACCGGTGCTTCGCCGTCTGCCGCTTCCATCGCGGCGGTCATTACCGCCTTGCGCTCGTCCACATTCATCGTGGGATGCTCTCCACCTGCGCCACCTACGAGCAACGTACCCTGTCCTGTGTGGACGCCATTTTCAACCATGTACCGGATGTTAGTCTGCAGAGCGTCGAGGTCTAAAGAGTAGTCCTCGTTGAACGGCGTGGCGACTGCGACCATGGGGCCGCAGAGCCAGTCACGAATATTTTCAGCTTTCAATTCTCTGTCCTCTTCTGTAGATCAAAACCGCGTTGCCAACAAACTCTATATCAATCCTGATCGCTTTCCCACTCGCATCGCAAGATACCGTAGTAATGAAAATCCTGACGCGCACCGCGGTTGATGCCGTGGCTCCGCAAAGTACCTTCGCGCTTCATACCGATTTTCTCCATTACTCGCCAAGAACCGACGTTCTCAACATCTGCCCATGAGTAGATTTTCGCCGGTTCAAATTCCTTGAAGCCCCAATCAATCACTGCCTGCGCCGCTTCGGTCATTAGGCCTCGGTTCCAATGCGGACGGGCAATAGAGTAATGCAAGGATGCAATGGAAGCGGCGGTTTCGTGCCGCAAGCCTATCGCGCCGACCACGACTTCGCCCAACTCGATTGCGAACCCGTCTTCTTCATCATGGTCGCTCATAATGTGTTTTGCCACGAATTCCTCAGCGTCTCTGATCGTGTACGGACATGGGACGGGTAGGAAGCGTGACCACTCTGGGTCACTCGCGTAGGCGAGCACGTCTCGTACATCGTCAAAACGGAACGGTCGCAAAAGCAGTCGTTCTGTGCGAATGATAGTGGGTGGGTTCGTCAAACGATTACCCCTCCGCCATCCACTCCGGCTCCGCTATGTTTTTCACGGCCGCTTGGAGGAATTCTGCTGCGGGTGCGCCGTCCCATGCTCGGTGGTCGAATGTCAGTGAAAAGTAGCCGATCGAGCGGACTTCGATATCTCCAGACTTCGTTACGGTGGGTTGCTGGATCACGCGTCCCACGCCTAGGATGCCGACTTCCGGGGGATTGATGAGCGGAGTGAAGTTCTCGATGTCGTAAGAGGAGAGGTTGGTCAGTGAGAACGTGCTTCCGGAGAGTTCTGAGACGGTTAATTCGTTGGATTTTGATTTGCGTACCAGATCTCGGACAACCAATGCGAGTTCGAGCGGAGATTTGGACCCAGCATCTCGGATGACGGGCACGAGCAGTCCGTCGGGTACGGCGAGGGCGAATCCGAGGTTAATCGTGTCGAATATCTGAACCTCTTCGTCTGTGATGTGAGCGTTTGCTAGAGGATGGTCTTGCAACGCCTTGACCGTAGCAGCAATGGCGAGATCTTGATACTGGGGCCGGACACGTGATCGGCGCCACTCTCGGGTGAGACGTCGTTGTATGGCTACGGCTTCCGTGACGTCGCCTGTAGTGTTGAGCGTGACCAGTGCGGCTGACGCGCTTTGGGACATTCGGCGCGCGATCACGCCTCGGATGCCGGTTAGTGGGATGGTGAGGCTCGGTTCCATACCTCCATCGGAGGCCTGTGTTCCTCCGTCGGCAACCGCTCGGACATCATCCTCGGTCACTCTGCCACTAGGACCAGTGCCAGTGGCGATGGTGTCAAGATCGACATTTAATTCTCGGGCGAGGCGTCGGGCACGCGGTGTAACAACTGGCCCTCCGCGCCCACGTCGAGTGGTTGCACCCCGACGCGAAGTCCCGGACGATCGTGATACCCGTTCTCGCGGAGCTTCTTCTTCAGGCAGGTCGCTAGGAGATTCTCCAGATTCCAGAAGCAAGCCTAAGATGGTGCCGACTGGGACTGTCTTGCCTTCTTCAACGATGATCCGGCCGAGTGTCCCATCCGCGGTGGCTTCGACTTCCGCGCTGACTTTGGTGGATTCGATCTCGACAAGGGGTTCGCCTTTTACGACTGGATCGCCGACGGCTTTGAGCCATTTGACGACCTGCCCCTCGTTCATTCCCATGCCCCATTGCGGAAGAATTATGTTGCCCGGCATACGCTTGAGTTGCCCCTGTTTACTGTCGTGACTAATAGGAGAAATCCGAAAATCATGTTAACAGCAAGGAAGCCCGGCAATGACCGTAAAATGTTATCCCGCTCGCCTAATCGCCATGCGCCGCACACGGTTTCGGGCGGCTTGACGCACTTTGGCGGCTACTCGAGTTTGGGATTCGAGGGTCATAGTGAGCGGTATGGCGATCAACATCATGAGGCCCATGATGGCGTAGGCCGGTCGGTAGGAATCTGTGAAGTCGTACATCAGCCCGACGAACAGGGGTCCGATGGTGCCAAAAATGGCGCTGACTGAGCTTGCGATGCCGACCACCGAGCCGTAGCTGCGTCGTCCGAAGTAGTCAGCTAGGATGGCGAGGCGAAGGGGTATCGACGCACCGAAACCGAGCCCGAAGCCTAGAACGAATATCGGCAGAGGAATGAGTCCCCACTCTATGCCGAGGAAGGTGTGGTTGATCAGTGCAAGGGCGCCGACGCCTAGCATCTGGACGATGAAAGAGAGAGTTAGGAGAACCTTCTTATCGAAGCGATCGCCAATGAAACCGATGCTCACGCGGCCCAAGATGTCGCCGATAGCGACGGCACCTGCGGCGGTTGCGGCAAGCCATGCACTAATTTCGTATTCGACAAGGGCCGGTAGGTGGAACAGGTTGGTAGAGCTTACGAGCTGACCGACACTTACAGCGATGGAAATCTGCCAGAAGGCTCGCAGACGCAGCACCTCGCGCACGCCGATCGAGATTTCACGCACTGGGCGGCGAACACCGCCATTCGCGTCGGAGACTCGCAACTCGGCATCGCCGTCGGGCAGCTGACCATAGTCCTCGGGGCGGCGTCGCATCATCAAAGCAACTGGAATGCCGATGATCCAGAATCCCACACCTATCCCGAACAGAGCTGGACGCCAACCATACGTGTCGATCACCCATACAAGTAATGGAAGTGCCACCGCGCCGACAGCTGAGAAGGTCATCAACGTGGAGAATGCCCGTGCACGCCTACGGACGAACCAGTTGCCGACGGTTGCGACAAAGACGATGAAGGTGCCGAACGACATTCCGAGTGCGAGCAGGAGTACCGATGCATAAAAATGCCAAAGCGTCTGCATCTGACTCATCAGAATGAAGCCGAAGCCGGTGAGGACAATACCGAAGATCATGACGCGTTTTGGACCGAAACGGTCGAGCATCACACCGACAAATGGTGAGATGAGTCCGCTCTCGCCACGCTGGATAGAGACCGCCGCGGCGAAGACGCCGTGGCTCCACCCAGTGGTGTTGAGTATGGGATCTACGAACGCTTGGAAACCGCGCCAGAATACAGCCGACGCGTAAAACTGGGTAAGACCGCCACCGAGAACGATCCACCAACCGTAGAAGATGTTGGATGGGCGTTTTTTAAGCGACGCGATGGCTCCGGAAGATCGGGTTTAGTGCGAAGTGTGAGGCGCGATCATGAGTGAGTGGCTACCCCTGATGAGTGAGTCAGGATATCGCGCTGAAGCGATAGAAATCTCGGATTTGAGTGCGATTCTAAGGGGAAATAGGTTCGTAACTGTAGGCTGAAGCTAAGTTAATGGATAGATTTCAACGCCCCAATGCTAACCGTCGCATCCTCATCCGAGCCGTTTGCCGAACCTTGGCCGCGACGCGTCTCGGAGACTCAAGTGCCAATGTCAAAGGGATCGTGGGCAACAGCAAAAGCGTCAGCACCGTATATCCGGGACGATAGGAGCTGGTGAAGTCGGACATGAAACCGACGAAGAGCAAGCCACAGGTTACGCATATTGAGCTGATCGAACTCGCAGTTCCGACGAGCGTGCCGTAGCTGCGCCTTCCGAAATAGTCGGCGAGGATAGCGAGACGGAGTGGAATCGAAGCACCAAATCCGAAGCCAGAGCAGAAGACGTAGAACGGCACAGGGAAGAGTCCCCATGAGATACCCAGGAATTCAGAGTTTATGAGCGCGAGGGAGCCCACGCCTACAACTTGGAAGGACAGAGCGGTGGCTAGGAGTGTCTTGGCACGGTAACGGTCGCCGATGATACCGATTGTGATGCGTCCCAGAATGTCGCCAATCGCGACTGCTCCTGCAGCTATGGATGCAAGCCAAAGATCGAGTTCGTATTCGATTAGCGCCGGCAGGTGGTAAAGGTTGGTCATCGCCACAACTTCGCCGACGCTGACGGCGATAACGATCTGCCAAAAGGCTCGCAATCGTAACACCTCGCGAATGCCGATGGAGACCTCCGGCCCTTGTTCCCGTCGCCGAAGCGAGCGATTCGGATCCGTAGCGACGACTTCGGAGTCTCCATCCGATCTCATGCCGTAGTCTTCCGGTCTACGTCGCAGGACCAGCAACGCAGGAGTAGCGACCACCCAGAACCCGATACCCACACATAACAATACCGTTCGCCAACCAAAGGAGTCGATCGCCCAGACGAGGAGAGGCAGCGCGACTGCACCAGTGGCCGAGAACGTCATGAACGCCGCAAGGGCGCGGGATCGATTACGGACGAACCAGTTCACGATCGTCGCTACGAACACGATGAATTCGCCGAAGGAGAGTCCGATGCCAAGCACGAGCATTGCGGCGTAGAAGTGCCATAGCTCCTGCATCTGGCTCAGCAGGATGAAACCGCATCCGGTTACGAACGCCCCGAAGGCGAGAACAGGTCTGGGACCGAAACGGTCTACCGCAGCGCCAACGAATGGAGTGACGAAAGAACTTTCGGCGCGTTGTATCGCCATAGCGACACCAAAGACACCGGAACCCCATCCGGTATACGTCCGTAAGACAGGTTCGACAAAAGCTTGAAACCCGCGCCAAAAAACGGCAGACGTGTAGAACTGGACCGTGCCGCTTCCGAGCACGATCCACCAGCCAAAGAAGATCTTAGGACGGCGCCAGTTTAACGTCGCGATGCCTCCCGACACCGGAATTGAGCACGTATCTGTCGAGGAATGGGGCGACGGCTTTTATGAAGCCGATGGGGTTGTCTCCGGGTACGCGGTGGCTGGCTTTGGGGACGTACGTGGCGGAGCTTCCTTGAACTGTCTCTACCATACGGCGGACCGTTTCCGGAGCAACTAGCTTTGAGTTTTGTCCAAGCACGAATAGAGACGGCACAGATACCCCTTCGAGTGCTGCCCAGTATTCTTCAGGGGTGAAACTGGCTCGATGGCGTTCAAGCAGGCGAGGGTCGTTCTTCCACTCCCAACTGCCATCGGGGCGGAGTCGGGTTGCACGCAACAACGAACCTCGGACTGCTTCGCGGGATCGCATCGGGCTCATCTTCGCAACTTTGTCGATTAGCGCTTCGAACGGGCCGTCTTTTGGCAAGGCAGATATGTAACGGCTAATGCCTTTTCGCGCCTCGCGGTTCGCTTCAGGGGCGACGTCGACCACGACAATGGCGTTGACGGTTTTTGGATTTTCGGAGGCGTAGATATATGAGAGATGTCCGCCGAGGGAGAGACCGCAAATGCCGAATCTTTCGATGCCCATTTCTTGCGAGAGGTGGTCGATCAATCGGTGGAGGTCGGAGAGGTAGTAGTGAGTCGAGTAGTCAGGTGCGACGGGACGCCCGCTGTCACCGTGCCCGCGGAGGTCGAGGGAGATACATCGAAAGCGGGAGCGCAAGGCAAGGCATGTGAAGTCCCACGTCCGGGCTTGCTGGAGGAAGCCGTGGATGAAGATCAGGGTTGGTTTGGCGCCGGTTTCGTCCCCCCAATCGATGAAATTCAGTTCAAATTCACTGTTCTGTCGAATGCGATGCGAAGTGGGTACCGATGCGTCATCGAAACGGATGCCCGCGCGTTTCGCGGCTGCGATTGTAGTGTCGAATGAGTCAATCATTGTTCCATTCGTTAGATTACAAGGTAGCGACTTGGAAAATCATCCGTCGTGTGCTTCATTTACGCCAATACAGGATGATTTCGTCTGATCTACAGATATCATGCAGGCGTTGCGTCGTATCTTTAGACGTATAGGTGGCATAAGTTTGCACTCACACTCGGAAACCTTGCCGCGAGAAAGTATCGATCCATGAGCATTGGCAAACTGTTCAACATTCCGATCCATGTCCACTGGTCGTGGGTGATCGGATTTGTGCTCATCACCATGTTGATCGCTTCCGGCGGATTGCCTTTCATCAACATCAGACTGACTGAGACGCAGGAATGGGTGATCGCCGGGGTTGTGACCCTGTGCCTCTTTCTGTCGGTTTTGGCGCACGAGTTGGCGCATTCTTTGACTGCCAAGCGTCTAGGATATTCGGTCATATCCATCACGCTGATGATTTTTGGGGGTGTCAGCCTGATCCGGGAGCTCCGATCTCGAGCATCGCACGATTTTCTAATCGCAGCGGCAGGTCCGGCGATGTCGCTAGCAATCGGCATCGTGGCATCGGTTCTTTACTTCGTGTATCGCGATCCGTTTGCAACTGGTTCATCGGCGCTGCTGCAGGGAATTCTGTTCTACATCGGGTTGCAAAACATCGCGCTTGCCGTGTTCAATATGTTGCCTGGATTGCCGCTTGACGGTGGAAGGGTTTTGCAGTCTGCGGTTTGGGGATTGACTCGGAATCGCCGGTTTGCAGCACGAACGGCTGGGAGAGCCGGACAGGTGTTAGCGATTGCGATGATTATTGCGGGAGTCGTTTTGATAATCAGAAACGGCGATTTGACAAGTGGATTGTGGTTGATGTTGATCGCAATGTTTATTTTGCCGTCTTCAACTGCTGAAACGCGTCGTGCGAGTCGCAATCGTCGTGAGGAACGTGTGATAGGGATACCTGTGCGTTCAGTGATGACATCAGTGCCGACGGCCTTGAGTGCATCGACACCATTGGACGCTGCGGTCAAGAATGTCCTTTCGCGGCACCCGGATATCGACATACCAGTGATTGATGGAGGACGCGTGACAGGAGTAGCGTCGATGCGAGACGTGCAATCGCTGGATCTAAGCGCAAATCAGGGCATCGGTTTGACAGTGGCGGATGTCGCGCGACCAGTATCGACTTTCGTGATTGACCCGGACGCGGACATTTCGTCAGCCCGGGAGTTGTTGGCGAAACGCGGTATCGATCTGTTGCTGGTTTTCCAGAACGAATACCTGTTGGGGACTATATCTCCTACCGATTTGGCAGAGATGCACGATTGGACGAATGATTCTGCTTCCGCGGATCAGAATCGGATCTGATCTCCACATCCGTGGATCGTTCTAAGGGAAGATCGCAGCGCGGCGGTGAGTGCCAATGCCTATAAGCTTGCCACTGTCAAGGTCATGAGCTTCGACATGGAAGCGAAATCGGGTAGCTGACACTTCGAGAAGCTTGGCAGTTGTCTTCATGCGCGCCCCAGGAGGAGCAGGTGCGACGTGTTTGATGTCAACATGGAAACCGACAGTAAACCCCCCGTTCGGTAGCAAGTGATCGAGCCCTAACATCGCCGTGTTTTCCAATTCGTTGATCATTGATGGGCTCGAGAGGGTGGCGCGCGAAGGTTCGCCGCCCGGCGAGTAGAGCATGGAATCAGTGACGACCCATTCTCGTTCGTGCTTCAGACCGGGTTGAATTGTGTCAGCGAGATCAGACATTGGATTTTGCGGTTTTCAATCTGCAAGGAGGTGATCAGCCATTGCCGAGAAGTCACGAACGGTGAGGTCAGGTTCGTAGCGTGCATCAGTATCTTCGAATGGGAGGTTGTATCGATTGACATAGATTCCTCGGAGCCCACATGTTCGAGCACCCATAACGTCGAAAGAGTTGGATGAAACCATGATGAGCTCCCCCGGCTCCATATCCATCAACCGTGCCGCGCTGCGGTATACCCCCGGATGCGGTTTGAAGGCCCCAGCGACTTCAACCGAAATGACATCGTCGAAATCGAACTTGACGCGGTTTTCAACTAAGTAGTCAAGAAACCAAGGATTGCCGTTAGAAAGTGCTACAAGCTTGTATGACGATTTCATGCGTTCAAGAGCGGATAAGCAGTCTGGAAATGGTGAAAGTTGCTGCCAACCCTCCATGAAGGCATCTACTTCGTCTGGACTTGGCGGTAAGTCATTGAGTTTGGCGACGTAGACAAACGCTTTCTGCGCTGTCTCAAGGTATCCAGTGTGTCCAAGCTCTACGAGAGAGTCTTGGTACTGCTCTATACGTTGCCGGTGTCGCAACTCAGCCCAAAACGCTGATGCGCCAACTCGATCCTGAGCATCGCGTCCACGGATAAATTCGGCGATGAAAGGAGTCAGGCTACCTCCCAGATCCAGAACTGTGCCGAACAGGTCGAAGGTCAGTGCTTTACATCTCGTTAGATCAGTCATTCTGAGTAGCTCCGTGCCAGGAAATCAGGCTCTTCTTCTGCGGAATGATTGAATGCCGGGGTGCGGCACATCAACATCGTCATCGCCGCTGCACTGGCTTCGTTGCCTCCGAACAAGTCGCATTCCGCAGCGGGTTTACCAGGAGTGACACCCGCAAGTATCGGGTAAAGATGCCAGTGTTGTCCGTCGGTGATAGCAAAGATCGCGATTCCGGTATCGATACATCGCTGTAGATGAAACTCAATCCCGGTCACAATGTCCGAGCCTAATGAACGAGTCTCAACCACTGCCAACGTCCGGTCCGGTACTGCATCTGAGCAAAGCGCGTGAACCATTCGAGCGTCCGCATCCTCCATCGTTGCCGGTATAAACCAGAACTCGGGACGACTAACGCGCCATCCGAGAATGTTCAGCACTGGGGCAACCAAGATGATGAAGGTTCGTGAGACACTTCTATGAGTTCCGAGCAGTTCGAACTGCTCGGTGCGCGCCGATGCGGTTTCGGCGAGGATCCTGCTTGCGAGCGTTGGCGAGAGCTAGTCCACCGACTTGATCACTTTGGTGTCACGGTGAGCCAAGTGACCTCGCACCAAAGGCATGTTCTCTTCCCACCACTCAGAGCCGTAGAACGCCGCTTCCTTCTCCTCTAGCTCTTCCATCGTCTCGCCGTAGGAGCGGATCCAGATGAACTGCGATTCTTCTTCATTGACCCAAACCGTCTCGGCCTTCATGCCGAAACCGTCCATGACATCTATAAGAGTCTCATCGAAGAGCTTGAGCCATGAATCCATCATGCCTTTGTTGATGGTGTAGGTTCGCAGGTGCGCAATCGTCATGGTCGTGTTTCTCCTTGTTAGTGTTAGTCGGCGAGTTGGTTCGTTGCCAATACAACATTATCTACAATCGCCGAGATTCCGGGTTCAGATGCGATAGTATCGCTCGGCGTTTGACTTGAAAAGCTTGTCACGATCCGAATCCGAAAAACCCGCTGTTATCTCGTCGTACGCGTTCCAGATCGCCGCATAAGAACTGAAAAGCATGTCAACCGGATAGTTCGAAGCGAACATGCACTTGTCAACCCCGAAAATCTCGATCGTGTCGAGGACGAAGGGCTTGATCCGATCCGCTGAGAACTCACCAGAGAACATTCCTAACGCCGAAATCTTCACCGATACATTGTCGGTATCAGCCAATGCCTTCATGCCGTCGCGCCATGCCTCGATACCCGCTTCGTCCCAATCGCGTGGCATTCCGGTGTGGTCCAGAACTATCGGGACTTCTGGAACTCGTTTCGCAAGATCGGCAGCGTCTGCTAATTGCCATGGCCAAACCTGTAGATCAAAAGAGCCGTCATGATCGGCCAATGCGCGATATCCGCGTAGCCAATCGGGATCGGTCATCAAGTCGTTGCGGTCCGTGAACTGCCATTTGGGATCTTCTGCCCAGTTGAGCATGTGTCTAATGCCGCGCCAGTTCGCATGTTCCGCGTGCCGGGTGATTAGATCAGGCGCATCAGGTTGAGACAAGTCCGCGAAACCAATGATTGCGTGCGGCATTCCGCGTGATGCATCAGAATCTGCCACGCTCTGAAGCCATGCAGTTTCTCCAACTGGATCTGCCTCATGATCCCACTCAGCTTGGACATGAACAGACTTGATGAGCGGCAGACCCTCTGCATCTTGATGGAGGTGCGAGATCAGGTACGTTCGTCGGAAAATCGAGTAGTCCCCGACGAAGTGGTCGATGCCCTCAGTCAGCCAGGGATAAGGGTTGTTCTCCAGATCCCAAAGGTGATGGTGCGTGTCGATGAATGGAGGCAATGCCATGGCTTACTCCGATCTCTGGGCTGTCAATCCGTGTAAAAAACCTGGGTCAATTCGATCATCATCTGATCCGGGCGTGCCCCTTCGGGAATCTCGAAGTATGGCGCCATGAACTCCTGCCATCGGTCGTTCACCTCTTCACCCGCCATCCCTTCCAAAGCCTTCTCAAACGAATCATCCACCTCCACGTACCCGAACAATGTCCCATCATCCTTCGCGAAGATGCTGTAGTTGCGCCATCCATGCCGGCGCAGGGCGTCCAGCATGTCAGGCCACACATTAGCGTGATGGTGCGTGTACTCTTCCATCGCCTCAGGCTTGATCTTCATCAAAAATCCGACGCGTTTCATTTCTTGATCTCCTCCGCAGTGGAACTCAGTGCTGCATTAACAGGCATGATGACAAGAATGACTATACCCGATAGAAGCCGCGCGCCGTTTTAACTCGCGATTGAGGTTACGAAACTGCGAGGTGTGGATTCGACGTATGGGAAATCGTTAACCTTTAAGCATGTTGTACCAGGGCAAATACGACTCTTGGGCGCGTCGTGGCATCCTTCCTGCTGTGATGATCGCACTTAGCGGCGCGTTCGCGTTGATCCTCGCTTGCAGTTCGGACGAAGAGACCGAAACCGCAACTGTTGACAGTAGCGACCCCAAAGTTGAGATAGCCGCTACGTCCACAGAATCTGAGTCTGGCGCAACTACTAAAGCCGCGACCCAACGTCCTCCAAGATTCACCCGGACACCCACATTCACAATTACCCCCACATTCACCTTAACTGCAACGCACACTCCGATGCCGACCGACACACCGAGCCCGGAACCAAGCCCGACCCACACACCAGTACCAACGCCCACTTATACGCCAGTTCCAACCCCGACGAACACACCCACACCGGTACCGACTCCCACCGAAACTCCGGTCCCTCCGACTTCTACGCCTTTACCGACCGCAACTAACACGTCAACGGCTACTCCAACAGACACCGCGACTCCAGTTCCAACTGACACCCCATTGCCAACCGAGACTCCCACGCCCGAACCTACCGTTACGCCGATGCCTGAGCCAACCGCTACTTCTACCCCGACGCCCGAGCCGTCGCCCACTCCAACTCCGACACCCGAACCATCACCAACACCGACTCCGACACTTGAGCCCACAGCCATTCCATCACCCACTTCGACACCGACGATAACACCCACTCCGACACCTGAAATTGTCACCCAACCGACTATCCGATGGACCTTTGAAACCAAAGTAGCTGGTGGTGTCGGCTCCACCGCATCCGATGCGGATTTGACCGTTCATGATGGGGTGGTATACGCTGGCTCGAAAGACGACAGATTGTACGCCATCGACGCATCATCGGGGCGAGAAAAATGGCACTACGACGCTGGTAGCGACGTCACGAGTGGCGGAGTCCTGAGCGAAGATGGAGCAATTGTCTATTTTGGAACCGATCACACCGGATTCTACGCGTTAGACACCGATGACGGGTCCAAGCGTTGGTGCTACCGGTGCGACGAGGATGATCGCAGCGACTCGTTTGAAGCGAAGCCAACGATCTACGAGGACATGGTGATTGCCGCGGCAGACGGCCGAGTCTACGCTTTCAATACAGATCGCACGAACCAGGATATGGAGGAAGGCGAACTCCTCTGGGCAAATCCAAGGATAGGTAAGAAACCAGAAGATTGGAGATTCGGAGAGGCTGGCACTGCACACCGCGGCGCGTTCTACGTCGGGAATGGAGCAACAGACAGCGACGGTACATTGCACGGTTTCCAAACGGACAGTGGATCAGTCAGCCCAAGTGCTCGTTTGCGCGGATCGCAAATGCCTTATTGTCAAGAAGATGAAGACTGTGATCAGGGCGATGACGATGATATTGAGCCTTTGCAGACGGCTATAGTGCGAAACGGTCCGGACATCTACTTTGGCAACGACGCAGGCGAATTGATCCAATACACCGCGAATACGATCAGTTGGGTCTTTAGAACAGAAACCAAGAGAGATGTACGAGGAGACATTGCCGCGACGGATGAAATAGTAGTTTTCGCCGATCGTTCGGGCGCAGTCTATGGAGTTAACCCCGATCGCGAAGAAGCGAGCAAGAGACGGACTGCCGACAAGTACAAGACCCCTGAACGAATATGGGTGGAATACACCGACGAAAAAAGATGGATTTCTGGCGGGCCGGTCATCAGCGGTGAGTACGTCTACGTCATCGACAGCCACGGCCTCCTCTACATGATTGACCTGGAACGAGGCAAAACTCGTTACACGTTGGACCTCTGGCCCGGCAATGCCCCATGTGTCTCTTGTAAGTCCACCCCTGCGATCGAAGACGATATGCTCTTTGTAGGCACACAGGAGGGCACTATCGTCGGCGTCCAACTCCCGATCTACGCCGACTGAGACAAAGATCGGGCATCTCGGGCGCTCCGGTCATACGCGGTGATAAACTCCGCAACAAAGCTCGCTTCAGGTACAAGCCTCAAATTAGTCGCTGCCCAAAACAACCGAACGGTGTAACGTCAGATGAAATCATTCGCACAAGCCCTCGACCTAAAAGACGATCCTGCCATCATCGCCGAATACGAGGAGTACCACCGTG
Organism: Dehalococcoidia bacterium; assembly: GCA_963555965.3. Classification (GTDB taxonomy): domain Bacteria; phylum Chloroflexota; class Dehalococcoidia; order Lucifugimonadales; family Lucifugimonadaceae; genus Bin127. The sequence continues at coordinate 1,974,508 of OY821634.1, forward strand.
ACGTTTGGCCGGAGGTACTTGAAGCACTTAAAGGCATCGGCATCGAGCGCATGGAGATCTTTCGCATCGGAAACCACCTCTTCATGTACTGCACTGCTCCTGACGACTTCGACCCCAGTCGCGATTTCCAAAATTACACTTCCACCAAGAGAGCGGAAGAGTGGAACGACCTGATGATGACATACCAGCAAAAAGTCCCCGAAGCAGGGCCTGATGATTGGTGGGCGCCGATGTCTTTGGCTTTCGATTCCAACTGGTTTGAGGATTGATGCCAGTTAACGGCAGGTTTGAGCGACGCAGCACCATGTCACGGGACGAACCCGCCACCGCCGATGAATTGACGGTCTCGATCGCTGATGCTATCCAGACTGCCGAAGAGTTGGCACTCACCTCGGTTGCACGAGGCGACTACACCCAATCGGAGATCATCTCCGAGCGACTGACTCCCAACCTGATGCAGGCCAAGATGTACGCCGAAATCAGAATGACATCCGCTCCTGAGATCTGGAGCGGCATAGCGGAAGCTACGGCGGTAGCATCAGATTTGGCCGACATCGACTCCAAATACTCGCCCTTGCTCAGCATGCTGAGAAGGTTGAGAGAGGCGGTATCTAGGAATCTCTCCTGATCGTTTCGGTCATGACAAATCAAGTTGAGGTGGAGATCGATTTCGGAGCGACGACCGTATCGCCTGCAATGATCGGAACGGTTCGACAGGCAGTTGAAACCATCCTTGCTCAAGAAGGATTTATAGGAGGCAATTCCGTTTCCGTTACGGTCTTGCTGACCGGCGACGCGCGACTGCATAGCCTCAATCGAGAGTTCGCAGGCGAAGACCATGTAACCGATGTGCTTTCATTCCCGGCAAACTCCAGCGCAGAATTCCAGGGACTAAACGACGATTCATGGGCGAACAAGATCGGCGACATCGCGATTTCGATACCGCAAACCGAGCGTCAAGCGATGGAGAATGGCATACTGTTCAAGCGCGAGTTGGCGATGCTGGCAATACATGCAACTCTGCATCTACTTGGCTACGACCATGCATTCCCAGAAGAGGAACGGGTGATGTTCGGCAAAACCGACGACGCGCTGATTCAGATGTTTGACACCGGCGCTTAGAAATCCGACGAGATTCGGCGCTTTATCGGCTGTGTAGAAACACCGGCGCTAGAAGCTGATCCACCGGAACAAAGCCATCGGTGAGCATGATCGGATCTTTTTGGTTGAACCAGCGGAGAAAAACATCATCTGGCATGAATCGGGTTATCGGTTCGTGCCATCCGACCGCCTGATTGGCTTCAACGAGATCATCGTACGAAATCGGCTGCGACGAACCCACAACGACGTAAGTTACGTTCGGACGTTCGTCTTGTTCCCATAAATCGTCGTCACGCAATATGTACACGTAGTCAAACGTGTGCTGCATCGTGTTGACATATGAGCGAAGGAACTGACCAATTTCGATGTTGTCCACTATGTTGACGATGTAGAGACCGTTGGGGTTCAGAAGACTCTTAGCCTGCTGGTTGAATTCGTGCGTGGTCAGTTGATACGGAACTGAGAAGTCATTGAACGCGTCCCCGACAACCATGTCGTAGGTGCCATCGGCGAGTTCTCGAGCCTTCATACGGGCATCTTCGTGATAGCTGACGATGTTTGTGTTCAAAGGCAGCCAAAGATACTCGTGAGCAATTTGAGTAACGACAGGATCGATCTCGACTACTTCGACCTTCCAGTCTCGGTAGCGGTGCTCGATGAGCCGAGGCATCGTATATCCACCGCCTCCGATGAACATGACCTTCGGAGTCCCGACCCGATATTCTTGCAGCGCCACAAAATCTGCGGTGATCTTCTCGTATCCATATACCAGGAATGACGGATCATCCTTGGCGACGTAGCTATGCAAGAGTTGATCAAGGGCCAGAGTCCTCACTGTCTGCCCTTGGATCGTACGCTCTCGCACCTTGATGCAGAAATAGTTGCTCTCCTCGTCGCAACCGGAATCGACCCAATCATCGATGTCTTCATAGGTGAAACTCAATAAAACCGCCACTAAGGCGACAACAACAGGCAGCACCATAGGCAACCTGCCACGGATTTTCCATAGGTCGCCAAACATCACCGCCATAGCGAAAAGCACAATGGACACTCCCAGGACTATCGGGCGAGTGCCGATCCATTGAATGAGGACGAAACCAGTGAGGAAAACTCCGAGAATGGAACCGGCAGTGGATACCGCGTAAAACCTGCCGACGATATCACCAGTTCTCGATAGTTCCTTCAACTGTAGTTTGATTACTATCGGCGTAACCATGCCCAAAATCAGGCTGACCGGCAGGAACAAAACCGCGGTCAACGTCACTATGCGCAGTAGTAACGGCAGATCGCTGACGACATCACCGGCGATGGAGATCAGCGGCAATATGATGACCGTAAAAGCGCCAGATACCAGCAATATCAATCCGAGCGTCTGGCGCGACGGATACTTGTCGGCAACTAGTCCGCCTATGTAGTTACCGACGCTGATACCCGCAAGCACGACTCCGATGATGCTAGTCCACGTATACAGCGACACGCCGATGACTGGCGCTAGGATACGCCCCGCGACGATCTCGAGGATCAGAGTGCAAGCACTTGCGGCAAAGACGATGAGATACGGAACGACTGATGTAATCGGCGCGAGACGGTCTCTCATATTCGATCCAATCTATTCTTTCCGGCGCGTTGGTAGACGGGTATCAAGTCGACGCACACCGAGATCTTGCTGGCAGGGATAAGGATACTCGGATTTCATCCGCTGTCGAATCGTCTTTCGTTTTGAGAGTTCGTGGTTCCATTGCGATCAATACCGCACCATTCAGCCATTTCGAATCGGGTCGAAAAATCTCAACACTCGATCGGCAAAACGTTCTGGAAACGAACTGTGCATACCGTGTCCCGAGTCGTCCCACTTCTCATGCTCGGCGCACGGCAACAAACTCATCGCCTTCTCCGCCTCATCATCGAACAAGGCCGACCCAAGCCACGGTTCGGCTTGCAGCAGAAGACCCGGAGCTTGAGCACGTTGGAGCAGGTCTTCCGATCGCCAATTGGATCGCGCTCGGCCGCTCAAGGTTGATCGAAACACCTCAGGGTCCATAGCCATCAGTTTTTCAGCGCGGTCGCGGCAACGGTTGTCATCGAGATCGGGGTTGATCTCCCGGACATGGGCGAAAACGGCGTCAAAGTCCGGTTTCGTGTCTAACACTTCGAGGGTTGCCGTGAAACTGATGCGGAACTGGTTGCCCTCCCATCGCTGGTGGACAAATAGGGGAGGATCCTCGTAGACCGCGGCTCGCACCAAGTCAGATCGCAAAGCGTTGAGTCCCACTGCGGTAGCCCCACCTAGTGAATGACCCGTAACGAATACCGGTTCGCCAATGACCCGCTCGATCAGTTCGACTTGGTCCAACGAGTATTCACGCCAGTGGTAACCGTTTTGCACCCATGAAGACTTGCCATGGCCGCGAAGATCAACGGCGTAAATGTGCCAATCCGAAACGAAATACGCCAATACCGCATCCCAGTCCTGCCACCGACCGCTTATGCCGTGTATCAGGAGCATCGGCGGACCGTTTTGAGGACCTTCAGCATAGTTAATGTGATGGTCGCCGAGTTGCAGTGTTGACTCGTGCATAGTTTTGGTGCTCGTTGATCTCATGGGCGGACGTCGATGCTCAGTCTTCGATACGACTTAAAGAATGATATCTCTCGCTTGTAAGCGCAGGATCATTGACGAAAGGTCATACTCAGACGCCGAGGTAGTGAGGCAATCACATGCGAAACCCAATTGATCAGGGATTCATTCAACCACCACCATGCCGCCTTGCCGGAAATGATCCAACGCATCTTCGTTTACTTCGATGCCCAATCCCGGATATTCGGGAACGTTGATGTATCCGTCCGATTGCTGGAAGAATGGTTCTGTCAACGCCTCTCTAACAGGGTGTGATGTCTGATCAAACTCAGTGACCGGTTCGTTAACGAACGGTTCCTTCGGATGTGCCGGCGGTGCTTGAGATATCGTCGCAAGAGTGTGAAGTATGGCCGCGAGGCTGATGTGGGTGTTGAAGAAGTGCGGGAAAAAACGTACGTTGAACGCCTCGGACATGTCAGCGCACAGCTTGAGTTCAGAGATTCCGCCGACATTCACAACTTCGGGTTGGATGATGTCGAATATCCGTCGTCCCAGAAGATGAGCAACGTCACGACGAGTGCTCGCCGATTCTCCACCAGCAGTCGGGACCGGCGACTGAGACGTGATCAACAGGTTGTCTTCCAAAGCTCGCGAACTCGTAGGCTCTTCGAACCACGTCACGTCGAAATCCGCGATCCGTCGCGCCATTGAAATCGCCGTCATCGGATCATAGGCCTCATTAGCGTCCACCATTATCCGAATGTTGTCTCCGACAGTGCGGCGCAGAGCCCCAACACGGTCAACATCTTCAGCAAAAGTGAAACCGCCTATTTTCATCTTCATCCCGACAAACCCGGCTTCAGCATATCCCTGCGCTTCGTCTAACAGATTGGACCATGTCGGATCGGTGAGGTCGCCTTCGGTATAGAAAAGACCGGTTGCGTAAGCACAGATACGATCACGAACCTTCCCACCCAACAGTTCATACACCGGAACACCCCTAGACTTACCAACCAAGTCGTGCAACGCGATATCGATCGCACTCGCAGTTTTGGATGCCAAGCCACCGTATCCGCCGCTCTGATAACGCGGATTAATGATCGATTGCCAGATACTGCCGAAATGCGCAGGATTCTTACCGATGATAGTTGCCGCTATCCCAGCGATTGCCGACGCGTCACCGCCAGTTTCTCCCCAACCGTAAGTTCCGTCATCAGCAATTACCCGCACTGCGACGGTCCCACGATGCGTTTTCCATTGCATCGATGACTTGTAAGGCGCGGTTACCTTGCCGTTTAGTTGGTGAAGTTCGATTCGTTCGATCTTCATAGCGGGCCACGCTTCCTTCCTTCGAGACAGATGCAATAAGCGTAAAACGACATTGCCTTTCAAGCTAACGCAACCATCGTACGCTGATTGTTTGAGGCGTGCGGTGAATGTCAAGTGGAATTATGCCGCTAAAATACCCACATCGAACTACAACTTGAGACGAGGAAGTCATGGCATCAAAGTCCAGCAACGGCAACATCTCCAAGAACCGCGGCGTTTTTTCTATACCCGTAACTCCATTTAACGAAGATGGCAGCGTCGACTACGAGTCGCTGCGCCGTTGTGTTGCCTATTGCGTTGAAGCTGGCGCACACGGCATCGTGATGCCGGTAAATGCAAGTGAAGGGCCTCGTCTGACTGATGAAGAACGCGACAAAGTCTTGCGTGTCGGCGTTGCGACAGTGGATGGCGCTGTGCCAGTTGTGGCTGGTGCAAGCGGCATATCGATCGAACACTGCATTGAAAGGGCACGCGTCGCCTTAGAATGCGGTGCCAACTCAATCATCGCCATGCCTGCCAACGGTATGGGCGGAGGACAGGAGACGATCGATCTTTACAGAGCACTATGGGACGCCACCGAACTGCCGGTATGGATCCAGAACAACAAACCACCTACCGGCCCGACTATTCCAACTCCAACCATCATCCGGATAATCAACGAGGTACCGGGTGCTCGATTGTTGAAGGAGGAGAGTCTGCTACCCGGAAACGTAATGACTGCCGTGCTGGAAGCATGTGGCGACAAAGTGGAATCGATCATGGGCGGCATGGGTGGACGTTTCCTATTGGCCGAGTATCGCCGTGGCGGTGCCGGAACGATGCCAGCTGGACATATCACTGAGGCCCATGTCGCGGTTTGGGAGGCATTAGAGGCTGGAGGCGTGGACGAAAACGGCCAGCAAGTGGTTACGGACGAAGCGCGAGCACTGTTCAACAGGATCCTGCCGTCCCTCAACTTTGAGTTCTTCTTCGGTGTAACAACATACAAACAAGCCTTCTGGCGAAGAGGCATCATCAAGACACCAGTTACACGCCAACCCGGCTCGAAACCGTTCGATCGCTACGATGGCGAGGAGTTGAACAAGATTCTGGATGATCTATCAGATCTCCTAACTTGGCGCGGGTGAGGGTGAAGATCAAGTTGGTACAACAAGATGTGCGAACTTTAGGCCAGGAGATTAGAAGAGGGCGAGGATGACATTGGAGATCTCAGCGCCGTGCTCAACCAACTTCTCGACGCGCCTCCCACTACTCGATGATCCAGAAGACCGCAATGCTAATGTGTCGCGCGCCTCGGCGTCCGAGCGTACCACGCACATACACCAACGATCGCTAACCCGAGGATAAGCAAGAGAACCGCCAAGCCGGGAGCAAGCACTGAACCCCCAGTTACCGGAAGTTTGGCGATTGGCTCCTCTATCACCGGCGTAGGCAAAGCGGCAGGCGCGCCCTCCAAACCAATCGCCAAGATAACTGGCACCGTGCCGACATGGGCGCACACCTTCAGACCTGCTCCGTCCACACGCGTATTTGAGGTCAGCACCGTCTGCGTCGCCCCCTCCAAATCCGTGGCTATCAGTGCCAATGAATCGATGTTTGCCAAGAAGTGAGCAGGCATCGGTACACACGCAACCGGCGGATTTCGGAACTTGAAGCCCGACGATGGCGTCAACCCGTTCTCATCAACCGCATCTACCAAGTAGTAGTTACCGCCAAGCGTGTATCGATGGTGCGTCATGCCAGCATTTGACGCTTCACCACCTTCGGACATCCGCACCCCCACGATGTACGCGCTAGGCACATCGCTGGGCACCGCAACGAACGAGTAGCCGTCTCCTACGAACGAACCACCGTCTTCGGGAGTCAATACCTCATAACTGTTGCCATCAGAATCCGACAAAACAGCTGGGATAGGCCCGCGAGGGTTGACCGGAGCCGGAATCGAAGTTGGTGACGGAGTGGCGGTGGATTCAGCTGTCGGATTCGAAGCATTCACCGGATCGTATATCAAAGCGACGATAACGAGCGCGGAGAGCGCGACAAGCGTCGGGATGGTCCAAAGTCGCTTAGCAACAGGTGCTGTGATGTCGTTGAGTTTTCGCATGGCAAATACCGACTTTCGATAGCTTTCTGTGCAGATAGAGCCAATCAACACGCTTAGTATTTTTTCTTATCGTCAAATTCTACCGCGATCACTACCGACCAACCACAGTCGCGTTCTAGACGGACACATTCCTAATCTTTACCGCGAAGCCATTTCACGAGACTAATCGTCGCGTGTAAACTGAAACACACGACACAATCGCTGATCCCTCAAGCGGCATCCAAGCACCCAAGCTGGATATGGCGAATACTCAAACACTCGTACCCCCAACCTCGAAACCCGCGAGGACTTCAACACGTAACGGTTATCAGCGATCGCTCACAAACCTCATGCAAGAGGTCCATGCGTACCTCCCCACTGATGAAATCGAGTTCGTAAAGTCGGCCTACGAATACGCCCACCTCGCTCACGACGGACAGACTAGGAAATCAGGCGAACCGTACATTATTCATCCCATCTGCGTCGCGTTGCGCCTTGCACAACTGGCATTGCCCTCCGACTTGATCGCCGCCGGCCTCCTCCACGACACCGTTGAAGACTGCGGAATCGAGATCGAAGATATACGCAATGAGTTCGGCGATGGTGTTGCACTCCTCGTTGACGGGGTCACGAAGTTGAAGCAGATCGAGTTGGCCGCTTCGAGTGGTGGGTCGAGACAGCGCCGACACTACGAGGATCGCAAACAGGAGCGTATCGAAAGCCTTCGCAAGATGTTTGTAACCGCCGGCGAAGACCGCAGAGTTCTGCTGATCAAACTTGCCGACCGCATGCACAACATCGAGACGTTGCGCTACCTCAAAGCGGAACAGCAGGAGCGCATCGCGCGCGAGACCATGGACATTTACGCCCCGCTGGCTGACAGACTGGGCATGAACGATTGGAAGTGGCGACTCGAAGACAAAGCCTTTTACTACCTCGATCACAAGGAATACCGCACGATTTCGGGTCTTGTGAAACGCAAGCGGCGTGAACGTGAGGCCTACACAAATCGGGCCGTAAAAATCCTGCAAGACGCGATCATCAAACAGAACAACATCGAGGCATCGATAACCGGGCGTGCCAAACACCTCTTCAGCATCGCGCGCAAGAAAAAACGCTACGAGGAGCTGGGTCGAACTTTTGACGAGATCAACGACCTGATCGCCTTGCGGGTCATCACACAAAGCACCGCCGATTGCTACAACGCTCTGGGTGTCGTCCATGGATTATGGCCGATGATCGAGGGCACCTTCGACGACTATATATCTAAACCCAAGTCCAACGGCTACAGTTCGTTGCACACCACCGTCCTCGGACCTGACAATACTCCGCTGGAAGTGCAGATTCGATCGCGCGAGATGCACGAAGTTGCCGAACAGGGGTTCGCCGCACACTGGGCGTACAAGCAAGGCGGAAACAACGAGGGCGGCGGAGATTCTTCTGACCGCACGATGTCTTGGTTAAAAGACATGCTGTCGCTCACCGGCGATGCGGAAGACAATGATGAATTCATCGATCACGTCGATGAATCTCTCAGCACAGACCGCATCCAAGTCTTTACCCCGGCTGGCGATGTGATCGAACTTCCGCCCGGCGCCACGCCTTTAGACTTCGCGTACCGGATTCACACAGAATTGGGACATAGCACCGTTGGCGCAGTGGTCAACGGCAAAATGGTACCGTTGAACACTGGTTTGATGCCAGGCAATGTCGTAGAGATCCGCAAGGCGCGTGCTCCGCGCGGACCAAGTCTCGATTGGCAAGACACAGAGAAGGGTTATCTAGTGACTAACAGCGGTCGAGCCAAGGTTCGGCAGTGGTTCAGTCGTCAAGCCCGCGATACGAATCTGCAACAGGGCCGACAACAACTCAAGCGAGTCGTTGACCAGCTAAACCGGATGGGACACTCCGTCGATACGGAGGAGATTGCCGATCTGATGGGCTACACCTCTAACGAGGAGTTGATAACCGATCTTGGCAAGACCCGACAGCAACCCTCGGTAATCGTACGAACGGTCGTTAAGGCGATCGACGATAACCGACCTGAAAACGTCATCGCGGAACAGCTAGCCGCTGGCGAACGCGAAGCTAATAAAAAGGGCGTTACCGATCTCGCAAAAGGCGTGGTTGTAATGGGACTGCCCGGCGTTCAGGTCAACTTCCCTCGCTGCTGCAACCCCGTATACGGCGACGAAATCGTCGGATACCTCACGCGCGGAAGAGGGGTATCCGCACATCGCGATAACTGTCGAAATCTGCGCAACGACATCGACCACGACCGACTCGTCGAAGTCGCATGGGGACACATGGTCGGCACTTACCCGGCACGACTTCGAGTACAAGGATCAGACCGCATTGGATTGATACACGACCTGTGCGGCATCATACGCGACGAGCGCATGAACCTACACAAGATGTCCTCCGGCGAAGACATCGGGCGAGGAAGCACTCAAGTTGACTTCACCGTATACACAAGCGGACTGGAACAATTGGCAAGACTCTTTGACCGATTGGAAGGCGTCAGAGGCGTATCTTCCGTTATGCGCATCCACTAAAACCCTTCAGTAACATCCCAGTTCACTCGCCCCTCTTATAAAATCGAACAAGAACGAACCTCCCCAACGGTTCAAATCGCTAACTTCGTCCACGAAAGGTCCCAAATGCCTGCAGCCAAATCAATGCGCGTTCAGCGCCGCCGAGCGGCGCGAAACCGATCCGTACGTTCCTTCGTGCGAACGCGCGTCACGGCTGCACGTAGCGCGATCGACCAATCTCCATCGGACGAAGCGACCGTCGAGACGCTCCGAGCAGCGATCAGCGCATTGGATGTCGCCACCCGAAAAGGCGTCATTCACCGCAACCAGTCTTCACGCAAAAAGAGCCGACTGGCCAAACGCCTCAACAAAGCTCTCGCGAGCTGATGCTACCGAATCAACCTCCTCACATTTCTCACCCCGGGGAAGGCACAAAGGCGACGGGGGGACGCCAGCACGACGGCGCGCACGCTGAACACCTCCACACGCACGGCACCGTCTCATATGACGAGCCGCAATCACGCTATTCCTGGCAGATCCACCACCCCTTCGAAGACATCCACCACCGCGCCGCAATCGAAGTCGCACCGTGGTCTGGACTACTGCCACGTTGGCGATTCATCATCCCATCCGACTACGAAGGTATAGTCAGATGGGGCGTAGGTCCGCCCGGCGCTACAGAGATCAGCCTCGAAGCCGTAAGACGACCTGTGCGTCACGGACCTGTGCAACTAACTGACGGTCCAGAGGTCGAGTGGCTCGGTGGCCATAATCCGCTCTCCAACTCACTCAGCGCATACATCGTCATCGACGGCGATCCTCCCCACTACCTCGCATTCGGACAATCCGACGATCCTGAAGGCCCACCCACATCGCTCGAAGGCATCTACTTCGCCGCCCACCACGACCCACATCCCCACTAACTAAATTACCTCCCCCTTTTTGTTGCGCAAAATGGGGACGCAGTGAGCGCAACCACTGTGATTGCCCATTCGCAGGAGGTTCATACTCCCCTGATGCGCTGATAGACTTTCTGCCACACTTGCGATCACCTGGAGGCGAGGATGACCGAAACGGTCCAATGTGATCTCCGAATTAACGGTGGACAGCTCCTAGACACCGACACCTCTCGTCTGGGAAAAGGCGACATCGCCATTAAAGGCGATCAAATAATCGCGATCGAAAATGTCCCCGAAAACTACGTCGCTTCCCGCACCATCGACGCCTCCGGCCTAGTCGTAACCCCCGGAATCATCGATCTCCACACTCACGTCGCAGGCGGCCTCCGCCGCTCATCACCCTACGTAGAGGACATGATGCAAGACGCCGACCTCGCAGGCGTCCACTGCGGAGTAACAACCGTCGTCGACGCCGGATCCTGCGGCATTGCCAACATCGGCGGCCTAGTCAACCACGTAATCCCGAACGCCAAGACACGCGTCTTTGCCCTACTTAACGTCGGCTCTCTGGGCGTCAACCGCATCCCAGAAGTAACATCCGCCCTCGACATCGAACATGATGAGGCCGTTGCAACGATCGATGCTAGGCGCGACATCATCATCGGAGTAAAAGCCAGAATGGTCTCACCCGGCATCGCAGAACTTGGCATGGACCTTCCGAAAGCAGCCAAAGCTATCGCAAACGATGCCGGTGTCCGACTCATGGTCCACGTTGGCGATACTACCGGGCAGTCCGATGAAGCCCTGAATGCTGCACCGAAAATCCTCGCCGAGCTACTCACCGAAAACGACATCGTGACTCACTCCTTCAGCGGCGCAAGAGGCGGTCTACTAACATCTTCCCCCTCTGGGGGAAGTGCCGCAGGCGATGGGGGCCGAACCCTTCTTCGCGAAGCCCTCGACGCCCGTGCCCGCGGCGTTAAGTTCGACATCGGCGTCGGAGGCAGAAACTTCTCGTTCGACGCCGCCAATCGAGTCCTAGACGGCGGTCTAATGCCAGACACCATCAGTTCCGATGTAACCCTTCAAAGCCGATATGTTGGCACCTCCTTCTCCCAGATGGACTCCATCGGCAAAGTCATCTCCCTAGGCATCAAACTCGAAGACGCACTCGTCATGTCGTGCAGAAAACCTGCCGCCGTCCTATCGACATCCCTTCCCTCGCTTGGCGGGGGAAGTGCCGAAGGCGATGGGGGCTTGGAACGCATGCTAGGCTGCATGGCACCCGGAACCCACGCCGATCTCACACTGCTCCGCATCCACGAAGGTGAATGGGAGTTCATCGACGGCGACGGCCAAATCAACATCGGACCATACGCCCTCGAACCCGTATCATGCATCCGTGCCGGCCAAGTCATGCCCATAGACTACGGCCCAAGACCACAAGGATGGCTTCCCCCTCCTTCAGGAGGGGGTTAGGGGGAGGTCAACTCTGTCACAGTACATCATGCAAATCACAAAAACATGTCCCGGGCTTGAACCAGGATCACAGTTCAAAAGACGACGCCATGAATAACCAAACAATCCTTGACCGAATCGCCGAACTCCCGCGCATCAAACTGGCACGGTTATGCACACCATTTGAAGAAGCACCAAGACTCCGAGCCGCAATCGCCGAGTCCATGGACGCCGACATCAATGCCGTCCCCCGAATCTTCATCAAGCGCGACGACGCCACCGGATTCGCATTCGGAGGCAACAAAGCCCGACACATGGAGTTCCTCTTCGCTCACCTGATCGAGCGTGGATTCGACACCGTGGTCAACATCAACCACTATCACTCCAACCAAGCCCGATTCGTCGCCGCGTCCTGCGCCAAAATGGACATGAAGTGCCATATGGTCGCCGTCGATATGGTCGACGCACCAGTTATGGGCAACCTCCTTATCGGACATCTCACCGGCGCAGAGATACACCGTATCCCCGGAGAATACTCCCGCGAAGTCGCCGAAAAACTCGTCGCCGATGAGAACGCCACAGGCCGCAACGCCACCATCCTCTCCGACAACGACTTCTCCGATATCGCCGGCATGATCGGCTTCTTGGAGACGGGAATCGAAATAGACGCCCAGACGGCCACGACCGGCATCGGCGATTTGCCCCTCCGCATGTGGGGCCTAGTTGGACGATCCATCGCGGGACTAAGACTCTACGCCCGCAACACCGGCAAAAACTGGACCGCATCCGCAACCGCATACTCACACACTCAGCCCGATTCCTACGAAGCTGTATACATCGACCGCTCTACTCGCGTCGCCGAACTCCTAGACCTAGACACCGCACTCGAACCCAACGACCTCGACACCATCGTTGGCTACACCGGCGACGACTACGGCATCCCCACCGAAGGCGTATTCGAAGCCATCCACCTAACAGCAAAAACCGAAGGCATCATCCTCGACCCCAACTACACCGGCAAATCCATGTCCGCCCTCATCGGCGAAATCCGCGCCGGAAACCTAGACCCCGACGTACCCGTAGTCTTCATCCACTCCGGCGGTCTACCCCAAACCTTCGCCTTCGCCGACCAACTCTGGAACTGGCAACCCAGCTAGAATACCTCCCCTTTTTGCGAAGCAAAAGGGGGACGCGCAAGCGAAGCGAGCGCAGGGGGAGCATACCACCACGACTAAATCACAGCCCATCATTCCAATCACAAAAATCACAGTTCAAATGCACCCCCAAACCATCCTAGACTCCATCGCCGAACTCCCGCGCATCCAACTAGCGCGCAAAAACACGCCCTTCGAGGAAATGCCTCGACTCCGAGCTGCCATCGCCGACTCCATGGGCACCGACCTCAAAACCGTCCCACCCCTCTTCATCAAACGCGACGACACCACCGGCTTCGCTTTCGGCGGCAACAAAGTCCGACACATGGAGTTCCTGTTCGCACACTTCATCGACCGCGGCATCGACACCCTCATAAACATCAATCACTACGACTCCAATAACGCCCGTCTGGTCGCTGCTGCCGCCGCAAAGACCGGCATCAAATACCACTGGGTCGCCTACGACATGGTCGACGCCCCAGTCATGGGCAACATGCTCATCGCTCACCTGACGGGGGCCATCATCCACCGCGTACCCGACCAACCCACCGCCAAATCCCTAGCCGAAGACCTCCTAGCCCAAGAACTCGCGAACGGACGAAACGCCACCATAGTCTCCGACAATCCCTTCTTCGACATCGCCGGCATGATCGGATTCCTAGAAGTCGGCTACGAACTTGACACCCAAATCACCTGTCCCCTTTCGGAACGAAAGGGGACGCGAGCAAGCGTAGCGAGATCGCAGGGGTATGCGGGGATGGATGTGGGGCCTACCACGCAAACCCTCTCCCCCAACACCCCCATCCACCTCTGGGGCCTCTGCGGACGATCTATAGCCGGAATCCGACTTTACGCACGCAACACCGGAAAACACTGGACCGCAACTGCCGTCGCACAACCACACTACACCCCCGAAAACTACCAAGAAATCTACCTAAACCGCTCCACCCGAGTAGCCAACCTCCTAAACCTCGACACCCCTCTCGAACCTGGCGACATCACCACCCTGACTGGCTACACCGTCACCTACGGCGTTCCCACCCAAGCTGGCATCGAAGCCATGCGCCTAGTAGGTAAAACCGAAGGCATCATCCTAGACCCAACCTACACCGGAAAATCGATGTCTGCCCTCCTAGCCGAAATTCGCCAAAACAACCTAGACCCCAATGTTCCCGTTGTATTCATCCACTCCGGCGGCCAACCCCAAACCTTCGCCTTCGCCGACCAACTCTGGAACTGGCAACCCAACTAAATCACTTCTCCCTCGATGGGAGAGGGCTAGGGTGAGGGTGAAACATCATACCCCTGTCATTCCGAAGCGCAGCGAGGAATCTCCGCGTTTTCTGAACTATGACCGCGATGGTTTTTGTGTGATGAACTGTGATGCTGTTGGTGAGAAGGCAGGCAGGATGTAAGCGCAAGACGGGCAGGTGACGCGAATCATTGCCGATCACAAAAATCACAGTTCAAAACACCTCTGCCGATACCTCCACGATCGCATCCTCCACTGCGTCGCATAGCTCATCAAGTTCACTCGCCGTAACCGACAACGGCGGCGAAAGCGGCAAGATGTACGCCCCAACCCGTATCCAAACCCCGCGCCGCTTCAAAGCATCCGTAAAACGAGCACCGATGCCAACTTCTGCCGGGAACGACCGCTTAGTTTCGCGATCCGCCACCAACTCCAACCCCTGAACCAAACCCATTCCCCTCGCATCACCAATGATCTGGTGCCGCTCCATCATCTCAGACAAACGATCCGCAAGTTGAACTCCCCGCTCACGAGCGTTCTGAACGAGGTTTTCACGCTTCATAATCTCCAAGTTTTTCAAACCCGCAGCCACCCCGCCCGGATGGGCTGAATACGTGTACATGTGACTCCAAGTCTTCTCCGGACCACCAGCAAACGTGTCCGCGATGCGCCGATCTGCGATGCAACCGCCAAGCGGGAAGTAGCCGCTCGTGATACCCTTCGCAAACGAGATAATGTCCGGCTGAGTGTTCACAACCTCCGCGCCGAACCACTCACCCAAACGCCCGAAACCAGTTATCACCTCATCGAATATCAGCACCACGCCATAGCGATCGCAAATCTCCCGAACCATCGGCCAGTAGTTTTCAGGCGGTACAACACCACCCATCGGCTGCGTAACCGGCTCTCCGATAACCGCCGCCACCGAGTGTGGTCCCTCGCTGATTATCGCCTTCTCAATCGCCAACGCAGCCAACTCTCCGCACTGTTCAGGCGAATCGGAGTTGAACTCGCACCGATAGAAGTGCGGAGGCGGAACATGCACCGCGCTGGAAGGCTTTGGCTGGTAATCCGTGCGCGGAAAACCCGGATGCTCGCCCAACCACATCGTCCCATACGTGGCGCCATGATACGAACCGCGCCGCGAGATCACCTTGTACCTACCCTTCTCCCCCATCCGCATCTGATATGCCTGAGCCAGCTTCAAAGCAGACTCGTTCGCTTCCGAACCGCCTTGACAGAAGAACGTCCGCGTCAAATCGCCAGGCGTCAGATTCGAGATCTCTGCGGCAAGTTCCACCGCGGCGGGCGTAACACTCGCATAGACGTTAGCGCTCAGATCGGATATCTGCTCGTAGATCGCCTTTGCAATCTCCTCGCGTCCATGTCCAGTGTTGCGGAAATACATCCCGGAGATACCGTCGATGTAACGATTGCCGTCCACGTCCCAGATGTAAATCCCTTCGCCGCGTTCGACGATCAACGGGCCACCCTCTTCACCGAGCATGGCATGGTTGTTCATACCGATGAAGATGTGGTCAAGCGCGGCTTGCCTGAGTTCAGACGGACTTCGGGATACAGTGGCGGATTGCATGGCGACGGCCTTTTGCGGTTGAATGATTCACTAGATTCTCACTGTACCGCATCGCGCCGAAATCGTTGCCTGTACATCTAGAATCTCAACCCATGAAACGCTGCATAAAGATCGGCGCGCTCGCCGGATTTCTCTCCGGCATCATCGTTTTCCTCGGCTACGCCATGGCTTCGTGGTGGGTCTGTAGCAGCCTCCGCGACTGCCCTGGCAGCTGGATCCCATACCTCGTCATCTTCGCCATTGGAGTTACCATGTTCACCGCGTTAGGGACGCTAACCGCGGCCTTCCTGAGAGGGATGTACGACCGTTTCCGCGTGGATTGACCCTAACCCTAAGCCTTTCCCACAAAGAGAGGGGAACAGTGGTTATAGACTCGAATCTTGTGCTAGTCCAACGTCGCCCGTGTTGAGGGAACTACCCATATGTCCAACTCAGATTCTGTCTTCGATCTAGTCGTTCTAGGTGCTGGCCCAGGCGGTTACCACGCCGCCATTCGAGCCGCACAACTCGACCTTAATGTCGCTATCGTTGAGAAGGACGACGGCACCGGAATCGGCGGACTAGGCGGAGTTTGTCTGAACTGGGGATGCATCCCTTCCAAGTCCCTCCTCAAGAACGCCGAACTCGTCAACGAGATGAAGCACGCCAGCGACTGGGGCATTGAGTTCGACAACGTCCGCTTCGACATGGCCAAAGCCGTAGACCGCTCCCGCCGCGTCTCCAACACGCTCACTCGCGGCATCGGCTATCTCATGCGAAAAAACAACATCACCGTCATCGAAGGAACGGGCAGGCTTATGTCATCCAGCCGTGTCCAGATCGATGGCGACCAGTGGGTAACCGCTCAGAACATCATCATCGCCACCGGCGCCCGCGCCCGCTCACTGCCCGGACTAGAAATCGACGGCGAGTCGATCATCACATCCCGAGAAGCCCTCGAACTGCGACAGCAACCCAAAGCCATTGCTATCGTCGGCGCATCCGCCATCGGATGCGAATTCGCCTACTACTTCAACGCATACGGCGTCGAAGTCATGCTCTTCGAGCTGCTCCCGCGCATCGTCCCGAAAGAGGACGAAGAGGTCTCTGCTGAACTTGAGAGACAGTTCAAGCGTCAAGGCATCAAGATCAACGCTGGCTCGATGGTCAAAGGCGTGGAGAAGAACGCCGACGATACCGTCACCCTCAGCTATACCGTAGGTGAGGATGGCGACACCGAGACCTTCACGTGCGACAAAGTGCTCCTCGGCGTTGGCGTCCAACCCAACTCCGACGACATCGGTTTAGCCAACGTCGGCGTTCAGACTTACGGCCCCGGTTTCATCGAGGTAGACGGCAACATGCGGACAAACGTCACTGGCGTCTACGCAGTTGGCGATGTCACTGGCAAGTTGCCGCTGGCGCACGTTGCGTTTGACCAAGGTATCGTCGCCGCCGAGACAGTTGCTGGACACGATCCGGAGCCGATCGAAGACTATCTCGCCATGCCGCGTTGCACCTACTGCCACCCGCAGATCGCTTCGATCGGGATTACGGAAGGTGAAGCTAAGGACCAAGGGCTCGACTACAGCGTAGGAAAAGTCCCGTTCCAAGTTGCTGGAAAGTCAGTTGCAGTTGGTGATCCGAGCGGATTTGCGAAGATCATCGTGGATAACGAGACTGGAGAAGTCGTTGGCGCGCACATCATCGGCAGCGAGGCGACTGAACTGATCGCCGAGGTTGGGATGTTGCGGTATCTGGAGGGTACGAGCGAGGAACTTCACCGCGTTACGCACTCGCATCCGACGATGTCAGAGGTTGTGAAAGAGGCCGCGGCGGCGGTTACGGGTGAGGCGATACATTTCTAAGCGTGTCGGTTTTAAGGCACTGAAAGGCGGATAGAAAATTGGCGAAGCAACTGCGTGTTGGACTTGTGGGTGTTGGCCAGCGAGGATTGAACCACTTGCAGCAGCTGGTGAGGTTGCAGTCGGAGGAGATCGGGACGTTTGCGGCGTTGGCGGATCCGTTTGCCGAGAATCTGAGTCCGGAGAAGATAAAGCAGTACGAATCCAACTACGACGAGCGGGGGATGTTGCTGTTTTCGTCGGCGGATGAGATGATTTCGTCGGGTGAGGTGGATGTGATTTGGTTCGCGATGCCGCCGAATCAGCACCGTGGGGAGATCGAAAGGGCGGCCGAAGCTGGGATTGCGGTGTTTGCGGAAAAGCCGCAGACTTTGTTCTTCGATGAGGCGATTTCGCAGGCGGAGGCTATTGATAAGGCGGGAATCCCCAACACGGTGGGGTTTCAGATGCGGTTCCATCCGGCATACAAGGCGATCCGAGACCACCTATCTGACAAGTGGACAGCGGCGATGATGATGGTGGCCGAGGGTGCGGTCGAGGGTCATGGGGTGAAGCACACGCATACTGAGGAGCGGGGTGGTCCGGAGAACCGGATTTGGACGGCGAATCGGGCTTGGTCGGGGACTTCGATGGTGGAGGCGGGGATTCATCAGACGGATATTATGCGCTACTGGTCTGATGATGATGTGGAGTGGGTAAGGGCGTCTTATGTCGATAGACCGGAGCATTTGTGGGCTTCGGAGGGAGATAACCCGATTTACTACAACGTCACTTATGGGTTCAAAAAGGGCGCGATCGGGACGTTGGTGTTCACGAAACCGGCGAAATCTTACTATAACGGTCGGTTTGATTGCGTGATTTGGGAACACGGGACGATCAAGTTCGAGGGGAACCGGATCGTGGATTATCACTACGCGGGGGATGACTGGTCGCCGGCTTTGCGTCCGGGGATTGATGAGACTCGGCGGGTGATCTGCGAGGACCCGGGTTATGACGGAATGGCGTTGCCGAACACGTATGAGTTGGCGAAAACGTTCTTGGAATCGATCATCGATGGTGATGATTCGTTGACGAGGAACAACTATCGGTCGTCGTTGAATTCGCTTGCGGCGGTGCTTGCGGCGAACACCTCGAACGGTCTCGGCGGCGAGCAGGTGAATATCGAGGAGTTTATGTACGGGGAGCGGTACGCGGGGTATCGGGCGCGTCCGGCGGGGGTGTGAATCGGGTTTGAAATCCATGCCGCTCATGCCGGAGTTTTGCCGCTGTGACGGCATATTCACGGCATGAGCGGCATGTTGAAGGGGAATCATGCCGCGATCAGCGGCAAAACTCCGGCATGATTAGTTTTTGACGAAGTTCAAAAAGTTGTGTGAACCGGGGATTTAGGGATTAGTGGGATTTTGGGTGTTGTTGGAGGTGCAGGTGATGATTTACGCTTGACGTATATCGTCAAAATGGCTATCCTAGTTTTACGTGATACTAAGTTATCGGGACCGTCGGACGGAGCGGTTTGCCTCTGGAGAATTCGTTGCTGCGTTTCAAGGATTTGAGCAGCAGGCTGAGAGGCGGCTGTCGATCTTGAACGCGGCTCCTTCGCTGGACACGCTGAGAGCGTTGCGCGGCAACCGTCTGGAATCTCTTAGGGGGTCTCGGGCTGGCGAGTACTCGATCAGGATCAATCGCCAGTGGCGGATCTGTTTCACCTGGGCCCAAGGAGAGTCGGGACCGTCGGATGTCGAGATTGTGGATTACCACTAAACGTAGGAGATTGCGCGATGTTTAGAAGAGCGGTTCATCCGGGGGAGATTCTGAAGGATGAGCTTGCGGAGTTCGGCGTTACGCCGACGGAGTTTGCGCGTCAGATCGATGTGCCTGCGAATCGGGTGAGCCAGATCATTGCGGGCAAGCGTTCGGTGACCGGGGATTCTGCTTTGCGGTTCGGGCACTGGTTCGGCGTTGACCCGCAGTTCTGGTTGAACCTTCAGTCGCAGTTCGATCTTGCAGTTGCGGAGGGGAAGACGGGGGATGAGGTGCGGGGGTTGCCTACTGGGGCTGTGAGCAGATAGGCGTCGCGTGCATTGGGCGTATAATTCTTCGGATGGTTTTGGATTATGACTTGGAGCATGAGAAGCTGGTGAGGGCGGCCGCGTTTGCGTGGCTTGAGTCGCAGGTTTCGGGTGAGGATGGGGTGGTTGACCGGAGTGTGTTGTTGGAGGGGTTTTAGTCAACAAAGTTCCGCTTTGCCGAGATTCGACAATTTTTCGGAATGTGAAATAAGGTTGTCGTTTGGGAGAAATTGAGCCCCGCGATGCTGTTTTTCGCAACTTGGGCCAAAAAAGGACAATTTATGCAGTTCACTCCATCTGGTGCGGCTGAGCATCTTAAAGAATCGATAGCGAGTTACATCGAGTCTCAATATCGGATCTCACATCCGCTCGTATTCTCAGAAAGATCGGCGCTGCTCCGACAATCTGGAGTGATTGCGCAGGACCCGTTCATCGAAGCAACGCCTGCGTTTGCCAAAGCGCGGCTACTTAGAGAATTAGAAGAGACTTATTCCGACATCATCCCTATGGGCCTTGCCGATTTAGTTCAACATGGCGTTCCTGTTGATCGATTCCCTCTATATACACACCAAGAAGAGGCGCTGTTATCGAGCTTTGGTGACGCGCCCAACCTGCTCGTAGCGACTGGAACAGGTTCGGGTAAGACTGAGGCGTTCGTCCTGCCAATCTTGGCGAGACTACTAAGAGAAGCTTTGAAATGGACTCAGCCCACTGCTCCGGAAAGGAACGGGTTCTACAACCAAACTGAGAAGGTTTGGGAACATTCGAGGCGGCATGAATCTAGGCGATCCGGCATGCGCGCCATCATCCTTTATCCAATGAATGCTTTGGTAAATGACCAAATGTCACGACTTCGCCGAGTGTTGGCACTGAACGGATCGACGCAATGGCAGCGGGAACACCTGAGTGGAAACCTGATTCGTTTCGGAATGTATACGAGCTTGACGCCCCCGACTAGAGGCCCGGAACAAGATTACAAACGACAAGAGTTCGAGAATTATTTGGAACATGTAGAAGAAGAGTGGCAAAGCCTCAACCAAGAACTGAGTAGCACTGGAAATTGGCCCGCAGTCGGAGGATCGGAAATGCTCTGTCGGTGGGATATGCAAGCTTCGCCGCCCGACATCTTGGTTACTAACTACTCCATGCTGGAATACATGCTTATTCGCCCCATTGAAAGCCCCATTTTCGAAACCACTCGTACTTGGCTCGAAGAAGATGAAGACAGCACTGTAACACTTGTACTTGATGAGGCACACACGTATACCGGCGCCAAAGGTACCGAGGTTGCTCATCTGGTTAGACGCCTGAAAGAGCGGCTAGGTATTCGACCCGGATCGGGTAAGTTTCGTGCCATCGCCACAACTGCATCAGTGCCAAATCAAGACAGCGCCGAGATCAACCTGCGAAGATTTGTATCGGACCTGTTCGGTGAGCCACAAGATAGTTTCACGTTGATCCACGCTGGCATAACAGACAGGCAACCATCACAACGAACCGCTGATTCCGCGAATGCAATCGCGGCGAAAGCTTTTGCCAAATTCCACGGTGCATTTGACCACGGTGATCCTTGGCCAAGTTTCAGAGACTTGGCGCGTAACTTGGGTATACCTCAGCCGGACCGAAAGCTAGAGGCCGAGGTAGCCCTGCATCAGATGTTGGCCGACAATCATGACTTGCGTTGGGTTAGAGCAAGAACAGCAAGAAATGCGACGCGGCTATCCGATCTTGCTTCCGAATGCTGGCCAAGTGCTGATGACGAAACGAAGGATTCAGCAATTGCAGGTCTTCTTGCGGCTGGCAGTTTCGCGCGTAGTGTGGCTCAACCGGACACCCCACCAATTCTGTCGATGCGTCTACACGCATTTTTCAGGGGCGTACCGGGGTTTTGGGCATGTTTAAACCCACATTGTCCGGAAATACGGACTTCTTATGGGGGCGACCGACCCGTTGGAAAAATCTATTCAGATCCTAGGATTTGGTGTTCTGAACGTTGCGCCGCACGAGTGCTAGAGTTGTTCTCGTGTCGCAAATGCGGGTTGCTGTTCGCGGGCGGCATACCAGACGATGGGATGGGTAGTTTATGGCCTTGGAGCGAGGACGCTGAAGAAGAACACAAGGATCTAAGAGCTTTTCGGATATTCGGTGTGGAAAAACCACACGATGGATCAGCGACGGGTTATCGTTCGTTGAGGACGACACTCCCTGTCAGTCGAGGCGATCTTAACGCTCGAGAATCTTTCGAAATCGAACCTGCCACAGTTGATGGGGAAAACGGCGGAGATTTCACGCCGTTTCCTATGCAGTGCCCTCGTTGCCAAAACTACCGTAGCCCTGATGGTAGCAGGGAGATTATTGAGCCCCTTCGAACTAGGGGCCCTCGCTCAATCTCTGTAGTGGTCGAGGACACGCTTCGAGTGCAACCAAACACCGGTGGATCAGTTGGGAATGGTGAAAGAAAAGCGCTTGTTTTTTCTGACTCGCGACAGGATGCTGCCCAATTGGCGGGAGATATACGGAGAGATCACCGTTTCGATGTTTTCCGACAGCTACTGTATCGGGTTCTACACGCTTGTCGAAAATGTGGCGGTACCGGGCGTGTTGTCGAGCAATCAGAATACCGGATCGGCCATGAGATCGAAGCTGTCGAAAAAACGTGTGACGAATGCGCAAGCGGCGGATATATTGACCATCCTGAGTCGATTCCGTATAAGGAATTGCGCAGCAATGTCATTGCGCTTCAGCTTGAACGGGAGATGAATCCCACAGATGGGCACTTATCCGATGCTTTCGAAAGACTTGATGAGGACGATAGCACGGTGTACGAAGAGGCGGAGATTGCGTTTGACATTTCAGCGAGGCGCGAGATATCGCAGGACGACTTTGGCCTTGAACCACTTGGTCTAGCTATGTGGTCAATTGGTCTGCCAAAAAGGACGGGTAATTTCGACCCTCTTAGTGAAAAAGAGAGTCGATCCCTGTTGCAGACGGTAGCTCGCATTCTGGCTACGGAGAACATATTGCTACCCCCAGAGCCGCGCAAACCATGGGAATGGCCGTTCGATAGGGTTCAAAGTTATGAACGGCAACGGATGGTGCCTGCCAACCGGCGAATCAGGGACAACATATTGCCGTATAACTTGAGGCCTCACAGAAAATTAGGGCGTTATCTTGGTGCCATCAGCGAAAAACTCGTCGCCGCAGACCGCATACCTAATGCCAATGAGTGGCTGGAAAATCTTCACTGGGATTTGTGGAATGCGATGAGAGGCTTCAAAATTATCGTTCCTGCCGGGAAAAGGATCGGGAATAAAGTGCCCTATGGCATCCGCATCGATGCCTTTGAGCTTAGGTCAGTAGGGGATAAGGTGTTCCAGTGCGGTGCCTGCGGGTACGTAATGGGTGAAGTGCTATTGGGTATTTGTTACCGATGCGGTCAAGCGTCAAGCGAAATCGCGGCTTCATTGATTCACAATTTTTTCCGTAGGTCGGTATTGTTCGCAAAACCAGGATCTGAGTTTCCCGATCCGTATCCAGTTCAAGCAGCGGAACACACGGCCGCAATCGAACGATACGAAGCACGCAACATTGAGAGATGGTTCCAGAACCTTTTCAGGGAATCCGAACACTCAGAGGATAAACGAATTGACATTATGTCTGTTACAACGACTATGGAAATGGGTATCGATATCGGTAGTCTGTTAAGCGTCGGTTTGCGAAACATGGCTCCGACAGTAGCCAACTATCAACAACGATCGGGCCGCGCAGGGCGAAGAGGGAGCAGCATCGCAACGGTCGTCACCTACGCTCAGGATCGAAACCACGACCAGTATTACTTCCACAGACCAAAGGAGATCGTCTCTGACCCTCCGCGGATTCCCGTGCTTTACATGGAAAATGAGGTGATTGCCCGGAGGCATTTACGGTCGTTAGTTTTGGGCTCGTTTTTCCCTAGTTGGCTGAGCAGCGAGGAATCTCAAGGTCTATTCGGAGCGTGGGGGCAGGCAGACCGATTTGTAGTCGGCGGTGGACGCTCTGCCCTAGAAAACTTCATCGTGGAAAACAGTAACGAGTTACGCGAGAGGACGGGCGTAATCGTTGAGAGTGGTTTCAGACAACGCCTAGACGATTGGTTGTTGGCCCTTCCAGAAGAAGTCGAAGGTATCGCACGCGGCACAGAGACCAGCGTTGACCTGTTTGAATCGTTGGTTACAGCCGGGTTGTTACCTAGATACGCCTTCCCAGTAGATGTGGTTAAGCTGGTCATCCAAGAAAACGACGAAGTTGAAGATCGATACGAATCGCAAGACTTCTATTCGGGTATTTCTAGAGATCTGAGAATCGCGTTGACCGAATATGCTCCGGGTGCAGAGATTATACGGGGGAGGTTCCCGGAAACGTACATTTATCGCAGTGCTGCGATCTATGACCCGTCTAATCATTATCCCGACTACAATCCCGAAGAATCCCTCAACGAATGTCTGCGGTGTCATGCGGTGAAATTGTCTCGGGTTGGTTCTCTTGAACCTGCAGAATGTCCGGAGTGTGGGTTCGACGACATTTTCAACATGCCGTACCTCAGGCCGAAAGGTTTCACTGTTGACAACGCTTTGCCGGACGGTGGGAGGGAAAAGTATCGGTCGGGTGGCAGGGAACGAGCGGGATTTACTCCCCCCGCCCAACTCTTAGTCGGAGCTAACGCAATCAACAGCGGAGAGAGCACTCCGGGGCTGGCAGGCAAGTTGTACTCTGCGGTACACGTTGGAGACCTTTTCATGCGGAACATGGGCCCGGACCGGAGTAACCCCGGATTCGTGCTTTGTCCCGAGTGCGGAAGGAATCTTGATCCCGATAACCCAGGCGAGCACAACTACCCGGCAGATGTGCCTCCGCACCGAGGCTATCGTACTGGCCCACGAGCCGGAGACTCGTGCCCGAATAAGAGCGATTTCTCAAACCGAGTGATCCTCGGCCATCGTTTCAATTCCGAGGTCATTTTGTTAGCGTTGGAGATGCCGGAATTTCTTGACGCACCGCTGATGGAACAGTCAGGGAAAGCTGTTTGGTATTCATTTGGGACTTTGATGGCGGAATCAGCAGCGAGGTTTCTACAAATCGGACCAGATGAGATACAAGTTGGCATACGGCCAATGCGAGACTCTCGAAGCAGGATACAGGGTGAAGTCTTTATCTATGACAACGTTCCTGGAGGGGCGGGTTATGCACGAGCTATACGAGAGAACTTGCAAGACATAACGGAATTGGCTCTGCATATGGGGCAAACTTGTGCCAACACGAATTGCGTCGAAGCTTGCTATCATTGCTTGCTGGATTACAGAAATCAGCGCATACACGGTCTGCTTGAACGAGGGTTGGCAGTTTCCGTGCTTGAATACTTGTTGGAGAATTCTCGTCCGACACTGGACAGGAAACCTGATGCAACCTTGGCATCGAGTATCGAGGAATACATGCGGGATAGTTTGGTGCTGGTGAGAACATCGGATCAATCTAAGCAGTTCGACGCCGTGTTCGAATCCACTAACGGATCCGATGTGGGTGTGCTACCAATCCATCCGTTCTCAGCGCGCCCGGCTACATCGATGTTGACAGAATTGCTGCGAGCGACTGGAATCCAGCCCAAGGTTTATACCAGCTTTGATTTGATCAAACGACCGTTTTGGGTCGCTAACCATCTGCTTCGATCCGAGCGAAGTTAACACTTGTTGATCAATACCATGTGGGCAAATCTTGCAACGGAGATCGAGACGGATTTAGGTAGATCGGCCTCAAATGGAAGATACGCCTGTGCAACGACCGAATCCTCGAACGTTGAAAACGATCCAGTTGACCGTGAGTCATTAAAGAAAGACATTCAAGATCATCTGGAAGCGATTGGTTTTGACGCAGATTCGATCGAAGATGCAGCCACAAAAAGTTCAATACGGCATTTCCACAGATTTCATCGGCGCGCAGCACGTGAGCGCATTATTCGCGCTGTAGGAGGAAAAAGAGAACATTTTTTGGAATGCGTTGCGAACGGCGAAGAAGTGAACCCGGCAAATGTGCGTCCCAAGCTCATAGTAGCTCGTTCCGGAAGTCGAACTGGCGACCTTTTCAGGCTCGCAACACTTCTATGGTCGATACCGGTATCCCAAGGGTACGGTCGCAGGATTCGATATCTAGTTATGGATGAATCTAACAACAAATTGATCGGTCTTTTCGCGTTAGGAGATCCAGTTTTCAATCTGCGAGTCCGCGACGAATGGATAGGTTGGGATCAAGCGAACCGACGTGAGAGATTAGTCAATGTTATGGATGCGTACGTTGTCGGAGCTGTTCCTCCCTACGCGGAACTCCTGGGAGGAAAGCTCGTAACATCTCTAATCGCGTCGAAGGAGGTCTACAACGAGTTTTTGACTCGTTACGGAGCAGTAACCGGCAACATCAGTGGCCGGAGAAAGAATGCTCGATTGTCTCTAGTGACTGTTACATCCGCACTGGGACGATCTTCTATTTACAACAGGTTGAAGTTAGTCGAAAACACAGGTTACAAATCGGCGGAACCGGTCGTGGCGCTGAGAAAACTTGGCACGACCGTAGGTTATGGACATTTTCAAATTTCCGATGAACTTTTTGGCCGCTTGCGAACGGTTTTGCAAGAGGACGATCACCGTTACGCAGATGGGCATCAATTTGGCAATGGACCTAACTGGCGTATGAGAGTCGTGCGAACTGGACTTCAGACTTTGGGGCTAAATCCCGACAAAATCCTTAAGCATGGGATCAAACGAGAGGTATATGCTATGCCCATCGCGAGAAACTCGCGCGAATTTCTTGCAGGAACAGATCACGAATTGGATTTTGATCTTCGAACAGTGGATGAGATCGCGGAATTGGCGCGTCAGAGATGGACTATACCAAGATCCAGAAAACGGAAAGGGTACAAGAATTTCAACAAAGAACAACTCGATAGCTTGTTGTTTGAGAATTACGAAAAAATCACCGAACGATGAATTCGCATTTGACGCAAAGCGATTGTTAGGAAGTTCCCGTTGAGTTTTTGCTGCAATTTTTGGAGTTAGGTTTACGTTGGTGCGTCAGTCGATGATGGATTTGTTGGGGCCTGCGGCTATGTAGTCGGGGTTTAGTTCGTGGCCTAGGCCGGGGGTGTTGGGGACGTGGTAGAAGCCGTTTCTTACGTCTAGTGGTGGGGTTAGGGCGGTGTTGTAGTAGGGGAGTTCGGAGTAGGCGATTTCTAGGCGGTAGAAGTTGGGGGTGCTCATCATGACTTGGGCGCCGGCGGCCATGGTGATGGGTCCGGTGGCGTCGTGGGGGGAGACGGGGATGTAGTATGCCTCGGCCATGGTGGCGATTTTGCGCATTTCGGAGATGCCGCCGCAGCGGACGATGTCGGGCATGATGTAGTTGGCGAGTTGCTTGTCGAGGATGGGTCGGAAGTCCCAGCGTGTGACGAGTCTTTCGCCGACGCAGATGGGCATGGGTACTTGGTCTTTGACGATTGCGAGTGCGTCGTGGTTCTCGGGCGGGACGGGTTCTTCGAGCCATCCGATGTCGAACTCTCCGAGGGCTTTTCCGACTCTGACGGCGGCGGCGACGTCGTATCGTCCGTGGAGGTCGATGAGGATCTCGATGTCGGGTCCGACGGCGTTGCGTACGGCGCGGGTGATCTCGACGCCTTTTCGGAGGCCGGTGGGCGAGATGTTATGTCCGTGCTGGAGGGGTGCGACGTCGTCGAATTCGAAGAATGGGTCCATTTTGATGGCGGTGTGTCCTTCGGCGACGGTCTCGAATGCGGCGCGGGCGTAGGCTTCGGGGGTGTTGCCTTGGTTGAACCAGCCGTTGGAGTAGAGGCGGAGGTTGTCTCGGAACTTGCCGCCGAGGAGTTCGTAGATGGGGAGACCGAGTCGCTTGCCCTTGATGTCCCAGAGTGCGATGTCTACGGCGGAGATGAGTGCGGATCCGAAGCCTCGGTTGCCGGTGGAGTTGAGTTCGGAGAAAAGTCGTGTCCAGATGTAGTCGATGCGTGAGGAGTCTTCGCCGATGAGGAGGTCGCCGAGGTGTGGGATGGCTTTGTGGATCATGTGGGCGACGATGCCGCCTTGGGCTTGTCCGAGTCCGGTGAGTCCTTCATCGGTGTCGATGGTGATGAAGACCCAAGGGTAGCGAGGGCCGTATCCGATGTGGGAGTTGATGGCGGTGATTTTCATTGGGGGATCCTGTTCTGAACCGCGGGTTACGCTGATTTTAATGATTGGTGGTGATTTTGAACTATGATTGCGGTGATTTTGGATGATGTGGTGTGATTGTGTTGGTTGTTGGTGTGGTTGGTAGGGGCGGTTCGCGAACCGCCCATACGGGCCCCCTTTGTCCTTCAGACATTTCCCCCGCGAGCGGGGGAAACCCTGCCACTCTTCCCCGAGCATCCCCCGCTCGCATCGCTGCGCTCGCTCGCGCCCCCTTACGCTTCGCGAAGGGGCAGGGCGACCACTAGGGTCGCCCCTACGTGAACCCCCTGCGTTCGCTTCGCTCCGCGTCCCCCTTTTGCTTCGCAAAATGGGGAGGATTTAGGTTGCTAGTTCGTAAATGGTGCTGGACCAGGTTTGGCGGGTGGCGTCTTTTAGGGCGTTGCGGTTGGGGCGGAGGGTGTTTAGGTGTCGGGTTAGGATGCGGTCGGAGAGGTTGTTGGGTAGGCTGGCTCGTTGGAGGAATTGGTTGATGACGTGTTTGTCACCGCCGAATATTAGGTGGTCGATGTGGTGGGGGTAGGCGGCGAAGCGTTCGGTGGCTAGGCGTGCGGATTTGTCGAAGAATTCGCGGGCCCATTTTTCGCGGGAGCGTTTGAATCGGTTCGCGGATTGTCCGCCGGCGCGGTGTTTGTTGGGTACCCAGCGGGTGTCGGTCTTGCTGACGACGATGGTCTCGTCGTGGGCGATGGCGATGGCTACGTAGCCGTAGCGTATGAGGATGATTGCGACGTGGAGGGGCGGGTCGATGGATTGGAGTAGGGTTTCGCGGTCGGTGGTTTCGGCTTCGGTTTGGATTGGGAATGGTGGTGCGATGGCTAGTCGGGGTTCGTACTGGGATTCGTCGTTCTTGGTGTATAAGAGCGCTAGTCCGGTGGGGGATTTCAGGGCGGATTTGGGTAGCCATGGGAAGTCTGAACCGCTGATTACGCTGATTTTTGTGATGGGGTGTGATTGCCCTGCCCGGCGCCCATCCCCGGGCATCCCCTGCGAGCTTCGCTTCACTTGCTCGCGTCCCCTTACGCTTCGCGAAGGGGACGGTCCGCCGCTCGTCACCGTGAACCCCCTGCTCCGCTGCGCTCCGCGTCCCCCTTTTGCTTCGCAAAATGGGGAGGGGATGAGTTTGAAGATGTAGTTGCCGGGGGAGTCGTTTTCTAGGCGGTCTAGCATTCGTTTCATGCCGCGGGAGGAGACGGTTCGGGGTGGGAGGATGTCTGAGGCTAGCATGTTTGAACCGCTGATTACGCTGATTTTAATGATGGGGTGTGATGGGGTGACCTCTTGGCGACCCTTTCACCCTCACCCTGGACCCCCTCTTAATCTCCCCCTTGAAAGGGGGAGGGGAGGAGGCAGCGGGAGAGGGGATAACTCTCCACCCTTCCCCTCCTTGGGCATCCCCCGCTCGCATCGCTACGCTTGCTCGCGCCCCCTTCGCTTTGCGAAAGGGGCGTTGAGATTATTCGGTCCAGGATTTGCCTCGGAAGGCTACTGCTGCTGGGTCTACTCTTGCGGCTAGGCCGGGGCCTTCGGGGATGATTAAGTGTCCGTTTTCTACTCGTTCGTAGGGTTCAAGGAGTGTGTGTCTCCAGTCGATTTCGTAGACGGCGTGTTCGAGGGGGAGGGTGTTTTCGAAGGCGATGGTGGCGTGTGCGCTGGCTAGGAGTGAGAGGGGTCCGGATGGGCAGTGCATGGAGACGGAGCCGGGGTAGGCGGGTTCTAGTTCGGTGCCGATGCGGTAGGCTTCGACGGGTCCGCCGCAGAACTTGACGTCGGGCATGACGATATCGAGGATGTCTTCTTCGACGAGTTTCTTGAAGAGGTCTACGCCGTAAGCGTGTTCGCCGCCGGCGATGGGGAGTGTGGCGTGTTCGTGGATTGTGCGGAGGTCGTCGGAGTTTTCGACGGGGTCTACGGGTTCTTCGAACCACTGCCCTCCTGCGGCTCGGAGTTCGGGTTCTAGGGCGAGTGCGGAGTAGAGGTCGAATCGGGAGTGGCAGTCGACGAAGATGGTGATGTCGGGTCCAACGGCTTCTCGGATGGTTTGTACGCGTTCGAGTCCGGCTTCGGCGCAGTGGGGTAGGCCGGTGGAGTCGAATGGTGCTTGGCACTCATCGAAGGGGGCGCATTTGATGGTGGTGAAGCCGTTGTTAGCTGCTTCTGTCGCCATCTCTGCGAAGTCGTCGGGGCCGCGGTCGACTGGGCCTTGGTCGTCTGGTAGGAGGGACCGGTTGATGTTGGCGTAGAGTTGGACGCGGTCTGGGAGGTCGACTTCGTGGTCGTGGGTTAGTCGGAGGTACTGGGCTAGTGGGAGTTGTGCGCGTTGGGCTAGGGCGTCGGCTACGGCGCAGCGGAGTGCGGAGACGGCGGTGGCGAGTCTCTGATCTTCTTCGCAGGCTTCGGGGGTGACACCGAGGATTTGCATGACGTGGTCGTCGGATGCGATGCGTTGGCCGCGGAGTCGGTTGGCGAGTCGTGCTGTGATGGCGGCGACACTGCCGGAGAGCTGGGTGGATGTGATCTCGCCTTGGCCGGCGATGCCGTCGGCGTCGGAGAGGTTGATGGTTGTCCAGTCGGTGCCGCCTCGGGCGTGGATTTCTTGGAATTCGAGGGTGGTTGGTGACCACCAGATATCGGGTGATGATGTGATCATGGTTGCATTTTATTTGAAGTGTGATGGGGGTGATTGGAATGATGTGCTGTGATTTGAACTATGATTGCGATGATTTGAAATGATGTGCTGTGATGATGCACCTCCCCCTCCCCCGAGGACCCCCCTGCGTCTTGCTACGCTGGCACCCCCTTCAATTCCCCCTCAGAGAGGGGTAGGAGAAGGGATTTTGCTACGCAAAAAGGGGAGGTATCCATTGGCTATGATTACCAGATGCATCGTCCGGGCAAACATCCCCGTTACCCTGGCCCTCTGGATGGACATTCCGTCCCGCAAGCGGCCGGCTTTCGCCGGAATGACATGACTGATCGTCCTCCGCCTCGGAGTCGTGGGGCGACTCGGCGCGAGGTTGAGCCGGTTTTGTTGCCGGGTGGTGTTAGTGATGAGGAGCTTGAGGAGGATGCGCTTTATTGGCGGTTGTTTGTGGGGGTGACGTTGCCGCGTCGGGCGATTCGGGTGTTGGATTCGATGGCTCGGTCGATGCGTGCGGTTTCTTATGGAGGGATGCAGAGGCGTCGGCCGTCTCGCGGTGCGGTGGCGTATGATGCGGTTCGGTGGACGGCGCCGGAGAATATGCATATCACGCTGAAGTTTTTGGGTGATGTGCATCAGGATGATTTGCCGCTGTTGAAGGAGGAGTTGGACGAGGTTGCGGGTGAATCGGCTCGGTTGATGTTGGCGTTGGGTTCGAATGGATGTTTTCCGGGTGAGCGGACGCCTCGAGTCTTGTGGACTGGTATGGACGGTGATCTGCGTAGGATGTCGAGTCTGGCGACGCGGTTGGACGGTGCGATGGTTAGATGCGGTTTTCCGGCGGAGCGTCGAGAATTTCGTCCGCATGTGACGGTGGGTCGTGTTCGTAGCGGGACGCAGCAGCGAGTGTTGGCGGCGATTGGTCAGCGCTGGTTGGAGGCGCGGGCGTTGGGTGATGGGAGTCGCGATATCGGGGTGCCGGTGGAGTCGATTGTGTTGATGCGGAGTCGTTTGCATCACAATCGTCCGACGCGGTATGAGCGGTTGTATGAGGTTGGTTTGGTTTGATTGTCTGAACCGCGGATTACGCAGATTGGGCGGATGGGCTGTGATTTTTCGTTTTGGTGGTGTGTGAGCCCCCTTTGTCCTTCGGACATTTCCCCCGCAAGCAGGGGAAACCTTCCACCAGCGCCTCATGGATAGAGTTACGTCCGCTTAAGTGCCCGCCTGCACAGGAATGACGGGAGAGGGTGTAGACTTGATGCGCGTTGTGTTGTGGTTTGGAGTTGAAACTGGAGGTAGAAACTGATGAAGATTACGGATGTCAAGGCTTGGGTAGTTGAGCCGCAGGGGCCGTTTTGGGGTAGCACGATGGATCGGCAATGGACGTTTGTGCGGATCGATACGGATGAGGGGATTTCGGGCTGGGGCGAGGCTACGAATAGTCCTCGTTACGGGAGTTTTTTGACGGCTCAGGCGGTTTTGGCGATGAAGGAGGCGTTGGTGGGTGAGGATCCGGTAAATATCGAGCCGCTTTGGCACAAGCTGTATCGGCGGTATACGTATATGGGTTCGCGGGGTTTGCCGACGAGCGCGATCAGCGGTATCGATATCGCGTTGTGGGACATCAAGGGCAAGGCGTTGGGCAAGCCGATCTATGATCTGCTGGGCGGGAGTTTCAGGGACGAGGTGCGGTTGTATGCGAACGGGTATTTTGCTGGGTGCTCGACGCCTGAGGAGTATGGTGAGGCGGCGAAGAGGGTTAAGGAGTCGGGGCATGAGGCGTTGAAGCTGGACCCGTTCTTGGAGATGCGTCCGTATCACACGGCGTATCAGACGGGTCAGATATCGCAGGAGGGGGAGCAGTTGGGCTATGACATCGTGCGAGCGACGCGTGAGGCGGTGGGTCCGCAGTTCGAGATTCTGATCGATGCGCATGGGCACTACAACGTGCCGGTGGCGATACGGTTGGCGAACAATTTGTATGAGCAGAGTCGTATCGAGTGGTTCGAGGAGCCGTTGCCGCCGGAGGGTTTCGCCGGATTGGAGACGATACGGGCGCACACGGAGCCAAACATCTGCGTGGGTGAGCGGTTGTTCACGCGTTGGGACTTTTTGCCGGTGTTCCATAAGAACTTGGCGGACTACATCATGCCGGACATTGTGTGGACGGGCGGCATCAGCGAGATTCGGAAGATTGCGACGATGGCGGAGGCGTATTACATCCCGATAAGTCCGCACAACGCGATGGGGTCGCTGCAGGTTGTGGCGGGGGCGCACGTGGCGATGTCGACGGTGAACTTCTACCGTTTGGAGCACTCGATCGCTTCGAAACCGGCCTACAACGCGATGCTGGAGGAGCCGATCGATTTTCATGGTCAGTATGTGAAGGTGACGGGTAAGCCGGGATTGGGTGTTGATGTGAGCATGGATGCGATCGAGGAGTTTTTGCATCCGGATTCGCCGGGCGTTGTCTGAACCGCTGATTACGCTGATTTTTGTGATGGGCTGTGATTTTGCTGCTGGCGGGCATCCCCTGCGTTCGCTTCGCTCCGCGTCCCCTTACGCTACGCGAAGGGGACGTGTGCCCCCTTTGTCCTTCGGACATTTCCCCCGCAAGCGGGGGAAACCGTACGGTCCGCGAATGATGGTTGATCTAAACCCCCTTCAATTCCCCCTTGGACATCAAGGGGGAGGGTATTGCGGTTCTTGATGCGGCAGAGGTTGGCAGAACGTAGTCCGTTTTTCTATGGGTGGTGGATTCTTGGTGCTGCTGGGACGGCGAATTTTGCGCGGAATGCGGCGGCTAGTCTGACGATCTCGGTTTTCATATATCCGCTGTCGGAGGAGTTGGGATGGAGTCGGACGTTGATCGCGGGTGCTGCTGCGGCTGGTGGATTGGCTGCGACATTTACCTCGCCGATCATTGGTCGGATGATCGACCGGTATGGTGCGCGTTCGGTGTTGACGGTGAGCATCGTGGTGCTGTGCATCTCGACGTTCGCTTTGGCGTGGTCGGATGTGAGTCTGACGGTGATGGGGGTGACGATTCCGTGGGTGTTTTACATCGCGTATGGGACGGGGCGGGTGATATTTGCGAGTCCGGTGCAGATCGGGACGTCGGTTGTTGTGTCGAGGTGGTTTGTGCGGATGCGTGGACGGACGAACGGTATATTGGGGTTGTCGCACTCTGCGGGGATGGTGCTGTTTCCGCTGATCGCATCTTTGGTGATCGCGCACAGCGGTTGGCGGGATGCTTGGTTTGTGTTGAGCGTTGTGGTGTTTGTGGTAGCGCTATTGCCGGTGGCGTTGCTGATATCGGAGCAGCCGGAGGATTTGGGTTTGCGGCCGGATGGTGATGATGTTGAAGAGACAGGGGAAGCGGAGATAGAAGGCGATGGAAGTAATTCGTCGTCGGAAGAGCCTAACTGGACATCATTCGATGCGATGCGGACTCCGGCGTTGTGGCTGCTGGCGTTGGCGACAGGGATGATGTTCTTCATGCACGCGGGGTCGAACACTCATGCGGCGGCGTTCTTTCAGGATCAGGGATTAGGAGTCGTGACGGCGGGAATCAGCATCAGTCTGAACGCGATATTTCTTGGGATCAGCAGTTTGGTTTGGGGTCGGATCGTGGAGCGTGTGCCGGCGCGGTTTGTGATGGCGGCGGTTGCGTTCAACTTGGCTATCGGAGCGTTCCTGTTCACGCTCACCGACACGGCGACTGAGGCACTCGTCTTCTCCGCGTTCTTCGGATTCGGGCTTGGAGGAATGCTGGTGGTGCCGCCGGTGGCGTATGCCGACTATTTCGGCAGACCTGCGTTGGGTACGATACGGGGTATCACGGAGCCGTTTACGACGTTGGGACAGGCTGTTGGGGTGATGATACCCGGACTGATTTTCGACTTTTTGGGTGCGAGCTATCTGCCGTTTTTCGTGGGTGCGGGATTAGTGGGGGTGCTTGCCGCGGTGGCTTCGTTGATGGCGAGGAAGCCTGAGGCGAAGCGCAACTAGTCTTGCCCGTTCTTGTGGTTAAAAATTTCTTCGGCTACGTCTGCTGGTATGGAGATACCTTTGGCTTTCAGTGCTTCACGAATCCTTTCTAGCTCCCTGCGTCGGCCTTCTCTCACCTGTATTTCGTAGATTTTCCGCCGCACGGACTCGCGAATCTCGGTTTTGGTTCTGAAAAAACCGCTATTCCATCCGTCACAATAAATCTCGAGGTGGTGACGCCATGTGAGTTTGAAAGGTTCCGTCATGATCCTTTGCCATTCTTGTGATTAAAAATTTTTTCAGCCACGTCTGGCGGGAGAACTACGCCATCGGATTTCAGCAGTTCGCGAATCCTGTCTCCCTCCTCCTTCGCACCTTCTTCGCGCACTTTTTTCCTAGCTGCTTCGCGGATCTCGGTTTTGGTTCTGAACAAGTCTCTGCTCCCGTCGATTAGGAATGCGATTACTGGGATGAAGGCCCAACTGAGCTTGGATGTCGCAACATCGAGAAAACGAAACGGCACGTTATCCGCCCCTGAGTATATCGCAATGATCGAAGTCACTCCGATTCCGAACGCAGCGAAGCCGACGACTTGCCAAACCACTCCGCGTTCCAGCAGCTCATCACGCAGGTCGTAGCTCGGTTTATTTTCCATGTGCTTTCTCTCGTCAACGCTGATGATGCGTAATTTTGCAACGATTGTTTTGGCAAGTGTAACTATAAACGATCCTGTTTGTCAAATAAATGTACCAATAACTGTCGTCCTCGTGTTGCACGACAGCGCGGCGCTGGCACCCCCTGCGTTCTCGCCTGCGCGAGAATGACGGGCGTAACATGAACGCAGGAGTTGCGAGATGAAAATTACTGATGTCAATGCTTATGTGGTTACGCCGCCGGGTCATGGGTATGGCGGGCCGAACGAGCGGCAGTGGACGTTTGTGCGGATCGATACGGATGAGGGGGTTCATGGCTGGGGCGAGTGCACGAACTATCCGGGTGGCGGGAGTTTTCTGACGGCTCGTGCGGTGTTGGCGATGAGGGAGGTTTTGGTTGGTGAGGATCCTACGAATATAGAACCGCTTTGGCATCGGCTGTTCCGTCGATACACGTACATGAGTTCGCGTGGATTCGCGTCGACGGCGATCAGCGGGATCGATATCGCACTTTGGGACATCAAGGGGAAGACGTTGGGGGTTCCGGTCTATGAGTTGCTGGGTGGGAAGTTCAGGGACGAGGTGAGACTGTATGCCAATGGTTGGTTTACGGGCGCTACGACGCCGGAGGATTACTACGAGGCGGCAAAGAAGGTCGTGGCGGATGGTCATGAGGCGATGAAGCTGGATCCGTTCAACGAGATGGTTCCAGTCCATACCAAGTTCACGGACGGTGTTATTTCACATGCCGGTGAACAACTGGGTTACGACATCGTTCAAGCGGTGCGAGAGGCGATCGGGCCGAACCGCGAGATACTGATCGACGCGCACGGCAACTTCAACGTGCCGACGGCGATACGGCTCGCCAACACCTTGCATGAGCAGTCGAACATCGAGTGGTTTGAGGAGCCGTTGCCGCAAGAGAGTTTTGACGCTTTGGAGACGGTGCGTCGGAACACGGTGCCGAACATCTGCGTGGGCGAGCGGCTGTATACGCGGTGGGACTTCCTGCCGATATTCCGTCGTAACCTAGCCAACTACATCATGCCGGACATCGTCTGGACTGGCGGCATCAGCGAAATCAAAAAGATCGCATCAATGGCAGAGGCGTACTACATCCCGATAAGTCCGCACAACGCGATGGGTTCGATACAGATAGTTGCGGGGGCGCATGTGTGTATGTCGACGGTGAATTTCTACCGGTTGGAACATGCGATCTCGTTCATCCCGATGTATCAGGCGATGCTGGAAGAGCCGATCGATTTTCACGGGCAGTATGTGAAGGTGTCGGGTAAGCCGGGATTGGGAGTTGAGATCAGCTTGGATGCGATGGAGCGGTATCGGGCTGAGGGGTGGGAGGGGTAGTGAACCACATCCATTGCAGGGTACCGGACGCACTCTAGGGATTTGAAAGATGGGATAAAATGAGGCTGGTTAAGTTGATGACATCCGAGAACACAGGCGATCAGGTTCACTTCGGATGAACAACAGCCAACCCGATCATCTCGATTGAGGATTTGACACCAGCTCTTTGGTCAATCTGATCTAGCTTCGCTTGCAATCCGTTACGTGTGTTTTCGTTTGAGCGGTTGAACATAACCCGCAAATTTTCGTTCAAGTCATGCTCAGCTAGACGGCGGTTGTTGTTGTTTATTGTTCGTTCCGCTTGCGAACGAACTGATCGTTTGGCTTTTTCGACCAAGATTGCGTTTCGCGAAGTGAAGGTTTGAGTGACTTCATTGAATTGATTCAAAAGTTCCTGCTCTGCGATTTGCATCTGCTGTTCCAGATCTACGGTCGCTTCGCTCGTTTCATGTTCCGTCGTTTTCATATGACGCAGTATCTCCTGTGCGCGCTCAACGGGAGTGGGTTTGACGATCCCGTTCGCAGAATCGATCGTTGCGCACAACAGTTCCGCACGTCGCGCGTAGCCCTCGAGGGAGCCGATTGCCCAAATCAACATCTTTGGACTTCCGTTTACTAACTCCTGAGGTACTTCACCGGCACACCACGGCGTGTCCGAATCCCTGTCTCGCTCGAAATTCCGCGCCATAAGCACTAGCGGATGTCTGGTATGCACGAATTCGTGGTTGTCTCGATCTTCCCCGAAGGATATCGCCGTGCTGGTCG
The DNA here is from genome assembly GCA_963555965.3 of Dehalococcoidia bacterium. Taxonomy (GTDB): domain Bacteria; phylum Chloroflexota; class Dehalococcoidia; order Lucifugimonadales; family Lucifugimonadaceae; genus Bin127. The sequence continues at coordinate 2,012,084 of OY821634.1, forward strand.
ATTCGTTAACCAGATTCCGAAACCGGGTTATCTCGGTGCGTGCGTAATGCGTTGCCGGATATGACACCATCAGACCTCTGAGGGATTCGCTGATCTCTTTGCCATTTCGCATCGAGTACGAACCTTTGGCGTCACGTCTCCTGATCGCGTTAGGGAAGTGTTTGTTGATTGAATCGCATACGAAATCGGCGATTTCCTCAGGCGACAAGAACTTCGCTTCCGCCTCACGGATATCCGACTCTTCCGACTCGATGAGGGTGCGTCCCTGCTCGGAGATGAAACTCAGTTGTGCAACTTCCTCACGGTTGCGTTCGTTGTTTTCGACAGAGCGCGATATCCGCTCCAGTCTTGTGATTTGTTGCTGTGGTGTCAATCCGCGAGTGAACAATTCGCGTTCGAACGAGGAAATCTCCTCGCCAAGGATCACTTCAAGATCACCTAAAGCGCGTTCGAAAATCTGCAGCCGTTCAAACAACCGAGTCAGAATCCGCTCTTCAATCGTCCCCACACTGGCTAAATTGCCCACATACACCTTCTCGGATCGCTGCCCGATACGGTCGCATCGGCCGATTCGTTGTTCAACGCGCATCGGATTCCAAGGCAAGTCGTAGTTGATGACGAAACTGCAATGTTCAAAGTCCAGACCTTCGCCCGCAACCTCGCTCGCAAGTAGCACCTGAAATTCGCCTGCGCGGAACTCCTTCGCTATCCGCTCCCGACTTTTTTCACCACGACGACAATCGGCGTCGCGCGCAGGAGTTGGCCCATACATCAATTCCAACGAAAAACCGCTCGCCCTTAGTTCACGTTCCAAGTATCGCAACGTTCCTCTAAACGTCGAGAAGATCATCACTCGGTCGAGGCCTAGCTCGCCAAATGCGGAACCCAGCATTTCTCGCAATGACTTTAACTTCAGATCTTCAACTTTCAGAGCATCTTCAGCCAGTGGTCTCAACTCGTCAATCTCACTTGGCGACCAACTTGCCTCATGATCCTCGTCTTCATCTTCATTCGAATAACCCAGAATCTCCACTGCAACGGCCGGCACACAGCTCGCAGTTCGCCGTTCCGGCATCTGTGTCAGAAAACCCGTCGGCAAATCGCGCGCCTTTGCCCGGTCAGAACAAATCTGATAAACCTTCTGGTAGAACTCGTTCTCTGGCTCGCTGAACTCCACCTTGCTAGTCCGGGCTTCACGGGTAGGCCGGTTCTCGTCAACATCCGCTCGCAACGTCCGCGTCATGTAAGGATCCAGAACTTGCAAATCCCTTGCCGATTCGATCGCCACAGAACATTGCGAGCGATGTTCGAGGTCGGAGTCAGCGACTAGCTGCCTAAATTCGCGCCACCCCGGCCGATCGCGACCACCGCTAGATTCCAATCTGTTCAACATACCTACAGCGTCGCGTTGCCAACTCGGAGGACGATTCTTCAAGAGACGAATCCAATCATTGAGTTGCATGTCCCATCGCAACTGCTCCTCCAATAGCCTAGAATCCTCCGCGACATCAACACCCAACGTGCCCATTAAGTTCACAATATCGCGCAACTGCGTCTGTAGCGGCGTTGCAGTCAAGAACAACGCGGCATCAGACCGACTGCACATCAGGTCAGCCAAAGCGTTCGATAACGTGTCGGTATTCCGCAAATGATGCGCCTCATCGAATATCACCAAATCCCAATCCAACGCCGACTCCTCTAACCTCATGGCGTTGTCCTCCATGCGCAACAACTCGAGGTTGATTACGCACTTAGCGAAACGAGGCGAAATCACACCGTCGCGCTCCAAAGAGACCAGCGCCTGCCGCAATCCCTCCGATGTCAGAGCCTCCAAACGGAAATCGAAGCGTTGCAACATCTCATCCTGCCACTTACCTACCAGTGACTTCGGACATACGATCCAGACGTTCTCCAAACCGCCTATGGATCTTGACTCCAATTCAGCCCAAATCAAACCCGCTTCGATCGTCTTACCCGTACCGACCTCATCCGCAATCAACAACCGCTGATCAGGCGACTCCAACATTTTCTTTACAGGTAGAAATTGATGGTACAGTAGCCGCGTCTTTGACGCTTTGAATGACAGAAACTGATCAGTGGCCGGATGCTCAAGCCTTTGAAGTGTTAGCGCGTTACGGAACTCGGCTGGGCTCAATTCCATCAATCCCGGCGCAACCTCCAACTCTGACACAGGCACCAACTTCATCGTGCCGTCAATGAACACGCGCGCGCTATCGCCAGACACGCCGACTACCCATCCCGCCGTAGAAGGATCGGATTTGTACCTTACTTTGGTGTCGCTTTGGATTGTGGTCATCTTCAAACCTGAAGCAGTTCGCAGAGGTGTTTCCAGTGTGGAACGCTATAGCGTATCACCGTTTTCTCTATAACAGGTTGAGATGCCCAATCTTTGAATACGTTAGAGAATCGAATCGGAATAGATACGAATCGGTTGCCGTAGTCATCAACGTCGCGTCGTGCGCTCTGTATGTTGGCGCGCAGAACCTGCCAATCTTCGAAGGATTCGTTTTCCGAGACCGTGTTACGAATTTCAGGAAAATCAAAAGCCCACTCTCCGTATTTGAACAATGCATGATGCCAACCACAAACGCCTACAAGATCGCCGAAGTTATTGGCGCGCCCGTCCTTACTAGGAGGGACGATATGCATCACGTACACCTGTAACTCCCCATCAGGCTTGGTGAAAGAATTGCTACACAATTGACAACGCCGACCATAATCGCCAAGCACCATTTGCCTGAATTCTGACGATAGATCGTCCGACGCCTCGGTAGGTGTCCACCTTGTACCAGAAATCTGACGCCTAGAACCGGAACCGCCTATCAACCTGGATTTCTGCGCGTTCACCTTTGCCGATTCAGCGGTTTTCGGTCCGCCTTCTGGAGGCAAGATAGGACGATCGCGCTCTGGCGTTGGATTCTTGGTCTGCATTTCGGACAATTGCTTCGCGAACGGTTCAGAGTCGTCTCGATATTCGTTCGTTTCGCCTGCCCGTCCGTTACCGCTAGTTTGGTCGTCAAAGATGCCGACCTCTCTAAGTTTAGAAATGGTTGTAAGGTTGAGTTGTTTCAGCAGTTCAAGCACGTCGGGTTCGAAACCAACTTCGTTGGCTAGCTCATGAATTTTGGGCGGCTTGAAAAGAATCTTGGACTGCAGGAACGCATCTTCGTCCCAACCCAGATCGCTAAACAGGACGTCGGAAGGACGTCTTAATTGACCGTCTTGGGTCGGAATCCAACTTGAACTGTTCAATTTCCTCACGAAATTCGCGTTGAACTTCGTATCGTAACTGCCGCGATCAGTCCATGTGTAAGTCCTTTCGAAAACACTGCTACCAAATATCTGATGTAAGTTCTTCAGTTCCCGCCACAAACCGCGGGCAAAGTCCTTTTGACTTTGCGTGTCCATTTTTCGCACTTCGTAAACCAATTCCTCAATCTCCCGCAAGTCAAACCCCTTTACGCGATCACTGCGCCCCGTGGTACGCTCGTGCCCGGCCTTGCGCCGCTCCTCCCGAAGTTCATCCTCGCTCGGCATACCACAGTCATAAATCGGACGCAGATGATCGATGGCGCCACAATCTTTGAGAAGGCTTCGAATTTCTCCGCCCATCAACACCTCGACTTCTTCATCGACGAACATGAAACCAACGACTATCGACAACAATCCTTTCAGCGATGGTGTTACCAGGTACAACTCGCCGGGCGGCATACGACGGCGCAAACCGTCACCGAAGTCTATCGCCTTCACCCAAGCAGCACTTTTCAGCTCGCGAAGCAATTGAATTCGCTTGTCTGTAGTAGCCTCACGATACGCGTACAGAATCTTTGTGACATCAGCTTCGTACGTTTCGTCATCAGGTTCGAAGCTGGCCTCTTTGTATTTGGGCATCAGATCCATTACAACGTCATCAATAATGTCTCGCTGTTTCAAACCTAGACTCTTCAAAAACTGTAAAGCATCCGGATCTTCGCACACGGAAGCCTTAACTGTCGGAGACTCGGTCTCTACTTCCCCAGGTAGATAAGCTAAGGGACGATTCGCGGCAAAGGGTTGCACATGGGTTCCGTCATCTAACCTGATCAATGCGGGTGGATTCTGCACATTGATCGCATTGGGTACGTCTTTCAGAAAGGAATACAGTTTAACGATCCATTCATCTGTTTGTTTCTTGAGAAAGTCCGCGGAGAGCCTTGGTATCAGCCGTTCCGGCCTTACTTCCTGAACCCCGAGATGTCCGATCACGTAGTTGCGCACATCCCGATCCCGTTGTACGGAGTCGTGGAGCCAGGACATCGATCTACCCATCCCTAAAATCTCGGAAACCTGATCCGCTGAAAAAAGCTCCCGCAGACCTGAAGTTCGGGGTATCAATGCCTGTTGAGCATCAATGTATCCACCACCGAGTTTCGGCAGGAGACGTTCAGTTGACAGCAATTCCTTTGTCTTATCAAAAAGTGGTTCCAACATCCTCCAAAGAAACGAGTCGAGCGGCAAACACCCTAAAACTGTTGCGTCCAACAATTCACGATCTCGAAGCCAACTCAATGCGTCTCCCAACAGGACGCAAGTCTCGTCAACGAGACCTTTGTTCCAATCGTCATCAGGTGGTACTGTGCCTCGGTTCGGTGTCGTTACATAAGGGCCTTGGACCAGAAAACCCAACCGAGTCTCTTCTGCCGTCGGGAAGTAAACTACGAGTTTGGATTCCTCAAGCCTACGTATCGTCTCCGTGGTGATGTCAACGTTGAAAGCAATCTCGACGTGTCCCGCGGCTTTTCCATCGTGGTTCACATTCCGCGAAAAGACTATCCACTCTTCATTAACATCAGACTCTTCGCCAGTGACATCTTTCGAGTAGTGGGTCAATTTAACTCGGCGGGCAATCTCATCCTTGTCCACATCCTCGCGGAGATAATGTCCCGATTTACAATCTTGAACTTCCCAACTCAACTCATTAATATTCTTCAGGAACAATAATGCCCCTTCATTCAAATTCGACAAACCATGCGAGATAACGTCATAATCTTTGATTTGTGTCTCACGGTCAATGGGGAGAACAAATACAGTTTCTTCTTGATCTTTGTCTATCGCGTGAGTCGGTTTGGGAAATACAAATCTATCTATCGTGAAATTTTCATTCCCCGAATGCACTTCCGGACTATTTGTGAATCTGAATACCGATTTGAATCCTATGCCGAAACGGCCTATTGTGGTTAATTTCTGTTTCGATGAACGACCAACACTACATATACTTCTCACATCCTTTTCGTTAAAAGGCGTGCCGAAATGGCTCACACGGAGCATATCCGGTGAGAGCGAAAACGAAACCGAGCGCCTTCCGTGCCATGATAGAGCGCGCTTACGCATCGCATCTTCTGCGTTTTGCAAGAGTTCTAGAATGAAGTGAGTACGGTCTGCGTAGGATTCGACCACAAATGATCGAACCATATCTTGGATCTCAGGATCGTCGTAGTTGCGTTTCTCATAGCGTATCTTTTCGTAATCAACTGGCAATGAGAGTTTCCTTCTAACGCAACTTGACGTCGTCGCGTACTTCAGATGTTGGTATGTTAGTTTCGGGGCTGGAGATTTGGTCGCGCAGATAGAGAGCTAGAACTTCGGCGGCATGTTCCAAGGTTATGCCGACGACATGACCGTCATCGTTAGCGTGGGCGATCAGATTTTCAGCGATATCGTAGCCGTCGTTGGCGGTGCCTGCGCTACCAATGTAGAGGGTGTCTGTTTGAGGGAAGTATTGGATTTCTAGTTCCATGGCGGAATATCACGCTCTGGCAGTCATGTGCTTCCTCAGGTAGGGTGCGAGGACTTCGACGGCGTTTTCAAGCGTGAAAAAGACTACATCATCTTCGGAATCGATGTGTGCGCTGAGTCTGTCGGCTACGTCGTAACCTTCGGATGCGGGTTGTCCGTTGCCGATGTTTAGGGTGTCGCTTTCCGGGTCGCAGTAGATTTCGAGTTTCATAGTGTGTCTCGTTCGGGTGTGGTGAAGATCAGGTTTTGAAAGGGGCTGTGTATAAGGGTAATTCGCGCCCCCTTTGTCCTTCGGACATTTCCCCCGCGAGCGGGGGAAACCCACGCCCATCACCCCCGGGCATACCCCGCGATCTCGCTTCGCTCGCGCCCCTTTCGCTCTGCGAAAGGGGCATGGATTCTCGCCTTCGCGGGAATGACAGTAGAGAGCGCGGGAATTACGGGGAACCTTATCCCACCGGGAAATCGGCGTAGGTTACGATGCCGTGGTTTAGGTGGGCGTAGTCGCGGTCCCAGCGTTCTTGGATGCCGGCTCGCCAGTTGAGGGCGGCGGTTTCTAGCTCGGATGCGAGTTCGGGCATGTCGTCGGCGAGGTTGTTGCTTTCGGAGAAGTCTTCGCTGAGGTCTGCTAGGTGGATGTGGACTTGGGGTGCGTTTCGTTCTCTTAGTACGCCGTCAATGACTAGTTTGTAGTTGCCGCGTCGGATGGCGGTTTGGCCGTCTAGTTCCCAGTAGAGGTCGCGTTGGGGGAGGTCGTTGCCGTCGGCGAGTAGGTCTAGGATGCTTGTGCCGTCGAACTCGCCGGTTTCGTCGGTTGGTGCGGTTCCGTCTGCGGCGTGGAGCGCGGTTGGGACGATGTCCATAGAGGCGCAAGGAGTCGAAACTACCTGTCCGACGGGAATGCGTGCGGGGTAGTGTGCGATTGCGGGCATTCGGATGCCGCCGTCGAAGAGGCTGAATTTGTGGCCTTTGAGTCCGCCGGATGTTCCGCCGTAGTAGGGATCAAGGGTGCCGTCGAGCCAGTTTCGGGTTTCGCGAGACGGGCCGTTGTCGGAGACGAAGAATGTGAGGGTGTCTTCGGCTTCACCGAGTCTGGTGAGTTCGTTCATGATAGCGCCGATAGCGTCGTCTACAGCGGAGATCATTGCTGCCATGATGCGTCGGTCCCACGGCAGGTGTGCGAAGCGTGAGGTGTACTTTTCGGGCGCGTGCATGGGGTAATGTGGCGCGTTGAAGGGGGCGTAGAGCAGGAAGGGTTTGCCGGATGCGCGTTTTTCGGCGACCATCGCGCGTAGTCGTTCGATGGCTTTCTCGGCGATTAGTTCGGTGAAGTATTCGCTGTCGTGCCAAACTTCCTCGTTGTTCTCCCAGAGGTCGTGCGTAGGGTTGATGCCGGGTCCGGGTCTGTTTGCGCCCCAGTAGTAGATGTGGGAGTAGAAGTCGATGCATCCGGCGAGGAATCCGAACCAGTAGTCGAAGCCGTGTGAATGCGGTCGGCATTCGTCGGTGAGGCCGAGGTGCCACTTGCCGACCATGGATGTCTGATAGCCGCGATCTTTGAGCAATGACGAGATCGTTGGCGTTGAGTTTGGCAGTCCGGATGCGGTGCGGTGTCCTTGTAGGATGGCACGGACTCCGGCGTTACCGGGATACCTGCCAGTCAGCAGCGCGGCGCGCGACGGGCTACATACGGGGCTGTTGGAGTACCAGTCGGTGAAGCGGACTCCGTTGGCAGCGAGGTTGTCGAGGTTTGGCGTACGGAAATCGGTAGCCCCCATGCATGACAGATCGCCGTAGCCTTGATCGTCGGTCATGAAGACGATGATGTTGGGACGTTGTTCAGAGTTGGTTGGCATGGTTGTGGTCGTTTGTCTGAACTGGGATGGGGATGCACCCCCTTTAATTCCCCCTCAGAGAGGGGGAGGGATGGTTGGCTTTGGTTGTTGGGTGCCCCCTTTGTCCTAGCGGACATTTCCCCCGCTAGCGGGGGAAACCCTGTGATCCGTCCTTCCCGGGCATCCCCGCGAAGATTGCTTCGCTCTTTCGCGCCCCCTGCGAAGATCGCTTCGCTTGTTCGCGTCCCCCTCGCTTCGCGAAGGGGACGGTAGTTGTTTACTCTTCGTCGCTGTCCTCGTCGAAAGCGATGACGGGTTCGTCTGGCTGGGCCATGTCTCCGAAGAATGCGCTAGCGAGGTTTGAGAAGTCTGGTTCTGCCTCTGCCTCTTCGCTGTGACCGCCTTCATCGCCTGAGAATCCGATGGAGACGCTTGCGGCATCGCTCTCGAGGTTGAATGCGGCGAGGGATGCTGCCATGTCGTCGCTGGCGATGGCGGCGAGAGCTTCTTCCCAACCTTGAGTTACAGGTTGATCCGGCACAGTTTCGGGGTCGGGCAGTCCGAGCAGTTCTCGTCCGTCTGCAGAGCGGTCCAATCTTGCGGGTATCATGCGTCCGATGATGACGTTCTCTTTAAGTCCGGTCAATCGGTCAACGCTACCCTGCAAAGCGGCATCGGTGAGTACGCGTTCTGTTTCTTGGAAGGATGCTTTTGCCAAGAAGCTGTGTGACATGAGCGATACTCTGCTGATTCCGAGCAACACAGGTGATGCGGTTGCGGGTTCTCCGCCTTGCTCACGTACTTCTTCGTTGGCTTGCAGGTACTGTGATCGGTCTACGATCTCGTCGATCAATAGTTTGGAGTCTCCGGTGCTTTCGATTCTCACTTTTTGGAGCATCTGTCGGACGACGACTTCGAAGTGTTTGTCGTGTACTTTCACGCCCTGTGAGCGGTATACTCGCTGAGCTTCTTCGACGAGGTAGCGTTGGACCGCTTCGATTCCGCTAATGCGGAGGATGTCGTGCGGGTTGCTGGTGCCGTCGGTGAGCTGCGTTCCGGGTTCGATCTCTTGGCCTTCGGATACGAGTATGTCGGCGTTGCTCTGTGGCATGTATTCGCGTTCGGCGGTTTCATACCAGACGATTCGTATCGCGTCGTCATCGAAGCTTTCAACTTCGCCAGAGACTTGTGAAACCAAGTCTTCGGGAAGTGCGAGTGCGCCGTCATCACCCATTGCGTCGCGTCGTCCTGCGGCGGTCAGTGTCATGAGGTTGGAGCCGGCATCGACCCAATCGCCGATTTCCACCGCTGGGCGGTAACCGTCTGGGATTTCGACGTTTTCGTGGTATGTCTCGACGTTTTCAACAGCGATGACGAGGCTGCCTTGTGCGTCTCGGAATCGGACAGTGCCTGGGATCTCTGAGAGTATGGCGGGGGCTTTGGGGTTTCGCGCTTCAAAGAGTTCTTGTACACGAGGTAGGCCGGTGGTGATGTCGCGGTCGCTGGCGATTCCTCCGGTGTGGAAGTTACGCATGGTGAGCTGTGTTCCGGGTTCTCCGATGGACTGTGCTGCGACGATGCCGACGGCTTCGCCGATGATGGATGGTCGGTTGTCTGCAAGCATGCTGCCGTAGCATTTTGCGCATATACCTCTCTCCAACATGCAGGACACAGGTGATCGAACTTCCAGTTCTTCGAATCCCTCGGCGATGCGGGTTGCCAGATCGTTGTCGATGAGGTTGTCTGGGGTGGCGACGATTTCGCCGGTTTCCGGATCGACGACGTCGTTGACGGCGTATCGGCTGAAGATACGCTCTTCAAACGGCAGGTTTAGCGCGCGTGAAGCCTCGGCGGATATAGTCATCCCGATGGGTGACCCGCAGTCTCGTTCGTTTATGATGACGTTCTGCGCGGCGTCTGCCATACGTCGTGTGAGGTATCCGGCTTCGGCGGTTTTTAGAGCGGTGTCTGCTAGTGCTTTGCGGGATCCGTGTGTGGAGGCGAAGAACTCGTGTACGGAGAGTCCTTCAGAGAAGCTTGCCTCGATTGGGACGTCGATGATTCTGCCGCGCGGGTTTGACATCAATCCACGCATACCGGCCATCTGCTTGATCTGTGCGAGGTTACCTTTGGCTCCGGAGTCGGACATTGCGAATACGCCGTTGTATTCGGAGAGGTGCTCCTTGACAGCGTCGGTGACTCGGTCAGATGTTTCGTTCCATGTTTCGATGGTGGCGGTGTATTTTTCTTCGTCGGTGATGACGCCTTCTTCGTACATGCGCTGTAGTTCAGCGACTTGTGCGCGGCCGTTTTCGAGTAGTTCCTGCTTTTCGGGCGGTGGGACGGCGTCTTTGATGGCGATGGTGGTGCCAGATCGTGTTGCGTATTCGAATCCTAGTCGCTTCATTTCGTCGAGTACGATGGCGGTGCCGGCGTTGCCCAATTCGCTGTAGCATAGGTGAACGACGGCGTCGATTTCGTCTTCGCGCATGACGTAGTTGTGGAATCCGAGGGGGTCTGGGAGCATCTCGTTGAAGATGATTCGGCCGACGGTGGTCTCTATCCAGTCATGCGGTTCTTGAATGGTCACTGCGCTAGAGGCGGTTGAATCGGTGAATACTCGGGTTCCGCCAGGGACTCTTGCTCGGATTCGGTCTCGCAATCCGATCTCGCCGGTTTCCTCGGCGTATCGTGCTTCTTGCAGGCTTCCAAAGTACTTGACGCCACCGTGTCCGTTCTTGGATGCGTTGCCATTTTGAAGGACTAGGTCGGAAGCCAAAGTATCGGCAGGCACTGGTACCGCGATGTCCATGACGGGTCCGGTCATGTAGTAGAGTCCGAGCAACATGTCTAGGGTGGGTGAGACGATCGGTGAACCTGATCGTGGAGCGAGCATGTTGCTGGTGCTTAGCATCAGCGTCTTTGCCTCGTTGATGGCACCGGGCGATAGTGGTACGTGAACGGCCATCTGGTCGCCGTCGAAGTCGGCGTTGAATGCGGTGCATACGAGCGGGTGGAGCTGTATTGCTTTTCCTTCGACGAGTTTGGGGTAGAATGCTTGGATGCCGAGACGGTGGAGCGTAGGAGCACGGTTGAGCAGAACGGGGTGTCCATCCACGACTTTTTCGAGAGTGTCCCATACCTCGGCGTCTGCTTGCTCGGCACGTCTTTTTGCGGTTTTGATGTTGTGTGCGTGTCCTTCGGAGATCAAGCGGTTCATGACGAATGGCTTGAAGAGTTCCAGCGCCATTTCCTTGGGTATTCCGCACTCGTCGAGTTTCATCTGCGGTCCAGAGATGATGACAGCGCGTCCGCTGTAGTCGACTCGTTTTCCGAGGAGGTTTTGTCGGAATCGTCCCTGCTTGCCGCGCAATAGGTCGGTGAGGGACTTTAGTTTGTGGTTGTGTCGTCCCATGATGGCGCGACCGCGTCTGCCGTTGTCGATAAGTGCGTCTACTGCTTCCTGCAACATTCGGCGCTCGTTGCGAACGATGATGTCAGGAGCAGAGAGTTTCAGGAGATGGCTGAGTCGGTTGTTGCGGTTTATGACTCGGCGATAGAGGTCGTTGAGGTCGCTGGTGGCGAATCGTCCGCCATCGAGCTGTACCATGGGGTGTAGTTCAGGTGGCAGGACGGGTAGTACGGTAAGGATCATCCATTCGGGTTTGTTGCCGCTTGTGCGAAATGCTTCGACGACGCTCAATCGCTTGACGGCTTTCGCTCTGCGCTGTCCGGATGTGTTACGGATGGTTTCGTTCAGTTCGTCGTAAATCTCATCAAGGTCGAGTGTCTTGAGGAGTTCAAGGATTGCGTCAGCGCCCATGCTGGCTTCGAATACGTTTCCGAAGAGGTCCTTCAACTCTCGGTATTCGGCTTCGTTGAGTTCAGTTTTGATTTGAAGGCTTTGTGCTCGCTCGATCTTTCGGGCGACGTCGGTTTCAAACACGACGTTCCAGTGGGCTAGTTTGACTTCGATTTCGTCTTCGATTGAGGAGCCTTCGGGCGCGCCGGGGATCGCTTCGGGGTCTTCGCCCAAATTGTTGTGGATCTCCTTGATGCGATCGATGAGGATAGCGAGGAACTCTTCGTCTTGTTCGGAGATGTTGTATTGGATACGCTCTTCTTCGATACGTCCCAACTCCTGCTCTCGGTACTCGGTGAGTTCGTTGATGGCTTGCAGGCGCGCCTCTTCGTCAACCCGTGTGATGATGTAGCAGGAGAAGTAGAGTACGCGTTCAAGGTTTCGTGGAGTGATGTCTAGGATGATGCTCATCCGAGACGGGGTTCCCTTGGAGAACCAGATGTGTGCGACGGGTGCAGCGAGGCTTATGTGTCCCATCCGCTCGCGTCGGACGGACGCCCGTGTCACTTCGACCTTGCACTGGTCGCAGACGAATCCCTCTCGGCGCATGCGCATGTCGCGTTGGCGCTTGTATTTACCGCAGTAGCACTCGAAGTCGCGTGTGGGTCCGAAGATGCGTTCGCAGAAAAGCCCGTCGCGTTCTGGTCGTAGTGTGCGATAGTTGATGGTTTCGGCCTTTTTGACTTCGCCCCATGACCATTTTCGGATGATCTGCGGGGATGCGATCGAGATTTTTATCGCTCGAAAATCGTTTTCAGTTGTGGGAGCCGCTTGCTGTATGGGTGTAAATGCCATTCCATGTAACCTCGTTTAGTCGCGAACGCGACTTTGTGTCGCCAACGGTGGGTGGCGGATGCAGTAAACGCTGCTACATCCGCCTTTGGGTTAGTCATCGATTGAATCGGGGTTGGCTTCGGTTGCTTCGCCGTTCTGCTGTGTCAGTTCGTCGTCCAACGCACTGTTCTCGTTCTCGTCGGTATCGGTGTCCTCGAAGTCCACATCGAATTCCAGTACAGGAGGTGGTAGTTCAGCGCCGATATCCATCACGTCTCCGCCAAGAGCGGCGATGTCGGTATCTTGATCGATGTCAACATCGGCGATGGCTACCTGCTCACCGTCTTCATCTTCCTCGTCTCCGCTCGAGTCTCCGATCATCGAGATGTCCAGGCCTAATCCTTGTAGTTCGTGTATGAGGACGTTGAACGATTCTGGCACGTCGGCAGATACCACGGACTGCCCCTTGACGATCGCTTCGTATGCCAGGACTCGTCCTTTGACGTCGTCGGATTTGATGGTCAGCACCTCTTGGAGGGTGTGTGGTGCGGAGTATGCCTCCAATGCCCACACTTCCATTTCGCCGAAGCGTTGTCCTCCGAACTGTGCCTTTCCGCCGAGTGGTTGCTGTGTGATGAGGGAGTAGGGGCCTGTCGACCGTGCGTGCATCTTGTCTTCGGCGAGGTGGATGAGTTTCATCATGTAGATGCTGCCGACGGTTACGGGCTGATCAAAGCGTTCGCCGGTTCGTCCGTCGATCAAAGATTGTTTGCCGAGTACGGGGGCGGCGTTGCCGATTTCACGGTCGAGTCGGCGCGCAGTTTCGAGTAGCCCGTCGCGATCTAACCCATCCACGTCTTGGCCTGCGACTTCGCTCAACCAGATTCTCATGCAGGCTTCGCTGGCCTTTCCGGCGTGCTCGGTTGCCTGGCTACGCAACTCGTCGTAGTCGTATCCACGGGTTGCGATCCACTGACGTACCCGTTCGTGATCGATCTCACGGTCGTCGATGTCGCGATGATTTCTAGATTGCGCGGCAGTAATGAACCAGGCGCGTGATAGTTCATCTTCGATCGCGACCTCGCTTGCGCTGTCGAACACCGGGGTTATAGCAGAGAAGTCAAGTTGTCGTGCTGCCCACCCGAGGTGTGTTTCTAACAGCTGTCCGAGGTTCATTCGGGATGGTACACCGATGGGGTTGAGAACGATGTCTAGAGGCGTACCGTCCTCCAAATGCGGCATGTCTTCGCGCGGTAGTATCATTGCCACGACGCCTTTGTTGCCGTGGCGTCCTGCCATCTTGTCGCCCTGCATGATCTTGCGAGTGTGTGCGACCCATACGCGCACCATCATGGATACTCCAGGAGGCAACTCGTCGCCGTCTTCCTTCTTGCTGACGCGGACTTTAATGACTTTGCCTTTTTCACCGTGTGGGACACGCAGGCTAGTATCTTTGGTGTCTCGCGCTTTCTCGCCGAAGATTGCACGTAGCAATTTTTCTTCTGCGGTTAACTCGGTCTCACCTTTGGGAGTGACCTTTCCGACAAGGATGTCGCCAGGTCCGACCCAAGTTCCGGGTATGACGATGCCCTCTTCGTCAAGGTTCGCCAAGTTGGTTTCGCCAACATTGGCGATGTCGCGAGTTATCTCTTCTGGTCCAAGTTGAGTTTCGCGTGCTTCGACTTGATGCTTCTGGATATGCGTAGATGTGAAGCGGTCGCCCTTAACGAGGTCTTCGCTGAGTATGATTGCGTCCTCGTAGTTGCCGCCGCCCCAACTCATGAAGCCGACGAGTACGTTCTGACCGAGTGCCAATCTGCCGCCATCGGTGGAAGAACTGTCGGCGATTGCCTGTCCGACGCTGACTTGCTGTCCCTTGTTGACGATGGGGTGTTGGTTGATGCAGGTGCTTTGGTTCGATCTTGCGTACCTGATCAACGGGTACTTGTGGTTTTCGCCTTCTTGGTCGGTCACAACAATTTTGTCGCTGGTAACGGAAGTCACGATGCCGTCTGTTTCGGAGCGAACCACCTGACCGCTGTCAATGGCGGCTCGGTACTCGATGCCGGTTCCGACGATTGGTGCTTCTGGGCGTATCAATGGCACGCCTTGTCGTTGCATGTTGGATCCCATGAGTGCGCGAGTCGCGTCATCGTGTTCGAGGAATGGTATGAGTCCAGCAGAGACGCTCACGATCTGCGAAGGTGAGACATCGACGTAGTCAACTTCCTCTGGGCGAGCCTTAACGTATTGCTCACCACCGGTGCGGCATCGCACGACACCATGAAGTTGTCCGAGGGCATCGACTGGAGTGGTAGGTTCGCCGATCAACACCTCTTCTTCTTGGTCGGCGGAGAGGTATTCGACATCTTCGGAATTTAGAGAGATGTAGGGTCGTACTTGGAGCGATTGCTCTCCCAGCCGTCGCAACCGACGAGCGAGTTCAGCATCGACCACCGAGTCGGCTTCTGCGACGATGGTCTTGCGGCTCTTTTCGCGAACTTCTTGGAGCAATGTGCGCCCGATCAAATCGTCTGATCGATTTGAAATGGTTGTCCGAACCTTGCGATAGGGTGTCTCGACGAATCCGAATTCATTCACTTTGGCGTATGTAGCTAAGGAACCTAGCAGTCCGATGTTTGGACCTTCAGGGGTTTCGATCGGGCATATGCGGCCGTAGTGCGAGTGGTGAACGTCCCGAACATCGAAGCCGGCTCGGTCCCGGGTCAATCCGCCGGGTCCCAATGCCGAAAGGCGGCGCTTGTGAGTGAGTTCGGACAGAGGGTTGGTCTGGTCCATGAACTGCGACAGTTGAGAGCCGCCAAAGAACTCTTTTACAGCAGCGCCTACGGGGCGAATGTTTATCAATGCTGCCGGAGTCGTCTCGCCGGGGTGGGTGGTCATGCGTTCGCGTACTACGCGTTCCATGCGAACTAGTCCGACGCGGATTTGGTTTTGTATCAACTCGCCGACGGTCCGTACACGCCGGTTGCCCAAGTGGTCGATGTCGTCTGGGACTGCTTCGCCATTGTTGACTTTAATCATGCGTTTGATGATGTTGACGAAATCTCGCTTTGTGAGCGTTCGTCGCGATAGTTCGACATCAACATCAATGCGGCGGTTTAACTTGTAGCGTCCGACGTCACCCAAATCGTAGCGACGAGAATCGAAGAACATCTGATAAACCAGACGCCTTGCGCCATCGACGGTGGCTGGCTCGCCTGGTCTCATGCGCTTGTGGAATTCCTTGAGCGCATCCTCTTCATCTTTGGCATCAGCGTCAGAATCCCATGTCGAGCGTATGAAGTCTCGGACATCGGCATCTTCTTCGCCATCATCCGGGTCTCCAAAGACGGCGAGCATGGCATCGAGAGAGTCGAGTTTGAGGGGATTTGCTGCGTCCTCTTGAGTACCGTCTTCTACAGCGGCGATGGCTCGAAGCAGTGTAGTTACGGGCAACTTGCGCTTGCGGTCAACTTTTGCAAAGAGGATGTCACGGTTGCTGGTTTCGAGTTCGACCCAAGCACCGCGGTAGGGAATGAGTTTGACGCTGCACAATCGATTGCCGGTTGCCGGGTCATCGTCCAACGAGTAGTAAGCACCGGGTGACCGAACAAGTTGTGATATTACGACGCGCTCGGCACCGTTGATGATGAATGTGCCGTTCTCCGTCATCTTTGGCATGTCGCCGAAGAATATGGTCTGCTCTTTGATCTCGTCGGTCTCGTTGATCTTCAACTCGATCGTGACGTGCAAAGGCACGCTGTAGGTGACTTCGCGCTCTCGACACTCTTCTTCTGTGAATTCCGGTTCGAGGATCTCATGCTCGGTGAGACTCATCTCGTATTTCGGATTGTCTGAAGAGTAGTCGGTGATAGGCGAGATTTCCCGGAAAAGCTGCCGAAGACCGTCGCCGAGAAGCCACTCGAAAGAATCTTTCTGGACCTGTATGAGGTCCGGCATGTCCGTCGGCACTTTTGTGTCGCCAAATGTGCGATACGAGCGGCCTCTGCCGCCAGCGGTCAATGCAGGTGAGATTGCCATTCAGTTCTCCTTGAGCAGGTGTAATCCAAAGATGCGACGGGTTATCCCGAGACGCCAAGATTTGGATTGGTCACCGATGACGGATTGCGGCTTCTTCCTATGCGCGCAGAAAAGCGCAAACCTCGGCTGGGATTTTTCCCCAACTGCGGATGCGCTATGGAATGCCCCAAACGGGCGTGGCCGCGGATTACGTGCACTATTTTAATGATACGCGATGCCGACGCGTTTTTGTGCCCCTTTTTCGCGCGTTCCGCGTGATTTCCCAAATGTTCCTCAGCGTTGGTGTTGACAGTTCGATGATCGAACGAAATCCCGCTTATTCGCTCACCGCAGACGGCCGAGAACCGACCTCCGTGCGCAACGGACGATCTTTCAAGAAGAAAACAACCACTACCGATGTGAGCAGGATGAAGAAGGTGACTAGGAATACACCAGAGATCGAAGATGCAAGGGCATCGCGAAGCCCGGACAGCAGTGAATCTGCAACCACGCCAGACGAACCCAACTGCGAAGTCAACGTGTGCAGAGCGTCTGGGTTCACCATCGCGGCGGGATTTTCAGACAACTCGACGATCTTCGGTTCGCCTAACGCGTCTTGCACCTCAACAGGTAGTTTGTCCTTCAACTGCAATTTGAAAGTATTGGTCATGTACGCTCCCAAGACTGCCAATCCTAGAGAACCGCCGATGGAACGGGCGAACTGGGCGGCAGACGTAGCGACTCCAAGAAATCGATGTTCAACGGAATTCTGAACCGCAATCGTGAACGAAGGGAAAGTGAATCCGAGACCGAATCCCAGTGCCACGATGAAACTGATCGCGACGCCGTACGGCGTTGAGGCAGACATGGTGGATAGTAGAAAGGCGGCGAGGGTCATGAGCACGACACCGAAGGTAGCAGGTATTCGATAGCCACCGATGCGGGAGACGATCTGCCCCGATATCGCAGCCCCGGCCACGATTCCGAGCATCATGGGCGTAAGGAAGCTGCCGCTGCTGGTTGCTGATGCTCCCAACACGCCTTGGAAGAATAGCGGAATGAAGATGATGGCGGAGAACATGCCGAACCCGGTGATGAATACGGCAAGCAGGGCCACACTGATTACACGGTTCTTATATATCTCGAGCGGCATGATGGGGTTCGGGCTGCGTAACTCGGTAAAGATGAAAGCGACGAGGAACACAGCGGATACCGCGAACGATCCGATGATTATCGGGGATGACCAAGCGTATTCGACACCTGCCAACGACAATCCGAGCAGTAGAGGCACGACTGTCAAGATCAACGTAACGATGCCCACAACGTCGATCGAGCGGTCCATCACGTCAGGTTCTACGCGCGGGAAGAAGCGGAGCATCAAAAGCACAAGGGCAACTCCGATTGGAATGTTGATGTAGAAGATCCAGTTCCATGACAAAGTGTCGGTAAGGAATCCGCCGAGGGTGGGTCCGATGACCGAAGCCAATCCGAAGACGGCGGCAACGACACCTTGGATTTTGCCTCGTTCGGCGGGCGCGAACAAGTCGCCGACGATGACGAAAGCCAACGACATCAGGACGCCGCCACCCATGCCTTGTAATGCACGAAAAGCGATCAACTGGTTCATAGATTCTGCGGTGCCGGAGGCGAATGATCCGACCAAAAAGAGGATCAAACCGAGCATGTAGAAAAACTTTCGACCAAATATGTCTGACAGCCTTCCGACGATAGGTACAGCGATGGTCGAAGCGACAATGTAGGCTGTGGTGACCCAGGTGTAGCGGTCAAACCCGCCGAGGTCAGCGATGATTCTCGGCATTGCCGTTCCAACGACAGTTTGATCAAGGGCAGCGAGGAACAAGCCTGTCATTGCGCAAGCCATCGTGATGACGACTTGTCGGCGAGGCAGGCCTGATGACGATTCGCTTGGTGCCATAAATTCTCCGTTAGATTGAGCGTTAGCAGATTAACCTTAAACTATTGGGATGGCTATGAATGGCGGTTCGGTCACTACGGTTAAGGGGTGTGTGAGATGGTTTCCAAGACCATTTACATCCGCGGAATGACATGCGCGGCTTGTGTTTCGCACGTTACCGACGCGATTTCATCAGTTCCGGGTGTCGAATCTGCTGAAGTGTCTTTGGCGACCAATTCGGCAAACGTCAACTTCTCTGACCAGGACGATGTTGCGCTTGGAGGCGGGGGTGAGATTCTTGACGCTATAGCTTCTGCAGTGGGTGATGCTGGTTACGGCATCGGTGTTCCGTCTATGGTGCTTGACGCTGAAGATGACGCGTCAGATCGGACGCATGAATCTCGGTTCGAGGCGCAGAGATCGGAACTTTCAGCAATTCGAAACAGCGCGATTGTCAGTATTGCTGCAATGGCGTTGATCATGGTTGTGACGATGTTGCGGTCGGCATATGCGCCAGACGTGCCCGCGTATGCGTTGAATCTGTTGTTTTTGGTGGTCGCTACGCCGATACAGTTTCGGATCGCCGCCCCGTTTTACAAATCAGCATGGACAGCTGCGAAGCGTAGAACGTCGAATATGAACACCTTGGTGGTTGTAGGGACATCGGTTGCCTTCGCGTATAGCGCTTTGGTGACTATCTCACAGTTGATACTTGGCGATTCGACGTTGTGGGCGGACGCGGCTAGTTTCGTGGTGCCTGAACATCATACCGGGACATATTTCGAGGTGTCTGCTGCGATCATCGGTTTGGTTTCGCTGGGGCGATGGTTGGAAGGAAGGACGAGGTTGCGAGCATCCGAAGCGGTTCGGATGCTGATCGAGTTGCAGCCGCGGATTGCTCTTGTTGAACGTGCGGATGGAGTGGTAGAGGTTGCGATCGACGACATCGAGATCGGCGATACGGTTGTGATCCGGCCCGGCGAGCGTGTGCCGACAGACGCTAGATTGGTGGACGAGGTTGCTGAAATCGACGAGTCGATGCTGACGGGCGAGAGTATGCCTGTTGTGAAGAATCTGGGCGATGAAGTTTTTGCGGGGACGCTGAATATAGCGTCGGCATGCAAAGCGCGAGTTACGACTACTGGAGAAGGGACGCTGCTGTCTCAGATCATTCGCCAAGTCGAACGTGCACAATCGACGAGAGCGCCGATCGAACGCTTCGTTGATCGTGTGACTGCGAGATTTGTGCCTGCGGTGCTCGTTGTGGGCTTGGCATCGTTCCTGTTCTGGTTGGTAATGGCACCGGATCCGTCTTTGCCGAACGCTTTGCTGATATCGGTGACAGTGTTTGTCATCGCGTGTCCATGTGCTTTGGGGTTGGCAACACCGACGGCGGTAGTGGCTGGCATCGGCCGCGCGGCCGAACGGGGCATCTTGATAAAGGACGCAACGGTATTAGAGCGGACAGCGAATGTGGATACCGTAGCATTCGATAAGACGGGTACGATGACGGCTGGCAAACCGCGGGTGGTGTCGATTCACGTTGATGGCGGTTCTGGGATGACAGAAGATGAGGTGATTGGCTCGGCGGCGGCGGTTGAGATTTTCTCGGAGCATCCAGTTGCAACAGCTATTGTCAACGACGCGCGGATGCGTGGTCTTGAAATTCCAAGCGCAGAGGGTTTCCAGTCGATTACAGGTCAAGGCGTTTATGCGCGGGTCGACGGTGCGGTTGTTGCGGTTATGAATCCAGCGGCGGTGTTGTTGGAAGGCAATAGAGAGATTCTGGAAGCGGTTGAGCAGATCGGGACGGAGGCTCAAACACCAGTCACGGTGTCTATGAACGGTAAGTTGGTTGCAGCGATCGGGTTGCAGGACATCGTGCGCGACGATGCTAAGGCCGCGGTCAGTTCTCTGCTAGGGATGGGTATTGAGACGCACTTGATCACTGGTGATCGGATCGAGTCCGCTAACGTAGTTGCTCGTGGGGTCGGCATCGAAAACGTAGATGCTCAGGTGTTGCCTTCAGAAAAGGCATCGCGTGTTACCGAGATGAGAGAACAAGGTCGCCGAGTGGCTATGATCGGTGATGGCATTAACGATGGTCCTGCTCTAGCAACTGCGGATGTCGGCATCGCTATGGCGAGTGGCACTGACATCGCTATCGAGACGGCGGATGTCACACTCGTAAACGATGAACCTACGGCGGTGTCTGGCCTGATTTCAATCAGTCGGTCCACAGTGAGGGTGATTCGGCAGAACCTGTTCTGGGCGTTCGCTTACAACGTCCTGCTCATCCCGATAGCGGCTGGAGCGTTGCATCCGGTATTTGCAGATTCACCACCCCCTGACTATCTGCGATTCGTCATTAGTAAGAGTGGGTTTCTCAGCCCGGTAGCTGCCGCCGGTGCTATGGCTTTTTCTTCTTTATCAGTTTCGTTGAATGCTCTGAGGCTCAGACGAAGTGGATAATGTCTCAATAAGATAGAGCGGCTGAAGCCATTTATAATTCGCACCATGCCTACCAAAGAACCAACTCGTGATCTCGCAGTCGTCTATACACACCCAACATGCGGATACTGCGACATGCTCAAGTCCGACCTCCAGCAGAAAGGGATCGGCTACGAAGAGATCGATGTCTCGAAAGATCCGGATAAGTGGGCCGAAGTTGAGCGTCTATCGGGAGGAGACCGCATCACACCGGTTCTCGTGACCGCTGAGGGAGAGGTTGAAATCGGCTACAAGGGCATCGGTTGCAACTACGGGTAGGCAGGAATTCCCCAGGCATTCTTGCGAACTCATCAACTGGGCGTTTCCTATTACTTAGCACCAGAACGGCTCGCGCCCGCAACACGTAGACTATGCCCATGCGCTTAGCGTTAGGCATAGATCTTGGCTCGACTTCGGTAACAGTCGTCGCGGTCCGCGTCCAAGACGACACTGCTGAGCTGGTGGCTTCTCGTTCGGCCTCGAACGATGCTGAGACCACTTCGGCGATGGACCGTCTTATGGGGCGGTCGGAGTGGGACATCGAGGCAATGGTCGGGCGGACTGCGCAAACCGTCGCGGAGTTATGTTCGAGCATTGAATCTGATGAAGTTGTCGCCATTGGCGTGACTGGCCAACAGCAGGGTTGCCAACTTTTGGATGTTGAGGGTTCACCAATTGGTCCATTCATCGCGTGGCAAGACCAGCGATGCAAGGACAAGGTGGGGGATTCGGACGGTAATTTCTTGGATGTGATGGCATCAAAGGGCGGCGCGACCAGGCGTGGAGAGGGGTTGCCATCGTTCAAAGACGCGGGTTGTCCGATCGTCACTGGATACACCGCTCCGACGTTGTTCTGGCTCGACTACTTGGGCATGATGCCTTCGGGCGTAGACGCCGCGATCACTGCACCAGAGTACCTGGCGCATCGGTTAGTCGGCTCTATGCGCCCTGTCACCGATGCCACAGATGCGGCTGGTTGGGGTGTTCTTAACGTACCGAAGCGGTCCTGGAATGACGATTTGATCGGGGAACTAATGATCGATCGTGGATTGTTCCCGGAGATTGTCGATTCGTGCACCGTCATAGGGGGGCTGATGGGTGAGATGAGCGACGTTACCGAGTTAAGGTCCGGCACTCCTGTGTCTGTTCCGTCTGGCGATCATCAATGTGCGTTTGTCGGATCAGTTGAAGATGCGAGCGATACGGTGGCGATCAACATTGGCACTGGTGGTCAGGCGACGGTTTTTCTGGATGATCTAGCGTCGCTGCAACTGGAACCTGTGGATGGCTCTATTAATCACGGTTGGTTAGAGCTCCGTCCGCACATCGAGCGCGGCTATCTATTGGCTGGTGTCGGTGTTGTTGGTGGGCGCACCTTTCGGGTGCTGAAAGACTTTTTCGTGAGAACCGCACAAACCGTGTTCGACATTGAATGCGTAGATGAAGACAAGGTTTACAAAAGGCTTGCGAATCTCGCTGACGCGGCACTTTCCCATGAATCTGCTGATGTCATTGCAGCTTCGGCGCTTTTCACAGGATCACGCGAACACCCGGATGCACGCGGCGAGTTTGCTGGTATTTCACCGGGCAATTTCACACCGGCATCGATGGCTTTGGCTGTTTTTCGTTCGATGGCGGCTGAACTGTCCAAATCGTATCGGAGCGCGGTCGAACTTGGTGCTGGTAGGCGCGAACGCATCGTAGGTTCTGGTAACGGATTGCGACTAAATTCGGCACTCAGGCGATGTTTGGAAGAGGCTTTTGGCGCCCCGGTCTCGATTGGCAAGGTCCGGGAAGAGGCGGCGGTCGGAGCAGCACTGACGGGGGCTGTTGCGGTTGGGGTTTATCCCGACATTGGCACCGCAAGCAAGGCACTCGTTAGATGAGTGGCAAAAACGTTGGGACGGTAATAGCGCTTTTGGTGGCACTGTCGGTTTCAGCGGCGGCTTTGCTAGCGTCGATGTCTTGGATGGCGAATCGGGGATCGGGAGTGGCAGTTGCGCCTCCCGCTCTGACCGATGTGTTCACTATGACGACTTCTGGGGAGCCCAATGCGGAAACGGAACCGACGGTGGTGCCAACGCGTACACCAGTGCCTTACAACTCGAACTCGATGATGTACTTGGTGTTCGCGGGCTTCGATCTTTCCCCGGGATTCGGCCCCTTGAACAATCGGACGTTGGATGCTCTTGAGAGGATTCGCGAAGAGAATGACAGGTCGCAGGTTCGGGTGATTATCGAATCGCTGAGGAACTTCTTCACGCGCGACATCATCAACGCGGCGGTGGAAACTTTAGAGGCTTTGACGGGGCAGACAGAGTTTGGCGAAGACTGGAAGGCGTGGTCGGAATGGGGTGGGAGGCACAGTGGTGACTACCCAGTGCCTTCTGAGTATGGTGAGTGGAAGATAAATTATCTTCGGCAAATCGACGGGCGTTTCGGTGCATTTCTGTCGCCAGCGTTGGGAGGTAAATCGGATGTAGATTTGACGGAAATCGAGTGGGGCGGAGTTGTACCAGATGGCATCCCGCCTTTGGAAAATCCGCCTAATACCGGTGCTGATGATCCAGGTGCGGATTATCTGGAGGACGATGAGCGTGTTATCGGTGTTTCGATCAACGGCGAGCATCGAGCGTATCCGTTACGAATAGTGAACGCGCATGAGCTCGTGAATGATGTTCTAGGAGGTGAGCCATTATCGCTGACGTGGTGAACGCTTTGCAACAGCGCGATCGGGTATCGCGCATACATCGACGGAGAGCCAACGACATTCGGAACGTCTGGGCTGCTTTTCCGGAGCAACAAAGTGATGTACGACCGTGCCACCCGTTCGTTATGGCATCAATTCACCGGAACTCCGATTATCGGGGAACTGGTCGGTAGCGGGATCGAGCTTGGATATTTCCCGACCGCAAGAACTACTTGGGGCGATTGGCGCGCGGAGCATCCCGATACTACGGTGATTACTCGCGAGGGTGCTCGTTACCCCGCTTGGTCGTATACACATGAAGACAATGACAACTCGATCTACTACGCATACCGCGCAGATCCTGAGACAATGTTCCCGATCGCGTACCGGGATGACGTGTTGCCACCTAAGGCCGAGGTGCTAGGTGTAACTTTGGAAGGCGTGGATAAAGCTTATCCGATTGAGTTGTTGCGATCGGAGAGGATCGTTCATGACCGCATCGGTGAAGTCGATGTCGTGGTCATCGCGTCGGGCACATCGTCGGACGCTCACATCTTCGAAAATCCGGAAGGGCTAGAATTCCGATTGCCTGATGACGCCTCGGAGGTTGTATTCCCGCCTAAGGTTGTGGATGGCAGCGGAACGGAATGGGATGTAACGCGAGAATCATTGACCGACAGCGCGAATGCGTCAAACAAGCTGAATGTCGTGCCTTCGAATGTTTCCTTCTGGTTCGGTTGGTATGCGTTCCATCGCGAGACGGAGATTTATGTACGGTGACAATTAGCCATTGGGTTTGATGACGAATTTGACACCTAGTCCTTCTGCGGATGCGGTGATTGCTTCTGGCAAGTCGGCTAAGGAGTAGCGACCAGAGATCACGTTTTGGAGGTTGAGTTTCGCGAGTTCGCTTGGTACGCGGTGAGTGACATCTCCTTGGCGGAAGGCTCCGATGAGCTTTATCTCCCGGAAATGCATGTCGTAGAGATCGACGGGGAGCTGCGAGCCCTCCGGGCTGACTCCGATCATGAGGGTTTGACCGCGTGGTTTTGTGGAGTTTATGCATGTGGCGACGAGTTCTGGCTTGCCCACCGCTTCGGCGGTGACGCTGAAGCCGCGTCCTTGGTCCGTCACGTCGGCGATCACATCCGAGAGTGGCATGTCGTTGGGGTCGTGGAGGATGTCGGCTCCGAATTGCGTCGCCATCTCGCGCCGTATCTTGACCGGTTCCGAGACGACTAGTGTCTCGACTCCATGCGACTTTAAGAACGCTGTGGTGAAGAGTCCCATGATTCCTGCACCGATAACCAGACCGGTGGCGCGGTACGGGATGTTGAGCATCTCAACACCAGAGAGGCAACAAGCAGCGGGTTCGGTGAGGGCGGCAGTCTCCAGGTCAAGAGACTCTGGAATCTCGACGGCCGAGCGCGATGCAACAGCGGTGTACTGGGCGAAATAGCCGTTTGACATTGGTGGCTGGTTCTCACAGCGACACACGCTCCAGTTACGGCAGTACCAGCACTCGTAGCAGTTCGCAGGGTGGTTGATGCAGACCCTTTGCCCGATTCGTTCGTTCGACACCCCCTCGCCCACATCGACAATGATGCCCGAACTCTCATGCCCCAATATCTGCGGCGGCTCCTTCGGGAACAACCCCTGCGTCACATGCACATCCGTCCCACAGATGCCAGTAGTGTCGATTTCGACGACTACGTAACCGGGGGACGGTTCTGGCTCTGGGATGTCGTCAAATGTGAAGTGTGCACCGCCGTGCCAAGTCTGTGCTTTCATATCGATGGTCCTAAAGTTTTGAGGGTTATGCGTTTGGTTTGATGGCGAACTTGACGCCTAACCCTTCGGCGGAAGCGGTGATCGCGTCGGGTAGTTGGGCGAGCGGGTAGCGTCCGGAAATGACGTTTTCCAAACTGAGTTTGTCGAGTTCGCCAGGGACGCGGTGGAAGACGTTTCCGCGTCCAAAAGCGCCGACAAGCTTTATCTCGCGGAAGTGCATGTCATAAAGGTCGACGGGGAGTGGCGATCCTTCGGGACAGACGCCGATCATTAGGGTCTGCCCGCGTGGTTTAGTCACGTTGATACAGGCGGCTACGAGTTCAGGCTTTCCGACCGCTTCGGCAGTAACGCTGAACCCGCGGCCTTGATCGGTAACTTCGGCCATGACTTCTTCTAGAGGAACATCGTTGGGATCGTGGAGGATGTCGGCCCCGAACTGTTTAGCCATTTCGCGTCGAACTTTTACGGGTTCGGACACGACCAGCGTCTCGACACCGTGTGTTTTCATGAACGCCGCTGTGAAGAGACCCATAATACCTGCGCCAATAACTAGGCCCGTCGCCCGATAGGGGATGTCAAGCATCTCTACACCGGATAGGCAGCAAGCGGCCGGCTCGGTCATGGCCGCGGTCTCGATATCGAGGCTTTCAGGCAGTTGAAGAGCGGTGCGGGAGTGTAGAGCGACGTATTCGGCGAACAGGCCGTTGGATGAGACGGGTGCGACTTGGCAGCGAGAGACGTTCCAGTTCCGACAGTTCCAGCATTCGAAGCAGTGAGCGCTGTGGTTCAAGACCACTCGCTGACCGATGCGTTCATTAGATACGCCCTCTCCGACTTCGACGATGATGCCGGTGCCTTCGTGACCGAGGATGGCTGGCGGCTCCGAAGGAAACAGTCCTTGGGTGATGTGGACATCGGTTCCACAGATCCCCGTCGTGTCGATCTTGACAACCACGAAGCCCGGTTTCGCGACTGGGTCCGGCACCTCGTCCTGAGTGAAGTGGTTCCCGCCATGCCAAGTCATCGCCTTCATCGGATTGCTCCTTCAGTTGCTGGTATCGCATGTTCGCATGTTAACGAGAAAAGACACTGCGCGCGTCATATCTGGGGTGTAACTCGTATCATTAACCTTCACTAAGGAGACAACATGACCGCCACAGATAACGTAACGATTCGCGATATCCGAGTGATTATGACGGAACCGGACAGCATTCGACTGGTTATCGTGAAGATCGAAACATCAGAGCCTGGCCTCTACGGAGTGGGTTGTGCGACATTCACGCAACGTCCCTCTACCGTCAAAGCAGCTGTCGACGACTACCTACGCCCGTTCCTCATCGGCAAAAACGTCGCCGATATCGAGGACATCTGGCAGTCTTCTTATGTGTCGTCGTACTGGCGGAACGGACCGGTATTGAACAATGCATTGTCTGGTGTAGATCAGGCGCTTTGGGACATCAAGGGCAAAATGGCGGGAATGCCGGTTTACGACCTTTTGGGTGGCAGAGCTCGCGAGGCGGCACCGGTCTACGTTCACGCGAGCGGTGCGACCAAAGAGGAGACTGCGGACCGCATGGCGGCGCACATGGAGCAGGGCTTCCATCACATTCGGGTGCAGGTGGCTACTGAGGGATATTCGTCGTACGGCTCTCACGGTGCTTCGGGCGATGGTTCGATAGTCGCAGGCGATGTGTCTCAGGGCCCGATCCCGGTTACTTCGTGGTTGCGGGATTATGATCCCAACAAGCTTTATGCCCACCCCGGTGGTGTTTTCGAGCCGAAACCTTACATCAGAGGTGCTTTGGATCTCTTCGAGCACATCCGCGACCGGTTCGGTTACGGCGTCGAGATACTTCACGATGTTCACGAGCGCATCCCGCCGATACTCGGTGTTTGGTTTGCGAAAGAGGTTGAGAAGTATCAGCTCTTCTTTCTTGAAGATCTTTTCAGCCCGGAAGACAATGAGTATTTTCGGATGGTGCGCCAGCAGTGCGCGACGCCGATAGCAATGGGCGAACTTTGGAACAGCCCGCATGAGATCATTCCTATGATCAAGGACCGGTTGGTCGACTTCTTGCGGATGCACATGTCGCAGATCGGTGGCATCACCCCGGGCAAGAAGTTTGCGGCGATGGGCGAGTTGTTCAGCGTTCGAACGGCTTGGCACGGCCCTGGCGACACCTCGCCTGTGGGACACGCCGCGAACCTTATGCTAGATGTGAACTGCTACAACTTCGGCATTCAGGAGTATGCGATTCCGGGCGAACGGACACGAGAGATGTTCCCGGGTTTCCCAGAGGTGCGTGACGGCGTGATGTGGCCGAATGGCAAGCCAGGCCTAGGCATCGACATCGACGAGGATATGGCTGCTCGCTTTCCGTTTAAGGAACGAGAGTTCGGCGGTGCATGGGATACGGTTCGCCGCGCCGATGGAGGAATGGTCAAGCCGTAAATGTGCGTCGTTCCGGCCAAGTCCGGCATCCACCGCGCTAAGCAAATCAACGCTCAAATGGACGAAGATACCCGACAAGAACATTCTGGCCTTCGTAGCCATGTGCAGGCCCGAATGCCCGCATATCTGGCCACCCTGTTGGGCGGTGTCGTGGCAATGGGTGTCAATGCACCGCTGAGGTCGCCCGATGACCTCATTGCAAATGCAAGTAGCGTGGGAGTGGTCTCGATCTTTGCTGCGGTTGTCACAGGTATGATCTGGGGACGGCTTTCAGGCGAGGTTCAGCAACGCTCCCGAACGTTCAACATAATCGTCACGGTGCTCCTCCTCGTTGTGGTGGGCCTTGCTTGGACCGCCGAGTATATCGGAGAGTTCACCAACACGATTCGGTATGTCATTCCTCTCGCTGGTATTGTCACGATATTCTCCAGCGTTTTCACGCCGATTTTTGAGCGATGGAACCGGAACAACACCCTGATTTGGGTGGCAATAATCTTGACTATCGCGATGTTGGTTGCAGGGTATTGGCTGACGCTGAACGAGTTCGGATTCACCGAAGCGCCAAGCCTCGCCTTGCCACCGCCACCAGCATGATTGACCGATAGATCTTTTCTCTCTGACACGCTATGTCGATTTGCCGCTCCCGAAACTAGAATCTTAAGGAGTGTGAACAACTCTTTGGAGACGGAAAATTGCCAACCCGCGTGACGCTTAAGCGCGTCAGACACTATCTGGTTACCGGTCTAGCCACTTTAACTGCCGTTGCAACGCTGTTGATAGCCCTTAATGCATGCAACCTGATTGACTCCGATGGCGCCGAGGAAGGTGATGTGCAAGTCGGCACGGTAATGCCGATCAGCGGCGATTTGTCGGCTTACGGTGAAACGGCGCAACAATCGATGGACGTTGCATTTGAGTTGGTGAACGAAGCTGGCGGAGTTAACGGCCGAAACATTTCGGCTATACACCGCGACAGCGGAACCAATGAGCAGATCGGAACAGATTCTGCCAGCGGTCTAGTCAATGTTGATGGAGTGAACATATTGATCGGCGCGCACTCTTCCGGCGTGACGATTGCCATTGCGGAGTCGGTGACGATCCCTGCTGGTGTGCTGCACTTCACGGTTGGTTCGTCTTCCAAGGCGATCTCTGTTTTAGCAGACAACGATATGGTGTTTCGGACCCGTGTGAACGACCATGTGAAGGCGCAAGCGGTTGCAAAACTCACCGAAGCCGCGGGCTATGAGCGAGTCGCAACGACTTACATCAACAACGCGTACGGTGCGAGTTTGAACGAGTCGTTCGTGGAGAATTTTGAGAAAGCTGGCGGTACCGTTGTCGCAGAGGTTTCGCACGAGCTAGGTCAGGCAAGTTACGTATCGGAAATTCGCGATGCGGCGGAAGATGGCCCTGAAGTTCTGGTGACGATCGCCTATCCCGACTCTGGACAAACGCTCCTGCGCGAGGCTGCTGAGAGCGGCCTCTTCGATGAATTCCTGTTCGTCGATGTGACGAAAAACCAGACGATGTTCGATGCCATTGGCGGAAACCACTTCGAGGGTAACTTCGGGGTTTCACCGGGCAATCCACTCACCCCTTCGGTTGAGGATTTCAGACGCATCTACATGGAACGAACCGGCGGAGACCCAAACCAGCAGTTGATATCAGAGGCGTTTGATGGTGCTGCCGTGATTGCGCTTGCCATCGAAAAAGCGGGCAGCGATGACCCTGAAGCGGTTAGAGATCAGCTGCGTTTCGTCGCCAACCCGCCAGGCGAGTTAGTCGGTCCCGGCGACATAGCAAAGGCGCTTGAACTTGTGCGAGACGGCAAAGACATCAACTACATCGGTGCCGCTGGCGACATTGACTTCGACGAAAACGGCGACGTTGTCAGCGGAATGCGAGTTTGGCAGATCAAGGACAACAAGATCGTCGATACTGATATCTACGCGTTCCCGGGTGATGAGATCGATCTGTCCGGGTTGAAGTGAGGAGCATCCCGATTGTCCTTTTGCGCTTCGCTAATAAGGAGTTTGCGGCACATGCCCTCTTGGCGGCCGCCCGTGATGCAAAATTAGTCCGATGTGTAGATGCCGAGGCATTCCAGACGAACCGGTTATCATCCCAAGCGCAGCAAAGTATCATTCCAATTCGGAACAAAATGTCATTCCGAGCGTAGACGAGGAATCTCCGCGCCATGCGACGACGTAGATTCTTCACTCTACTAAGCTCTCTTCAGAAAGACATCACGTTGCCGCGCGATCACGGAACCCATGGATTTTCTAGACCGACATTGACATCGTTGGGCGTAACGATGTTGGTAACCATCGCGTTGCTTTCGTTGTCGTGCAGCACCCAAGAGCCGACTGCAACACCACAGCCGACATCTGCATCAGTCCCTCTGACAGCCACTTTGATTCCTTCTACGGAATCACCTGACCCTAAAGCATCGTCCGATCTAGAGGCGACGGTAAAGATCGGGACGCTGTTTCCTCAATCAGATGCTCGTTCTGAAGTGGGCAAGGAGCGTCAGTTGGCGATCTCGTTCGCGTTTGATTTGGTGAATGAAGCGGGTGGAGTGAACGGGAAGCATATCGAGGCGTTGCACCGTGACAGCGGCGGTACGTCTGACGTCGCTATATCAGCGGCGATTGCTCTGGTAGCGGATGACGGCGTGACAGCGATAATCGGCGCAGCTTCGTCGGTCGTTACAATTGCGGTCGCGGAGGCAGTGTCGATACCTAGGGGAGTGTTGCAGATTTCGCCAGCGTCAAATTCCAGTTTGATAACGCATCTGGATGATAATGATTTGGTTTTCAGGACGACACCCTCGGATATTGTTTGGGGTCAGGTATCGGCGGAACTTGCGCGAGAGTTAGGTTGGGATCGCGTGGCAACGACGTACGTTGACGACGCATTCGGTGTAAACACATCGGCAAATTTCTCAGAGCATTTCGAATCGCTAGGCGGCGAAATAACTTCGAAGGTTGCCCATGACATCTTGCAGACGAGTTACGGCGTGGAGTTGTTGGAGGCGTCGTCGGGTGATCCGTCTGCATTGGTATTTGTTGCCTACCCTGAAACCTCCCGCGAGTTGTTGCTTGAAGCAGCCGTTAGCGGATATTTTGACGAGTATTTGTTTTTCTTGACGTCAGGCTACAACCTTGAAAACGTCGACGCGTTGCGCAATGGGGCGTTCGACGGTTCGTACGGTACGCGGCCAGGCACAGAGCTCACACCTGATCGGGCATGGTTTTTCGACAAGTTCGCAACACTCAAGGGCGGCAACATTGAGATCGCAGAGGTCAGCGAATCTTTCGACACTGGTTTGATGCTTGCACTGGCGATAGAAAAAGCCGATTCGGAGGAGCCATCAGCAATACGCGATGCTTTGCGCCAGATCGCTAATCCGCCTGGGATAATTGTGGGACCTCAAGATATTGCGGGAGCATTTGAACTGGTTCGCAATGGTGATGACGTTGACTATGTCGGAGCGTCGGGAAGGCTAGATTTTGACGCACACGGAGATATCGGCGGTACGGTCGAGATTTGGCGTATCACAGATGGAGAACTCCGATCAACTGACATATTTGTTTCTCCAGGCTCTCCAATCGATCTCAGCAAGGTGCGTTGAGGGGTTTCACGACCAAAGGAATGATTGGGAGCCATCAGAACAGCCCAGCATCCAGAGTTGCGACAGAACGCCGACCTTGTCTGCCGATGTCAAACCGTTTTGGTTTTCCCTGAGTGATTGCGAAATTCAATAGAATCCAATACAACCTATCATTCAGGAGAGAGGATACGGGTGTGAATAAATATGCAAACCAAATTCGTGGATTGTCGAAGATGGTAAAGACCTCATTGTTTTTCACGGTGTTGGCTACCGTCACATTGCTTTGTTTATCCTGTAGCGCCGAAGATCCAACTGCAACACCGCCGCCACCGACGGCGACATCAGTCGCGCCAACCGCAACGTCGATTCCTACGACGACCGCGCCTGAACCTCAAGTGTCCGATCCGGAATCGACAGTAAAGATTGGTACAGTCCTTCCTCAGACTGGCGATCTTGGGTTCTTGGGCAAGGAGCGTCAGTTGGCGATATCGTTCGCGTTCGATCTGGTTAATGAAGCAGGTGGCGTGAACGGCAAGATGATCGAGGCACTGCACCGTGACAGTGGAACGGATCCGGAGATGGGCGAAGCGGCGGCGAGCGCGTTAATCGAAGACCATGGGGTTCCAGCGATAATCGGTGCCGCATCATCCGGCGTGACTATGGCAATCGCACAGTCGGTAACCATACCGAACGGCGTATTGCAGATTTCACCCGCGTCTTCCTCAAGTCTGATCACGACGCTCGACGACAACGATTTTGTGTTCCGCACTACGATGTCGGACGTGGTGACTGGCAAAGTCGCGGCTGAGCTCGCACGCGAAATCGGCTGGCAGAACGTGGCGACCACGCATGTCAGCAACGCTTACGGCACGAGCATGACCACCAACTTTTCAGAGCACTTTGAATCTCTCGGCGGCAACGTGACGATCCAGGTCAGCCACGATAAGAGTCAGGAGTCGTACGCCGCGGAGTTGGACCAAGCAGCGGACGGTGACGCGGAGGCGTTGATCGCAATCGCGTACACCGACACATCGCACACGTTGCTGCGCGAAGCATACGACGACGGCTACTTCAAAGAGTTCCTGTTCTTCACGCCTGCCTACAACCAAGAACTCTTTGACGCTGTGGGAGCAGAGAAGTTTGAAGGGTCTTACGGTACGAAAGCAGGCGCGGAACTGACCTCGGCGCGGAAGTGGTTCTTCGAGAACTTCGCGTCTATGAAAAACGGAAACACTGAGATACCACTGGTCAGCGAATCGTTCGACGCTGGAGTGATGCTTGCATTAGCGATCGAAAAAGCAGATTCGGAGGACCCGGCGGCGATCCGTGACGCTTTACGTGAGATAGCGAACCCGCCCGGCATCGAGGTAGGGCCGCAAGACATCGCCAGAGCATTTGAGCTGGTTCGGAGCGGCGAAGATGTCAACTATGTCGGCGCGGCGGGACAATTGGATTTCGACGCGCATGGCGATGTGAGCGGCACGATTGAGATATGGCGCATCACCGATGGCAAAATCGGTTCAACCGGAATGTTCGTTTCACCCGGCGATCCGATAGAGTTGCCTGAGTCTCCTCGTGCTGATGATGCTCCCGCGAAGTTGGAGGGAGTTGTGAAGATCGGAGCATTGTTGCCCTATACGGGTGATTTGGCATTCGCCGGACCGCACGGCGAGTTAGCCATGTCGTTGGCATTCGATCTGGTCAACGAATCGGGCGGCGTGAATGGCAAGCGCATTGAGGCAACCCATCGAGACAGCGGCACGAGCGTGCAACTAGGCACCGACGCAGCCAGCGCGCTCGTCAACATTGACAACGTGCCGGTTATCGTCGGTGCTGTCGCATCTGGCGTCACACTTGCGGTCGCGGAGTCGGTAACGATCCCTAACGGCGTGGTGCTGATTTCTCCCGCATCATCGTCTAATGCCTTTACGACGCTCGCGGACGATGACTTGGTGTTTCGGACTACCGTCGCCGACTCGGTAAAGGGGATCGTGGCAGCCCAGTTGGCGCACGAACTTGGTTATGAGCGCGTCGCGACGACCTACATAAACAATGCATACGGCGTTAGCGTGTCCGGCGTGTTCAGCGACCACTTTGAGAAGTTGGGCGGCGAGGTAACCGAGCAGATAAGCCACGAACTCGGTCAGCCTACCTACACTTCCGAGTTGCGCAGGGCGGCTTCGGACACTCCCGATGCGCTGCTACCTATCGGATACACCGAAACATTGCAGATTCTGTTGCGAGAAGCGGTAGAAGGCGGCTTTTTTGAAGATTTCCTGTTCTTCTCGCCAGCATATTTCCAAAGCCTGTTCGATGCCCTCGGCGCAGATAACTTCGACGGCAACTACGGCATCACCCCCGGCGCTCCGCTTACGCCAGCGCGTGAATGGTTCTTCAACACATACCAAGAACGCAAGGATGGGAACATCCAAATTCCGCTGATGAGCGAGGTATTCGATGCCACGGTTTTGATCGCTTTGGCGATTGAAAAAGCCGATTCCGAAGACCCGGCAGCGATCCGTGATGCACTGCGCGAGGTGTCTCGTCCGCCCGGAGAAAAGGTCGGACCGCAGGACATCGCACGAGCTTTGGAACTGATCCGCAACGGACAGGACATCGACTACGTAGGTGCAGCAGGCGATCTGAACTTCGACGAAAACGGCGACGTTAACGGCACCATAGAGATTTGGAGCATCAAGGATGGGATAGTAGGTTCGACCGGCATTTTCGCCTTGCCAGGCGAGCCGATCGATCTGCCGTGAACCACAGTGCATCCCCCTAGCCCCCTTACGCTTCGCGAAGGGGGCGTACGTCTCTCCCCCTTCACTCAATCATTCCCCCTTCGTTCCGCGCTATGTCATTCCGAGCGCAGCGAGGAATCTCCCCCTTCGCGGTAGCGTAAGGGGGTTAGGGGGATGCTGGAAACGGCAATCATAGTCCATAAAATTTGAATATTCTATAATCTATGAAATTAGAGGATATATTTATCGTTGCGTAAATCAGATAATATCTCGTATTGCGATGATGTAATCATTACTACAATGGCAATTAAATTGATACAACATTCCATTTGCTATGACGATTTTAATTATGTAATATCATGGCAGCGAATGTTTGATTGCACAGTCGCTGCGTAAAGGTATGGGATGGCATGACATGATCGGGTTGACATCAAAGAGGCAGAGAATGATGATGGATTCGCGCTTGCAGTTGTCGTTGGGAATACGAGTGATGGGTGTTGTCGTCTTGTCGGCATTGGTCGCAGTTATCGGGGTCTTCGACACGAACTTGTCGGAGGCGCAATCAGCGCCTGCTACTCCTGGCCCGATCACTATTACCCGCGCCGACGGCACGCTGACGGCGTCCTGGGACGCGGTTTCGGGTGCTAGCAAGTATCACATCACCTACACCGGCGACCACAAGAGCAGCTGGCAGGGTCCCGATTGCGGCGCCAACTGCACCAGCAACTCCATCAGCATCGCCGTCGACAACGCCAAGACATACTACGTCGCCGTCCGCGCCGGTAACGACAACGGCTGGAGCGGTTGGCGCAACTCTTCCGCCGCCAGTCCGTTCGTGCCGCCCACTCCCGAGCCGATTCAGCCGCCTGCTACTCCCGGCAGCATCACCATTACCCGTTCTGACGGCACTTTGACGGCGACCTGGTCGACCATTGCCGATGCCGAGACGTTCCACGTAACTTACACCGACAACGGCGCGCAGAGCTGGCAGCTGGCCGCGCTTGACCATCCGGCCGATGATGACGGCGACGGCAACGAGAGCATCACGTTCGATGTAGACAACGAAAAGACCTACATCGTCGGTGTGCGTGCGAAGAACAGCGCGGGCGGCAGCAACTGGCGCAACTCTGCGTCGGCGGGTCCATATCTGGCGCCCGGCATCATCGTGCAGGACAGCAACGGCAACGCGATTACAGCGTTGTCGGTTCCCGAGGGTGGTGAAGCTAGCTACGAGGTTAAACTGACGGCTCCGCCAACGGAAGACACGAAGGTCTGCATCGGTTTGTCGGTGCGCGACAACAACGATTCGGACATCAAGTTCAAGGGCGAGTCGGGCGATTTAGTGTCGGTGAATCTGACCTTCACGCCTTCAAACTGGAACATCGCGCAGACCGTGACTCTGGTAGCCGCCGAGGACGACGACTCCTCGAACGGCGTCCGCGACGTAGGTCACGACACTCGTGACTATTGGTGGTATTGGGGTGGCGAGGTCAATCTGACGGTTACGGAGATCGACAACGATCCGTCCGATCCGCCAGCAAGACCTACCGGCTTGACCGCTTCTGCTGCCAACCAAAGCGTGACTCTCGACTGGGACGATCCCGCAGACTCTTCAATCACCGGATACGAGTACCAGACGCGTTATGCAGGTGTCGCATGGAGCGCATGGACTGCCATGGCCAGCAGCGATTCCGACACCACTTCATTCAGCGTAGCCGGGCTAGTCAACGGAACTGAGTACCGCTTCAAGATCCGCGCCGTAAACACCGCCGGCAACAGCCGGCCTGCGCCTGCGAGTTCGCCATGGTTCGTTTCCGCGACACCCACCGCGCCCGTGACGCTGACGGCGGACGACGTTACCGCCACCAGCGCGACCATCACGCTGGGCAACTGGGATGGGGAGTGGCACTACAGCACGAGCGTGGCCTCTGGCGGCGCATCAGGCGCGGGCGCGGCCTCCGGCGGCACCAACTGCAACGGGCCGGTCAACGGTCAGCAGACGACGATCGGGGGCCTCGACCCGAACACGAACTACACGATCAACGTCTACGGCAACGGCTGCGGCGGCGCGGCCATCGCCTCGGGCCAACTCGTAACCCCTACCAACACGGTATCGCTGACGGCCTCGAATATCACATACTACGGGGCCACGATCACCCTGACAGGCCATACCGGCGACTGGTGGTACCAACAGACCACGCCAAGTTCCAGCGATTGCACCAAGATAGTCAGCCCGGGAACGACAGAGAGCTTCACGGGATTCGAGCCCGGGGTCTCGTACACGTACAAGGCATACTCGGACGCCACCTGCACAACCGAATTGACCTCCGACGCGACCGACGCGGATTTCACGACCTCATCGGTGGCGCTTTCCACACCCTGGCACATCGTCCCCGAAAACAGCTCGGAGACGCACACCGTCTGGCTCAGCCATAAACCGAGCGCCAACGTCACCGTGACCATCGCGACGTCGGGCGACAGCGACATCACGGCGAACCCGACCACACTGACGTTCACGCCCTCCAACTGGTCGGTACCGCAGACCGTCACGTTGACCGCCGCGGACGACACCGACACGGATCCAGGTGCGGGCCCCGGCGACGGCGCCTACGCCTACGGCGCGACCACAGTGACCCACACCGCGACTAGCACGGACACCGACTTCAACAGCATCTCCAGCGTGCTCGACGCGACCGAAGGCGACGACGATGTCTGCTGGGGCACGGTCGCGGTGGGCGGCGCGAGCACGGGCGCCATCGTTGAAGACTGCGACACCCTGCTGGCCGCCAAGAAGATCATCAACGGCACCGGAACCGAGGTGAACAACTGGAACACCAGCTTGGCGCTCAACTCGTGGACGTCTGTGACCGTGGCCAACAGCCGGGTGACGAAACTGAACCTGGCTTTTTCGCTCTACGCCGGCGGTGACGGGAACGTGCCGAACACCATTGCCGACCTGGACGCGCTGACGCATCTCGAGATGCAGTCCGGCACCCTGGCAGCCCGCCCCGGCCCGATGCCCCGGGACATCGGGAGCCTCACTGGGCTCACGATACTCAGGTTGTATCACCGTGAACTCACCGGGCAAATCCCCGCCAACATCGGGAACCTCACCGGGTTGACCGAGCTGGTCCTGGACAGCAACCATCTCTCTGGTCCGCTGCCGTCGAGCTTGGCGAACCTCACCAACCTCACCAAACTATGGTTGAACGATAACCGATTGAGCGGGAGAATACCGGCCCAACTCGGCACCCTGACCGCCATGACCACAGGTAATTTCTCGCTGGCCGCCAACCTGCTCACAGGCTGCGTTCCACCGGGATTGTCGAAATATCTCTCCGATATCAACCCGCAGCATGACGCCAGCGGCAATGATGTCAACCTGCCCCTCTGCGTCGGCCCGCCGACCAAGCCCACAACGACTTCCAAGAACAATGACATCGAAATATCCTGGACCACTCCGATCGGCACGCCGAACTGGTACCAAATCCAGTGGCGGCCCTGCCAGGTCACCCCAAGGGCGGACGACGGCGAGTGGAAATGCGAGTGGCGTACAGCCGTGGGCAAGCCTTGGCAGCCGGCATGGGCGTCTTGGGACCCACCGATCATCGGGATGGACGGCAAACGGGGCGGCCAGGCCGTCGTCAACTCCTCGCCGCAGGTCATTGGCGATACCACGAACCGCGCCAGCTGGAGCGGCGACGTCCGGGCCGGCGCCGCCTACCAAGTGCGCGTGCGCGCGCATGATATCTTCGGTTACGGTCCCTGGTCCGAGCCCTCGGACATAGCGTGGTCTAGCACGCCACCGTCGGCCGGCGCCTCGCTAAACGTTAGTTTCGTCGCCGGGACCACCGCCACGCTCGGCATCTTCAATCACACCGGCAACTGGTACTACAAGGCGGACACCGGCCCCGACACCACCTGCCAGGGTCCCGTGAGCACGACGACGGAGGCGCTCACCGGCCTCACTCCCGGCGCGACCTACACCTACAAGGCTTACTCAGACGCCACCTGTACGACTGGCAACCTGCTGGCCACCGCGAGCGCGTTCACGACGCCTGCGACCCTCACTGCGAGCGGCATCACAACGACCGCGGCCACGCTCACCATCGACGGACACTCCGCCGCCTGGTACTACCAGTCCGATGTTGGCCCAGACAGCGCCTCCTGCCAGGGTCCCGTAGCCGCCAATGACAGCACCGAAGACCTGACCGGACTTACCGCCGGGACGTGGTACACGTACAAGGCGTACTCCGACTCTTCCTGCTCGCCCGCGAACGAACTCGCCGCCGAGGCGTTCTCTAGCGCGGTGACGGTCAGTAACCTGAGCGAGAGCACGACCCTGTCTCATGTTGTCGCAGGCACCGCCCAGTGGGCGCAGGAGTTCACGGCCGGGAGCAACGGCGGCGGCTACACCCTCTCCAGCGTGACGCTGAACTTCGACCAGGTGCAGAACGCCAGCGGTATCACCGTCTCCCTTCGTAGCCAGCTGTCCAACGGCAAACCAGACATGACGACGACACTCGCGCCGCTGAACGGGACCGTCGCGGTCGGCGATTCCATCTTCACCTGCTCAGGCGACGGTTGCGCGCTCGACGCGGGCGAGCAGTACTTCGTCTTCGTCGGTGGCACGGGCAGCGTTGTGCAAGCTAAGGTGAACACCACCTTGGCCGACGGGCAGACGGGCGCGAGCGGCTGGAGCATCGCGGACACGGTGAACTATTCCCAGGAAAACTGGGGTACGAGTCCGCACAACCGCTCCCTGAAGCTCCAAGTGACCGCCATACCGAAGCCGTCGCTATCGGCAAGCAGCGTGGCCGCGACGACGGCGACGCTGACGGTCACCGGCCAGACCGGCGACTGGTGGCTGAAGAAGACCGCGCCGACACCAGCGGGAACGTGCACAGCGGGCGAGTCGGACTACTCCCACGCGCTTAGTAGCCTCACAACGGTAACCACCTACACCTACAAGGCATACAGCGACCCCGCCTGCACAACCGAAATCGCGTCTGTGGACTTTACGACACAGTAGTGTGGGCATCCAAGCATCCCCCGATGACCCCCTCTTAATCTCCCCCTTGAAAGGGGGAGGGGGAAGTCGGCGAAGGGGATGAGACGGTAGGGGCGTTTCGCGAAACGCCCCTACGTTGGATCCCGGCTGCGCGGGAATGGCGGTAGGGGCAGGTTTGAAACCTGCCTCTACTTGTACGTTACCGCCATCCCCTAGCCCCTTACGCTCCGCGAAGGGGGAAGAAGAGCATCCCCCTAAGCCTAGTTCTGGCGCCCGTTGGGGTTGAACAGCGCTTCCTCGTCCTCCTCGCTGAGCTTTATCCCTCGCTTGAGCATCTCAGACCTCACCCGAGCCAAGGCCTCACGTTCGCCTTCCTCCCGGCCTTTGGCTTCTGCCTTAGCGTCCGCTTTTTCGGAGTATCTGCGGCGGATCTCGGTTGCTTTCTCGAACACTATTCTGACTCCTTCGATTGCCAGGGCGATGACGCCGAAGTACGCCCAGTTGATCTGCGTGGCGGCGAGGCGGTAAGTCCCGACGATCCAATTTTCTGAATCCGAGTATATCCACAACGCCGCCACGGACGCGGTTCCGACGACTGCGAATCCGACCGCCTGCCAGATTGCGCCTCGCTGCTTGAGACTCGAGGTGATTTCTTCGATTTGCATCTTGACATGCCCATTGTTAGAACGTTTTTACCGATATCCAATCGCATCGGCAAAAAAACACGTTACCAGAGATGCAGCATTACATTAAACCGATGTGTCACAAAAATCTTTGTTCCCGCACATACGTAGGAGCGTTTCGCGAAACGCCGCTGCGCGAAGGGGGGAGATTCCTCGCTTTGCTCGAAATGACAGAGGGAGATGGAATGTCGTGAGTGGTTTAGTAGTCGGGCGCACGAGTTGGTTTGGGTATAGAATCGTATACAGCGTATCGTTTAGCAACGAAATGAGGGATTGTGATGACTAAACGGACTTTCCGGCTATTGAGTGGTCAGATGTTGAGGGCGGCGATGGTTGCTGTTGCATTTGCGACAGTTGCGTTAGTGGCGGTTGCGTGTACATCCGAAGATCCCACGGCAACTCCAGTTCCGCCTACGGCAACTTCCGTACCTCCCACTGCAACTCCAATCCCCCCAACCGAAGCAACCAGCGAACCGATCAAGATCGGCACGCTGATCGACGCTACAGGTGACCTCGCCGCCTTCGGACCGCCGATCGTACTCGCAACCGATCTTGCCGCACTCTTGATCAACGAAGCCGGTGGTATCGATGGTCGCATGATCGAGATGGTCCATCGCGACAGCGGAACCAGCCCTCAGATCGCAACCGACGCGGCCAGCGCACTGGTAAACGTAGATGGCGTTGAAGCCATCGTGGGGTCTTTGTCATCTGGCGTGACCCTGGCGGTCGCAGAATCAGTAACTATCCCCAATGGCGCGGTCATCGTCTCTCCCGCATCGACTTCACCGGCAATCACCAACCTTGATGACAACGACACGGTTTTCAGAACCACTGTCTCAGACGCTCTACAAGGCGTGATCGCGGCGCAAGTCGCCAAGCAACTCGGCTACGAAAACGTAGCGACTCTCTACATCAACAACGCCTATGGCGAGGGCTTGTCGTCGATATTCAAAGAGAACTTCGAGGCTCACGGCGGCACGGTATCTGCGACGGTTCCGATCGAGGGTGGTCAAGCCAGCTACGCTTCAGAGTTGCGTCAGGCATCGCAAGGCGGCGCAGAAGTGTTGATGGCGATGTCGTACGCAGAGACGGCGGGCGTCTATCTCCGTGAAGCGATCGAGGGTCAATACTTCGAGGACTTCATGTTCGTAGATGGTACGAAGAGCCAAGATATGTTTGACGAACTCGGTGCCGGCAATTTCGAGGGCAACTATGGAACCGCACCCGGCGCACCGGGTACCCCGACTCAGGAGACTTTCAAGGATCTGTATGCGTCGAAACTCGGTGGAGACCCGTCCGACATCTTCATCTCGGAAGGATTCGATGCAGCGGTGATACTTGCGTTGGCAATAGCTGAAGCGGGCTCAGAAGACGGTGCCGACATCAAAGCGGCCATGCGTAAGGTCGCAAATGCTCCCGGCGAGCAAGTCGGACCGGGCGACCTTGCAAAAGCATTGCAACTCATCAGCGAAGGCAAAGACATCGATTACGTCGGCGCTGCCGGAGACCAAGATTTCGACGATAACGGCGATGTTCAGAACACGATAGAAGTCTGGAAGATCGACGGCGGGCAAGTGACGTCTACTGGCATCTTCGCGAGTCCGGGGGACATGATCAACATCGCCGCCGAGCCGAAGATGATGGAATCCTCCGGCGAACCGATTAAGATCGGCACGTTGATCGATGCGACTGGCGACCTTGCTGTGTTTGGACCGCCGATCGTATTGGCCACCGACCTCGCTGCACTGTTGATCAACGAAGCGGGTGGAATCGATGGACGCATGATCGAGATGGTTCACCGCGACAGCGGCACAAGCCCTCAGATCGCGACCGACGCGGCGAGCGCACTAGTTAACGTTGATGGTGTCGAAGCCATTGTCGGATCGCTCTCATCGGGAGTTTCGCTAGCAGTAGCGGAATCGGTGACGATACCGAACGGCGCAGTACTAGTTTCACCAGCATCAACCTCGCCCGCGATATCGAATCTTGACGACAACGACTTGGTGTTCCGCACCACCGTATCTGACGCGTTGCAAGGCGTGATCCTCGCTAACGTCGCATCACAACTCGGATACGACAACGTAGCTACGATCTACATCAACAACGCCTACGGCGAAGGACTTTCGACCGTCTTCTCGGAGACATTCGAGGATCTTGGCGGTACAGTATCCGGGACGGTTCCGATCGAAGGCGGCCAAGCGAGCTACGCATCCGAACTCCGCCAGGCATCGCAAGGCGGCGCAACCGTTCTTGTCGCAATGTCTTACCCGGAGACAGCGGGTGTTTATCTGCGTGAGGCTATTGAGGGACAGTACTTCGAAGAGTTCATGTTCGTCGATGGCACGAAGAATCAAGAGATGTTGGACGCACTCGGAGCAGAGAACTTCGAAGGCAACTATGGCACTGCGCCCGGCTCACCCGGCACACCGTCTCAAGAGACGTTCGCGCACCTTTACGAGTCGAAGGTAGATGGCGACTCTTCAAACATCTTCATCTCTGAAGCATTCGATGCGGCGGCAATTCTGGCACTAGCAATAGCCGATGCGCGCTCGGAAGACGGCGATGACATCAAAGCCGCGATGCGAAGAGTAGCCAACGCACCG
Organism: Dehalococcoidia bacterium; assembly: GCA_963555965.3. Lineage (GTDB taxonomy): Bacteria > Chloroflexota > Dehalococcoidia > Lucifugimonadales > Lucifugimonadaceae > Bin127. The sequence goes on from OY821634.1 coordinate 2,054,362, forward strand.
GGCGAAAAAGTCGGTCCGGGCGATTTGCCGTGGGCTTTGCAGCTCATCAGCGAAGGCGTGGACATTGACTATGTCGGTGCCGCTGGCGATCAAGAGTTCGATGAAAACGGCGATGTATTGAACACCATCGAAATCTGGAAGATCGACGGCGGTCAGATTACATCAACCGGCATCTTCGTCAGCGCAGGCGAACCGGTAGATCTGGAAGCCGGCTCCATGATGATGGATGACGACGGCGACTCGACGTCGTCTCCTGCCGGAGTGTTCGCGGTCGGTTCCGGATCCAAGGGTCTGTTCAAGGTAGACGAAACACTTCGCGGAGCCGACGTGGTCGTGTCCATGGAGACGGAGACGTTGATGGGAGTCGTCGATTTCGTTTCCAACAGTGCATCGGTATCTATCGACCTTCACTCGCTGACGAGCGATCAATCCCGCCGCGACCGGTACGTACGCGAGCGGATGTTCCCGAATGAGCCGATAGCCTTCGTCCACTTCCCTGACCTCGGCGAGATACCGGCGGGATTCTTCGACGGTGGCATGGAGCATAAGACCAACCTCAGAGCTGGTGTGACCGTCAACGGAAATGACGCATTTCTAGATTTTGACATCACCGCGCGCCTTGACAACGGGACCGACTTGGTGGTTCTCGGCACATCGGAGTTCGTTTGGGCCGATTTCGGTATGACCGCCCCGGTGAGTCAGATTTTCCAAGTCGAGGACGATGTCACTGTCGAGATTCTGCTGCAAACCACGTTGTCTAACTGATTAGCGTTAAACCATGCTAGACAAACGGATTGAGAGCCTGAAATGGAAAAACCTCGTGCCGCACTGTTCGATCTAGATGACACACTTCTGGATCGGAACAGCGCGTTCGAGGCCACATTTCGGGAGTTCTTCGACACCCAACCGGACATCAACTCAACAACCGATTGGGGCGAAGCGATAGATTTTTTCTGGTCGCTCTCGCCTCACGGCACAATCGACGCGCAGGATGCCGCGTTGCTCATCACACAGCGATGGCCGTCAGTTCCGTTAGAGCCAGTAGCTTTTGAGGCATGGTTCTTCAACACTTTGGGCCGCCATGCCAAACCGATTGAAGGCGCGATGGAGTTCGTCAAAGAACTGAACGAAGCCGGATTCCCCTGGGCAGTTGTGACAAACGGCAAGAAGTTCCAAGTCGTCAAACTCCAACACAGCGGCTATGTCGATGTCGTCCCATTCGCAATCGTGTCCCGACTTTTCGGCGCAGACAAACCCGACTCGCGCATCTATCAAGAGGCGGTTCGCCGTCTCAAACTCTCGTTCGACGGCATCGAAGACATCCAGCCCTCCGAAATCCTCTTCGTAGGCGACAACCCCTACACCGACATCACCGGCGCGGTAGGAGTAGGAATGAAAACGGCATGGATTCGCGTGACCGAACAGTATCCCGAAGATGCGCCTGCGCCCGATATGGAGATTGGGAATGTGGTTGAGTTGCGTGGGCTGTTGGTAACGTAGTCCAGTCCGAGTTCAGTTGCGCGTATCGGATTGGACGTGAATGGCTGGGTAGATGGCATAATGTCATTAAACGATCAATCAGGTAGGCGTTTGGAGGGAAGTATGGACCAGATAGTGTTGAAAGGCATCGGCGCCGATGTAGTCGCTTCGGTTCGGCGAGTGGCGGAGCGCGACGACATTTCGGAGAACGAAGCGGCGTTGAAACTGCTCCGTAAAGGGGCTGAACTCGAAGACGATGCTCCCACGAACGGCAAGATCGGCAACGCGTTAGACGAGTTCGTCGGGACCATCAGTCCTCAGGAAGCGGAAGAGATCAATGAGGCAATAAAGGAACTTCGCGTCGTTGACGAGTCTATTTGGCGATGAAAATGCTTTTGGATTCCAACGCCTACTCGCTGTTTATCGGAGGGCACGATGAAGTGTTGGAGTTGGTCAGTGATGCTGATGAAGTGTTAATGTCGGCTATTGTCGTAGGTGAATTGCTGTATGGCTTTTACAACGGCAACCGCACAGAGGAAAACCTTACGCGACTTATAACTTTCTTGAATCGGCCACAAGTATCTTTGTTGCCTGTCAGTCTTGCTACAGCGCGTCGCTACGGCGATATTGCCACCTCTCTAAAGGTTAAGGGGCGCCCCATCCCCACGAATGATATCTGGATCGCGGCACATGCCATTGAGTCCGATGCAGAATTGGTGTCTGCCGATGGGGATTTCGAAGCGGTGGAAGGACTGCTGTGGAGACGAATCAATCAGAGTTGAATAAAAGGATTCAACGTTAAGTAGTTTACCGTCGCGTGGTCTCGAAGACGCCTCTTTTGCCAACTGGCACGCTGAAGCAGCGATTGCGCTGTTAGAGTCTTATCCTGACTCGACAACTGGTTAGAAAGCAGGACTTTGCCCTATGTCGTTTGGAGTTGCAGTACTAGGCACCGGCCGCATCGGCGGCAACTACATCAACGTCGTCAAAAACACCCCCGGTGCCGACATCAAAGTCGTCGCCGAACCTCGAGAGGACGTTGCCGCGTCTTGGCAGGATCGCCATCCAGATGTAGATTTCGTCGCCGACTATCGCGATGCTCTTGCGCGCGACGACGTTGATGTAATCATCGGTACCCTACCCCACTGGCTCCACTACCAAGCCGCTCTAGACGCAGCGGCCGCAGGCAAGCACATCTACATGGAGAAACCGACCGCGGTCTGGGCATCGCAGGCGGAAGAGATGCTGGATGCTGCACGAGAGAACGGCGTCAAGCTGATGACCGCCCACACGCAGCGCTACTATCCCGCGGTTCGAGCCATGAAGGGCGTCGTTGATAGTGGGGATCTTGGATCGGTGCTTATGGCCTACGACGTTTGGCACAAACCCTACGGCCCATACAACCGGCCAGAGTGGATGCTTGATCGTGAGCGCGGCGGTGGTATGGGGCAGATGGATGGCACCCATCAGATCGACCGTCTACTCTGGATCATCGGTTACGACGTTGCCACCGTCTCGGCGCAACAGGGCCAATTCACACATCCAAAGTCCGATCATCCGGCAATTGACTGCGACGACACCGGCATGTACTTCATCCGCTGGAAAAGCGGGATCGTTGCTTGCGTGAGCCGAATCGCATGGGACCGTGGTGCTACAGAGTACGGCGGCGACTGGTTCTTCACCAACGGCATGGCACGATTCCGACTGCCCTACGGCGGCGGCGATGCGCCCGCGCTTTACATAGCCGATACATCCGGAGGCACATGGCGCAAGGAAGACGTGCCGGATCGCGATAGCCTGCTAGACGAGTTCACGGAGTTCATTCAATCCCTTGAACGGGGCGACAACGACACGCCCATACCGCAGGTGCACGGTCTGAATGTGTTAAAGGTATTGGAAGCAACTGAAGAATCTGCGCGCACCGGGCGTGAAGTGGTTCTGGATATGGAGTAACAGACCAATGGAACCAGCACAACTCAAAGCCACACTCAAGGCGGGGAAACCCGTATTCGGATTCATGATCGCCGCAATTGAAGGGTTGCGGTGGTCAAGGGTATACGCCGGATCGACCCTCGACTACATCATCATCGACTGGGAGCACACCTCGCGCAGCCGTGCACGTATCGCCGAGATAGTTACAAGCATCAAGAGTGCCGGCGTCACCTGCATAATCCGAACACCCAACACCGACGATACATACGTCGCAATCGCCCTAGATGCTGGCGCAGATGGAGTCCTCGTGCCATATTGCGAGACCGTCGAAGAGGTCCGAAGGTGTGCCAACAAAGTGCGTTTCCACCCACTCAAGGGAGAGTACTTCGAACGCGTCGGTTTGACAGGCGAGTTGCCCAGCGAGAAGACACGCGAATACCTCCACAACCGGCACAAAGACCACATATTCATCATGGGCGTCGAGTCGGAGCCCTGCGTCAACCGATTGGACGAACTCCTAGAATGCGCCGAAATCGACGGCATATTCGTCGGCCCCAACGACCTCACAACATCCCTGGGCATCCCCGACGAAGTGGACAACCCCAAATACCTCGAAGTCTTGAAACACATCATCGACACCGGCGAAAAACATGGCGTGCCGACGATGGTTCATCAGCAATCCATCGAAACCTCCACCAAAGCCATCGAACTAGGCTCCCGCTTCGTCCTACATTCAAGCGACGTCGGAATCCTTCTAAAAGGTATCCAAAACGACTTCGCCGAACTGCGCGAGGTTGCAGCAAGCAAGTTCGGTGAAGTAGAGGCCCGCGAAGCCGAGGACACGTTGGAGACGATTTGATCGAGGCACCCCACCTCGACGCGCGCCGGACAACCGAGAGTTGCTTGTTGGACTTGACGCAAAGAGTTTGCGATGAGTTCGTGACACTGTGTTAACTCACCGGAAATCAGAATCTCGTTTGATCCAGTTTCTCGTGGTGGCCGTTGCTTTGAACTGTACCTTAGCGTTGATCCAATGCGGCGGAGTCGAACTCACAGTTACACCGATCCCAACACGTACGGCGATAATTGCATCCGCATCGACACCCGCGACAGTGCCGACGTTGACACCGGCGCGCCACACCGAACGATCACATCCGCCGGCGTCAACACCCGAGGATAAGGTCGGATCTTCGGATCTTCCAACGCCGACGCGAACTCCGTTACCGACGTTGGAACATACTGCCACTCCGACAGCTATACCGACACTTCCGCCTGCGGAGAGCCCCACCCCAACTCCGACACTCACTCCATCTTCGTCTCTCTCCGACCGTGAAATTCTCGAGATATTCTACGACGCAACGGACGGTCCCAACTGGCTAGACAACACGAACTGGCTAACTGACACCCCGATCGGAGAGTGGAACGGCGTTACTGTGAACGCAGAAGGACGCGTGGTTGACCTGATTCTTGGTTCGCGGGTTCACGCGTCCCATTCCGTGATCTATCATTCCGGTCCAAATGGATTGACTGGATATCTTCCACCCGAATTGGGGTTTTTGGCACATTTGAAACGGTTACACCTCGCTGGTAACAGATTGACGGGCGCGATCCCTGCCGATTTCGGGAAACTGACGAATCTTCGAGAGTTATCGCTTGGAGAAAATCGGTTGAGCGGTCCAATTCCGAAAGAATTAGGCGACCTGGTGAACCTACAGCAGATTTCTCTCGGGTACAACCGTTTGACCGGGAGTATCCCGCTAGCGTTCGGCAACCTCCAGTCTCTCGAATACTTGATGTTAGAGGGCAACAAGCTGACCGGCACAGTACCGCCGGAACTGGGCCAACTATCAACCCTGCAAGGATTGGATTTATCCAAAAACGAATTATCCGGCTCTGTGCCGCCAGAGTTAGGTGATCTGGCGAATCTGCGAGGGCTGAACCTGTACGAAAACCAGTTGAGTGGTGAAATACCGCCAGAACTCGCAGAGGTTCGGAATCTCGAAGCGTTGAATCTGGCACGCAACGAACTGACCGGCACTCTGCCACAAGAACTCGGCCGTCTGGCGAATCTGGAAGTACTACTCTTATTTGAAAACGAGCTGAGCGGTCCAATACCCCGAGGAATGTCCGGTATGTTGAACCTGTCTTCACTCGACATCTCATTCAACCAGTTGAGTGGCGAAATGCCGCCGGAACTCGGTGACCTCGTCAACCTTATAGAACTGGAACTTTCTGGCAATCAGCTGGGCGGTGAAATCCCCTCGGAACTCGGCGGCCTCGCGAATTTGGAGGTGCTGGATCTCTCCATCAACATGTTGAGCGGCGAATTACCAGTAGAACTCGGGAACCTTGTGAATCTCCGATCCTTGGATTTGGGCGTCAATCAGCTGACTGGTTCAATACCACCAGAATTTGCACGACTCGACAAGCTGCGATGGCTATACCTCGGAGAAAACCAGTTCAGCGGCTGTACACCGTCGGCGCTACTAGATGTAGAGGACAACCATCTGGACCTCCTAGGTCTCCCAGTCTGCGCCGTGGCTGGGGATCATGACCGCGTTGCTGTTGCGACGCCTACACCAACCGCGGAGACGGCCTCGCCTCCGTCACCTGACCGTGAAGCCCTCGTAACTCTTTTCCATGCTACGAATGGAACGAATTGGCATGTCAGCACGAATTGGCTCAGTGACCGGCCGATCGGTGATTGGCACGGCGTCAGCGTCGATGAGAACGGGCTGGTCATATGGCTCGACCTCGGTGGCAATAACCTAGTCGGGGAGATACCTTTCGAACTGAGCACGCTGGAGCAATTAACGTATCTAGATCTGTCGACTAACCAGTTGCAAGGGCAGATACCGCCCGAACTAGGGGAACTCTCGCTGCTTGAAGACCTTTATCTCAACGACAACCAGTTGATCGGAGAGATCCCAGTCGAACTCGCTGAACTCTCGCTACTTGAAGACCTTTATCTCAACAACAACCAGTTGATCGGGGAAATACCCGTCGAACTCGCTAAACTTCGACTTCTGGGATCGCTCGCCCTATCCAACAATCTGCTCAGCGGCGAGATCCCGTACCAACTGAGCGAACTTGGTCTACTTGAAAAACTATTCCTTCACAGCAATCAACTCACGGGTCAGATACCGACACAACTAGGCGAACTTGCGTTGCTTGAATGGCTTTATCTCTACAGCAATCAATTGCATGGAAACGTGCCACCCCAGCTTGGTGGTCTCACATATCTCAAGAGGCTACATTTAAGCGGCAATAACTTGAGTGGTTCCATACCGCCAGAGTTCGGCTATCTCTCACATCTGGAATGGTTAGTGCTTTCATGGAATGCCCTGACCGGAGAGATACCGCCAGAGCTCGGCAACTTGGCAAGTCTTGAAATCTTCAATCTCAGAGCCAACCAACTGACTGGTGAGATTCCTCCCGAGCTGGCTGACATTCCGGACCTCGCTTGGCTAGGTCTCATGGATAATCAACTGACGGGATGCGTACCGGCCGCTTTGCAAAATGTCGAGACCAACGACTTGGATTGGATCGCTTTACCCTTCTGCCGCGACTGAATCGAGATTGACGTGCGCGAGGGCGCGGCAATCGTTGTTAGATTCAAATATTGTGCCGTATGTAAAGCGCGCCATTTGAATCGCCAAAACCGGGAACTCTTATGTCCGAAACCGTTTCTTCCAACCCCGAATCCAACCCCTATCGCCTCCCAACCTCGGTAATCCCGAGCCACTACAACCTGCATCTTACGCCGGACCTTCAATCTGAGACCTTCACCGGCGAAGTAGAGATCACCGTCGAAATACTTGAGCCTAGCTCCGCAATCCTGCTCAACTGCAAAGAAATCGAACTCAAGTCGGCGCGGCTGATTGGCGGTGTAGGTGAGATCAAGACTACTGATTTCACATACGACGAAGAACCGGAACGCGTCACTCTCAAACTCGATGACCAAGCACTGCCCGGTTCCTACACACTGTCAATCGAATTCGACGGCATTCTAAACCGCAAACTCGCAGGTTTCTACATCTCAACCTTCACCGACGATTCAGGCGAAGAACGCAAGATCGCGACGACACAGTTCGAGAGCACCGACGCACGCCGCGCCTTTCCCTGTTTCGATGAGCCGGCGATGAAGGCATCCTTTGAAGTAGCACTCACAGTCCCTAACGATCTCTTCGCTGCATCCAACGGCCCAATCGTCTCGGAAGAGGTCTCTGATGACGGTACCGAGCGAACGGTCAAGTTCGGTACTACCATCAAGATGTCTACCTATTTGGTGGCATTCATCGTCGGTCCGTTTGAGGCAACCGATCCTGTGGATGTTGACGGTGTACCGCTCCGCATCATCCATCCCATCGGCAAAGGCCACCTCACTCCCTTCGCACTCGAATCTGGCGCTTTCTCGCTGAAGTACTTCACCGACTACTACGGCATTCCTTATCCCGGAGAGAAACTCGATTTGGTCGCGGTACCAGACTTCGCGTTCGGAGCGATGGAGAACTTAGGTTGCGTTACGTTCCGAGAGGTCATCCTCTTGGTCGATACTGAACGGGCTACTCAACCAGAACTCCTGAGAATCGCCGATGTCATCGCTCACGAACTCGCCCACATGTGGTTTGGAGACCTCGTGACCATGGAGTGGTGGAACGGCATCTGGCTCAACGAAGCATTCGCTACGTTCATGGCTGCAATGTGCACCGACGCGTTCAATCCCGAATGGCGACGTTGGGACCAGTTCAGCCTCGAAAGATCCGCCGCATTTGATGTCGATTCACTACAGAAGACTCGACCAATCGAGTTCGAGGTAAAGTCCCCCGCCGACGCCGACGGCATGTTTGATCTTCTAACGTACGAAAAGGGCGGCTCGGTTTTGCGAATGTTAGAGCAACACCTAGGCCCTGAGCGTTTCCGCGACGGTGTGCGCCACTATTTGAAGAAGCACGAGTACGGCAACACCGAGACATCCGACCTTTGGGATGCCCTCGAAGAGGTCACTGGCGAACCCGTCCGAAGCACGATGGATGCATGGATTTACCAGCGTGGCTATCCAATCGTGAACGTAAAGCAATGCGACGGTTGCACCAAGACGATCCTTACTCAGCAACGCTTTTTCTACAAATCGCCCGAAGAAGCTGATCAAACGGTCTGGCCGATACCTATGGGCATCAGATACTCCGATGCTGAAGGCAACCTCCGCAGCATGAAGATGCTGATTACAGAGAACGATGTTGAAGTTGCTGAATTGGCTAGTGCTCGATGGGTGAACGCGAATGGTGGCAGTAACGGCTTTTACAGAGTCAGCTACTCGCCTGAACTGATGACCGCGTTGCGCGATGTAATGGGTGAGATGGAGGCGATTGAGCGCTACAGCTTGGCGGACGATCAATGGTCTGCGATGCTTGCGGGCGGATCGTCTGCCATCGACTACCTCCGGCTCGCGGAAGGCTATTCCGATGAAGACGACCTCGACGTGTGGACGTTGCTGGCAGGCAACCTTGCGAGTTTGGAACGGATTGTAGAGAACGACGCTGCCACATCGGAAATTCGCGCGCGGTTGGCTAAGTTATACGGTTCGGCACTATCCCGACTCGGTTGGGACGCATGCGACGGCGATTCGCCTCGCGATCTCGAGCTGCGTGGCGTGCTCGCACGTTCACTTGCGGTAACAGCCCGTGACACCGACGCATTGTCTCGGTTGCGGAAACTGCACGACCAACATCTGGAAGGCGAGTCGGTTGATCCCAATCTGGTATCAGCATCCACCAGCGCCGTTGCCGTAGTTGGTACGGCAGGTGACTACGAAACATTCGTCGGCCGCTTCAAAGATGCGCCAACGCCACAAGAAGAGCGACGCTACATGGGGTCCCTAGCCGCATTCCCGGGCGAAGGCGAGATGAGCAACACCCTAGATATGTGCCTGAGCGGCGATGTGCGATCCCAAGACGCACCCTATCTCATAGCCGCATGTCTGATGAACCGTCATCACGGATTCAAGGCGTGGGAGTTCGTCAAATCCAACTGGGATCAGATGCTGGATACGTACCCCGACAACAGCATCGTCAGGATGGTCAGCGGCATCCGATCACTCTCCAAACCAGAGCAGGCAGCGGACGTCAAAAAGTTCTTCGAGAACCACAGCGTCCCAACAGGCGAGTTGACCCTGGAACAATACTTCGAGCGGCTAGACGTGAACGTGGCGTTTCGGCAACGGGAGACTGACGCGTTGACGGAGTGGTTGTTGGCGGCTTAGAGACGAAGCCTTAGGTTCTCTCGTTACATTTTTCTCGTAAGTCTGATTTGAAGACACAAGTTGAGAAAGGCTCTGCTGCATGACTGAACAGAGATATGAACCGCTGGACGAGGACTGGCAACGGGGATTGGCTGTAGTTGCACATCCCGACGATCTGGAGTACGGAGTAGCCAGCGCCATCTCCAAGTGGACTTCAGAGGGTAAGGAGTTCACGTATCTATTGGCGACGAGGGGCGAGGCGGGTATCGACGCGATGAATCCGGGCGAGACTCGGAGAGTGCGTACTCAAGAGGAGATCGACAGCGCGAAGGTGGTCGGAGTGGACACTGTGGAGTTTCTGGACTATCCGGATGGAATGGTGGAGTACGGCTTGCCCCTAAGACGCGACATCGCCAGAGCAATTAGGCGGCACAAGCCGGACGTGGTGGTGACGATGAACTTCGAGATGCGCTTCCGCGGTGGAGGCACTAATCAGTCAGACCATCGCGCCGTCGGCCTCGCGACGCTGGATGCAAGCAGAGACGCAGGGAATCGCTGGATATTCACGGAGTTGGTCCAAGATGGACTGGAGCCGTGGAACGAGGTGAAGATGGTGCTGGTAGGCGCTTCGCCCAACGCCACGCACGCGGTGGACGTGGGAGACCACATCTACAAGGGAGTGGAGTCGTTGGAGAAACACGATATCTACATCAAGGGACTTGGTCGGGACTTCGACCCAGAGACGTTCCTGACCATGACCGCCAATGCTGTGGGTGAGGAGTTCGGGTGCGACTACGCCGTGAGCTTCGAGGTCTTCGCCCTGTGATCGGGCGGCATGATTCCGGCATGGATATTTTTTGAACTTGTTCAAAAAGTTGCGTGAAGTAGGATGCAAATGGTTGGAAGGATGGGGGCGATTGATATTGCGCACAGTCTAGACAGGACGCATCGATGACTAGCTGGCAGTTGTAGGATGCGATGAATCGATTCAGCGCGGTGGTGAATGCGGCTCTGGCCGGGGGCACAGCGGGTGACTCGGCGGGGTGAGCCGGTGTTGATGATTAGTCAGCAAGGGATTTTCAAGTCTCGGATTTTGGGATTGCCGCTATCGGTTACTGGACAAGGCAACCGTTAATGGGTTCAAGACTTGATTCGCTATCCAAGCGATCACTGGTACGCATACGGCATCACCAAATGCACTGAGTGATTGACGTTCGGAATTAGCGACAATCGGATACTCGTCGGGCACGCCCTGCAATCGTGCATATTCTCTCGTAGTTAACGTTCTCATGCGGACTGAACCTTGTCCAACTGCGACCATGAATTGCTTACCGCTTCCACCGACCGCGGTTCTCAAGCACCCGGCTATATCATCGGACCGGACTTCAGCACGCTGGCCTTCGGCACGTCGTCGTCGGAAGAACGTTCTATAGCTGATCTCGTCACGATTGGTTAAGTAGGTCACCAATTCCGAGTGCGCGGGCGACATCATTCGTAGGTGCTTTTCGACTTTTTCCTCGGGCCACCACGAGGGGCTGTCGTTGGAGGTCTTTTCGACGATTTCGGATGAAAAACCTGTTTTTCTGAAGGGAGGAGGTTCCGGAATGTCTAACTGGATCCAATCGATCGCTGAGTTCGTATCGATCAGCTCTTTCAGTTTTGGCGGCAATAATCTCTTGCTACGAGGTTGCGCGAAGCCTCTGGTTGCGATTGCGCCTTTGACTCCCACCATGAAAACGCGGAGCCTGCTCTGCGGGACGAATGACCTGGCGTTTACTACAAAGACATCGCAAGCGTAGCCCAAGTCGTTCAATGCTGTGGCTGTCGCGTAGAAATCATCTCCTCCGTTGGAGTGGAGCCAGCCGGGGACATTTTCCAACAATACGATGGGGGGTGATTCTGAACCTTGAGACCTCAGTAGTTCGTGAAATCCCCAGAACGCTCCCGTGTGCTGCCCATGGATTCCTTCCCGTTTTCCAGCCAACGAAAGGTCTATGCATGGAAAAGAACAGGTGGCCAATGTCGCGTGGGGTATCTGTTCTTGCGACAAAGAAAAGACGTCCCTGATTTCGTATTTTTCGCCGAAAAAGCCTTCGTACATCCGAGCGCGTTCAGCATCCCAGTCGTTGGCGAACTCAACGCTCCAACCGGCGCGCTCCAGTCCCATGCGGAACAATCCGACGCCGGCAAAGTACTCGATGGCCGTCAGGGGTAAGTTGGGGGAGTCGGTAGTTGAGGAGGCAATCCGTGCCTCTTTTGAAGCGATGACCATATTAGGTTTCCAAGGCTGCGGGAATGTTGATCTGCAACGACAAATCCGTATCGACCTCAGCGACCCTCTCGTTGTATTTTTCGATTAACGCCCTTAGGTTTTGGGGGACCCGCATTCCTGCGAAGTGCGCCAACTCTTCGATGTTCTGTGAAACGAATGACTCGATAGATTCCACAGATGCTTGTCCGTCTGTCAATTGAAGCGCAATTCGACGCGTGCTGTCTAACATGTCGTCACGTACCAGAAGGAAGACTCTGAAACCGTCGGAGATGTTTTGTTGACATTTGTCGTAATGCCCATTGTTAGGGGCTATCGTCACATGGAACACGCAATCATTCACTTGGAAGTCGCCTTGGTTGGCTCCTTGGACATCGGCCGCGCTAGCAGCTGAGTTTCTGATGTCGTACTCGGGGAAGCGCAGCGCGAGCTTTGCGCCGACCAAATACTCGGCGACATCGCCGGCCTTTCCACGTTCATGGGCGGCATCGAGAATCACTCGGATAACTTCACGCGAAGCGGTACGATGTCGGAATTCGAACGAGAGTTTCTCCGCGTCGAACACTTCCCGCGCCTTGCCAACAAGGATTGACTGCATTCTATCGAACTCTGCCTCTCGCTCATCCTGGGGCAAGAGTTCCAGGTCGATGCCTGATAATTCCCCTAAAAGTGGAGTCAGGCTACGTACCAAGCCGCGGCTAGTACGGCCGCCTTCTCTCAGCAAGACTCTTTCCTCTCCGAAACGAGCCAAGATGCTTCGCACTTTCGCGCCAGTGGCATTTCTGAGTTGGTCGCTGCGACCGGCCTTGTGGGCATCGACATCAAAGTCAAGTTGGTTGCCCATTTCTCGCAGGTTCTCCACAAGAACTAACCCACCGGCTATATGACCTCGCGTTTGGGTTCCGAGGTCTTGCCACCAACGCTCGATGATTGATTCGCATGGAGTTCTGTTCGTCACCCCGACTCCTTATTGGCCACGGATGACCATACTTGTTCGGTATATGAAGGGCGTTTCCAGCATCTTAATGCTTGACCGCGTAGAGCGTCAACCGAAGCATTTTCGAGAATTAGTTTGAGGTTTTCCGATGGTTAGAGCAGTATTCGGATGGGCAGTCTTGGAACGCTTTGCGGATGTTTAGTTCGTTGTCGGATCCGCCGAATTGGATGATGTCTTCGAGTTCGGTGTAGTAGCGGTCTATGTGTGGGTAGGTTGGCATGGGGAGATTCTACGCGCGGTAAGATGACGGATCGTCTCTCTCTATCCGCTTAACCCACCGAGTTTCAACTCAACCCTTCCTCACAAACTCTACAATCTGCTCAGGCGCAGTCGGCTCCCGCTCAGCGCCCTCTTCCTCCTCCGGCTCGTCGTCCACAACCAAGTGCCGAATCGGGTAGTTAATCACGACCCCCGCTTCGTTGAATCGCTCGTGGATCTGCTTGATCAACTGGCTCTTCAACTGGAATGACCCCGCACGATCCGTAGCCTGCAAGAAGACCCAGAAGTCGATGTTGGAATCTCCGAAGGTGCTGAACCCCGCACGCGGCTCCGTCTCAGTAACCGCGTGTTCCGAATCCACCACAATCTTGTTCGCAACCTCCATCAAGATGTCCTCGACCTGCTGGAGGTCAGATGAGTAACTCACGCCACCAGTAACGATCACGTTCATCGCCAATGCCGGCCGCGAGTAGTTGGTGATCATGTTGTCCGACATCATCGAGTTCGGGATGATGATCAGGTTGTTGAAACGGGAGCGCAACTTCGTGCTGCGCCAAGATATATCCTCCACGAATCCTGACGGCCCGCCCTCGATCTCGATGAAGTCACCAACTTCGATCTCACCTTCTGAGATCACATACGTACCTGCGAAATAGTTGGAGAGCGTCGGTTGCGCGGCGAGAGCTATGGCTATGCCGCCGATACCCAAAGTCGCCAACAACGGACTGATCTCGATCTCGAATATCGCCAACACCCACAGTATCCCCAGCGAATAGATCAGGATCGGCAACATCCGCTTGAACGACGGAATCAGTTGGTTGTCCAGTTGTGTTGATGTCCGTATGGCTACGTGCTCCGAATAGAAGTCGAGTAGAAACCGACCTATACGGATACCAAGGAATGCGCCAACGCCAACGATCGATGCCGAACCTATCTTGCCCACGATAGGCGCCACATTCGTCTGGATATCGCCTTGAACGTACCACTGGTTGAGCGAAAGATACGCGGAATAGGTGATTCCGGCAATCAGAATCGCCAGTTGTGCCGGACCGTCCACCGCTTCTGTGATGAGGTATGGAGGAGACGGCGCGTCTTCCCCGTATACGCGTCGAAACCGTGCTTTGACGAGTTTCAATGCCAGCTGCAAAACAATCGCTGCGACAAGGGCAACACCAGTTACCGCCGCGGCTAACGTGAATTGGCTTTCGAACATGGTGGCAGAAGGGGAAGCAGTGCCTACGGACCTTTAGTAACCCAAGCCTGATTGCGAGGTTCGCCGATTGCCTGCAACAACGCCGTGATGTAGCCGTAGACGAACGCGAACGCGGTGCCTTGAGGGTCGCCGCCGGCGATGTGTGGCACATGGTCAGGCATCAGCATGTACTTGTAACCAACCTCTTGGTAAACCTTGATGCACTCGAACATGTTGATGCTGCCTTCGTCAGGGAAGACCTCCATGAAGTCGAGCTTGTGCCCTCGGATGTTGCGGAAGTGGACGTTGAAGATCTTTTCACGACTCCCGAAGTAGCGGATGATGTCGAAGATCTCCTCACCCGGATCATCTAACATCTCCGTCACCGTGCCTTGGCAGAAGTTCAGGCCGTGATACGGACTCTCATGCATGTCGACAAACTTCTTCAACCCATCTGGTGTCCCCAACACGCGGGTAACGCCGCGGAAACCCGGAGGTGTGTAAGGATCATGCGGGTGACAGGCGAGTCGCACTTTGTTCTCGGTCGCCACCGGAACGACACGCTCCAAGAAGTAGTCGATGCGCTCCCAGAACTCGTCTTCCGACACCTCACCCGCGATACCCGGAGCGTCGTCATCTTTAATCTTCTCGAATCTCATCGTAGAGTTGCTGGAACCGCCACGCCCCGGCTCACGCTCTGACCTAGGGATGCCGATCAGGTTCATGTTGTATTTGACTGCTGGGATTCCCACTGCCGCGCAGTTTTCTATCAGTGTGTTCACCACCTCGATCTCACGATCGCGGTCAGGATCGATACCCAACATGATGCTTGGTGCTTCTGCCTTCTCGATCGGAGTTGAAGATAACGGAAGTTGGATCATGTCCAACTCAATCCCGAACGAATTGACGTGCTCGCGCCATCGAGCCAAATCGTCGCGCGTCCACGTATGAGCATTCCCCTCGCGCGGATCATTGCAAATGTTCACAACGCCCAGCTGCGCCCACTGCCTCAGATCATCGTCGTTTCTCGATCCGACTTGGGTTCCTACGTACATACTTTCCTCCGTTTCGAGTCGAGCGTGTCAATCTGCAAAATCGATATCTGCCATCCCCGACGCGTGAGCAAAAATATACCACTAGTTGCGTTCTACTGATCGACCGGTTTCCAGCGCAACACCGGCCGCCTAGCCGCCGTCGCTTCATCCAACCGCGTGTTCGGCAAAGTGTGTGGTGCATGATTGACCGAGTCTGGATCGCTATCAATCTCATCATCGATCGCCTGCATCACCGCAACGAAACGATCCAACGTCTCTTTCGACTCGGTTTCAGTTGGTTCGACCATGAGCGCCTCTGGCACGATGAGCGGGAAGTACATCGTCGGGGCATGAATACCGTAGTCGAGCAGCCGTTTGGCGATGCTGAGAGCCGGCACCCCGCGATCGGCTTGTCGTTTGCCGCTCAACACAGTCTCGTGCATGCAGATGCGATCCACCGCCAAGTCGAACCTCTCTTGGAGTCGCGCCTGCACATAGTTCGCGTTGATAATCGCGTTCTCGGACACCGCACGTAGACCGTCGCCGCCTAGCGACTGCATGTAGGTGTAAGCCCGCACCAGAATCGAGAACGAACCATGGAAACCGTTGATCTTGCCGATGCTGTGCTCAGGGCGCCCTAATCGGAAATCGCCATCTTCGTTTTTCGTGACAACTGGTTCGGGAAGGTATGAAGCGAGAGCTTCCGTCACCATGACGGGGCCGGCACCAGGTCCACCCCCGCCATGCGGGGTGGAGAACGTCTTGTGTAAATTGGAGTGACAGATATCAACGCCCAAATCTCCTAGCTTCACCAACCCCAGCAACGCGTTCAGATTCGCACCATCCGCGTAGACCAGACCTCCCGCGTCGTGAATGATCCGGTTGATCTCGAGGATGTTGGGCTCGAAAAGACCTAGCGTACTTGGAATCGTGAGCATGAAGACGCAAGTCTTTTCGTTAGCCTTTTCCCGCAGGTCTTCAACATCCACATTCCCTGAAGCGTCGGTCTTCACAGTGACGACGCTCAGCCCCGCCATCGCTGCTGATGCAGGGTTCGTGCCGTGTGCAGAGTCGGGAACCAATGCCACGTTGCGGTGCGACTCGCCACGCTGATCTAGGGCGGCGCGTGCGATCAACAGTCCAGCATACTCCCCTTGTGCCCCGGCAAGCGGCGCCAGCCCCGCACCAGGTAGCCCAGTCGACTCCCCGAGCCACTGCTGCAACTCGTACATCACTTCAAGCGCACCTTGCACACCGTCGTCGTCTTGCAACGGGTGGATGTTCGCAAAACCGCCCAAAGATGCCATCTGATCGTTCAGCTTCGGGTTGTACTTCATAGTGCAAGAGCCGAGTGGATAGAAGTTCGTGTCTATCGAGAAGTTGAGCCGACTCAACAACGTGAAGTAACGGATCACATCTAGCTGAGAAACCTCAGGCAGTCGCAGATCATCGCCCCCCCGCAACAACTCTTCATCCGGCATCACAGAGAGCGGGACGTCTGGTGCAGGTAGGTTGATGGCTTTGCGGCCGGGCACCGACCTGTCCATCAACAAACTGCGGTCAGGCATATCGGCAACGCTTGAATTGGGCATGACGTTGTTACTCCTACTCATGCCGCAGTTCCATTGCACATGTCATTCAAAGACGCAACGAGCCGATCGGCTTCGGCGCGGCTGTTCATCTCCGTGGCGCAGAAGAGCATCCCCCTTGGAACAACATCAGAGATATCCAAACCGCCGATGATGCCTCGTTCCGCCAATCGGCGGTTGACTTCAGCTGGAGATATCGGACACTGAACCGGAAACTCGTTGAAAAACGTCGAACCATCGGAGCCAACCACCTCCCAGTTCGGCAGCGCATCGATAGCGTCCGCCAAGTAATGCGCCTTGTGATATGAAAGCTCAGCAACCTGCCGTAACCCGCTCGGCCCCATCGTCGCACAGTAGACCGCCACCATCAGACCGATAAGCTGCGTGCTTGTGCAGATATTAGACGTGGCGCGCTCGCGGCGAATGTGTTGCTCCCGAGTCTGCAACGTCAAAGTGTAACCAGTACGACCTAAAGTGTCGGTAGTTTTACCAATGATCCGTCCGGGCAGTTGGCGGATGAATCGCTGGTTGGCTGTGAATAGCCCCACATAAGCACCCCCGAACGTCAACGGAACACCGAGTGGTTGACCCTCGGCAGTGGCGATGTCAACACCGAACGCGCCCGGCGGTTTGAACATTCCAAGCGCAATCGGATATGTGTGCATGACCGACAACGCACCAGCAGCGTGTGCAGCATCCGTTATCCCCTGAACATCCTCGATGCGTCCTAAGAAATTCGGAGACTGAAAAGCGATACACGCCGCATCTTCCGGAATTTCTCCGTTTAATACACTCTCTATGCTGATCTGCTCAACCTCAACCTGTTGATACCGGGTATACGCCTCTGCAACATCGACCAGCCGTTTGTCTGCCGTGTCCAGAATCAATATCCGGTTCCGACGACTGATCCGCGCCGCCATCAATCCCGCTTCCGCAAACGCCGTAGGACCGTCATACATACCAGCGTTAGCCACATCCATGTCGAAGATCTGAGCAACCGCAGACTGAAACTCGAACCCGCTCTGCAAAACTCCCTGCGCCGCCTCTGGCTGATACGGCGTGTAAGACGTTACGAACTCGCCGCGCTGCAAAACTGCTCCAACCGTCGACGGGATGAAGTGCCGATATGCGCCCGCGCCCAAAAACGATGGACATGAGCCCGCATCTTGATTCAGCGCTGACAACGCCTGCATCCGAGTCGCAACTTCTAGCTCCGATGCCGCTCCGGGAAGATCCAGCGGAGAATTCCGATGCTCCTCCGGGATGTCTGTTATCAGACCTTCAAAACCATCGACGCCGATCGTCGACAGCATCTCATCTCGCTCAGATGGCGTGTTCGGAATGAATGGGTGTGCTGATACAGTGTTGCTCGACAAGGACTACTCCAGAGTTCCCTGATACGACTCAGAATCCATTAACTCATCGAGTTCTGACGGGTCATCCAACTTAACCTCCATAATCCAACCATCACCATACGGGTCAGAGTTCACAAGCTCCGGCGACTGCTCCAACTCTTCGTTTACCGCGGTAACAGTCCCCGTTACCGGCGAGAAGAGATCACTAACAGCCTTCACTGATTCAATCTCGCCGAACTTGTCGAACTGATCCACTCGCGAGCCCAACTCAGGCAGCTCGACGAACACAACATCCCCGAGAGTCTCCTGCGCATAATGGGTGATGCCAACCTCGGCTACATCGCCGTTGCCTACGCGCGCCCATTCGTGCTCGGACGAGTATTTCAAATCATCTGGATACAACGCAGCTCGCCTCCGTCAGTACCTGTCTCGATAACCGCATTGACTCTAACAAATTCAATCAAGGCAAGGTGCAACTTCAACGCTTTTATCGCGAACGGCGATAGAAGGGCAATTGAACAATCTCAGCCTCCACTGTCCGTCCACGCACATCTATTTGCACCACTTTGCCAACCTCCGAGTGTTCTACGTCCACGTATCCCATAGCTATCGCAACTCCTAAAGTCGGAGAATGCGTCCCTGATGTCACCAAACCAACTTCATTGCCATCCACAAAGATCAAGTGGCCATGCCTCGCAATCCCGCGAGACCGCATCGCGAAACCAGCGATGCGCCTTGCCGTTCCATCATCCCGGATTTTACGCAACGCACCACCCGCGATGTATTCCGATCGATTCGGCCGCACAGTCCACCGCAACCCAGCTTCGTAAGGATTGTTTTCCACCGTCATGTCCGATCCATGCAGCATCAAGCCCGCCTCAAGTCGTAAGACATCCCTGGAACCCAAACCACACTCCGTAGCACCAGAACCAACCAACAACTCCCAAATCCTGCGCGCATGTGAACTGTCGAACATGATCTCGAAACCGTCTTCGCCTGTGTATCCGGTTCGCACTGCCAAAATGCGTTCGCCGTCCAAGCTCGCTTCGCCCGCGTTGAACCTTCCGATCCCATCAATTTCTCTACCCGTCAAACCACTCAACATCGAAACCGCGTTCGGACCCTGCACCGCCACCATAGCGATCTCATCCGTACGATCTACATACCCGACATCTGCATCCTCACGCTCGATGAAACGCCCCATCTGCAAAGATAACCATTCTTTGTCCACATCCGCATTACCAGCGTTCACTACCAATAAATATCGATCTTCTTCGAGGTTGTACACAATCGCATCATCGATAATCCCGCCCTTCTCGTTGCAAATGACATGATAGCGCGCCTGACCATGCTCCAATCTTGATGCCCGAACACTTAACACCGTATCCAAAAACCTACCTGAATCCACGCCCCTAAACTCCAACCGCGCCATGTGAGACACATCGAAGACTCCCACGTCATTCCTAACCTGCCCCACTTCGTAGATAATTCCATACCCATACTGCACCGGCATATCCCAACCCCCAAACGGCACTATACGCGCCCCACTCGCGACGTGGGTCTCGTAAAGCGGTGTCCTCTTTGCCATGTTTGATACTCCCACACTCAGGGCCTATCTATAGCTTTAATCGTACGGCAAGTAGCCAAAGTGACGTTTACTTAACCGCGGCAGATCGAATATCGGTCCACTCTCTAACTCGCTGAAGTCAATCTCTGGCGCAGAACACCGGTGTTGTGCCACCCTAAAATCCCCAAGCCCCCGGGTGTCCACCAGCGAATTCAATCCGCGCAACTCCGACGTCAACCTGTGTACTTCAGTCTCAGCAACAGACTTAACCGCCTCCCGACGAACTTGCCGAATATAGTCCCCAATCCCTAGACCAAACAGAAAATCCCGTTGCGTCAACAAGGGCGATACCTCCCTCAAACCAACCTCACGCAACTCTTCTCGGACCGCAGTGAAATCCACATGCGCCGTTATGTCCTGAAGCCCGACGTCTCGAAACGGATTCTGACCGAGAACATGGTCTCGATAACACCTCAATGACCCCTCGCGCCTTGCCGAGTGATACAACGTATCGCGTTCGTATCCGTAGTCAATTGTCAACACATATCCGCTCTTCAACAATCCCGCTAAGCTATTCGCCCATGTCTCAATGCCAAGATTCACCTCGCCACGATATCCATCCGGCAAAATCGAGCAGTATTCGCCCACTCGATCCAAAATCTCGTCATTCGAAACCTCACCTTCAACAAACACCAAATCACCATCGTCATCAATGCCCACGTAACACTCCAAAACTCCGCCATCGCGGACGGTAAACATGTGTGCAGAGAATGCATCCAATAGCTCGTTGCTGATCACACATCCGACAACAGCTTCCCTTAGTAGCAAATCTTCAACATCACGCGCGTCCCCCCGAGGCCGGAGATCAAACGCATGATATCTGAGTGTATCGGCGAATCGATCCACCTGCCCTTCGCTGCATTGACGACTTTCGACCGCTTCGAGAATGTCTCGCGCCAATCCGCCATCACCGGCACCCAGCTCCAAAACATCGAATGTCCCCGGATTGCCGAGAGCATCCCACGCCCTGAAAAGATAACCAGCGATCAGCGCCCCGAACCCCGGGTGCATCTGTGGAGAAGTGGCATAGTCTGCGCCCGCGTTCACCGACACTGTGTAGTAGCCATGCTCCCCGTAGAGCGCGATATCCATGAAACGCGCGAACGTGAGCGGACCTTTCGCCCGAATCTCGGATTCAACGATCTGACCTGCCGGTGTAGATTCTTCCGGCATCAGTTGAAGGCGTTACCCGCGCTCTGAAATCGATACGTAATCGCGCTCTCGACCGCCGGTGTACTTAAGCAACGGACGGATGAGGATGTTCCGACGATACTGCTCAACGACCTGAATGATCCATCCCGGCACGCGACCAATAGCGAAGATCGGTACAAACAAATCTTGAGGGATCCCGTTCAGGTAGTAGATCACACCTGCGAAGAAATCCACATTCGCGTGGACGCCACGCCGAGCGTAAGGAGACATTGCTTCTTGCACCGCGATCAAGATGTCGTACCACTCAGGTTGACCCTTCTCCTCGCTCAAACGACGCACCCCTTCACGCAGATGTCGAGCCCTAGGATCTGCCGATTTGTAGACACGATGCCCGAAACCCATCACCGGAATCCGATTCCTTAACAAATTTCGAACGTAATTCTCCGCATTTTCCGGGCTGCCGATCTCTCGAGCCATCTGCATCACATTCTCAGCCGCTCCTCCATGTGAAGGCCCCGACAACGCGCCGATTGCCGCTGTCACCGCGCTGTAGGCATCCGCCTTGGTGCCAGCAACCACGCGAGCTGTGAAAGAACTCGCATTCGATCCATGATCCGCGTGCAACACCAAGTCCTTGTCCATCAAACCCGCAGTGTCATCGGAAGGAACCTCGCCATCAAGCATGTAGAGGAAGTTCGCAGCGTGACTCAGTTCACGACTAGGTGCCACCACATCATTACCACGGCGGATGTTGTAGTGCGCCGCCACGATCGTCGGCACCTGCGATGTCATACGCATACCCTTACGGAATGTCGCATCTACATCATCCCAAGCAGCATCCTTGTCCGGATCGAACGATGAAAGCGCAGAGACCGCCGTCCTCAGCACGTCCATCGGATGCGAATCCTTCACCGCTTCGATTATCGGGAAGACCTCTTCAGGTAGCTCGCGTTGACTCCGCAACTCATCGTTGAACGCGTCTAACTGATACTGTGTCGGCAACTCGCCATATAACAGCAGATAAGACGTCTCCTCGAAATTCGAACGCTCCGCCAAGTCGTGGATACTGTAACCCCGATACTCAAGCACTCCTTCGTTACCGTCTATGAACGTAGTTTCCGTGCGGTCGAAATAGATCTCCCGCAAACCGCGGTGGAGCCTGATGTCACTGTCCTGGGCCATTTACTCTTGTCCGATGCTGTTAACTATCTGCGGATGCCCGGCTGCGATTTTCCACGTGATGAACAAGGTCACTGCAACGTCACACACTTTCGATCCGTTTCAAACTATTTTAGAGCATCTCATAAGCAAGCCATCCTTGGACGTTTGCCGAATCGCCAACGAGTCTTGAGCTAACCTCTGCAACCAACCTTCCCAGCGGATAAACTGCTGAGCGAAACCTTTGGAGGATTGAGTTGATAGTCGACGTTCATTCCCACAACCCGACGCACCAACACGAAGTGCCGACTGAGGATGTCATTTCCAATCCGCTGATCGGAAAAGGTGTCAAGCTCGCAGGATCAATGAACCAGTACATTGCCGCTATGGAGCCAGTCGACAAGGCACTCGTCTTCGGCATTGCACCCCGCCCAGGTGGCGACAAACATCCATTGACCGATTGGAATGCCGGTTGGGACGAAGAACTGAACCAGAACGACATCGCCGCGAAGGTCGCAGCTACGAATCCCGAAAAATTCATACCCTTCATGTCGCTTCATCCAGAGCAACCAGACATCGACGACGAATACGACCGCGCCGTCGAAGAACTGAGTTGCAAAGGCATAAAACTCGCTCTGAGCTACCAAGCTGTCGATCCCATAAGCGATGCCGCGTTCCGACTCTTCGACCGACTCCAATCCGACAGATTACCGATCGTCTTTCACAACGGAATGTCGGCTTCTCCTGACGCAGTGCTGCGCTACGCCCATCCGCTCGCAATGGACGAAGTCGCCATCAAATTTCCCCGTTTGAAGATGGTCCTAGCCCATACATCACACCCCTGGTACGAGGACTGCATGACGGTCGTACGGAAACACCCAAACGTCTTTACGGATATCTCAGGAATGCCGTCGAGACCTTGGATGGCGTGGCGAGCAATGCGCGTCTTCCACGAGTTCTCCGCAACTCACAAAATGCTCTTCGGGTCAGACTGGACCCTCTGGACACCGCAGGAAACGATGGACGGTCTCCGCAAAATCCCAAGATTTGCCAGAGAACACAATCTCCCACCAGTGCCAGAGTCAGAGATCGAAGCGATCATAAACCGCAATTCCTTGGAACTTCTCGGCTTGGAGTGAGTGCTCTAACACTCGAATTTCCGATCACCTCTTTATCAGGTATCAATGATCGGCATTGATCACGTTTGAAATCCGAGTTCCCGAGCGACACTGCGTTGGCGTACGTCCAGTGTGATAAACGAGATTTGGTTAGGGTCAGGTGCGGCGTACAACGCCACTGCGACGTGCCAAAGATCGGCACCTCTGAGATAACCGACTTGTAGAACGCGGTCGAATTCAGCCGCCAAAGGTCGATTCGGATAGATCCAAGTAATGTTCGAATGCAAGGGTTGGTTGAAAGTCCTACCTTCACGCGCCTCAGCCGCCCGGATTTCTGCTTCCACTAGATTCGACGCGATTATGTCGGCATGATCACCGATGCGATCTAAGACGCTTTGAAAGCCGTCTTCACGGAACTCGATGGCGAGAATCGCAGAGCTATCGATGTAGGCCGTCAAAATCGATTTCGATCTTCTAGGAATCGTTTTAACGCGCCCGGTCGATGCTCTCCGACTTTGAATGGAGTGCGCGGTCCCTTTGCACGCTCCAAGACTCCTTGCCGTTCGAGTTCGTCCAACCGCTCCTCGATGGTTTGCGGGGCTTTCGGAATAGGACGGATTTCGGCGACGGGCTCTCCTCGGTAGGAGACCGTAACTGTGTTGCCTTCGCGAACTTGGCGGATCACCTCGGAGAACCGTGACTTAGCTTCATATGTCGAATATGTAAGAGCCATGAACTCTATGTTAACTGGTCAGACTGGTCGATTAGGGTTTTCGTCAGGTTGTTGCATCGTTTTCGACCGCGAGCATTACGACCTCCCCACTCTTCAATCCAATGAGGCATAAACTTTGTCTCGTCTAAGTTACCGAGACTGGATCAAGAACCAATGCATGGACAACACACTCTTATCTCGAACCCCGCCAAAGAAAAACTCAAAGCCGGCGAACCGATATTCGGCATCAACATATTCGAAGCATTGACACCGTCGGTCGTCAAGGTCGCCGCGAACGCCGGGTTCGACATGCTGATGGTGGACGCCGAACACGCTCTTAATGATGGCAATGGCTTATCGATGTTCCTGACGCTGGTCCGTGACAACGGGATGGCACCTGTTGTCACAGTTATCGCCCCAGAACGTGCGTTGGTATCACGCGTCTTAGACGCCGGCGCGTTGGGCATCATACTTTCACACTCCGAGACACCAGAGCAGATGGAAGACCTAGTCCGTTGGGTCAAGTACGCTCCTGACGGTGAGCGTGGACTCGCGATGGGTGCAAACGCAGGATACGACGGCTCAGACGTAGCGCGCTACTGTCGCGAAGCCAACCAAGGGACACTGATTTTGCCAAAGATCGAGTCGCCTCTCGGTGTACAAAACGCCGGCGACATCATGGATGTTGAAGGAGTGGATGGCGTGGTATTCGGACCTGGCGACCTTTCTGCGAAGATGGGCCACCACGGTCAATGGCAACACCCCGAGGTACTAGCCGCGATCAACAGCGTGGTTGACGCCGCGATATCCCGCGGTCTGGCAGTCGAACCCCCTGTAATGCCTAGAGACCGGGCAGAGTACAAGCGGGAATTCGAGCGCGGTGCCCGGATTTTCGGCGCCACTAGGGACACAGAATACGACCTACTCAGAGACGCGGCGAAGCGCGTTTTGGATATGTATCGTTAGGGATACACTTCGCCGCGACGCAAATCATCAGCGTCGGATTAGGATTGAGAATTGGTCGGAGATTCGCCTTGGAAAAGCGGTAAAACTGATGACGCGGCTACCACGTTGCGACACCGCTTCATCATCCCTCCGACCAAATGAGATAGCGCAGGCGCAACCTTACCTTACGATTATATCCGAGACTTGATCCGGGGATGATGGCCCTACGAAGCCAACCTCTGAACCTCATCAACCATCCGGTGAATTATCTCATCCACTTTGATCGCGCCCAAGTTCTCCCCCGACCGCGTCCGCAACGCCGCCGAATCTGCTTCGATCTCCCGATCACCAACCACCAGCATGTAGTTAACCTTCATCAACTGAGCACTGCGTATCTTCGCGTTCATCCGCTCGCTAGCATCATTCACCTCAACCCGTAATCCCGCCTTCCGCAGCCGATCCGCAACTATGTATGCGTAGTCGTTGTGTCGGTCTGCGATCGGCACCATCATCGCCTGAGTGGGAGCCAACCATAGCGGTAGGTTGCCGCCGAGGTGTTCGATCAATACACCGATGAAGCGTTCCAAAGACCCGAGCATGGCGCGGTGAATCATCACCGGGCGCTCCCGCTCACTTGCGGCGTTCACATACTCAAGATCGAACCTCTCCGGCTGATTGAAGTCGATCTGCACTGTGCCAAGTTGCCACTCGCGACCAAGAGCGTCTGGTACGAACATGTCGATCTTCGGACCGTAGAATGCGCCTTCGCCTTCGGCCGTCTCAAACTCGCCACCGCGCTCCGAAAGCACGGCTTCAAGCGCCGTCTCAGCGCGATCCCATTGCTGATCTGATCCGACTCGCTTTTCCGGGCGTAGAGAGAGGACGAAGCGAGTGGAGTCAAACCCAAAGACTTGGTAGCTCTCGTTGAGCATATCGATGAAGCCGTTGACCTCTTCCGCGATCTGATCCTCACGACAGAAGATATGCGCGTCGTCCTGCGAAAACGATCTCACGCGTGTCAACCCTGCCGTCACGCCCGACAATTCGTATCGGTGCAACCGCCCGAAGTCGGCATAGCGAATCGGCAACTCTCGGTACGAATGCAATGACTTCGAGTAGATGACGGCATGTGACGGGCAGTTCATGGGTTTCATGCCGTATTCCTGCTCGTCAATCTCCAGCATGTACATGTTCTCGATGTAGTTGTCGTAATGCCCAGACGTCTTGAACAGATCGGTCTTGAACATCTGCGGAGTGATCACCTCTTGGTACCCGTATCGCTCGTAGAGACCTCGGACGTAATCGACGAGTCTGTTGTAGACAAACGCGCCTTTTGGTCGGAAGAAAGGGTTGGCGGGTGCGACCTGATCGAAGAAGAACAGTCCCATCTGAGCACCTAATCGACGGTGATCGCGCTGCTGTGCCTGCTCCCGCTGCTTGAGATACACTCGCATCTTGTCGCGCGACTCCCAAGCAGTGCCGTATACGCGCTGCAACATCGGATTAGCTTCACTGCCGCGCCAGTACGCACCCGCGGTCGACAGCAGCTTGAACGCCGATATCTGACCCGTCGAGTCGACGTGACCACCCCGGCAAAGGTCGTCAAACGCCCCGTTGGAATGACTTGTAAAGGTCACCCGCTCATCCTCCGATATCCCGTCGATGATCTCCTGCTTGTACCTGTTGCCCTCCACCAAAACCCGCGCCTCGTCTCGCGAAACCTCGCGCTCTATGAACGGAGTATTCGCGCGTATCGAAGCCCGCATCTCACCCTCGATTGCTTCAAGATCCTCGGGCGTAAAAGGACGCTCGACATCGAAGTCGTAGTAAAAACCGTCCCGAATCGGCGGTCCGATGGTCAGCTTCGCCTCCGGAAACAGCTTCAAAACCGCCTCCGCCAAAACGTGCGCCGCCGAATGCCGCAACGCGTCCCGATACTCGACCTGCTCCTCGGGGCTCAGGTCGCGGAACCGGGGTCTTTTACTTTTCGTCGGCATCTGTTGCTTGCTATCTGCCATATCGCCACCAATGTGTGATTGTGTTTGTCAGGCGACGGGTAAACGCGAAACAACCGCGTCGACGAGGCACGAAACAAATCAGTGCGAAGTGAAACCCCGCCGCCACTTGATCGGAGGATTTGGCGCGGGCCGGTGAAGAACTAGCGGGCCCGCGCCCACATAGTGAGGGTGCGACGCCGCATAAGGTCGCCCTCACTCAATGTGGATGTTGTGAACCTGATGTTCATCTGGAATGCAACTAATTCAGTTGCGTAGTGTTGAGATTAAGTGTACCTTCTCTACTTCTGATTTAGTGAGATGTTTGCAAAACCATGTCATCCCGACGGAAGTTGGCGCTTCAGCGGGCGGAACGACCATCCAGAGGGGATGGGCGAGGGGTGAATCCCCCCTTCGCGGAGCGTAAGGGGGTTAGGGGGATGCCCTACTATGTCATTCTGAACGTAGCGAAGCGGAGTGAAGCGGAGTGAAGAATCTAAACCCGAACGCTGGAGATTCCTCGCTCCGCTTGGTATGACATGGGGTTTTAAACTGTGATAGGAATGATTGAAATGATGGACTGTGATGAGTGTTGTTAGTTTGGCTGTCCACCCCCTTTGTTCCCCCTTTGGGCATCAAGGGCGAGCAGAGACATCATTAAGAAATCATTCCCATCACGGTTCAAAATGCCTATAATCCCCGTTTAGACAACCCGTCAACCATAGGAACAACGTCTTTGCCACCTATCGGAACTATCGCACTATCCATCCTGTTGACCGCTACTCTGCTCGGATGTGCTGGCACTGACGATGATGCCGCCAGCAACGAGCAAATTCAGAATCTAGAGGCGACAGTCCAATCTCTGCAAGAGTCTCTTGCAACCTTAGAAAACGAGAATGCCGAACTTAAAGACGAAATCGCGACGCTTCAACAGGAACTTGAGGATGCCGATTCCATGCTAGAGTCTGCCCTCTCCGATAAGGATCAGTGGTCCAAGAATGAGCAGTGGTCTAAAGCCGACGAGTGGTCGAATGACAAGAGCGATCAACTGACTAAGTTGCAGGGTACCGCCTTGGAAAGAACCGCCAGGCTCGCTGAGGATGCCGGTGGCGTAGTCCATTACATCGAACATTCTGGGCGAGGAGACCGCACAGTTTTGGTCACACCTCAAGAGTTCGTGGACGGTGAGACTCCGCTCATCGTTTCGCTTCACGGCTTTGGTGGGAATTCCGCCGATCACTCCGCATACTTTCCGTTGCATGAGCGCGTGAATAGTCATGGTTTCGGCCTGTTACTACCGACCGGGGTGCTGAACGCCGAGGGATTCCCTTTCTGGAACCCTACCGATGAGTGCTGCGATGGCGGCAAGACAGGAGAGGACGATGTCGCTTACCTGACCGAGTTGGTAGCAGAAGCAAAGAAGGTAAAGGACTTCGGACCAATCTACTTCTTCGGTTACTCTAACGGTGGATTTATGGCGCACCACATGGCCTGCAAAGGTCTGCCCGGCCTTCGCGCCGTTGCTAGTCTAGCCGGCACGAGCTACGTAGAGGAATCAAGTTGCGACGGTGCGCTTCCAGTGTCCGTGTTGCACATCCACGGCACCGAAGATAGCGTGATACGGTTCGATGGCGATGCTACAGAGTCAGCTTCGAAAAGCGGCCGAGAAACAGCGTTCTATGCCGGTGCTCAAGACATGGTGACGCGCTGGAGCCGGCTAGCCAGTTGCGAGTGGCCTAACAACCCCACGTCATACGCCGCAATCGATTTCGACCAATACGTACCGGGCGCGGAAACCCAAGCGTTCCGCCTAGAACCGGGCTGCGCCGACGGAATCAGCATCGAACTTTGGGTAGGCGAAGGCAGCAACCATTCACCCGACTACAGCGAAACCTTCGTCAACGCACTGCTCGAATGGTTGCTATCGCAAGAGTAATTACACCCGCAATTCGTCAACACAACCTGAGTAACACGAAACATAACTCGAAAGTAGTCCTCATTGGAGGGTCTTCACACGTCGGCAAGTCGACCGTGTCCGAGTCTCTGGCAACCGAGTTAGGTTGGACGCACCTCTCTACCGATAGCTTGGCACGTCATCCCGGACGTCCGTGGGCACCAGCACATCAGAAGGTGACAGACAATGTGGCGGATCACTACCTCAACTTGTCAGTCGACGAGTTGGTCGAAGATGTCCTACGCCACTACCGAGTTAATGTCTGGCCGGAGGTTGAGGCGATCGTCGCATCGCACTTGAATGATCCATCCATGGCTGGGATAGTCGCCGAGGGATCGGCTTTGTGGCCCGAATTCGCTACGAGCCTAGGCTTCAACAAGGTTTCCGCAATATGGCTTACAGCGAGTGAAATAGTCTTCAGGCAGAGAATCTACACAGAAAGCATGTATAGCTCTAAATCTAGTCGGGAACGGATGATGATCGATAAGTTTCTTGAACGTACTCTCGCCTACAACGAGCGTATGGTTGACGCTGTAAACCGTCTTGGGTTCACTCTCGTAGATGTCCGACATTCCAACGTAACGGAGCTGACCGAAAGGTGCCTATCGATACTCAGGATAGACAAGCTATAGAGTCCCACTCAAGCGACGCCAGAATTCTATCCCACCCTTAACCTAGCCAAATCAGCGTCTATAGTCTCCGCATCCAACGACAGCCTCTCCCACTCCTCCCAAAGTGCCTCGGTCTCTTTTTTGAGCGTACGGTATTCCTTTCCAAATGCAGCAACCTGATCAGGATTTTCATACAAGGCGGGGTTACCGAACATCACCTCCAATTCTGCGATCCTCGACTCATTCTCAGATAGAGAAGCGCTTACATTTTCTATCTGCGTGGCAACTATGCAAGCCTTTTGACTAAGCGATCGACGCACCTGCTCATCGCCGCTAGTCGACCTACTTTCACTTCCTATGGTCGGAGGTGTTTTCGGCAAGAACAAGGCCTGCCTTTTGGGCTTTGAAACTTCGTTTTTCCTTTTGGACTCAACTTCCTTCCGATATAGATAACCGTCATAATCACCCGGATAGATCGTTGGATGTCCACCGTCGATCTCAACGATCTTGTTTGCGACCTGCCGTATGAGAGTCCGATCGTGAGTTATGAAGCAGATGGTGCCGTGGTAATCGCCAAGAGCATCCGCCAGAATCTCCCTCGATACGATGTCGAGGTGGTTTGTCGGCTCATCCGTCAGAAGCAAGTTACTCGGTTGTGAAAGCAGCTTAGCCAACGCCACCCGTGCCTTTTCACCCCCAGACAAGACCGAGATGCGCTTCTGGATATCATCGCCGCTAAACAGAAATCCGCCTAGAGTATTGCGTATGTTCTGATCCGTCTCCATCGGTGCCGCTTGTCGCAACTCATTAAACAGCGTGTTTTTCGGATTCAACAACTCCAGCACATGCTGTGCGTAGTACGTCTCGATGACGTTGTGACCGATCTTTCTCTCCCCTCATCGAATGGAATCACATTCGCCAGCATCTTCAACAACGTAGTCTTCCCGGCGCCATTCGGACCGACCAATGCAACGCGGTCTCCTCGGAAAAGGGTTATATCCAAACCTCGGTAGACTACGTTGTCGCCATAAGACTTGCTTACGTTCTTCAACGATATGACTTCGTGCCCACCACGCGGAGGCTTCGGGAATGAATAGTTAACCTTCTTCGTCGCCCTCGGTAATTCGATAATCTCCATCTTTTCCAACTGCTTCAAACGGCTCTGCACTTGACTGGCTTTCTTAGCTTTGGATCGGAAACGCTCGACAAAACGCATCTGTCTCTGGAACTCACGCTCTTGCCTCGCTGAAGCAGATCGCTTGACCTCAAGCGCACGTTCACGCGCGGATAGGTAATCGTCATAGTTGCCATTGAAAAGCACTACCTCGTCTGGCTCGATGGCGAGGATCTTGGTCGCGGTCTGGTTCAGAAAAGCACGATCGTGAGATGTGACTAGCACTCCGCCCTTAAACTCAGAGAGGTACTTCTCGAACCACAGGTTCGCCTCTAGGTCGAGATGATTGGTCGACTCGTCAAGCAGTAAAAGGTCGGGCTTGCTGAAGAGAATCTTGGCAAGACCGGCTCGCATGACCTATCCGCCGCTGAGCTCGCTGATGGGGCGCACAAAGTCGCTTTGCTTGAAACCCAAGCCCGCGAGAATCGCTTTGGCTTCATGCTCCCGTGCATCTCAGCCTGCTTCCTCCAACTTGATGTATCGCTCACTGAGACGGTCTAAAAGAACGCCCTGACGTTCAGGATCTGTTTCCGACGACAACTCGCCCTGTGCAACGGCAATCTCTTCCTCCACCACATTCGCCTTCACATCGGCATTCAGCACACTTCTTGGAGCAACGAAACATCACTAAACGAATCCGGCTCCTGCTTGAGATAACCGACAGATAAGCTTCGGCGCATAGTTACTCCCCCAATATCAGGGTCCATACTCCCCGCCAGAATCTCCAATAGCGTCGTTTTTCCTGATCCATTCGCACCTATAAGCGCGATTCGATCCCCAGATTCAATGGTCAACGTCAAACCACTGAACAGAGTCCTTTCTGAGTAGGATCTGCTTATGTCCGATGCAAATAACATGTCGCCCACCCGAACTATTATCCCTTCCACACAAAGCCAGCGCAGGAAACGTGCGCGAGATTCTGCCCGGTTCAGAAATGTTGGGCGATGCTGGCTTCGAACCTCCGACCACACCGATGTCAACGACGCGTTCTAGCCAACTGAGCTAACAGCGTTTGAGTGGTGTGGGGATCGGTAGCTGGCATTCACCTATATACAGTGGTGGATTTATGGATGCCCCTGGTGGATTGGCTATTGGCGCAAGAGCGATCGTTTCTGTAATTTCGCGGCGCAGAGATTTCGCCTGTCAGATTGATCGACAGGCGAAATCCCCTGCAATGTTGGCACAGTCACTGGTATGACTGATCACTCAAGCGTGTTTTCCAGCGGGATCTCGATTTCACCGCTGCGGATCCAAACGCCTTTGGATATTTCGGCAGGGATGTAGCGGATAATCGGAAGAATCACTTCCCCGCCTGTGTTGACGAACCCGAGTTCGATTCGGCCGTCGGTCAAGCGCCGTGTTCGGATCTTGCCAATTGAGCTCTCTTCAACCAGAACGTCGCTACTCGAATACCAAACACCGATGGCGGCATCGGCTGACAAGAATCTGACATCTGGCAAGACCTGCTCGCCACCAACGATTTCGACCCCATGCTCGCTTCGACCATCTTCACCAAGTCGAACGACGATTCGTAACTTGGTGGGCTCTGGCGCGGGTTCTGTAGACGGCGCGATCAGCGAACTGATCTCTTCATGATCTGCGGGAGACAGCAAACTTACGAAGGCATTGTTCTCATCATCAACCGAGGCGATTGCACACATAACCGCATCAACTGCGAGGCCGTACAAAGGCAGTGCCAAGCGCAACTCAGCGACTATATCTGCCAACTCATCGGCGTTGGTGATGCCAGCCAATTGAAGCGATTCGCGTAAGGCATAATCCGCGCCGCGGCAAGAAGCATCACCGGACAATTCATCGACCATCGACTGGACATCAACATCGTCCCATCCTTCGTCGGCTTCGCGAGCAGCGGCCACGATATCGCCGGCTTTCGCCGTCGGTGCGAGCACGCTTTCAGTGTAGTTCAGCAGTGAATGGACCGACAAAGCCTCAGAGAACCACACAGCCTGCCCGGCTTCCCAGTTGCCATGAATGCGGTTCAAGGTATTGGCCACAGCCGCGTACCGGGACCCAGCGTCGTCCGCATTGCTAAGTACTAGTTCTTCGACGTCCGCAGGGTCAACAGCCAATCCGCTCTCCAACGAGTCGGCCAATCCGGATGAGCCGATGGCTTCTGCCAATTGTTCGGCGAACTTGATCGACAATGTTTGCGAGGAAGGATCGAACACGCTTACAGGTGTGATTTCTGCTACTTCAGGCAAGTCAGCGATCGCCGGGCGCTCGAAAATGCCGTCCAATAATTCGGTGCCAACTCCAGCTGTGTAGATCGCCTTGGCCCGCATGGTCGCATCGACCTCTGTTTCGGCATTGTCGGATTCTTCGACAAGCACAGTAACTTCGCCCTCTTCGTCGACTTCGGTTGAAACGTTGTATTCGACCTCGTCGACCGAAACCACGGTCTCATCGAGCGGCATGCTGCTCAACACCGTCAGCTCTCGCCACTGACCGTGGAAACCTATCTCCTCGCCAGAATCGTCGTCAATAACGACTACCAACCATACCCACGAGGTGCCAGCATCATTGATCGTAAGCTGGAAGGGCGTAACTTGATCGGAAACAGTGCTTGTGTTGCTCGCGCTTGAGTCGTCGCTGTGGAATGAACCCCCAGCTTGCCATCCATCCTCAGGATCAATGCTGAAAGTGAATCTTTCGTAGTTTCTTGGCGCAATGGCATAGACTTCTACGGTTCCGTCCTCTGTTGCCATATCTCCATTGCCGACATTTCCGATTCGGTAATGGACATCGAAGGGTACGCCGGCGATCGCATATTCGGGCAAGACGCTGGACTCGATCTTTAGTTGGAATCCGCTAGCCTGTCTCTGTTGTTCATCAATCAGATGAATCTCGAGTTCAAAGTCGGCGGATGCGAGCTGAGCGTCTCGTTCCCAATAGGTCGTTGCTTCAATCAGGTAGGTGCCTGCTTCAAGGTATCGCTCGATGCGGGAGTTTCGACGTTGACCGCCGTCGTCGTTCGCAGAGATCAAACCCCTTGTCGGCGAAACCAGGGACAACACTGGGTCTCCTTCGGTAGACCTCAGATCTATCCGCACTCGTCCGCCCTTCGTCATATCAAACGTGTAACCGAATGCCGGGTGTTCCGCGACAAATCGAGAACCACAGGTATCGAGAGTCCAGGTCCCAGTCGTCTCCAGATAAGTGCCGAGTTCTAGCGATCCGAGATGCTGGGGTTCGCATCCTTCTACTCGGTTGATCGTCAGAGTGAAGTCTGCGGCTCCTTGTCGACGCCCGCCTACCGTAGTCGCCTCAATCTGGTAATTGCCTGCCGCGAGTTCGCGTTCGATACGTGCATCCAAACTGCCACCCCCATCGTCGTTATCGGTGATCCGATTGCCGTCGACGTCAAGCAGATACAAGAAAGAGTCGGCATGTGCGGATTTCAGGCTGATCCTGATTCTTCCCGCGTCTTCTAGCTCGAATTGGTAATCATGCGCATCGCTGTCAAGGTGAAAACTCGAATCGCAGTCTTCGGTGGTCCACCGACCTTCTGCTTCTAGGCTGGCATCAGAATCAGTGCCCAAAGTTCCAAGATCGATGACGTCACAGCTAGGAGTTTCTTGGGCTGAGGTAGAAGTGCTTCCAGTCAAAAACATCGCTGGAACCATCACCAACAGCGCTATACCCGTCACCAACAAAACTGGCAACGTCAACCCGCCTGTCCATAGCGCATCGTTGCCACTACCTGATTTGATTCTCATGTTTTGATGAAGCCTTTCTGGGTTAAACTGCTGCTCTGGTTGAATTTCACCGATAACGACGAGAAATCCGAAACAGCGACAATATCTCATTTTCTAATCCATACCCTGTATCATGACCTGCGATTGCGTCGAAATCCACAGGAATTCAGTACCGCTTATCGCTCGCGTTGTGCGTTCCTAGCGAGGTAGACGAGTCAGTCATCACTTTGAACCGCCAAGTCGATCATCAGGGCGGAGATGGTTTGACTAATGGTTTGACTAATGGTTGAGCGGCAATCGCGCAAGATGATGCCTTGCGTTCGGATGAGTCTGCGAAGCTGGATTGTGGGCACTCTCAGACGTAACAACAAACGCGAAGTTCTAATGAGTTGATTCTCATTAAGGATGAGGAGTGGGCATGGTGGGCGATGGAGGATTCGAACCTCCGACCTCGTCGATGTCAACGACGCGCTCTAACCAACTGAGCTAACCGCCCTTGAGTGGTAGGTTCAGATTATATATCGGGGTTAATCGGAGTTCGCAGTCATGCGTGTCCGCTCGCATCGTCCCGGCAATGCTGCCCTGAATTTAGTCGGCAATCATACGCCTGACACACAAAATTGTGGCAGGATGATGAACTTGTGGGTTGCGGGGGAGAGAGCAGCCACGACATGGATAACGTTCGTTATCGCACGGCTAGAATCAGAGAGGTCGGAGGTCGCCTGACAAGCGTAATTGAGATTGCAGGTAGGCCACTCTAAGCAAAACACCTGCGTTTCTCCCTCCGACCTAACGCCCATGCTCGGAATCGAATAGGGCTGAACCCCATTATAGCGCAACCGCTAATCGTTGTTATCCGTCTGATACCCTCTAGATTGCCACAGATTTTTGTCATCGCCGAACTGATGAATGCGACCACCGGGGCGTTCCGCGCCCCCTGAGCGGTTCGGCAGAGATCTGTGGCAAGACCTCAACGGTCGCGCAAGGGGGTGGGGTAGACGAAAGAAAATGGCGCGCTTGGCGGGATTTGAACCCACGACCTCAGCCTTCGCAGGGCTGCGCTCTATCCACTGAGCTACAAGCGCGCGGCGCATACCATACCTGACTTTCAGGTTATCACCGTTATCCGGCGACACCCTCAGCCAAGAAACTTGGTGCCGAGGGCGGGAGTCGAACCCGCACGTCCTCGCGGACACTACGCCCTGAACGTAGCGCGTCTACCGTTTCGCCACCTCGGCGCACAAACCTAATTCTAAACCCACTCGCCTTTTTGATTGTGAAGAGAACGCGATGGTAAGTGAGCAATGAATTTCGGGGGCTACCGCACAATACATGTAACCTTGCATGGAAATCTCCTTGGCTTGAACCTAACCCGAAATCCAGACAAATCCGCCGTGCCCGTCAAGAGCATCTCCATCTCAATTTTCGGTGCTTTGGCGCTGGCCGCGACTCTCAACGCCTGCAACGACGAACCTGACCCGATGCCAGTATCCTCGCCCACGCCAACCAGCACCGCTACGCCGACAGTCGCGCCAACCGCGACTCCAACCACATCTCACGCATCAACCCCGACCAGCACGGCGATACCCAGTACTACAGTTACCTCGACCGCAACTCCAACCTCCACGCCGACTCCTACTTCCACCTCAACCTCAACTGCGACACTCACCCCCACGGCAACGCACACGCCGACCGCTACTCAGACTCCGACAGCTACTCTCACTCATACCCTGACTCCAACCGCGACAGCAACGTTCAAACCCACCTCAACTTCAACTGCGACACTCACCCCCACGGCAACGCACACGCCGACAGCTACTCAGACTCCGACAGCTACTCCCACTCATACCCTGACTCCAACCGCGACTCACACACCAACCGCCAAGCCCACGGATACGCCCGTCCCAAAACCAACATACACCCCAACACCCACACGGACTCCCTGGCCCACATTGCCGCCTGCCACGATCTCTGACTCCGAAGTCACTTACGTAGACCTCAAATATCTGCGGAATGCCGGTTGGTGGAACTCGACTGAAGTGCGAGCGGTCCGGAAATTGCCGTGGATCGCCGATGGAATCGAGGTTCGCGAAAAGGATTACGTGGAGGAAATCATGACGTTGGCAATCATTAATTTTGAAGCTGCCAAAGCTCTGATCAACAAGCCATGGCTTCAGGACGGGCTTAATGACACCGAACACAGAGCGATATTTTTTCTGATTGACATATCCGTAACTCCGTGGGCACATGAGACCGCTAGATCGATCGCCAACATGCCTTTCTTGGACACCTTTGAGCTGACAGACAGTTTGGCTATCATCGGCTTGATGGAACTGACGAAACGCGGGCAGGACGACAGGCACTTTCAGGAGATTTGGAACCATCCCGCTGTCCGCGACGGGATCGACGACGACGAAGCCGAGGTTCTGGTCGGGCTGTTAGTTACTGGTTGGGATGAATATGACCCGGAGTCGCTGGAAACGTTGAAACTGCTGGACTCCAAGCGGTTTGAAGTCGAACGGCGCATCATCGATCTGCCATTGGCTAATGAAGTGGCAATTGAGATATACCGCCGACATGGAACGGGATGGAGCGGAACTATGGATCAGATAGAAAAAGACTTTCGGTTGCTAGAGGAGTTCATGTCATCGCCACTGCCTGAGCAGCGAGCCATTTACGTGATATCACGAAACAACCTCTTTTTTGGAACCCGAAACACCGGGGATTACATATTTATGGTGGCTCATGGTGAGGCACGTAACTCAGAGAGCACGTACACACACGAAGCGGCGCACTACTACTGGGACAAGGGATATAGGTGGATCTCAGAAGGGGCAGCGGTTTTTCTTGAAGATGTCGGAACATCCGTGGATGGAAATTCCAGTGTCGTGCCCTCCTACAGAGTTCGCGGACGATGCGCTGAAGTCCGCAACATTTCGGAATTGGAAAGAGCTCGCGATATCGATGTGCGGCATTGCGACTACTCAATGGGTGCCCTGTTATTCCACGACCTCTACCGGAGCATAGACGAAACCACGTTCAGACAGAGCTTCAGACACTTGTATCTGCTGTCTCGGCACGATGATCCCAACGACCAGTGTAGTGGCACCGACCTGGACATCTGTCATGTCAGGGCCGCCTTCACCAAGTTCGTTCCTGGTGAGGACCAGGCGGCCATAAACAAGGTGATCGACAAGTGGTATCTCGGCCATTATCCGCGCTACTGGATTGACGGCAGCCCTTGCCCAGATAAGGCGATCCGGGGCACCGTTCTCGGTTTGGTGGATGGGATTTGGGCGACCCGGTGGCATCGTCTTGAGTCGATCGAATTTACTGTATGGCGATTCGAGACGCCGTATGGAAGCTTTTCGACCGATCAATTTGACGGTAGCTTCCAACTTTGTGTTCCGGATCGTTCAGTGATTAACATCACTTTAGATGGATTCGAGGAGACAGGCGTTCGCAAGCATCTCGGCTACTTAGGTGAAGATGGATTGACGCATGATTTTGGACAAAGGAAGAGGTTCATAGTCGACGGTCAGGACATCGAAGGGATCGAGATCAGTTTGACATGGCCATAACACCGTACGCTGACGATAGGCAGGACTCTCGCGTGCGCGGGAATGACGAAGCGCGATTCACTGACCGCCGCATTGGACGGTAGGAGATGACCGCCTTCCTCAATCAACCCCCAAAATATCTAACGCATCCCGGTTGATGATCCCCTCAATCTCGTCCTCCGGTACCCCTGGCAGATGATGATCCTTCGCAAACTTGCTCAACCCGCGGAGGCTATCGATATTGTCCTGCGGCTTCGTCACCGGCCAGTCCGACG
This sequence comes from Dehalococcoidia bacterium, assembly GCA_963555965.3. GTDB lineage: Bacteria > Chloroflexota > Dehalococcoidia > Lucifugimonadales > Lucifugimonadaceae > Bin127. Next base: position 2,092,665 of record OY821634.1, read on the forward strand.
CGAACAAGATGTACTGCGTAGAGCCCCACTCGTGGAACTTCAGCATAGCCTCCCAGAACGAATACGGACGGTAGAACTGCGCCGAAACATCGCACCACACATTCGGATGTTTACGCACCACCGATAAACAGTCCACCTGCCACGGATGCGCCAGGTGCGCCAACACCATCTTCAACCGCGGAAACGCCATCGCCACCTTGTCTGTCGTCAACGGATGCGCGTACGTCAACGGCGCCTCCGTCATCGGAGATGTCCCCTGGTGGAAGATAATCGGTATCCCGTCGTTCTCCAACCGCGCGAACAGCCGGAACGCCTCCGATGACAGCGGATCGAAATCTTGGTAGTTGGGACCCAACTTGATTCCTTTGCAACCCAAGTCACCCACGCAACGGTCGTACTCATCCTCCCAGTTCGGATCCAACGGGTGCAACGACATGAACGGTATTGTCTTGTCCGGATTCGCCTTCGCCGTCAACGAAGCAATGTCGTTGTGGTTCAACCCGTCTTCCCATCCAGCTTGCCTCGTCACAAATTCTTCAGATCGCCAAGGACGCGGCGCGATACCGAAGATGAACGTCTTATCCACCGGCGACATGTCACTGTAATAGTCGGCGATGCTGTTCGTCAGCTGCACTGTCTGACCAGACCGCATCGTCGTCTCCGTCATCATCTCATCTTCAGGCACCGTGCCCCGATGGCTGGGCAAATGGGTATGGACATCGACGATCATGGCGTTCTACCTTTCCAACTTCGGATTCGCTAGTAGCATCGTAAACGATAAGCAAGCTTATTGAGCGATTGAACGCTCCGAATAACAAAGGACAAAACACCCCATGGACGAAGCAATAATCTTTGCCGCCGCTATCGTCGCCGCTTGCATCATCGGCGCATTCATCATGATGTCCCGACGCGGCGGTGAAGCAGCCGAAGACGCCACCCACCTAGTCCGCCTCGCAGAAGAAAAAGCCAAAGCCGAAGCTGATCTCGCATCAACCCGCGCCGATTTGGACGTCGCCAACCAGGAACTCGTTGCCGCCCGCCAATTCGAAATCCAAAACGCAAAACTCGAAACCGATCTCGCCAACGAACAAGCACTACACAAACGAGTCAACGACGAACTCGAAAACACCCAGACACACCGCAGCACCCTACAAACACAAGTCCAGAAATTAACAGCCCAAATCTCAGGCCTTGAAGCCGAACTTGATGCCAAGAACGAATCTCTACGAGAAGAAACCGCCGAAAACACCCAACTCTTGGAACAATCCGCAGAACTCGGTACCCAAGTCAACACCCTCACCGCCAAAGTCTCAAACCTCAACACCAAACTCCAAAACGCAGAAGAACGCCTAGTCGAGCGCGGCGAACTTGAAAAACTATTCGGCGACCGCTTCAAGACGATGTCGTCCGAAACTCTCGCAAAACAGCAGAAACACTTTCTCGAACGCGCTACAGAAACACTTAAACCCCTCTCCCAAAAGGTCGACAAACTCGACCGCGAATGGGCCAGCACTTCCGGCGCATTCAAGCAACAGATCGAATCCCTAGCCACCGAAACGCGAACCCTATCCACCGCCCTCACCAGACCCCAAGCACGAGGCCAATGGGGCGAAATGCAGGTTGAGCGCGCCCTTGAACTCTCCGGTCTGGTCAAGGGAATCCACTACGACACCCAAACATCCGACAACCAAGGCGGACGCACCGACTTCATTGTCCACATGCCCCACCGCCGAGACATCATCCTCGACTCCAAAGTCTCACTCGTAGCCCTCATCGAAGCACAAGACACTACCGACGAAGCACAAAGATCAGCGCACCTCGATCGCCATGCCCGACACATGCAGGAACACGCCGATTCCCTAGCCGGCAAAGAATACTGGAGCCAACTCCCAGATTCCGCCGACTTCGTAGTAATGGTCGTCCCCGAATTCGCACTCCCCCCAGCCGTCGAACGCCGCCCTAACCTAATCGATCGCGCGCTCCAAAACAACGTCGTCATCAGCACCCACTCAACCCTCGTTGCCCTACTCAAGACCGTCGCCATGGGCTGGCAGGAACGCAAAATCGCCGAAGAAGCCAACGAAATCGGACTCCTCGGACGCGAACTCCACGATCGCCTAGAAGTGTTCGCCAGCCACTATGCCGAAATCGGCACTGCTCTCGACCGCGCAGTCAACCGTTACAACCGCGGCGTAGGCTCCCTAGAATCCCGCGTCCTGACCCAAGCCAGACGCTTCCCAGAACTCGGCGTCAAAACCACCAAAGAAATCCCCGAAACCCAACCCGTCGAAACCACTATCCGAGCCACGCGCTCAATTCCCTCCAACGTTCCAAATAACAACCCCGAACACGGAACGTAAACTCTCCATTTTCGTCAAGCAAAAGAGCGCACACCACCAACATTCACACCTGCACACCTATCCTTCGCATCTCTCTAAATCCTTTGCATCATAGTTCAAAAACCGACCACACATTCCCCTCAATACCACCGCTCCTTATCCACCACATTCATCAACTCCTCACCCCGTGCGAACCTACGAGCGTTCTCCAAAATGATCTGAAAACGACGCTCCGGAATATCTCCAGCATCCCTGACTGCCACATGCGGCGTCATCAAAACATTCGGCAACCGCCACAACTTATGCTCCGGCGGCAACGGCTCGATTTCGTAAACGTCCAATCCGCAACCTGCAATCTCGCCACTCTCGATCGCATCCGCCAAATCATCGATCTTGCAGACCATCCCGCGTCCGACATTGATGAAATACGCCGTTGACCTCATCAACTTAAATCGATCAGCGTTGAACATCCCCTCGGTCTCCGGCGTATGCGGCACCGTCGAAATCACAAAATCCGCCTCCGGCAACAACCGATCTATCTCATCCGGTGAGTGAATCTCCGCACCCCAGACCTCCCGCTCGACCCGCGGCTCCAAACCAATAACCCGCATCCCAAACGCGCCACACAACCGAGCCGCCTCTGCACCGATCCCGCCAACACCGTTAATTAACGCCGTCGCATCACCCAGACTCACATACTCTGACTTCCTCGCATCCTTCTCCCATTCACCCCGACGCTGGGCATCCACATACCAAGGTAAACCACGAGACAACGCCAGCACGAACATCATGATGTGATGACTGATGTGATCGAAGTAGATTCCACGCGGATTCGATATCACGCATGGATGCTTGATTAGCTCATCGTAGTAATACCCATAAAACGGCCCTGCGTCCGGATTCTGCAACCACCTCAACTTGCGCGCAGTAGGCAGCATATCAGGCGAAACCCAACCAAAAGCACCATCCGCATCCACGATCTCACGCGCCGCATCCATGTCATCCTTCGGCGACACCACCTCATACTCCGGCATCGAATCCGACAACCGAGCAGCAAACCACCGCGTCAAATCATCCTGCGGCGGCATGAAAACGAACTTGATCGGCCCAGACATCGTCCTAACCTCCACTAATACTTGTTAACCACAGGCCTCACCTCAAATCGCACTCCACTCCAACCTCCGCGCAATGACCCTCGAACCACTCGATAACCTCCGTGTGATACGGAATCCCATCCTTCGACCGCTTCTCAATCTCCTCAGCCTCCAACAGACCTGGATAGACCACTCGATCATGACCCTTGCCCGGCGGATGCTCCGCGACTGCCTTTAGCAGTTCATCCATATCATCGAGGAACTTCTCCCTGTCGGTAAATGCCTCAATGTCATAAGCCACGAAGAAGTGCCCGCCCTGATGCGGGTTCAACGGACCCGGACCCAGCCCAGTCAATTCGTTGCACATGATCTCGTTCATTAACCCCAATCCGAAACCCTTGTGCGATCCGTTCTCACGCGTCCCTCCAATCGGCAACATCCCATACTTCCCACGAGACTCCGGACCTGGAGCCGGCGTCTCCTCAAGCTCCGGCTCGTAGTTCTCATCGGTGATCCAACCAGGCAGCACCGTCGCCCCCGTACGCCTTAGCAGCCAGATCTTGTTCGCCGCTACCTGAGTGGTCGCCACATCCAGCATGTAAGGCGGCATTGTCCGCGCCGGCGCACCATACGCAATCGGATTCGTTCCCAAAAACGGACGCGATCCCCAAGTCGGTATCGTGATGCCCGCTCCGCCAGCCGTCATCGTATGCCCAATCATCCCTGCATCTGTAGCCTGATAAACGTAATGACTGCAACCTGCAAGATGACCAGTGTTGTAGACCGTCACAACACCGACGCCATGCTGCTGAGCCTTCTCAATAGCCATCTCCATCGCCGTCGGACCCACATGCACACCAAGAGCGTGTTTCGCATCGATATTCGCTGTCGTGCTAGTCTCCCGCACAACCTCCCACTCCGTTCGAGGATTCAACTGTTCAGCCGCGTAACTACGCACATACCCCCTCAATCCATTCGACACACCATGCGACTCATTCCCACGCAGATCATTCCCTAGCAAAACATCCGTCGAATCCTGCGCCGCGTCGTCATCCAACCCGATCTTCAAGAAGATGTCCTTCGTAACCCGATGCATCTTCTCAGGCATCACGTAAACACGATCAGCCTCCGGTACCTTGAATCGCTCTAGCATTTTCGGTTCCCTCGTTCCAGCACGAATAGAACATTGTTGTTTGGCGCATAAGTTTAAGCCATCTAAGGCTTGTCCGCGGCCGGATTAGTCTAAACTTGGAGTTGCTTTGGGTCGTCAATAGGCGTACCACGTGTCATACCACGGAAGCTATCTGGTCCCCGTCCGGCCGGGTAGCCATAGGCTACTCCCCGGACGGGTGTTTTTTTTGTGATATGAACCACTAAGCTCAATCAGAGTTTTTGCTTGGGTTCAAGTTTTCCATCCCGCGTTCAGACAACCTTTCTCGTATCCCAGTAAAATCACGTTATCCCGCTGGTCGCATTCCGCTTCTTACCTCGACACCAGCGGATGAAAGGCAAGTCATAAGATGCAACTCAGACCCAATCGTGCCAAAGACAAACTAGCCGCCGGGGAAGTAGCAATAGTCGTCGGAGGAATGTCAGACCCCGACGCCATCGACGCCTTCGGACCCATCGCCAACGCAAACGACATCGCCGGCATGTGGCTCGAAGGCGAACACGCAGGTGTCGACGCTTCAACCCTCGGCAACCTAACCCGCGCCTGCGACCTCTGGGGCATCTCTCCCGTCGTCCGCATCAACAAAAACTCTCAGGGCCTCATATACCGAACCCTCGACTGTGGCGCACAAGGCATCGTCGTGCCGCACGTCAACAATGCCGCCGAAGCCCGCAACGTCGTTGACGGCGGAAAGTTCCCACCGATCGGCAAACGCGGTGCATACACCAGCCGCCAAGGCCACGGCGTATCCAACTACATGAATGTCGCCGACGACTACTCGCTACTCGTCATCCTCATCGAAGACATCATCGCCTACAACAACCTCGACGAGATCCTCGAAGTCGACCAAATCGACGTCTTCTTCGTCGCCCCAAGCGACTTCGCAGCATCCATGGGACACACCGGCAACATCAACCACCCCGAAGTCGTTGAAACCATGAACGACGCATTCCAACGCATCGAAGCCGCAGGCCGAAACTCCGGTGCCACATGCGGACAAGCCGACGCCGAGAGATACCTCGATCTAGGCGCGAAGTTCCTGCTCACCTCCATCGGCCCGTGGCTAAGCGCCGGAGCCGCCAGCTTCTCAGACCTCGTAAACAACCACTAACCCACAAGCACCGTAGGGGCAAACCCTTGTGGTTGCCCTCCCCCTTCGCGAAGCGCAAGGGGGACGCGGACGAGCGAAGCGAGAACGCAGGGGGATGCACGGGGCCAAGGGGAAGGGTTTCCCCCATTCATGGGGGAAATGTCCGAAGGACAAAGGGGGCCACCAACTCATCGCTGCCCTCCCAACATCACTCCCACAACCCAATCTAAAATCCCCGTTTAGACAAAAAGAAAGCCACCCCACAAAATGCAACTCAGACCCAATCGCGTAAAAGAAAAAATCTACGCCGGCGAAGTCGCCGTCTCTGTTGTCGGGTTTACCCACCCCGACGACATCGACACCTTCGGCCCCATCGCGCAAGCGAACGGAATCGACGCCGTATGGCTCGAAGGCGAACACGCCGGAGTCGATCACGCCAATCTAGGCAACTTGACGCGCGCCTGTGACCTTTGGGGACTGACCCCGGTGGTCCGCATCAACGAAAATTCCCAAGGCTTGATCTACCGCACACTCGATTGCGGAGCCCAAGCCATCGCAGTCCCCCACGTAAACACCGCCGAAGAAGCCCAAAACGTCGTTCTCGGCGGCAAGTTCCCTCCAATCGGCAGGCGAGGCAACTACGCCAGCCGACAAGGGCACGGAATCCCAAACTACATGGAACTGGCCGACGATCACTCCCTGCTCATCGTCTTCATCGAAGACATCATCGCCTACCAGAACCTCGATGAAATCCTCGAAGTGGAACACATCGACATCTTCTTCGTGGCACCCGGCGATTTCGCAGCATCGATGGGACACAAAGGCATCTGGGATCAAGTAGCCAACATCCCAGAAGTCGCCCAAACCATGGAAGACACCTTCCGCCGTATCCAAGACGCCGGCCGCATCGCCGGCGCAACCTGTGGCAAAGCCGGCCTCCAACGCTACCTAGACCTAGGCGCAAAATTCTTTCTCACAACAACCCAAGAATGGCTGAACGACGGCGCAGCGAGCTTCATGAACATCGTCAAAAACCACTAACCCAAATCGTAGGGGCAATCCCTCGTGGTTGCCCTGCCATCCAAACAACCAACACCTCAATCAAAGACGATCATTAAAATCAGTTCAATCAGCGGTTCAAACAAAAGGAAAGGCACCAACATAAATGGATATCCGACCAAATCGCATCAAAGACAAAATCGCCGCTGGAGAGGTCGCAACCATCGTCGGCGGAATGACACACCCCGACGACATCGACGCGTTCGGCCCAATCGCAACCGCCCACGGCATGGATGGTATCTGGCTCGAAGGCGAGCACGGATGGGTAGATGCATCCGAACTCGGAAACCTCACACGCGCCTGCGATCTATGGGGACTCACATCCGTCTGCCGCGTCAACGACAACAACCAAGGATTGATCTATCGAACGCTAGACCGTGGCGCTCAGGGCATCGTAGTGCCACACGTAAACAACGCCGCCGAAGCACAGAACGTCGTCGATGGCGGAAAGTTCCCACCAATCGGCAAGCGCGGAAGCTACACCAGCCGACAAGGACTAGGCGTTCCAAACTTCATGGACGTTGCCGACGACAACTCGCTTCTTATCATCCTCATCGAAGACATCATCGCCTACAAACAACTCGACGAAATCTTGGCCGTCGATCACATTGACGTCTTCTTCGTTGCACCCGGCGACTTCGCAGCATCCATGGGGCACAAAGGAAACATCAACCACCCCGACGTCGTCGAGACCATGAACGACGCCTATCAACGTATCGTCGCGTCCGGCCGCACCGCAGGCGCAATATGCGGCAAAGCCAACGCCGAGCGATTCCTCGATTTGGGCGTGAAACTCCTATTCACCAACACACCAGAGTGGATCAACGAAGGCGCAGCCAGCTTCATGGACATCGTCCACAACCACTCGTAGGGCAAATCCCTTGTGGGTGCCCCTGAGCGCGACGCGGACCATTGCACCCTTCGCAAAGCCTAAGGGGGCGCGAGCGAAGCGAGCGGAGGATGCCCGGAGGTGGGCAGGTCACAACGCATTTGATATAGCGTTAAAACCATGCAAACACGCACCAAACCCGCGACCCTCTTACTCACCGCGGTAATCATCGCGTCAGGCATACTCGCGACACTCGCCACAACCGCATGCCGAGGCGGTGGGGCTAACCCTGGCGAAGACGACTTGGTCATCTCATATCTTGAGCCCACTAGGTCATCACATACATGTTTGAACGAGGTGTACCCAGCCGCAGGCCCGAGATTCGAAGAGGTTTCAGACCCAGACTACAGACCGGGGGCTAATGGCATCGACTACGTTGTGATTGAAGAAGGCGATGGTCCAAGCCCCGAAGCAGATTGGCAGTTCGAAGTCCACTATACCGGATGGCTCGAAGACGGATGCGTATTCGGTACCAGCTACAACACCGAACGCGCACCTCGATTCTTCCTGCCATTCGTCATCCCCGGCTGGCGCGAGGCACTGATTGAAATGAATATCGGCGAGCGTCGACGCATCCGCATACCGCCGGACATGGGTTACGGACAAGCCGGATCACCGCCGCGCATACCAGCAAACGCAACGCTCATATTCGACGTCAGACTGGTAAACGGCATTACCGGTGAAGATGCAAAGGCAACCGCCACCGCTGTAACCGAAGCCGCACATGCTACCGTCACCGCCGTATCCGAAGAAGTCGTAGCAACATTCACCGCCATCGCCGAAGAAGCAACCTCCGAAGCCGAAGCATCCGAACCGTAGAAGCAACCCCTGCGTCATTCCCCGCGCAGGCGGGTATCTAGAGGTAACGAGAGGGGACAGTATTCCCTCCCCCTCAGTGGGAAAGTGCCGGGATTCAGAGCATCAGAACTCCGCTTCGTACTCCGTGCGATTTTAGGACCGAGGGGCGGTGTTGGCGAACATTTGGTGTTTGAATCCGATGACATCTCAGTCGTCGTGAACAGAGTAAAAATCATCGAGGTATTCAAAGACCTTAGCAACGTTATAGAACCACTGCGACGCGCTGCTGGGACGGTTCGGATTTAGGTGTCTTTGCTTTGCAGTTTCAGGGTCGGTCTTCATAATCCTCATATGTTGGTGGAAAGTATCGTCTTGCTTGAAATCCTGATATCGATTCCTGCAAGCCGCCACCGTGCTATCGTACGTTTCGGGATAGAGTTCCAAGAGTTCATCGTCCGAGATCCTTACAGTGGGAGCACCGGGGTCGGATGGGATGCCGATCGTGCCTCCACCACCGGTCACTTGAGAAATTTGGATCTGCACGCTGAGCGCCACGGTGAATTCTTCATCATCAACTTCTGACGTGGATGCGATTCTTTGCAGATTCCGAAGAAGCTCGCTTTGGCGTTGTGACGGGTCCGCAGAAACACCGACCGCGTCTCCGATGAAACCTACAGGTAACAGGTATATACCTTCAATCGGTTCATCGAACCAACGTTGCAACAGCGTTGAAAGGTTCGCGACACTAGCCGTTCCGAATTGCGATATCTTCTGACGCAGATCCGGGTGCAAGGGTCACAAGTGAGTGATTTCGTTGCGTACGCCAAACAATGATTCGACGTTCTTCTGAACCGCTGGTGATACGTCACACTCGTTGAGGGCTCGTTCCAACGAGATCGTCAAGGGGCTGTTCGTAAATCTAGAACGCCTTATACCGCCAGCATCGTCTCTCAAAAATATCGATTCAATATCGTCATTATTTCGGCTTACGATACGCGCCTTGAGCAGCACTTCCCAAGCATTGACAATCAAAACACAAAATGCTTCCTCTCGGTACTCGAACGCGGTCTTGTTGTAGAGTTCGACGGCGGCCAGCATCGCGGCCTTAGACGACCGCGCCATTTCTAACGATATCGAGGCACCTTGCATCACCGCGATTTACTCAATGAGCTGTGTGTCTGTCGATTAACCTACACCGAAACCACAACCTCAGTATCCCCCGCAGCCAACGCGTTCATATACGAGATGATCATCTCGCTAGTACGGTAACGTCCAAACTCACTCTCGTCTTCACGCCGGACAATCGGGAAGGTGCTGAGAATGTACTCAGCATCATCGTTCGAGATGCCGTAGAGGTGGAAGTAGAGCGCGTCTAACCGTGCACGCAAGTGGCGACGTTCTTCCGGGTCCCACTTAAATGGAGCGCCGTTGTAACCGAGATCGCGGGCGAACGGCTCCATATCGTGCGACGTGTAGGTTAGGCGCATGACGTGACCTTCAACTACCTCGCGGGCTGTCTTCGACCCGAATTTGCGGTCATATTGGTCTAACGCGATGATCGGGATTTGTTCAACCACGTATAAGTTCAAGTGTTGCCCTTGTATTTTTTGTCGCGCGACGAAATCATACGCGAATGAATTGAGGCAACCCAGCAGCAATGCCGCGTTGTTCTTGTATCCGTCAATGTCGTCGTCCATTGCAGTCAAGAGCGGAAGTGTGTTGCCTACGGCTGTCTCAGGAATCATCGCGGCAATCATTGAACGTCGATTAGTAGGTGATGTCGCGTCCTTAAATCCGACAGACCACTCCAAATCATCGGGCCAATTGACCGAGTTTGAATCCACCCAGAACTGGGGTTCGGGCGCCCAACTTGGATCCTCGTGCTGGCTAGTAGTGGCATCAACACCGATAGCTGGTCGGTTGAGGTTTGCAGGGTTAACTTCGACGCTGGCAGCGCGGTGGTCATACGCCTGCACCATCTTGCCCTCGTACAGTGGCAAATACGCCTGACTACCTTTTCGCCAACGATTGCCTTGCACTGGGTAAAAACCTTGACTGTGGAGTTGTGCGGCCGTATGGAAGAAATGCGAGTCAGATGTCATATTGAAGAGTCCTTGAATAAACTTGACTGCCCACGTTTTGGTTTCCTCCCCGTTTGTGCGATACACCAACACCGGATGCTCCTCGTAAATCCGACTAGTGATATCGGCATCTCGACGGGTACGGAATATTGGAGAGGTACCTGTGTTGGGATTCACACGTGCGAAGTCGGCTGGATAAAGTATGAAGCTACGAACGGGGTCTTTGATGGTTTCAGTATCGTGCAGGAAGAACGCGCAATGAGATTCACCGAGTAAATGATCCTTTCCACCGAAAATTAAGGCGCAGAACTTAAAACGCGAGTCCACATCTGGGAAAAACGGTGGCAAACCAGTGTCGGGTCTACGGTTTTCGAAATCGAACAAGCCGTACAGACGACCACCTGTAGAGATTTGTTTGAAGAACTTCGCGGCATTCCTATCTGCGTAGATACCTGATGGTGTGAGAAGCCCAACAAAGCCATCTGGCTTGACGAGGCTCATGGCCCTTTCAACAAATAGTGAGTAGATATTCACACGACCACCACTCAGAAGCGGATAATCACCTGAAAATTTCACATATCTTCGAAGTGCAGTGGCCTTATGTCTTGCTTGGTTGTATTCCAAAGCGAGCGCGTCGCCGCGTTTCAATCCCCCCTCGATAACGGCCTTCCGCGCGGCTCCGGTCGCGGCGAGCGCTACCGCCCGATCTCGGAGAGCGAACCACTCGACCTCCTGTTGCTCGATCCGATCCCAAGGTGGGTTACCGATAACTGCGTCGAATCCACCCGAAGGGTTGATGTCTTGCCACTGTTCCCACACGCCCGGGAACGCGACTTCCCAATGCATGAAACCCTCTTCATAGGCGATGGTTCTAGCGTTTTGCCATAGGTCTGCGAACTCGGTCCATGTTTTCGAACCTTCAACTCGCTCATCGGATACGAATTGATCCGGACCTCCAGCGAGCAGTTTGTATGAGTCTTCAGAAAAATCGACCAGCGTCTGACGAATCGGCGCTTCGAACGTCGTCTTTTCCCTGACCTTCATGCCCGCAGACATCCACCGTACGGCGCACAAGTAATCGAGAACAGACCGGAGATTCGCGGTCGCGTCCTCAACACCTTGAAACAGAGCAGCCGATTCTTGAACTTCCGAAATGTCGGAATCCGAAATCGCCTCGATCTGCAACATTGCGTCGGTAGCGGATTGCGCGCTTTGCACCGCGCTTGTCGCATACACGCCGCCCAATCTTTGCAACTCATTGACCATATCCGATACACGCAGACCGACCAAAGAATCCCCGCAACGTAGATGGTGATCGAGGAACGATAGTGGCACGCCGACGGTGAAGCTGTGCAACCACAACGACACTTTGGCAAGCTCTACTGTGAGCGAGTTTTTATCCACCCCGTAGATGCACCGTTTGAGCACCATCCGACGGATGATCGCTTGGTCGGTAAGTTGGTTCTCGTACAACCTCCAACCCTTTTTTCGGGCGCGGGTGGTAATCTCAGCCCGAATGTTATGGACGCGTTCGAGCAATGGCGACGCGTATGCACCGTCACCATCAAGCCACTCCGGCACCGCAGGGACGTATTCGATCAACTCCGCGATGTAGTCGGATAGGAAGTCTACGGCGGTCACGAGGAAATGTCCGCTACCCATCGCCGGATCAAGGACCTTCAGGTCCAAGACTGCCTCGGCGGGATCGAGTTTCTGCAGTTCTGCCCGCCGTTCTTCCTTGGTTCGATTGTCTTTCGCCAATTCTTTGGCACGGTTCTCGAACGCTTCGAGACGCTCTTCGACAAGCGGTTTAAGCGTGTGATCGACGATCAGGTCAACCAGTTCTTGCGGTGTGAAGAAACTGCCGCTGTCCTTACGCGCGTATGGGTTCGGTCGAATTGTGATGTTGCCTTTTGAGTCTTGCGCGGGTTGATGCTCCAGAAGCCGCTCGTAGATGGAGCCGAGCTGCTGCACCGACATGTCGCGGTAATTGATGAAACGAGGTAACCCATCATCTCCGTTAGTGTGACTGAGCGCGTAGATTATCGGGGCGATGGTCGCGTCGTCGAGGCGTACTCGGCTCAACATTGGAGCCGCGCCATCCGCGAACAGTCCCCCGTTGTATGGAGGTAGACCGATCGAAGCGTCGCCATGATCAATCATCCGAAATAGTGTCGCAAGGTTGTCGTAGTACTTCGTCGCGTTGGATGAGAATGTGACGCCGTCCACTATCCCGTCTCTGATGTCATCGCGAAGCAGTTCCCTCATGCTGTACGTGGCGTACCTGCGGTCACGGATGGGCAACAACTCCCGATCCTCGGCGTAAAGTACGAACAAAATCCGATAGAGGAGTATCAACGCGGCTCTATGAACATTCGCGAGGTCTTCAGTCGATCCCTTGGCGAGTGCCTTAACCAGCGACGGAAATACCTTGTCAAACACGACGCCTGACAAGTCTTGCGCAACCTGTTCCTCGTACCGCCTACCTTCCTGCAACGCGGTCTCAAGGAACGTTGCTGTGGCACCGTCGCGAAGGATGAAATTATCGCGGTTGAACAGCAGATAGAAAATCCGCAGCTTGTCTTCCTTCTCAGTGCTGAGGATGTTTTCCAGATTGGTTTCGTAATACCCCGTCGAACGTGGCCGCGTCCGATGGTCGTACAGCCGCCACTGAACACCGTTCGTTAGGATCCCCCATCGGATCTTCCCATCAGACTCAACATCGGCCGCTGAGAGATACCGAAGAATCTGCCCGTGTGGTGTTCGGCCTAGCCTGACATTCCCTGATGTTTCGCGCGCATCGAGTGCTAGCCCGTGACGCTTACTCTCCTGCACAACTGTCGCGTGCCTGAACCTCGCCGAGGCGGAAGATGTACCCGCCGCTTGATTTTTCGCAGCCTCATCCTGAAACAGCAGATGATCTGGCACATCCTCACCACCGCTGACCGATTGCTGCGGCAAGTAGTCACGCCAACCCAAAATCTCCAATACCGGCCGTATCAACTCCTGCTCTGTCGTCGCCTCATTCGGACGATCGAAAAGATCAATCTTCTCGAACTTGTCACCTACCGCGTCGCGCAACTTCTGCAGGACATCCGAATTTTGTACAGAGTCCTGCCATTCTCCGGTCTGCTTGATGCCGTCCGTCAGAAAGTATTCAGTGAAAAGTTGTCCCGACATGGCTAATTCAAGAATATCGCGGAACGCCAGCCCCTACCCCACCATTCATCACAACACCCCCAACCTGACAACACACCAATCACAGCCCATCATTCAAATCACAAAAATCACAGCTCAAAACCCGCACGTTATACCATTAAATACACGCATTTCGGGGCTGTAGCTCAGTTGGGAGAGCGCATCGTTCGCAATGATGAGGTCGGGGGTTCGAATCCCCCCAGCTCCACCAAATCACAACGCGTCAAATATCACACGCGCGCTCAGGGTTTGGAATCACACTCTCAGGAGCGACCAGGCCCCACCAAATTGTTCGTCGGCGGGGCAGGATGCCAACCAATAACCAATAATCCCAACTCCGAAGACATGACTTCCTTATCGTCCTTATCGTCCTTGTCCGCAGTGTCGTCCGGGGATACGGCATCTTTTTCTTCGCGTTCAGCCACACCATGCTCCTGACTAATTCGCTCAATACAAAACCTATCACCGATGCAAAGAATCCGCAAAACACCAACTTCAGAACGAAGCCCGGTCATTGTAAGTTTCAAGACCGACTGACCACCTGCTGCGTTAACATGATTTCGCCATCGAAAATCATGACCAGCACAGAACCCAGACCCCTGTACCGACGAAACATTCAAGACCGAGACCAAATCATGAAAACTGTCTACCTTGCAAACCCTTACGGATTTTCCGAACAGCAACGAAATATCCTATTGCCGAGGTTCGTCGAAGCATTGGAATCCCTCGGATTAGAGGTGTGGGAACCGTTCGAGCGAAACAATCAGGAATCCACTTTAGACCCAGGATGGGCATATCGAATCGGACAGGCCGACATCAAAGATGTCGCCGATTCCGATGCCATATTCGCTATCCTCAACGGCACACCGCCCGACGAAGGCGTAATGGTCGAACTCGGCGCCGCAATCGCCCTCGGAAAACCCACATTCCTATTCCGAGACGACCACCGCAAAGTCACCGAATGCGAAGAATACCCCCTGAACCTAATGATCTTCACCGGCCTCCCCCAACACGACTGGGAAGATTGGTACTACACCACCTTCGACGAAATCACCAACCCCCACAAAGCCCTAGCACGCTGGGCCAAACAGTAGCCACGCCCCCTTCGCGCAGCGTAAGGGGGCGCGAGCGAGCGGAGCGATGCGAGCGGGGGATGCCTGACCCGTCATTCCCGCGCAGGCGGGCGCTTCAGCGGACGGAACGTCCATCCAGAGGGGCCGGGGCTAGCGGGATGCAACATCCCCTCTCCCTTGATGGGAGAGGGCTAGGGTGAGGGTGAACAGGGTGTGGCCAAGGGGCCGGGTTTCCCCCGCTAGCGGGGGAAATGCCGAAGGCAAAGGGGGGCGCACGAGCGCGGGGAACATCCCTACCAAACCGCCGAATCACCATCCCGCCGCGGATCCGACGCAGCAGACATCGTACCAGATTCTCCATGTACCTGAATCGCCCCCTCACTCCCCGCACCTGCAAACGGAGCGATCGCATTCACCTCATGCCCACGAGCCCTTAGAGATTCAACTACCCCGTCATCCACCCGATCCTCGATGTCCAGATGGTTAGCCTCACTATGCGGATAAGTTGACGACGTCCGCCCCTGATAATGCGTCCAACGCGGACCTTCGATAGCCTCCGCTACCGTCAAGCCATGGTCGAAAACACCCGTCACCACTTGGAAATTGGTCTGCACCTGAGTATCCGCACCAGGAGTGCCACACACCAGCTCCAACTGACCACCCCCCTCAACAGGCCCATCCAGCACCATCACCGGATTCATCGTGTGCCTCACACGCTGACCAGGACGCAGGAAGTCGATATGATCCGGACCCAAGTGCCAGTAAGTCATCCGGTTGTTCAACAACACCCCCGTATTACCCGCGATCAGACCCGAACCGTACCCCATCTGGATGCTCTGCAACTCCCCGACCGCGTTACCCCATCTATCCACCACACAGAAGTGCGTTGTGTCTGATCCCGCCGCCCCCTTAGCCGCAAACGCGTCGTGTGCAACACTCGATCCGTTCGGATGGTGGATCATACCATCGCGACGGTACTTCCTTGACTCGTCCGGAACTCTACCCATATACGCCCAAGGATCCCCTTCACGCGCCTCATCCTCAGTCAACGCGTGCTCAAAATCTATGAGTTGCGCACGCTCAGCACTGTAATCCTTATTCAACATACCTTCCACCGGCACATCTACGAAGTCAGGATCGGCCGTGTACGCTTCACGATCCGCAAACGCCAACTTCTTGCACTCCGTCATCACATGAACAGCCTCAGCCGTCAAATATCCAAGACCTTCGGCATCAAAGTTCTCAAACAAATTCAACTCTTGCAGCAGAACGTGACCAGAAGAGTTCGGCGGTGCCTCATACACTCTCCGACCGCGATAGGTCGTGGAAATCGGCTCCTGCCACTTGACCTTGTGGTTCTTCATATCCTCGTACCGCAACAAACCACCGCACTCTTCACTGAAGCGACCGATCTCTTTTGCAATATCCCCCTCGTAGAACGCATCCCGACCCTGCTCCGCGATAGTGCGGTAAGTCTTGGCCAGATTCAGGTTGCGTCGCAACTCGCCAGGTTTCAACCACTCCCCGTTCGGCGCAAAAACCTCGCCCGAGGTCGGTGCATCACGGAGCAGAGAAAACTGCATCGTCGAGGACGCTTGCTGATGCGACACCGGCACACCATCTTCGCACAACTCGATAGCCGGTTCGATGCACACCCTCAGAGGCAAGGAACCGTGACGATCATGTGTCGCCAACAGCGCATCCAGAATCCCCGGAACAGATGTCCCCAAAATCCCAGTCAAAGGAATCCCATCCGAATATCGGCTTGCAGTCGCCAACGCCGGCGCCGCTCCAGTACCATTGGCAACCTCTATAGACCTTTTCGATTTCATGTACGTCATCACGAAACCGTCTCCCCCGATGCTCGAGCCTGAAGGTTCCGCTACCCCTAGCGCAAAAGCCACCGAGATAGCCGCATCCACCGCGTTGCCACCTCGATGCAACGTCCGAATTCCACATTGGGCAGCCAGCGTATGGTTCGCAACAACCGCACCCTTTGTGCCCATTCGGGCAGGACGAAACGATTGGCCGGTTATGCCGTGAGGTGATTGGTAACGCACTTCGATCTTCCCTTCGAACCTGATGACGCAAAGAAGCTGTACAGTCAGTGTAACCCCAGCGCGCTTGTTTCGTGAGCGCGATCAATATAGAAATTGTAGGTAGCCACCAAGCAAGTTGACCCGGAAACATTTCCGTGCAACATTAATGAAGGAATTGTGGAGGAATAATATGCGAAATCGAATATCAACTCGATACGCCGAACCCGAACATGAATTCGAACACGCCGACGAAGCCAAACGACTTTGGCTCATTGACGGCGCGTATCTCTTCAGCACACAGTCTTCCGTCGAGCAGGGATACAACTTCGACTATCTTTTGCTCAAGAACAGACTCGAAAAAATGGTCGGACCATTCTGGAGAACCTACTACCTAAACGCACTGCAACCCGATAACGACCGCAACGACGGTATGCAACGCTTCCACTCCTGGTTGCAATCCGCACCACCCAGCGGACCCAAAATCATCACCAAACTCTACAACCTCAGAGACTCCGACGCCAGCCACGCATACTGCCATGGGTGTGCAACCACTGTGCAACTCGAGTGTCTCGCACCAACGTGTTCATCGGGCGTGTATCCGTTGACACGCAGGTCGCAAAAGGGAGTCGATGTCGGACTCGCAACACTCGCTCTTACCCATCTCGACTCGTATGACACATTGATGCTGTCGTCCGGAGATGGCGACCTCCTCGATGCCATCAAATTCGTAAGCGATGCCGGCAAAGAAATCGAACTCGCCGTATTCAGAGCCGGTGTAGCCACCGAATTGCAGTCATGGGCAGACCGGATATATTGGATCGACGAATTCGCACACGAAATCGCACGTAATTAAATCAGATAAGCGCTCCAAAAAGGCACGGCCTCAATGCCATTCCTCAAAAAAGGCGAAAAAGCACCTGACTTCGAACTAACCGCACACAACTCGAAGCGCATCCGACTCTACGACCTGCTAGATTCCGGCCGTCGGGTGATTCTGACCTTCCATCCGGCATCATTCACCGGCGGTTGAACCAACCAACTCGGGATCCTTGGAGGGATTCGAGAGCAGGCAAATGCAGCCGGCGCAGAGATGCTAGAGATAAGCTGCGACTCCGTCCCCGTGCAACTCGCATGGGTAACCGCAAACTTCGAGACCCACGAAGTCTCAAAAACCCCGCTAGTGCTCTCCGACTTCTGGCCCCACGGCCAAGTCAGCCGCACCTACGGCGTCTTCAACCAAGAACGCGGCATGTCCATACGATCCCTCTTCATCATCGACACCAACCGCACCATCATCCACTCCGAAGAATCCACCCAACGCGGAGTCCTCCCAGACATCCAAGCCGCCGTAAACCTCGTAGCCAATTTGGGATAAACTGTCCGCCCTACGTCGTACCCGCACACATCTGTCATTCCCGGCGAAAGCCGGAATCCAGAGGGACAGCGCACCAGCGATATCCCCTCCCCCTTTAGGGGGAGATTAAGAGGGGGTCTCAGGTGGGGATGAACCGTCCCCTTCGCGAAGCGCAAGGGGACGCGGAGCGCAGCGAACGCAGGGGATGCTCCGTCACACCCGCGCCTACCTACGTCATTCCCGCGCAGGCGGGCGCTTCAGCGGACGGAACGTCCATCCAGAAGAAATGAGGCACGCTTGACACCCTCCCCGATCTGATCAAAGATCGGTGAATGGAATCAAGTACGGGACCAGGTCAAGCTTTACTACGATCTAACATTGTCCGCAAACGCTGACTGTACGCTGATCGTTTCCTTGAAGGTGGGGAACTGGACAGATGAAATTTCCGAATCCGATTGATTTCGCCAGATTGACGTTGTTAACGTTGTTCGCTTCCGCTCTCGCGGTCTCGATGGTTGCCTGCACCGAGGACCAAATGGTTTCAATGCCAGCAACAGTAACTGAACCGCCTACACCGAAACCAACTGCGACATCTATGCCAACCCCGGCCATTACGCCCACAGAATCACCGACAGATTCGCCTACGCCTACACCGACATCAACGTTGACGCCACTTCCGACCGCGACGTCCACACCAATTCCAACTGATACGCCAACGCCGTCCCCGACTGTAACTCCCACGCTATCACCTACAGCTACGGTGCCCCCAACGCCGACAACGACGCCCACGGTTTCACCAACTGCGACATCTACGCCAATCCCGACGGATACGCCCACGCCGTCACCGACTGTTACAGCCTCGCCGCTCCCGACTGCGACATCTACGCCAATCCCGACGGATACGACGCCGTCACCGACTATTACTTCCACGCCATCGCCAACTGCGACAGTGCCCCCGACGCCCACGCCGTCACCCACGCCATTTGCGACCGCGACACCGACTGCCACACCGACTCAAACACCAACACCGACCGTTACTCCCACTGCGCCCGCGACACCTACGCCACTAATCGAGATTCGGTACGATGACTCTTCAGACCCGTACTACAAGCAGTTTGCGGAAATCCACGGCCTGAACATCAAATCAGCTGGCGGGGTAGATCCAATAGCTTTCGAACGCGCCGCGCAAGTGATCAACGTGATGCTCGACGGCCGTCAGGACATACGCGATTGCCTCGCGGGTTGGGATTCGAACTTCGTAATCCGCAAAAAAGGGCACGGCAGTTCGGCCATCCCGGAATACGCAGATTTGAGAGGGCGTAAAGACATTTGGGGCCAGTCTTATGACTCAGAAGCGATCGGAGGGTTGGGGGCAGTACCCCATAACCGCACTTCGATGGTCGGAGAGGCGGTGATACTCGACGAGACCGATTGGTTCTCACCTTACTACGTGGCGGTACACGAATTCGCACACCACATCATGAACTTATGCTTCGACCGCGCCGAAAAACGGCAATTGGACGCGTGGCTTCGGCGAACGGAACCGCTCGGTTTGAGTCAAGGAATAGTGGTGAACCGGGATGAGTTCTTCGCGGAGTTCACGGCCGTGTACTTCGAAATTCACCACAGTTTGCCGCGACGTTTCTTGGATGAAAACCTCCCCGAGCTCTTCGATTTCATGGAGGACCTCTACGGCCGATTTGAGTTGCACCAATCTGCGACACTCGGTTTCGGACAGTTCGTTTCTCAGTCCGGCATCGCGGCACCATGGTTGGTGCCAGTGCCGATCACTTACGTTCATCCTCGGTATCGGTACAAAATCGAGTTGCCGAGCAAGATGAGTTTGGAATATGAAAACCCGTTTGAAGTTGAATGGTTGGGTAGGTTTTGGTTCAGTGTCGAGTTTCGGCCGCTCGCGGCGTCGTACTCCGGCGATGGCGGTTTGCAGCGACTCGCAGCCGATCACAAGCAGAACATCGAAGACTGGATCGCGCGTTGGCCAACCTACAAGCCCGGAGACATCGAAAGTGTGGAACATGCCGGCGCGCAATGGCTCCAGACTCGCTACTACGCGCACGAAGCGCCGCGTTACTGCGCGATCTACATCTGGACCCGGTCTGGAATCGTTGAACTTGATGACGAGGAATATGGCGTGCAGTTATATATGAGGTCTTGTGAAGGTCCGATTGACCACCTCGAAGACGAATGGCAAAGCATCGCGAACAGTTTCGTCGTACCGTAGCTTCAAGCGGAATGACACGCACCAACCCCAGAAGTTTGACACTCACCCCCCGCCATCCCCCCTTGCACCAACCCGACCCTATGATGTAGCATTACAAATGTAAGCACATAAATGCTAAGTTGTCGACGTGGGAGGTGATCGTGAATGTCGAAGCGACAATTGGCACCCGCAATCGAAACCAGCGAACAGCAATACTGGCGGCGCAAGCCAGTCGTGTTCGCGAAAGACTACCTGGATGTCCGCCCGTGGAAAAAGCAACGGGAAATTTTATCCGCGATCGCGAACTGTAACCGCGTCGCAGTCAGATCCTGCAACGGGTCAGGCAAAACATTCACCGCCGCGCTAGCCGCGCTCTGGTGGCTGATGACTCACGACCAAGCCATCGTCATCACCACCGCGCCCACGGAACGGCAAGTCAAGAACCTGCTATGGCGCGAGATCCGCAAGATCCACCACAACAACCGCGATCTCATCGGCGGCAGCATCTCCGAGACCAAACTCGAGATTTCAAGCAAACGGTTCGCATTCGGATTCTCCACCAACACCGCCGAGAGGTTCCAAGGGTTCCATCACGAAAACCTGCTCATCATCGTCGACGAGGCCGCAGGCGTGCATGAATTCGTGTACGACGCCATTTCGGGTTCCATGACCACCAGTAACGCCAAGATGCTGATGATCGGCAACCCGGCCGCGTTGGCCGGCACTTTCTACGACGCGTTCCACAAGGACAGGGATCAGTGGCACACCATCCACATCTCGGCCTTCGACACACCGTCCTTCACCGACGAAATCCCGTACGGAAAACCTCTGCCATCCGGCATCCCGACGCCCGAATGGGCCGCGAGATTGGAGAAGCAACGAGGGAAACACGCCGCCGCCTACCAAACCCGCGTTCTCGGAGACTTCCCGTCCGAAGCCGACGACATGCTCATATCGCTCAAACTCATCGAAGAAGCGATCGACCGGGAGTTCAGCGAGGTCGACGACAGCGACGCCGTCATGGGTCTAGACATCGCACGATACGGAGACGACCAGACCGTCACCGTGATCCGCAGAGGACAGCAGGTAGTCGAACTCAAAGCCTTCCCGAAATCCAACCTGATGGAGACCACGGGCAGAGCGTTGAATCTGGCGCGCCGCTACGGGGTCAAGAAGATCGTCGTGGACGAAGTGGGCATTGGCGCCGGCGTCCTCGACCGCTTGAACGAGATCGGCAAGATCGAAACAATCGGCTTCAACGGCGGCAAGAAAGCCCAAGACCCCGACAACTACCGCGACATGAGAGCCGAAGCGTTCGACAAGCTCAAGGACAGGTTCGCAGATCAAAGCATCTCGATCCCGCGCGATCCCGAACTCGTATCCCAGCTCGCATCGCTCACCTACTCCTTCAACTCCAAAGGCCAGCTGGTGCTCGAATCCAAGGAGCAGATACGAAAATCCGGCCGCCAGAGCCCCGACAAGGCCGACGCCCTGGCCCTCGCATTCACCGCCCCCGAACCACCCAAGGGATCAGAATTCCACGTATGGTTCTTGACCAACGAAGGCGCCGTAGACATCGCCAACCCAACACCCGAGCAACGCGAACGCATGGAGATGAGACGCCGAGCGCGATTATCCGAAATCCCACCCCTGCAACGCCGCAGGCGAAATCGGATACCCGTCGACTTCGGCGATGCGTTTTATCGGCATTTCAGATGAATCCCCATCTCCTCCCCTTTTTGCGTCAGCAAAAGGGGGACGCGTCAAGCGAAGCGAGACGCAGGGGGGTCATACACCACCACCCAATCACAGCCCATCATTCCAATCACAAAAATCACAGTTCAAAACTTGACTCCTGCAACATATGTAGTAATATAAACAACAAGCGCTGATCCGAAGGCCATCGGACCAGCGCTCCGGAAAAGAAGAATCGCCGCGTCGCGGAAGGTCAGCGCAACCTTTCAAAGACGCTGCAAAAACAATTGAATAGAGTACGGCAGCGAGCGGGGTAGCACGGGGTCGCCAACACACGACCCGCTGGCGGTGTCCTGCCACAAGTCGTGAAAGACGTCCGAGAGGACGGGCGAAACGCTGCCAAAACCCGGTTACGAAGACCGTTGTCGCTGAAGCGTCTCGGATGCGGAGGGTATTGCGGACTCCGCCAAAAAATAGCGAGCCAGACGGCAATCAGAAGATCGCCGTTCAAGATCCGAGCGAATGGTCTTTTATCCGGCAAACCTCTTTCCGCTTCGCCGGGCGGAAGAGGCTGCAGCACTAGCGAGAGGAACAATCGAGCGATGACAGGGGCGCATCTTTCAGACGCCTCCCGGAGGGCCGACGGTCTGGCGACGTCGGCGGTGCTGGACCAAAAGTACTTGCCGCACGCGATCGAAACGACGCGGCGATGCTTCGAAAATACAATCCTCCCCTTCGCGCAGCGAGGGGGACGCGAGCAAGCGGAGCGAGCTCGCAGGGGGTGCCCGTACCCCGATACGCAGGCAGGAATCCAGAGGGGGCACACACCCCCCAATTAAACGCGCCATCCCTCCCCTTTCGCTACGCGAAGGGGGACGCGTCAAGCGAAGCGAGACGCAGGGGGAGCCCGACGCCATCTCGTTTCCCCCGCCAACGGGGGAAATGTCCGTAGGACAAAGGGGGCTCACCCAATCACAGCCCATCACAAAAATCAACGTAATCACAGTTCAAAAACCCACCACAACCTGCGCGATAATCAAATCCCAACAGAACAGTCCAACCAGCCGTGCCCACACAACAATCTCACACCTTCACCGACCCCGCACCGCGCCTCTCCCGCGCCGACATCGCACGCATCGCAGCAAAGATGCTACCCCACGGCGCAGTCGTGAACCTCGGCATCGGCATCCCGTCCCTCTGCGCCGACTTCGTGCCAGAAGGCATCCACATCCGATACCAAGCCGAGAACGGAGTGCTCGGATACGGCGAACTACTGCCCCCAGAACAAGGCGACCCAGACCTCATCGATGCCAGCGGACAGTTCACCAAAATGACCCCCGGTATGGCATTCTTCGACTCCGCAGAATCCTTTGCCATGATCCGCGGCGGACACATCGACGCCACAGTCCTTGGCGCACTCCAAGTCTCACAATACGGCGACCTCGCAAACTGGATGCTCCCATCAAGAGGCATCGGAAGCATCGGCGGAGGCATGGACCTCGCCGCAAACACCAACCGCGTCATCGTCGCAATGGAACACACCACAAAGCGCAACGAACCCAAAATCCTCAAAGAATGCACCTTCCCCCTGACCGCCCAACGCTGCGTAACCGACATCGTCACCGACATCGCCGTAATCTCTGTAACCGACGATGGACTACTGTTGAAAGAGTGCGCGAAAGGTTGGAGCAAGAAACACATCCAAGCATTGACCGCAGCACCACTACGCTAATCGGTTAAGACGTGTTGACATCTATATCATCCCGAACGCGGAGCATGTCCCAAACGCGGAGTACGTCATTCCGAGCGCAGAGCTGTCGTTCCGAGCGCAGAGCATGTCATTCCGAGCGAAGCGAGGAATCTAAATGAAAATCACTGACATCCGCACCATCGTCGTAGGCAACCCCTGGAAAAACTGGATATACGTAGTCGTTGACACCAACGACAGCTATCGAGGCATCGGCGAAGCTACCGGCGGACTCAGCACACAACCAACCGTCGCCGCCGTCCAAGAGGTCAAACACCTCGTAATCGGCCGCGATCCGCGCGACATCCACGCCATCTGGAACGAACTCTACCTAGCCGGATTCCTGAACATCAACCGCGAAATGTCCGGCATCGAAATGGCGTGCTGGGACATCCTCGGAAAGTCCCTCAACACACCCGTCCACCGACTCCTCGGCGGCAAAGTGCGCGACGACATCCGCGTCTACGCCAACGGTTGGTACTCCGGCGATCGCACACCCGAAGGCTTCGCGGAAAAGGCAGCCGAAGTCGTCGCAAAGGGATACACCGCTCTGAAACTCGACCCCTTCGGCACCGCATACCTCGCATTGAGCAGGTCCGAAACGCGCGAAGTTCAAGCACTCCTGAGAGCCGTACGCCAAGCCGTCGGCGACGACGTAGAGATCATGATCGAGGCCCACGACCGATTCAGCGTCGGAGCCGCAATCGAGATCGGAAACTGGCTCGAAGAGTTCGACGTCACATGGTTCGAAACACCAGTACTCTCAAACGACGTTGATGCCCTCATCGAAGTCGCAAAACGAGTCCCCGTACGCGTCATCGCCGGCGAGAGAATGCACGAACTGCACGACTTCGCACGATTCCTAAACGCCGACGTAACCGACATTATCAACCCAGAACCTCTCGGCGTAGGCGGAGTATGGCGAACCCTGCAAATCGCAGGAATGGCACGCGCTCACCACGCCCAACTCGCACCACACAACGCCGAAAGCCCACTCAAAACCATGATCGCGTTGCACATCGACGCCGTCACCCCAAACATCTACATCCAAGAATGTTTCGACGACTTCCTAGAGCCTTGGGTCTCAGAAGTCCTTCACGGCTTCGAACGAGTCCAAGACGGCAAACTCCGCATCCCTGACACCCCCGGCTTCGGCGTCGAACTCAACGAGACCGAAGCCGCAAAACACCCCTACGGCAAATCCAACTTCCTAAGAATGTTCAAACCCGGATGGGAACGCCGCGACGTCGCCAAAGCCTGAGCAACCTTCGTCGCCAAATCCGCTCCGTCCCCTTCGCGAAGCGCAAGAAGACCGACGACAGGGACGCGTACAAGCGGAGCGAGTGCGCAGGGGATGCCCGACCGGTGCTAAACCTATGAGCGAAGTCCCTTGTTGGGACCTAGCCCGTACCTATCCTTGCCCTCGTCTTCGTGATCCTCCGAAGGATCATCGTCCGAACTGTCCCAACGCCATCGGAATCGGAAACGCCCATCATCCCTGTCGAATTCAAAGTCCCGATCACCGGAAAAATTCGGGCTCCGATCCTCGAACTCAGCCGGAAGGTCGTCGAACCACGATCTGAATTCGTCAGCATCCTTTTCCGTCATCCAACCACGCTCAACCAACTCATCTATCCAATCAGATCGCCAACGCCCCTCGAAATCGAACCTGCCAAACGGCAACTCCTCCTCGACCCGATCCTCGAACGCAAAGTATTCTTCGCCTCCCAACCATCCCCCGTCAAACAGGTCCTCCAACCATTCTTCGCTGTCTTCAGATTCGCGGAAGAAGCGGAAAATTTCCGGCGGATCGGATGATCTTTTGTCCAGTTCGTCAACGTCTTCACCCTCGATCTCCACCTTGACTTGGACAACCTCTTCCGTCAAAGTCCCTATGCCTACGATACTGGCAGCACGCTCGATGAAAGACTGCCCTCCGTTCTCTTGGTAATCTTGGATTGCAGCGATGGTCAACACGACGGCTGCGAATACAACCACAATCGAGGCAAAAGCTGCGACCACTCCGACAAAGCGAGTTTTCATTCGTTGCACTCCTTGACTACGCATCTTGGCAGGAAGCAGATTCATTGAATGATACGTGAGGAGTTCGAAAGCGGTTTTACGCCGTGAAGCGAATGGTTAGAATTGTTGCGGATGACACCAGAAACCAATCGAAGTGTTGACAGGTAACGCATGTTGAAGATAGCAGTCTGCGCAAAGCAGGTGCCGGACACGGACATCCCGCCTTCCCAGTTCAAAGTGGACGAAACGGATCTGCGCGTCATACCACCAGCCGGTGTGCCGCCAATCGTAAATGGCTTCGATATGAACGCGGTCGAGGCAGCATTGCGGCTGCGCGACGCCGGAGTCGAATGCGAGATCATCGTCTTTTCAGTCGGAACAAACTTCGCTCTCGATGTCATGAAGAAGCCCTTGGCTATCGGCGCAGATCGATTGATTCTGGTAGACGACGAGGCATCAGAGGCGTTGGATGCGCTCGGTACGGCAAAGATACTGGCAACTGCGATAGAGCAAGACGGTGGCGCAGATTTGGTTTTAACCGGTAGACAAGCTTCAGACTGGGACCAGGCGCATGTCCCAATCATGCTCAGCGAGTTGATGTCAGCTCCACTGGTTACTTTGGTCCGCGCTTTGACCATTCATGGTGATGGAAAAGGATTCGCAGTCGAGAGAGTCGCAGAAGGCGGTTTCCAACGCATCGAGTGTCCAATGCCTGCCGTCATGACCATCACAAATGAACTCGGTGAGGCAAGATACGCGAACTTGAGAGGCATAATGACTGCAAGTCGCAAGCAACCAGAGACGATGACCTTGGCGGATTTGGGATTGAGTGATTTGCCGAATGCCAAGACGTTGCCTATGACGCGGCTCTTCGTCCCAGAATCAGAGTCGAATGTTGAGATTATCGAGGGTGAGGATGAGGCAGATTCTGGTCGATTGCTCGCTTTGAGACTACGGGAGGCGAAACTGATATGAGCGGCAACGTCTTGATTGTCGGTGATGCATTGGATGGTGTCATTCATCCCACCGTTCCACAGTTGGCGAACGCGGCCAGTCAAATCTGCGAACACGCGTCAGAGGTTACGTTGTGTCTCGCAGTAGATGGATCGTTCGATGAGGACTGTATTGAAGATCTCCCAGTTGGCAAGGTCGTGTTGTTGGAGCATCCGGATGCTTCAGCCGACACTGCTAACGGCATCTATTCGCTGGTCACAGAGTTGGTTAGTGCACAGGTCAGCAGATCAAGTCCTAATGTGGTCTTGGTCGCTAAAACCGATCCCGGTTCGGTTGTTTCAGCCCGTATCGCAGCCCGGTTTGGTGCCGGATTGGCATCCGACTGTATCGATCTGGCACTCAACAACCAGGGCAGAGTAGCAGTAACCCGTCCTGTTCATGGCGGGAACGCCCTCGCCATATACGAGTTTTCTGGCGACGGACTGCAAGTCGTCTCGGTTCGACCAGGAGCGTTTGAAGCATCGGAGAGTTCAGTCGATAAGCCCGAGATCGAGCGGATCGACATGTCAGATGTGGTCATGGACGGAAGCATCCCTAAACTCATCGAGACCGTGGTTGAAGAGAGCGAAGGCATTCCGCTGGAGCAGGCGGATGTTGTGGTTGCCGGCGGTCGCGGACTTGGCGGCCCCCAGCCGTTCGATAATCTACGCGAGTTGTGCGGATTGCTTAATGCCGCGCTCGGCGCCAGCCGCGCAGCTTGTGATGCAGGTTGGATCGATCACTCCCACCAAGTCGGCCTCACCGGCAAAAGCATCAGCCCCACAACATACATCACCGTCGGAATCTCCGGCGCAAGCCAACACATGGCAGGATGCTCCTCCGCACGGAACATCGTGGCGATCGACAAAGACCGTGAAGCAAACATCTTCTCGCATGCCCGCTACGGCGTGGTTGGTGATTGGGCAAAAGTATTGCCAGCATTCACAGCCGCAGTCGCCGAACTGGATTGACAACCAACTCCTCCCCCTTGATGCCCAAGAGAGAACACAACCCCCCCCCTTGATGCCCAAGGGGGGGGGGTTTTAGATTGCAGTCGCGCCCAAAGTTACCCCATGTCATAACTCATCAATAACCCTAAAGGAGTCTTCAAATGACCTCCAACCGCCCCAACATCGTCTTCCTATTCCCCGACCAGTTCCGCGCCGATTTTGCCGGCTGCTACGGTGCCGACTGGCTCCAAACTCCCAACATCGACCGCATCGCGCGCGAAGGCATACGCTACGCCAACGGCTTCTCACAATCCCCCGTATGCGTACCCGCTCGCACCGCGCTCCTGACTGGAGCCAACGCCATCCGCAACGGTGTCACCAACAATTCCCAAAACCTCCGCGCAGACTGGCGTGAGGCTGGAATGCAGACGTGGCCCGAGATATTGAATGACGCGGGTTACTACACCGCAGGCATCGGCAAGATGCACTTCTACCCTTGGGATGAGCGGCGCGGCTTCCAGTACCGCGTCGTATGTGAGGACAAGCGCTGGCTACACGTCCGAGACGACTACTATCACCATCTGAAGAAGCATGGTTTGCGGAAGTTGCACGGCGACGAGATGGACGGGTATCACGAGAACAAGGGGGCGGTGATTCACGATATTCCGTGGAAGCATTCGTGGGATCACTTTGTCGGATCCGAGGCGGTGAAGTTCATCGAGCGGTACGGCAATGAAGGGCCGTTTGCCATGATGGTGGGTTTCCCAGGACCCCACTGTCCGTATGACCCAAACGAGCAGTTCTTGAAGGGTATCGACGAGACCAAAATCCCGGAAGCCGCGCCCGAAGTACCAGGACACCATCCGAGCCTCCGAGAGAACAACGTCTCGGGGAATCGGCGACCATGGAACGGAGTCGACTACGAAGAGTTCCCGGGTGAGACGAAGATGACGATTCGGAAACACTACTCGGGTCTGGTGCAACAGATCGACTATGAAGTGGGATCGATTTTGGAGGCATTGGAGCGGCAGGGTTTGATGGAGAACACCTACATCGTGTTGGCATCAGACCATGGCGACTACCTTGGCGACCACAACCTGATCGGCAAGGCATCATTCTTCGAGTCGGCGATTCGGATACCGTTTTTGGCGATGGGGCCAGGGGTGTCAGGCGGTCAGGTAGTCAATGATCTGGTTGAGTTGCGGGATGTTACGGCTACGATGCTGCACTGGGCTAGCCTCGACCTGCCGGTCTGGTACGACGCAGTGCCATTGCCGGGTGATGGCATGCCGGGGGATCGAGGTCGTGACCGGATCTTCGGGATGCTGACAGATGGGTGGATGAACTACGACGGTCAGTTCAAGCTGCATCGATACAAATCCGGGGAGACTTTGCTGTTCGACATCGAAAATGATCCTCAGGAGCAGGTGAACTTGTTGGATGAAGCGTCACATCTGGGGGTTAGACACCGTTTGGAGAGTGAATTGTTTGCAGAGGTGATGAGTTCGATCGAGGCAGCATCGCAAGATCGTTTGGCTCAGCACGGCGATATGTCCCAGGATCCAGGCTTTGGTCGGGAGAGTTGGCAGCGAGAGTTCCCGCATCCGCCAGTGATGTAGTTTGGACCGCTCCAAATGGCGGTACGGGGTTAATATATGCGCATGAGTAAGCAAGAGATTTCTGATTCGTTGCGGGCCGAGCGGGCGCGCTATATTGGCTTGAACGGCGGGTCGTCGGCTAAGCATGAGGAAGCGAAGCGATGGTTGCCCGGCGGAGATACTCGTAACTCCATTTTCTGGGGGCCGTTTCCGATCTATGTGTCTAGGGCCGAAGGCTCCAAGATCGTGGATCTCGATGGGAACGAACGGATCGACTTTATCAACAACATGACGACGTTGATCTTGGGTCATCGGCATCCAGCGGTGATCGATGCACTGCGAGAGCAGCTGGAACATGGAGTATCTTATCCGGCACCGACGCCGTTGGTGGTTGAGTGGGGAGAGTTGATGTGCGAGCGGGTGCCTTCGCTGGACAAAGTGCGATTTGTGAATTCAGGGACGGAGGCAACGTTGAATGCGGTGCGAGCGGCTAGAGCGTTTTCAGGCAAGACAATGCTGGCGAAATGCGAGGGCGCGTATCACGGTAATCACGATGCGGTGCAGATCAGCGTAACGCCAGTTGTCGGAATGGCGGGCGACGCAGAATCGCCAGATTCGGTACTGATGACGCGTGGAATGACGCCGCGGTCCGCAGATGAGATCGTTATTATGCCGTACAACGATCTCGAAAACGCCGAGAGGGTCATTCGGACTCACGCCGACGATTTGGCGGCCGTCATAGTTGAGCCGATCAACGGTCAGTGCGGAATGGTTCCCGCCGATCCTGAATTCCTCGAAGGCATCCGACGGATCACGTCAGAGTTGGGGATCCTGCTGATCTTCGATGAGGTGATCGCGTTTCGAGCGTCGCGCGGTGGCGCCCAAGAATATTACGGGGTTACACCGGATTTGACGTGCTTCGGCAAGGTGATCGGTGGCGGGTTGCCAGTAGGGGCATTCGGCGGTCGTGAAGATGTGATGTCGATGTGGGACCCCAGCGGGCCGAGCGGCCCGCTGGTAGCGCACGCCGGTACGTTCAACGGAAATCCGATGACCGCAGCGGCAGGCGTAGCGACATTGAAAGAACTGACTGCGGACGTTTACGACGAACTAGCCGAGAAAGGTGAGTATCTGCGAACCCGTCTGCGGGAAGTTATCTCAGAGATGGAGGCACCGATGGGCGTCACAGGCGCAGCATCCCTGTTCGCGATACAGGCCACGTCAGAGGTAGTGCGAGATTATCGCTCTTACGCGACGAACGACAGCGATCTGCTGGAGATGGTGTTTATGGGGATGATGAACGAGGGCTATCTCCTGTCGAGTAAGTGCGCCGGTAATGTTTCTGCGGCCCACACGTATCAGGAGTTGGATGGCTTTGTAGAGGCCTTTGAGCGGGTACTGAAGCGCGCTTGGGATAGTTAAGGGAGCCAGAAACCCCAGATACAGTTACCTCTGGTTTCGTATCCCCTATGCGAATTTCTCGGCTGAGGCGGCGAGGTCTCCGACCACTACTTGAGCCCGCTTGGGCAATCGTCGCTCGAGGATTTTTGAGATGATGCCAGCGAAGATTCCGCCTTTGGGTTGGATTTCGGCGCTCATCGTCAGACGAGATCTTTCGGCATCGATCTCGCTGATCGAGAAAGTAGTGGTGGATTCCTTGATGGGGCCGCTACCCGCACCGGAAACCGATATGACGATACTTTCACCTTGCTTGATGTCTGTGATGGTCTCGTCGGCGGATCCGGCGGGAGCCAATTCGCAGTGTCTGGTGGCACCGATCGCGAAATCGTTTTCGCTGGTGGAGTGACTGGACCTTACGGTGTCAGTGTAGTTCGCGATGTTTGGGAAGTCGGCTAGTACCTTCCAGACGGCTTCTTTGGGAGCGTTAGCGGTTACTGTGGCCTCTACGAATGCGGGCATGGGGTTTGTGTCCTTCAGCGATGTTGTTTACCAATCGGTAAAATTATGGATTATTCATTACCGATCTGTCAACAATGGGTTGACCTGATGGTACGATGCAGTCATGCCGAGACCGAGAGAGTTCGATACGAAAGAGGCGATCGCTAGTATCTGCGATCAGTTCTGGTCGGATGGATACGAGGCGACTGGCATCGCAGATCTTGAGTCTGCAACCGGTCTGGCGCGCGCGAGGTTGTATTCGGCGTTCGGCTCTAAGCAGGGAATGCTCTACGAGGCGATAGATTTTTATCTAGACACTCGGATCGATGTGATATTTCGACAGGTGGACAATAGCGGCATTGACGGCGTAGCCAGTTTCTTTCGCAGGTTTG
This sequence comes from Dehalococcoidia bacterium, assembly GCA_963555965.3. Classification (GTDB taxonomy): domain Bacteria; phylum Chloroflexota; class Dehalococcoidia; order Lucifugimonadales; family Lucifugimonadaceae; genus Bin127. The sequence continues at coordinate 2,124,367 of OY821634.1, forward strand.
CGATGATGAACGCCGAGAATCCGGAGTTGTCGAAGATGGGATGTCTTGTAGTTAACTCGATGATTGAATTCGGGCGTTCGGATCCAGAGGTTGCGGTCAGATCGGAACGATATCGGGAACGAGTTCGAGGGGCGTTTCGCAGCGCATTGGCTCGGGAGGCGGAAGACGGAGGATTGAAGGGCGATCTGGAGAGTTTGACCGAACTTGCGTTTATGATGCTGATGGGTCTTTACGTCACGGTAAAGGGTGGTGCGCCGCTTGAAGAGATTGAGCGTCTTTGTGGGATTGCGATCGAGGTTGTGGAGTCTTGGCGGGTAGGGGCTGGATTTGACACGGGAGACAGAATGTAACCCGATTGGAGGAAATGCAGGTTGGAGGTAGCTATCCGTAGTTGTTCGATGCTGTTTGCAGTGTTTGGATTAGCTAACCTACGACGCTCATCTCAGTTTTTCTAGAGATTGCCTCAGAGACACTCCGAACTCGAGCTTCTGCCAATCTCGGATGTCAGGACTAACCAGTTCCAATTGCAGGCCACAAGGATTCCTAGCTAGGCGTCCGAGACTCTTGGTTGGCCAAAGCAGGCCTGGATTCAATCGCAGTTCACTTCCCAACTGGCTCCGCCAGGCCTTGAGGATTCTAAGGCGCGCTTTGACTATTTCTTTACCTTCTAAATCCCTTTCCTCTCCACTGCGCCTACTCCGAGGAGGAACTACTGGTTTAGCTCTGAGTCCTTTGCGGATTGCGTCTTTCAATCGTCTGTTGCCAGGATGGCGACCGTACCAACCTAGTCCTTTGACTGTTGACAGTTCGATTGAGGGAGCAGACGACAGATTAATCAATGCGAAATCTGGTATCACCTTGAACGTTGGTCGGTCGCGACGTCTGGCTTCACGTTCGCGAAATTTGAATAGGGAGCGTAGAACAGCCAGGCCCCTGCCATCTAGTTCACGGCTACCTTTGACTGAAAGAAATGCTGACTCGCTATCGGAAGGGGTATGTTTAACGCTCTCCAAGCGTGTGAACTCCTCTTGGACCCATGCATGACGCGATAATTTCTTCAATCGGGCCAATAGTGCATTACGGACATGCAAAAGATGTAACACGTCGTTTGCTGCATATTGCAGAGCCTTAGGCTTTAATGGTCGTATCGTCCAGTCTGACCGTTGAAGTTTTAAGGATTTGGCCAATACCACGCCAGCATACTCCTCCGCGACTGCCTGCAAACCAACCCGCTCAGTGCCAACAAATTCAGCGGCAATCTTGGTGTCAAACACATTCTTAATACGGAATCCCCAGTCTCTGTCTAAACTGCGGATGTCGTAGTCGGCAGCATGGAACACCTTCTCCACTGACCGGTCATCGAGAAGTTCGCCAAGTGGTCGGATATTGTCTATCGCCAAGGGATCGACAAGGAAGACAGTTTCGGTGGATGCTAGTTGCACTAAACACACGCGCTCCTGATACCTGAAGAATCCGTTTGACTCGATGTCGACAGCGACTCTAGATGTCCTCAACAAGTGTTCGACGACTTCGGTTAGGTGAGAATCATCCCTTACCAGTTCGATCTGGCTCATATTCGTAATTGGGGAATGCGGTATCAGCGGTCGTAGTTCAGGGGGAATGTAAGTTGAGTTTTGGTGGGCGGTGGAGGATTCGAACCTCCGACTTCTTGCTTGTAAGGCAAGCGCTCTGGGCCTCTGAGCTAACCGCCCGATCTATAGTTTTGGATTTTATCAGCAGAGAACTAGCTGAACGCCAGCAGACCTTTAGAAAGAGTCGATCGGCAATGTCTAATCGCCGTCTTTTTCGTTCAATTCCCTGATCCGTCGGCGCGTCGCGTCCATTTGGCTGCGCGTGAGCCTGTATCTTCGATTCTTGCGGTCTTCGTTGGAGAACCATCGTAGGAACAGGGTTGTGAGGGTCGCTAGATACACGATGTTGCCGGGTATCCACATCAGCAGTCCGCCAATGCGTTGGTCTTCGGCGGGGGTGAGTGTGAAGTGGTGGGGTGTATCTAGGTATGGAGTGTAGATGACGGTGTTTGATAGGGTGATGATGGCTGCGAGGACGGCGGTGGGAGTAACGACTAGGATGAGATAGATGATGCGTTGCGGGTCGGAAAGCGGAGATCGTACAGGTGGCGGCCCAATGATCGGCCACCAGAAGACGATGGCGGCGGCGAACATTGAGAGGTGCATTCCGAGGTGGACGAGTTCGTTGCTTATAGCCAGCGCGTATGCTTCTGGTATGTGCCATCCCCAGAGCGTTAGGACGAATGCCAAGAGTGCGAATCTGGGGTTTGTAAGGAATGCGTTTATTCGCCGAATCCATCCACGTTCCGCGAGGGACGGGCCGAGTCCAACGCGGATAGTTTCGGGCATTGCCCAAAGGTACGCGGCCATCGGCGATGCGGATAAGAGCAGTACGGATGCCACCATTGCGATGAGGATGTGCTGGGTCATGTGGGCAAAGAACATATCGTCGGAGAATGCCTCTGGAGGGCCTGAGACCGCGAAGAAGAGGGCAGCGTATCCACCGATGCCGTAGAACATCTTGCGGATCGGGATCGCTTGCCATCCCGATCGAATCTGTAGTCGAATCATCCCTATGAGATAAGTGGTGGCGAGGAATACGACGATGATGAATTGGGGGCCTGAAAACGACCACGCGGAGAGGAAATCACCGATGGAGTTGGCGACTTCGGTATCTAGGCTCATGTTTTGGGGCTTTCTACGCGCCGCGATTCGATGTTCATTGCGGCAGCCCCGAGCTTCGAGTTAGAGGCTCACTATTGCTGAATTTGCCCGCCGTAGTTCAGAAGGACTAGCAGTGCCACGAATATGCCTATTCCGATAATCATGCAGGCGGTGAATATCCATGCGTAGTATTTGCGGTCGAACTTCAGATGCATGAAGAACCCTACTACGAGCACGAACTTGCCAAGAGAGAGCACGAGCATCAACGGCACGAGCAGGGCGCCGAGAAACAGCCAAGCAAAGGCCCATACTTCGACGATGGTGATGATGCTTAGGATTGCGCCGATCAGGACGTAGAAGCCGGGCGTACCGTGATGAAGGTTCGCTGCTGTCATGATTTCCCAAATCCGCTTAATGGGGGTGATTCCATCGCCCAGCGGACCTTCCATCTTCGGGTTGGGTTCCTGCCACTGAGTGCGTGGCAGATCCCACCAGCCTTGACCGTCGTGATAGAGGATCTTGTTCCAGAGATTCGACATTTTTGGTTTAGTGATTTTTGTTCAGCGTCAGTGGTGTTTACGCTCAGTGCGCGCCGGGGACCCACAGGACACTCCCTGGAGGAGCGACGTCGCGAGCGGATATCAGGTATATGACGGTGAAGATGACGATCCATACGATATCGACGAAGTGCCAGTAAAGGCCTGCGAGTTCGAGGTCGATGGCGTTGTCGGCACGTAGGGTTCCTTTGATGCTTCCGAATCCGAGGAACATGAGCCAGAGGACACCGAGGGTCACGTGTGCGCCGTGCAGTCCGGTGAGGATGAAGAATGTTGTACCGAACAAGTTGGTTCGTGGCGTGAGGCCTACCTTAACAAAATGATTGAACTCGTAGACTTGGAATAGGATGAAGATGGCACCGAGCACTACGACAGCGAAAATCCAGAAAGTGCCTAGTTTCCTGCGACCGTCCTGGACGTAGGCAAGTGCAAGGACCATTGCAAGTGAGCTCATTAGGAGCACGAAGGTTGAGACCGACGTGATGGGTATGTCGAGGATGTCTGCGGGGTACGGCCCGACTAGGCTACGGTTGCGATATACGAGATAAGTTGCGATGAAGGATCCGAAGAACATGACATCGGATCCTAGGAAGGCCCACATGAGCAGTTTTTTGTTGCTCAGTCCGGTCGAAGTGTTGATGACTTCGCCGTGTTCGCTCTTAATTTCGTATGTGGCGGCTTCGGATGCCAATTGAGGTTGCTTTCCGTTTGGTTTTCGGGCCTAAAAGGTAGTCGGGTCAGTGGCTATGTGCAGCGCCCTGAGGTGCTGGGTCGTTGACTGGTTCCATGGACCAACCGATGAGGCCCCATAGAAGAACGACGACACCGATGATGACTACAGGGATGATTGTCATCAGTCCTGCGCCAACGATGGTGAGACCTAAGGCAAGGATGAAGGGGTAGTAAGACATGTCTGGCAGGTGGATGTCGCCGTGTCCGTGTCCGTGTTCATTGTCGTGATGGTCTGATGCGTGGTCTGGGGCATGTTCGTCGTCCACATCGTCGTCGAACTGTGCGCCTGAAGGAGCAGTGAGTTTGCCGGAGTGTTCATCGTGGTAGTACTCGGCGATGAGTTCGGGGTGCTTTCGGAACCAAAAGTCGTCGCGATGTTCGACGTTAGGTATTTTCTCGAAGTTGTAGTGTGGCGGAGGCGATGAGATGGACCACTCGAGGGTTCGTCCGTCCCAAGGGTCATCGCCAGCAGGAACTCGTTTTCGGGCGCTGTAAAAGACGTTGATGATGAAGAGGAGGACGCCAAACGCCATTAGGAATCCGCCAGCTGATGCGTACATGTTTGTGTTTTCCCATCCCATGTTTTCGGCGTAGGTGAATATGCGCCGAGGCATACCGTCAAGTCCGAGCCAGTGTTGGGGCGCAAACTGGAGGTTGAATCCGATGAGCATCATCAGCCAATTTGCGACGCCCAATTTTTCGCTGAGGAGATATCCGGTCGCTTTTGGCCACCAGAAATAGATGCCTCCGAATATAGCCATGATTGCGCCGCCAAATAAGACGTAGTGGAAGTGAGCTACAACGAAGTAGGTGTCTTGCTGTTGAGCGTCGGTTGGTACGGATGCGTGCATTACGCCGGATAGACCGCCGATAGTAAACATCGCGATGAAGGATATTGCGAAGAGCATCGCTGTGGAGAAGCGTATCGAACCGCCCCACATGGTTCCGATCCAGTTGAAGATTTTGATGCCCGTCGGGATGGCGATAGCCATGGTAGATATGGCGAAAGCTGAGTTTGCGGCTGGGCCGAGTCCGACGGTGAACATGTGATGGCTCCACACGAACCAACCCATGAAGCCGATGGCGACACCAGCGAATACGAGGAAGGTGTATCCGAATAGCGGCTTGCGTGAGAATACGGGGAGGATTTCGGAGACGATTCCCATTGCTGGGAGGATGAGGATGTATACCTCTGGATGTCCAAAGAGCCAGAAGACGTGTTGCCAGAGTACAGGGTCGCCACCGGCGGCGGGGTTGTAGAAGTGCGTGCCGTATAGACGGTCGACCTGAAGCTGGATCAGAGCTACAGTCAGAATTGGCAAAGCGAGGACAATGAGGACAGAGGTGACGAATGTCATCCATGTGAACACAGGCATCTTGGTAAGGCTCATGCCCGGGGCACGCATGTTGAGGATGGTGACGATGAAATTCAATCCGGCAGCGATGGATGCGATACCGAGGATGTTTAGTCCGATGACCCAGTAGGTCATTCCGTTGGTTGGGTTGAATGCGACGTTGGAGTTAGGTGCGTAGCCGAACCACCCGCCGTTTGGTGCGTCGCCTAAGAACCATGAGAAATTGAGGAATAGGCTGCCGAATAGGAATATCCAAAAGCTGAGCGCGTTCAGGCGTGGGAATGCGACATCGCGTGCTCCGATCTGTAGGGGTACCAACCAATTGAAAAATGCTGCCGAGAGTGGCATCACGACCAGGAAAACCATAGTGGTGCCGTGCATGGTGAAGAGCTGATTGTAGAGCTCGGGGTCTAGGAATGCGCTGTCGGCTTGCGAGAGTTGGAGGCGCATGAGTAGAGCTTCGATGCCGCCCACTAAGAACCAGAGGAACGATGTTATGGCGTAGAGCGTTCCGATGCGCTTGTGATCGACCGTGCTGATCCAGCTCCAGATGCCGTATTCGCTTTTCGGTCTGGGGAAGATGCGCGGGAACCGGAGGGAAATGGGCTCTCGGTCAATTCCTGGATGTGTGGTCTGCATGGTCGGGTGATTTGCGGATTACGGGTGCGTTTCCTGTTTTCAGTCTATCTGAGATGCTGTGTGCCTATTCAAGAGTGGAGATGTATGCAATGAGATCGTCGACTTGATTTGCAGGTAATTTGGGTACGACCATTGAGTTAGTGAAACCTTCGACGATGAAGACAGCAGGGTCATTAATCGATTGTCGCATGTATTCTTCGGCAGAAAGGCTGGTTCGTGTGCCGGCACGCTCAGCGATGCCAACGAGGCTTGGACCTACGATAGTGGTGTCTGAGTCAAGGGAGTGGCAGGCGTTGCAACCGACAGATACGAATAGCTGCTCTCCGCGTTCCTCGGGGGTTCCGCCAGTGATCTGGGGAGCCGCGAGTTGCTCGATATCGCCGGGTTTTAGAGCGAGTAGGTAGTCAGCGATATCCTCAACTTCTTGGGATGATAGGTTGATTTTGTTGTCGGCGCGTTCCTGATAAACAGCGGCGTGTTCCTGCATGGATGTGCCGATCTTGATGTCAGACGGATCGTTGATCCATTTGATGAGGTTTTCCCGCGAGTTCTCTTTAATACCAGCGCCGAGGAAGAGTCGCTCGCCGTAGTGTGTCATGTTAGGGGCGGAAACGATGCGTGAATCTTCGATGTCGTCAAGCCAAGTTGCCCATCGAGAGTCTTGTTGCTGGATTTCGAGGGCGTACGCGTCTTGTCTCCAAGAGTCGTTGGTGTGGCATGTCTTGCAGTTTGTAGCGAATAGGAGTTCGCCTTGAGCTTCTGCGCTACTGGGTTCAAATGGTTCTGGCGGAGTACGCATTCCTGCGACCCATTGTTGGAATCCTTCTTCGGTGTGCGCGATGACTCGGAAGCGCATATGTGCGTGAGCGATGCCGCAAAATTCAGCACATTGTCCGTCGTAAACACCCGGTTCTTCGGCGATGAACCATAGCAGGTTGTCGTTAAGTGGCACCATGTCGATCTTGCCGGCGAGTTTTGGCACCCAAAAGCTGTGGATGACGTCTTGGGAAGCGAGTTGGACGTTGACTGGTCGCCCTATTGGGATGTGCATCTCGTTCGCGGTGACAACTTCTTGATTGGGATATCGGAACTCGAACCACCATCTGTGTCCGATTGCTTCGACTTCGAGGACTTCGCCCATGTCTGTGGGTGCTCCGCGCTGCTGCTCCCAAATTCCGATGATGGTTGGGACTGCGATGGCGGCGATGACCAGTGACGGCAGAATGGTCCAAGTGATCTCGAGTTTGGTGTTTCCGTGGATCTGCTTGGGGATCTTGTCATCGCGTCGTCGGTATCGGAATGCGATGTATAGGATTGCGCCTTCAACAACGATGAATACTGCGACTGCGACCCAGAAAATGAGTAGGAATAGGTCGCCTTGGTCGCGTGCTACAGGTCCACCGTATCCAAAAGTGGATTGGGGATGTTGAGGAGAACACGCCGCGAGAATAGCAGTTGCGGCGAGAGCTAGCACAACGAGTGCGAGCTTATTGGGTTTGGAGGAAGTCAGCCAGTGTTGCATCTAGATGCGGTCTTGTCCTAATTGGTTTGACGGCTTGTGCGCTACTTTGTGGGCTCTTCTCGTCTGGCCTTTGGCGTGGCTTCTCTCAGGGATTTCGACATTGAGTCTAGTCTTAATCTGATGATTAGAATATCATTCCACGCCGCAAGTCGCAAAGTTAACAAGTTAGAAGCGAATCGTCAATTGGATTCGGGAACTTTGCGGGCGAATTTTCCAAGAAGTGCGGGCGCGAGGTCTTAGAGATGGAACGATCGATTCCCCAACGCGTGCTGATAGCGACGCAGAATGCGGGCAAGGTGCGTGAGTTTCGTCGGTTGCTTGAGCATTTACCTACGAACTTCGTAGGTCTCGATGAATTGCCGAGTGTGGACGCGCCGCAAGAGGATGGTGCGACTTTTTTGGATAACGCGAGGATAAAAGCACGCTACTACTCGCATCACTTTGGTGAAATCGCGCTGGCCGACGATTCGGGCCTGGTTGTGGACGCGTTGGATGGTGCGCCTGGGGTTCACTCAGCAAGGTTTGGCGGTGATGGTCTGAGCGATGAGGACCGGACGAATCTCGTGCTGATGAGGATGGCAAGCGTGCCACATAGGGAGCGGACTGCGCGTTTTGTGTGTGCCATCGTGGTGTGCGGTCCGCCGGATATGGGCGATGGTTTTTTGCACGCTGTGGGTACGGTCGAGGGCAGGATCGCTTTTGAGCCGCGTGGTGGCAATGGTTTCGGGTACGATCCAGTCTTCGTGCCAGATGGTGAAAATAGAACGACTGCTGAGATGAGTTCGACAGAAAAGGATCGATTGAGCCACAGAGGTGATGCCATCCGAGCGATCGCTCCAGCCTTGGAGGATTTGCTCCTCATTAGCTAGGCTCTTTGCTCCTCAGTTTCAATTTCCTGGCGGGTACAATCTCAATCACGCAATTCCTGCTTATTCATGAGGTTCCAAGGGCATCAACGCGTGACATCGCTGTCTACAGACCGAAAGATCCAAGATACTTTGGGTCGAAACGTCCGTGATCTAAGGATCTCGGTGACGGACCGGTGCAATTTCCGATGTCCGTACTGTATGCCTGCTGAGATATTCGGTGAGCGGTACGAGTTTCTAAAGCGCGAAGAGATTCTGTCATTCGAAGAGATCGCCCGACTGGCGCGTATATTCGTGGGGTTTGGTGTCGAGAAGATTCGGATAACAGGTGGTGAACCACTGGTGCGCTCAGATGTAGCATCACTGATAGAAAAATTGGCTTCGATTGACGGAGTGACGGATCTGGCGATGACGACGAATGGGTTTTTGCTACCTCGCTATGCCCAGGCATTGAAGGATGCAGGGCTCGACCGATTGACGATTAGCTTGGATGCACTGGATGATGATGTGTTCAAGCAGATGAGTGGTCGACCTTATGGGCCGGAGAAGGTTCTTGAGGGTATAGAAGCGGCTCGCGACGCTGGGTTTTCGCCGTTAAAGATCAATGCGGTGGTGCAGCGCGGGGTGAATGAACACACCATCATCGATACTGCGGAGTATTTCCGCGGAACGGGTGATATTGTCCGGTTCATCGAATTCATGGACGTTGGTAGTCTGAACGATTGGGATTTGTCGCAGGTAGTATCTGGGAAGGAAATCATAGACCTGATCGCTTCCGAGTTTCCATTGGAGCCCGTGAACGCGAACTATCGAGGCGAGGTTGCGTCAAGGTATCGTTATCTGGATGGTGCCGGCGAGATCGGGGTGATCACCTCAGTGACGCAACCGTTTTGCGGAGACTGCACTCGCGCACGGTTGACTACGGAGGGCAGATTGGTTACGTGCTTGTTCGCGACGCGAGGGACTGATTTGAAGGATCCGTTGCGGTCGGGGGCATCCGATGACGAAGTGAGAGAGATTATTGAAGGTGTATGGTTATCGAGGCGTGACCAGTACTCTGAACTGCGCTCGGCAAACACCGCTATGGTGAGAGTAGGTTCGGGCAGAGAAAAGATCGAGATGTTTCGACTTGGAGGCTGATCCGGATGATGCGAGAACGAACGATAATGATGGTATTGATTTACGATGTTTTAGTCAGGGGTTCAGGTACGACGGGATCAGAGATGACATCTATCAAATTGAGATGAGACAGCACACAAGCACGAAGCAAGAGACGACAGCGACGGTCCGCATCAACTGCGGCGTCGATTACCAGGCGCATCAAGGTTTTGGGGCGTATAGCGCTATGGTGAAAGTTGGGGATGAGCAGCTGGAGCCGATTGCGGGTGTTGTCGATGAAGATGCTACCTTTATTCGCTGTTGTTTGATGGCGGCGGTGAAGGGTATTGAGGCGGTGGAGTCGAGTCGTGAGACGGTGGAAATCGTAATGCCTTCGACATGGGTTGCGGAAACAGTGGGCGACTCGGATCGCTTGGCAGAGCTAAGAGAGAACGATTGGGTTCTTGATGACGGCGAAGAGATAGTTCATCGAGATCTGTTGGAGCGTTTGGCAGATCACATTGATCGGCATGAAAAGGTTGCGTGGACGCTGGCGAAAAATGTAGGACAGCAGGATAGGCAGGATGAAACTGAGGATGATGGAAGTGCCGATGGCGATGGGACGGTGGAGCTCGTTCCGGATTGCCACATCACATACGCCGCGGCTACGGTCGGCAACTCCGGGGTTGGTGCTTATTGCATCGAGTTGAAGATACCGGGCAAGCTTGAGAAGGTGTCTAGCAAGTTCCAAACAACCAATTTCGCTCGGATGCACCTCACTGCATGCATCGACGCGTTGCGAGAGTCTCGAAGGCTGTTGAAAAAGGACGGGTTGCGGATCGTTCTGGACACGCCTCACGAATTGACGGCAAACGCGGTGAATCGTGGTTGGCTGGAGAGTTGGAGTCGGAACAAGTGGAACCGTCGCGAGGGCGACCGGGTTCGCAATGCGGACTTGTGGCAGGAGTTCCGACGCCTCATGCAGAGGCACGACGTTGAAGTTCGCCTTGCGCTGGATTCCGCCGCATCGGATGTGATGCTGAGGCAGGCTCAGAGCTTGGCGAGGCGGGAGGTCAATCGCGCTCGTGAGGATGCGGCGTTTAAGGAGCAAGAGGAAAAGGCGGTCAAAGAAGGAACTTTGATCAGAATCTTCACGGATGGTTCGGCCCCGGAGAATCCCGGAGCTGGTGGATGGGCAGCGATCATGGAGGTGAAGGGCAAGCGTGCGAGCCAATCGCAAGGTTACAAGCACACGACAAACAACCGGATGGAGTTGATGGGGGCGGCGGTCACCTTGGACTTCTTGGTGAAACTCAAGTCGGAGGGCAAGATCGACGATGTTGAAAAAGTGATCGTGATTACGGATTCCGAGTATTTGGTCAGTGCGATGACGCGCGGCTGGGCGAAGCGTTGGCGCAAGAACCAGTGGGTGAAGCAGGATGGAGACAAGGCAAGGAACACGGATCTTTGGAAGCGAATTCTTCATGCCGGGGATCGATTGAAGAAGGTTGAGTTCCGCTGGGTTCGTGGACACGCGAAGTTCCGAGAGGCGTTTTCAAAGGAGAACGAGATTTGCGATCGTCTGGCGAAGGAAGCGGCAGGGCAGCCAGAGGAGAAGTTGCAGGATGACGACGGGTACGAGGAGTAGTTGGGCTTGACCAGAAACGGTGGTTAGATATGAGCCCTGCTACAACACCAGACGTCTTCATCTACTCCGATGGCGGCGCTATCGGAAATCCTGGTCCGGGAGGCTTCGGTGTCGTCGTCGAATCTGACCGTAAGACTCGGAAACTTTCGAGGGGTTATCGCCGGACGACAAACAACCGGATGGAGTTGATGGGTGTGATTGCCGGTTTGGAGAGTACGGCGGAAATAGGGAAAGGGCGACGCAGTGAGGTGATAACTGACTCGCGATATGTGGTTGATGGAATTTCGAAAGGTTGGGCGAAGCGGTGGCGTGCAAACGGTTGGAGGCGTAATAAAAAAGGCGACAAGGCTTTGAATCCCGATCTTTGGGGGAGGTTGCTCAAAGCGCTTGAAGGACGCGAGGTTGATTTCCAATGGGTGAAAGGGCATTCCGGGCATCCCCAGAACGAGATGTGCGACGCGATGGTCGGCAGGGCTTCCAAATTGCCGGACAGCGAAAAACTGGTAGACGAGGTTTACGAACGCGGAGTGGCGGGATGATGGCACAATCGGTATCGTCCGCTTCCCCCGGTGAGGAAGTCGGATCGACGGACGACGATGATGCGTTTGAGCATGAATTGACACACATCGATTCATCCGGTGAAGCCCGCATGGTGAATGTCGGAGATAAGGCGATCACCGAAAGAGTTGCCACAGCGAGTTGCGAGGTTGTGATGTCCGCGAAGACACTGTCGTTGATCCGTTCTGGCGGCATCGGCAAGGGCGACGTGATCGCGACGGCGAAACTTGCTGGTGTGATGGGCGGCAAACGGACCGCAGAACTGATCCCGATGTGCCACAACATACCGATATCGCAGATAGAGGTCGATATTGAAGAGTTGGCGGATGGTAAGGGATTACGGATCGAAGCGACTGCCCGTGCCACATGGCGGACCGGAGTGGAGATGGAGGCGATGACCGCGGCTTCGATCGCCGCGCTGACGGTCTATGACATGTGCAAATCTGCTGAGCGCGGTATAAGAGTGACGGAATTACGCCTGCTTCACAAGAGCGGCGGCAAGAGCGGTGATTACGTCGGCGAGTAGCGTTTGGGAGATCGGCGAATCTTGACCGTATGGTTCGCTGTGGGTACTATTGTGGTTATGGCGCGAAGGTGTGTTAATGGTTGATTTAACGGGGGCGATGTAGCTCAGCAGGTTAGAGCGAGCGCTTCATAAGCGCTAGGTCACAAGTTCGAGTCTTGTCATCGCCACCAAACTTACAGTTTATGAACGATTAGCCCGGTTTCCGACATGGCCGGCACCGAAGAATCTGTTGACGGGCGGTTAGCTCAGCTGGTTAGAGCGCATGCTTCACACGCATGAGGTCGGAGGTTCGAGTCCTCCATCGCCCACCACCATCAAACCCGCGACATTCCGTAATTCCGGCGGGCCCTGTCATTCCCGCACAGAGGGGGAACCAGAGGGACAGGCGGTAGGGCGCGAACAAACGTAGCGAGATCGCGGGAGATGCCCGCCTGCGATAATCCCCACACAGTGTTAAGATGCTCTCCATCATGCAAACTCATTTGCTGAACAAACTGGAAGCATGGGCACTCATCTTGGGTCCCCTGCTGGCATTGCTCTTCTTCATGATCGAGCCAGGAGGGATGTTCATCGACTCTGCGGATGCAAGCGATGCCGTAGGGAAAATCAACGCGTACGCGGCGAATACAACTCTGTCTCACGTCACCGGATTAGTGATTCCGCTCGGATTGATTCTCATGCTTTACGGAATGTCTGGCGTCAACCGAGTGATCGTCGGCCAAGCGATTCGGGACGACAGCATGGCCGCCGCCCTATCGCGTCTCGGCATTCTATGTCTAACCGTCGGAGCATTTGGATGGGTCATCATCTCGGGACTCGCACATATTCTTACCCAGACCCAAGTCGATTCAGAGACGGCGATGCAGGTAGCCACCGCCGTATACCGAGTCGACTCGGGCATCACCATCTTGTCAAGCGCAGCTGTTGCGACTGGCTTCATGGCATTCAATCTGGGCTTGGCAGCATTGTTCCCATCCGGGGCAAACCGAATCGCGGCTCTCGTGGTAGCCGCCATCTCAGTTATCTGCCTGATCACGCTGATAATCGGTCATTCGGCGACAAACGAAGGGATGCTTGCTATATCGAGACTGTGCTACATCCCATGGGTGATATGGAGCATAGCCCTCGGCATCAGATTCCTCAGCGGCAAGAGCATATCGGCAGCGAACGAGGCTTGAACGTGATGCCGAGCAAACCACTATCCCTCCTCCTCTCTGAGGGGAAATGAGCATCCCCCAGCCCCCTTACGTTCCACGAAGGGGGGATATGTCCCCTCTCCCTCTCTAAGGGGGAATTAAAGGGGGTGCCAGCGAAGGGGGTTCACAACCACGCGCACCAGCACGCCTAAACCCCCTTGTATTCCACCTTGGACATCAAGGGGGAGGAATGAGCATCTCCCTAGCCCCCTACGCTCGGCAAAGGCGGGAGATTCCTCGCTCCTCTCGGAATGACAAGGGAGGCGGGATCATGGTTCAAAACGCCGCCGCTACCGTGCGATCATGTCGAACTGTTCGTAGTTGCCGCCTAGGATCGGGTTGGGGTCTATACCCATCCAACCGTCGAGAAGAGTCGCGTACAAGCCTCGGAAGTCATTGTTGTAGGCCATGTCGCCTTCGACTTGGTCGATGGGTTCGATCGATGGGTATTCGCCGTAAAGACCGCCCTTGACGTTTGAGCCCATTACGAATGCGACGCCGCCTGAGCCGTGGTCGGTGCCGGAACCGTTGTCGTCGATCCTGCGACCGAACTCGCTGAAGACCATGACAACCGCGTCGTCTTCGCGTCCGTGCTCTTCGAGATCAGCGAAGAAGTCGCTGACCGCGTTTGAGAGTTCGTCCCATAGGGTGTAGTGGTTCAGCAACTCACCTGAGTGAGTGTCGTAGCTACCGTGTTGCGTGTAGAAGATACGGGTACCGACATCTGCGAGCATCACCTGCGCGATGTCCTTCATCTGCTGCGCGATCATGTTGTCGCCGTACTCGATGGATGAGCGGTACTGTTCGGGAGCCGCACGTAGTATGTCCGCCCCGAGGTATGCGCTCATCCCGGTGTCGCCGATAGCCTCCAAAATGGCGTCTCGACCTTCACGCGGTCCGTACATCCGAGTGAAGATGTTTAGCGCGAGGTCACGGGTGGCCATATCGTCGATGTTGGGCATTAACCCGTAAGTGGCCAGGTTGCCGACGGATGCCACCGGAACGCCCTTGCAGTGGAGAGCTCGCGGCAAGCCGCGTCCGAAGTTGACGCCAGCGACCACGTTCTGGTGTTCGGGATCGATCTCCCTTATGGCTCGTCCGAGCCAGCCATCAGGTGCGACATCAACCGATTCAGCCGTGTGCCAGATGTCCATGGATCGGAAATGCGACCGGTTGGGCTGGGGGTACCCGATGCCGTTTACGATGGCGACATCGCCTTGGTCCCACATATTCTTGATCGGCCCCATGGCGGGGCTAAGGCCGAGTTTGCCATTCAGGTCCAGAACTTCGTGCTCTTCGAGACGGATCGCCTTTCTGGAGTCTTGGTAGATACCGTTTGTGTAAGGCACTACAGTGTTCAAGGCGTCGTTTCCGCCGGACAGCTGGATAACCACTAAGGCGGGATCACGTTTCGATGTCATTAGATTTCCTCCTGCTCTCTCCCATCGAGGGAAAGGCGATAATTTGGCGTTGCAGCTTTGGCAATCCCCTTATTGGTTTAAGCGATTATGTCGAAAACTTGGATTCTGTGTCGAACGGTGTCGACAACGTACACGTGGTCGCCGATCAGTCTGATTGACGACGGCCCCCAGAAGTATTTCTCGATGTGAGAAGATTCTTCGTTGGCGTCTCTCTCGAACAGGTCCGGGTCTAGGTCAAGATTCGCCTCTGCTCGTGCGGCGGCCTCTTCTTTGTTCGTGTCAAGGAATGCTTGAGACCACTTTGAGATCGTAGCTTGCCCGCGATTCGCTTGGACGAATTCACCGTCAGGGTCGAAGACTTGGATCCGGTGGTTGCCCCAATCGGCGACGTAAACGTACCCATCTTCGTCTTCGCATGCGCTGGAAGGACGGTGAAGTTCGCCTTCACCTTCACCAGAGCTACCCCAAGCCGCAACGAATTCACCGTCGGGAGTCACCTTTTGAATTCGGTCATTGCCCCAATCGGCGACAAGCACATTTCCGTCATGAGATGAGGAAATCCCCCAAGGCATGTTGAGTTCACCCTCATCCGAGCCTGGTTTGCCGAACGTACCGATGAAGTCCCCGTCGGACGTGAATCGTTGTATTCGGTTGTTCCGATGATCGGAGACAAGCAACTCATCATCGTTCATTGTCAGGCCGGTTGGCCCATCAAGTTTTCCTTCTTCGGAACCGAGTTCGCCCCACTTTTCAATGAAGTCTCCGTCAGTAGACATCACAGTAATGCGATTGAGGTAATCGTCACTGATAATGACCCTCTGTTCGTTGTCGATCGTGATCGAGTTGGGCCAAGTGAACTGACCGTTCTCGGCTCCCCAAGCGCCGAAAATCCCGAAATAGTCCTCGTCGAGGTTCATTATGGTGACGCGTACGCCTCGTTTGTCGCCATCTGACGAACGATTGAGCACGTATAGACGGTCATCCTCATCGGCGACGATGTCGACGGGATAATAGAAGCCACGGCCGAACATGGCCGTGACTCCGATAGTGCGGTTATATGCAAGCCGCTTGTTCTTTTCTTGCGTTTCGGCCATCGTTATGTCTCTGTGATTGCCACTGGGAGCGGAGTTTGAGCTTTGAATGCGATCAGGTTTGCCCTATCATGTCATGCCCTCTGAAACTCAGGAGTGGCGGCAACGATCTTGATCGCGTTGGCTGCCCGCTCGCGAGGGGTCTGCCCGCCATTGTTGTCAGCCATCTCATCGTTGCGTTCTACGAACTCGATCAATGATTCCCGAGTCACGTCTGTGACGTGTGTCAGCGAGAGTTGTTCGAGTGCGCGGTCCACTAGCTCCGCCGGATCGGCGTCATCTGTGTCTGCGATAACGCCGTCAACAATGCTCTGGACGCCGGGGCTTTCGAGATTACCCAACCGTTCCGATGCGAAGTTTACGCGTTCGACGAGTGCGCCAGAGTCGATCCACTCAGTGCCCCAGTGCCATCCCTCGACTGATGGCGGGTTCATCAGGTGTTGGCCCATGAAGATGGTGTGCAAGTGAGTCGTGATCATCTCTTCTTTTGGCCGCGGGAACTCTCCAGTCAACTTGAGGACCCCGACCATCAACTCGGCGGGACTCTTGACACGCTGATACCAGACGTCTTCAGACTTGAAGAAGTCAGATTTGAAGAGCGTTCGGAGCATCTCCTTGACGCTGTAACCGCTGTCGAAGTATGCTTTTGCGAGAGTTTCGATAGCTTCAGGATCGCGCGGCGGTTTGTACGGCCATTCCGGTACTGGAGGTTCATCGGCTACGAAGAAGCTGTACATGTGCCTTGCGATAAAGCGGGCCGTCGCTTCCTCTTCGCAGATGATGTCGATGATGTCTCCGCCGTCGAAGTTCCCTTTTCGTCCTAGAAACTCTTTCTCGCCGTTGTCGTGATCTTCCGGCTTGAACTCGAAGTGGAACGACAGGCGTCCGTACGGCCAAATGGAGTCGCGCATTGACTTGAGCGTCATGTAGTCGGTATTGCCGATCGTCCAACCGGTGAATGCCCGAGCGGCCTCTTTGATGTCATCCTCGGAATAGTGACCAACGCCCATAGAGAACAGTTCGAGTAGTTCGCGACCGTAGTTTTCGTTGATTGCCCCATTGTGGTTCTCGCAGTTGTCAAGCCAGACAATCATCGCCGGGTCTTTGGACAACTCAAGTAGGATGTTGTCGAATTTGCCCATGCCAACGCGCGTGAACATCCGGATCTGATCGTGTAGCACCTTGCCGTTCGCAAGCTTCGCGTACCCGGTTGCAAAGATTCCGTGCCAGAACAGAGCTACTTTTTCACGTAGCGGAGCATCGGTGGAGATCATCCGATACATCCAGTGCGAGCCGATGTTGTTACCCATCATCCCCATGTGGTCTGGATGATATCGACGGATCAGATCGATGTCCATGGAATTCGGGGCGTCTGTTTCGAGAAGCTTCTCTACAGTCTCGTCGTAACCCTGTTGGACAAGTGCTTCGAGTTCTTCTCTAGACGCTCCGAAGCCAGCCCGTCGCATCAGGTGTGCCATCAATTGCAATTCGTTCGTGCTCATCGCTTACCTACCGAATTTCGTCGCGATACCTACAGTTGGATTGCAGTATAACAACATCAGACTTTTGCGGAGCGTTTTCGCGTCGGCGAGTTCCAGCTATGTCGTGAACTTCAACGCCGCAACCGTTGATCCCGCTCTTCGTATGCGCTCATTTCGCGATCGTAGGGATATTTGGCTAGGGCAGCCTCGTCAATGTCAACGCCCCACCCCGGCTTGTCATTGACGATTAGGTGTCCGTCGCGTACCTGCAACGGCTCGGTGATGATCTCGTCGCTCCAAGGCACGTCAGGATCCATGAACTCCATGTTGAGGAAGTTTGGTAGCGTCATAGCGATGTGCGCGTTGATGACCGATGCCAATGGACTGTTGCAGTTGTGCAAGGTGATTGGCAGGTACCTCGACTCGGCCAAAGCGGCTATCTTCTTTGCTTGCGAAACTCCACCGCACCACTGCACATCCATCATCAAGACATCCACCGCACCAGTGTCGATTACCTCAGCGAACTCCGTAGAAGCGTGGAGCCGTTCGCTCATCGCGATCGGTATCGAAGTCTGCGAACGCAACTGTTTGAGCGCAGATAAATTAAATGGGTGAACCGGCTCCTCGTACCAGAGCAAATCGAAGGGTTCGAGCGCCTTGGCGAGTCTGAGGGCCGATACTGCGTTCAAGCCATGTGCGTCAAAAGCAATCTCGACTTGATCGCCTACCTGCTCGCGAATGAACTCGACCTTACATGTTGTCGCTTGGATATCTCGGCGATGCATGTGCATGTTCGGCCAGAAATCGCCTAACCGCGCCGAGTTGCCTTCGGTGATCTTGTACCTTCCGGCTTGGAACGTCTTGACGCAGGTAAATCCGCGGGAAACGAGGTCTTGGGATCGTTCATTGATGGCGCCAAAGTCATCAGAGGCTATCGCCCCATCATCGACATTCATGCGGATGATTTGACTGCCACCTCCGACATGAGCATACAGGCGAACACTATCCCATACTTTTCCACCCAGAAGCTCATACACAGGTTTGCCAACCGCCTTACCCATGATGTCCCACAAAGCAGACTCGATGGCGGAGATGGCGCAGCTGAAGATCGCGCCCCAAGTGTAATGAGTTGCCTTGAACATGGTGGCGTACAGGGCTTCAATGTCGAAGGGGCTTTTCCCGATCACGTGGGGTTCAAGCCACCTAATAGCCTCGGCGATCACTGGTCCCCCATGGCGGGTTCCTTCGCCGTATCCGACGATACCTTCATCCGTCTCAACTTTCGCGAAGACCCAGCTCGCGCAGATATTGCCCTGCCCCAGCAACGGTATGACTTTAATGATTTTCATGGCAATGCTCCCAAAAGGATGGACTGTTGATCATGTTAGTGCCGAGACCATCCGCCTATTTCGATCCTCCTGATTCGCTTTCACAGACTGCCGAATGAGGTGCTGTAGGTAACTGGCGCAAGCGTAGATATGGTATCGTTTACTTTGCGTTTCCCGCTATATGACCATGACAACTGAAGCCCCAAAAAATCCTCGCTACGAGGCGCACGAGAAAGCACCTTTTCTGGCTTCATTAGGATACGGATTACAGTTCAGCTTCATCGCCTCAGCGACTCTGTTGGTAACCCCCGTCATCGTTGCTCAGCAGTACATTCAACAGTCCGGCAGAGATGATTCGTATCTTGTATGGATGGTCTTCGCGTCACTTCTAGTCGTTGGAGTATCAACGCTCATCCAAGTGCGGCGAGTCGGACCGATAGGCGCTGGTGCCGTACTTCCCATGTTTACGGCAGCATTTTCCATCCCCTTCTGCATCACTGCTTTGGTGGATGGCGGGCCAACCACCCTTATGGCTTTGATACTGGTTTCGGCGGGAGTGCAGATCGCTATTTCAAGGTGGTTGTTCATCCTTCGCAGGATCGTCACGCCAACTGTCGGCGGTACCGTC
The DNA here is from genome assembly GCA_963555965.3 of Dehalococcoidia bacterium. GTDB lineage: Bacteria > Chloroflexota > Dehalococcoidia > Lucifugimonadales > Lucifugimonadaceae > Bin127. The sequence goes on from OY821634.1 coordinate 2,143,709, forward strand.
ATGATGATCCTCTCGTTGACTCTCGCGTCTGTCGTTTTCGGGATGTTGAATCGGGCATCTGAGACTGATCCAATCCCTACGTTCTTGACAGCGCTCATAACACTGGTCGTCGTTGCAGTACTTACTTTGCGTGGGTCCAATGCTCTCAGCCTTTGGGGACCAGTAGTTGGGATTGTGGTCGGGAGCATAGCCGCTGTGTTGTTCGGGATCTACGATGTGAGTCGAGTGATCGAAGCGCCTTGGGTGGGATTACCCACGTCTTGGCCCGGATTCGGGCTCGACTTCGGCATCAATTTCTGGACTCTATTGCCGGGATTTCTGTTTCTCGGGGTGATCATCTCAATTCAAGCCAATGGCGCATCCATAGCAATGCAACGCGTTGCACACCGCGAAGACCTAGCGGTGAACTTTCGGGAAGTACAGGGCGCGCTCGCCGGCACCGGAGTCACAAACGCGTTGGCCGGAGTGGCTGGTACCGTACCCAACATCATCAATCCAGGTGCAATCTCGTTCACCCAACTAACGGGGTTTGCAGCGCGCAGAGTGGGGTACGTGATTGGATGCACATTCATCCTCGTGGCATTCATTCCTAAGATCTCCGGGCTCATAAGCACGATCCCAAGCCCAGTTATGGCTGGATATCTCATGATGATCGTCGGCTCTCTATTCGTCGAAGGTGCAAGAATCGTCATTCAAACCGAGAAAGACCGTGAGAAGGTCGCAGTGGCAGGTGTGTGCTTCTGGTTCGCCGCTCCATTTCAGTTCGGGTTGTTGAAACTTCCAGATTTCCACCCGGTAATCGATGCACTTCTGGACAGCGGAATAACCACTGGAGGGTTCGCCGCCATCGCGATGATCTTGTATCTCGAGCTCACAAGACCACGCCGTATGAGGTTCGAGTCATCACTTCACATCGATTCACTACCCGAACTAAACGAATTCATGGCTCGATTTGCCACCCGCAGACACTGGAACGACGCTATGAAGGAACGTCTCACAGCCGTGGCCGAAGAAACATTGCTCACCCTCGCACCACTCGACCTCACATCATTCTCCCTAGACGATGATGAAGATGCTGATGAAGAGGAAAAGCAACTTGTAGTCATCGCATCCAGCGATGGCAACATAGCCGAATTGGAATTCATCGGCGGCGCCAGCGATGAACAAAACATCGAAGACCGAGTCCGACAGCTGGAACAGCACGACTCCGAAAACATCGTCGAGCAAGAACTTTCGCTCCAACTGCTGCGCAGCTACACCGCATCCGTCGAACACCACCAGTACCACGGCACCGACATCATCAGGGTTCGGGTGGAGCAGCCGGCGGGGTAGCCAGTCAGATTTGTTTCAAAGCGGTAAGTGCTTGCCGATGTAGCCGATCTCGACTTCTTTAGTCGGAGCATCGAACCGCAGATGAATCCTGCCGCCGCTACCGAAGCGCGCGTGCCACTCGAATATCTTGGTAGAGCCGCTATTGGACTGGAAACGGCGCGCGGCAATTAAAGCTGGATTGTTCTGAACGCTGCTTGATTCAGAAGTGACCATGCCGCTCCATTCTGGCATCGCTGAATCGGTAATTTGCCAATTCCCAGCATCTTCGTCCAACATCGAGAGTTTCTTGATGATGGCGGACAAGTCGCCGGGATTAACGTCTCGAAGTTGGTCTTCAACATCGGGTCCGAAAACAAGGCTCGGAAACGCAGGTTGTCTCAACTCCCACAACTCTTTGAAGTTTGCGATATCACTTCGCAGGTGTGCTTGATGACGTTCGACGATTGGGATAGCGTGTTCGGACCGGGTTAGGTTGTCAATCGTCTCGGTCCGAGGTTCAAACTCATCGTTCGGCAACAACTCGTCAAAGTTGACGTCTAGCTCATCGCTGTCCCAGATTGGATTCGACGGGAATCCGACTGCGATGCCATCAGCTATCGCGCAGTAGAGCAACGGCGCGCCATCTTCTAGCGATAACCCTCTCGTATCAAGCCCTGTAACTTCGCATCGCTTGAACTTGTCCTCGACATCTTCACTGACAGATTCCAGTAACGGAGCCTTTGAACTCAATCGAGATAGATACTTATACTCATCGCGCGCTCCACTTTTCATAAGGCTGAACATCAGGTCGTACATCGTGGCGCGGTCCGTGCACTCGATTTCGTGCAGATGTCGCCCCATTCTTAACTCGGACTTGCCAAGTCCGAGCCGATTTAGGGATGCCATGCCGATTGCGAGTTGCTTCAACCATATAGTCGCAGTCTCGAGATCGCTCGTAGCAACGCTGGCATGGTTTAGCACCAGTTCACGCATTGCGTGGACCTAGCAATCTGACTGCATTCATCTCGTGCTGGTCAAAGAAACCCGCCGGCCACTCCGAAAGCCGACCATCCGAGTCGATCACTGGGGACCTGACGACCGACTCGTTACCCTGCCGCTCAAAGTAGTGAATGGCTACATCGTCTGGTGTGAGAATTCCTTCGCGCACTGCGATACGAATGCCGTCAATGAAGTGATCGCTATGGGTTTCCACCATCACCTGCACTCCCGCCTTAGCCGCCCGCGCGGCCAATTCAGCCATCTTGGTTTGCCCGCTTGGATGCAGGTGGGCCTCAGGATTTTCGATCAGGCAGAAAGAACCAGTCGGCATCAGCAAGGCAACGATGACCGGTAGGGTGTACGACAGCCCGAAGCCGACGTTAGTGGGCCGGAAAGATTTTGGGGCCTGTCCTGCAGAACCATCAAAAGCGAATTCAGCAGATATCAAATTGGCAACGTCTATGTGATCGAGTTCGATCCTTGCGCCAGGGCAGATGCTATGCAACCACTGATTGGTCTCGTCGATCAGTCTTTGGGCACCGTTGCCGATACATCTGACATCTTGTTCGTCAAACAGATGCCACTGATTGTTGTAAAGATAATTCCAAGCTGATTCTCCGAACTTTGGAAAAAATCCGCTTGCAATTTCAGATGCAACGTAAGTTCTTTCTGGGCCTAGTCGATCCGCACTGACGAAAACAAAATTGCCGCTGAATGGAGGCACTGAATACACGTTTTCGGAATACAAAGACTGGAGGTCCCAATCGACTGGTTGGACTAGTTGATCGGATGTCTGCGACAACTCAAACTGCTCGTCGTAGCTCTCGGTTGGCTGGTCTACCCCCTCAGGTAGAAAAAACACCTGCTCTAATTGGTCGTGTTCAAGAGCTAATCCGACAGATTTTCCCATGCTGTGAAGCAAATCGGTGGCCGAACCGAAATCTATGGGGTCACCAGCAACCAAAAGTCGTCCGTTTTCCAATCCCTGTGCCTCAAAAGACTTGCGTAGCAATATCAAGGCTTGGAATACGCTGCTCTTGCCGGTCCCGTTGATGCCGGTGAGTAGGGTGAGCGGCGCGCACTTCAGTTCAAGTTCCCTGAAGCACTTGAAGTTTTCGAGTTTGATTCGGGTAAGCATTCCAAGCGCTCCTCAACCTGCTTTAGCCAACCCAATCTCAACCTCAACGCCATCCACACTATGCAGGTCACGCGCAACTTCGTCTGCAATCTCTCCATTTATGCCCACGGCTAACGTCTCGCTCGCGATGTAGTCAGTGTGGTTGGCAATGGCGGTTGCCATCTCGCTGCCTTTAGGTGCGTTGATGGTTAGGTGAATACGGTCGGAGATTTCAAGGCCGGCGTTTTTGCGCATGTTTTGGATGATGTGTGCGATGTCGCGGGCGTATCCTTCCGATCGGAGTTCGGGGGTTATCTCGGTGGAGATTCCGACGGTATACGTGCCGTCGGATTCGACGGCGTATCCCTCGGCGGCTATGTTGTCCACTAGGATTTCATCTGGAGTCAACTCGAACTCGCCCAGTGCGACGTTCTCACCAGCGCGTACCGATGTCGCGACCACTGACGCGTCCGCATCCTCCAACAGATTCCGGATTTCGTTCACCTGACGGCCGTATTTAGGTCCAAGCGCGGGCAGATTAGGACGCAACCGATACGCCATGAGGCTGTCGGATTCGGAGGTGTCGCGCACGTCTCGGACGTTTAGTTCGTCTTTGAGCTGGTTGGCGATCATCTCCAATGCTTCTCGTTCTTGGGGCGAGTTGAGTTCGACGATCAAAGCATTTAGCGGTTGCCGAACCTTCAAACCCGCGGCGGATCGGGCAGATCTGCCCAGAGATGCAAGCCGCATTGCCAAGTTGGTGCGAAGGGCTAGCGCATCGTCGATTACGGATTCGTCAGCAGTCGGCCAATCGGCTAGGTGCACAGATTCTGGCGCGTCGGTGAATCGTCGGCTAACTAGGTTGGTGTAGATCTCGTCAGAGATGAACGGCATGATCGGAGCGATTAGTCGGCTGAGTGTCGTCAAGCAGGTGTATAGGGTGTTGTAGGCATTCTGTTTATCGTTGTCGTCTTCCGATTTCCAGAAACGACGGCGCGAGCGTCTGACGTACCAGTTAGAGAGACGCTCAACGTATGTCTCGATCGCTTCCGATGCACGTTCGATTCGCCAGTTTTCGAGGTCGTCGGTGACTGAGCGGACTAACGAGTTGAGTTCAGAGATTGCCCAGCGGTCAAGTTCGCCCAAGTGTCCGTTGGATTGAGAACGTTCCTGGGATGTAGTCCAACCATCAAGCCGCGCGTAGGTGGTGAAGAAGTAGTAGATGTTCCAGAGGGGCAGCACGAAGCGTCTTCGCGCGGCATCGCCGACGCTGTAACCGAAGTTGAGGTTGTTCTGCGGGATGTGGCGGGCGAAAACCCATCGCATCACGTCTGCGCCCATCTTGTCGGCTGCCTCTTCAAACGGGATTGCGTTGCCTTTGGACTTGTGCATCTCCTCGCCCTTCTCGTCGCGCATCAAGCCATACGAGAATACGGCGCGGGTAGGTGCTACACCTTCAAGTGCGGCGGCCATGCAGATCAGCGAGTAGAACCAGTTGCGGAACTGACCAGGGAAGGATTCGGAGATCCAATCGGCAGGGAACCAGTCACGCCAGTAGTCGCGGTCGTCGTTGTAGCCAATGGTCGAAAAGCTGACGATACCGGCATCTAACCAAGCATTCCCTACATCTTTGATGCGTTCGGTCTTAGCGGGGCATTTCGAGCAGCTGATCTTGATCGAGTCGATCCATGGGCGATGAGGTGAATGTCCGTCGTATTCATCCCAACCTTCAATCGCGCGCTCACTAAGCTCGTCGCGCGATCCGATGACATCGACGTTTTGGCATTCGGAACATTCGTAGATGGGAAGAGCGAGGCCGTAGTAGCGCTTCTTTGAGATCATCCAGTCATCCATGTTGCGAAGCCAGTCGAGTTCTCTGGCTTCGCCGAACGCTGGTACCCACTTGATGGTTTTGGTTGCATCCATCATCGTGTGGCGGAGTTCGTCCATAGAGATGAACCACTCATCGACGAGTCGGAACACGAGTTCGGAGTTGCAACGCCAGCACACGGGGTATCGGTGCTTGTACTTTTCGACCTTGTAGTACACACCGCTCTCTTTGAGCAGATCGAAGATGATGGGGTTCACTTCATCGACAGATTTGCCGCTCAACGCACCAAATCCGTCAACATAGACGCCACTGTCGTCTAGCGGCGCGATGGTGGGCAAGCCATGCTCGCGTCCGAGTTGGAAGTCCTCGGAACCGGCGCCGGGAGCGATGTGGACGATGCCAGTACCCTCTTCGTCGCCGACGTCTTCCCACTCGATTACTCTGTGCAAGTCGCGTGCCTCGGACTGTGCCTCAAGGTCGTCGAAGGGGCCGCGGTATCGCCAACCGAGCAAGTCTGTGCCGTTGACGCGATCGAGGATTTCGTGTTTGCCGTCGAGGACGTGAAGTCGGTTGGCACTCAACCATAGAGTCAGAGGGACATCCCCGACGGTGTTGCGGACTTTTACGTAATCGTTTTCTGGGTTCACCGCGGCGGCGACGTTTGCGGCTAGGGTCCAGGGAGTTGTGGTCCAAACGAGCAGGGCCTCGCCGTCACGGTCGATCAAAGGCAGTCGGATAAAGAATCCGGGGTGGACAATTTCGGCGTAGCCTTCGGTGGCAATTTCGTGCTGCGACATGCCCGTACCGCATCGCGGGCACCAAGGCATGACGTCTTTGCCTTTGTAGAGCCATCCGTTGTCGTGGCATCGCTTGAGGAAGGCCCAGATCGTGTAGTTGTTCTCATCTGACTTCGTGTGATACGAGTCGTCCCACTGCATGAAGTAGCCGAGACGCTTGGATTGGCGAGTGATGATGTCGGAAAAGTAATCGACACGGGCTTTGCACTCAGTGACGAATTTGTCGACGCCATAGGTCTCGATCTCATGCTTGGATTGGAAACCTTTTTCTTTTTCGACTTCGACTTCGATCCAGAGACCTTGACCGTCGTATCCGTTCTGGAAGCGTTGGCGGTATCCCTGCATGTTTCGGAATCGGAGGAACAGGTCTTTGTAGGTTCGTCCCCATGCGTGGTGGACACCCATCGGATTGTTGGCAGTAATGGGGCCGTCGATGAAGGAGTAGTTTTTCTCGGCGTGGTTGTTGCGGGTGAGATAGCGGTCGATGATGGTTTGACCGTCGCTGTTGGGAATGTTCCAGCGTTCGAGCCATTTCTTTTCGGTTTCGACAAAGTCGATTTCGGCTTCGGGCAGTACGGGGTCGAATGTGTTGTGTGTTTGGGGCATTTTGACGGTTTGAATCTTGATGTGACGCGCCACCTTCAATCTTAAGATAGGTAATTGACTTCCTCAGAGATACAATCGAGGCATGACGACAGCAGAGGAATATCGGACGGCTTCGACGACGCTTTACGATCAAGCGATGATTGAGTTGAGCACGGGCGACTTCCGTCAAGGATCAGAGAAACTTTGGGGGGCAAGCGCGCAAGCCCTAAAGTCTCTTGCGGAGCGTCGTGGATGGCCCCACGGCTCGCACGCCGAGTTTTATCGAATCATGCGACGCGTAGTTGATGAGACGGATGAAAGGGATCTGCTGAATCATTTCAACTCTGCAACGCAATTGCACGTCAATTTCTACGAAAACTGGCTCGATGAAGTGCAGATCAGCCAACTCGCCGAAGACGTTTCAGATTTCGTCGAACGGATAGCGAGACTCTGAATTGATGCATATCTCCATCTGTGGCGATGCTTGGTTGATCGACGGGCAGCCGACTTACGCTGGGCGTGAGTATGAGGGTTTCAGGGTTGAGGGTTTGTTGATGAATAGCCGTATGACGAATGCGGTTTTTGATGATGAGAATCCGGTGACGCGAGGGTTGTTTGCGTATCCGGATACTGGCGAGTGGGATGCGGATCGGAATACGGACGAGTTCATTGCGATGTTGCCGGTGTATCGGTCGCATGGGCTGTTGGCAGTCACGGTGAACTTGCAGGGCGGTAGTCCGACGGGTTACTACCGGGAGCCGATGTTTCGGGAGAACATGGCTGAGCGGGGGATTGAGGTAGACGACGATGTGGTTTGGGCAGGCTTGCCAGGTCCGGATTCGCAACCTTGGCACAACTCCACATTCAATCCGGATGGTTCGTTGAAGGCGGCATTTCTGGATCGAACTCAACGGTTGATTGCAGCATGTGACCGTTTGGGCATGGTCGTCATACTGGGATATTTCTACTTCGGGCAGGATGAGCGGTTGGAGGATGAGGGTGCGGTTTGTCGGGCGGTTGATGATGCGACTAGGTGGGTGTTGGAGATGGGTTATGGGAATGTGTTGATAGAGGTGAATAATGAGGCGAATATTCGTCGTTATGAGCATGAGATTTTGCAGCCGCATCGGGTTGCGGAGTTGATTGATCGTGCGCAGTCGATGGAGGTGGATGGTCGTCGTTTGCTGGTTGGGACTTCGTATGGTGGTGGACGAGTTCCGGATGACGATGTAGTTGCGGTATCGGATTACATCATGGTCCATGGCAACGGAGTAACAGAACCGTCACGCATCGCAGGGATGGTGATAGACACTCGGGCTTTACCGAGCTACACGGAGAAGCCGATCTTATTTACTGAGGACGATCATTTCGACTTCGACAAACCGGACAACAACTTCCTATCGGCGCTGTCAGCGTATGCGTCATGGGGCTACTTCGATCCGGGGGATGCCGCGGGCGGCAAATCAGAGTTCGGCGATTACCGCGACGGCTACCAGAACGTGCCCGTCAACTGGGGCATCAACACGCCACGGAAGCAGGGGTTCTTCAATCTATTGAGCGAGATTACGGGCGAAGCTCCTTAAGCCTCGCTGAAGATCTCGTCGCCTCGCTGAAGTCGGACCGCGATGTTGTAGGTCTGGTTGATGGATCTGGGTGTCGGATAGTGGGCGGCTAGGAATCGGGACATTGCAACTAGGCAATGACGCGCAGATGGTGCGGGTTTGCGATGTTGATACTGCTTAATCGCCGCATCGACGATCTGAAAATGGTGGAAAGACGAGTCTTCCCGGAGCATGGCTTCGGCGAGAGTCGGGATGATGTTGTCGGGTTCGGTGGCGTTGGCGACGTAGTTGGTAACTAGTAGTGCGGATTCCTCGACTTGCTGTTGTGAGTTCATAGCTTCGAGCAAGTCGTGTGGCAACCGATCGGAGGCTCCGTTGACTGAAGGTGCCGGAATGCGTTGTGGAGGCATGTTGAGGAAGCGGTCGAGATAGATGCTCATCGCGGTGTCGTAGACGGCGCGGATGAGTTCGACCGAAGGGTAGCGGATGAGGGCTTGATGCAGCGCGTTGGCAGCGGTGAGCGTGTTGTGTACGGTGTCCCAATCGCCGAATTCGTTGGAGGTGTGGAAGCGTGCCATGCGGAGAAAGGCTGCGTATGCGACAGCGCCGCCGAGTTGTTCGGCGGTTGCTCCGTTACGGATGGCTTCATTGATTGATGCGATAGTGATGTAGGGATCGTCGCCTAGGATCGTTTCTGGTAGGTTGTCGTGGTCGGTCCACGTGCCTCGTGTGTTAGCGGATTGTTCCCAGAGTTGTGGGAGTTGATTTCGGGCTTCCCAAACTAGTGAAACGAGGTCGATTGGGTTTCGCCAGGAGTTGAGTTCTTCGCTTCGGCGGGCGGTGGCCATGCCGCGTACGAGGGACGTGAGAACCTGCCCCGCGTGTTCCCACCCGATGTGGTCGAGCAGTTCGAAGGCTTTGTTGCAGAAGTCGACTACGTGGCCGGCATCGATGTAGATGCGGTCAGTGGCGGCGGCGAAGATGATGTCGTGAATTTCGTGTTTGGGTAGGCCAAGGTCGATGGCGGTTCGAAGAACCCGTTCGGCACCGTCGGTATCTCGGACTTCGATGAAGTCGCGGAACCACTGTTTGAAGACTTCTGGTCGGGTTTCGCCGGTTGGGAGTGGCTCGACGACGAATCGCGGCGGCTGGCCGGCACATTCGGATGCGACTTGACGGAGTCCTTGGTAGAGGGCTCGTGGTTGGTCTTCGGGCCGGAGGAGATGGAGGAAGTTTGCGGTGCAGGTCATCATGCTGAGGGCGGGGCCCCAGCCGTCGTTGGAGTAGGTGGTGCCGAAGATTGCGCCGATTGTGAGGGGCGTTCGGTAATCGGCCGATGAGTTGAGTCCGAGGACGGATTTGGCGATAACTAGGCGGATATTGTCTTCCATGCCCTCATTTAAGCGTTTTGACCAGCGTTCGACGGGGTCTTGTTCGGGCGGATTCGGGTTGATGTAGACGGTGTTGTTGATGATGGTTACGGGGAATGAGCGGACGTCATCGGCGAAGGGGTCGAAGGTTCCGCCGCTTGCGAGGTCGAATCGGGCGTGGTGCCAGTGGCAGGTCAGGATGCCGTTTTTGACGGTTCCGCGGTCGAGGGGGAAGCCCATGTGTGGGCAACGGTTGTCTACGGCGGCGAAGGTGTCGTCTTTCGCAAAGACGGCGATGGTGTGTCCGGATCCGGTGACTACGGTGCAGCCGCGTTTACGGATTTCGTCGACGGTTCCTGCGCTCAAAAGAGGGTTATTGTTGCTGTTCTGGGTCATTCCGCCCCTCCTTGTGATGCTGAAGATTTGCTGCTGACCCACCCCTGTGTCAGACATCGTACACCGGGTTGCCGGGTGTTGTTGGGCGGGATTCGGACTGTGTTTTTGAGACGTTTTATTGCCGCTGGATTGCCGCCGTTGCCGCTAGACTGCCGCTGGAGCGGCAATTTGGCGGCAATGGGTATTTGAACTATGATTGCGAAGGATCGGGAAGGATTTTGGTGGTGTTTTTTGAACTGTGATTTATGTGATTTTGATGATGGGCTGTGATGGCCCGATCAGCCTTCCCGGGCATACCCCGCGCTCTCGCTGCGCTCGTGCGCGCCCCTTTCGCGTGCGAAAGGGGCGTACGCGTACACTGAAGAGCATGACGACGGCGAAGGCACAGGTGGGGGCGTTTCGCGAAACGCCCCTACGGGTGGTGCGTCCCCTTCGCGAAGCGATACCGCAGGGGATGCCCTGTCGCGCATGTATAATTTCAACCCGTTCAACTAAAGGCGCGATCCGAGCAATATGATTACCGATCGCGGGCACCTCGAAACGATGGCAAATACGAAAGGCAGAGCCGAATGGCTTTATCGGACCTGATCAGGAAGATTGAAGACTCTCCCGGTTCGACTAAGGTCGCCGTCGTTGCTTCAGCGATTGCAGTGGCAACTACCGGACTGGCAATCTTCGCTTTTATGAGCCAGTCCGATTCCAACTCTGACCCTGCAAGCCCGGTTGTAAGAGTCGCAGCGGCACCTACCGCCACCTCAGTTCCATCGCCCACTCCGCGACCCACTCCTGTTCCTACAAGCACGCCGGCGCCGACCGCGACTCCGCAACCTACCGCGACTCCTCTCCCTACTGAAACCCCTTTGCCAACTGCAACAGCTACTCCGGATGTTGATGATTATTTTGTTATTCTTCATCAGGGTAACATTTTGAATGATGGCATAGGGGTAATAGCTTTTTATGCCGAATATCCTTTTATTGAATACAAATTAAAGGGTAGCGATTATGTGTTTCATAATGAGGATTTTTATTTAGATTATTTAGTGAAGGAGAGAGTCATAACCTCTGAACAGAAAAATGATTATATCAACGGCGATCCTATTCAGAAAATCTCTTTGGTAGCTATATCTACCGCAACATGGAAATTAAAAGAGAATGATCCTTATAATTTCGGTAAGTTACGTATTAGTGTTGAAGAGTATCTGCTTCATTACGCCGACAAGTCTGCTGTGGGTTCTGGTGGTGGCGGATCTGTTGGCGGCAAAATCTCTTTGGAAGGCGATAGCGGATATGTCACGATCAGCGATGGAAAGATCAGCGTCTCCGCTGTCGACCCGGACGGCAATGCCACTACCGTTGAACTCGAGGGCGTGGGTGCTCAGGAGCTTCTGGATTATTGGCTGAGCGAGAACAAGATCACCATCGAGCAGAAAAACCAGTACGGCGAGACCGGTCAGCTCGAGTTCAGCCTGAAAGACGGCGTGGATCTTTTCGATTTTGACTATTCCTCGGATGTCGAGTTTTACACGGGGATGGACCAAGAAGCGCAGGACGTGATTATCAATGAGATTCTGCCGCTATTTGCGGGGGATTAGGCGGGTGTAGGGCAACCACGAGGGTTGCCCCTACGTGCCCCCTTTGTCCTTCGGACATTTCCCCCGCTAGCGGGGGAAACCCGACCATACCCCACCCCTCTGGATGGACGTTCCGTCCGCTAAAGCGCCGGCTTTCGCCGGAATGACGATTAGCGGGCGTTTCGCGAAACGCCCCTACGTATGGGGCGGCATTACCCGCGGCAAGGCAGGATTGAAACCTGCCCCTACGTGTTTGTTGCGATTGCGCGTGAACCCCCTGCGTCTCGCTGCACTCGACGCGTCCCCCTTTTGTGTAGCAAAAGGGGGAGGGAAAGGGGTTGGGCTTTGCGAAGACGGGCGACCACTAGGGTCGCCCCTTCGTGCCCCCTTTGTCCTTCGGACATTTCCCCCGCTAGCGGGGGAAACCCTGCCCCGTGGGCCGCCCCGTTCACCCTCACCCTGACCCCCTCTTAATCTCCCCCTAGGAGGGGGAGGGGAAGGTGGCGAGGGAGAGGGGATACTGCCGCCTCCCGACCCCTCTGACTTCCTGCCTGCGCGGGAATGACGTGGGTTATACGGAGTAGCCTACTGAGCCGTCGGTTCGCATTGGGATCATGTTTAGGTCTCTGGTTTCGTATGTTGTTTTGGCGGAGTTTAGGAGGTTTTCGTCGATTTCGATTCCGATTCCGGGTGCGTCGGATAGGTTCATGTATCCGCCTTGTCGTTTGTAGCTGTTTGCGAAAACGGCGTTTGCGGGGTGTTCGTCTCGGAGTGAGTATTCTTGGGTAACGAAGTTTGGTATGGATGCATCGACTTGGATAGCGGCGTTTGTAGTGATGGGACCGAGGAAGTTGTGTGTAGCGAGTGCTGAGTGATAGGACTCGGCGAGTGCGGCGATTTTTTTGACGTGTGTTATGCCGCCGCCGAGTCCCATGTCGGGTCGGACGTATTGTGGTCCTCCGCCTTCGAGCATGTCGCGGAATTCCCATATGTTGTGTATGCGTTCGCCGTTTGCGACTGGCAAGGCGGTGCGTTGTGCGATGCTGCCTTGGAGAACCATGCTGTCGATTTGTATCGGGTCTTCGTAGAACAGCGGGTGGAACTGTTCGAGTTCTTGGGCGAGCGCGACGGCGTTCATGGGTGTGAGTTTGCGGTGAATTTCGAGGATGATGTCGACGTCTTTTCCAGCGCCTTCACGCATGGCGGCGACGTTGTCTACGGTGTCTGCGATGAGTCGTTCGAGTGTCATGCTCTCGAATCCGTTAGGGAGGGGATCGGTTTTGATGGCGGTCCATCCTTCTTCGGCGGATTCTTTTGCTGCCACGTATAGTCCTTGAGCTTCTTTGCCTCTGTCGTGTGGGAATGGCAGTTCGGTGGTTTGCTTCGGCCCCATGAGCAGGTGGAGTCGGATTTTGTCGCGCGTGTTTCCTCCCAGGAGGTCCCATACAGGTGCTTGCAGGTGTTTGCCCTTGATGTCCCAGAGTGCGATGTCGATGGCAGAGATGGCGCCGGATAGTGCGGAGCCTCGGAATGGACCCATGCGGTACATGTATTGCCAATGGTGTTCGATTCGTGCGGGGTTTTTTCCGACGAGGTATTGTCCGCACTTCTCGGCGATGGCGTGAGTGGCTTCCATGTATGCCCAGCAAGATGACTGTCCGACGCCGTAGGTACCGTCGTCGGTCCAGATTCGAACTATGTGGTGTCCGCCGGGAGATCCATCGGCACCTCCGATGAGCATAGATTCGACTTTTTCGATTTTCATGTTCTCAGCCGTTTGGTTGGTTTGGTTGGATGTGCGAATGTTAGCACGATGCTAGGGTGTCTGCTTGCGTAGGAGCGATGTAGATTCGAATGGTGATAAGGTACGCGTATCGATTGACGCGCTTCAACATTGGAGGTACGGCGATGATGGAAGAAACGCAAGAGCAGTTGAACGACGAGCCGAGGGGCTCTGAGTCTGATTCGGGTTCTGAGGCGATGGCTCTTGCCACTCCGGGGGATCGGTTGCTGTCGTACATAGTGGATGCGTTGATCTTCATCGGGATAGCGATTTTGGGAGGGATCATCGGCGTGATTATGGCGTTGGTAGCGGTCGGTACTGACGGGCTAGAGAAGATCGGCGATGGTGATGGTTGGGGTGCGATTTTGGTGATCGTCATACCGCCACTGCTGCTGATTGTGGGATTTTGGATTTTCATCTTGAACATGATTGCTAGGGATGGTCAGAGTCCGGGCAAGAAGGTATTGAAGGTACGGATCGTGACTGCTGATGGTAGCGATTGGGGATGGGGCAGCACCCTGGTACGTGAGATTCTTAGCAAGTTCATCATTGTGTGGCTAATATCAGGGGTGATTGGGTGGATTTTAAGTTCTGCAACGAATAGTGATACATCAGGTATCGCAGGTCTGATCGTGAGTTTGGCGTTGTTCATCTGGATCGTGTTGGATGAAAAGAACCAGACGTTGCATGACAAGATAGCGAGCACTTACGTTGTGAAGGTGGAGTAGAGGATGGTAGCGGTATCGAACGGCGGTGAATTCTGGGGCTGATAAAATCTGGTGTAAGTGTCGATAGTGATGTGTTGTCAGGAAGGAATTTTGGTTTGCGGACACAAGAAGAGATGGATGATAACGGGCGGCGTGCGCTTGCCATCTACTACGAAAAGATCAAACCGCAGCTGACGGATGACGATCATGGTCGTTATATCGCTATTGATGCGGAGACTGGAGTTTGGGCGATCTCGGATGGCTACGACGTGGTGAAGCTCTTGAAGCGCAAGACTGAAGCCGAATATCCGTTCATTCTTTTGCATCCACGAGTGTCGTTGTACAGCATGGGTTGGGCTGGCGAAGGATCGCGGAATTGAAAATCGGCGGTATATCGGGGGATATCGCGTCTCTGTCTCCTCGCGTACCAATAGTTGTAGCGGGGTCAAACGGTACAAAGAAGTCGTTCAACGCGTTGCTGGATACAGGTTTCGATGGAGTAGTCTCGATCAGTCGTGAAGAATCGGAGGAACTTGGCATTAGACGTTTGGGAGAACATCGGTCGGTGCTGGCTGACGGAACAGTACGCATAGCACCGATTTTCGCTGGTCGAGTTCTATTCGTTGGAGAGTGGCGGGATGTTCCCATCACGACTTCTGGGGACGTCGCGTTGATCGGTATGCAGTTGATTTATGGGTCGAGGTTGACGTTGGATGTTTTTCTGGATGGCGATGTTGATTCGGAGTTCGTGGGCGATCGCCGTCTCACGTGGGATTTGACCTGATCTCTATCCCGTAGCGGGGTATCATTTGCGAAATGCGACCAGTCCAGTTATTGGTCGATGCATGAATCACGACGCCCAAATGGACATATCGCGACTTGCGTCTTCTTGAAAACCGAAGTGATGGGCAACGTCCGCGTTACTTCTATGGCTGGGTGATCGTTGCGGTTATGGCGGCAACCGGTGCTGTGAGCATGGGTATGGGGTCGCTGAATTTCGGATTGTTCATCAAGCCGATGGGTGATGAGTTGGGTATCGGGCGTGCCGCGTTCGGTTGGGCCCAGACGGCTCGGCAGGGTGCGAGTTCGGCGACTAGTCCGTTGATTGGATGGTTGCTGGATCGTTACGGCTCTCGGGTGATGTTGCCGGTTGCAGCGGTGGCTACAGGCGGTGCGTTGATCGGGTTGGCATACATCACATCGGCGTGGCATTTGGTAGTGCTGTTCGTGGTGATGGGTTTGGTCGGTATGAGCGGACCGGGCGCGTTGGTTACGACGGTGCCGGTGTTGAAGTGGTTTGTGAGGAACCGAGGCAAAGCGGTGGCGTACGTTGGTCTTGGGATACCTATCGGGGCGTTGCTTTTCATCCCGTTGACGCAGGTTTTGATCAACGAGATCGGCTGGCGTGGCGCGTGGATAGTGTTGGCGGTCATTGGTATCGTTGTGATCGTGCCGTTGGCGGCGGTCTTTGTTCGTCGGCAGCCGGAGGATGTCGGGATGTTGCCGGATGGGGACATCCCCTGCGTTCGCTCCGCTTCCGCGTCCACTTACGCTTCACGAAGGGGACAGGAAGGGTCGGTTCGGCATGTCGTTGATGAGGTGTCTTGGACGGTGCGAGAAGCGGTTCGTACGACTACGTTGTGGCGTCTGGTAATCGTGTTTTCGATGGTTCAGCTGGCGACGGGAACGGTGGCGTTGCATCGGATAGCGGCGTTCATGGATCGGGGGATGGATCCGACTCTGATATCGTTTGCGACGGCGTTCGATGCGGTAGCGGCTGGAGGATCGACGTTTATGTTCGGGATGTTGGTCAGGTGGATTCCGGCGCGGTTCCTTGGCGCGGTGGGATTCTCTATGCTTGCGTGTGCAAGCGTTTTGACAATCTACGCTGTGAATCTGCCGATAATGTTCATTTCTATGGCGATATTTGGCGTGGGAATAGGTGGAATGATGTTCTTGAACAACTACATCTGGGCAGATTATTTTGGACGTGCCAATGTTGGCGGGATACGTGGATTGGCGAATCCGATCAATCTGGTTATAGGCGGTATTGGCGCACCGGCGGCGGGATACGTGCGGGATTGGACGGGATCGTATGATCCGGCTTGGTGGGTAGGAGTTGGTTTGATGAGTGGGGCCGCGTTGTTGATCGTTTTGACAGGGGCGCCTCGGAAGGGGTGATTACTAGCAATCCCGCTCTCGATGATTCAATGCGAAATCAAAGGAGGTTTAGATGACGGATGCAGCTTTGGAGCGGCTAGGCCGACTCTTCTGGATAGGTGTTCTACTGGGTGAAACATTCTCCTGCGCGAGCATGGGTGCAGCTGCGAGCGGCGGCGCCAAGAGGTGAAGTAAGTACCAGCATGTAAAATCGGGGCTAGGGATCTTGACTACCGGAGTAACGACGTGTATCGAACGCAAGAAGAGGTAGATGCTTCGGGTAAACGCGCTCGTGAAATCTATCATCGCGAGATCAAGCCGCAGTTGACGGACGAGGATGTGAACAAATTCGTTGCGATTGATCCGGATAGCGGGGAGTGGGCGATTTCGGAGACTGAGGATGTCGCAGTGATCGAACTCCGGCGGAAAGTTGACGTTCAATACCCCTTGGTTCTCGTGCATCCAAGGATCTGGGTAGATCGGTTCGGAAGTTGGCAACCGGTTCATAACCGATGAGGGTTGGAGACGTAAACGCCATTGAAGGTTCATTAGTACCCAGCATTTCGATTCTTATGCACCGGTCGGGCGGTGAAGATTTGGAGGTTGAAGCCTTGATGGATTCTGGGTTCAGCGGTGAATTTGCGTTGCCGATGAGTGTTGTGGAAGACTTGGGGCTTGAGTACGCGCAGGGGCACATCGTCGTATTGGCAGACGGTTCTTACCATCATGTAGAAACATTCAAAGGGTCCGTTTTCTTTGCGGACGAATGGCACGATGTACTCGTCTACAGCACGGGCGGCGGTCCCGCTGTGGGAATGCGCCTTCTGCGGGGCGCAAAGATCAGCTTTGAGGCAATACCTGAGGGCAGTATCGACTGGGAACGAATTGAACGACCGCGACCTCATTGGTCTCGACTTCGACGTTGATGTGCGAGTCTGAGAGATCAGTGGCGCTAAATCGATATCGCATCAGATCTCAATCCCGCGGCTCGTAGCTACGGTTTCGAGGTCTTTGTCGCCACGGCCGCTTAAGAGCATCAGGATGATGGTTGACGGGTCTAGGTTTGGTGCCCAGTCTTTGATGTAGGCGATGGCATGAGCGGGTTCGAGCGCGGGGATGATGCCTTCGGTGACGCATAGCATGTCGAAACCGTCCAGAGCGGCGGTGTCGTTTACCGCGACGTATTGGGCGCGTTCGATGTCGTGGAAGTAGGAGTGTTCGGGACCGATGCCGGGGTAGTCAAGGCCGGCGGATACGGAGTGGGCTTCGGTTACTTGTCCCCACTCGTCTTGTAGGAGGTATGACATCGCGCCGTGCAGTACGCCGGGTCTGCCTTTGGTGATTGTGGCGGAGTGTCGGTCGGTGTCAATGCCGTCGCCACCCGCTTCTACGCCTACAAGTCCGACCGATTCGTCATCGACGAATCCGCTGAAGAGTCCGATGGCGTTCGATCCGCCACCGACACATGCTACGGCGTAGTCGGGCAGGCGTCCGATCTGTGTGATGCATTGTTCGCGCGCCTCTTTGCCGATGACGTTCTGGAAGTCGCGGACTAGCATCGGGTATGGATGCGGTCCGACCGCGCTGCCTATGAGATAGTGCGTCGTCTGGACGTTAGTGACCCAGTCTCGGATAGCTTCGTTGATCGCATCTTTGAGAGTCCGGCTGCCTGAGAAAACTGGTTCGACGGATGCTCCTAGCAGTTTCATACGGTAGACGTTTGGTGCTTGGCGATGGATGTCTTCTTCGCCCATGTATACGATGCATTCGAGTCCCATCATGGCACATGCGGTGGCGGTGGCGACTCCGTGCTGTCCGGCGCCGGTCTCGGCGATGATGCGTTTCTTGCCAAGACGTTTTGCGAGTAGGATCTGCCCCATTGCGTTGTTGATCTTGTGAGCGCCGGTGTGAGCGAGGTCTTCGCGTTTCAACCATATCTGCGCGCCGCCGAGTTTTTTGCTCAGGTTGGCGGCGTGGTAAAGAGGGGTTGGACGTCCAACGTAGTCGGCGAGAAGGTTAGAGAGTTCTTGCCAGAACGCCTCGTCTTCGCGTGCGGCTAGATACGCGTCTTCGAGTTCAGCGAGAGCGGCCATCAAGGTTTCTGGCACGAATTGGCCGCCGTACTTTCCGAAACGTCCGAGTGCATCAGGGACATCGCGTTGGATTGGTGGTGAGAGGGTCATGGTGAACTTGTCGGTATCGTCGTTGTCAACGGTCTGATTGCAAGTATATTTCGGCACATTATCGCGACATGCGGAAGGGATGTGAATGCATCGACTTTGAGGATCTTGAGCGTGTCGAGCGGATATGCGAGATGTGTGAAACTCGACGGATCAGATATGTCCACTACATGTAACACCCGGATTATGATGCGGTGCTAGGTGTCGGACGTGTGTGCGCCGAAAACCTGGAAGAGGACTATGTAGCGGCGGGACAGCGCGAGAAACGGGCACAGTCCAAAGTCCGCCGTCGAACGACGTGGATGCAAGCCAAATGGAAGATGTCTTGCAGGGGGAACGCCTATATCAATCGCAACGGCTTCAACATTGTGTTGTATAGAAGATTCCGTGGTTGGGCGCGTGGGGTTTGCGAACCCGTTCGGAGCGATGACTTTATGCCAAAATTGTCGGAATTGTCGGATTACGACAAACCAGACAATTTTGGCATAAAACGTTAATCGTTAGATCAACCCCAGACCTTCAGAATGTAATCTCGGTCTCCTCGTCAACTTAGTCGTGGTCGATTCCAGAGCCGAAGCCGGGTTTGGTGGCGTCGGTCAACATCGGCATGAAGGAGTTGATTCGAAGCGGGTATACTCGCAGCAGCGCGTCTATCGGGTTTGACTCCGCCATCGCTTAGATGCGTTGGAGGTGTTAGTCATTTGAAATCGTCGCTGAAGAACCTTGCCCAAGGCGTTGCGGTTAAGGTGCTGCTGACTTGGGAACGACTGGAATCGGGTGTTGCGCTTGATCCGTTGTCGCGTCGGGATCGCCAGTATCCGTACGACGCGTACAGAGAGGTTCGCAGCAAGGATCCGGTTCATCGGATGCGGGTCATCAACGGGTGGGCATTGACTCGCTACGAGGATGTGGATACGGTTTTGCGCGATCATCGACGTTTCTCCAATGGCGGGCGGAGTTTCACCGGGCTGGGCCCTGAGACGTTGCTTGACTTGGACCCTCCAGATCACACTCGGTTGCGCTCACTGGTGTCCAAAGCCTTCACGCCGAGGTCGGTTGCTAGTTTGACTCCTCGGATTGAGCAAGTCATCGAAGAATTGTTGGATGAAATCGGCAAGCGGGAAAGATTCGATCTGATCGAGGATTTCGCTTTTCCGTTGCCGGTGATCGTGATCGCTGAAATGTTGGGTGTGCCGCCGGAGGATCGCGCTCAGTTCAAGGTGTGGTCGAACGACATCGCGATAACAGTCGAACCAATTATCCCTGATGATCGGGCAATCCGTTTAGAAAAGTCTACTTTCGAGTTGTTCGAGTATCTGGAAGCGATAATCACGGCACGGGAAAAATCGCCTCAGGACGACATGATCAGCGCGCTCATCGCGGCGCGGGACAACGAAGATCGCTTGAGTCATGACGAGTTGCTAGGCACTCTGGTATTGCTGCTAGTGGCGGGCAACGAGACTACGCGCAATCTCATCGGGAATGGGATGCTGGCGTTGTTGAAAAATCCAGACCAACTCCAATTGCTGAGAGAATCTCCAGAACTGATTGATGATGCCATCCACGAGTTGTTGCGGTACGACAGTCCGGTTCAACTCGATGGTCGATTAGTGACTGAGGATGTGGAAATTGGCGGCAAACGCCTTCGCGCTAACCAGCGCGTGATTTCCTTCATCGGCGCCGCTAATCGAGATCCCGATGCGTTCGCCAATCCTGATGCGTTGGACATCACACGGCAAAGGAAAAGTAATCTATCTTTCGGCCGCGGCATTCATTATTGCTTAGGTGCGCCACTGGCATTGCTCGAGGGCAAAAAGGCGATACTCGCGTTGCTCGAACGTTTCCCATCAATGCGCCTCGTATCGGAGCCAACTTACATGGACCAATTGGTATTGCGCGGAGTAGGCGAGCTTTTGGTGGAAGTTTCCTAACGGATTTTCCATGACCGCGCTCAATAGGTAATCTCGGTCTCTTCGTCAACTTTGTCTTCGTCGATCTCGTAGCCGAAGCCGGGTTCATCGGAGACGGTGAGGTTGCCGTTGTTAAGGATGGGGCCGTTGTTTTTGTCGAAGAAGTAGGCTAGCGCTGCGTGTTTCAGGAGCATCTCTACGTATGGCGTGTGTATTGGCGATTGTGCTGCCGACCATGCCATTCCGACGGGTGTTACGCCTTGATGTGCGATGGTGATGAGGTCGTATGCGGTGGCCATTGCGGAGATTTTGAGGACTTCGGAGAGTCCGCCTGCCCAGTTGAGGTCGGGTTGGATGATGTCAAGCGCTTCGGCATCCATGAAACGTTTGAAGCCCCAGCGAGTGTATTCGTGTTCGGCGCCGGAGACTGGGATGTTGACCTTTTCTCGGATCTTGCGGTAGGAGTCGATGCGATCGGGCATGGCAACCTCTTCGATCCATCGGGGTTGGTACTCCTCAATGTATGAAGCTAACTTGACGACGTAGTTGACATCCATCGACTGCCAACAGTCAAGCATTATGTCCACTTCGTCGCCGACCGTTTCGCGCAATGTCTTCACCATCTCGACGTTTTTCATCAGCCCTTCATGTCCCGACATTGGACCGTGTCGGAAGAACCATTTCTGAGCGGTGAAGCCTCGTTCCTTTACCATCGTCGCGCGCTCACGGACGAGTCCCATATCGGTAACGTTGTGTCCGAGCATCGAGGCGTATGCGGGCATGGATTTTCGGCATGGACCGCCGATCAGCATGTAGACAGGTTTTCCTAGCCACTTGCCTTTGAGGTCCCAAAGCGCGTTGTCCAGAAGCGAGATAGCCATCATCGGCTCGCCCTGACGCCCATGAACCGCGGTACGATGCATGATGTCCCATAGGAACTCGGTTGCGAGCGGGTCGCGTCCGATTAGCAGGTCTTTCATTTGCCATATATGCCACGGTACTCCTGCAAACATTCCGCCGCAGATGCCGCTAACTCCCTCGTCGGTATCGATCTGGACAAAGGTCTGCTCTACTTGGAAGGTGCCGCTATCGACTTGGTTGCCGCGGTTTCCAATCTGGTTGCGATCGGTGCGGAACTCTTCATAGATGTCGGTAGGCTGTAGAAGACGGTCCTCGAAGAACGGGCCGTCGACTTCCATGTGTCCGGTGAGGTGACGTAGTCGGATGTTTGTGATTTTCATGGAGTTAGTTAGCTAGTTGCGCAGGTGTCTATTATGCTTTCTTGGCTTGTTAAGAGTCGGATGTGCGAGGGTGATGACATCAAGACATCAATTCGGCAAGATGATATGATGTCTACATGCGAACTACACTGACAATAGATAACGACATCGCCGACTATCTGAGGGAGCAGACTCGGTTGCACGAGAAATCGTTCAAGCAGGTGGTTAACGAGACGCTTCGGCGTGGGATGTCACCGACGGCTAATGATAAGCCTCGGAAGCCTTACAAAGTGAGAACGTTCAGCAGCGGATACGCTCCTGGTGTCGACAGATTGAGGCTTAATGACGTTCTCAACGAACTTGATGATGAGTACTACGAGAAGAAACTTGCCTGATGATCGTGCCAGATGTTAATTTGCTGCTCTACGCTCACCATGAAGACGACCCGCGTCACGATGCGGCCAATGCATGGTGGTTCGGTTTGATGAATGGCACGGAACGCGTAGGAGTTCCTTGGGCAGTGGTCAGCGGGTTTGTCAGGGTGATAACTATGCGTAGGATGATGCTGTCTCCGTTACCAGTGACGGTAGCAATTGAGTTCGTCAGTGGTTGGTTCGATTATCCCCATGTTGTTCCCATCACCCCCGGGAATAACCATTTAAATCTTTTTAGGCGCAACTTGGATGCCGTGGGCGTAGGCGGCAATTTGGTGCCGGACGCGCACATCGCCGCACTGGCGATGGAGTATCAGGCTGAGGTGCATTCGAGCGATTCGGATTTCGCTCGCTTTCCCGGTTTGAGGTGGCGCAATCCGCTTGCATAATCCTCCGTCTTTCGCTTGCACAATGGGGCTAGGGGATGCTTTCCTGCCACACCATCTACCCGGGCATCCCCCGCTCTTGTGTCGGTTCTTTGGGCTCCGCTCGTTCGCGCCCCTGTCGTCGGTCTTTTTTGGGCTTCGCGAAGGGGGCGTACCCTCCCCTGCCCTTCCCCTGTGGATTCCCGCCTACACGGGAATGACGGGGGGCGCTCGGGATGACGTAGGGTTAAAGTGCGCTCGGATTGATGATGCTTTGATGCTATGATGTCGATATGAGGACTACGGTCACAATTGACGATGACGTTTTGGCAGTCGCCCGTGCTCTTGCGGATCGGAATGGGAGCAGCTTGGGTAGTGCATTATCGGAATTGGCGCGGCGCGGCTTTATGAGTTCGCCCAATGCATCGAAAGAAGGGGATAGTGCAACGTTTCCTGTCGCGGTGGATGCGGAACCGATCACGAGTGATGATGTATATCGGGCCTTGGATGACTGGCCGTGACTTCGCTACTGGACGTTAACGTACTGATAGCCCTCGCTTGGCCGAACCATGTGCATCATACAGCCGCCAGAGCGTGGTTTGAAGCTAATCGAGATGATGGCTGGGCGACTTGCATCTTGACGGAGGCAGGTTTCGTGCGCGTGTCTTGCAATCCGTCGGTGGTGCGGCACAAAGTCACTCCGCTCGACACCATCATGGTTCTAAATCGTCTCACTCGGTTGGGTTCACATGAATTTTGGCCGCTGGATCAATCAATCCTACAGCTACCGGATTCAATCGGTGCGCGTCTCCAAGGGTACCGTCAGATCACTGATGCTGTATTGCTTGCCGCCGCGATGCGACGAAACGGACAGCTTGCTACGCTGGACAGCAGGATAGAAGGCTTAGTTGCAGAAAACGAGCGCGAGTACTTGTGCGTAATTCCCGTGTGAAGTGATCGATAAGAACCGCTTTGAAAAGCCAAAGACGACGGTGGGACAGGGTCGAATCTGATAATTAGCCTTCTGGCGCCCAAGGGAACACTACCCATTCATCTTCGACTTTCCAGTGCCAATCGGCAGCGTGTTTCTGGTTGGAGCGGACGTAGAGGGCTGCGATCTTTACTTCGTTGGCGTAATCGCGGGTGGCATCACGGACAAGTTTGATGGTTTCGCCGGTGTCGACGATGTCGTCAACAATTAGCAGCCTGTCTATTCCCTCCCCCAACGCGTGTAAAGGTGAGTTTTCTCCCACAAATTGCGGACCCGCTTCGAAGCGAGATCGGTTCGCATCGTAATGCTGAACGTCAATCGCAATGATTCGTCGCACGTCGAGCATGTATGCGAGGATGGTTGCGGGTATTAGCCCGCCTCTTGCGATTGCGAGGATGGCGGTGGGTTTCCAGCCGCTGGCTAGGATTGATTCACCTAGGGAGTTGATGCCGTTGATGTGTTCGGGCCAGGAGGTGGTTTGTGGGTGCGAAGAGGTTTGTGACATGTCAAGACATCTTTGATCTCAAATGTGGGATGCGCCTACAGGGGCGTATCATCTGGCAATCAACCTGACTACTCTCTGAGCGAGCACATCTTGGTTATCTTCGTATATTTCAGCAATCTGCTGTATGACGACACCCATCTGATAAGGCTTATGAACGACAATACATCCGGGCATCTCAAGTCCGAGACCGATACGTTCCCAAGCGTACCGAGCCATAGTACGGCCGTCATGAGTTAACATCACACGCATTTCTGAAGCCGCCCATTCAAGTGCAACAAGATCAGTGGCTCCGGCCAATCCAACATCTATCGATCGCATCACGTCGACTTCAGGAATGACCCTTTGCAATCCTCGGACTATATTGTTGTCAAAGTCTTCGTCAATGGCGAAGCGTATCACGAAGGCGAATCCGTTACGGTCGTGGTCACGCCAGGTTGCCCGACCGACTTAACTTAAATTGATAGGTACCGAAGTTCGCTTCCCAGAACTCTCGGGTTATTTCAGCCAACTCATCTCCGTGGTCAAGATACGCGTCAACGATCACTTTTTCGGTTAGGTAAAAGTCGATTATTGCTTGGATGTCGGAACGTTTGACACTCGGAAATCCACTTGCCAAGTAGTCGACCGTATGCCCAATGCGATACAAACCCGCCAAAGTGTCCAACGACACGCGTGAATCTCTCACCCTTGCGGTGAAAAACGGAGCGTCTTGAACCAACGGAACGTCTGGATATTTGTCCAACGGTAGGCGCGGAGTGCGTGCGTAGTCCTCGTCGGTCGGACGTTTCTCGATCTCGCTAAGGGGCTCACCATGGATATTGGTGAGAGTCGTTTTGCCAGTTTGGATCATGCTTTTGAGTATATCTGGTAGTAACGTTAAATCCGAGGGTTGCCCCTACGTGGATTCCCGTCTGCGCGGGAATGACGAGGGAATGCGAGGCATGTTGTTAGGGAGATACGGGAAACAAACGTGTTGGTTTTCGTCCTTGGTCAGTCGTCGGCAGTCTGAGTTTGGGCTTCGACGAATTCCTCGACCCTATCGGTTAAGGTTTCGATCATCGTCTTGAGCGAATCGGCGGTACTTTCGATGAGTTCATCATTCAACTCAGCGGAGGATTTTGCAACCGTTACCCGCGCCCGCAACATACTGCGATTGTTTTGCATTTCGCATTCGAAAAGGCTCTCAATATGGTCTTTGAGATCGTCGATCACGGTGTCCTCAAAACCTAGTTTGTCACATAGGAAACTTTTATAGATCTCGAGGTTGTTAACTACTCTGAAAGTTCCATCCGTGTTCACATACACATGGATGATGTAGCTGAATTGCGTTTTCGTCCACGGGTAACGTTCCTCATACCACAACGAGTACCATCGTTCCCGATTCCCGCGCGCGTACTCATAGTCGCTGTTGGTCTTAAGTTCGTCAGGTAACATCGTTCGCGTGCGCGCTTCAACTCTGCGGGCGAAATGTGTGACTTCATCATCTCGATTTCGAGCTCTACGCCTCGCGGCTTTTATCCCCGCGCTACTAGATACCTCGATACCTTTTTCATCAATGCTGGCGGCGCTTATCTGTATGGTGTATGGTTCGGTTCCCGGAACTGGAATGAGGATGTGGGATTGCAAATAAAGCACATCACCATCTAGGTATGGCGTAATCTGAATGCAGGTAATCAAGTTTTCGCTTCGTGACTTTTCGTTCATCCATAGCGCAGCCGATGTCACTTCCGCGGCGAATCGATGACTGGTGAGGATGATGCGTTGATCGCTGTTTAAGTACTCCAAAGACCCGGATTCCATATGATCGGTGAGTTTATCCACCGCTTCGCTTTCGGACAGTTTCTCATGAGCCGCGAGCATTCGAACGATTTGTTCCCGAGTGGCCTGACGCAGGTAGCTCGCGTATTTGATGGCTTGCCAGTGAGCGTCAGCGCCGCTATGATCGCGCTTCAACTCGATGATGACGAGCTTGCCGTCTGGATCCACAGCTAGCAAGTCGAGGCGTTCCTTCGTCCGGTCAAAATCGCTGAACTCTTTGGCGATAATGAGTAAGTCGTCGCCTAAGATTTCTGGGTTGGCGACGACCCACTCTTGAATATCTCGTTCCTGCCATCCAAGACTTGCGAAATCCTCTTCCGAAATCTTCTCCGGCGGTCGGTCTTTGGGATGGACTCGGAAAAGTTGTGGTTCGGTGCTCATTTCGGTTGTCTCGTGGGTATCATGTCTTGTCCGATCAGGGTCAGGCAGCAGTTCTATGTTTTACCACCATTTTGGATTCCCGCCTGCGCGGGAATGACGTATGTGGGACGCGGGAATGACGGGGGATGGGATCGGAATGACGGGAGAGGCATCCCTCTTCGCAGAGCGCAGGGGGCGGCATCGCCCTGCCACACATCCCTCTAGATTCCCGCCTACGCGGGAATGACGCATCTGGGACGCGGGAATGACGGGGGATGCTTGCTTGCCTGCAATGCCGCCACCCCGCCCCGGTCATCCCCCGCTCACATCGCTCCGCTCGTTCGCGCCCCCTTACGCAAGCGAAGGGGGCGGCATCGCCCTGCTACACATCCCTCTAGATTCCCGCCTACGCGGGAATGACGTAGTTGTAGGGAATGACGATGGGGTTTTAGGTGTTGATAAGGGCCATGACGCGTTGTTTGAAGTTTTGGATGGTTTCTAGGGTGGCGGCGATTTCTTGGACGAATTCTTGGTTGTTGATGCCTTTGTCGGCTTGGATGACGATTTGGGTGTTGCCGACTCTAGCGTTCGGTCCGAGGAGTCGTTGGAGTTGGGCTTTGGCTCCGCCTACTGGAGAGTTCATGAGGATGCGTGCGCGGTCTTCGGATGCGCGCACGGATGAGCAGTCTGCTTCTTCGGCCAAGAGGCGTATTCGGGCGGTTTCGAGGATGCCTTCTACGCTTTCGGGTATCGGGCCGTATCGATCACGGAGTTCCTTGCTAAGTTCCTCGATATGGTCTTGGCTACCAGCCCATGAGAGTCTTTGGTGGAAAGACAGACGTTGTGCGAGGTCTTCGATGTATTCCGGAGGTACGTTGTCGTCGATTGCGAGTCTTATGTCCGCACGGATCATGCTGGGCGGGTTCCAATCGGCGTCGGCTTTGCTAAGCAGTTCAGTCGTGCGGCCGTTGGTGAGGCCCCCATCGCCTTTGGCACTTCCCCCAAAGGGGGAAGGGGACAGGGAACCGGCACTTCCCCCAGAGGGAGAATGGGACAGGGATTCGGCCCTTCCCTCAGAGGGAGAAGGGGATAGGGAACCGGCCCTTCCCTCAGAGGGAGAAGGGGGCAGGGAGTTTTGGGCGCCAGTGCCGTTTTCAGAACTTTCCAACCGATTCCTAAGTTCTTCGACGGATTGAGAGAGTAGTTGTGTGTATAGGTGTAGACCAATAGCGGCTACGTGTCCGCTTTGTTCAGCACCTATGACGTTGCCCATGCCTCGGATTTCGAGGTCTCGCATGGCGATTTTGTAGCCGGATCCGAGTTCGGTCGCTGCGAGGATGGTGTTGAGGCGTGCGTCGGCTTCTTCCGTTAGCGATTTGTTGGGCTGGACGAGGAGATAGGCGAAGCCTTGTTTCGCGCCGCGCCCAACTCTGCCTCTGATGTGGTGAAGCTGGGCCAATCCGAAGCGATCTGCATCGTCGACGATGAGGGTGTTGACGTTAGGCATGTCGATGCCTGCTTCAATGATTGTTGTGCAGACGAGGACATCGTATTCGCCGCGCTCGAAGGCTGTTACGACCTCTTCCAGCTGCCCTTCCGGCATCTGTCCGTGCCCGATTGTCAAGGATGCTTCAGGGACTAGCTCTCGGAGTCGTCGCGAGACTCGTTCAATGCCTTTGACTCGGTTATGTAGGAAGAAGACTTGTCCGCCGCGGTCTAGTTCCCTCAATATAGCCTCTCGAATCAGGTCGTCGCTAGCTTCGGACACGAAGGTACGGACTGGCAACCGCTCTTCTGGCGCGGTCTCCATGTTGCTCATGTCTCGAATGCCGGCTATCGACATGTAGAGAGTGCGAGGGATTGGCGTGGCAGAGAGAGTCAGAACATCGACAGCAGCGCGGAGTCTTTTCATGTGCTCTTTGTGTCTGACACCGAACTTCTGCTCTTCGTCGATAACTACAAGCCCAAGATCGTTGAATACGACGTCGCGTTGAATAAGCCTGTGCGTTCCGATGATGATGTCTACCCTGCCGTTTGCCAGCCTTTCGAGGATGTCTTTCTGGTCATCACGAGATCGGAAGCGGGAGATTACATCAATGGATATCGGAAATGGCGCGAGGCGTTCTCGGAATGTGTCGAAATGCTGTTGGGCAAGAAGCGTTGTGGGGACTAGGACAGCGGCCTGCTTGCCGTTCTGCACTGCTTTGAATGCGCTACGAAGAGCGATCTCGGTCTTGCCGAAACCGACATCGCCGCAGATGATGCGGTCCATGGATTTTTCGCTCTCCATGTCTTTCTTCACGGATTGGAGCGCGGTTATCTGATCGGGAGTTTCCTCAAATGGAAAGCTAGCCTCCAGGACGTGTTGCCATGGTGTGTCTATATCGGCTTGGACTCCTTTAGCCAACATTCTCGCGGCGTAGATGCTCAGGAGTTCGTTCGCCACGATCTCTGTGGCACGCTTGGCACGGCTTCTTGCCGATCGCCACTCTTGGGTGCCAAGTCTCGACAACCTTGGCGCAGTTTCGCCACCGCCCTGATAGACCTGTATGCGATCGATATGCTCTGTCGGCACATAAACGCGGTCGTCTTTGGCGTATTGAAGGATGAGGTGTTCGCGTCCGTCTGGTTCTTTGGTCTCGGTTCCGATGAATTTGGCGATGCCGTGATCGACGTGAACCACATAAACGCCGGGTTGCAACTGCTCAAGTTGCGGGCCGCGTCGTGCGGCGCGGCGATGGGTTCGTCTTCGTTGGCGTCGGATACCGAAGATCTCGGCATCGGTAATGATGCGTGTCGTCTCGCCGTCGCCGAACTCTAACGCAAATCCAGATGTGGCATAGCCTTCTGCGATGACCACAGCGGGATCAGATTTTCTACCCCCTCTCAATCTCCCCCTGTCAGGGGGAGGGGAAACATCGGAGACGGCCGACGGGTTAGAGCGTTCGTATTGTGCTTTGATTCCGGCCTCTTCGGCCAACTCGTATAGTCGAACGGGATGGCTGGTGATAGCGACTATTCGGTCTGCGCCATCTTCAACGGCTCGTTTGATCGCAAGCGTGGGGTCGTCAAGCACGACGTTGATTTCGCCTTCATCGTCTTCTGCGAGCGCAGACGTGTCGATGTGACTATTCGGTAGTTGCGGTTTGATGGGAAGAGGGCGTTTATTCCCAAGGTCGCTTGCGTCAATGCCGAATGGGTCGATCTCTAGTCGATGCGATTTGGCTTCGATGCCATGGGCGAGTTCAGGCCAGGAGAGATGCGGTACTGGAAAATTGATTGGGACTTCGGCGCGTCGTTCCTTTACGCGTCGTACCTCTTCGAGTCGACGGTCTACACCTGTCGCGGCGTCAGCGATCATTCTTGGACGCAGGGCGATTACTACACAGTTGGATGGCAGATAGTCGAAGAGTGAACCCCGGTTGAAGAATCCGGCGTAAAAGGCGAGTTCGGTGTCGATTTCGCCTTCGGCAACTAGGTTGAGTTCGTCTGAGAGACGGCGTGCCGAGAGCCGGGTGAAGTCGATGTTGTCGGTGTTTAGCGAGGCGATTGAATCGCTGATGTCTTGGATGTCAATGAACGATGGCAGTTCCTCTCTGGCCGGAATAATGCTGATGGTTTCGACGTCTTGAAATGAGCGCTGAGTTTCGATATCGAAAAGGCGCATGGTATCAACTTCGTCGTCGAAAAGCTCGATGCGTATCGGGTGGTTAGCACCAACGGGGAAGATGTCGATGATGCCTCCGCGCCGCGACACAGTCCCGGGCTGCTCCACGGTAGGTAGCACCTCGTAACCAGAGCGCGTGAGATGTCGCATCGTGTCGGCGATATCAATACGGTCACCGATCTTGATTTGCCGCGCGATGTCTTTGAAGACTGTCGGATCGATGGTCTGCTCTGCCAGGGCGTGAACGGACGCAACTATTAATGGCGGGTCGTTCTCGGAGTTCGCGACGTTCCTCAGCGCGTCGAGTGCGACGATGCGTCGGTGTGCGGTGCCGCGATCAGGTTCGTATCGCTCAAAGGGAATGCCGCCGGTCTCGATGAAGTGATGGATCGGAGAGTCGTCCTCGTCGATGTCTGGTGTTCCAGTCCAAGTCGGTAGTTGATCGACGATCCGCTGTGAAGCATCGGGGTTTGGAGTGATTACCAGCGTAGGTACCTGAAGTTTTCGCCACACCGCGGCAATCAAGAGTGGATTTGCCGGTTCTGGGCATACGGTAGGAACATTGGTGCGCGGGTGCGAGAGTGATTGCCCGATTGCGTCGAACTCGGTCGTTCCGATGAGGCGATCGGTCAGTGTTGACAGGAAAGGTTGTGGGGATATCGGCATCTGGATGGTCGTACGCGCGCTAAAACCCGCAATTGCGTTGCGGGTTGATTGCAGAACTCGATTCTAAACGTCGAGTGTCAGTTGATCGGGTAGATCGGACGAAAAGTGGGGGTTTTGAACCATGATTGCCATGATGGGGTAATGATTGCCATGATGCTCCTCCCCCCTCTGTGGATTCCCGTTTGCGCGGGAATGATGGGGGGTGGCGGGTAATCTCCCCCCTTCGCGGAGCGTAAGGGGGCTAGGGGGATGCCTGTCTGCCGCGCCTATCCCTCCCCGGGCATCCCCTGCGTTCTCGCTGCGCTCGCCCGCGTCCCCTTCCGTTCCCCTCTGGATTCCGGCTTCCGCCGGAATGACGTAGTTATGCACACATCCCCCTAGCCCCCTTACGCTCCGCGAAGGGGGGGGGGAGATTCATCGCTCCGCTTCGGAATGACAGGGGGTAAGTGTGACAGACTTATAATCTGATTCATGGCTCGCGTCCCGATTTCAAAACATAACAACTCGGGCGCGGTCAAACGTGCCGTCTTCAAGTTGGGGACGAACATCGTAACTCGGGATACTGGGGAACTTGATGAGGATACGATCGCCGATCTGGTAGATCAGATAGCAGAGGCGCATTGTTCCGGGTTAGAGGTGGTTATTGTGTCGTCTGGAGCTGTTGGCGCAGGGATGGACACGCTGATCAGTCGCAGCCCAAAGAACCGTTCAAGGTTGCGACGACGTAACGTTACTGCGCGTCAAGCAGCAGCCGCGATCGGTCAGGTTGATGTGATCGCGCTGTATAAATCGCTGTTCGCTAAGCACGATATCGAAGTCGCCCAGACGTTACTCTCAAGGAGCGTCTTGAATCAGCGCGAGGGCTACCTGAATGTGCGAGGCACTATGGAGATGCTGCTTGAAGCGGGTATCGTGCCGATCGTGAATGAGAACGATGTGGTGGCGGTTGAAGAGCTGGTGGGCGTCGTCTACGGCGACAACGACCGACTGTCTGCGATGCTGGCGAATGTGTTGGATGCTGATTTGCTCGTGCTGCTGGGTGAGATGGACGGTCTGCACACGTCCGATCCGCACAAGGATTCCGACGCAGAACTGATATCCGACGTTTACGAAATATCAGAGGAAATCCGTAGTTTCGCGGGCGGGCCGAGAGATGACCGCGGGAGCGGAGGGATGCGTAGCAAGCTGGAGGCGGCTGAGGTAGCGATGTTGTCTGGCGTGGATATGGTGATTGCCGATGGGCATGTGGATGATGTCGTTAGAAAGCTGTTGAACGGGGAATCGATTGGGACAAAGTTCCATTCGCTTGTTCCGCCGGCGGAGAGTCGTAAGCGATGGCTGCTCACAGGTGGTACCGAATCCAAGGGATCGGTGACGATAGACGATGGCGCAGTCGAGGCATTGACAGAGAAGGGCTATAGCCTGTTGCCAGTCGGTGTATCAGCAGTGGACGGTGATTTCGAGCGCGGGGATATCATTGGTGTTAAGTCGTTGTCGGGAGCGAACGTAGCCTGGGGCATCAGCAACTACTCGGCATCGGATACTCGGTTGGTGATGGGCAAGAAGTCGGGAGTGTTGCCCGACATCCTTGAAAACTATTTTGGTCGGGAGATAGTGCATCGTAACAATATGGCACTAGGAGCCCTAGGCCTTGTAGCCAACACAGAAGGGAACTGATAGGCATGGTCTCTGTCGAAACTGTCAAAAGCACAGATACAGCGGTTCCGACACACTCGCCACCGACTAATGGCGTAGCGAGTGTAGACATGCGCGCGTTGGGCGATGCGGCAAGAGCTGCGGCGAACGAGTCGGGACGGTGTACCGCTGCTCAGCGAGACAAAGCTCTGCGAACATTAGCATCCTCGCTAGTTGAGAACAGCGCCCGCATCTTATCGGCGAACCAAGCCGATTTATCGGCTGCCATGGCGGATGGGATGGATGAGCATGTGGCAGAGCGCATGGAGTTGAACGAATCGCGCATCGCAGATATGGCAAAGGCGGTGGTGAATATCGCCGACATTGACGATCCGGTGGGCGAGGTCATAGAAGAGCGAACAGCATACAACGGCATGTCCGTGAAACGCGTCCGGGTGCCGTTGGGTGTGATCGGTGTGATATACGAGAGCCGTCCGAACGTGACTATTGACATTGCCGCTCTCTGTCTCAAGGCTGGCAACGCGGTAATCCTGCGCGGGGGCAAGGAGGCGATTCGTACGAACTCGGCGTTGGCATCACTGGTGAGAGAGTCGGTTGTTGCGGCTGGTCTGCCCGAGGATACGGTTCAGTTTGTTGAAACGACGGATCGTGCGCTGGTCGGCGAGATGTTGGAGATGGAGGACTGTATCGATCTTCTGATTCCTCGTGGGAGCGCGGAGCTGGTGCACATGGTGGGAGAAAAGGCGAAAATGCCAGCCGTCACTGGCGGCATTGGCGTATGCCATGCCTACGTGGACAGTTCCGCTGACTTAAACAAGGCGATAGACGTCGTGTTCAACGCGAAGGCGCAACGTCATACGGTCTGTAACGCGCTCGATACGTTGCTTGTTCACGAGAACTTGGCCAAGGATGTGTTGGATGGGCTGTCCGGCAAGTTCGCCGACGTCGGTGTAGAGATTCGCGCGGACAATCGCGCGTGGGCATTGCTGGGTCCGAAACGCCGGACGCTACAAGTTGAACAGGCATGCGATGATGACTTTGGTACGGAGTTCCTAGCGCTGATACTCTCCGTGAAAGTGGTGGAAAGCATGGACGAGGCTCTGCACCACATCCAAGAATACGGATCGGGGCACTCTGAGGCTGTGGTTGCGGAAGATCCCCAGGTAGTCGAACGTTTTTTGAATGAGGTTGATGCATCGGCGGTATTCGCGAACGCTTCAACGCGCTTCAACGATGGGGGGGAGTTTGGTTTAGGCGCAGAGGTGGCGATCTCAACGAACAAGCTTCATGCACGGGGTCCGATGGGAATACGAGAGATCATGTCGTACAAGTGGGTGGTGACCGGCGACGGTCATATACGAACATAGCCGACTTTGGATTAAGCTCTCTCGATGATGGAGAGAGCAGACAAACGCGGGCTCTTTCTCGACATGAGAGGGTCAGTGCGAGGGATTATGACGAACTACACGTTGCACAGAGAGGTAAGAACTCCGAACTCCGAGTCTTTTTTCGTGGTCGATAGCGATGACCGGGATGTCGGGCGCTTGGACGTGCATTTTCCGCATGGGATGGTGCATGCCACGTTGATCGTTCTAGAGAGTCTGACGGAGGAAGATCTTCGCGATATTGTTAACCGCTTCATCCAAGAGATGAACCAGTTGGTAGGGGTTGATGGGATCGAGGTTGCGGTTCATGCATATCAAGGTGAAGAACGCGGGATATTCCACAACGACGACCTCAATGAGCGTCGCAACGGTAATGGGCACACCAACAACTGAACGCAACAAGGTGTCATTCCCGCGCAACACGCCCGTCGTTCCGAGCATCCCATGTCATTCCGATGGAAGCTGGCGCTTCAGCGGGCGGAACGCCCATCCACGTAGGGGCGGTTCGATGGACGGTTGAACCATGATTGCCATGATGGGTAATGATGAACCATGATGATGTTCTTCGGTAGGGGCGGTTCGCGAACCGCCCCTACGTTTTGGGGGCTGTTCCCCATTTGCCTAACGGCATTTCCCCGCGAACGGGGAATGCACGTAGGGAGGGTGGGGCGTGATGGGGTTTCCCCCGTTCATGGGGGAAATGCCCCGAAGGGACAAAGGGGGCTGAGCGTCCCTCTAGCCCTCTTACGCTAACGCGAAGGGAGGATTGTTTGCATCGTAGGGGCGTTTCGCGAAACTACGGGCATTCCCGCGTCTTTGGGCAACCACAAGGGTTGCCCCTACGTCATTCGGATGGGGGATGGGTGGATCATCATGCCCATCATTTCCCGATCATGGCAATCATGGTTCAAAACATGGATTCCCGCCTGCGCGGGAACGACGCTGGGCATCCCCCTAGCCCCTTACGCTCTGCGAAGGGTAGGGCGTTTCGCGAAACGCCCCTACGGGCATTCCCGCGTCTTTGGGCAACCACAAGGGTTGCCCCTACGTCATTCGGATGGGGGATTGGTGGATCATCATGCCCATCATTTCCCGATCATGGCAATCATGGTTCAAAACATGGATTCCCGCCTGCGCGGGAATGACGCTGGGCATCCCCCTAGCCCCCTTACGCTCTGCGAAGGGTAGGGGCGTTTCGCGAAACGCCCCTACGTCTACCCTCGGAATGACATGGGGTGAGCGCGAAGGGGGATACCCACACGTCATTCCCATCACCGTTCAAAATCCATCTCGCACAAATAGTTCTGTTTCTCAAAATATATATGTACACACATCATTCTAATTGCATACATCAAAATTTCTGCTCGCATTTTCGGGTATTTCTCTATTTCGATGTGGTATAGTTTCGGTACTCAAGAACAATATCCGCTATTCATTCGCTTGCGGATCGTGGCGCGCAGACACCGTTGCTGTCCGCGACGCACCGAGATCAAGGACGACGAAGGATCAACACATGACCGCGCCGACAGTCTACAGCCTCAACCTCAACCGCGGCGCACTCCTATCCGTTGCCGCCGGGTTGCTGGCGATGATCGCCGCGCTCTTCGTTCTTGCCCCCCCCCCCCCCCCCGATTCTAGAGGCGCAATCCGCGCCGGCAAGACCCGCCGGGCTCACTGCGACGCCTGGCGACCATAGCGTCACACTGTCCTGGACAGATACTAACGACTCCTCCATCACCTCCTACCAGTACCGGGTCAACCACAACGACACCAGCACGGGCAGACTGTCGGGCTGGACTCCCTGGAAAGATATCCCGAACAGCGGCTCGTCCACCACTTCCCACACCTTCACCGGCCTCACCAACGGCAAGGAGTACCGCTACCAAATCCGGGCGGCAAAAGAGATAGGGGAAGACATCTATGTCCACAGCAATCCGGCGCCCGGCGGAAAAACTTGGTTCGTGTCGGCCACGCCCAAAGGGACAGAGCCGCCGCCGGTCAGCCAGTTCTGGACGGAACGTGTCTGCGACCATCACTTCAGGATTCGATGGAAGCGCGTTTCCGGCGCCACCGGATACGACTTGAACATCAGCAACAACAACCGCAAAAGTTGGAAGCGGGTGATGACCAACAAGAACTACAACGCCTGGCAGTTCTCGCAGTGGAGCAAGAACAAGACCTACTGGTTCGCCATCCGCGCGGTGAACGCTCACGGGCAAAGCATCTGGAAAGACCTGCAATCCGTCGCGCTGCCATGCCCGGTCGAAGGGCTGAGCGCGAGCTACGCCTCCAACGGCGACGTCAGCGTAGAGTGGAAACCAGCCAAGCGCGCCAACGCCTACGATGTGAACTTCAGCTCCGACGGCGGCAGAAGCTGGGAGCGCATGATCAGCGACCTCACCGCCACTACCCACAGCTTCAACCGGGACCCTCAAACCCTGCCATACAACTCCGGCTTCCTAGTGGCGGTGCAGTCGCGCAAAGGCAAAATGACCGGCGGCTGGCGCAACGCACCGATAGTCCGGCCGGAACTGACCGCTTCCAACGTTACGACAACTACCGCCACCCTGACCCTCGTCCATCACTCGGGCGCGTGGTGGTACGAGCGCATCGCGCCAGGCGGGGACGACACCTGCCACGGCGTCGCCGCGGGCACGTCGACGGCAGCGTTGAGCAGCCTCGACGCCGACACTTCGCACACCTACAAAGCCTACAGCGCAGCCGGTTGCGGGATCGGCGACGAGATAACCTCGGTGACGTTCTATACCCAGCTGACGGTGAGCAACCTTGCCGAGTCGGGAGATGGCCCCAATACCCTAGCTGGCACCACGCTTAGATCAGCAGGGTTCACCACCGGGTCTCACTCGGCCGGTTACACCCTTCAAAGCATCACTGTCAGAGCGCTTTGGGCAGGAGGGTCGGGTGCTATGAATTTGGCCATCAACACGAGCACGACATCCGGCAGCGACGTCGTGCCGTCTTCGACGATTCAAGCGACGCTTACTGGAAGTTCGCCGACTGGGTCTAGCTACGATGACTATACCTACACCTGCGAAGGTAGCGGTTGCACGCTATTGCCCAACACGACCTACTTCCTAATGGCGGACGCTAGCGCCAGTGCCTTGTATTACTGGGAATTCACGGAATCGCTCGCCGACACAGTGGTGCCCTCCGGCAACGGCTGGTCCATCGGATTAGGGTGGAATAGTGGTGACGGCGGAGCGACCTGGATCACCTACAACGACGTCGGGAAGTTCAAGATATCTGCCACCTCGAATCCCTAGCTCACCCTATCGAGCGTTACAACGACGGGCGCGGCCGTTTTGGCTGCGCCCGCTTCGTATTTTCGTCGTCGCGGTGCGGGGCTGTGATGGGGTTTCCCCCATTCAGGGGGAAATGTCCACCAGGACAAAGGGGGGCACACCCGCCCAAATGTAGGGGCGTTTCGCGAAACGCCCCTACTCGGAATGACAGGGGGATGTGTTGGGGATGACGGTTCAACCTCTGTATCCGTTGAACATGTCCTCTTCCTGCTCCGCGGTCAACTGTATGCCGTGCTTGCGGAGGTCCGACTTGAATCGTTCCATTGCCCCACGCTCGCCCTCTTGCCGGCCTCGCTCCAGGCCTCGCTCAAGTCCCTGCTCCAAGCCTCGCTCAAGTCCCTGCTCCAAGCCTCGCTCAAGTCCCTGCTCCAGGCCTCGTTCCTCGGCTTTGGCGATGACCTCTTCGCGTGCCATCCGGCGGATTTCGCTCTTCTTCTCGAACATCTTTCTGATCCTTTCGACTACGGCGACTATCGGCGCGACGAACGCCCATTGAACCTGCGTGGCAGCGAGACGGTAGACTTCGATCATGGTGTCGTGTGAGTCTGAGTATATCGACAACACGGTCACCGACACTGCCCCGATCAGTCCGAATCCGATCGCCTGCCACCAGAACCCGCGCTCTTCCAAAGTGGAGGTGAATTCCTCCATTTGCATCGTTATCCCTTTTTGTTAGCACGTTCTTGCCGACGACTGTTCGCGTCTGCAAAAACCAACTTATCAGAGGTGCAGCATTACCTCAAACCGATGTGGCAAAAAGTCTTTGGAATGTTATGCATCTCCCTAGCCCCCTTACGCTCCGCGAAGGGGGACGGGTGTGATGGGGGAAATGTCCGCCAGGACAAAGGGGGCACACCCGCCCAAACGTAGGGGCGTTTCGCGAAACGCCCCTACTATGTTCTGCGTCTTTGGGTAACCACAAGAGTTACTCCTACGTCTGAACGAACCATGATGGGCATGATTTTGAAATGATTGCCATGATGTTGTTTCGTTTCGTAGGGGCGATTCGCGAATCGCCCCTACGTTTTTGCGTTGGATGGACGTTCCGCCCGCTGAAGCGCCGGCTTCCGCCGGAATGACAGTGGTTAGGCTTGGAATGACGGGGTTTAGGCTATCCGACTACGATGTTGAATAGGCGGCCGGGGACGTAGATTTCTCGGCGGATCTGTTTTCCTTCGGTGTGTCGGATGGCGCCGGGGGAAGCGAGCGCGGCAGCGGCGACCTCTTTCTCACTGGCGTTGGACGGCACGTTGATGGTGTCTCGGACACGTCCATTGACCTGCACAACGATCTTAATGGTGTCGACAGTCAGTTTCGCCTCGTCCCATTTAGGGAGCATCTGTTGATGAACGGAGAAGTCCCATCCGTTGCGTAGCCACAGTTCTTCGGCAATGTGAGGGGCGAGAGGGGCCAAGTGCAATAGGAGACGTTGCACGCTGGAGCGCCATAGTTCCGGCGTGATGCCGCCATTTTCCCACGCGTCGTTCATCTGGTTGGCGTAGGTCATCAACGCGGCGATTGCGGTGTTGTATTTGTAGGCGCGCATGTCTTCGATTATGCGCTTGGTCAGTGTGTGGGATGCTACGTCAAGTTCGCTTTCGGCAGTTTGATCTTCACCGCTCAATTCATTTGCATTGCGCGTGCCGATGTCCCAGACGCGGTGCAACCATCTCCGGATGCCGTTGATGCCCGACTCAGTCCATGCTCCGCCTCGGTCCCAGGGTCCTAAGAACATGAGATAGCAACGGAGGGTGTCGGCGCCGTATTCTTGCACCAATGGATCAGGTGCGAGAGGATTGGAACGCTTCGAGATTTTTCCGGTCTCGGTCGTCAAGGTGCCGTGGCTGAAGAGATGGAGGTATGGTTCGGAGAAATCGACGTAACCCATGTCGCGCATGGCGCGGTTGAAGAACCGGGCATAGAGCAAGTGCATAACGGCGTGTTCCATTCCGCCGGTGTACTGATCGACGGGTCCCCAATTTGCTGCGATTTCAGGGTCGAAAGGCACACTGTCATCTTCGGGGCTGAGGTAGCGCATGTGGTACCAAGACGAGTCCATGAAGGTATCCATGGTGTCAGTCTCGCGCTCGCCGGGGGCGCCGCAGCTGGGGCAAGGCGCGTTCAGGAACTCTGTGTGCTCAATCAGAGGGGAGCGGCCGGATGGTTGGAACTTAGCGTCAGAGGGCAGTTCGACGGGCAGTTCTTCGTATGGTACCGGAACTGCGCCGCAGTCGTCGCAGTAGATGATCGGTATTGGGGTTCCCCAGTAGCGTTGACGCGAGATGAGCCAGTCTCGGAGGTGATATGTTACGATTCGCTCTCCCCATCGGTTGTTTTCAATAGCATCGGCGATGGCTTCTTTGCCCTGTTCACTTGGAAGATCGTTGAACTCTCCGGAATTGACTTGGATGCCGGGTGCGATGTAGGCTGCTTCGATCTCCTGTCCGTTCCATCCTTCGGGTGCGACGACGACTCGGATCGGGAGGTCGTATTTCTTGGCGAATTCGAAGTCGCGTTCGTCGTGAGCGGGGACTCCCATTACGGCGCCGGTACCGTAAGTGGCGAGGACATAGTCGCCGACGAGTAGCGGGACGCGTTCGCGGTTTAGCGGGTTTACGCAGTAAGAACCGGTGGGTACGCCGGTCTTCTCGCGCACTGTGGAGGTGCGTTCGATCTCGGTCTCGCGCGCGGCCGCGGCGACATATTCTTCTACCGTTGCTTTGAAATCGGGTTGAGTCAGTTCAGCAACTAGCGGGTGCTCAGGTGCCAATACGACGAAGGTGACGCCGAAGATCGTGTCGATACGGGTGGTGAATGTTGCGATTGACTTTGTATCGAGGGCGTATTCGGAGATGTCGAAGCGGATGTTTACACCTTCGGATCGGCCGATCCAGTTTTCTTGGCTGACGATGACCTTGTCGGGCCAGTCGATACCGGACATGTCGAGCATCTCATCGGCGTATTTTGTGATAGCGAAGTACCACTGGGGCATGTTGCGCTTAACTACAACGGTTTCGCAGCGTTCGCACTTGCCGTCTTTGACTTGTTCGTTTGCGAGGGTGGTCTGGTCTTCAGGACACCAATTGACAGCGCCGTCGGAGCGGTATGCGAGGCCATGATCTAAGAACTTGAGGAAGAAGTACTGGTTCCACTTGTAGTATTTGGGGGCGCAGGTGATGATCTGTCGAGACCAGTCGTAGGAGTTACCCATTAGCTCGAACTGATTGCGCATGTTGGCGATGTTGTCATAGGTCCAAAGCTTGGGGTGGACGTTGCCACGGATGGCGGCGTTTTCGGCTGGGAGCCCGAAGGCGTCGAATCCTTGGGGATGCAGTACGTTGTATCCTTCCATCCGCTTGAAGCGGGCTGCTGCATCACCGCCGCTGAAGGCGAACCAGTGTCCGATGTGGAGGTCGCCGGAGGGGTAAGGGAACATCGATTGGACGAACCATTTGGGGCGGTTCGTATCGTCAGGATTCCACCGATAGATGTTGGCGTCATCCCAGAGCTCGCGGATGCGTGGTTCGATCTCGGCGTGGTCGTAGCGATCACCGAGTTGATGGGAACGTTCGGGTGGGATGTTGGACGCTAGAGCCATCGACGATTCTCCGAGTCGTGCGAATGCCGCGCTTGTCGTGGTCGCGAAGAGATGCGGTTGGTATCGATTCTAATGCAACCGAAAGAGCGTCTAATTTGCCTTTGTTGTGGACTGCTTCAGCTTGGTGAGCGCAATTTGAGGGTGTAAGTGGTTGAATTTTTCAAAAAAGGGAAAATTTGTTGAAAATCCCCAGATCTGCTTGATCTAGTCACACATATGTGCAATATAATACAAGGGTGTCAATCGAAATGAGCAAGTTATTGGAGGGAGATCCAACCATGCCTAAACCCAGAGCCAAGACCCGAGAAGTGCGCCGCCGCATTTGGGAGTTCATTCGCGACTACAGGCGCGAGAACCTCTACGGTCCGAACCTGCGCGAGATAGCTGAAGCGGTCGGTATCAGTTCCGCGTCTAACGTCAACTATCACGTCAAACCGATGATCGAGCAGGGCCACTTGACTGGTAACAGCAACGCGCGGTCGTTGAATGTGCAGTCCGGTATTCCGATAGTGGGGACAGTGACCGCGACCGCGACCGTGGAGGGGAACAACGTTCCGAGTATGGTCATGCCCGACGCAGTGGAGTGGGATCAGGTCGGCGAGTTCGACACGATCGACTTTCCTGACTGGCTTGTCGGCAACGTCCGCGATCCATTCGCTCTCGAGGTTAGAGGGGATTCCATGGTTGATGCTGGCATCATAGAAGATGACATCATCATCATGGAGAAGACGAGCCGCGCCAAACGCGGAGACATGGTGGTGGCACGCATAGCGGGTGAAGAGGCAGACACTCACACTGTCAAGCGATATTACCCCAACGGCCCTACGGTCACACTCGAGCCTGAAAACAATAGCTATCCCGCGAGGATAGAGAGGTCTAGCGATGTTAGCATCGAAGGCAGAGTTGTCGGTGTCGTGAGGCGTTACTGAACACGCTCCGAAACCAACGGTTTTTTCGTCCATAACCAGACACGGCGGTTTGCGGTCGTACCTAGGCCAATAGCGTACGAATTCGAGTGTCGGTTACAATCAATCAAGACGTTTCGTCATTGACAGTACCCACCCTCATCCGAAACCGCCGTACGGCAAGGTTCAGCACGACATGTTTGGCAGAGGCATAGGCCCACTTGAGATATTCCTGATCGTCGTAGTGGTGCTTATCATCTTCGGTGCTGGTCGACTGCCTGAAGTCGGTCGAGGCATTGGCACTGCTATCAAAGAGTTCCGTGGCAGCATCGGCAACAAGGACAATGCCGAGACTACAGACGATAAGAAAGCAGAAGTGACGGACGGCGAGAAGTCCGATTAACCACCGGCATCTGCAACGCTTCTGTCAAGTGCATTCTCAGTAGCGGATTTACGCGTCGCAAGTTTGGTAAGGATTAGACCGAGTTCGAAAAGAACGATTATCGGACCGGCTACCAATGCCTGCGTTACCGGGTCGACTGTTGGTGTCACGACTGCGGCGAGAACAAAGGCGAACAGGATGACCCATCGCCTCTGTTTCGACAGGCTTTGTGGTCTAATGATTCCAAGTTTCGCCAACAGAAACATGGCGATCGGAATCTCAAATATCAACCCCATCCAGATCACGAGCGTAGATACCAGAGTTACATAAGACGAGAGACGCGGAGTTACAAGCGCGATCTCGCCACCGAATTGCAAAAGGAAGTGTATAGCTGGTGGGATAGCGACATAGTACGCAAACGCGGCACCGGCGATGAAGAGAATAGTGCCGCCGGGGAGCAACAAGTAGAGTGTGCGACGTTCGTTGCCCTTGAGTCCGGGGCGGATGAACATGATGACTTGATAGAGGACGATTGGGAATGCGGCTGCGAATCCTACGAGAATCGATACCTTAGCGGTCACCGTCCATCCTTCGGTGATATCAAGTTGGACTAGGCGCGCCGGATCGTCGGGACGAACACGTTCGAGGGCTTCGATCGCGGGCCGTTGTACGAAGTCTTGTATCGGCTGATAGAAGGCGAATGCCAGTATCGTCGCGATCAAGATTGCACCGACCGCGATGTAGAGCCGTTTTTTCAGCTCCGCGAAGTGCGACATCAGCTGGACTGGGCGGTCTTTCATGGCACTGGCTCAGAGTGTTCGGGATTAGTCTGGGGAGCAGCTTTGCTAATCGTCTCCTGCGGCGCGTCAGGGTTCGCTTCCGGTGCCTTAGTTCCCGGCTCGGTCCTGGAATACCCGCTTGGCCGCACGACTGATCGGGCTAAGGATTTGAAGTCAGATGCTCCAGTCGTGACGTTTCGAGCATCGTCTTTGATCTGGTTGAGTTCGGAGGTCAAATCTCGGACATCGTCAAGAATGCCATCTTGGTCTAATCGTTCTCGAATACCCTCCATATCTACTGCCTCCTCCACCATCTGGGTCAACTCCTCGCGCTGTCGACGCAACTCGGTTAGGTACTTGCGTGCAGTGCGCGCCCCCTCGACCAGCCGTACAGGGCCAACCACCAAGAGTGCGACTAGAAAGACGACAATTAGTTCAAGTCCGCCGATGCCGAGGAAGTTCACGGTGTGTTCATCTCCTCGTGTGCGGCGCAAGTTGCGTAGACGTGGGCTTTGGCGAACGCGCATTCGCCCGGCGGCAACATAGCGCGCACGGCGCAGAGCGGTAGTCCGACTACGTTAAGGTAGCATCCAACGACTGACGCTGCCGGATTGAACTCACTGTCTTGGACGCCGTAAGCACCAGCTCGATCGTAGGGCAGGCCGGTGGAAATGTAGTCGTCGATCTCGTCGTCGGCGTACTCTCGCATGGTTACCTTGGAGACGACAGTGTGTGATATCGCTTCGCTAAATTGACGAAGAGGGGAATAGGTCGTGGCGACAGTTGTGACTACCTCGTGTTGCCGCCCTCGCAAACTGCACAACATAGCGACTG
The DNA here is from genome assembly GCA_963555965.3 of Dehalococcoidia bacterium. GTDB lineage: Bacteria > Chloroflexota > Dehalococcoidia > Lucifugimonadales > Lucifugimonadaceae > Bin127. The sequence continues at coordinate 2,186,876 of OY821634.1, forward strand.
CTTCTTCGCGATTGCCAGGCTTTCCGAGCGATTCGCCTTGCAATGCCACGACGGTGTCGGCGGCGATGATCACAATGTTCCACGGCATACGATTCCGATTCGCCGCGATAGCGGAACTGAGTTTCATCTTTGCGTTTCGCTGCGTGAGCTTGTAGACATCAGGCTCAATTTCGGACGTGATTTCCGAACTGCCCCCGATGCCGTCCTGCACGATAAAGGTAAATCCAGCGAGTGTCATGATGTCTCGACGCCTCTTGGAACCAGAAGCCAGGATGAAGCGAGCGATTGCGGCGTCAGAGTTTGACATGGCGGCTGTGATTTGTTCGGCGGATGCAGCAACCCTTAACTCTCCAAGAGAGCGAGAGCTTCGACGTGCCTTGTCTGCGGGAACATATCGACGGGGTGGACAGATACCAGTGTAAATCCGCTCTGACAGAGGGTGTTAAGGTCGCGAGCCATAGTGAGAGGGTTGCAGGAAACCATCATTATCCGACGTGGAGAGAGCGTTATGAGCGCTTCCAATGCTTGCGGGTGGCAACCGATCCTGGGTGGATCGATGATGACGATGTCGATGGTCTGTTCGGAGGCGAATAGATCGACGGCCGCGATTTCGGCTTTGGCTTCGATGAATGTCACATTTTCGACATCGGCACAGTTAATTCTTGCGTCTTCAACGGCAGATGCGGATTCTTCGATCCCGATGACCGACTTTACATGCGGGGAAAGGAGGCGGGCGAAGGTTCCGACACCACAGTAAAGGTCGACGAGCGTATCGTTGCCCCTTAATTCGAGAATCGCGACGATCTCGTCCACGACTGCGGACAACTGTGCGGTATTGACTTGGAAGAAGGATGAGGAGGCTACTTGGAATCTGGCGCCTTGAACTTGTTCGACGTATTTTTGGCGGCCGGACGGGACGTCTTGGATCTCGGCTGGCAGCAGCGGTTGAATGATGGTGTCGCCGGTGTTGCTGCCCACTCGAATCGAGAACTGAGTCATACGGTCAAGTCGGCCTTGGAGTTGCGATAGCGCCTCATTGATGCGTTCATCCATGATGGCGCATTCATCCACGCGCACGAAGCGTCGGCTGTCTGCATTCTTGTATCCGGCAATTCCGCTATCGCAACCACGGCCGACTGTGAAGCGCGCGTGGTTGCGATAGTTGAATCGCTCTGGTGAGGGCATGGTTTCAGATACCATGGCGTTATGCAAGGTGTCATATTGCGCGAGTGCGCGGATTACGATATCGCGTTTGATCTGGAGCTGATGATCGTAGTCGACATGTTGCCACTGGCATCCGGAACACTCGCCGAAGTAGGAGCACTTTGGCTTGATGCGGTGCTTAGATGGAACTTCGATGATTTTGACCGTGGTGGCGACGCGGTCGCGATAGATCTTCACAACTTCAGCGGTCACTTTTTCGCCGGGGATCGCCCCAGCGACAGTTACTGGAGCAGTTTGATATTCGGCGGTGGCGAGTCCGCGTTCATCGAAATCGCCGACTCGCAAGTTCATGGTATCGCCGATCTCGAGACCTAAATGAGACGTTAAATCTGGTCCGTGGTAACGGTTTCTGTGCTTTCGTTTTGCCATTTCATGTGCAGATACTACCGCGTTGCTCGCTCCTCAGGTCAGCCTGTAATTCCACTCATCCGAACGTATCAAGGCGTCGAATCTCAATATACAACTGTGCCTTTTGATACCCTGAAACTATGCGATCAGCAGCATGAGATCGCGCTTCTGACACAATCGCCGCGACCATTTCATTGACCCAGACCATTCAAACACCAACACTCACGTCATCGAACGATTCACTGAACGGCGCTAAGCCCCGCGTCCGCCGTCGTCTGCCGGAATGGTTCAAAGTTCGGGCACCGGGTGGCGAGAATTACACCGATCTTAAAAAGCGGTTCCGTGGTTCGGCTTTGCATACGGTTTGTGAAGAGGCGGCGTGCCCGAACATTGGCGACTGCTGGGAGCGTCGAACCGCGACGTTCATGATCCTTGGTGATACGTGTACTCGTGCCTGCTCGTATTGCAATGTAAAGACCGGTTGGCCAGGCGATCAGAATGTGGATTGGTCAGAGCCGTTCCGGTTGGCACAGACGGTTCAAGCGATGGACCTGAAGTACACGGTTGTGACATCGGTTGACCGCGATGACTTGCCGGACTATGGTTCGTCGATCTTCGCGATGGCTATCATGCAGATCCACCGTTTGTCGCCGGGGTGCAAGGTTGAGGTTTTGATACCGGACTTCGCCGGCGAGCGCACAGCTTTGAAGCAGGTGGTTGATGCTGGGCCGGAGGTGTTGAACCACAATATCGAAGCGCCCCGCAGGATTTTCAGCAAGGTGCGCCCCAAAGGTGATTACGATCTGTCGTTGGAACTGATACGTCGCGTGAAAGAGATCGATCCGCAGATGCCGACCAAGTCGGGCATGATGGTCGGCCTGGGCGAGACAAAGGATGAGGTTTACCAGACAATGCGCGATCTGCGGGATGTCGATTGCGACCTGCTGACGATTGGTCAGTATCTGCGACCTTCGGAACGGCATCACCCGCTGATCCGTTTCTACCATCCGAGCGAGTTCAGTGAATTTGCGAGTGCAGGTATGGAGATGGGTTTCAAGCACGTCGCATCTGGGCCGTTGGTAAGGTCTTCCTATCATGCCGACGAGCAACACGAGTCCGCTATCGACGCATTGCTCGCGAAACGTTAGGAAGTCAGTTGGCGTAGCGCATTTCCTGAGGGGCTGCGGGAGATGAAGGCACAAAACATCAAATCCTTAATGCGCATAAGCGCGTTGCTGATCTTGCTGGTGGTAGTCGCGATCACATCTGGCACGTTAACGCTCCCGCTTACTGCCGAAAGCCACAGCCATACCTCCGTGACTGGATACTTCGGCCTCGATGATGCAGGCGTCCCGATCGTGGATCGCCATGGCATCATGCTCGTGTTTGATGGAGCGATCGCTACTGAGACGGTTTCGGTATCGACATTCGATGTGTTTCACGACGAAAACTCTCAAGCGGAGGTCGTCAATGTACTAGTGGATGGGGCGTATGTCTTCTTGAAGATGAAGGAGGAGCTTGCATCTGACGCGACGCCGATTTTGATGATTGCAGAGGGTGAGAAAGTAGAGGATCTCGCTGGCAATTCGACCAACCGCCGAAAGTTAGGCGCGATCAGGATCAAAGACGGGATAGCGCCTAAATTGACCGTCACATTGAGCGGCGGCTCTGGCACGGGTACGGGCGATGAAGGTCCGAGTCGACTGACCAACAAGACAATAGACATTCGCATTACTTCTGATGAACCGTTACAGGGCGCGCCACGGATTGTTGTCGCTTGCTCTGAACTCAGCTGGATAGAGAGGTCATCGGATGGTGATGTCACGCGGAACATCGACGACTTCATAGCAAATCGCAACGGTTCGTTTCCACGAAAGCCGACGGAACCGCCGGACACGGTTTACACCTGCGGCTACGATGACGACAGCGATGGCAAAGATGATGCCTTCGAATTGATGGAAGATGTCGCGCACTCACGTCCAGGCGAGGTTTGGGAGTATACATGGCGGAACGTGACGGAGTATCCGTGGAGCACCAGCACTAGAAGAGGGTTTCACGACGGTAAGCTGGCTGTCGTCGCCTACGGTCGAGATCGATCAAGATATGAGCGATATGGGGAGACGGTTTCAAGTTGGGCGACTGCAACAGCAGATTTCGGTTTAGACACGCAATTCGAAGGCCTCGGCGTACCGGACGGTGTCTTTGTTTTTCCGGAGGATGGGACGGTTACAAAGGAGCCGCGCCCTTTTGTGTTGATCGAGTTTCTTCAAACCGATACGGTGACGCTGACTTCCGTGATTTTTGACAGTCTGGAGATCGTCCGCGAATTCCAAACAGCTGACGTGAATCGGTTCATCTATTGGCCTCGTACCATGAGCCGGGGTCAACACAAAGTTGAGGTTAAAGCTCAAGACGCGGCTGGAAATTCCATTCGATTCGATTTCAGTTTTGAGTCCACCTCGCGCCCCAATTTCGTATTGGAACTTTTCCCGGGTTGGAACGCGATTTCTTTCTCGACTCCTGTGGCAGCGCCATTTGTTGAGGGATTGTTCACCGAACTTGCGGTTGAAGCCGTGTTGGGATGGAAGGATGGTAACTGGCAACTCGCGATCCGTCGCAATGGGGTGTGGGAGAGTAACTCTTCGTACGAGCGATTAGGCGGAATTTCGATAGGTTACGGCTATTGGGTCAAATCTTCTAGTTACGTACGGCAACATGTCGCACCGCCCGATCCGCGGTGGCTCCCACCATGGCGGATAGAAGTTGACCCGCCTACAAATCCAGGATGGAACTTCGTAGGGGTGAGCGTCCGTAACGGTTCTCAAACAGACGATCACTTTGGCGAAGCATTGAAGGGATCAAACGACGAACTGGTAACCGCGCGGGAATACTTGGGTGCTTACCGACTCGCTTACACGTGGGACTCTTTCTATCAACGCTTCGATCGGCTGCTGCCTGATGACCCGATGATCATTGGCGATGGAGTCTGGGTTTACTACGAGGACGATGGAATCGCACCGTAGTTGATCATTGCCGGAACGGATCGATGACGGTTAGGAAAGGGAAACGGTAGAAGTCGGTGTCGCGGGTACAGATCTGGCTGATGCCGTGCTCGCGCATTAGAACCGCGGTGTGGACGTCGTGCATGATGCTACCGCTCAACTGGGGATATTCGGTCAAAGTTTGAGACAACACACTGGCGTGTCTATCGGTGGCGGATAAAACGGTAAAGTTTTCAGATTCGAGGAGGGTTTGAAGAAATCTCCACGCGTTTTGGGTGGGCCACAGACGACGGGAAAAACGAGGGTGAGTGACGACTCTGATGAATTCGTAACAGATACCCCAAGTGAGGAAGACGGGTTCCGGGTCTCGGCGGCATTGATCGATCTGTTGCGAGCATACGGAGTGGAATTCTGAATGCTCATCCGCGGCATAGACCAAGATATTGGTGTCTATCACCATGGCGGCTTTTCTTCATCGAAGATCCGGAACAATTCCTCCCTATTGGAGACATCGACCAACATGCCGCCACTGTTCCAAGTCGGCAGTGGTTTCAATTCCTTTGCTGCTTCCTGCTTGCCATCGCCGTTGGCAATCATGTGCCGGATGCCGGATTCCACGATGTGAGTCATGGTGACGCCGCGCCGCGCGGCTTCGATGCGCAGTTGTTGCATCAGCGCATCGTCGATGTTGAAAGTGGTCTTCACATGGCTAACCATACCATCGATATGGTTATATGGGTATCGCCGCGTGTCGACGATACTAGACTCCAACTGTCATGTCGACGCTCTACATAGTCGCCACTCCGATTGGCAACCTTGATGATTTGACGCTGCGTGCGATTGAACTGCTTCGGTCGGTATCGGTGGTTGTTGCTGAGGACACGCGAGTGACGCGCAAGTTGCTTGATCGGGTTGAATCATCGGCAAGACTGATCAGCTTTCACCGGAGGTCCCGCGAGAAAGATGTTGTGTCGACAGTGCGGCTGTTAGATGACGGCGATGTGGCTTTAGTTTCAGATGCCGGCACTCCTGGCGTTAACGATCCTGGGCAGGCGATAGTCGCGGCTGCAATTGATCGGGGTCACGATGTCGTACCGGTCCCCGGCCCGTCGTCTGTTATGGCCGCGCTTTCGGTATGCGGCTTTTATGCTGATCAGTTCGCTTCGTACGGATTCTTGCCGGCGAACGGGAGTAGACGCAGAAGAGTGTTGCGGCAGATCGCGGGGCAACCGATGGCCGCCGTCATGTTCGAAACACCACATCGATTGCGCGACGCACTTGCGGACACAGCCGAGATTCTCGGAGACCGAAATCTTGTTGTATGCCGTGAGATGACGAAGATGCACGAAGAAATTTGGCGCGGAACTGTCGATGAAGCACTAAAGCATTTCGAGTCGCCGCGTGGAGAGTTCGTGATCGTTGTGGCGCCGCTTGAGCGATCAACGAACGATTCTTCGATGGTTTTAGACGAGGATGCAGAGCGAGAAATACTGGACCTCGCTGCCGAACTAGGCGATGAATATGAGTCTCGTCGGGATCTCGTAGACGCAGTTGCAGATGAAATCGGTTATCCGCGGCGACAGGTTTACCAAGTCCTGCATCGACAGCGTTGAGTGGTCTGAATGGAATGGTGTCGACGATTCGCAATTAGAATCGGAGTGTAGTGCCGCGCTGTGTCGCCATCTGTTTGAAGCTATATTGAGCGCATCCGCGGCGTTAAGCGAGTCCCTACTTGTCCAGAAATATCCTTGTATGCGTAGCCTGGCCCTACGTCAACAGCGAACCGCACCTCGGGCACATCGCCGGGATGAACGTGCCTGCCGACATCTTTGCGCGTTATCACCGCTTGATCGGCAACCGCGTAGCGATGGTGTCAGGAAGTGATATGCATGGCACACCGACTGCTTTGCGGGCGGTTGATGAAGGCGTGCGACCTGAGGACATCGCTTTCCGCTATCACGAGGTTTGGGCCGACTGCATGGATCAGATGGGATTCTCGTACGACCTCTATACGCATACACACACGAAGATTCACGAAGAAGTCGCTCAGGATGTGTTGCTGACTCTCGACAAGCACGGCTACATCTACGAAGATACCCAGTTGATGCCGTATTCCGAGTCGGAGCAAAGGTTCCTCTCGGACCGGTTTGTCGAGGGCATCTGCCCATTCTGCGACTTCGACGGTGCGCGCGGGGACCAGTGCGATGGTTGTGGAAGAACGTTAGACGCGACGGATCTGATCGAGATTAGAAGCATTCGAGATGGCAGCACGCCGGTGTTCAAAGAGACCGCTCATTTGATGATCAAATTGAGCGCATTTCAAGAGCAACTGGAGAAATGGGTTGGCACCAAGAACGAATGGCGTCCGAACGTTCGCAATCAAACTATCGGCTTCCTCAACGAGGGGCTGCACGACCGCGCGATGACCCGCGACATCGAATGGGGTGTGCCGGTTCCTAAGCACCGTTTTCAGGGCTTCGACAATAAACGCATCTATGTCTGGTTTGAGGCGGTCATCGGATACTTTTCCGCCACCAAGGCATGGGCCATCAACTCTGCCGACGAGGATGACTGGAAGGAGTTCTGGCACAAACCAGACGCTGAGTCGTATTACTTCCAAGGCAAAGACAACATCCCGTTCCACACCGTGTTGTGGCCGGCGATGTTGATGGGTTACGGGGGGTTGAACCTACCGACCGACGTTGTCGCGAACGAGTACCTCAATCTGGACGGTCAAGGATTCTCAAGCAGCAGAAACTGGGCGGTCTGGCTGCCAGACTATCTTGAACGTTACGAGGTTGATCCGTTGCGTTACTACTTGGCGTCGATCATGCCCGAAACGTCGGATTCCGATTTCACTTGGGAAGGCTTCCTTGCGGCGAACAACAATGTATTGGTCGCAACACTCGGCAATTTCGTACATCGTACGTTGACGATAACGACGCGTAACTTTGACGGGAAGGTTCCTGCCCCGGGCGACGTCGGAGAGCAGGATCAAGAAGTCTTGGATGCTTGTTCGCAGACATTGGATGATGTAGGGATGTCAATCGAAACTCGTAGATTCCGGCGCGCGCTCTACCAAGCGATGGAACTAGCTCGCATCGGAAATCGCTACCTAGATTCGGAGGAGCCTTGGCGGACTGTGAAGAGCGATCCTGACAAGGCTGCGAATACGTTGTGGACCGCGCTAAACGTGATATCAACACTGCGCACTCTGTTTTACCCGTTCATACCGTTTTCATGCGACAAGATGCACGATCTGCTAGGGTTTGACGGGGCGACTGCGACAGATGGCTGGAAACGTCGCATCGTAGAACCAGGCTTGCCTCTGCCAGATCCCAAACCCCTGTTCCGGAAACTAGATCCTGAAATCGTCGAGCAGGAGAAAGAACGCCTACTCGCGCAACAAACCAACGCATAACCACCGCTCACATCAGGCACATCGCCCACGCTCATGACTACTTTGCAAACAGAGACTTCGCAAGACATTTTCGCTCCCATCGAGGAAGACCTTGACCGAGTGGTTGAAGTCATCACTCAGCTTAGCCTCGACGAGATCGAGCGTTGTCCAGCTGGCATTGACGCACTCGACACAATTGATGAACGCTTAGCTCATGTCATGGCGACCCCGGGCAAAAAGATGCGCCCTGCGATGACGTTGCTCGCGTCCAAGTTGTGGGGAGCGATGCCGGACGAAAAGGTAATCAGCATGGCGGTCGCGGTCGAGCTACTGCACATAGCCGCGTTGATACACGACGACACGGTTGACGATGCTGATGTCAGGCGCGGCAAGGCTACCGCTGGATTCCTCTGGGGAAACAACTTCGCGGTGCTGCTAGGAGACTATGTCTTCGCAACCTCCGCGAAATTCGTGTGTGCGACTGGATCGGTGCGATTGATCTCGCGTTTTGCCGAGACCATAGCGGAGTTGGCACGCGGCGAACTTCATGAAATGGTCAGCAATTGGAACCTGCCTGTAACCGTCGATGAGTATTTTGCTCGCATCTATGACAAGACGGCATCGCTGTTCTCCACATCGGCTGAGAGCGGCGCGGTTCTCGGCGGGGCAGACGAAGATTCGATCAATGCGCTCCGCGACTATGGCTACTATTTGGGGATGGCTTACCAAGTCCGCGACGATGTTCTCGACTACGAATCGACGACTGATGAGCTCGGCAAACCTGCGAATCAGGACATCTTGGCTGGAAAACTCACCTTGCCGGCGATATATGCCTACGAAATCCCCGAATGCGCTTCCGCGATCGACAGCTTCTACAACCTCTCCGAAGATGAACGTGATGCCGCACTCGGCGACCTGCTTGAACTGATACGCGCCAACGGCGGCGTAGAACGTGCGGAGAATACTACGTCGGACTTTATCGACAAGGCACTTCAGTGCCTAGAAATCGCACCGCCATCTGTCAGCCGCGATTCGCTTGCATGGATCGCGTCTAGCGTGAACTCGCGATAACCTACCGCCGCAAGAATCGGGTTCTGGTCTACAGGAGAATCACGGTAGTATTGCAAAAGTCTCGTTTGGGCGTGGCTGGACTTTGAAAATGCTCGGTCCTGATTCATGACTACCGCACAGCTTTCTCCCCAAGAAATCATTGACGAACTGAGCGCGAGATACGGTGAATTCAAGCAAGAGCCGAGATACAACGCGCTCGACGAACTGATTTTCACTGTCTTGACGCAACATACTTCCGATCTGAATGCTGAAAAGGCCTTCGATCAGTTGCGCCGAACCATCCCGACATGGGAAGAAGTGATGATCGCGGATCAGCAGGTGATCGCAGATGCGATCTATCACGGGGGCATGTCAAACCAAAAGTCGAAGCGGATCAAAGACATCCTCGCAGCCATCCTGAAAAGACATGGCGAGTTGGAGATCAATTTTCTCAGAAACTACTCTTTAGAAGATGCCAGGAAGTGGCTGATGGACCTTCCCGGCGTGGGACCAAAGACGGCCGCGGTTGTGATGTCGTTCGCGTTGGGAATGTCGGCTTTTCCGGTAGATACCCACATCCACAGATTGTCCAAACGACTCGGATTCATCGACGAAAAGACGACCGCCGATGCCGCTCACGCCATCATGGAAGACAAAGTCGCCCCTCAACTCAGGTTCCAACTTCACATGCAGTTGATCACACACGGTAGGCAAGTCTGCAAAGCACGAAGACCGTTGTGTGGTGAGTGTCCGTTGTCAGAGGGGTGTCCTTCGAGCACGGTATGAGCGTCATTCCGAGCCTTTCCCATGTCATTCCGAGCGTAGCGAGGAATCTCCCGGTGCTGGCGTTGAGATTCTTCACTCCGCTCCGCTTCGTTCAGAATGACATGGTTGGGGCTGCCTCTATGGATTCCCGCCTGCGCGGGAATGACGGTTTGCTTAGTAGCATATTTGCGACGAGGTGAAAAAATGAAGATAGTCTCTGTAGAAGCCACAAAGGTTAACTATCCGCGGTTGAAGCCGATGACGGTACCGCGTTCGGGTCCGTCGCGGAGTGATCTGAACGCGCAGGCTACGCCACTGCGGCGTTATACGAAAGATCCCAATTTCGGGTTCAGTCGCAAGGTTCCCGGGGGCGATCGCGATGTGGGGTGTGTCGTTACGCTTGAGGACGGCACGTGGGGGTTCGGATTTACCGATCATGGACGCACGACCGCGTCGCTCATCGAGGACTATCTGGCTCCGGCAATCGAGGGCAGAGATGTGTTTTCCACCGAGACGCTTTACGACTTGATGATCCGAGTCACGTCTGGTTTCGGGACGAACGCTTTGGTGGCGTATGCGATCGCGGCGGTTGATCTTGCGCTGTGGGATGCGAAGGGCAAGGCACTAGAAAAACCTGTCTATAGTTTGCTGGGCGGAAGCACCGATATCCTCAAACCGCTCTACTCCACTGGGAACGACACTTGGTGGCAGAAGGAACTGGGCTTCAAGAACTTCAAACGTTTTAGTCCGTATGGTCCGCCGGACGGCATCGAAGGTATCAATCGCTTGGAAGAAGAAATCGCTGAGGCTCGCGAGTTAGTCGGTCCTGATGCCGAGTTGATGCTTGATTTCTGGATGGGTCTCGATGTCGAAACCGCCGTGAGGACTGCTGAGCGGTTGCGTCCATACAACCTCAAATGGCTTGAAGACGCGTTCTTGCCTGACACTTTGGACGAGTACGAGCGTTTCCGCGAGCGCGTTCCGTGGCAGACGTTGGCTACTGGAGAGCATTGGTACGGCATCTATCCGTTCTTCCACGCTGCTAAAGAGGGACTCGTCGATATCCTGCAACCAGACATCATCTGGTGCGGCGGGCTTACTCCACTTATCAAGATCTGCCACGTCGCAGAATCGGCTGGCATATCCGTCATTCCCCACGGTAGCGGCGGCACGGCATACGGACAGCACGCTTGCTACGGCCTGGCGGCGGTACCGATGATCGAGTGTAGCGGGCCGGTGATGACCGAACCCGGTGTGCCTCTGCACGAAAAGGACCGATTGCCGGGGACGATAGCGCCGTTTGAGGGCAAGCTGAAGCCTAGTGATGAGCCGGGGTTTGGGCTCAATCTCAGACGCGAGTGGTTCCCGCCGTTTTTCGACTAGACGCGGTTCAGCCCGATTTGTGGACCGCTTCCAGCGATTGGATGATGCCTCGCATGTGGCCTACGCAGTAGGCGATGTATTCGCGACCGGCGGGGCCGTCGGTGGTTAGGCGCATGATGTGGTCGTAGTCGATGCAACCTTCGTAGTTGATGTCGTATAGGGCTTTGGCTACTTCGTACATGTTGAGGTCGCCGGAATCTGGTATGACTTCCATGTAGCCCTTGTTTTCGGGTATCGTGCCGACGACGTTGCGGAAGTGGACATGGAAGAGTCGATTTTGTTCGCCGAAGTGCTTGATGCCCTCGAAGATGTTTTGTCCCGATTCGTATCGCGTGCCGACGCAGAATGTGATGCCGTTGGCGGGTGATGGAACTTCGCTGAAGAGACGGTCGAACGATTCGAAGCTGTTGATGATCTGAGGGTAGCCGTGCAGCATCGGAACGGGTGGGTCGTTTCCGTGCGTGGCGACTTTTACGCCAGCGGGTTCTGCGACCTCGCAGATCGCGGTGTAATGCTTAACGTGTCGTTGCCAAAGGACTTCCTCGTCGAGCGCGTCCGCGGCGCGCGGTGTTGCCAATGCTTCGCGCAAGTCGAACTTGGCGTGCTTGTAACCGCCGCGTCCCTCGACGTATTCGACCAACGGCGGTAGTTCATGTTTGACAAGCGAGTTCGTGTATGGCTGAACACCGAGAACTGGGATGTCGAACTCGCCGCATAGTTCGGCGTTTATGCATGCGTTTCGGGTTTCTTGTTCCGCATTGGGTCCGCCCAGATACGCATCGTGGAACTGTCCAGACAGACAATTGGCGCGTTCGATGGTTAGACCAACATCAGCGAGTTTGTCGACGACCATCTTCATGCCGTCACGACTCGCCGCGCCTCCAGTCTCCATGTACCCCGGAACCATATCCATCGTGATATCGACCGCGTCAACGCCGATCTGTACCAAGAAACGCAGATCCTCTGTTCGATCCAGCCAGTCGGGGCTGATCCGTGTACCGATCCTCATCATCGCTGTTACCTCCTGAAACGTGTTTGCAGTAATTGATACCACATATTTGAAGTTGTAATCGACGTTCTCGCGAAGGCAAGCATCCCCCTAGCCCCCTTACGCTCCGCGAAGGGGGGATGCACTGGCAGTTGTTGAACTGTGAGCATCCCCCTAGCTCCCTTACGCTCTGCGAAGGGGGGAGATTCCTCGCTGCGCTCGGAATGACAGGAGGTGAATGCGAAGGGGGATGTACGCCCCCTTCGCTTGCGTAAGGGGGCGCGAACGAGCGAAGCGATGTGAGCGGGGGATGCCTTGCCGCGCATGTATAATCTCAACTCGATAAACAGAGGTGCGGCGCAAGCGAGATGATCGCTGGTCGCGGGTACCCAAAACAACGACAACTACGAAAGGCAAGTCCGAATGGCATTGTCGGATCTGATCAGGAAAGTTGAAGATTCGCCCGGTTCGACTAAGGTTGCTGTCGTTTCTTTAGGCATCGCTGTAATTGCCGTTGGACTGGCTGTCTTCGCTTTCATGAGCCGGCCCGACGACACGCCTGACCCTGCAAGTCCTGTTGTAAAAGTCGATGCAGCACCTACCGCCGCCTCAGTTCCATCGCCCACTCCACGACCGACTCCGCTTCCGACAAGCACGCCAGCGCCGACCGCAACTCCCCAACCTACCGCGACTCCTCTGCCTACTGAAACTCCTTTGCCTACAGCAACAGCCATTCCGGAAGTTAGCGATTATTTTGTTGTTCTTCATTCAGGCAGGGATTTGAGTAATGACATAGGAGCGATAGAATTTTATGCCGAATATCCTTTTAGAAAACACAAATTAAACGGCACCCTATTTACATTTCATAACGAGGGCTTTTATTTAGACTATTTAGAGAAAGAGAAAGTTATAACTCCTAAACAGAAAAATGATTATTTCAATGGCGAGCCTATTCAGAAAATCTCACTTGTCTCTATATCTACTGCAACTGAGAAGTTATTTGAGAATGATCCTTACAATTCAGGGAGGCTAAGTCTTGCTGCTCCAGAGCTTTTGACGCATTACGCCGATAAGTCTGCTGTAGGCTCTGATGGTGGCGGCAAAATATCTTTGGAGGGCGATGGTGGGTACGTCTCGATCAGCGATGGCAGGATCAGCGTATCGGCGGTCGACGGCGACGGCAATACTACTACCGTCGAACTCGAAGGCGTCGGTGCTCAGGAGCTTCTGAACTACTGGCTGAGCGAGAACAAGATCACCATAGAGCAGAGGAACCAGTACGGCGAGACTGGCCAGCTCGAGTTCAGCCTCAAAGACGGTGTGGACCTCTTCGATTTCGACTATTCCTCGGATGTCGAGTTTTACACGGGGATGGATCGAGAAGCGCAAGACGTGATAATCAATGAGATACTGCCGCTGTTTGCGGGGGATTAGGCGGAGACAGGCATCCCCCTATCCCCCTTACGTTTCACGAAGGGGGGAGATTCCTCGCTACACTCGGAATGACAGGATGTGAATGCGAAGGGGGAGTACGGGTTTTGAACCATGATTGCCATGATTTTCCGCCACCCACGCCCCCTTCGCTTGCGTAAGGGGGCGCGAACGAGCGGAGCGATGTGAGCGGGGGATGGACTGCCAGTTGTTGAACTGTGAGCATCCCCCTAGCCCCCTTACGCTTCGCGAAGGGGGGAGATTTTGAACCATGATTGCCATGATGGGGGAATGATTGCCATGATTTTCCGCCACCCCTCCCCCATCGTTCCCGCGATGCCTTCCCCTTCATTCCCGTGTAGGCGGGAATCCAGAGGGATGTGCGGCAGGGCGATGCCGTCCCCATCGCTTGCGTAAGGGGACGCGAACGAGCGCAGCGATGTGAGCGGGGGATGCGCGTAGGATAGAGAGTTGGCCGGAGGTCGCCTGACAAGCGTAATTGGCGGCGAATTGGTTAGGCCTTGAAACCACGGAAATTCGCCGACATCCTCCGACCTTACGAGATAGCGCGTGGCTGCCTCGCTTGTAAGGATACATCAATGGGAATGTTATGCATAGGGTGGGTGGCAGGCAAGCAAGCATCCCTCTAGCCCCCTTACGTTTCACGAAGGGGGGGGATTCCTCGTTCCGCTCGGAATGACAGGAGGCGGCTCGGAATGACAGGGTGTGAATGCGAAGGGGGATGTACGCCCCCTTCGCTTGCGTAAGGGGGCGCGAACGAGCGAAGCGATGTGAGCGGGGGATGCACTGCCAGTTGTTGAACTGTGGGCATCCCCCTAGCCCCTTACGTTTCACGAAGGGGGAGATTCCTCGCTCCGCTCGGAATGACAGGAGGTGGCTCGGAATGACAGGAGGTTGTTCGGAATCACAGGGCGCGAGTGCGATCACAGGGTGCGAGTGCGAAGGGGGAGAGTCTGCGCGAGTGCGGGAAAGGATTTATGCTGATTTATGCTGACAAAACTCAATCGATGCCACAAAGACGAGCAATAACAGGAACATCATCATGACCGACACGCCCGCTGCCAACCGTCCGAACATCATACTCATCCTTGCCGATGACATGGGTTATTCCGATCTCGGATGCTACGGAGGCGAGATATCGACGCCGAATCTTGATCGGCTGGCGGAAGAGGGAATGCGGTTTTCGCAGATGTATAACACGGCGCGGTGCTGCCCGTCTCGCGCTTCGCTGCTTACGGGGTTGAATCCGCACCAAACCGGTGTTGGACATATGGGGAACAACATTGAAGGTGAGCCGTCGTATCAGGGTTATCTCAACAATCGTTGCGTGACGATTGCGGAGGTGCTACGCGATGCTGGCTATCGCACGGGTATCTCTGGCAAATGGCACTGCGGATCAGACCCCGAACGCGAAGAGGAGGGTCATCCCCAACTGCAACGCGGCTTTGAGCAGATGTTTTGGTTCGAGGGCGGCAACGGTTACTTCAACCACTCTCGGTTCTTCATAGACCGCACTGCTGTTGAAGCGTCTGGAACGGACTATCTGACAGACATGATCACCGACCACGCCGTCAGGATGATCGACGATGTGCAGAACGATGACCGGCCGTTTTTCCTGCACGTCGCCTATACGTCGCCACACTGGCCGTTGCAGGCTCTGGAGGAGAACATCGAGAACTATCGGGGCAAATACTCCGATGGCTGGGACGCGACTAGAACCGCTCGCCACGAAAGATTGAAGGCGATGGGCGTTCTTGACGACAAGTGGGAGATTGCGCCGCGAGATGAGACGGTAACGGCGTGGGAAGATGCTCCGGATAAAGAGTGGGAAAGCATGAGGATGGCGGTCTATTCGGCTCAGGTCGAGCGGATGGATCAGGGCATCGGCAAGATATGCGACACGTTGAAAGCCAATGACGTTGAGCGTGACACCGTAGTTATATTTCTTTCGGACAACGGCGGATGCGCTGAGTTCCTTTACGAAGACCGTGACAACATGGACGAGTCGCGCGTTGTGCCTCTCACTCGCGATGGTCGTCAGGTGAGAGTGGGCAACTCGCCTGATATCGTGCCGGGCGGTGACGATACCTACATGAGTTACGACACGCAATGGGCAAACGTGAGCAACACACCGTTCAAACGTTTTAAGCGGTGGACGCATGAGGGCGGAATCGCCACTCCATTGATCGTCAACTGGCCGTCTGGAATATCGGAACAGGGACGCGCAGGCAAGATATCTCACACGCCGATTCAGCTGATGGATCTGAACGCGCTTTGCATCGATCTTGGCGATGGTACTTACCCGACGGAGTTCCGCGGGCATGAGATAACTCCGCACGAGGGTGAGAGTTTCCGCGCCGTGCTGGAAGGCGATGACAACTGGTCGAAACAACGCCCGTTGGCATGGGAGCATGAAGGCAACCAAGCGGTGCGCGTCGGCGATTGGAAGCTAGTTCGGGAACACGGCAAGGCGTGGGAACTCTACAACCTTGAACAGGATCGAACCGAGTTGGACAATCTTGCCGATGGTGATAAGGATCGCGTTTCAGAGTTGGCATCGCTGTATGCAGAATGGATGCAACGTTCTGGCGCAGTCGATTGGCCGCCGGGCGCGGGAGGTAGCTGGCAATTCCCGGGTTTGAACATCAATGGAACGTTCCAGATGCGCGGGCATGGGCATATCATCCCGCGCGGTTTCACCAGAGCGGCGGCGAATGCCAGAGAATAATTGACCAGCGACGTCACAACTGGCAACAATAGACGGCAAAAACTTAATGTAGCCCTAATCGAGATGGAAGAAATCGAAAACACCAACGAGCAAAACAACACCAGCGGATTAGTGAAATTCGCCCAGAAACTAGTCGAGAGTTCTATTTTCGACTACTTCATCATCGCTCTGATTCTGATGAGCGGTGCGTTTTTGGGCTTGCAGACCGTTCCTGAAATCTCAGAGCCTTATGGCCATCTGCTGATCTTAGGCAACCAGATCATCTTAGGAATCTTCATCCTGGAAGCCGTCCTCAAGATGCTCGCTCTCGCTCCACGTCCGCATCAATACTTCCGCGACGGTTGGAACGTGTTCGACTTCACGATCATCGTCTTATCGCTCGTGCCGGCGACGGGTGCATTTGCAATGATCGCACGCCTCGGCAGACTGCTCCGTGTCTTGAGGCTGATCTCCACCATCCGAGACCTGAGATTGATCGTCTCGGCGTTGGTCAAATCGATCCCGAACGTCGGGCACATACTGATGCTGATGAGCATCATCGTGTACATCTACGCCATTATCGGTTTCCAACTGTTCCACGAGCATGACCCGGACCGCTGGGGCAACATCGGTCTGTCAATCTTGACGCTGTTCGAAATCATCACGTTAGAAGGATGGGTAGACATCAATGCCCGCGCAATGGAGCTCAACTCCTTCGCTTGGATATATTTCGTCAGCTTTGTCATCGTCGGCACGTTCGTAGTCGTCAACCTCTTCATCGCTGTGGTGATAAACAACTTGGATCGGGCGAAAGAGGAGTCGTTGAAGGAATTGCAACCGCCGGTGTCGCGTGATGAGTTGCTGCGGGAGTTGAGGGCTACACAGGACAGTCTGCGAAGGTTGGAGGCGAGGATATCGGATTACGGGGAGGAATCTACGCCGCAGAAGTGAGCGTGCTTACAGACGGTGCTCAGACATGCAGTATGAATGGGATAGCGCAAAAAGGTCAGGAAACATCTCAAAGCACGGAATCGACTTCGCGGAGATTGAACACTTCGATTGGGACAGCGCGTTGGTTGCAACGCAATTTAGGTCTGGCGAGCAAAGATTCATTGCATCGGGCAACTTATCAGGGCGATTACACGTGGTGGTTTATGTTCGTAGAGGTGCAAATCGCCGTATCATTAGCCTAAGGAAGGCCAACCGACGCGAGGAACGACGCTATGCTGAAGCGCAAAGAGTCAACTGATATGACATTCGAAGAAATACAAGAGCGCGACGGCGAACAGGCGGCTATTCAAGCGGGTATCGCGGCAGATCCTGATACGTTCGAATTGGACGACGAATGGTTCGCTCAAGCGCGGCCGACAAAAGAGGTAGATCCTGAGCCACTCCAAAATGGGGCTACCTGAATTGCGGTTACTTTGTCCGCCGTTGATTGTTAGAAAATAATCCCGCGATCACGAGGAGCGATGCGCTGAATGACTACCTCTGAAAGATACCGGACGGCAGCCCACCATCTCTACGATCAGGCTGTAGTTGAACTTGAGGCCGGCGACCTACGCCAAGCATCCGAGAAGTTCTGGGGCTCTGCTGCACAGGCGTTGAAAGCACTTGCTGAACGCAAGAAATGGCACCACCGATCACATCGCCACTTCAAACAGAACTTGGACAAACTTCAAGATCGCAAGGATTATGAAGATCTCGTACGCTGGTTCGGTGCAGCAGAGCTGTTACACATAAATTTCTACGAAGACCACACTAGTTATCAAGTCATCAGCATTCACGCTCAAGACGTAAGGCGTCTAATCGATCGGCTTGAGCAGGTGGATTAGGCGCAGTGATTAGATCATTCATCTATCCCTGACTGGCGGCGGTCCCTCCGTGAATTCGCCACCTGAGCCGTCCTCTGGCGAGAATCCTAGCTCTGCTTTTGCTCGGCTGATGTCGAATATCTTCCAGAGGTTGTCCGAGGTGGCGTAGTAGATGCCATAGCTTAGGGATTCTGGGGCATCGACGCAGAGGCGAACGATCTGTGCGACATCCGCATGGCTAAGCCACAAAGACAGCGCGAATGGTGAGAATGTAGGGTCATCTTCGGACAATACCCAACCGATGCGGAGGTGGATCGACGACAGACCGTGGTAGTCGTTGTAGTAGCTGCCTATCGCTTCGCCAAAGGCTTTGGATACGCCGTAGAACCCGTCGGGACGGATCATCGTGTCTTCGGCTATCAACGGGTACTTTCCCGCCTCTAGTTTCTCAAACTGTCCGGTGCCTACCAGACTCCAAGGTTCATCGAGGTAGTTGCCGCCCGTGGCATGGTTGGACGACGCGAATATGACTCGTTTGACTCCCTCGCGTCGACTCGCTTCAAAGACGTTGTACGTTCCTACGAGGTTGTTCGGCAAGACCGATTCCCACTCGGCATAAGCAGACCTGTCTGCTGCCAGATGCACCACCGCGTCGACTCCTGCGAATGCTGGCTGCATTGCATCGAGATCGTCCAAGGACGCCACATGAGAAGGCACACCATCGGCATCCTTCAAATCCAGCGTCGAAATATCGTAGCGATCACCGAGACGGTCGATGAGGATGCCGCCGATCAGTCCGGCGCCACCGGTGATGAGAACTTTTTTCTTGCTGTCAGCTTCAGCCATCTTTTAGCCTTTCGATCTCGGGTTTGGATTGCCTTTAAGGTATAACGATGGAAAAGAAAGATAAACGCTTCGACGGAATTTCGCGAGGCAGTGCTTTGGCGTTGGTAGCCCCATCTGGATTCCGACTTTCGTCGGAATGACATAGTTACGCAAAGGTATCGAAGAGCCATTGTCAGAGGCAAACTGATTTTCTACGGTTGACGATGGAACTTTTCTAGCCTTGTCTGCGTCTGGTTTGTAGATGACTATCAATTCAATAGAGAGGGATACCAATGAACACCAAAATTAACCTGCTGAAATCTACCCGCCGTCAAGCTCGATCCGGTTGGATGATATTGGCGATTCTGGCGATGGCTCTTCTCGTCGCAACGATGGTCGCTTGCGGTGGCGAGGGAGAATCCGGGCGGGACGTTTTCGTTCCTCAAAGCGGATATGGTCTTGCTGGCGAGGTTAGCGACGAAGCGATGGCATCGAAACTGGTGGCAGGCGACAGCATTGCTACGGTTGTGGTTGAGAAGGAGGTCATCCGAGAGGTCGAATTTGAGGCAGAAAAGGCGGAGGCAGCGGCATTGCCAACGCAATCCCCTATCGCCATGTCAATCAACGAAGATGCTGCGGTAGCTGAGGAACTCGGCGAGAGCGTTGATATATCGATACAGCCACAGACTCGCATCATCGTACGCAACGCTGACATGGTGATCGAGTCTGATGATCCTGCCTTGACGGTAGATGTGATCGGCGATTTAGCTTTGCAGCGCGGCGGTTGGGTTGTGAACAGCAATTCGAACGACATCGGTTTTTACAACATCACGATCCGAGTGCCTGCCGACACGCTTGATGCAGTTATCGAGCAAGTCTCGTCCTTCGCATCCAAAGTCGAATCAATCACTTCCGACAGCACCGATTTCACAGAGGAATACATCGACCTGGGAGCGCGCCGAAAAACGGTTCAAGAGACGGTTGACGCTCTGTCCCAACTGTTGAAGAGCGAAAATTACGACAGCGTCGAGGAACTGCTGGAGGTGCAGCGCGAGATAACTAACTGGCAAAGCGAACTTGAGATTATCGACGGACGAATGAGCTTCATTAGCGAGTCTGCTACGTATTCGCGTCTCTCGGTGACGGTCAACAGGTCGCCTATACCTATGCAGGTAGATGTTGGCGAAGATATCCACATCGGCATTGGAGTATCACATAAATTCACCGCGCGATTCTTCCCGCCAGACGGCTATGACCGATACGAGATCACTTGGGGTTTCGGCGATGGATCGCCGCATGAGACGGTCAATGCGGCACTTAAGACTCAAAACGAAGAGGGTTTGTTGAGCGTGCCAGTACAGCATACCTACTACTCAGATGAGTTGGCACCGCACGTCGTTACTGCGTCTGTCCGCGCATATTCGGATCGCGGCTTGGCGGAGGGTGAAGACAGTCAGTGGACTCAGGTATCCGAACTGCCGTCGTTCGACGCGTTCGTGTCGGCATCCGAGAACGATGTTCAAGAAGGTCGGCCTGTAACGCTGACAGCATCTTTCAACCATCCTGAAACGGTAAGGAATGTTCGGTACGAGTGGGATGTGCGCGATGGATCGAAGGTCAAAACAGGCGTCGTCCCTGCTGGTGAAACGAACGTGGAACTGGAGCATGTTTTCGAGCGGCATCGTCCAGACTCGTATCAGGTCGTGTTCGAGATAACGGGTGATAATGATGCTGGGGAAGTGGAGGAAACCATACAGGCATATATCTACGTCTATCCGGCGCCGTCGGTTGAAGCATCAAACTTTGAGCCTTCGGGCACTGCCACCAATGCCTTCAATGTCCTCATCAACGTTTCGGCCTTGGCAGGAAACGCGTTGATATGGATAGCTATTACTTCTCCGATCTGGCTGATCCTCGGGGTAATCATCTTCTTCTCGGTACGCTTCTTGAATCGTCGAAGCAGAGGTGCGCCAAAAGTCGTTGTCGTGCCAAACTCGAACTCTGATGTTGAAGACGAATCCGAAAAGGAAGGCGGGAACTAACCGTCCTCTAAACCGAGGGTCGTTGATACTGCATGGCTCGGAACCGCGATAGGTTCCGAGCCCTTTTCTTTCGCGCTGATCCGCGTCCCAAAAAACACTTCTTCGCATTTCTCGATTTTTGTGGAACAAATCCAGTTTCCAGTGCGTCTGCTCTTCAGTGATCCGAGAAAAACCATGGAGAGCAGAAAAATGACTAATCAGAAACACCTACGTATCCACAACCTCTACCACTACAAATTCAACCCAATCATCGCGGCGGTGCTGATGATTGTTGCGGCTTTAGCGGCTGCGTCGATAGCCTGTAGCGGGTCGGAAACGGTCATCCAGACCGTCGTTGTGGAAAAGGAAGTTGAGGTAGAACGCAAAGTTGTTCAGACCGTCATTGTGGAAAAAGAGGTGGCGGTACAGGGTGAAACCGTCGTTCAGACCGTCGTGGTTGAAAAGGAGGTTGAGGTCGAAAAAATCGTCGAAGTCGAAAAGCACATTGTTGTCGAGGCGGAGCGAGCCATGCCGGCAGCGACCGCTAGACCCGCGATCGCTGCGGCACCGGCGGAAGTAGTGAAAGAGGCGGGTGTGCCCGGAGAGCCTGGATCTCCCGGAGAGGCGGGAGCGGCTGGACTTGCCGGACCTGGCAGGCATCCTCAACCAACGCCAATATCACCGCAATCGCAACCTTCGCAGCCTGGAGCAACCACATTCCAAAACACGACGCGATCGAACTTCGCGCTCACCGTGCATGACGATACTTCGACTTTCAGCCTCGACACGGATCGAACGTCTTTCCAGCTTGCTCTCAATTGGGCACGCGCTGGATACAAGGTGGAGCCAGCGTCGGTGCGTGCTGAGGAGTGGATCAATGCCTTTAACTATGGCTATGAGATGCCGCGCCACAACGACTCGTTTAACATCCATACCGATGTTATCGAACATCCTCTTGACAATGGTCTTCACTTGGCAAGAGTCGCGTTCCAAGCACCGGATATCGTAGTTGATTTGCCGTTGAATGTCACTCTGGTTCTTGACGGTTCGGGCTCGATGTCCGACGGCAACCGGGTGGAAATCGCTCGCGAGGCAGCTGAAGCGATTCGCAACAGCCTTGGGCGCAATGATCGAATCTCCATCGTCCACTTTGATGACAGGGTCAAACGAGATCTCACGGTTGCCGATAAGGATCCTGAGTTAAACAGCGTAGGCAATTCGATCCGAAGGCTCAGGCCCGATGGCGGCACGAACGTTCAAGCTGGCCTAAACCTAGGCGTAGAGTTGGCGGACAAGATGCGGCGGCGACACCCAAATGCGCACAACTACATCATCTTGATGTCTGACGGTGTGGCCAATGTCGATGCAACTAACCCGTTTGCGATTTTGGAGTCGGCCGCGGACCATTATCCAGACAACCCATTGCGACTCATCACAATAGGCGTCGGTATCAACAACTACAACGATGTCCTGCTTGAGCAACTGGCTCAACATGGGAATGGCTGGTATCGATACCTTAGTACTCCAGAAGAAGGTCAAGCTCTATTCAGTCGCGAGAAATGGCTCGCGCTCTCAGTACCAGTCGCCGACCAAACTCGCGCCCAAGTCGTATGGGACGACCAACTCGTCCGTAGCTGGCGAATGATCGGATACGAGAACCGCGTCACATCCGACGAGTCCTTCACCCGTGCCGAAAAGAAATTCGCAGAATTACCTGCCGGTGCTGCGACAACAGTGTTCTTTGAAATTGAACTCGTCGATCCGTACATACTCGGACACTCCGATCAGCCGTTGGGTGAAGTCGAAGTGCGATGGGTTACGCCAATGTCTGGCGATTCTAATCGTCAACACCAAGAGGTCGAAGCTGTGTTGTCGCCTCGCGATGCGTCGACCGACTTCTCCGCTATTGTGGCGCTGTCGGCTGGCCGGTTCAGCGGCCTTAATGAATATCGCGGTGAGCATCCCGGCGCGATTCACCGAGATCTTTGGGAACTTGCCTCGATGCTGCGTTCAGTCGGACCACCCATAGCGAGCACCGATGCGTACCACGACTTCGAGTTCGTGTTGAATGCTTTGGTTGATCGTGTCAAACCAGTACCTCGTACTGGTTACAGCAGATAGAAAATACCGCATTGAGGTTGTACTAACGCCGCGATTTGCTTACAATCGCGCGGAGTGATCAGCGTGCAACATCGAAGCCGCATCGATGACTTTGTCGATGGGTTGGCCAACTTCGACGACTTCGGCAGTAAAACCGAAGTCGTCGAAGTTTCTTCATCTGCCGACGCGCGGCCTCTGCGTTATTTCGTTAACGAATTTTGGACGAACGCTCAACGTGCCGGACATGCCCTGCACGAAATCAGCTATCGTGCGTGCTTCAAACCGCAACTTCCTGAGTTTTTCATCGACCGCCTAACCGAACCCGAAGGCGTGGTACACGACCCCTTCATGGGGCGAGGCACGACTCCGATACAAGCGGCTTTGATGGACAGACGAGTATTCGGAAACGACGCTAATCCGATGTCGGTCATGATGACGCGGTCGCGTCTGCATACCCCTGAATTGTGCGATATCGAATACCGTTTGAATGAGGTGCCGTGGTACGATGGCGAACCAACTCTGGGTGATGAAAGATTTGCTGTGTTCTTTCACCCAGTGACGCTGAGACAGATCGTCGCGCTGCGCTCTTGGTTGAGCAGACGTGGGGAGGCGGGGAAGTTCGATTATGTGGACGATTGGATCCGATTGGTGGCGATGAGCCGATTGACGGGACACTCGCCCGGATTCTTTTCCGTCTACACGTTGCCGCCCAATCAAGCGGCATCAATCGAAAGCCAGTCGCGCATCAACGAGAGGCGTAGGCAGACACCTCCGGAACGTGATGTCAAATCACTGATATTGAGAAAGAGTCGGTCCTTGCTGAGGCATGGCGGTTTGAACTACAGCCAATTCCACTTGTGTTGCGGTGACTCTAGGAGTACGCCGGAAATCTCAACCGATTCGGTCGATTTAGTCGTCACCTCACCTCCATTCTTGGATACCGTGGACTACCGGACTGACAACCACGTACGAGCGTGGTTCGCAGGGGTCGACATCGACGCGCAACCGATCGCGATCCTGCAAAGTATCAAAGACTGGCAACGTTTCACGGCTGAGACGCTGGAAGAGCTTTGCCGGGTTGTCAAACCCGGTGGCACTATTTGCTACGAGGTCGGTGAGGTCCGCAATGCAACCGTCAAGCTGGAGGATGTGGTCTTGGGGGCTATACACGACGCGCAACTACCAGTCGAAGTCATTGGCGTGCTTGTGAACCAACAAGATTTCACCAAGACATCAAACACTTGGGGCGTGACCAACAATCGACGCGGTACGAACACCAACCGCGTGGTGATGATGACGGTTTTGGAATAACCGAATCGGGTGGGGTCTGGTTCGCTTAGAACGGCAATCCTGTTGAGAAGTCGGGAATGCCTTCCCATCGGCCGCCGCCTGCGGAGCGTTGCACTGCGATCGTTTTGATGACATCTGGATTGGCGAGGCCGTGGGGTGCGCGGCCGGTCAACGAGAAGCTCACGTTCTCTGCCTGCTTCTGTCCGCACTCTTCCAAGAAGGTAGGTGAATATCCCGCGAGATGCGGCGTAACAAAGGCGTTGGGCAACGTCAAGATCGGGTCTTCGGACGCGATCGGCTCCACTTCTGTGACATCGATGCCCGCGAATGCTATCTGCCCATCTCGTAGCGCGGCGTGAAGTGCAACTTGGTCGACTAACTTGCCACGAGCGCAGTTGATGAGGATGGCGGTAGATTTCATCTTAGCCAGACTCTCGGCATTGATGATGTGGTTGGTCGCCTCGGTGTGGGGAGCGTGAATGGTGATGATGTCCGATTCGGCCCAAAGTTCATCGAGCGAAACTAGCTCGACACCATAAAGGTCGGCGGTTGACTGATAAGCGTAGGGGTCGTACGCGATGACGCGTCTTGGCCCGAAGCCGTTGACGCGCTGAGCGAACGCGTGTCCAATATTGCCGAATCCGAGGATTCCGATGGTTTTACCGCCTACGCGGTCAACGGTCTCTTGATACTCGCGCATCAGGGCCGGATCGTCGGACCACTTGCCCTCACGGGTCGCGGCGACGGTTTCAGGGATGCGGCGAAGGATTGACAGCATCATCGCCATTGCGTGGTCAGCAACCTCAACGGTGTTGACACCGGGCACGTTGCAAGCCAAGACTCCTAGTTCGGTTGCGGCATCAAGATCGATCGAGTCGACGCCGACACCCATGCGACTCACAACCTTGAGTTTGGGACATGCTTCCAAAACGTCTCTGCCTGTGAGTGGCCAAGTAGCGACGAGAGCGCCATCAGCATCCTTCAACGCCTCCACATAGGGTTCGTGCTCTGTGAATTGGTCAAAGATTTCGACTTCGATATCGCCTGCTGATTCGATGATGCCCTTAACATCGACGAATGTCTCGCAGGTAACCACAACTTTGAGAGACATCTAGACTCGCTCCATCTCTTTATTTCGCCAGTGATCAGATCACAACTATCAACCATAACCCGAAAAGCGCGGGACAACAGAGAGATTTGTCTGAATAGCGGACTACGCTGATCTTGTGATGGGGTGATTTGTTGTGCGCGTTTAATCGAGGTTTGTGTGACCCTTTTTCGTTTCGGTCGTTTCCCCCGTGAAGGGGGAACCTCGCCCCATAGCCTCCCCCTAGCCCCTTCCTGAAGGAGCGGGAAAGCCTGGTGCCGTGCCGCCCTGTTCACCCTCATCTCCAGATCGAGTCCGGGTCAAGCTCCGGCCCTCTCCCATCAAGGGAGAGGGGATGAGATGACGACGATTTATCTGAGGCGAGGGAGTTCTTGGCCTCGGCGGTAGCGTTGCTGGTAGTAGACGTATTCGTCGTATGTGCCGGGTGCGTAATGTCCGCTCGAAGGGTCTGGTCCGGTGCGAACGTTGGGTTCGGGCGGGTTTGCGGCGACGACATCTTCGTCGAAATCGACTCCCAAGCCGGGCTCCTCAGGTACGGTGATGTATCCATCGATCGTCGGCAGATGAGGCTGGATAACCTCGTATCTTTGCGGCACGTCGTCTTCCAAGCGTTCTAATATCAATGCGTTGGAGATCGACGCCAAGATATGGATCGCGGCATATTCCGCAACTGGGCCGAGCGATCCGGAGTGTGGGGCGACGTTTATGTAGTGCGCCTCCGCCAATGCCGCGATCTTCTTCAGCTGAGTGATGCCGCCGATCCGACCAGAATCAGGTTGGACAACGTCAACGATCTCATCCTCGATGATCTCACGGACGCCCCAGATGTGAGAATGTCGCTCACCGGCCGCGATCGGGATATCGACATTGTCTTGAACGCGTCGCATCGCCTCGGTGTTTTCCGGAGGCACCGGGTCTTCGTAGAAGAGTAGGTTATAAGGTTCCAGCCCTTTGCCGACGATGATTGCGTCTTTGGTGGTGAACCAGGGTGGACCGTGCGCGTCGACCATGATGTCCATCTCATCGCCAACCGCACGCCGGATGGCATCGACTCTCTCGACTGTCCGATATACGCCGCCGGTCTTGATTCCGGTGATTCCGCGATCGCGCATATCAACAGCCAGCTCTGGTGTTCCGGCATGAGCATATGTGCGTATGCGCTTGCGGACCCTTCCGCCGAGGAGGTTCCACACTGGCGTGTTCAGCACTTTGCCTTTGATGTCCCAGAGTGCCATGTCGATAGCGTTGATCGCGCCGGACCCTGGCGTTCCGGTCATGCCGTGTCCCATAATCGCCACGATCATCTTCTGGTGGAGGCGCTCGATATCCATAGGATCATCGCCCACGACGATGTTGGCCAAGTCTTCGACAGCTGTTTGGACCACTCTTGGCCAACCCGATCCTTCGCCGACGCCGTATACGCCCTCATCGGTGTAGACCTTGACGAAGCACCAGTTGCGGCTGCCGCCGCCAGACATTAGGAAGGTTTTGATTTCGGTGATTTTCATGTGATTACCATCGTTTCGTGTTCCGCACAATTCTGAGAACAATAGTCCGGTTACGCGAGTTAACCGAATTATCACGTCTCAATCTAAGCCCGATCGCCAGTTGATCAAAACTTTGCTTAGTGCGTCGGCGAGAATCTGTAACTCGCTTTGCTCGTCCGCGGATTCGACTCGGGCGACGATTCTGCAAATGTCCGTTACGGTCCGATTCTGGGACTCGGCGAGTTGCCGGAGTTTCTCCTTGGCTTTCTCTGCTTCTGTTCCGCTTGCAATAGCATACGTCGAATCTTGTTGGGCAATTCGGTTCGCAAGACTTCCTGGAACGAACCCTAACTCTGTCTCGAATCGACTAGAATCGCCGCTTAATCGGTTCCAAATCCACGCCTCGGGACTGGTATCGGATGGCAGGTACATTATCTCAAGGTCTTTTCCTCCAGCAACTGATCGCATCGCCTCCGCCACAGTGCCTCGTTTCTGGTCGCCGTCCAACACGAACACAAAATTGTCCAGCGTCCCGAACTTGCTGAGCGCATTTACGTGAGAAGGAAATTCTTGTGCACCGGTATCCCGGCCGATTTGGATCGAATCGTGGTCGAAGCTTTCACTGGATGCGAGATAGTCTATAGTTCCACGTAAGATGGCTTCTGCCGCGTCGTCTTCGCAAAGGATGTTAAGACGGTCGTGTGTTCTGCCATATAAGGCATTCTGGATAACATCGCGAAACGGCTGTAGCAACTTCACGGTGCCATCTATCTCGCGGTCAAGAAAGACGCGCCCCTCGCTCGGCACCGAATCTAGGATGACCGGGCTGTGTGTTGTCACGATCACCTGCAAGTCGTTGCGCAAGGCGAGTTCCTGAAGATGAAGCATCAAGAGTTGTTGCACCCAAGGATGCAAGCCCGCCTCGACCTCATCGATGAGAATAAGCGCTCCTTTCAGTTGCGCAATCTCCTGTGACAAACGCAGAATGGCACGTTCACCGGCAGCCATATGGAACTCGGAATAAGACGCTCCAGATTCTTGTTCTGCGAATAAAAGATTTTTTCTCCCAACCGTCAGTTCTGTGACCTGCGAGTAGTCGAACGGCAACAGGTTTTGTGCGAAAGTTATCTGAAACGGTGTCAACGGCGACTCATTAGGGGCAGTATCCGCCCGCGACATCTGTAATACGCTGCGTACCTCGGTCGGATTCGTTAGGTTCGACAATGTTCTCAAGTAAACCGGGCGGACAGGTTGCTTGGCGCTCTTCCTCCCGAAAAAGCTTTGATTCCAGGTTTTACCGCGACGCCAACGCATCGACAATCGACCCGCGTCGGTCGAAAAATCGTAGACCAAAATCGTCTCTTGCTGAGTGTCTCGAAGTTCTCCTTGTTTAGGGAAATAGTTCGGAAATAACTTAGAAGGCCGAAAGTCCCAGTATCCTGCCCCGGGCACGTCATAGGCGCAGGCGGCAGCGAAAAGGACTGTAGTTTTCCCGCTAGCGTTGCCGCCCGCTATCACACTTACGGGGTATTCGAACCTGATCTCGAGTCCCTGAAACCCGCGTATCCCCGAAAGGCTTACTCCATCAAGGAAATGCTTCATGTGCGGCTTCTTGCCGCGAAGCTGATTCCAAATTCTTTCGAATCTTCGCTTGTCCATCGCGTTGAGTTGCTCGATCCAGACAACCTCGCAGCGTCGACATCCCGAACATCGGGCAGTCTTACCGCTACTCTAGTTCTTAGATCAGTATGATACGCGTTACAATGCGGATACAAGACATTCCAGCGCCAAAAGACGCGCCAGAGCGGGAGAGTAACCAAATGGCAGACACCACAGTGACAACATCCGACAACGGACCGTATTGGGTCAGCGGCAACTTCGTGGTTTGCGATGCCGATGGGAAAGAGTTCCCGGTCGAGGGCGAAGCATACCTGTGTCGTTGCGGGCAGTCGGAGGAAAAGCCGTTCTGCGACGGGTCACACAACTTGGCCGGCTTTAGCGATGCTTGCAGGGCTTAAACCGTGGCAGAACCTACTCGGATATACGTCTGGAACAACGACGCCTTACAGGTAGTCGGCGATTTCGAATTACGGGATTCTGAAGGCGGCGAGTTCAAGCAACACGGAAAAGTGCGGCTTTGTCGGTGCGGTATCTCAAACACCAAACCGTATTGCGACAACTCGCACATTCGCACTGGTTTTCAGAGCCAAGTGAGTGCGAAGGCTGATTAAATCGGTAGCGTTTTGAGGTGAGGCGTGGTGTGCTAAGGGACTAATACGGTTCGCGCGACTGCTCCAGCTTCCATGTCGCGGAACGCCTCGTTTACTTCGGTCAATGGACGCGTCCGCGTGACTAGGTCATCAAGGTTTAATCTTCCTTGTCGGTACATCGCTATTAGCCATTGGAAGTCGTATCGTGGTCGCCCCGTGCCGGCGCTGCATCCTATGAGCGATCGGTCGAGGAACAGGTGGCGCATCGGGATCATCACTTCGCCTTCGTCTGGCGCGGCGCCGACTAGGACTGCCGTCCCGCCTTCGCATGTTGCTTCTAGTGCTTGACGGAGGGTCGCAGGTTGGCCAATCACTTCGAACGCGTAGTCGGCGCCTCCGTCGGTTAGTTCGCGGACGGCTTCGACAGCGTCATCCTTAGACGCGTCCACCGTGTCAGTGGCACCGAGTCTAGCGGCGTACTGGAACTTGGAGGGATTCGCGTCGATAGCAATGATCCGTGATGCGCCAGCTATATACGCGCCTTGGATCACGTTAAGCCCAACGCCGCCGCATCCCCAAACCGCGACTGTGGATCCCGTCTCAACCTTGGCTTTGTTGACAACTGCGCCTACGCCGGTAATCACAGCACATCCTACTAGGGCCGCGCGGTCAAGACGCACGTCAGGGTCTACTTTGACGACGTTGTTTTCCCACGCCACTGTGTATTCCGAATAGGTCGCCAAACCAGCGTAGTAGCTCGTGCCGTTTTTGCGGAATTGGGCAGAGGGTTGATGTGATGAGATCGGGTCGCATAGGTTCCAACGTGCGGTTGAACAATACTTGCACTTTCCGCACATGGGGCGGATGGCGAAAACCACCTTGTCGCCAGGTTCCAAGCCATGCACTCCCGAACCGACTTTCTCAACCGTGCCTGCACCTTCGTGTCCTAGGATCGTCGGGAGGTCATCTGTGTGCCGGTAACCGGAGTAAACGTTGTGATCGCTGTGGCATACGCCGGTGCCGCCGATCTTGACCATTACCTCTCCCGGCCCGGGGTCGTCCAGTTCTAAGGCTTCGACGACGGCGGGTTCTCCCTGCTTGTAGATGAT
Organism: Dehalococcoidia bacterium; assembly: GCA_963555965.3. Classification (GTDB taxonomy): domain Bacteria; phylum Chloroflexota; class Dehalococcoidia; order Lucifugimonadales; family Lucifugimonadaceae; genus Bin127. The sequence goes on from OY821634.1 coordinate 2,217,159, forward strand.
TGCGGCGAGGGTTGATGTAGTCATGGGAAGGCCTCCGCAGATGACGGGAGTTCAGTTTTGATGGTGTGATGATAGCAGTGGGGTGCGACATAGCCGTTAGATGCCCCCCTTGTCCATGCGGAAATTCCCCCGCTATCGGGGAATCTAGTGCGCTGTTCCTGTAGATACCCGCCTACGCGGGTATCTACAGGATTACGCGATGTATCTCTCGGCGATGGCTACTAATTCGTTGCCGTTGGAACTGGATATGAAGATGATCTGGTTTTCGTGACTGTCGGAGAGCTCGATTTCCACCCCGGTTCGCACTCCGTACATCGTCCAAGAGCGTCGGGCGGATGGAGCGAAGGGGTTGCCGCGGCCGCCGTGTCGTGCGATGTTGTGGTTGGCGGTGCGGATGGTGGTGACGTCGCTCCAATCGAATGATCGTTGGGTTCCGAGGACGCCTAATCTCACGGTGATGCCGTCGGCGGTTGCTTTGGTCTCCATGAGTGTGGAGTTGAGCATCACGTAGACGATGCCGACGATTGCGATGGTGAATGAGATGTAGAAGATTAGCGATTCGCTGCCGGAGATTAGGGGATCGTCGGTGAAGCCTCGGATGCCGACTGCGGTGAGACCTCCGGAGACGGCGCCGAGCATGAGGCCGAGGAACGCGAACATCCATCCGGGCGCGCGCAGGTTTTCGGTAAACAGAGGCTGATCAGGGTTCGATGATGTCATGGCTAAAAGCGTCGATATTTCAGATATGCTTCCTGCGGATCCATGCCGCCGAGGATCATGTTGCGGAGTTCGTTCTCGGTATTCATCACCTCGTCGACGCGGTTGGCGACGTCGGATACCGCGGATGCGGGAATTACAACCGCACCGTCGCGGTCTGCGACGATGTAGTCGCCAGTCGTGATTTTGACATCGCCGATGATGATCGGTTCGCTCATCGTTTGGACCATCCAACGTTCGACGATGTCGGATGGTGTCAGATAGCGGCAGAAGACGGGGAATCCGAGTTTGAGTATGAAGTCGGTGTCGCGGTTTCCGCCGTCCACGACGTAGCCTTTGACGCCTCTGAACTTGAGGGTCTCAGCAGATAGCTCGCCCATGTGCGCGATGGTCGAGTCGTTCGGTTGGCAGACGACGACGGATCCCGACGGTGCGGCGCTCAGCATGCCGGTCCAAGATAGAAGGGAATCGTCCTGCGAAATCCCTTCGACTATTCCGCCTGAACAGGTCCAGACTTTGCCGACGAGTGGGATGTTCGGATCAACTGGCTGGATGTCGTTGGGGAGTATTCCGTCATCTAGTCCGAGTTCCCGCATGGCATCGTAGACGGCACCGGAGTAAGCGGATTCCAGGATTGCGAGTATCCGTTCTTCGCTGAGTTTAGATGGCATTGGTTGAGGATTAAATCGAGTAAGTGGGTTGGGCGAATGAAAATTCTACATTTCGGGTTGTGGGCTGGAAGCGGCGACGGTGCGGTCTGGATGTCGCACTACAGATTTGACACGCGTCACGGCGTGCGCGGCGAGTTCTTGATCTTTGACTTCGTGTTCCCAGATCCTGATTACTTGCCAGCCGAGGTTCTGAAGATTCTGGTTATTTGACCTATCGCGATCCATGTTGCGTTGGAACTTGGTCGACCAGTATTCGTAGTTGCGGGTCGGCATGGTAGCGTGCTCTGGGCAGCGATGCCAAAAGCAGCCATCGATGAAGACTGCGATTTTCTGGGTTGGGAATACGACATCGACTTTGACGCCGCGTCGCTCGAATTTGATGTAGCGGTCCTTTCGGAAGCGGAGGCCCGCGCGATGCAACATGCTTCTGAAGGCGATCTCAGGTTTGGTGTCCGTGCGCCGGTTGGACATCATCGAACGGCGTGTGCCTTCGTCGGAGGCGGGAGGCGCGGTGGGGGATGGGGGCATGGGGATGGAGTCTAAGTGAAGAGAGAGATGGTACGAATTGCTAACATGGTCTCTGGGAAATGATGTAGCGAAGCTCTTGTTAGGAGATGCCCATGTTCACCACTAACCCGATTCAGTTGAGTAAATTGCTTAACGAAATCGATGATGGCGAGATGCAGTTGCCAGAATTCCAACGCGGGTGGATTTGGGATGACTTCCGAATTCGCGATCTGTTGACAAGCGTTGCTCAAGGGTTTCCAATCGGCGCGATCATGCGATTGGATGCTGGTGGGGATATGAATTTCAAGCCGCGTCCTGTGGAGGGTTCCTACCACGACCGGCAACCCGACACATTCCTCCTTGATGGTCAGCAACGGATGACATCTCTCTACCAAGCACTCAAATATCCGGGACCAGTGGACACCCATAACTCAACAGGGAAAAAAGTTGAGCGATGGTACTACATTGACATGAAAGAGGCGATGAAGCGCACTCCCGATCATGACAAGATGATTTTCAGCTTGCCCGCCAACAGGCAACGAACATCGAACATCGGACGCAAGATTGAATTGGATTTGTCTAATGCCGAATTGGAATATGAGCAGCATATGTTTCCGACTGAACGCCTGCTCGAACCAACTAGTTGGCTCCTCGGTTACGTAAATCACTGGACTGGCAAAACCAACCCCAACGGCGAGCCTGGACTGTTTTTCACCAAATTTAATGAGAAGGTCATCAAATCATTTCAGACCTTCCAGCTGCCGGTGATTGATCTCGACAAGGGCTTGCCGCGCGAGGCAGTCTGCATCGTTTTCGACAAGGTAAACACGGGTGGAGTTCCGTTGACTACCTTCGAATTGCTTACCGCGATGTTGGCAGCTGAGGGCTTCGACTTGCGAGATGACTGGCAGAAACGTCAGCAGCGTATCCACGACCACAGCCGTGTCTTAAGAGCAGTAGGCAAAGATCAGTTCATTCGCGTTGTCGCTTTAATGGTGACCACGGATAGGCGACAACAATCCCGAGAGGCTGGAGCCAGTCAAGTTCCCACAGTTGGATGCCGACGCTCCGACATCCTCAGCATCAACCGCACAGAGTATGAGAAATGGGCGGGAAAAGCCGAAGAAGGTTTCAAACGCGCGGCGCACTTTTTGACCAAACAGTCGATCTTCAGTGCCCGGGATATTCCGTACGTCACCCAAGTAACGTCCTTGGCATTCCTTTACGCAACAATGAGCGATGAAATCGAAACCCAAAATACACAGCTGAAACTCGAACGCTGGTTCTGGTCAGGGATTTTCGGCGAGGTGTACGGTGGCCCGACAGAAACGATAATGGCGAACGACGCGCAATTCGTTCCGGGCTACCTAAGTGGGAAAGGGTCGTTTCAGCTACTGGATGAGGTGACTTTTGAGCCTGCCCGTCTATTGTCGCTGAGGACTCGCAACACTGCGGCATACAAGGGCATCAACGCGTTGTTAATGAAGCGCGGTGCGGTCGATTGGATGCAAGGTGCATCCATCAGCATTACCTCGTACTTCGATGAAAACATCGATATTCATCACATCTTCCCCCGCCGGTGGTGCGAAAGGGAGGCTGCAAAGTTCCTGGGCGAACCGATCCCTGCGAGGATTTTCAATTGCGCCATAAATAAGACACCATTGTCATCCAAGACAAATCGCATAATCGGCGGACGATCGCCTTCCCAATACATGCGGAGGCTGAGTGCGCACAACTCTGACTTAGAAGTTGCAATCGAGGGTCATAACATCGATGTTGGTTATTTGAAACGAGATGACTTCGATGACTTCTTCATCCGACGCGGCAAAGCTTTAATGGTGCTCATTTCTGACGCCATGGGCAAGAAACTCGATGATGGAGAGGAGGTTTTCAGAAACGCTCTGGAGGCTGCTAATTTACGGATCGAAACTGATGATTACGATGACGAGGAAGAAATCGAGTTCATCCCAATAGCGGCCGGTTGACCTTCACACCCGCCCAAAATCATCCGCCTCCCGCACGATGTCATCCTCTCCGAGGTAGTCGCCAGTTTGGACTTCGATGATTTCGAGGGGTTCGATGGATGATGGATTGGCGATGCGGTGTTTGTGGGTGCGTGGGACGTGGATTGACTGGGATGGCCCCAGCATCTGGTCTTCGCCGTTGATCGTGACCTTGGCGATGCCGCGGGCTATCGTCCAAGTCTCGGCGCGGTGTCGATGCCATTGATATGAAAGTCGACATTCCGGCTTTACGCTCAGCCGTTTCACCTGAAATCCAGGTCCTCGAGTCAGCACCTCGTACGAACCCCAAGGACGGTCCTCACGTCTTGGGTTGCGTGAGCGACGCACATTAGCAACGTCGATGGGTTGGGACGAAGTAGGCTTTTCTGACGCATCGGGCATTTTGACGATTTACTCGGCAGGCTAACGGACGGGTACTTTGTCGATAGTAGTAAGCTAAATCCTACGCTAGTCAACTACAACCGCATTCAACCTTGCATAGCCCCATGACATCCGCTCCCAATCGCCCGAACATCCTCTTCATTCTCACCGACCAGCAACGCCAAGATTCGATGGCGTGCTACGGAAACGACTGGATAGAAACCCCAAACCTAAACACGATTGCGGAAGAGTCTTTCATCTTCGAGAACGCTTACGTTACGCAACCTGTCTGCACCCCGAGCCGTGCCTCGATCATGACCGGGCTATACCCGCACGCCGTCGGGTTGCATCGCAACAACATTCCTCTTCCTGCCGACTGTCCAACGATTGCCGAACGCATCAGCGAGGACTACTACACCGGCTACTTCGGCAAGTGGCACCTCGGCGATGACATGATCCGTCAACACGGCTTCGACGAGTGGGTCAGCGTTGAAGATTTCCATCGTGTACGTGCTACCAAACGCGAATACCGAAACGTAGAAGCGAATTACAACGATCACCTCCGCAAACACGGCATCGAACCACCCGGCATTAATCGCTCATACGAGAACTGGTTCGCTACCGCAAATCTGACAGAAGAACAGACTCAAGCCTATTTCCTCGGAGACTCCGCCGCCGATTTCATCCGCAAACACCCAGATTCGGAGCAAGGCGATCAACCCTTCATGCTCTATGTCTCATTCTTTGAACCACACCCACCGTACACCGGACCGCTCAATGACCTCTACGGCCCAGAGGACATATCCGTCGGCCCTGCGTTCCTGAAACGTCCAGACGACGGTTCTCTATTGAACCGTCTGCGTGCCGACTATTACATGGCTGGCAATCTCAATCCGCTCGGAATTGACGACTATCACGACCTGACGGCAGAGGACGGATGGCGTCGATTGCGTGCTCAGTACTTCGCGAACGTCACACTTGTCGATCGGCAAGTCGGTAAGATGCTTGACGCGCTGGAGGCTACTGGTCAACTAGACAACACGATCATCGTCTTCACCAGCGAACACGGTGAGATGGCCGGTGATCACGGGATGTTGGAGAAGCGTTCGATGTATGAGGAAGCATCGCGTGTTCCTTTACTGATACGCGTTCCGGGATCTGAACCAGACGCGGCAGGGGAGTCGACGCGGATCAATGGATCTGTTTCACTAGTCGATCTTGTTCCAACGTTGGTAGATTTGAGCGGTGGTGGCGATTCGTCGGAATCGACCTCCAGCGGAGTTCTGGGCGATGGTTTTGCTCCGACCGCGTCGGGCATGTCGAATAGTTGGGAGATGCAGGGCAAGAGTCTTGCTCCGGTGTTGAATGGTGATGCCGATCTAAGCGAGAACGACGTGTTTGTTCAGTGGAACGGAATGGGAGACCGGAACCTTGGCACTCCAGAGATCAACCGTATGGCTTCGATGCACTGGCGCACGGTGATCACCCCGGATCGCTGGAAACTGAACCTTTGTCCATCGGACCAATGCGAGCTATACGACTTGAACAATGATCCTCACGAGATGACGAATCTGTACGATGATCCGAAGCATCGCGATCGCATACGCGATATGGCTGCGCGTATCAGGATTTGGCAGTCAGCAACGGGCGACGAGGTAGATTTGCCGCGAGTTTAGGGTGGACGTAGATGCGCATGCAGATATAGAGGTAGTGCTACCCTTGAATGTCAGCCGCGCAAATACTCTCTACTGATATCGCCCATGCCGTTAACGCAGCGTTCCACCACCGTCGAACTCGACACATCATCCGCATACCAGCGAACCACGCTTGCGAACGGCATCCGCGTCATCACTAGCGGTATGACGCACACCAAGGCGGTCAGCGTCGTGTTCCTCGTCGGCGCGGGAAGCCGATACGAGACGGACGATGAGGCGGGGGTGTCGCACCTTTTCGAGCACATGCTGTTCAAGGGCACTCCGAGCAGGCCGCGTCCGAGGGACATCAGCGGTGTGGTGGAAAGCGTAGGGGGAACGATCAACGCGTTTACGGATCGCGAGTGCACGGGTTATTGGTGTCGCATGGCATTGCCACACTATCGACGCGGTGTTGAAGTGCTGGCAGACATCATCAAGATGCCGCTGTTCCGCGAGACGGATATTGAGCAAGAGAAGCACGTGGTGTTGGAGGAGATTCGGGCAACGCACGACTCGCCGGGGGCATTGGCCGGGATGTTGCTAGATTCGGCGTTGTGGCCGGATCAGGCGTTGGGTCGGGACATTGCGGGCACCATCGAAAGCGTCGAGGCGATACCGCGTGATGTGATGCTTGACTATCACCGCGAACAATACGTGGGTTGCAACATCGTCGTTTGCGTCGCTGGCAACATCGAACATGATGAGGTGGTCGATCAGATAGACGAATTGTTGTCGGATTTGCCCAGAGGTGAACCGCGGGGGATGTTTCCGTATGACGACAATTTGGTAGGGCCTAGTGTGACTGGTGGTCGTCGGGATCTTGAACAGCTTCACATGGCGCTGGCGTTTAAGGGTGTTGGGATGAACGATGCGCGTAGGACGGCGTTGCGAATAATGACCGTGGTTCTTGGTGGGAGCATGAGCAGTCGGTTGTTTGAGGAGGTTCGGGAAAAGCGCGGGCTTGCGTATGGGATTGGCAGTTCGATGCACTCGCTTACCGACTGTGGTGTAGTCGATATTCACACTGGTGTAGAACCGCCGCGGGCGGTTGAGGCGCTGAGCGTAATTGTGGATGAACTGGCGAAGATCAGGGATGGGATCACTGAGGATGAACTGAGCGATGCACGTGAGTTGGCTAAGGGTAGGTTGATTCTGGGGATGGAGGAGAGCCGTGCGGTGGCAAACGATCTCGCGGCGCAGGAGTTGCTGCGCGGTAGTGTCGAGACTCTGGATGACCGGATCAAGTCGTTGGACGCGGTGACTTTGGATGATGTGCGTACAGTGGCTTCGGAGGTTGTGACATCGGAGAAGTTAGCGATGTCAGCGGTGGGTCCTGTGAAAGACTGGTCTGAATTTGAGCGAGCACTTGATTTTGAGTAATTTTCAGAAAGTCGTCAATTTGCGTTTCGGGCGTTAGCATATGCAATACGCACGCAAACCTCTGAGATAGGAGCAAGTTAAAGAAATGAAGACCCGAGCATACATCTTGATCGAGACGTCAGTTGGCAGCACCGCACAGGTTGCGGCGGAGCTGAAGAAGATCGATCAAATGATCGCCGTCGACATGGTAACCGGACCGTTCGACATCATCGCAGTTGTCGAGGCCGACAATCTCGTGGATATCGGCGGCATCGTCAGCACCAAGATGCATCAGGTCGGTGGCATCGTTAAAACCATCACGAGCCTTGCGGTCACCGCTGACTAATCGGATCCGCTATGTGGTTCGAATTCAACGAAGAAGAGATCGCGTTCCGCGAGGAACTGCGGGAGTTCCTCGATGATGAGCTCCCTGACGGCTGGATAGGTCCCAACGACGAGTCCAGTGAGGAGGGATGGGAGCTTTATTGCCGCATGCGTCGCAAGCTCGCCGAACGTGGCTGGTTGACGATGACGTGGCCGAAGGAGTATGGCGGACAAGAGGCGTCTCCCATGATCAGCCTTATCTTCGCAGAGGAGATGTCGTATCGTCGTGCGCCTGGCAATGATCGATTCGGCACGCGGATGTTGGGGCCTACGTTGATGGTCTTTGGCACTGACGAGCAGAAGCGTAAGTATTTGTCGGACATTGCGCAAGGGGGGATCCAATGGTGTCAGGGGTATTCAGAGCCGAACACGGGCTCGGACTTGGCATCGTTGCAGACGTTCGCGGAACTACGAGGCGACGAGTTCGTGATCAACGGATCGAAGATATGGACTTCGTTGGCGCATCGTGCAGACATGATGTTCATGTTGGTGCGAACTGATCGCGATGCGGAACGACACGCGGGCATCAGCTTCTTGCTTGTGGACATGAAGTCGACGGGGATTCAGGTCAATCCGATCATCAACATTGCCGGTGCGCACAGCTTCAACCAAGTGATGTTCGATGATGTCCATGTTCCGGTTGAGAACCTCGTCGGCGAACTGCACGATGGCTGGAATGTCGCAATGAACCTCCTCAATTTCGAGCGCGGGAACATCGACTATGTATCTTGGGCACAAAAGTCATGGGAGGAAATCCGCGATTATGCGGCGACAACTCGGCGATTCGATGGCTCGCTGATGATTGACGACATGAAGGTGCGACGTCGTTTGGCAGAGCTTGAAGCCGAGATCGAGATGGCGCGCTACATCACCTATGAGGTGGCGTGGTTGCAGTCGCTAGGACATCCGCCGTCGACCGAGGCGAGTATGTGCAAGATCGCGGCGACCGAGGTGAATACTGCGGTGCTCGATTTTGGCGTTGAGTTGCTTGGGATGCCGGGTCTGATCGACGATCCGGATGAGCACGAGGATCTCGCCGGGCGTATCTTCAAGATGCGGATGTATCAAACTTCAGGTCCGATATTGGCTGGCACCAACGAAATCCAAAAAAACATCATCGCCTACCGTGGCCTCGAACTGCCCCGTCGCTAGATCCGCATCATGGACTTCGGACTAAACGAAACGCAGGAACTGATCCGAGGCAGTGCGGCGGAGTATCTCTCTGACCGTTCACCATCCGACTTCGTCCGTGCGATGGCGACGGATGAGCGGGGTTATACTGACGATTTTTGGCGAGAGATCGGCGAGTTGGGGTGGCTAGGACTGATCGTACCGGAGGAGCACGGCGGTTCTGGCATGGACATGTCGGATATGGCGGTGCTTCTCGGCGAGTGGGGCGCGACGTTGGCACCGGGGCCGCTCGTGGAGTCGGCGGTTGTGTCGGCTTCTGCGATAAGTGAGTTTGGATCCGACGCGCAGAAGGCGGATTGGCTGCCATCAATCGCGACTGGAGAGATGGTTGCAGTTCCGTCGTTAGTCGGGATGGACGGTTCGACGGATCCGAGTGCGATGGGTGTACGGGCTTCGGAGACATCGAATGGTTGGGTGATCAGCGGCACAAGCAGGTTCGTTCCGTACGGAAACTCTGCCGATCTGATGTTGATGCCTGCCGAGACCGATGCAGGTATGACTGTGTTCGCGGTGCCGATGAAGTCTGCCGAAGGGACGGTCAATATCAACCGGGTGAAGATGGCTTTGGGTGCACCGGCTTGCGATATCGAGATGAACGAGGTTGTTGTTCCGACAGCGACAGTTGTCGGCGAAGCTGGTGGCGGTGCTGATGTCGTCGATCACATGATGTTGTACGGGGCCTCGGCCCGGGCGACGCAGATGGTGGGTGCGGGCAGCGCGGTTACGGATCGCACGATCGAGTATGTGAAAGAGCGGCGGCAGTTTGGTCGTCCGATTGGTGCGTTCCAAGTGATACAGCACTACATGGCGGATATGGCTACGAAGGTGAAATCGGCGAAGCATCTGGCAGATCGGGCGGCATGGGCGTTGAGCGCGGATGTCGATGGTGCGATGGCTTCACGGATTGTTTCGCAGGCTAAATGGTCCGCGAACACTTTGATGCACGACATTGTGTGGAAGGCGCATCAATCGCACGGTGCGATCGGGTTCACATGGGAGCATGATCTACATCTCTACACTCGGCGGGTGCTTTCGTGGCGTGCTGATTTCGGAGATTCGGATTCGCACATCGAGAATCTTGGCCGGACGCTCTGACTTGGAAGCCAGAGGGATCGAAAATGTCTGACGACTGTATCTTCTGCAAGATCATCGCGGGTGATATTCCCTGCAGCAAGGTATATGAGGACGATCATGTTCTGGCGTTCAACGACATCAACCCGAAGGCACGGGTCCACGTCCTAGTAGTCCCTAAAACGTGCTTCGATCGCCTACACGAGGCTGGAGATGCGGATGTGGAGATGCTCGGCCGGATTTTAGTGGGAGTTGGAAAGGTTGCAGAGGCTACGGGAGTTGTGGATTTGGGGTATCGCGTGCAGTTCAATCAGGGACGTGGTGCAGGGCAGGAGGTGTTTCACCTGCATGCGCATGTGACTGGCGGCGGTCCGGTTCCCAAGTAGGCTAGACTATGAGCAACCATGGTTGGGTTGCTCATACGTCAGATCCTGCGCACGGTCATCTTTCAGATTGTGATGACCGTGGTGATGCGGTTGGTGGGCTTGGTTTTGCGCCGGTTGAGGTTGTGACAATTGCCCAGATCATGAAACTTTGCAGATCGGGGTAAGGGAGCATCCTATGACGCTGTTGACCCACAGTCATTTGATGTTCTGAATGATTGGTCGGAATACTTCGTTGAAGCTGGTCAGTGTGTCAGTGAACCACCTCACTTGATTGTCCCAGTCTTCGACGTTTTCGAGGTCGGAGTTGTCATTTTTGTGCGTGATGTAAAACGCCTTATCGTCCGACCCTGCGTACCAATCTAGGGTTTCACCAAACGCTTCTTCAATCTTTTCTTTCTTTCCTCGCAGTTCATCGAAATGAATTTGAGCTTCAGGGCCAGTTAGATACAAGGCGACTGAAATTTCTTGGTGCCACTTATCCGTCTTGGTAAGAAATTGAAAATACGTTCTACCTGTTGCAAAAGTTAACGAATTCAGAGGTTGAGGTGTGGGTTTACTAAAGTCGACGCCAGTTGCATCAAGGTGATCTCGCAAGCAAGTCCAGAAATCTCTTTGTAACTTTTGTAGTGCACTAGGCTTGGTTAGACGGCGAGATGTTGGTTTCAGGTTCTTGTCGAGACTCCAGTTGCTGGGGTGAACGACGACATTGAACTGCGGTGCTTTTTTCGACCGTTCGATTTTCCATACATTGACAGTGACTGCGAAAAACTCAACCCTTCCGTGGGTCACGTCGTTCATCCAGTTCAGCGATTTTTTATGTTCGTCGGTGAATGATTCGGCAATCCAGATCGCAACTACGGGTTCTAACTCTGCCGCGTAAGTCAAGGTTTGACCCAAATGGACGTGATCAGAGGACGACAGTTGATTCTCGATCAACACGAGTGCGTTTTCGTCACCAACGATATTGCACACGATGTCGGCACTGTATCTACCAATGGGAAATTCAGTCCGGACGGGCTCAAGTTCCAACCCGAGAGACCTGCCCAATTTTGCTAGGTTCTCTTTTTCGGCCAACCACGGTGTGAAGTCTCGGGCTTCATCAGACCAAACGTCACGCAGATCGATGGGATCAAGTGAAGCAAGCTCTTCATTCATATGCGTGTCCTTCGGAGTATCAGTCAATTCCAAACAACCCAACTAGCGCGATCATGTAGAAGTACCGGTTCATTCAAGTTCGAACACGGGGAATCTGAGTTGTTGATCCGACACAAAGGAGGTAGCAGACAACGTTAGCGAATTTCGGACCGCTGCCGCTGAGGACCTGCCGCCAATGACAATTGAAGGTCAACCAATCGGTTTAGCACTACTGCGCTCGTTCCATCAGGACTGTTACGCCGAGGTCGATGTATTTGTTGCGCAGGTCAGGGTCGCCGGATCGGTAGCTCATCCTGACGTCCAGATCGTTGACCTGGTCCATGACGTGCTTGATGCAGTCGTCGTCGGTCTTGAATGGGTGGTGAGGGTGCATTTCCCGGTCGAATTCCAGATCGGCCGGGCCCCATGAGAACAAGTCGACTCCGGGCATGGCGAGGGTGTTGATGTTCTCGATGGCGCGTAGGGTCTCGATCTGTAGGCATAGGATGCCGTTTTCGTTCCACCACTTGGCGTATCCGGGTCGGTCGTGTCCGAGTTCTGCTCCCCAGCGATGTCCGCCTACCCAGCTTCGACGTCCTTCCGGCGGGAAGTAGAACCATTCAAGGGCTTGCCTGACGGTTGCTGGATTTTCGACGAGGGGGATCTCGATGAAGGCGGGGCCGAGGTCGGCGATGTTGCCGATGAGGAATGCGAGATCGGGGTGCTTCATGCGGAAGTGGACTGCGATTCCGAGTTCGTCTGCCATGTTGCAGTGCTCGACCAGCTTGTGCTCGGAGAAGGGGCTGTGCTGGCTGTCGCAGGTGATGAAGCCGTAGTCGTCTTTGCTGAGGATGTCTTCGGCTTGCGACTTAGTGGTACCGATCGGCATGCTGACGCCGATGACGATGTCGCCGCGGCGGATGCGTTCTTTTAGCGGTGTGTCGTTGCTCATTGTGTTCTCCTTTGGGGTTTTCTCCTTTGGGTCATTTGCCTCGTCGCGCCCCCTTTGTCCTTCGGACATTTCCCCCGCGAGCGGGGGAAACCGAGAGCGTTTGCTGGTGAGGGGTTAGGTTTGTGCAGTTTCGAACAGGACGGTGACTCCCATATCGAGGTATTTGTTGCGGAGTTTGGGGTCGTAGGATCGGTAGCTCATCCGGACGTCGAGGTCGTTGACCTGATCCATGACGTGCTTGATGCAGTCGTCGTCGGTCTTGAATGGATGATGTGGGTGCATTTTGCGGTCCCACTCGAGGTCTGACGGTCCCCATGAGAACATGTCTACACCTGGTGGTGAGAGGGCTCGGATGTTCTCGATGGCGCGGAGCGACTCGATCTGTATGCATAGGATGCCGTTGTTGTTCCACCACTCTGCGTACATGGTCATGTCGTTTCCGAGTTCGGCGCCCCATCGGTTGCCACCGACGAAGCTGCGTCGGCCTTTAGGGGGGAAGTAGAAAAACTCGATCGCCTCGCGCACTGTGGCCGGGTCTTCCACGAGAGGGATCTCTAACATTGCAGGTCCCAGATCGGCGAGGTTCCCGAGCAGGTATGCGTGCCTGGGGTGGTCAATGCGCAGGTGGACGGGGATGCCGACCTCATCGGCGGTGTTGCAGAACTCGACCATCTGGTGTTCCGAAAAGGGGCTGTGCTGGCTGTCGGTCATGACGAAGCCGTAGTCATCTTTGGAGAGGATGTCTTCCAGTTGTGCTTTGTCTGCGGTCATTGATACCGAGACGCCGATCACGATATCGCCTCGACGGATGCGTTCTTTGAGTGGGGTTTCATTGCCCATTGGATTCTCCTTGAAGGCAGTTTGTTGTGCGTATCTTGGACGCTGTGGGGAATGGTAACGCAGAAGTGGCAGTGTGTTTGATTTTTGAACTATGATTGCGGTGATTTTTAATGATGGGGTGTGATGCTACCACCCGTCGGTTGCTGTGGTAGAAGCGTTTCGCGAAACGGCCCTACGAGGGGGCAACCACGAGGATTGCCCCTACGGGTTCTTTACACAACCCGGGCGATTGACGCGGGGTGATCAGATAGGTTGGGCGCGTGGGCGTGTATATGAACCGCCTGCGTCTCACTTCGTGGCACCCCCTTTAATTTCCCATCAGATAGGGAGAGAGAGTGGTTTGCTTCGCAAAAAGGAGAAGGGTGCGGGTTAGGATTATTGTTAGTGCTACTAGCAGTTTAGGAGGGCATGGCGTTGACGGAACTGTTGAGAGTTTTTGGGAGTGATGAGTTTGATGCTGGGTCGGTGGAGCAGGCGGTTCGGGATCGGTATACGCAGGTCGCGGAGCGAGGTGCGGAGGCGGCTTGTGGTTGTTGTGCCGTTGAGGCTGGATCGGCGTGTTGCGGGGACGAGGGTTCTGAGATGGCGACGGTGGCTGATGCGCTCTACGATTCGGAAGAGTTGGAGAGTTTGACTCCTGAGGCGATGGCGGCTTCGGCAGGATGTGGGAATCCGATCGGGCTGTCGGAGGCGAGGTCGGGGGAGACGGTGTTGGATCTGGGTAGCGGTGGCGGGATCGACTGTTTCTTGGCGGCGCAGGAGGTTGGCGAGGATGGTCAGGTGATCGGCATTGATATGACTCATGCGATGATCGACTTGGCTCGGCAGAATGCGGAGAAGCTAGGTGCGCACAATGTTGTGTTCAAGTTGGGGAAGATCGAGGCGATTCCGCAACTGGATGCGAGTATTGATCTGGTGATCTCGAACTGCGTGATCGCTTTGTCGCCGGACAAGGATCGGGTGTTCGACGAGATTTATCGTGTTCTGAAGCCTGGCGGTCGTTTCGTGGTATCAGACATGGTGGTTACTGAGGATCTGCCGGAGGATGTGCGTTCTTCAGCTGAGGAGTGGGTTTCTTGTGTAGGGGGTGCGGACTTGCTGAGTCGGTATCTGGGTCGTATGGAACGATCGGGGTTTGTAGATGTTGAGATCATGTCAGATGTTGCGATGCGTCCGCGTTCAGATGGTACGGATTGGGAGCTATCGGTTCGGAGCGTTACGGTTCGAGGATGGAAGGTCTGAACTAGGATTTGAATGATTTTTGAGGATGGGAATGATGATGGGTTTTGGATCGGATGAAATTGAGGTTTACTGATTCGTGATGGTAAACTGTCCGTACGACCAAATCCTAATACTGCTCAGGAGGCGAAGTGATGGATGGTTTGAAGAGTTATATGGTTCGGCTTGGTTCGCTGGAGCTGGCGACAGTGATCTTCTGGTTGCTGTTCTGGCTGTCAAATGGTTTGGGCAAACTGATAGCCGGAACGCATGTGGGCGTGAAATTCGCGGCTCGTGGTGATGTAAACCCCTTCGAAGTGACGTTGGACAAGATGGGTTGGGGCACGGCACTGGGGGACTTTGCCTACATCTTCACGGGGATTGTCGAACTGCTGTTGGGTCTGGTCTTCTTGTGGGCATTGATTCAGTTCTTCATGCGGACGGGTGCTGCGGCGCGACGTCCGTGGATCCTTTTCGGTCTGTTCGTAAGTGGAATCATCTTTGCGGTGTTCACATTTGCGAACGTGGTGACGGCAGCTCGTCCGACGCCGTTGTTCTGGCACACTGCCTACTTCGGGGTAGTCGGAGTTTCATGGCTGGTAATCGTCGGCCAGGGTTACTGGGCGAGCGCGATTAGCGAAGACGGCTAGCAAAGAAGAAATCCCCTCTCCTTGGTTGTCAAGGAGAGGGGATTTCGCTTGAGAATGTTTGGGTCAGTCGTCTAGCGTCTGGCGTTGCTGGTGGTGAACTTTGCGGCTTGCATGGCGATGTTGTGAGCGTGTTCTTTTTTGCGCTCTTCCATGCTTTCGTTGACCATGTCGATGCCTTGTCGTACCTGCATGAGAGTGTGTGAAAGCCGCTCTTCGAGCTTCATCAACATTCGTCGAGAGTATTCGTCGGTCTCGTTAGTCTGTCGGTGCGATCGTTCTTCGGAGTTTTCGACGATGGTGTTGGCTTCTCGTTTAGCGCGTATAAGCAACTTTTCGGCTTCTTCATCGGCTTCTTGTATGATTCGCTTGGCTTCTTGTTTTGAAGCGTTTACGACGGATGTCTGGTCGATGGTTTCCATTGCTTTTTTTCGTGCTTGTGCGAGGATGATGTCTCGCTCTTCTTCTGCACGTTGCCGTAGTTCTTCGGATTCGCGCATGGCATCGTTGCGTGCGGTCTGCATGAACTCTTCGGCGTCGGTAAGCATCTGGTCGCGCTTTGTGACGATCTGGTCAGATAGAGATGTTACCTTTGGCAACTCGCGTTTTAGTTCGTCGATTAGTCCGAGGGTTTCGTCGGATCTGACGAGGCTTCGTCCGGTGGCTCGGACGCGGTTTTCCTCGACGGAGTTTGCGATGCGTGAGATCAGTTCGTATATTATGGGCTGAGCTGAAACGAATTCGCTACTGTCGGAGTTGTAGCTGACGCGGGTTTCTAGTGCCATTTTGTTCTCCTCGTGCATTGTTCGGCGGTTACCGGTTTGCACTTTTTTGGTTGCTGGTGTTGGTTGGTTGATTGCTATGCGGGTTGTGGTGTCAACTTTGAGTTTGTAGGTGCGACGACGTTGGGTGGTACGAGTCCAGAGATGTTTCCGCCGAGTGTGGCGATCTCCTTTACGCGTGAAGAGCTTACGTATTGGTTTTCGATGGAAGAGAATAGGCAGACGGTCTCTATGTCATGGTCGAGGTGTCGGTTCATGAGTGCCATTGCGCTTTCGTATTCGAAGTCACTAGTGATTCTAAGTCCTCTTACGATAGCTTTTGCGCCGGTTTGTCGTGCGAAATCGACGGTGAGTCCGTTGAAGGGTATGACTTTGACGTTGTGAGCGCTGGCGACGGCTTCTTGGAGCATTCCGACTCGTTCTTTGATGTTGAAGGTAACGCGTTTGTGGTTGCCGTTGTAGACGGCGACGATGAGGGAGTCGAACAGTGCCGCGGCTCGCCGGACCACGTCGGTGTGGCCGTTGGTTACGGGGTCGAACGTTCCTGGGTAGAGGGCTACGATGTCGCTCATCGTTGTGTTTCGTGGTCTTTTTGGGTTGCTGTCTGGTTGGTGAATGCGTAGATGGTTACGCTGGTGTCGCCGTATCGTTTGCGGTTTATGGCGGTGGCGCCAGATATGTTGTCTGGCAGCTTATTTCTGGTGGCGTGTTCTGCGATGATCCAAGCGTCGGGTTCTAGGAGATTGTGATTGTGTAGTTCGGTGATTAAGTTTTCCCATGGATCGATGTCGTATGGCGGGTCAGCGAAGACGATGTTGTAGGAGTTGGCTGACAGGCGCGACAGGGTTTTTATGGCGTCGGATTGGTATATTGCGGTTTTTTCGGAGAGTCCTCGAGCGTCGGTTTCTTGTCGTATTTTTGCGGCTCTTCTGCGGTCGATCTCTACGAAGTCGACGTGCGCTGCACCGTGTTGGAGGAGGTCTATTCCGACGGCTCCGGTGCCGGCGTATAGGTCGATTGCGGTGATGCCGTCAGCCCCGTCAGGTCCGAGCATCGATATGATCGCGGAGCGTGTTCTCGATGATGTCGGTCGTAGCTCGTGCGTGGATTTGTGTCTGTTCCTTTCGGGGTGTTTCACTCAGATTCGTGTTTAACTGCAATGCAGCGGTTGGGCAACCAGATGATTTGTGAGGTTGCTGACTACGATTATGCGGAATCAGGTGATGTGTGTTTCAACGATGCACGATGCGATTTGTTGCGAATTCTTGCGGCGTGTGAAGTGATGATGCGGGTCTGTAAGATTGATTCAGTTGAAGCGCGCACGATTCTGTGAAAGGTCGAAATTGAGTCAGTTGACAGATAATCCGGATGTTTCGTCGGAGACGGATGGCAATTCCAAGTATTCTCGTCTGGAACTTGACCGTTTGCGAAAGGCGGATCAGCTGAGGGAACGTGGGATCGATCCGTTTCCGGCGCGGGTGGATCGATCGCATTCGATTCATGATGCGATTGAGCTTTTCATGGAGTGCGAGGGGGCGGAAACCGTTGAGTATGCCGATGGCTCGGTTCGGACCGATTTTGTGAAGGTTACGGGACGGGTGATGGCTCGGCGGGGGATGGGGAAGATGTCGTTTTTGGATGTTCGTGATGGGAGCGGTCAGGTACAGGTACAGGCACGAGCGGATGTGCTGGATGACGACTTCGAGTTGCTTTCGATGCTGGACATCGGGGATTTCGTTTCGGTTTCGGGTCCGGTGATGCGTACGCGGCGGGGACAGATCTCGGTTGAAGCGCGCACATTTGGGATTATTTCGAAGTCGATGCGTCCTTTGCCTGAGAAATGGCACGGATTGCAGGATGCGGAGACGCGGGTGAGGCAGCGATATCTCGATTTGCTGGCGAATGAACGAGTGATGGAGAACGCTCGGGCGCGTTCTAAGGTTGCATCTTCGGTGCGTCGGTTCATGGAGGCGCGAGGGTTCATGGAGGTTGAGACACCGATTTTAGTGCCGGTTGCGGCTGGTGGGTTTGCGGAGCCGTTCGAGACGTATCACAACGCGCTCGGGCGAGGATTGTTTCTGCGGATTGCTACGGAGCTGTATCTGAAGCAGCTGATAGTGGGTGGAATAGACAAAGTATTCGAAATCGGCAAGATATTCCGCAACGAAGGAATTGATGCTGATCACAATCCAGAGTTCACAACGATGGAGAGTTATGAGGCGTATGCGGATTACAACGATGTGATGCGGATGACGGAGGAGTTGGTGGCGTTTGTAGCGTCAGAAGTGAACGGATCAACTGTGGTGCCGGTTCCGGATGGCGATGCAGGCGAGACTATAGATTTGGCTCCGCCTTGGCCTCGGCTTGACCTGCGGCAAGCGATTATCGACGCTTCGGGGATTGATTTTCGGGAGTGTCCGACGCGTGAGTCGTTGTCAGCGGCGATGGGTGATCATGGGATGCACGTTGAGCCGAATTCGACATGGCAGCAGTTGTTGGACAAGGTGATTTCGGCATCAGTCGAGCCTGGTTTGGTTGCGCCGACGTTCTTGTTGGACTATCCGTTGGCGATGTCACCGTTGGCGAAGAAGAAGCCGGGTTGTGAGGATGTTGTTGAGCGTTTCGAGGCGTTCGTGTTGGGGCGTGAATTGGCGAATGCGTTTACGGAGCTGAACGATCCGGTGGATCAGCGCGGGCGTTTCGAGGAGCAGGAGCGACAGCGTGAGGAGTTTGATGATGTAGAGGCGGATCGTTTGGACGAGTCGTTTTTGTTGGCGGTGGAGCATGGGATGCCGCCGACGGGTGGGCTGGGGATCGGAATTGATCGCTTGGCGATGCTAGTTACGGGGGAGAATTCGATACGTGAAGTTACACTGTTCCCGCAGTTGAGATCTTGAGGGCAGAATACGATGTTGGATTTACGCAGGATAGTCAATGACACGTATGCGGTACGGGCAGGTCTGGCGAAGCGTGGCGAGGCGGATGCCCCGATAGATGCGATATTGGCGTTGGATGTGCGCCGTCGGGGGTTGATTCAGGAGACGGATTCGGCTCGTCATTTTAGGAACGAGGTTTCTCGAACTATAGGTGTGGAGAAGCGTCGGCCTACGGACGATGAGATACAGCAGATGCGTTCGACGGGCGACAGGATATCGGCTCTTGAGGAAGAGGCTCGCTCTGTCGCGAGTGAGTTGCGTACTCTGATGTTGGGTTTGCCGAACTTGCCGCTTGAAGATGTACCAGAGGGTTTGGACGAGAGCTTTAACGAGGTGGTGAGTGAGGTCGAACCGCCGCCTAATCGCGAGTGGGACACACCGCATTGGGATATCGGCGACAACCTTGGCATCATCGACATGGAGAGCGCGGCGAACATTTCGGGCAGCAGGTTCTACATGTTGCGAGGACAAGGTGCGCGGTTGCATCGAGCGATCGTCGGGTGGTTGCTGGACACATTGGTTGATGAGTTTGGGTATGAGGAGATGAATCCGCCGTATCTGGTGCGTGAGGAGACGCTGGTTGGGTCTGGGAATTTGCCGAAGTTTGCCGATGATCTTTATCGGGACGACGATGCCGGTTTATGGATGATACCGACTTCCGAAGTATCTCTGAATGGCATCCATCAGGACAGCATCATTGATGGTGAATTGCCATTGAAGTACTGTGCGCACACTCCGTGTTTTCGGAAGGAACATGCCGCGGCGGGGCGCGACGTTCGTGGGATGAAGCGGGTGAAGCAGTTCGAGAAGGTGGAGATGTTCCGGTTTGTGGAGCCGGATGATTCGGAAGAAGCGTTGGAGGAGATGATCGAGATATCGCTGGAGCTTTGTCGGCGGCTTGGATTTACGACTCGGTTGTTGAAGCTATGCGCTGGAGATATCGCGTTTCAATCGGCGAAGACGTACGACATCGAGGTGTGGTCGCCTGGGGCTCAGGAGTGGCTTGAGATTAGTTCGCTGTCGACATGTACAGATTTTCAAGCGCGGCGGAACAACACGCGGTATCGACCGAGGGGTGGGGGTGGAACGAGGTTCCCGCATACGTTGAATGGGTCGGCGCTAGGGATGCCGCGGACTTTCATCGCGGTGTTGGAGAACGGGTTGCAGGTTGATGGGAGTGTTGTTTTGCCGGAGGTGCTTTGGGAGCGGGTGGGGACTGATAGAATCGGTTGAGTCCGCAAGTTGAGTTCTTAACTAGGTGGGCGCGATCACGTTACGCGTCCCGACAACCAACCTGTCCTCTGCTTGCCTGATGATTTTGGGACGACGTTCCCAGCATTG
Source organism: Dehalococcoidia bacterium (assembly GCA_963555965.3). GTDB lineage: Bacteria > Chloroflexota > Dehalococcoidia > Lucifugimonadales > Lucifugimonadaceae > Bin127. The sequence goes on from OY821634.1 coordinate 2,237,373, forward strand.
CTCGCAAGTTACAAGCGAAAAACTGTCTGCTCTAACGATTTGCCGTGCTTGATTTATCGGACGGTCACACAGCGTTTTGACGCTTCTGTTATTGCTGACGCCGCATACTTTCGCTTGGCGGCGCATCCTATTTCGTAGGTTGGCTGTTATGCGCTGATTGAGTGCTTGATTGGCTCTCCGTCGTGTACCAGCAATGTATGGTATTTGTTGTAAATCTATGAACTCCCATCCCTTACAAGAATTGCACGTGACTTCGCTCTCGAACCTTGACGCGGGACCGTCAAGTAAGCACCGGTCAAAAAGACGGTGGGTCGCGATAGGTGCTTCCGGTATTGTCCACCCTTGACGCTCATATTTCTCGCGCTGATTGAGCGCGTGCTGCTCTAGACAAATCATCAATTGGAGATCGTCTTTTCGCATCTCACCAAGTTTTGCACCACATTCATTGCACTTTGGGGTTTGCACGGAATAGGTTTCCTTTGGCAGTGGTGTCTCGTTCGCAGTTTAATCAGAAATAAATGCGCTATATACTTCACCCGTCAGTGGCAAGTCCGTAACCTACTCGATGTAGTGCGTATCTTCGAGTGCGGCATTCTTCCTGTTCGCCGTCACAGGCCCATGCGTATCTTCTACCGCGCTTCATTATCCGTTTGAACTCTTGCCCGCAACTACAAGATGCCGACAGGTTCTGGTGTCGAAGATCAGTTATGTCGGAATCCTCGATGGGGATGTTGAAGCCACCTTCTAGGATCAATCGTTGCCTAGCTAGGACCCTTGCTTTACGTGGTTCGATATCTGGTAAAATTTCTCCATTCAGCAATTTCTTGAACTCATCTTCGTTGATGATGTTAACGCCGATCTCACGGGCTCTCGCCAATTTCGAACCGGGCTTTGCACCCACTACCAGATAGTCGGTTCCGAGGGACACGTGGTTCGACACCGTGGCACCCGCAGATTTAGCCGCTTGTGCGGCTTTACGACGCGGCGAAATGCTTAGCGTTCCAGTGAACACGATTGTGGTATCCTGCAGAATTTGCGACTCATCGCGCTGTTCCGGCATCGTGTTCTCCTTGAATGATTGAATTTTGCCAGGGTTGATTTCGCTGGGCCTCAGGTTGAGCCGAAGATTCGATCCCTTGAATCCGTCATTTGCGAATCGCCGACTTCTCCTGCAACTTTTTCTGACGCCGTTCTTCTCTCAAGCGTTGACGCCGCATGACTTTCTGCATGATACGCTCAAAATGCTCTGAGGGCGTTTCGTCAGGACGAATATTGTCTGATTTGGCGGGCATTGTGGATTCACGTGAGTTGTCGCGACGCTGTCCGATCCTTTTCATTGTCGCGCTGATTGGTGTCAGTCAGCTTGTGTACGGGTTGTGCGTGAGCGCGTGGCATGGTGGCTATCGATTGTAGGCTCTCGACTTCCCTTAAGTTCATTAGCTCGACGCTCATCTCTGCGACGTTGTCGGTTCATGACTTTCTGAGCGATGCGTTCAAACCGCTCGGACGGAGTCTCCTTGGGTTGGACTTTCTTGGATTTATGAACCATGTAAGCACCTCACAAACCTTTCATTTCACCGTATTTTCACTGTACATTGTTGAGCGTAAACTGATGAGTTCTAGGACTTTACTCGCCTGAATTGAACTCGTTCATGGTCGTTTCGATGCCTCGAGTGATGATGGTTTGGGGCGCTCGCGCGGCTCGGGTGACGGCAGTTTTGATGGCGTTTAGATCTTCGTGTGAGGGCTGGCCAAGTACGTGGTCAATTTGGGTGTCGCCGTAGGTTGGTTTGCCGACGCCTATACGGATGCGAGGGAATCCAGTGTTATACAGGGCGTCAATGATGGATTTGAGTCCGTTATGCCCACCGTCGCCGCCTCCTCGACGGATACGGATGCGGCCGGGGGCGAGGTTGATGTCGTCGGTGATGACGATTAGTCGGGTGATTTCGGTTTGGTAGTGATTTAGGAGTGATCTGGCGGCAACACCTGAGCGGTTGACGTAAGTCTTGGGGTAGGCGACGATGGCAGGTTGGTTTTCGATGGTCAGTTGGGCGATGCGGGAGGGGCCCTCGTCTTGGAGGCGGGCGTTGTGTTGTTTCAGGAGGATGTCGGCAGCCCACCACCCGACGTTGTGGCGAGTTTCGGCATATTCGGGACCGGGGTTGCCGATGGCGAAGATGATCCAAGGATTTCGAAGCTCCCAGCGTTCGGGGAAAGGGCGCAACGTCCGGTCCAGGGGGGTTAGGTTGTGGGACATATTATCGGTGTGTTCGGGCACCCCCTGCGTGTCGCTTCGCGAAGGGGACGGAGGTTATCTGTCATAAGAGTTGAGCCGGTGCTCCCTCAGTTGCTTCGGGGATATCGGGCATTTGACCTTCGAGGATTTGTTTGAATTGGTCTTCGTTGAGGACGGGGACGTTGAGACGGACTGCGCGCTCGAGTTTGGATCCGGCATCGGCACCAGCTACTAAGTAGTCGGTGTTTTTGGAGACGCTGCTAGTGACTTTGGCACCAAGGGCTTTGACGGCATTTGCGGCTTCAATGCGAGAAAAGTCATCGAGTTTGCCAGTGATAACGAACGTCTGACCTTTTAGTCTTTGGTTAATTTCTGAATCGCCGGCTTCGTATTGTGTTGTGAGCCCTCGTTTTTTGAGCTCTTTAGCGAGTTCCGCGTTCCGGTCGTCTCGCGTCCATTCGAGTATCGATTTTGCGAGTGTGGCCTCCACGCCTTCGACTTTGGTCAATGTGGTTTCATCGGCGTTCACAATCTCTTCAAGAGATTTCAATTCCCGCGACAGCCTTTCCGCCATTTCTGCGCCGATCCCTAATATTCCGAGGCCGAGTATCAACCTAGGTAGTGGCTGGGATTTCGAGCGTTCTATCGCTCGAATTAGGTTGTTAGCGCGACCTTCTCCGATCAGTTCTACTTGGAGCAAGTCATTTGGTCTGTCAGGCAAGGTATAAAGTTCAGCGATATTCGAAACCAGATTGTGGCGGACAAGTTCTTTGGCCAACTTCTCGCCTAATCCTTCAATGTCCATTGCTTGACGAGACGCAAAGTGTTCAAGCAGACGTTCGAATTGTGCCGAGCATGAACGGTTTATGCATCGGATCTCGGGAGTAACTATAGATCGGGTCACTGGTTCACCACAGTCTTTACATTCGTGGTAAATCCGGTGGGGAAGCGAATCTGGCATCCGTTCATTGTTTGGAGCGGGGCCGACTACTTGTGGGATAACGTCGCCGGCACGTTGGACGATGACGCGATCGCCGACGCGGATGTCTTTGCGGTTGATGTCCTCCTCGTTGTGGAGGGTTGCGCGAGAGACGGTAACTCCTCCGACGACGACGGGTTCTAGGACGGCGTATGGGTTGATGGCTCCGGTTCTGCCGACGTTGGTGCGGATTTTCAAGAGCTTTGTGACAGCTTGTTCGGCAGGGAATTTGTAGGCGGTGGCCCAACGGGGATCGCGACCTACGGCTCCGAGGCGGTCTTGGAGAGTGATGTCGTCGATCTTGATGACGACGCCGTCGATGCCGAAATCGAGGTCGGGACGGATTTCAGGGACGTTCTGGATCGCGGCCATTGCCTCTTCAAGGGTTGCTACCCGGCGGGACCAATCGTTGGTTTTGCAGCCCCATCGTTTGAGGGATTGCAGGGTCTCGTGTTGCGAGTTGGGTATGTCTCCGTTTTCCGCATAGCCGATGGAGTAGAAGAACATGTCGAGTGGACGTTTGGCGGTCTCGCTGGAGTCGAGTTGTCGTAGTGAGCCGGATGCGGAGTTGCGGGGGTTCACATATTGAGGGAGGCCGGCGGCTTCGCGCTCTTCGTTCAGGCGGTCGAACGCGGAGATGGGGTAGAAGACTTCGCCTCGGAGTTCGATGGTGCCCGGAACATCGTCGCCGTTAAGGGTCAATGGTATCGAGTTGATGGTTCGGATGTTGTCGGTGATGTTTTCGCCTTGTGTGCCATCGCCGCGAGTGGCGGCTTGGGTCAAGACTCCATCGACGTAGGTGACGGCGACGGCAAGACCGTCGATTTTGAGTTCGAGTGTGAGGTCAGCAGAGTCGATTTCTAGATAGTCGAGGGCACGTTGATACCAGGCGTTGAAGGTTTCTTCGCTGGTTACGTTGCTGAGGCTGAGCATTGGAACCGGGTGTTGGACCGGATCGAATTGCTGAGATGGGGGTGCGCCGACGCGGAGGGAGGGAGAGTCTGGGGTTTTGAGATTGGGGTGATTTTCTTCGATTCGTTGGAGTGCTCGTAAGAGGGTGTCGTATTCGTGATCAGATAGAGTCGGTTGACTCAGGACGTAGTAGTCGTGGTTGGCGCGATTGAGAGTTGCGCGGAGTTCGGCGGCTCGGGTTTCGGGGGGATGGTTTTGAGAGACGGTCAATTTTGGGCGGATATGGGTGTCAGGGGTATTGTTGCTCAGATTCTAGCAAGATGTAGTTTGAGCGAGGATCGGAGGGATTTTGAAGAGTGGATTAAGTTGAGATGGCTCAATTGATTATGGGTTATGTTTTTCAGGTCAGAGAGCGCGGTTGTTTGGGTTGGTAGACAGCGCTGTTTGGGCGATAGGGTAGTCAGGAGAGTTGCTTCTATTTGTCTGACGGTTGGTTAGGTGAGGGGGCTATGAATCTTATACTTGCGTTGTGGTGCTGAGGTGCGTCTTTGGATTTTTCGGATATTGAAGGGAACAAGATCGGGTAGCTGATGGCAGAGGTTCGTGCATTTCGGGGTATTCGGTTCAGCGCGGCGTCGCAGGGTCGTGACTTGGGTGATTATCTTTCCCCGCCTTTCGATTCGATCACGGCGGAGGTTGAGCGTGGGCTGTTGGAGCGATCGGAGCACAATATCGTTCGGTTGGAGTTGGCACCGCGTGATGGTGCGGATCGGTACGGTTTCGTGGCAGAGACGCAGGCTAGTTGGGAAGAGGAAGGGGTTTTGATGCGGGATGATGAGCCTTCGGTTTATGTGACTGAGGAGTTGTTCGAGTATGGGGGTGTGGTGCAGATTCGACGGGGTTTTGTTGCGGCGGTGCGGCTGGAGGAGTATGACCGTGGGATTATTTTCCCGCATGAGCAGACGCGTGGCCCGTGGGTAGAGGATCGGGTGAAGATGATGCGTGCGACGCGTTCGGCGTTGAGTCCGTTGCTGGTGGTTTTTCAGGATGACATCCGGCATTCGGTTGGTGGGATCATACGAGCGGTTACGGGTGGTCCGCCGTTAGAGGTTGCGACGATGGCAGGAGGTTACTCTTTGCGATTGTGGCAGTTGAAGGATCCAGGGACGTTGGAGGTGTTGCGAGAGTTGATGCGAGATTCTGCGATTTTCATTGCGGATGGGCATCATCGTTACGAGGCGGCGATGCGGTATCGGAGCGCGATCAGAGCGGGGCGGGAGATTGGCTCGGATGAGGCGGTGAACTACCGAATGATGCATATCGTTTCTATTGATGAGCCGGGTTTGATCACTCGTGGGTATCACCGTGTAATACATAGTGCGACATCGGATGAGATGACTCGATTGGTTGATCGTATCGAAGAGAGTTGCGAGTTGGAAACGGTCGCCCTGACAAATCATGAAGAAAAGGGGATGCGTTCTGGCAATCTGCTCAAGGCGGTGGGTGTGCGTGCTGACGGTGATTTTGTGTTCGGTATCTACGGGTTGCCGGGCGGATTTCGGATCGCTAGGATACGGGCTGAGGAGTCAAGGGCTCGGTTTGGTGAGGATGCTGTGGAGAGGTCGGACTACCGTCGGTTGCATCGCGACGTTCTTAGCTTTGCTTTTGATGGTGATCGGATCGATGCGACGGTTGATTTCGAGTATGAGGTTGAGAATGTTGTGAGTAGAGTCGATTCCGGTGATGCGCAGTTGGGGATTGTGATGCGTTCGATTCCGATGCACGAGTTTGTGGACATCGTGACGCGAGGTGATCGATTGCCTCCTAAGGCGACGAATTTCTATCCGAAGCCTCCAGCGGGAGCGGTTATACAGTCCTTGGAGGGCGGTCTTTGAACTATGATTGCGATGATTTTTGATGATTGGCTGTGATGGAGTGTCTGTAAACCCGCCTGCGCGGGTATGACGGGGCTCGGGTCTTGCGAGTGTAGCGTAGTGTATGAACCTCCTGCGTCTCGCTGCGCTTGCCGCGTCCCCCTTTTGATGCGCAAAATGGGGAGGGTTAGCTGTTGAGTTTTTGGAGTTCGGTTAGGATGATGGCGGTGTCGGGTCGGTCTGCGATGTCTTTGCCGATGTATTTGTATGTGATGTTGCCGTTTTTGTCGATAATGAAGACAGCGGGTGCGGCTACGCCGTCGTTGTGAAGGTCGTAGACCTGGTAGTCGATAGGGATTTTTTCGCTCTTGGTGGTGTAGAGGACAGGAAAGGTCGCGCCGGAGTTTGCGATCATGGTGCCTGCACCTCGGAAATCGTCCATGCTGACAGCTATGACCTCTGCGTTGAACTGGCGGATGCGAGGATAGTAGCTCTGCAACTCGACGAGTTGCCCGAGGCATATTCCTCAGAAGAAGCCGCGGTAGAAGACGAGGACGACGTTTTGTTCGCCACGGAAGTCGGAGAGTGTAATGTCTACGCTCAGGTTAGCGACTGGCAGACTGAAGTCTGGCGCGGTACTACCGGTTTCAGATGATGTCGATCCACATGCGACCGCGATGCTCGCGATGAGCGCGGTTACGAATGCGATCAGCAGTCGCCTAGTCTGGAGGTCTCTGAGGGTATGACTGATTGAGTTATGCATACAGGTTTAGAGTCCGTTCAGGGCTTTGAGGACTTCTTCGCCGGAGACTTGGTGTCTGTAGTTTTCGCCGATGTTTTCGTAAGCGATGTTTCCGTTTTTGTCGACAATGAAGACGGATGCGGATGCGAGTCCGTCGCCGAAGAGGTCGAATACGTTGTAACTTATCGGCACGTCGTTGTTCTTGTTGGTGTACAGGACGGGAAATTCGGCAACTGCTTTAGCGATGATGGATTCGGCTCCTCTGAGGTCGTCGGTACTTATGGCTAGAACTTCAGCGCCGGTATCTGAGATCTTTGCGTAGTTTTTCTGCAACTCACCTAGTTGCCTGGTGCAGAATCCTCACCAATAGGCCCGGTAGAAGACGAGGACGACGGGTTTGTCGCCTTGGAACGATGACAGGGATATCTCGGCATTATCTCGGTTGGCGGCTGGGAGAGTGAAATCGGGTGCTGTGGGTAGTTCCTCAACTGCAACATCCTCGGGCAGCGTGGGCGATACGTCAGATGTGGCTGGTTCCGGTGCTTGGGTAGGTGCTGCTTCTTGTCCGCACGCGACGGTGATGAACGCGAAAACCGCGATCAGCATGGTTGCGGCAACAAAGTTGGTGATTTTCGGGATGGTCCTCACGGGATGTTCTTCAATACTCGTTCAGCGAGCACCCTTTGAGTGTAGTTTGGGCTGATGAATTGCCATGCTATTTCGCCTTGCGGATTTATTACGAATACGGATGGTATTGCGAGTTCACCGCTGTAAACGTCGTAGGCCTGCATAACCGAGGGATCACCAGAAGTGTAGAGCACAGGAAATGTTATCCCTACCCGACTTGCGATGGTATCGGCGCCGGTCAAATCGTCCACGCTGATGGCCAGAATTTCGGCGTTCTTCGCTTTGAACTGGTCGTATTTTCGTTGCAGATCACCTAGCTGCGCACGGCAGTACGGTCACCAGAATCCGCGGTAGAAGACGATAACGACTGATTTTTCATTTCGGAACTGGGAGAGGGAGTAGCTACCACTGGTTGTGATCGAAGGCAGGGAAAAGTCGGGTGCTGGAGGTACCGATGCGACTGGTTCCGGGATCGGCGTGTGCGTCGGAGTAGGTTCTGGCGTGTGAGTAGGCGTAGGTTCCGGTGTGGGCGTGTCAGTCGGGGTAGGTTCTGGAGTGAATGTTGGAGTTGGTGGAACCGGGGTATTTGTGGGAATTGGTGTTGACGTAGGCGTATCTGTAGGTGGAAGCGGAGTAGAAGTTGGAGTAGGCTCGTCGTCGGTCATCGCTTGAGACGGGTCCGGCGTTGGAGTGATTGAAGTTGGTTCGGCAGTATAAGTAGGTGTAGGTATCGGAGTGTTGGTGGGAGTTGGAGTATTGGTGGGCGGGACAGGTGTGTCGGTTGATGGGACTGCAGTGCTGGTTGGTGTTGCCGCTTGGGGCGTAACGGTTGGAGTTGAAGTTGCGGTTGGTGTGTTCGTGGGAATTGGTGTAGAAGTCGTTGTCGGTTCGGGTTCTAGAGTCGCAGTGGGTTCGAGTTCGACCGCCTTGACGTGTAGTGCAGGCGTATTGGTCGGCTCGGGTGCTGTGGTTGCGGTAGGAGCCAGAGTGGCGGTGGGTGGCGGTGATGATGTGGGTGCTGGAGTGAGTGTGTCTGCTTCAGATTCGCAAGCAAACACTAGAAACATCGCTGACAGTGCGGCAATTGCGACGCATGAGATGGTTCTTGATGGGATTTTGGGTATTCGCGAGTTCGTGATGATCAATCGGGCTATTTCCCCGATGGGTTGCATCAGGAGGTCATTTCCTTGAGTGTCGCTTCTGCCGCAGCAAGAGCTTCATCGATGTGGTCTTTTTCAACCCATCCCATGTGCCCTATACGGAAGATCTTGCCGGTGAGTTCTCCTTGTCCACCGCCTAGGACGACGTTGTGGTCGTCCATGACTTTTGATACGAATGCTTTGCCGTCGAGGCCTTCCGGCAGTTTGATTGCTGTCAGCGTGTCCGACGCGTAACGGCGTTCGGGAAGGATTTCGAGTCCGAGCTTTTCTGCACCGTTGCGGGTGTGCTCAGCGATCTCGTGATGTCTATTGAAGACGTTTTCGATGCCTTCATCAACCATGGACTGTAGGCCGACTTCTAGGGCGAACATTGCGGGTTCGCATGGAGTGAATGGCGGTTGTCCGATTTGGAGGAAGTCCTCGTACTGTTGCATGTCGTAGTAGTAGCGAGGAGTAGTGCAGGTTTCGTATGCTTGCCACGCCTTCTGACTAAAGGCGATCATGGCGATTCCGGGTGGTGCGACCCACGATTTCTGGGATGCGGTGGCTAAGGCGTCGATGCCCCATGCATCGACAGCGATGGGCATTCCGCCAGCCGAGGATACGGCGTCGACAAGGATCAGCGCGTCTGATTCGTCGTGGACAGTTTTGCATATCTCTTCAAGTGGGTTTGAAACGGCGCTGGAGGATTCGTTGTGGGTAAGGATTACGGCTTTGTAATCGGGCTCGGAGCGCAGAGCGTCGCGGAGGACATCGATGTTGGCGGCCTGTCCAAGCGGAAATTCGAGTTTGGTGACATCAGCCCCGACGGCTTCTGCGATCTCGGCGAATCGGATGCCGAAGAAGCCGATGATGATGGCGAGGACTTTGTCTCCGGGGGAAACCGTGTTGAATACCGCGGTCTCCATTGCTCCGGTTCCAGACGATGTTATGAAGTAGACATCGTTCTTGGTCATCAGGACGGTTCGGAGGTTGGCGCTCATGCGTTCGAGCATGTCGGCATATTCCGGCCCGCGATGGTTGATCATCTGCTTTGCAGAGATCTGCAGCACCTCTTCGGGTAGCGGTACGGGGCCGGGAATGCGGAGATTTGGTTCGGAGTTTTGGGTCATTTCTGGCGGGATTGAGGTTAGGGTTCGTCTACGTTCAATTTTAGATTGGGAGGCTTTAGAGAACGCGGACGAGTCGGTGTTCGCGACGTCCGCGGCGGAGGACGATGAGGTTGCCGTGCAGAAGATCTTCGGGAGTGATTTCGCGCGCAGGGTCTTCGACGCGACCTGAGTTGATGTACATCCCGCCTTGCTGTACGGTGCGGCGAGCGTCGCCGAACGACTGAGCGAGAGATGTCGCGACCGCTAGCTCTTCGAAGGAAAGGACGCGGTTGTCGATGTCGCATTTCTCGACCTCGATCGATGCGGCGCCTTCGAATAGGTCCTCGAGCTCGCTCGCAGACAGGGTGTCGAATTCGCCGCGGAAAAAGGCGCGAGTGACACGTCGAGCTTGTTGGAGGCCGGATTCGCCGTGGACGATCTTGGTGACTTGCTCAGCGAGGGCTTGTTGTGCTTCGCGTTTGCCTGGTCGTTCTCTGACGGCATCTTCGAGCGGTTCAATTTCTTCGGGGCATAGCCATGTGAAGAGTTTGATATAGCGAATGACATCGGCGTCGTCGGTGTTGAAGAAGAACTGGTATAGGCGGTATGGGGAGAATTTGTTGGGGTCGAGGGCTGGTGCGCCGCCAATGGATTTTCCGAGTTTGTCGCCTTTGGAGTCGGTGATCAGTGGGAATACGATGCCGTGGGCGCGCGGAAGGCCGTTCTTGTCAGGTCCGTGCTTTCGACGAATGAGGTCGACACCGTCGAGGATATTGCCCCATTGGTCGGTTCCGCCGGATTGGAAGTTGCAGTTTTCGCGCTCGTAGAGCATTAGGAAGTCGTAGGCCTGTAGGAGGGCGTATGAGAACTCGGTGTATGAAATGCCGCCTTCCATCCTGTTTTGGACGGAATCTCGTTTGATCATGTTGTTGACGGAGAAGTTTTTTCCAATGTCTCTTAGGAAGTCGAGGTAGTTGATCTGTCGAAGCCAATCGGCGTTGTTGATTAGTTTTGCTGGGCTTGATTTTGCCTCGAAGTCCAAGAACTGCTCTAGTTGGACGCGTATCTTTTCACCGTTGGTGTCGATCTCTTCGAGGGTTAGGAGATTGCGTTCGTCGGAACGTCCGCTGGGGTCCCCGATCATGCCGGTGCCGCCTCCAAGGATAGCGATGGGTGTGTGGCCATAGCGTTGTAGACGTGCTAGGCACATCAGAGGTAGCAGGTTGCCGATGTGGAGGGAGTCAGATGTGGGATCGAAGCCGTTGTAACAGGTGATCTTGTCGTTGATGATGAGGTCTTCAGCACCGGGCGTGGCATTAGAGAGTGCGCCGCGCCACTTCAGGTCGTCGATTACGTTTGAGAATGGTTGTGAGGTCATGGTGTGTTTGGGTGTTTCATTGAGTAGGTGGTGTCATTGAATCGAAGACGTGGTTGATGTGTTGCACGTCTTTTTGGATCTGGGCTTCGAGTTCTTCGACGGTGTCGAACTTGTCGTCGGTGCGGATGAAGTCGATGAACTCGACGCTGACGTATTGGTCATAGAGGTTCTCTTCGAAGTCTTTGATGTGGACTTCGAACGAGAATTGACCTCCGTCGAAAGTGGGGTTGTTGCCGATGTATGTTCCGGATGGCAATACGCGGCCGTCGGGCAGTTTCGCCCAGGTTGCGTAGATGCCGTGTGCGGGCATGACGAGGTTGGGCGACGACTGCATGTTTGCGGTTGGCACGCCCATCTCTCTTGCACGCGCCGCGCCGTGGGTGACCTTGCCGCCTCGTTCGTAGAGTCGACCGAGCATAGAAGCGGCGCGTTTGACATCGCCTTGTGCAAGCGCGGATCGGATCAGCGAACTCGAAACTACGAGGTCGTTTTGTAAGACGGGAGGCACAACGTGAAGTTGGAAGCCTTTGCGTCTGGCGATTGCGTCGATATGGTTGACGTCTAGGCGGTCGTGTCCCATGATGGCGCGTTCGCCGATGACTAGGTGGTTCATGCCTAGAGTGTCCTGAAGAGTGGTCAAAAACTCTTCTGCGTGCATAACTCGGATCTCGTCATCGAAATCGATGAGTCCGACGGTTTCGACACCGAGTTCTCGGATCAACGCGACGCGTTTTTTGACACCGTAGAGGTGCGGTGTCTTGCGCGTTGGATCGATTATGGAGCGTGGCGGTTGGCTGAAGCTTAGTGCCACGCTCCGAGAGTTGCATTCCTGCGCAAGGGATACGACACGCTCAAGAAGTGCTTGGTGTCCTTTGTGTACGCCGTCAAACGTGCCTAGGGTAACGCAGGCATCGCTACCTGGTTCTTTAATAGGAGCGATTTGTTGGTGTAACCCCATCTCGTCATGTCATCGAGCGTTGCGAGGTGTCGGTTATGCGGCTACGGCTGTCGTCTTTGCGAGTGCTTCGGCGGCTTCGCTTAGGAGCCTTTCGGTGGTCTGCCAGTCGATGCACGGGTCGGTGATGGAAACGCCGTATTTGAGTGTGGATGCATCGCCGTTGAGTGATTGATTGCCGGCGTTCAAGTGGCTTTCGAGCATGACGCCCACGATTCCTCGGTTGCCGTTGGCGCGTTGTCCGAGGACATCGCGGAAGGCTACGGGTTGCAAGGTGTGGTCTTTGTTGCAGTTAGCGTGTGAGCAGTCGATGACAATGTTTGGCGCCATGCCGCTGTCGGCGAGTGCTTTCTGTGCAATTGCGACGTGCTTGGCGTCGTAGTTGGGGCCGTCGGAGCCGCCACGCAGGACAATGTGGCATGAGTCGTTGCCGGAGGTCTGTACGACGGCTGCGGCACCGGCGTCGTCGATGCCGAGGAAAGCATGGCTTGCGTTTGCTGCGATCATGCCGTCGACTGCAAGCTGTATGCTTCCGCCGGTTCCGTTCTTGAATCCGATGGGCATAGAGAGTCCGCTGGCGAGTTGCCGATGGGTCTGACTCTCGGCGGTGCGGGCACCAATGGCGCCCCATGAGACGAGGTCGGAGATGTATTGCGGGGTGAATGGGTCGAGGAACTCGGTGGCGGTCGGGAGTCCGATTTCGCAGACGTTCAAGAGGAATCTTCGAGCGCGTCGGAGTCCTTCTGCCATGTTGCATGATCCGTCGAGATTGGGGTCGTTTATGAGTCCCTTCCATCCGACAGTGGTACGAGGTTTTTCGAAGTAGACACGCATGATGACCATGACGTTTTCGCTGATTTGGTCGGCGAGTTTTACGAGTCGTTCGGCGTATTCGCGTCCGGCGGCTTCGTCGTGTATTGAGCATGGGCCGGTGATTACGAGCAAACGATCGTCTTTACCTGCGACGATGTCAGCGATTTCTAGGCGGGATCGGATAACGAGGTCTTCGACATCTCGAGTTATGGGGATCTCTGCGAGGTATTCGGAAGGCGGGTCTAGAGGGCTGATGGATGCGACATTGAGATTTTTGATTCTTGAGGCCATTGTTTCTCCGTGGTTATTTGGTTGGGGTTTTGGTTTTTGATCTTTGGTTGCTATTCAGACGCGCGGAGTTTATGAGCACTGGGGTTGTGTCTTTACTGCTCCGCTCGGCGCAATTTAACAGTGTCTCGGCGTCGCGCGGGCAGGGTGCCATTGCTTCTATGCGCGGCGCCGGCAGATATAGAACCAGCGATAGTTGTCGCCAGCAAATGAGAAGGTTGCGTTCGTGTTGAGGGATGCGATGCGCGCGATATCGGCACAACTGGGTGTTGCGCGCGTTGAGTGATTTATGCGTCTACTGGGCATCGGTGATGTCGGCTCTCAAGACGATGGCATCTCTCAAGTATATGTGTTTGATGCCTTCTTGCGATTTAGAGGTGTTGAGGAATAGCATGACTCGTATGCACTTGCGCATGGAGCCGGGGCGATCGATTTCGATGGAGTTGATGAGTGGGACGAGTCGCCATCCGAGTCGTTCGCGGGCTGCGACGGCTGGGAATTCGGCGTTGAGGTCGGCGGTGAGGGTGAAGTATACGGCGGCGATGTCTTCGGAGTCGATACTGTTAGCAGCGACCATTTCGCTGAGTAGCTCCTCAGTCGCGTCCATGATGTCTTCGCGCGAGTTTTCGGGGACGGTGGTAGCGCCTCTGACGCCGCGTACTGCTGTCATGATTTCCTAAGCTGTTGGATTGAGTCGGGGTTGTTTCGCAGTGATTTTACAGTCGATTGCGGGCGCGGATAGAGGTACTCACGCATTTAAGGACTGCCATATTAGGGATTGCAAGAAACGTGCTGCTGTATCTGGGGCATCTTCGTGATCGTTGTCTTGCATGGCGTTGATTAGGGCGCTGCCGATGACTGCGCCGTCAGCGTATTTTCCGACTTCTCGGACGTGTTCAGCGTTGGAGATACCGAAACCGACGGCTACAGGTAGGTCGGTGTGCGACTTGACTTGTTTGACCAAAGTTTCGACTGGATGCGAGACGGCGGCGCGGGCCCCGGTGACTCCGAGGAGGGATATGCAGTAGACGAAACCTGATGCTTGTTTGCATGCGTGGGCGATTGTCTGTTCAGTCGATGTGAGGGCTAAAAGCGGGATGAGTGATATGTCGGCTTTGGCGCAGGCATCGAGGAGCGGACTCGCTTCGACAGCTGGAAGGTCGGCGGCAATGATGCCATCGACTCCAGCGTCTCGGGTGCGGGAGCAGAACTCGTCGAGTCCGATCTGGTAGATGGGGTTGTAATAGCCCATGAAGATCAGAGGAGTTTTGACTCCGCGTCTTCGGATTTCGGAAGCGTTTTGAAAGCATTGCTCTGGGGTAATGCCGTTTTCGAGTGCTCGGAAGCTGGATTTTTGGATGACTGGACCTTCGGCGAGGGGGTCGCTGAAAGGGATTCCGAGTTCGATGACATCGGCACCAGCGTCGGAGAGAGCTTCGACGACGGCTGGTGTGCTGTCGCGCTGGGGGTGTCCGACGGTGACGAACGGTACGATTGCGGTACGTCCGTCGTCTGCGGCTCGGATGAATGCTTGTTGTATGGGGTTTGACATCTCAGCGTTTCACAATCTATCAATGTTATTAGTGTCTGGTGTCAAAAATCGATTGAATTGAGGGATACCCATGCGTTGTTGAGGGCATGAAGCGCGATCCCGGGCCAGATTGAACGGGTTTTAAACATTGTGATTGCGAGGAGGATACCTAAGCAGAAGATGTAGATCATTTGGTTGAACGAAAAGTAGTTCGGATCGATGTGGAACAGAGCGAAGACAGCGGCTGATAAAAACGTGGCGATATAGAGATTGGTCGCTTTGCACAGCAGCGGGGTTATCAATCCTCTGAACATGATTTCTTCGGCAATCGGCACCAAGATTGCGAGGTATAGCAGGGTTGCGCTGAAGCTGCCTCCGAGTGCGCCGTGAATATCTGCGACGTAGTCGGGAGCGTTGGGGTGGACCACAGGATTGAATGGCGTAAATGGCCATACTAATCCGATAACGAGCCACGCGGCTATAGGGAGAATGAAGGCGAGAATCACTCGTTTTTCAGGCAGATGCAATCGGAGATTTTCGATTACAGGAGCAGAAGCGTAGGATGCGAAAGCGAATGCTACGGCGATTAAGCCCAGTGGGCCTATGATTGCTGCCATTTTGCTCCTGATTGTCAAGCGGGCAACCTGATCATCAACGGAGTTGCTGAAAGCGAAAGTTGCCAGTAGGGTTAGTGAACCAAACGCTATGTAGGCAAAGAGATACTTCGACGGTTTGGTGCGGATGACGATGAACGCGATCAAGAAGGCGACTGTAGCGAAGAACCAACCGAGGGCAAATCCAAACCACGTTGTGGTGCGGGTGTAGGATCCGATGGGATATTCGGGGTAGATCAGGGACAGCCATGCTTCTAGGCATAGCCATGTCAACACTGCCGCGGCGGCAAAGAGTGTGAAGCGCAGCCTAGGTTTTGAGCCTAAAATCCCGTATGAACGGTTGGCTGGTGCGTGGCGCGCGTCGTCACTTCCATGCGACATCGCCGAAGAGTCCGGCATCTCTAGGTTTGGAGGCGAAAACGGCGTATTCTTCAACGGATTCGGCGATGGTGGTGAAGTCTCCGTGTCCGGGCATGACGACCGTGTTTGCAGGGAGAATGTGGAGTTGGGTGGTGATACTTTCGATTATCTGGTCCAACGCCTCGGGACTGGCGGTTTTTCCGGGGCCGCCGGGGAAGAGTGTGTCGCCGGTGAATACGCGCGGAGCGGAAGCTGGGTTGTCGCCGGGCAATAGATAGGAGGTTGATCCTGGAGTGTGCCCTGGAGTCTCGATGCATCGGATTGTTATCTCTCCGACTTGGAGGATGTTGTCCTGTGAAACGTCGATGGGGTCGCGGTATCCATCACGCTCGGCGACTGCCTCAGCATCGTTGGCGCCGATACCTACTGGCACCTTGAATCGTTCGGTGACGATGTCGAAGCCTTCGAGGTGGTCCCAGTGGTTGTGAGTTATCAGGATGGCTCGCACATCGGTGGCATCGGCCGCGGTGATAAGCTCATTCGGCTTGTCCGGGGTGTCGATGATGACGCTCTTGTTGGTGGAGTTGCAGGTGATCAAGTAAGCGTTGTTGTAGAAGCCAGAGACCCACCTGCCTATGGTCCAAAGGTCTCCTTGATATTCGATAGTCATAGAGGTAAGTTTAGCCTAGGTTTTTGAACTGTGATTTTTGTGATGGTGTGTGATTTTTTCGTGCGAGATGTGGTTGTGGTCTGGCTTTACGGTGCGTCAGACTATACTACTGACTGAATGGCCGAGACAGTTAAGGATTGACTATGAGCTACGAGGACATTGTTGTGTCCAAAGATGACGGCGTGGGTATCATTCGTCTGAACCGCCCGAATGTGCTCAACGCGCTGAGCAGTCGTCTGACCCGCGAGGTTGATGTTGCGATAAGCGATATGGAGTCGGATTCCGACATCAAGGCTGTCATATTTACCGGTACCGGTGAGCGGGCCTTTTCAGCGGGCGGTGATATACACGAGCAGATGCGCAATGCGGAGAATCCGATACCACCAGACCCGAACCGTGCCGAGTATTCGTGGCATCTCGCCGCATGCACTAAGCCAACCATCGGTGCAATCAATGGGCTTGCCTATGGCGGTGCCGCGGTGATGGCGTCTAGCTTAGACATTCGCGTGGGATGTGAACGCACGAGTTTCCGCTTCCTCGCGGCGTCCTATGGCCGCGTGAATTCCACGTGGAGCCTACCGATGCAGATCGGTTGGCCCAAAGCCAAAGAGCTACTGTTTACGGCGCGCGTTGTGGAAGCAGAAGAGGCGTATCAGATCGGGTTGCTGAACCATCTCGTCAGCGTCGACGCGCTGATGCCGAAGGCGATGGAGATAGCGCAGCAGATTGCTGCCAACGATCCACGCATGGTGCAAGGCATCAAAGAATTGATGATAGATGATGTGGGTGAAAGTTGGCGCTGGATGTACGACAACGAAGCGTCGGCGCAAAAGGGCAAGCTTAAACCTACGCCGGTCGAAGAAGGTTTCGCAGAGTTTATCGCCCGCAAGGGGAGAAAGGATTCGTAGCCGATGGCTTCTGACAACGGTCAATTGAAGACGCCGCTCGAAGGAATTCGGGTGCTGGACCTGGGGCGCTATCAGGCGGGACCGCGCTGTGCACTGATGTTCGCGCGCATGGGTGCCGAGGTGATCAAGGTTGAGTCGGTACGTGGAGACGAGAGTCGTGCGAACGGGCCGCGGGTGCGAGGGCAATCCGCATACTGGGTGCAATACAACAGCGGCAAGAAGAGTCTCGCAATCAACCTTCGTACCAAAAAGGGCAAGGAAGTTTTGCGTGACCTGGTCAAAGTGTCTGATATCTTCCTACAGAATTTTCGCCCCGGAACGATCGATGTGATGGGTTTCGGATACGACAAGCTCAAAGAGTTGAACCCCAAGATAATTATGATCAACGTCTCGGCTTACGGGCAGTACGGTCCTAACCGAGACAAGGTGGGGTTTGACCCGATCGGTCAGGCGATGGGCGGTCTGATGTCGTTGACCGGCTACGGGGATTTGCCTCCGATCAAGACGTATTTCCCACTGATCGACCGCATCACGGCGTTGCACGCCTGCATAGGCGCACTTGCGGCGTTGCGCGAACGCGAGATATCAGGAGAGGGTCAGGCGCTCGAAGTTTGCCTCGCGGATACCGGTTTCACGACGAATGAGATACCGATATCGGCCTATCTAGGCGGAGGTGTTGAGACTACTCGGCCGGACACTGCGATCGGCGGCGGCGGAACACCGTTTGGCGGCATGTACGAAACAGAAGACGGTCATGTGATCCTTGCCGCAGGGAATGACAACATGTGGCCTCGCGTGTGCGAGGCGTTGGAGCATCCCGAATGGCTCGACGATCCGCGTTTCGCGACGCGTGATGACCGCACCGAAAACGTGGGTGTTTTGGAAGAAGGGATAAGTGAATGGCTGAAGTTGCGGAGCACCAAGCAGGCGGTTGAGGATCTTTCGGCGCATAGCATACCTTGTGCGCCAGTCAATACCACCGAGCAAGCTGCGAACGAACCACAGCTTCACGAGCGGGAGATAATGATGGAGGTGCCGGACCCAGTGGCAGGAACGATGTGGGTGAGCGGCAAGTCGATCAAGTTCAGTCGGACACCGATGGTAGTCGGCTCTGCTCCGACCGTGGGGCAGCACACGCGCGAGGTGCTCACCGAACTGCTCGGGTACTCAGACGAGGATGCTCAGACGCTGGTCGATGATGAAGTGGTTGGGGTCGACGACTAGAACCTAAGCGACTAGCGGAACGCGAACTTCCGGCGAGGTGGTTACGCATCGAGGGTGCGCGTAGCAGGGCGCGGTCTGGTTAGTCGGCAGAGTTTCATCCGGCCGGCGACGGATCGACGGCGGATGACCCCTCGGTTCGTCCGACAGGTTCGGGGTCTTCAGCGACATCTCCGCCGTCACCAGATTCGGGAGCTTCGGCGAGTGCCGCCGATGGGTCCCGCCCTTCCATGATGGCTTCGAATTGATCGGCGTCTATGGTCTCGTTTTCGAGGAGAAAGTTGGACACCGCTTCGAGTCGGTCTTCGTGATCGGTCAGGATCTTGGTTGCGGTCTCGACGCCTTCGCGGAGGAGGCGATCGATCTCGCGGTCGATGATGGCTTCGGTCTTCAGACTGTAGTCTCGCTCTTCGGAGATCTCGCGACCGAGGAATATGGCTTCTTGTCGCTTGCCGAAAGATCGATATGTGAGTTCGTCGCTCATGCCGTAGCGCATGATCATCTCGCGTGCGATGCGTGTAGCCTGCTCGAAGTCGTGCGATGCGCCGGTAGTGATTTTGCCGAGCTTGAGCTCCTCAGCGGCGCGTCCGCCCATAGCACCGGCGATGCGTGACAGGAGGTACGGCTTGGTCAGGTAGGACTTGTCCTCTTGCTCCCAGCGGGTGAATCCTCCGGCATGTCCACGGGCGATGATGGAAATCTTGCCGATGCGGTCGCCTTCGGGCATGAAGTAGGGGACGACGGCGTGGCCGGCTTCGTGATAAGCGGTTAGGCGACGTTCGTCTTCAGTGATTACTTTGCTCTTGCGGGCCGGACCGATCGAGACGCGATCGATCGATTCGAGCAGTTCGTCGAGACCGATGGACTTTTTGTTCTTTCGGGCGGCGAGCAGCGCGGCTTCGTTGATGAGATTGGCCAAGTCGGCTCCGGAGAAGCCGGGCGTCTGTTTGGCGACGGACTGCATCTCGACGCCTTTGTCGAATGGCTTGCCCTTGGCGTGAACATCGAGGATGGCGGTGCGGCCGCGGATGTCTGGGGTATCGAGTGTCACGCGGCGGTCGAATCGACCGGGGCGGAGGAGCGCAGGGTCAAGGATGTCTGGGCGGTTGGTAGCGGCGATGACGATGACGGATGAGTTGGTGTCGAAACCATCCATCTCTACGAGGATCTGGTTGAGGGTCTGTTCGCGCTCGTCGTGTCCACCGCCGAGGCCTGCACCGCGATGACGTCCGACGGCGTCGATTTCGTCAACGAAGATGATGCACGGAGCGTGTCGTTTGGCCTGTTGGAAGAGGTCTCGAACGCGCGAGGCACCGACTCCGACGAACATTTCGACGAACTCGGAACCTGAGATCGAGAAGAAGGGCACTCCTGCTTCTCCTGCGACGGCTCTGGCTAGGAGGGTCTTGCCGGTGCCGGGCGGGCCTACGAGCAGTACACCGCGAGGGATCCTCGCACCGAGGGCTTGGAAGCGTTCCGGGAACTTAAGGAACTCGACGATCTCTTCGAGTTCCTCCTTGGCTTCGGGCACGCCGGCGACGTCGAAGAAGGTTACGGTTGCCTTGGCGCCGACGAACATGCGGGCGCGGGTGCGTCCAAAGTTCATGGTCTGGCTATTGCCTGCCTGCGCTTGCCGCAACATGAAGATCAGCAGGCCGGCGAATAGGATCAGGGGCAGAAATCCGATTAAGGCTTGCAGCAACGTGGCAAGGCCGCTCTGACCGCGCACGTCTAGACGGTAGTTGTTCAGGTCGGCATTAGCGTTGGAGAGCGCCTCGAAAACGCTGGTCGAGGTCTCTTTGCGCGATGTGAAGACTTGAGTTCCGTTGTCGATCTTGACGGTGTCGCCGTTGACTTCGATGTTCAGCGCCGGGCCGGTGTTGTCGCGCGCCATCTCGACGACGCGGTTGAAGGGGATGGTCTGCGATCCGTCACCCTGTCTGAACAACAGCAGTATCAAAGCGATCGCGGCGACGGCGATCAAAACATAGATCAATGAGTTTCGCATCTTCACGATTCAGATTCTAAATCACGCTTAAGACTTTTATTGGGACAGCTATGTAATTGATACGTCTGAGTGCATCGCTTCGGTTTCCATGCCGAGTAGATCAACTCTACGGGCCGACTTCCGAGCGGCAGGGCTACGGGTTGAACGGTTTGGCTTTGTGTTCCTGGCAGAACTCGCGTGCCTGCCCGAGCATGAACTCCCGCACTCCGATGGAGAATGTGGTAGCGCCGATCGACTTTCCCGCGGCTATGGCGCGCCGCTCGATGTCCGCGGTCGCGGCGACGCGGTCCGGATGTTCAGGCTGCCCGGCGAGACCCATGCTGGCTGCGAAGTCGTTGGGTCCGCCTGCCACTCCTGTCAGTCCTGGGACGGCGAGGATTTCGTCAAGGTTGTCGTGGGCCTTCTTAGATTCGATCTGTGCCATGACGATCATGTTGTCGTTGGCCCATTTCATAAATGCGCGTTGACCGCCATATTCGGCGATCTTTTCGGGATCGTTGAACTCGGTTCCGCGTCCGCCGCCCCATGATCGCCAACCCGCCTCGGGAAAAAGGCAGGCATCAGCAAGAGCCTGAGCTTCGGCACCGGTCTCTACGTGTGGCCCGGTGACGCCTTGGATGCCGCGGTCGAGGTAGAGGTTCACCTGGTAAGCGGCGATGTTGGGGACGCGGGCGATGACGGACATGCCGCAGGCGTTGGAGAGCCGGCAAATGTTGTCTACGCTCTCGGTTGAGTAGGCTCCGTGCTCACCGTCGATTGTGATCGCGTCGAAACCGACGAGAGCGGCCAGTTCGATCAAGTCGTACGAAGGGAACGGCAGCGCGAACACGAGGGCGTATCGGCCTTCGCGATTAGCTTTGAGGATTGTGTTCTCGATCATCTTTTGTCTCTTTCGGGAGTCATGGCTCCAAGTTCTCTGGTTGCGTGCATTTTAGCAAGACTTTTAGTCAGTGCCGAAAAGAAGAGTCGCCGGGCGACTCAGATGCGACGATTGGTTCCGCCGCGGGCGGTTGGCCGTTTGAACGGCGGGTGCGCGGCGATCTCTTCGAGTTCGAGTTCGATGCCGAGGCCCGGGGCATCGCTGAGCGTCACGTAGCCGTCTTGCTGTCTCGGCAGGCCGCGGCAGACGGTGAAGTACCAAGGCGAGTAGAACTCGGCGTGGTATTCCTGGATCTCGAAGTTGACGATAGAGGCATCGAGGTGCATCTCTGCGATGGCGCCGACGGGCGAGCAGACGTTGTGAGGAGCCATGGTAATGTGTTTGGCCTCGGCCATGATGGCGATCTTCTTCAATTCAGTGATGCCGCCGGCGTTGGCGATGTCGGGCTGCAGTACGTCGACGGCGTGGTCGTCGATGATGTCGGCGAATGGGAATTTTGAGTAAAGGCGCTCGCCAGTAGCGATCGGGATGCCGACTTTTCGACGAACTTCCAAGAGCTCGCAGACGCGTTCCTCGGATACCGGTTCTTCGTAGAAGAGAGGGTGGTATTTTTCGAGGCGGTTGCCGAGTTTGATTGCGTTCATCACATCAAACTTGGCATGCGCCTCGACGAGGATGTCGACTTCTGGTCCGACGGTCTCGCGTACGGCGGCGACGCGGGCCTCGGCGATCGTTGCTTCGCGTTCGGAGATCTTGTAGTAGTTGGTCTGCGCGAAGGGGTCGAACTTCATCGCGGTGTAGCCCATGTCCACGACGACCTTCGACTCTTCGGCGTTCTGCTCGGGCGATCCGGGATTGGCGTACCAGCCGTTGGCGTAGACGCGTATCTTTTCGCGTTGCGAGCCGCCCAAGAGCTGGTAGACGGGGCGATCGAGGATCTTGCCCTTGAGGTCCCACAGTGCGATGTCGATGCCGCTGATGGCGGTCATGGCGAGCCGTCCGCGTTTGCCGGGGGCGTTGTGGTACATGTCCGTCCAGATGGCTTCGGTGTCGAGGGGGTCTCGGCCGACGACCCATTTTTCCACCAGGTGGGTGACTAGGAGTTTGACGGCGTCATCAGCTTCCATCGGGCTCGCGTCGCCGAGCCCGTACAATCCGGGCTGATCGGTGTTGAGCTGCACCAAGAGCCAGTTACGATCGGCGTTATGGTGCTTGGCGGAAAATTGGTGGAACTGGACACTGGTTACGGCGGGCATTCTATTCTCCGAGTGCGAAACTCGTTTACTATGACTTTGGCTGGCACCTGCCAAGGATACTAACGTTACTTACAACGACCTGACGAAAATCGGCTGTGTGGATGCGATAAACTTTGCGGATTATGGGAGTATGTGTTTCAGAGATGGTGCTGCACGAGGCGTGGCGCCGCGCTGACGAGAGCCGAGCATGGGTGTCAACCGCAGACGGCGAACGGTATCGAGTGCTCTACTCGGGCATGCCGGGAGGATCGTACGGGCCTGATTTTCGGGATGCAGTGCTGGAACGTAACGATGGTTCCGAAGTGGTTGGCGATGTCGAGATTCATCGAAATCCTCGTGACTGGTTCGCTCATAAACACGATACCGATGAGCGGTACGATCGAGTAACTTTTCATGCCGTCGGAGCAGGGACTGGGCGGGCAAGTGCGATGGCGAACTCATCCGCAGTGAACTCTTTGGGGTTTGAAGTTCCGGAGCTAGGCATCGGCTCACTGATCGACTATGACGGTGAGCCTATGTTCAAGAGCAGCCCTCTCGCCACCAACGGGACCTCAGACCGGTCTACTGATGGATCGGTTGGCCGTTGGCTGGACGCGATGGGTGACGAGCGATTTGCACTTAAGATCAGGAGTATGCGCATCGATATAGAGCGTTTCGGGCCGGATCTGGCGTTGCAGATGGCGATATTCGAGTGCTTGGGATACCCGCGGAATCGAGGCGCGTTTCGGCACCTGGCGAAGCGTTTGCCGTGGGCTTTTCTAGCTGGGTTTGCTCGTTGCGACGCTAATGTTGGCGATGGTGATGCCCGTAGTGAATCAGACGAAGTCATCCGAGCGTTGGAGTTGCTGAGGTGGGGCGCGGGCATTGGAGAGCGGCCTGTACGGTCTCCAGTGAAACGCTTGGCCGGAGATGTCCCACGTTGGACTGCGGCCTCCGGGCGGCCGTCGAATCGTCCTGAGGCGCGCCTTGTTACGGCTGCGCGCCTTGTCGTCTCGTGGTGGCGCAATGGCGGGCCGTTCCGGCAGGCGGTTGCTGCGTTGCGTGATGCTGAAAGGAGCTCGTTCATGCGCGATTCTTATCGTATGAATGAGGGAGTTTTAGGGGTTGGTCGCGCCGGGGAGATCGTTGTGAATGCAGTGTTGCCGCTGTTGGCCGCTTGGGCCGAAGCCGGGAGTGATGACGGGCTCTACTCGAAAGCGATGAAAATTTACCGCGAGCATCCATCGTTGCCGTCGAATTCGGTATATGAAGAAGCAAAACGTGTCTTAACGCGTCGCTGTTTCCAAGTTGGACGATTGCGCGGTGCACGTCGCCAGCAGGGGGTGATGCATATCTATCGTTTGATGATTTTGCGCCCACGTTCTTCTCGGCAGATGCAGCTAGGGTCTCGAGCACTTTCGTCGTGACGCCTACCTCATCCGCAGGGCGTTTCTGCTCGTGTTCGCATCTGCCGCCGCACATGGGTACGACTTCTTGTGTCGCGCCTGATTCTTGTACTTCGATGGTTGATCTCGGAGCCGTCTCAACTGAAGACCTTCGCGAGACCCAGTCTCCAGCATGTGAATGTGTGTCGACGAGATTCTGCACTTGTTCGGCGGTGCCTACGCGCCTCGCGGAGATCGCGGTTGTTGAAACACCTATGGATAACGAAGCAGAAGTTCCGAACAGTTCTGCTGGCGAAGAGAGAGACCCGGTTCAGAGCACGGTCCTGGATGGTCTCGTCTCCGATGCCGACGGCGATGTTAAAGCGTCCGTGGTGACTGATGGGGAGCTGGCTGATCGATCGATGAAACTGGATAGCGTGTCGGATCTGTTGCCTGGAGAGTCGGCGGTTGCTGTTGCTTCTACTCGGAGCAAGGATGGTTCGGAGGTTGTTTTGACGAACTGGAGAGTATTGCTAAGGGGTGCACCTGAAGCGAAGGTGTTGCATGCTTCGATGCGGCTGGCGGAGATCGATTCGTTGGAGATTTCACGCGCGCGTCCAAGCAAGCGCTCATTGATGTGGGGGCTGATCGGAATTGGCGCATCAATCGGGATGTGGCAAGCGTTGGACGGCGCGGGGAACGTGCGTTTATTTGTCGCCGCGTTGGTGGTTTTTATGAGCGGGGTGCTGCTGGTCGACTATTTCCTACGCCCTCCGGATCTGCAGGTTGTTTTCCGGGCGCGTTCAGGGGTGGAAATGATCGTGGAATTTGCCCAGTCGCATTCGGAGGACGCGGATCGCTTCGCCGCACAGGTGTTGGTAAAGCTGGAAAGTTCGAAATCGCATTGAGCGGTCTCAAACTGTAAACCATGATTCGTGGTCTTCTTTTTGGTGCTGCTGGTTGGTTTCTGCCGGGGCGCGGGTACTCAGCCGATCCTTAGGGATGGAATAACGTCTAGTTCGAAACTGTCGCGTGCACCGCTGATATAGCTGTCCAGCCCGGCACGGGCGATCATTGCGCCGTTGTCGGTGCATAGCGGGATGGGCGGCGTCACGACGGGTAGGGGCGAGGTTCGGGTCATGGTTTCACGTAGCGGTCGATTTGCCGCGACGCCCCCTACTAGGACGATAGCGGAGCAGTCGAACTCTTCAGCGGCGCGGATCGTTTTCGTGACTAGGACGTCGATTACCGAATCTTGGAACGCTTTGGCGATGTTGGCGACGGTGGTGGCGTCCGGCTCGGTTTCGGATTCAGGGTGCTGATAGATGTTTTCTCGGCGGGCGCGATTTAGCACTGCCGTCTTCAATCCGCTGAATGAAAATTCGTGCGAACCGTGGAGCCATGCCCTAGGCAATGGTTCGACATCATTGTCGCGAACCGTTTCCGCCGCGTTTTGGATTGCCGGCCCGCCTGGGTACGGCAGGCCGATCGCGCGAGCCGCTTTATCGAATGCTTCTCCGGCAGCGTCGTCTCGGGTCTCTCCGATGAGGTTGAACTTCAGGAAAGTGCCGTCCTTCTCGGCGAGGACGAGTTCGGTGTGGCCGCCGGAGACGATGAGGCACATCGCAGCGGAATCGCCAAGATTTGCCAAGGCATCGGCTACAGGCTCGTGGGTGTCTGCAATTCGATTGTCCGCAATTCGATTGTCTGTATGGGCGTGTCCGAAGAGGTCGTTCGGGATTCTGATGAACGCGGCCATGACGTGCCCGACGAGGTGGTTGACGCCGATGAGCGGTTTGGCGGCGGATGAAGCGGCACCTTTGGCGTAGTTGACGCCGACCATCAGCGATCCGGCGAGGCCTGGTCCGTTGGTGACGGCGATGGCGTCGATCTGAGACCATCGGAGGTTGGCGTGTTCGAGCGCTGTCTCGACTACTGCTTGAACATCTCTGATGTGTTGTCTGGAAGCTACTTCGGGCACGATGCCGCCGTAGCGGGCGTGAATGTCGGCCTGACTTGCGACAACGTTGGCGAGCAATCTGCCATCGTCATCGACGATGCCGGCAGCGGTCTCATCGCATGATGTTTCGATTCCTAGGATCATGGTCGATATGTGTTACGAGTGGGTCTTTCTGTTCTTAGGCGGTTGTTTGGCGATGTTGGAGGGCCGCAACAGAACTGCGCCGATGATTCAAGCGTATAGAAGAATAGTCACTTGGCAAGCCTTGGTGAGAAACGATTCTAAGGCTCGGATGAAACGCGCGTTAACTGCGACGCTGAGTTATTGCGCGGATATCCGCAAGGTGGTAGACTATGGGAAACTGAAATAAGTTTAGGATGTCTCACTAGAGGTGTCCGCGGGCCTGTGCGACGGGGTATGGAGATACCTTTCGCCGGGTGATGTTGAGAAGTAGAAGCAGCGTCGGCGGAGGTAGGACGTTGGAAGCGATGAGTTCATGGCCAGAATGTCTGGCTTGCGAGCAGGGCGTATTGGTGCCGCTGTCGGATTTCGGCGGCCAAGGCGCTCCGGTACACTATAAAGCGTGGGTATGCACAAGCCCGAATTGCGACTACAACCTTAAGATTCGCAATGGCGATATACACGTCAACGAGCCGATTTTCGAGGGGCCGAGAGGCCGCTAAAGCGGATTCTCGTCGCCCGACGGTAAGGTTCTTTAATCCGTCGGTGACGGCGAGATGAGTCGAATTTCGGGAGTGGCGAGGCCCTTAGGTTTCGCTATGGCAATCATCGGTGTCGCGATGGTCGCGATCTCCGGCTACTACTTGGTCGCTTATATGCGTTCAGGGTCGGATGCCGAGTTGTTCAATGTTGACGCTGTCGCACCCGAAGAACAGCTCGCGTTGCTTGGTCAGAGCATTCCGAAACCCCAGTCGTCCCAAACGATAAGCTCATCATCTAATCGGGTGATCGAGACTGGAGCCGAATCCGATGGCTTCGAGCGGGTTGCTGAGATTACGAACGCTTCTCAACGAAAGACGGAGATCCATAGTGCAGAGACGGTCTCGATCGCTTCGAAGCTGCCGGGCGGTGTTTTTGTTGAGCCGGAAGATGAAGATAAGGTCAGTTCTGCATCGTCGATAGCGGTCAGCGAATATGACGAAATGGCGGGTCCGGGCCAAACTCCGTCGCAATTGTCGGCAGGCGAGATTGGTGTAGCGTCACGCACGGATGTCGAAGCGGCGCCCGTTGTCCCGACGGTGGTTCTTTTGGATACATTTGCTTCGATTTATCCCGGTGGCAGCATGAATCCGCGCTACTGGTCCGAGCCGCACTGGGCTGGCAATCTGCCCTTCGGTGGTCCGACGATACCAGAGGGCTTTATGCCAGTGGACGCTTCCGACACATCGCTTCTCTCCGACGACGCGGAGCGCGGGGTGCGAATGCGCATACCGGCGATCGATTTAGATGGCACAGTTTCCGAGTTGGAGATCCTAGACCTCGGCGATTCGCGCGCATGGAGCACGCCTGACAATGTTGTCGGACATATTCCCACGACGGCAAATCCTGGTGAAGCGGCTAACGGTTGGTATTTCGGGCATCTCGATAACTTCATCAGCAACGAGGGCGACATCTTCCGTCGTCTGCCGGAGATATCGAAGATGATCAAGAACGATCCGGTAGATATCTTCATCACGACTTCGGACTCTGAGTACATGTACCGGGTCACGACGACGCGTCAGGTACATCGCGACGACTTGTACTTGACGAAGACCAACAACGCGCAGATCTCGCTCGTGACGTGCTGGCCGTTCCGAGTGTATGACCATCGAATCGTCGTGTCCGCGGTCTTGATCGCTGTTAAGTCGCTTCATGAGGCGTGAAATTTCCGATTGCCTCAGATTGAACTAGAACCGCAGAGATTGCCGGATCGACGCCTTTATCGGTCTGATGCAACGCGCCAAAATCGATGAAAACTCGCACCGATTGTCAAAGTGATGGCGGACAGATTTGGAGCGACCGCGTGTTGCTAGTACTGCTTGGGGCGTCGTTGATCGGCGCGTTGATCCAGATAACGATGGGTGGTGCAGTGCGGGTTACGGGCTCTGGTGACGGCTGTCCTGATTGGCCTACTTGTTTCGGGAGTTGGATACCGCCGTTCGAATATCACGCGTTGATGGAGTACAGCCATCGGACCATCGGTGCGTTGGTTGGATTGACGATAATCGCGGCGGTTTTGCGGGTTTGGGTCAAACATAGAAAAGAGTCGTCCGTCGTGACTTCGGCAACTGGAGGATTGGTCGCGGTGTCGATCACTGGTGGAATCGGCGGTGCGGTTGTGCTCAGCGAGTTGGATCCTGGTTTGAGGACGTTGCACTTGTTGTTGGCTGAATCTGTATTGTTGCTGATGGCGCACGCGCTGGTCGCGACGATTTACGTGCGATCAAATAGCGAGGACGGGGATATACCGCGGTCGTTGGTCTTGATGGCGTTGGCGGGATCGGCGATGACTTTGATTGCGTTGCTTTCGGGCTCTTATGCGGTGTGGCGAGGCGCAGGTGCGGTTTGTCCCTCGTGGCCGCTGTGCGGCGGGTCGATAATTCCGCAGTACGAGTTGGTCTGGATCCATGTGACGCATCGAGTGTTGGCACTTATATCTGTGCTTCCGGCGATGGGCGCGGCGCACATGGCGATGAAGGTCAGTGGCACGTCAAACTCGTCGGCTCGCGCTTTGCGCATTTTGGGTATCGCGATATCGGTGATCATAGTGACGCAAGTACTTCTAGGCGCTGCCAACCCTTGGACTGGTTTCGCGCAGTGGGCACGCGTTTCGCATTTGACGTTCGCATCGCTGCAATGGGTAGCGATGTGTTTGTTGACGTTGATGATCCTGTTGCCGGTCGCGCGTCGAAGTCTGGCGGATGCTTCTGATCGGGACGAGGTGCCCGATGCATCAGTCTCGAAGGCGGTTGCTTGATGGCTGTGACGGTTGAAAACCAGCAATGGTTCCGGACGTTTTCGACGATGCTTCTCGACTACTTGGCTTTGACGAAGCCGCGTGTGATGTCGTTGCTTCTGTTCACTGCGGTGGGCGGGTCTTTTTTGGCGGCTCGTGGCGTACCTCCCTGGCAGTACATAGTAGTGGTGCTGATCGGTGGCGCTTTGGCGTCAGGCGGAGCCAGCGCGTTGAACATGTGGTACGAGGAGGATCTGGACCGAGATATGCGTCGAACGGATCAGCGGCCGGTAGCTGGTGGTCGAATTCGGCCATTGAACGCCTTGCTCTTCGGGATCGGATTGAACATTGCTTCGTTTGCAGTGTTTTACTTCTTCGCCAATGTGCTGGCGGCATCGTTGGCGCTCGCTGGTTCGGTGTTCTATGTAGTGCTGTACACAGCGATGTTGAAACGGACGACGACTCAGAATATCGTGATCGGCGGAGCGGCAGGAGCAATTCCTCCGTTGGTAGGTTATGCAGCGGTTCTCGGCACTTTGGAGCTTGAAGCGTGGTACCTCTTTGCGATCGTGTTTTTCTGGACTCCGCCGCATTTCTGGGCGCTGTCTTTGTTGATCAAAGACGACTACGAACGTGCGGGGGTTCCGATGATGCCGGTGGTGGCTGGCGAATCGGCGACACGGTTGCAGATACTCCTGTATACGGTTTTGATGTTGCCATTGACCACGTTGTTCTACTTTGCAACTTCGAAGCTGGGGTGGCTGTACCTGGCTTCGACGCTGATTTTGGGGTTGGTGTTCTTTGCGTTGGCGTTCAAATTGTGGCGTTCTGGAGAGCGTAGTGATACTGCGAACCTATACAAGTTTTCGTTGCTGTACCTGTTCCTGCTGTTCGTCGCGGTGATGGTTGATGCGACGGCGGTTTGAGGTTGTGAAGTTGCGATTCACAGAGGTTGATCGATGGGATGGATAAATCGAGCGTTGATTGTTGCTGGCGCGGTGACGTCGGCTTATGTAGGCGCTTCTACAGCTTTGGCTTTGAGGATGTCGCGCCGCGGGCGCCGGATGCCGCTTCACGATGATCCTTCTTCGGTTGGTCTCCCGTATATGGATGTTTCGTTCAATAGTCGCCGCGATTTGACGGATCCTGAGCATCTCTTGAAGGGCTGGCTGGTACTCCCGAAAGGGGTGGAGATGGTGCCAGTGGCGCGTGACACTAGGTGGTTGGTAATAGTTCATGGAGATGGTGCGAACCGTGCGGATCCGCAGGCTGGGGCGTTGGGGTTGGCAAAGGCGATCTGGGAGTTGGGATACGGAGTGTTGATGTTCGACCTGCGCGGTTGTGGGGAATCGGATGACGGCGAATTCACAGGTGGGTGGACTGAAAGGTTGGATGTTCTTGGCGCGTTGGATCATTTGGTGTGGCTAGGTGCCGATCGGTCTCGTATCGGGGTGCTGGGATTTTCGCTGGGCGGGGTGGCGGCTACGTTAGCGTGTTCAAATCCGGGTGTTGCTGGTGCGGTGATTTCGGATAGTGCTTTCAGCGATTTCTGGTCGATGATCAAGGTGCGCACGGGTATGCGTGCGTCGTTGGCGGAGCTTATGCGTCCGGGTTTGGATCTGATGCTTCAGATGTTGGTCGGGTATCGGTTGGGCGAAGTATCGCCGGAGCAGTATGTTTCTGAGTTTGACACGCCGATGTTCGTGATCCATGGCGAGCGGGACAACATTGTTTCAGTGAGCCATGCGCGTCGATTGGCTCGGGCGCGTGGATTGAGTCAATCAGATATTGACGGTGGGGATTGCGAAGCGCTTTGGATAGCTCCTGGTGCGGGTCACGCCCAGGCGTTTAGAAGTGATCCGGGTGGATACGTGGATCGAGTTGGGGATTTTCTTGATCGCCACTTGGCGCGGTGAGTAAAACGTTGCGCGTTAGAGGCTGTATTTGGCGGTCTCGACGACTTTTGCGAATGCGGCAGGTTGACGGATCGCCAACTCGGCGAGGGACTTGCGGTCGAGATTGATCTCGGCTTTTTTGAGTCCGTTGATGAGGGCCGAGTATGAGATTCCGTGTTCCCGGGCTGCGGCATTGATTCGTGTGATGGCGAGCGATCGGTTGTGCCGTTTTTTGAGTTTTCGGTGCTGTGTGGCGTAGTCGAGGGCGTGGAGCATCGACTCTTTAGCGACTCGGTATCGTCGACTGCGTGCTGCGCGATGTCCTTTTGTAGTTGCGAGGATGGCCTTGTGGCGTTGTCGTCGCGTAGTTCCTGCTTTTACTCTGGGCACGTTTGACCTCTAGGCGTTATCGTGAAGAACCGACGAGGGCTTGTTTAATTCCCTTAGCCATTACTTCTGATTCGATGCCGATTTTTCCGCCGAGCAAGCGTTTCATGCGCTTGGCTTTGCGCCTTCTGAAATGGCTCTTTGGTCCTTTGGTTCGCAGGACCTTTCCTTTTGCGGAGATGTGAAAGCGCTTCTTTGCGCCTTTGTGTGTTTTCAATTTAGGCATTGTTCAATTATGCAATACGCGCCTGTGCGAATTATGCACGGGCGCGCTGATTCGATGTTGGCCAGATGATTTCAGAGTGTAGGGCTCTGAAATCAGACGGTTAAAGGTTCTGAATCTCGGGCCGTAACGGTTGTGTCGTTGTCTCGGTGCCTTCGATGCCGGCGATTGCTAGTGTTTGCGTCGCTCGATGGTTTGGCTGCTGGTTGCCCGGTTCTAGGTGCGAGCAACATGCTTAGCATTCGACCTTCCATAACCGGCTTCTGCTCCAATCGAGCGTGCTCAGCGACACCTTTGGCGACGCGTCGCAACACGTCCATCGCGATCTCAGGGTGTGCTTGTTCTCGCCCTCGGAATCGAACGAAGACCTGGACCTTTGCGCCGTCTTGCAAGAACCCAAGAACGCGTTTGGTTTTTTGGGTAATGTCGTTGTCGGCGATTTTGGCTGTGAGTCGAACTTTTTTGAGTTGGCTGGTGGCTCTGGAGGCTTTGCGTGCTTCCTTAGCCCTTTTGGATTGGTCGAATTTGAATTTGCCGTAGTCCATCAATCGGACGACAGGCGGGTTCTGATCAGGGCCGACCTCAACTAGATCGAGCCCCATGTCCTGTGCGAGGTTTAGGGCCTCGTTTCGCCTCATCACCTTGGATGAGGCAGCACCATTGTTCGAGCGTTGCACCAAAAGGACTTCCGGTGCGCGTATTCGATGGTTGATGCGATAGTTCCTTGCGATGTCAGATTCCTCTCTTGCAGGTGTTTGTTGCTATGGGATCAAACGTCATGTTGATTCCCGTGTGTTGAAAATATATCAAACTTGGGGAGTTCGTTTGGCTTTGATGTCAGACGCGTTTTTGAACTTACTGGTCGATAACGGAGCCGTCGAAGTGAAGGCGAGTTTCAACCTCTCTTGGAGTTGGTGGGCACTTTTCGATGGCATCAGGTTTGAGTTGGAGACCGATGCCGGGTTGATCCGAGATTATGAGAAAGCCGTTGCCGTCGTGCTGAGGTGTTGCATCTACCATGTCGGATTTTGGTGGAATGTCTTCTCCGATGGGGTACTCCTGAAGTGCGAAGTTTGGGGCAGTTGCAGCGATCTGCAAGCATGCGGCAGTGCTGACGGGTGAGAGCGGGTTGTGAGGAACGACTCCTACGTGGTGTGCTTCTGCTAGCGCTGCGATTTTCTTGGCTCCTGTTATACCTCCTACTAGACATACGTCGGGGCGCACGTATTGGACTGCGCATCGGGAGAGTGCCATCTCGAATTCCCACAGGGAGGTGTAGCGTTCGCCGGTAGCGATGGGGATGTTTATCTTGTCGGCG
Organism: Dehalococcoidia bacterium; assembly: GCA_963555965.3. Taxonomy (GTDB): domain Bacteria; phylum Chloroflexota; class Dehalococcoidia; order Lucifugimonadales; family Lucifugimonadaceae; genus Bin127. The sequence continues at coordinate 2,269,982 of OY821634.1, forward strand.
ACGTATGCCATCTCGTCGAAGTTGTCGGGGGTTATCGGGTCTTCGTAGAAATAAGGGTGGAACTCTTCGATGCCCAATCCGAGTTGGACGGCTTCGGTGGGGGTCAATCGGCGGTGGATCTCGATGCAGAGATCGACGGAGTTGCCGACGGTTTCGCGGTATCGGCGGACGGTCTCGATGGCGTCGCGGATCTTTTCCGCGTGCGTCTTGAAGTATGGGACGTCGCGTTCTTCGTCGAGGAATGGGGTGAGATGACCGACGGCGGTGAAGCCCATCTGTTTTGCTTCGGCGATGCCGTGCACAAGTTTTTCGGTGGTGTCGCCGAATACGTGGTAGTAGACGCGGGCTCGGTCGCGGACTTTGCCGCCGAGGAGCTGGTGGACAGGGGTGTCGAAGTATTTGCCCATGATGTCCCAGAGCGCGATGTCGATTGCGCTGAGGGCGCCCATGACGGCGGAGCCGCGGAAGTGGGAGAAGCGGTACATGTATTGCCAGTGGTGTTCGATGCGTAGCGGGTCTTCGTCGATTAGGTATCGTCCGAATTTTGCGATAGCTGCTTCGGAGGCTTCGAGGAATCCCCACGCGCCAGATTCTCCGATGCCGGAGATTCCGGCGTCGGTGTCGATCTGCACGAGGAGGTAACGATCGAGCATTAGCGGGGTGACTTTTGTGATTTTCATGTGGAAGCTTCTTGCTTGGTGATTTGGTCGTTTCGGTTAGGGTAGCAGGTTGAACTGGGGATTACGCCTGGTTGTGATGATGTGCTGCGATGGGTGTTGCGGGTGTGGTGGTTGGGGGTACATGACCCCCTGCGTCTCGCTGCGCTTGACGCGTCCCCCTTTTGCTCCGCAAAAGGGGGAGGGTGGTAGTGGTTATGAACGTCTCAGGCCTGGGGTTAGGAGCATGGCTAGGAGGACTAGTGGTGTGCCGCCGAGGGCGCTGACGATTAGAGTTGGTTCGTTGCCGATTAGGGCGGATAGGGTGCCTCCGAAGGTCCAGCCTAGGGGGAATAGGCCCATGCCAATGGAGTAGAGTGCCATTACTCGGCCTCGCATTTCGCCGGTGGCCTCGCGTTGGAAGAGGTTGGTGATGGCGTTCATCCAGAACATGGCGGCGATGCCCATGGCGAAGAGCATGAAGAGGGTCAACGGGTAGATGCGGGAGAAGCCGAAGCCGATCATTCCGAAGTCCCAGATGAAGCTGGAGACGATGATGGTTGGCATGACGCGTCGTGGGAGACCGAAGATGGCGACGGTGATGCTGCCAATGGCTAGTCCGACACCGAGAACGGTTGACATTACGCCAAAGCCGACGGCACCGACGTCGAGGATCTTGATGGCGTATTCGGGCATGAGAGGGAAGATAGCGACTCCAGTGATGTTTACGGAGGCGTTCATGATGAAGAGCCACGGGAGGACGGGATTTTTCCGGGCGTAGGCGATGCCCTGTTTGAGGCTTTCGTAGTAGGTGGGTTTGTCTTCGGATTCGGAAGCGGCGTACCTGCCTTTGGGCGCGTTGAGGATGAAGATGGCTCCGAGGAGGTAGACGCCGGAGATGATTGCGTATGCCCAGTCGGCACCGGCGGATGCGATGATCCATCCTACGATGACGGGTCCGGCCATTTCGCCGGCGTTTTGGCCCATCATGACGAGGGCGGTGGCTCTTGAAAGTGAACGCGCCGGTACTAGGTCGGCGAGGTAGGCCCAGAATGCGGGCATCGCGAATGCGACGACGGTGCCGGCGGCGAGAGCGAGAGCGAGCATGTGCCACGGCTCGATGATGTCGAGGGCGATGAGGACGGCTTGGATGATGGACACGGCGGCGAGTCCGATGCGGACGAATGCGAGGAGCTTGCGTTTGTCGAAACGGTCGGCGATTGCTCCGGCGAAGATCGGGAAGATGAGGATGGGTATGGAGCGCATACCGGAGACAAGTCCGACCCATAGGTTGGATCCTGTGAGGTCGTACATGACCCAGGATTGTGCGGCGGTGCGTGCGACGGCTCCGATGTCGAATAGGGCTTCGGATGCTAGCAGGCGCGCGAAGCCGGGGATGGCGAGGACGCGTAGGACGCGTGGGGGGCGGGGGCGGCCGCGCGCGGTGTTTGGTTGAGTGGTCACGATTTTGACTGTAGTTATGATGGAGCTATTGTTTGAGAGTAACGCGTCGATGGAGTGCACGTGGCCTCTATTTCTCATGGTCGCACTCAAACCCTTTTCGGACGCGCAATTGCACTTTCAACGCGGTCAAGCAAGTACTTCCTGAGATGGCCGAACCGCGTTTACCATCGAAAGGATAAGGGACAGGTGCGATGCCCAAAACCAGATTGCGAGGTGAAGCTTGACAAACGTGTGGGTCGTTAGGGCCGATTTCGGGAGATTCACCAACCATTTCATTTCGAAGGAATTCGTCGGGATCGGTTGGTTACCGGACGACGATCTCACACAAGTCACCAACCGAGAACAGATCCGAGCACTCTATACCTCGCGATATCCAAAGGACACAAGTAACGTTGTTATCGGCCAACAGGTCGGTCAGATTGCACGGTTTGCGCTTGAAATCCAACCTGGCGATTACGTGATCACCCCAGCGGCCCAGAACGAACGACTCCAATATGGTGTCGTGTCGGCTGAACCGTCGTATTTCTACCACGCGGGAGATGATGGATGCCACTATCGTCATCGTCGGAAAGTCGATTGGAACGACGTGCCGATTGCACGATCAGATTTTTCGGTCCCGTTTCAAAACACGATCAGGTCTGCCCTAACAATATTCTCGGTTTCGCAAATCGAAGAATTCTTGACAAAGATTGGTCGACAGGATCTGGTGTCGCAAAAACAGTTACCCGAGGCCGATCCAAACCGAGTCGTATTGGACCAGGTCCTTGAACTGGATGCTACAGAGTTTGAATTATTGGTTGGACACTTATTGACCGCATTGGGCTTTGAAGAAGCAGAAGTCACGGGCAAACCCGGAGACCAAGGCGTTGACGCAACTGGAGTATTGAACGCGTCAAGCTTGGCCCGGATAAGGGTTTTCGTTCAGGCGAAGCGTTACAAAGACAGCAAAGTCAGTTCTGCCGCGGTGCGCAGTTTGCGCCAGTCTATCCCGGTCAACGGACAAGGCGCTGTCATCACAACGTCGGATTTTCATAAAGGGGCGCACGATGTTGCGAACGAGATTGGCTTTCCTCGCATCGGGTTGATCAACGGCACGCAACTCGTTGATTTGCTGATCGAACACTGGCAAGAAATCCCGAAAGAGTTTCAAGATCTACTAGATTTGAAACCTGGGTTGGTCAAGGCTTGACCCGGGCAAACGATAGTTGTCACTAAGTTGATCGTGTTCTGAGCGCTGTGGAAGTGATGGAGGAAGTCGGGAACGCCGAGTTGGTACGTGAACCGTGACATTGTCAAGGGTTTTGTCAAAGTCAACGAGAGTCATTTTTGCGGTTATGTCAAAGCGCTGCCACCCGATGGATTCCGGCCTTCGCCGGAATGACGGGATTGGTTACGGTTTGCGGACGATGTAGGGTTCGATGCCGTCTTCGTTGATGGATACGCCTAGTCCGGGACGGTCTGGCAAGATGAATTCGCCGTCTTTGAGTTGCCATCCGGTGTCGGACGCGTCTTGTAGGAGGTTGGAGAGGCCGCCTTGGAACTCTTGGAGAAGTTCAGGAGACGCAACGGCGGCGCATTGGAGTGTTGCGGCTTGGAATACGGAGACTCCATTGCCCATGTGTGGGGTGACGGGGATGTTGGCGGCGTATGCGAGGTCGCGCTGGCGAATGAAGTCGGAAATGCTGGTTCGGCCGATGTCTGGTTGGTAGACGTCGAAGACGGGATCGGGGGTTAACCAGTCGTTGAGTTGGTATGTTGTGCGGAAGTGTTCACCGATCGCGATTGGTGAGCCGTCGGCTTGGTGGAGAGTGCGGTGCCCTGCAAGGTCTTCGGGTTGGAGTGGGCACTCGAAGAAGCGGAGGTTGCGTTCGCCGAATTCACGCTTGGCGTTTATTGCGTCGGGTAAGTCGCACATCCAGAGAGTGTCGACCATCCATTGCTTGATGTCGGGAGCTCCGCTTATGAGGGCGTCGAGTTCATTGAGTGCGGCTCGTATGTCGCCGGCTTGGAATATTTTTGCGCCGCGGATGCCTTGGTCAGCAAGGGATTTTGCTTGTGTGATACGCTCGTTGAGAGTGGCGCGTCGTAGACCGGATAGGTAGACGGGGATGTTGGTCCGTGGTTGGGAGTCGAGGAGAGCGGCTACTGGCAGGTCGTTGCGTTTGCCTAGTGCGTCCCAGATGGCGATGTCGAGAGCGGCGAGAGCGTCCATCCAGTATCCGGAGTTGACGCCGCGCCCGCGTTGGGAATCGTAGACGAAGTCCCAGAGATGGGTTGGGGATTCGAATTCGCGATTTATGACCATATCGGCGATGGCGGCATCGATCATGACGCATACGATCTCGGGTGCGATGGGGGTGTTGGATTCGCCCCATCCGATGTGGTCGTCGGCAATTTTGATGCGGACTAGGGGGGTCTCGATCATAGTTGCGTAGACAGTCTGCCATCCGGGTTTGAACTCGTAACGGGCGAGTTCGGGTGTCGCGGATGGTTCTTCGTTCTGGCGGCGGTACTGTTCCCAGTAGCCGGAGGTATCAGGGAATGCGAGATGCGCTGTGCGGATGTCGAGGATCGTGAATGATAGGTCAGGCGATGTCATAGTGTCTCTAAATGATCGCTGAGGAGTCGTTTAATGCCGGAGAGAGATGCGTTGTCGAGGTTCCCTTTTTCGTTGGCGATGTGGAGTTGTGCGAGTGCGAGTGAAGCGTATGCGCGTGAGGTGTCGGGATTGACATCGGAGGTGATTTGAAGGTGTGTTCGGATGGTATCGATGTCGCCTCGGACATAGGGTCCGGAGATGGCGTCTGGGAGTCCGTCGTCGTCAATAGCTTCTACGGTGGATTTGAGGATTGGTGATAGGAGTTTAAGGGCTCGGTCGCGGTCGATGCCTGCGTGTTTCCAGAGTTCGGCTGAGACACCGACTAGTCCTGCGAGGAGTCCACATGCGAGTACCGCGGATGCATGGTAGGCGGCGTGGGCTGATTCGCCTTGGATGTAGAAGGTGTTGCTGTCTTGTGCATGTGCGAAGGATTGGAGCCATACCTTGAGGTCTTGGTCATTGCAGTCGATGGCGTATGAGATTTTAGAAAGGCGATCGGGGTTTGCGTAATCTGGGAAGGTTTGCAGTGGGTGTAGGCCTGCGACAGATGCGCCGGCGTTTTGGGCTGCTTCAAGTGCGGCAAGTGTTAGGGCGCCGGAGCAGTGGACCACGTGATGACGAGGGAGCCACTGGATGCTATCGCATACGGCTCTGATCGCGGTGTCGCTGGTGGTGATGAATACTAAATCTGCGAGTTCTGCTACTTTCGCAGGGTTGTCTACCACTGCTATGTTGGGTAAGCGCTTCGATAACCATTCTCGGTGTTCTGATCGGCGCGAGGATGTTGCAACGACATCGCCGTTTGGATAGGTTACTGAAGCGAAAGCGGATCCGACGCGCCCGGCGCCGATGATGCCGATTTTTCGATGATGAATGGTCATTAACAGGGGGATGAATTCAGTGGTTTTGGGAGGTGCGTAGCAGCTGATTATCTGCGATAATTATGTGAATCAAGTATCGCATTAGATTTGGGTCGCTTCGGTCATACTCGATTCGTGAGGCGTTCATGTACGTCTTTTGTATTGGACGCGCGGAACGAGTTGAGGCGTTGGTTGGGTGATGGTGAGCGGATGCGATCGTGCCAGCAGTACAGGAGTCTCTAACGATATGGAACTACCCATCGGAATGCAAACCCTCCCGCCTGCGTATGGCTACGATGATGTTGCGATAGTGCCGGGAGATGAGACCATCAACCCGGACATGACGGATGTGTCAACGAGTTTTGATGGGTTCGGCATTGACATCCCGTTCATGGCTTCTGCGATGGACAGCGTTGTTGACCCTAAATTTGCGGTCAAGATGTCGGATGCTGGCGGGGTTGCGGTCTTGAACATGGATGGTTTGCATACCCGGTACGAGGACACCGATGAGGTCTATGCAGATATTGCTTCGGCGCCTAGGGACGAGGCGACGGGACTGTTGCAAAAGCTCTACTCGAAGCCGGTAGATCCTCGGTTGGTAGGACAGCGGGTGGTGGAGATCAAAGAGGGTGGTGGCAAGGCCGCGGTTTCATTTGTGCCGCAGACGGCGAAGCGCCATGCTCCCTTGGCGGCCGACGCGGGAGCCGACATGATAGTGGTGCAGGGCACGGTTATTACTCGGCGGCATCGATCCAAGAACAGCCCAATTGGCCTGGTTCTTTCCGATCTGGTGAAGGAGGTTGAAGTTCCAGTGGTGGTTGGTAACACGGTTAGTTATTCGGTTACCAAGGAGTTGATGGAAGAGGGGGTGCATGGGATTTTGGTTGGTGTGGGGCCTGGATCGGCGTGTACGAGCAGGGAGGTGCTGGGTATCGGTGTTCCGCAGGTTACAGCGACGATGGAGTGTGTTGCTGCGAGGAATGCGTATTTCGAGGAGACAGGGCGTTACGTATCGATCGTGACGGATGGCGGGTTGAGGACTGGGGGAGATGTTTGCAAGTCGGTTGCTTGCGGTGCGGATGCCGTGATGATTGGGAGTCCATTTGCGAAGACTGAGGAGGCGCCTGCGAAAGGTATGCATTGGGGGATGGCTACGTGGCACGATTCGTTGCCTCGGGGGACACGTATCGATCTTGGGGTGCGATACACGCTTGACGAGTTGCTCTTCGGTCCGTCGTCGACATCGGATGGGACATTGAACTTGGTGGGTGCTTTGCAGGTGTGCATGGGATATGTCGGGGCTGAGACCATCCGTGAGATGCATGGCTCGCGGATGGTTTATGCGCCGGCGATCAAGACAGAGGGTAAGGTCTACCAGATGTCGGGCGCGTAGTCTGGGTGGTTGACCAAGGGTTGGCTCTGAAGAACAGGGAGTATATTTCGCGATGGAATTGCCGGATGCGGGCTTGTTGCCGTCGCCGCTAGAGGGCGTAAAAGTACTGGATTGTTCGCAGATTTTGGCGGGTCCGTACTGTTCGATGCTTTTGGCGGACATGGGTGCGGACGTGGTGAAGATTGAGAAGCCGGGTGGTGGAGACGATACTCGGCGCATGGGGCCGCCGTTTTTGGAGGGAGAGTCGGCGGCATTCTTGGCGATGAACCGCAACAAGCGCAGCATGGTTCTGAATTTCAAGAATCCGGATGGTGTGGCGGCGATGCGTCGAATGTTGATGGACGCGGATGTGATCATCGAGAACTATCGCGCAGGAGTTATGGGTCGATTGGGGTTGGATTACGGCTCGGTGAAGGATTTGAATCCAGGTATCATCTACTGCTCGATATCGGGTTTTGGTCGGACTGGGCCGTATGCTGAGCGTGCAGGTTTTGATTTGATCGCGCAGGGCATGAGCGGTGTGATGAGTTTCACAGGTATCCCGGGTTCGCCGCCTGTGAAGGTCGGGGTTCCGATGGCGGATTTGAACGCCGGGTTGTATTCGGCGTACGGGATATTGTCGGCTTACATCCATCGGCTGAAGTCAGGTGAGGGGCAGTATCTGGAAGTGAGCATCATGGAGGCGGCTCTGGCGTACACGGTGTGGGAGTCGGCGAGTTACTTTGCTACTGGCAATGTTCCGCCTCCGCTGGGATCGGCGCATAGACTGTCGGCACCGTATCAGGCTTTGCGGACATCGGATGGGCATGTCACTATTGGTGCTCCGAATCAATCGAACTGGCAGCGGATGTGTCATGCGATCGGCAGAGAGGATCTACTTGAGGTGGAAAAATATGCGGATAATGCTGGGCGGTTGTTAAATCGGGAATCGTTGGAGAAGGACTTGGAGGAGACGTTCGTGACACGTAGGACGATGGATTGGTGCGAGGTTTTGGACGCTGCGGGTGTGCCGGCGGGACCGATCTACGACATGGAGCAGGTATGGGCGGATGAGCAGGTTCAGGCGCGAAATATGGATGTTACTTTGGAGCATCCGCTGGTTGGGAAGACGCGGAACATCGGATTGGCGGCGAAGCTGTATGGATCGCCGGGGAAGATACACAGTCCGGCTCCGTTAATGGGTCAGCACACGCGTGAAGTGCTGAGTGAGTCGGGGTTCAGCGAGGGAGAGATTGAGGAGTTGATTGCATCTGGGGCAGCAGAAACGATCTAGCCTTATCTTGGCTCGGAGCACGCGTCGGCACCAGAGCGTCGGTTCGCGTAAGCCTTGGTTGAACGAACCAATCCTCACTTTCACTAAAATGTATCTCACTTACATGATTGATCGATGAGGTTTACTCCAAACGTCAGGATTGGGCGGCAAAAATGCGCTCAAGAAACACGGATGACGCGTCGAAGTTGCGCAAACTTCTTGGAGAGCTGCGGCTAGTTGACGCGGTTGGATCAGGCGCGGTAGCAATCGGGATCGTTCTGGTGGCGTTAGACATTATCCTCCAGATCCAATTGGAGGGGTTCACTACCGTTTTCCGCGTCATCGGCGGCATTTCGTTTTTACTCGGGATCGGGGTGCTGGTTTTCGGTACTCCGGGCCGACGGGATGTTTTGCTGGATCAATCCAAACGGTTGACCGGGAGGTACATGGCAAAGAGTGCCGGTTGGGGCTGGGCGTTCAGATACGGCGTGGCTTCGACCGCGATCGGGTTGATCTTGATCCTGCCAATGATCATCTTTCAGTTCCTATTTGGGAACACTTTTGGTATAGCTGTGTTGGCGATTGTGCTCTTCTGGTCCGGGATTGCTCTCATCATTTACGGATGGTGGCGTCGTCGTAAAGCGGCGCGCACCAGAGATGCGTCAGTCACGGCTCGAACTCGATCTTGGCGACGATGATAGACATGCTTTGAACTGGGATAGGGAATGTTTAACTATGATCCCCATGATTGGGAATGATGAATACGATGGGAAGGTCTTGAGGCAGTTCAGATGAAGGGAGCATCTCTTTGATCCTGCCCCATACATCTCTAGTCGCTCTTCCTGGCGAAACAATGGAAGGCCAGACCGAGAACGCCCAACACAATTCCAGCTCCGGCCAGAATGTTCGCCGGTCCCATAAGTTCCGGCATCTGGGCACTCAGCATCGCCGCGATTATTCCGGCCCAGAGGAGTCCGAAACCCAGTATGTTTATCCAACGGGCTCCAAGCGCACCCCAACCTATAGCGCTTGTCCAACCAAGTAGGAACGTTCGGCGACGGGGGCCTGTGAGAGCGAAAACGGTAATTCCGCCGAACAGGATGGCTTTGCCAACAAACCAAACGATTGGCAGTATCAGCACTTGACCGAAACTAGGGGTTAGGGAGTCTTCGTAGATCATCTCTAGGCCTATGCCGGCCCCGGCAATTAGGACTCCGGTTGCTATGGCGCCCAACACCCATTTGTCAACTTTGCCGATCTTGCTGGTCGCGTCTCGGCGGATCAACTTAATGACAAAGGTTGCACTCGCGAAAAGAGCTCCGATCACGATAATGCCGAAACCGAAATCCACCACATCTCCCCACCCTGTAGGAACTTCGATGACATAACCCGCAGGAAAGTCGGTCAGTTGCGTAGGAATACCAGCCCCTTGCAAAAGTGACACCAAACGTCCCAAAACCCAGCTAATACATGGGGAGGCAAGGATGATTATCAGACCAACCAACATTACCGAAAACGCAATCTTGTAAGCCAGTCCCAAATCGCCGTACGAAAACGACATTCTCGCAGTGGGAGCAGTGGGTGTTGGTGCGGCACGCTGCTGTTGCATCCGCCTCGAGGGTACCGACCGGAATGTTGGGGTCGGAGGAGATGTCCGGACGGTGGATGACTGAGGCGTGACCTGTCGGATCGTGCGTGACGCAGACGCTGTCGGTCTGCTCTGCGCCGCAGAACTAGGCGACGGTGACAACGAAGACTGCCTTGACTGGGCGATTTGATGTTGGCTCGATGATGTCGACGTGGGTGTAGACGCGGGTACTGGTCTCGAAAGCGCTGACGGCTGTGTAATCTGTACATCTTGGAGAAGCGTCTCCAAGTCGGGCACCTTGTCAACCGCGAGGTCGCAGCATTCTTCAAGCTTTTCGGTTAATTTGACGACCGCGGAATCCGAGGAGGATTTCAACCGCTTGAACAACTCGGAACTTGAGGGTTCTGCGTAGTCGGTACGAGTGAATATCAAGTTGTCGTCGTTGTGGAAATCCCACAAGTCGCGATCCGACGCTATCGCCAATAGGCTCAGATATACAACTAAAGCCGGAAAGTTGTCCACATAATCCCCGTAATCATCCGCGCTCCGCTCCGGATGCTGGTAGTTCTTGTGTCCCAACTCCGGGCTTCGCTGGCCTTGGAACTGCGGCAGATACATGCCGTCGTAATCAACAAGGCGAATGTTCCCATCGGACTGAACCATGACGTTGCCATGTTGCAAGTCGTTGTGGGCGATCCGCAATCCGCGTAGACTGGCGTTGATACCTCCGCGCCACTGGGCGGCGATGCGCCTTAAAGTGTCCGCTTGGCCAAGACGCGCACCGACGAATGAACTCAGCACCTCGCCTTCGACCCACTCCATCCTGACAATTGGATAGCCGGTACCTGCCAAGCTGATTCCGTCTTCGACGTACTCGAACTGCACAAATGAAGGCGGCAAGACATGCGAAAGATAATCGCTAAGAGCGTTGTAACGCCTCTGCTGGTCTCTCACCTCGCGCGTGAAACAACGCACCGCGTACGTGCGCCCACCGACCGACACGGGATACACGCAGGCGAAGGCCCCAGAATAGACCAACGGCATCCCTCGCGGATTAACCGCTACTACGCCGTTCTCCAGTTCAGTACCTGCGAAACAGAGCTGTGGGTTCTGCACCGCCTCGCTGAAATCAGTTATGCCAGGCCAGGGCATGTTTACGCGTCACTTCGCAGAGATGACTAACCGATTTCGATGATCAACAACGTTGTATCGTCGTTTCGCATCATGCCGGACTCCCTTTGTTCATCAACCCAATCTGCCCAGTTCGCCTCGTTTAGTTCCATCAACATCTCCACCGGTTCATCGCCATCCTCTAATCGTGCTAGGAACCAGCACGCCATCGCGTCGGAAGCCAGAATGAATACGTCACCCGAAACGCACTCGCCGCTTGTTGATCGTACTGCGTCCCACAGCCCTTTTGAGGCGGAACGATTACTAGACACAAGTGAAGGATAGTTGTCGAACTCATCCGCCGATTCCAGCGGAAATGACTGTTGCAGCCGGTCTTCATGGATAACGAAAAGACAACAATCGCCGACCGCTATCGCCTGCCATTTCAATCTCTCGCAATCGTCCAAGGCGGCACCAATCGACAATCCCAGCAAAGCCGCGAACGCACCTGCGCGCGCTTTTGTTTCGCCGTGCCAAGGGATTCGATCCCAGGGGACGCATTCGTGCCACTGATCCTCTGCCAGTTTGAGCCACTCGACCAGAGCGTCCTTGTCCAGGCTCGCCAAGTCAAGATGACGAGAGACAAAACCATCGGTCAAGATCTTTGCCCACTCCCGCGCGAATGCCGATTCGCTGGCACCGTCAGCGACCACAGCCCACGCCATCTGCTCCCCCGACGCCCCGATCCGGTCCGGATAGACCACACGACAAGCGTCCTCGTACTCGTCCGAACGATTGCCGGCTTTAGGCAACCAAAACTTCCGAGGAGGTTGAAGGACCGCCATTCATACTCCAGTCATTGCAGATCGGAAGCGGCGCGCGTGCCGATATCTAGGAACTGCACGAGCGACACCATGTCAGCATTAAATACATAGCCGCGGGAACCTTCTTGCGCCGACATTCCCATGTTCGCCGCGAGTTGCCATACTGGTTGCGGAAAAACTGATGACATCCTAAACATGCTTTTGGCATATTCGTCGGGCGGCAACTCGCTCTCGTCGGACGGGAATTGAACCGGGGTAGCCGCTATGCCCGAAAGATGCGCGTTGTAGAGCAAAACGTTGCCATCGGTTGTCCCCAGCCCCTTGATCTGTTCCGCTATCGGCTCCGGATCGCCGTCCGACGCTGCGCCATCTGTGATGTTGATGACCATCGGGGGATATGAATTCGAGTGGTCAGCGATCCAGTTCTCTACTGACAGGTTCGCAGCCTCCAAGGCTGCACACATCGGAGTACCGTACGCGGCAACTGGTTCAAGCCAAACCGGAAACTTGCGGCTCACTTCCACGATGCCGCCCGCGCCATCAGATTCCTTGACCGTCCTATCCTCCACGGCAGCGATTTCCGCTACCTCACTGATGCTCAAGAAAGGTTGCTCAGCAGAAGTTCCTGGAAAAGCAGAGCCCAACTCTGCTCCGCCTAAATCGTCGGTGGTGTAGGTAATCACTCCGATATCGAAGTAGTCCCGAACATCCATTCCTTGCGAGCAACGCTGCGATACCGCGTCAAGGATGCGATTCACCGCGTCTGCTGCACCTTGATCTTTACGTAGCCCAGGTTGACCACCCAACGCTCCTATCATCGAGCCCGACTGATCGATCAAGAAAAGGAAGCACCCCGGATTGTTGCGGCTGATGTCCGCGGCGTAAGGCATATCGAATCACCCCTTCGCACCTTAGCGAGTCTTGGTGTGGCTATCGTACACCATTCAAAGCGTACTGGGCTACGAGCGCAACGAGGACGCAGATGGGACGCAAATGAAGCGAAACTCGCAGGGGATCATTCCGTCGCGTGAACCAACCAACTATTTCCACATCGTTCGGATGTAGTTGACGAGGTGCCAGATTTCGTCGGAGGTGAGGTTTCCAAGTTGGGCGACCATTGGGGTTCCTTCGATGCCATCTGCTATAAAGCCGTAGAGTTCGTTGTCGGTGTGAAGGGGTACGTGGACGGCTAGGTCGGCTGGAGGTGGATTGAGGGCGAGACCGGCAGGGCCGTCGCCAAGGCCGGTGTCGCCGTGGCAGGTTGCGCAGGTTGTTTTATACGTTTCAAGCCCGATTTGGACAGATTCTTGGGAGAGGGGGAAGGGGTTGCCTTTGCTTTCATTGGGGATTCCTATGCCAGTGGTAAATGTGTTGAGGATGAGGGCGATGCCGATGGTGATGACGACGATAGAGATGCCGAAGTGGGGGCGAATTTTGAGGGTCACTGGTTTATTGCCGATCACGTTGGCGACGAGATAGGCGATCCCGGCAATGAAGATCAAAGCGCCGAATGCAATCATGACGATTTTGGCGGATGGTCGGATAAGGTCAGAGGCGAGGGAGTCGGATTTTGCAGAGAATCTGGTAGAGACGTGAGAGTCGAAGGAGTCTGAGCGAACTACGGTGACGTCAAGTTGGTAGGCCCCTGAGATGCCGATAGTGATGTCGTCGAGTATCCATTGGCCGGGCGACGTTCTTGCGAGGGGGACGAAATATTCGCCAAAGTCGTCATCTAGGTATTTGATGCGGGCGCGGACGTCCGTTGCGGACAGGAATGGTTCGCCGTCGTCGGTGATGTTGACTGTGAGGGTGTTGTTTCCGGTGTCGCCGGGATCGAGTTTTGCGTCGATCGTGGCGCCAGCGATTGTCTCTTTTGCTTGGACATAATCATCGACTCCGATGCCTTTGCGTTCGGCGTACTGGCGCGCTGGTTCCAAGCTGGCGAGGCCGGCGGTGGCGAGGAGAACAGCGAAGGCGACGGCGAGTTCGAATGTGATATAACGCCGGAGCGAGCGAATTGAGGGGTTGCCGGATCTATCGGACTTGGCTACGGAGCGGTTGTTGCGGATAGCCAAGGCGATGAGGATAGCGAGCAGGATGATTTTGGCACCGAGAACGAGTCCGTACGGGGTGTTTAATGCTTCCGGAACAGTGACTTGTATCAAAGATGAGACGATGCCAGATACGACGAGGACGGTTGTGGCGAAGATGGCGAGTGGGGCGAAACGCGTTGCGAATCGAAGTAGAACAGTCCGGGATGCCTGATAGTCGGAACGGATGGCGAGAATTGATGCGACCAATAGGTAGGCGATCCCGCCAATCCAAGTGGTTGCAGCCAGAACGTGGATGAGGTCGGTCGTGACGGCGAACCATCGGACGTCGGCTGGCGTCGCGGCGTTGTGGCTGGTGAGGGAGATGAGAAGGAGATATATTCCGCCGATAGCCAACGCGGCGATGCCGAATGGTGATTCGGTGGTGAAGGTAATATCTTCGAGTTCGTCGTCTTTGAGTGAACGTGCGGTGGTTTTTCTCGTTTGTATTGCTGCGAAGAGAGTCAGTGCTGCGAGCAGCGCGGCGGTGAGTCGCCAAGACCAGAAACGTCCCCAATCGCTTTGGGTTAGAACGTCAAATACGCGTGTTGGATCGATAGCTGCGGATGTGTCGTCGAATGCAATAGCGGATTGCAGCGCGATTTGTGCGATTTGTGCGATGATGACGGCGATGATTGCGGTCAGGGCAATGGAAGTGAAGCGATTACTGACTGCGACTGCAAATGATAGCGACAGATGTTCGTCTTGAGCGCTTGCGACGCGTGTGGGTATGAGGATTTCGAATAGAAGTCCTCCGGTGAAGACCGCGATGCCGATGTATATGATCCATCTGACTGCGGGATCGGCGGGCGATTGAATGATCGGTTGTTCGGCGACATCGGTCTGTGCACCGGTGCCAAGCGGTTCACCGACCGAGAATAGGAACGAGCCTGTCGCTTTGTGACCGTCGACCGATGAGACGTTTTGCCAGACGACGGTGAATGTGCCGTATTCGACTTGGGCGAGCGACACCCACATAGCGGTGGGTTCGGTCGAGTCAAACTTCGTGTCGCCTTCGGTGACGTCCGCGCCTCGAGCGTCGAGGACGGCAATGCTGCTGAACGCGGGTTCGATGGGTTCAGTGAACCAGATGATTACGCGTTCGGGCGGTGCCTCGAGGACTTGTGAGGGTTCGGGTAATGCCTTAAGGAGATTGGCGTGTGCGGACGCGGATTGCTCGACGAGGATGGTTGCGAGGCAGGCGAGTAATGCGAAGGCGACGGTTAGTTTGCAGATCGTTCGCGCTCTCGAAGTCATGAGGTGTTGGTCATTCCTCGATATTTGCGTGTTTTATAGTGTCGTCCTGTTGTCTTTGCAGGTGCCTTAGGCGTCTTTCGCGCTGCGCTCTACGGCGTTTTTTACCGCTGGACCACGCCAAGAAGCTGGTCAGGACGACAAATGAGACTATCGCGATGACGGTGCCGATCTCGTCCCAGTAGCCAACGGAACCGTGCAGCAGGATTGTGGTCATAAATTTTCGCCACCGATGTGAGTCAGATCAGTTGCGTCTTCTGGCAATGGTAATGGCGAAGACGCTGATGCCGGTTGCGATGGCTCCGAATACGATGCCGATGATTCCGATGATCATGCTGGTTGAAGTGTTCGATGAGATTGCTTCGAGATCGGTTTCGAGGTCTTGGACTGCGTCGAGTGCGCCGCGAGTTGCGTTTTGGATTTCACGATTGCTTTCGAGGACAACCGGAAACTGGATAGCGTCGGAAGCGATGACAGTGTCGTAGGTGTCTGGGCCGGAGTCGAAGGTTTCGTCAATGGTGTTGCCCTCGATGGAGCCGAAAAAGCGTACTCGGTAATCGCCGGGGGCGGTAGGGACGAACTCGGCGACGTAGTGCCCAGGGTCATCGACGAGTTCGGTTAGCGGCATCTCCTTCGTTGAAGATGTCGAGATGTGCGTCAGTTCGACACGAAGTGTGTCTGAGATTCCAAGCACGCGGTTTGCAACCGATTCAACTTGTGACGTCTGGCTCGGAGAACCTACCTCTAGCAAACTCTTAATCTCAGACGTCATCGACGAAAGCGGCCCGCTCATCAAAACCGTGTTTTGCAAATCGCGATTCTCCCAAGCGACGGTATCGCCAACTACAACATTCATACGTCTCGGTTCCAAGCCATCTTTGGTGATATTCACAGATTTGTCAGCGGTTTGATCGTTGGCATCGTCAGAGACGAGAATGACACCTTGATAGTCTCCAGGATGAACGTGGTAGGGAATGCCGAGACCTCTCAACTCTTCGGTGATTTTGAACTCAAACGATGCTCCGCGTCCAATTCCGGGCGAGATGAACACCGCGCCATGCGTCAAGACATCCGCTTCGCTAGTACTAGCGGTTGAATCAGCTTCGGTGTCGTCATATCCATGGCTATGGGAATGGTCGTCGTGACCGTCATCATCCGCGCCTGTATCAGTATTCGTTGCCGGTGCATCCTCTGACGGGGATTCTTCATGTACTGTGCGAGTAACCACTAGCGAGATAGCGTTGAGTTGTCCTTCATAAGCAGGTTCTCGCAGGAATCCCACAACCAAGTTGTAATCTCCGACATTGCGGCCCTCGTGTGCAGAAACGGGCGATGCAAGCGTGAAAGCGATGATGCCGACGATAACGATCAGCAAGATCGTAACGGTTTGGATTTGAGTAAACAGGCGGCGTCTCGCGAACATGTCGCTTCTCGATTTTCGGCGCGAACGGCTATAGATACGAATCTAAATTGGGCGCGGTTCACCGCTGGCTCTGGAGATATGTACATAACTACCGTCATTCCCGCGTAGGCGGGAATCCAGAGGGGACGGGAGAGGGGATGTACACTCCCTTCGCAAAGCGTAAGGGGGCGCGAACGAGCGAAGCGATGTGAGCGGGGGATGCCCTGCTAGTTTATGAACTATGTCGCGAATCATTGGAAACATGGGCAATGGTTTTCCTGTTTGGTCGTGCATCCCCTGTTCCCTTGCGCAAGCTAAGGGCGAAGATTCCTCGCTACTCTCGGAATGACATTAGCTAGCACAGGCCTAACAAAGGCGTCAGAAGACCGAGACCAACGCTGATCTGCCGACAGCATTAAGCCCTAGCGTAGTCCGGCTGGTATGCGGTCTGGAGCGTGCGCAAGTCAAAACCTTCGGGTTGTGCACCAACAGCGAAGTCGTAGAGTGCGGCTTTGAAGATTCCTTCGAGTGTCTGTACAACCGCTAATGCGAAACCTACGAGCAATATGCCGACGATGATTCCGACCGCCGGAGCGATCAAGAATAGCAGTATAGCCGGTACTGCGGCTGCGATTATCGCCAATAGATAGACGATGAAGAATCCGAATGTGGCGGTGATTTGACGTCCCCAAGTCTCGCGGATGATACTGGCAGAGCGTTTGATCGAGGATATCGGCCCTTCGTTTTCAGAGACCATGACGGGGATCACGAAGAATGTCATGAACTCCCAGACGCCTTCGATCATGCTGTAGATAAGCTGGACGAAGAAGTTGTCGGTCTGTGATCTTAGGACTCTGAAGAGCGTTCCGACGATGGCGGAGATGACGGACCATAGGAATATGTGGTGAACGTGTTTGGCGGCGTGGGATAGCCCTGACATAACGTTGGGGTCTCCACCTCGAAGTCTTTCGAGCGCGGCAGAGACGAGAGCAGCGTTGAAGAACGTGGTGATGAAGTAAGCGATGAGGATCATCAATAGGAAGGCGATCAAATTGCCGGATCCGGCTTCACCGGTTTCGGTGGTACCGGTGTCAGCGACACCGGCTGCAAGTCCGGCGAAAGCGAGTATGAGGAGCCCGATACCAGACATTACGGGGAATAGGATGAGTTCTCGATCCTTCATGAGAACGTTCCAACTCATCTTCATCAGTTCAAAGGTATGACCGATCGTCGCGAACATTGGCGTGATCTGCTCCTGAGCATCAGTTGTGAATTACGAAGTACATTGGAAATGGTACAACATGCGGATAAAGGAACTTGGAGAGGACATGATGATCGATCCATACGAGAAGTACATGTCTGCGATGCTCGTAGCAGCAGGTGCGGCGAGCGATGTGCTGATGTCTCGATTCGATGCTGGAGTGCAAAACTTGACGAGTTGGGAGAAATCTCCGGGGGCGTTGGTTACGGATGCAGACATGGAATCGGATAGGGCGATTGCGAACGCTTTGGCAGCGTCTGGTTGCGGTGGTGTGATCATCTCCGAAGAGAGCAACGTCGATTTGGGCAAATCTCGCGATGGTTGTGATCGGGAGATCGAGTGGTTGATCGATCCATTGTGCGGAACGGTTCCGTTCAGCACTGGAATGAACCACTGGGGCGTCAACATCGCGATGCGTGATGGGGGAGAATTGGTTATAGCAGCTTTAACGGTGCCCACGAGCGGGATGCTATTAACGGCACGGGTAGGTAAGGGCGTAAAGTTGAATGGTGAAGAGTTGAAGGTTTCAGGGATTGACCGGGAGCTGGGGGAAGTTGCAGTTGGTTTGGAGGTGGATGGCCAAGATGTTTGGCGGTCGTTACTTGCTTCAGGCGGTTTGGGATGGTTGACTCAGGTAGGACAAGCTAACGGTTTCTCATCCGCGGCGTATCCGTTGATGCTGGTGGCAATTGGTCGAATGGCAGCGGTAGTGTTTTATCGGATAGAGCCGATGCATGTTGCTGCGGGAGCGTTGGCGGCAACGCTGCTGGGGGCTAAGGTGACGGATGGGAACGGTGATCGTATCGACTGGTCGCGGGACGATGAGTTGCCAATGGTGGTTGTTGGCTGGCCGCGAGTGCACGAACAGTTGATTGGGGCGATCAACTGGGGTAGCTAGTCTTCGATCAAATGGGCAGCGGTGTCGGAAAGCATGGTTTGAGTGCTTCCGGGGAATGGTGCGGTGCTGAAGACGGCGTTGCCTAGCATGATCATTGTGGCTGCGCCTCCGTTGGATCGGGCTTGTGAGATCGAGCTTTTCACGCGATCGTCCATCAAGAGCCCGCTGGTCTCTGCGAATTTCAGGGCCAGTGCGATTAATTGGTCGAAGGTAATGGTAGCGGCATTGTCGATGTCGGATTGGATGGATGCAAGGGCTTTGTCGGCGGCGTTGTTTATTAGTTGGTGGCGTTCATGGTCGGCGAGGATTTCGCTGGTGCGTATCTTCCCAAAGTAACGCCAATAGATTGTGGTGTCCGGCATTTTCAATGCCGTTGCAGCGAGGGGATTGCCGACTTTAGTTTTGACAAGGCATCCGCCGTTGTATTGTGCGCAGACATCGCCTAAGCCAGTGAGGTTCCGCACTTCGGCGACGTGTGCGACCATCGCGATCTCTTGTTGTGATTTTCCAATTTCGAGCAAGTGGTTAGCCGCGATGATAGCGGCAAGAGTGGATGCGCCACTGAGTCCGAACCCGCTGCTCAACGGTAGATCTGAGGCGATGTCAACGTTGAGCGGTGTTTCATCCAGATCGCGCAACGCGCTTGACACGGTAGGGAAGTCTATGGGTTTTCCATTGAAGGTGATTTGCGTTGATGCTGCCTGCGCATGTGTCAACTCTACGGTTACGCCGTCGCTGACGGTGAAGCCCCATCCGAGAGAGTGCATCTTCGCTGGGTCGTCGTGGGCGATGATTTTGAATAACCCGGATATATTTCCCGGTGCAAACGCCCTAGCGATATCGCGCGTCAAGTGGAGTCCCGCAATCGTGCTCGAATTCGAGGAAAATGTCGAGAAGGTTGTTCCGTGGTTAGGCGGTAAAGACTATGCCACGCAATGCGTTTGCTTCGTCGCTTGCCATGAATGCGACGATCTCTGCAACATCTCTAGGGTTTGTGAGATTCGAGACGGCGTGTTCGACTTCATCGGTTGGTTGCTCAGTAATGGCGCCGGTAGAGCGTAGCTGAGCGACTTTCAGCGGGGTATCGACGGATCCTGGAGCGAAGTCGTTGACTCGGATTCCCTGGGCTTCGAGGTATTGCTGCATGACCATTGCGAAGCCGTGGACACCGCCTTTGCTGGCGCCGTATGCGTATGACGATGATCCGCCTTTGACGCCTGCTCCCGATGCGGTAAGGATGATGGTTCCCCGGTGAGGTCCGGTTTTTTTGAGCATCTCGATGACGACGTATTTTGCCATCAGGTATGTGCCGCGCAGGTTTATATCTAGCACTGTGTCCCAAGTTTTTTCAGGGAATCCGTCGAGTGGGACTGATGCTCCATGTAGAACCCCCGCGAAGTGGCATAGCACGTCAATGTCTCCGAGCCATGCCTTTGCAGCGATCACAGTGCCAGAGACGTTGGCTTCGTCGCGTACGTCGACACTCCAGAATCTGGAGTTTCCTCCGTTGTCATTGATCTCGATGGCGGTGTTGTTGCCATCTTCGTTGTTGTCGAATAGTGCAACTTGCGCGCCTAGTTCGGCGAGTCGGATAGCGGATGCACGTCCGATGCCGGTTGCGCCACCAGTAACGATGCATCTTTTGTGGGACAGGTCTGCGGGCATGTTTCTGACTCCTAGCTGACTATTACCGATTCTAGTCGCGAGCATTTCAATCCCAAGTCACGCCGGCGATTTTTGCGGCTTTGCGGATACCCGCAGCAGCAGCTGGGATCTTTTCGTCTGGATAGTGTTCGACAGTGACGACGATGTCGGGTGCCACTTCTTGCAGTCGGGTAAGCAGTGTCACGTTGTCGAGCATTGCGTTAGGTGCGCCGATGACCTCTTCCTCGAAGTGAGGTAGCAAGGCATCGACGATTGTGAAATCCTTCGCGTCGCATCCGACGATTTCTGGACTCATCAGGTTGATGCAGTCATTGATCAGGGATGTTGTGTCGTATGCGATATCTAGTGACCCAACAAGATTGACAGGGTCCATGTTGTATCCGAGTGCTGGCATGTCTACAGCGTCGAAGAATTCGCGTACGCGTTGCGGTGTGTATAGGGGACATACGACGCCAGATTCGACGACTAGTTTGATGCCTTCTGAGTCGGCAACGGCGCAGGCTTGTTTGGCACTTGCGACGAGTCGGTCAAAGGTTGAGTCGGACCGGTTTTCGGGGTGTGGCAACCATGCACCGTCCGGGTTGAGACTGCCTGGACGGAAGTAGGTTGTGGGGCAACCCATCTTGGCGGAGAGTCGGATAGTGTGTTCCAAGAAGTTGAGAGTCCATGCCCGTTGTTCGTTGTCATCGCTACACAATCCTCCGCCGTATGCTCCGCGTGTCATGGGCATGATGAGGCCGTTGCTGTCGTAGAGCGATTTGATATTCGCGATGTCGGCATCGGTTCCGGCGGATGGATCGGAGATGGTTAGGAGTGCGGATACGAATCCGTGATCAGCAACCTTTTTGACATCTTCGGGCTTGACACCTAGCCAATCACCCTTAACGAATCCGGCGACACCTAGAAGCATGGAATGATACCTTTCGTTGATTGATGCGGTCTAGATTTAGACGCGCTTATCTATCCATCTTATCCCTGCCGATGGTTGAATATCTGTTGAATAAGTAGATGTTCATTGGCTACGATTCAAGTGCAATGCTGTGAACCCCCTGCGTCTCACTGCGTTCGATGCGTCCCCCTCTTGCTTTGTAAAAAGGGGGTATCAGGGTTTTACGCGTGTTTCGTTATAGACCAAGGATGCGCAAGGTTCAGGTGGTTAGCTTCACGCCATGGCAATGACAGTCCCAGAGCCTTGGGAACTAGGGGATGTTCTCTCGGAGGTATCCGATTTACTTGAGGTCGGAGGTGTATCGGTTGCGATTAAGCGGCTTTCCCCGTTGCGTCCGGCAGATATGTCGGCAGTAGTCGCGGAGTTATCCGAAGAGCACCTTGGTCAACTCTTGGATCGGATGTCGAATAAGGCGATAGCAGAGGTTCTGGACTATCTGGACGTTGATCGTGGCTCGCGTGTATTCGGTTCGATAGCGGAGACTCGGCGTCCTGCGGTGCTGGATGAGACTTCTCCAGAGGTGGCGACGGATTTATTGCATCGCATCGCTTGGGATGATGCGGCTCAGACGCTGGTGAGGATGCGTAATCTGAACGTGATCGGCGATCTGTTGATCCACGATGATGACGATGCTGGAGGTCTGATGTCGCCGACATTTGCGAAGTTGCGCGAGTACTGGACAGTGCGACATGCGTTGCGGGTATTGCGACAAATGGACCTCGACCCGGAGATGCTGCGCGAGCTTTTCGCGGTTGATGCTCACGACTCTTTGGTGGGCAGGATGGAGTTATCGGAGCTAGTTTTCGCGCCGCCGAACGCGATCATAGGCGATGTAATGAATAGAGATGTGATTTCGGTTTCGGCGACAGAGGATCAAGAGAGCGCAGTGCGTTTGATGCAACGCTACCGTCTGCCTAGCATCCCGGTGACTAATACTAGAAGGCAACTTCAGGGAGTGATTACTTCCAACAGCTTAGTTGAGGTTGCGGAGCAAGAAGCGACGGAGGACATGTTCAGGCTGTTCGGCGTTGGAGGCAGTATCGCTACGGGCTATAACATGCGCGAATCGATACGCAATCGCTTGCCGTGGTTGGTGCTGAATCTTTTCACAGTGATGTCGGCAGGTTACGTGCTGAGTCTGTTTCAACCGACATTGGACGCGATGGTGTTGTTGGCGGCGTTCTTGCCGGTTGTGATGGGACAGGCTGGTATCGCGGGTACGCAGACGGTGACGATCATTGTTCGTTCGATGGCGCTCGGAGAAAGATCGATTTCGAACGTTTGGCAGTTATTGATGTTTGAGTTGATTCTTTCGTTGGCTCAGGGAATAGCGGTCGGTGGGCTTCTAGGTGTGATTGTTCATATCTGGAAGGGTGATTGGGCATTGACGATCCTGGTGACTGGTTCTCTGGCGCTGAACCTGATCTTGGCGGGACTGGCGGGTGTCTTGGTGCCGATGTTCATGCGGTTGATACGGATCGACCCGGCGATGGCGTCGGCAGTCATAGTGACGACTGCGACGGACATTTGCGGTATTGTGATGTATCTGGGGTTGGCGAGCGTCTTTTTGTCGATGTTGGTGGGTTGAATTCAGCTAGTCGCTGTTGAGGAATGTGGTTGCGACATTGCGTCGTTGGATTTTTCCGGTGGCAGTCCGAGGAATTTCGTCAGTTAGGTAGATGACGTCCGGTACTTTGAAGTCGGCTAGGCGTTCGCGGCAGAAGTCTTGAATATCTTGTTGCTCGCAATCATCGCTTAGTACAACGACGGCTTGTACTGTCTCGCCGTAGTGGGTGTCGGGTGCGGCGAAGCAGACGGCTTCAACGACAGCGGGGTGTTCCAGTAGGGTCGCATCGACTTCGAGCGGTGAGATTTTTTCCCCCCCTCGGTTGATGAGTTCTTTGAGGCGTCCGGTAAGGGTTAGGTATCCGTTGTTGTCGAGGAATCCTTGGTCTCCGGTGCGGAACCATCCGTTTACGAATGCTTCGGCGTTGGCTTCTTCGTTGTTGTGGTATCCCCACATTACGTTTTCGCCTTTGATGACTACTTCGCCTCGAGTGCCTGTAGGTGCTAAAACGCTCTTTTCATCCGATGAGATGGCATCGGAATCGGTCATGATCGCGACTTCGACACCAGTGGCTTTGCCGACGGTTCCGGGGATGCGTTCGCCCGGTGGTAGAGGACTGCTTGACATCTGGTGCGATGCTTCGGTCATACCGTATGCTTCCAATACGGGTGCGTTGAATCGGTTTTCGAGTGCGTCGAATACTGTTGGTGCTAGTGCTGCGGAGCAGGATCGGATAAATCGGAAGGCTTCGTGTGGTGCATTATCATCGTCTGCTCGGGTCAGGAGTATCTGGTGGATTGTCGGGACCGCGGAGTACCATGTGGAGTTCGATTGGGCTTGTTGTTTCCAGAACGCGCTGGCGGAGAATCTGGGCGGTACGACTACGGTGCCACCGGAGTTGAGGGTGGATAGGCACGCTCCGATGAGTCCGTGCACATGGAATAGGGGCATTACGATCAGTGATGTGTCATCTGGTGTTAGTTCGTAAGTGTTCTTGATGTTGTCGACGGACTTCATCAGGTTCAGGTGTCGTAGTGGGACTCCCTTTGGTCTACTGGTAGTGCCGGATGTGTGTAGAAATAGCGCAACGTCGGATTCGTTTGGTAATGAAGCGTCGGTCATAGAGGTTGTTTCGGTTCCATCGGAATATAGAGATATTCGGGGTGTGCCGTTCGATGTTTGGAGACTGACATCGATGGTTTTAATTCCGAGAAGAGCGGCGGCTTCGCGTGCGGGATGTGTGCCTTTGGGAAGTATGGCGACGCGTGCACCTGCATCCTCCATGTAGAAGGTGAATTCGTCGGAGGTGTATGCGGGATTGAGTGGAGCGGCGATGGCTCCGGCTCGGGCTACTGCGAGGAGTGTTGCGACGAATTCGTATCCGTTCACGAGAATGATCGAAACGGGGATGCCGGGCCTGACTCCGTTTGCCGCCAAGATGTTTGCGAGGCGTCCTATTTCATCATCGAGTTCGTCGTATGACCAGGAGCCGACATCTGGTGCGATTACCGCGATGTCGGATTTGGAAGCGGGTTGCAGCAGGGAGTTGAGGGTGTTGGTTGCGGACACGGCGTTCTTCCACTCAGTGGGTTCAGTTAGGTTGGATATCGAAGGAATTGTAACGTTTCGGGGAGTTGGATGCAGTAATCCCCGTATGTGCAGGGATGATGGTTCGTTTATCGGAGGATGACTATGACGCGTTCTAGGCCGGCGTAGTCGCGGTGGATTTGAGTGTCTGCGTTTGGGATGGCTTGACGTGCGGTTGCTAGGGATGCTTGGGCTACTGGTGGATCGATCTCGATGAATGCGGCGGTAGGGCTGTTTTTGCGAAGCAGGTTGGGGAGAGATCGGATGAGGGGAGCGAGGATGCTCATGCCGTCGTGTCCGCCGTCGAGAGCTTGACGTGGTTCCCAGTCTCGGACTTCGGGTTGGAGGATTTCTAGGGTTTGGGATTTGATATAGGGGGGATTGGCGACGATGATGTCGAAGGTGTCGGGAGGCTGGTTTTGGGTTGCGTCTTCTAGGGTGAAGTGAATGTTGGCACGGTGATTTTTGGCGTTTTCTCGGGCTAGCTCAATGGCGTCTGGGCTAATGTCTGTGGCGGTGATTCGAGCATCGGGGATCTGTTTGGCTAAGGTTACGGCGATGATGCCGGAGCCTGTACCGATGTCGCAGATTTTGGGATTTGACAGGTGGTGTTGTCGGGCAAATTCGATAGTGAGTTCAATCAGATGTTCGGTTTCAGGTCTTGGTATAAGGACATGGTTGTCTACTTTGAATGAGAGACCGTAGAAATCTTTTCCGCCGAGGATGTATGCGAGAGGTTCGCGGGTCTCTCGTCGGGTAATTATGTCGTTTAAGTTTGGTCTATCGCAATCGGGAAATTGATGAGTATAGCGGGCTAGAAACTGCTCTTGCGTTAGTCCGCAAATGTGTCGGATGATGATGCGTGACTCTATGGATGCTTCGTCAGGTGGGATGCCGACGTTGATGAGTCTGGATGTGGTTTTGCGGATGGTTTCCGCTATTGTTGGCAAGGGTGTTGTGGTTTTTAGGATGCGGATGCTGCTTGGATTTTGCGAGTCTGCTCGACTTGGAGCAGAGCATCTACGAACTCGTCGATTTCGCCGTCTAGGATTTTCGGTAGATTGTGACTGGTGAGGTTTATGCGATGGTCGGTAACGCGTGATTGAGGGAAGTTGTATGTGCGGATTTTTTCGGATCGGTCGCCGGAGCCGATTTGAGCTTTTCGGTTTGCGGCTTCTTCGGATGCTCTACGGCGCAACTCCATGTCCCAAAGGCGCGCTCTGAGGATGTCCATGGCTTGCATCTTGTTTTGGAGTTGGGAGCGTTCGTTCTGGCACTGTGCGACGATGCCGGTTGGTTCGTGTGTGATGCGTACGGCGGTGGCGACTTTGTTTACGTTCTGACCTCCGTGTCCGCCGGCGTGGAAGATGTCTATCTTGATGTCCTTTTCGTCGATGTCGATGTCGATGTCTTCGGCTTTGGGAAGAACGGCTACAGTAGCGGCGGAGGTGTGGATTCGTCCTTGCGACTCGGTCTGGGGGACGCGTTGGACACGGTGGGTGCCGCTTTCGTGCTTGAGACGGGGATATGCGCCTTCGCCTTCGATCTCGAATACGACTTCTTTGATGCCACCGATGCCGGTGTCGTTTAGGGAGAGAACTGATGTTCGCCAGCCGTGGTTTTCGGCGAAGCGTTGGTACATGCGAAAGAGTTCGTTAGCGAATAGTCCTGCTTCATCGCCTCCGGTGCCGGCTCGAATTTCTAGGACGGCGTCGGCATCATCGGTTTCCTCGCGTGGGATGAGTGCGATCTGAATTTCTTTAGTGAGTTCTTCGCGTCGTTTCTGCTGGTCTAGGATGATGTCGCGCGCCATTTCGATCATTTCGTCATCGGACTCGTCTGCGAGGATGGTTTCGGCGTCGGCGATTTCCTCGATTACTGCGTCGAACTCGTCGCGTAGACGTACCAGAGCAGAGATGCGGGAGTACTCTCTGCCGAGGCGTTGCATCTTTAGGCGATTGGAAACGATGTCGGGTTGTGACATCTGGGTTTCGAGTTCGGCTTGGCGATCAGCAGCGGCTTGCAGGCTTGCGCGGATTCGATCTTCGACTGTTGAGGCTTCAGGCATTATGCGGAGGGGAGAATGGCGTTGGCGATAGTTTGAGCGTTGAGTGTCACGAGATTTTGGTCGCCGTCTAATTTCAGGGGTTTGATAGCTGCGACGCCTTGCTCGATTTCGCGGTTGCCGATGATGATGGCATAGTTGGCGTTGGCTCTATTTGCGTAACGCATCTGCGCGCGCATGGATTTGCCAGCGGGTGCCATGAGGACGGAGATGCTGTTGTTGCGAAGCTCGGCGGCAAGTACAGCGGCTCGGTTTGTGGCGTTATCGCCGACGTGCACCATGACGGCGTTCAATGATGGGTCAGTGACTTCAATGGATTCTTGTCGTTGGATTTCGAGGATGATGCGTTCGATGCCGGAGCCAAATCCGACGCCTGGGGTTTCGTTGCCGCCGAGGATACCGATGAGAGGGTCGTATCTTCCACCTCCGAAGAGTGATGTTTGGCTGCCCTCGATGGATGGTTCAAATTCGAATACGGTCCGGTTGTAGTAGTCCAAGCCTCGGACTAATGTGTGGTCGATTCGGTATTTGAAGCTTGGATATGCGCTTTTAAGTCCATCTAAAAGGGTGAGTAGTGTTTCCCAATGTTGCTTTGCGCCGTCGGATAGGTAGTTCAAAGACTTGGGAGCGTCGGCGCTTAGTTTTTGGGTTGCGGGCTCTTTGGAATCGAGCAGTCGAAGGGGGGCACGTTCCAACCGGTCGCGGTCTACTTTGGGTAGTTCGTGGGCGAATTTGGCGTAGTGTTTTCGAAGGTCGTCGGCGTAGCTTGTTCGGGTTTCGGGGTCGCCGATGGAGTTTATGCGAACTGTTACGTCGGATAGACCGAGTGCGGTGATGTAGCGGAGTCCGATCTCGATAATCTCGGTGTCGATTACGGGCGAAGGATCGCCGATTGCTTCGCATCCGAACTGGTGGTGCTGTCGGTATCTGCCGGCTTGGGGGCGGTCGTATCGGAACATGGGGGCGATATAGAAGAGGCGGACCGGCTGTGGGAGGTTGTGCATTCCGTGCTCGATGTAGGATCGGCAAACGGGTGCGGTGCCTTCTGGTCGAAGTGTCAGGGAGTCGCCGCCGAGGTCTTCGAATGAGTACATCTCTTTTTGGACGATGTCGGTTTCGTTGCCGACGCCGCGACGGAAGAGTCCGGTGTGTTCGAAGACGGGAGTGTCGATCTGCTGGTATCCGAACTGACGCGCGGTGTTGATGGCGGTTGTCTTGACGGTGTTCCAGAGTGTCTGGTTGTCTGGAAGGATGTCGGTGACGCCGCGTGGAGCGCGATAGTTTTGTTGTTCGGGCATATCTGATCGATTCTATGTTGCCCGATTGTAGGAACGGTGGATTGAGAATGTGTATATGGTGCTTTGATAGACTTTGGGGTACGTAGTCGGGGCATGGCGCAGTCTGGCAGCGCACTTGACTGGGGGTCAAGAGGTCACAGGTTCAAATCCTGTTGCCCCGACCATTGAGAGGTGATGCGGTCATTTTTATTGCCGCCAGATTGCCGCTGTTGCCGCTAAATTGCCGCTATTGCTACCAAATTGCCGCTCCAGCGGCAATTCACATTGTGAGTGTATTGCGGCGTTATTCGAGGTATGGGTGTGATGTATGGGGAGGATATCGGCGCGTGTGGGATGTGAAGTGCTAGTTTTCGTAGGATTTGGGGTTTTGGATGGAAGGTGAATTCGGAACAAAATTGCCGCTGGAGCGGCAATTTGGCGGCAACGTTAATTTTTGATGAAGTTCAAAACTTGTTCGAAAAGTTGTGTGAATCGGGGATTGAGGGATTAGTGGGATTTTGTTGGTGGTTGTTGGGAGTTTGTGGAGATGGGTGTTGTCTGAACCGCTGATTGCGCTGATGCATGTGACGGGCTGTGATGGTTAGCGGTACCGGATATGGTGTTGACTGAGTTGAGGGGGTTGACCGATGATCTGGATGTCGAATTTCAGATCTGTGCTTGCGCCATGAAAAAGGGTCCATTCAATGGGTGGCGCAAGATAGAGAGTTTGATTACATCTTTGAGATTTGGCGCCACGTCATCGATGGCTATGCTGAGAAGTTCAAAGGCGGGGCAATTCCTGATGTCTGGAGGCACTGATCGCCATTTGAACTGCTCCGTGGTCTGAGATTCTTTGGGCAGATGCGAGTCGTGGTCGAGAAACGTAAGTGTGTTATCTCCGATCATCGGGTATTTAGTTGTCGACAGGAGGTTGGCTTCGGGATCTGTGTCGCCCATAACGCGGAAACGCACTGTAAATCCGGAACCTGGAATCCGCCTTGATGCTGCGAAGTAGCGTTGCTGTACGGAAACGTTGTCGGCTATAGCGGAAACATCGGCACCAGGTTTTGCAGAATCTGTGGCCACTTGCCCAAACGCGTCGGTCAACACTTCGTCTATGGGAACGGTTTGGAAGAAACTGCCGCCCACGAGTACGGTCTTTGAGAGATTGGCAATTCTTGTCCGCTTCCTGCCCCGAATCAGATAGAAGACGTTGCGTAGCGGCAAGGAGTAGGGATTCTCACCGCTACGTTCTAGAGCCCGTCTTACCGGTCCCGTTAGCACGGACACGGGCTTTGCGACTGTCGGCAACGTTGAGTTGAAGGAAGCGATGCTGTAAGAGTTTGTTTCTTTAAGTTCGATGAATTCTCCGCCGTTGAATCGCCCGGATTTATTGGTCTTCAACACGAAATCGGGAAACCCGGAGGTCGAACCGCCGGCGATGATTTCGCTCGGAAAGTCGAAATCGGATAGTTTGTCGCGTTGCCGCAGAAGGTCGCGTTTCTCCAGCAGATACGCGAAGAAATGGTATGCAGAAGAAGTCGGCACGCTGATCACCCAACCAAGGTAGGTTGGGGCTTTCGGCTTTCAACGAAACCGAAAGTCTCGGTAAGATCCTCGATGGGCCAAATCTCGTTCAATCCAGTTGTGTATAGATACTCCTTGCGGTAGCGCTCGACGGAGTCGGCGTCTCGGGTGCGTGACAATCGCTTTTCGATTTGCTCAAAGTTGACCGGGTCCTTTTCGACGCCGATAGCCGTTCGTTCCAACTGCGATGCTACTGACAGGGTGGTGCCGGTTCCTGCGAATGGATCGAAGACGCAGTCGCCGGGTTTGGTTGATGACAAAACAATCCTCAAAAGCAAAGCGATCGGCGACTGTTGCTTGTGAGCACGTTCGCCATCAGAGTTTCTCAGTGCTTCGTCGCCGGCGAAGTAGCCCGATGTCAACTCTCTGATGTCGTCCCAGATGTCGGTTACGAACATGCCGTTTTCGCGGGGGCTGTATCCATTAGGCAATGGCGGGTTGATGCGAAGACGGTTGAAGACGCGCGCTCGTTGCCCTTTGGTGGCGTAGGCGATTATCTGGTAAGCCTTGCCGAATCGGACGGTGCTGGGGACAGCGGATGTCTTCTTTTTCCAGATGATGAGATTTTGGAAATGCCAGCCTGATTCGCGCAAGACGGTCAAAACCTGCTCGGTGTTTTTTTCGCGTTGCATGAAGTACATCGCCGCGCCGGGTGATGACTGGTGAAGCGTTAGCCTGCAAACTTCGCGCATCCAATCCCAGTAGTCGGAATCGGTCATGCTGTCATCGTGTCTGCGGTAGTCTTTGCCCTGATTGAATGGCGGATCAAGAAAGGTCAAGTCGAATCGCGGGACATCTTCCGATGGCGTGCTGAGGAATCGTGTGCAGTCATCGAGAAGGATGGATGCTTTTGGCGGGGTTTGCATGGGTGCTTCTCGATTCGTAGTTTATGCGAAGCGGTTGGGTGATTGATCGCGGCGTGTCACTCTCGGTGCCGGCAGACGCTCGAAGTTTTGGATGCATGGTTAACAACTTTTTTGATCTGGTTAACTCGTGCCGACGTGATCGTTATCGGTAACGCAGAGTTCAGTAAGGGTAGGTGCGAGCATTTACTACGGACTTGCGTCGTGGTGTGGGGTCGTGATCGAGTTCGTACGAAATTTCGTTGTCGATGTACAGGGTCAAGAATCTTCTTTTAGATTTCTCGCGATCCGATCCATCCTCACCTTTTAGGTACACACCGAGCTCGTGCCCCAGAATATACGTGTATGTATGCCCATCGAAATCTCCACCATCGCTAATTGCAACCACGTGGAGAGACGGGATTCCAGGTTCGTCAAAATCGAACTGCAGATAACCGGTTGCGTCAGGCTTCGGGGTTTTTTCGGACCAATAGATCACAACTGGGATAGATTCTGTGTTGCCCATATCTGGGTCTTCGACGACATCTGGGTTTCCAGGGAGATAAACGCGTAGATGATGCCGAATCCTGCTTGCTTCGTTGTAGTCGATATGCGCGTACATGTCGCCTCCTAAAAGTGGTCAGTCTTGAAGGCCTGGCCATTCTACGGCCGGATTCGCGGCCGTCAAGGGCTGTTGCGCGCAAATCCCAAAATCGCTGTTAGCTTCGCGTCCTTGCTCTTCGGACGGTGGGTTGGAGGATTAGGAATACGCCGGCGGCTGTGAACATTAGGATGGTTCCGGCTATGAGTACGGGTTGGTAGGTGCCGAGTTGGTCGAAGGTGTATCCGGCGGCTACGGGTGCGACGATTAATGCGGCGTTGTAGATGGGTGCCATCATGCCTCGGATGGTTGCGTAGCGGGCGCGCCCGAAGAGGTCTCCGATGATTGCCCAGTTCAGGGAACTTCCGGCTTCTGATCCGACGAATAGGAGCATGGCGAGGAATATGGGCCATGTGCCTTCGACGAGAGTGATTAGTAGCAGGCTTAGTGCGGATGCGCTGTATAGGAATGTGAGCATGAGGGGTCGTCCGACGCGGTCGCTGATGTATCCGGTGAAAATGATGACGGGAACGGCGGCGAGTGATATTGCGCCGACGAGGTTTGCTGCCATTTGCTGTGTTTCGCCGCGGGATACGAGGATAGGGATGAAGTGTAGGAATATGGTGCCGTGTACGGAGATGCGAAGGGTGGTCGCGGTGACGAGGATCCAGAAAGATGGGGTTTTGAGGGCTTGTTTGGTTGTGAAGTCGCGTTCGGAGGAGCTGTCGGATTGGGAGGTGTCGGCGGTAACAGATTGGGACGTTTTGTTGGAGTCTGCGGTGCGTTCTCTGATGCGGCGTCGCATGTGGGTGTAGGAGATTCCGCCGTCTGGTTTGAGTCCCATGCTCTCTGGCGAGCGTCTGAATAGGAATGAGAGAGGAGCGATTGCGACGAGGAGAATGACGCCGACGATGACTGCGGTGGTCTGCCATCCGAGGTTTATTACGCCGAGGGATAGGACGGGAATGACGATGGCGCCGCCGAGTCGGAATGCGGCGCTGTTGATGGACATTACGAGTCCGCGGTATCGTATGAACCATGTATTGAGTGCGGCGGTTGTTGCCTGCATGAAAGATGTTGATGAGCCTAACGATACGACGCAGAGGTAGACAAGCAGGAACGAGATGTATGTGTCTTGTCTTGATAGAAGGATGTAGCCGAACCCGGTGATTAGGGTGCCGGCGAGGATGAGTGGGATGTATCCGAATTTGTCGAGGGCCCATCCGGTGATGGGTCCGAGGACTCCGTTTTCGGCTCTGGCTAGAGCGAAAGCAAGTGATGTTTGCCAGTATTGGATTCCGAGAGATTCGGCTACTGGTATGAAGAAAACGGCGAATCCTTGCCATACGATGGTGCCGCCTAGGGCGTTCATGACGGATGCGCCGGCGAGCATGTACCAGCCGTAGTATGTGCCCTTGAAGAGGGACTTTGGGGAGTTCATCTGGTGTCCCGGTGAATGTCGGGGGATTCTAAACCCCCTTTAATTCCCCCTTGGGCATCAAGGGGGAGGGGCCTTCGGGTGATGCCTTGGAAGTGGGATTTACGAGAGGTCACGCGATGCCTAAGGCGAGTTTTGTGTGAAGTCGCATAGATGTTTATTTTCTCGGAAAAAGGGGAAGGGCATTTGGCGAGCCTAAACCCCCTTTAATTCCCCCTTGAGCATCAAGGGGGAGGGGCCTTCGAGCGATGCCTTTGAAGAGGGATTTGGGAGAGTTCATCTGGTGTCCCGGTGAATGTCGGGGATTCTAAACCCCCTTTAATTCCCCCTTGTGGATCAATGGGGAGGGGCCTTCGGGTGATGCCTTGGAAGTGGGATTTACGAGAGGTCACGCGATGCCTAAGGCGAGTTTTGTGTGAAGTCGCATAGATGTTTATTTTCTCGGAAAAAGGGGAAGGGCATTTGGCGAGCCTAAACCCCCTTTAATTCCCCCTTGAGCATCAAGGGGGAGGGTGTTGTGACGCACCCCTTGGGCATCAAGGGAGAGGTTTTTGTGGAGCTGCTTGATCGATTCTTTCGAGTCTGGGTTGCATCTTGGGCCATGCTTTGGCTAGTCGGTCGTACATGACGATGTTGACGGTCATACCGAGGTTGAGGGATGCCATAGTAGGGATCATGACCTTGTGGGTGCAGCGTTCGAGGATGTCGTCGGAGATGGAGCCGTTTTCGGGTCCGAAGATGTAACAGGCACGTTCGGGGTGATTGAAGTCCATGAGTGTGGAGGCGTCGTCGGAGAGTTCGATGCCGACAATGGTGGTGCCTTCGGGTACGGCGTCGAGGAGGTTTTTGGATCTGATGACTGGGACGTGGCGGAATGAGCGCATGGGGTCGGTGTGTAGTTTGGGGAGTCGGATTCCTGACGGGTTGCCGCCGATGATGACTAGTCTGGCGTCGAAACAGAATGCGGCGCGGAGCGCGTGCCCGACGTTTACAGGATCGGTTGGGCGGTCGAGTCCGATGCAGGCGAATCCGCGTTCTTTGCGCATGGAAGGGCGGCTGACGTATCGGTCGTATCGTGAGCGCTTTTTAGCGTGTGTGGAGTCGGTTTCGGTGTGCATGGTTTGAACTAGGATGCGAATGATGTTGAAGGATGGGAAGGATGGTTGTTTGTTGATTTTGAACTGTGATTGCGATGATTTTCGATGATGGGCTGTGATGCCCCGCCCGTGCCCGATGGCCGCCCGTTTCTCCTCATCCCCGGATCAAGTCCGGGGCGGGCCTTGGGTATTTCTGGCGAGCGGGATATGGCCCCTTTGTCCTTCGGACATTTCCCCCGCGAGCGGGGGAAATCGATAAATGTATGGCGGATTACAGTGGTGGGCGTTTGGTGTGCCAGCTGGTTAGTTCTTCGTAGGCGTGGCCAACTCGGAGGACGGTTGCTTCGTCGAATGCGTGTCCGGAGATCATTAGTCCGATCGGCATGTTGGTGGGGTCGAAGCCGCAGAGTACGGAGAGTGACGGCTCGCCGGTGACATCGAAGATTGAGGTGAAGAGGGGGATTTCATGGCTCTTTTCGGCGAGTGCTTCACCGGGCGGAACGGTACATTCCTCAATCGTGTGTGCGAGGACGGGTATAGAAGGGGTTGCGAGAACGTCAACGCCCTCCGTGGCTTCCGCCATTTGCACGCTGAACGCCTGTCTGGCGCGTTGTGCGCGGATGTAATCGACTGCTGGAATGCTGAGCGCGGTGAGCATTCGGGTGCGTACGGCTGGTGTGTAGTCGTCGGCGTGTTCTGCGATCAACTTCTCGTGCACGGCTAGTCCTTCGGCAACGGAGATGATCACGTTTATGGCTCGACCTTGTGATACCCACTCCATCGGTATGCGGACGATTTCTGCGCCGTTGTTCGCGAGTAACTCAATCGCGGTGTTGACGCTTGACAGCACTTCGGGATCGACGATGTCGGGGTCGAAGAAGTAGTGTTCAGGGATGCCTATTCGTAATCCGTCTAGACCTTTGTCGAGGTCGGCTGCGAAGTCGGGAACGTTTTGCGTGGAGGATGCGATGTCGCGCGGATCGTGTCCGGCGATGACGTTTAGCATGTGTGCGCAGTCGGCGGTTCGTCGGGTCATGGGGCCGACGTGGTCTTTGCTCCACGAGAGGTCCATGACGCCGGTGCGTGGCACTCGTCCGTAGGTGGGTTTTAATCCGGCGAGTCCGCAAAGGGATGCGGGCATTCGTATGCTTCCGCCAGTATCGGATCCGAGTGCGCCGTGAACCAATCCACCGGCGACGGCGGCACCAGAACCACTGCTGGAGCCGCCGGTTATCTTGTCGGTGTCCCAAGGGTTGCGGGCGTCGCCGGTATATGGGTTTACACCTGCAGAACCTAAGGCGAATTCGACGAGGTTGGTTTTGCCGATAGTGATCGCGCCGGCGCGGTTCAATCGTTTGGTAACAGTGGCGTTGGATGTGGCGATGTTGGCTTGCAGGACTTTGGAACCGGCGGTGGTTGGTTTGCCTTCGACGTCTACAAGGTCTTTGAGGCCTATGGGGATGCCATGCATCGGTCCTTTGTAGTCGCCGCTTGCGATCTCCCGTTCAGCTTTCGCGGCGAACGCGAGTGCTTCGTCCTGCCAAACGTCGAGGAAGGAGTTCAGCTTGGAGTCGAGTTTCGCGACGCGCTCGAGTGCGATTTGTGTCAATTCGACTGGGGAGACGGAGCCATCTTTGATTTTGGGTGCTAGCTCGTGGATCGAGGCGAATGCCAAGTCTTCGCGTCTATCGCTCATTGGTCATCCCCTTTGTCGGAACCGTCTGCGAAGACCACTGGATGGAACACGTTGCAAGGTTCGTGGTCCTGATATTCCAATGTCCGCACGGTGTCGATAGCGTCATATAGCGCGTCGCTCGATTTCGCAACCAGTTGTGCGTGGTCCTCGGATATTGGAATGCCGACGCGGTGTGCAGCGTTGGAGATGTGTTCAGCTCGGTGATTTTTTTCAGTGTTTGGCATGGTGGTTGTGTGCGGGTTTGCAGGCGTGCTAGGACTGCGATTTCTTATCCTTATATATACGAGGGGTTGTGTGTTAGCAGGATACATGCGCATGGACGAGTCGTGTCGTGTGCATTGCGTGAATGAGATTGGGGTAAGATGCACCCGCATAAACAGATAGCAGAGATGGTCGTTTCGGCTCTCCAGTCGGCGATTGCGAGGAAGTCATTGCCGGAGGTTGGAGAAGTTAGGCCGTCGGTGGAACGTCCGCGACATGCGGAGCATGGGGACTACAGCACGAGCGTAGCGATGGCGTTGGCATCGAGCATGCGAATGTCGCCTCGTGCGATCGCTGGAGAGATCGTAGAGAACGTCGCGCCATCTGCGATGGTTCAGGATGTGAGTATTGCGGGATCTGGGTTCATCAACTTCAAGCTGGACGATGAATGGCTGCGTTCGCAGATTCATGTGATTCGGGAAGCGGGAGTCGAGTTCGCGCATTTGGATGTTGGAGCAGGGCAAAGCGTTCAGGTGGAGTTTGTGAGCGTGAACCCTACGGGTCCGTTGCATATCGGGCATGTGCGCGGTGCGGTGATTGGCAACGGATTGGCGAACATTTTGGATGCTGCGGGCTACGATGTGCAGCGCGAGTACTACGTGAACGACGCAGGTAATCAGATGCGGATATTTGCGGAATCTGCGTATGTGCGTTTCTTGCAGGCGTCAGGCAAGGACGCTGAACTCGGTGCGGAGTCTTATCCCGGCGAGTATGTGATTGAGCTTGGTGCCGAGTTGTACTCTGAATTGGGCGATTCTGTAGTGGATTTGGATGTTGATGAAGCGATCTCGGTAATCGCTGAACCAGCGTTGGAGCGCACGCTGGCAAACATTCGGGGCACGTTGAGTCGAATGGGGATCGAGTATGACGAATGGTTCAGCGAGCATTCGTTGATTGATGGAGACGATTTCGAAGAATCTCTTGAACTATTGCAGGAACGCGGCTACGTCTCGGAGCGGGAGGGTGCGTTGTGGTTTCTGGGAACCAAGATGGGTCTTGAGAGCGACAGCGTGATTATCCGTAGCAAGGAGCGCGGTCCGTCGTATTTCGGAACGGATATCGCTTATCACTACAACAAGTTCGTGAAGCGTGGTTTCGACCGGGTGATAAATGTTTGGGGCGCCGACCACCATGGACACGTGGCACGGATGAAGGCGGTTGTGGATTCGCTCGGAGTCGACCCGGAGCAGTTGACGATCATCATCAACCAGATCGTGAACTTCAAAGCGGGGCAAGAGACGGTGCGGTTCAGCAAGCGCGACGACAACTTCATCGCCGCGGACGAGCTTTTGGACGCGGTTGGTCCGGACGCGTGCCACTATATCTTCTTGGAGCGGACTCCGGGTACGCATATGGAGTTTGATCTGGAGCTGGCGAAGGCTGAGACGTCGGAAAATCCAGTGTTCTATGTGCAGTATGCCCATGCGCGTCTCTGCGCGGTGTTGCGCGCGGCATCGGAGCGGGGTATCGAATACGAGGATGGGGACGTTTCTTTATTGACCGCCGACGAAGAGTTGCGGTTGATGCGACGGTTGAACGAGCTGCCTGATGTGATCGCGCGATCTGCTGAGATGTTGGAGCCGCACCACATGCCGCATTTCGCGTATGAGGTAGCGCGCGAGTTGCAGCGGTTCTACGAAGCGTGCAGGGTTATATCAAATGATCCGGCTGATGGTGAGATTACGAAAGCGCGGCTGCTTCTTGTGGACGCAGCTAGGGTCGTGTTGGCTGGAACGTTGAACATCATGGGTATGACCGCGCCGGAACGTATGTAATTGCTAGGTTGCTGCGTAGGTGGGCGTTTCTCCCGCTGAAGCGCCGGCTTTCGCCGGAATGACGGTGGACTAAAGCGGGTTGTCTGGAGACGATGCGAGTTTGTATCGTTCGATACGGTTGACGTAGCTGAGTGCGGCGCGTTTTTGGAGTTCTTGGTGTCTAGTGCGCAGTCTGCCGATGGCTTTTCCGGGTACGCCTCGAATCAGTTGATATTCGTCGAACTCTGCGTTTTCCGGTATAACTGAGCCTGCTGCAACTAAAGAGCCGTTTCCCAACACGACACCATCGTTTAGAACTGATCCGTTACCGAGGAGGCATCCATCGCCGATGGTTTTGGCGTGGCATACGACTCCATGTCCGATGGTTACGCCGTCGCCGATTGAAGCATCATCGTCGGCGTGGATGACGGAGTTGTCTTGGATGTTGGATCCTTTACCGATGGAGATGGTTCCGCTGTCGGCTCGGATAACGGCGCCGGGCCAGACGCTGGATTGTGGGCCAACTCGCACATCGCCAATGAGAGTGGCGTTGGCGCTTACAAACGCTGTGGGATCGACTTGCGGGCTGATGCCGTCGAGTTCTAGGAGCATTAGGGCAGGTTGGTCGGAGACATAGGGAAGTTCAGTTCCATGTCGACTTCGTAGAATGTTCCCTTGTCTTCGTATTCGACGATTTCTTCGGATTTAACGGCTCGTCCTTCTGGGTCGCCTAAGCAAAAAACGAATGGCACGTCGCGGTCCAGTTCGCTGACGGGTCCGTGAATGATATTTATGTACCTTCCGTTCTCGAGGATTTCGACGGGGTGCGATCTTGAAGTCGTAAGTTTGACGTATAGCAGTTCGCCTGGTGATGCTGGTTCGCCATTAACGTATGCGGTACCGGTGAATATATAGGGCATTCCTGGTGGTGGACCTAATGGTGTTTCCCCAGCCTTCGGTTGTTCGACAAGGTCAGGGCACTGCAAATCTTGTGTGCTGACCTCTGGTCGGTGTTCGGCGGTAGGCGTGTCTTCCGGGGTATCCGTTGTGCATGCAAATACTGCGATGGTAGCGATCGCGGATATCGTGGCGATGATTTTGACGAGTGGTGGTTTGAAGTTGCTTAGTCGGTACATGGTTCTGGAGGTGTGAGGTTCCAATTTGCCGATTGCTCGTAAGCGTGTGCGACCTGTAAGGCGGTGCGGTCTCCCAATTGTGGAGCGATGATCTGTAATCCGACAGGCAATCCCTCGGATAGTCCGCACGGGACCGAAATTCCGGGAAGTCCTGCGATGTTGACTGGGATGGTGCAAACGTCGCTGAGATACATCTGGAATGGGTCTTGTGTTTTCTCGCCGAGTTCGAAGGCCACTGTGGGAGATGTTGGGGTAGCAATCACATCGAACTTTTGGAACGCGTCGTGGAACTCTCGCCGGATAAGAGTTCTCACTTGCTGCGCTTTCTTGTAGTAGGCGTCGTAGTATCCGGCTGAAAGTGCATACGTTCCGATGAGTATGCGCCGTTTCACTTCTGGTCCGAATCCGCTTCCTCTCGTGGCTTCGATAGATTCGCGTGCATTGGGCTCACCATCAACGGACATGCCGTATTTGACGCCATCGAATCGGGAAAGGTTTGCAGATGCTTCGGAGGGGGCGATGATGTAGTAGACGGCAAGAGCGTGGTCAGTCAGAGGAAGGCTGGTTTCTTCGACGATCGCGCCTAGTCGTTCTAAGTCGGTCAAAGATTTTTCAAAGGTAGTGCGAACGCCGGGTTCGATGCCATCAACGATGTATTCGCGTGGCACACCGATGCGCATACCGTCGATGTCGCGGTTCAAGTATTCGGCGAAGTCGAGTGAGATGTCGAGCGAAGTGGAATCTAGTGGGTCTAGGCCTGAGATGGTGTTTACGGTGTCGGCGCAGTCGGCAACGGTTCGTGCGATAGGTCCGATCTGATCCAGGGATGATCCAAATGCGATGAGTCCGAAACGACTGACGGTGCCGTATGTAGGTTTGAATCCGACGACTCCACACAGTGATGCTGGTTGACGGATGCTTCCGCCGGTATCTGATCCGAGTGCGATTGTGGCTTCCCCGGCGGCGACGGCTGCTGCTGCGCCACCACTGGAACCGCCGGGCACTCGGTTTTTGCCCCAAGGATTGACGACGGGTTTGAACGCGGAGTTTTCGTTCGACGATCCCATTGCGAACTCGTCGAGATTGCCCTTGCCGATAATGATGGCGCCGGCTTCTTTTAGGCGTCTAACAACGGTAGCGTCGAATGGCGGAACATAGCCGTCGAGAATGCGCGATGCGGCTGTTGTTTGGATGCCTTCGGTGGAGATATTGTCTTTTATGAGGAATGGGATGCCGGTCAGGGCAGAGGCGGTTTCGTTTTCTAGTCGTTTGTCTGCGGCTTTAGCCTGTGCAATGACCTCTTCTTCGCTCAACACGGTGAGGAAGGCGTTGGTCAAATTCTCAACTTGCTTGATGCGTTGGAGATGGGCGACAGCCACTTCCTGGGCGGTTATTTCGCCATTTTCATATATTGTGCGCAGGTGGCGCGCTGAGGTTTGAGTTTCGGATATGGTACTCATTCGATGACCGGCCTAACGCGTACAAATTCGCCGTCAACGAATGGTGCATTTGCGAGTGTCCTATCGCGATCTAACGCTGTCATCTCTTCGTCTTCACGCATGACTGAGTGTGCGTCGTTGGTATGTCCAGTTGGCGGGACACCTTCGGTGTCGAGTTCAGCCAAGGTTTGGAAATGAGCGAGGATGTCGGACAACTGTCGGCGCATGGTTTGCACTTCGTCATCGTTTATGCGGAGTGCTGCGAGACGTGCGATGTGTTTGACATCATCGACGGAGAGGATTTCTGATTTCATGTGGCTTGTGTAGGAGGATAGGGTTGCATCTGAGATTCTATATCTGGATGAATCGTGAGAGTTTTCAGGAAAAGCGTTGCCGAAAAGTGAGAGAGGTGGCATAAACTTTTGATGTGCCGAACTCATCAGATATACGCGCTAATCACGTTGAGTAAGCGCCGTCGATACATCTTCGTCACGGGCGGCGTGACAAGCTCTCTAGGTAAGGGCATCGCTTGCGCATCTATTGGTCGAATGTTGAAGAATCGAGGGCTCAAGGTCACGATTCTCAAGCTCGACCCTTATCTGAATGTTGATCCGGGTACGATGTCGCCGCTTGAGCATGGGGAGGTGTTCGTGACGGTAGATGGTAGCGAAACGGATCTGGATCTTGGTCATTACGAGCGTTTCTTGAATCAGGACTTCACGATCCTGTCGAATGTAACTGCAGGTCAGATTTACAACGAACTGTTGGACGAGGAGCGACTAGGGGCTGAGTTTTTGGGGCAGACGGTTCAAGTGGTGCCGCATTTGGTCAGCGCGGTTGCCAGACGCATCAAGAAACTCGGGGAGAGTGAGGACGCAGATGTGGTCATCGTCGAGGTGGGCGGGACTGTTGGAGACATGGAGGCGGAAGCGTTTATGGAGGCGGTTCGGTGGATGCGGGATATGGAAGGTCGGCAGAACTCATTTTCGATTCACCTTACGTTCGTGCCTTTGCTGAAACCGACGAACGAGTTGAAGACTAAACCAACGCAGCACAGTGTTCGAGCGTTGCGTGCTCTCGGTATACAACCGGATGCGGTACTGTGCAGGTTGAATGATCCGACAGATTCGGATGAAGAGACTTCGAGTCTGAAAGATAAGATCAGTTTGCATTGCGGTGTTCCACGCGATGCGATCATCTATCTTCCGACTCTGGGAAACGTTTACGCAGTTCCGGATTGGTTGGAAAAGCAGGGTTTGGCGGAGGTGATTATG
The DNA here is from genome assembly GCA_963555965.3 of Dehalococcoidia bacterium. Classification (GTDB taxonomy): domain Bacteria; phylum Chloroflexota; class Dehalococcoidia; order Lucifugimonadales; family Lucifugimonadaceae; genus Bin127. Next base: position 2,310,868 of record OY821634.1, read on the forward strand.
GATCGTTTGGGATTTGGGAGGCGGGAGCCTAGGGTTCCAAAAGTGTGGCGAGCGTTGATAGACGACACCAACGTTGTCAACAACGGTACGGATCATGTTGACGAGGAGATGGAGCGAGTTTCGATATCGATAGTTGGGAAGTACACAAGCCTGCATGATTCGTATCTGTCTGTAGTTGAGGCATTGCGTCATGCTGAGTTGAATCAAGGTGTTCGCATTGATATCGGTTGGATGCCGTCTGAGATGATCGAGCAAGATAGTGCTGATAAGTATCTTTCTAAGGCTCAAGGGATCGTGGTTCCTGGCGGTTTCGACAAGCGGGGGACCGAAGGGATGATTCGCGCTGCTCAGTATGCTCGGGAGCGTGGGATACCGTATCTTGGTTTGTGTCTGGGATTGCAGATGATGATTATCGAGTTCGCTCGGCATGTAGCGGGGATCGAGGATGCGGATTCGACCGAGTTCGATCCATTAGCGTCGGAACCGGTGATTGCGTTGATGGAGGAGCAGAAGGGCGTGAAGGAGATCGGTGGAACAATGCGTCTGGGAGCGTATACCTGTGTATTGACGCGCGGTACGCGTGCGCACGAGGCTTACGCGATGGCTGGTGTGGGGGAAGAGTTGGACAATGGCGATAGGCAGATCAAAGAACGGCACCGCCACCGTTACGAGTACAACAATGCGTATCGGAATCGGCTGGAGGCGATGGGTTTGGTGAGCAGCGGCTTGAACCCGGAGCTTTCGCTGGTCGAGATTGCCGAGATAGCGGATCATCCTTTTATGCTGGGAAGTCAGTTCCACCCTGAGTTTCGATCGCGTCCGGAGCAGGCGCATCCGCTTTTCGACTTGTTTGTCAGGTACTCTCGGCAGTACCGTCCGGAGGGTACGCAGCAGCCGTTGTTTATGAAATCGGGATCGGCTTAGAGTTGATTGCGTCATTTGGAGGTGGAAATCCGAATGAAGATTGGAAGATTGATTAGTGCGCGTGGAGAAATTTGACTTGATGTCGGATGTTTTTATAAACTTTGAGCGCAGATACGCGAGTAGCCGTGCACGGTGGCGTTGAGATTAGATTTGCAGATGTGGACGTTCGGCGGGCACGCTACCGTTTCACTCGGAGATAGATCGCAGAGCAGCGATACCTCACCTCGGTAATTCCCCAAGCCTTAACGCGAAGGTGCTTCATGACACGTACGCCTATTGATGCGTCGATTGCGATTGGACAGAATGGGCAGCGACGCCAGGTCGCGGTAGGTCCAAGACCAACACACCAACAACCCGAACGATTGAGTCCAGATGCTCTCGGCAATCTGGGCGCCAAGACCAATGCGGAGTTGATGACTGAGGCGAGGGGCATCGGCCTCACGGACATCCCTGCACGTCGGACTGAGTTGGCGTTGCAGGTTCTCCTTCACAGGTCGGATACAACCGATATTGCGATTGGTGCGGGGATTCTTGATGTTCACGATAAGGGCTACGGGTTTTTACGTCCGCCTGGCGGCAGTGGTGGTGACGATGACATCTACGTCCCAAACGGCTTGATAAGAAAGAGCGGATTGCGTCAAGGTGACTTCGTTGCGGGACCGGTGCGTTCGCAAGGTGAGCGCGTTCGTAATCGCGGCAACAATCCGTTGCTTTGGCCGGAATTGGTTAATGGTCGAGACGTTGCGTTCTCGCAACGTAGGCCGCGCTTTGAGCAGCTGACGTCGGTGTATCCGGATAGTCAGTTGACTCTGGAGACGGCGCCGAAGTCGATGAACACTCGGATCATCGATATCATCGCACCGATCGGGAAGGGTCAGCGTGCGTTGATCGTCGCGCCTCCCAAAGCGGGCAAGACGGTGATTCTGAAGGATATTGCTCATGCGGTTGCGGAAAACTACCCGGCGATTCACATCGTTGTAGCTCTGATCGGTGAGCGTCCGGAAGAGGTTACAGATATGCGTCGCTCGATCAAAGGCGAGGTTTACTCCTCAACGTTCGATGAGCAGGTTGAGCATCAGTGCGAGACATCGGACCGTGCGTTGGATCGTGCGAAGCGATTGGTGGAGTCTGGGGAAGATGTGTTGCTGGTGTTAGACAGCCTTACGCGTTTGGCGCGTGCGTTCAACGTGAAGTTGCCGAGCAGTGGTAAGACATTGTCAGGTGGAATGGATCCGTTGGCGTTGTATCCGCCCAAGCAGTTCTTCGGTGCGGCGCGAAACTGCGAAGAGGGGGGAAGTCTGACTATCGTGGCGACGGCGCTAATCGATACTGGAAGCCGGTTGGACGATTTGATCTATGAGGAGTTCAAGGGCACAGGCAACATGGAGTTGCACTTGGACCGTACGATGGCTGAGCGTCGGATCTTCCCGGCGGTAGCGATGGATCGCAGCGGAACTCGACACGAGGAGCTATTGCAGAGTCCGGATACGTTGCGGCAGGTTTGGTTGCTGCGTCGGATGCTCGCATTGCTTCAGCAGCAGTCTTCGAGCGGTAACCCGACGGAGGCGACCGAGAGAATCATCGAGCGGTTGTCACGCTCCAAAGACAACGATTCGTTCTTGCGTAGCATCACAGAGAAGTAGGGGCGTAATCGTTCCTAATCGCTTGATCCGAGAGAATAGAGACGGTATCTGTTCGCTCGACGGAACAAAATACGTGTTGTTAGCGTTTATCTTTATGAACGCGGTTCGGTTTCGACGCGATGGTTTAGGTTCGTCTGTTGGGGCCAACTGACTGGCGACTGATGCCGCCAACCCGGAATAAGCGCTGATGAGAGTTCCCAAGTACAAAGATAGGGTCAGGAAGTGTGGCTTGTTGGGGATCGTGCTGTTCATCGTGGTGCAGTTGTTTGGCTTGGGGTTGCAGTTTGCGGGAAACGATACCGAGATTGCGGATGCGGCAACTGGCGTTATCGATGCTTTGAATGTCGGAACGTGTTTGACGACTAATGAAAACGTGTTCGAGGATGAGCCTTGCGATCTTCACGACAGTTCGGATGACTGGGAGATTCGTGACGAGGTTGACGAGGTTTCGACGCTGTATGCGACTTACGCCCATGATCCTAAGGCTGGTTGGGATGAGCCGAGGGCGATACTCCAAGACTCTGATTTGTTGAAGGTCAGTATCTCTGATCCGGGTCGCGACAAGCGTTCGTCGGTGCTTGTTCGAGGCGAGGGACATGACCCGATCACTGGTGATTTGGCAGAGATAAAGCGATTGCTGGTCAATCGCGACTTGGTTGGGAGCGATGACACGGTAGATTTCGAATCGGGGCCGGAGTTGAAAGTCAGGGACTCTGGGAGTATCGCGAGGATCGATGTCTCAGGGAGTCACACGTTGAATATGGATGGTGGCAGTTCGTATCGTCCGATGGATGTTGATGGCAATATCCGATTCTTTGGGTGTGTCACCAATGTTGGGAGCTGCTCTCAGGATAGCGTGGCCGACGATAAATTGACGGATATCACGTCATCGTTGGAGGTTGATGAGGATAGAAGTTCTGGTAGCAGCAGTCCTTCGATCGCGCCTTGGCTGGTGGTGAACGCGAGTGTGCCGGCGGAGAAGGACATTTTGATCTATGCGATGTACTACGAGACGAGTGGTATTGAGGCGATGAAGGGTGGTACCTCCTACTACTACTGCGACAACAGCTCGGACGAACCAGACCGGGAACGAAATGATGTTTGGCGGTGCGGTAGCAACACTGCGAGTGAGCGCGACGGCACCGGTGATGTTGTTTATACCGACGACGAGGTTAATGGGAATGATGAGTTGATGTTGCAAGTGAGTTCGGATGGCGATCAGGACTCGGTGGATCTTTATTTATCTGAGACGGGGCTTTTCACCGGGCGTTACGAGGGTTACATAAGGTTGACGGATGCGAATGGCGATGGTCAGTATCGGGGCTGCGGCTCCAGCAGCACGGACTGGGGCTCGTGTGTCCGCGACGCTTCCGGCAGCCGAGAATCCGATGCGGCTGTGATCGGTGTTGCGAGTGGGCCGGTGATGATCGAGTATCGAGATTCTGGTGGTCGTCGTCAGAGCCTGCGTATCGCGATTGATTACGAGCCGCCGCGGATAACGATCGAAGCTCCGCGTCATCTATCTGCCAGCGATGACCACTCGCCCGATTTCATCGGCACGTTTGAGGACTATGATTCGGGTCTTGCCGAAGATTCGTTCCGTCTGGTAGTTGATAACGATTCGGATTCGTCTCGCAATTCGGATTTTGCGTTGGACGGAATAGCGCCGAAGGCGGGCGTTAGGGGTACGGGGAGTAATGGAAGCGTTTACCGCCGTGCGGACTATGTGGGGTACAGCACTTCGGGGGACGATCCTTTCGGGATTGTTGACCCTGGGCGTCTCTTCGATTTAGGCGACGATTCTTGTCGCGATCAAAGAGTTTGCCATATCACTGCGGACAGATATAGAGACGGTGCTTCGTCGGGGCGGTTCGACGATTCGGTGAGGTTGCGATTGGATGGAGATGACGTTGAGTATGGGGTGGATTTCCAAGCGTTTGTGGTGGATGTTGCTGGGAACGTAGGGTTCTCGGACTCGGATCCTGATAATCCTTACTTCATCAATGATCTGGGGGTGGAGAATCCGAGAGATCGGATCGTGCCGAACGTTTTGGGTTACTACTCGGCTCACATCTTCGGTCTGGACGAGAAGGATCCGGAGATAAGCACAACGCGGTCTGCGACTGGTTACTACGGTTTGGATGGTGATGAACGTCCGATTACGAACCGCAGAGGTGTGATGCTGGTGTTCGACGGTCCGATTTTGTCTTCATCGGTAACGCTTGATACTTTCTACGTTGAGTTAGACGACGGCTCGGAGGCGGAGGTTGTGGATGTGACGGTGTATGAGGAGTATGTGTTTTTGAAGTTGCGTCACGATCTGGCATCGGATGCGACTCCTTATATCGGGATTGCGGCCGGTGAGAGTGTTAGGGATAGAGCGGGGAACATCACCTCGGGTCGTGAGTTGCGTCGTTTCGAGGCGAACGACGGGATATCGCCGAACTTGACGGTTACGTTGAGCGGGGGTTCCGGCTCTGGCGAGGGAGCTGAGGGCCCGGGCGGTTTGACGAATGGCCTTATTAATGTACGTGTTGAATCTGATGAGGCATTGCAGGGCGCGCCGAGGATAGTGGTGGTGTGTGAGGATCTGCATTGGGAGGAGACGGTGCGTGGGCGGAAGATCGAGTATGACATTGATGACTTCCTCGCTAATCGAAGCGGTGCGTTCAATGGCAAGCCTCGAGAGGCTTCTGGCACTCGGTACACGTGCGGTTCTGGCGATGATGCGCCGTTGTTCCGGTTTGCGGAGGTTTCGGGGAATGCACGTCCGGGGGAGGTTTGGGAGTATGATTGGTCGAATTCAGGGAATGCGGGGGGACGTTTGGGCGATGGGGCGCTGAGAGCGGTGGCATTCGGGCGTGATCGCTCGCGGCATTTTCGGGATGGTCAATATGTACAGAGTTGGGGATCGTCGTCGTCGAATTTCAGGCTCGATACGACATTTGAGTCTCCGTTGAGGTCAAGAGGCGGTAGTGTTCATCCGAGGGATGGCTCTGAGGTTAGCGAGTCTCGCCCGTTCATAATTATTGAATTTTCGGAATCGACGAGTGTGACTCTGGATTCGGTAACGTTGGATGGTGTTGAGATAGCGGACGATTTCCAGAGTCCGGACTTGAATCGTTTCGTGTATTGGCCGTTGAGCATGGCGAAGGGTGAGCATGAGGTCGAGGTTGAGGCTACGGATGCTGCGGGCAACTCGGTGGAGTTTGACTTCGAGTTCGAGTCGATTCAGCGCGGGGATTTCGTATTGAACCTGGTTACGGGCTGGAACGCGATCTCTCTGCCGTCGGATCCGCTAGATGCGGGGATCGACGCGGTGTTTTCGGATTCGGCGATTCAGGCGGTGATTGGTTGGGACACGGAGGGTTGGCGAGTTGCGATTCGCCGCAATGGGGTATGGGAATCGAACGATACGTTCGGTACGTTGCCGTCGGTGCGTGCGCGTTACGGTTACTGGGTGAAGTCGTCCTCGTTTGTGTCGCAAAGAATTGCGTTGCGTGGTCCGGTCTATCGTGCGGACGGTGCGGTTCCGCTTCTGACAGACATACCGACTGAGACGGGTTGGAACTTCGTGGGAGTGATCGACACCGACGGTGACCAGACTGAGGATCACTTCGGGGTAACACTGCGAGACAGTCAAGACAAACCAGTGAGCGCTGAAGATTACCTAGGGAGAAACTTCGTCCGGGCCTACACGTGGGATGCCACCTTCAACCGTTTCGACATTTTGCGCCCCGAAGACAGCATGACGATCGGGGATGGCGTGTGGGTTTACTACAGCGATGGGACGGGTATAGCGCCTTAGGGGGTGTGTGTTTTGAACTATGATTGCGGTGATTTTGGGTGATGGGGTGTGATCCCCTCTTGCCCGCCTTTGTCCTGTGTATGAACCCCCTGCGTCTCGCTTCGCTGGCACCCCCTTCAATTCCCCCTCAGAGAGGGGGAGGGAGAGGTTTTTGCGTTCGCAAAAGGGGGAGGGGTGGTGTACTATTCTGGGTATCGTTAGTTCCGAGTTTGGGGGATTAGATGACGACGTTGCTTGATGAAATTGCGGCGTACGATCGCATGATAGACGTGCTGGAGACTGAGCATCTAGGCAAGTGGGTGGTGATTCGAGATGGTGAGATACAGGCTTCTTGCGATGTTTTTGGTGATGCGGCTCGAGATGCGATGCGACGTTTCGGGCGCGGTCCGTATCTGATCAGAAGAGTGGGCGCCGGTCCGATGTCGCTGCCGCCATCGCTAGCGTATAGTTTGGTCAATGCCGACAGTTGATTGCGGACATCCGTCTAGCCCTGAGTTGCTGGCATCGATTGGTCCGGTGCTGAATGTGAACATCGGATGCGACCCGGATTACGTTGACGATCGGCAAGGCGTACCTCTGCCCCAAGTGATTGGGGTGCCGGCCCTTGTTGATACAGGTGCAAGCGAGTGTTTTATTGATGCTTCTATGGCTGCTGAGTTGAAGCTCCCGATAGTTGATCGTCAGACAGTCGCCGTAGCGCACGGATCAGCAGAAGTTAACGTTTACCTTGCGCAGATCCATGTTCCAGCATTGGGTAAAGTCATCGAAGGCTATTTCGGGGGTGTGCAGATTCAACCAAGTATGAATTCATTCGTAGCTCTGATCGGTCGTTCGTTTTTGCGCGAGTTTACGATGACTTACGAAGGTCGAAGCGGTCGTGTGACGCTCAGCGACGATTGAGTACGGGGGAGGGCAACCACAAGGGTTGCCCCTACGTCATTCGGACGGGGGTGATTGCTGTGATGTTTTTTCGTCCGCTTGCCATTCCTCTGTGTATGAACCCCCTGCGTCTCGCTTCGCTTGCCGCGTCCCCCCTTACGCTACGCGAAGGGGACGGTTGCCTCCCTTCCCTTCGCACATATCCCCCCTTCGTTAGGGGGATGCGATCTTCCCCCCTTCGCGGAGCGTAAGGGGGTTAGGGGGATGGTTGGTTTATTGGAGTGGGTCGTGCCATTTTAGGCCGGGGAAGCGGCTGAAGTCGGAATCTCTTGAGTGGACTTCGGCGTCGTGTTCCATAGCGATCGAGGCAATGTGAGTGTCTGCCACCATGTTGCGTCCGATGCCCGCGAATTCGAAATTGCCGTCCAGCCAGTCCAAATGATCGTTGCCGGGATTGATCGGGTTGATGTGGGGATGCTGAAACCAGTGCCGTATATGCGCGACGGAAACAACTGGCGGAACAGGTGGTGACACGACGCTTGGATTGGCCATCATCCTTATGAATCCGGTAACGACGACCCATGGCAACGCCACTTCTTCAGACCCGGCGATCAAGTCATCCCACCAAGCCTTTGCTGCCTCGTGGTGTGGCGACGTACTGTTGTACGCGTAGACCAAGAGGTTTACGTCGGGAACTATCATTCTGCGAACTTCTTGGCGTAGTACTCGTCGTCCATGTCAGCCATGATTTCTTTGAGGCGTGCGGGGTCGTTGCCTGCCATCCATTTGCCGTTGTGAGGTTGGTTGGTGTCGGCAGGGGCGTTGCTGGAGGATGTTCCGCGGCGGAGGGCTTCGTTGGCTACTTGTTCGAAGGGTTTGTTTTCGGCTCGGCTTCGCTTTTCTAGGATTTCAGCGACATCGTCGTCGATCGTCAATGTGGCTTTCATGGGGATGTCCTCGTTCGTTGATTGCGACTGTGGGTTTAAGTTTATGTTTTGAACTGTGATTGCTGTGATTTTGGGATGATTGCGGTGATGTTTTTCCGTCCGTCATTCCCCTGTGTATGAACCCCCTGCGTCTCGCTTCGCTTGCCGCGTCCCCCTTTTGCGTTCGCAAAAGGGGGAGGGTGCGGTGCCCCCTTTGTCCTTCGGACATTTCCCCCGCTAGCGGGGGAAACCCTGCCTTCCCCTCCTCCCCGTGCATCCCCTGCGAACATGGCTTCGCTTGTTCGCGTCCCCTTACGCTACGCGAAGGGGATGGGAATGGCGCGCGGTTGTGTATACTCAGGGCAAGGCCGGAGGGAGGTGGAGCATCCGACTGTATTTGGCCCTTTATGGTGAGTCGCCATGGATGCAACACCAATTACGCTTGCTAGGCGACCTCCGGCCGGTTTGATTCTAAGGGGCGGGTTTCGTCGGAATGGCGGTTTTTTTGAACTGTGATTGCGGTGATGTTTGATGATGGGCTGTGATCCCCTCCCTCTCGCCTTACGCTTTGGCGATGAGGGGTAGAGATTCCTCGCTGCGCTCGGAATGGCAGATGCGCAGCCAAACCCATCACAGTTCATCGTCGAAAATCATGGCAATCATAGTTCAAAGGGTGTATGAACCCCCTGCGTCTCGCTTCGCTTGCCGCGTCCCCCTTTTGCGTTCGCAAAAGGGGGAGGGGTGCGCGCTCCCTCCCCCTTGATGCTCAAGGGGGAATAAAAGGGGGTTAATACAGCGCGAAGGGGATGGGCAACCACGAGGGTTTGCCCCTACGTGGTGGATGGGTGGATCATGGCAATCATTTCCGCATGATGGCGGTCATGGTTCAAAAATCTTTGAGTAAACGCGTTGTGGTGTGTTGTTTCGGTTTGTTTGAGGTTCGTATATTCGGGGACATGAATGCCGAGTGGCGCGCTTTTGTGTATGTGAGCGTGGTTTTGCAGCCATGTTTCAGGTAGCGCGAGGCGTGTTGTCCGTGAGGCAAGGTTCTATCGACAATACGGGGATCCACAGGATAGTGAGCGATAACCGCATGAGAGAGAGAATAAGCATGAAATCGAAGATGCTGGGTGCGCTGGCACTCTTAACACTAATCGGCGCGCTGTTCGTGATGCAGTCGGCAGAGCAACACACGCCAACGGTAGATGCCGCTACCGCCGGCAGCATCGATGCCCTAAACGTGGGGACATGCCTGACGACTGATGCGACGGTCTTCAAGGGCGATTGCGACATTCTTATGAATGACGTAGCCGGCACCGCCAATGACTGGGAAGTGCGGGCTAAGAAGACAGAGGTCACGACTCTGTATGCGACGTATGCGCACGACCCGAAGACGGCGTCGGACGAGCCGAGAGCCATCCTTACAGACTCCGACCTGCTCGAGATCAGCATTTCAGACTCCGGACGCGATAAGCGAACCGGCGTGTTGATTCGTGGACAGTCGAACAATGCCGTTATATCCGATGACGACACCGCTGGACTGGGAAAGGTGATCAGGGATGACCTCGAAAAGGCCAAGCTCGATTTCCAGACCCACGACCCTGACACGTCTGATCCGAACGACACCACTGATGACGATGTCATCAGGTTCACATCGGACGAACACACCGGTCTGAACGACGGTGAGGACGGAATCGAGGTTTACAGATCGGGAACTAGTGCTTCAGTGATCGCAGACAGCGGCAACTTTACGTTGAACTTCACGAGAATTGGTCAAGACAACAGTGGGGCGACTGCTATAGCCTGGCAATTTGATCCTGGAGATTTCGATGTCGATGGTGGTGCTGAGGTCAGGTTCTACGGTTGCGTCGACGCAGACAATGATACGGCCTGTGGCGATGCAGGAGACGGTTCGGACGACATTAAGAACTTGAAAGATTTCCTGACCGTTGATGAGGACCAGTCAAACGGTAAAGCAACTGGTGACACCGCGCCTTGGCTCGGTGTAAACGTAAGTGTGCCAACCGGTAAAGACATCGTCATCCTCGCGATCTACTATCGAACGAGCGAAGAGGAAAACTTGATCGGTGGCGAGGTCTACTGGTACTGCTCGAACTCTGCGCACACCCTCTATTACGGCAAGGTCGCTGCGACTGAAGACGACAAATGGAGATGCGACGACCCTGGCACCACTGACAAAGAAAACACTGCTGCGGTAAATAGAGACGGCGATACCGACCCTAAAGTCGACTACACGGCTGACGAGAAGGCTGACAACGATGCGTTGCTAGTGCAGGTACGGTCGGACGGTGACGACACCTCGCAGAACCTGTGGTTGAAGGAAGATGGCATCTTCACCGGTCGCTACCATGGCTTCGTGCGTTTGACGGATGCCAACGGCGATGGATCGGTTGACGACAATCCTGCTACCACCGCAGACGAGACGAAGCCGAGAAACGACTGGGGTTTGGAAACTGGCGATGCGACTGGTGAAACCAAAGATAAAGCGGCGGTGCTGGGCGTCGAGAGCGGTCCGGTGACGGTTGAGTACACCGACTCGGATGGCAAGAAGCAGACGTTGCGTATCGAGATTGACCACCGTCCACCGACGATCACGGTCGACTCGCCAGCGAATGGTGCTTCGAGCGGCGACCAGTCTCCCGACTTCTCCGGTGTCATCGAAGACCCGGACTCTGGTTTGGTGGATGAGTCGTTCCGATTGGTAGTTGACAATGATGTTGACGGTGAAAAGAACGTTGACTTCGTGCTGTCCGAGCCGGACGCAAAGAACGTCATGGCACCATCCGCTGCGGGCAAGGTGACTCACGTCGGTGAGTACATCGGCTTCTCCGATAGTAACGACACGTTCGGCATAATCGGCGCGGAAGTCCTCTACAAGCTAGGTGACGACTCCTGCGACAACAAAAAGAGTTGCTTCATCGAATCTGAGGAGTATGACGATGGTGCGAACCGCGGCACGTTTGACGACAATGTCCGGCTAGACCTTCAGGACGGCAACAAGGGCGATGTTGACACTCGGGACAAAGAGTTTGGTATCGACTTCCAGGCGTTCGTTCTGGACATGGCTGGCAACGTCGGTTTCTCGGACTCTGATCCTGCGAGTCCGCGCTTCATCAATGATCTAGGTGAGAAAGACACGACCAAGCGTAAGCCTGGCAACATTCTGGGCTACTACTCTGCGCACGTGATCACGTTGGACGAGAAGGATCCGGTGATTGATGCCGATCAGACGGCAACCGGTTTCTACGGACGCTCTGACGACAAGAACATTGCTGACCGCTACGGCGTGATGGTGGTGTTCGATGGCCCGGTGGCTTCTAACTCGGTCTCGACCAGCACGTTCTCGGTGGAGCTTGACGACGAGTCGATGGCGAGTGTTGTCGATGTTGACGTTAACAAGGAGTTTGTGTTCTTGAAGCTGGCTTCTGAGTTGGCTTCGGATGCGACGCCGATGATCGACATTGCTGATGGTCAGAAGGTCGAGGACATGGCGGGGAACGAGACGTTTGGCAAAGAGGTGAAGGCGTTCGAGGCTAATGACGGCATATCGCCGAAGTTGACGGTAACGTTGAGCGGCGGTTCTGGCAAAGGCACTGGTGATGAGGGACCGGAGAGTCTGACGAAAGACAAGATCACGGTTCACGTTTCATCGGACGAGGCCTTGCAAGGTGCGCCTCGGATCATCGTGGCGTGCAGCAGCCTGCGCTGGAATGAAGGCGGAACCAAAGACGCTGATGGCAAGGTGCACGAGAACGCGGTTGGCAGCAAGCACGACATCGACGACTTTGTAGCGAACCGCAACGGATCGTTCACGGGCAAGCCGACGGACAAGAACAGAGTGACGACGAAGCCTCGTTCTAGCAACACTGCAGCCGCTAACCAGACGTATGACTACACTTGCGGTTACGACAGCAACAAAGACAACTTCGGAGACAACTTCGGTCTGACAGAGGTGTCGTCGCTGTCCCGCCCGGGTGAGAACTGGGAATACACGTGGCAGAACTCGACTGGCGCAACTCAGAAGCTGAATGATGGTTCGTTGACGGCGGTAGCGTTCGCCCGTGACCGTTCGCGCTACGGAGCTAACGACGCCTTGGAGAACTGGGGTTCGGCATCAGCGGAGTTCAAGTTGGACACTGCTTTGAAGTCTCCGGTTGAGCCTGGCGGCGGTGGCGGCGAAGTTCAGCCTGCGGACGGCGGCAAGTCAAAAGAGACTCGTCCGTTCGTGCTGATCGAGTTCAACGAGAACACGACAGTGACGCTGGATTCTGTGGAGCTTGACAACGTAGAGATTGCGAGCGAGTTCGAGGAGCCTGAGACTAACCGTTTCGTGTACTGGCCTGCGAGCATTTCGCAGGGCGACCACGAGGTAGAGGTTGAGGCGACGGATGCTGCGGGCAACGAAGTTTCCTTCAGCTACGAGTTCGAGGTAGTTGCACGTGGCGACTTCTTGATCAACCTGCTTGCGGGTTGGAACGCGGTTTCGGTTCCGGCTGATCCGATAGACACGACGATAGGTTCGGTGTTCACGGATCCGGCGGTAACGACGGTAATCGGTTGGGATACCCAAGGCTGGCGCATCGCGGTGCGGCGCGACGGCGTGTGGGATTCGAACGACAAAATCGGTGAGCCTTTGAACGAGATTCGTGCGAAGTATGGCTACTGGGTGAAGTCGGACGGCTTTATCAGGCAGCCGGTGGCGTTGACGACGAATGATCGTGGCGTCGGCGGCCCGCGCACTCCGCTCTCGATCGACACTAAGGCTGGCTGGAACTTCGTCGGCGTGATCGACCAGGACGGGGACCAGACGGAGAATCACTTCGGCACGTCGTTGCTTGGCAGCGATGACACGCCGATCTCGGCTGGCGAGTATCTGGGATCGAAGTACGTCCGAGCGTACACGTGGGATGCGACGTTCAGCAACTTCGAGGTGCTGCGTCCGGACAACACGATGATGATCGGCGACGGCGTGTGGGTCTACTACGAAGGCGGCATAGCGCCGTAAGGGATGACCCCTGTGTAGGGGCAACCACGAGGGTTGCCCCTACGCGTTCCCATTTTGCTGTCGCAAAAGGGGAGGAAGGATGCAGAAACGCCCCCGTGGAGACGCGGGGGCGTTTTTTGTGGTGTGATTGTGGTGATTGCGGGGATTTTTGATGATGGGGTGTGTTTTTTGAACTATGATTGCCATGATTTTCGATGATGGGCTATGATCCCCTCTGCCCCTCCCCTTTGCGTTGGAGCGCGGGGTGTTTTTTGAAGTGTGATTGTGGGTGTTTTGAACTATGATTGCCATGATTTTCGATGATGGGCTATGATCCCTCCGCTCCCCCCCCCCCTTTGCGTTGGAGCGCGGGGTGTTTTTGAAGTGTGATTGTGGGTGTTTTGAACTATGATTGCGATGATTTTCGATGATGGGCTATGATCCCCTCTGCCCCTCCTGACGACGCGGAATGTAGGGGCGGTTCGCGAACCGCCACTATCAACCAAACCCCGTCATCACAGTTCATCATCGAAAATCATGGCAATCATAGTTCAAAAGGGTGTATGAACCCCCTGCGTCTCGCTTCGCTTGCCGCGTCCCCCTTTTGCTGGCGCAAAAGGGGGAGGGGAGATTAGGGGAAGATTTTGAGGATTGCGACGGCTAGTCCTACTACGGCGATGATTATGCCTGTAAGTCTGACGGTTAGGCGCAACTCTAGGGCTTTGAGCTCGGTTTGCATTTCGCCGCGCAGTCCCGCGATGTCGGCTTTTGTGGCGGCGCGCAGTTCCGCGATGTCAGATTTTGTGGCGAAGCCTTTGAGGTCTTCGGGTTTTACGACGTCGCGATCGATGGTTTCGCCGAGAGCTTTGACAACTGCTTCGGCTTGTGCTTCGTCGAAACCTGCGTCTTGGAGGTCTTTGACTACTCTGTGGGTGTCGAAAGTTACGCTGACCATTTGGTTGAGAGGTTATCACATGGGGGTGTTTGAACTATGATTGCGATGATTTTCGATGATGGGGTGTGATTCCCGCTCCTCCCCCTTTGCGTTGGAGCGCGGGGTGTTTTGAACTATGATTGCCATGATTTTCGATGATGGGCTATGATCCCCTCTGCCCCTCCTGACGACGCGGAATGTAGGGGCGGTTCGCGAACCGCCCCTATCACCAACCGAAACCCCGTCATCACAGTTCATCATCGAAAATCATGGCAATCATAGTTCAAAAGAGTGTATGAACCCCCTGCGTCTCGCTTCGCTCGTCGCGTCCCCCTTTTGCTGACGCAAAAGGGGGAGGGTGCGCGGGGCATCCTGCCGGCGGAGAATGTAGGGGCGGTTCGCGAACCGCCCCTACGATGTTCAAGCGCCCCTACGATGTTGAAGCGCGCGTATGTATATATAAGGTAGGGGTGAGGGTGTGTGTGGGTGCGCGTTGAGGTTGTGATGGGTGTTTTGGGTTGTGATGTTGGTGTGATGTTGCTGGAAAATCTGCGAATCGATTAATTGGGGGTTTACGCACACACATTGAATTGGGTATCATATACTTTTCATGGCACGCCGCGCGCGTTGCGCGTTGGCGCGCTTGCAAGTATTATGCAAACATCGCACAGATCCGGACAGAGGGCGTTGCGGGCTAGGCTAGGCTTAGGAGTCGAGCGAGTCCGTGCACGATCGTGCCGGGAAAGTAAGCAGGAGGACTGAAGCGTGCAGCTTTCAGCGAGAATCTTGACAGCACTGGCAGTGCTCGCATTTGCCGTCGGCGTCGTAGCCGGGGCACAACATGCGACCAATGAAGTCAGCGCAGCTACCGGAACGATCGACGCCATGAACGTGGGCGCGTGCACGACCACCAACGCGGATGTATTGAGCATCAGCGATTGCAGGATCGATGTCGCTGGCGACGCGGGCGACGGCAACACGAAAGCCTTCTTCGAAGCTGAAGAGCTCACCGCAGCCGTGGAAGTCAGCAGCGACCTCCTCTACGCGACCTATGCTCATGACCCGAAGACGGCGGCGGAAGCGCCACGCGGCATCATCACGAACGGCGACCTCGTAAAGATCAGCATCAAAGACACCGGCAGAGACCGCAGAGACCCGGTTCTGATCGCGATACAAGCCCATGGTGGCATCAAGTCCAACATCAACCAGACAGATGAGGGAATTGACCCGCTTGTCTTCTCGACCACCAATCAGCTTGTTAACCCGTACTCGTACGACGATGATGACGATGCCAGTACCGACCCCGTAACGGAAGACGGCGGCTCCCAGAAGGTAGTAGCCGATGCGTTGGGTCAGAAGCCGGCAGACGTGGCAGGCTTGGTGTTGGAATCTCCGATCAACTTCCAATTCTCAGGCGGCACAGCAACCTTCACGACCTCCGGGACTTACACGATCAACTTCCGGGGTGCTACCAGCGGCGATCCGTACAAGCCTATTGCGCCTAAAGGCGTGGTGAAGTTCTTCGGAAGGGTTAGTACGGACAATGCCACTTTCGATGCGGATGGCACGGAGAGTACAGACGGTAAATTCGCGGACATCGGCAAGTACGTCAAGCTTGACGAGGACGTGATTTCGGGTGAAAACGGAACGCCGGCGATGGTCTTGAACGTCAGCGTGCCTGCCAGTGGCGCAGTCGATTTGCAGGTGATCTACTACCAGACGAGTGCAGTTGAGGACTTGGTCGGTGGACAGACTTACTGTACAGACAGTAGCGGTAACGGTGTTGACACCAAGGGCAAATGCACTGGTGCAACCGATACCGAAGACAACGCTAACGACGAGCCGGGAGACGTCCTCTACAGTGCAGACGAGAAGAAGAAGAACACTGCGCTGCTGGTTCGTGCGTCTTCGGACGGTAACGATGCCGATGCGGAGCTGTATTTGCAAGAGACTGGTCTTTTCGACGGCATCTACGAGGGCTACCTGCGGTTGACGGACGCGGATGGCGATGGGAGCGGAACTGGCGCTACAGCCGACAACTGGGGTGAGGCCACTGGTGATGCTACCGATTCGACCGTGGATAAAGCCGCGGTTCTGGGCGTTGGGAACGGTCCGGTGGTTATCAGCTACCGCGACAGCGGTGGTAGCAACCGATCATTCGAGATTCAGATCGACATCGATCCGCCGGTAATCAACATCGATTCGCCGGCACACAACAGCCGTAGCGATGACGAGAAGCCGTCATTCATCGGGAGCATCAACGACGGTGATTCCGGTTTGGCAGCGGATACGTTCCAGCTTTACATCGATAACATCCCAACCGGCAGAACCGGTGGAGCCATTTACAATGTGCTGACTGGTCTCGATGCTGCTGTGGAAGACGGTGTAGATGGTATCGACCGTCGGTTGGAGTACAAAGGCTACGCAGCTACAGGTAGCAAGTTCGGCGTGATCCCTCCTGGCACTTGGCGGGCGGCAAGCGAGCGCACTGCTACCGCTCCAGCGGACTACAAGTTAGTAGAGGCCGACAACTACAAGGACGGCTCGCCGGACGGCGAGTTTGCCGAGGAGGAGGAGATCGACTTTGACGAGACGATCAAGATCGATGCCTTCAACGACGCGATCAACTTCCAAGCGCTAGTGCGCGACCTTGCGGGTAACGTTGGTTTCTCGGACAGCGATGTTGCGAAGCCGCGCTTCATCAACGATCTTGGCGAGAAGGAAGGCAAGCGTACGACGCCGAACGTTCTGGGTGTGTTCTCCAATCACGTTGTCTGGCTTGACGAGGTTGATCCTTACATCCACGCGAGCCGCACAGCGACTGGTTTCTACGGACTGGACGATGACAAAGAGCCGATCAGGGACCGCTGGTCTGTCATGGTCGTGTTCGACAACAATGTGAACGGTGCGTTGATCGACACAGAGACGTTCTCGCTAGAGCATGATGCGGATACGCCAATCGGCATTGCGGACTTCCTGGTCAAAGACGAGTTGGTGTTCTTGAAGCTGGATGAAGAGCTAGCATCAGATGCGCGTCCGACGTTGAGCATCACAGAAGGTCGCCAAGTCGAAGACATGGCTGGCAACATCCTTAGCAGCACAGAGCACATCCTGAAGCCCGATCCGAATGCGGACCGAGTGACTTCATTCAAGGTTCGAGACGGCATCCTGCCGGTCTTCACGTTGGCTTTGACGAACGGCTCTGGCACCGGTTCTGGTGACGAGAGCGCGTCGAAGTTGACCAACGACGCGATCGACATTGCGATCGAGTCTGACGAAGACATCAACGGTGCTCCGAAGGTTGCAATCGTCTGCTCTAACATCGGTTGGACTGAAAAGGATGCCGATGGCAAAATCGTGGATAAGAAGCTCAAGGACTTCGTGGACAACCGCACGGGCTACGATGCGCCGGGAACCCTGGAAACTGGACTATCGTGCGGCGGCGCTGCCCTACCGGATGACTTCGTGGTTTCAACGTCCCTGTCGCGTCCTGGCAACAACTGGGTCTACGCATGGCGCAACCCAAGCGCGGACAAGAGCAAACTGCCGGATGGCGAGCTGACCATAGTGGTCTGGAAGCAAGACGGTGGCGGCTTCGACCACTACAAGGACTCCAGCGGTGATCCTGATACCTCCAATGCCGTATCCCAGGACAACTACGGTTCACAGACAGCGGCGTTCACGCTTGACACGATCTTCAACAGCCCGTTGAACAAGGACGGTTCTGGCGGCGAAGTGCAGCCAGCAGCTGGCGGAGATGTGGATGAGCCACGCCCATTCGTTCTCCTCGACTTTGCGGGTGAGCGAACGAATGTGGATGTCAAGAAGTTGACGGTTGACGGCGTAGACGTATTGAGTTCGTTGGACGACATCGGTGACAACCGGTTCCTGTACTGGCCGGAGGCATTGGACTTCGGCACGCACAAGGTCGAGTTCGACGCGCGCGACGCGGCGGACAACAAGCCGACTGGCAAGACGTCGTTCGAGTTCAAGGTGACTGCTAGAGACCCGTTCGTAATGGATCTCTCGGCGGGTTGGAACGCGGTATCGTTCCCTGCGAACCCTGTGGACACAGCGCTTGATGCAGTCTTCACAAACGAGGCAATCGACCGCGTGGTTGGTTGGAACCCGATGAGCGCGGTTGGCCAGTGGAGCATCGCATCCCGAGTCGACGGTGTTTGGGTTGATCCCGGTATCACGTCTACGACTGCGAACTTTGGACCGCTGACCGACATCGTGGTTCGCTACGGCTACTGGGTGCACTCGTCAGAGTTCATCAAGCAGAGCGTTGATCTGCAAGGTCCGATCAACCGTGAGACTGGCGAGAAGCCGCATCCGGTTGGCATCCAGACGGTTCCGGGTTGGAACTTCGTGGGCGTCGTCGACCAAGACGGCGATCAGACCGAAGACAACTGGGGCGATGTCTTGGAAGACAGCGAAGACGCGAAAGTCACGGCCAAGGACTACATGCCTGGCTTCAGGCGTGCCTACACGTGGGACGCCATAGCCAACGGCTACCGAGTGCTAGAAGAAGCTGATCACGTAACGATCGGTTCCGGCATCTGGGTCTACTTCCCAAGCGGCACGAACGTAGCGCCGTAAGGCAACAGCCTTAGCAAAGAAAAACACCCCCGCGTTTTGCGCGGGGGTGTTTTTTTCTTTGTTCTCCTCCCCCTTGATGCTCGAGGGGGACACCGCCCCTCCCCCTTTTTGCTCCGCAAAAAGGGGGAACAGAAGGGGGTTCATGCAGCGCGGGGGTGTATGAACCCCCTGCGTCTCGCTGCGCTCGTCGCGTCCCCCTTTTGCTCCGCAAAAGGGGGAGGTGCGCGTACCTCCCCTTTTTTGCTTCGCAAAAAGGGGGAATAGAAGGGGGTCCATACAGCGCGGCGGTGTATGAACCCCCTGCGTCTCGCTTCGCTCGTCGCGTCCCCCTTTTGCGTCAGCAAAAGGGGGAGGTGCGCGTACCTCCCCTTTTTTGCTTCGCAAAAAGGGGGAACAGAAGGGGGTTCATACAGCTTTGCTGGCGCAAAAGGGGGAGGGTTGTGCTGCCCGTTTTTGGCTGTCGATGGTGAGGTTTTTCTTTTCGCCATCGAAAATTAACGTCTTGCGATTTCTGCGTATCATGCAGCGCATGGAATTCAGGAAATACACGAAGTACCAACTCCGACATCTTGCCCGAGAGATGCGGAACACTCCGACGGATGCCGAACGTCTGCTTTGGTATCGATTGAGGATGAAGCGTCTTGGCGGATATCGGTTTCTACGCCAAAAGGTGATCGGAAACGCGATCGTCGATTTCGTCTGCCCGAAAGCAAATCTGGTTATCGAGTTGGACGGTGGTCAACACGATCGTCGCAGCTACGCAGACGAGGCCCGCACTCGGCGTCTAAAGCAGAGCGGCTATCGAGTGATACGCTTTTGGAACCACGAGGTGATTAACAACATCGAAGGCGTCGTCTACGCGATCCAACGAGCGCTTAGGGGTTGAAGGGGGTTCATGCAGCGCGTGCGGGTGCATGAACCCCCTGCGTCTCGCTTCGCTCGCCGCGTCCCCCTTTTGCTGGCGCAAAAGGGGGAGGTGCGCGTACCTCCCCATTTTTGCTCTGTAAAAAGGGGGAATAGAAGGGGGTTCATGCGCTCTGCGAAGGGGAGGGGCGGAGGGGATCATAGCCCATCATCCAACATCATCGCAATCATAGTTCAAAAAACGGTGCATGAACCCCCTGCGTCTCGCTGCGCTCGTCGCGTCCCCCTTTTGCTGGCGCAAAAGAGGGAGGTGCGCGTACCTCCCCATTTTTGCTTTGCAAAAAGGGGGAATAGAAGGGGGTTCATACAGCTTTGCTTCGCAAAAAGGGGGAATAGAAGGGGGTCCATGCAGCGCGATCATAGTGTATGAACCCCCTGCGTCTCGCTGCGCTCGTCGCGTCCCCCTTTTGCTGGCGCAAAAGGGGGAGGGAAGATTCCTCGCTGCGCTCGGAATGACATGAGGGGAGAGGGGATCACAGTTCATCATCTAACATCATGGCGATCACAGTTCAAAAGAGAAGTGTTTGCAAGAATTTCGTTGACATGCGGCGCGCGGTGGCATATATTCGGTATCATATAGTTTTCAGGGCGTGCCAGCGGGCGTGTGGTTCGTTGCGCGTCTTGAGAGTGCTATGGAAACATCCGGGCAAGACCGCTTGAGCTCAGTCTCCGTTGGGGGCTTTGTCGCTGTGTCGTGTATGCAACCGGTAGAGAGATAGATACAGGAGGACTGCAGCTGTGCAGCTTTCATCGAGAATCTTGACGGCTCTGGCCGTGCTGATACTGGCCGTTGCGGTTGTGGGGGTGCGAAGCGCCTCTACTGGGACGGTAGAAGCGGCTACCGGTACGATAGACGTTCTGAACGTCGGAACATGCTACACCACCGATACGGATGTCTTCGCAGTCGGCAATTGCGACGACGGAGATGGTGATTACAAAGTTACCGATCGCGACACCATCAGCGAGACTGGCATGGTATACGCGACATACTCGCATGACCCCAACACGGCTCCCGACAATCCTCGAGCCATCCTCTTAAACTCCGACCTCATAAAGGTCAGCATCCAAGACACCGGACGAGACGTGCGAACACCGGTGGTGTTGCCGGTAGGGAATGCCACTACCAGGCTTACCGCCGCAAACTATGGCGTGATTAGCGGAGTGTTCAAAGACATCGCAGTGGATAAGCAATCAGGTACGGACCCTGCTGAAACCGTCGCTAATGGTGGAGTAGACCGTTCTGATCTGACGGCGACGACGGTTGTTGAATATACCGAAACCGATGTCACCCCTAATGTTTTGACCTATGATGTGGCGCACGACGTGTATTGGGGTTCTGATTCTAGCTACCAAGGTGCTGGTAACCGTACTGCCGGAGACCTAAACACGGGTGCAACCAACACCACTGGAGTTGCGGATGGGTTGACGGTAGTGGCTGATATTGACGGTGCTGATAACGACCCCTCCACCGTCGCGGACAATGTCATTTACCTCCCGATGCATGCTGGCGATAACGCGGTTATCAAGTTCTTCGGATGTGTGGACACTAATACGAGTACCCCCGCATGTGAAGCGACGAACGAATTTGTCGATTTGACGGGAAGCGCGTTTGTGCTTGACGAGGACCGCGGTTCTGGTCGCACGGCGGCCGCTTCGGATGGCGACGGCACCGCTGTTGCGCCTTGGCTGAACGTTCAGGTTCACAACGCGGCCGCAAGGCTTCAGTATGTGGTGTACTACACGAGCGAGCGTGAATCATTGATCGGCGGGCAGAAGGATGAGGGCTACGAGACTAGCGTTAGCAAGCCGGTCTTCACCAAATCCGAACAGACCGCCGGGAGTGCTTTGACTGTCAGGGCGAAGTCCGATGGTGATGTGGGTTCGCAGAACCTGTGGCTCTACGAGACTAATCGCTTCTCCGGCCGTTACGAAGGCTACGTGCGTCTGACGGATGCCGACGGTGACGGGAGTGGTACCGGCACTACAGCCAACAACTGGGGCTTGGATACTAAACCCGCTAGCGGTCACGATAAAGATGCTGGGGCCGCGGTTCTCGGTGTTGAGAGCGGTCCGGTAACGATCGAATACAAGGACACCGACGGTGCTACGCAGAGTCTGACGATCATGCTGGACACGGTACCGCCGGGCATCCAGATCGATACTCCGGCGCACAAGTCCGAGGATCAGGACACGTCGCCTGAGTTCGCAGGTTCATTCAACGACGGCGAATCGGGACTGCGAGAAGAATCGTTCCAGCTATACGTGGACAACACCAACGACGATAACGAGAACGGCGACGGCGATAGCAATTTGGCGTTGGATCTTAGAGTCAACGGTTCGGACATGACTAACCCGTACGGATTAGTGAATAAACCGAAGGACGACGACAGTAACTTGGTGCGTGCCATCGAGGACTACGATGGACACAGTGCTACTTCCAGGCAATTCGGCGTCGTCAATCACACCGACGTGTATGGACTGGCCACTCCTACCCGGTTGAAGGTCGATGGTGATCGTTTCGACGATGGCGCGGCGACTGGAACATTCGCGGATTCCGTTCGTATCAGGATCACTCATGAGACGCCGGCGAAAGAGATTGATCCGTACAACAACACGATCGACTTCCACGCGCTTGTAGCAGACCGTGCTGGCAACATCGGCTTCTCCGACAGCGACGATTCAGGTCCGCGCTTCATCCACGACTACGGGACGAAAAAGGCCGATCGTAAAGAAAATCGATACAACGTACTCGGTTGGTATGCGCGGCACATCTTCTTCCTCGATGAGAAGGATCCGGAGATCTACCAGGAACAGTCGGTAACAGGCTTCTACGGCTGGGATAGCGACAAGAAGAAGCCGATAGTGAACCGTTCGGGTATCTTGATCGCCTTCGATTCGGCGGTTGACACCGACACGATTACTACTGATACGTTCGAAGTCACGCTCGACCCGGCGGATGCACAAGATACATCGCCAGCAAAGGCGACGGTAGCCGATGTCGACGTCAATGGTCGACAGGTCTACCTGTTGCTCGGCGAGGAGTTGGCATCCGATGCCACACCGTCGGTTCGCATCGCCGCTGACAAATCGGTCTCAGACCCGGCCGGCAACCGCCTGACGCGTGGCGGCATGAGCGCATTCGATGTCAAGGATGGCATCGCGCCGAAATTCACCGTTGCTTTGAGCGGTGGTTCCGGAACCGGAACCGATGCTGAAGCGGCTGACATGCTGACCAACAAAGCCATGACCATTACGATCACGGCAGATGAAGAGATAAACAGCACGCCTTCAATCGCGGTTGTGTGCTCGAACATCGGTTGGGATAGCGACACCACCGACGACAACAACGAGAACGACAAAGACCTGTCCAGCTTCACTGGACTCCGTAGCGGACCGTTGACCACGTCGAGTGCCGTCTTCCCGACGCCAGAGACATACATGTGCGGTGACAGCACCACGAAGGTTCGACCGCAACAGGCACAGTCATTCTCGCGTCCAGGTCTAGAGTGGGAGTACCAGTGGGAGAACTTCCCCGGCGACAAGGCACTGGGTGACGGCAAGTTGACCGTGGTCGCCTACGGACGTGACCGGAAGTCGTTCGGTAGCCTCAAGACTCGTGCGGCTGACGGCTCGGCAAATGCTGCTGACACCTACAACTGGGGTGTCTCCACCTCCGAGTTCAACTACGACACGACCAATCCGGTGCTGACTCCGACTCCGGGCAACGGCGGCGTAGTTACCGATGCGCGACCATTCGTGCTATTGAACTACGACGACAAGTCGACGGTGACGGTTACCAAGTTGTCGGTTGACAAGGTGGACCAGACGGCGGGGACTCAGCGCCTAGGTGCGAAGCGTTTCCTGTACTGGCCTGAGAGCCTCGGTCTCGGCACGCACGACGTTGCGGTTGAAGCCATTGACGCTGCTGGCAACAAGAGCGGTACTGACGAATACAGCTTCAAGGTGGCGGCGCGGGCAACCTTCGACATCAAGCTGATAGCTGGATGGAACGCGGTCTCACTGCCTGCCAACCCAATCGACCCTGCGGTCGACACGGTATTCACCGAGGCGATCGTGGATATGGTAGCCGCGTGGGATGGTGAGAACCCAGAGGCGCCGTGGAGCATCGCAACCCGCATGGACGGCGAGTGGTCGACCCACAGCGACTTTGCCACGCTGACGAAGATCAGCGCACGCTACGGCTACTGGGTACACGCCCAAGGCTTCGTGACGCAGTCCGTCGCACTAGTGGGCAAGCGCGACCGTGAAGACCCGTCCGTCGTTCCGGCAGACCTCGTAGAAATCCCGACCAACCCGGGTTGGAACTTCGTCGGCGTCATCGACCAAGACGGCGACCAGACGCAGGACCACTACGGTTCAACGCTGAAGAACGGTGACACGGCGGTAACCGCTGGTTCCTACCTAGGCAAGAACATGCGCGCCTACACGTGGGACGCCATACGTGGACGCTTCGACATCCTAGAAGACGGCGACGACGTAATGATCGGCGACGGCATCTGGGTCTACTACGGCGGCGGCATCGCACCGTAAACCCCCAAGTTCGTCATTCCCGCAAAGACGGGAAGCCACAGAACGCAAAAACACCCCCGCGGCAACGCGGGGGTGTTTTTTTCTTTATCCCTCCCCCTTTTTGCTCTGCAAAAAGGGGGAATAGAAGGGGGTTCATGCAGTTTTTTGAACTATGATTGCGATGATGTTCGATGATGGGCTGTGATCCCCTCCCTCCCCGCTGTCATTCCGAGCGCAGCGAGGAATCTCTCCCCCTTCGCGGAGCGTAAGGGGGACACCGCATCCCTCCCCCTTTTTGCTCTGCAAAAAGGGGGAATAGAAGGGGGTTCATGCGCTCTGCGAAGGGGAGGGGCGGAGGGGATCATAGTTAATCATCGAAAAATCATGGCGATCATAGTTCAAAAAACGGTGTATGAACCCCCTGCGTCTCGCTTCGCTCGCCGCGTCCCCCTTTTGCATTCGCAAAAGGGGGAGGGTGCGTTTTGAACTGTGATTGCGGTGATGTTGGATGATGGGCTGTGATCCCGTCCCCTCGCCCGCTTTTGCTCCGTAGGGGCGGTTCGCGAACCGTCCCTACATTCCGCGTCGCCAGCAGAGCGCGCGCGTACCTCCCCATTTTTGCTCCGCAAAAAGGGGGAACAGAAGGGGGTTCATGCGCTCTGCGAAGGGGAGGGGCGGAGGGGATCATAGTTAATCATCGAAAAATCATCGCAATCATAGTTCAAAAAACGGTGTATGAACCCCCTGCGTCTCGCTTCGCTCGTCGCGTCCCCCTTTTGCTGGCGCAAAAGGGGGAGGGAGCGCGCTCCCTCCTGCCGGCGCGGAACGTAGGGGCGGTTCGCGAACCGCCCCTACCAACCACCCATCACAGTTAATCATCGAAAAATCATGGCGATCATAGTTCAAAAAACACCCCCACGTTGCTGACGCAAAATGGGGAGGTGTGGGGATCATAGCCCATCATCGAACATCATCGCGATCATAGTTCAAAAAAACACGCCGCATTGCGACGCAGGGGAGAGGGGATCACAGTTCATCATCTAACATCATGGCGATCACAGTTCAAAAGAGAAGTGTTTGCAAGAATTTCGTTGACATGCGGCGCGCGGTGGCATATATTCGGTATCATATAGTTTTCAGGGCGTGCCAGCGGGCGTGTGGTTCGTTGCGCGTCTTGAGAGTGCTATGGAAACATCCGGGCAAGACCGCTTTAGCTGAGTCTGATTTTGGGCTTAGTAGCTGTGTCGTGTATGCAACCGGTAGAGAGATAGATACAGGAGGACTGCAGCTGTGCAGCTTTCATCGAGAATCTTGACGGCTCTGGCCGTGCTGATACTGGCCGTCGCGGTGGTTGGGGTGCGAAGCGCCTCTACTGGGACGGTAGAAGCGGCTACCGGTACGATCGACGTGGTGAACGTCGGAACATGCTACACCACCAATGACGACGCATTCACAGTAGCGGATTGCGACGACGGAGATGGCAACGCCGCGGGTGGAACTACGGAAGGTTACAACGTAGCAGGACGCGACGCCATTACGGAAGTTGGCACCGGGGCGTCCGTATACGCCACGTATGCCATCGACCCCAAGACCTCGGGCGATGCGCCGCGCGCAATCCTCACGAACTCTGACCTCATAAAGATCAGCATCGAGGACAAGAAGAGAGACAAGCGATCAGGCATACTCTATGGCGTTGGCAGCACTACTGACCCCGCAATATCCGTTACTACTGATACAGACGATGAGGAAGAGGACGTAATCGAAAGAGTGCTTGGAGAGACACTCTCCAAAGAGTTGCAGAACGCAACCGGTCGACTCCAATTAACTAGCACGATAGAGGGTGCGACCAATACCACGAACTTCACTGTGGAGCCTGCTACGATCAGCTCGTCTGGCATCTATCGCCTCAATATGACTGGTCTTGGCAACACTTTGCATCCCATGGCCCCAAGGAATGATGGCAAGATCTTCTGGTTCGGATGCTTACTCACTAGCGGCGATACTTGCGATGCTGATCCCGGCGACACTAACGATACCGACACTCTTGAAGACTTCAAGGATTTGAAGAACTACATCTCGTTGGACGAGGACTTGTCGTCCGGCACTAGGGGTTCTCTTGCACCGTGGATGCGTATAACTGCATCGGTTCCGACCGGCAGAAATGTGGTCATCAAGTTCATCTACTACCAGACGAGCAAACCTGAAGTGCTCATCGGTGGCTGTCAATCAGGCGATTACGATAAGGATGACGCTACTGACGACAATTGTGTTGCAGAGGCTGCAGGTGAAGATAGCCCAGTGTTCGTTGACGACGAAGTACCCAGCACTACGAACACGAAACCAGATGCGCTGGTGCTACGCGCAAGCGCTGACGGTGATGCCCCGAACCAGAACCTCTGGCTCAAAGAGACCGGCGACTTCACCGGCGTCTACGAAGGCTACGTGCGATTGACCGATGCTGACGGGCATGGCGATTCCGATGACAAAACACCAGGCAACCAGCAAGACAACTGGGGACGCGATGTCAAATCTGCCACTGGAAGCAACGATGCCGGAGCCGCGGTTATTGGCGTCGAGAGCGGACCGGTATCGATCACCTACAAGAACTCGAACGGTGACACACGTACCGCCAAGATTCTCATCGACAAAGACCCGCCGGCTATCCAGATCGACTCTCCGCTGCACAACGCCAGCAGCAAGGACGACTCCCCTGATCTGCTAGGTTCGTTCAGCGACGGCGGCGGCGCAGGACTGCGCGATGATTCGTTCAAGATTTACGCCGACAACACAGACGACACCAACGACGAGAGCCCCATCTGGGACTTCCGAGTAGACGATTCGACTAAGACCGGATCGCCTGGTTACGTCTGTGTCGACGCTGATGACGATGATGCGGGAGACTGCGAGACGGGCAATCCTATTGCCGCGTTGCGTGGGCACTACGCAGGTTACGGACCCGGTAGCGACACCTTCGGCATCATCAAGAGCGAAGATGTCTACCTGTCCGATGCTGACGGCGGTGACACCGACGAGGCGAAGGACTACAAGATCGCTGATGCCGAGGATTACGAAGACGGGGATACTTCCGGTCTGTTCGACTCCGTGGTTCGCATCGACTTCCCTCCGCCAGACGAGACCGACAACCGATACAACAACACGATCGACATTCAGGCAGTGGTTCTGGACATCGCAGGTAACTACGGCTTCTCAGACAGCCAGGCCAGCGACCCGACCTTCATCCACGACTACGGTACGGTCAAGAAAGACCGCGACAAGTCGCTGGTGCACAACGTGCTTGGTTGGTACTCACGCCACCAGTACCGCCTCGACGACGTAGACCCGTTCTACAAGTCGAAGGAATCCGCCACTGGCTTCTACACCGATGAAGACGGCGACGAGACCGTAATGAACTCTGGCGTGAAGGTAGTCTTCGAC
Source organism: Dehalococcoidia bacterium (assembly GCA_963555965.3). Lineage (GTDB taxonomy): Bacteria > Chloroflexota > Dehalococcoidia > Lucifugimonadales > Lucifugimonadaceae > Bin127. The sequence goes on from OY821634.1 coordinate 2,338,478, forward strand.
GGAGACATCGACGCATCATCCGTCGGCACTAGCACCTTCATCGTGAAACTCGACAACGGCGAGACTGCCACCGTCGCCGATGTTGATGTTGATGGCAGGAATGTCTACCTGAAGCTCGAAGAGGAAATGGCACCGGACGAGACGCCTAGCGTCGATCTCGCATCCGGCTCATCGATCCTGGACTTGGCAGGCAACGAATCGACCGAACGCCGACTTGACGGCATCGAGGTTAACGACGGCATCTTGCCGACCTTCACGATCACGCTCAGCGGCGGTTCGGGTCTCAACGAGGACATCGACGGTGAAGGTGCTTCGGAACTGACGAAGAACCAGATGACCATCTCGATCGAATCGAACGAGGACATCCAAGGTGCGCCGAAGTTCACGGTAGTCTGTGAGAAGCTGACTTGGGGCACCAAGGACAAGCCAGATGCCAAGAACAACGTTGCGAAGTTCGCCTCGAACCGCAGCGGCGCTTTGTCCGACGTTACAACTGCCGAGCCTACCCAAGGGGATCACGGAGTTAAAGGCGCCCTTCAGACAACGTGTGACGGCACCGCCTTATTCAGCGTTGCGGAGACTTCAGCGCTAGCCCGACCTGGCAACAGGTGGGAGTACCTCTGGTCAGACCTGGACGGCGATCAATCGCTTGCTGATGGCAAGTTGTCGGTCATCGTATGGGGTCGCGACCGCAGTTCGTACGAAAAGATTGTTGACGGTGCGACTAAGAAGCAATACAACTACTCGTCATCCACCGGGTCATTCAGTCTCGACAGAGACCTGAAGGCGGCGTGGGAAGCTCACGACGGCGCTGAACTAGTGCCGGACGACGGCGATAACGTCTTTGAGCCTCGCCCCTTCGTGCTGCTTGACTTCGGCAAGGACGGCGCCGGTGAAAAGACCACCGTCGACGTGACGAAGTTCACCATCGACAAGGTCGATCACTTTGCAGACCTCCAGCGGCTCGACGACAACGAGTTCGTCTGGTGGCCACAGCCGCTCGCATACGGCACCTACACGGTCTACGTAGAAGCGAACGACGCTGCGAACAACCAAGAAGAGCACACCTACAAGTTCACCGTCAAGGAGCGTGCACCGTTCGTGCTTAGCCTCCTGGCAGGTTGGAACTCCGTATCGCTCCCGGCCAACCCGGTCGACCGTGCATTGCACGCGGTGTTCACGAACGAGGCAGTCGATCAGGTAGTGGGTTGGAACGTGACCGAGCCAGTAAGCCCGTGGCGAATGGCATCACGAGTTGACGGCGTGTGGACGACCAACGACGACTACGCGACGTTGAACGACATTGAGGCACGATACGGATACTGGGTGCACTCGACCGGCTTCATCACGCAAGCCGTGCACCTCGCCGGTCAGCTCGACCGCGGCATGGATGGTCAGCCGGCCCCGGCAGACATCCCGACAGACGAGGGCTGGAACTTCGTCGGCGTGGTTGACGTTGACGGCGATCAGACGCAGGACGACGCGGGCGAAACGCTGCGCAACAGCAACAACGACCCGATCACTGCGGCTGAGTACCTCGGCAACTACACCCGTGCCTACACATGGGACCACGTAAACAACACGTGGGACGTTGTGAAGATGGACGAAGGCATCACCATCGGCACCGGCGTCTGGGTCTACTACACCAAAGACCACGACATCGCGCCGTAAGGGTTTCCGCCAGTCATTCCCGTGCAGACGGGAAAGCAGTAGGGGCAGGTTTCAAACCTGCCCCTACTTTTTTGAACTGTGATTGCTGCGATGCTTGAACTATGATTGCGGGGATGTCGAGGGGACGGGGTTATGTGATAGGGTTGGCGATATCGGGTAGTGAAATGGCGGGACGCAAGGAAATCGAACCCGAATCGGGGGGCTGTCCCCGACTCTTGGATGCTGTGAACATCTGCCGTGAACCATCACGGTGTTGCGCCCCGTTGATTTTTCGTTCTGCGCTGCTTGTGCGGGGATGATGGGTATGAACCCCCTGCGAGTTTCGCTGCGCTTCACTCGCGTCCCCCTTTTGCTCCGCTGCGCTGCGCAAAAAGGGGAGGGGCCGTTCTTGAACTGTGATTGCGATGATGGGCTGTGATGGGGTTTGGCTGCCACTCTGTCATTCCGAGTGCAACGAGGAATCTGGTTCCTTGCACTAGATAGATTCTTCACTCCGTTGCGCTCCATTCAGAATGACATGATTGGAGGATGCATCCCGTTCGAAATGACTTGAGCGGATTTACTAGTCACCTGTTCATATACTTGAATCCTGTCATGGATTCCCAACTTCACTCAGATGCTGAAGAGTTGCGCGGGCGTATAGCGCAGATCGTGGGGCATCTTTGACTTACCTGCGAAACGGTCAAAGATAGCTGAGTTGGAACAGCAAACATTGGATCAGGGCTTTTGGACGGACCACAAGCGCGCCCAAGCCCACATGCAATCTCTAAACGCGCTCAAAAGTGACGTATCCACTTGGGATGGGTTGCTGGAACGCTCTGAAGAACTGATCGAATTCGTGGAACTGGCGGGCGATGAATCGGATGACGGAATGCTGGATCAGTTGGCGCTAGACGCGGTTGCGTTGCGCTCCGATTTGACAGAGCACGAGTTCAAAATGCAACTCAACGGCGAGCATGATGGCCGGGCGGCGATACTCTCGGTCAAGCAAGGCGCCGGGGGTGTAGACGCGCAAGACTGGTCGGAGATGCTGTTGAGGATGTATGCACGATGGGGCGAGCAAGCGGGATACGATACCGAGGTATTGGACTTCACGCCCGGCGAGGAAGCCGGCATAAAATCTGCCGCGTTGAGAGTGGACGGGGACCACGCCTACGGATATCTGAGGTCGGAACGCGGTGTGCATCGGTTGGTTCGACTGTCCCCGTTCGACTCTGGACATCGTCGTCACACCAGTTTTTCGCTCGTAGAGGTCTACCCGGAGCCGGATGATGCCGATGAAGTGGAGATAGACCCGTCTGATGTTCGCATGGAGGCGTTTCGTGCGAGCGGGCATGGCGGACAGAGCGTGCAGAAGAACTCGACCGCAGTCCGTTTGACGCACGAGCCGAGCGGCATTGTGGTATCGGTGCAGAACGAGCGTTCGCAGGCGCAGAATCGGCAAGTGGCGATGAAGATACTACACGCACGTCTGACGGATCTTGAGAACCAGCGTCGAGCAACGGAGCAGGCAAAACTCAAGGGCGATCACGTCTCGGCAGAGTTCGGAAGGCAGGTGCGGAGCTACGTCTTGCACCCGTATCAGATGGTGAAGGATCACCGCACCAATCACGAAGTGTCTGACGCTCGCGGAGTGCTTGAAGGTGATCTGGGCGGATTCCTAAAGGCAAATCTTCAATCGTCGATTGGCAGTTAACTTGTGGAATGAAGGTTGACGTTTCGCTGATACTGCATCACATATACGCAATCCACACCGCGTGGCGAATACGTAACAACTATCAGACACCGAAAATAACAGGCGCTGAAAATCTGTAGACAACTGGAGAGAGATGATGAAGAAGGTACGTTTCTTGAGCATTTCGATGCTCGCCGCGCTGGCTCTGTTCGTAGTGGCGTGCTCGAGTGAAGAGGAACCGACATCTACGCCGATACCCGAACCGACAGCGACGCAAGTGCCGACTGTGGTTTCGACGCCCCCGCCGACTCGAGCTGCGAGACCAACTCCAAGTTCGAACGAGGCAAAGGTTGCGCCGGAACTGTTGCAAACTCCCGAACGCACCGGGGATGAGAAACCGACTGGTGGTGTATTCAGACGACTGTGGGCCGATCCGCCGACTCTCGACCCGGCGTTGGTGACGGATGGGACATCATATGCGATCGTGATCGAGCTTTTCAGCGGTCTCGTGAAGTTGACTGGCGAATCGGACGATCCGATAGCGATGGATTTGGCAGAGAGCTACTCTGTCAGCAATGACGGAAAGACGTACAAGTTCATCCTCCGAGACGACTTGAGGTTCAGCGATGGCTCACCGGTAACCGCTTCGGATTTCAAGTGGTCATGGGAGCGTGCTGCTGCGCCAGACACGGAATCACCGATCGTCGATGAGTTTCTAGGGGACATTATCGGTGTGCAGACGATCATCGACGGCGAAGCGACGACGGCTGAAGGAATCGAGGTCATCGACGATCTGACGCTTCAAGTAACGATCGATGCTCCGAAACCCTACTTCATCGCCAAATTGACGTATCCCATCGCCTTCGTCGTCAACGCGGACAACGTGACATCGGGTGGCGACAACTGGACCGACGATCTTGTAGGCACCGGACCGTTCGTGCTCAAGAACTACAGCATCGGCGAGCGGATGATTCTTTCCAAGAACTCGCACTACTGGGGCGATCCTGCGTACCTAGACGAAGTGCATCTGCTTCTTGCCGGCGGATCCGCAATGGCGATGTATGAGAACGACGAGATCGACATTACCGGTATCGGACTTGCAGACCTCGAACGCGTCACTGACCCGGAAGAAGAACTCTCGAAAGATGTCATAGAGGTTCCACCGTCGTTCAGGACCAGCTACATCGGATTCAACGTGGAAGAGGCGCCGTTTGACGACGTTCACTTCCGTAGGGCGCTCAATTTCGCGGTAGACAAGCAGCAGGTAGCCGATGCTGTCTTTTCTAACCTTGTGCGTCCTGCCACTGGTGTGATTCCTCCCGGATTTGTCGGATTCAACCCCGATCTTAAAGGGCTGGGTTTTGATCAGGAGCGCGCAAAGGAAGAGTTGGCGAAGTCAAAGTATGCCGATCCCGAGACGCGCCCTAGGATCGTGATCACGTTGCCGGGAACTGGCGGATCGCCCAGTTTGACTACTGAGGTCGTCGCTGATATGTGGAGACGGACTCTTGATGTGGATGTTGAGATTCAACAAGTAGAGTGGGCGACGTTCCTCCAGGATCTCCACCGCAATCGATTGCAGGCATTCTCTTTGGCATGGCAAGCCGACTATCCCGATCCTCACACGTTCGTGGATGTGCTCTTCAGGACTGGCAGCTCGATCAACAACACCAACTACTCGAATCTAGAAGTCGACGCACTGCTCGAAAAAGCGAACGTCGAAGCGGATCCGGTGCGTAGGATCGAGCTGTACCAAGAAGCGGAAGAGATGATCGTGGAAGATGCAGCGTGGTTGCCGCTGTGGTGGGGAGTCGAAGGCAAAGTGCTGGTTAAGCAACGAATTGGAGGGCTGACCTTCCCGCCGCTCTCCGTCCCGATCTATCAATACGTCTACATAGACGGTTGAGATAGCTCTAGCCGGCGGCTTCAAACGATTGTCGGGCAGACAGTCTCAAATGTCCTGCCTGTCCGACACACAAACTGCTCTTTGTTTCCCAGATTGACAAATTAATTGATACTTCGTATCTAACCCTAGACGTAACGAACCCAGAGTACCCGAAGAGAGAGGCGAGATGAAATTCCTCCCAAGTCTATTGATTGCTGGAGCAGCGTTCGCGGTGATGTTAGTAGTTGGCTGCTCTTCACAAGAACCGACTTCCACTCCAGTGCCACCTACGGCAACGGCGATCCCTGAGCCCACAGCGACTCCAGTTCCTACAGAGGCGCCCCAAGCAGAAACGAGTTCAAGTGTAGCCCCGACCGCAACGGCGATCGCTCAAGCTACTTCGACCGCTGTTGCAGCGGCAACCGCTGAGGCGGAAGAGACTGCGACCGCCGAAATGGAGGCGGTTGAAGAGAGTGACGAGCGCGAATTCGATGTCCGACGTGGCGGTGTCTTCAAATTGCTCGGCACCGATCCGACCACGCTGGATCCGGCGTTGACCACTGACAGCACCTCATACGACATCGTGCTGAAGATATTCAGCGGTCTGACGCAACTGACCGACGATCCGAACACGCCAATAGTGCTGGACTTGGCGGAGAGCTTCACTGTGAGCCAGGACGGCACCTTATACCGTTTCGTGCTTCGCGAGAATCTCGTATTCAGCGATGGCACCCCGGTAACTGCGTTTGATTTCAAATGGTCGTGGGAACGGGCAGCATCGCCTGATACAGGTTCGACGGTCGTGAAGGAGTTTCTAGGGGATATCGTAGGCATCAACGACATCATCGAAGGCAATGCCACGTCTGCGGAAGGCATCACAGTCATCGACGATCACACGCTAGAGGTGCAGATAGACGGTCCCAAACCGTACTTCATAGCCAAATTGACATATCCGGTGACCTTCGTGGTCAATCGCGACAACATCGAATCCGGCGGCGAGACATGGACTGACGATCCGGTAGGCACCGGCCCCTTCGTGTTGCAGGACTACGAGATCGGCGTGAATTTGGTACTTGCGCGCAACGACAACTACTGGGACACCCCGGCGTTCCTCGACGAGGTGCATTTCAACCTGGCTGGCGGTCAAGCGATGGCGATGTATGAAAACGACGAGATACACGTCACCGGAATCCCGTCCTCAGCATACGAACGGGTCAACGATCCGAACGAACCGCTCTCGCAAGATGTAGTGGATGTCCCGGCCGAGTTTTTCACGCACTACGTCGGATTTAACGTCGAGTTGGAGCCGTTTGACGATGTGCACTTCCGACGAGCGCTCAACTACGCGGTGGACAAAGCACTCATCGCCGAATCGGTACTCGATGGGCGTGTAAAACCCGCGTACGGTCCGCTTCCTCCAGGCTTCATCGGCTTCAATCCGGATCTCAACCGCCTGGAGTTTGACGTGGAGAAAGCCAAACAGGAGCTTGAGATGTCGAAGTATGCGGATCCAGAAACGCGTCCTCGCATTATTTTGACGAGCGCCGGAACTGGTGGTTCGCCGCCGACATGGTTGCAAGCAGTCGCCGATATGTGGGCTAGAAACATCGGAGTCGAAGTCGAGTTCCAAGAAGTCGAATGGGCGACGTTCCTAGAAGAAGTCGACAATTACCGTCTGCAGGCATTTTCGTTGGGTTGGAGCCCCGACTACCCGGATCCGCACACCTTCGTTGACGTATTGTTCCGCAGCGATAGCACGATCAACCCTTCGAAGTATTCGAACGCGGAAGTCGATGAGTTGCTAGACGAAGCGACTACAGAACCCGATCCGGCGCGACGGATACAGCTATACCAGCAGGCAGAGCAGATCATAGTTGAAGAGGCGCCATGGGTGCCGATGTGGTGGGGCACAGAAGGCAAGATACTTGTCAAGCAGAACGTCAATGACTTCCGAATCTCGCCTCTGGGCAGTTTCACGCTCAGAAACGTGTGGCTGGATAAGGAGATCGACTTCTAGGCGAAACCGATGCCTGAGTACGCGGGTGTCTAAAGCGGTTGTTGAGAGAAACTGCGCAGAATGCTAGCATTTGAAGCGCGATGCTGATCTATGTCTCCCGACGATTGCTTTGGACGCCCGTTTTGTTGTTCGTGGCGGGTTTGTTTATCTTCGCGCTCGGTTCAGTGGCGCCGGGTGATCCTGCGGAGTTGATGGCGGGTCAGCGCGCGGACCCCGAAGCTATAGAGCGCATTCGTGATCGGCTTGGCCTCAATGATCCGTTCCTCGTTCAGTACACGCGCTACATCGCTAACGCGTTGAAGGGCGATTTCGGGGAAAGTTACAGGTACCGCGGGCGCGACGTGTTTGAGTTGCTGGGTCCGAAGTTGAGAGTGTCGTTGGAACTCAACATCGTTTCCTACGTCGTAACCTTGGCGATCGGATTGCCGCTCGGTTTTTGGGCTGCGATGCGACAGGGCACTTGGAAAGATCCGGCGATGACGACGTTCATGTTGCTCGTCTACGCGTTGCCGGTGTTCTTCACCGCGCCATTCTTAATCCTGGTTTTCGCATTGTGGCTGGATTGGATTCCGGTTTCGGGTTGGTCAGGTATTTTCTCGACACATGCGATTTTGCCGGCGTTCACAATTGGCGTACCCGGCGCGTTCGTCTTTATGCGCTACATGAGGGCCTCAACGCTCGATGTTTTGGGTCAGGAATATGTGCGGACGGCGCACGGCAAGGGAATGGGACACATGACAGTCAACCGTCGGCACATCGCTCGTAATGCACTGTTGCCGATCATAACGATCTTGGGATTTTCTCTCGCGGGATTGTTCGGCGGCTCGCTGATCGTCGAGTTGATCTATGGAATCCCAGGAGTGTCTCGATTGGCTCTGGAAGCTGTTTTCCAACGCGACTACCCGGTATTGACGGGTCTGACATTGCTAGGAGCGACGATGTTAGCAATCGCGAACTTGGTCGCAGACATCATGTACTCGGTAATCGATCCGCGGATCAGGTTGAGAGCGTGAAATGACTCAGCCCGGAGCCACCTCAACTGAGCGAGTAGAGTCGTCGGAGATGCTTGAGATAGAGGCGCCAGACGGTTTCTTTCATCACGCTTGGGTGGAGTTGCGGAAACGCAAGCTCGCGGTGTTCGCAGTTTGCGTTCTCCTAATCCTCTACACGATCGGCATCTTGGCTCCGGTGGTAGCGACGCATGATTACTCCGAGACTAATCTTGTTAAGACGCAACATGGCCCGGATGCCGAGAACTGGTTGGGCACTGACAGGCTGGGCAGAGACATCTTCTCTCGCGTCGTTTGGGGTATTCAGACGACCATCATACTCACAGTAGTCACGATATTGACGGCAAGCGTTTTTCTGGGTTTGGCTTTAGGCATGTTGTCAGGTTATTTGAGAGGTGTTGCGGACATCATAACCATGAGGGTAGGGGAGGTAGTCGCCGTTGTTCCCGATTTTCTATTGGTGCTGATCATCGCTGCGACTGTCCGCCCCAGGATCAAAGAGTTCGGATATTGGTTAGAGGACAACACCTTCTTATCTGGTGTCAACTCGTCTGGCGCTGTCGATTACATCGTATTGGGATTGGCATTTCTGCCCTTGTCTTGGTTCGGGGCGATGCGGCTGATTCGAGGTCAGACGTTGGCGATACGGGATGCGCCATACGTCGACGCGGCTCGTTCGATGGGTGTAGGGACTCCAACGATACTGTTGCGTCATATCCTTCCGAACGTCATCACGCCACTCATCGTAAGCGTAAGTTTTGGCATGGGTGCAGTGGCGCTAGGCGAAGTGGTGGCGAGTTTCTTCGGCATCGGGGTTCAGCCTCCGCGTCCGAGTCTGGGAGTGATGATAGGAGATGTAACTGCGCGTACGGGTAGCGCGGCGGTAGAGACTCTACGCAGTCATCCTGAGCAGTTGCTATCGCCGATAGTGGTGGTTTGGCTGATGATATTCTGCTGGAACATACTTGGCGACGCGCTTAACGACATCCTTAATCCACGCGCACGCTGATCGGAGGTCTGTCTTATGAGCGGTAAATTGAAGGTCGGATTGGCATGCAACGCGGGCTATGTGAAGCGGGGTATTAAAGGTCACGAGGTTGACCGTCTCAAAGAGTTCGCGACTTTGGAGATTCGGGAGTTCAATGAATTTTCCGACTGGTATTCCCGGCCGGAATCTTCGCCCGAGGTAATCTCTGATTTCATAGATTTCGCGTCGGGTGTTGACGCTATGATTGTTTGCCACGGTGCGCCGCGCGTGACGGGCGAGATCCTAGACGCAGCGCCATCGATGCGGATGGTTGGCGAGTTGGAGGGGGATCGTTTTGCGCAGCGGATAGATGTGGCGGCATGCGTTGACCGTGGCGTTAAAGCGGTAGATACGACACATGCGTCGAGCTTGCCGGTGTCTGAGTGGGCGTTGGCAATGATGATGATGGGTTTGAAAAAAGTCGGGGCGCATTATCGTCGGCTGATCACCGACCAGGAGTGGGGCACTGGCTATCAGCGCGCATATGAACCGGATTTCCAGATGATGGGGGATCTGACTGGCCGGACTGTTGGCTTGATCGGTGGTGGGAACATCGCTCGCAGGTTGATTGAGCTTTTGGTGCCATTCCGCGTAGATATCTTGTTGCACGACCCTTATTTGCCTAGGGAATTAGCAGACGCGCTGAACTTTACGATGACATCGCTAAAGAACGTGATGAGTATGCCGGATGTCGTTGTTTGCCTGGTCCCTCACACGCCGGCTACGGAGGGCATGTTGGGCGTAGAGGAGTTGGGTTGGATTCGGCCTGGCGCCGTGTTCGTGAATGTGTCTCGAGGCCAGGTGGTGCAATCGGATGCTCTGATTGAGCGGTTGCGGAAAAACGATATGTACGCTTGCCTGGACGTGTTCGATCCTGAACCGGTGCCGACCGATTCTCCGATCCGAGAATTGTGGAATGTATTCTTGACGCCTCACATCGCTAGCACGACAGATGGGACTGGGATATCGTTCTTCGGTGAGATGATTGATGAACTTAGGCGTTTCCATCTAGGTCACGACACGAAGCATGACCTGATGCCGCGGACTTTGGCTAATCGTAGAGGTGAAGAACCAGGCGACTTGGACGCGGTTCGCTGATGCGGGGATGGGATAGCTTGCTAACATGTAAGGCGAACTTACTCGGCCTAATTGTCAACAGGTGGCTCCCGTGTCCAAGATCGATCCATATTCCTCAACGTATTTTCAGTCTCGCCGATCTGCAGTGATGGCCCGCAATGGTGCGGTAGCGACGAGCCAGCCGTTGGCGGCGCAGGCGGGATTGCGGATGCTACTCGATGGCGGCAATGCCGTGGATGCAGCAGTGGCGATGGCGGCGGCTCTGAACGTGGTGGAACCGGGCTCTACAGGTATCGGCGGAGACATGTTCGCGCTCATCTGGAACAAAGACGAGCGCAAGGTCGTTGCTCTCAACGGTAGCGGAAGGTCAGGGGCTGCTGCGAATCCGGATGATGTGCGTAAGGCGGGTTACGACGCGATTCCGAATGAGCTGGAAGGCTGTGCGTTTTCGGTGAGTGTGCCGGGGACGGTTCACGGCTGGGAGACAGCGTTGGAGTATTACGGCCGGATGACGCTCGCAGAGGTGTTAAGTCCTGCGATCGAGTACGCGATTAATGGATATCCAGTTTCTGAGGTTATTGCGCGCGGTTGGGAAGGATGCGAGACGAAGTTAAGGCATCGTTCTTCGGGTTCGGAGATGCTGCCGATCAATGGTCGTGCACCGAAGTGTGGCGAGATTGCCACTTTGCCGGAGCTTGGGGGATCGTTGCAGGTGATCGCGGAGGGCGGTAGCGAAGCGTATTACAAAGGAGATATTGGCAAAAAGATCGCAGCATACGTTCAGCAAGAAGGTGGATGGTTGACTGAGGAAGATCTATCGTCGCATCATTCGGATTGGGACGAGGCTATACACGTCAACTATCGTGGCATCGAGGTTTGGGAATGTCCGCCGAATGGTCAGGGGATAGCGGCGTTGATGGCGTTGAACATCGCCGAGGGGTTTGACATCGGTGAAATGGGGAGTCAGTCCACGGATGCCTATCATCACCTAATCGAGTCGATGCGTTTGGGTTACGCGGATGCTTTGCAGTATGTGGCGGATCCGCGTGTTGCTGAGGTGCCGATTGGGCCGTTGCTTTCGAAGGAGTATGGAAATCGGCGTCGTTCGAGCATCGATTCGATGAGAGCGCATCCAAATGTTTCTTATGGCGACCCTATGGGTGGCGGCGACACGATTTATTGCACAGCGGTGGACGGTGACGGCAATGCGTGTTCGTTGATCAACAGCCTTTTCGCCGGGTTCGGTTCGGGATTAGTGGTCCCTGGAACTGGAATTGCGTTGCAGAATCGAGGTTCGCTATTCTCGTTCGATCCTGATCACCCCAACTACTTGCAGGGGCGGAAGCGTCCGTATCAGACGATCATTCCGGCGATGGCTACGCGGGACGATGAGATGTGGTTGTCGTTCGGTGTGATGGGTGGTTTCCAGCAGCCTCAGGGACACTTGCAGGTGATCTCTAACATGGTCGACTTCGGTATGGACTCGCAGAAGGCTCTAGACGCTTTGCGTTTCAGCATTGATGTGCAGGGCGACAAGAGCGTGAAGGTCGAGGAAGACATCGACGATTCTGTTGTCTCGGAGTTGCGTAAGCGCGGGCACGATATCGTGGTTCAGCGCGCTTACGATCGCGTTGGGTTCGGTGGTGGGCAGGTGGTTTCGCGAGATCCCGAATCAGGCGTGTTATGTGCCGGAACCGAGCCGCGCAAGGACGGTTCAGCACTGGGTTGGTAGTGCGATTACCTGCGAATCCGCCGTGCCAAGTATAGGCCTGCTATCAGAAGGGTAACTAAGAACGGCGAAGCTTCTAGCGGGCCATTGCCGTTCGAGTTGCAGAAGCCGTTGGATCTGGCAGGTTCTTCGCCAGGACCGTTGTCTTTTTGCGCTGGCTCTGGTTTAGATTCTTCGGTTGCGGTTGGCTTGACCATTACTTCTGTATCGGCAACAGGTTCGGCCGTAGGGATCGGAGCTGGAGTGGTGGTCGGTTCAGGAGTCGGTTCTGAGCCGGTTTCTCCGACTGAGATGCCGCCTTTGACGGGTGTCAACGTGAGGAGCTTGTATTCCGAACTTTCAGTTGCTTCGGCTTCTGGTATTGGTGTGGGAGTCGGTGGTACGTACGGATCGGCACCGATCTTGGCGCGCCACTCATTGTCCAGTTGTTGGACGGTCTTGCCGTAGACGTTGCGTATGGCGATATCTCCGCTACGCCCCTCGGCGATGGAGGCGATAGTTTCAGCGATCTTCTCGGGCCCGTAGGTCTCGATCAGATATTCGACGAAGTTGCGGCTCTGTCCATACGACACGATGACCATGTTGGGTTCGCCAGGGAAGGACTGAAGGCGAGTGAATGGGATAAGACGGTTAGTATCGACTGCCCAGTCCAAGTAGTAGACGTAGGACAATCCTTTATCGAGATTCCCAAATTCGGCTAAGCCTTCGTTGAGCCAAAGAGGTACGAGTGCGTTGCTGCCGCCAGCGGCCCTACCGACCAAGATGTGGGTGAGTTCGTGCGTCAAGGTGCCGATGTCGCGGTTTCCGGACAGAACGAGGACGACGCTGTGGTCGTAGAAGGCTTGTCCTTCGGTGATAAGTTCGCGACTGATGGTTGCGCTGCGTGCACTGACGGCACCGATCATCTCGGCGTTGTTGTTGTAGAGAGTGACGATGATGGGAGTTTCGATTTCGCTGCCGACGATGGGGCCCATGAGTTCCATTGATTCAAAGCCTGCTTCGGCGAGGCGTTCGGCTCGGACTTGGACGGGGCCGTGGTAGTAGACATGTATCGGTCCTCGGATGACGACGTCCCATTCGTATCGGGCATCTAGGACCATTTGGCTGTATTGCTGTGAGAGGTATTCGTTCCCCTCCTCATCTATGGCTTCGAAGACGAAATCGACGGTGGTTCCGGGTGGGAGGTATCTCGCCGAGGTGTTTACTCGCCATAGGAGTTCACCGTCGATAAGCGCTTCGGAGCGTTCGGTGAGGTCTAGATAGTCGTACTGTCCCGTGGTAGCGGGGCCGGTGGTGAATCGAACGCGAACGTCGTCGATTTCGACATCGGATTCGAACGAGGTGTAGAAACGGATGTCTTTGGGGAAGTTGCTTTCCAGTCCCCCATCTAGGAAACGGACAGGGGCTTCTTGAGCAGTTGCAGACTGGTCCTGGGTATTTGCGGCAAATACCGCGAAGATCGCGACTGCGATCGATGCGACGGATAGTTGGATAGCCCTTTTCATGGATCGATTCATTGAGTACGAACGAGGTTACTTTAGGAGATACGCCGCTTGAATGTGGTTGGACGTATCAACACATATAAGGGTAAGTCAAGGTTATTGTCTACTTGGCATTGCGCCATTCAGTCCAGAAGCGGTAAAAGGCGCTGAGCGGAGTTCCGACCGCCAGGATCCATAGCCCCCATACTGGTTGACCGATGATTAGAGCAACGACCATTATTACTACTCGCTCGGGGCGAGTGAGGAAGCCAGAAGTTCCCTTGTATCCCAGACCTTCAGCGCGAGCTCGGATGTAGCTGACCATAATTGACCCGACGAATGCTACAAACGCGAGGATGATGGCGTCCTGCCGAAAGGTGTCTGTAGATGAGTAGTAGAAGAGCAGCCCAAGAAGTAGTGCGGCTTCAGAGAGGCGGTCGAAAGTGGAGTCGAGGAGAGCGCCTCTATCGGAAACCTTCCCTGTACGCCGTGCAATGGCGCCATCGATCATGTCGAACAGCGCGGCGGGGATGCTTATAAGCCCTGCTATTAGAAATTCTCCGATGGCAGCAAATACGGAGGCAACGACTGCAAGGATAAAGCCGGCTATGGTTGCGGCATTGGCGTTGAATCCGATGGCTACGAGAGCTGCGGAGATCGGTTCCTCGAACCATCGCCCGATCGCCGCGCGGGCGGACTTGCGAAGCTTCTGGAGTCCGCTTTCCGAATCAACCACTGCTGGTTCGCCGTTGCTGGGGTAGGAATGGCAGCGGAGCGCGTGCCGTAACCTCTTGATAGTAGTCAATAACGTCGTCGGCCACCCTTGCCCATCCGAATCTTTGCACTTTTTCACGTCCGTTGCGAACAAGGTTACTACGGAGTTGCGGTTCTTCGATGAGCCTTTGTATGGCGTTCGCGATTGCATACTCATCGCCGACATCAACTAGGAGGGCATTCCGCTCGTGATCTGCTACGCCTTCAAAGCCGAGGATTCGACTGGCGACGATGGGTGCGCCTGATGCCATGGCTTCGACGAGAACTAGTCCGAAGCTCTCGTGTCCAGTGTTGGGAGCGCAGAAGATGTCCGCGTGTTGATAGTAGGCGGGGAGTTCCTCGTCGGTAACGGGACCGGCGAAGATGACATCGTCGATGCCCCGTTCTCCCATCATTCGATAGGATTCGCGGTCGGGGACGCCTGCGCCGACGACGATTAGGCGCAGGTTTGGGTAGCGCCATCTGAGGGTACTGTAAGCGCCAAGGAGGAAGCGGAGTCCTTTGCGTTTTTCGCCGACGCGGCCGACGAATACGAGGTTTATGGCGTCGTCTCTGAATTCGCTGGGTTTGGGTCGAGGCTTTTCGAATCTCGGGACATCGATGCCATTAGGGATGATGGTGTAGTTGTCTGGGAAGTATTTGTAGGCGTATGCTTTGGCGGCGTTGGAAACCGCGATGCGTCCGTCTAGTTTGTCAGCCAGAAGGGTGAAGAGGGGTTTGAAGCCGAGGTATCCGGGGTGGATGTTCTCGCTGTAGGCGTGGAATGTTCCGACCGTGGGCCAAGGTGAGAACCAGCTGGCAGTGGCACCTAGGAAGGGCATGAGGGGTTCGTGGATGTGAACTACGTCGAAGCGTTCGGAGGTGAGGATGCGTCGCATCTGCCTTGCGGCTTTGATGCTGACGGATATGCGCGACACGGATCCGCTGGCGTTAAATGGGATGCTGCCGCCGAGAGGCACGACTTCGAGACCGCTGACATCGGGAGCGGTTTGGGGGCGGGATCGTGGGGCGAAGAGGACGACTTGATTGCCGCGGCGTGAGAGTTCCCTGCTCAGGCTGGCGGTGTGTGCCACTACGCCGCCGTGGTAGGAGAGGTCGTATGGTGAGACTTGGGCGATTCGCATCGGTGGTTTTTGGCTGGATCGATCGTTAACGGCGGTCTGCAACCGACTGTGGTTACATCATACCAATTCTGTTCTCATCGTTCGTAAACACAAGCCCAGAATCAGGGTAATCCCTCCCCTTCGCGGATCGCAAAGGGGTTAAGGGATGGCGGCAGCGTAGACATAGGGACAGGTTTCAAACCTGCCCCTACCGTCATCCTCGCGCATACACCCCCGTCATTCCCGCGCAGGCGGGAATCCACGTAAAGGCAAACCCTCGTGGTTGCCCTTACGTCATACTCGCGCGGGCGAGTATCCAGAGGGGAGGCGGACGTAGGGGCGTTTCGCGAAACGCCCCTACTACGATGCAAACAATCCCCCCAACCAACTGCTGCACTACTTCGGCGTGGCGGCTACTTGGTCGTCGCCGTCACCGCGATCCGGTAGTGTGATCCAGAATCGAACCAGCCTACTCCGACGTATTGCAACCGGCCTTTGTCTGCCATCGACCAACCGTTGCCCGACGGTGTCAGCGTTTCGTCCGAGCTCGTGAAGGTTGCTAGGTAGTGGGAGCCACTGACCGAGTTTGGGGCTTTGATGTAGACGAAGTAGGTCGTGCTAGCAGAAATGTCGCAGCCGCTGGAGCAGGTGAAGGTGTAGCTGCCGGCCGTCGAGGGATTGCTGCCGCTCAGCGTGGCCAGCGTCGTCCCCGTATTGGGGTTCAACCCGGATGCCGCGTGCAGCGTCACCTCGAGGTCGGTCGGGCTCCCGACGGTCGCACGGAAGGCAATGGCGATGCTGGACAGCGTGTAGCCGCCGGCGTTGCCGCCCGTCCTGAACGCCTGTGCCACCCGTTGTGTCGGGCTGCCGCCGCCCACATTCACAACACCGTTATCAGCCCCACCCAGGGTGCTCACCGAGACGATGCTAAGGGTCGTGAACGCCGATGCTGTGGCTAGCTTGTTCGTATCCGTGCAGGTAGAGTCGCTGTACGCCGAGTAGGTGTACGACGTGCCCGACGTCAGGCCGGTCAGGCTCTTCGTCGACCCGCTGACGGGGCCGTCGCAGGTCGCGCCGGTGTTGGTGTGCTTGTAGTACCACGCCTCGTGGTGGTTGGCGATGCTCAGCGTCGCCGATGTCGCCGCGATGCTGCCAGCAGTCAGCGACGGGTTGGTCGCGAACACGATCTCGGCCAAGTGCCAGTCGCTGTAGCTCTGCCACCTTGCTCCCGTGTCGTTGTAGTGACCGAACAAAATGTCCCAATCATTGCTCGGGTTTTTGGTCTCGCCGCTGTCCAACGTCCAGGCCCAGTCGTATCTGAAGGTCTCGTTGTTCTGGACGGCCGTTTTCACGAAGTAGACGGTGTTGGATGAGAGGTTGCAGCCGCTGCCGGAGCAGGTCCAGGTGGTGTCGGCCCAGGTAGTGCTGATCGGAGAGGTCCCGGACAGGGTCGTGAGAACCGTATCGGCCGGTTCGCTGCCCGCTCCGTAGCTGCCCGTTCCCTCCATCTTGTGGAGCGTGACCGTGATGTCCCCCGATCCTGTGGTGTCGAGTCGCCGCACAGCCAGGGTAACTGTCTTGAGGATGTAACCGCTGGCGTTCGAGCCGGTGCGGAAGGCGAATGCCCGCTCGGTGTCGCGTCCGATGGGCGAATCGCCGCTCTCCTTGCCATTAGTCAAGTTGGAAATGGACGACCCGGTGGTGAACCCTGTCGCCGCGGCCAGCAGCGTCGAGCAGGTGCCGTCGCTGTAGGCCGAGTAGGTGTAGGACGTGTTCGCCGTGAGGCCGGTGAGGGCTTTGCTCGTCCCGCTGACCGGGCCGTCGCAGGTGGCGCCCGCGCCCGTGTGCTTGTAGTACCAGTTGCCCGTGTGGTGGGCGATGGTCAGATTCGCTGTCGTGGTGCCGATGTCCGAGACGGTCAGCGCGACGTTCGGGTAAACCAGCGGCGCGTAATGGAAAGGCGACTTGCCCCAAGCGTTCGTGGTTCTGACGATCAGGTCGTACGTCTTGTTGTCCTCAACCGTGTAGGTGGTCCCGTCAACCGTCCACTGCGTGATTGTGGCGGTGACCCGGCGGTCGCTGCTGAAAGTAGCCGTCTCAACGTCGGCGCAGAGTTTGTACGTACCCGTGACGCCATTTTCGAGCGTGGCGCACTCGATTTCGTAACCCGATGAGTAATTGGGCTGAATCCACGAGAGGGTCAGGGAGCCGGCCGCGCGTGAGGCTGAAATGGGATTTTGTCCGGGTTGCTCTTTCACCGGCGTGTGGGCCGGATGCGCGTCCACCGACCTCGTCCAGTTGCTGGCCTGAGCGGGATTGCTGGTGACTGCGCGCACAGCGACCATGTAGGAGAGAGACCAGCTCATCTTGCCGTGCTCGCCCTTGGTCACCGTCAGCGTTGTAGTGGTGCCGGAGTCCACGGAGCCGCATTGCCACCATCTCCAGCCGCTCCTGCTGGAGCAGGTCAGGTTGTAGCCGTCGGCACCGGTCACTGCCGGCCAGGTAACGGTGAGCTCTTCTCCACCAATCCTTCTCGCGTTGTTCCCGTTGTCACGCGTGACCGTTACCGACGCGGGCGCGGCAAGCTGGTTTTGGGATTGTGCGGACGCGATCGATGCTCCGCCCGAGGACTGTACGGTGTTCAGCCAACCGTGGTCGGGCATCCGCGATGCTTCTGTCCAGTCGCTATTGCCGCCACTGGCATTCGTGGCACGCACTGCAACGTAATCGATCGTTTCAGAAGTGGTGTATCGGTAGGAAGTGGCTGTTACGTCGGTAGCGACGCTGTGCCACGAGTTGCTGTTGGACGTCTTGGCTCTGATGTCGTAGCCGGTGGCATCGCTGACCGCGTCCCAGGACAGATCGAGGTAACCGTCGCCGGGGGTTACGGAGAGATTGGCCGGCGCGTCTGGCACGGGGATCGCGGGAATGACGGATGCGAACCATGGCGCCTCGTTCGGAGCGGCCGTGCCCGAGCCCGCGCTGTTCACGGCGCGCAGATGGTAACGATATTCACGTCCGTTCGTGAGTCCGGTGAACGTGTGGGATGTGGTGGATGCACTGCTACCCGCGATAGCTGTCCACGGACCCCATCCGGACAGGTTGCCGCTGGAGGTGTCGTTGTGGTTGACGTTGTACTCGTAGCCAGTGATGGAAGAATCGGACGGGTCT
Organism: Dehalococcoidia bacterium; assembly: GCA_963555965.3. Lineage (GTDB taxonomy): Bacteria > Chloroflexota > Dehalococcoidia > Lucifugimonadales > Lucifugimonadaceae > Bin127. Next base: position 2,357,098 of record OY821634.1, read on the forward strand.
GACCATGCGAGGGTTACGCTTCCGTCGCCGGCGGTTGCAGTTAGACTGGCTGGCGCGTCGGGGAGGGAGGGTTCGGGAGTAGGTGTAGGAGTCGGCGTTGGCGGCGTGTACGGCCCGACGGTCGGGGAGTCCGTCCATTCGCTCCAGCCGTGATCGTTCCCGACGCGCACGCCTACGATGATGTTTTTGGCGTTGTCCGCATTGAATGTGATGCTGGTGGTCTGAATGTTGGTGTGGTCGTCGACGGGGCCGTGCCAGCTGCCTCTGTCGTCGTCGCTGTACATGGAGTGATACTTCGTCGCGCCTGGTACGGCGTCCCAGGACGCGGTGACCGTGCCGTCGGCACGAGTGACAGTTACTGATGAAACCGCGCCCGGAGGTGGAGGCGTGTACGGCCCGACGGTCGGGGAGTCGGTCCATTCGCTCCAGCCGTTGTCGTTCCAGGCGCGCACGCCCACGATGATGCTCTTCGCGTTGTCGGCGCTGAACGTGATGCTGGTGGTCTGAATGTTCGTGTGGTCGTCGACGGGCCCGTGCCAGCTCCCCCTGTCGTCGTCGCTGTACATGGAGTGGTACTTCGTCGCGCCTGGCACGGCGTCCCAAGACGCGGTCACGGTGCCGTCCGCCCTCGTCACGCTGACCGATGGAATCGCGCCCGGAGGCGGAGGCGTGTACGGCCCGACGCTGGGAGAGTCCGTCCAAGCGCTCCAGCCGTTGTCGTTCCCGGCGCGCACGCCGACGATGATGCTCTTCGCGTTGTCGACGCTGAAAGTGATGCTCGTGGTCTGGATGTTCGTGTGGTCGTCGACGGGACCGTGCCAGCTCCCCCTGTCGTCGTCGCTGTACATCGCGTGGTACTTCGTCGCCCCGCTCACCGCGTCCCACGATGCGGTCACCGTGCCGTCGGCACGGGTCACGGTGATGTTCGGGACGCTCCCCGGCACCCCCTGCTGAGCAAAGGAGTCGTTCGCCCCGACGACGAGGAGAGTTATTGCTAAAGCCGCTGTTGCGAAAAATGTAGCCGCTGCCGCGGTCAGCCTAAAAATCGGGGGGGGGGGGGGGGGGTACAGCTTCCGAGCAGTCATCGGCAATTCAGTCCAGTCGTCGTTAATGCTTTGTGTATCCGTAAGATTCAATCAGACACAACCATCCATTTAATCACGAAATAATACCACACCAAAACAACCCCCAAACCCCGAATATCAAAACATCCCCCACCGTCATTCCACGCACACTCTAGTCATTCCCGCGCCACCCCCGTCATACTCGCGTAGGCAAGTATCCAGAGGGGCGGACCGGCGGCGAAATCACAGCCCATCATCAAAATCACAAAAATCACAGTTCAAACAAGTTCAAAAACTAACATTGCCGCCATATTGCCGCCACCAGCGGCAAGATCCCCCTTAAATTGCCGCCAAATTGCCGTTCTTGCCGGAATCAGCGGCAATCCAGCGGCAAGAGCGGCAATCCAGCGGCAATGAAACCCCTCAAAAAACACACCCCGAATCACCCCCGATCACCTCCACCCCCGTATCGAGTCCAGGGCAGGTTTCAAACCTGCCCCTACGATGTGCGAAAGGGGCTTAGATGTTTGCACTTTCGGGTTGTTTATTAGAAAATAATGGAAGTTGATGGAAATAAGTGGAACTTACAGGATGAGACTTGCGAGTAAGGAGCTTTGAGCATGGCCAATTTGAAGGTGCGCGATGTTGCTGAGCGTTTGGATGTCAGCAGCAAGACGGTCTACAAGTGGTTGCGTGAGGGGCTGATACCGGCGAGTCGGCTGGGTAGAAGTTGGATCGTATCGGAGGAGGCGCTTCAAGCGGCTCTGGCTCCGGGGTCTAACCGTCCGCTGGCAAGCGCGGTTGTAGATGAAGGGGCAGTGGGTTCTGGTTCTGCAGTTGCATCAACGCAAGGATCGGGGTCTCGTGATGTTGAGCCGATGGCTCTGGCGAGGCCGGTTGAAAGGAGAACCCCAGTGGGTCGTATCAATGTTGCAGTTATCGGTTTGGGCAACTGTGCCTCGTCGCTGATTCAGGGCATCCACAAGTATGGCGAGGTTGATGAGAATTCGGCGGCGGTTCCGGGTGTGATGCACAACGTTCTTGGCGGTTACACGATAGGCGACGTGAATATTGTGGCGGCGTTCGACGTGGACAAGGAGAAGGTGGGTGTGGACATCAATGAGGCGATCTTTGCGAAGACGAACAATGCGTTGCCGTTCCATGATGTTCCTCGTGCGGGTATTCCGGTGGACCGAGGGATGACGCATGATGGGATCGGGCAGTATTTAGAGGATGTTGTTGAGAGGGCGCCGGGGTCGACGGCGGACATTGTTGGGATTCTGCGAGAGCGCGAGGTGGATGTTGTTATCAACTATCTGCCGGTAGGATCGGAGCAGGCGACGAAGTGGTATGTTGAGCAGGTTTTGGCGGCAGGTTGCGCGTTTGTGAACTGCATACCGGTGTTTATTGCGAACCAGCCGTATTGGCAGAAACGGTTCGAGGACAAGGGAGTGCCGGTCGTGGGTGATGACATCAAGTCGCAGGTGGGTGCGACGATCATCCATCGGGTGTTGGCGAGGTTGTTCGAGGACCGGGGTGTTCGGTTGGACAAGACTTATCAATTGAACTTCGGTGGTAACACGGATTTCTACAACATGCTGGAGCGTGCGCGTCTGGTGACGAAGAAGATTTCGAAGACGCAGTCGGTGCAGTCTCAACTTGAGAAGGAATTGCCGACGGACGACGTTCACATCGGCCCGAGCGATCACGTTCCGTGGTTGGAGGACCGGAAGTGGGCGTACATTCGTTTGGAGGGTACGTCTTGGGGAGATGTTCCGTTGAATGTGGAGTTGAAGCTGGAGGTTGAGGACAGTCCGAACTCGGCGGGAGTGGCGATCGACGCGATTCGTTCGGCGAAGATCGCGCTGGATAAGGGTGTGGCAGGTGCAATCGAACCGGCATCAGCGTACTTCATGAAGTCGCCGCCGGTGCAGATGCGGGACGATGATGCGCGTCGGGCGGTGATTGAGTTTGCCAACGGGAGTAATGGCTCGGTTTGAACCGTGATTAACGTGATTTGAGTGATGGGCTATGATTTGGATGATCGGGAGCCGTGTTTGGCTATTGATTGAGCGTGAAGAGATAGCAGCGAGGTCTGAGCATGACTGAGGCAGCATTTAGCAAATCGTTGCGGTTCAATATCGAGATCGAAATCGACGAAGATGGTCGGTACATTGCAGAGTGTACCGATTTGCCCGGGTGCGTGTCCGATGGCTTGACGGAAGAAGATGCCCTTGACAATATCGCCGATGCAATAGGTGGTTACTTAGCGTCGATGGCGAAACATGCGCGTGCGGAACGCGGCACGAAGGTCCGCGTGATCGAAACCGAAGTGGTGGCGGCGGTTGGCTGAGCGATTACCTGTTATTTCGTCGCGCGATTTCGAAAAAGCAATGAGCCGGATCGGGTACCGGTTCGATCACGCGACAGGAAGCCACAGGATCCTACGCAACGAAAACGGAGCGATGTTATCCGTACCTTACCTTTCCGAAGGGAACTTGCGAAGGGCACGTTAAGGAAATTGATTCGGCACTCGGGATTGGAGGTTGGCGAGTTTATGGACCTTTATCAAGGTCGGCGCCGTCGTTGATCGCCTGTAGTGAGATCTGCTAGTTTGCGGTAACGGTGTGTATTCCGCATTCTTTGGCGTCGGGGTCGGATTCCCACCACCAGCGTCCGGAGCGTTCGTCTTCGCCGGGTTTGACGGCTCTGGTGCATGGGGCGCATCCGATTGAGGGGAAGCCTTTGTCGTGGAGGATGTTGTAGGGGACTTTGTTGTCGATGGCGTATTGTCGTATCTGTTCGGCGGTCCAGTTTGCGACGGGGTTGATTTTGTATGCGTCGTGGGCGAGGTCTTTCTCGACTATCTGTATTTCTGAGCGTTTCATGCCTTGGTCGCGTCGGAGTCCGGTGATCCAAGCGTCTGCTTCGCTGAGTGCTTTGTTGAGCGGGTTTACCTTGCGTATCCCGCAGCATAGTTTGCGGTTGTTGACGCCTTTATAGAAAAGATTCATGCCGTGCTGTCGGATCATGCGTCCGACTTCGCGGATGTCTGGGTAATGGACTTCGACTTCAGTGTTGTAGCGTCGGGCTATGCGGTCCATGAGATCGTAAGTCTCTTCGAAGAGACGCATTGTATCTAAGGTTGCAAGGCGAGCTTTGGGGTTGACTTTCCAGTACATGTCGAAGATTGCCATTCCGTCGATGGCGAATGATGACATCTGGATGCAGCGGTCGCCAAAGGTGTCGTCTGCCCAGCGGAGCACCTCGGAGGGGTGAGCATCTTCAAGCTCTCGGTTTATCTCTGCGAGTTGATGGTCCGAGAACCTGTTGAGGACGCGCGGCTCTGGATTTTCGGGCTCAACGTGCTCGAAAGTCAAGGTCTCTGCTTTAAGGATGGTCAATTAGGTTCTCCACGGGAGGATTGGCCTGGCACCTGTTTGTTTGGCGGTTTTTTTCGTGGCAAAAAAAGACCCCTGCAGTTTTGTTCGCAGGGGTTTCAAGAGCCGAGTTCGGCTTATGGCAAGCGTCCGACCATGAGTTGAAAGTGCATCTACCCCTGCTAGGGGCTGATACAAGAACACTCGGCGGTTCGGGACCGCCCGGAGAGGGAAGGCATTTCAATCGTCATTATATCTTGCCGAACAATTGTGTGTTGTGGTCAGAGTTGCCGTTGGGGATTAAAATGAACCTAACCTGAGTTTAAGTTTGGCGTGAATGCTGAATTTGGAGGACCTAGTCCATGGCGACGATGACCGAAGCGACGATAACTGGCGAGCGAATGGAGGAGTTGCAGAGCATCGCGGGCGATCATCTTTTCATGCATGCTCAGCAGATTGAGGACTGGCGCGGCAATCTGAAAATTTTCGTTAAGGGTGAGGGTGCCTGGGTAGAGGATATCGAGGGCAACCGATTGTTGGATGCGATGGGAGGGCTTTGGTACAAGGCAGCGGGTTACGGACGTGTGCCTATAGCCGATGCGATGTATGAGCAGTTGACGGGCATCGAGACGCCGCCGGCGAACTCTGCGACGCCATCACAGATCGAGTTAGCCGGTCGGATCGCGGATCTGTATCACGACAAGGATGCGCGGACGTTTTTCCTTTCTGGCGGTTCAGAGGCGGTGGAGACGGCGGTGAAGATGGCGAAGAAGTATCAGTCATTGACTGGCAAAGCTGGTGCATTCAAGGTGATATCGCGTCGGTATTCGTATCATGGCGCAACTGCGATGGCGGTTAGTTTGGGTAGAAGTCCAGCGGCTGATCCTTGTGGTCCTGAGATGCCGGGCGCGATTCATGTGACTAACTGGGACTCGTATCGACTGCCTTTTGAAGGCGATCCGGTGGATGTGGCGATTAGATGTGCGAATGAATTTGAGGTGGCGATCAAGCACAACGGTCCGGAGTCGGTTGCGGCGATGATTGCGGAGCCGATATCTGCGGCGGCGGGGATACACATTCCGCCGGCAGAGTATTGGCAGCGATTGAGGGAGATTGCGGATCAGTACGACGTAGTGTTGATAGCTGATGAGGTGATCACCGGTTTCGGTCGCACTGGTGAGTATTTCGCGCCGATGAACTGGGATGTGGAGCCGGATATCACGACGGTTGCGAAGTCATTGACCAGCGGCTACTCGCCATTGGGAGCGGCAATCGCTACTAAGAAAATTGCGGATGCTTTCCTCGGCGGTCCTGGTGAAACCTTCCGACATCTGGTTACCTTTGGTGGGCATCCAGTGAGTGCGGCGGCTGCTCTGGCTAACCTTGATGTCTTCGAAGAGGAAGACTTGGTGGGCAACAGTCGGCGGATGGGCGATTATCTGTACGACGAGTTGCAACAGTTGCGTGCCCACGAGATCGTCGGGGATGTTAGGGGTGGATTAGGTCTGTTGGCAGCGGTTGAGCTGGTACAGGATCGCGAGAGCAAGACCCCGTTCCCCGCGAGTGCGGGGTTGGCTAACCGATTACCGCGGTTGCTGTTCGAGAATGGCGTTATGTCTTTCAGAGCCGCGGACGTGATTTCGCTTTGTCCGCCTCTGGTAGTTGACAAGGACGAGATCGACTTCATCATTGACGCGCTTGATCGGTCCTTGACAACGCTAAGCCGAGACTTAGGGTTGGCTTGAGCACTGAACCGCTGGAATTCGGCTGGAATTTTTGCACCAACGGTTAATATCTGATATTGTGCATACACACGCGCCGCGCGAATCTTAACGCGCGCTTTGATCTTGCGTTTGAAAAGACGACAACGAGATACGCACAAGCATCCACGCCACTACGAGCGTTACATCTGATAGAACCCCGACGAGCATCGAAAAGAAGCTAGGGAGAGGTATCGATATGGCAGACATGACAACCGCCACAGTCCAAGAGCGCGAGCACATCCTCGAAGATGCCGCAGAGGTTGATGCTGACGGGTTTGGTCCGTCAGCCGCGACGTCTGAAGTCGTGCTGGATGTGAATAACCTGCAAACGCATTTCGCGACACGCTGGGGTACGGTTAAGGCGGTTGATGGAGTTACCTACAGTGTCCGTCGTGGAGAGACGTTGGGCGTTGTCGGCGAATCTGGATCTGGCAAGTCAGTGACTGCTCTATCGATCATGCGGCTTGTTCCTTCACCTCCAGGGCACATCGTCGGCGGCGAGGTGATATTGAACGGTCGTAACCTGTTGGAACTTTCTGAACGCGAGATGACCGAGGTGCGTGGCGGCGAAGTTTCGATGATTTTGCAAGACCCAATGACAGCGTTGAATCCCGTGTTTACCGTCGAGAACCAAGTCGGTGAGGCGATTCGGATTCACCAGAAGCTACGTGGCAAGGATCTCTGGGACTCGATAGTAGATGCTCTCAGGAAGGTTCGAATTCCGGCGCCGGAGACGCGTGCAAAGGACTACCCGCACCAGTTGTCTGGTGGGATGCGTCAGCGCGTTGTCGGTGCTATCGGTATTTCGACCAGCCCGGATGTGATTATTGCCGACGAGCCTACAACGTCGCTCGACGTGACGATTCAAGCAGCGTATCTGAGGCTGCTGCGACAGATTCAGCGTGAGGCAGGCGTTGGCATCATCTTCATTACGCACGACTTCGGGATTGTGGCAAAGATGTGTGACCGTGTAGCAGTGATGTATGCAGGCAGGATCGTGGAATCGGCGGATGTGCGAACAATATTCAACTCGCCGTTGCACGAGTACACGAAGGCGCTGATCAACTCGGTGCCGAAGCTGGAAGAGAAGACGGGACGGTTGCCTCAAATCGAGGGTCAACCACCGTTGCTCTACAACCTTCCTGAAGGCGATGCGTTCGCGCCACGATCACCGTTGGAGTACAACGAGGAAGATGCAAACGTTCGTCCGGAGCTAGTAGAAGTTGCCCCGGGGCACTTGGTGCAGTTATCACGGGCGTCGGTGGCAGAATTTGACAAGTACAAGCATCTCGTTTCGTACGGTTGACCCCCAACGATTAATCCCATTGGGACCAACGATCGAAGTAATCGGTTCAAGAGGTAATCCATAGATGGCGACAGAGACAATAACCCCAGTCGAAATTCCGGACGCTCCAGGAGCGTCGAATCCGCCGGATGCGATATTGCAGGTCCGTGGATTGCGGAAGTGGTTTGATGTTGGGGGACGCTTCCTCGGTATAGGTCAGCGAAGCTGGCTGAAGGCGATCGACGATGTCAATTTTGATGTGCGCGAGGGGCGGACATTCGGTTTGGTCGGCGAGTCGGGTTGCGGTAAGACGACGACGTTGAAGGTGATTTTGGGCTTAGAAGAGCCGACTGAAGGGAATATCTTCTGGCAGGGTGAAGATGTTGCGACGATGACGCGTGCCGGGCGCCGTGAATTCCGACGTTCAGTGCAGGCTGTCTTCCAAGACCCTTGGTCTTCGCTGAATCCGCGCATGAGGGTTCAGGCAATCGTCGGAGAACCGCTCGAAATCGCGACTACGATGACTCGGGGAGAGATCCGAGAGCGTGTGGGTGATCTGCTGGTTGAGGTGGGATTGAACCCGTATCAGATGAATCTCTATCCGCACGAGTTCTCAGGTGGTCAGAGGCAACGCATCGGAATCGCGCGTGCTTTGGCGTTGAACCCAAAGCTCATCTGCTTGGACGAGCCGGTGTCAGCGCTCGACGTGTCGATTCGCGCGCAGATCATGAACCTGTTGGTCGACCTGCAAAACGAGCACGGTCTGGCATATCTGCTAGTAGCGCACAATTTGGCGACGGTTCGGTACATGTGCCACGAAATGGCAGTGATGTATCTCGGTGTCGTGCAAGAGATGGGAGACACTGAAGCAATCTTCAATAATCCGCTTCACCTCTACACGAACGCATTGATATCCGCCGCGTTACCGTCGCACCCGGACATCACTCGTGATGAAATCATCCTGCCGGGTGAGGTCGTGTCTCCGATCGATCCGCCTCCTGGCGACGTGTTCATGACTCGAACGCCGATCGAGGTGGATCAATCGCATCGTTTCGCGAGCGAGCGTCCGCCCTTGGTTGAGAAGGAGACGGACCATTGGGTAGTCGACACTCCTTGGAGCTTGGCTACCGACGAGGCGTTGCAGGCTTCGATCTACGACGAAGAGGCTGAGATTCGCAAGAGCGAAGAGGAGCGGCGCCGACTGGCGGCTAGTAACTGAGACTCGCAATCGGAACGCTATAGACGCGAAAATGGGCGTGTGTCAGTTCCGGCACACGCCCATTTTGATTCAGCAACGCACTGGCTCTCAGGCTAACGAACGTATCAGTCACGGACTGTATCAGGCGATATCGGACCAGTTGTTTGGGAGACGAGGCATCGGCCAAGCGAAATCCGGACGCCAATTCTCCCATCCGTCTGAGAACGGTGTGCCTCGGTTATCGATCGTGGCTGCCATTTTGTCCGCTTCATGTCGTATGCGCGTTTTCTGATCGTCTGTGAAGAAACCACGAGCGGCCAATTCGTTGAATTCGTCCATGTCCTTCCATGACCATGACATATCTGGTTGCGCGACGATGTCGAGAACAAAATCGTGATACGCGACACCGTGGCGTAATCTGCGGAGCGGCGATTGGAGATTCACGTACCAGTTCTCGAACTCCCATTCTGAAGACCAGAACAGCCAAACCGAATGCCAAGAATTCGGACGAGTGATGGTCAATACGTTCTTACCCGACGAAACCGCATCCCGAAACTCACCTACATGAGGATCAAGCGCTGCCATGTACAAGTCAATCCGATCCCGCAATTCGAGAGCGCCTCGATTCTCCAAGCCCCGCGTAACGATCCGAGTACGGGGATGCGAATAGAGAGCGATATAACTTGCAGTGTCCTGCACCACCGTGACCGGCCGCGCTGTGCCTACCCCTTCTCCCCACATCTCGAACTGAACTATCTGCATGCCAGAATGCCAACTCATATTGCGATTCCTTTAGTCAGCATCAGGCGAGTTAAGAACGCACAACGCATGGCTCCCAGGCCAGGATTCGAACCTGGATTGAAGGATTCAAAGTCCTCCGTCCTACCATTAGACGACCTGGGAAAGTCCTAGATTCAAGGATATATTCCGCAATGTCTGGGACTGCACAACCTCAATCGGACGTGATGCTCACTCGGCGACCTTGTTAGCCAATTCGATGGACTTGGCTAGCATTTGGTGGCGTTCTGAGGCGGTCGATTGAGGTTGATGGTTTGCCGGATTGGTGTTGATAAGCAGGTTTGAGTTCGGCAACGCGGCGCGAAGGTCTTTAGCGAACTGGGTTGGTTGATGTCGGTTGGTTGAAATTAGGGTTGTATCGCCGATTCTTAGCGCAATTACATCGCCATCGACGGATTTGACGGTTCGCACCGGTGCGTTGCGGCGTGTGATGACGTTTGATGCGGCGCGGATGGTTTGGGTGGCTAACAAGATGCCGAAGGCTTGGGCATCGGACCATTGGCGTTCGACGTGAGATATGTCGGTGTTGCCGTCGGACCAATCGAACGGACGGATGTCGGCGGATGCTCCTTGAATGAAGATGGCGATATCGGCTCCTGCTTGTTCGAGTGCCGAGGAGGCGATGCCCGGGAAGTCGGCGGTCCAAGCGGTGGTGTTGCCGATGATGGTTGCCGGGCAGGCGAAGTTGTAGAGGATGCATGCGGTTCGGTCGTCAGCAGTTTGGATGACGGTCAGTTGGAGCGTTTCGCGCTCGGCTTCAAGAGCTTCATCGTTTGAAGGAGTTGCAAAGCAACTGAGATTAGGGAGTGATGCTGTGACGGTACCGACGGCGGCAGGTTCTAGGGATTGAGCGGCTTCTAATGCGGTTCCGGCAATGATGTCGGGCAGGTATGCGACGTAGTTGCGGTACTGGTTGGCCAGGTCGTTTTCGTAGAGCCAGAGCGGAGGCGAAGTGCCGTTGCAGGTGGTGAGGACAGTGATGTTTCGGCGCGGGATGCCAGTGGATTCGGCAATGGGTTTAGTGATGCGTGCTTTGAGCCAGTCTGCGATGCCGTACACATCTAGTGAAACGAGCGCGGCGGTTGTGTCGTATGACTTAAGGACGATACATCTGACGGTTAGGTCGTCGTCGATGGAACGCGCTGGTCGTTCTGGGAACTCCGGGCCCGAGATAGAGAATCCTATCGGAGGCGTGATAGGCGATTGCGATACGCCAACGTGGAGCAGGTTATCGATTGTTGAGAGGGGCAATTTCGATGTTGGTCGGCGTGAAGTAGGCAAATGGTATCACTGGTAATTGATTTCCCCGAACCTCACGGGAATACTCCGCTCGCATAGCGCCCCTTTCGCTTGGCTAAAGGGGCGAAAAGGGCGCTCACGCTTGGTGGCGCTTAGACGGGCAATAGTATGACCCCCTGCGTCTCGCTGCGCTCGTCGCGTCCCCTTTTGCTACGCAAAAAGGGGAGGGGAGTTGTGGTGCTTGGGTAAGATTGCATGTATCGTATTGTGCGCCGTAGAGGTGCGTTGAGATCGACTGACAAGATTGATAGGACTGTGTCTATGGACTTCGCAGGGGCGTCCCGACATCTGTTAGAGGTGAGAAACCTCGAGACGGAGTTTCATACCGATTTCGGCGTGGTGCGCGCAGTCGATGGAGTTGACCTGTATATCGACGAGGGAGAGACGGTCGGATTGGTTGGTGAATCGGGATGCGGCAAGAGCGTGGCAGCACTTTCGATTGTTCGATTGGTGCCAGATCCCCCCGGACGTATCGTGGGAGGGCAAGTCATCTTTGAAGGCACGGATTTATTGCGGCTCAGTGTTCGGGAGATGCGGCACGTGCGCGGGGCGAAGATAGGCATCATCTTCCAAGAGCCTCTGACATCGCTGAATCCGGTGTTGTCGATTGAACGCCAGATCGTGGAGCCGTTGCAGGAGCATTTGGACATGACGCGTCGGCAGGCGTCGTCGCGGGCGACGGAGCTTCTCGATTTGGTGGGTATACCTGACCCATCGGCTCGAATACGCGACTATCCGCACATGTTGAGCGGCGGGCAGCGTCAGCGCATCATGATTGCCATCGCGTTGAGTTGCAACCCTCGACTGTTGATCGCGGATGAGGCGACGACGGCGTTGGACGTGACGATTCAGGCGCAGATATTGGAGTTGATGAAGGATTTGACGGAACGGTTTGGTACGGCGCTGTTGATGATTACGCACAATCTAGGGGTCGTAGCGAGGTATGCGGATAGGGTGTGTGTGATGTATGCCGGAAAGATACGGGAGATGGGACCGTCGGAAGAGCTTTACGGCAATCCTAAGCATCCGTACACGCTAGGGTTGCTGGGTTCGGTGCCGCGGTTGGACTCGGCACGGGAGTCGGGTAAGTTGATGCAGATACCGGGGGACGTGCCTGATCCGACTATGATGCCGCCTGGATGCGCTTTCCATCCTCGATGCGACTATGCAGTGGAGCGGTGTTCAGAGGAGGATCCGTGGATGGAGGAAGTGGGTGCGGGGCACGTTGCGGCGTGTTGGGAGAGGGAGAGGGTGGGGTGAAGCGCGTGGTATCGTGAAATGTAACAAACTCGTGGGATGCACCAAAACCTATGAACCTCAATGAACTGAACGACCTCCTACAAAAAGTCCGCGTCCTGGAGACTGCTGTTGAGGAGGTTAAAAGCAGGATCATCAATCATCGTTCCGATTACGATTCGAACGAAAACGCAACCCGTTATGGTCTTATCGATCCGATTCTCGACGCTCTGGATTGGGATGTCAGGGATGTTGGGATGGTTCGGACGGAATATCGAATGACCTCCGGTCCCGTGGATTATGCACTCTTTGATGGCACTGCACCATTAGCTGTTGTAGAAGCCAAACGATTAAGTAGGACCTTGGATGCGTCGGTTTCCGTGCAACTCTTGAGTTACGCGATTGATGTGGAATCGATCCAATACGTGGTTGCGACGAACGGCGACACCTGGCAGATGCGTGCGCGAGGTCAACGAGACACTGTATTCGACGTAAAGTTGTCGAGCGGAAACTCCGTGGTGTCTGCGCTTGAGTTGATCAGAATGTGGCGCGGCGTACTGGTTGGCGATCAAGCAATTTCGCCGATTGGAGCATTGAAAGACCAACAAACCCCCACTCAAGATGAATACTCAGGCGCAATCCAGACCGATGAACCTCCCCTTTCAACTCCCCGCGTTTCTCGTGGCTGGATCCGATTGGACGAAGCCAGGTATAACGCCCGAGATCCTAGACCTACCCGTATCCGATTGCCAGATCAATCCGAAATCCGAATCACTTCTTGGAAGAACGTGTGGATCAGCATAGCCGAATGGATGGTTGAGCGCGAACCACAAATGACGGCGTGCAGTTTCGGCAACACGAAACCAACTGTAATCAAAACGACGGATGAAGGGTTTTGGGGCCGAGGCGGTTATCAGTTGAGTAACGGCTTGTGGATCGAACCTGGTGTTACAGGCAACACGTTGCTAAGAACGGCTCGCTCGTTTTTGCAGCACTTCAATGTTGAACCAAGCTCGGTTTTGATTAGGTTCGATTGAACCGTTTGGTCCGAATTTCTGATCTAAGCGATTGGGATCTGATAGGGGGATTTTGATCGTATAGAGGTAAAGGGATGAAATACCCAGATTCGCTGGGCTCGGGGTCTTCATTGCCAAAGTCTGAAAAGCGTGACACATCAACTGAAATGAGGTTGGATCGGGGTACTAAAATTCGTTGATGGCATTGGATAAACTCTGAAGCAAGGAGAGATACAATCTTGGCTACGATGACATTGGATACGCACAGAGCGGTCAAGGATCTCGAAGAAGCAGGTTTTGACGAACGCGGCGCTGAAGCGATGGTGTTGTTGGTCAGCACTGCGTTGGCGGAGAACGTGGCGACAAAGTCGGATATTGCCGACATGGCGACGAAGGGCGATATCGCGAATATGGCTACCAAGGCCGATATCGCCAACATGGCCACAAAGGAAGATATTGCTGAACTTCGATCTGAAATACGTGAACTTGACGCCCGAATGACAGTTCGTTTTGTTTGGGTATCGTTAGGCATCGTGATCATCACCACCTCATTAACGTCGGGAATCGTCGGGTTTTTGAACCAGCTTCAAGGCTGATGGCGTCAAGGCGATGAGAGAAGGCGCAGTCAGTATATCGCCGACCTCCCGCGCTACTGCGGTGGCTACCGCGCCGGATCGTGTTGGCGCGTTTGCGTCGGTTGGCGATTTGGCGGTTGCTAATCTCGCCGCGGTGCCTTTGCTTTCGGTGCGGGATTTGAATGTGCATTTCCCCATCACGCGAGGGTTCATTGTGCAGCGGACGATTGGGCATATCCGCGCGGTGAACGGGGTTTCGTTTCATGTGAATCCAGGTGAGACGCTGGGGGTTGTTGGTGAGAGCGGGTCGGGCAAGACGACGCTAGCGCGGGCGGTGATACAGCTTGAAAGACCAACATCGGGGAGTGTGATATTTCAGGGCAATGAATTGGTAGGTGCCGATTCAGAAGTGTTGCGCGGGGCGCGGAGGAACATGAGCATGGTGTTTCAGGATCCGTATGGTTCGCTGAATCCTCGGATGCGGGCTGGGAATATCGTGGGAGAGCCGTTGCGGGCGCATGGGGTGTTTGAGTCGAAGAACGAGTATCTGGACAGAGTGGCGGAGTTGTTTCAGATGGTGGGTATGCATCCGGGTGTGGCTAGTCGGTATCCACATCAGTTTTCGGGTGGGCAACGCCAGCGGATCGCGATCGCGCGGTCTTTGGCGGCGAACCCTAATCTGATACTGCTCGATGAGCCGGTGTCGGCGCTGGATGTATCGATTCAGGCGCAGGTGATCAACTTGCTTGAGGATTTGCAGGATGAGCACGACTTGGCTTACGTCTTCGTGGCGCATGATCTGTCGGTAGTCAGGCATACCGCGCATCGGACGGCAGTGATGTACCTCGGCAAGATCGTGGAGATCGCGGACGGCGACGAAATCTACGACAACCCGTTGCATCCGTATACCCAAGCGTTGCTGTCGGCGGCTCCGATGCCCGATCCAGTATTGGAACGCAAGCGAGAGCGTATCGTCTTGACAGGTGACATACCGAGCCCGGCGAATCCGCCATCGGGATGTGTGTTCAGGACGAGGTGTCCGATTGCGATAGACGATTGCGCAGAGATAGTGCCTCAGATGCGGAGCACGGGTTCGCTGACGCGGCGGCATGAGGTGGCGTGTATTCGGGCAGAGTTCTAGGCGGTTTGGCCCCCTTTGTCCTTCGGACATTTCCCCCGTCAACGGGGGAAACCCTGCCCCTCTGGATGGACGTTCCGTCCGCTGAAGCGCCGGCTTTCGCCCGGAATGACGTGTTGGGTGCCTTACCCCTTTGCGGGCATCACCTGCATTCTTTTCGCGAAAGGGACTGTAAGGCATAACCCGCTCGTTGCGCTCGCGCACCTTTCGTTTTACGAAAGGGACATTGCGGAATTGTTTATCAAAGCGTGTAAAACGGTGTGGAAATAGGGTAAAATCGTTTGCCATTAAACGACATGAATCCAAATACGGAGGATTGACATGGCTGTTGCGACGAAATCCGTCGTGAGCGACTTCCAAGAGCAAGGTTTCGTAAAGGTCAAGGGTGTTCTTGACCCGGCGACGGTACTCGACCCGATCATCGAGGAGTACGAAGGTGTCCTTGACAATCTGGCGCGTGACCTATACGAGGATGGCGAGATCGCGTCCGAGTATAAGGAGTTGTCGTTCGATGCGCGCATCCTGAAGATTTATCAGGAGACGGGCCGACAACACGCTCAGTACTTCGACTTTTCATTGCCGTTCCAGGATGTCAAGGAGGACACCCCTTGCTGGTTCGGTCCTGCGGTCTTCAACGCGTTTGTGAACGATAACCTGCTCGACGTCCTTGAGCAGTTGATCGGTCCCGAGATCTCTTCCAACCCGGTCCAGCACGTGCGCATCAAGCCACCGGAAAAGTATCTGCCTAAGGATGCCAACGACCAGCCGCTAATCGGTGCAACGCTTTGGCACCAGGACCACGGCGTTGTAGTGCCGGAGGCAGATGACACCAACATGGTTACCGTCTGGTTCTCGCTGACGGACACGCCTGTTGAGTCGGGTCCGCTGAATGTGGTGCCTGGAACGCACCGCGGCGATCTGCTTACGCACTGCAACAACTACTCGTTCAACACGACGATGGTGCAGGGTAGGCAGATTCCGGAGAAATTGTTCCCGTACATGAATGCGACCCCGCTCCCGACCGAGCGTGGCGATGTCATCTTCATGCACAAGCGGACCGTTCACGGATCGTTGGCGAACCTCAGCGAGAACATGCGCTGGTCGTTCGACCTCCGGTACCACGACACCGGTTCGCACTCGGGCCGGGTTGCATTCCCGGAATTTGTTGCTCGAAGCCGGTCGAACCCGGACTCAGAGCTTCGCGATCCTGTCAAATGGAACGACATGTGGATGGATTGCCGCAAGCAGATGTCGAAGATCAACCAAGGCGGACAACACGACATCCCGTTCGGTCGCTGGGAAGACGGTCACCCCGACTGCGAGAACTAGGCGGCTGAAGTCTTCGCATTTAACCCCTCTACTCCCCTTGGTTTTCAAAGGGGAGTAGAAGGTTTTAACCATTTGTTCCTTCTGTGACAAGCGGGGGTTATACTGCAACACCCATGGATCAAGAAGGGCAATGGAAAGTATTGTCACGCTACGCGCTCAAATTTCTGGACGCGTTCATAAGCGTCATCAGGGGTGCTGAACCGAAAAAGAGATCAAGCCCTTCGCTAGCCCTTAGACAACGATTGATGAGGCGGCAACGCGGCAAGTGCGTTTATTGCCGCAACAAACTTCAACCTCGTGGCCGAGCTTTCCACGTTGACCACATCATCCCGGTCTCAGCTGGAGGCGGAGATGAGGAAGAAAATCTGCTAGCACTCTGCTCAAAATGCAACTTGTGGAAATCCGACCACACCCATGAGGAGTTTCAGGAACGAATAAAGACCGGAAGAAAGAAACTGGGGGCGCAGGGTCAACCATTGAGCAGGAAGCTACTGCAACAGATCATTATGGCAACTGATCTGTACGAGGAAGTGAGGCGCAGGAGAACTCTAAGATTACGAAAACGACTTGTGCGGCTAGTGCTGTTCGAGTTGGCATCGGCAGTGTTCGCTGTGTACGGATTGTGGATGTGGAGTACATATCCCGCGCCGTTCAATTTGGCGGGCCTCGGACTGACGATTTTCTACGCGGTACTGTTTGCCGCAATCTTTCTCCGATCAAACCATAAAAGGTACTTCAGGTGGAATCTGGGACGGCGCAGTTAAGCACGTCTCCGTTGATCGTTCAGATGCTGTTCCGTTGCCTCACAGCCTCATAAAGCGCGATTGCGGCGCTGACGGAGGCATTCAGGGATGGGAGTTGTCCGTGCATGGGTATCGAGATTGTGGCGGTGCAGCGTTCTTGGGTTAGGCGCGCAACACCTTTTTCCTCGGAGCCGACGACGATCGCGGTTGGTATGGTGAGGTCTGCTGTGGTGTAATCGGTGTCGGAGTCTGCGGCTAGAGCGAGAGTCTGCAAACCGAGGGTGTTTAGGTATTCGATCGTCCGGGGGATGTTTACCACGCGGGCGACGGGCAGGTGCATGAGTGCGCCTGCAGAAGCTCGGATCGCGCCGGGTGAGATGCCTGCGGCACGTCGTTCGGGGATGATGATGCCGTGGCCTCCGGCGGCGTCCATAGTGCGTGCGATGGCTCCGAGGTTGTGAGGGTCGACGATTCCGTCGAGGACGGCGATCAAGGGTGCTTGCGATCTGCGGTCGGCTTCAAAGATGAGGTCTTCGATGGACACATATCTGGTGTCTGGCAGTACGGCGACTACGCCCTGACTCTTTTTGGTCTGTGACTGGCGATCGAGTTCTCGGCGTTGGAGGTGTTCGACTTTGATGCCGGCATCTTCGGCGAGCGAAAAAATCTCTTGCATCTGCGTTCCGACTTCGATGCCGTCCGCAACTAACAGGCGATCGATGTTGCGCTCGGCACGTAGAGCTTCCAATACCGCACGTCGCCCCTCGACAGTGTTGGCGTGAACTTTTCTTGCTCTGCCGTATCGGCTCATGGGTTGTGCAATCGAGAACGTGGTTCTGAGTTAAACGTTGGCATTTTGGAATACAATCGCTTGATGAGCGGGTCGTCGAGCAGGCCAAGGAATCGATTAAAGGATACCCGTGACAACACAAACAAATTCTATTGCTAACGATGTCGCTGGCGCGGTGATGGATGTAATAAGAACTCGTCGCACCGTCCGGGAATTCAGCGCTGAACCTGTACCTCGCGAGTTGATCGACCAGATAGTCGAAGCGGCGACTTGGGCACCTAACCATCGACACACGGAACCGTGGCGTTTCATCGTCCTCGAAAAAGACGGCGATGCGCGCAAAAAGGTCGCAGATGCGGTTTACGAGTGGACATGGAACAACATCAAGAACCCAAATCCTGCGAACCGCGAAAGAAGCTCCTCCGATGCTCGGGACGAGGTTTTGCTGACCCCGGTACTCATGCTGATATATTCGGTTCCCGGCTCAAACGAAGAGATAACCGAAGAGAACTTCTCCGCGACGTGTTGCGCGGCACAGAACATGCAGCTAATGGCGCACGCACTCGGCCTAGCAGTGGGATGGTCAACCGGACGCCTTTGCAAGGCTGAAGAAGTGCACCAGACCCTAGGTGTAAATCCCGATTGGGCTGTGGTCGGTGCCTTCTTCATCGGTTTTCCGACAGCCTTGCCAGAAGCAGAGCGCCGGCCGCTCAGCGATGTTTGCACTTACTTGAGATGATGTTGAGAGCACGGCGCTAATCTGCCGAATGGAAGAAAACAGGAGATCAATTGATGGCAGAACGAGACACGTTTATGAACTACGTAGGCGGAAGCTGGATTTCCGCGTCTACCGGCAAGGTTTCTGAAAGCAGCAACCCGGCTGACTTGGATGATGTGATTGGCGAATTTCAAGCGTCGAACTCATCAGACGTAGAAAACGCGGTTGGCACGGCATCTGAAGCGGTGCGATCTTGGGGTTCGATGTCGGCGTTGGCGCGCGGTGGTTATCTGTTGGCTGCGTCGGAGTACCTCAACCAAAACGCGGAGCGTTACGCTCAGGCGATCACTCGCGAATGCGGCAAGGCGATAGTTGAAGCCCGTGGTGAGGTTGGACGTGCGGTTGCGCTGTTGCAGTACTTCGGAGTCGAGGGTTCTAATCCGGTGGGTGATGTAGTGCCTTCAGTGGATCCCAACATCTTGCTCTACACGAAACGTGTGCCGATCGGAGTTGTGTCTCTGATAACTCCGTGGAACTTCCCGCTGGCGATACCGATCTGGAAGATGGCGCCGGCATTGGTTTACGGGAACACGATCGTGTTGAAGCCGGCATCGGCGACTCCGCACCTCGGCGTACTGATAGCCGAGATGTGGGATGCTGTCGGATTGCCTGCGGGAGTCTTTAACTTGGTTACCGGCTCCGGTGGAGCAGTGGGAGACGCGCTAGTCGGTTCGGATGGTGTGGCTGCGGTTTCATTCACGGGTTCGACTCCGATTGGAATGGGCATCGCTTCCGCTGCTGCCAGTCGGGGAGTGAAGTTCCAACTAGAGATGGGTGGTAAGAACCCGGTCATCGTAATGCCCGACGCAGATCTTGAGCAGGCTGCTCAAGTTACCGTCGATGGAGCCATGAAGTACTCGGGTCAGAAGTGCACTGCTACTTCACGCGCGATCGTCATCGGCAATGTCATCGAAGATTTCACGAACTTGGTGGTTGAGAAGACGGAATCGCTAGCGATTGGTCCGGGTGCCGATGCGGATTCGGTGGTGGTACCGGTGATTGATGAGGCGTCTCGGCAGAACATCGTTGCGTCTGTGGAGCGCGGAGTCAGCGATGGCGGCAATGTTCTCACCGGCGGCGGTGTGCCATCGGGCGGCACTTATGATGGCGGGACGTATGTGGAGCCGACGGTTTTGTCGAAGGTTTCGCCGAACGATTTCGTGGCCTGCGAGGAGATCTTCGGGCCGGTTCTGGGCATCATACCGGCAGCGGATATCGATGATGCACTGGGTATCGCGAACGATGTGAAGTACGGGTTGAGTGCGGGAATATTCACTCGGAATCTGAATGCGGCGTTGCAGTTTGCCGACCGGATCGAGGCGGGGATCGTGAAGGTAAATGGCGAGACAGCAGGTGTAGAACCGCAAGTGCCATTCGGGGGCATGAAGTCATCTAGCAGTGGATCGCGTGAGCAGGGCAAGGCAGCAATCGAGTTCTTCACCGAGACCAAGACGATCTACGTGAATCAAAGCGCCAGTTGATGACCTAATCCGACAATCGAACCTGAACCTGCGAATTCCTCGCGCGATTTCGACGCGATTGTTGCGTTGCTAAATCATGTTCGTTAAGATTCGCTGATAAAGTGCAAAATAGCCAAATGTGATTGGAAATCCAAGAGGAAGAGAAATGGTACTTGCTCAAACCAAGACCGACTTGGACTTGGTCGCCCACCTGCTGCGACGCGCCGGTTTCGGCGCCGACCAAGCCGAGATCGAACGATACGCTGGGAAATCCTACGACGAAATCGTAGACGATCTGGTCCATCCAGAAAGATTCCCCCAGGTCGAGGATGACCTGCTAGGGCGTTTCTACCCCCACTTAGCCGCCAACAAAGACAATGGCGCGGTTTGGAATGGTCGATGGCTCTACAGAATGATCAACACTGAGCGTCCTTTGGAAGAGAAGATGTCTCTCTTCTGGCACGGGATTTTGGCGACTGGTTGGACCAAGAGCGAGCACACTCCGAGCATGGTGAACCATATTCAGATGCTCCGTGACAACTGCATGGCCAACTTCCGAACGATCCTGCTGGAGCTTTCGAGAGATCCGGCGATGATTTTCTGGTTGGACAACAACGAAAACCACGGCTACTCGATCAACGAGAACTATGGGCGTGAAATCTTGGAACTGTTCTCGATGGGCATCGGCAACTACACCGAGGACGACATCAAGAACGCCGCTCGTGCGTTCACCGGTTGGACGTTCACTCAGCCGTTGCCGCTCTATCCCTTCGGACACTTCGAGGCCGAGTTCATATACCGCGAGGATGACCACGACGCCGGTGAGAAGGAGTTCTTGGGTCACAAGGGTAACTTCAACGGCGAGGACATCATTGATATCATCGCTCGCCAAGAGGCTACCGCTCGGTTCATCGCCCGACATCTCTATACCTTCTTCGTCGCAGACGAGGCGCAAGTACCGGCATGGAGCATCCAACCGCCGCAAGACCCTGAAGCAATTCAAATCATGGTCGATGCATGGATGGAATCTGATGCCGATATACGTCATGTCGTCAGCACGATGCTGAAATCGGACTTCTTCAAAAAGGCGCGGATGAAGCGAGTCAAGTCGCCGACAGAGTTCGTCTCTAACGTCCTTAAGATTTCTGGCGACTACCGTGACGTTGACTTAGGGTTGGAGACCTTCCAAGGCACGCTCGTAGCGATGGGCCAGACGCTGATGGACCCACCGTCAGTGGAAGGCTGGCACACGGGCAAAGAGTGGATCGACGGCGGAACGTTGACTGAGCGAGTCAACTTTGCGGTTAACACCCTAAGCGATCCTTCTAAACCGGGTGTTCGCGCTATCATCGATGCGGTCGAAGACTTGGACGCGCCTCGGACACCTGAAAAGGTCGTGGACGTTGTGCTTGAGTACCTATGCCGGTTGGATGCCGACGATGAGACCAAAGAAGCTTTGGTCGAACACGCATACGAAGGCGGCGACTTCGAAGGCGACACAGAGGAACGCGTCTTGAGATTGATAACGCTCGCAGTATCAACCCGCGAGTTCCAGTTCGAATAAACGAGTACCCCCTCTGAATCTCCCCCTACAAGGGGGAGGGAAGAGTGTTCTTCCCCGGAAGGGGACCGCAACTGAGGAAACCAGCAAATCGGAGCAACTGAAATGGCAATGAACGGCAACGGTAACGGGACAAACGGGAAGCACAAAGACCCCGTATTGGTCGTCATCCAACTGTCCGGCGGCAACGACTTCATGAACACGGTCATCCCGTATACCGAGGGTGTCTACTATGACGTTCGTCCCCTCGTCGGGATGCCGGAAGACAAGGTGATCCCGATCAGCGACACATTGGCGTTCCACCCTAACGCGGGCGCGCTCAAGGAGATTTGGGACGAAGGCAAGGTAGCGATCATTCAAGGCATCGGCTACGAAAACTCCAGCCGGTCGCATTTCCGGGCTATGGACATCTGGCACACGTGCGAACCGGAAACCATCGCCACCGAAGGATGGCTCGCTAAAGTTATTCGCGAGTTCGATCCCGACGGCGAGAACCCCGTAACCGCAGTCAACTTCGGGCGAGGATTGCCGAGAGCATTAGCAGCCCCCGGCATAACTGCCACCTCCGTCGGAGACCTTGACAACTACGGCCTGATGTCCAGCATCGAAGTCGTCGAGGAACGCGACGAGAACCTCGAAATCTTCAAGCGGATGTACACACCTGCAGTCGGCTCCGGACTCGTGATGGACTACATGGGGCAGACAGGTCGCGACGTTCTCAAAGGTGCTGACATGCTGGCGGTCGCTCCCGGGATGTACAAGTCCAACGTTGAGTATGCGGACAACCCGATTGCCCAGGCGCTTCGCGATGTCGTCCGCGTGCACACTGCCGACCTTGGCACGCGCATCTTCTACACCAACCACTTGGGATACGACCACCACGCGCAGGAAGTCCCGGCCCACAACAAGCTCATCGGCGAGTTGTCGGAAGCCATTCGTGACTTCATGCAGGACCTCCGCGACCATGACGCCGCGGATGAGGTCACGATCCTAGTCTTCACAGAGTTCGGACGACGCATCAAAGACAACGGCTCCGGAACCGACCACGGCTCCGGCGGCGGCGCGTTCCTGATCGGCGAGAACGTCAAGGGAGGGCTCTACTCCGAGTACCCACCGCTTGACCGGCCGAATTGGCTGAACGACGAGGACTTGCGACACACCTACGACTTCCGAGGAATGTATGGAACAATCCTCGAACAATGGTTCGGACTTGACCCAGTCCCGATAGTCGGAGGATCATTCGAACAGCTTCAGCCATACGAGAAGACGCTGGTCTGATCATGAAACGACACAATAAGTCAACACCGAAACCGGGAGGATTTCACCGTGAGTCAAAACGGTAACGGCTCCATAAACGGCACCAACGGCAGGCCACACGCCTTGCTACGCGCAGGATTCCCGTTCTATACCACGCTCGGAATGCGTCGAGTCACCACGTATCCGATGGACATCGTGATCGGCGAAGAAGACCGATTGTATGTCCTCAACCGCACGGACGGACAAGGCGGACAGATACGCCGAATCAACTGGAACGACGACGATCTGGACATCTTCGGATCAAACTTCGTTTGGCCAGTGCAGATGATACGTGATGCAGACGAGAACTGCTACGTCTCCGACGAAGGCAACCACACCATCACAGTGTGGCGACCATCAGATGGCGAGTTGATCGACACTTGGGGAACGCACGGCACCGAACCCGGCCAACTGAACCGACCTTCCGGTATCTCGTGGGACAACGACGGCAACATGCTCGTAGTTGACACCATGAACCACCGCGTTCAGAAATTCACCGCGTCCGGCGAGTACATCAGCGGCTTCGGCGAACACGGAACCGAGGACGGTCAGTTTAACTTGCCATGGGGAGTCGGAGTAGACCCGCACGACGGCGCAATATACGTCAGCGACTGGCGCAATGACCGTCTGCAAAAATTCGATTCTGACGGCGAGCATATCTGGACAGTAGGCTCGCGAGGCGACGACATCGGCGAATTCAACCGACCTGCCGGCGTGACCGTAGACCGACACGGCGATGTATACGTAGCCGACCGCGGCAACCATCGAGTGCAACAGTTCGACCTCAACGGCCGATACGTAGACCGCTTCATCGGTGACGGAATCCTCTCCAAGAGCGGCAGAATCTACATCCTCTCAAGCACCACAGTCTTGCGAAACCGAGAATCTGCCGAACTCGAGATCACGCGCCGACTCCGCGGCCCCGCCATGATGCGATTCCACAACGACCCCAAACGCGGCGACCTCATGTACGTCGCCGACTTCGGCTGCCACCGCATACAGGTCTACCGCAAAGAAGCCTACGAACTCTCCCCAGAACAAATCGCACCAGTCCCAACCGCCCCGACGCTTTATACGGTTTAGGGACACGGCGCAAATCCCTCCCCCTTGATGCCCAAGGGGGAATTGAAGGGGGTGTAGACAGCAGGCACCCCCCGTCACTCCGAACGAGCCCCTTGTCATTCCGAGAGCCCCTGTCATTCCGAGCGTAGCGAGGAATCTCCCCCTTCGCGGAGCGTAAGGGGGTTAGGGGGATGCTCATGTTCTCCCCCCTTCGCGTAGCGTAAGGGGGCTAGGGGGATGCTCATGTTCTCCCCCCTTCGCTCGCGTAAGGGGGCTAGGGGATGCACTACTAGTTGTTGGCTGCCCACACACCGCCCCGGCATCCCCCGCTCACATCGCTTCACTCGTTCGCGCCCCCTTACGCAAGCGAAGGGGGCGTACTTCCCCTCCCCCGTCATCTCTGGATTCCGGCTTTCGTCGGAATGACAGAGGTGTTGCGTTGGAATGACGGGGATTTTACTGTCATTCCGAGCGCAGCGAGGAATCTCCCCCCTTCGCGGAGCGCAATGGGATTTCTAAGGTGTATGGCTAATTGAGATATTATATCTTTACTGTTTTGTTCGTAATGAGTAGTTAATTGAGATGTTATCTCTTTTCTATTTTGTATGCTGTGTGCGTGTTAGTATAATTTCAGAGATGACGAGACTCACTCTACTTGAATAGGTGATATTTAGCTGATAGGGAGATAATATATTTAATGAATGGTCAGATAAAGCGTAATAAATCAACCATCGTTTGGAACCTGGCGATGGCGACGGGTGTGGTAGCGCCACATCGGGCGCGACTGCACGACGGTATGAGATCGTTGGCATTGGCCCCGCTCGCGATAGTGCTTGTCGTGATCCTTGTACTGACCAATGACAATGCATGGCGTGGCAACGTCGAAGCGCAGAGCAATAGTCCGCCTGCCGAACACCTTGCAACGTGCCAGATGCAGATCAAGCAGACATCTGGATCTCAACCCGGTCTGTCCGGAGAATTGGCGAACGACTGCGCGTGGCTGCTATCGATGCAAACTACGCTGGAAGGCGTCGACAACGACGTACTCAACTGGGGCACCGCTACCCCTTTGGCCCAGTGGAATGCAGTGGCAGTGGATACCTCCGGCCAGCGAGTGATAGGGTTCGACGTCTTTGCATCAACCGGCGTAAACTTGAGAGGGCAGCTACCAGCAAACATCGGAAAACTCACGGCGCTGCAAGTACTCCGATTCCAACCTTACGGTAACCTTAAGAGCACCATACCAGAACTCGGCCATTTGAAAGATTTGAGGCTACTTCATATATCCGGCGTACACGCGTCCGGGCGCATTCCCCAATGGGTCGCTGACCTCACAACCCAAAAGCTGGCATCGATAACTTTGCACAGCAACCAACTGACAGGCCCGATACCGACACCGACACCGCCGAAGGCTCCAACCGCACTTGAGAGATTAAGATTATCAGGTAACAAGCTAACTGGCACTATACCGGAGTCTTTGTGCAGTGCTCCGGATTTGGAGACATTGTCGTTGGGCAACAATCAATTGAGCGGTTCGATCCCGAAGTGCCTCGAAGACTTAAGCAAATTAAGCTATTTGGAGCTAAGACGCAATCAGCTGTCGGGGAGCATCCCTTCGGAATTAGGCAAACTGACAAAATTGAGAGGTCTAGCATTAGAACATAACCGATTGACCGGCGGTATACCTTCTGAAATTGGGGATATGTCCGCTTTGGAAAGTCTCGATTTAGCGCGCAACCAGCTGACAGGATCGATTCCCCCAAAACTCGGATCGTTGAGCAAATTGCAGACACTTAAACTAGACCACAATAACCTGACTGGTACGATTCCAAAGAAACTGGGCGAACTTGCTGAATTGAGATTCCTCTTATTAGTCGGCAACCAACTGTCCGGAACGATCCCAGTAGAATTGGGGACTCTCAGGAATTTGACATGGCTCCACCTCAGCAACAACCAACTATCGGGATCGATCCCGAATGAATTGAGCGACCTCAATTTTTTGGAGTCCCTCTTCCTCGGCGGAAATAGGCTTGAAGGGGAGATTCCGAGCGCATTAGGCAACCTCAGGAACATATCGTCGCTGGACCTTAGCGACAACGATTTGTCCGGTTCTATTCCTTTGGAGCTTGGTGAATTCTCAAGGATAGGTCTTATTCGATTAAACAACAATCGACTCGAAGGACCAATCCCTCAAAAGTTGCCCAACATTCCTGGTCTGTACGACCTTCATCTTCACAACAACAATTTGACGGAGCCGATTCCGTTGAAACTGGAAGGCAATTTCAGCACGGCGCGGTTCTTTTCGCTACGCCTCGACATGGAGCAGATTCCTGGTGGCGGATTGAATCTTCGGTCGGGTGCCGGCGCTCTGTCGGGCGCCGGCGAGTTGCCAGTTCATGTCGGGTTCGATGGCGACAAGATACCGGAAGGAGCCGACAGAAAAACATCTTGGCTAGCGATCGAAAACGAAAATTACATCCACCTCGATCCTCTGCTGCTGCATGAGATTTTGCCCGCCGATACTCATCGGTACCACGATCACTACCAGGAATGGGAAATCGCTCACAAAACGACGCAACCCTTCGGATTCGATGTCACCAAGGGGCACTGGGCACACGTTTACGTTTCGTTGAGAGCGCACGACGCTTCCGGAGGTCCAGTGTTCGGAGACCTTGCAAGTCCAGCGATTGTTTGCATAGGGCATAACAACTATCTACCCGCAGGTTCGTATCTTACACTCATCCACTACATAGATCACGAGAGCGGTTGGCATCCCGTGCATCGTCCTGCGACGGTTCCGGCAGATTTCACCGACGACGACGCGTGCGGCGAAGTCGACGACATTTCCGGTTATTCCGTCTTCGCACGCGGAATCGGCACGCGCCCGCCAGTCAATCAACCGCTCAACGCCAGCGGAGACACCAGCGTCGTCGTCCGCATCGGCGATACTACCGTGTATGTCCATGTGCCGGCAGGAGCGGCACCCGCCAGTTCCAGACTCGCCATCGCTGGTAGCGGCAGCGTCGACAGACCAATCGACGCTTACGGCGAAACCGTCTCATCCGACCGAACTTTGGTAGCCGTCGACATCACCGATGCCAACGGTCAGGACGTCACCACTCTCGCATCGCCGGCCACGGTTTGCATGACCGCTCCCGCGGCGCAAAAGGAAGACCAAGGGATGTACCACTTAGGCGACCGCTTATCGTCGCAGTGGGAGCGCCTCACCCCACCCGCTACCAGTACGCTTCCGATAGGCTACCGAGAAGACTTCGCCTGCGGACTGACGCGAGAGCTCTCCAAGTTCGTCACCGGGACAACTGCCAATATCGGCATCCCCAAGATATCGCGCATAACCCCTCAGGTTCGAGCTGTTACCGTCTCGCCCGGGGACCGAGTGCGCCTGGGGGTCGATGTTTACGGGATGCAAGACATTTTGGACAATTCGCTAGGAAACGGGGTATCGTTCGAGTGGTCAGTCGCGCCTAGCGGGCCATCTATCGAGGAGGATAATGCGGGCTACGACGATGATTCTGTGGCGGACGAACGCGAAGTTATCTTCACAGCCCCATCGTCACCCGGTCGTTACGTTCTGCGAGCAACTCTCGATTCTTGGGAGTGCAAATACGGTGACGGTAACAGCAACGGTTGCGACGTGGAGATAGAGGTCGTAGTTCAGCGTCCGCGCGCGGTATCGTCGCCAGATGCTACACCCGCCGATCCAGCAGGCGAGATTCCGTCGATTCTGACCGACGCCGACGGCAACCAGTACGAAGTCTTCACGCCGGTCGGAGGCGGAACCTTCATCGGTGAAGACGTAACCCTGAGCGCGGAACCGGGCGCGGTTCCCAACGGCGAGATCATCGGGGTCAGAGCGCAAGTCGATGGCGAGGCTTCGAACGTCGGTCAGACGCATCACCGTATGACGCTGGCGGGTAGCTACTACAGTGTATCCGCTGTAAATGCATCGGGCGAATCACTGAACATGTATCTATTCGACGATCCGATAGAGGTCTGTTTCCCGTTGCCGTCGCGCCTGTCGTCCCGGATTTCCGACGTAGCGATGGTTTCGGCGCGACACGAAGGGACGATGACAGTGTTGTCGTCGAAGGTCAGGTTGGTCGAAACTGGGGTGGAGCTATGCGGCGCGTTGAGCCAGTTGCCGGCTCGTCTGGCGGCCGGACATCTAGGATCGCCGTCGGCGTTGCCGACAGCCGTTCCCGATGCGGCGCCTGAAGCGCCCGAGACTGGCGGTGCATCGCCAACGGCCTCGGGCATCCTATGGATGATCTTGCTGTCGGCCGCGGCATTCGCGATCGCCGGGCTGATCGTCATGTCAAAGCGGCGGGTTTGAACTAGGGGCGAGCATCGGCGGATAGCAGCCGCTTCAACCGCACAAGGTAAAGGTTACTGGTTCGAATCCAATCGGAGGCTTAAATCTCTTTAATGTGGCTAAGATCGTATGTTGTTACCTTTAGAAAAAGACAAGGGTTACGCACGAACGCGGAGCGAATTCGTTACCCCACCCCCAACCTCTCCTCAACGCCGCTGACCACATCGCGCGCGATCTCAAGCGCGTGTTCCGCGTCTATCGCCTCGTAGGCTTCGCATGGCGCGCCGCCGGGTAGTCCTTGCGGATACCTCGCGCCTACGTAGTGCTTGTCTAGCAAACCGGCAACTGATTTTACGAACTCGAAGCCCGGATCGAACGCTTTGGCATCTTCGCAAAGGTCGGCGAGAGAATGTCCCCAAACGTGTTCGGCGCCGTGGTTGTATATGAATGCCACTACTGCTTTCTCCGCCGCTTGGTGACAAAGGAAACAGGCTAGCGCATGTCTTCCGGCATCCGCGTTCGCTTCCGCCGCCGCAAGATCGTCTTTAGCCTGAACGAACCAGCTTCGCGGCACACGCTTGAGTGATGAGTAGTCGGTCATGGTGATCCTTCGTCATTCCCACATTATCGTCATTCTCGCGTGGGCGAGCGCTTCAGCGGGCGGAACGCCCATCCAGAGGAGTCGGGCAGGTAGTTCCAAAACGCAACGATAAGTCTAAACCCCCTTTAATTCCCCCTTGAGCATCAAGGGGGAGGGTTTATGCACAGCACCCGTAGGCGAGAACCCACAGGGGACGGGCAGGTAGTTCCAAACGCAACGATAAGTCTAAACCCCCTTTAATTCCCCCTTGAGTATCAAGGGGGAGGGCTTTGTAGGTTTACAAACGCATAGGGTTGCATGTTCAATAAAGCTGATCGCCGAATTGTTGCGCGCGAATGAGCACCGGGTCCGTCTCTGCGAACTCGAAGAACTCCGACTCTGTGTAGACGTGAAAGGTAGTTCCGACAGCAGGACGGAGATGTGTAACCCAGAAGTCAGAACGACGATGATACGCATCGTCCGTTTCCTGAACTACCACGAGTTCGAGGGTGGTATCCGGCTTCGTCGGTTCTCCGCTGACTAGATCGCCGATCAGTATCAATCGCGTCATGCCGAGCTGTGGCATCTCCTCGGCGTAGCGTTGCAACTCGGCTTCGAGAATACGTCGGCGCTGCTGACCGAAACCGAACATCATGGGGGACATTGAGATTCTCGTGAATGGTGTTGGATACGTTTCAGCTAAGCCTATCAGTGAAAACGTCGGAAACAACAAAAAAAGAGGCGGGTGGCACCACCGGGACAGGTTGTTGATGCCTATCCGAGTGATGCCACCCGCCGGGAGGTGCCTCGACCGGAGTCGAAAACACCCCGCATTCTCAATTCCATAGCACTAGGACGAATCCAGATGCCAGGGATCGTCTTTTGGGGGGTCTCGCCTAAGCTAAGTCGAGACACCTCTCATACGGCTATATGCCATTACCTAGACGTCCCTCCTTTCATTTCGTATCCGGCTCGTGGCCCGATTGCCACCGCCACAGCGAACCGATGGTCAGGTTCGCCGGCACGCTAATTATAACGGACAAGACACCAAGCCACAACTTAAGAGTGGCGTGAATTTCGTCCTGCTGTTCGCCGCCTAAGGGGTGCTGGAACTCGCTGGTTATGCGAGTTGCTTTTCGAGGGATTCTGCATCCGCTTTGGAGAGAATGCGGAACACCTTGTTACCAGCTGGCGACAGTCCCTGCACTGCCTTGCGGCCGTTCTTCATCGTGACGACCTCCGGGTTCTGTACCGGGACCGTAGCCTTCTCTTTTACCGAGTATGCGGTGATTTCCATTTGCTACCTCGATTCTTAATCACGGTGATACTTCCGAGTTTGGTTCAACTCAGTATGCGCCTAGATTATAGAAATCGCCTCGAAAGTTGGGAAACATCACGCGCGTTCACTTTGGAATTTAGAGGTTTTGCGCCATTTTTGACCGTGTACGCGAGTTACGCATCCAGATTTGCGAAGGTTCGCTTGATTCTGTCAGCTGCTTCGTCAAGTGCCGATTCCGCCGCGTGGATGTGCCCTGGCTGACAGTTGAAGCCGTGCAGAACCCCTTCGTATCGCGTCAATCTAGTGTCATTACCGGCATTTTTGAGCGCCGCGGCATAGTCTTCCGCTTCGTCTCGGAGAACGTCGCATTCGGCGGCAATTACGGTTGCGTCGGGCAGGCTGGTTAAATCGTTGGCTTGAATGGGCGAGGCGTACGGGTTAGATCCATCACCGTCTGGACCGAGGTAGTTATCCCAGAACCATTGCATACCGACTTTGGTAAGTCCGTATCCATCAGCGAATTCGTCGTAAGAGCCACGTTCGAAGTTGTGGTCGATGACGGGACAGAAGAGGACTTGGTGGGAGATGTTGGGTTTTCCGCGGTCTCGAGCCATCAGTGAAACGGCGGCTGATAGATTGCCACCTGCAGAGGTGCCGGCGACAGCCAATTTCGAAGCGTCGCCGCCGAACTCGTCCGCGTTTTGGACCGCCCATTGGGTTGCGGCGTAGCAATCGTCCGCGGCGCCGGGGAAGCGTGTCTCAGGAGCGAGGCGGTATTGGACCGAGATGACGAGTGCGCCGACTCGATTGGCTAGTCCGCGGGAAGTCGGGCCTTCCAACTCGTAACTTCTGATGGTCCATCCGCCACCGTGGAAGACCATGATGACGGGATAAGGCGGTTCCGCACCCTCTGGGATGTAGATGCGCAAGGGGATTTCACCACCGGGTCCATCGATTTTGCGACGGATGACCTTCCGCACGGGTTCGATGGCGGGTTTCATTATCTCGTTGCGCCGTTCAGAAGTGGCGCGCAGTTCTTCCGCCGAGCATTCGCCGAACGCCGGCATATTCAGCGTCGCCGCCTTCTCCATAAAGTCAACGGTGTCGGGGGTAAGGCGTGGATCGTTCATTGTTTGGTTTCCTGAGAGTTATTCGGTGATGTTGGGGTTCCTAGAACCAGTTTTCTTTGTCGACCACGTTGCGTAGCGGCTCGCCAGCAGCGAAACGGCGCATGTTGTCAGAGACGACCTCGTATCGACGTTCACCTAGGTGTCGGCCTTCGTCCGCAGCGATGTGCGGAGTCAGGATAGTGTTCGGCGCGTCCCATAGCGGGTGATCTGAGGGGAGAGGTTCGATTTCGTAGACATCGAGTCCAGCGCCTCCTATGCTGCCGTTGCGGAGGGCGTCGTTGAGGTCGTCGAGCTTGGTAGTCATCCCCCGGCCGATGTTGATGAATATCGCTGTTTCTTTCATCAGCGCGAATTTGCTGGCATTGAACATTCCTTCGGTTTGCGGTGTGTGCGGGATGGTGAGCACAACGAAGTCGGCTTCTGGCAAGACATCGTCAAGTTCCGAGGGATCGCGCATCTCGTCGACATGATCCTTTGCGCCGGGTGATTCCCATCGAGCGTCTACACCGACTACGTTGCAACCTAGTGCTTGGCAAAGTCTCGCAGTTTCAGTGCCGATGCCGCCTACGCCCACGATGAGTACGGTGGATTCGGGTAGGAAGATGTTGTTGTATTGATCGCCGATGAGTTTGTTCCAGCTACGGTTGCGTTGATGGTCGCGGTAGAGGTTGAGATGCTTGGTGAATGAGAGCATCATGGCAGCGATGTGGACAGAGATGTGGTCGTTGTAGATCTCGCGGAAGTTGGTAACCTGAACCGGATGCTCGATCAACTCGTTGAAGTAATAACCTGCTGGTGGTGCAGCAGCCGGAGCTTGTAACCAGCGCAATTTCGCGGCAGCGGCGACTAGATTAGGGTTCATAGTCCCAAACGCTGCATCAGCATCGGCCAGTTCCGCCACCGCCTCATCTTCATTCACGGGTGCCACTAAGTTCGCATCAGGTACCGAATCTTGCAACCTGGCCATGAACTCGAGATTGTGTTGATGGTTCGGGGGAAGGAATACCATTTTGAACGGCATCTGAACGTTTCACCTTTGTGTTTCGTTTGTCAGTCGGAGATCGAGAGACACTTGAAAGTTGTCGCTCGATAAAGCGGAATCCGCTTACCGCAATGATACAGAGCAATGAATCACAGATTGGATTATCCTGTATTCATGGTTGCACGGCTCCCTGTTGGCTCGTAGTGACGCCATCTTGATTGCAGCGGTGTTGGCGTAGCGGCAGATGAAACCATCGAGGTTGTTCATTGAAGATAGGCGACTTTCAAATAGAAACTGACCCATCGACCTTCGAGTCGCCGCACTGCATCGTAACGTTGCGGCCATGGGTGAACGTGGGCAATGTCGGTCGGATCGTGGTTAACCGCTTCGGTCGGATGTTTGGGGCGAAGAAAGTTGGTGCGCTCGAACGTCCGGGCAAGTTTTACGACCATACTCGTTATCGCCCTCGGATCCGCATGAAGCGTGGCGAACGGACATTCCGAATCCCAAATACTGAGGTAGTAGCCGCACGTGTCCCAGACGGTCGCGATATTGTGATTCTCAAGCTTCTCGAACCCCACGCGTGGGCGGAAGACTTCAACGATTCGGTTCTTGAGTTGCTCCGTGCCTTCAATGTCGAACGATATGTCTTGGTTGGATCAATGTACGACTCCGTTCCACACACGCGTCCGCTAAAGGTGACCGGTTCGGCGCGTGGATGGGAACCACCGCGTAAATTCGAGACTGGTGTCAGATTGGGTAGGAGCCGTTACGAGGGACCAACGTCAATGGTGTCCCAGTTGACTGAACTGGCTCGGACGCAGCTAGATCTCCAGACTCTGTCCATGATCGTGCATCTGCCGCTCTACCTTAAGCTTGACAACGACTACGTTGGGGCATCGCGGATTTTGTCAGTGCTTTCTGAGATCTATGAGGTTCCTATGGATCGTATGCCAGAGATACGGATGGGCGAGACGCAGTATTCGCAGGTTCAAATCTCTAGTGCCGACAATCCGAGGTTGGCCCAACTCGTCGCCCGACTAGAGTTGGAGTACGATGCGGAGGAAGCAGAACCTGCCGAGGAGGAAGAAGTGGAGTTGTCGCCGGAGTTAGAGGAGTTCCTCCAAGACCTGTCGCGCGGATGGGAAGACGACGAAGGTCGGAGATGAGTTCGAGCGTTGGCGGTACTGATTGACTAGCCAACGCCCGACTAGAGTCCGTAAACCTTCTACAGTTCGCGAACTTCGACGCCTGCGACCTGTTCGACAAACCGCAGGATACCGGAGTGGTCGTTTCGACCGTCACCATTGACCACTAATGCGGTCAAGACTTGCTGCAGGTTGGCGGTTACCTGAAGTGGCACGTTGAGCGCCCGAGCGGTTTCCATCGCGTTGTTAATGTCCTTGTAGTGGAGTTCGATGCGGAAACCCGGCTCAAAGTTCCGGCTAATCATCATCGGGGCTTTGGCGTTCATCACGTTTGAACCGGCGAGTCCGCCTTGTATGGCTTCGAAAACGGTTTGCGGATTTACGCCAGCTGCGGTCGCGAGAACGAGAGCTTCGGCGAGTCCGTGGATATTCGCGCCAACGACGATCTGGTTCGCCAGTTTAGTGACGTTCCCGGCGCCGTGCCCGCCGCATAGGACGGCTGACTTTCCGACTACATCGAATAGGGGTTTGGCGCGTTCGAAATCGCCTGCGCCGCCGCCGACCATGATCGCGAGGTCGCCTGATATCGCGAATGGTTCTCCACCAGACACAGGGGCGTCAAGGAAGTTGATGTTCTTTTCAGCAAGTCCAGCGCCGATTTCTTGGGAGACGCCGGGTGCGATTGATGACATGTCGACGACCAGATCGCCCTCGGAAGCCCCTTCGATGATGCCGCCTTCGCCTAGGACCGCCTGTTTTGCTTGAGGTCCGTCTTGGACCATAGTGATCACGACACCGGTAGCGCTCGCTACTTCTGCACACGATCCGGCACCAGTTGCACCAGCTTCCACAAGCTCCTCAATGGGGTCTGGGAAGATGTCGTAAACGGTCAAATCGTAGCCCGCGTCGATCAGATTTTTCGCCATGGGTTTACCCATGATTCCGAGCCCGATGAAACCGATTTTTTCTGCCATGTTGCTTCTCCTATGAAAGTCGGCGTAGGTATTGGTCGCCCGATATTTCCGCCTCGGTTGAATCATCTATCGCACCAATCGATGGTACAACCTGTTTGCCTGATCAAGATGCTAATCGTCGTCTTTCCAGAATCGTTCCTCTTCAAAGTGGAAATCGGTTTTGGCGTAACGCTCCTTGACGTCTTCGATCATGCCGGGATGTCCGCAGGCATAGATGACGGTTTCTGCAGGTTCAAGGTTGCGTTCGTTGACGAAATCTTCGACGAGCGTGTTGATACGCCCAGTAGCACCTTTCCAACCGTCGTTTCTAGACTCCGTCGGTCGGCTCACGGAACCAAAGAACTCGATATTGCCATGGGCGTTGGCTAGTTCTTCGAGTTCATCATCGTATCCGAACTCGTCGAGATAACTCGCGCCTTCGAGGACGAAGAAGTTGTAGTCTTCGCGTTTGATCGGACCGTCGGCATTCCATTCGGGATCGTTGAGCAACTTCCTCAACATCGAGACGTAGGGCACGATGCCGGTCACAGTACCGACCATGACGTGGTTCTTGAATTCCGGTTTGAAAACAAATATCCCTTTGGCGCGCGGCCGTAGCGTCAACTCAGTTCCCACCGTTAGATCGAATAGCACCGGCGTCAAGTTTCCATCGGGTGGCGGAACTAGCTCGATGAAAAGCTCGATTTCAGATTCATCCGGCGATGAGGCGATGGAGTATGGACGCTCTATACCTTCCGCGCCGATAGTGCAGTACTGGCCGGGCTTGAAGTCGAAAGATTGTGCCGGTTTCAGCCAAATCTTCCATAAATCTTCAGTCAAATCTATGCGACGAGTGATTTCACATGTCGTGAACCGCCCGCGTAAGGTTGGTCTCTGACGCTGTTGCTGTTGTGTCATTTTGGTGCTCGTATCCAATGCGCTGCGTGAAACAGGTTACAACAATGCGCTTAATTGATGGCGAATTACGATGTGTGCCTCCGCTGGTGATACCATGATTGCACAATTTCGCAGAACAAATTGCGACTATGACTATCAAGTTCGCGATGTAATAGCCAACCGCCTATCGCGATTGTCGCGATCGATCGGGGAGACAGAAATGTCAGGACCAAATCCTGGAGTTGCGTACAGCATCACCGTCAGAGCCGAGTATCCCAACCGGCCGGGGATGCTGGGGTTGATTACATCCGCGATCGGAATGTGCGGCGGCGATGCGGCGGCGATCGACGTGGTGTCGACCAACGGCGGCAACATGACGCGTGACTTCACGATCAACACCTCGGGTGAAGAACATTCGAGACAGGTTGTTGATGCTATTTCCGCGATCGAGGATGTGTCGGTAAACTCCGTTTCAGATGCTACGTTCTTGATGCATGTCGGCGGGAAAATCGAGATGCGTTCAACGGTGCCGGTCGGGACGCGAGACGACATGTCGAAGGCTTACACTCCAGGTGTGGGTCGAGTTTGTATGGCGATTCACGAGGACCCCGACGCTGTGTGGGCACTAACGGGCAAAGGTCATACAGTCGCGGTCGTCACGGACGGCTCAGCCGTCTTGGGCCTGGGAGACATTGGTGCTGCTGCGTCACTGCCGGTGATGGAAGGCAAGGCGTTGCTGTTCAAGGAGTTTGGTCGTGTCGACGCTTGGCCAATCTGTTTGGACACTAACGATCCGGACGAAATTGTTGCCATCGTGACAGCTATCGCACCTGGATTCGGCGGGATAAATCTCGAAGACATCAGCGCGCCTCGTTGTTTTCAGATTGAAGATCAACTCAAAGAGCGTCTCGACATCCCGATTTTCCACGACGATCAGCACGGGACCGCGGTTGTAGTCCTTGCAGGACTTATCAATGCGTTGAAATTAGTTGAAAAAGAACCTAGAGAACTGAAGACGGTGGTTCTGGGTGCCGGCGCGTCCGGGACTGCGTGCACAAAGATCATGTTGTCGTACGGCGTAAAGGACATCGTCGGTTTCGACAGGCAAGGTGCGTTGTCGCGAGATCGAGACTACGACGGGAATGTGATGAAGCAGTGGTTCGCGGACAACACGAACCCGGAGAATATGAGTGGATCGCTGTCGGAATGCATTAAAGGCGCAGATTTTGTACTTGGTCTGGCCGGTCCCGATCTTTTGACGCGAGAGCAGGTCGCAAGCATGTCTAGCGACGCGATAGTGTTTGCCCTCTCGAATCCTAATCCAGAGATCTGGCCGGAGAACATCCCTGACAACGTACGCATCATGGCGACGGGGCGAACGGACTATCCGAACCAGATAAACAATTCTCTGTGCTTCCCGGGCTTGTTCCGCGGTGTTTTGGATGTACGTGCTTCGGACATCAACGAGGAGATGAAGATTGCGGCTGCGCAGGCGATTGCTGATGTGATACCGGCTGAACATCTTGACCCTGACTTCATCATTCCGAGCGTATTCGACAGAAACGTTGCACGCAACGTTGCACAGCG
The DNA here is from genome assembly GCA_963555965.3 of Dehalococcoidia bacterium. Lineage (GTDB taxonomy): Bacteria > Chloroflexota > Dehalococcoidia > Lucifugimonadales > Lucifugimonadaceae > Bin127. Next base: position 2,393,758 of record OY821634.1, read on the forward strand.
CGTTGCGATCGTGGCACAAAATACGGGCGTGGCGCGGAGACGAAGGCGGCAGACAGATGAGGTATATGCGACGATGCGCTCGCGTTAGAGTCAGAATATGCCCCGACTGGCTGGTATTTGGCGATGAGTTACGACGCGATAGTAATTGGCGGTGGTATCAGCGGATGTGCCACTGCGTACTATCTGTCATCCGCTGGACACAGTGTCGCTCTCATCGAGAAGGATTCAGTAGCCGCGCACGCGTCGGGCTTTGCATTTGGATCGTTGCACACCCGGTTCCAGCCACCTCCCGGCAGTCCGCCCATCGAATGGTTCCGAGCCGAATCGATCGATCTTCACCACGAGTTGGCAGAGAATCTTCCCGAAGAGTCCGGCGTTGACTATCATTTCGTGGAAAAAGCTGGCTTGGTACTGGCGTTTGACGATGGCGAAGCCGCCCAGCTGAAACCGTCAGGAGTCGCTGGATTTCTCCGCGATGAGTGGCCGGAGGATCGTATTGATGTTCGATGGCTCGCGTACGGTGAACTCAGCCATATCGAAGCCCGGATTTCGACCGAAGTGATTGGGGCTCTCTACCTCGGTGGCACGAGAGAGATATCGCCGGGCGGTTTTACCAATGCGCTATGGGTGGCGGCGGAACGTAACGGCGCGGAGATGATAAGTGCAGAAGTGTTGGAAATAGACATCGCAAATGGTGCTGTATCTGGTGTAAACACTGCCGACGGCACTATTGCTACCGGCACTGCGGTACTGGCTGCAGGGGCGTGGAGCCGCACGTTGCTAGCCCGGGGTGTCTCAACTTCTCACATCGATCTGCCAGTATTCCCGTTGAAAGGTGAGATACTGCGGTACGATCTGGGAGATGATCCGCCTCTTCCTGTATCCCTCTGGTGGGGTTCAGATTACGCATCGTCCAAACCAGACGGGTTGTTGCACGTTGGAACAACGCACACCGATGCCAGCTTCGATGAGACCCCATCAGATTCAGGGCGTGACTCGATCCGAAATTCATCTGAGCGTGCACTCCCGTTTCTCGCGCAGAAGCGGATCTCGCAACAGACTGCCTGCCTGCGTCCGGCAACCTTGGATGGTCTACCAATCATCGGCGAAATGCCAGAGGCAAAAGGCCTCATCGCGGCGACCGGCGGTGGTCCAATAGGTATCGAGTTGGGACCAGCAATTGGGAAACTAGCGGCCGACATAGCCACTGGTCAAAGCGAAAACGGCTCGAGATACCGCGAGTTCAATCCTCAACGGTTCTCGTGATAGGATCGATTCTTAGAGTGAGCTAGCACTTGTAACTGGAGCCAACAGCCCGCTAATCATCCTTTCGTGACATCATAAGCCTTTAAATCAGTCCCGTGTGGCTGGCAAGGTGCGAGATATTACCGTGTTGGTGACTTACGCTTTCTATGAACAGGCGCGTCCACCATAACGAACCTCAAACGCCCTCGTCGGTCAACGGCGAGGGTGTTTCATTTGAAGGGCAAGCGTGTAACGGCGATCACCGCACTTTATATGTCAGATAGCGATCAAAGCTTAGACTTCGAGCGGAACCTCATGACCGGGTCCGAGATGCGTCGTGCGTTGGCACGCATGGCTCACGAGATCATTGAGCGCAATGATGGTGCCGAAAATCTTCTGATCGCTGGCATCCCCACACGTGGTGAACACATCTCAGTTCGACTTGCCGATCTGATTGAACGCTTCGAATCGGTTCGCCCTCAAACAGCGCTCATTGATCCATCGGCGTTTCGCGACGATGCGCACCATCGACACCTGAATGGTTCCAACAGGGCACAACCATCTAACGGCATGGGAGATTTAGATGTGGTTGGGATGCGCGTCGTGGTTGTGGATGACGTTTTCCACACTGGGCGCACAGCTCGCGCAGCATTGGACGCATTGATGCAGTCGGGACGCCCTGCTTACGTTCAACTGGCGGTGTTGATAAATCGAGGGCATCGCGAGTTGCCAATCAACCCTGACTTCGTCGGCCGCAATGTACCGACATCGCGCACCGAACGCGTTCACGTTAGGTTGCTGGAGGTCGACGGAGAAGACCGTGTAGCAATAACCCGTAATGTCCCAACACCTCGAAACGGAGGTGTTGGCAAGTGACCCTCGCTCTGCCCAACGTTTCTCAACAAGGCGTAACGGCGTTGCAGTCGGATTCGAAGCACCTTCTCGATGTCGATTCACTGACTCCCGAACAGATCCATACACTCCGAGAAAGAGCCAGCGAGTTCCGCCATCTTCGAGCATCTAGACCATTCAAATCGGATTCCTTACGCGGCGGCTCTATCTACACCCTCTTCTTTGAGAACAGCACACGCACGCGGGTGTCGTTCGAACATGCCGGGAAGGCGCTTGGTGCCGATGTCATCAACATCGCGGCTTCAACGAGCAGCGTCAGTAAAGGCGAATCACTCCTCAACACAGTACTGACGCTCGACGCCATGGGTATCGACGCATTGATTGTCCGTCACCCGCATTCAGGTGCCCCGCATTTCATCGCGCGGCATGTTGACGCCGTCGTCATCAACGCTGGCGACGGGGCTCACGGACATCCCACACAGGCACTGCTCGACGTTCTGACGTTGCAAGACCACCTTGGAAACCTACAAGGCGCAAAACTGGCGCTAGTGGGTGACATCCTCTATTCCAGAGTCGCTCGATCCGACATCATCGCTTTCCGCAAAATGGGTGTCGAGATTTCCATTGCGGGACCGCCGACGCTTCTTCCCCACGACTGGTTGCCCGGTCCGAACTCTCTTGGTATCCCGGACACCGATGTGACGGTCCACGAATCGGTTGAAGATGCAGTCCGAGACGCTGACGCGATAATGTGTCTGCGGTTGCAACTCGAGCGGCAAACCTCCGGTCTGCTCCCCGATGTAAACGAATACTCCCGCGTCTGGGGCATCAATGCCCAACGTCTGGCATTGGCGAAACCAGGCGCGCCGGTGATGCATCCCGGTCCGATGAACGAAGGACTTGAGATCAGCACCGATATCGCTCACGGTTCGTTGAGCCTAGTTGAAAACCAAGTTGAAAACGGCGTAGCGATGCGGATGTCCGTGTTGGAACACTACTGCGGTCCCACGAGGGAGATCTTGTGAGCCAGCAATCACGCCCATTAGTTATCCGAAACGGCAGAGTGATCGACCCGTCTCAAGGAATTGACGCTGTCGGCGACGTCGTGCTCGTCGACGGTGTCGTTCGTGGGATTGAATCGCGTAGCGTAACTCAGCTTTCTGACAGTTGGAGCGAGTTCGACGCGTCAGGGATGGTCGTTGCCCCTGGTTTAGTCGATCTGCACACCCATTTGAGGACACCCGGTCAAGAGTGGAAAGAAGACCCCAAGACGGCGTCTGACGCTGCGGTTCGCGGTGGCTTCACTACGATTTGCGCCATGCCAAACACATACCCGGCGCAAGACAACGCCTCTGTGTTAGGCGAGTTGATGCTTCGTTGCGCGTCCGAGTCTGCCGTTCGCGTACGACCGATAGGTGCCATCACCAAGGATCGCAAAGGCGACGAATTGGCGCCGATGCACGAGTTGGCCGATGCCGGTGCGGTAGGTTTCTCTGACGACGGGGATCCTGTGATGTCGCCTCACCTGATGCGTCAGGCGTTGACTTACTCCACGGACCTCGGCTTGCCAATAATCAATCACGCCGAAGACCGGGGTTTGGTCGCGGAGTGGGACATGAATGAAGGTGTCGTCGCGTCACATCTTGGACTACGCGGTATTCCCAACAGTGCCGAATCGATGATGATCGCCCGCGATATCGAGCTCGCTCGCATAACCAACGGGCGTTTGCACATACCGCATGTTTCGACTGCCGAGTCCGTCGAACTCGTCCGTCGTGCCAAGTCCGAATCGATCAAGGTCACCGCCGAAGTGACACCCCATCACTTGGCACTCACGGAGCGCTGGGTATATGGCGAAAACGGCAATGTGCCGGCGGTACTGACCGAGAACGCGTACGATACGTTAGCCAAGATGGCGCCCCCGTTACGAACCGAGGAAGATCGGCACGCGTTGATCGAGGGATTGGTTGACGGAATTATCGACTCTATTGGCACCGATCACGCGCCACATGCCGCGACGGACAAAGTTTGCACTTTCAGTGAAGCAGCGAATGGCATCATTGGTCTCGAGACGGCGTTGTCATTGGTCTGTGGAATGGCCGGGATCGACATCGGTTTGGCGATTGAGCGGTTGACCTCTGGGCCGCGAACGATATTGGGTGACGAGAGCATAGGCACGCTAAAACCAGGTGCAAAGGCTGACGTCGCGATTATTGATTTGCAAGATGATTGGGTCGTCGAATCGTCAACGCTCGGGTCTAAGAGTCACAACACCCCCCTGTTGGGCAAATCCGTGTTAGCGAGAGTTGCCGCAACATTCGTCGGAGGTGTGAAAGTTTGGGATGCAACTGAGGACGGGGCGAAGAATGTCTAGCAGCTTACGCGGCCCAACGCTGTTGGCATTGAACGATGGCTCCGTTTTCCGGGGGCGAAGATTGGGTGCGGAAACGGAATCGGTCGGTCTAGTGGTATTCAACACATCAATGACAGGCTACGAGGAGATGCTCACTGACCCATCGTACGGTGGACAGATTTTAGTTCCCACCTACCCGCTCATCGGTAACTACGGCATCAATCTCAAGGATGCCGAATCGAAACGGATTCAGGTCAAGGGGTTCGTGGTACGCGACGACTGCGACGCGCCATCGCATCCGCACTCGGAAATGACGATCCACGAATATCTCGAAATGAACAGCATACCTGGCGTATCTGGTGTCGATACGCGTGCGATCACGCGTCGCATCCGGTCGGCCGGTGTGATGATGGGGGCGATAGTACCAGGAGACGATGAGGCGGCCGCCACCGCGGCGTTGGAAGCGGCGCAATGGTACGGAGACCAGAACTGGGTAGACGAGGTTGCGACCGAGCAAGAGTTCGAATGGCATGGCGACGGAAATGACGGCACTCGTCCAGCAGCGGAACTTCTAATCAGGTCTCAACGCGCTGGCACCGTTACGGTTGACAACAGCTGGGACCGCCCGCTTCGTATCGCAGTCATCGATTTCGGCGTCAAGTGGAACATTCTCCGCAGCATGATGGCGCGTAACTGCCAAGTGAAGGTTTTTCCATGCGATGTCAGCGCATCTGAGGTGAAAGCCTTCGAGCCCGACGGCATCGTTCTTTCCCCGGGTCCCGGCGATCCAGCAGTCCTAGATGGCCCGGTCGAAACTATTCGCAAACTCTCCGATCTAGATGGCGATGGCACAAATTCGATCCCTACACTCGGAATCTGCCTTGGGCACCAGCTGGTAGCGCGTGCGTTAGGTGCCGATACCTTCATGCTCCACTTCGGGCATCGCGGCGGCAACCAACCAGTTCAAGACCTCAGGACTGGACGTGTCTACGTGACCGCCCATAACCACGGATACGCGGTTGACCCAGACAAACTCCCTGATCGGCCCGGCGTGAAGGTGACTCACATCAACCTCAACGACAACACTGTTGAGGGTCTGGCTGATGAGCCACACGGCATCATGACGATCCAGTTCCACTCTGAGGCATCACCCGGGCCACACGATAGCGAAATGATTTTCGACCAGTTCGTTGCCTCAATCAGGCAGCGTTCCACTATGCGATAGCGAGCAAACATGCCCCGCAACGAAAGCCTGAAAAAAGTTCTCGTCATCGGTTCCGGCCCGATTGTCATAGGTCAGGCGGCAGAGTTTGACTACGCAGGAACTCAAGCGTGTAAATCGCTTCGAGAGGAGGGTGTCGAGGTCGTCCTCGTCAACTCGAATCCCGCGACCATCATGACCGATGAAGACGTTGCCGACCGCGTCTACATCGAACCTCTTACCGTGCCTGTTATTCAACGGATCATCGAGCGCGAGCAACCAGACGGCATTCTTGGGACTCTCGGAGGACAGACTGGCCTCAATCTGACCGTGGAGTTGGAAGAAGCTGGTGTCCTCAAAGATGTCGTGGTCATGGGAACCAAGACGCAGAGCATCCGCAAAGCAGAAGACCGTGAACTCTTTGCGTCGTTCATGGGGGAGATCGGAGAGCCGATCTCCTACGGCATCGCAGTCACAACAATCGCGGATGCCGAGACCGCAGGCGAAGAAATCGGATATCCCATCGTGGTTCGCCCTGCGTACACGCTTGGTGGCACTGGAGGCGGTGTAGCAAACAACGTCGATGAACTCCACGAAATCGTCGAATCCGGACTCGCAGCTTCGCTTGTCGGGCAAGTTCTGATTGAAAAATCCTTGCTCGGTTGGAAAGAGGTCGAATACGAGGTCATGCGCGACAGCACTGGCAATGTCATCACCGTGTGCAACATGGAAAACTTCGATCCAATGGGCGTACACACCGGCGACTCCATCGTCGTCGCGCCCAGCCAAACCCTCACTGACAAGGACTACCAGCGGCTTCGAACAGCCGCGTTGCACATCATTGACGGCCTCGAGATCGAAGGCGGATGCAACGTCCAGTTTGCATATCGGCCCGGAAAGGAAGTCGGCGCGCAGCTAGGTGAAGGTTCCAGATACGACGACGATGGCCCGATGTACTACGTCATCGAGGTCAATCCTCGAGTCTCCAGATCATCGGCCCTCGCGAGCAAAGCGACTGGATATCCGATTGCGAGAGTGGCGGCCAAGGTTGCACTAGGTCTCCGTTTGGACGAGATCAGCAACGTTGTTACCGGCAAGACGCGTGCCGCGTTTGAACCGGCATTGGACTACTGTGTTGCTAAAATCCCTCGCTGGCCGTTCGACAAGTTCGGTGGCGGTGATCGCTCTCTCGGTACCCAGATGAAGGCGACCGGTGAAGTCATGGCTGTCGACCGTAGCTTCGAGGCAGCGTTGATGAAAGCGATTCGTTCTTTGGAAGACGGGAAGAGGTCGTTGCGATGGGAAGACCCCGAATGGCGCAACAACGGGTTGCCAGACATCGATCTATCCGGCGATGACATGCGGATGTGGAAGCTCGCTTTCAAACTGCGTACCGGTACAACGCCGGAAGAGTTAACTCTGACGACTGGCATCGATCTGTGGTTTACTCGGGCATTAGCGCGGATTGTCGATGTCGAACGTGAATTGCGTGATTCTGAGGGCTTGAGCGCGGAACTGCTGCGTCGTGCCAAACGCGTCGGGTTGAGTGACGAAGATATTTCGGAGTTCACCGGTATCGGGCTCTCCGAACGCGTCCGGGATTTGCGAAAAGAACTCGGGATAGTTCCGGTCTACAAGATGGTCGATACATGCGCGGGAGAATTCGAGGCATCGACGCCGTATTTCTACAGCACCTATGAAGATGAAAACGAGGCTGAACCGATTGACGGGAGATCGGCGGTGGTGATCGGATCGGGCCCGATCCGCATTGGGCAGGGAATCGAGTTTGACTACTGCTCAGTGCACGCGGCGTGGTCGTTGCAGAGCGAAGGCATCCGCGCTGTGATGATCAATTCGAACCCGGAGACGGTTTCCACCGATTTCGACACGTCAGACCGCCTCTACTTTGAACCGCTGGATGACGAGAGCGTCCGCGACATCATCGACAACGAGATGGGCAATAGATCGATCTCAAGCGACGATTCTGAGCCACCAAAAATCGTCGTCCAGTTTGGTGGGCAGACCGCAATCAACTTGTCGCAATCGCTGAACGCGGCGGGATTGCAAGATATGGTGCTGGGTTCAGACCCTGAAGTAATCGACAACGCTACCGATCGAGGCCGATTCGAGCACTTGGCGGCATCCAACGGACTCCCGTTGCCCCCGGGCGGTACCGCAACCAACACCGCGACCGCACTCGCACTTGCCGAAAATCTCGGATACCCATTGCTGGTTCGACCGAGCTACGTGCTCGGAGGTCGCGCGATGGAGATTGTCGATAAACCCAGCGAATTAGAACGCTACTTCGATCGCGCGTTGAAAGCCGCGCCTGGCCAGACGATACTCATCGATCGCTATTTCCAAGGCATCGAGGTTGAGGTCGATGCGGTCTGTGATGGTGATGACGTGCTGGTTCCCGGAGTCATGCAGCATATCGAGCGTGCGGGTGTGCATTCCGGCGACTCATTCGCAGTTTATCCAGCCATCTGGCTGACGGGCGATGAGGTCGAAACGATCGTGGACTACACGCGGCGCATCGGACGGATGTTGAATGTGCAAGGGTTGATGAATATCCAGTACGTCATAACTGGTGGCGGAACGTACCGCAGTAACGCAGCGGATCCCGGACGGGGGCAAGACGATGTCTCGGAGAGCGAAACTTACATCATCGAAGTGAACCCTCGGTCATCGAGGACCATTCCTTTTATTTCCAAGGTCACAGGCATCCCGATGATTCGGATCGCCACTCAAGTCATGCTCGGAAAGAAACTCCGAGACATGGAGTGGGGAACCGGACTAATGCCCCGAAAAGACCTCGTCGCGGTCAAGGCTCCCGTGTTCTCGATGTCGAAACTCACGAGTGTCGATACCTTCCTGGGACCCGAGATGAAATCGACTGGTGAGGTGATGGGCATTGACCGATCTTACGTTCCCGCCGTCACTAAGGCTCTGATAGCGTCATCGCACTCGATCAACCACGGCGACAACGTGCTGTTGAGCATCGCAGACTCAGCCAAACCAGATGCGGAGCGTCTGATCCGAACCCTCGGTGAAAACGGCCACGGAATTTACGCGACTTCGGGTACCGCAAGGTTCGTGCGTAGCCTCGGCTACGAGGTGACTGAAGTGGAGCGTTTGTTGTCAGCCAACGATGCGAATGTAGTCACCGTCATCAACAATGGTACGGTTCAAGCCGTTGTCAACGTTCCGACGGGCGGGAGGGACGCTGAACAAGACGGGTTCTACATTCGCAGAGCGGCAGTCGAACGTCGAATTCCGTGTTTCACTTCAATCGACACTGCCAGGTGTGCGGTTGAGGCAGTCTATGCGCCTAAGACCGCTGGCGATGCGAATAGCGGTCTTAACGTAATGACGCTGACGGAGTACGTGAACGGATGACGCTGAACGCCATCGATTGAACGGCGCGCAGGTTGAGAGTTACTCTGCCCGCCGAGCCGTAACCCCCAACCAAACCCTCGGCACCGTCTCGATCTCCATCTCTTTGAAGACCTGTTTTAGCGACTTCTGTAACGCATCACGCCCCTTGCCGAGAGGAACACCCGGCATTACGCCCTCGATCCAGTCGCGGAATCCGCTTATGTGGTAAAAACCCGTTTCCGGAACCTCAACAACATGGTTTTCCGCTCGGACGATCTCGAAGCCCGCAGCTTCCAGCAGTTCCTTGTACTCTTCGGGCGTCAGCTGACGGCGCGCTCCAGTCTTGTCTGCGTTCTTGTCTGGAAAAAGACCATGGTCTTTGCGCAGTGTCCGAAGCGAACGCATCATCCAACGGCGATAGAAATCGTGGGATTCCGGTGGATGCGAACCGTCGAAAAACGATGTGTTGAACGCAAGAATCCCACCCGGTCGCAAACGCTCCCTGATCTGATTCAGCAGCGCAACTTTGTCATTGACATAGTGGATCGAGTTGCAATAAATCACCGCATCGACCTGCTCATTGACCGACGATGCCAAGTTCTGGACCTCGGCGTGGACGAATCTGACCGCAGCCTCCTTACGTCCACCCAACTCTTCTACCGCTGATCGTAGAGCCGAAGCAGAGTGATCAACAGCGTAAATCACCGTCTCCTTGGTCCCATTGAGCCGGTCCAAGATAAGTTTCGTAATCCCGCCGGTACCGCAACCCAAGTCGATTATCTTATGTTGATTGAAAACCTCCGACATGTCCACCAGCCGCGAGTTCACCTTGCGGTAGAACGGCTGAGATGAAAACTCGGTGAATGAGTATTCGTCGGAGTATTGGGCGCTCGATTGATCCAGCATGGGAGACTCGACAAGAATTAGTGGAAAGCGCACGATTCAGTCTTGACGCTTTCAAACATCAATCTTAACAGGAAAAACAATCGGGTGGCTAAACCAACCCCAATCTTGACCACGACGATCATCATCGTTGTCGTCTCAATAATCGTCGCCTGTGCTTCAGACGATCGCCCCCCCCTCATGTTCGCAGCTGCGTCCCTAGTGGATGTCATGGAAGAAGTGCAATTCGCATACGAACATGAGACGGGACAATCAGTGCGCTTTAACTTCGCCGGCTCTAACCTCATCGCGAACCAAGTCATCTCCGGGGCTCCGGCCGATGGAGTCATAGTCGCGGGGCAAACCTCAATCGACAAGCTCGTAAAAGCGAATAAGGCTTCGAAGAGCGACGCGGTGGAGATAATCTCCAACCGATTGCTCGCCGTCAGACCGGCGAACGCCGCGACATCTCACACCAAACTCGAAGATTTGGTCGGCGTCGGCAAGATAGCAATGCCAGATCCTGACACTGCTCCCGCCGGTGAGTATTTTGAAGCTGTCCTTAGAGAAAGAGGAATTTGGGATGCTTTGCAGCCCCAAATCATCCCTGCTCTCGACGCCCGATCCGCACTCGCAGCCGCGGCAACACGAAATGTCGCTTACGCTTTGGTTTATGAAACTGACGCCGTATCCACCGACGATGTGGAAATCGCCTTCGCAATTGAAAGCAACAGTGTGGCAACGACTCCCAGATACTACGCCACACCTCTACTGGATAACGATGCGACGACCAATTTCATCCAATTCTTGGGCACCCCACAAGCTGTCGCCATCTTCGAGAAGTATGGATTCAGACGCTGACTGGAGTAACCAGTGGAAGCTTTAATTGAAGTAACCCTGCTGTCGTTGCAATCGTCTATAGTTGCGACCTTGGGCATGTTGGTTCCAGCATTGCTAATCGCAAGCTACTTGGTGCGGAGCCACGGACGCTTGGCATTCGCCGTAGACCTGTTGGTATCCATGCCGCTGGCCCTACCTCCGGTCGCTGTAGGCTTCATGTTGCTATGGTTTTTCGGTGCTACCGGACCGTTAGGATCGCTCACCCAAGGCATCGCCTTTAGCTGGATCGCCATGGCGATCGCTTCAGCGGTAGTCTCATTCCCGCTCGTAGTAAGGGCATTCGTAGCCGGATTGGCAGAAGTTGACCCTCGATTGGTATTCGCCGCGCGCAATCTAGGCGCGAGTCGCATCAGAGCAGCATGGGATGTTACTCTGCCACTCGCAAAACGAGGCATCGCCGCAGGGCTATTGCTTGGATTCATACGATCATTCGCCGAATTTGGTGCAACCATAGTCTTCGCCGGCAACATTCCGGGAGACACGCAGGGAATACCAAGCGCCATCTTCTCACGCATTTCAGCCGGAGATTTCTCCGCCGCCTGGATACTCGCCGCAGTTTCAGTCACGATCGGAGGTATCGCCCTGGCCGTTCACAACCGACTCGTATCACAACATCGCAACAAAGCACGAGCAAGGACCAGTAACAGTGGTTGACGCTCGCAAAAACTTCCTCGAATTCGATCTAAAGCTGCGACAAGGCGACTTCAAACTCGACGTATCAGGGCAGTTCTCAAACGGAATCACTGCCGTATTCGGTACATCTGGCGCCGGCAAATCGACACTCCTTGCGTGTCTAGCAGGCATGGTCGAACCCGATGCCGGATTCGTAACGATGGACGACCAAACACTCTTCTCCTCAACCGAACAAGTGAAGACTCCGCCTCATACTCTACGTGCCGTGATGGTATTTCAAGACGGTATGCTCTTTCCCCACAAAACCGTCCGGGAGAACATCCAATACGGATATCGTCTCACGCCTGCCGAACTACGCACTGTCAACACCGATGAATTGTGTGAGTTCTTGCGTATCGAATCGTTGTTAGACCGATACCCCGAAACTCTGTCTGGCGGCGAGCGTCAGCGCGTGGCTTTAGCGCGAGGCGTCGCTACATCCCCGAGACTGTTGCTTCTTGATGAACCTGTAGCATCCCTTGATGTCAGCCTGCGAAACGAAGTCGTCTCCTATCTCAAGCAGCTACATGAACGATACAGAATTCCGATGGTGTACGTATCGCATTCCCTGTCAGACGTGATGGCACTCGCTACGAATGCGTTAGTTCTCGAACGCGGCCAAGCCAAGTCGTTCGGTCCAGTCGTGGATCTCGTCGCCGATATCGTTTCATCGAGCAGGATCGGTAGAGATGACATCGACAATCTCTTCGTGGGAACCGTATCACCAACAGGTGCCATTCAGATCGAAGATATTGAGATCATCCCGCAATCCGGCGACTATCAGACCAGTCAACGAGTCACCGCCTCCATCAGCGCTTCCGACATCATGTTGGCGCTGAAACGACCGGAAGCGATCAGTGCGAGGAACATCTTACGAGGTGTCGTCCAACGCGTTGAACAAGGCAAATTCGGCGCATTCGCATTCGTTGACGCAGGCCCGGAGTTCGTTGTTGAGCTGACCTCTGAAGCCATAGACGTGCTCGGTATAAAGACCGGTTTGGAAGTCTATGTCGTATTCAAAACTAGCAGCATAACCATCACGGCTGGCTAACTCCGCGTCCGACCGGGCATTGGTCAGCAAACGCGCACTTGTCGCATAGCGGTTTTTTCTTGCAAATCCGCGCGACGTGGTAGTCGATCAAAGCGTGGTACTCGTTAAAGAGTTGAGCATCGTGAGGGAGGAGTTGGTGGAAGAGTTGCTGATACGCTGAGTAACTCTTTCCCTCGATTTCCCAACCCAACCTTGCCAGCAAACGTTTCGTGTAAGCATCGATCACAAACGATGGCTTCTTCGCGCCGTAGAGGATTATGTCGTCCGCAGTCTCTTCACCTATGCCCCAAACTGAGAGCAGTTGAGCGCGCATCTCATCGATCGGCAGAGCAAAGAGGCTTTCCAAATCGCCGTGATGACATTCCACTATGAACGTAGCGAACTCTTTCAACTTCCGCGTCTTCGCCTTGTAGTACCCCGATGGACGAATCAACACATGCATCTCCTCATCCGGAGACTCCAGAATCGCCCGAAACGACCAAACATCAGCCTCACGCAGATTGATTAGCGCGCGTTCGACGTTCGACCACGAGATGTTCTGCACCAGAATCGCGCCGATTACGAGTTCGAACGCACCGCCATGCACCGTCGGCCACCAATTGCGAGGCCCGTACGTGTCATAGAGAACGGTGAAGAGCCACTCGATATCTTGTCGAGTAGGTTCCGCGGGTTTGCCAACTCGCAGATCAGACCTCGTGTGGCTGAAGTTATAGATAATCTCAGGTGGCGTACTCATTGAAACTACGAGGATACGACGTGACAACAGTGATGGCGACTACTATGCAACACAAGATCGTCGAAGCGCAGAGGCGTTCCGGCAGTTGCGTTTGCGTCGGATTGGACCCCGACCCGTCGAAGATGCCAATCGACGACGTTTTCGAGTTCAATCGAGCCATAATCGATGCCACCCACGACTTGGTCGCCGCCTACAAACCACAGTTCGCATTCTATGAAGCGATGGGATTACCCGGTCTCGAAGCGTTGGAAAAGACGATCGAATACATCCGCGACGTCGCTACGGGGATGTTTGTGATAGCGGACGCAAAACGCGGCGATATTGGAAGCACAGCTGAGGCGTATGCGAAGGCAATGTTCGAAACATGGGGTGTGGATGCGTGCACAGTGTATGCATACCAAGGTTCCGACTCGGTCACCCCCTTCTTGGAATATCCGGGCAAGGGCGTGTTCGTGGTTTGCCGCACGTCCAATCCCAGTTCAATCGAGATTCAGGATGTCGTTGATGAACCGAGCGGCGAGATGGTCTTTGAACGTCTAGCCCGTCAAACTATTTCCCTGTCCGATGGAGGCAACGTCGGTTTGGTAGTCGGGGCGACTTATCCGCAAGAGATGGCATCGTTGCGAACTGCCCACCCAGACACGCCGTTCCTGATTCCTGGTGTCGGTGCACAAGGTGGCGATGCAACCGAGGCGGCAAGAGTAGGCGGAGAAAACATTCTCATCAACTCGTCGCGTGGCATCATCTATGCGTCGCAATCCAAAACCGATTTCGACGTTGCCGCACGTCGCGCGGTCGAAGAGTTGCGGGCTGAGATCGCGGCAGGCAGATAGGAGCGCCTTTGCCGCCCGAAACTCCCAAAAGTCGCCGGAAAGACCGCGAAGTCGTACCTTTCCAAGTCGGCGATAAAGTCGTTTTGCGAAAACCGCATCCTTGCGGATCCTGCACTTGGACCGTGTATCGTATCGGTGCTGATATCGGATTGATATGCTCAGGATGCGATCGCCGAGTAATGCTCGAACGCCGGTTGGTGCAACGCAGAATGAAATCTCGAACACCCGCGAACAGCGTTTCAGAGATGGACACTTAGACAAGTCCATCGAATTGGACAGCAGAAATTCGTAGTACAGTATGTAGTCAGATGTTCCTGTTGAGGACGTGTCACACGCGCGCAAATCAGCAGAACATTGAACTGTTAGCCGTTGCCAAGTCAAGGGAGATGTCCGTCATGCTTGAGGTGGAAATTCACCAGATCACGATGGGGCGTGACGGGTCTAGTGAGCGGTGTTTGATCCTTCGGCCTAAAGATCACGATGATCGACGAGTCTGTCCGATCATTATTGGCAGCAACGAAGCGTCCGCGATCGCCTCCGTCGCAGGTGAGACCGGGCCCACCCGCCCAATGACCCACGATCTGCTGCTTAACGCCATCTCCGATCTTGGCGGCAAAGTTCAGTACGTCTACGTGCGCGGGCTGAACAAGTCCACGTTCTTCGCCGACATCAGCGTCCAAGTTGGTGAGGAGGTCATCGTATTGGATGCACGTCCATCCGATGCCATCGCATTGGCGGTCAGGGCGCGAGTGTCGATCTACATGGCTGAAGATGTATTGGAGCAGGTCGACAGCGATTTGCGTGGGCGCCGATCGGCTGAGGAAGCATCGCGTCGTAGCACACACGAACGTGAATATGAAGAAGCGGCGACTCCAGTGACGCCTGAGCAACGCGAGAAGCTGAGCGCGTTCAGCGAATTCATGGAATCGCTAAGCATGGACGATGAAGGCGAGGAGACCGTCAGCAAGTAGCCCTGAATTTACTAGCATCTCTGCTACTTGCCCTCCAAGATGAAGTCGGACACCCGTTCGCCGATAACCATAGAGGTGACGTTCGTGTTCGCTCGGATGCAATCGGGCATGTTCGACGCATCAGCGACCTTGAGGTTTTCCAACCCCTTGACATTGCCGTACTGATCCAACACCGCCATCTCATCGCTGTCGGGTCCCATCTTGCAGGTGCCCGAGACATGGTGGCTGGTTCCTACGCACTTCATCATGTAGAGGTTCAGTAGTTCATCGTCAACTGCCTCCTCCGGCGTCGGAGCGACCAGCTCTTCGATGATGTCGTCGTACGGCGACTGCTCCCCGATTTCGATGCACTTCCTCACCGCTTCCCTCATCCGCTCCTTGTCGAAAGCCGTGCCTAGAAGGTTGTAGTCGAGATAAGGCTGCACATGCGGGTCGGTCGATTGCAGCTTGATCTCACCTGCAGCCTCCGCCAGATACAGCGCCGAGATCATTGAAATCCCGATCGGCTGCGTGTTCGAAATGAGGTAGACGCCTTCCTGTGTTGTGCATGACAGTGGGTGTATGAACATATCGTTCCGCCACTTCGAGCCCTTGCACGTGAACTTCAGATTGATCTGGATCTTTGACGCAAGCGGGTCTTGGCGGAAATGCTCATAGGTGCGGAAAATCGTCGAGACCTGCGGGTGGTCCCGCAAATTCTGTCCAACCCCCGGCGAGTCGAGCATCAGCGGGATTCCCATCTCGTTGATGTGATCGGCTGGCCCGACACCAGAGAGCATGAGGATCTGGGGAGAGCAGATAGCGCCCGCGGACAATACGATCTGGTCGGCATGGACATCAAACAGTTCCCCACCCGATTCGACCGATGCGCCTATCGCCCTATTGCCGTCGAACAGCAGCTTATGAACATGGCAGTCGCCTCGGAGGGTGAGATTCAAGCGGTGACGTGACTGCGACAAGTACCCGATGTTCGTGCTCCAACGCACCCCGTTCGGATTATTGAACGGCGGCGGTCCCACCCCCGTCGTGTCCGGGTTGTTCGCATCCTCGTAGTAGGGATACCCGAGCATCTGACACGCCTCAACAAACGCCTCTTGGTCCGGATTCCACTCGTCGCGCTTGAAACGCCGAGCCACTATCGGACCATCAGTCCCGTGGTAGTCGTCTGAAAAGTCGGCATCCGTCTCAATGCGCCGGAAATACGGCATTAACTTCTGAAAAGACCACTCGTCATTGCCCCATGAAGCCCAGTCGTCATAGTCCTCCGGCATTCCCCGCAAGAAGATCTGAGCGTTCACCGAACTCGAACCTCCGACCAACTTGCCCCGCGGCACCATCATGTCCGGGAACAGATCATTCGATTTGGCGGTGAAGTTCCAGTTATGCTTGCTGTCCTTGCCGAACGCGCGCGCCCAAATGTTGCGGTCAAAGCCGTAGCCGAGTTTGATCTCCATCGGCAGGTCGTCCATCGTGGGGTAGTCAGGACCCGCTTCCAGCAAAAGCACCGAGACATTGGGATCTTCGCTGAGACGAGTTGCGATAATGGCGCCGGCAGATCCGGCGCCGATAACGATAAAGTCGTATTTCATGGTTTCAACCTATGAGTGGTCAGGCAAGTTGCGATGCGAATACGTTATCGCGTGTGATCGTTTTTTGCACGGATTACATTGCTATCATTTCCATCGTCACTTGCTTCGCAGAAAATGCCATCTGAAACACCCATAGACCCCATCAGGTTCGAAGTCATCCGCAACGCCTTGGTCGAAGCTACCGAGGAGATGGCTTCGGCCCTGCGACGCAGCGCATACTCGACCAACATCAAGACGCGTCACGACTTTTCTTGCGCCATATTCGACCGCAAAATGCGCATCGTTGCGCAGTCATTCAGTCAGCCCAACCATCTCGGATCATTGATGGAGACGATTCCGAGAGCACTCGAAGCGTACGGGTTGGAGAATCTTTCCGAAGGCGACGGCATCCTCGTGAACCTTCCATATACCGGAGGGGTGCACCTCAACGACATAACGCTTATTTCGCCCGTTTACCTCGACTCCACACCAGTAGGGTTCGTCGCAAGTCTGGCCCACCACGTCGACGTCGGTGGAGGCGCGCCGGCGAGCATTGGGGCCTTCAGAGAGGTCTACCAAGAAGGCATCATCATCCCGCCGGTGAAGTTCGTAAGTGGCGGTGACTTCAATCGTGACGTGTTCGATC
The DNA here is from genome assembly GCA_963555965.3 of Dehalococcoidia bacterium. GTDB lineage: Bacteria > Chloroflexota > Dehalococcoidia > Lucifugimonadales > Lucifugimonadaceae > Bin127. Next base: position 2,411,046 of record OY821634.1, read on the forward strand.
TCGTACTCGCGCAAGTCAGAGCAAAACGGGAGACGGCTGGAGATTTCCGAGCTCAAATAGCGGCGAACAACACCGGAATTCGCAGATTCAAGGCTCTGATAGGCAAGATGGGGGCGGACGAGTACATCGACGAATTGATCGAGTACACGGATCGGCGAACGAAGTCGGAACTCGCAAAACTGCCGAAGGGCGTGTTTACGGCTGATGGAGTAATGGACAGCGATGGCTACACCGACGAACCCGTAAAACTCGTGGTCAAACTGACCATCGACGACGATGGACTGCTCTTCGACTTCACCGGCTCCGATGAGCAACGCGCGGCACCCGTCAATTCGACCTATGCCCAAACCCACTCTGGAGTGGCATTCGTGCTCAAGTGCATGATTGATCCTGATGTCCCTGTCAACTCAGGCTTCTATCGCAACGTGCATATGATTGCGCCGGCCGGCAGCGTGGTCAACTGCACCGCACCTGCACCAGTCGTAGGCGGATGGGAGACGCAGCTTCGTCTCACTGAGGTCATGTTGAAGGCATTGGCAGACGCGATTCCCGAAAAGGTGCCTGCGGGCACTGAAGGTATGATCTGCCACTCTGGATTCGGGGGATTCGACCCGTATCGCAACGAAACGTACTGCTTTTTGGAGACCATCGCCGGCGGGTTCGGAGCGCGGGCCACCAGTGACGGCCCGGACGCCGTACAACCCCACGGCAAAAACACGGCCAACGCACCTATCGAAGAGACCGAACTCAACTATCCGGTACGCATAACCCGCTACGAGCTAGTTGAGAACTCGGAAGGTCCGGGACAGTACCGCGGCGGTTTGGGACTGCGTCGAGACTATCTCTTCCCAGACCATCAGGCATCTTTCACCATTTTGGCCGACCGTGAGCGTTGGGGACCTCACGGACTTTTTGGCGGACATCCAGGCGAGCCTGCCCACTATGTTCTGAATCCAGATTCAGATGCCACGCAATTGCCATCGAAGGTAACCGTACAACTCAGCGAAAACGATGTTGTGAGTTACCGCACCTGTGGCGGTGGTGGATACGGCCCGCCAGAGCAACGCGATCCCAAAGACGTCCTACGCGACGTCCGAGATGAGCGCGTGAGTCCAAATCGCGCGCGTGACATCTATCGAGTCGCCATCGATACCGAAACATGGTCTGTAGATGACGATGCCACCGCGACCCTTCGCTCCGCCGTCTCTGAACAAAGAGAATCCAACCCGTGACCGATCAATACCGTCTCGGCATCGACATCGGTGGAACTTTTACCGACGGCATCCTGCTCAACGAGACCACCGGCGAGATTCGAACCGCAAAGGTTCCGTCCACTCCCAGCGATCCATCAGTGGGGTTTCTGAACGTCGTAGATCGGATGCTGGCGCAGGGTTTCCCCCGCTCGCGGGGGAAATGTCCGAAGGACAAAGGGGGCCTGGAGCAGGGAGCGTTGCCCCCGGAATCGGTGAAATACGTCGTTCACGGAACCACAGTTGCGACAAACGCGATCATCGAAGGCAATCTAGCCAAGACCGCGTTCATAACCACAGAGGGTTTCCGCGACTTACTGGAAATTCAGACCGGCATTCGCCCAACCCTCTACGACCTTCAGTTCCAGAAGCTGAAGCCCTTGGTACCGCGTTACCTCTGCTTTGGTGTTCCGGAGCGATTGGATTACAGGGGCGAGGTGCTGGTCCCGCTGGACGAAGACGCAGTGCGATGCGCGGTTCGAGAGTTGCGCGAAGAAGGCGTGGAATCGGTCGCGGTTTGCCTTCTCCACTCATACATCAACCCGGAGCACGAGCGACGGATCGGCGAAATCTTAGCAGCCGAATTGCCGTCCGTTCTGTGTTCGCTTTCTTCAGAAGTCGCACCTGAGTTTCGAGAGTATTTCCGCGCCAGCACAACCGTTATTAACGCCGCCATACGTCCCGTGGTCTCCCGTTACTTGGGGAACATTCAGGCTCGCGTGCGTCGATCCGGAGTTACAGGCGAGATGCTCGTGATGCAGAGCAACGGAGGAGTCCTCACGTTCGAAGCAGCCATGGACCGCCCCGTATTCATGGTCGAGTCCGGACCAGCCGCTGGTGTCATAGCCGCATCTCAACTTGGCGAAACGCTCGGACACCAGAACGTCATCTCGTTCGACATGGGCGGCACCACAGCCAAGGCCGGACTAATCGAGAACGGTTCACCACGCGTGACAAAGGATTACGAGGTCGGAGGAACGGCTGCGACAACTGAACACGGTTCTCGGGGATCCGGCTATCCGATCCGTACGCCAGTAATCGATCTGGTTGAGATCGGCGCAGGTGGCGGATCGATCGCGTGGATCGATTCCGGCGGCATTCTCAGAGTTGGACCGCGCAGCGCCGGTGCCGATCCGGGTCCAGTCTGCTACGGGCAAGGTGGCACCGAGCCGACGATCACGGACGCGAATCTCGTTCTCGGAAGGATATCCCCCGACTACTTCTTGGGCGGCGAGATGCGACTGGATGTCGATGCTGCGCGGCGAGCCATCAGCGAACGATGCGCCGATCCACTCGGCATGGACGTAGACGAAGTCGCCCTCGGCATCGTGGAGATAGCCAACAGCGCCATGGTCGGCGCGCTCCGCAGAGTGTCGGTTCAACGCGGCTACGACCCCAGAGAATTTATGCTCGTAGCCTTCGGAGGAGCCGGACCGGTTCACGCCAATCGCCTCGCGGCCGAACTCGAGATGCCCACGGTGTTGGTCCCGATGAGTCCAGGTACGACTTCCGCCATGGGCCTTTTGGTGACCGACATCAAACACGACTACTCCGTGGCTCTAATCCAACGAGCCGATCAAATCGACCTCGGCGTTGCCAACCAACAGTTTCAACGAATGAAATCCGAGGGGCAGGCGGCACTTTCCCGCGAAGGCGTGGCAGACGAAGCCACTCGTTTCATAAAGCAGGCCGACATGCGCTACGTCGGCCAAAGCTACGAACTGACAGTTCCGTTACAAGAAAACGATCTGGATGCAGCCGCGCTAGATGAGATATTGGCGCAGTTCCATCAAGAGCATGAGCGATCCTACGGCTTCAAAGCCGAAGAAGAACCAGTCGAATTCGTCGCACTGCGTTTAAGCGCAGTAGGTGTGATCCCAAAACCTCAACTACGCAAAGTCACGAGCGGTGCTGACTGTTGCAAAACCTCAGGGTTTCCCCCGCGAGCGGGGGAAATGTCCGAAGGACAAAGGGGGCGCGACGGCGACACCACAACCAACGCCCTAAAAGAAACCAGACCCGTCTACTTCGCCGAAACCGGCGGACACGTCAACTGCCCGATATACGACCGCTACAACCTCCGCTCAGGAGACGACATCCCAGGCCCCGCAATCATCGAAGAAACCGATTCCACAACCGTCATTCATCCTGGTTACCGAGCGACCGTCGATCAATTCGGAAACCTGTTCTTACAGCCCACCCACCACAATCACCCCCATCCTTAAATCCTTCAAATCATTTCAATCCGGGTTCAGACAATCAGCCAGCGCTGGTTCAAGTCTCTCGATACCGGGAAACGAATCGAAGTCTTTGTCGTAACTGATGATTTCGTCTATGTCGTGGCGTTGCATGTGGGCCACGGCGATAGCGTCTTCGAAGTCGAACGATGTTGAGGATGCGTAGATGTTCAGCGCGTTGACGTACAGCTGCCTCTGGGGTAACCGCAGACCGCGAAGCATGAGGATGGGAATAAGCCGGGCGCGGATTTCGTCGCGATTGAGTCCATAACCAGCTCGTGGAGAGCGCAGGACATATACGACTTCAGCGACTATAGCCTCGCAAGTGATGAGGGTTTCCTCGCCACCGTTGACCCTCTGGAAGAGTTGATAACACGCTTCCGCCTTTTCTGGGTCGTCGCGGGTGAGGTATCTGAGGATGATGTTGGTGTCTAGGAACTTCACGGTTTTCGAAGTTCCCGAGCGGCCTGCTCAGCCTTTTCGTCTTTGACGTCGCGGATGATTTCGTCTAAGTCGCGACCGTCGGTGATGGGCTTAACCGATCCGTAAGCAGTCTCTAGGGTGAATTCCGCCGCCGCGATTGAGACATGACCGTCATCGTTGACGGTGAACGAAACCTTGTCCCGAGGATTGATGCCAAGGATGCGGCGAACTTCGGCAGGAATGGTGACTTGGTTGCGTTGCGTTGTCGTTGTCGTGAAGTGACGCATTGAGTCGACCCAGATGCAATGAAGATACGATGATTCATTGTATATCTTGAAATGAAAGGGGGTGAGTGTTTCAATTTTGCGGCGCGTTTAAGAGGATGCCGAGGTGAAGTGTAGTGCGTGCTCGCAACGCGATTAACGAACATAAATGCTATAATAAATCTATCCATCATATGTTTGATGGTAGCAACTTTACAGACGGACTGGAGTGAGGAATGACACAAGTACCAATTTTCGACCCCGGCACGATCGAGTCTCTCGCTAAGCTGCTTGGAGAATCTAACACGGGGTCTGAAATCGACAGATTTTTAGACCAAACGGGGATGGAAGACAACTCTGGCGTGTCTACTAAATGGCGACGGTTGAACTGGATGTTTAACGACACTCAAAGAAGGTATCAGTGTGCAAACAAGATCATTGAGTTCATCAGTATTTCTCTTGCCCCTACAAGGTACTTTGACAAAAACGACGAATTCGAATCTATTCGTGCGGATTTGAATGTGATCTTGGCTATGTCGGGTCTCGAGTACGGAGCAGATGGGAAGTTTCGGAAGGGAAAGGTTGCCCAGACGATCGCTGAAGCTGAAGAGCGAGTTCAGAAAATCCGTGCGAAGTTCCGAGGACGCCGCTTACATCGTGAAGTACTGAAATACTGCGACGCGGAGTTAATGCAGGAAAACTACTTCCACGCAGTGTTTGAAGCTACGAAAGGATTGGCCGAAAGAGTTCGCGAGTTGTCGGACAAGGATTTGGACGGCGCTCAGCTGGTAGAGCAAGTATTCATGGGAGAGACGCCAATTTTGGCATTCAATACGTTGCAAACCGACACGGAACGAAGCGAACACCGTGGATTCGCGTTTCTCATGAAAGGATGCTTCGCGGCGATACGGAATCCACTCGCCCATGAACCGAAGATTCTGTGGGACGGAGAAGACGACGCAGCCGACTACTTTACTTTGATTTCGTTGTTGCATCGAAGGTTAGACAACTGCGTTAAGACTAGTTTCTGAAGCGACCAAGAGTTCATTCTGTAATCGATGCACCACACGCGGGGTGTTGCCTGCGATGGCGACTTGGTGGTAGATCGGTTTATTGATTCATCGCGTCAACGACCGTCTGGATCACATTATGCCGGTATCCGGGCGAATAACTGCGTCGGGCCAAACGCTGGATTAAGGACCAACGCGCACATCTCCGATCAGTGTGGCTTGAGCGCTGACGAACGCGGTCGGATCGACTTGTGGCTTGATGGCATCGAGTTCGAGGAGCATCAGGGCAGATCGCTTGGTGAAATGGGGAAGTTGAGGTCCATGTCAACTTCGTAGAACGTTCCCTTGTCTTCGTATTCAACGATTTCTTCCGATTTAACGGCTCGACTTTCCGGATCTCCTAAGCAGAACACGAAGGGCACGTCGCGGTCCAGATCGCTTACGGGGCCGTGGATGATGTTTATGTACTTTCCGCCCTCGAGGATTTCCACTGGGTGTGATCTTGACGTCGTAAGTTTGACGTAAAGCAGCTCGCCTGCCGGTGCGGGGTCGCCGTCGACATACGCGGCGCCGGTGAATATATAAGGCATCCCCAGCGGCGGACCTAACGGTGTTTCCCCAGTCTTCGGTTGTTTGACGAGGTCTGGGCACTCCAAATCTTGTGTGCTGACCTCTGGCTCGGGGGTAGGGCGAGGTGGTGGCGGTGATGGCCTCGATGTTCTGGTTGCTATGACGCTAGAGCGGACAGTTTCGGATGTGTGCGGCTCATCCTCGCGGTTCATCCAGATAAGAGCGAATGCGAATCCTACCCCTACCAAGATGATTAATGCGGCAACCGATGTAAACCTGTCGATACTGGTTGACCTGCGTTCTCTTGCCCGCGGAGTAACTCTATCTCGCACACCAGAGTCGTCACGGACATTTTGGGCACGTCGCGGCTCCTGCCGTTTGCGTTCCTCACTCTCGCGTCGCTGTTGCTCTTCAGCTTCACGTCTTTCCCACTCACGTCGCTGCTTTTGTGCTCGCCTTAGTTGATCGGCGGCTCGTCGTCTTTTCCGCTCGCGCCGTTCGTGTTCCTCGCGTACTCGACGTTCTCTCGCTTCGCGTTGCTCAGCTTCTCGTCTTTCGCGTTCACGCCGTTCGGCTTCAGCGCGCCTCATCCGTTCCTCGGCTTCACGTCGTTCCTGCTCTTGTCGCCGCTCTCGTTCTTGCCGTTCTTCTTCATGCGCTTGACGCGCAGCCTCGGCAACCATCGAGCGCAACAGGAAATAGTCACGATCGTACTCTGCTCTCCGTTCGAGTTTGCCCAATACGTCCCAAGCCTCATTGATGAGACGCATCATCCGTGGCGCGTCAGGATCTTTGTTTCGATCCGGGTGCCACTCCATCGCGAGACGGCGATAGGCGCGCCGGATTTCGTCGTTCGAGGCATCGAACGAAACGCCTAGGATTTCGTAATAATCGAGAGGCTGGTTTTGGGCGGGCATGACTATTCGGCTTCAAGCCCCAAATATTACGCCAAGCGCGTTTTTGCCGAGTTTCGATGTGGCACAAATTGTCGCTGGTTAGTAACCCCTTGCATCTCGCTGCGCGAAAGTCCTCGTTCATGTCCCCTTAAGGAGGAGGGTAAAAGGGCAGTTGGGACTGGAGCTTTGCGAATGGGGAGATCTACGTCCCCTTCCCTTCACCTCAAGAAGACCGACGACAAGGACGCGAACGAGCGCAACAAGATCGCAGGGGATGCCCCGCTAATCTAGTCCTCGCGCCCGTTGGGGTTGAACAACGCTTCCTCGTCCTCCTCGCTGAGCTTTATGCCGCGCTTGATCATCTCAGACCTCACCCGAGCCAAGGCCTCTCGTTCGCCTTCCTCACGGCCTTCCTCGCGGCCTAGTTCCCGGCCTACCGTCACGCCTTCTTCGCGGCCTTCGGCTTTTGCCTTAGCATCGGCCTTCGCGGAGTATCTCCGGCGGATTTCGGTTGCTTTCTCGAACACTATTCTGACTCCTTCGATTGCCAGGGCGATGATGCCGAAGTACGCCCAGTTGATCTGCGTGGCGGCCAGACGGTACGTACCGACGATCCAATGGTCTGAACCTGAGTATACCCACAGTGCCACGGCGGTAGCCGTGCCAACGACCGCGAAGCCGACCGCCTGCCACACTGCGCCGCGCTGCTTCAGATTCAATGTGATTTCTTCGACCTGCATCTTACATGCCCTATTGTTAGAACGTCTTTACCGATATCCAATCGCATCGGCAAAAAACACGTTACCAGAGATGTTGCATTACATTAAACAAGCATGTCACAAAAATTTCGCGATGGTTTTTTGAACTGTGAATGCGGTGATTTGAAATGATGGGCTGTGATCCCTGCCCTTCCCGTCTGGATGGGCGTTCCGCCCGCTGAAGCGCTGGCTTCCGCCGGAATGACGAGGGATGACGCTGGCATGACGCGCCTTTTGTAATGTCCTAGCTTTCACCCGAATGACAGCAGGTTTGGTTCATATAATTATTCAGAGTAGAGGCGGGTTTGCGATGCCTGACGAACGGACTCCGAAGAGCGTGTCTGGCATCATCCCGACTTTGGCGCGACTGACCATGATCGGCTGGTTCGTCGGCGTAAGTATCGCTGGCGGAGCATTGCTAGGTTGGTGGTTAGACGGACTTTTCGGCAGCGCACCGTTGTTGCTGGTGGTCGGCATCCTGTTAGGGGTCGCAGTTGCGTTAGTCGGAATGATGCGGATGCTGTCTGACTTCGGTAGTGCGAAGCGTTAGACGACGAAGACCGAGCCTTCAGAGCGATAACCGAAAGATGTCGATAGAGCCGAACCAAGAACCAGGGGGAGAGATTGCTCTCGTCTCCTAAAGGCATCGCCATAACGGTTTTCTTACTCGCTGTGGCAGTTATTTCGGTTTTGGGCGGCGCCCTCGGTGCCGCATTCGGCGGTGGATTCCTCGGCGGCGCAGTTCCTCATCTGCAAGTCCCTTCGGAACTGGTCGCCTACATCGGCGGTTATGCGCTCTACAACACGGTGGTGATGTTCGTCGCCGCGATCGTCGTGCTCGTGTTATTGACGTGGTTGGCGACGCGCAAGATATCCGAGGTGCCGGGACGTTGGCAAGCGTTGATGGAGATCCTTTACGAGTTCTTCATCGGATTGGCGGAATCGACTTCAGGCAAGGCGGGACGCATATTTATACCCGTGGCGACCGCGATCTTCTTGGTGGTGCTGTTCTCAAACTGGCTAGGGGTGTTGCCCGTAATTGGAAATATCGGCAGGGTTGAGACTACGGCGGAGTACTTCTTCCATAAATTTGAAGGCAAGGCGGAGAGTGAGGGCTACGCGGAGGTTTTGGAAGGCTTGCACCATGACGTGGGCAAGCAAGGCGAAGGTATGGGGCACTACCTGGCGACTCACGCTGATGTCAAAGAGGTACAGAAGCTCGTCGGCAAAACACTCGAGACGTACGGTGAACAAGATTTCGTGATCTTCGATGGAGGCGGCATTCGGTTGCTGCCGTTCGGCCGTGGCAACGACTACAAACTGAGTCTCATCGATGTAGTTGCATACGATGTCGCCGACCCTATACACCCTAGCGAGGATGATGTCGTCAAAATCGCACGTCGGGTTGATGAGAGCATCGCCCCAGCCTCAGTGCCAAACACCGAGTTTTTCAGCAAAAACCCGGATAAGTACGAGTCTTTAGTCGGCAAACGTGCAGGGATTCTAGTCCCATATCTCAGAGGATCAAGCACCGACTTGAACATGACATTGGCGATCGCGATCGTTGCAATGCTCAGCGTTCAGTTCTGGGGGATCAAGACGTTGGGTGTCGGCGGATACTGGGACAAATTCATCGGCAATCCGTTCAAACGCAACCCGATTGACCTCTTCGTGGGGGTCTTGGAGTTGGTTGGCGAATTCATCAAAGTTGTTAGCTTCACATTCCGACTATTCGGAAACATGTTCGCCGGCGAGATACTACTCATAGCGATGGGGTTCTTGTTCCCGCTGATCGGGATGATTCCGTTCATCGGGTTGGAGCTGTTCGTCGGGTTTATCCAAGCGATCATCTTCTCGGTGTTGACGCTGATGTTCGGTGCGTTTGCGATCATGCCGCACCATCATCCGGAAGGCGACCATCACAGTGCGGAGGGGCATTAGGCAGATGAGGATTGTTCACACGCGCCCCCTTTGTCATTCGGACATTTCCCCCGTGAGCAGGGGAAACCCTGATCGGGGCACTACTAAATTTGGCATACTGCGTTCGACTCTTGGGCCGATGAAGGCCGAATCGAATGCGTGTGAAGTATCGGCGCAGTCAGAAGAGACTGCTGTCGTGGATACCAAAAACGGAGACCAGGAGGTCTAAAACGATGGAAGATTGGGCACCAATCGGAGCTGGCCTTGCGATCGGGGCGGGAGCCCTTGGTCCGGGACTTGGCATTGGGATGCTGGCCGGCAAGGCGATGGAAGCTCTGGGCAGGAACCCTGAGGCTGCCGACGCGATTCGCCAGAACATGATTCTTGCGATTGCTTTTACGGAAGCGATCGCGATCTACGCCTTGGTCGTGGCGATCATCACGCTGTTCACCTAGAAGTCGAAACTTTGGCACATCGGCGGGGGATCGGTCACGGAAGATGGCCGGAGTGATTTCCTCCGCTGGTGTGGCGAGAATGGACGACTTTGGGTGATGTAGAACGAACCGGAGATTCTCATGGACGCATTGGGAATAGATCTGTCCCGATTATTGACCTTCTTGGTCGGCTTCACAGTTATCGCAGTATTCCTGCGAATGTTCCTGTACGGACCGATTACTCGTATGTTGGATCAACGGGCAGAACGCATCCGTGACAGCTTGGAAGCCGCAGATCGAGCCAGCGCAGATGCAGCATCCTCTGCCGAGCGCGTTGAGCATGAATTGGCGTCCGCTCGTCGTGAAGGGCAAGCCCTGATTGCCGAGGCGCGCGAAGCCGCTTCCAGATTGAAAGATCAGGAAGTTGAACGCACACGCGCTCAGGTCGACGAAATGACAGAGCGCGCACGCGAGGAGATCAGACGTGAGCGCGAAGCAGCGGTGGAAGAAGTTCGCCGCGAATTCGCCGGTATCGCCATCCTCGCCGCCGAGCGGATCGTAGAGCAGTCTCTCGACGAAGATTCGCACCGCGAGCTTATCGACCGAGTATTGGAAGAAGGACTCGACGCTCGGAACAACTGAGCGGTATACGAGGCGAGATTAGCACCGACAGATGGCATCGACATCAGCCAGAAGATACGCACAAGCAGCTTTTGCGATCGCGGTTGAACGGGACGCGCTCGATATCTGGGCGCGCGATATTGACACCGCGCGAGGAGTATTCACAGAACCGGATGTTCAAGCGTTCATGGCTGCACCGTCAGTGCCCGAGAGCGTCAAGCTGGACGGCATTGGAACATTGCTTAGCGATGTTGATCCGTTAGTCAAAAATCTCGTGGCATTGTTGACTGCCAACGGCGACATTGAACGATTCGCAGCAGTATGCGACACGTTCCGCGAATTGATGGATGCCCATTTAGGGATTGGCCGGGCCCTGATTACGACGGCAGTTCCCCTTGACGACGCGCGTCGCGAACGCATCGTGAACAGTCTCCAAGAGTTGACGGGTTACGAACGTATCGAAGTTTCGGAACACGTCGATCCTGAGATCATCGGTGGAGTCGTGGCACGTGTCGGTGATCGGCTATTTGACGGTAGCACTCGATCGCGATTGCGTTCGATGCAAGAGTCGCTGGCACAGCGTCCACTGTCCGCATGAACAATTGCAATTGAGAGAACAGCGTTGACACAAGAGCGGATTTATTTCAATCCGACAGCACGCTAAGGAAAGGTAATTCGATGACCACCGCAGGGCAAGATATTGCTTCAGTGATCAAACGACAAATCGAGGAGTTCGGCGGCGAACTCACGATGGTCGATGTCGGCACCGTCGTCGAAGCGGGTGATGGCATCGCTCGTATTCACGGCCTAGCAGGTGTCCGACTCAACGAGATTCTTCAATTCCCCAACGACATCCTAGGGCTAGCCCTCAACTTGGAAGAAGAATCGGTCGGCGCTGTTATTCTCGGCGATTATCTCCGCATCAGAGAAGGCGACGAAGTCCGATCAACGGGCAGAATTTTGGAGGTCCCAGTCGGAGACTCGCTTCTTGGCAGGGTAGTTGACCCACTCGGCCGTCCGTTAGACGGTCAGCCATCACCGAATACCAGTGAGACGTTGCCAGTTGAAAAAATCGCTCCGGGTGTCATTTCTCGCCAACCCGTTAACCAGCCTGTGCAGTTCGGCCTCAAAGTGGTCGATGCCATGGTTCCCGTCGGGCGCGGACAACGCGAACTCATCATTGGAGACCGCTCCACCGGTAAGACATCGCTCTGCGTAGACGCGATTATCAACCAGCGCGACTCCGACATGATCGGTGTCTATGTTGCGATCGGTCAAAAAGCGTCGAAAGTCGCTGGAACAGTTCAACGGCTTGCCGACCAAGGCGCGTTGGAAAACACTATCGTAGTTGCTGCCAACGCCTCAGACCCTGCACCGACCCAGTTCTTGGCCCCATACGCCGGATGCGCGATGGCGGAATACTTCATGTCGAAAGGGCGTGACGTACTAATCGTCTACGACGACCTTTCGAAACATGCTTGGGCTTACAGACAGATGTCATTGCTGCTAAAGCGACCTCCCGGGCGTGAAGCATATCCCGGTGATGTCTTCTACCTGCACTCGCGACTGTTGGAGCGCGCTGCACGCATGGCGCCAGAGTACGGCGGAGGCTCGATTACCGCTCTACCGATCATCGAGACGCTCGCAGGCGACGTGTCAGCATACATCCCGACAAACGTTATTTCGATCACGGACGGTCAGCTATTCCTAGAGCCTGACCTCTTCAACGCTGGTATCCGACCCGCCGTCAACTCCGGTATTTCGGTTACCCGTGTGGGATCATCCGCGCAGCGACGCGGAATGAAGGATGTAGCGGGTAGCTTGAAGACGGAGATGGCGCAGTTCGACTCTTTGGCAACATTCGCACAGTTTGGTGCCGAAGATTTGGATCCTGTAACCCGACGACAATTGGCGCGTGGTGAGCGTTTCCGTGAACTCCTGAAACAGGACGAAAACGCACCGATCTCTTACGAAAACATGGTTGCGATATTCCATGTCGCCAATGAAGGAGCGCTTGACGACGTGCCAGTTGATCGAGTGCGAGACTTCGAAGCACAGTGGTACGACTATATGGCGGCGAACCTGCCTGAGTTGCTCGCAGAGATCAACGAATCTGGTGATTTGTCTGACGCGGCCGCAGGGCAGTTGATGGATGCTGTTTCGGCGTTCAAGCAGACCGCGGATTTGGCAGCAGCCTAATTGCGAAGGACCTAAGGCGCACACATGCCCAGCCTGAAGGACATACGCGACCGCATTCGGTCGGTCAGCAACACCGCGAAAATTACAAGCGCGATGCAGCTGATCGCGGCATCTAGAATGCAACGTGCCCAGCAGATGGTGCGAAACGGACGACCGTACGCAGACCAGATGCGTGAGGTGCTATCGCACTTGACGATGCGTTTGGCAGATGACGACGAAACCTTAGACCCGCTCTTGCAGCGTCGACCAAACAATCGTGAATTGTTGGTTTTGTTGACCCCAGATCGTGGATTGGCGGGGGCGCTGGTCGGCAACATCTTGCGCGTCGCCGCTACCGAGTTCACTTCCGCAGAAGTTCCGATTGACACAGTTGGCATCGGTCGCAAGGGCGAACGTTTTGTTGCCCGAACTGGTCAATCGCTTGTAGCCACGTTTTCAGTGGGAGACCGTCCCGCTTTGGCGGACACCCTGGATATCTCATCCTTTGTAATAGATCGATATCGATCAGGTGAGGCAGATACGGTTAAGTTGATCTACGCACAGTTCGTCAACACTACGGTACAGAACCCGATCAATCGGCAGATTCTCCCGATTGAGATGGAAGAAGCTCCCTCTGATGGCGGACCGATGCTCTATCTCGATTACATCTACGAACCGTCGCCCGCGGATGTGTTGGCGAACCTAGCTCCGCGATATGTCGAGACGCAGATTTATCACGCAATCTTGGAAGCTCAGGCGAGCGAACATTCAGCGCGAATGATCGCTATGCAGAACGCCACCGACAACGCAAATGAACTGATCGACGAACTGACGCTAGACCTAAACAAGGCCCGGCAGGAATCCATCACCGGTGAACTGCTTGACATAGTTGGCGGTGTCGCTGGTGTGCAGGGATGATGCTGCATCCAAAGAACAGAAACTAATAACGAGCTTAGTAGGAACGCAAAATTAAGCGAACTGGCTTCGTCTACCAAAAGACGGAGCATCAGGAAATAGGAGCCTGACGCAAATGGCACAAGGTAGCAAAGGCAAAGTGGTCCAAGTTATCGGCACGGTGGTGGACGTCGAATTTCCGCCCGAAGACTTGCCGGAGATCTACAACGGTCTAGAACTTGATGTAGACGGTGAACGTCTGATGCTGGAAGTCGAGCAGCACGTTGGCAACAACTGGGCGCGATGCCTTGCACTCGGCACTACAGACGGGTTGGCACGGGGCGTAGAGTGCGTCGACACTGGACGCCCTGTCGCAGTCCCTGTGGGCGAAAACTCGCTAGGACGTATCTTCAATGTCCTAGGCGAGGCGATCGACGGTGGCGAGCAAGTTCCGGCTGACGCTGAGCGCTTGCCGATACATCGCCAACCACCGACGTTTGCTGAGCAGTCTGGAACCACCGAGATTCTCGAGACCGGTATCAAAGTACTTGACCTCATCACACCATTCCCCAGAGGTGGAAAAGTCGGAGCCTACGGCGGTGCTGGTGTCGGCAAAACCGTCATCATTACCGAGTTGATCCGTAACATCGCCCAAGAACACTCGGGTGTGTCTGTGTTCGCAGGGGTTGGCGAACGCTCGCGTGAAGGTAATGACCTGTGGCACGAGATGCATGAATCGGGCGTAGTTGGGTCGACCGCATTGGTGTTCGGCCAGATGAACGAGCCCCCCGGAACTCGGGCGCGTATCGCCCTGACCGGCTTGACGATGGCGGAGTACTTCCGTGACGAGCGTGGTCAGGACGTGCTCCTATTCATCGACAACGTTTATCGATACATATTGGCCGGCATGGAAGTGTCGGCTCTGTTGGGACGAATGCCTTCAGCGGTTGGTTACCAACCAACGTTGGCGACGGAGTTGGGTGATCTGATGGAGCGCATCACCTCGACCCAAGCAGGTTCCATCACATCGTTCCAGGCCGTCTACGTACCCGCGGACGACTACACCGACCCCGGTATCGTAACCACTTTCGGACACTTGGATGCCAACGTTTCGCTTGACCGGGCACTCGCTGCGCAGGCCTTGTTCCCGGCTGTTGATCCGTTGGCATCGAACTCCAGAATTTTGGAGCCGGCTATTGTGGGTAACGACCACTACGAAGCAGCATTCGGCGTGAAGCGTGTATTGCAACGTTACAAAGACTTGCAAGACGTCATCGCCATCTTGGGTATCGAAGAACTCTCCGACGATGACCAGCTTACCGTATCCAGAGCCCGCAAGATTCAACGTTTCTTGACGCAGCCGTTCTTTGTTGGTGAAGTCTTCACGGGACTTCCCGGCAAGTACGTGAGCCTCGCTGACACCGTGAAAGGATTCTTGGAGATCCTCGACGGCAAGCATGACGAACTCCCTGAGCAGGCGTTCTACATGGTCGGCACGATCGAAGACGCAGTCGCCAAAGGGCGCGAGATGCAGGAGCAGATTGCCGCATAAGCATCTGTATGATGCGAAAGAACACATGATACTTCTGAGGAGTCGATAGTTCCGCAATGGCCCGCATGAGTCTCAATATAGTGACCGCAGAAAGCGAAACGTTTTCAGGTGGTATCGACTACGTAACCGCGCCGGGAGCGGACGGTGAACTCACGGTTTTACCATCTCATGCGGCTTTGATGACCACTCTGGTCCCCGGTGAGATGCGCTTCGGAGTCGATGGAAACGAGCAAGCAATCGTCGTCACCGGCGGCTTCATGGAAGTTTTGGCAGACAATGTGACGGTATTGGCCGATGCCGCCGAACGCGAAGACGAGATCGACGAAGCGCGAGCGGAAGAGGCTGTGCGAAGAGCGCAAGAACGAATCGATACCCACGGCTCCGACCTAGACATGGAACGCGCACTCGCATCATTGCGACGCGCTCAGATCAGACTGCGCTTCTCGCGTCGTCAACAACGACAGCGCTAAACAAAGACGCGTAGGGGCAATCATCCGGATCTGGGTCCCGACGAGCTTCAGAATCGGACGATCTATGGTGAGAATAAAAATCTCGCCGTCTTCCTCTATGATCTAACTTTACTTTCGTAGAGTAGCGAGCCTCGAGTTTTCATCGCGGAGCGCCGGGTAGCGACTCGCACGGAACGCCATTGTTGTCACCGTCGAGACGATGCGGATCCGAATCTGGTCCACCAGCTCGCAAAAAGAATTCATTCGCATCGATCCAAGTTTCAAAATCGGCGCAGTTTGCGTCCGCAGCGAATCTCGCGTCGTCACTCCAAAGACGATCCAATCGGTTCAGAACGCGGGTCATGTTATCCAGCGGCGGCAACGTCTCACAAGGACGCCCATCAAGGTCGCGATCCAATCCGAACCGGTTATCGCCTTTCGAGTCGTAAGCCCCGAAAAAATGTTCGGCTTCGTCCCGATGTTGAAAATCGTTGCAATTGACCTCGAAGATTTCGTTGGGTTGACGCTCGATAGGCATCAAATCATCGCATGGAACACCGTTACGATTTGAGTCCAGAGCGAGTTTTTGGTCTGACAATGGTTCTAGCGAGTCGTAGAGATGTTTAGCTTCGTGCAATGAAGTGAAATCTTCGCAGTTCGCCTCGCCAGAATCGTCGCCAGTGCCGCTAACGGTGGATAGCATGATCAAGGCAACGGCGAAGAAAATTATTGCAACCCCCGCTGACAACGTGACTACCCCGACGATTGCCCGGCGTGATGCGGCAAACCTTGGACGCTCAGGCAAATGAGGCTCGGAATTCATTTCGATCAAAATGATAATTTCATGAAAGACTGATCGATCGGGTAGATGGGAGGTAAACATCCGGCGCACAAAAGGTGTATCCAAGGTTGCTACTGTTGCGGCGCGAGTACGATGTAACAGAGCGTCGCGATCGTGCCACCGATCCAAGAAACCTTAACTACATGAAATCACTCCATGAAGATTACAGACATAGACATATTCAGAATGCGTACTCCGGTGCACAAGACGGCGGGGACGAACTGGATGTTCGTGCGAATCACCACCGACACTGGAGAGTACGGTTGGGGCGAAGCAAGCACTCAATACAAGGATGCCGGAGTTGCCGCTGAGATCAAGGATTTCGCGAAGTATCTGGTAGGTAAGGACCCCTTCCAGATCGAACATATCTGGACATCGCTTTACCGGCGCGTAACTTGGACAGGTGGTGCCGTAACGATGAGCGCGATCAGCGGGATTGATCTTGCGCTCAACGATCTAAAGGCCAAGGCACTTGGCGTACCAGTCTACGAGTTGATAGGCGGAAAAGTGCGTGACAACATCCGAGCATACGCGAATGGGTGGTTTGATCCCAATGAAGACGACGGCCTCGGGCAAGGCGCTACGACAGTTGACGATTACCGTCGCCGCTCTGCCGAATTAGTAGATGAGGGCTGGCGCGCAATGAAGTTCTACCCGTTCTACGGCCCGCAAGTAATTACTCCAGAGCGGATTCAACACGGTGTCGAACTCGTCAAAGCGGTGCGGAAAGCGGTCGGGCCTTCGGTTGAAGTCGCAGTAGATGTGCGTGGAAGGTTAGACCCTTGGAGCGTACGACGAGCCGCAATGGCGATCGAGGAGTACAACATCGCATGGTTAGAGGAGCCAATACTTTGGGATAATATCGACGCGCTGGCAGCCTTGACGAACAGCATCAACATCCCGATCTCGACAGGCGAACAGCTTTACAACCGGTGGGACTTTAGACCGCTGTTGGAGTCCCACGCAGCCAACATCATTCAACCAGATATCTGTCATGCCGGCGGGATCACCGAACTACGCAAAATTGCCACCGCAGCGGAGACGCACTACGTTTCCGTGGCGCCGCACAACTCGAACGGCCCAATTTCTACAGTCGCCAGTTTGCACCTAGACCTCGCGATGCCAAACGCGTTCATGCAGGAGATTTTCGTCAGCTTCTTGCGCGCTTACGAAACTGTATTAACAGAGAAGATTCCTATCTCCGATGGTCATGCGACAGTGCCAGATGGCCCAGGATGGGGAACCGAGATTAATGTCCACGCGCTTGAACAGTTCCCACCGGGAGACTACGTTACTGTCGAGAGCGAACCATACTTGGCGTTCTGACATCGTCGTCTGCAAACGCTCAATAGATTGCCGTTAAGACTGAACCGGTCAACGAAATCCGTAATCTGATCTGAGTTCGATTAGGATGCACATTGCCGCTGCACAAGTCACCTTGCAAATTCACGGGGCATCTTCGCTCAAGGATAAGCGACGAGCGATCCACTCTGTGATTTCGAAGTTGCGAAATCGACATTCGGTTTCCGCTGCTGAAGTCGATCCCAACAGTAGTTGGGACTATACGACCATCGGCATTGCGGTTGTAAGCGGTGATCGGCGCACTGCAAACCAAATTCTCGAACGCGCACTGGCCTTAATTGAGAGTGCGGCACCAGAAGCAGAGGTCATAGGGGTAGAGACCGAGCTGTGGTCCTTTGATGCCGGATGAAACCCCAATCCGACCGATGAATTCCGACCGATGAGTTGACGAATGTGCCGACCAACAAAAGAAAAACGGCTCGGAAACCTAGCGTAACCGAGCCGTTTAGGTTCTTTGAACTGAGCGTTTTCTAGGCCCAGACCCGCATTGCATCAAGCAACCTTGGCGACCGCAGCGCGTTCGCGTTGCAAATCGACCAGTATCTCGCGTGCTTGCTCTGGACCGATGATGCGTGTGCATTGGATGCACTTGAGCATGATACCGTCCAGTCCGCGCCCGAACTGGACGTCGCCTTGGCACGCAGGGCATCGGCGGGGGAAGATCGTAGTCTGTTTCATATTGCTTGTCTCCGTTTTTGGGTTGCTGTTGGGTGTTTCATCGGAACTAAAAAGCCCCGATATTGACCGGGGCTTCAACTTCGAGTGAATTTCCTGTTTCACTCCGCTTTTGACTGCCCCAGTCGTCAGGCCGCTGGTTGCTCCATTCGGGTCAATAGCTCGCGTGCCTGATGCCGGTCAATGAGTCTCGTGCACTGCAAACACTTCAAGGTCGGACCCTCGAGCCTGATTGCAAACAGGATGTCGCCTTGGCAGTGCGGACAACGCTTTTCGTAGATTGCTGACATGCTAGTTTCGAATTACCTCTCGTCGTAGGTCTATTGTCTTGCTTCGATCTCTCGATTCGCTTCGGTTCACTCTTGTTATCGCCGCACCTTCGACGGCGAAATTAGGTTGTTGCACACTTTTTATTACATGCCAGGCACTCTTGTCAAGTATTTCTGGCAAGAATTCGTAAAAAATCTAGGTTGTTTACGATTCCATCCCGTCCCGGTGATGGATTTCGTCAACATTGATATAAACCGTATCACGTATGCTACTATGAATTACAGTGTCAAGCAACGGGTATCGGACAAAAATTCTGATGTTATCCATCTTGCCACCTCGTTGGAGCTACTGTGACACAGAGATACGAAGAACAACAGTCCACGGATGCAGGCGCGTCGATCCCAAATGCAGATGCGTTTGTCCGGCTCGTAAATAAAATCGCAGCGCAAGCAGCACGACAAGAACTCGCACGACAGGCCGAAGAAGCACAGCAGACGCGTAGACGCGGCAGGGTACGAGTACGATTCGCAGGACGTGCAGACGCTCTCTACATAATCAGCATCGCCGCAAAGTTGGCGGATATGCATCCGCAGACCCTCAGGAAGTACGACCGCGAAGGATTAGTTAGCCCCTCGCGAACTCAAGGAAGCAGGCGGCTCTACTCCGAAGAGGATTTGGAACGGCTCCAAATAGTGCGGCGATTATCAGAGGATCTAGGCCTGAACCTCAGTGGTGTCGGCCTCGTACTCGAACTCGTGCAGCACATGCGCGGGATGCTGGAAGTGCTTGAAAACAGCGAGGATCTGACAAACTCCACTTCCGCTAAAGCGGTCGCTGATGAGATAAAGGTAATCCTCCACTATCTAGGAGTTGAATGATGAGCGGTGGCGGATCGATTTTCGACGCACGTTGGGCGCGGCGAACACGAAGACCAGCCCGGCCCCTCACAGGTGCCGCGCGGTCTCGTGCGATGCTCCAAAATGCCATCGCCAAATGTAACGAACTTCGGACTGAATTGGACGATACACGCGCGCAATTAGCGCAATTTCAAGCAGAAAACGACGAAAAACGTCACAATACTGAAACATTGGAAGCACAAGTCCGACGACTCCAATCCGATCTTGTGCGTGCATACGATGACGCTCAACGTGGAAAACGCTTATCTGCTGAACGCGAGTCAAACGCCGCCGAAAAGGCCCGATTAGCAGTGGCTATCCGTATTATGACCGTCGCTGATGACTTTTCAAACGCTTTGGAAACGGCTGAAGAGCAGGGTATGGAGTCGAAGTGGTTCGACGGATTCAAGTCCATGGCCGAAAAAATCGACAAGAGCTTGCTCGATGCAGGCTTACGACGATTCGAGTCAATAGGACAAGATATGGATCCTTCCAGACACGAAGCACTAGCCACGATGCCGACTTCCGACGACCAAGCAGGCAAGGTTGTACAGGTCATCGAGGCAGGGTACGAAGACACTGAAACATCCAAAGTGGTGCGCGTGGCGAAGGTATTGATAGGACGAGCATCAGACGAATCTGAAACTGATTGACAAATTGATGCATCCAGACGAACGAATATCACCAGATCGAACTGGCAACAGAAAGGCAAGTTAAAAATGGCAAGAGCTATCGGTATCGACTTAGGTACTACCAATTCCGCAATGGCGTACATGAGCGCCGGAGAGCCTGAGATTATCGAAAATTCCGAGGGGCAACGAATCACCCCTTCCGTAGTTGCGATGAACACCAAAACAGGCGAGAGACTCATCGGTATGATGGCGCGTCGCCAGGCCGTGACGAACCCACAGCACACCGTCTACTCGGCGAAACGCTTCATTGGACGCAGGTTTGACGATGAGTTGGTTACAAGCGACCAGGACCGAGTGCCATTCACTCTATCAGGCCTCGAAAACGGCGACGTTGGAATCCAGTTCGATAGCAGCGTTCGACCGCCGGCAGAGATTTCATCCATGCTCCTTGCGCGATTGAAGTCAGATGCAGAAGAGAGGCTAGGCGAACCTGTAACTCAAGCAGTAATTACCGTCCCTGCATACTTCAATGACGCTCAGCGCGAAGCCACTAGGGTTGCTGGCACTATCGCAGGGCTTGAGGTTTTGCGAATCGTGAACGAGCCGACGGCTGCCGCCCTTGCTTACGGACTCGACAAAAAAGGCGATCGAACTGTTGCGGTTTACGACCTTGGCGGTGGGACTTTCGACATCACCATATTGCAAGTCGGCGATGGTGTATTCGAAGTCAAAAGCACCAACGGCGACACCCACTTGGGCGGAGACGACTTCGACTCGCGTCTGGTCGAGTACCTAGTCGACGAGTTCAAGAAAAAGGAATACATGGACCCCAGCGCGGACCCGTCCGCTGCGCAAAGGTTGCGATTGGCTGCAGAAGAGGCAAAGATCGAACTCTCATCCGTCACAACTGCCGAGATCAACCTTCCATTCATCTCTGCCGATCAGAGTGGACCGAAACATCTCGTCGAGACTTTGACTCGTGCCAAGCTGGAATCATTGACCGCAGACCTCGTTGAGAAGACTGTCGAACCATGTCAAAATGCATTACGAGATGCAGGGGTTTCACCTGATGAGATCGACGATGTGATCCTCGCGGGAGGCATGACACGTATGCCAGCGGTGACGAGTCGGGTCAAAGAGATTTTCGGCAAAGAGCCGAACCGATCAATAAACCCTGACGAAGTGGTCGCACTCGGTGCCGCGCTTCAGGCCGGTGTTTTGCAAGGCGATGTCTCTGGCATACTGCTATTAGACGTAACTCCCCTGACTTGGGGAATCGAGACCCTCGGCGGCGTGCGAACCGAGTTGATCCCGCGGAACACCACAATCCCAACATCGAAATCCGACACCTTCACAACTGCCGCAGATGGACAGTCATCGGTCGAAATTCACGTCTTGCAGGGCGAACGCCCGATGGCAGCAGACAACACGTCCGTCGGACGTTTTTCACTGGACGGCATCGCACCAGCACCGCGCGGTGTGCCCCAAATCGAAGTGTCTTTCGACATCGACGCAAACGGCATCATCACCGTGACCGCAAAAGACAAGGC
Source organism: Dehalococcoidia bacterium (assembly GCA_963555965.3). Lineage (GTDB taxonomy): Bacteria > Chloroflexota > Dehalococcoidia > Lucifugimonadales > Lucifugimonadaceae > Bin127. The sequence goes on from OY821634.1 coordinate 2,432,727, forward strand.
AACCCAACGCGAGCAACATATCACCGTCACGGGACGTTCCGGCATGTCTGAAGAGGACATCAAGTCGAAGGTGAGCGAAGCGGAGGAAAACGCCGAGGCTGACCGTCTGCGCCGGGAAGCAGTTGACGCGCGAAACCTCGCCGAGTCGACTGCATATCAGGCAGACAAACTAATCGAGGAACACGGCGAACGTCTGCCCGATGATGTCAAGTCGGACATCCAATCCAAGACATCCGAGGTGCGAACCGTCCTCACCGACGAAAACACCGACGCCGAACGTGTCAAAGCAGCATCCGAAGCGTTGCAACAGGCAATGATGGCAGCAGGACAACACATCCAAGCCGATGCAACTGCCGGAGCCGGAGCACAACCGGGCGGTACGGGCACCGATGCTCCTCCAGATGACGACACCGTCGAGGGGCGATTCCGCGAGGTTTAGATACCGGTCTCGCACTCGCTAAAACCCCTCTATCGGTTCCATACGGTAGAGGGGTTTTTGATTTATATCAACGTAAATCAGAGATCGAATCGAGGAAAAACGCGTTGCTTGATCTCACCAATCGCAGCCTCGTTATGGCGGATAATGTCGTTGCGGATGTCGCGGTCGATGCGGTATTCGCCTTGGTCGTGGAAGGTGGGCATGTTGGAGAGCGAGGTGAAGGTCGTCGGGATTTCGTCGTCGATTTCGAGATCTGCCATCGTTGCAAGATCCATAGTCCAGGCTCGCGCTACCGCGGTCATGTCGTAGCCACCCCCGCCTACTGCAATCCACCGGCATTCGAGTTCGTTAACCAGCGCGGCGAACTTCCGAACCGCCAAATTATGCCCCTGAGTCGTAAGTGAGAGATGCGCGAGTGGATCGTTACGATGCGTGTCGATGCCGAGTTGAGTAAAGATGAGATCAGGTTCAAACGCGCGCGCCAAATCGGGGATTACAGCATCGAAGGCTTGGTGCCACAACTCATCGTCCGTGTACGGGGCGAGGGGGATGTTGACGCTGTAACCTTCACCATCTCCTGTGCCGGTTTCGTCGGGATTACCAGTGCCGGGGAAGAGCCACTGACCAGATTCGTGGATCGAGACAGTCATCGCCCGGTCCGTATCGTAAAGTCCGGCCTGAACCCCATCTCCGTGATGCACATCGATATCGGCGTAGAAAACGCGGAGTCCTTGATCGATGAGATGTTTGATCGCAATTACAGCATCGTTGAATATGCCGAAACCAGACGCGCGGTCCCTCATGGCATGGTGATGCATTCCACCAGCGGGAATGAACGCGTTCTTCGTTTGACCCACAAGCACACGTTCTACAGCCAGCATCGCACCTCCAGCAGCGAGTGCAGCGTGGCGGAACATGCCTGAGCGTGGCGGGTTGTCGCCCGGACCAAAGCCGAACTGGTGCATCGCAGGGACAATCGCGCCGGCATCTATCGCTTTCACAACTTCGATGTAGTCAACGTCGTGGAAAATGGCGATCTCGTCGTCAGTAGCCATGCGTGGAGATTCAGTAGCGATGCTTTCCGAGTCGAGAAGTCCGACACTATGCATTAGTTCGTGCATATGCATCAGCCTGATAGGACGCATCGGGTGCGTCGGACTAAGGACGTGTTGCGATTGCTCGTGCGAGTAGATGAATGAGGTCGTTGGTTTCGCGGCGGACATCACAGATTGATGTTACCGCGATGGAATCGATTCAAGTTCTGAACCTGCGATACATCATCGCCATCACACCAAGTCCGAGCAGGAGGAAAACGATGATAGCGCTGGGCTTCACTTGAGGCCACTCGGCATCTGGTGCACCAGTGAAGTAAACGTTCGTTCTGGTAGGCAAAGGAGGCTGAGACGCAGATGTCGGTTCAATAGTCGATTGTGGCGCAACGCTTGCTTGGACCACGACCGTTGCTGCTGCTTCAGGTTCGGGGTTGCTGATAGCAACCTGAATTTCGTTCTCCTCGCTACGCTCGGGCGCAGAGAGTTTTTCGAGCGTGCCAGTAATGATGGTTGGCAAGCCGGGGATCGTGGCTGGAAGAGCCGTTTCGATGTCAACATGGATTTCGCGGGATGATACTGATGGCAGTCCCCACTCTCTACGCCATCCGTTTTCGAGTTGAGATAGTGAGCCACCGTAGACGGTTCGCATAGCGTCGTCCATGTTTTTCCCAGCGTTGAGTTCGGAGAGAAGTTCGCCGATCGAATTGGGCCCGTAATTTTCGATGAGGTAGCCCACAAAGTCGGTGGACTGGGTGTAGAAATTGCCGATGTCTTTGCGCAAACCAGGCACGGAGTTCATCCCAGCGAATTCAGTAACATTGCCGGATCGGGCAATCGAGCGGAAATTTAGTAGGGAATCCTGGCGGCTACCCGTTTCCCAGTAGCTCGCATTTCCTTCATTCAACCATGCAGGCACTGACGTGGCGTATGGAGATGTCAAGGCGCGGCCGAAGATGAGGTGAGTGAGTTCGTGAATCAGCGTTGAGGCGGAGGGCGACGACATTATTGTGAGGTCGTATTCGTCGTATGCGAAGCCACCGAAGTAGTGCCCTTGGGTTGCCGCACCGCTGATGGTCGGTCCATGGATGGTGAGTTCTCTGAGATTCGGGAATATGACAGCCCGGAATCGAGGAACATCTTCGACACCCAGCGCGGCACTGATTGCTGGAAGGCGCGGCGCGGTTTTCGAGTGGAGGCTCTCAATCGCGCGGTCATCGATCCCGTAGTAGATGATCTCAAGTCGGTTGTCCGAGACGCGCCGCCAGTCGTGAAAGTCGTCGATGTGCTCCACGTGGTAGGTGTGTGATGGATATACGCCGCCGTCAACAGATACGAACTCGAAGCGCACATCGAATATCGTGCCGGGTGGGAAATATGAGGGCGATCGAACGTCGATCTCACCTGTGGCTTGGACCATGCTAGTGACTTGTGTAAATTCCAGGTAGGAGTAGGAGAGGATGGTATCCCTGCCATGCGGTCGTACCCACAGTCTGGCCTCTTTGATTTGGCTTTCGATTTCAGTTTCGATCGAGACCGTGATCTTCTCGCCCAGAATCACGTTGTGAGTAACAACTTCATTGTCAGACGGACGTTGAGATTGGGCAGCCATGATTTGAGGACTGAGCACGACGAGAGTCAGCGCGACTAGCACTGTGACACTCGACAACCGCATGATGGATCGTAATTTTGAGGTTTTAGTCAATGAGTAGCCTGATAACCGTTTGGGTTGCCGTCGCGTCAAATTTGATCCGACTAAATGGAGATACGATAGGGCGCTATCCACAGATTTTATTCTCGTTGCTGTAGAGTGAGATGCGTCGGAAAACCCGAAGATAGGAAAGAAAGGCCAGAAGATGCGTTACTACCAGTCCCGTCGCGGAGACAAGGTCCATGTTGGGGTTGAGGCTGAAGAAGGGGTCATCACGGACTTGACATCGATTACGGCACAAGCGGATTCGACTTTGTCTTTGTTCAAGGCGGCGCATCTTGGCGGAGTAGGAATCGATGACGTGGCACTACGAATCATGGAGCGTGGCGGCGGGAAGCAGGTTGCCGTTGAGGAGTTGTGTGCCAGCGATGAGATTTTACCCCCGATTTTTGCACCCGAGGTTTGGGCATTTGGAGTCACCTATATGGACAGCATGAGGGAGCGCCAGGCCGAGAGCGGCTCACCGGATGTCTACGCACTGGTATACAACGCCGATCGACCAGAGGCGTTTTTCAAAGCCACGGCGGAGCGGTTGATTTCACCGGGCGACGCGTTGGGGATTCGGGGCGATTCCGAGTGGGATGTTCCAGAACCAGAGCTAGCTTTCGTTCTGTACGAGGGTCAGATCGTGGCTTACACCGTCGGGAACGACATGAGCAGCCGTTCCATTGAAGGCGCGAATCCGCTCTATCTACCGCAGGCCAAGGTTTACGACAGATCTTGTGCGATCGGACCGTGCATCGCTACGCCCGACGTAGTTGGGGATCCTCAATCGTTAGATGTCGGATTGAAAATCGAGCGCGATGGACAGACAGCGTTCCAAGGATCTGCAAACACATCGTTGATGAAACGTGATTGCAACTACCTCGCAGACTGGCTGCAACGGCACAACCGCGTGCCCAACGGCACCACGGTCTGTACAGGCACAGGCACCATACCGCCGCCAGAATTCACATTGGCACAAGGCGATGTCGTAAGCATCACGATCGACAACATCGGAACACTAGTGAATTCGGTAGCCAAAGTATGAACCAGGGATGAAGTGGTCCCCACCTCACCAGGTTCCCACGCGTTCACAAGCGAAATCTCCCCTCCTCCCCCTTTTGCGAATCAAAAGGGGGACGCGTCAATCGAAGCGAGACGCAGGGGGACATGCAGTCTCGTTGCCGTATGCACCTTACTCACCGCCACAATCACAGCGATCTCAGTTCAAAAATACACTTGTTAATACTCTGCTAAAGACTTGGAAGCATGCATGAATGACCACAGCTTGGAATATGGCGAATCAGCCGTGCGGATAATACCGCTTGGTGGACTAGGCGAGGTTGGGATGAACATGATGGTCGTCGAGACCGATGACGACATGCTCGTGGTCGACTGCGGCGTGCAGTTCCCGGAGTACAACACCCCAGGTATCGAGCGAATCATACCCAACATGGATTACGTTCGACGAAACCGAGATCGAGTACGCGCTGTATTAATCACGCATGGTCATCTCGACCACATCGGAGGGCTGCCCCATCTGATGCGAATCATCGACGCACCCATTTACGCACCTCGATTGGCAGCCGAGATGATAAGGAGGGAACTAAAGAAATCTGGTGCACGACGATTTTCAGGAGTGCAAGTTAACGCCGTTCGACTCGAGCGAGACTATAGATTCGGAGACTTTGGAGTGCAGTGGGTCGCCGTTTGCCACAGCATTCCAGATTCATGCAGCATCTACTTGGATACACACCAAGGCGGAATCCTACATACTGGCGATTTCAAGCTGGACAACGAGCCTATGCTCGGACTCCCCACCGATTACCAAGCTCTAAGTGAAATCGGACAACGGGGTGTGCGATTGCTACTATCGGATTCCACCAACGCCGAAGACGATGGATCTTCACGCTCTGACCGGGTTGCTGCAGAAGCGATATACAGAGCTATTGCCGAGGCGAAAGGGCGCGTGATAATCGCCAGCTTTTCAACACAGATAGCAAGAGTCCAGATGGTCGTGGATGCAGCCCAGGAGATCAGGCGTAAGGTCGCAATCATCGGCAGGAGCATGATCGAAAATACCCGGTTGGCTGAAGAACTAGGACACCTGCACATACCACCGGGTGTACGAGTCAGCATCAATGAAGCAAACAGCCTGCCCGATGAGGAAGTCATCATCATGACTACCGGCAGTCAGGGAGAGTTTGAAGCCGGAATTTCACGCATGGCGCGCGGAGACCACCGTGAGGTTAGATTGATCGATGATGACACATTGATATTGTCCGCGCGCACGATACCGGGCAACGAGATCGCAGTCAACGAAGTTATGAACAACCTTGCTCGACGCAACGTCCGCATCATCACCGCAAGCTCCAGACCGGTTCATGTCTCTGGACACGCAAAACGAGACGAATTGAAGACCATGTTCAGCATACTGCGACCAGAACATTTCACACCCATTCACGGCGAATATAGGATGCTTAAGGCACATTGCGAAATCGCAATCGACATGGGAGTGCCGGACCAGAACGTGAACTTGATCGGAGATGGCGATGTGTTGGAACTCGACGAAAGTGGTGTTTCAGTGATCGACAGAGTGCCCGCAGGATATGTTCTCGTTCAAGGCGAGGGCGAATGGGATATCGATTCCAGTGTCATGGATGAGCGCAAATCACTCGCAAGCGACGGCATTGTCTTCGTGACTATGGCGCGAGACGAAGGCGTGTTGATCGGGCATCCGCAACTTGTGACATCCGGTTTTGTAGACGCTGCCGACGAGCCCAGATTGATGAAAGATGCCTCCGAAGCGTTAACCCAAGCTATTGAACCGGTCATAGCCGATCTCGTAGATTGGAACGAGATGGATCGACTAGTTCGGGCATGCTTGGGGCGATTCTTTTACCGCAGGACCAAGCGAAGACCGTTGATCGTGGTGACCGAAATTGAGTTACAACCTGGACGCACTGACTGAAGAAACCGCGCTGGCAGACGAAGAACATGCCAGCTCTTCGAAGCGCGGAACAAAATCCCTAAAAAACGAAGACCACTTAGAAACGCCATCCAAAAACACTGAGGCAAGCTCCGAAAACCACTCTGGCGATGTCACCTACTTCGCGTTGGCCCGCCACATCGTATTCTTTGCTTTATTCGCCGCCGCTGGTATCGCAGCATTTCTATTTCGCGACGAGGTCATGGCGAACGTCGGCTATGCCGCGCTGCCGCTTGGTCTATGGGGAGTTCTGTTTGTCTACTTGGCGATCACTCGGACGCGTTGGATCATAGGCCGTTATCGTGAAACCATTTCCTCATTAATCGTCGTTCTTGGCGGCGTTACGGTGCTGGGCATATTCGACGGACCGCTTGGCTCCGCTACAGGTGCGACCATGGGCGGACGATTCGGAGAGATTCTCGCACGAGAACCCTATGATTGGCATCGATACGACCTCGTCCTTTGGCAACAGGCATTGGCATGGTTGCGTGCCGGAGCGTTTTTCACGATTGGCGCAGCATTCCAATTCCCTACAGCATTCGGTATGGGATTGAAGGTGCTAGGAATCGGAGCACTGATGGCAATGTCGGCATCGGTGAGTCTGTTCATGATGGCCGGTGGGGCGGCCTCTACCATTGCAAGCAAACGACATCGAGATAAGCCCGAAGTTTCGGTCAAAGATGCCGACGAAGAAGAAGCCGACGAATACATTGAAGCGGCTGCCAGGTCTTCGCTGCACTCTCGTGCTCTGCATGACATCACCATCCCAAGACGCACAGAACCGACTCCGGAATTCGAGATTAGAGACGATGTTTTCAACGCATCCAACGAATTCATCGTGGATATTGGCAACACAATCGCTGTGGAAGAAGAGGACAAATTCGCAGTTGATGATGACCCGATTGACGAGGTGCAGTTTGACACCGATTGGCAACCCGCGGTTCGGGAGGAAGCATCGAGTGTTTCACACTCATCCATCGCGGCTCAGGATGATTTGCCGGAATTTGTGGCAGTCGGTGATCACATCGGAGACGATCTTCCCGACGCGTCAGATCTTGACGAAATCGACTATACCGACGACTTGCTCGACGAGAATGTGAGCGCCATTGTCGATCAAGACAATGAAGTTGCTTCGAATGACAACGATGTGATCAGCCCTGAGACCGAAGAAGTGCTAGAGATGATTACATCCGGTGCAGCTGTCGAAGCGGCGATGAACGCATTTCCGTGGCACCTTCCACCATTCGAACATTTGACGATCGCACCCAAAGGCGGCGTTGCAACCGCTGAGATCAAAGCCACCAGCGACCTCATCGAAGAAACGTTGGAAGATCACGGAATCGCAGTATCCGTTGACCAAGTGCGAGTCGGACCCACTGTCACAATGTACGGACTGAAACCCGGATGGAAGGGCGGAGGTTCAACCTCTAAGGCACCCCGACAACGGGTACGCGTCGACACGATTCTTAACCGCGAAAAAGACATCGCCCTGGCTTTGTCTTCTCCCAACATCAGATTCGAATCCGTCGTCCCGGGATCATCCGTAGTTGGGATCGAAGTCCCAAACGCCAGACCTACTCCCGTAAATCTGCGGACGGTCATGGATTCACCCGAGTGGCTGGAATTCGCTGAGGATGCTGCATTGCCAGTACCTCTCGGCATGGGCAGTGGCGGCGACCCTGTAATGGCAGATTTCTCTAAAATGCCACACACACTAGTCGCTGGCGCCACCGGATCCGGCAAGAGCGTATGCATGAACACCATCGTCACCGGGTTGCTGATGACACGCACACCGATGGAACTCCGAATGGTCATGATTGACCCCAAACGCGTCGAGCTAACGCCATATCAAGGCATTCCGCATCTCTACGCACCCGTCATCGTCGATCCGGAACGCGCAGTAAAAGCACTCAAGGCACTGGTCAAAGAGATGATGGACCGATTCTCAACACTTGAAGCTGCCGGCGTAAAGAACATCACGTCCTATAACGAGAAAAGCACCTTCAAGATGCCATACCTCTTGATACTCGTCGACGAACTCGCCGACTTGATGCTCACATCCTCCAGCGAAGTTGAACAGCTACTTGTCAGATTGGCGCAACTTGGACGCGCAACAGGAGTTCACCTGGTCGTAGCCACACAACGACCATCCGTCGATGTCGTAACCGGATTGATAAAAGCCAACTTCCCATCCCGAATCAGTTTCGCAGTAGGTTCCCAAGTCGATAGCCGCACGATCTTGGACGCCACAGGCGCCGACCGCCTATTGGGCAAAGGCGACATGCTATACAAACCCATCGACCTCAGCCAGCCAGTACGAGTGCAAGGCGCGTTCTTGAGCGAAGAAGAGATCGAAACCATTGTCGAGTTTTGGAAGAACGCCGGCGCACCACCACTACCGCAATTAGACGTTGATGAAGCCGCTGATGACGAAGGAATCAACATCCCCGGACTCCCCGAAGAAAATGGGGACGCACTCTTCATGCAAGCCTCCTCAATGGCCAAGAGTCAGAAGACACTCTCGACATCATTGTTGCAACGACGTTTGCGAATCGGATACCCTCGCGCAGCGCGTCTGATGGACGAGCTCGAAGATGCCGGAATCGTCGGACCAGGTGAGCCCGGCAAGCCCCGGCAGGTCATCGCAAATTCGCCGTAGTTTTGCCGCGAAATTGCCGCTAGTCCAGCAACTTAGCGGCAATTTCATCACCGCACAACACCGTCCATCACCCCTTTTTCCATCTTTACGCCAATTGAACTTGGCGGCTTTACAATGCTCATTAGACCTTCAAACCGTCGCGTCTAACCCACATATCACCAACCATCTTGTGACCATTAAACCCCTATACCCCGAATTCGGAGACTCCTTCGACAACCACGATTCAGAGGTTGTCGAACTTGAACCCCTTGACCTCGAACAGGAGCTTTCCGCATGTTTGATCTGCGGCACCGAATTAGACGGATCTGATCTCTTCATGCGCCTAAGAGTATGCCCCAACTGCGAATTCCACTACAACATCTCAGCAAGATTGCGAATTGGGTCACTCATCGACCCGGGCACATTTGACGAAGCGCACGGCTGGATCACCTCCATCGACCCCTTAGTTTTTTCACCTCGCGTATCGTATCAAGTACGCGTCCTCAACGACCAAGTACGCACCGGTCTCTCCGAGGCAGCAGTAACCGGCATCGGCAGAATCGGAGGCGAACCCTGCGCCATCATCGCCATCGACTTCGGCTTCCTAGGCGGAAGCATGGGCCTAGTAGTCGGGGAAATGGTAGCCAGAATGTTCGAACTTGCGGCACGCCAACGATTGCCGGTGATCACATTTGCCACCAGCGGAGGCACGCGATTGCAGGAGGGGGTTCTCTCCTTGACGCAGATGGCGAAGACGGTAGTAGCAGCGCGGAAGCTTAGGGAGCGTGGCATTCCGCTAATATCCGTGTTGGCCAATCCATCTTCGGGACAGATACTTTCGAGCTTCGCTTCAATGTCGGACATTCGCATCGGCGAGCCCGGAGCGCACATAGCATTCGCATCGTTGGGCGCGTTGAAAGAGATTGAGGCATCCCCACACGTAGGTGATCACGCAAATGCTGAAGCCATGCTGGCTTATGGACATCTTGACATGGTTGTGAGTCGAGAAAAGCAACGAGATCAACTTTCGGTGCTTTTGGGACTGTTCGACAAGAATGTTAAGGATGACACGCGAGCGCGCAGAAGCGCGGTGCAATATTCACCCACGCGTCAAGACGCTTGGGAATCGGTGCGCTTGAGCAGACGATCAGATCGCCCAACGGCTTCAGAATATATCCCGCAGCTGTTCCGTAACTTTGTTGAGTTGCACGGCGATAGGTCAGGCGGAGATGATGCGGGAGTCAAGATCGGTCTTGGATATCTTGGAGTCTATCCGGTGATGATGGTTGCTCAGGAGCGTATCAAGAGCGAAGAAGTCGCTTCCCAAGATGATGAGGCTTCTACAGAGTCTTTCACGGAACAGTTCGGTTACGCGGAGTTAGATCGCGGGGGTGTCGGAGTAACAGGTTTCCGAAAAGCGCGTCGGGCTGCCAAGATGGCTGCTGACTTTAACTTGCCTCTCGTAGTTCTGGTCGATACGCCTGGCCCGAAACTCGGAATCGGGCAAGAGTTGATGGGTCTTGCGAGCGAGATAGCGGAGATGATCAATGTGATGCTCGGTATCGAGACGCCGGTGGTGTCAGTTGTAATCGGCGAAGGGGGCTCGGAGGCGGCGTTGGCGTTTAGCATCGCAGATCGATTAATGATGATGGAAAACAGCATCTACACCCCTATCTCACCTGAAGCGGGCGCGGCGACGGAATTACGCGACCGCGCCCGCGCCCCTGAAGTTGCGAGGTCTTTGCGACTGACTTCATACGATGCGTTAGCGATGGGGATCGCAGATCGCATAATTGCAGAGCCAGAGGACGGGGCGAACGCGGATCCTGTCGCCGCTGCTCGTGAGCTCAGGAAAGTTCTGATATCCGAAGTTTCGCAGTTGCACAGACGGCATCGCCGAGTTTTAGCGCGTCACCGCAGGAACCGATTTAGGCACATTGGGGAGTATGGACCGGAGTTTCGCGCCGCGGTGCGTTCGGAACTGAACACTTGGAGATCGGCGGTTCGCGCGCGGATGCGCAGGGTTTTTGGGAGTGGGGATGACGACGTTTGAAGAGCGGAATGCGAAGGATTTCGGATGACGGGTGATCGCCGTTCGACGTTTGGATGGCGCGGTAGGGCGATGATAAGATAAGCACCAAGTTCCAATAGCGAAGAATGCACCATGGCGTGTCATACGCCTCTCTGTGGGATGTCATTCTTCGCACCCTTAAATGCCTAGCGATAGCGAAGAACCTGGCGAAAGTAGGAGCGACAGAGTTTGTCGTTGCGGCGGCACGCGCGCGCAAGACGCGGCGGTTGTTGTTGCGCTGAACGCGGGTGTGGAGTTCCAAGACCCTAATTCGGTCTATATTGACGCGCAGGCAGTAATCGAGTGTGGAGCGTGGGTAGGCGCAGGTAGCCAGATACTTGGACGTTCGAGAGTCGAGAAGAATGCTCGAATAGGTCCGAATGCGATCGTTTCAGATTCGAGGATAGGAAATGGCGCCACGGTGCAGCCGTTCTCCAGTGTGACGGATACCTCTGACGTTCAGCCAGGGGCGGTGATCAAAAACCGCTCCGAAGTCCGCACCAGCGTTATCGCTCGAGACGCTGAGATCGGTCCGAACGCGCTGGTTGAAGATTCTCATATCGCTAACCAAGCTAAGGTCGGTCCATTCTGCCGTGTGCGTGCGGGATCGGAAGTAGGTGCCGACGCATATATCGGTACGCAAGCAGAGGTTAAGGCTAGTCGTATAGGAGATGGGTCCAAAGTTGGGCACTTCTCTTTTGTCGGCGATGCTGAACTCGGTCGGGCAGTCAATATCGGCGCTGGGTCAGTTACCGCCAATTTCGATGGTCAGAGAGTTCAGAAGACGGTGATAGAGGATAAGGTGTCGATCGGAGCGGGTTGTGTACTCATAGCTCCGTTGCGACTGGGTAAGGGGGCGCGAACTGGTGCAGGTGCAGTGGTGACGCGGAATGTTGCGGGTGGTGAATTAGTCCTGGGAGTCCCTGCCCGGGCTCAAGGAAACGGCTTGGCGCGCATATGAACCGTCGATTGCATGAGATCAAGTGCCGCGGTGTTGGACGGCACGAAATAGACAGGCAGGTTAGGAAATGAAAGATGCGGACGATCCTTTAGGTAGCAGATACCGGAGGAATCGAGAAGATTCAGACAGGGGAAGCCATGGTTGCTGAAGATTGGGTACCTTGGGCAGCTTTAGCGGTGTCGGCGTTTGTATACGGAATTATGACGCTGACGTTGAGCGTGTTGCAGCCGCAAGGACTGGCTGCGATGCTGGGCATGGCTTCTACGGAATCGTCAGACCTCAACCCCGGAAGTGCAGGAGACTACCGTGCTACTAGGATTGTTGTGACGACGATAAGAAGCGCGTCTTTCATCGCGATCGTAATATCGGCGTATCGTGGAGGCCAGACAACATTTTCGCTCGAAAACGAGGCCTTGATGATGTTGGGTGTTGCATCGGCGGTGTTGATCAGCGTCATCACCATGCGCATGGTCTTGAACCGGATGGCGAGCGGTTGTTACGAGGAAGTTAAGATTTGGCTCGCCCCGGTGATCTGGCCCTCCAGATTCATCGGGCGTAGATTGCGCTTGAATCGCGTTGCTAACTACATGAACGACGTGGATAATCAAGGCGACTCCAACGACGAGCCTGTGGAAAACGTCTTGAACGTTCTCCAAAATCTCTCGTCGAAAGATTTGCGCGCCGACGACTTGATGGTGCCCATATCTGACACGGTGGCGGTACACGCCGATACGGCTCTTGAGGACGTGGTTCTGATGATGGACCAACTATCGATCGACAACGTCGTTGTCTATGACAAGACGCTTGACGAAGTGTTGGGAACGATACACAAGGCCGAGGCTTTGCAAGGGTTGAGGAAGAGCGATAGCGGTTCACCAATCTGCCGCGACTGGATCAGCGCAGCTATATTCCCAGTGCCGGTCACGCAACAGGTGGCAACATTGTTCGACGACTTCCGAGACCGGATGCATGAGACTGCGGTGATGCTCGACGAAGAGGGCAAGGTGGCAGGGATCCTGACGTTTGGCAACCTGATGGAGCAGCTTCTCAGAGATGCCAACTTGGTTGCGAACGAAGCGCAAGAGACTTAATCTGAACCGCGGACTACGCTGATTGTTTAGATGGGCTATGATGCCCCCTGCCCATTTGTCATATTTCGTCCTAAATCTGGATTCTTGGCAGGCTCTTTAACGCTTTCCCGGAACGCGAGAGCGGGTTCGCACCACAGCCCGGCCTCTTGGATTACGGCTTTGACCGGAATGAAGGCGTTGTGCAAATGTCCGATCAGAGAGATGGATATTTGCACCGTGCGGTCTAAGCACTACCTGCTTTCGCTTCGCCTCGTATTCCGTTCGCTAGGCTAAGGGGACGATCTGGACATCCATTGCTGTCGAGGGCGGATTGGCAAACCTGCTTCTACGCCGCGTCCCCTTACACTGCGCGAAAAGCGGGTTTCATTACACGCGCAAAAGCACTCCAGAGACCAGTGCCTCTGAAGTGCTTTGACTGGGTGGAAATTTGAGCGTGAAGCCGAACGTTCGTCGGCTCCACGCTACAAGTTCCTATTGGCCGGGTGCGTCGCCCTTGGCGTTGACAATGATCAACGCTGCCGAAGCTCGCGAACCCTGGTCGCCAGTGGCGACTAGAGTGCTAACGCTGCCAGCAGTATAAGTGGCTGAATCCAAGGTGACTCTCACAGAGAATGCACCATTGTCGTTGGCGGTTGCGCTACCTATCGAGTCGTTGACGGATGCTCCAGAGACCGTCAGCGAAACTGCCTCGCCTGCCTCAAAACCTGATCCAACGATATCGGCCATGGTACCGGTTGCATCGTAGATGATTGTCGGTATGGCGTACGTCACGTCAAGCGACTGTATGTTGGCGTAGTTGTCGGCACCATCAGCACCTGCTGGACCTGGTGCGCCAGGGGGGCCGGGGTCACCCGGTGCGCCTTGTGCACCAGGAGCGCCATCGGCTCCAGCCTTGCCTTGTGGTCCTGGAACTCCGGCAAGTCCGGGGATTCCTTGCGAACCTTGTATACCCGGCTCACCCGGTGCTCCCGGCTCACCCGGTGCTCCCGGCTCACCCGGTGCTCCCGGTGCGCCAGGGTCTCCTGGCAATCCAGGCTCGCCCGGCTCACCCGGTGCTCCTGCTTCACCCGGTGCTCCCGGTGCTCCCGGTGCTCCTGCTTCACCCGGTGCTCCCGGTGCTCCCGGTGCTCCCGGTGCTCCCGGTGCGCCTGGCAATCCTGGTTCGCCTTGCGGACCAGCGCCGGCGAGGCCGATGATCGAGATTACGACTGCGATAACCGATAGTATGGCGACTATCGTCACAACTCGGTTTTCTTGCACGAAATCCATCGGGCTGCGCGATTCATTCATGAGGACCCGTCCTCCAATCTGATGGTTTCAGATTACTAGCTTGTCTCAAGCAACAATTACCGTGATCGTTCGGCTCAAGGTACTCCCGATCGCCGTAGTCCACGATGTCGGCATCGAAGCACGGAGCTCAGCCATACTTCGCCATTCTCGCCGTTCGATGCACATTGAATAATCTTATGCCTGCTTAAGCACATGTGTCAAGATGGCTCGTGCAAGCAAGACGCATATTCACACACAACAATCAGCGATCACTGCCACGATAGATGAATGTTATACGAAGTTGCGGCAAACGCGCCTTATATTTCGAAGCGTGAATGAGCGACTTTTCAGCGTTTTCGCGTTTCTGAGCGCGTTGGAAATCGTCTCAGGCATATGCGAAGACGCATCGGGTGGCGAGATTTTGGGTGAGGTGATGGTATCCTATTAGGTTGAGCTAAACGAATTAGCGTAAGTAGCAAACGAGATTCAACGCGCTGGCAGGGCGGAGTAGCGGCAGATCGTCTTACCATCCCCACTTGCGAACAGCGCATGCATGAAAGAGATTAGATTGGACGCCCAAGCGAAGAAGCAGACGATCGAGAAGTTTCGCAAGCACGAGAAGGATACTGGTTCTACCGAGGTCCAGATCGCGATCCTTACGGACCGGATCAGGGAACTGACAGAGCATTTCAAAGTGCATAAGCACGATGCCGCGGGTAGACGCGGCTTGCAGATGATCGTGGGGAAACGCCGACGATTGCTCCAATACCTCGCGAAAGAGGACGTTGGCAGATACCGGACGCTTATTGAAGCGTTGGGACTTCGTGGTTAAACGGCTCCCTGCCCCTTGCCGAGAACTTCGGTTGGGCGACAAGACCGCAAATCCACTAATCTCCAAACCTTCTTATCGAACCCGCGCACGATGCCTCACGCGGCGCGCATCATGAACAGCAACTCTTACGTTGCCAATCACCAATCCCAACCAAAGGTGATATTTACGCGTCTTGTGGCTACCGAAAACGCAATTAACAAGTTCAGCACTCAATCACGAATTGCCATCCGAAAACGGGTAGGCAAGACAGAAACACAGAAAGAAGAGAGATGATTCGAACATTCGAAATTGAAGTCGGCGGCAGAATGATGTCGTTTGAGACTGGCAGACTGGCGAAACAAGCTGGCGGCGCGGTGACCATCCGTTACGGTGACTTGGTATTGCTAGCCACGGCGACGGCAAGCAAGGAACCACGACAGGGCGTAGATTTTCTGCCTTTGACGGTAGATGTTGCGGAAAAAGCGTATGCAGCAGGCAAGATGCCCGGCGGGTTCTTCAAACGAGAGGGGCGGCCGGGTTCTGAAGCGATTTTGGCGGCTCGATTGTGCGATCGGCCATTACGTCCGTTGTTTCCCAAGGGATACCATAACGAGACTCAACTGATCATCACCATTCTTGCAGCGGACGAGGTCAACCCTCATGCGCCTTTGGGAATCGTGGGAGCTTCAGCCGCTCTTGCAATCTCAGATATCCCGTTCGACGATCCGGTAGGGGCCTGCAACATTGGCTATATTGATGGTGAGCTAGTAGTCAATCCGACGTACGAAGAGCTTGAGATGTCTGCACTCGAGTTAACCGTTGCGGGTACGGCTGATGCCATCATGATGGTCGAAGCTGGTGCAAACTTCGTTTCCGAGGAGGTAATACTAGAAGCATTGAAGTTGGCGCAGGAAGTTAACGGTGAAATCGTTTCCCACATCCGCGAGATGCAGGCGCAAATTGGGAAAAACAAGTGGATGGCGCCAGAGGCTTCTGAAGCTGAGCTTGAAGCCAAAGCAGCTACGCGAGAACACGTAGGCGACGCGATCAAAGAGGCGTTGCAGCTTGGTGGCGGCAAGGAAGCGCGTGAGGACGCGATTCGAGAGATCATGTCCGAGGTGAAATCGGAGTTGACGTCTGGCGACGATGCTCACGATGCGCTACATGTGCAGACCGAACTATATTCCTTGGAGAAGGAAGCGGTTCGTGAGAGCATCTTGGCTGAGGATCGACGCCCTGATGGACGCGTTCTTGAAGAGTTGAGGCCCCTCGATTCGATGGTGGGGTACCTTCCACGCGTACATGGTTCTGGGATATTCCAACGCGGTGAGACGCAGGTTCTCGGCGTGCTGACACTGGCGTCGGCCGCGGATGCGCAGCGTCTGGACAACCTATCGCCGATCACGACGAAGCGGTTTATGCACCACTACAACTTCCCACCGTACTCTACAGGCGAGGCCGGGAGGTTCGGATTTACCGGTCGGCGTGAAGTCGGTCACGGAATGTTGGCCGAACGAGCACTGAGCCCAGTTATTCCGTCTGAAGACGATTTCCCATACTCGCTGAGGCTGGTTTCAGAGGTGATGGAATCTAACGGTTCTTCCTCGATGGCCAGCGTTTGCGCTGGAACTCTCGCGCTGATGGACGGTGGCGTTCCGATATCAGCACCGGTCGCGGGTATCGCTATGGGATTGATTACCGGCGAGAACGGTGTCGCAAAGGTATTGACAGACATACAAGGTGCCGAAGACCATGCGGGCGATATGGACTTCAAGGTCGCCGGGACTCGTGACGGCATCACAGCTTTGCAGATGGACATCAAGGTGAAGGGCATCACCTTCGAGATCATGTCAGAAGCACTTGAGCAGGCACGTAATGCCCGCTTAGAGATTCTCGAGCACATGGAGCGGACGATCTCATCGCCACGAACAGAGTTGCGCGATGGCGCACCACGGATGACTACCATCATGGTGCCGAAAGACAAGATCGGTATGGTTATCGGTCCAGGTGGTGCTAACGTGCGTGGCATCCAGGAAGAGTTCGGCGTGAGCGTCAACATTGAGGATGATGGGAGCGTGACGATTGGTGGCACAGAAAAAGAGAAGGTTGATGGCGCGATCAGCTCGATCCGAACGATGACCAAAGACATCGAGGTCGGGGAAAACTACACTGGCAAGGTCGTTAAGATCATGGACTTTGGTTGCTTTGTCAACCTGATACCTGGCAAAGACGGCATGGTACACATTAGCGAACTGTCCGACACTCGAGTCCCCGATGTCCAATCGGTAGCCAACGAAGGCGACGAGTTGGATGTCATGGTAGTGAATGTCGACCAAAACGGCCGTGTTGACCTCTCGGTCCGAGCAAGGATCGAAGAACTCAGCCACGGCGATCACGGTCGCGCATTGGAAGAAGCGGTAGGACGACGGCGGCCCAATAACCGCGGCGGCGGACGTGGTGGAGACCGTGGTGGTCGCGGCGGCGGTCGATTCGATCGCGGCGGACGTGGCGGTTTCGACCGCGGTGGAGATCGTGGCGGCAGACGGGATGACTTTGATCGCGGTGGCCGGCGTGATCGGCGCGACGATTTTGATCGTGGCGACCGGCGCGACAACTATGACCGAGGTGGTCGCCGGAACAACCGGCGCGACGATTTCGATGACGGAGATGGCCGTGAACGCCGCCCCCGTCGCCGAATGATCACTCGCGATCGACGCGACCGATAGCCTAGAATCGAATGAACCGGAACGGTTAAGGCCGACAACAAAAAAAGTAAGTAGCATCCAACGTAGACATGTCCGAAATAGCTGTTGCAGTTAACGGAGTATTAGGGCGAATGGGTTCCACTGTGTTGAGTGCGGTGGAGCAGGATCCCGGAATGGTTCCTGTTGGAGGTGCCGATCTGTTCGCCGGTGCTAACACGACGATTGAAACCTCTGGCGGAAACGAATTACCGTTGACTACGGATCTCCAGGCACTCTTCGCGACTGTGAAGCCCGACGTAGTCGTCGACTTCACGAACGCTGAAGGCGGTACTACAGCGATGCGAACGTGCATCGCTAATGGTGTCCGATGCGTTTCGGGTTCGACCGGTATTTCGCAGGAAGAGTTGTCTGCAATTAGCGAGAGCGCGTCGGGGGCTGGTGTCGGTGTCATATCGGCTTCGAACTTCGCTCTAGGATGCGTGGTCTTGATCCACTTGGCGCGGATTGCGTCGAGTTACTTCGACTACGCAGATGTGATCGAGAGTCACCACGAGATGAAGATCGATGCCCCATCCGGCACCGCACTGTCGATTGTTCAAGCGATGATCGAAGGTAAGGGCGGTGATTTCGACCAGAACATCGTCGAGAAAGAGTTGCTGGCGGGAACGCGCGGCGGCTCGATGGGCGGTGTCAATGTCCATAGCGCGCGAATGCCGGGGCGAGTGGCTCGCCACGAAGTGGTGTTCGGCGCACTGGGGCAAACGCTGACTCTGTTGCACGATTCTGTTGACCGCCAAAGTTTCATGCCGGGTGTGATGCTCGCGGTTCGCCGTGTAATTAGCGAAAAATCCATGATCGTTGGCCTCGACAAAGTGCTTGGCTTGTCAGGCTGAACGACTTCGTTCGAAAACAAAACGAACCGGGAATAGGTTCGATCCGAAGCCTCAGGAGATACAGATGCAGGCTCCAGTTTTGGAAATCGCTATCGTAGGTGCAACGGGCGCGGTAGGTGCCGTTGCGCTGGAGTTGTTGGCCGAGCGAGGCCATCCGGCTGAAAAGTTGCGTCTTCTTGCATCTAAGCGGTCTCACGGCAAGCAGATCGAGTATTGCGGTCAACTGTTGACTGTGGAGGAGGCAACGCCCGAATCGTTTGACGGTGTAGACGTAGCGTTTATATCCGCATCGTCCGAAGTGAGTTCGGCACTGGCCCCGGAAGCGGTAAAGCGCGGGACGTTGGTGATCGACGACGGTTCGGCGTATCGCATGGATCCTGGTGTTCCGCTCGTGGTTCCGGAGGTGAACGGCGCTGATGTCGAATGGCACTCTGGTATTATCTCGATACCCAACTGCACGACGACACCGCTTGTTATGGCTTTAGCTGCGCTTAGGGGACTGGCGGAGATCACTTCTGTGACAGTTTCGACTTATCAATCGGTAACCGGCACTGGTGCCGCAGCCAGGGTGGAACTCTTGGATCAATCGCGCGAGACGTTGCGAGGAAAAGAGATGTCACCACCGAGCCAGTATCCGCATCCCATCGCGTTCAATCTGTTACCGCAGGTCGACGACTTCATTGAAGAGGGTTACACAAAGGAAGAGTGGAAGATGGTCAACGAGTCGCGGAAGATACTCGGAGATCCGGGTTTGCGTCTAGCGTCCACCTGCGTTCGTGTCCCGGTCGAGGTTTCGCACTGCGAATCGGTGACCGTCGAGTTCGATGACCCTATTTCGGTTGATGAGGCGCGAGTGGCAATCGCTAAATTCCCAGGGATAACGCTCTTGGACCAACCGCACGAATCGGTCTATCCGATGCCTTCGAACTCTGCGGGAGAGGACGAGGTGATGGTTGGTCGGATTCGGCGAGACTTGGCACATGAAAACGGCGTCGTCTTCTGGCTGGCCGCAGATAATTTACGTAAGGGTGCAGCACTCAACGCGTTGCAGATCATGGACGAATGCATAGCGCGAGAGTGTGTTCATCCGCGTGTCGCGACAGCAGTTTAGCCCTTCAACACCAAATCTCTCGCGACCGTTCAACATTGAGCGCATCAGGATTCCGCGCGTAATGTTAAGATTCGGTGCGAAAGGGAGTTTGAAATGGCAGAAATCGGACGAGTTCTCACAGCGATGGTTACCCCGTTCACTGAGGATGGGGAAGTAAATTATCCGCAAGCTCGAAAGCTGGCAAAGTCGTTGTTGGCATCGGGGTCGGACGGACTAGTGATCGGCGGTACCACAGGCGAAGCGCCAGCGATGTCCGACGAAGAACGATTGAAGCTGTTTGCAGAAGTCAAGGATGCGGTAGGAGATTCTGGTGCAGTCGTAGCAGGCACCACCGATAACAACACATATCGCTCAATCGAACTCTCGAAGGAAGCCGAGACCGCTGGTGTCGATGCCATCTTGATGACCGTGCCGGCTTACAATAAGCCGACACAAGGGGGGCTAGTCAAGCACTTCATCGCTATCGCCGAGGCTGTCTCGATACCTGGAATTCTTTACAACGTGCCTAGCCGAACCGCGTTGAACATGACCGCGGCAACGACGTTGCAATTAGCAGAAGTTCCAAACATCGTCGGCGTCAAAGAAGCCAGTAGCGATGCCGACCAGATCGCGTACGTCATCAAAGGCTCTCCAGAAGGCTTTAACGTCTGGTCAGGCAACGACAACGAGACGTTCTCGATTGTTTCTACGGGTGGTTATGGCGTAGTCAGCGTAGCGAGCAACATCATCGGTAACCAAGTCAAAGGCCTAATCGGCGCGGTTTTAGAAGGCGATATTGAGCGCGCCGCCAGCGAACACCTGCGGTTGTTGCCGATATTCAACGCACTGTTCTTCATCACGAATCCGATACCGGTTCGTTACGCGATGAATAAGTCTGGGTTCAATGCCGGTCCGGCGCGACACCCGATGCAGGCTGACGACAACGAGATGGCGGCATTTGCGGCGCAGTTCGATCCGATCATGGATCAGTACGAGGTCGATCTACCGAACGGTTGATGCTGTTGTGACTGATAAGTCGCCGAAAAACGTGATCCAAGACCTCGGCGGCGGGTTGATAATGCGTTCTGCGGTTCGCGAGGATGCGGACGTGCTCGCCGAATTCTGTGCCAAAACCTTTATCCATGAGGAATCGGGCACTGAAGCGTATTGGATCGCGGACTGGATACGCGATCTTGTCGGAAACCCCCATCCGACACTCAACGTTGACGACGTAATCATCGTTGAAGACGTAAAAAACGACCGCATCGTTTCGACAACGACGTATCTGACACAGACGTGGAGCTATGATGGCGTAGAGTTCGAGATTGGACGTCCTGAAATCGTCGGCACCGATCGCGAATATCGCAACCGCGGATTGATTCGCAAGCAGTTCGATCTCATGCATCGCTGGGCATCTGAGCGCAGGCACATGGTTCAAGTCGTGTTGGGCATTCCGAGCTACTATCGGCAGTTCGGATACGAATACGCCCTGCACGCAGAGGGCGGACGTTACACTCCGATAGCCTCATTGCCGCGCTGGGCTGATAATGAGGAACGAAAGTTCCGACTGCGGGACGCCATCGAGGATGATGTTCCATTTATCACACGCACGCTGAGAGAATCATCGCAACATTCTATGGTCTCCCCAGTTTTTCGGGAAGACGAGGTGCGTTATATGACGTTTGATCGTACTGGACGAAGCGCGGTGCGCCATCGAACCGCGATTCTGTGCAAAGCCGATGCAGAGAACCTCGGAGAACCTATCGGCGTCGTCATATATGCCATGGTTACGCCAATCGATGAGGGCGTGATACTGCGCGCTGAGATGTCGGAACCGCGTTACTGGCGCGAGGCGACGCGGGCGTTGCTATGCGAAGTTGTGGAGTTGTCTCAGAAGGCATCAGACGCTGACCCAGATCCGGAACGCGAGATAAAACGGTTGCGGCAGGATATGCAGCCCGATCATCACATCTACATCTTCGACGATGGTGCGTTGGGGCAGCTCCCTGAACGTCAATATGGTTGGTATGTCAGAGTTCCTGATGTAGCGAGCTTCATACGCGAAATTGCGTCCGCATTGGAACGTCGGGTGGCCGATTCAGTACATTCCGGGTATTCAGGCTCCGTGAAGATCCAGCTCCACCGCAGCGGAATCATCGTTGAATTCAATGATGGCGAACTCAGCAACGTTGAGAACATAGCTCCGATCAGTTGGGACGATGCTAATGCTAGGTTTCCCGGATTGACGTTCCTGCCAGTTTTATTCGGAATGCGGTCTGTTGGCGAGACGATACTTGCACACACAGATGCCAATGTCGGATCGAAAGCTGATCGCCATCTGATGGAGACGCTGTTTCCCAAGTGCTCTTCCGACTTGGCTCTGACGTTGACATAGGCGAACGTGGCACATACTAGCCAAGAAGACACGTCCCGATCTAGGCGCATTCGCATAGTTGCTATCGGCGGCGGCACTGGATCGTCGGTGTTGTTGCGCGGATTGAAGCGTTATGCCGATCGGATCGACATAACAGCGATTGTCACAACCTTTGACGACGGCGGTTCTTCGGGGAGATTGGGTGACGAGTTCGGAGTTCCGGCGCTGGGGGATCTCCGACGATGTATCGCAGCGTTGTTGCCGGAAGGCGCGGAATATTGTGTGGTCGAGGGGATGCTTGAGCACCGGTTCAGTTCGGACGGATCCATGGACGGGCATTCTCTGGGGAATCTGATGTTGCTAGGAATGTGGCAGAGATATGGAAGTCTGAGCGACGCGATCGATTCGATGAACGAATCTCTGGATCTGTTGGGCCGTGTAGTGTCTGTAAGCGATCATCCCACAATGCTTTGCGCGGAGTTGGAAGATGGTTCGATCATTTGCGGAGAATCTGCTGTTGGCGATCGGAACGAAGCGTTGTTCGGGCAGTCGAATGTATTCCTCGATCCGTCAGTTCCTGCTAACCCCGCGGCTTTAAAGGCGTTGGAGGTAGCGGATGTAGTGATTCTCGGTCCAGGCGATCTTTTCGCGAGCGTCGTTCCGAACCTGTTGGCTAATGGCGTGACTGAGGCGATCAGTCAAAGCTCGTGTCGGATTTTTCAGGTGTGCAATATCACAAAGAAGGCGGGAGAGGCAGGTAGATACGTCGCTTCGGACTTCGTAAAGTCGGTCAATCGATATTTGGGGAAGGGCGACAAACGGGTCGACGCGATCTTGGTGAATGAACCCGAGTTGGGAACGAATCAGGACATTGTTCCTGTCGAATGCGACGATGAAGTCCTTGTGTTGGTTGACAACGTTTTAGCGCGACGAGTGTCTGACGAGACTGCGCCGCGCCGTCACGATTCAGACAAGCTTGCGGCGGCGGTGATGGAGTACGTCGACGCGGTTATCGGGAGCCGTTAACGACTAACGTATCGTCTCGGTGTGGTCCAGTCGATATCTCGGATGCTGGAGTACTCAACAGTTCTTCGAGTTTGCGGACATAGTTTTGTGCACCGTCGCAGAGATCGTTCCAATCCGTAACACGCGTCGTCGATTCCGTCCAGCCGGGCAACTCCTCGTAGATGGGTTCGCAGCGCGCGAGGCGGCCGCGTTCGATGGGGAAATCTTCAATGATTTCGCCGTCCAAAGAGTACGCAGTGCAGATTTTGATCCGCTCCCAGTTATCGAGGGTGTCTAACCGGGTCAATACCATTGAGGTGAAACCGTTGACGCGTGTGGTGTATCGAGCGGCGACAGCATCAAACCAGCCGACTCTTCGTGCGCGTCCGGTGGTTGCCCCAAACTCACCCGCCATCTCGCGGATGCGATCGCCTTCTGATCCGTGAATCTCCGTTGGGAAAGGACCAGCGCCGACTCTGGTGGCGTAGGCCTTGAACACGCCGATGATTCGGGCAAATGAACTTGGACCGATCCCGGTTCCAGTGAGTGCGCCGCCGATGGTTGGGCTTGATGAAGTTACGAAGGGATAGGTACCGTGATCAATATCTAGCAACGCGCCTTGTGCGCCCTCCATGATCACGTTCTTATCTGCTGCCAGAGTATTTGTAATGATTTCGTCGGCTGATCGGATGTAAGGTCCGATCTCATTCGCCCAATGTTTCGACTGTTCTAGGATGTCATCCACATCAATTGGTTCGCCGCCGTAGACCTTCGTGATGAGCTCGTTTTTGAACTCGATGATTGGCGGAAGGGTGAGCATCAACTCTTCGAGGTCTAGCAGTTCACCGGCGCGGATGCCCATGCGCGCGACCTTGTCGACGTAAGCTGGTCCGATGCCTCTTCCGGTGGTACCGATCGCGGCTGCCCCGCGCCGTTCCTCCTCCAACTGGTCGAGCTTGACGTGATAGGGCATGATGAGATGCGCGCGATCAGAGATCGCGATCTCGCCCGGCAACCCGTTCTCTTTGACCATCGAGATTTCTTCGATGAGAGCGTCGGGAGAGATGACCACACCATTGCCGATAACGTTGATGGTGCCTTCGTGGCAGATCCCACATGGGATCAGATGGAAAACGAGCTTTCCGTAGTCGTTTACGACGGTATGCCCGGCGTTGTTTCCGCCGGAAAATCTAACGACTGCTGAAGCATCAGCGGCAAGGAAGTCGATTATCTTCCCTTTGCCTTCGTCGCCCCATAAACCACCGAGGACAGCGGTCGTCGGCATTCGGATTTCCCCTTCGCGCACGTATCCCACCAGAGTGAGACACCAGCACGCGCATATTCAGTGTGCTTAACAAACGAATTATATCGCGGTGAGCCTAAGTGAAACCCTTGAGTATCCGCATATTGACAGCATGTGCCATTGACACCTGTCAGGTAATTAGTAAGAGGCGATTACGCGAGGATTTTTCGGATGGAATAACCTAAGCGTAAACCTCTAACTATCGCGTCGAAAACCAGCGAGGCCGTCATGACAGCCCAAAAACCCAACCTAGTCTCTGCTGAGATAGACGACAAAGCAAATAAGTATTTGTTCTGGACAGTCATGTGGATAACGGCCGTCACAGTCGTCGGAATCCCCTTCATGCCGATAATCGCCATCATCTATTGGGTGTGGTACGCGCCTCGATACCGTGAATTCCACACCTTGGAACTGACCGAGACTGGCATAACCTCCAAGCGCGGTGTCGTTTTCCGTAGCCAGACCAACGTCCCATTGGACCGCATCACCGATGTCTCTGTACACCAAGGCCCGCTAATGAGAAACTTCGGCGTCTACAAAGTAACCATCGAGAGTGCAGGGCAGACCCAGATGCAAGGTGCCGCAAGCATCATCGGAGTCGTCGAACCGTACCCCTTCCGCGATGCCGTCCTCGAAAACGTGGAACTGTTGAAGAACCAGACTGCTGTAGCGTCCGCGCCAGAAACTGGCGGCATCGCCATGACATCCAGCGACGCGCAACTCCAGCTCCTGGGCGAAATCCGAGACATCTTAGCTCGAATTGAGGCGCGAGATTCTTGAGGGTTCCTTATTAGGAACATCCATTGAATCGATCCGTTGCCTTAGCCATTTAGCGCGAAGGAAACGCGAAAGGAACAAAAGGAGTGCGACGCGTACCGGTGATAGCCGTTGGGGTCATTGTGTCTCTGCTCGGCGCGGTGGGTGTCGGCGCGATGGTCCCAGAAACAGAAACATGCACCGTTATACAGCCGGGACCGATCTGTCATACTGACGAAAATGGCGAGGAGATTTGCTCGGGCGGCGAAACCGATGAGGATTGTTCAACGACGAGGTCTTTGGGATACGTCGTTGGCACCCTCACATTTGCCGTGATGCTCTGTGTCACGTTCCGGATCGTTGACGGGGGCTCTGATCAGCGGTAGAAACGACATTAGAACGTTGATCTAGGTAATAGTCGTATTCCGAGCCCCGTCATTCCGGTGAAAGCCGGAATCCAGAGGTGACGGGGAAGGATAATCATGGCCATCATTCCAAAATCACTGCCATCATGGTTCAAACCCCCAACTCGCCAATAGACGGTTGACGCTCAGCAACGCGTCGTCTATACTTTGGGGTTACCCGCTGAGAGAATCATGCGTTTCTGCTTGGTTTGAACTGGTGGGTGCACCTTCAAAGTTGAATATCGATTCCGCATTCTCCGAGAACCGGAGCAAGCCGATTCATGAAGATGGATCAAGCTACTAAGGGCACACGGGGGATGCCTTGGCGCTAGAAGCCGAACAAGGGCGTAGTGAGACTGCGATAAGCCACGGTCAGCCGTCTGGCAGGCTAAGCCGTGGATTCCCGAGTGGGGAAACCCGAGGCCGCGCGCTTGCGCGCGGTTTCATCTCGTAAGAGAGGGTAAGCGGGGGAACTGAAACATCTAAGTACCCCGAGGAAAGGAAATCAACCGAGACTCCCTTAGTAGCGGCGAGCGAAAAGGGAAGAGCCCAAACCGGGTGAGACTTAACGGCCCAGGAGCCTATGTCTCACGGGTGTTGCAGGGCTCGATGTGGAGGCTACCTGTGGGCTTCCGAGGAGTTACAAAGCGCGACGATAGCTGAGCAGCACTGGAAAGTCTGGTCGCAGAGGGTGATAGCCCCGTAGGCGAAATTGTCGTGCCTCCTTAATCGAGTACCTGAGTACGGCGGGACACGTGAAATCCTGTCGGAATCTGGGGGGACCACCCTCCAAGGCTAAGTACTTCTAGCGACCGATAGCGAACCAGTACCGTGAGGGAAAGGTGAAAAGCACCCCAAGCAGGGGAGTGAAAGAGAACTGAAACCGTGTGCCTACAAACCGTTGGAGTCTGCCTTCGGGCAGATGACAGCGTGCCTATTGAAGAATGAGCCAGCGAGTTACTTTGCGTGGCGAGGTTAAGGCGTTCAGCGCCGTATCCGAAGCGAAAGCGAGTCTGAACAGGGCGTTCAGTCGCGTTGAGTAGACCCGAAACCGTGTGAGCTACCCATGGCCAGGCTGAAGCGAAAGTAACATTTCGTGAAGGGCCGAACCCGTTTACGTTGCAAAGTGATGGGATGAGCTGTGGGTAGGGGTAAAATGCCAAACGAACACGGAGATAGCTGGTTCTCCCCGAAATGCATTTAGGTGCAGCGTCAGGAATTACTTCGCGGAGGTAGGGCTCTGATTGGGCTAGGGGGTGAAGAACTTACCAAACCCTGTCAAACTTCGAATACCGCGAAGGGTACCCTGGCAGTGAGACAGTGAAGGATAAGCTCCATTGTCGAAAGGGAAACAGCCCAGATCGCAAGCTAAGGCCCCTAAGTGAGTGCTAAGTGTTAAACGAGGTGGGGGCGCCCAGACAGCCAGGAGGTTGGCTTAGAAGCAGCCATCCTTTAAAGAGTTCGTAACAGATCACTGGTCGAGGGCTCCCGCACGGAAAATAAACGGGGCTCAAGCACTTCGCCGAAGCTGCGAAAGGCGCGTTCGCGCGTCTTGGTAGGGGAGCGTTCCCAGCCGCGTTGAAGCGTGCCCGTGAGGTCGCGTGGAGTGCTGGGAAGTGAGAATGCTGGCATGAGTAGCGTCAATGCCGGTGAGAATCCGGCACGCCGAAAGTCCAAGGTTTCCTACGCAACGTTGATCGACGTAGGGTAAGGCGGCCCTAAGGAGTAGCCAAACGGCGAATCCGATGGATAGCTGGTTGAAATTCCAGCCCCGCCCCAGGACCGATTGAGACGCAGGAGGGACGCGGATTGGTAAGCGATGCATACCAGTGGATATGGTGTGTCGCCACCCGTAGGCCAGGGCCGCGAGTTAAAATGCGCGGTTCGTTACGAGCAGAGGGGTGGTGGGACCTTAAGGTACGCCTCGAGGAACGTCGCTAAGCCTATGCCGCCAAGAAAATCTCCGACGTCGAGGTTCTGCGGCGACCGTACCGCAAACCGACACTGGTGGACAGGGGTAAAAGCCCTAAGGCGTTCGAGATAACCATCGTTAAGGAACTCGGCAAATTAACCCCGTAACTTCGGGATAAGGGGTGCCGATGGCGTATACGCGTTTACCGCGAAAAGCGTTGTCGGCCGCAGAGAACCGGCTCAAGCGACTGTTTACCAAAAACACAGGTCTGTGCCAAAGCGAAAGCTGATGTATACAGGCTGACGCCTGCCCAGTGCTGGTAGGTTAAGGAAGGGGGTGAGAGCCTCTGACCGAAGCCCCGGTAAACGGCGGCCGTAACTATAACGGTCCTAAGGTAGCGAAGTCCCTTGTCGGGTAAGTTCCGACCCGCACGAATGGCGTAACGACTTGAGCACTGTCTCAACGATGGACTCGGTGAAATTGCAGGACCCGTAAAGATGCGGGTTACGCGCGGCAGGACAAATAGACCCCGTGGAGCTTTACTGCAGCTTGACATTGGTTTGAGCTCAGGGATGTGTAGTAATAGGCGGGAGACTTCGAAGCACAGGCGCCAGCCTGTGTGGAGTCACCAATGAAAGACCGCCCTTTTCTGCGTTTGAATCTAACCGTTTCTGGAACAGTGTCTGGTAGGCAGTTTGACTGGGGCGGTCGCCTCCTAAAAGGTAACGGAGGCGCACAAAGGTCACCTCAGGCTGGATGGAAATCAGCCTTAGAGTGTATTGGCATAAGGTGGCTTGACTGCGAGACCAACAAGTCGAGCAGGGACGAAAGTCGGTCAAAGTGATCCTACGGTTCCGTGTGGAAGGGCCGTAGCTTAACGGATAAAAGCTACCCCGGGGATAACAGGCTAATCTCCCCCAAGAGATCGTATCGACGGGGAGCTTTGGCACCTCGATGTCGGCTCGTCGCATCCTGGGGCTGAAGAAGGTCCCAAGGGTCGGGCTGTCCGCCCGTTAAAGCGGCACGCGAGCTGGGTTCAGAGCGTCGTGAGACAGCTCGGTCTCTATCCGCCGTGCGCGCAGGACATTTGAAGGGAGCTGACCCTAGTACGAGAGGACCGGGTTGGACGAACCTCTGGTGTGCCGGTTGTAGCACCCGCTGCACCGCCGGGTAGCCACGTTCGGAAGGGATAAGCGCTGAAAGCATCTAAGCACGAAGCCCACCCTGAGATGAGATGTCCCATCCTTTTGGAGTAAGACCACCGGGAGACTACCGGGTAGATAGGCCGTAGGTGTAAGCGCAGCAATGCGCTCAGCTGAACGGTACTAATCGGTCGAGGGCTTGACCATTAAATATCTTCATCAATCGGCTCGCGCCGGTCAGGAGAGAATGCGGAATCGGTTTCAATGACATGTTCGGCAGACGTGTCTTGGATCAACATATGCGTTGCGGGGTGGAGCAGTGGTAGCTCGTCGGGCTCATAACCCGAAGGTCGCAGGTTCGAATCCTGCCCCCGCTACCAGCACCGACGCCCGATTCCAAAGCGATCTGTCGCAACACAAACAAATATCGCAAAGCCCTTTGGTGATAAGAGCGCGATGGAACCACCCGTTCCCATCCCGAACACGGAAGTGAAACGTCGTAGCGCTAACGATACTGCACTGTGAGGTGTGGGAAAATAGGTCGTTGCCAGGGGGCTTTTTCTCGTCAATTCAACCCTAGCTCAGGAGGAACCATGTCACCGAGTGTGAAGCGCATCGTTTGCTTGGCCAACTCGCGGATGTGGGGCGGCAGATGTGTCGCCGGCAAGGAGATTTTGACAGGCGGAAAGATCGGAGGTTGGGTCAGGCCCGTTGGTGCGGTCGAGGGGGAAGGATTACCTCCGTGGGTTCGGCAGTATTCAGACAGTAGCGAAGTTAATATTTTTGACATTATTGAGGTCCCGGTGCTGGATATGGTGCCGACCGGACACCAGCAAGAAAATTGGTTAGTTGACGAACGTCGCCGTTGGACGAAGGTGGGGAATTTATCGTGCAGGGCATTGCGAAATCTTGAAGACACCGTTGATGGGCTTTGGATCGACGGAGAAAGCACCACATCCGGGTTGAACGACAGATTCGCTGTCGAGATGGCAGATACCATCAAAGATTCCCTTCGACTTGTGAGAGTCGACAAACTCGATCTCAAGGTATGGCAGCCGGGGAAAGATTTCGGCAACGAAACACGAAGAGTGTACGGCAGATTCTGGGTGTCGGGCACAGAGTATCAGTTGTCAGTTACTGACCCTGAAATCGAGCGAGAGTACTTGGCTCTGCCAGACGGTTACCACAGCATAGAAGATTGTTACTTGACTGTTAGCCTTGGCAAGCCATATGAAGGCGATGTCTATAAGCTGATAGCCGCAGTGATCAGTGGTTGATGGAGGCTGGGAGCGTGACAGCATCAAACCACCAGGACGATGGAATCAAGGTATTCACGATCGGGCACTCGGCCCACTCGTTCGATCTGTTTTTGCAACTGATAAAACAGCACGGCGTTGAGGAATTGATCGATGTTCGCACCAGTCCCTATAGTCGGTGGGCATCGGATTTTAACCGTGAGACGTTGGAGATGAGCCTTGAAAAAGCAGGGATCGGTTACGCGCATATGGGCGGCGCGTTAGGTGGACGACCAAGAAGCCTTGACCTCTACGATTCGGATTGGATCGCCGATTATGAACTCATGGCGACTACAGATGATTTCGATGAGGACATAAGACAATTGGAACGGATTGCCGAAGAGCGAGTTGTCTGCTTGCTGTGTAGCGAACGGCAACCGGAAGATTGCCACCGCACACTGCTTGTTTCCGAGGCTCTTGTTACACGGGAAATATCAGCGCGGCACATCCTCGCAACCGGCTTGTTGGAAGACCATGAACGCGTTATCGAAAGATTGATGATTGACTATCAACGCAAGGCGAAGTCGCCCGATATGGGCATGTTCCTGTCCCAAGAGCAGACTCGAAAAGCCGCGTTGAGGTGGCAAGCAAAGCAAGTTGCTTTTCGTTTGGATCGACCTCCGGTCGACACCGGCGAACACGACTGGGTGTCTGAACATTGAAGATTTACACCATCGGTTTCACCCAAAAATCAGCGGAGGAGTTCTTTGAGGCTTTGAAATCGGTCGGCGCCAAACGGTTGATCGATGTCCGGTTAAGCAACAAGTCGCAACTCGCCGGGTTCGCTAACGCTCGCGACTTGCCGTACCACTTGCAGAACATTCGAGGCCTACCACCGATGGAATATGTTCATCGTCCGAAGTTGGCTCCTACGAAGGAGATGCTGGGAGCGTACCGCGCTGTGCCGCTCACACGTAAGGCGGCGGCTATGAAGGCGGCAGCATGGGATACGTATGAACGAGAGTTTCGCGCCTTAATGCAGGAACGGGAAGTCGAAGAAATGGACCGGGACGAATTGGCCGATGCGGTACTGCTATGCAGCGAGCACGAACCTGAACGTTGCCATCGACGTCTTGTTGCCGAATATCTGCGTGAGCATTGGGGCAATGTGGATATCCTTCATCTTCCAGTTGGTGTCTGCGCGGTTTGAAGGACTGGAGCTACGGGTCGACTGAAGTCGCCTTTGTACACTTAGGACTCGACGACCATTTGTGGAGAGGTGGCTGAGTGGTTGAAAGCGCCGGTTTCGAAAACCGGTATCTCGGGCAACCGGGATCGCGGGTTCGAATCCCGCCCTCTCCGCCACATTTTCATAGAATGTTCCATCGTGAAATTTGAAATCCGCGGATTTACGTCACGGAGAGGTGCCGGAGCGGCTTAACGGGCACGCCTGGAAAGCGTGTGTGGGCTTACACTCACCGCAGGTTCGAATCCTGTCCTCTCCGCCACTATTGCCTGGTCAAAACATCTCGCCCCAGCT
This sequence comes from Dehalococcoidia bacterium, assembly GCA_963555965.3. Taxonomy (GTDB): domain Bacteria; phylum Chloroflexota; class Dehalococcoidia; order Lucifugimonadales; family Lucifugimonadaceae; genus Bin127. The sequence continues at coordinate 2,464,097 of OY821634.1, forward strand.
TTTGCCATCTGTATTCGAATGACTCATTGCGGGTGTTGTAACGTGTATTGCGGCTGGTCAATCAGGCTATTCGTCGATTGGCGCGGCGCTCGAAATTTAGAGCCCTACTGCCATGATGTGAACACGTAAACATAGGCAAGAGACCTTATGGATGATTTGAAATACTGGGTTGCGTTCCACGGCATTGATGGAATGGGGCCGCAACGCTTCAACCGCATGGAGACTTACTTCGGAAGTCTCGAAGATGCTTGGCAGGCGAAACGTGGGGAGTTGCGCGATGCCGGCATCGGACCTGCGTTGCTTGAAGACATTGACATGAAACGAAACCAAATCGATCCAGACGATGAGATGGAGCAGCTGATTCAGCACGGAATTCGACCGATACATTTGCGCTCCGAAGAATACCCGGCCCAGCTCGCGGAATCTCCCGATGCACCTGCAGTAATCTATGTCGGCGGAGATCTGATACCGCACGATAAAAATGCCGTTGCCGTCGTCGGAACGCGAAACGCGACATCGTACGGGATCGACATGGCTACGACCATCTCAGACGAGTTGGCGCGGATGGGAGTCACGATCGTTAGCGGTTTGGCTATGGGTATCGATACCGCAGCGCACCGCGGAGCATTGAAGGCTGGAGGGCGTACCATTGCGGTTCTTGCGGGGGGATTGGATTCAGTCTATCCACAAAGCAATCGCGGGCTCGCGCGTCAGATCGTCGAGAGCGGATGTCTGATCTCCGAGTACAAACTGGGGGCACGATCGAAGCGTGATCACTTTCCGCGCCGCAACCGTATAATCAGCGGTTTGAGCAGAGGAGTGATTGTCGTAGAAGCCGCGAAAAAGAGTGGCGCAACATGGACTGTGAAATGGGCGTTGGAGCAGAATCGGGAGGTCTTCGCAGTTCCAGGTAACGCAACTTCACCTCAAAGCGAAGGCACAAACTGGCTTATTCAGCAAGGTGCTAAACTCACGACTTGCGCCGATGATGTCCTTCAAGAGCTAAGTACATTCTTCGGAGACCTCGAACCCGACCCGCAAATCCATCGGCAGCGGTCTAACGCCCACATCTCATCAACCGTGACTGCAAGGAGCGAAGCAAGCGGAGTAACCGCACCTCGAACACGCAAACCACGCGTTGAAGAGATCGAGACATTCAGCGAGGAAGAACACCTGATCGCAAAAGCTCTATGTGACGCAGAAGGCCCCACGCACGTAGACGAGGTTGCGCGTTCGATGTCAACCTCTGTAACCGGCATCATGTCAACCCTTACTATGATGGAAGTGAGAGGAGTGGTGCGTTGCACAGAAGGCGCGTTGTACGAACTATCAAACAAGCGCGCTGAGATCGGCGCGCCCAGACTGCTAGACCAGGGACAACCAGCATAATTGCAAGTTCCGGCAAATCGGAAAATCACCGGAAGTGGTAACGAATTGGTAAGGCGTAAAAAGACATCTGACAACAATCTAGTGATTGTCGAATCTGCGGCTAAGGCACGCACAATAGAGCGCTACTTAGGCGATGGATTCGCAGTCAAGGCTTCTGTGGGTCACGTCCGAGATTTGCAAAAGACCAAGATGGGGGTAGACGTCGAAAACGATTTCGAGCCCAAATACAGCATCGTCACCGACCGTCGTAAGGTCGTAAACGAACTGAAAGCGGCCGCCAAAAATGCCGCCAGCGTCTACTTGGCTACTGACCCGGACCGTGAAGGCGAGGCGATTTCTTGGCACCTCAGCCAGATATTGAACATCCCGGAAGACGCAGCGCGTCGCGTCGTGTTCCATGAGATCACCAAGGGCGCGGTGATGGAAGCATTCCAACAGCCGCGTCCTATCGACTATCAGTTGGTTGAAGCCCAACAGGCGCGTCGAATCCTTGACCGTCTCGTCGGGTTCAAACTTAGCCCGTTTATTCGCAATAAAGTCGCGGGTGCACAGTCTGCAGGACGCGTACAGTCAGTTGCGCTTCGATTGGTCGTTGATAGGGAGACCGAGATTGAAGCCTTTGTGCCGAAAGAGTACTGGCTTATTTCAGTCGATCTGGACAAGGAAGTTTCCGACATCCCAGTAGTTGCGCGGTTATACCGTCTCCACGGCGAAAAGAAGGACCCGAGCAAACCTGAGAACGAACTGGTACCCAACAAAGAGTCGGCCACATCGATTTCTGACGAACTGAAATCCGCGTCCTACTCCATTACAAACGTCACCAAGCGCCAAGTCAAAATTCGACCTCGTCCGCCCTTCATCACCAGCACTTTGCAACAGCAGGCAGCTCGTAGCCTGCGTTTCAGCGCCCAACGAACTATGTCGACAGCCCAGAGTCTGTACGAGGGGGTAGTACTCGGAGACGGGGAACCAGTTGGTCTAATCACCTATATGAGAACCGATTCCACAAACTTGGCAACATCGGCACTTGCTCAAGCCCAAGCTTTCATACAACGCGAATTCGGGGATAAATACTCAGTCGGACATCGTGTGTATCAGGCCAGCTCACGCAACGCACAAGAAGCGCACGAGGCAATCCGTCCAACGTCGATTGCCAATACCCCGGCTAGGGTGTCTCGCTATCTGAACGACGATCAGCGCAGGTTGTATGGTCTCATTTGGAAGCGCATGGTGGCGAGTCAGATGGCTGACGGGATAGACGAGCGCACGCGTGCCGACATCGATGCCAACTTGACCGATGGAAGAAAGCATCTAATGCGTGCGACTGGATCGGTCATGGTGTTCGACGGCTTTCGCGTTCTCTACATCGAGACCAAAGACGAAGACTCCGAATCCGAAGATGCAAATCGATTGCCAGCCCTGGTTGAGGGCGAAACGCTTAATCTCTTGAAAGTCAATCGCGATCAGAAGTTCACCCAACCACCGCCACGCTACACCGAAGCTAACCTCATCCGCACATTGGAGGAACTTGGCATCGGAAGACCTAGCACTTACGCCACCATAGTTGGCAGAATCGTAGACAGGAACTACGTAACGCGCGAGCGAAACCGGTTTCACCCGACAAAGAGCGGGACTGCCGTGTGTGCCATGTTGAAGCAGTTTTTCCCGGACATCGTCGATGTCGGGTTCACCGCTGGCATGGAGACAAAGCTTGACGACATCGCGAACGGCGATATGGAGCGTGTTGAGATGCTCCGAGAGTTTTACGGACCGTTCGATACCGCTTTGGATCATGCTTTTCAAAATGCCCAGCGGGTGCGCAGGGCCGAGTTCGATGAAGCGAGCGGAATCAAATGCGAAGGTGGAACCGAGTTAGTCGTACGAAACGGTCGCCGAGGCGATTTCTTGGCGTGTCCCGAATATCCCGCGTGCAAGTTCGCAATGGATCTGCGGCCCAGTGATGACTCAGACGGAGAAAAGATCGAAGAGTGGCAAGGCGAATTTACTCGCCGAATGTCACAGTGTCACGCCGCGCACCCGGACGGCGTACCGGAACTTGAGAAGCGTGTCGAAGTCGGCTCTGGCGTTGTCTGCGATGGTGGCATCGAACTCGTTGTTCGCAACGGACGCCGCGGCGAGTTCTTGGCATGCCCTGAATTTCCCAAATGCCGAGTGGCACTCGACCTCAAACCGTTGGATGAAGCCGAGTTGGCACAGTGGGACGAGAAAAGGGCGCAACGCATGGAGCGTTGCTTCAAGGAGCACCCCGAGGCTGCTAAGCGGCGCACGACGCGATCTTCACGCTCGCGTTCTCGAGGCAACACGCGCCGAACTCGCACAGCGCGATAGTCGTCAAATCATAGTCACGTCGCGCCCCGGCTCTTCAATCGGACAGAGCGCATGATGGCTAAGGCTGACCTACAAATCCCCCGGGTCAGCGTTCCCGGATTGTGGAATGTCGTGCGCGGTACAGATTGGGTGCCCATCCTTAAGGAGTACGAGCAACACCTGCTCGCAATCCGACAACTCACAGAACCGACCGTTCGCAACTACATGAACGATCTCGCAGGCTTCATGAATTTCTTAGCGGAGAGCGATCAGCTAGGTAAAGTCGTATCGCCTGACCGCCGCCAACTGCGCAGTTATCTCGCCTGGTTGGCGAGTCGTAGATACGCAAAAGCGTCGATAAGCCGCAAGCTCACCGCACTTCGAACCTTCTTCGGGTGGATGCAAGAAACAGGAAAAATTGCATCCAATGACACCGACATGGTCTCTGCACCGAAGCAACCTAGAACATTGCCTTACGTAGTATCAGAGTCTGAAATTGAACGACTTCTCACGGTGCCGGATACGTCGACTACGTTAGGGTTGCGTGACCGTGCCTTGCTTGAGTTGATCTACGCTTCTGGAATCCGGGTCTCGGAAGCGGGTTCAATGGATGTCGCCGACATTGAACTCAAGTCGAGAGAGTGTCGAGTGTTCGGTAAAGGTTCGAAGCAGCGAATCGTCCTGTTAGGCAGCTTGGCTGTGAAGTGGTTAAACGAATACATCAAACTCTCACGGCCCAGACTGGTTACCCGACAATCAGGCGAAGCGATGTTTCTAAACAAACTAGGCGGACGCTTGAGCGAACGAGGGATACAAAGCATCGTCAAGAAACACGCTGTGGATGCCGGCTTGGATTCGGTATTCCACACGCATAACCTGCGGCACAGCTTCGCCACGCATCTACTGAACGGCGGCGCCGATCTGCGTGTAGTTCAAGATTTGTTGGGACACGAGTCACCGTCAACGACGCAGGTGTATACGAACGTCTCGGCGGAACAGGCGCGAAAGGTCTACCTAAACGCTCACCCCGGGGCTGAGCGAAGGCGGAACATCAAAAGGCGCAAATCGTCTGACGCGTTATAGCCTTGATAATTATCAGCGAGTCGATTTTTCGATCATCGCAACGCGCCGAACTCAACCCTTACACACAACTTCAACTGATGGATCGCATCCTAGTCATCAACGGCCCAAACCTCAATAATTTGGGCAAACGCGACGCTGGCCACTACGGTTCGATCACGCTCTCTGATATCAAGGAGCGCGTAGCTGAACGCGCTTCGCAACTGGGCGTCCATGTCGTATTTTTCCAGTCCAACCATCAAGGTGCCATCGTCGACTGGATACAAGCAGAATCGGGCAACGCCGCCGGCATCATCATCAACGGTGGTGCACTGACACAGGTCGGCTACTCGATACTCGACGCAATTATCGACAGCAAACTGCCCGTTGTAGAGGTTCACATTTCCAATATCCACGCCCGAGAAGAATTCCGCCGACACTCCGTTATCGCTCCCTATGCATTAGGGCAGATAGCCGGTCTAGGATGGCGTGGTTACATCTTCGCGCTTGAGAGTATCGCGGCCCACATCCAGGAAATATCGTCATGAGCGAACCAGGTTTCCGGCACCCGAATCGCGTTGCCGCTCTCCGATCTTTGATCAAAGAACTGGAGATCGATGCCATGTTGATCTCCGATCCTCACAACCGTCGTTATCTGTCCAGTTTTATCGGAACGGCGGGCTACCTGTTCGTCACCGAATCAGATGCAGTATTGGCAACTGATTTCCGCTACACCGAACAAGCAGGCGACCAGGCGACAGGCTTCGAGATTTCGCAGATCCAAGGGCGGTTGTCGGCATGGTTCCCAAAACTACTTGGAGATCTGGGTGTCACCACTCTCGGTTTCGAGGCTGACAACCTGACCGTATCGGCACTCAAGACGTTTGAAGATGCGATTGCCGAGAGCAATGTCAAAGTGGTATTCGAACCTAAATCCGGCGATGTCGCCAAACTGCGCGCGATCAAAGACGAGGGTGAGATCGAACTGCTGCAGAAAGCAATCGATATCGGAGATGCTGCCTTTGAGGAAACCGCAGCCAAACTTTCGGCTGGCATGACGGAGAAGGAAGCGGCATGGGAGTTCGAGAAAGCCATCCGTGAACGCGGCGCCGAGTGTCTGTCTTTCGACACCATCGTCGCGGCCGGGCCGAATGCGGCACGCCCCCACCATCAAACGGGCGATACAAAACTCCAAGAAGGCGAAACTATAGTCTTCGACTGTGGTGCCACGTACCAAGGGTATTGTTCGGACCTGACACGTACAGTGGTCCTCGGCGATGCAGACAACGAAGTGGCGAAAATCTACAACATCGTCCTAGAAGCCCAAGAAGCCGCCATCGAGCAAGTGGAAGCAGGGCTAACCGGCGGCGAAGCGGACGGAATCGCTCGCAAAATCATCGCCGATGCCGGATACGGAGATAAGTTTGGTCACAGCCTGGGCCATGGTCTGGGTCTTGAGGTGCATGAAGAACCGAACGTCGGACCGCGTGGCACGACCCCGCTTGAAGATGGTATGCCGTTCACCATCGAGCCGGGAATCTATATTCCCGAATGGGGCGGTGTCAGAATCGAAGATGTCGTGGTCCTCGAAAACGGATGTGCACAAGTATTGAGCCACGCCGCAAAGATGCGGTTTTAGATTTCACAACCACCTTCCAAATGACCATCAGCAACCCGAATAGCAACGAAAGCACCGACGAATGACCATCTCCTCTTCCGAAATCCGCCGCAATATGACCATCCTGCTCGATGATGATGTCTACCAGATCATGGAGTGGCAGCACCGACAAGCACCTAAAGCCCCGCCCACGCTCACTCTCAAGGTAAGACAACTCAGCACTGGCAGCGTGTTTGAGCGCAAACTAAACGGCAATCACAAGTTGACGGTTGCCCAGACCGAACGTCGCAACGCACAGTATCTCTACAAGGAAGGCGAATTCTACGTCTTTATGGATATGGAGACCTACGAGCAACATCTGTTAGGTGACAACCTACTCGGAGACGCGGTCTACTTCTTACCCGAAGGCGGAGAGTTAGTTCTCTTGATGTATGAAGAGAAACCTATCCTTGTAGAGCTACCGTCCGCGGTAAGCCTCTCGATCGCCCATACCGAAGTCGGATTAAGAGGCGACACCCAAAGTGGCGCGACCAAACCTGCCACCACCGAAACCGGTCTCACCCTGCAAGTGCCACTGTTCGTCAACGAAGGCGACATCATCAGCGTTAACACCACATCGAAGGAATACATCGGCCGCGGAGACTGATCCATTTCTGGAATAAGGCCGATGATAATGGGGCAACACGATGTACAGCTCCGGACCATCCTTGGATACATCCGCCGACAAGCCCGGACCAAACTCAGTATCTGAGGTCTCGCAATTAATACAAGGTTTGCTCAAAAGCGATCCTCAGCTTGCGAACATCAGCATAATCGGCGAAGTTTCCGGGCACTCGCAACCCGCGTCTGGACACAGCTACTTCTCGTTGCGTGACCGCGAGGCATCCCTCCGCTGTGTCATGTTCCGCTACGGGCGCGGCCATCGATATTTGGAAGACGGTGCCTTAGTCGTCTGCGAGGGATCAGCAGGCATCTATGCACCGCGCGGCGACCTGCAAATCATCGTAACCTCTGCCGAACCTGCCGGCGTAGGCGATCAGCAGGCCCAACTTGAAGAACTGAAACGCAAACTTCGAGCCGAAGGCCTATTTGACCCCTCTCGCAAACGCTCAGTCCCCGCATTTCCTCAACGGATTGCAGTCATCACCTCTGAGCAAGGAGCGGTTTGGCACGACATCGCGAATGTTGTGCAAAGACGATACCCCCTCATGGAACTGCTCCTAGTACCCTCCGCAGTCCAAGGCGAACTCGCACCTGTAACCATTATCGAAGCCTTCGCTGAACTTCACGCCTATGCCGAGACCGAAATGATAGACGCGGTAATTGTGGCCAGGGGAGGCGGATCTGCCGAGGATTTAATGCCATACAACGACGAAATGGTCGCCCGAACAATTTTCGCCAGCCGAATACCCGTTATCAGCGCAGTTGGCCATGAAACCGATTTCACTATCGCCGATGATGTCGCAGATCTTCGCGCTCCTACACCCTCCGCAGCAGCAGAGTTGGTATCCCCGGACATCACGGGACTTACACTCGAAACTGCGGATTTCGTCCAGAGGTTGATGCGGGGATTATCCGGACGCGTCGAACTCGCCCGACAGCGCCTTGATCTGACGTATGACAGACTGTCCGATAGCACACCGAAAACAGAAGCGTACCGCAACCAGGTGGAATCTTTGCGCGAACGAGCCAACGATGCGTGGTCGCGTTACATCGCGATGAAACGCGAGGCGATGAAACGCGTAGAGGCGGAACTTCGTGCACTAGGTCCATACAACATCCTTGAACGCGGATACGCAATCGCGCGGGGTAGCGACGGGAATGTCGTAACCAGAGCGGCGAACGTAAACCCTAACGAGTCATTGGAACTAACCTTCGCGGACGGTACCGTCGAAACCGAAACTCGAACCGTAAACACTAACAACTAGCTAAAAAACGCCATGACCGAATCTGATCAACCTCAAAACTCAAAACCAACATCTTTCGAAGAAGCCTTCACAAGATTGGAATCAGTGGTGCGACGTCTCGAGAGCGGTCAAATGTCCCTGGATCAATCGACCTCACTTTTCGAAGAGGGCATGAAACTCGCCAAAGAGTGTAACGAGATGCTCAATGGCGCCGAACTCAAGATTCAACGATTGCAACAAGGATTAGCCGAGCAACTCAACTTAGTTTCGGATGAATGAAAGTGAGCGCCGACTCGTACAATCCGACACGGCGACCACTCCGTATCGGTTGGTTCACTACCGCCAATGGCCCAGGTTCGCGCGGGATGTTCACAGCAGTACTTGATGCGATTAGGTCAAGGCACTTAAATGCTGAATTCGAGTTCGTTTTCGTCAGTCGTGAACGAGGCCAAACCGCTCCCACCGACAGCCTCCTTGACCTCACTGAGGCAAACAACATCGAAACTGTGACGTTTTCGTCGCAACGTTTTCGCCGCGATAACCATGGTGCGCCTTGGTCAAAACTCCGTGAAGCCTATGACAACGCGGTCCTGTCGGCACTCGATCGATTCACGCCGGACGTTTCCGTCATGGCGGGCTACATGCTCTACGCTCCCGAAATCAGCCGACGTATGTTGGTCATAAATCAACACCCGGCGTTACCCGGTAGCACTATCGGGAAATGGCAGGACGCAGTCTGGGACGTCATCGAAAAAAACGAAGATCGACACGGCGCAATGATGCACATCGCCACCCCCGAGCTCGACCGAGGTCCCGTTGCGACGTATTGCAGTTTCTCGGTCCGCGGTCCAGAGTTCAATCCGTATTGGGAAGACGCGAAGGCAAGCGACATCGATCAGATGAGACGCGCGCGCGACGAGAGTTTGCCACTATTCGCCGCAATCCGCGAAGTTGGACTTAAGCGTGAGCGGCCGTTAGTAGTCGAGACGCTGAAAGCGGTCGCCAATGGCGAAATCGATCTGAGCGAGATCGCTGCTGGGATGCAGTCCCGTCCCATAGATATGACCGAAGCCGTTGAGGCCGCGGTAGCGCTTGATCAATCCTGATCCGCGCTCGCGTCCAGCATCGCATCAATCAATTCCCGTGTCGCAGTCGCAGGCTCCGATGCTCCAAGTATCGATCTCACCACTGCTATCCCTCGTGCTCCAGCGGCCATCACATCACCTGCGTTCTCAACACTTATGCCACCGATGCCGATGACCGGCATACCGGGTTCTTTTGCGGATCGCTTGAGATTGTTGACACCCTGAACGTTGCCACCCGGGTGAGTTGCCGATGGAAACACCGTACCGAAGACCACGAAATCTGCACCGCCTGAACTAGCCTTTCGAGCACCGTCCAAACTGTGCACAGAACGCCCGACCAACGCACTGACTCCATAAACCCGGCGCGCCTCTTTGATCGAAGCGCGCGCATTCTCCGGTAGTTGAACTCCATCAATATCGGGATGCGGTAATAAGCAACGTGACGACGGATTTACGATTGTCAGGGCAAGTCCCGCGACCATCTGAACTACCTCCTCAACCAATCGGCCAAACTCATCGTCGCCTAAATCCGGCGCGCGAATTTGGACCATGTTGACACCGTTTTCCACTGCAATGAAAACTCGTTCGGTTAGTCGCCCCACATCACCGCCAACCACGCCAAGATCGGTGACTAAACAGAGTGTAGGGTTTGGAAGACGCGGCGCGCCGTCTCTAACATGGCGTTCCACCGGTCCTGCCTCAGGCGGTAACTGCCAGCGACTCCTGTGGACTGCTGGGAGATGCTTCCGAGACGGGTATTCGCCCCGCAAGATACGCTTTGCGACCGGCTTCGACACCGAGTTTGAATGCCTCACCCATCAGGGCAGGATTCTCAGCCTGCGCAATGGCAGTGTTTACCAGAACGGCATCTGCCCCCATTTCGATCACCTTTGAGGCATCAGAAGGAACGCCCAAGCCAGCGTCCACAACTACCGGAACACTCGACTGTTCGATGATGATAGCGATCTCCTCGGCAGTGTGTACGCCGCGCCCTGAGCCAATCGGCGACCCGAGCGGCATGACTGTCGCACAACCCAAATCCTCAAGTTTCTTAGCCAAGACTGGGTCTGCGTGGATGTAAGGCAGAACCGTGAATCCTTCGGCCAGCAACATCTTTGCCGCTTCATATGAACCTACCGGATCGGGAAGCAGATGCGCAGGCTCAGGTATCACCTCCAACTTCACCCAGTCCGACCCAGTGACTTCGCGTGCCAGTCGTGCGATGCCAACCGCTTGTTCAGCAGTGCGGGCACCAGCCGTGTTCGGCAGAATCTGATACTTGTCCCAATCCAAGACATCTAGCAACGTCTCTTCATTCGGATCATCAAGGTTCAACCGACCAATGGCGACCGTGATTATCTCAGTCCCAGACGCGACTACCGAATCGAGCAGCTCCTGTGCCGATCGATGTTTGCCGGTTCCTGTCATCAACCGGGAACTAAAGGATTTGCCAGCGATTACTAGGTCGTCGTTCATTTCTTGAAATCTCAGCGGATGAATGTTGCCGCTTAGAAGAGGTTGTGGGATTGCCCGCCGTCTACGTTGATGCACGCGCCAGTGATGAGATCCGCATGTTTGGACGCTAAGAATGCAACCGTCGCGCCGATCGGTTCCGGCCAGCCAAACTTGCCCATCGGCAGGTTGCGAGCCACGAACTCTTCGACAACTTCCTGAGAATTGATCTCTTGGAAGCGTTCCCAAGTTCCACCCGGAAACAATATCGATCCCGGAGCGACCGAGTTGACCGTGACCCCGGTCGGCGCGCTAGACAACGCAGCATGTTTAGATAGAGCGATCATCCCTGCTTTCGCCACCATATAGGGTGCTGTTCCGCCGGCTTCGCGACCATAGATGCTCGAGATGTTGATGATCCGCCCCCAACCCCGTTCCTGCATTCCGGGCAACGTCGCCTTTATCAATCGGATCGCCGACCAGAGATTCAAATCGATCACCATCCCGAAATCCTCAACCGAAGAATTAACCACATCGCTTGTGCCCATGCTCCCTCCCACGTTGTTGACAACGATGTCGGGCTCTCCTAGATCAGACTTCATCTGCTCAACTACCTGAGCCGGAGCGTCGGCATCGCCCATATCGAGCGCGTAACCGACTGCATTAACTCCGATATCGGAAATCTCGCCTACCGTCGCATCCAGAGTCTCTTTGCCGCGAGCGCATATCGCCACATCGACGCCCTCGTTTGCTAAAGCTAGCGCAGATTGCCGTCCGAGTCCTCTGCTACCGCCGGTGATGAGTGCTCGCTTACCTTTGATTCCAAGATCCATTGTCAAGTTTCTCCAGGCGCCATCTGGCATATTCCGCACAGCAGCGCCAGTCAAGCTTCGAGTGAGTAAGTTCTGGAATCAAGAATACCGCAACCATCGAACTTAGATTCCTCGAATTTACCTTCTGATACGTTGTTCTGAAGCGGGCAATGAGAGCGACGCATAGTTAAAATCGGTTTACACAACCATCGGTAACAGGTATCAGATTCCTAACTACCATGCCGTTTCCGAAACAAGACGGAAACCAAAGGTGCTTATAATTAGTGCCTACAGTCCAGCGGGACTGAGCACATACACCCTCAAGGATTTCTAATTGACCACAGAGACCGAGTTGGCGACGAACACAGGAAACGTCGCCGTTATTACCAGCGAGACGGAACAACCGGAGCAAGCCGAAGATCTGCAAACAGGTCAGGGCGAGGCAGCAACCTCGAATGGCGAAGAATCAAGTGGCGAGTCGGAAGAACTCGATCTTGTATTCCAATACTTGCCTAAAGAAGGATTGCGACGCGGTGACATCATTGATGGAATCGTGCTGGACGCGGCTCGCGACGGCCTCCTAGTCGACATCCAACAGAAATCCGAAGGATGGGTCCCTATTCGGGAAACTCGATTACTCACTGATGAAGAGGGCGAAGACGCTCTACCTGAGGTAGGCGACGAGGTCATTCTTTACGTCTCGCGTCCAGAAGGCCCAGAAGGCTATCCACTACTGTCAATTGACCGTGCACGAGGCGAGCACGGATGGCGAGATCTCGAAAAAGCGCGTGAAGCAGAAGAGACCGTTAAAGGACGGATCATCGGCTCCAACCGTGGAGGCGCAGTTATCCAAGTCAAGGGAGTACAAGGATTCGTACCGCTCTCACAACTCGTCGGACCTGCGCGCGACCTATACGTCAGCGATGGCGCACCTCCTAAGCCCGGATTCATCGGCATGGAGATCGACTGTAAAATCTTGGAACTCAACCGAAGACGTAATCGAGCCATATTTTCAGAGCGCGCCGCTCTAGAAGCAATCAACCATATGCAGAAGATGCGCTTGGTCCAAGAATTGGAAGAAGGCGATATCCGACGCGGACGCGTCGCTGGGATATCCAGTTTCGGCGCTTTCATCGATCTTGGTGGTGCCGACGGACTCGTTCACATCTCTGAGATGTCTTGGTCGTCTGTAAATCGACCAGACGACGTCGTGAAACTCGGTCAAGACCTTGATGTTTTGGTCTTGAAAGTCGATCGCGAATCCTTGAAGATCGCCCTCAGTATGAAGCGATTGATGCCGGAACCTTGGGAAAACATCGAGAACCAGTTGAGCGTAGGTCAAGTTGTTGAAGGCAAGGTGACCAAATTGGCGCATTTCGGCGCATTTGCTAGAGTCGGAGAAGGTATCGAAGGTCTCGTTCACATCTCCGAACTTACCAACCGACACATCAAGAGCCCCGCGGAAGTGGTAAAAGAGGGTGACGTAAGGAACTTCCGTGTGATACGAATCGAACCAGAACGACGACGACTTGGGCTGAGCCTTAAACAGGCAGAAGACTCCAATGCAGCCCAAGGCGACGCGGCATCATCTTCTGGTGATGCAGGGACTGACCTCGCCGATGGTGGATTCGAAGACCTTTTCGACGATTGATATTTGCGGGCGCGTAGGGCGTCCGTGGCAACCTGACTGAAGGGAGCGTTGAGCACAATGCCCGACAGCAGTGAACGTGGCTTCAACATGTTCTCGGCGCCCGCAAGGCGGGTGTTCGAGACCGCACAGGAGGAAGCAAAGCGGTTTAATCAGCGGTACATAACCGCTGAGCATCTTCTGCTTGCTTTGCTCGGCGAAAAAGAGGGTGTCGTCGCACAGGTCTTTACCAACCTAAAGGTAGACGTGCGCGAGATGCGCACCGCACTTGAATTTTCCATCAACCGCGAAGCAACCCCGGGCGATCGGCCTCCGAGCCTCGGACCCAGAGCAAAGAAAGCTATTCGACTCGCCGTCGATGAGGCGCGCTTGACTGAACTCAACCGAGTCGGCACCGAGCATCTCCTCATCGGCCTTTTGCGCGACGGAGAAGGAACCGCCGCCGAGTTGCTCAATTCCAACCAAATAACGCTTGATCGAGTGCGCGACGAAACGCAGAAACTCGAAACGGGCTCGAAACGTTCACGACGCAAAGGAGCTGCCGGTGATAAATCAAAGCGCACGCCGATGCTCGACAGCATGGGTGTCGATCTCACCGAGCTTGCTTCCGACGGCAAACTGGACCCAGTCATCGGTCGCGATACCGAACTCGAGCGTGTTATCCAGATCTTGAGTCGCAGAACCAAGAACAATCCCGTACTCGTTGGAGACCCTGGAGTCGGTAAGACCGCAATCGTCGAAAAACTCGCAACCATAATCGTCGATGGCGCTGTACCTGACATGCTTAAGGGGCGCCGTGTAATGGCGTTGGACATGGGCTCACTCATCGCAGGCACAAAGTACCGCGGAGAGTTTGAAGAGCGGATGACTAAGATAATCGCCGAGTTGAAAGCTAACCGCGAATGTATCTTGTTCATCGAAGAGATTCACACCCTTGTCGGTGCCGGTGCCGCTGAAGGTGCTGTCGATGCCGCCAACATCCTAAAACCTGCCTTGGTTAGAGGTGAATTACAAGTTGTCGGTGCAACAACACACGACGACTATCGCAAACACATCGAACGCGATGCCGCTCTCGAACGTCGGTTCCGCCCGGTCAAAGTTGAGCCGCCGGATGTCGAAGAGACCGTAAAGATTCTGCACGGCGTTAAAAAGCAATACGAAGACCACCACCAATTGACTATCGCCGATGAAGCAATCGAGATCGCAGCTCAACTCGCAGATCGATACATCGTCGATCGACATCTGCCTGATAAAGCCATTGACCTCGTCGACGAGGCAGTATCACGCGTTCGTGTGAAAAACACTATGCCCCCGCCGGAAGTTCGCGACGCGATACGCGTCTTGAACGACATACTGCGTGAGAAAAACGAGGCAGTGACCCGCCAAGATTACGATGCCGCTTCTGAGTTATTCGAACGCGAAACCAACCAAAAGGCGTTGATAGCCCGCGTTGAGAAACGCTTTGAACATGCACACAAGGACAAGATAAAAACCGAAGTATCCGCAGACGACGTCACCGAGGTCGTTTCAATGTGGACAAGCATCCCAGTTACACGACTCGATGTTGTCGAGGTTGAACGCCTACGCAACATGGAAACCGAGTTGCAGAAACGCGTCCTTGGACAGCGCGAACCGATCGAGATCGTATCTAAAGCGGTTCGGCGCGCCCGCGCAGGATTCAAAGACCCCAAAAGACCTATTGGAGCTTTCTTATTCCTCGGACCGACCGGCGTAGGTAAGACACATCTCGTCAAACAACTCGCAGAATACCTATTCGGCGATGAGCGACTGATGATCCGCCTCGACATGTCCGAGTACATGGAAAAGCACACCGTGTCCAGACTCATCGGTTCACCGCCCGGCTACGTCGGATACGGCGACGGTGGTCAGTTGACCGAGGAAGTGCGAAAACATCCGTACAGCGTCATTCTCCTCGACGAAATCGAAAAAGCACACCCAGATGTGTTCAACGCCTTGCTTCAAGTATTTGAAGATGGTGTCCTCACAGATGGACAGGGACGAAAAGTCGATTTCAAGAACACCATAATCGTGATGACGTCGAACTTGGGGTCCAACTTGATCGCCACCGGCAACAAGATCGGTTTTGGCACTGGAGAATCTGGCGACGGAACTTCCGAAGACGACTACCTTCGCATGAAAGATCGTGTTCTCGAGGAACTGAAAAACCCGCGCAACGGGTTCAAACCTGAATTCATAAACCGCATTGATGGTGTAGTCGTATTCCACGCGTTGACCCGCCAAGACGTTCTCAACATCGTCGACCTGATGATGGAAGAGGTGCGAGAACGAGCCTTGGAACACGAGATGGAACTTAGGGTCTCGAACGTCGCCAAGGAGTACCTTGCTGATGTCGGTTTCGATCCCAAGATGGGAGCACGCCCATTGCGTCGAAAGATCCAAGACGAAGTTGAAGACGTGATCTCCGAGATGTACCTCACCAAAGAGATTTGCGAAGGCGACATCGTCCTCATCGATGCCACCAAAGGTGAAGAGCAATCGATCGTCATCAGTTGCGACGAAGAGCATCGAGCCATTCTCGAAGAGACTGCATCCTTCACAAAGGTTGACGACGAATCTCTCGCCGTATCGACGGGGTGAAACTTAGGCTAAAAGCCGAGGAAATTAAGAGGGATTCGCAGACCGCGAATCCCTCTTTTGTATCCCGCAAACTTCCTGACCTATGACCCAAAAGACGCTAGCAGACAAGATTAGGATTATTCGGGAAACGATCGAATCCTTTGAATCGGCAATCGTCGCCTACTCGGGCGGTGTCGACTCTGCCCTTGTAAGTCACCTCGCCCACGAACTCCTCGGTGCTAGCAACGCGCTAATCGTGACCGCGGTTTCTGAAAGCCTGGCGGAGTACGAGTTAGAAGATGCACGATGTCTTGCCGCCGCGAGAGGTTGGAACTTCAGGACCATCGACACCGCCGAAATGCAAGACGAACGGTATCTGCGAAACGACGGAACGCGTTGCTTTTTCTGCAAGACCGAGTTGTACAACTGTCTCGAGCAACTGGCGACCACGGAGGGATACAACGTGATCGTAAATGGCGCAAACCGAGACGACCTAGGCGACTATCGACCCGGCATGAAGGCGGCAAAAAATTTCTCAGTGCGGTCCCCACTCTTGGAAGCCGACATCGGTAAGGATGAGGTTCGTGCCCTCGCCCTACACGCTGGATTGCCTAATTGGGATAAACCAGCGCAGCCTTGCCTATCTTCCCGAATCCCTTACGGCAACCATGTCACGATCGACGCGCTAAGGATGATTTCAAAAGCTGAAAAACACCTCCGCAATCTAGGATTCATCGAATGCAGAGTACGACACTACGGCGAAACAGCCCGAATCGAACTGCCTCTGGACATGTTGCCGATCTATAAAGAATCAAACATGCGATCAAAAGCCGAGTCCGGGATCATCGCAGCCGGGTACCGCCGCATCGAGATTGACCCCAAGGGACTGAGGTCGGGCAACCTAAATGAAGCACTAAAATCCAATAGGTAATACCGAATCAGCGACGATAAGCCAGCTTGCTGACCGTCGAAACATCGGACCTATCAATGACTGCAATCGCATACCTAGACATCATCGGCGGTGTTAGCGGCGACATGCTGATAGCAGCTATGCTCGACGCAGGGCTCGATCACGAGGAACTGAATCAGGAGTTGACCAAAATTGTCCCCGGTTCGTTTCGCCTTGATGTAACAAAGACAACTCGCGGCGCTATCTCATCAACACACGTAAATGTGATCTTGGAAGACGAGGCCGATCACCGAGTTGGGTGGCGTGAATTTGAGGATTATATAGATTCCACCCGCCTGCCCGAAACCGATACAGCCAAAATCCGCACCGTCTTCAAATGCCTGCGCAATGCTGAAGCACAAGCTCATGGCACACCAGCAGGCAAATCACATCTTCACGAACTTGGTACCATCGATACGCTGATCGATATCGCTGGGTCCGTTATCGGGATGCGACTACTTGGCATCGACGTTCTGCACGCGTCATCCTTTCCGGCATCTACCGGGATGTCGTCGAGTAGCCACGGCAAGAACGCGTCGATAGCACCAGCCACGATGACGATCATCAAGAACACCGCCATACCACTTCGCGTCTCAGGGTACAACCAACCGGTAGGTGAATCGATCACCCCGACCGGTGCAGCAATCGTGGCAACACTGGCGAACTTCAAACCTGCAAACATATCGGTCGAAACAGTCGGATACGGCGCAGGCACCAAAGATACCGACACGCCACCCAATGTGGTTGGTATTTGGCTCGGGAAGTCAATCGAAGAATCGTCTCTCCGCGCTGTTGCCAAACGCGTCGGATTGGCGATGCAACATGACGTGTTTCTGATTGAAGCCAACATTGATGACATGACGGGGGAGGAGTTAGGACACGCTGTCTCGGCTCTGTTCAGAGTCGGAGCATTGGATGTATGGTCAGCACCGATCCAGATGAAGAAATCTCGTCCTGCGGTGATCCTATCGGCGATAGCAAATCAACGTGACATGACCCGGGTAACTGCAGAATACTTCAAGCAAACTTCAACTCTCGGAATCCGCGTCAGACAACTTGAACGGCTGATTGCCGACCGTGAACTGGTTAGCGTCGATACCGAATATGGACCGGTTCAAGTGAAACTTCGGAAGATCGACGGCGCGGTAACCCAGATAGCGCCTGAATACGACGATTGCGCTCGGATTGCCTTCCAATACAGTGTCCCCTTGCGTAAGGTGATGGACATAGCAAAGCAGGTAGCATCTGAGCTTTTGCCGAACCAATAACGCAACCGTGACGATTAGCCCTATACAAGTTTCGAAAAATCGACAAGCATTCGAGAGCCTGTCCGGCAAAGTCCAACTGGGGCACCGAATATGCATCTACGGCCGCGGCGGCAAGACCTCTCTCAGCCGCGCTCTCGGCGACCTCACAGGGCTGAACGTTATTGAACTCGACGCAATCTTTTGGTTACCGAACTGGGTCGAAAGAGATAGCGACGAGATGCTCCAGATCGTCAAAGAGCGAATCGCAGAGTCGCCTGACGGTTGGATCATCGACGGAAACTACAGCAAGATCCGACCTCACATCTTACCGTTAGCTGACACCGTGATCTGGCTCAACCTATCAACATCGAGCGTCACCACTCGCATCGTCAAACGAACAATTTCAAACGTGTTGCATCGCAAACGCATCTGCGGCGATAACTACGAAAGCCTGATGAACGCGATCGCACCTGATTCAGTGATCTGGTTTAATGCTTTTAGTAGCAAGAAGTCCCAGCAGAGAGTCGAGCAGGCACTGCGAACCTTGGACCATAACGCCAACGTATACGAAATCAAGTCTTACCGCGAACTACGCGACTTCTACCGTAGCTTCGGTCTCAACCACAGCGCATACCTTACATAGATAAACGATGTATCGGTTCAGGCTTGTTCGCATTGAACCGACGTGTCAACCGATTTAAGATCGAAAAAGAGGTCGCCTCCGACCTCGTTCAAGTTCATGCCCCAGTGGCGCAATGGCAGCGCAGCCGATTTGTAATTGGCAGGTTGGCGGGTTCGAATCCCCCCTGGGGCTCCAGTGAACCGTCGCGAAAAGATTTTTTCGTTGTGTAACAGCGTTTACGAATCTCGTAACTTGACATATTGGAAATCGCAAATGTGATAAGATGAAAGTTTGTGCAGGGATTGGGGAGCGGTCAAACCCAGCAGACTGTAAATCTGCCGCCTTGTGCTTCGTAGGTTCGAATCCTACTCCCTGCACCAAACAGGGAACTAAGGAACAATTCGAACCAAGGAGTACCGAGCCCACATAGCTCAGTGGTAGAGCACATTCTTGGTAAGAATGAGGTCCCGAGTTCAAGTCTCGGTGTGGGCTCCACAAACGCGGGAACCACCGTCGAGACCTACCTGCAAAGCCGGTAAAACGGCACGAATTGTCATAGGTTAGGACCCTTTAGGAAAGGGCAGGCAAAGAGGAAAATGGCGAAGCAAGTCTTTGACAGGACAAAGCCGCACGTTAACGTCGGCACGATCGGGCACGTTGACCACGGGAAGACGACCCTTACAGCGGCGATCACGCAGGTTTTGGCTAACAACTCCGAGTTGAACGTTACAGCCAAGAACTTTGAAGACATCGACAACGCGCCCGAAGAGCGCGAACGCGGTGTCACGATCGCGACAACACACACCGAATACGAGACCTCCAACCGGCACTACGCTCACGTCGACTGCCCGGGACACGCGGACTACATCAAAAACATGATCACAGGTGCCGCCCAGATGGACGGCGCGATCCTCGTTGTATCCGCCGCCGACGGGCCAATGCCGCAGACGCGCGAACACATCCTGCTCGCACGTCAGGTGAACGTACCGGCACTCGTCGTCGCACTCAACAAGTGCGACATGATGGACGACGAAGAACTTCTCGAACTCGTCGAACTCGAAGTCCGCGAACTGCTCGAGTCATACGACTTCCCGGGCGACGATATCCCAGTCATCCAGGTCAGCGCCCTTGAGGCCCTCGAGAACGCCGAAGACAACAGTAACCGATGGGTCCAGCAAATCTACGAGCTCATGGAAGCAGTCGATGACTACATCCCGATCCCAGAGCGCCCCGTAGACCAGCCATTCATCATGCCTATCGAAGATGTCTTCGGCATCAAGGGACGCGGAACAGTAGTCACCGGCAGAATCGAGCGTGGCAAGGTCGAGACCGGCGAACCCGTAGAGATCGTCGGATTCGGAAAGACCCAATCCACCGTCGTTACCGGCGTCGAGATGTTCCAAAAGACACTCACCGAAGGCATCACCGGCGATGCCGTCGGTTGTCTGCTAAGAGGCGTCGACCGCGAAGAAGTATCCCGCGGCGCAGTCCTCGCAAAGCCCGGTACCATCACGCCGTACACTAAGGGCAAGGCTCAGGTCTACGTCTTAACCGCCGAAGAAGGCGGACGTCGAACTCCGTTCTTCTCCGGATACAAACCACAGTTCTACATCCGGACCACCGACGTTACTGGCGAGATCAAGCTGCCGGACGGCATCGAGATGGTCATGCCCGGCGACAACACCGAGATGGAGATCGAGCTCATCTACCCGGTAGCCCTTGAAGAGAACCTACGCTTCGCCATCCGAGAGGGCGGACGAACCGTTGGCTCCGGCGTCTTCACCGAGGTAACCTCGTAACCACGACCAATGGTGATCGCCTGCGGCGTTCGCGGTAACGGCCGCATAGACCACAGGCGATCCGCCTGCTAAATCGAATCACCAATCCATCTGGATACTGACATCCGTCAAGGAGGAGTTGAAATGGCAAGGAAAAACGCAGTCAGAACACTTGTCGAACTCACCTGCGAGTGCGGATCGCACACGTATCATACAGAGAAAAACAGACGCAACTCGCCTGACCGAATCACTCTCAAGAAATACTGCCCGCCGTGCCGCTCTCACAAGGAATTTCGAGAACGCCGCCGCTAAACACTGAGTCGGGATACGATCCAAAATGGCACAGAACCGAGCCAGACCTGATGTTCGATTGGCGCCGTCAAGGCGATTTTCGATTTTCGGATTCTTTGGAGACGTCTTCGGAGAACTACGCAAAGTCACTTGGCCAACGCGCCAAGAAGCCACTCGATTGACCATGCTAGTCATCGCTCTTGCAGCAGCCATGGGTGTCTTCCTAGGCGCTTTCGATTGGATGTTCGCCCGAATATTCTCAATGCTGGCAGGAACCTAAACCGTGACTACCGCACCTTCAACAACTCGTTCGATACCCAACACCGCCCGATGGTACGTCGTACACACCTACTCCGGACGCGAGGATCGAACCTGCCAAAATCTAAAGCAGCGTATCATTTCTATGGATTTCGAAGATCAAATCTTCGATGCCGTAGTACCTAAGCAAACCGTCGTACAAATGACCGATGGCGAGACGAAGGATGTCGAGAAGACGATGTACCCCGGCTATCTACTCGTCCAGATGGTTATGAACGACGACAGCTGGTACGTAGTCCGAAACACCCCCGGCGTCACCAACTTCATCTCCGTCGAAGAAGGAGTCGAAGGCAGGGCAAAGCCCACACCTCTCACCGACGAAGAAGCTCAGCACATGATCCAAGGACCTTCCAGCGACAGCCCGCAGGTCAATTTCGGATTCGACCGCGGAGATGTCGTCGTCATCAAAGACGGACCATTCTCAGAGTTCAGCGGAACCGTCGACGAAGTCATTGGGCAACGCGGTACTCTGAGAGTCACAGTCTCATTCTTCGGACAAGATACACCCGTCGAACTACCCTTCCTGTCTGTTGAAAAGGCATAAGCGATCCGTTAGACAGTTCTGTCTGACCAAACACCACCAAAAAACCCGGAAGTAGATCGAAGTGGCAAGGAAAGTAGTCGCAAAGGTAAACCTACAACTCGCCGCGGGCGAAGCAACACCCGCCCCGCCAGTCGGTCCCGCGCTCGGTCAGCACGGCATCAACATACCACTCTTCATCAAAGAGTTCAACGAACGATCCTCTTCACAGCGAGGTATGATTGTCCGTGCCGCAATCGATGTCTACGCCGACCGATCCTTCACCTTCGTCGTCAAATCACCGCCAGCATCCGCACTCTTGAAGCAGGCGGCAGCCATCGAAGCCGGATCCCAAACCCCCGGCACCGTCGTCGCGGGCAGCGTCTCGCGCGCCCAACTGCAACAGATCGCCGAAACCAAAATCGAAGAGTTGAATGCCAATGACATCGAAGCCGCAATGAAAGTCATAGAAGGCACCGCACGTAGCATGGGCATCGTCGTAGCCGAATAAACACGCTTCAAACCCAAAAGCCAAACCATAAGAACCACAAGATATGCCAAGGCAGAAACACAGTAAAAGATACCGACAAACAGTTGCAAACCTGCCAACTGACCTGCTCGACGCAAACGAAGCCGTAAAGCTCACGCGCGAGTCCGCAACCGCAAAGTTCGACGAGAGCATCGAGGTTCATCTCGCAACCCTCGCCGATCCCAGACACGCCGACCAACAGCTGCGCGAGGTCGTATCTCTACCTCACTCTTTGGGCGACATCGTACGAGTTCTCGTGTTCGCCGAAGGTGATGCCGCACGCATCGCTACCGAAGCCGGCGCAGACTACGTAGTTGACGACGAGATGCTCGCACGAATACAAGGCGGGTGGACCGATTGGGAAGTCTCACTCGCAACACCTGACCAGATGCCCAAAGTCGGACGGCTAGGCAGGATACTAGGTCCTCGCGGGTTAATGCCAAACCCGCGCAACAACACCGTCGTACTGCCAAACAACATAGAATCCGCCATCAACAGCGCACGACAAGGGCGACTAGAGATCCGCATGGATCGACACGCAAACCTCCACGCCCGTATCGGCAAGCGCTCATTCACCGACCAACAACTACTCAACAACCTCGCCGCCGTATACGAAACCATCACCCGAGCCAAACCCGAAGGCGTAAAAGGACAATTCGTCAAGACCGCATCCCTGTGCTCCGCCATGGGCCCAAGCTTCAAGGTCAACCTCCCCAGTTTGGAAGGCCTGACCGTCTCCGATTAAATTAGAATCGAACTTGGCGAAAGCCGAAAATTATTCAAGAAGGACATCGACAACAGAAATAAACCTGAAACAACCAATCGCTGGCTGCAGACAGCGGGTGCTCCTCAACAGCTAAATGCCCCGAGGACCAATGACACCAAACGTCGCCCGCCGAGGCTGATACGAACTACAGCATAAACACCGCACCGCCGTAGTCGACATCCCCAAACCGCCTCGTCGCGAACTGCATCCCACCGTTACCTAAGCAGTCAGCCCGAGGCTTTTTGATTCCACAGACAACGAGACACCAACATGCCATCAAAACGCAACGAAGAAATCCTCGCGAGCATACTTGACAGTATCCAGGACAAACCCCTGATCGTCACCGCGCGATACTCCAACGTAAACGCCGCTCAGATGAACGACCTACGTCGCGACATCACCAACGGCGGCGGCAGAATCTTCATCGCCAAGAACAACCTCGTCAAGATCGCCGCCGACCAGATCGGCATCCGCGACATTGACAAGATCATCGACGGCCCGACCGCATACATCGTCGCCGATGACGACATCGCCGCCATGGTCAAAGCACTGACCACGTCCATCAAGGACCAGAGCCTCGAAGTCCAGATCCTCGGCGGAATCATGGATAGCGAGATGATCGACGCCAACCGCGTTGAGCAGATCGCCGACCTCCCGTCACGTGACCAGCTCATCGGAATGCTCGCATCCGCGCTAAACGGACCGTTGAACTCCTTCGCCCGAGTCCTAAACGCACCCGTCCAGAACCTCGCCAGTACCCTCGAACAAATCGCCGAACAACGCCGCACAGCCGAAGAAGCATAACCAATCAAATCCCTCCCCTTCGTGTAGCGAGGGGGACGCGTGGAAACGGAGTGACCATGCAGGGGGTGCCCCGACGTATGAACTCCACTACTTGTCCAAACCAAAATCACCAGCTAATAAAACTCCAGAGGAGGAGATAAATGACCCTGACAAAAGAACAATTCATCGACGAAATCAAGTCAATGTCCGTTCTTGACCTCGCCGACATCGTAAAGGCGATCGAGGAAGAGTTCGGTGTCTCTGCCGCTCCGATGCCCGTCGCTATGGCACCTGGCGCTGTCGCAGTTGCTGAAGCCGCCGTCGAGGAAGAGCAGACCGAATTCGATGTCAAAATCACCGACATCGGCGCAAAGAAGATCAACGTCATCAAGGCCGTCCGAGAAGTAACACCACTCGGACTTAAAGAAGCCAAAGACCTCGTCGAATCCGCTCCGGTCGTCGTTCTCGAACAAATCGGCAAAGAAGCCGCCGACGAAGCAAAAGAAAAACTCGAAGCCGCCGGCGCTGCCGTCGAACTCGCCTAATCGAATCCTCGGCCGCCGCATCTCTTAATTTCCTCCACTAGGCGGGGGAATGTCCAAGGCCTGTCCCGTACCCCGGTACGGGAAAAGGGGGCAGACCCTGCTACCCGGCGACAGCGCGTGCGTATCCCTATCCCGCGACGAGAGAGGGTGAAGGAGACGGAAAATTGGACGGCGAGTATCCCCTCTCTTCCTCAATGGGAGAGGGTGAGCCGGACGGAACAAATGTCCCACCGGCGCCCGAACGCTTTGAACGACATTTCTCAACGTGGGATAGAATCCTACCAAAGCGATCCCGTCACACCGATAGACGCGCAGAAGCGCCGATTCATCCGGCACCTACGAATCATCGCCGACCCGCACCATCCGATCACAGACGGCGACAACCTATCGCTAGGCATCACCCAACACACCTTCCAAAACCCAGGTACTCACCGACATGACCACCAAGAAAGCAACTCCACGAAAAAACGCCAAGGCGAAGGTCGAAGACAACTCACAAGAAGAAGAAACCGTCGAACTCACTCCATGCCAAATCGAAGGCTCCAACTGCCACTGGAGAATTGAATCCCCCAACGGACCAGAATCCACTGGCGTATGCCGAAAATGCGGGACCAAACGACAGTTCCGAAACTCCTTCGAATACTCCTCATGGTACGGCGCAAAAGCCGCCGGAGGACGTGGACGCGGACGTCCTCGCAAAACCTCTTAACCAGACTGCCTGTCGAAGATTCGGCGCATCAAAATCATACGGTATCTGTCGATCTAATCAGTGCCGTTTACATTTGGGTTGGCGTGAGCATAAACTTACAGCACTGAACAACTTCACGCCTTATGTTGATCGCCCAGCGACATCCGCTTAGTCGGAACTGGGCGATTGCCGTCGATGGAAACACTTGAGAACGCATCTCTGGCAATCTGTCTATCCCTTATCCCTCCTCTCGTTTGTCGCATCCATTCTCGTCGCGTTGACATCCGCAACCTACCTCTCCATCCTTGAACCCAAAGATACTCTCTCCATCGCCGCGGATCATTCCAGCACCAACAACCGTGAATTAACAGCCGCTGCAACACCCCAATTCGAGAGATCAAGCGACCCCGATACTAGCGCATCGGCGGACGATACTTCCAATTTCAAAGTCGACGTTGTCAAGGCAGAGAGAGTCCCCGACACCCACATCGGAAATTGGTATCTCAAACTCTCCAACAAGAGCAGTGCCCAGGCAACCTTCTTGATCACCGCCGTATCCAGCATCGGCACAACAATCACCGAATCCACCGACGAATGCACCGCGCTAAGCACCGGATGGGAATGTGATGTCCCCGCTAACGACGAAATCGAAATCACTCTCTCCACATCCCTCGAACACATCTGCAACAAAAATAATGTGCGCGTCACCGTCGGCGCATCAATTGACGGACAAACCATCACGGTATCTAAACATCGACTCCGAATTCGACACCGAGAACTCGTATGCCCGAGCATCACTCTCAAGGAACCGTCATACAACACCACAACTTCCTCCGCGTCTTGGTCAGTTACCATCGAACGACGGCGCTTCGAAACCGATCCCGGCATCGACATCACCTTCGACAGCGGGGTATCGTTCAGCGAACTTCCCGACGATTGCACTGCTAGCGCGAACGTCGCCACTTGTCACGTCGCATCCTTCGATAATTCCTACGAAACCTTTAAGGCGACTCAAACGATAGCTCAGACATGCCAAGCGCAACAACACACCGTTACCGCTGACGCACGCTTCGCAGACGACAACGCCATCGTACCCGTGTCTCCATCAGCAGGACTGAAATTCCAAATACCAGCGATGAATCCTTGTGTTCCGCCCACATCCACTCCGACTCCCACCCCGACGCCCACGCCTTCACCGACGCCGACAGCGACCGACACGCCGACGCCAACACCCACCTTCACCCCGACTCCCACCCCGACGCCCACGCCTTCACCGACGCCGACCGCGACCGACACGCCAACGCCCACACCCACCTTCACCCCGACTCCCACCCCGACGCATACGCCTTCACCGACGCCGACCGCGACCGACACGCCAACGCCAACACCCACCTTCACCCCGACTTCCACCCCGACTTCCACCCCGACGCATACGCCTTCACCGACGTCGACCGCGACCGACACGCCAACGCCAACGCCAACGCCAACACCCACCTTCACCCCGACTCCCACCCCGACGCATACGCCTTCACCGACGCCGACCGCGACCGACACGCCAACGCCAACGCCAACACCCACCTTCACCCCGACTCCCACCCCGACGCCCACGCCTTCACCGACGCCGACCGCGACCGACACTCCGACATCTACCCCTACCCCGACTCATACTCCGACACCCACTGCTACTAATACGCCCACATCTACACCGACACACACGCCCACAGCGACCTTCACCCCCACTGCCACCGCTACCGCAACGCCAAGTCCAACTCCGACACCAATACCCGTGACCCTAAAGGTCATGTTTGAAAAATTGGTCGAAGAAGATCTCACCGTAAGTTGGATGTTCGATCAGACAAACGTCCCTGAACCGGACAGCTACAAGTTCGGTTGGAAAAACGCGACCCTCGGCACCGAAGAAACGACAGTCACGTTACCAGGTACCGCCGATGAATACACGATCTCTGACATCTTGGTAGATATGAGATACGAGATCCGCGTCGTCGCAATCTACGACGGTGAAGAACGATACGTTGGGCGGACCGCATTGATATTGAACGTGCCCAGAAAGCCAATGGTCCAAAAACCGATCGAGAAAACCGAGACGAGCATCACACTGCGTTGGAAACAGACTGTCAATACAGGAATTAGTCATTGGCCGGTCGATGGATACGAGCTGACGTGGCACATTACTGGAGAGACTAAGTTCAAGAACGTCAATCTGGATAAGGCAGCGCGTGAATATCTTATCGATGAGCTACTTTCGGGAACCAGCTACGATGTGTCACTGTACGCGAAAAACGGTTTGGGCAACGGTGTTGCATTCAGCGAGTCGGTAACAACCGATGGAGACCCGCCTACCCCGACTCACACTCCGACGCATACGCCTACCCCTACGCCGACTGCGACGAACACGCCTACCCCTACGCCAACTCACACCCCTTCACCGACACCGACTGCGACAAACACGCCAACACCTACACCCACCTTCACCCCGACTCCCACGCCAACACCGACTCATACGCCTTCTCCTACTCCTACTCCAACACCGACACAAATCCCTGCGACCCTAAAGGTCATGTTTGAAAAATTGGTCGAAAAAGATCTCACCATAAGTTGGATGTTCGATCAGACAAACGTCCCTGAACCGGACAGCTACAAGTTCGGTTGGAAAAACGCGACCCTCGGCACCGAAGAAACGACAGTCACGTTACCAGGTACCGCCGATGAATACACGATCTCTGACATTGATGCCGGCGTGGATTACGAGATCCGTGTGGCCGCAATCTACGACGGTGAAGAACGATATGTTGGAAGTACCACAGTGCTATTGAACGTGCCTAGAAAGCCAATGGTCGAAAAACCGATCGAGACTACCGAGACGAGCATCACACTGCGTTGGA
This sequence comes from Dehalococcoidia bacterium, assembly GCA_963555965.3. GTDB lineage: Bacteria > Chloroflexota > Dehalococcoidia > Lucifugimonadales > Lucifugimonadaceae > Bin127. The sequence continues at coordinate 2,491,932 of OY821634.1, forward strand.
AACAGACTGTCAATACAGGAATTAGTCATTGGCCGGTCGATGGATACGAGCTGACGTGGCACATTACTGGGGAGACTAAGTTCAAGAACGTCAATCTGGATAAAGAAGCGCGTGAATATCTTATCGATGAGCTACTTTCGGGAACCAGCTACGATGTGTCACTGTATGCGAAAAACGGTTTGGACAACGGTGTTCCATTCAGCGAGTCGGTAACAACCGATGGAGACCCGCCTACACCAACGCCAACTCCCACACCGACACCCACTGTTACACCCGGACCTACACCAACCCCGACGTCTACACCGACGCCCACTGCTACACCAACTATTTCCTCAGTAGCAACGCCCATTCCATACCGCAACAAGCGTGACACTGATCCTGACCCTCCAGAGGAATTTGACGTGGAGCAGGGCGGTCATGGGATCGTTGTTTACTGGGACAATCCTCGATGGGATGGTGGCTCCGAGATTCTCGCATACGCTGTCGATTGGCACCCAGAATCGCCACCTTTTCGATTGTTCCTTCCCCCAAGTGAAGAATCCACGTGGATATACGGCCTGAAGCCAGAAATCAATTACCGCATGCGTGTAAGAGCTTTCAACCGCAATGACGATAGCCTACCAGCCACACTGAGGGTAAAACTGACAGACACTTTGGTCAGATACCGGAGCTTCGACCCGTTCACGGGATCGATTGCCCACGGTCGCACCACCATCCTCAAAAATGATACCGAACTCCCAAGCTTCGAAATGCATGCCGAAGCGCAATCAATGTTCTGGGGAGATCGAATGCTCGTTGCTGTTCATCGACGCTCGTGGGATGAAGCGAAACACGGCATTAAAGTACCAGACGGCTTCGAAATTTCATCCGACGTTTTCGAGGTAGTCTCCAAAACCGAATCGCGCCGGACACGCTTTGACAGAGAGGCAGCCTCGTATATATTCATAGTTCCGATTCGGATATGCATCACGCCGTGGTCGCCCATCGACTCGCCAATCTTCGGCTACTCGGTTGCCCTATTCGATTCCTCTTCGGATACCCAGGTTTTCGACAGCACACCGATTGAAGAAGATGGCGTGTATAAAATCTGCGCTCGTGTTCGCGAGTTCATGGTCAACCAAAATACGGCCTTCGCTGTGGTATCAAACCTACCTGAATCAGAGGATAACCTTGATTTACTGTTCAACAACCGACATCCCACCTCAAATACAGTGATTGCGCTACTGTTATTCGTTATTGGTCCAACCCTGATTCTTGGCAGTTTAAGGGTGTTGAGAGCGAACTAAACACACAGGCTCCTCAGTCGCACATTACCCGAGGCGGTGGATTCAACACCGGATGAATCGCCAGCAACTTGCTCGGACGGCTCGACGGATTATTCGTCGCATGACGGATCGTCGGCTCACATAAAAACACATCTCCCGCCGGCAACGGCAAACCCTCCTCAGCCCCATACACCGCCGTCATCTCACCCTCAATGCAAAACATCGTCTCCTCATGTGCCGGATGGTAATGGTTCGGAGTGTGCGCCCCAGGCGAAAAACTCAACTCCGAAAAATACGAACTCCTCGCACCACGCGAATCATCAACCATATCCACACGCATCACCCCCGGTGCAAACTCGAACGCCTCATACTCCGCACGAATCAACACATTCCCACCCGGCGAATCGTCCGAAACATCAGGCAACTCCATCTCCTCACGCACCACCGATGGATCAGGCGACATCGTCACGACCCGAGCCGCATCACTGCCCACATTCTTCACCGACATCCCAACACCCTGCGACACCAAAACACAATCCCCAGAAGTCAACGGGTAACGCTTATCACCTTCCGTAAACACCACATCACCCGAATAGATGAACCAAGACTCCTCATGCGAAACATTCGCCTGATACGGTGTCGATCCGCCCGGCTGCAATAAAACCTCCAACACCGTCATCATCTCAGAACCCGTCGAGCCATCCGACATCACCCGAATCTCAACATCCGAACACGGCGAACTCACCGCCTGCTCACCACGACGATTGATACCCATCTCGACTGTCCTTTCAATGCTTAAACAACGAACACGAACAATCTTAACCCCAACCACCCCATGGTCGCACCCATGCCACCAGGCCGATTAATCCAGCACCTGAATCAGGCAGACGATTCTTCAAACAATCCGGGATCGACTTCCCTTGCCGGTCACGCCCGTTCGAACCACTCGTCGTCCAACTCGAATGTGTCAGGATCAGCAGCGACCCCCGCATCAATCGCCGCCTGTTCACCGTACAGCTTCTTGATCTCTTCGAATGTCAGTTCAGCCAACCTTAATCCCTATTCTAGGTTTCCCCCGCTCCGCGGGAGAAATGTCCGGGGCCTGCCCCGTACCCCGATACGGCAGGCAAAAGGGAGGGGCATCACAGCCCATCTCCACAATCAGCGTAATCTGCGGTTCAGACTACACCTCCCCTTAAATGCCCCACATCATTCAACAATTCCAAACCAAAACTCGGATCATCACCGACCACCTCCCGCGACACAATCGTGATCCCCGTGTTGCTCTGCGCGAAATCCCTCACAGCATTGATGTGCAAACCCAGAAACACCGAAAGCAACGCTCGAATCGTCCCACCATGCGAAACCAAACATACATCCCCCTCAACCTCCAAAATCCCCGACTCCGCAATGAATGCACCAGCACGAGCCGCCAAATCAAGCCACGACTCGCCATCTGGAGCCCGGCCATACCCGCGACTCCAATGATCGACAACATCTGGAAACCGTCCCCTGATATCTGCAATCAACAACCCGCCAAACGCACCAGTATTGATCTCCCGCAGCAACGGTTCAGTCGAATACTCCAAACCCAACGCATCAGCCGTCATCGTGCACCTTGTCAAGTCGCTCGAAATCACACACTCAAACTCGTAACGCGCCCGAACACGCTCACCCACCAGAGCCGCCTGATGCTTACCCAAACCATTCAACGGCGGATCCATCCAACCCTGCGACCGACGATCCGCATTCCACTGCGTCTCACCATGTCGAATCATCACTATCCTACTCATTGCTTGCTAAATCCCTCCGCGTTTCAAATCAGGACGAACCCGATGGTAATTCCGTGTGTCGATGATCCGCTTTGCAACCCCAAGATCATCCAGAGTATCAACATCGAACAGACTCAACAACCGAGGATCTATCCGTTCAACCTCATCCTCAGTCATAACCTGAATCGGATGGATATCCTCCTCCAACACCCGATTCATCAACTCAGTGGGCGAGCGCAAACCCTGATTAAGCGCAGCCCCAGTCAACACCCGCCACACCTCAACCGGATAAACCGCATGAAGCGGATTCAACCGATTAGCATGTCGCACAAACACCGCCGAACACCCGTCACCAACACCCAGTTGCGAAACCCGAGTCATCTCGATGATCAAAGCGCGAGACAAAAACGGATAGTCCGCACCAACCACAAATGCCAACTGAGTCGTCGCCGAATCCAAACCCGCAGAAATCGCCGACAATGGACCATCCGCACCCTCAACATCTGTCACAACATGCATCCCCAACGCAATCCCCAAATCCGGCACATCATCCTCTTGACTACGCCGCACAACCAATATCTGTTCCTTGCACAAAGACTTCAACGTGTCTGCCACCCGGGCGAGAAGCAACTTCCCACCCAACCCGATCAACGGCTTTGGAAGAGTCAGCCCCAGACGTTGCGACCGACCACCAGCAAGAACAATCGCCGTCAATGATGCCGGATTAAACATCTAATCCAGAACATCTCGCCCGCTGGGCAACTGCAAATTTACGCTCATCAAACCACCACCTCTGTATCCCCGTGAAACTTCGACCAAGCGAACCAAAACGCAAGCCGACCATCAAGCACCCTCAGCTGCGCACCCTCAAGCTGCCCCTCTACACACCGCCCCTTGATCGCATGCCAAAGACTACCAGTCTCATCATCACGCAAAAGCCAAGGCTCGTACACCGAATGTGGCGAAGCCTCATCATCAAGCTCTTCACGCTGACTTCGCTCCACCACTCTGTTAGGGCGAAACGAATTCTTCGTCTCTCCCAAAAACCTCAATTCGCGACCATCAACCACGCGTTCAAAAGCAACGTACGAAGCAGATGAACGTTCATTCAGCACCAGCACCGGCGTGTTGCCCACATTCGTATTCAGCAACGGTTCCTGCTGCATCATGTGCGCCGAAAACGACTTCAACTCGGATGCATCGCCAGAATCCCAAACACCTAGCACAACGTCCTTGTCAGGCAATCTCTTGTCTCCGGAAGACTGGGTAAACAAGCCAGCCCGCGTCGATGCATAGTAGCTCTCGAAAATGTCAGAATCCGGCGTCTCCTGAGGCGACAACATCTCCGTATCCGGCCACGCATGAGACCACGCACCCCATGTCGTATTCAAACAAGGCAAAACACCCAACTGATGTCCAGCATCAGGACCCATGATCGCCTCACCCGTGAATTGCAGATAAAAGCTACCATTCTCCGACTCGAGCAACGGACTGTTCAAGACCATTTGATCCGTAGGTGCCAACGTGAACGCCTTTCCATCCGGTCCGATACTCACATACACCCTCGCCGCATACGTGATCGGAGACCAAGTAACCGAAACCGGCAAATCCTCAAACTCCTCGTTTGCCACTTCCCGTAGAGCCATCGCTGAAAGAGGATACGCGATCGCGTCGCCATCGATCTCTAAACCGATCACCCGGTCGTCCCTCGAAAGAAGTCCTTCAGATTCGTCAGGGGTCAGGTACGAAACCTCGTCCCAATTCTTGAAACGAACGCCGCCTTGGATCTTACGAATCTTCTCTGGATATGGTCTGCGTTGACCCGGCAGTACCAAAGACACGCGTTTCGAGAAGTAGCCCGCTCTGAATGCGAAATACATCACGAACGCTCCAAGCCACGCCGACCATAAAACCGACCACAAAGCCCCGTACACTTGGTAGACGAATGGATACAAAACGATCATCACCCCGAAGAACACGACTGCCGCACGCACTCGAGGCTCCAATCTGACGAGACGCAGATTGAACCAATTGATGATTTCCTTCAGATGGTTGAGCACGGGCAGATATGGACACTCGATCAGTGATGGGCAACACTAACACGATTCTAGTCGGATATACTTCCAAAACGATTCACGCTACCCTAAACCCTAGTCCGAAGGATCCACTCACAATGGCCAGCCCGTTAGCGACCGTCTCCGACGACCTGTTGGAACGATATCGCAACATCTCAAATGCAACTGTCCTCGGACAACTCCTCCGACGCGGTTACGACAAGGTCTACATGCTCGGAGTCGAAAGCCTCGCAAAAGGTCGCCGACTAACGGGCCGTGCCGTCACCCTCCAATATCTCCCCTCGCGGCCCGATCTCGCATCCATCATCGCTACTGGCCAACATGGCGAAGGATTCAACGAAACTCCGAGATGGCAAGCCCTCGAAACTCTGCGAAAAGGCGATGTCCTTGTCGCAGATGCCATGGGACTCGGCAAGACCTCAACAGGCGGTGATGTCGTCTTTTCACGTATTCTCACCCAAGACGCCGAGGGACTTGTAACCGACGGCGGAGTCCGCGATGGTCACAAAGTCATCCGCTACGGCTATCCTGTATTCGCAGGCGGCGGCACACCCACCGTTGGCGAACCCAACATCTTGCCATATCAAGTCAATGAACCGATCCAATGCGGCGGAGTCCTCGTCTGGCCCGGCGACATCATTCTCGGCGACGATGACGGCATAGTCGTACTCCCGTCACAGCTAGCCGCCGAAATTGTCGACGAATGCGAACACCACGACGAAGTTGAGCAGGCAGTCATCGAGTACACGCAGCGCGAGCGAATATCACCCAAGCACTTCTACCCCTTCAACGAAGAAACCGAACGCATCTACCAAGAGTGGAAGGCTCGCCAATCGTCATGACGCAAATACGCATCACCGCTGGCGATGTCTCCCTAATCGCAACCCTCAACGACTCCCCAACCGCGCGACTAATCGTAGATGCGCTCCCAATAACCGGCCGCGTCCAAACCTGGGGCGACGAAATCTACTTCCCTATACCGGTGATTGTCTCGAACGACGAAACCGCCGCAGAAGTAGTCGACAAAGGTGCGATAGCGTACTGGCCGCCAGGAAACGCGTTGTGCATGTTCTGGGGTCCTACTCCTGCCAGCCGTGGCGATGAGATCCGCCCAGCAAGCGCGGTCAATGTGTGCGGCATGATCGACGAAGATCCGGTGGAACTGGCTAATGCCCCTCACGGCGGCGAAATCCTAATCGAACCCGCCTAACCGCCAGTCAACCTATTCGTACCGCAACGCTTCCGCGGGGTAGACCTTAGATGCTTGACGTGCCGGAACATAGGTCGTGATGAGGGCCGCGATGACGGTGATCACCACGACGACGATGATGGATAACCACGGGATATCGAACGTCAAGCCTTGGTTGGTACCAGAAATGTCATCTAGGAACGACCAAGAGATCAGCGCGCCGAGTCCCATGCCTAGTCCAGTGCCGATAACCGTGATGAAGATCGATTCCATGATGAACTGAATCCGGATCATCCGGGCACGGTATCCGATCGCGCGCATGATAGCGATCTGCATCCTACGTTCGTTGACAGCTCTTAAAGACAATACTCCGAGCGCGGCTACTCCGACTACTAATCCGAGTCCCATGAATCCTTGGAACAGCAGACTGAATTGCTCGTTTTGAGCGACAACTTGTCGTAGCTCTTCGTTGGTGTCAACGGCAATCATGCTGTTGTCGAAGAATACGGTCTGCATTGTCGATGCGATGCGGTCTGGATCTACACCTTCAGCGACGTTTATGCGGTAGATGGAGAACGGGACAGGTTCGTCGTTTAGTTCGTCGAAGATTTGGTGATCGGTATAAATGCCTTGGAAACCAGCTGGTGGACCTTCGCCGGTATCACCCTCGATGCTCTCAGCATTACTGTCGATGACGGCAATGACGGTGCGCTTTACGCTTTCTGACGGATCGGTGTCAACGCCGCTGACGATTTCGATCTCTTTTGCATCAAAGGAATATCCCTCTTCTCCGTAGTCGAGGTCTTCAAGTTTCATCAGTCCCTCGGTCGGGTTCGGACCGAATGTTTCGAATTCGACGGCGTGTTCTTCAGAGATCGCGACGAGATTTGGATTTTCCGCAAGCGCGTTCCATACAGCTCGGGCGCGTGCGTCTTGGTCAGACAGATCGATACCATCTGGGAGGTATTCCGGATCAGACGCGGCGATTTTGAGTTGGGTTTCTCGGAAGTAGCTGGGTTCTGTGCCGCGGATTTTGAGTTCTAGGAATAGCGGCTCTTTTCCGTCTACTTGTCTTGCAGCGGCGGTGATATAAGACTGACCGGCAATGAATGTGAAGTCGTTGATGTTGAGATCAGGTGATGCTTCAATTGCTGCTTTGATGTCGTCGATTGGAAGATCAGGGTTGATTTCGGCGCGAACATCGAAGCCGCCAGTCACGTTTTCGGGATTCTGCAATAGGGCGTTGAAACTCTGGTTGAGGATGGAAAACGACATGAGGACGAAGATCACGAGCGCGAACATGGAGACCGTCAATCCGGTGCGGAATCGGTTGGCTACCGCGTATGCGACGGCAGGTTTCATGATCGGACGCACAGCGGTGAAACGTCCGAGCGTTGCTTGGAGAGCGCGGACGATCAAATCGGAGTTGTACATGATGATCCAAACCGATGATGCGACCATGAAGAATCCTGAGAATATGAACATCTCAACATTGGCGTCCAAGTTTTCGGTAACGGATTTCGTGTAACGTTGCGGCAATGCCCACATGACCAGAATGAGGATGCCAGCCAGGGTGTAGGCAATCCTCGAAGCTATCGCCTCTCGTACGCCGACTCTGACCATGATTGCCAGTGCGAGCATTGCGATTCCATATATGGCGACACTTGCGCCGATGTATGACTGCCAAGCCGAGTCGTTGAGGAATCCCAGTGCGGTGAGAGCGATGCCGATGATGGCGAAGGGCCAGCCCTGTTTGAAGTAGGGCGAGAAGATTCGGAACAAGGCGCCTAGTAGACCGATTACCCATCCGATTACTAGCAGGGTGAATACCAGTTTGAGAATGGCTACACCAACATCCTCATGCTTGCGGATTGCTTGTATGAGTCCGAGGATGGCGTAGATGGGACCGAATATCCAGAAGATGAAGTCCAAGATACGCCGAAAGATGGGTTTGGTTGTGGATGCGACGAACTCCTCGGGCAGGTTTCGGATGGCGACAACGATGTTTAGTTTGCTGACGCGGTACGCGGAGAATATGACGGTCAGCAGGGTGAGTATGAGGCCGACGGAGAACGCTACGAGTATGGAGTAGACGGTTACGGTGAAGTCGATTGAGAAGCTATCGTCTTCCGTGGTGCCGAATGCGTTTGCCATGAGGATGACGAGTCCGCGGCTAACGACGACTCCCACCGCAGTTCCTACGGCTGCTGCGCCGATAGCATAGGCAAGTCCTTCAAAGGTGAACATCTCAATGAGATGTCCGCGTTTAGTTCCGACAGCTCTTGCGATGCCCATCTCCTGTTGCCGTTCCGATGCTAGGAGGACGAAGATCAGAAATATGAGGAGGAGGCCGACGATCACAGAGAACGACCCGAAGAAAGTGAAGAAGGTAACGAATATGTCGCCTACTTGCTCTGCGATCTCAGTGAGAACCGACTTGAATGCAGATACGGACAATCTTTGGAGTTGTGCGATGCCGAACGCGAGCTGAGGCAACGCTTCGGATACACCTTCGGTCTCGGCGCTGCTGAGGATTGAAAACAGCGACCCTACGAGTGCAGCGCCGGATAGTAGGACTCGGAATCTGTCCGTGGGTTCGTCGCGTTCGATCTCTGTGATGAACTCGTTAAGATCTTCTTCATTCTCGGCGCTGAGTTGCGGGGTTCCGCTGTTCTCTTCAATGTATTTGCGTATCTCTGACGTGATCTCTTCCTGGTAAGGCTTCATCCCCTCATGCAGTAAAGTTGCGACGTTAGCATCGGTGAACTTCAGAGCAAGATCGTCGACGATCGCTTCAGATACAGTGTCCAAGTCGTATCGGTCAAGATTGATTGAGACATCGATTCTGGTGGCAGTACCGGGCTCATTGTCGTAAATCCGGTCAAGTGTAGAAAGCGGCATCAGCACCCTTTGATCGTTTGCCGCCATTCCACCGATCTGCATCACGGCTCGGAGAGTGAAGTCGAACCGACCTTCGGGTGTGACGATGGTCAGCATGTCGCCTGCTTGGGCGTCCAACGTCCTGCCGAGACGTTCGTTTATTAGGACCTCATCGTCTGCCAAAGAGGCGAAATCGATAGTTTTGCCATCTACAGTGGGTTTCAACTCGAAGGGCGAGAGTAGAGAATCGGGTCCGGGTCCGCCTTGAGACTCGGGTCTGAAGTTGCCGACTGCGCCGTCTACGTTGAATCCGCGCACAGTTGCCCGTGCCTCAGTCAAGCGTGTCCGCTGGTTCAGCACTGGCGCGTTTTGAGTGTTGATGGGCATAATGCCATCTACGCGTTCATCTGCGTATAGGATGTTTGCGACTTCCTCAATCTCCTCGATGGAGATTGTCGGGTCGCCAAACTCTCCCAATGCATCTATGGGTTTGGAGACAGTGATGTCGATATCACCGATGCCATCCAATACCGCGTTGCGGATACTCGCTGTGATGGTGTCACCGATTGCGAGAGATGCTGCAACGATCGTGGATGAGAGCATTAAACCCACGATGATGAGGACACTCTGAGTGCGTCGGCGCGGGATGTTTCGGAGCGCGAGCTTGATTAGGAATCGGTTGCGGACCGCGATGATGGCGATGGCGAGGATCAGTATGAGCAACGCCGCGGTTAGTCCGACGGCGAGATACTGCATTTGGAGTCCAAACAGGGTCTGCATTATTCGCCTTTAGAGCATTTCATGTGGCCGAAACTCTGTTGTCACCTTACCCGTTTGTTTCGACTGAAGAATCGGAAGAGACTTCGGATTGGCGGATAGCATCCTCATGACCATAGTCAGTTATCTTGCCGTCAAACATGCGGATGGTGCGATCCGTAAGTAGCCCGACATGCTGTGAGTGAGTGACGATGACAAAAGTCTGACCCTGTTCCAAGTTAAGCTGACGCAGAAGTTCCATGATTTCGTCTTCGTTGGATGAGTCGAGGTTGCCAGTCGGTTCGTCGGCCCATACCAGTGCCGGATCGTTCGCAAGGGCGCGGGCAATGGTGACTCGTTGCTGCTGACCTCCAGATAGCTCCGATGGAGTGTGGTCAGCGCGATCCGCAAGTCCGACCAAGTCGAGTTTTTCCATCGCCTTTTGGGACGCTGCGGACTGTTTCACGCCCGTCAATACGAGTGGCAGTTCGACGTTTTCTTGAGCCGTCAGAACTGGAAGCAAGTTGTAAGACTGGAAAATGAAACCCATCATGCGGGCACGGTACTCGCTCAAGTCGTTGTCAGACATCTCAGCGATGACGTTGCCTGCGACCTTGACCTCGCCATCTTCGATGGTGTCAAGACCTGATAAACAGTTCAAGAGGGTTGTCTTGCCCGAACCGCTGGGACCCATAACCGAAACCATCTCGCCCTTGTCAACGGTGATGTCAACGCCATCCAACGCTCGCACTTCAACGTCGCGGGTGCGATAGATTTTGGTAACCCCATAGGCTTCGATTATGGGCTGTGTCTCCACGGAGTTGCTCCTCAAATCGTTGCATCAATGGATATTGACACGGTAATTTTGGCGGTATCGACCAACAATCCATACGCAGTGGGCATCGGTTCGGATTGCGGAATCTTGACTGGTAACATCAACTGCCCCAAAGTATAAATCTGAGTTTCAGCGGTTGCCTTACACGAACTCTAGATATAGGGCGCGGATTTGGCAGCCTACTAGAGTTTCAGGGCACGACAGGTGAACACGGGCCAGTGGAAGGCGAAATCGTTTTTAGGAAGGTTGGTGATCCCGTACTCTTGCTTGATCTCACAAGATGCTGTGGCGAACTCTTGATGAAGTGAATCGCTGATGTTGTCGGGGGTGCCGGAACGCTTCACCCAGTCCCAAAACGTCATCTCTACCTGCGTTGGAGTCGAATGAGTGATCGCCAATCCCGCATCCGCGATTAGCGTCCGCCATTCTGACGGAGCCGGTGCCGCGACATGAGACGGATCGCGGATCGCTTCGACTCGCTGGTGCCACTCAGCAAGTTGGGCATCCTCAGAAGTCGTGGTGTCGCAAAGCAGGAAAACGCCCGTCGGTTTGAGAACTCGATAGACTTCCGACAAGAACTTGCCGATGTCGCGGAAGTGATGAGGCGCAGTACGACAGGTTACGAGATCTAAAGACGCGTCCGGGTACGGGATATCGTGCGCGTCGATAGCCTCAAACCGCACATTGCGCAGTCCGCGTTCGGCAGCGATCCCTCGTGCTTGGTCAAGCATCCCATCGGCGATGTCCGAGACGATGATTGTGTCACAGAATTCGGCGATGGCGAAAGCAGTGAACCCGGGGCCAGTTGCGATATCGAGCCCTAATTCGTAATGGCCGAGGGACGCCCATTCAGTAAGAATTCGCAGACTGTCGCCGCGCGAATGCGGGACGCTAACTGCGTACCTCGCGGCTTGGCGGTTGAACTGTTCCTGCGCGTCAGATGGTCCGATAGTCACGACAAGTGCTTCATCATGAATTCAGTTGTCCGATCCATCGATGTTGTCGCCGCCGCTTCGTCGTAAACCTCCGGACGATCGTCGTTGCAGAAGGCGTGTTCCGTGCCGTCGTAGATGAAGAACTCGTTTTCGACACCACAGGCGGTCAGCCCGTCCCGCAATCCGGGAACGGCATCAGTAGCGTCGTCGTGTTCGGCGAAATGTCCTTGAATAGGGCATTGAATCGAATCCGGATCAGGTAGACCACTGGGCAGGACTCCGTAGAACGGCGCACCTGCTTCGATGGCCCCCTTGGAAGCTAGAAGGAGCGTCATCCCGCCACCCATGCAGTAACCGAGGCAGCCGACTTTCCCACTTGAGTTCGCATCGTGAGTTCTCAAGTATTCTGCGGCGCCGATTAGGACCTTGGAAGCGCGCGGAATCTCAAGCTCATGCATGAGCGTCATCGCATGCTCCGGTTCAGTTGCCGCTTCGCCCTCGTAAAGATCAGGCGCGAGCGTGACAAAACCCCTCGCGGCGTATCGCTCCGCCATATTCTTGATGTGCTGTACCAGCCCCCACCACTCTTGAATCACGAGCAGACCAGGCCCTGAGCCAGACGGCGGCAACGAGAGATAGCCATTAGTTTCGCTGCCATTGCTGGGAAAAGTGATCATCGTTCCTGCCATAGTCCATTCCCTCCGGGTTCTTTTGCACAACTCTTATCTGCGGGGATTTAGGGTTTGATCATGACTCAAAGCCCCTTTGTCCTCCGGACATTTTCCTCGCAAGCGGAGAAGCCCCTAGAGTAAGGTTTAGCACATGGAGAAGCTGTTCAGCGTTGCGATTGGCGGCGCCGCAGGGGCCTTGGCCCGTTACGGCACAGTTGTCATCTATCAGCGATATGCTCCGACGACGTTCCCACTCGCCATTCTCACAGTCAACGTGCTCGGTTCGCTGCTTTTCGGTCTGGTTTGGGCTTACGCCGAAGACCGAGACTGGATATCGGAGAACATGAGGTTGCTAGTGTTGACTGGGTTCTTGGGTTCGTTCACCACATTCTCGACATTCGCCTTCGACGAGGCGATGTTTTTGCGTGGAGGTAGCTGGGCTTTGTTCGTCTCGAACCTACTTATCAGCAACGCCGCAGCTCTCGCTGCCGTGTTCGTGGGATTCCGGATCGGAAAAGTGATCTAAACCGGTACTAATACCCTAAAACGCATCTGTATGAGTGATGATTGTCAACATTTTCGATCTACCGGAACCATTGCCTAATGATGAGGTGTTTACTGATCTGATTTCCGCTGAAGGTGTCCGAATCGAACGCATCGTCTCAAGTGGTCAGACGACGGAAACGGATGAATGGTACGACCAAGATTCTGATGAGTGGGTGTTACTGATTCAAGGTTCAGCAGTGCTGGAGTATGAGAACGGTGAGAAGATACGGCTAAACGTTGGCGACCATCTCTTGATCCCCGCGCACCGTCGCCACCGCGTCGATTTCACGAGCGAAAAACCTCCCTGCATCTGGATAGCAGTCTTCGGCGACTTGGTTTGAAGATTTGAGCAAACTCGACACAGGGCGCGAGCACCTACTATCACTTGTAAACTGTCTAGAGAAGTAAGGAAGTTCAACCATGAAACTATCACTACCAGCGCGACTTTCGATCCTAGCGTTCGCAGTCTCTGCGACTGTCTTGCTTGTTGCGTGCCAAGACGAACCGGAACCCGTCACCATCATCAAAGAGGTACCAGTCGAGGTCATTAAAGAGGTAGAGGTGGAAAAGGAGGTCATCAAGGAAGTACCCGTCGAGAAGGAAGTCATAAAAGAGGTCGAAGTGGAGAAGGTGGTTGAGAAGATTGTCGAGGTGGAAAAGGTTGTCGAGCCCACTCAGGAACCAGAGCCGGCCGCTGGACCGCCGATTTACCAAATGGGGATTTTCGAGGAGCCAATTTCTAGGAACTATTGGAACTACTACGGAGGTCCTGCCGGTTCCGTATGGACCCAGTACGTCCTAGATGGCCATTCGGGTTCGTTGTACGGATACTCAGATCAACGGTTCGACTGGGTGCCGGGATTGGCGGCCGACTTTCCTACTGATTTGACGAAGGAGACCGTCGGAGATGGTGAGTTCTGGACCGCCGAGGTGCAGATGAAGACCGGTGTCAAGTGGAGCGATGGCCATGAACTGGATGCTGGAGATTTCGTTTTCACGGTCAACACAGTGTTCGATTTGCAACTGTCTTCGAACTGGGCGGCAGCGGTTGACAGCGCTTTCCTCGACAGAGTGGAAGCGCTCGACAGCCACACATTGAAGGTGTTCTTCAAAACTACCGATGCCGAAGGCAACCCTCAGACACCCGGATTGAGCGTATGGCAGTTCGGACTTGGTTTCATGCCCGTACTAGCCGAGCACTACTGGGCGCCCATCATTGAGGAGGTCAAAAAAGCGGGCGAGATCAACCAGCAGCAAGAAGCACTGTTCGCTCATATTCCAGACGGTGAACCGACCCTGGGTGGCTTCACATTCAGCAAGTGGGAGCCAGGGGCTTTCTTGGAGAACAACACCGACCCCAACTTCTACAACCAGGGAACTGTAGTCACCATGTACGCTAACGGCGCATACTCAGAGTCGAACGAGCGCACTGGACACTCTGCTACCTATTTCGGCGATGCTGATGGAGACAAAGTCCTGGAATACACAGTTGGCCCCCACGTCGATTCGGAGTTGTTCAGCATTTACGGCAACCAGGATGCGGCGATTCTCGCTCTGACGAATGGTGATATCGACTACGTTTTCAATCCGCTTGGCTTGGAAAAGGGCTTCCTAGACCGAGTTAGGAGCACTCCGGATCTGCAGATCGCGACGAACGCGAACAACGGTGTCAGATATCTGGGCTTCAATGTTCGAAAGCCACCGATGGATATTGCGGAGTTCAGGCAAGCGGTCGCGACGGTCATTGATAAAGAGTTTGTTGCAAGGACTGTTCTGCAAGACGCGGCGATTCCCGTTTACGCGATGGTTCCGGAGGGGAACGAGTTCTGGCACAATTCGGACGTTCCCAAGTTCGGAAAGGATATGAGCCGGGGCGACCGGATAAGCCAAGCCGTCGAGTTGCTCAAAAGCGCTGGATTCACGTACGAGGAAGAGCCAGAGGTCAGCGAGGACGGCGCCTTCATAGCGAAGCAGGGTAAGGGCTTGAAGATGCCGGACGGTTCGCCGGTACCTGAGATGACGCTGCTGGCACCAAGTGCGGGCTACGATCCGATGAGGTCTACGTTCGCCATCTGGGTTGAACGCTGGCTAACAGATATCGGGATACCGGTGCGTGCCCAGTTGACAGGATTCAACGTCATCGTGGACGAGTTGTTCAGCGACACGGTGGCGGATGACCTTGACATGTGGATGCTTGGATGGGGACTGTCGATCTTTCCCGATTACCTTGAGAACTTCTTCCACAGCAGACATTCCCCTGAAATCGGCGGCGGTTACAACTGGGGCGGATACGCCAACAACCAGTTTGACGACCTTGCTCTCGGACTCCTCACAGAGACGACTATTGAAGGAGCGAGGGACAAGGCGTTCCAACTCCAAGCGTTCCTAGCTGAAGACTTACCTTACGTGCCTTTGTTCACTACCCCGAAGTTGGACGCTTACCGCCCGTCGCGAATCGAGTTCCCTTACACTTCGGTGCTCGGCGGATTAGAACAGCAGAACGGGATGCAACAGGAAGTAGTCATCAAGTAGGACGTTGTGATTGCGGTTGAATGATCAGACACCGACATAATCCATAGAACTGCCTGATGGCCAAATACCTGCTGAAGAGGTCGGCGCAGATACTTGCCACTCTGTTCGTGTTTCTGTCGCTGGTGTTTTTCATCGTCAACGCTCAGCCAGGAGACGTCAGCAATTTCTACGCTTTGAATCCCGATGTTCCTCCGGAAACGCGAGAGAGGCTCCAGGATCTGTTCGGCGTGAACGAACCATTATGGAAGCAATACATCGTCCACATTAGGAACACGTTCACCGGGAATTTCGGAATATCTTTCAGCCACTACCCTAGATCGGTCGCCGATGTAATCATGGAGAGGTTGCCCAGAACTGTGGTCCTGTTCATGACCGCGACGGCACTGTCATTCTACCTCGGTTTCGCCCTTGGAAAGGTCGTTGCTTGGCGCAGAGGCGGATGGTTCGAATACACGTCTACCGTCAGCGGGGTGACGCTATACACGGTGTTTACCCCTTGGTTCGGATTGATGATGATATGGCTGTTCGCCTTTAAGGCGGGTTGGTTACCTATAGGCAAGTTCCTAGACCCAGTCTTATGGAGAGATGCACCCGTTGACGCGAATTCGGTGTTCACTCGCATGATCCTGACGGCATTCGTGGTCTCAATCGTAGTGTTCGGCGTGTTCGTGGTCACGGCACAAAGACGCATGGGCCGCGCGCGGCTCATGCGAATAGTAAGCATCGCGTTGGCATCTCTAGTAGTCGTCGCGGTTTGGATAGCATCCGGCACAGCAGTTTTTGCATGGGACATCTTGCGGCACATGGTGCTGCCTGTCGTAACGCTGACGCTGATCAGCTTCGCGGGAACTATGCTACTGACTCGTAACAGCATGCTGGAAACGATGCGCGAGGATTTCGTGATGGCAGCGCGCGCGAAAGGGTTACCCGAGCGCGACGTGCGAGATAAGCATGTGGCCCGGAACGCCCTGCTTCCAGTGGTCACAAGTTTCATCTTTAGCCTCGCGTTCGCTGTTGATGGCGGGGTCATCACTGAATCGATCTTCTCGTGGCCCGGCATGGGACAGACGTTGGTATCGGCGACTCTGACGGAAGACCTGCCGCTGGCTGTGGGCGCATTCGTTTTCGTGGGGGTTTTCGTGCTAATCGCGCATCTCGTCGCAGACATCCTGTACGCCTATCTCGATCCAAGGATCCGCTACTGATGTCCGCTGCAGATGCCAAAGCCAAAGTGCCGAGTTCCATCTGGAGAGCGCGTCTTAGACTGGCATCCCGATCGCTTAGCGAAAATTGGGGGTTGTTCGTCAGGACCCGGATTGGCTTAATCGGATTGGCGATCATCGGCCTATACGCCCTTCTCGCAGTTGCACACCCGATCCTGATGAACACGGTCTGGGAACCGCGGATATATGATCCAGTCGTCGGATATGCGTTCGACGCGACTCAGCAGCCAGCGCCTCCGAGTGTTAAGCATCCGTTGGGCACTGATCCGCTCGGCAGGGACATCCTTAGCCAGCTGATGTTCAGCGCCAGATCAGAGTTCCTCCTTGGTCTGCTTGCAGCGACGGTGACAGTCGTGATCGGGACAGCGGTGGGCGCAGTAGCTGCGTATTTCGGAGGATGGGTCGACACGCTTCTCATGAGGCTCGCTGACATTATGATCATGATGCCAGCCATCAGCGTGCTGATCGTTCTAAGCGCGCTCATCGGCGTCGAACATTTGGAACTGGCATTGATAATCGGCATCCTGTCAGGTTTTGGGGCGACTGGTGTTGTACTAAAATCGCAGGCTCTCTCGGTGGTTGTCAAGCCATACATAGATGCTGCTAAGAGCGCAGGAGGGGGACATTTCCACATAATCTTGGTACATGTCGTGCCGAACCTGCTCCCGCTTTCGTTCCTCTACATGATGTTCACCGTGACGAGCGCGATCTTCTCTGAAGCGGTACTGAGCTTCCTCGGCCTACTCGACGTACGAATGAGCTGGGGGTTGATGATACACACCACCGAATCGGCAGGGTACCTGTTGCAAGTCACTGAGTTTTGGTGGTTGATATTCCCAGCCAGCCTGTCCATCACGCTGCTATGTTCCGCTTTCTACCTCGTCGGCCGCTCCCTCGACGAGGTGGTAAATCCGAGGCTCAGAAGCCGATGACCAAAGATCCAGTCTTAGTCGTCGATGATTTGAAGATGCACTACGTGACCCAAGCAGGGTTGGTGCGTGCGGTTGATGGCGTCTCGTTTCTAGTAAGACGCGGGCAGTCCCTTGGGATTGTCGGCGAGTCTGGCTGTGGAAAATCGTCGATCGCAATGACATTGCTGAAATTGCTACCGGACAACGCTAGGCTTGTTTCGGGCAGTATCTCATTGAATGGGGTTGACCTTGTTCCTCTAAGCGAGGATGAGATGAGGAGCCACCGATGGACTCGCATCTCGATGGTGTTCCAAGCCGCCATGAACTCCCTTGATCCCGTTTATCGAGTCGGAGACCAGATCGTAGAGGCGTTGGAGGCGCACTATCCGTCGGCAGGACACGACTCGATGGAGCGAGTTCGCGAACTTTTCGATCTGGTGAGACTCGATCCAAGTTACATACTGCGTTACCCACACGAGTACAGCGGGGGCATGAGGCAGCGCGCGATCATCGCAATGGCCTTGGCATGTGAGCCAGACATCATCATCGCCGACGAACCGACCACGGCGCTGGACGTGATCGTTCAGGACCATATCCTCAGGGAGATGCAGACCATCCAGCGGTCACTCGACATGAGCATGATCTACATATCTCATGACATGGCAGTAATCGCCGAGGTATGTGACGTTGTGGGAGTGATGTACGCCGGGAAACTCGTAGAGTTCGGTCCCACGGCCGAGGTTTATGCGAGACCGATTCATCCGTACACCCGGGCGCTTATGTCTGCGTTTCCAAGCGTGCGTGGCGAGAAGCATGACCTTGCCACGTTGCCGGGTGAACCTCCGAACCTTCTCGACCCACCGAGCGGATGCGCGTTTCACCCACGATGTGCGTACGCAACGGACGATTGCCGCACCGCTGTACCGCCCATCGTAGAGCGCGGCGATCATTGGGCGGTTTGCTGGAATCCCTATGGCGAGTGAGACCATGAACAACACTCAAGCCGCGCCCAAACCTTCATCACAAGTCCTTTTGAAGGCTGTGAACCTTTCCAAACGGTTTCCTATGTCATCGGGATGGTTCCAGCGAACACGAAACTTCGTCCATGCCGTGGACGGTGTTTCATTTGATCTGATGGCAGGCGAGACCCTTGGTCTAGTCGGAGAATCTGGTTGTGGCAAGACGACGACCGGCAGGATGCTGGTTCGGTTGGCGGAACCGACCAACGGTCAGGTTTTCTTCAAGAACCAGTCCGGCGAGTTGGAAGATATCGCACATCTTAAAGGAAAACCTCTAAAGGAGTTCCGACGCGAGGCGCAGATGGTTTTCCAAGACCCGTATGAGTCGATGAATCCCAGGAGGACAATTTTCGACACGGTAGCTGAGCCGTTGCAGGTTCAGAACATGGGCGACCACACGGAGCGGATGGAACGTGTTTCCGAGACTTTGGCGATGGTCGGACTAACACCTCCGTCATCCTTCTTGTTTAGGTTTCCGCACGAGTTGTCAGGCGGTCAGAGACAACGAGTCGCGATCGCTAGAGCCCTAGTGATGAATCCATCGTTCGTGGTTGCGGACGAACCGACATCGATGCTGGACATCTCCATCAGGACAGGCATCATGCAACTCATGGGTGAGTTAGCGGATCGACTGGGCATCAGTTACCTCTACATCACCCATGATCTTGCAGTTGCGAGGTACATGTGCAGCCGAATCGCGGTCATGTATCTCGGCAAGATAGTTGAGATGGGCGATACCGAAGAGGTTCTCCAGAATCCCGTGCACCCGTACACAAAGGCGCTACTGTCAGCTGTTCCCGTTCCGGACCCAGAGGCAACTAGGGCACCAGTCGATATAAAAGGATCTGTTTCGGTGCCGGTCGATCCGCACCCGCGGTGCAGATTCTATGATCGGTGTCCGATTGCCGACGACTTCTGCCGGAACAACGACCATCCGCCGATTGAAGACAAAGGCGGCGGTAGGTTGGCTGCGTGCCACAAGGCGTGAAGCGCCCAATTGCGCTGGCAACTCCGAAAGTCCCGCACACGAAACTTTAGGGGAGTATACCCCTGTGACTCTAAATCACCTCTGAAATCTGACTTGGGAGCGGGCTATTCACCACGGATGGTTTTGGCTTGATCCGACGATATGCTGGAGACTCGTCTGACCGCTTCACCCGGGTCGATCCAATGCTCGAATTCGACGCCGACTGGAAAGCGGTACGACCAAGATCGTGACGAGTGGGTAGTTTTGATCCAAGGTGAGGCGGAATTGCAGTACGAGAACGGCGAAAAACTGCGATTGATAGCCGGAGACCACGTGTTAATTCCCGCGCACGTTCGCCACCGTGTCGCTTTCACCAGCAAAGAGCCACCATGCATTTGGATAGCCGTGTTCGGGGATCTGGTTTGATCAGTGCGGCGATTCCACCAAGCAGGTTGACTGATTTCAGATGAACCGATAGAGTTGGGGTGCGACAACGATTCAACGTGCCAGAGTTGAACTAAAGGCATAGGGATTCGGCGCATTCTGCGCCCCCTTGATCGGTTCAACGAAGGCAGTGTCGTTGTCGCAAATGACCGCAATCCTGATGCCGAGAGGGGGTTCCCAATGCAGACGGTCCTCGCACTCGTCTCAATTCCTCTACTGATTGCAAGCGTTCTCGTTGCTTGCACTTCGGACTCCC
Source organism: Dehalococcoidia bacterium (assembly GCA_963555965.3). Classification (GTDB taxonomy): domain Bacteria; phylum Chloroflexota; class Dehalococcoidia; order Lucifugimonadales; family Lucifugimonadaceae; genus Bin127. Next base: position 2,512,208 of record OY821634.1, read on the forward strand.
CTACGGCGACGCCGACACGAATCCCTACGCCTACTGCGACACCTAAACCCATAGTGCGCTACGCCCCGTCGCCCACGCCTGTTAAACCTACGGCTACAGCAACTCCCAGAGTTACACCAACCCCCAGAGAGAGTGTAAGGCAATGGCGTATCGCAGTTACCGCTACAGCACAGGCAAAGGTCGTTCGCAAGGATAAAGAACGTGAACAGCAACATGAGCGCAATCTTGGTCTCCGCACTCCCGTTCCGACACCGCCCGCTACGCCTACTGCGACTCCAGAGCCTACTGCCACGCCGACTCCGTCCACCTATGCCGAGTCTGATTGCGAAGCCAATCGTTGGGGGAAGGGCGAGCGACGCGCCCGCTGTCTTGAACTGTACCGTGCCGAGTATTTTGCATCCATCGTTGAGGACGGCGGTGGCGTGTTGACGGATTTCAAGCCGTTGAGCGCGGAGAATATGGACATTGCAAACGCGATTTGGATGGGTTCAACAGACGCGCCGACCTACGGCATAACAGGCGGTAAATTTCAAGATGCGGGCCGTTCGTTCATGAAGGGATATGTGGACCATCAGGTGGCGGTCTTTATGAGCGAATGCCTTGGGGGCGATGGCACCGACAGCCCGTTGGAACACACGAACATGAGGAAAGAACTGGAGAAACGGTTGGAACTGACATCTGTATGGAACAGGTTGGAGTTCATAAAGGACAGGTCGCAGCCCGATTACAACATCTTCAACATGGATGGATTTTCCATGCGTGTCAATCTGATGTACCGCGTATCAGAATCTATGTACATGCAGATTGGATTTGACACGTCTTTTAGTTGTGGTATTCCTCGTTCGCTGGGGGTTGTCAAAGAATTCACGTGGGATGACATTCCGCATGATGCACCAGGCGGGTCAGAGGAGGTTGACCGCTCTGAAATCTTGGAACCGTTGACTGATGAAGAAATGGAGACGCTCAAACTCAAATGCCGACTATGGTGCATTGAATCGCCAGAGTAAAAACTAGATTGCTATAAAGAACATTGCACCGAAACAGATGAACTCAATCAGATCGCGCTGTACCCTATATACTCTCCAGTAATGCTCCTCAAGGTATAGGATACTATACTGTATGTGATTGCCAGCGTGGTGACTGAGGAAACGATTGACGACATCCGAACCCGAAATAGCGTGATTTGTCTATTGCGCTTTATGGAATCGATTTATATAATAGCGTGTAGCGCGTGAATAGACGCGATTGAAACCAGAAATCAGTGGAGAATTAATGATGACCAAGCACGAAATAGAGTGGAGCGTCAGATACTGGGAAGACAAGAACATAACCGAAGTTGGACCCGTTGATCAGAAACAATTATGGGATGAGGATTGGAGCGTAATTCCGCCTGATGCGATTGTAAAGCGTATCTCCGAGTTCGGATTGCCGTCAAACTACAACCATATTGCCGGGTACGGTGGAGACTGTATATGGTTTGTCTACGAAGGTGATATCAGTCATGCACTCAAACGCAACTTGCGTCGCGTATCTGATGACGACACGCCATGACGAATTATCTGCTGAATATGAACCGAGAAGGGAATCGAATATGACTAACGAATTAGAAGCACACGCAAAAGATACGGATAATCCCTTGGTGCTGTACTGCCTTGCCCTGCAACAGCGCTTGGATGCAGTAGATAGCGATTCCGTCGCGCGGTATAGACGGCCACTCAAGGAATTTAAGCAACTAGGTGACGCTCTGAATTCGATAGATGAGTTGTGCAGGGAGTCTGACATCCAGCTCAACGATGATTTTCGACTGGTCTTTGAGTGGTGGCATGAACGTGACGAAAGATTGAGTATCATCGAATCGGGGCTCTGCGACCGCTAAATGACTAACGACAGCACAATCTACAGCGTACCGATAATCGACGAGCGCGCCGAAGTCATCATTCTCGAATTGCTTGAGCGTATGATGCGGACTGGTACAGGCCCTAAATCCAATCCCCAACGCGCAGAGCATATCGAGACCATCGTCTCAGATTTGCTAACCAGCATGGGTTACGACGTTGAGGGTGTACGACATCAACCTGCGTTTGAGGACGATAAACCATCCGAGTTGCACGTAGTCATCAATCATCGCAGTTGACGCTTGGCGGTCCTAATCTGGCAATCAATCCCGCGTTCCGCTCTTGATGCCTGTGGAGATCCCCGCCCAGTGGCAACGATGTCATCTACCCAATCCCACCCCCGATTTGCTTGCCGTGCGACAAGCCGCATCCGAAATTTACCCTGCAAAACGCGTAGCTATCAAATCCGTACCGATTTACCGCGCGGGTTTAGGTGCTGAATAAGCCGACGGTGCCGTCCTTTTGTGCGGTTGTCGCGTCGTCAACGTCGCCTATCTTCGGCACGGGAAACACGGTGCGACGTGGTAGCAAAGTGGTCATGAGTGTGCGTGTTAAGCGGAAGGTGGCTCCCGAGACAGGATTCGAACCTGTGACCCGCTGATTAACAGTCAGCTGCTCTACCGCTGAGCTACTCGGGAACAGTGAGAGAGTGGGCTTGAGACCCAACACTCGATTCTAACCCAACGCTGCCCTCACATGAAACTGATAGTTCGCGATGAACGCCACACCGACATTGCAGCTATATCTGGCGTGGTCCGTGCCGCCTTCGGACATGACGATGAAGCGGAGTTGGTAGATCAGCTACGGAATACCGGCGCCCTACCGGTGTCCATGGTGCTTGTCTGCGATGAACGGCTGATCGCACACGCGTCCGCAAGTCCGATGACTTGGGTTGATGGTTCGACGCATTTCGTTACTTGGGCGTTGGCACCAGTGAGCGTTACGCCGACGGAGCAGAGGCGCGGCTACGGAACTAAAGTCGTGTTGGCAACCATCGAACGGTGTCGGCAACTTGGAGCCGACGTCCTTACGGTGTTGGGCAATCCCGCGTACTACCAACGATTTGGTTTTGAACCGGCATCACAACATGGAATGGCGATCGACAGCAAGGAGTTCGGAGACGCGTTCATGGTGATGGAACTTACCAAAGGTGCCCTCCACGAAGCACACGGCCTGTTAAGGTGGCATCCAGCTTTCGACGATTTGGACGAGGATTGATATGGGGAGCAACACCTTCAAGTTGTGGGCGGCGAGTGATGCGCACGTAGGGACTGATCTGGAGCGCGGAAATCGTCGGAGTTTGGCAGAGGCGATACTCCAGTCGGAGCGTGGCGGAGATGAGGGTGGTCCGCCATTCGACTGGGACATCATGCTGAACGCAGGGGACTATTCGGGTTCTCAGACGCCGCCGGATGACGCGGAAGGTATGGAGTTGGTTCGGCAATACGGGGTGTCGACGAAGCATGGACGCGAAGATTTTTACGATCTGGTTGGGAACCACGATGCCAGTGGCGCGGATGAGCCGACGCAGTGGTGGTTTCGCAAGTGGATCGATCCCACGGGCGAGAACAGCGAGTATTCAGGAGTCCACGGGGATCGTAGGCCATATCCAGTTGAAGGGACGTGGGAACGCTATTCGTTTCAGGTCGGAAACATTCTCTTTCTGGTCATGGGCGACCGCAACGATGGTGGCCCGCCTGTGGGTCGCGGTGAATATGGTGGGTATCCAGCAGGCGCAGTAACCCGCGAGACTTTTGAGTGGTGGGTCGAAAACGTCGAGGCCAATCAAGACAAGATCATCATCTCCGCGCATCACCACATGCTGAAAGAGACCACAGTCGCGTCGGGTCCTTGGGAGGGCGTGGACGGCGGCTATCACGGCAGGTTTGAAGATGGCGCGCCGATCGGCGCATCCTACCTGTATTTCGTCGGTGGAAAACCGGACGATGGAGCATTCGAGTCGTATTTGGCAGAAAACCCCGGTGCCATAGATATTTGGATCGGTGGTCATACTCATACCAATCCTGACGACACGTACGGCGGACGGTCCCATATCGAGCAAAAGTGGGGCGTGACGTTCGTCAACGTGGCGGCTTTGTCGCGATATCACGGTCAGAAGAACATCGCCATGAGCAGGCTTTTCACCTTTGAGGACGGCTCGAACGAGGCAAATGTGAAGTGCTACATGCACATGAGCGATTACGCGCCGCAAGGCTGGTACGACAAGGCGGAGCGGACGGTTGGGTTGAGAAAAGTGTTTTCTCTTGAAAATTAATCAATCGAGAAATGAGAGTAATTCGCGAGCAACGACTACGATGCTTGAGATGGTGATGATGGTGACGACAGCACGACGGAAGATGGTTTCGTTCATCCGGCCCGTCAAGCGCGTGGCGATCCAAAATGCCAGTGCGACACCGGGTGCGGCAGCAGCGATGAGGATCAATCGGTCTGTGTTGAAGAGTCCTTGTGTGGCGTATCCGATGGCGGCGGCGATGTACATGATGGTGAAGAAATAAGCCATCGATGCTCGGAGTTCTTGCCGTTTCATACCGCAACCGAGAAAGAAGAGGACGAGTATTGGACCGCCGATTGTGAGGCCGGTGGTCATTGCGGCCGAGACGAAACCCAGGATCGGTCCGGTGAATTGCGGGTATGGGACTCGCCATTCCGACTTGAAGACGACCAAAGCCGTCAAAGCTAGAACGAGAATCCCGATAGCGATGCGAAGAATGGAGGCGTCGAGTTGACTCAAAGCGAATACGCCGACTGGGGTTCCGATCGCACCGGCGATAGCCAGCGGTGTCTGCTCTCGGAACTTCGCGTGCTCACGGGTCTCTACGAGCACTAGAGCGAAGGCGATGATTGCTACCGCGTTGACAACTACGACAACGGTCTGAGGGTCTAGGAATAAAAGAAGAGTTGGTGAGGTTGTCAGCCCGAATCCGAAACCAACTGCCCCGATGATGAAGCCAGCGATGGCTAGAACAGCCGCTGTAGCGAGTATCTGGAAAGTATCGGGCATCAAATAGACGTGTTGGGCAAAAGGCGCGTTTTTGGTATAGCGTAACGAACGATGGTAGATGGTGCGTAGACAGTTGAGCGTCCAGCTCAGGAGCAACACATAGTGAATACTCGATACGAAGGATCACCGATCGCGTATGACGTAACGATCAAGAAGAATGTGATGGTGTCGATGCGCGACGGCGTTCGACTTGCCTCAGATATCTACTTGCCGTCGAACGGCGATCAGATTGCCGAAGCGCGGTTCCCGGTCATTTTGGAGCGCACGCCTTACGACAAGACGGCGCCGCGGAACGTCACGAACATGAAGTACTACGCCCGTCGCGGCTACGTCGGCGTAATCCAAGACGTTCGCGGTAGGTTCGCGTCAGAAGGGGAGTGGTATGCGTTTGCTAAGGAGGCGCCGGACGGCTTCGACACTGTCCAATGGCTTGGCGTACAACCATGGAGCGATGGTCAAGTCGGAACGATGGGTGGCTCTTACGCGGGCAGCGACCAATCGGCGCTAGCAACTATGAACCCGTCGCACCTCTCAACGATGATCGTGGCCGTCGGCGCGTCAAACTACTACCACGGCTCGATGCGTCAAAACGGCGCGCTCGAACAACGATTCATGGTCTATGCCTTCCGTATGGCCATGACCAGCAAGGAGGCGATAGCAGATGCCGGTCTGCAGGCGGAGATCAGGAAAGCATTCATGGACGACATGCCGGACATCGTGAGGAACTTGCCGTTGAAAGAGGGGGCTACTGTATTGCGTCGATTACCTTCCTACGAGCGATGGGCGATCGACATCTTGACGCATGGGGACTACGACGACTACTGGAAACAACGCGGCTACGCTATCGACGAGTATTACGACGAGCATGCCGACGTTCCGTCACTTTATCTGGGTGGTTGGTACGACTCATACGCCCGCAATACACCGCAAAGTTACACGAAACTAAGCGCGATCAAGAAATCGCAACAGGTTTTGCTGATGGGGCCATGGATACATGGCGCTTTTGAGGTCACCAATTCAGGGGATGTAGATTTTGGCACTGAAGCGCACATCAATGTGAACGACCTTCGATTGGCATGGTTCGACTACTACATGAAAGGGATGCACACAGAGTTCGCCGATTGGTCGCCGGTTCGCATATTCACGATGGGCACGGGAAGTCAGCGTATGAATAAACACGACCATGATCGCTTTCTCGACCATGGCGGTTATTGGCGATCGGAGCTGGATTGGCCCCTGCCGGGAACTACTGAAGCACCGTTCTATCTGCACGCTGGTGGCGGCTTGTCTCAGGACGAACCTTCAGCACACGAGTCGCCATCGACAGGCTTTACGTTCGATCCCAAGGATCCGGTGCCGACAATGGGAGGCGGAATTTCGGCGGCCGAGACGATTATTCGGGCGGGAGCGTTTGACCAACGTGGCAGACCAGATTTCTTCGGATGCAAAGATGTTTTGCCGCTCAATTCCCGTCAAGACATCCTCACATTCCAGACACCAGAACTTGAGGAAGATACCGAGGTCACTGGCGAGATTGTGATGCACCTATGGGCATCGTCATCCGCAGTTGATACCGATTTCACTGCCAAGCTCATTGACGTGCATCCGCCATCTGCCGACTATCCTGACGGTTTCGCAATGAACATCACCGATTCGATCATTCGGGCACGCTACCGAGACAGTTGGACAGAACCGAAAATGATGGTGCCCGGCACGCCGTATGAGTTCACGTTCCATCTCTACCCAACGTCAAACGTTTTTCGCAAGGGTCATCGCATCCGATTGGACATCAGCAGCAGCAACTGGCCTCGCTTCGACGTGAATCCGAACACTGGCGGATCGCTGGGATTGGAGCGTCGATATCAGATCGCACATCAGACTATTTGGCATAGTCCTGATCGTTCATCACACATAGTTTTGCCGCTGCAAAAGGGAGCGTAAGAGATGATTGCAGACCTCACTGGCAAAAACGCGCTCGTAACTGGCGGTGGCCAGGGCATAGGTCGAGGTATCGCTTTCAAGCTTGCTGAGCAGGGGGCAGATGTCGCCATCGCTGACATCAACGAATCAGGCGCTGCTGAGGTAGTAGATGAGATCAGGGCTATGGGGCGTAAGAGTTTCGCGGTCCGCATAGACGTTACGGACAACGCTTCGGTTTCATCGGCTATTGGTGGCGTGATTGCGGAGTTCGGGCATCTGGACATATTGATTAACAATGCTGGTATCGGTCGAGTTGAAGGTAAAGCCGGAGGTGGTCTTGACGAGGATTGGGAGGAGAACTGGAACACAGTGATGGATATCAATGTGCAAGGCGTGATGCGTTGCACGAAGGCAGTGGTTGGTCACTTCATGGATCGCAAGTACGGGAAGATAATCAACACCGCCTCTGGTGCTGGACGGGGGCCAATATGGTGGGGACCACCGTCAGGCGCGCCGGGGTACGCGAATGCTTACGGGCCTTCAAAGGCGGCGGTGATCAACTACACGCAGTACTGCGCGGCGACACTGGGACTGCACAACATCAACGTGAACGCGATCTGTCCGGGAAGGGTGTGGACCAAGTTTCACGACGTGGCGATTTCGGAGAGGATGCGGAGTGATCCGTCGTTAGCCGGATCTGAACCACAAGACGTGTTCAACGAAGATGTCGCGAACCTCATCCCGCTAGCTAGGTCGCAGACGCCTGAGGAAATCGGCATACTGGTGGCGTTTCTAGTATCTGATGATGCCAGTTCGATAACTGGTCAATCGATACATATCGACGGCGGGCAACGGATGGCTTGACGCTCGTCGCAAAGGCGAAACACGGGAGAAAAGAATGAAGATAACCGACGTAACACTGACGATGTTCAAGTGGGAAGGCCTCCCATCGGCATTGCCCAAGAAACACTCGGTGCAACCGGGTAGCGTCAGTCAAATCGGGCTGTTGACTATCAGTACCGATGAGGGTGTGGATGGTCATGCGTTTCTGGGCACGGCTAATCGTAGCGCTGAGATGGACGCATTGTCTCTGATGACGTATCTGAAACCGGTCATCATGGGGCAAGACCCTTTGGCACGCGAGCGGTTGCATGAGACAATGATCTTCTTGCAAAACAACACGACGATACGGGCGATCGGCGCAGTGGATGTGGCTCTCTGGGATATTGGCGGTAAAGTGGCTGGATTACCGATTTATCAGATGCTTGGGTCATATCGAGAGAGCATCCCGGCGTACGTAAGTTCGCCTCGTCTGGCAACAGTTGAGGACTACGCAGCAGAGGCAGCAGAGATGAAGGCCGCAGGATGGGCAGCGTATAAGATACATCCGCCTGCCGAGGATATCCACGAGGACATTGAAGTCTGCAAGGCGGTACGTGCGGCGGTGGGAGATGACTATCAGTTGATGTTGGACTCGATCTGGGCGTATGACTATCCCGGAGCGTTGAGAGTTGGGCAAGCGATTCAGGAACTCGGATATCACTGGTATGAGGACCCGCTCGCTGGCGACGACATCTTCAACTACGTGAAGCTAAGGCAACAGCTGCATATTCCGTTGATGGCTACGGAGCATTCTCCTGGCGGTTTCACCGCGTATGCCCCATGGCTAGTGCATCAAGCGACTGATTACCTGCGCGGGGACGTGGCAGTGAAAGGCGGGATTACGGCAGTTATGAAGACCGCACACCTGGCGGAGGCTTTCCATGTCAATTACGAGATCCATCACGGCGGAAACTCATTGATGAACGTGGCCAACCTTCACTGCGCCATGGCGATCAAGAACACCGAGATGTTTGAGGTGTTGCTACCTTCGGAGTTGCAGAAGTACGGGTTGGTTCAGGATATCGAACACGACGAAAACGGTTTTGTCCACGCGATCACCGAACCCGGTTTGGGCGCGCAGATCGACTTTGATCTGATCGAATCCAACAAAGTCGCCGTCATGTCCTGACTTTAGTTCTGTAGGTACGGGCGCGGAGCAAATTCCGAGTGGAAAAGGTAGTCGAAACAGACGTGCTGGTGGTAGGTGCGGGCAATGCTGCGATGGCTGCCGCAATCGCGGCTCGGGAACAGGGCGCTCGTGTCGTAGTACTCGAAAAGGCGCACAAGTCTCAACGTGGCGGCAACAGCGCGCTGACCGTTCACATGCGGTTCCCGTACCGCGGAATGGAAGACCTCGCACCTCTGCTCTCGGATGTCAGCGAAGAAGATACGCGGTCATTGTCCGAGAGAGTTCACGCCTACACCGAGTCGGACTATTACGACGACATCATGGAGGTAACTGACGGGCAGAGCGATCCCACTCTAGCGAACATTCTCGTCTCGGATGCTTACGAAACGGTCCTTTGGATGCGGTCGTACGGACACGCATGGATTCCGTCTCACGAAAGTCCGACGTCGGCGAATGTCGTCTCATTCGATGGAGGCGGATTTGCCATGCAGGAGCGATGGTTCCACGCTGCGGAGCGTTTAGGTATTCCAGTGCATTACGAGACCGAGGCTGTAGAGATGTTGCAGGATCGCGCGGGAGAGGTGACCGGAGTGATGGCTCGCAGCGGAGACCGAGATGCTCGCTACAACTCGCGTGCAGTGATTCTGGCCTGTGGTAGCTTCGAGTCGAGCCCGGAGATGCGGGCCCAGTACCTTGGCGCTGGTTGGGACAAGGTGAAGCTACGGGGCGTACCTTTCAACACTGGGGACGGCCTCAACATGGCTCTGGAGTTGGGCGCTCAGCCATACGGAAGTTGGTCAACCTGTCATGCGTCTCCACAGGACTCGAATCGACCTGAGTACGATCTCCCAGGCCGCGGCGTGAGTGGCGTCTACTGGAGCCGTTATTCGTATCCCTTCGGGATCATGGTAAACATCCACGGGCGTCGGTTCGTCGATGAAGGCGAGACATGGCGAGGCCTAACCTACGCAAAGACCGGGCGCGCCATTCTTTCACAGCCAGGAGGACTCGCTTTTCAGATCTTCGATGCCGAACAGAGACGCAGGGGGCTTATTCGAGGATACGAAGATGCGACAGGTTTCAAATCAAACACTTTAGAGAAACTTGCAAAAGACCTCGAGATCCGCGATGTAAGAGTGTTCCTTCAAACGGTGCATCAATTCAACGCCTCCATCCAAGACGGCGAATTCCATCCGTTCCGCCTCGATGGAAAATCGACTTCAGGAATAACTCCGCCAAAGAGCAACTGGGCGCTGCCCATAGTCACACCGCCCTTTGAGGCGTATACAACAATCTGTGGCATGACGTTTACGTACGGAGGTCTGAAAATCACCCCATCAGCTGAAGTCCTGCACGAAGGCGATCGGATCATTCCCGGTCTTTACGCCGCGGGCGAGATGGTGGGAGGATTGTGGCACGACAACTACCCGTCCGGCGGCGGCATGATGGCTGGAGCCGTGTTCGGTCGCATCGCAGGAACTAAGGCGGCGCAACAAGCGCTCTCGGATAACTGAGACGGAATCGAATCTGAATTTCAGCGCACGTCTCGCGCGTTAGCCAACAGAGTTTCCAACGTTCCGCCTTGGATCATCTCGCGATCTTCGTCGGAGATGAAGGTCAGGTGCGATCGAAATGCTTCAAGCGATTGCAGGTGGGTCATTGCTTTCTTAACGACTGGAAAATCCGAACCCCAGCAGAGGCGGGTACCGAACGCTTCGTAGCAAGTTTCATAGACCCAGTGCGTTTCCTGGTACGGGAAATCCCAAGTCCGTTCCGGGCTGCACAGGTAGTGGAAACCGGATAGTTTCAGGTGGATGTTCGGGAGTTTCGCAGACTCAGTTACGTTCTTCACCTTTGCCCACGCATCGTCGCCGTAGGACTTCAACGCTGACATGTGGTGGCACAGGATGGGAACCTCGGGGAAGGCTTCTGCGACCTTGCGTATCTCGTTCTGATGGTGCGGTGCCATAGCGATCGATGCGATTAGCCCCACGTCACGAGCGACCGAGAAGAAGTCCTTCCCTTCTTGAGTGTTGAACCATCGCCCATCGTCTTCGCTGGCTACGTATTGCGTGAAGGCTTTCATCGGCCAACGCTCGGCGGCCTGTTCCAATCGCTTTGCTGCCCCCGGCGTGTGATACGTGTCCGACCAAAACGAGTCGACATCAGCGAACTGGTTCAATCGGTCTGGATACTTTCGCACTGCCGTAGCGACGTAGTCGTTGTTGTCGCGGTTGCGGTGAATCTGAGCGCATACGATAGTGGCGCTATCTACACCGTTGACATCCATCTGATTGAGCAGCGTCTCAACGGAACCATGATGCTCAGGGTCGGGAACTTCCGGCAGGTACGGCCAATAGGCCCATGAGTGGCAGTGGGAGTCGATGATTGGCATTGTGGGTGATCCTTGAGTTGTTATGCGGTAGGGTACGCAGACTGCATTTTACCCGTGAACGGTTGGTTGTCTGGTAGGGGCAGGTTTCAAACCTGCCCCTACCGTGTCCCGTTTTGCCGAGAGGGCGTGTGGGGTTTGGAGGTTAACTTCGGCGTAACACTAGCGAAACATCCGCGAAACATTAGACCCGTAGTTTGGAAGTTATTGCGTAATCACCCGTTCGGGAGGAAGACAAAATATGGATACTGGCTCGATAGCCTGGATGTTGACGGCAACTCTGTTGGTGCTGTTCATGACGCCGGGCCTTGCGTTTTTCTACGGAGGACTCGTGCGCGGCAGAAACGTCGTCAGCACGCTTATGTACTCCTTCATCGCCATGGGGGTGGCGAGCATCGTCTGGGTGCTTTGGGGGTACAGCCTCGCCTTCAATGACACCGGCAATGGAATTGTCGGCGGACTTGAATACATTGGCTTGAGCGGTGTCAGCATGAGCGAGGGTGATGGCATTCCTGATTTGCTCTTCGCGGCGTTCCAGATGACGTTTGCGATCATCACACCGGCGCTAATCACTGGTGCGTTTGTCGAACGCTTCAAGTTCACGACATACCTGATTTTCCTCGTGCTTTGGGTTACGCTGGTCTACGCGCCCGTATGCCACTGGGTATGGGGTGGTGGTTGGATCGGTGGCCTCGACGGCGGCGCGCTTGACTTCGCCGGCGGAACGGTCGTCCACATCAATGCCGGCATCGCTGCGGTTGCAGCGGCGATCTTGGTGGGCAAACGCCGTAACCCCGGTATTGAACCTCACAACGTCCCGTTTGTAGTGCTCGGAGCTGCCATACTTTGGATTGGCTGGTTCGGCTTCAACGCTGGTTCTCAGCTGGCCGCTGACGGCGTCGCAGTCCAAGCATTTGTCAACACCAACACCGCGGCAGCAGTCGCAGCAGTGGTATGGGCCTTACTCTCCTACATCCACACCGGACGCATCAGCGCGGTTGGAGTGGCTACCGGTGTAGTAGCGGGTCTGGTTGCCGTTACGCCAGCGGCTGGCTGGGTCGGTACCATGGGATCGTTTGCCATCGGGCTTGGCGCTGGTATCATCTGCCACTACGCGGTGCACTTCGAGATCTTGCACAAGATTGGAATCGACGATTCGCTTGAAGTTTTTGCAGTCCACGGGCTTGGAGGTATCTGGGGCGCACTCGCAACCGGTATCTTCGCGTGGGGCGCGCTAACCGATAGCGCTGGCGGTTTGGTGAACGGTAACGCCGGACACTTCGTCGCCAACATAATCGCAGTAGTCGCTACACTCGCCTACTCTGGTGTCGTCTCATTCATCATCCTGTTCGTGCTGGACAAGATACCAGGTCTCGGACTCCGGATCACGGAACCTGACGAGGACATTGGCATCGACATCACGGCGCACGGTGAGCGCGGTTACGTAGCCGATGGCGCTGACTAACCGGAAAACGAACTAACGGTTGGCGAGGGGGTAGCATGGTGTCTACACCCTCCCAACCGAACGTAAAAAGAACCACGAAAGGAATTACCAATGCTAAAGATCGAAGCAGTGGTTCGCCCGGAACGGACGTCCACAGTGCTCGAAGCTCTGACCGCAGCCGGTGTCAAGGGCTACTCATACTGGAACATCACCGGTAAGGGTCAGCAAGAAGGCGTCGAAGTCTTCACCGGACGCGGTGGACACCTATCCCACCGGGTGGCTCTGCCCAAGACGATGATTATGACAGTAGTCACCGACGAGATGAAGGACGCCGTTATCGATGCCATTATCGGCTCAGCAAGGACGGGCGATGAAGGAGCGATCGGAGATGGAAAGATCTTCGTCTCGCAAATCGACGATGCTACGCGCGTGAGCACCGGGGAGACCGGCGACTCGACAGTAGCTTAGAAACGCGCACCAACGTCAGCGGATTACTATCAAAATCAGTCGGTGCCACTCGCGCAGTGGCACCGACTGTTTGATTCTTGACTCTCCAAAATCGACTCTGCAACTCAAGAACACCGAAAGTTTGGTGCGGGTTTACGCATGGATGTAAAATCAATATTACTGGCGTAGGAGCGTAGCTCAGTTGGCTAGAGCGTTGGTCTCCAAAACCAAAGGTCGCGGGTTCGAATCCTGCCGCTCCTGCCACAACTCCTCTGATTGAAGGACGAGTCAGCCAGAATACTGGCCGTGCCGGGATGCTGAAATTGGTAGACAGGCTACGTTGAGGGCGTAGTGCTCGAAAGGGCGTGTGGGTTCGAGTCCCACTCTCGGCACCAAGTGCTGTCGGCGATAGACTCAGAAATACAGAGGCGACGTAGCCAAGCGGCCTAAGGCGGGGGTTTGCAAAACCTCTATTCGGCGGTTCGAATCCGCCCGTCGCCTCCAATCTACCTCACGACGTTCGCAGATCGAACGCGACTCCTGTGAGTTCTTCGGAATGTTCCCAAAGCCGCCTCGCGGTTTCCTCGTCGTGTGAGTCTGGTGATGACGATACAACTATCGGGAAGCCGCTTCGCTCGTGGGGTTTATCCGGCCCATAGTATTGACCACCTTGTGCGTCTGGGTCGGTTGCGGCCCTGAGAATCGGAAGCGCTCCCATTTGGGCGCTTTGGATAAACAGAGCCGCAATTGGTTTGAGCAACCTTCCAACGAAACCCATTCCTGTTGCTAGGTTGGTACGCGCCACTCCGGGGTGGGCTGCCAGCGAAGCGATGTTTTCGATTCGGGCTTGTTTCAGGCGCCTGTGCATCTCGTAAGTGAAGAGTAGGTTGGCGAGCTTTGATCGGTAGTAAGCGCGCCAACGCTTGTAGTTGGAGCGGCTCAAAAGCAATTCGTTGAAGTCAATGTCGCCACTGCGATGGCCAACGCTGCTGACGTTTACGACACGCGACGACTGAGTGGCGGAGATGGCTGGCATCAACTTGGCAGTCAACGCGAAATGACCCAGGTGATTGGTCCCGAACTGCGATTCGAAGCCGTCTTTGGTAGTGCGGTATGGCGTTGCCATGATTCCGGCGTTATTGACTAGCAAGTCGAGGTTTTCGTATTCATTCGTGAAACTCTCTGTGAAAGCGTCGATCGAGGCCAGATCCCCCAAGTCGAGGAGCATCAACCTGGTATGGGAAGACGGGGCAGATCCTTTGATCCGTTCTAGAGCCGCTTCGCCGCGTGAAGCTGAACGGCAGGCGATGATGGTGATCGCGCCATGCCGGGCCAGTTCAAGCGCGGTCTCGAAACCCACACCACTGTTGCCGCCTGTGATGATTGCGGTTTTGCCCGTTAAATCAGGGATGTCAGCTGCGGTCCAGCGTTCTGAGTTCTGCAACGATTTCTTGTCCGTTTCTAGGTTGAGGTGTTTTCATTTAGCTAGCCACAAACGATGCTAAATTGCCGCGGCGGAACCCCGTTCATTGTCTGACAGATCGCGATTATCCATGTAAACTTTGCGAGTACCGCACGGCAAACGGAGCGATCGGCGCGTTTTTGCGCTCGAATCGCAACCAACTCCTGTGCGAAAGACGAATCACATTCAGAATCTGAGGTGTTGAAATGCGAAACGCAATACATAGTGCCTTGTCAGCGCGCAGGTCGTGGATTGCGGTTGGGTTGACAGTCTTGGCAACGGTGATGGCAGTTGCCGTCGCTTGCGGAGGAACTGAGACCGTTATCCAAACCGTCGTAGTCGAAAAATCGGTACCCGGCGAGACCGTTATACAAACTGTCGTCGTTGAAAAGGAGGTGCAGGTCGAAGGCCAGACTGTCATTCAGACCGTGGTGGTCGAGAAGGAAGTCCAAGTCGCAGGGCAGACAGTGATCCAGACCGTGGTGGTCGAGAAAGAGGTCCAAGTCGCAGGGCAGACAGTGATCCAAACTGTGGTGGTCGAGAAAGAGGTGGAGGTCTCAGGTGAAACAGTCGTCCAGACAGTAGTAGTGGAAAAAGAGGTTGAGGTCGAGGTCGAGAAAGAGGTCGTCAAGGAAGTCGAGAAGGAAGTACAGGTTGTTGTGACGGCAACTCCGGCACCAGCTGTGACCGCTCCTCCGCCTACCTTCCACGGCAACTTGCGGTTAGGCGAAATCCTTGTCGACCCGCCCGTATTCTTGCCTAGCAAGCAAGGTACTGGCAACATGCAGCTGCTCATCTTCTGGGGATTCTTCGAACCTCTGATGTGGGCACAGCACTCCGCACCACCGAAGCTCAACCTTGATGCTCCGACCTACACGGAAGGTATCGCCGAGTCTTGGGAAGTCGCAGACGACACTAGCGCGGTAACCTTCAAAATCCGCGACGGCGTCCAATTCCATACTGACTGGAACGGAAACGATTGGGGCGAAGTTTCGGCCCACGACGTTCAGTGGAGTTTCGACTCTGCACTAGGCGAAGGCAGCATTAACCAGAGAGCGCAAGGCGTTCAGCGGTTTGTCAGCGGTTTCGAAGCGATCGATGACAACACGGTGCGGATGAACATCAAAGACAACAGTCTTGATCCGCGCTGGTACCACATCATCTCCAACACCACATTGGGCGCGCCCGTCATCGTGCCGAAGCGTCTCTACGACGAGATGGGTGAAGAGGCCGCCAACTTGACGCCAGTTGGAACCGGGACGTTCCGCATCACTGAGTGGGTCACTGACAGTAACGTCAGAGCCGAACCAGTTGAAGGGCACTATCGCCAGCAACCAAGCGTTGCATCGTACGAAGTCATCCTGATGCCGGAGCCGCTGGCGCGAATCGCCGCACTCCAGACGGGATTGATACACGTTGCACGCGTACCGTTGAAGCTCATCAAGAACACCGTCAACAACATCGATGGCGCAAGGCCGCAGGTTGTCGGCCCGCCGATCAACCAAGTCGTGATGATGGCCGGTAACTACTGGGCTCAGACGGACCAGAACGGCGAAAACATCTATCGCACTCGAGAAGGGTTCTTGCCCGACTCTGACCACCCATGGATCGGCGACCCTGACGATCCGGCATCGATGGAAAACGCCAACAAAGTACGGCGCGCTCTCAGACTAGGCATTGACCGCCAGACGATCGTCGACGAGATTCAGTCAGGCGTCGGTAGTCCATTGACTAATGCCATCAACGCGTTCCCCGGAGACCCGCACTGGCGCGATGAATTTGACGTGCCATACGACCCAGAACAGGCAAAAGCACTGCTCGCAGAAGCCGGGTATCCTGACTGCTTCCCGTTCAAGTACCACGTCGCCCCCGGCAAGGAGTGGGACTCTGAAGTCGGCGGCGCGGTTGCCCAATTCTGGCGCGAACTCGGTTGCGAGGTCACGGTCGACGCTACAGATTACGGTGCAGCTAGACCGCGATTGGTCAATCGACAGAAGCAGATACCTTGGATGATCCAGGCCGGCACCAACGCTCCGCCTGACGCGTTCTTTGGCTCGGTCTATCGACCGTCTGGAGGATTCAACTACGGCATCGAGTTGCCGGATGACATAACCGCGATATCGGTACGCAACCTTGACTTGGCATCAACCACGTTTGAGGAACGCGTCGCGAATACGGTCGAGTGGTGGTCGTACGTCAACGAATGGAACTTGGTGGCATCGGTCAGCACCCTGCCGACATCAGTTGTGTTGCGGCCAGAGATCACCTCATACGATCCGTACATGAACACCGGACCCGAGTTTGTGGCGCCCGAAACGGTCGTCATGAGCGGCGAATGACATAACTGATACGTCGTTGGACGTGTCACACGGTTAGCACGTGGAGACGGCGTCGCCTAGATGAAATCTGGGCACGCCGTCTCATGTTGTCATCGTTTCCATCCCAGAACTGTTGAGTTCGTGAATTGAAAAAGCTGCTGATCCGCAGACTCGTGGCGGCCATCATCGTGCTGCTTCTCGCCAGCGTCTTGGTGTTCGCGCTTTCAAGGATGAGCGGCGATCCTCGTCATCTCTTTTTGAGCGAGTACACAACTGACGAGCAATGGGAACAGTGGGGACGCGATTTCGGGCTGGACAAGCCATACTACGAGCAGTATTTCCGGTGGCTGTCGGGTGCCGTCTTATTGGACTTTGACATCTCGGTGAAGGAACAGATCCCGGCCACGACGGTAGTACTTCGCAAGATTCCGAACACGTTGCAACTGGCAGCCGGTGCCTATGTGTTCGCTCTGTTGGTCGGAATTCCGTTGGGTATTTTGTCGTCGATATTGCGAGGAACATTTTTGGATCTGTTCGCCCGCGGATTCGCTTTGCTAGGACAGGCAATGCCGGGATTCTGGCTTGGAATAATGCTCATTCTGATGTTCGCGGTACGCCTTGAATGGTTGCCTGCCGGCGGAAAAGACGACCTGCGAAGTCTGATACTTCCATCGGTAACGCTTGGATGGTTCGCTGCTGCCGCCTTGTTGAGGCTGACCCGTTCAGCGATGCTAGAGATACTCGACAGCGAGTTCGTGAAGCTGGCGCGCGCGAAAGGCGCTTCGCAGATGACAGTGATCATCAAACACGCGTTTAGGAACGCCATCATCGTGCCGCTGACCTTCGCAGGCGTATTTCTATCCGCGTTGCTGACCGGTGCCGTGGTGACAGAAACAGTGTTCGGATGGCCCGGGCTTGGCAGATTGGCTCTACAGTCGGTGTTCGGAACCGACTTTCCGGTGATCAGTGCGATCGTGATGTTCGCCACAGCCGGCTATTTGGCTATGAACTTGATGGTCGACATCCTGTACGGGGTGCTTGACCCGCGCATCAGGCAGAGTTGAAGTGGCAACGAATACCGACACGACATTGGGATCTGTGAACGCTCCTCGCGTGGTGCGAGAGAGCAGGAATCCGTTGCGGTTGGCTTGGCACATCCTGCGCCGTTACCCGATATTGCCGGCTTTCATCGTCGCAGTGTTGGTAATCGCTGCGGTGTTCGCGCCGTGGTTGGCACGACATGATCCATTAGTCGGCAAATTGAGGGATCAAGACCGTCCTCCCATCTGGCAGGAAAAGTCTCCAATCAGCGGAAAGGAGCCATTGTGGGAATACCCGCTAGGCACTGATCCCTTAGGCAGAGACATGCTGAGCCGGATCATCTGGGGCGCGCGCTATTCAATGCTGATCGCTTCCGTAGTTCTCATATCTGGCGCCATCGGGGGGACGATACTCGGATTGATCGCCGGATACTTCGGCGGAATCTACGACGAGATTTTGATGCGGATGGTGGACCTTACGCTCGGAGTTCCATTCATCCTGGTGGCTCTGGCCACCGTCGTCGTTTTCGGTTCGAGCATGGTGTTGATAATCGCGCTTCTAATATTGTTCAGTTGGAGCGGTTTCGCGCGCCAGGTCAGGGCCGAGACGCTCCGCCTCAAAGCATCTGACTACGTGGCATTGGCGGTCGTTGCAGGAGCGTCAGCCAGACGCATAATCTCGAAGCATGTATTGCCCGGCGTTGTAAACACCGTGCTCGTAATCGCCAGTCTCAACATCGGGCAGCTGATACTGACTGAAGCGACGCTCAGCTTCTTGGGAGTCGGAATCCCGAAGCCGCGTCCAGCGTGGGGATCGATGGTCGCGGAAGGCCGAGATTACATCGACACTTCATATTGGATGGCCCTGTTCCCAGGATTAGCCATCTTCGCCGTAGTCTTCGCAATGAACTTCCTCGGCGACTGGATTCGCGACCGCCTAGACCCGCGCCTACGGCAACTGTAATCCTCACCTTCGCACACTACCGTCATTCCCGCACAGACGGGTATCCACACGGAGAGACAAAAATCATAGCTCATCATCAAAAATCACAGCAATCATAGTTCAAAAACCCGACCATCCCTCGTTCTTCAGCACACGTCCGGCAACGGCGTCGAGCTTGCGGACCATCTCAGGATCGCGACATGCGGGAGTGGTAGCGATGGCGTGTTCCAAGGCGGTGTGAACACCTGAAGGGAAGGGAGCTTCAAGCGCGCCGATAATCGGGATGGCGGATGCCACCAATTTGCGGGCGTTTTCCGAGTTCTGCTTCAATACCTCAAGAATCAGTGAAGTGGAGACATCCTCGTGACCTTCGTGCCAACAGTCATAGTCCGTCACCATCGCAACCGTCGTATATGCAATCTCAGCCTCCCGCGCCAGCTTCGCCTCCGGCATGTTCGTCATTCCGATAATGTCGCAACCCCAAGAGCGATACAGATTCGACTCGGCACGCGTAGAAAACTGCGGACCATTCATCGCCAGATATGTGCCACCACGCACAAATTCGATGTCTAGTCCCTGAGCCGCCTGAGCGACAGCATCGTTCATCGTGCTGCAAACCGGATCCGCCATGCTCACATGAGCAACGAATCCCTCGCCGAAAAACGAACTCTCCCGACCACTCGTGCGATCAAGGTATTGGTCTACCAATACGAATGTCCCGGGTGTCAGTTCCTCTTTGAGCGATCCGACGGCGCTGAACGCCAAGATGCGGTCCACCCCGGCACGCTTCAAGATATCGATGTTGGCGCGGTAGTTCAATTGCGAAGGAGAGACTCGATGCCCACGCCCATGTCGAGGCAGGAAAGCCACGCGATGATCTTCAAATCTGCCGATCAAGATGTCGTCCGAAGGTCTCCCAAAGGATGATTGAATCTTTACCCACTGAGCATCTTCAAATCCTTCCAAGTCGTACAAACCTGTGCCACCGATGATACCGACCGTCGTTTGAGGTTGTTCAGCCAATGTTGATCTCCTGCTGACGACAGACGCATCGCCAGTTGATTTGCTTGAGTCTTTCACAATTAGAATCTTAAGCGTGGCAGATGTTGCTGGTGGCGGAATCTGCCGAGATGGCGGAACGGTAGACGCAGCGGGCTTAAACCCCGCGGCCCGTTAAACGGCGTGTGGGTTCGAATCCCACTCTCGGCACCAGAGCCCGATACGTGGTTCCGACGAAAATTGGAGTGATGCGAGGTGAATGACTGATTCGGACATTGTATCTTTACTGTGTTGTTCGTAATGAGTAGATAATTAACATGTTATGTATTTTCTATTTTGAATGGTGCGCGAATGCTGGTATAACTGCTGAAATGATGGAATTCGCCCTACGCTCACAATTGATATTTAACAGATAGACAGATAAAATATAATAATTTATGTATTATGAATATTCATGGCTGGAATCGTTGTCGAACAATTTCGACTGAGCTATGATTTATAATCATTGGCATGGATATTATTCGCAACAGTATCTCTGACAAAACGATGCATTACCTAATCCCCCCCCCCCCCCCTATAAGAACAAATGTAGTCTTAAGAATGAAGCGTGAACCCTACCTTTGCTTCGCGAAAGAGACCCTACCACTGGGATCATGGCTACATAGACAGCTCATGCGGGTGTTAGCAATGTTCAGCGCCACCTCTAAAATTCGGGGGGGGGGGGGGGGGGGGTAGATGTGCCTATGCGATGCATGGGTCTCTTGCTGGTGCTTACAACGCTTCTGGCGTTCGTCTCCATGCTCGATATCCCTTCTGGGCATGTCTCGGCGCAAGCGCCGCCTCTAGGCGTTTACCCTGGCGATCCCGTCAGCGAAGCGGACAAAGTCTTCATCAGCCTCGAAACCAGTAACCGGATCACTTGCGGCGTCACAGCGGCCAACAATATTCGATGCTGGGGTCATAACCGTGCTGCCCCTGTGTGGGCCGAGGGATTCAAGGATGTCGCAACTGGACGCGGCTATTCCTGCGGACTGAAACCGGACGGCACCCTTCAATGCTGGGGCTCAAGTTCCTATGGCGTGTTCACCTTGCCTACAGATAACGGTGCCCAGATAAAGTTCAAATCCATCGACTCTAGAAATCGTCATGTGTGTGGTATCAGAAGCGACAACGATCGCCTGGCCTGCTGGGGATATGACACATTCGGGCAAGCAAGCGGAAGTCCGACAAGTCAGCTAGACATCGCTTACGACTATTCAAACGACACTTTCGCTAAAATCAGCCCGGCGAAGTACCACACCTGCGGATTAATCGTACGCAACCCAGGGGATGACTCGACCAACATTAGGTGTTGGGGGGTAAACGAAATCAACACCGGCGGTCTTGAATTCGTCTCGAGAATCGCCACGGGAATTGCCACGGTGCCGCAAGCCTACTCATCCACTGTCTTCAAAGACATAGCCGCGAGTAATGATTACAACTGCGCGATTATCGACGGAGGACAAGATGACGGAAAGGCCGTGTGCTGGGGGACCGATCGGACCGACTTGATCGGCACTCCCCTCGGCACAACCGGTCCGCTGAGCTACGTCGGCACCCCTTCCACCGATCGTTTCACCAAGATTGCGGTTGGGCAGGCCCACGTATGCGCCATCAAAACCGACGCTACGGTGAAATGCTGGGGTGCCACTAAGGCATCCGGATCGGTGGAAGCCTTTGGGCAAGCAGATGTCCCCTCCAACCATCAGAACTCCACTTTCAGCGACATCG
Organism: Dehalococcoidia bacterium; assembly: GCA_963555965.3. Classification (GTDB taxonomy): domain Bacteria; phylum Chloroflexota; class Dehalococcoidia; order Lucifugimonadales; family Lucifugimonadaceae; genus Bin127. Next base: position 2,533,871 of record OY821634.1, read on the forward strand.
TGGCATCTGACTACCACACATGCGCTATCCTCGACGGGCAAAACAATCAGGTCGAAGGCGAAGTGGTGTGTTGGGGAGACGAACTACCTTACGATCCATATAAGCCTCAAACTGTAGGCAATACATCGCGCATATTCGCTCCCGATCACCCATACCCACCTACACACCGATTTCCGCAGATCAGTTCAGGGGTATACCATAACTGCGGCATCAGCGTGATCCGCGACCTCGTCTGCTGGGGAGGCACCATCGAATCCCCAGCAATGGTACAAGGGCCTTTCAAAACTCTCGATCTGGGACTGTTAAACACCTGCGCAATAAGAAACAACGGGCATATCCGATGTTGGGGATGGAACGTTTACATGCAGTCTGCCGGATGGAGCCCGGGACTTCCAGGATCATCCTTATACCCGAAGGTGGAATCAGTCGAGAACCTAACCACCGATTACACCTTCAAATCGGTGTCGGCATCGTTTTTCCACACCTGTGGAATCCTTGATGGACAAGCCTCGGGGCAGAACGAAGGCGAGGTGCTATGTTGGGGCCTCAAAACAAATGACCAGACATCCTCGCCGCAAGGCAAGACCTTCGATTCCATAAGCGCTGGTTGGTATCACACATGCGGGATCCTTGATGGTCAGAACGGACAGCAACCTGGAACCGCTATCTGCTGGGGCGCTGAAAACAATGTCGATGACCAAGGGAATATCGTCCCAACCGCTTATAGGTACGACAGCAAGGCGGACTTTGGACAGGCAGATGTGCCGCCAGAGTTTTCCGATGTCGCGTTTACATCAATCTCGTCTAGTCGTTACCAAACTTGCGCCATAAGAGCCGACGACAGTAAATTGGCGTGTTGGGGAAGGAGTGAACTAGCCCAGCTTCCAGACGAGGTCGTAGAGCAGAGATTCTCAGCAGTCGCTGCTTCGGAATATGCGATATGCGCTATAAACGAAGATGGCATCGTCCAATGCTGGGGTCCCGATCAGTGGTCTAACCAAGTACAACAGTTCAGGTTACCCACCGACTATGCCGAGACCAAATTCAGGGACATCAGCGCGTCATTGAGACATGCCTGCGCCACAAAATTTGACGGCACCGTAATCTGCTGGGGCGCCGATGCCGACACAAGCACCCCGCAAGTCGAGATCTACAGCGGAACCACAATCTTCAACACTAAGCAAGCATGGGTGCCCCGCGAGTTTCGGGCAAATACCATCAATCCACCACCGCCGCCTAGACCAAAACCCAGCGCAAGCATCAAAATCCTGCGCATCGAGCCAGATATGCGCGGCGTTGTGTTACGCGCTGGAGAACAGGTACGACTAGGCGTGAAGATATACGGACGACAGGACGTACGCGACGACATCATCGGGGACATGCCGGATATCACTTTCGAGTGGATCGCCCAAGATGCCCGGTCTCAAAACGGTACCGAAAATGGAGATTTCACTGGAATCGTCGGACCCGGCAACAACCGCGAGCCAAACATCGCGCCGTATGGCCGGCGTGCTGTATACACCGCACCGAATCAACCGGGGACATACCGCATCAGTGCAAAACTCGATATCGGCACTGAGTGCCTACCCGCCAGAGATGGAGAGACCGAGCAAGACGCCATCGAGCGCTGCACCGCAAGCTTCGAAATCAAAGTGATGAGGAAGACGAGGACGATTACGCCTACAGAAACGCCGAGCAACCCCGACGGCGAAATCCCTCAGATCATCGTCGGACAAAGCGGCGAGCAATACCAGGTATTCACGCCCGAGAGCGGCGGCACTTTCATCGGCGAGGACGCGAGCGTTATCGCTGAACCCGGCGCGGTTCCCAACGGCGAGATCATCGGGGTCAGAACGCACCTAGATGGCGAGGCTTCGAACGAGGGGCAGACGCACCATCGCATGACATTGGCGGGCAGCTACTACGGCGTATCTGTCGTTGACGCGTCTGGAGAATCGCTGAACATGTATCTATTCGACGATCCGATAGAGGTTTGTTTCCCGCTGTCGTCGCGCCTGTCGTCCAGAATCTCTGACGTGGCGATGGTTTCGGTACGCGACGATGGGATGATGGCTGTCCTGTCATCGAAGGTCAGGTTGGTCGAAGCTGGTCTGGAGCTTTGCGGCGCGTTGAGTGAGTTGCCTGCGCGCCTGGCGGCCGGACATCTCGGATCGCCGTCGGCGTTGCCGACAGCCGTTCCCGATGCGGCGCCTGAAGCGCCCGAGACTGGCGGTGCATCGCCAACCCCGGCAGTGATCCTGTGGCTTATCTTGCTGATCGCCGCCGCAACAACCATCTCCGGCATTGCGCTAACCGTTCACAGAACTGGAACCTAGGGGTATGCATCTGGCTTTCCCCTATTGCGATTGCGGAGAGCCATTCTACCGTCCGGCGCCACGCAGGTTCAATGGGCGTTCGTCGCGCCGATAGTTGCGACAGTCGAAAGGATCAGAATGATGTTCGAGAAGAAGAGCGAAATCCGCCGGATGGCACGAGAAGAGGCCATTGCCAAAGCCGAGGAACGAGGCATGGAACGAGGCCTGGAGCGAGGCCTGCAAGAGGGCGAGCGCGGGGCAATGGAGCGGTTCAGATCGGACCTCCGCAAGCACGGCATACAACTGACCGCGGAGCAGGAAGAGGACATGTTCAACGGTTACAGAGGTTGAGCCGTCATTCCCGCGCAGGCGGGTGTCCACGTAGCAGAGGCGTCCCGCGAAACACCCGTACTTGTATTGTTGTGGTACAAATGATTTGTATTAGGTCGATTGTGTGTTAGAATGTCGATTAACAGCGTGCAGATGTATCAGAAAATACGTTCTATCAACAGGCGGTGAAGAAACATGCAGATCGAAGAATTCACTTCCACCCTTGAGGAGCGCGGCTTCTGGTGGCAGGCGATCGGATTCGGACTGATCGGGGCAGTATCGGTGACCGTGTTGTCGATATACTCAGACTCACACGACACGATGATCGAAGTCTACCGTCTCGCCGCCACGCAGGTTCAATGGGCGTTTGTCGCGCCGATAGTTGCGACAGTCGAAAGGATCAGAATGATGTTCGAGAAGAAGAGCGAAATCCGCCGGATGGCACGAGAAGAGGCCATTGCCAAAGCCGAGGAACGAGGCATGGAACGAGGCATGGAGCGAGGCATGGAGCGAGGCCTGCAAGAGGGCGAGCGCGGGGCAATGGAGCGGTTCAGATCGGACCTCCGCAAGCACGGCATCCAACTGACCGCGGAGCAGGAAGAGGACATGTTCAACGGTTACAGAGGTTGAACTGTCATTCCCGCGCAGGCGGGTATCCACAAGGGAGGGTCCCCTTGCCCCTCCCCTTTGGACGACGGCGGGAATGCCTCTAAGTTCTAACCTTTCGCGCGGTCAGCGCGAGACCGGTGACAGTTGTCGCAGCGGCGATCAGCAAGATCAACCATAGGATCGCCACTGCGGATGGCGATGCGCCGCCGGTGTCAGGCGACAGCGGTGTGGCCTCCGGCGTGGGCGCCAGTATCGCCGCAGGCGCACCTTGCCTACCCGCGGACAGAGTTGCAGGAAGTCGACTGATGTTGCCGCAGATGCCAGCACCGGATGTCGTCAAGCGCACGGCGGATGCCAAGACAGTTAGGGAGTTGTCAGAGTTGGTGGCCAGGATGGCTACGTCGCTGATATTGCTGCTCAGTTCGGCAGGTAACGGCAGGCACACTTTGGCTGGAGTGTCGAGTCGGTAGGATGCGACGGGTTTACCCTCTGCATCCACTACTGCAACGTTGTAGAAGTTGCCGCCCGTAGTGTAGCGCTGGTGCGTTTCGCCAGCGTTCGACGCGGCACCAGCTTCGTACACGCGTACACCGATCACCTCGCCGTTGGGCACTGCCCCTGGCGGCGCGGACACGGAAAAATCGCCGCCATCGAATATTCCGCCTTCTACTGGCGTGAAGACTTCGTATTGGTTACCCTCGCCGTCGGTCAGGATTGACGGTATCGCGCCTGACGGATTGGAAGGGGCGGGCGTCGGCTCTGCCGGTTGACTATGACGCAACACCGTCAGTTCGATCTCCGCGACGCAACCGTCATAATGACCATCCCCGTCGTCGCATTCCGAAGGTCCCAGTGGCGCGATGATGCTGTAACGCCCGGCGGAAGATGGCGCGGTAAAGATCACCTCGCGCTCGTCGGCATTGTTATCAGTATCAGCGGACGGATCGCCCTCTGCGAACGAACCTCCGCTCGGATTTACCGACCACTCAAACGTAACGTCCTTCGCCAGACCATTGTCCAAGATGTCCTGCAAACCGTAGACATCTACCGACAACCGCACCTTCTCTCTCGGCGAAACCGTGACTGATTTCATCGCAGGTGCCACACGCGCTATATCCGGCCGGACATACGGTATCGCTGTAGGCGTTGGCGTCGGTGTCGGCGTTGGAACGGCTTTCGTGGTTACCGTGATGTTCGCCACGCCTTCGCCACCCTTGCCGTCCGTTGCCAAGACTCGGAAATTGAAACTCTGTCCCGCCTGAGTGATCCGAGGTCCGGAGTAGGTTATGACCCCCGTCGAAGAGACGTCGAAATAGTCGGGCGGCGCACCCGGCGCGGATACGATGCCGGTCGGGGTGTCCAGCCAACAACTCACCCTGTTATCTGATGGATCAAGCCCGCAATTCTGCTGTGGAACAGTCCCGTCGGCGATCCGTTCCGCCCGGCCATCGTTTACGCCAGACAGATGAATCTCGGAGAGATGCCCTCGCCCAACAGCATACTCCGCCAGATACAGCTTGCCGTTAAAGGAAGCGAGTCCCCTCGGATCAGCAACACATGAGGTGGAACCAGGGGCATTGGTGTCGCACGCCAGTATTCCGGTATTGAGATTATCGAATGGATCGAAGTACTCGACGTTTTGTCCATTGACCTGATAGCGCGTTGCTGCGCCGGTGGATGTGTCGAGCGTGTAAAGAGCATCGTTGCGATTGCCCACCATGTACAAAGTTCCGCTGTGGTTGGTCAACCCTCTCGGACTTCTCTCGTCGACACCGAAATCATCGGCGGACGCGTTGCTGCTGACCCGGCTGGCAGAAACAGGATTTGCTGTCAAATCGATCTCGTACAGCCCCGCTTCCTGGTCGTCACTGGTGCCTGCGGTTCCAAAGCCATCCTCTTCTGCAACGCCGTAAACCTTGCCGTTTACGCTCGCTATCCCGTAAATACCCCTCGGAAAGCTACTTGCCAGAGATAAGGATGAGATGTCGCCCGTCCTGATATCGACTTTCCATAATTCACTTGTAGACGTGGGATTGAGTACCGGTCCACTGAGCTTGACCGACATCATGAACAAGCTACAGTCATGCCACAACAACCCGCGTGGAAGTTCGGTCTTGTGGACTGCGTCATTAGGGTCGCCGAAGTTGTCGCCGTCGCTGACCTGAGTCGTGATCCAGTTCTTGTAGGCAGTATCCTCAGCCGCCGTGTAGATCGCGTCGTGATACTCGTCTAAGACGTAAAGCGTATCGTCGGTTCCGACCGCGCAAAGAGTCAGCGAGTCGCCGCTGTCGGCATCAGACGCCGTGACCGTCCCAACCTCGACAGCATTGATCGTGCCATTTGAACCGACCTCCAGTTCGAAGCTATAACTAGATTTCCCAAACTGAGGGGCGTTGTTCGTGTTGCTCTGAGCGTCCGCGGTATCAATCTGACCGATCGAAACCACTCCTACGGCGACTAGCGACGCTACGACTGCAAGTGCTGATAACCACGCGGAAAATCGGGGGGGGGGGGGGGGGGGATAACTTAAACGAACGATCACGGCGTCGCGCAGATTTTGCCGCAAATACGCCTCGCGTTTCTTGATCAAAAGACAAATTTCCTTCACTCACGAATCTCTTCCCAAGCTACCGATTGTAATTCATTCGATGCAATCACATTGCCCATAATTCCACAAATCACACCTACCAATATATTTTGTTTTCCCGAACTATCTATTTATAAAATGTAATCTAATATAATCCAACTACCAAGTATATTTACACCTTTGATGTCAGTGCGTAAGTAAGGTCATTCCCACCGTCCTTCATCATTCACGCGGTGCCTGCCCTGTCATTCCCACGCAGGTGGGAAGCTATACGTGAGAGCAAAGCATCCCAAACACCCCCAATCCGCCCTGCTGTTAAACTCGCCTTCAACTCCGCACACGCACGTCCAACGGGAAGCATCAAATGTCCGACGAAGTCAACCAACGCCACGTCTCCTACGCCGAAATCGTTGAAGACCTCCGCACTAAAGCAGCCATAACCGCCGCAGGCGACGCCCCAAAACAAGAGGAATTTTCCAACCACTTCGGAGCAGAATTCAAGTCGAACCGGATCCTAATCAAAGACAGTCGTAACCGCGCCACGGTGATCACATCACCCGGTGGAGCGCCCGGAGACCCTCACATCCATCCTGATTTCAACGAATGGTTCATGGCATTCGGTGGAGTCATGGGTTTCCTAGTTGGCGAGTACACGCCGTTTCGAGCCACCTTCGGGGACATAACCGTCGCGCCGTGCGGCTACCGGCACACGCCGCTACCGTGGTACGGCGACATGTGCATGAGGCTCGTCTGCACCAAACCGGGTTCTAACCACGACATCAAGGGCATCGAACCCTCGCGAAACGTGCGATTGGACCCCGATTGGGAACCGCCGAACCGCATATTGACCCCGTTGCCATACATGATCGAACGTCACGGCTTGGACGCCAATTGGCAAGAGTCCGTCTTGCTTGACCAGCGCAACCGTGTAGAGATGTTCAACGTGTTGCCGGGCGCATCCGCAGAATCCGTCAACGGCGACGGTGAATCGTGGTGGGTCGTGTTGAAGGGCAATCTCCGCTTCGAGATCGCTGGCGACGTCGTAGATGCCAGCAAGGGCAGCGTACTCTACTCCAGCGATGGTGAGTTCAGCGCGATCACCGCAACGGGCCCCGGTTCCGGCATCTTCGTCGAAGTCGCAGACCCGGAGACCTGTACGCCCCTTTCGTAAAACGAAAGGGGCGCGAAAGAGCGAAGCGAATTTCGCGGGGTATACCCAGGAACGGAGCGGCAGCGGTTCACCGTCATACCCGCGCAGGCGGGTATCCAGAAGCGCAGCGCGAGCAAACAAAATCACAGCCCATCATCCAGATCACAGCAATCACAGTTCAAAACAACCAGTTGTTAAACTGCTACGAGTGCAGATTTCATCTTGAAACCTGAACTCGAAAGCCAATAATCTAACGGAACTTGAGATGTCTGAGATCAACGCTCGCCATGTGACGTACGAAGAGATCGTCGATTCGCTTCGGCCTGATGCCCCCGATGTTGAGGGACCGGTGCTGGACGAGATAGCACGGTCGGGCGGCGGATACGCGGCGGTTACCAAGTCGCGCATCATGATCATGGACTCTCGAAATCGCATGGCGGTTATCTCTTCGCCCGGAGGATCGCCCGGGGATCCTCACCTACACGACGACTTCAACGAGTGGTGGGTGGCTTATGGCGGCGAGATGCGGTATCGAGTCGGCGAATATGAGCCTTTTAAGGCGCATTTCGGAGATATTATCGTCGCTCCTAGCGGCTACCGGCATGATCCTAGGGCTTGGAAGGGTGAGATGTGCATGAGGATGGTCACGGGCAAGCCGGGATCGAACCACGACTTGAAGGGGCTGGAACCATCACGAACGATTCCGTTGGAAGATCACTGGGAGCCGCCGAATCGAATCTTTACGCCGCTTGAATACATGGTTAATCGTCACGGATTGGACGAGGATTGGCGGGAAACTGTGATCCTTGACCAGCGGAATCGCGTCGATATGTGGCACGTGCTACCGGGCGGCCCGATGGCATCTATGTCTGGTGAATCGGAGGCTTGGTGGGTGGTTCTGCGCGGAAACGTCGGTTTCCATCTTGGTGGTGACGTTATTCGTTCCGGCATGGGTGATGTGGTCTACTCGGGCGAAGGTGAGATGAGTAGCATCTCCGTTCTCGGAGAAGGATCGGCGATTTTCATCGAAGTGATGGAGCCGTAGTTGGTCGCTGAATTGCTTTTATTGCCGCCGAATTGCCGCTGATTGCCGCAAATTGCCGCTGATTGCCGCAAATTGCCGCTGGAGCGGCAAGATCACGGCAGGGATGTTTTTCGGCGGAATTTGTGGCGAGATGCGTGGAATGTGTAGGATGTTGGCATATATGGGGTGTGATGTGCTGGTTTTCGTAGAATTTAGGGCTTTGGATGGAAGGAGATTTTAGAACAAATTGCCGCTCCAGCGGCAATTTGGCGGCAATGTTATTTTTTGACGAAGTTCAAAACTTGTTCGAAGAATGGGCTAGAGTGAGTCTGGTGTCCAGCCGTCGGTGAAGTAGGAATGGTGTGTGGAGCGATTCGATTGGATGTCGTCTAGCCAAAGCAACGGTTGATGGAGTGGTTAGGTTTGGATCCCTAGAGCGCGTAGGATTTGCTTATTGCCGCCGTGAACGCTGGGCTCGCGGCACAATAACGCACGTATTTGTGAGACGGCATCTACGGCTTTTTCGGAATCGATGCCGAACATCTGAAGAATCACTTGATCGATTTCATGGCGATTTTCATCAATCCAAGTGTATGCGACTGGTTGCAACTCCAGTTCAGCGAGTTGATTGAAGTGCTCTGTTGCGATGTCTCGTGCATGCTCACCTATCTGGGATTCCTCTGCGAAATTCGGGACAGGAAATCTTGCCGTTGCTTCGACTGCGATTCTGGCGCGCCCTGGATGAGATGTGTTGCCATAACCCGTTCGAAGCAGTATTCCGAGAGTCGAATTCATCCAAAGAACTAATGCGTCAAGAATCCGACGGTCTTCATGGATCATCGCAACCCACGTAGAGCTGCCTAAACATTGGACACGAGTGCGAGCCGCGGTCAAGGACTGTGAGGTGAAGCGAGCATCTTGCGATATGAACGTGCTGCTGCGCTTTTGCAGAACTGATGCCATCTGTGCATCACGACCTGGCAACGGCGTGCCTTCATGCGTCGGATCGACAATGATTCTTTTCTTATTGTTAGCTTTTGCGTCCCATAGGCTGGGAAACTGAGGGACGTCACCGGGGACAATCTCATCGAAGACAAATGCGCCTCTGTTCGTACTACTGCCGCGAACGTGGCCAATCTGACCGTGAGTAGGGCCAATTCCTACTATGTCGCCCAGATTAACCATGGGCAGCCCCAATTCGATGTCAAGGTTGGACGGTATGTATTTCAAATGTCCAGCAAACAGATCGCACATTATTCCAGACAGATATCTGTCACGCATTCCTAGCGTGACCCAAGGAAAGCCTTGCCCATAGACAGGGAACCGGGCCCAATCACCGATTGAGCTGCCGGCAAAACGCAATGAGCCGGAAATTGCTTCAGAACTGGATGTTGTGGCTATTTGACGAGCAATTTCCTCAGCGTCATTGGTAGACACTAGAGGGCTTCTCAGGTTGATACACAAGACATGGTTGAAGTTGCCATGATCTGTAATCGATTTGTCCGACTTGTTGCCTATCACGAGCATCTCGTTCATGTAGGTATCGGCCGACATCATGGCTCTGGTATCGGTGGTAAACGCGATTGCCATCAAGTCTGAGTAGTTTGTCTCCAAGTAAGATCTGAAGTTCGTCCAAGACGGTACGTGTGCTGCTGACAAAGGCAACACGGACGCGAAGACTCCGCCATTCTTCAATTTGATGTCTGCCAACGCTGTGAAATCCGTTCCCATGCCTGCTCGACCACGCGAAACATTGATTCCTTTGCGTTTGACATTTCTCCGTTGGGAGTTTAGGCGGTTAACAGCCCGTTTCCGGTCTGTTTCTGTAATTCCGGCAACGTCAAACATCTTCCTGCCATGTGGACCGGCGACCGTGCTTGTGTATGGCGGGTTCTGAATCACCAGGTCGTAGTTTTCGTTCGGTGCGCCTATCGTTGAACCACCTTCTGTAGGACTATCAGTTCTCAAAACTGATTGACCTACGACATCAGAACGTGATTCAGTGACCAAGAACTCCAGCGCGCCTGTAGTGCCGCCGTGAATTGGTATCGCACCTATATTCGTCTCTCGATAGGTTTGACGCATCTCTAAAGATGACAATGCAGCGGCGGTCATATGCGCCGCTAACGCATTGATGTCTGTAGCTGTCACACCGTTTTCCAGCATTTTCCTGTGGATGCTAACCAGATTGTCTCCCCCAGCTGCCTCATATTTCTTTCGGACTCGGCTGTATGCTGCTCTAAGCAAAGTACCGGTTCCGCAAGCAAAATCTGCGATTCGCAACGCGCGAACGTCATCGTCAGAAGACCAATCTGAAACAGGTACCCGGTCGACGGCGATAGCGGCCAGCAAGTGAGCAGTAGCAGGAAGAGTGTAGTGTGCAGCTGTTTCCTCGCGGTCGTCAAGCAACTTAGGAAAGAGCTCGCCCGCGAAGTCAACGCTATTTCCTAACCTTAGCGCGGTAACCTGCTCAGCACGCCTAGATAGACCGTCAAGGACCTCTGCTCCATTGAGGGTTGGCAATCCTTCGTTCAAAGCATTGACAGCGGGTACAAAGATCGATTTGTAATTTACCGCTAAGATTGCGTGCCATGCTTCGCGCAGATCTGACAGCGTGAAGGGCTCGCTAGGATGACTGCGAAGTTCCGCAAGTTTACGGATGCCATGTTCTCTCATTCCTGGAATTTCAGCGATCAGGTCGTGCAATCGCAACGAGGTCAGCCAGATGCAACATGCTAACCGTAGCCCCTGCTCCACACTGTCTTGACCGAGTATTTCCGCGATCTCGTGTGCTACGTCAGGGGCGACATTTTGTTGTAGCACCTGACCCCAATTGCGGAGGTCCCTAGCAACCTCATTCGCACGGTCTTCCACTATGTTTGGTGGCGCAACCGCCCCGTCACAGAGATCAGCCAGATATCGAACGTCACCAGTGACCCATAGTCGCCGAGGCCATCGGAAGATATCTGATGCGTTGACTCCGCCTTCGGTATCAGGAGCGACATCAGCTGACAGTACGACCATGCGCAAGTCAATCTGCCCAGGCCTTCGCAACTTGTCTTCAAGTTCTTGGTCGGACCACCACTCTACTTCGGATGGAATTCCTATGGCGATGGCAGAACGTATTGGCAACATATTCGCCGCCAAACGTGTCCCAAGTCTTCCTTCGGCATCACTGATCGCGGGGTCGCCGAATTCGCATTCGATAGCTATCGGGTAACGGTCGCTTGTAGACACCAACACGTCTGGACGTTGAGATTTACCTTCAACCAAGACACGTGAACGTTCAACAGTAATGGCTTGATCCGTATTTCGCCATTCCGACCTGCAACGACGCAAGGCAGCACCCAAGGCGATGTTGAAGGTCTGTTCATGCAATCTGCCACCTTCATCCATCAAGGTGTTGAGCATCAATTGTGGGTCCAATTCCTCAAGCTCCTGCTGGGCTTTATTCGAGGTTCAGTTTAACGCTCAAACGAATTGGTGACATCGTAGCGACGGGTTGTGATAGGCACGTCGGTAGCAGTTTTGAACGGTTTCGCATTCGGAAACGACGATAGTGTTCTATAGAAAGGCAGGTTAAGTGTTTAGGTGTTGACGAAGGTTTTGGAGGATTGCGTCGCGTCGCGCTTCGCTTGATGCCTCGGCGTAGATGCGGAGGAGGGGTTCGGTGCCTGACATTCTGACTACTGCCCAGCCGCCGTCTTGGAGATCGAGGCGAACGCCGTCGCGGCGGTCTTCGTTCACAACTTCGACGCCGCCTAAAGTTGTTGGGGCTTCGCCGTTGACGGCGGTGGCGATGCGTTGACGTTGGTCGGGTGTGAATTCGATGTCGATGCGGCGGAAGGTGTGCGGGCCGGTGATTTGGTGGATTTCGGCGAGGAGTTCGGTGGGGGATTTACCGGATATGGCCATGCTCTCGAGGAAGAAGAGCGCGCTTAAGGGGCCGTCGCGTTCGGGGACGTGTCCGGCGAAGGCGTAACCGCCGCTCTCTTCGCCGCCGAGAACGCAGGCGTTATCGATCATGGCGGGTCCGACGAACTTGAAGCCCACTGGCGTCCGCTGTAGTTCTACGTCGTGATGCTCCGTCAGGCGGTCCATCATGCTGCTCATCGTGATTGTGCATGCGGCACCGCCCGGCAGCTCGCGCCGAGACTTCAGATGGTGGAACAGCATCGAAAAGACTTCGAGTGTGGTCACGTATACGCCGTTCTCTGCGACGACACCCAATCGATCAGCGTCGCCGTCGGTTGCGAGGCCGACGTCGTAGCGGAGTTCGGCCCCCTTTGTCCTTCGGACATTTCCCCCATGAATGGGGGAAACCCGTTTGATCAGGTCGATGAGGGGGTCCAAGTTGTCTTCTACCGGCTCTGGTTGCTTCATGCCGGGGAAGGCGGGATTGATCTCGTTACGGATTTCGTGGACGGTTGTTTTGCCACCTTTGAGGAGTGCGGCGACGATTCCGGCTCCGGAGCCGTGCATGGAGTCGACGGCTACTTTCAATCCTGCGGATTTGATGCGGTCGATGTCGACTAGTTGGGAGAGTTGGTCTAAATATGGGGAGACCATGTTGGCGGTTTCGATTTGAGCCCCCGTTGCACCGCCCCTCTGGGCATCCCCCGCTCGAGTCGCTCCGCTCGCTCGCGCCCCCTTACGCTGCGCGAAGGGGGCGAGGTGGGATTCGATGCGTTCTACTTGTTCAGGCGGAGCGCTGCCGCCGGCTTCGGATTTGACTTTGAATCCGTTGTATTCGGGTGGGTTGTGGCTGGCGGTGATCATGATGCCGGCGGCGGCGTTCATGGTGGTTACCGCATAGCTGAGGGCGGGGGTTGGCAGGGGACGGTCGGAGATTTGGACTGGGATGCCGTGATTCGTGATGACTTCAGCGGCGGCGCGGGCGAACCCTTCAGACTGGAACCGGGTATCGTACCCAACCGCCACGCCACGGTGTGCTTGATTGGTCGCAATTAGGTCTCTGGCGACTGCGTCGGCGCAGGTGCGGACGTTGGCAAAGGTGTAGTCATCGCCGATGATGGCGCGCCAACCATCGGTTCCAAATGAGATGTTGGGTATGGGGGGCATGGTGAATTTGAGGTTTTGTTCGCCTTTTTCGGGCTTGAGGTAGAGTCTTTAAGTATGGATGAAAATGAACATTTTGCAACGAAAGCGGACGTAGCAAATGTCCGCAGCGAAGTCGCACACCGTGAGATTGGAATTTAGACACGAATATCTGAGACCATGAAGGAAGTTTCGGAAGCCAAATCTGTGGCATCGGAAGCCAAATCCTCGGTTTCGAATGCGAAGAGCGAGGTGTACAGGTGGGTGGCAGGAATTCTCATTGTGTACACCGCGGTTCTCATCGGTATCATGATCGGCATCATTTTTGCGGTGCTTGAATTCTGGGACAGACCGTAGAGGGACGATATGACTACAAGAACGCCAAACGAAGTCGCTGAGGATCTACAAAGCTACGTTGGAAACGAGTATCGCAGCAGGATGTATGGTCCGAAATTCCTGTCACCTTTCTTGGATGCGGGTTGGGAACGCTACAGCGAACTGGTGCTGAAGAAGGAGATCGCTTCACCGTTCGACGATAAGAAGATTCAATTTTTCGCCCAGTATTGGGCATCGTACGAAGAACCAGTTTCTATTCAGTTCGATCAGACTGGAACGCAATGGTTCCGCACGGCGCAAGAAGCGATCGAATTCACGGACAAAGTGATATCAGAGTTCAAGGAGAAGTGACCAGCGGGGTGGTAGGGCGCGGAGTGTTGGACATGGAGTTGTCTGAACCGCTGATTACGCTGATTTTCAGTGATGGGCTTTGATTGCGGGTTGCTGCACCGCTCGTCGGCTCCCCGGGCATCCCCCTGCGTCTCGCTTCGCTTGCCGCGTCCCCCTTACGCTTCGCGAAGGGGGAGTTTCCCTTTGTCCCCGTATCAGGCCCGGACATTTCCCCCGCCGAGCGGGGGAAACTATAGTCCTGCGGCGGAGCGTAGAGCATCAGCCTTGTCGGTTCGCTCCCAGGGGAGGTCTAGGTCTTGGCGTCCGAAGTGGCCGAATGCGGCGACGGGTCGGTAGATGGGGCGTCGGAGGTTTAGGGATTCTATGATGCCGGTGGGACGTAGGTCGAAGGTTTCGCCGACGAGGGTTGCGATGGCAGTATTCGGCAGTTTGCCAGTGCCTCGGGTCTCCACCATTAGAGATACGGGTTCTGCCTTTCCGATGGCGTAGGCGATCTGAACTTCGGCTCGCTTCGCAAGCCCAGACGCGACGATGTTCTTGGCGACGTATCGAGCGGCGTATGCACCGGATCGGTCGACTTTCGAAGGATCTTTACCTGAGAACGCGCCGCCGCCGTGCCGCGCACTGCCGCCGTAGGTGTCGACGATTATCTTGCGCCCAGTGAGCCCGGCGTCGCCATGCGGACCACCGGTTACAAACCTGCCGGATGGGTTGATGAGGTACTTAGTTTCGCCATCGCGCATATCGCTCGGTACGAGCGGGTCGATTACCTGCTCAATGAGATCCCGCTCGATTGTCGACTGATCGGCGTCGGGCGCGTGCCACGTGGACAATACGATCGTGTCGATGCGTTGCGGTTCATGGTCTTCGTTGTATTCGACAGTGACTTGACTCTTGGCATCGGGGCGAAGGTAGGGGATTGATCCGTCGCGTCGTGCATCGCTCATGCTTTTGGTCAGACGGTGGGCCAAAGAAATCGGGAGTGGCATCAATTCCGGCGTTTCGTCTACCGCGTAGCCGATCATCATGCCCTGATCGCCCGCGCCCTGCTGCGCGTCGTCGGATTCCGAACCGTCGCGATCTTCCAATGCTGTAGTAACCGCTGCGTCTATGTCTGGTGATTGTGAGTGAAGATAGACTGCTATCTCACAGGATTCGTGGTCGAATTCGTAGGCGGGGTTGTCGTATCCGATTTCACGTATTGTCTGTCTTGCGACGGCTTCGAAGTCGATTTCGGACGCTGTGGTGATCTCACCGAACATCCACAACCGGTTCGTCGTGCAGGAGGTTTCACATGCGACTCGTGAGGTTGGGTCACCCGCGAGTGCGGCGTCTAATACTGCGTCGGAGACCTGATCGCAGATTTTGTCAGGGTGCCCGTCGGACACGGACTCGGATGTAAGTAGAAAGTTTGAACTGCCAGTTGTCATGGGGTGTGTCCTAGTTTTCCATCAGACTTGCGGTGATTGGGTTAAGTGCCCAATTCCCAAGAGTTAAGGTACTTCTCTTGTTCGGCGGTTAGGGTGTCGAAGGTCATGCCCATGGAGTTGAGTTTGAGAGAAGCGATTTCGATGTCGATCTCTTTGGGGAGGTTGTGTACGCCTGGTTCCAGACTGGCATGATTTGTGGCGATATATTCGCTTGCGAGTGCTTGGTTCGCGAAGCTCATGTCCATGACGCTTGGGGGATGTCCTTCGGCAGCGGCGAGGTTTACTAGTCGTCCTTCTGCGAGTAGATTGATGCGTCGTCCGTCTTCGAGGGTATGCTCCTCTACGAATGGTCGGATGTAGCGTCGTGATTCGGACATTTCACGTAGTGCGTCGATGTTTATTTCGACGTTGAAGTGTCCAGAGTTTGCGACGATAGCACCAGATTTCATGTTTTCGAAGTGAGGCTTGTCGATGGCGTGAAGTCCGCCGGTAACCGTGAGGAAGATGTCGCCGATCTTGGATGCCTCGTCTAAGGACATCACGCGGTGTCCATCCATGACTGCTTCGAGTGCTCGTACGGGGTCTACTTCACAGACGATCGTATGTGCGCCAAGCCCTCGTGCGCGGTCTGCAAAACCGCGTCCGCACCATCCGTATCCGATGATGACGACGGATTTTCCGGTGATGAGCATGTTTGTTGCGCGTATGATGCCATCGAGCGTGCTTTGTCCGGTACCGTATCGGTTGTCAAACATGTGCTTGGTCATAGCGTCGTTGACAGCGATGACGGGGTATGCGAGTTTGCCTTCAGCGTGAAGGGCTTTTAGTCGAATCACGCCGGTTGTTGTCTCTTCCATTCCGCCGAGGGTGGATTCTAGGAGTTCCCGCTTTTCGGAGTGGAGCATTGCGACTAAATCAGCACCGTCGTCGATGGTGAGATGAGGTTTGGTGTCTACGGTGTCTGAGATGTGCTGGTAGTAGGTATCTGAATCTTCGCCGTTGCGGGCGAATACGGAGATTCCTTCAGAGACGAGATGTGCGGCGATGTCGTCTTGTGTGGAGAGTGGATTGGAAGCGCACAATGCTAATTCGGCGCCGCCTGCGACGAGGGTCTTGGCGAGGTTGGATGTTTCTGATGTGACGTGGAGGCAAGCGGCGATTCGGATACCTTCCAAGGGGCGTGTTGCGGCGAATCGTTCGCGAATGCCTTTGAGGACAGGCATCTGCTGATCTGCCCATTCCGATTTCAATGCGCCTTCAGGTGCCAGGTTCAAGTCTGTGATGTCGTAGTTCATCAATTCTCCGATTGAGTGTTTCTAGTTTGCGGTCTGCAACTCCCGCAACGGCAATCCGTTGTTGCTGTCAAAGGTTGTAAATTCTTCAAATTCTTCAAATCGTCGTGCGATTTCATCAGTTGAGAGGTTGACCAATCGATCCAGCCCGAATCCTTCAACGGTGAATGATGCGACAACAGAGCCGGCGATGACGGCTTGTCGGAAAGCACTAGCGTCGGTTTGTCCGGTGGCGGCGATGTAGCCCATGAATCCGCCGGCGAATGAATCGCCGGCGCCGGTGGGATCGATGACATTCTGCACAGGATATGCGGGGACGATGAATCGTTGATCTTTTCCGAACCATACGGCGCCGTATTCACCGCGTTTGATTATGACATCGTGCGGGCCGGAAGCTAACATCGCCTCCGCTACATCGACGAGGTTGGTTTTGTGAGTGAACTGCTTGGCTTCGCCCTCGTTGATGATTGAAACGTTGAGTTGTTTCATCAGTTTGGACAATGGATCGGGTTTCTCAGCGATCCAGTGGTTCATAGTGTCCCCGGCTACGAGTTTTAGTTGCTGTGACATTTTTCCGAGCGCGGATAGCTGGGTTTCGGGGTCGCAGTTGGCTAAGAAGAGATAGGGAGTATGGGAGTGGGTATCTGACAACTTTGGATCGAAGTCTCCGAGCACGTTCAATTCAGCACCGAGGGTTTCAGCGTCGTTGATGTCGTTGATGTAACTTCCTGACCATCGGAAGGTTTTTCCATCGGAGATTTCGAGTCCGCTGAGATCGATGTCGTGTGAGGCTAGAAGGTCGGTGTCTCGTTGCTGGAAGTCTTGGCCGACGATGCCGATGATTCCGACATTTGTGAAGTAGCTTGCGGCGATGGAGAAGTAAGAGACGGAGCCTCCGAGTTGCGATGTTCTGGTGCCGACGGGTGTTTGAACATCGTCGTATGCGACGGAACCTACGACCAAGAGTTTCACAGCGGGCGTCCTCGGGTCTGAATCGACGGCGAGAGGTACTTTGTGAAAGCGGAGTGAGTATGCGTTTCGCCTCCGAGGTCGAGACGCCGTTGCATCGCCTCGGAGCTATGCATGTTACCGATGGTCACCGTACGGTTTATGCCCCGGTTGCGTGTGGCAACCCTTGCGCGATCCAGGTCGGGGTGCCGTCTTCTATGTTGTATAGGCGTGAAGTGTCTGCGCCCATTGCGGCTGCGTACTCGGCGGCGAGTCCGCTTCGCGCTCCGACTTCGCATATGAATAGAAGATTGCCTTCGATGGGCAACTCGTCGAAACGTGGGATGATGTCGTCGACCGGTATCCAGACTGCGCCGTCAACGTGTCCAGCTTCCCATTCGTCGGGATTTCGCACATCGACTACAGTCGAATCGCCATTTTGC
The DNA here is from genome assembly GCA_963555965.3 of Dehalococcoidia bacterium. GTDB lineage: Bacteria > Chloroflexota > Dehalococcoidia > Lucifugimonadales > Lucifugimonadaceae > Bin127. Next base: position 2,551,744 of record OY821634.1, read on the forward strand.
ACCATTTCGTACGCTTCTTGGGAGGTGATCCTAGCGTACGGTTCTCCAGGAACTTGCCTTGACATTGGAAACCTGATTCTTGCTCTTGAGACCAGATTCGATTGTACTTGATTGAAGACTCAGCTAACGTGTCGCGCGGAATAGAAGATCACAACTGCTCGCCAGTAAGGAATGATGTGAAGGCCGTGACGAGTGAAAAGGGTCCGGCTACGAGCAGGATGAGGGGGATGATGGCGATGATGGCGGCTGCCGCATAGTAGATAGCCGAAGTCGATATCGTCCGGGACGAGGATTCCATGGAGATGGACCGTAAGGACGCAACGTGAGTTCCGATTGCGATTAGCAGGAACAACACTGCTCCGGTTAGTCCGGCGCTGAGGACTTTGACCATAAAGATGTAGCCATCTAGAAATGATCCGAGCAAGGTTTCGACAAATGCTGAGATCCAAAGACCGGGTCGCAGCCCTTCGAAGAAGTCCACGAAGATCAGGATCGTCAATGGCAGTAAGAATCCAATCAGCAACGGTGCTCCGAGCGCGTATAGGATTCCTGCGATTATCCACCGTATCGGGCTACTTGCTTCTGAGCGAGTAGTGAAAAGAACGTAAGACAACGCGCCACCAACAAGACCCCCGCCGAGTATGTATGCGGTTATGACGCGTAGGAATCCTTCGACGAAGTTCGGGCGGTAAAACTGGAACCCGAACTCACCGATTCCGCTGTCAACGATTGTGATGAGAGTTGCCAAGTATCCGACAGTCAATCCGACGGTGGCACCGACGACAATCCCGAGCCACATGAGGCGGTTCCTGACCTCTCTTTCGACATCAAGGCGCTGATTTTCTGCTTCACGTATGCGGTTTAGCGCTTGGGCGCGCGTGTCAGCAACGTCTGCGCTCAGATCGATGGACTGGTCGTTCAACGAAGTGGAATCTGAATTTGACATATCTTCAATTGTGCATGTTGACAGGTTTTTTGAAGTATGATTGCGACGATTTTGTTGTGATGGGTGTGGCTGGTGATGAACTTCCTGATGCCCAAGGGGAATGAAAGGAGGTTTAGACTCCCCCAGCGACACGCCATCGTTCCCAATCACCGCAATCGCAGTTCCAAACCACTGATTGACGAATTTCTCTAGGCGTGCTAAAGTTCGCACAGACTCGCCGTTGAATGCGGTAGAAGTTGTGTGTCTCGACTTAATTCGGAGGGTACCGATGAAGCGAATCAGTTTAGTAATGATAGTCTCTGCCGTTTTGGCGTTCGCCATTGCGTGTGGAGGAACGGAGACGGTTGTAGAGACTGTCGTCGTGGAGCGCGTGATCACTCAGGCCCCGGAACGCGTCGTTGAGACGGTAGAGGTTGAGAAGGTGGTTGAGCGCGAAGTGGTGCAGACGGTAGAGGTTGAACGTGAGGTTGTAGTCGAGGTTGAGAAGGAAGTGGTGCAGACCGTCGAGGTCGAAGTTGAAAAGGTTGTCGAGGTCGAGAAGCAGGTCGTAGAAGTCGTCGAGGTCGAGAAGGTCGTCGAAGTCGAAAAGGTGGTCGAGGTTGAGAAGGTGGTTGAAGTTGAGGTGACGGCGATGGTTGAGGACGATGCGACGACGGACGACGGCGTGATCCCGCGTGAACGCCAGTTCATCATGCTCTGGGGCGGCTCTGGTGGTGTCGGTTCTGCCGGTCAGTACACCAACCACGACATCTGGAACGTCTATTCTGGCGTGAGTCACCAAGACGGTCCGCAGCTGATTTTTGAACCGCTCGCGTTCTATTCAGCCTTCAACGACACTGAGTATCCTTGGCTCGCCGAGTCGTGGTCGTACAACGACGACTTCACGGAGTTGACGATCAACACCCGTCAAGGCGTCAACTGGAGTGATGGAACACCGTTCGGTGCGCACGACGTGGCTTATACGCTCGAACACCTTCGCACCACGCCGGGTCTACCGCACTCGGGTCAGATCCAAGCGGATGTCGAATCGGTCGAACAGGTTGATGATCACACGGTATTGGTTAAGTTCAAGGGTCCGCGACCGAAATTCTTGTACTTCATGACCTACAAGTTCGACATCGGTGTGTACATCGTTCCGAAGCACATCTACGAGCAGCATGACTGGTTCGAGTTCACGAACTACGATAAGGCCAAAGGCTGGCCTGTAACCACCGGTCCGTGGGAAGTTGTCCAGACCTCCACACAGTCGAAGATCCTCAACCGCCGTGACTCTTGGTGGGCCGTTGAGCAAGGCTTAGTCGACAAGATGCCGGAAGTGTTGCAGATCGTTTACATCCCGAACCCGGGCGAGACTCAGATGGCGCAGGAGATGATAGCGAACCGTGCTGACGCATCGTTGTCGCTGCAAACCGGCACGATGCGCGAAGTGTTGTCTCGTAACAGTGCGATCATCACGCACTCAGGCTTCAACGCACCGTACGGATACGTTGACTGGTGGCCGATCGGTCTGTTATTCAACGCCAGCGAGCCGCCGTATGACGACAAACGTGTGCGCTGGGCGGTTTCGAACTACCTGAACCGCGAGCAGTTGATCGAGATTGGTTTCGGCGGTGCGGGCACGCTCTCGTATCTGCCGATACCTACATACGCGCCGTTGCAGCGTTACTTCGACGTGGTAGAGGACAAGCTTACGACGACACATGACACTACGAAGTATGATCCAGCGCGAGGGGACGAGTTGATGATGGAGGCTGGTTACTCGAAGAACGCCGACGGATACTGGGAGAGGGACGGCAACGTGGTCGTCTGCGACATCCTCAGCTTCGGTATTTTCAACCACTACGGCCCGATCGTGGCGCGTCAGTTGGATAACCACGGCATCAAGTCGTCTTACAGCACACCGCCAGATGCGTGGTCAAGGCAGTCGGCTGGTGAGGCTTCGTGTGGTCTACGAGGGCACGGCGGTTCTGTGCGTGACCCGTACTTCACACTCAGGCTCTACACCGGTGGTGATCCTAAGACCTATGATCCGGATGCGGCACCAGGTCCGGACAACCAGCCGCCGAACGCGTATCACTGGTACAACGAAGAGTTCAACCGGATCACGAACGAGGTCTTCGCGACCGCCATCGACGACATCGCAAGGCTTGAAGAGCTTTGGGACGAGGCGATGGATATCTGGTTGGAAGAGTTGCCAGACGTTCAGGTTCTCGAGTTCTATCACCGCATTCCGATGAACACGACCTATTGGACGAACTGGCCGACTCACGACAACCCGTACGTCAACGGAGCGTTTTGGCATCTGACATTCCAGTTGGTGCTCAACGAAATTGAGCCGGTGCAGTAGCACTTGGTGTTAATGGTCGGCGTCGAATCTCGGCGTCGAAAGAGTGGGTTTCGTCAACGGTAGTTGGCGAGGCCCACTCAAGCGGTTCTCCGTCTAACGTAGACCTAGAAGGAATAAGGTTCTTAACGCCGAATGCCTTGGCGATACATATCGGGCAGACTTCTGATGTTCGTCATCACGATTTGGGTGGCGAGCACGATTGTCTTTTTCCTACCGCGCGTGTCGGGTCAGAACCCGTTGGCAGAAAAGATCTACCAAGACGCGCAACGTGGCGGTTATCAAGACCCAGCTGTACAGGAACGCGTTCGGGTTTTCGAGCAGAAATACGGTTTCGACAAGCCGCTTTGGCAGCAATACTTCAAATTTGTTTACGACGTGGTTAAGTTCGATCTGGGTCGATCAATTTATTTGTGGCCCAAATCGGTCAACGAGATACTTGCCGAGGGGATCATTTGGACTCTCTCGTTGGGGTTGCTGACGTTGCTGCTTGCGTTTTTGGTCGGTTCTACCATGGGCGCGTTGCTTGAATGGAGGCGAAACAACTGGGGGTTGATGGTCGCGATGGCACCGATCTTGGCGCTTTCGGCCATACCGTTCTTCATATTTGGTTTGGTATTGCAACTCCTCGTGTTCAATATCGACCGCGAGTACCCGTTGGTTTATGGATACCAGCAAGGCGTGTTGGGATGGCCTGACTGGTCGGATTGGAGCTTCATCCTTAGCGTTTTGAAACACGGATTGCTGCCCGCGTTGTCGATCACCATGGTTTCTCTCGGCGGATGGGCCATGGGCATGCGCGGCATGATGGTGACGACCAAAGGCGAGGACTACATGGTTCAAGCCGAGGCGAAGGGCTTGCCTGAACGGATAATGCTGACGAAATATGCGGTGAGGAATTCGTTGCTCCCGCAGGTGACCGGTCTCACGCTGGCGCTGGGGCTCATCGTCTCAGGCGTGGTGCTTGTGGAGATCGTATTCGGTTATCCGGGAGTGGGAGGTCAGTTGGTGCAAGCTGTAAGCCGTAGCGACTATCCCACAATTCAGGGGATCGTGTTCCTGCTGGCGTTCGGCACTGCGGCCGCGACTTTGGTGTTGGACCTAACCTACCCGCTATTGGATCCGCGCATCAAATCACTCTCCAACTGACGAAACGTTTATGGAACAGGTACAGACAGATACGCCCACAACGTCGTGGTGGGATTCCCTCGTTGCACAGTCAGAGTTCACGCGCGATCGGGTAGTTCCGATCCTGCGTTACATGCGTCGGAATCGATTGATCGTATTCGGGTTGGGCGCATTCGTGGCGTTAACGCTGTTCGTTACGATCTCCTATCTTTTTTACGAACAAGAGGACTTGCTGCAGGAGAGGCACGGTGTGAACGGCCTGGTCAAGGCTGCATCCGTACAAGCCAACCAGAAGCCTTCGTGGAATCCATGGAGCGGTTACCCGTTGGGGACCGATGTCCAAGGGAGAGACATCTATGCCGCCGTGGTCGTTGGCATACCGCTGTCGCTGAGGATCGGTCTCATTGCAGCGGCGATCGGGGTTGGCGTCGGTATGGTTTTGGCTTTCGTAGCCGCCTATGTCGGAGGAGTTGTAGACGCGGTTATTCGCACCATCGTCGACAGCCTCATCCCGATACCGGGGCTGCTTGTTTTGGTCCTGGTCGCTACATCCCTTAATCCGGGTCAGGGCTTGACAGTAGATCAGTTAGCTTTCGTCATAGCCGTATTAGCGTGGCCCGGCCCGGCCCGGGTTATTCGTTCACAGGTGCTGGTGATAAGAGAACGCGGATACGTTGAGATGGCGAGGATGTCGGGAACCAGCGCGCTGGGAATCATATTCAAGGAGATGATGCCGAACTTGGCGCCGTATGCGCTCGCGAGTTTCGTGGCGGCGGTTTCCGGGTCCATACTCGCATCGATCGGCCTTGAATCTTTAGGCCTGGGCCCACTCGACTCGCCCACTCTTGGCAGCATGATCTACTGGAACATCTTCACGAGCTCGGTGCTACTCGGATTGTGGTACTGGCTGCTACCGCCGATCATTGTTCTAGTCGTCCTGTTCGTCGGTCTGTTCATGATCTCAGCCGGCCTAGACGAAGTAGCCAATCCTCGGTTGCGTCGGCGGGTGTAGGCTCGTTTGTCATTCCCGCGAACACGGGAAAGACGTGGTGGTGGTACGGACTGATGCCTATCGGTTAGGCTATTACATCATGAGAACTACGATCACGCTAGACGACCAACTTGCGAAGCGGGTGCGTCGCGCAGCCGCGGCCAGCAATCTCAGCGTCAGTGCCTTCATAGCCAAAACGATGGATGATGCTATGACGCGTCGCGAACCGGCTGAAGTGCCTCCGTTCCAGCTCGTAACCGTCCGCGGATCTCGTCCCCGTGCCGGTTTCGATCTTGACAGGCCGAGGGCACTTGACGTCTAAGGCGACGAGGTCCGGTTTGCGCACGGAATGCGTTAAGTCGCGATGCTCTCAGACTTCAGTCGATTCCCAGGGCTTCGATGGCAATATCCACTCATTCCTTCCAGAATGTAGCAACTAGCGAACTAGTACGAAGTTGGAGTATTCTCGTATCTGATGTGTAATTTGGTAGCGTTGGTACCACTGGAAGCAACCCAGAACTAGAGGAACCACACCGTGGCAGTGACAAGTGAACCAAATCACTCGCAACGAGTTAGACGCTAAGCTGGAAACCCTAGTTAGCAAAGAAGACCTCGCCGAGATCAAGACCGACATCAAGTGGATGAAATGGGTTATCGGTATCGCGGTTCCCGTATTGGTTGCGGCGGCATCCGTTCCTGACATCATCACGGCGATCAAGTCGTGACGATTGACACCACATCTACGAAGACTGGCATGCCGTAGTTGGAATGTTTGAAATCAAGGTTGACTCCAAAAGCGGAGAAAGTATCACTCTTTTGGGTGAGATCGCGCGATAAAGATTAACGACTTGGCAATGTTCAAGTCTATTTAGTTCAAAAACTGAAAAGGGCTCGGACAGCGAACTGTCCGAGCCCTTTATTGCGTCGCGAGTGAACTCGATTACGAGGTTGCCCTGAGGTTGTTCAGGATCAACTGGAACGTAAGGTGCCAGAACGCGCCGTTGGTGTACGGGTTGTCGTGGGTCGGCCAGTTCGTCCAGTAAGTCGTGTTCATCGGAATGCGGTGGTACCACTCGAGGACCTGCACGTCGGGCAGTTCGTCGAGCCAGATGTCCATCGCCTCGGTCCAAAGCTCTTCAAGCTTGGCGACGTCGTTGATGCCCGTGGCAGAAACTTCGTCAGTCAGTTCGTTGAACCGCGGGTGCGACCAGAAGTACGGGTTGGCCTGGTGGCCTTCGCCAGCTTCTTCAGCGTCAGTGCCGTAGTAGAGGTTCATGGTGAAGTAAGGGTCGCGTACCGAACCACCGTGACCTCGGAGTCCGCAAGATGCTTCACCAGCTTGCTGTTGCCCCCAGGCGTCCGGCGGGTTGTTGTACGAAGACTTGATGCCATGGTTGTCCAACTGGCGAGCCAAGATCGGACCGAAGTCGTTGAAGATACCGAAACCGAGGATGTCGCAGATAACTTCGTTGCCATCCCTCTCCCAGTATCCACTGCTGTTCTTGGCGTAACCCGCTTCCATCATCAACCCATCAGCTTTGCCAGGGTTGTACTCGATGGTGTTGTGCGTAGTAGCGAGTTTGTCCTCTACTGCGTCGTAGTAACGCTGTAGCGGAGCATAGGACGGGATGGGTAGTTGCGACGGGGTTCCTGCGCCATCATACGCAACGTCGATCAACTGATCACGGTTGATGTAATACGACACCGCCCAGCGTACTCGCTTGTCGTTGTAAGGCGGCTTGCTGTCGTTGAAGAGCAACCCAATGGGCCACCAGTCGACGTAACCGTATGGCTTCTCGAATCCGGAGTGAGTAACCACTGCGGGGTTTCGAGCAAGAACTTCGGCCATTGTGGTCGGACGCAGGTCAAGGGTTGCGTCAGCGCGGTTTGCGATGACGGCCTGTGCCATCTGGGTTTCACCAGGGTTGGGCACGTAAACGATCTGCAGGACGTCAGGCAACTGGTCGACTAGACCTTGATCAACTGCCCACCAAGAGTCTCGGCGGTTGATGATCTTCTGCTCAGGCGAAGTCTGCACGACGTGCCACGGACCGGTTGTTACGGGCCAGCCCTTGTCGATGTCGAAGTGGGTGAACTCAAGCCAGTCGTTGCCGTCGAAGACATGCTTCGGAACGATGTAAAGTCCGATGTCGAACTTGTACATCATGAAGTACATGAACTTAGGTCGCGGGCCTTGGAAAGTGACCTTAACGGTCAAATCGTCGACTTCTTCGATGGATTCAACGTCGCGCTGGACCTGTGCGCTTCGGCGTACGCCCGCGTTGTTGAGCAGGTAGTCCAACGTGTAAGCCACATCGTCAGCACCGAATGCGACACCGTCGCTCCAAGTGATTCCGTCACGCAAGTTGATGGTCAACTCGGTAAAGTCGGCATTGTATTCCCAAGACTCGGCCAACCACGGGTAGACAGTGTCGTTGAATGCCGAGTAGAAAGCCAGAGGCTCGTAGAGCAGACCGGGACCGTTCTGGTGGCTGGTGCCACCGTTGTAGATGTTCCAGATGTCGTGGTCGGTATATCGACCGGCCGCACCAACACCACCGGAACCACCCCAGAGCAAGATCAACTGCCGTTCGCGCGGGATCGCCTCTTCCACCGTCGAGTCGTCAGCAGCGGCGGTGACCTCTACTTCGACGACCTTCTCGACCTCGACGACCTTCTCTACTTCGACGACCTTCTCGACCTCGACGGTCTGAACGACCTGTTTCTCAACTTCGACGACCTTTTCGACCTCAACCTCAACGGTCTGTACGACTTCCTTTTCGACCTCGACAACGACTTCGCGCTCGACCTCAACGGTCTGTACGACTTCCTTCTCGACGACTTTTTCGACTTCGACGGTCTCCACGACGCGTTCCGGAGCCTGCGTGATGACACGCTCCACAACGACGGTTTCAACGACGGTCTCAGTGCCACCACATGCGATAACACTCACTGCGAGAGCCGCCGCCAATACCAGAGATGCCGTCAAAGTCGCTACGTATTTGCGCAATTGACTTCCTCCTGTTTTCTGGGGATAGCGGTAAGTGTGTCTAAAGACACATCAAACAAACAGTCGAATTTTACTTGCTATCTCAATCGAAGTCAATTTTTGCTGTGATGAGGTGAGCTTGCTCCTAGGTGACAACACCAAGGCATCAACACCGCTGAGATGTAAGAACACAGAGTTGATGACTCGTATGTTGTCTAAACCGATTGGGTTGTAGAGGGAAATTGACAAAAGCAGTAACAGACACTACAATCGGTTCGATTCGCATCGCCTGCGACTTCATCTAACTCTTGAGGTACCGCTGGCGGTAACGGGATGAGTGGTCCCGCGCCAAATCTAAAGCAAACATGGTTCTAAAGTACATAGTCAGCCGCTTGGCGATGTTCATCATCACCATCTTCGTGGCAAGCACCATCATCTTCTTCCTGCCTCGCCTAACCGGGCAAAATCCCTTGGAAGAGAAGTTCTACCAAGAAGCCCAGCGCGGGGGATTCCTTGAGGACGTTGACGAAATCGTCGCCGCATTCGAAGAGAAGTACGGCTTCGACAAACCGCTGTGGCAGCAGTACTTCACCTTCTTGGGCAACTTGACACGATTCGATCTCGGAAGGTCGATCTTCAGCTGGCCCAAAACAGTGAATCAGTTGCTAGCCGAAACCATTATGTGGACGCTGGCGCTATCTCTGCTCACTGCGTTTATAGCGTTTGCCGTCGGTACCATCATGGGGGCTTTGATGGAGTGGAAGCGGAACAACACCTTCCTCATGATGTCGTTCTTCCCGTTCATGATTTGGGCTGCGGTTCCATACTTCATATTCGGGCTGGTCCTGCTGACGATATTTTCGTTCGTATGGCCGGTTTTGCCTGGCTATGGCGGGTATCAAACGGGAGTTCCCGGCTGGCCAGATTGGTCGAATTTCGATTTTCTGATCAGCGTGCTTAAACATGGAACATTGCCCGCACTTTCCATCATCTTTGTCTCTTTGGCCGGTTGGGCAATGGGTATGCGCGGCATGATGGTGACCACAAAGGGTGAAGACTACATGTTGCTTGCTGAGGCGAAAGGACTTCCCGGACGCGTTCAGTTCTACCGATACGCGGTTAGAAATTCCACATTGCCGCAGTTGACCGGACTGGCTTTACAGTTGGGACTGATTGTCTCAGGATTGTTGCTGGTGGAGGTCGTTTTCGCCTACCCGGGAGTAGGTGGGATGCTCCTCTCTGCCATCCGAATAAGCGATCATGCGATTATTCAAGGAACCGTATTCGTACTTGCGTTTGGTACTGCCCTCGCCACTTTGATCATTGATATGCTTTACCCCTTGATCGACCCGCGGATCAGATACGGAGCGACTTAAAACGAGCATGGAATCCGCTCAGACCGAATCTTCAATTGCCCCAGTCGGCGGCGCGCCTGACATGATTTATCAAGCGCGGCAATCGGTGTATCGCGAGCGCGTACTGCCGATTCTTAGGTACTTGCGCCGCAACCGATTGATGGTGCTTGGGCTGAGTATTCTCGGCGGATTGGCGCTTTTGGTCCTGCTGTCATACACCTTTTACAGGCAAACAGACCTTTACGGAGAAGAACAAGGCGTTAACGGATTGTCGACTGCATTGTCCGTACCGGCCCGCGTTAAACCAGGATGGAATCCATGGGGAGAATTTCCTCTAGGAACTGACGAACAAGGCAGAGACATCCTTGCTCATCTCACCGTTGGGACTCCGTTGACACTGCGCATCGGTCTTTTGGCAGCGGCGATCGGGATCGGCGTTGGAATGGTCCTCGCTTTCATAGCGGCCTACGCCGGGGGATGGGTGGATGCCATCATTCGAGTATTAGTAGACAGTCTCATACCGATTCCTGGATTGACGATTCTGATTATCATCGCTACATCTTTGACACCCGGAAAGGGGTTAACTGTAGACCAATTGGCTGTCGCGATCGCTGTTTTGGCGTGGCCAGGCCCGGCAAGGGTTATACGTTCACAAGTCTTAGTCATGCGCGAGCGCGGATACGTCCAGATGGCGAGGATGTCCGGAACAGGAAGCTTGGGAATCATTTTCAAAGAGATGATGCCGAACCTCGCACCATTCATACTCGCCAGCTACGTCGGTGCAGTAACCGGGTCTATCCTCGCAACGATCGGAATCGAGACATTGGGACTCGGAGATATTGATGCGCCGACGCTAGGAGCGATGCTTTACTGGATCATCGAGCTAGGAGCGTTGTTGAAAGGGCAATGGTGGTGGTTGCTGTCACCGACTATTGTCATAGTTCTCCTCTTCGTGGGGCTATTCATGATCTCCGCCGGACTGGATGAAGTGGCAAATCCTCGGTTGAGACGGCGAGTGTGATTCCGCGGTTTGGATTGATTCGCTAATAAAGATCGATAACGGGTAATTCGATGACTATCGCAGAAGCAGTGACAACGACCATAGATGCCAGCTCGGACTCTGGCAACGTTCTTGAAGTTGAAAACCTGAAGGTCTACTACGACACGGATGCGGGTCAGGTCAAAGCGGTAGACGACGTTTCGTTCACCCTCAAAAAGGGCGAGCGAATGGGGTTGGTCGGTGAATCGGGTTCGGGCAAGACTACCATGGCAATGGCACTGATGCGTCTTCACAAGCCACCGGCGATCATTGCTGGTGGAAGAGTGCGCCTAGACGGTGTCAGTTTGCTCGACCTCAACGAAGATGAGATGCGGCAAACTAGGCTCAGAGACATCGCCCTGGTACCTCAAGGCGCGATGAACTCGCTCAATCCGGTCTACCGTGTCCGCGACCAGATCGTTGACGGTATCAAGCATCACACTTCAGGCGATGAGATGCCGAATAAGAATATGTTGATTGAACGCGTGGTTGAGTTGCTGAATAGCGTCGGACTGGATGCCAACGTCGCCGAAATGTACCCGCACGAGTTGAGTGGTGGCATGAAGCAGCGCGTCGCACTGGCAATCGCCACCTCTTTGCGCCCCAAAATGATCCTCGCGGACGAGCCCACCAGCGCGTTAGACGTGGTCGTGCAACGCCAGATCATGCTCACCCTCGAACAGCTCCAGCAGGAGATGCAAGCATCCGTGTTGCTCGTCGGACACGACATGGGATTGATGGCCCAGTTCGCCGACGTCCTGGGCGTTATGTACGCTGGGCACCTAGTGGAATTCGCACCCATCCAAGAAATTTTCGAAGAGCCCAAGCATCCGTACACGAAGAAGCTCATCAGCAGCCTTCCCGACATTGAAGTCAAGGGCCAATTTACCGGAATTGACGGACTACCTCCAACACTTGTTGTTCCGCCACCGGGTTGCAGATTCCATCCCAGATGTCCTATCTATAACGATGATGAAGGTTTCCGCGGCGAGTTCACAGATCTAAGAGGCGGGTTGAACACCGACTTGTGCACGACGGTTGATCCTCACCTGAATGAAATCGAACCGCGCCGATGGGTGGCTTGCCACATGTACGAAGGGAGCGCGTAGTTGGCTACTCAAATCGCTGATGTTTCGACCCCGTCATCGACAAACGGCACTGACAATGTTCTAGAACTCCAGAACGTCTCCAAAGTGTTTGGCGGCGGTCTGCTTCGCCGAACCACCACGATTGCAGTCGACGATGTGAGTTTGGGAATCCCCCGCGAGAACCCCGGCATCATCGCAGTAGCTGGCGAGAGCGGTAGCGGAAAGACCACACTCGCACGGTTGATGCTCGGAATCATTCCGCCGACCGAAGGCGCAATCTACTTCAACGGTAGCGACATCGCCACGCTCAATCGAACCGATCGGCGTGAATTCCGACGAGAAGTACAACCGATCATGCAAGATCCGTTCGAGGTCTACAACCCCTTCTACAAAGTTGACCATGTCCTGATGTCGCCAGTCCAGAACTTCGGATTGGCACGCTCCAAGAGCGAAGCGCGCGATCTCGTGATTGAATCGCTCGAGACAGTTGGACTGCGATACCAGGAGACTCTTGGGCGCTTTCCGCATCAATTGAGCGGCGGTCAGCGACAACGCATCATGGTAGCTAGAGCACTGCTGTTGAAGCCGCGTATCATCGTCGCCGACGAGCCAGTTTCCATGGTTGACGCATCCTTGCGAGCCACCATCCTCGGCAGCATCGATCTGCTGAACAAAGAACTCGGAATCGCAGTCATTTACATCACTCACGACCTTACTACCGCCTTCCAGATCAGCGACAACATCATCGTGATGTATCAAGGTTCAGTAGTCGAGACTGGACGCGTCGAGGACGTGATCCAAAATCCTCAGCACCCCTACACGCAGTTGTTAGTTGAATCGATCCCGCGTCCAAACCCTAGAGAACGATGGGGCCGAGACATGGCATCGCAAGAGACCGGCGGCGACATGGACAACACCGGTTGCCGTTTTGCACCTAGGTGTCCATACGTGATGACCGAATGCACTACTGAGATGCCTCCGCTATACCGTGTGGGGGATACGCAAGCGGCGCTATGCTACTTGCATCGAGACGCTTCACTGGGCAACGTGCAGAGCATCTCGGACGTCTTCAAGTCCAGCAGCTAGAACCCGAGCATCGTAGTCTAGCGCACGATGTCGCGCAGGAACTCCGCCGGTCCGATTAAGGCAAACACCATTGTCGGGATGCCCAGTCCTAAGGCAAGTATCCAAGGTCCCCACGTCGATAGCATTTCAGTCTTTGCCGCGTTCAATCGGTCAACCGAGAATCCGATGATGGCGAAAAATCCTCCCGACAACAATCCTGCATAGACGTTAGGAGCGCCTTGCACGAACATGTCGTACGGGAAGATGATGACCGCGTCTAACAATAGTGAAGGTAGCGAACCTACTCCATAAACGCCATCAGCCAACCCAGCGAATGCACCGGCGGTTCGAGTGAGTCCGCCAGTCAATATGGGTGTTACGACTCCGAATCCGAATCCCATGAACAGCCATGTGATCGGTTTGCCTGGGAATTGGGCCATATCTCGGATGTGGAAAACAGCGATCGGTACAGCGATTAAAGCTGAAACTGCTGCTGCAATCGAAAAGAAGACAGCGCCCCATCCCTCTACGCGAACCGCGTCCTCGAAGTATTGGGCACGACCAAGCACAGCGACGTGAAAAGCTGCGATCGATAGGAGAACACCTAACGCAGAAATTGCGGCGGTCAAGCGCCGTCGTCGGGTCGGGTCGGGCTGCAAAGCCTCAAGCGTCGACAAACGACCAATGTTGATGGTTCCTATGGCGTAAGCGATCCGGAGATGGTTGAAGGTCGGTGGCGTTAGTTCGTAGTCAGTTCGATCTCATCGGCTCGATGGCAACTGACGTAACGCCCATCCTTCGATTTTACCAACGGAGGCACTTCGGCTTTGCACTGATCGGTGGCAAATGGGCAACGTGGATGGAAGTAGCAACCGGTCGGCGGATTGGCGGGGTTGGCGACTTCACCTTCCAAGACGTATCGCTTGCTGCGCTGGCTCGGATGCGGTTTCGGCACTGAACTCATCAACGCCGCGGTGTATGGATGCTTGGGCGAATCGAAAAGCTCTTGCGGTGTACCGATCTCAGCGATTCGACCCACGTACATAACGACGACTCGATTGGAAATCTGTTTGACGACGCTCAAGTCGTGAGAGACGAAAAGATAAGTCAATCCCAACTCGTCTTGCAGATCCATCATCAGGTTTATGACCTGCGCCTGAACCGAAACGTCAAGACCAGAGACCGGTTCGTCGGCAAGAATGAGCCGAGGGTTAAGAGCAAGTGCGCGTGCAATACCGATGCGCTGACGCTGACCACCGCTGAACGCATGAGGATAGCGACGCATATACTCTGGTCGCAATCGAACAACTCGTAGCAACTCAGCCACGCGATCTTCTCGTTCACTGCTGGTGCCGATACCATGAACGAGCAAAGGCTCGCTGATGATCTCGTAGATATTCATCCGAGGATTGAGCGAGGAGAAAGGATCTTGGAAGATCATCTGCAACTGACGCCGAATTGGGCGCATCTCAACCAGAGACAGCTGGGCCAAATCAATCGAATCACCGTCCTCGGTCTTGAACAAGATTTCGCCAGCTGTCGGCTCGTACGCTCGGATGATAGATCGTGCTGTCGTGCTCTTTCCACATCCGCTTTCTCCCACTAGGCTTAAAGTCTCGCCTTCGCGGATGTCGAAACTGATGTCGTCAACCGCTTTGACGGTTCCGACCGTCCTACGGAAAAAACCGCGTTTGATCGGGAAATACTTCACCAACCCCCGAACGTCTAAGAGCGTTGCGGATCCATTGCCGTTTTCTGTAGTTTCTACCGCCATCTACTGTTCCTCGTACAGGAAACAGCTTACTTCCTGTTCTTCATTCACGCTGACCAATTCAGGTTCACGCACTTCGCACGTCCCTGCCATGAACGATTGACATCGCGGGTGGAATGCACACCCCATGGGGCGATTCTGTGGATGCGGTATCGAACCGGAAATCGACGGCAGGCGTTCACGCGATGAAGTGAACATGCTGGGGATAGATGTGAGCAACGCCCGCGAGTACGGATGCTTCGGATCGTCGAAGAAACTGAATACCGGACCCGATTCCACCACCTTGCCGAGATACATGACCGTCACTTCGTCTGCAATCTCCGAGATGACACCTAGATCATGAGTGATGAAGATAATCGCCATGTCGTTCTCTTCCTGCATACGTTGGAGCAGATCGAGAATCTGGGCTTGTGTAGTGACATCTAACGCAGTTGTTGGTTCGTCCGCGATGAGGACACGCGGGTTGGTGCACATGGCCATAGCGATCATCGCGCGTTGAAGCTGACCTCCGCTGAAACGGAATGGATATTCATGCATCCGTTGCGCTGGGTTCGGAATGCCGACTCGGGCCAGCCAGTCCACTCCTAATTCGAAACGTTCCTCCTTCGACAGGTTCGTGTGCAACCTGAGCGTCTCATCGATCTGGTTACCGAAAGTGTGCATCGCGCTGAAGGATGTCATCGGTTCTTGGAAGATCATAGCGATCTCGCCGCCACGGATCGACCGCATCTGGCTTCCATTGGCGTTGAACTGCAACAGATCCATCGCTGGACGTTCACCTGGTCTGGGGTTGTATGAGATCTCGCCACCCATGATCCGTCCAGGGGCTTCGACGATTTGCAGGATGGATTTAGCGGTGATGCTTTTTCCGCATCCGCTTTCGCCAACAATGCCCATCGTGCTACCCGGCTGCACGTCGAAATCGACGCCGTCGACCGCTCTAACCACACCCTCATCGGTGAAGAAATGCGTCTCGAGACCGCGCACCGAAAGAATCGATTCCTTCGACTGCTCGCTGACGGCGGTTGTTTCTTGAGTTGCAGTAGTCATGTCTCGACGTCAGTATCAACTTCCATACGGGTCGGCTGCATCGCGGATTCCATCCCCCATGAAGTTTAGGGATAACACCAGAACGACGACGAAGATGCCCGGGATGAGTAGCCATGGAGCAAGGGCTACGGTCTGAACGTTTTGCGCGGTGAATAGCAAAGTGCCATAAGAGATCGCAGGCGGAAGGAGCCCAAGCCCCAAGAAGCTCAGAGTTGTTTCGCTGATCACCATGAATGCCAAGTTGAGTGTGCTCGCGGCGATGATGTGGCTGTAGAACGACGGCAACATGTGCCGGAAGATTATCCGACGTTGACTCGCGCCAGCGGTAATCGCAGCCGTAACGAAATCTTCCTGCCGCATCGCCAAGTACCGCCCACGCACAACACGCGCCAACTCGGTCCACGCGAACAATGAAACAACAATGGTGATAGCGAAGAATCTACGTTCAACCGACCAGTCTGCCGGAAATGCCGCGGCCAATCCAAGATAAAGCGGTACTGTTGGAATCGATCTGATGATTTCGATGCTTCGCTGTATCAAGTTGTCCACGAATCCGCCGTAGAAGCCCGATACTGCGCCCAACATGGTACCGACTACCAGCGAGATAAAAATGCCAGTTAAACCAATCAGCAAAGACAATCGGGTGCCACGCATCAGGCGCGAGTACAGATCTCGGCCTTGCACATCAGTGCCTAGGATGAAAATAGCGTCTTCCGCAGTCAACTCGGGGTCGTTGACGCCGAACAGGTGTCGATCGAGTTTTAACCCGAACAAAGAGTATTCGTAACCCCTCGCGAACAGTTGCACATCTACCTTTTGGTCGCAATCGGGGACATAAACTTTGCGCAGAAATTCATCTCGCGATCCGACTAACCTGCAGACGTGCAGGTCAGGTTGCCAGCCATCGAAAACGCGCAACCACTGCGGAGGGGTGTATTGACGTGCTGCTTCGATGTCTTCGGGATCGTTTGTTGCCAAGAAATCGGAGAAGATCACGATCAGGTAGAAGAGTGCCACGATTATGCTAGCAGCCATCGCGAGGCGGTGTCTTTTGAAGCGACGCCAGATGAGCTGACGTTGCGACATCACCTCTATCTCGGTTTCGTCTTCGAGGTCACGTTCGTCGGTTGGAAGGGCATCAGACTGCGCCCCGGTTTGTGATCCGGCAACCATCTGGCTAATCTTCCTCCAAACGGATACGCGGATCGACCCACGCGAGGAGCAGATCGGATCCAAACGTGCCGATGATTGTCAACCACCCAGAGAATAGGATGACCGCTCCCGAGAGATAGATATCTTGTGCCGTCAAAGCGCGTAGAAAGTCCCTGCCGATGGTGGGCAGGTCGAGGACATAGGACAACACGACGCTACCGGAGATGATGAAGGGCAGGATATAGGCCGTAAGCGAGATCACAGGGTTCAAAGCGTAACGCACAGGGTATTTCATTATGATCTGCCACTCGGTCAGTCCCTTGGCGCGCGCCGTAGTGACGTACGGCTTCTTCAACTCGTCGAGAAGATTGGCGCGCATGATCCTTATAAGCGTGGCAGTTCCCGCCGTGCCTAAAATGACCACCGGCAAAACCAAATGCTTGATTAAGTCCCAAGCCTTAGCCAATGACCAAGGTGCCGTTCTGTATTCGGCAGAGTACAGATCGGTGGCAAGAAAACCAGTCATATCAAAAATGACCCACGCCATTACGAGCGCTATCAGGAAATCCGGGATGCCAAGCCCCAAAAAGCCGAAAAACGTTGCTATGTAGTCGCCCGGCGAATACTGCTTGACGGCCGAATATACGCCGATAGGTATTGCCACAATCCATATGAAGACTACTGCCCCCGCTCCCAGCAACAACGTGTTAAATAAGTTCATTCCAAGCACTGTTCTAACGGGTGCATTGAACTCGAACGAGAAGCCTAGTTGACCTCTAAGTATGCGTGCGATCCATTTCGTGTACTGGACGTACACGGGATCGTTCAGTCCGTAAAATTCTCGGAGACTCTCAGCTTCGTCCTCCAAGACGAGATTGCCGGTCGCGAGTTGCGTCGCGATATAAGTCGTCACAAAGTCGCCGGCGGGAAGATTGATGATGACAAACGAGATTACCGAAACAGCCCACATCGCGATTACCGCGTAGATCAGTCTTCTTATGAAGAAGGCGAGCATATCTGTGGAGCGTTCTAATGAAATCTGCTGTTGGAGTTTTGACTAATGTAACGGTATCCGCCCTCGCAGTGCGCGAGGGCGGATACCGTTAGACGACGAACCTTATGAAGGGTTCGGCAAGCGGTTTAGCGCCTACTGGCCTGCCATCGCGTTCTCGTCGTCGATCCACCACTGCTCAGGGAATGCGTTTCCTGAGGTCTGGTTGTGGTATGAGAACGGCAACGGGTTCGGGATGTTCTGGACGTTGTTCTTGATGATCGCAACGTACGTCGGCTTGTTCATAACCGTCGTGATGGGGTTGACATTCAAGCAGTTGAGCTCAACTACGCGTTGAAGGATTTCGTTGTACCGCGCAGGTCCAGCCGTGGACTGCGCTTCGTCGTACAGATCCATCTGCTCTTTGATCAACGGGTTAGGCGGTTCGATACCGTTCGCACCGTCTGACTGGTGCCAGTCGCCGTACAAGCGTCCGGTGTTACCACCGCCACCAACCGGCAGCAGGTGCTGCGGCGTGATCAGGGTGGTCGATCGTGGCGACGACTCCCAGTTGGTGGTCATCAGCTCGTTCAGCAACGCACGGTCGCCGTGGAGTCCACGCTCGAGGGACTGAACTTCGGCATGGATGCCGATGTTGACTTCCCACTGTCGGGCGATCATCTCGTTGATAGCCGGGTAGTCTTCGAAAGCTGCCACCACAGACGGCAACTGTACTGTCAGTCGTTCGCCGCTAGGCATCAGACGGAAACCATCTCCATCTTTCTTGTCGAGACCGATTTCATCCAAGATCGCATTCGCCCTGTCTGGGTTGAACTGGACATCGTCCTCACCGATGTACTTACCGGGGTTGTCCGGGTCTTCGTAACCCTGGCAAAGACCTGAAGTCGCGCCGATACCGAGGAAGAAGACCTCGTTGATCTGATCCCGTTCGATACCCAAGGAGAGCGCTCGGCGGAACTCAACGTTCTGGATGAAGCTCTGAATTTCAGCGTTGCCATCCCAAGACTCGTTGACGTAGATGTTGGCGATACCTGACTGCGGCTGGCGCCAGAACTGGATCCGATAGCCAACAGACTCTGCGTTCTCGAGGAACAGCGGCAACTTGGCGATGTTGATGTGGCGACCCATAACCGTGTAGTTACCCGCCAGCGCGCTGAGGTTCAAAACCTCAAGGTTCTGCGCGAGAGTGAGCACGACGCGGTCGATGTACGGGAGTTGGTTACCCTCGGTGTCGACACCGTAGTAGTACGGGTTGCGCTCGAACGACCACTCGTTGGTGTTGATGCTGCCGGTAACGCGCCAAGCGGTAAGCATCGGAGCGTCAGGGTTAGCGTTGGCGTGGTTGCGGTCGAGGAAGTAGGTGTACCAGTTGTCGAAACCGGCTTCCGATGCCTTGCGCTCAGCTTCGTCCAATCCCACGAAATCGGGGTGGAACTGCTCGAGGTAGTGCCTTGGTGCGTAGAGACCATCACCACCATCGCCGCGCGTGTGCTGACCGGCAACGATGACAGATGCCACCAAAGTCACGAACGGAGCGTAAGGCTCAGGTGAAGTGACCTTGAACGTCTGCTCGTCGATCGCTTCGAACTTGAGCGTCTCGCCGCCCTTTTGAGTCCATGCAGGCTTGCTCGGGTTCAGCTCTTCGTTGTGGAGCATGTGGTCGACCCAGAACATGATGTCAGCCGTGGTGAACGGCTCGCCGTCAGACCACTTGTGGCCTTTGCGAAGCGTGAAAGTGAATTCAGTCGCGTCCTCGTTCTGAGTCCAAGACTCGGCGATGTTCGGTTGCACCGTCAAACCAGAAACTTCGTAGAACAGGAGGTGGTCCTTAAGCGGACGCTCCATGTTTTGACCATCGGCCGGGCCGGTGAAGCCGCGGTACCAGGTGCCGCCGTACTTGCCAATGCCGCGCGTGGGCTGCAAGACCAGTGGGTTCTCTGGCAGACGCTCCTCAACCGGAGGCAACTCCCCAGCAGCTACACGAGCCGCAAGCATTGGGGCCTCTTTGAATGAAGACGGCTTCGGGAAGAGATTCCCGTTCGCGTCATAGATGGTCGGCCACTCGTTTGGCGCAACATCACCTGTGATGTGCGGAGAGTCGACTCGAACCGGCTCAGGCGTCGGGATAACGATCTTCTCTACGACCCTCTCGACGTCGACCTGTTTCTCGACCTCGACGATCTTCTCGACTTCAACTACTTCGACTACAGTCTCGCCCGCGACTTCAACGACCTTCTCGACCTCGACGACTTCGACGACGGTCTCGCCAGGTACTTCGACGACCTTCTCGACCTCGACTTCCTTGACCACCTCTTTTTCGACCTCGACGATCTTTTCGACCTCGACAGTCTGGATCACCGTTTCACCGCCACCACAGGCGATAGCGGTAGTCAGAGCGGCAGCCGCAACGGTAAGCATGAAGGCGAGAAGCGATCGCTTCGTAAGCAAGCCTCCATATTTCGTGCTTCGCATATCGACACCTTTCGTGTTTCAATTGCCGGATTCCAAACCGCCGAAACCAGCAGCTCGGATCAATTTGCCAACGTGGCTCCGAATTTGCATCAGCCTCCAGAATTCGGCACAATGCTTCACAACCACAACATCGGCGCAACATGAAATTAA
Source organism: Dehalococcoidia bacterium (assembly GCA_963555965.3). Taxonomy (GTDB): domain Bacteria; phylum Chloroflexota; class Dehalococcoidia; order Lucifugimonadales; family Lucifugimonadaceae; genus Bin127. The sequence goes on from OY821634.1 coordinate 2,572,296, forward strand.
ATTAACCAAGCCGAATTGTCAAACCGCCCTACCTGATAAATGTCCTGAAAAGCAACAATCCGCATGACGAGTTGTTGAAATCTCGCAGGCCATAACCTCTCCAGCGTGGGGTAGACATTCTGCCAAATGGACCTTCCAGTTAGCTTCGGTGCGTAGTCCCTAGCTGTTCCGCTGTTCCAAACTAGCGAATACGTCCCGTCAAACGTCCATTTTCGTTCGATAGATGCAAGCGGATGCGTTGGCGCGCAGTAGCCGTTCTTGTAGCTTTGATTTCAGAACACCATTCGCGATGCATCGTCGCAACAAATCTTCGCCTGTCTAAACCGAAATGTCGTCTCCACAAACGTCGAGACATGCAACATCCCAAGGGCGCATATTCGCTTTAGCGACCACTTTGGTCGCAATCGCCTCGTTTGGGACCATCGTCGCATGCGACGGCGAATCCGAGATACAGCAAACCACGGTGCCGACTGTAGCCACTGATCCAGTTCCTATGAACATCGTTGAACTTGCGCCAACCAGCACATTCACACCAACGCCGACCGAAACCCTCGTTCCTGAACCTACAAATACGAGCACATCCACTGTTACACCCACCGATACGCCTACACCCAGTCCGACAAGCACATTGCTGCCGCCAGCGGTCAAAGCATCCGAACCATCGCCAACCGCATCGCCCGCGCCCGCTCCCTCCAACACACCTGGACCGACAGCAACTCATTCACCTACACCTACACCTACACCGACAGCGACACATTCTCCCACCATCACCGCGACTCTTATCCCTGACCCTACTGATACTCCAGCACCCGCTCCTACAGATACTGCCGTTCCTACACTTCCAGAGACTCCGACGCCAACACCTACGGGAACCCCTGTTCCCGCACCTACCGAAACTCCATTGCCTTTACCTACGGATACACCAGTACCGACAGATACGCCGGTGCCGGTTACAGATTCATCACCTACACCGACTCCAACCAGCACTAAGGAGCCAACTGCAATTACTGGAATACCTGACGATGCGACTCAAAATCGTGCCGCTTTAGTGGCGCTATTTAACGCTACCGACGGTCCGAACTGGGCAGACAACCGCAATTGGCTTTCTGATGCTCCGATAGGCGAGTGGAGAGGCATCTACAGCGAGAGCGATGACCGAGTGATTGAGATAGACCTTTCAGGCAATGGATTGAGCGGCGAGATACCTCTCGAATTAGGCTCGCTGAATGGTTTGATTGAACTATTGCTCGCTGGCAACAACCTACGCGGAAATATCCCGCATGAACTAGGTAACCTCTCAAGTCTGGCGAAAATGGACTTATCGGCGAACCAGTTGAGCGGCGAGATCCCCACCGAGTTGGGTAACTTGACCAATTTGGAAGCCGTTTGGTTCAGTGAAAATCTCTTCACCGGATGCCTGCCTGACGCTTTGCGGAACACCTCGCACAATGACTTTGACGCGACAGGTCTACCGTTTTGCGGAGACGAGCCTTCGACTGTTGCCACGCCTGTGTCTGCTACGGTACCGCCTGAACCAACCACCGAGCCGCAACCAACAGCTGTATCCGAACCAACTGAAATACCCGAACCAACCCCTACTCCTACTCCTACGCCTGTGCCGACCGCTACACCGTTACCCGTATCAGTAGTGGAAACGGCATTCGCCAGGTTCAACAAAGAGCGACAGCGAATGGGTTTGAATTCTTTAACGTTCGCGCAGAATTTGACCAGTGATTGGATTAAGGTTCAGGAGATTTTGGTCGGATGTCAGGACCCGATCCAAGCTCATGAAGAGCTTCAGTTGAAGACCCTGCACGGCATAGGCATCTCCATCAGCGATGTCGGCTCGGAATGTGGCTTGAAAGTCATCACTTACCACATCGTGCCTGAGAGTCAGAAGATGAGAGTTGAAAAAATCATCTGGGACTGCTTCGCTCAAAGCGCAGACATCAATACCCCAGGCGACGTCTCATGCGGCGGAAGATTCGAGGCTTACGGAAGACACGTCAAATGGCATCCAGAAGAGATCTTCTACTACACCGACAGTCAGACGATGCGAGATGGTCTAGAAGCCCTGGTCTCGTGGGTCAAGGAAAAGACGAAGGTCAAAGTTACTGAGGTTCAATCCAAAGATGCTGCCAACCTGGTCCTGTATCTGGGAGACCGAGTATCGCAAGAGTGCCCCGGTCGCGCAGGTTGTAGTTATGCACGACAAGGTTTCGGCAATGAAGCCTCAGAGATCTTCATCTTCGAGCAAAACATCTACTTCAACCAGGTACTCAAACACGAACTGCTCCACATCATCCTCCCGATGGGACACCTGCCCGCAGGAAACACCCTGATGACCGTCCAACCCGGTGATCCGTCTCAAACAAACAACCTCACAACAAAAGAAGAAAAACTCCTCAAGCTATACATCGATCCATATCTTCGCGACGGCATGACCATGGACGAATACAAGCAATACCTAGTCATTGAATAAAAACATCCCCCAGTCGCGAAGCGCAATGGGACTAGGGGGATGCCCTCTCTCTGACTAGCGCCAAACTCAACACTGCCAGGGCGGTTCCCAGGATTAGGAGGAGGACGAATGCGCTGATGGGGATGGTGCCGCCGCCGGTGTCGGGGTCTATGGGGGTGGGTAGAGGCGTGGGGCTCGGCAGGGCGGATGGTGAGCCCAGGTTGCCGACTGCTAGGCGCGCGGATACTTCGCTCAATGCGCCGCATATCAAAACGCCAGAGGTGCTCAGGCGGACGCTGGATGAGAGCGTAGCGAATGTGCTGTCAGGTCGTTCCGAGACCATTGCCAGTTGCGATATGTTGCTCGTGAAGCGCGAAGGAACTGGCAGACAGACGTTGATCGGATCATCCAGAAGGTATCCGTTCAATCCCTGACCGGAAGCGTCAACAGCGTAGATGCCGTAGTAGCTGCCAGCCAAGGTCACGCGGTCTTGAATCTGACCTACATTCGATGCTTCACCGTCGGTGTCGGCGCGTACTCCGATGATCTCCCGGTTCGGCACCGCGCCCGGCTCTGCAACTACGGACACGCCGTTACCTTCAAATCTGCCGCCTTCTTCTGGAGTGAATACCTCGTACTGGTTGCCGTCGTCATCCACGATCACCGACGGAATCTCGCCGGCCGGGTTGGCAGGAATCGCAGTCGGAGAAGGCGGCGCCGCGGAACGACGCACCGTGATCTCGATCTCCGCGAAACAGCCGTCGTCGAAACCATCGTCGTCACCGCACTCGAAACGGTCCAACTCTGCTTTGACCGTGTATCGCCCCAGCTGCGACGGCGTGGTGAACAGAACCTCGCGATCGTTGACTTTGTCGTCGGCATCGGCATCCCGTTCCGCTTCCCTGAATCCACCCCCAGACGGTTCCACGGACCACTCGAACGTTACATCGTCAGCCAACGAGTTGTCCATGATGTCCTGAACCCCGTAGGCATCGACCGAGAGACGAACCCGCTCCTCGGCCGAGAGCGTGATTGTGCTGGCATTGGGCGCGATGCGCAATATCTTCGGATACGCTATCGGTGTCGGTGTCGGTGTCGGTGTCGCATGTAACGCCGAAGTCACGAATGTTGACAACGTATCGGAGATGCCGCACGCGTAATCGCCGGTTCCGTACACCGCGTATATGCCCGTCAGAAGGCTGCTGTCCAGAGGTGGAAGCTTGTTCCATTCGGTCGCGTTGTCGCCGAGGTGGTAAATCTCTTTGTTGATGCCCGCGGGCGCCGCGATGCAGATTTCTGCCGGGGGATTGAGGTTAGTGCCGATATCCACGTCGTCAAAAGTCAAAAGGTTGATCTCAACGTACAGATCGCCTACTCTGTATAAGTTGCTCAAGGTGTCCAGCGGTCGAGACGGGTCCACCTTCCTGATTCGCAGTTTTGATCCACTCAGTGGCAACGCCCGGCCGTGTATTCTCACGTAGATGTCGTTCACCAATGCCGAGGTTCCTAGTTTCCCTTCAACTATCAGATCAGTTTCGTCGTGGCCGAGGTGGCTATGGCGGATGGGTGTGGGTGTCAGCGTGGGCGTGGGTGTGGGTGTCGGTATCGGCTTAGCGGCGGCGGCCACCGTGATAGGCAGTTCGTAAACCTCACCGCACACCGAACCGCCGAGATCCGAGAATCCGGAAATCGGGTTGCCAGACGCCTTCAAAGTACCGTTGTCATCGACGATTTTGTACACGCGCCAGTCCCACCAGCGTCCACCGCGGTCGTCCGGTTTAGGTATGCAGACATCTACCGGCCTTGAGATTGTCAGAGAAGGATTTGGATCTTGGCACTTGTTCGGATCTACAGCGTTCTTGACGGTTACGGGGTACGTTTTGCCTCGGAACTGGTACCCGACGGCGGGATCAGCAATTGTGCTAGCATCCACGCCTTCCGTCATGCGTATGCCGACGATCTTTCCGTCCGCAAGCGCGGCGGGCGGTACGGATGCGTAGTAAGTTCCGCCGGAAGTTGGGAATCGTCCGCCTTGCGAGGCTGATACGCCGTTGTAGGTGACGTTGTTACAGGTAACGTCGACTGGGACAGTATCGGGGTCCTCAGTTGGAACGGCGATTACTGGCGGCTTGGGGTCTGCCGCCTTGTATGCGTTCGCCTTGTATGCGTACTGTCCGTCGCAATCCACCTTGCCGTCAAAGTAGATTACGCATACGTAATTGTGAGAGGCAGCAATCCCTCGGTATGGTTTTCCGCCAGTCTCAGAAACAGAATAGTAATCGCGACGTTTGCTAGTATATCGTGGGTAGGGGCCGCCTGGAGAGTTGAAGTAGTCTGGATACCTATGCCAAGACCAAGCATTTTGTTTCCCTTGGCAATATGGCGTGTCTTCCTTACGGGGCTTAGGTGTAAACGGGGGAGGCCAAACACCAACGACACCATCTGCTACGGAATAATGATCTGTATCAGTGGGTATATCGAGATAATCCTCATTCAAAATGCCACACGTGGTGTTGTAGCTGGTTGCGATCTCCTTGAACTCCACGTCAGTCGGGAAGTCCTCGATCGAATGGAACATAGGGTCGGGTCCGGTATCTTCGTCGACGATTTGTATGTTTTCATAGCCTTCGCCCCAGCATCTAACGGTGTTTTCGTTGTCGTTGTCAGAGTCGCTGGTATCGCTGTCTAGGACGATTCCGCAGCTAGTTTTAAGTCCAGCGTCAATGGCTTTGAAGGTCATTCCCGACGGGACTGTTGTCTGCCCCTCGTCGGAGCGTCCCCAGCAGGATACGTTTCCGTCAGTATCCAAAGCGCACGCATGATCATCTCCTAAGTTGTAAAGAGAACCGACCTTCAAATCGACAAAGTCGGTATCTGTAGGGATTCCGGTCATCAATTTAGAACTCGCCCGTCCCCAACAAGCGATAGAGCCGTCGTTTTTGACACCACAAGACGCCCATCTTCCGACGGAAACGCTTTTGAATATTCCGGCGGGCGGGCTCGATTGCCCTTGTGAGTCATCACCCCAGCAAACGACGTTGGAGTCTGCCGGTATCCAATAATCGTCATCAGAGATATCTTCAGGTCTTTTTCCGAACTGCCCGTAGTGGCTAATGGCGCATGTGTGAGAGAATCCGACGCTAACGGATTTAACGCGTGTGCCTTTCGGGGGTTCTGCTTCGCCCAAGACGTTGCGCCCGGTGCAGTAGACATCGCCGGCCTCCATCACCATGCACATTGCATAAGGGCCGGCACTGAAGCTATGGATCACGTCGCGAGGCGGCGTCGGCGTAGGAGTCGCTGTAGGCGGAGTCGGTAGGGGAAAGTTGGCGTCAGTATCAGCTGTTGGATACAGAGGTTGATTTAAGCTTGAGTCTGGGCGGTCGCGGTTGATTACTTCCAATCCGCCCCAACAGGCGATAGCACCGTTGTTCTGGTTGCCCGCGGTTTCTGGATCGGAGTCAATCGTAATCGCGCAACTGTATGAGGTTAAGCTCGCCAAATTTTCATTATTTATCGATGCTGATACTCCCTTGTATGTTCCGACTGGTGCAGCAGTTTGGTTCTCGCTGTTGTTCCCCCAACACTTGATCGTGTCTTCGTTCTCATTGCCAGTCGTGCTGAGGTCACTGTCCTTGACGATCCCGCAACTGTGGTCTCCTCCGGATGTCAAAGATTTGAACGTGATTCCAGATGGGGCGTCAAGTACCCCATCCCAGTTTCGTCCGTAGCATTGGACGGTGTCTTCGTTCTGATTGCCGGTTGCATTGGTGTCGGCGTCCCGGACGATTCCGCAGACGTGGCGCCTCATCCCGCTGATCTGCTTGAAGGTCACGTTGGTTGGGAATTGGGGAATATCCGGTTGATGTCCCCAGCACTCGACTGTGCCTTGGTTCTGGTTGCCTGCTGTACTCCGATCGCTGTCTTTTACCAGAGCGCATGAATGGTCCTCGGCGAGGACTAAAGAATCGAACTCGAATTCGTAGTTTTCGATTTCCGTCGGTACATCCGCGCCCTCTATGTCCCATGGCGTGTCTACGAGCAGCGGAGCGCATCCGACTTTCTGGTCGTTGGCCGGCGTAGTGTCGTCTCGCTGGAGCCAGCACGCATGATCAAACGAGAACCCCAGATCGTGATACTTGATCTTTGCCATTTCCGTATAGTCGAGCCGATCCTCCGCGCTGTTGCCCCAACACTTAGCGGTCCCATCTGCCTTAAGGGCGCAATGGTTGCTAAATGCTGAATGCACGGAGACGTAACCGCCGTCTGTGGGAAGTCGGCCTCCACCGTTAGGTAAGGGGTCGAAGTCGATGAGTCCCCAGCATTCCGGATTTCCATCCGCCTCTTTGATCCCGCAAATATTGTTCCCATGCCCGCTGACCGCCTTGAACTTGGTGTAACTCTGTGCGTTGGTAGTAGTCGAAGAGGCTGAACTGAGGAGCAGGAATGACGCGAAAGCGGCGGCGAGCAACAGAAACGCGATGAGTGCGAATAGTCGTGTCTGACGCGACGGATGATTGCCCTGCCGCCGCATCATGCCACTGCCCGCATCATGCCACTGCCCTCGGAGACTCGGGGGGGGGGGGCAGAATTATTCACAAACGGATTCACTCTCTAAACTCCGACAAAATTAAGAGTGCGAGTTGAGACTATCATTGACATACAACGAAAATACCATAATTACTAACTATCAGAATACTTTAATCAGACAATCACTTGAGATTTTTGGTTCGTCCTGTAGCAACGCGGGTGTGGAATCTCACTCCCTCTTCGCGAAGCGGGGGGACCACGCCCATCATTTCAAAATCACACCCATCCAAGTTCAAAAAACTCCCCCTTCGCAAAGGGGCTAAGGGGATGCCTCCCTCGCAGCGGAATCCCAGACAACCACCACCCATCATGCCCATCATTTCAAATCATGGCGATCATAGTTCAAAATCACACCAATCCCGGTACCAAACACCACATCGGAAACGCGCGTATACTTTCACCCAACGCTGAAACTCATCAAGGTTCTACATCTGGAGGTGTTGATCCATGCAGACAAAACTGCTTAAATCTGTGTCGATTTTGTCGGTAATCGCAGTAGCCGTCCTAGCCATGTCCGTCGCCATCGTCGCTTGTGGCGGCGAAGACCCCACCGCTACGCCGGTGCCAGTCCAACCAACTGCCACACAAGCGCCCGCACCTACCGAAGCGCCAGAGCCCACTGCCGCACCCGAACCTACCGCAGCGATGGCACCCTCGTCCGACGGCAAACGCGGCGGCTCAATTATCCGCGGTGTTTCTGTTACTTTGCGTGCTTGGGACTACAACACCGAACCGGTGTGGTTCGCTCCTCAAAGTCTTCAGCGGCACTACAGCAACCTAGTGAGATTCGACCCTGCTGATGGCTCGACCATCTTGCCGGACCTGGCTTCCGAGTGGAGCATCGGCGACGATGCCAAGAGCGTCACCTTCAACATCCGAGACGGTGTGAAGTGGCACGACGGTCAGGATCTCACACTCGAGGACATCAAGTGGACGTTTGAGCGTGCCAAGTCGCCGCCGGAAGGCGAACGATACCCACGCATAACAGCGTTGCTGACGATAACCGACATCACCATCGTCGATGACAACAACATCACAATCGCTTACGAAAACACCAACGCCGATTTCATTCAGAACTTCGCTGCCGCGTGGGGCATCGTGCTCGCTCCCCACGTAATGGAACAAGAAGGCGGAATGAACAGTGCAGAACGCGTGGTTGGCACCGGTCCGTTCGTCCTCGACGAGGCTGAGATGGAAGAGTTCGTGACGTCCCGGAGCAATCCCGACTACTTCTTGATTGCCCCCGATGGTGATCCGTACCCGTATCTCGATGAGATGACTTCGGTGGCTCTTTCTGACGTTGAGGCACGCATAGCAGCGATCCAGACGGGCAGGATTGACATTGCGAGCTTCGATCCAGCAGAATTCGCTCCCGCAGTCGGAGCGCTCGAATCGATGGGTGATGCCGTGCGGATGGAGGTTTCGCCTCTCGCAGGCATCAACTACCTAAGTATGAACGCCAAAGCGCCGCCATTCGACGATCTCAAAGCTCGGAGAGCCGCTTACCTGCTGTTCGACCGACTACGGATGCAACAGCTCGAAAGCTTGCCATCAGGAGAGTTCGCGTCGATACCCACCGGATTCTTCGGCACGATCGACCCCTTCGTTGACGAGGTGCCCGACTTGTGGGAAGTCAGCAAATCCACGAGGGACGATGCCCTCGCCGAGGGAAAGGCTTTAGCCGAAGAAGTCGGCCTTGAGGGCTTCACCATGATCGTCAACTCGCGATCGTTCTTCCAAGAGCTCGCTCAACTGGCCGCTCAGGTCTACGCCGACTCTGGATGGGAGATCAAGCTTGAGGTCGGTGATGGTCCCGCTCTAGCTGAAAGGCGAGAAAACGCAGACTATATGGTCTCAATGAGCACTCCCAACGTCGTTTTACCTAGCGTAGGTGCGTTCTTGTTCGAGCAATACCTGCCTGAAGGTAGAGAAGTAAACATCGCCGAACCGCCCGACGTAATCTACGAGTTGCTCGCCGAACTCCAAGCAGCCACTGATCCGGTGACCGCACATGCCGCAACGCGTGAAATTCAAGAAGTGATGCGCGAAGACTGGGTGCCGGTGGTGCCGATGGGCAAGCAACGAGGCTCGGTTGAGCTGATCGCTAATCACGTGCAAGACAGACCGGGCGCGCTCGGACAGTGGTTCAACCTGCACACCTGGACGGATGTTTGGGTGGACGAAAACTCGCCGCGCAAGTGATCGCTCGCCGGCGCGGTTCGTAACCAAAAAAGCGTGAACGTCGTCGAGATGAACAGGTCGGAGAAACACCGCTTAAACGAGGGTTGAGCTAGTGCGGGACTACATCATTCGAAGAGTCCTGTTGCTAATTCCGAACCTGTTCATCTTAGCAACGCTCACTTTCTTCCTTGCCAGAGTTCTGCCGGGCGATGTGGCGCTCGGATTGGCGACCGTCGATGGCAATATCATCGACCAAGAGACTGTTCAAACAATACGGGACCGACTCGGCCTAAACGACCCGCTGCCAGTTCAGTACGCCCGGTTTATGCTCCAACTGCTGAGCGGCGACCTCGGTCACTCCGACGTCAGCGACCAGTCCGTAGCGACAGTCGTCGCGCATACCGCGGAGGTGACATTCCTGCTGGCCATCCTGTCAGTATTCATCGGAGCCGCAATGGCGATACCCTTCGGAATCCTGTCTGCCATGATGCGAGGCAGATGGCCAGACCAAATTATCCGCACCTTCTCCGCCGTCTTTCTAGCCCTACCCAACTTCTGGCTAGGGATCCTCCTGCTCTTAGCGTTGGTGACGTGGTTCAGTTGGAGCCCGCCTATATTCAATGAGACCTTTTTGGATGCCCCCGTCGCCCAATTCCAAAGGCTCATCCTCCCGGCCGTCGCCATCGGAACGTCGTTCGCCGCAGTCGCCACACGCCTCACCAGATCCACCATGTTGGAGGTGCTCAACCAGGACTACATCCGAACCGCCCGAGCTAAAGGCCTCTTCCCAAACCGCGTCATTATCCGACACGCACTGCCCAACGCCGTACTCCCCATCATCACACTCTCCGCACTGCTCTTCGCGGGACTTCTCAACGGCGCTGTGGTGCTAGAACGAATCTTCGCCCTTCCCGGAATGGGTGTTGAGATCGTCACCGCTACTTCCGAACGCGACTTCCAGCTGTTACAAGGACTCGTGCTCGTCCTAGGGGCATTCGTCATGATATGGATATTGCTAATCGACCTCATCTACGTAGCCGTCGACAAACGCATCCAACTGGAGTGACCTTCAGGAATTAACCGATGGCAACTGTCGAAACACCCTCCGACGCGGTATCGCCCAAGGGAAAAACGCGTAACCGATTCATCGCTGCTATTTGGCGCGCAACCAAGAGTCATCCCACCGGCATGGTCGGATTGGTCATGCTGATCATAATCCTCTTATTCATACTGAGCGCCGGCATCCTTACACCTCACAAGTACGACCGCACATTAAGCACCAAAGCCGCATCCATGATGTCCAGAGGCTTTGACGATGAGTTGCTCATCCTTGGTGGCGATGAGTTGGGACGCGACATCCTCACCCGCCTCCAACACGCAGGCAGAACATCCTTCGTAATCGGACTCGCAGCACCGCTACTGGGAGTCACCCTCGGTACCATCATCGGTATTGTCAGCGCATACCGCGGCGGAATCGTCGACTTACTCGTACAACGCGTCGTTGACGTGCTGATCTCCCTCCCCGGACTCGTCCTCGCAATGGCAGTAACACTAGCCCTCGGATTCTCGGTCTGGGGCGTCATCGTCGCACTATCGCTAAACGTAGTCGGTGGTTCGTCGCGCGTTGTACGCTCACACGCCCTCACCCAGTCCCAACTCGAATACGTACAAGCCGCCAGAGCCCTCGGCGCATCCGACCTACGCATCATCTTCCGACACCTGCTTCCCAACTCGATGGCCGTCTCATTGGTCCTATTCACCGTAGGCGTCGGCGCTGCCATCACCGCCGAAGCCGGACTCAGCTTCCTAGGGCTGGGCGTTCAACCACCCACGCCAAGTTGGGGCAACATGCTCACATTCGCTCAGCAGTACTTCCGATTCGGACCACACATCGCAGTAATCCCCGGACTCACCATCGCAATCGTCGTCTTCGCAATCAACATGGTCGGCGACTCGCTACGCGACGTACTAGACCCCCATCTGAGGGGCAGGGGATAACCCCTTTTTCCGCACTCCAAAAGGCTGACTAAACCACCACAACAAAACCCGAAACAACCATGACCACAAACACCCTCCCCAACGTCATCTTCATCATCGCCGACCAACTCAAGGCGACTGCCCTTCAGATGTACTCCGAAATCGGCATCGAGACGCCTTCGCTCGAACGCATGGCCAGTGAAGGCGTAATGTACCGCCACGCCGTCACGCCCCACGCCCTCTGCGTCCCCGCACGCGTATCGATGATGACTTCCCGTTACGCCCACTCGACCGGAAGCCGCCGCAACGAAACACTCATGCCATCGGGTGAACTACACGCGTTCCGCATCTGGAAGGAACTCGGCTACACAACCGGATTGATCGGCAAAAACCACTGCTTCATCGAGGAAGATGACCTCGATCTCATCGACGTGCGATGCGAACTGACGCACGGCGGGATGCCGCGCATGAATTACATAGGTGACAACCCCGGGAACAAGGGAATGGAATGGGTCGTTCCCGAAGACGTCATTCTCGAAGCACATTCGACGCGCAACAACATGCCGGAGCAAAGCCCGAGCTTCGGCTACGCAGTGACGGATCACCCGATCGAGGGCTACTCAAACTCCGCTTTGTCGATCCAAACCAAAGCGTTCATCGACCGTTTCGGTAGCGCCCCGGGCAAAGCAGATCACAAGCCGTTCGCTTTGGTTCTCTCCTATCCCGATCCCCATCACCCACTCGAAGCACCGCGCAGATACGCCGAGATGATTCCACCAGAAAGCGTAGTCATGCCGCCGCAAAGATCGGACGAGTACACGGATGGTAAGACACCGGTCCGCAACCGCCAGCTCCACGATATGCTCGGCGTGAGCAATGACGATCCCGACGATGTACGGAACGCAATGGCCGTCTACTTGGCGATGACTCGTCATCTTGACGACGGGATCGGCGAGGTTCTCGACCACCTCGACGCAACAGGACTAAGAGAAAACACCATCGTCGTCTTCACCGCCGATCACGGCGACTTCAACGGCGAGCACGACATGCTCGGCAAGGGCGGAGTCTTCTGGGACGCGTTGGTACGAGTTCCGATGTTGGTCTCATGGCCGGCGGGAGGTGTCCCGTGCGGCGTAGTCGATGACTCGATGGCGAATACGATCGATCTGCTACCGACGATTCTCCAACTCTCAGGAGTTGCAGATTTCAACGCCGTACCAGCCGGCGAAGAAGGCGAGGAAGTGGAAAGACCAGGACCGCTGGTAAATCGCGACATAGCTTCAGATTTACTCTCCTCCGAAACTCTCCGTCGGATTCAGGGGCGACCGCTCTCATCAGCGACCGAATCGCCGCCGCGTGCCGCCGCGTTCAGCGAATACGGGACTGGCGGCGCTCCGTTGACCGACGATACGTTGCACGATCTCATGGATCAAGGTTACGCAGGTCGTAATCTGCTGATGGAAACGCTCTGGATACGTGAGGCGGAAGGGCGTCGCAGGATGGTAAGAACCAAAGACTGGAAATACGTTACCGACCCCGACGACAACCGCGGTTCTGGCCCGAACGGCTCCGACGAGTTGTATGACCTGGTTGCCGACCCGTGGGAGCTAAACAACGTTGCCGCAGACCCAGCCAACCTGCCGATCATTTCCGAGATGCAAGCTTTGCTTCTTAAGTGGGCAACAGATACCGAAGACTACCACCCCGTGCCCCTGCCGACGACGTTAGGCCGGCGCGTATACATCCCATCTGAAGGACGATGGGGAACCACACGCGGATAACTCGAATTGCCCCTACTAGAAGTCGAAAACCTCAAAACCTACTTCTACGGCGATGACACCATAGTCAAGGCCGTCGACGGCATCAGCTACAACATCGAAGAAGGCGAAACCGTCGCGCTGGTAGGGGAGAGCGGTTGCGGAAAATCCGTCAGCTCCCTCAGCATCCTCGGCCTCATCCCATCGCCACCTGGGCGCATCATCGACGGCGAGGTCCGATTCCGCGGCACCGACCTCATACAACTCCCTCCGTCCGACATGCGCAAATACCGCAGTCGACGCATCGCAATGGTCTTCCAAGAGCCCATGTCGTCCCTAAACCCCGTCATCAACATCGAAACCCAGCTCACCGAAGGCATGATGACACAACTCGGTATCACAAACCGCCAAGCCAAAGACCGCGCACTCGAACTCCTCGAAACCGTCGGCATCTCCGACCCTGAACGAAGACTCGCTCAGTTCCCCCACGAATTCTCCGGCGGTATGAGACAACGCGTCATGATCGCAATCGCACTAAGCTGCGAACCAGACCTCATCATCGCAGACGAACCAACAACATCCCTCGACGTCACGATCCAAGCCCAAATCCTCGACCTCATGCAGACCCTGACACGTGAACGCGACATGGCACTGCTCCTCATCACCCACAACCTCGGCGTCGTCGCACGATACGTCGAACGCATCAACATCATGTACGCCGGACGAATCATCGAGCAAGGATCATCAACAGACATCTTCGAGAAACCATCTCACCCCTACACCGTCGGACTCCTCAACTCCATCCCCCGCATCGACCGCGACACCCGCTCCAGCCTCGATCCCATCCCCGGCCAACCACCAGACCTCGCCCGACTACCCGATGGCTGCCACTTCGCCGAACGATGCCGCAACAGAATCGACCGCTGCACCCGCGAATACCCCCAAACAGCCCAAGTCGAACCACACCACACCGCCACATGCTGGGTAGCCAACGAAATCCACAGCAGCTACTCCCAACAACCCGTTCATGTCTGACCACAGCGGACAAGATACCGTCGATGACGCCGACCCTTCAGTACTGATCGAAGTCGACAACCTCAGCGTCGAGTTCCCCGTCAGCTCCGGCACCCTATTCTCCCGCAACCGCGCCATCATCCACGCCGTTGACAACGTCTCGTTGAGCATCCGCAAAGGCGAGAGCCTCGGGTTGGTAGGCGAGAGCGGCAGCGGCAAAACCACCCTCGGACGCGCCATCCTACATCTCCAAAAAGCCACCAGCGGCCGAGTTCTCTTCGAAGACCAACCAATCAACGAGATGCGCGGTCGCGAACTTCGCAACCTCCGACGCCGAATGCAGATCATCTTCCAAGACCCTTACAGCTCCCTCGACCCTCGAATGTCCGCCGGCTCCATCATCGGCGAAGGCATCACCATCCACAAACTAGCATCTACCCGCGGCGAATACAACCGCCGAGTCGCCGAACTACTCGAGATGGTCGGACTCAACCCCGAAATGGCCAGACGCTTCCCCCACGAATTCAGCGGCGGACAACGCCAGCGCATCGGCATCGCACGAGCCCTAGCCGTCGAGCCCGACTTCATAATCTGCGACGAACCCGTATCCGCTCTTGACGTCTCAATCCAAGCCCAGATCCTATCCCTTCTCGCAAACCTGCAATCCGAACTCGGACTCACCTACCTCTTCGTCGCCCACGACCTCTCCGTTGTCCGACACATCAGCGACCGCGTCGCAGTCATGTACCTCGGACGAATCGTAGAAGTCGCAACCAGCGCCGACCTCTACAGCAACCCCCAGCACCCCTACACCTACGCCCTCATCTCCGGCATACCCGTACCAGATCCACGCATCGAAGCCCGACGTCAAAGAGTCGTCCTAGGCGGCGAACCCGCAAATCCCGCTGACCCACCAACCGGATGCCACTTCCACCCCCGCTGCCCCTTCGCAACCGAACAATGTTCTCTTGAGAAACCCGAACTACGCCAAATCAACACCAACCGCCAAGTATCCTGCCACCACGCCGAAGAATTGGAATTGGTTGGAGTGTAAACTCCAAGCGCGCACTTTCGATTCGTGAACACCCATGTTGCGACAGTATATAGACTCGCGAGTTGGTTAAACACAATTGTATGAAAGAATACCTTTAGCTATGAGTTCGGATACACAACAGTCGCCAAGGTGGATTAGTCTATGTTAACGCTTTACATAGATGAGTCAGGCGATCACAACTTACAGAAAATCAATCCATACTACCCATGTTTCGTTTTGGGAGGTGTGCTGGTTGACGCAAATTACCACGACCACGTCATCACTCCCGAGATGAACTTGTTGAAGGTGCGATTCTTCAACACGAGTAACCTTGCCCTACACCTTTACGACGTCAAACGGCAACGCGGAGCATTCGGCCCGCTAAGTGTAGCGAGTACTCGCAATGAATTTTGGGCCAAATGGCGACAACTCATGGAGCAGTGGGATTACAAAGTCATCGCATGTGTGATCGACAAGCCGAAATATGTCGCAAGATATGGGCCGAACGCAGACGATCCTTACGATTACGCCTTCAAAGTATTGGTCGAACGTCTCACTTTGCATCTCAAGGATTGCGATGATAGGGGGCGAATTGTCGCAGAGGCCAGGCGTCGTGATCTCGATAATCGCCTTAAAAGGGTCTATAAACGTTTTGAAAGGCATGGGACTACCGCGGGAGCCTCAGGTGACATATATGTCCAACCCAAAGCGATTCAGGAGCGAATATCAGGGATTGAGTTGAAGACCAAGTTAGATAACGTCCCAGGATTGCAACTTGCTGACTTCCTTATGAACCCGATTGGCAGACACACATTGGGCAAACCTGACGGACCCGGTTGGCGAATCGCTGAGATGAAATTCAGACGCAACCCTGATGACGGAGCATACCACGGTTGGGGATTGATCGAGTTGCCCGATTGATGTGGAGTGGTAGCGATTTCAGAATTGAGATGGCCCACTCCACACAACAAACCATAACACATCAACCGATAAGAGGAATCTCCCCCTTCGCAAAGCGTAAGGGGGCTAGGGGGATGCACACGTCTAATCCCCGGTCACTCCATCGGAATCCCCATCCAGAGGGGAAGGGAGGGAAAAATCATGGCAATCATTACCCCATCATGGCAATCATGGTTCAAAATACAACCCCTCAGCTTTTACAACCGTCCATCCACTCCAAGATGAGACCGTGGCGCTTCACCGCGTCGCTGATCGACTGCTTGAGCGTCTCTACAACCTCATCCAGCGCAGCACCAGTGTCTTCGCCAGACAATACGTCTTCGGATTCCAGGACGCGCTTGAAGTCGGTGGCTACGTTTTTGATCTCTTCATAGATGGTGGGCAACGGTTCAGGCGGAGTGGTGGTGGCTATGGTGGTCACAGCACCACCCATGTCCAACAGTTCCTTCGCCACCTTCGCCCGCCACACCAAGCCATCCTCACGATCCTCAAGCAACGCATCTAGTTCCTCGCCCGTCTCGATCACCTTCTCAACTTCATCTGACATGGCCGTCACGTAGTCGACAACCTCTGGTACACAAACTACAACAGGCTCGGGAGCCGGCGCAGGTCTAGGAGTTGGCGTAGGGACTGGCGCAGATGTGGGCGCAGGTCTCGGTGTTGGCATAGGGGCAGCAGTCGGCTCTGCCGCAGAACACGCCAGCAAGACCATCATCACGATGGACACGACTACCAGACTCAGTTTTGACAAGATTTCCTCCTCAGGGTGAAGCGCCGGAAGTTGACCATTCCGCTCAATCCAAGTAGTCGCAGATCGCTCGGAGAAAGTTGATCGTGTTTCGGTTGTGCACGATGGACTATTCTATCGATAAACGACTTTGGTATCGCAGATCAGGTCATGCAACCCGCGTTTGTCTTTCCTGCCGGCGACAAGGAGGATGGGTGAGAAGGTGCAGAAGAAGGAGATAATTCTAGCGAATGCCCTACAAACTCTGATCTTCGATCCATCAGTCCGTACCACTCGCAATCCAAATATCTGCTTACCGAGTGTCGTCGACCATGCGGTGACCGATACAGTGAAATAGAAGACTTTCAGCAACCAGGCAATGCACATAATCGTAGCAATATTCCAGCCATCTGGATCAGAATACTCCATGATGGGGATTCCGAGAACTGACGCAACGAACAACGCGATCACGATTACGATGCCGACATCGATCAATGAAGCGACAAGTCGGATCCAGAATCCAGCGAGTTGACCAGTCTTAGAATCATTGGTCGCATCGTACTGAGGTACATAATCGTCAGGCGGTGGCGGCCTGTACCACTCTCCGCCTGGAGGCGGGCCTGACGGAGGCTGTTCCCAAGCGTCAGGCCCGCTAGCAGTATTTGCATCCCCTCGCTCCCACCTGTCATACGCTGCCCGGCTGTGTTCATCCTTCAAGATCGCCCATGCTGCATTGATCCGTTGCATCATCCGCATCGAATATTCGTCGTTGGGATTGCGGTCAGGATGCCAACGCAACGCGTGCTGACGGTACGCCGCCTGTATCTCCTCATTCGATGCATTGGGCGAAACTCCCAAGACCTCGTAAGGATTCAGCGAAAATGATTCAGGACGCATTCGGTGCAGTTACTTGTGGGGGAGGTCGCGTTTAATCCAGCGTAATTATTACGCAGCAATCGGTGCAACGCGTTTTAGCGCAACTCCTATCTCTCCCAAAGCCCTGCCCGCCGCAATCTCGTTTCCCCCGTTTACGGGCGAAATGTCCGAAGGACAAAGGGGGCACACCAAAACTAACCCAACTGCCGCAACCGAGGATCCAACCGATCACGCAACCAATCCCCAAAGAAATTCAACGACATCACCGTCAAAAACAGAGCAGTACCCGGAATCACCGAAGTCCACCAAGCCGTCTGCAAATAGTCCCGTCCCTCCGCAACCATGTTCCCCCAAGAAGGCGTCGGTGCCGGAATGCCCGCACCCAAGAAACTCAACGTAGCTTCGTAAAGGATCAAATTCCCCACGCTCAACGAACTGATCACCGTTATCGTCCCAATAGTGCCCGGCATTATGTGACGCACCAAGATCCGCGTCGTCGACGCTCCCGAAATCCTCGCCAAAGCCACATAACCGCTCTCCTTGAGCACCAAAACATCAGCTCTAACATTGCGAGGGAACGACACCCAAGCCACCAAGATCATCAAAACCATAATCGTGCTGTAGCTCGCACCGAATATGATCGCCGCAACCAACGCCAGCAATAAGAAAGGGAAACCCATCCAGATATCCACGATTCGCATAATGATCTCGTCCACGATACCCCCTGCATAACCCGCCAACAGCCCGAGCCCGCAACCGATCAACATCCCCGCCGACAACGCAACCGCCATCACCGACAGCGAAACCCTCGCACCGTGAATCACCCGACTAAGCACGTCCCGACCAACATGGTCCCCGCCGAAAAGATACGGACTGTCATCTTGGTACAACGGACGGGCGTTACGATCGGGCAGCGACTGGTCTATCGGGTCGTTAGGAGCGATCCAGTTCGCACCTAGACCCGTCGTCACCAAAATAGCGATTAAAACCACAGGCAGAATCGGCCATCGACGCAGGATGTACCACAATGTCAACCGCTGCTGAGGCGTCGGCGCAACTTGGGCCGCCGCGCCAGCCGTTTGCTCGACCGTCATCTAGTCGTACCTGATCACCGGATTCAAAATCCCATACGCTATGTCAGCCAAGAAATTCATCGCAACGAAAACCGCCGTGAACACCAAAACCGTGCTCGTCAACGTAGGGAAATCATTGTTCCACACCGCGTCAGTCATCAACTGCCCAACGCCCGGCCACGCAAATATCCGCTCAACTACCACCGCGCCAGTCACGAAACTCGCCAAAATGATCGCCGAAGTCGTCAACGGCTGCAGAATAGCGTTGCGGAACGCATGTTTCCACACCACTACTCGGTACGCTGTCCCCTTCGCCCTCGCGAGAGTCACATACTCCGAATCCAACACCTCGAGCATCGACGAACGCGTCAACCGCAACAAAGCCGCCGCCGGACCCCAGCCAAGCGCAAATGCCGGCATTACCAAATACTTGAACTTCGCCCACGTCCAGAACGACACATCATCCGGACCCGCAGTTCCCACCGGCAACCAATCCAACGTCACCGCAAAAAGCAGAATCGCCATGATGCACACCCAGAATATCGGCGCCGCCTGACCTATCAGCGCAATCGTACGACTCACATAATCCGACAACGTTCCCCGTTTAACAGCCGACACTACTCCCAACGGAACCCCCATCAAAATCGCCAGTATGAAAGAAGCCACAGCAAGCTGCATCGTCGGCGCAACGCGCTCCCAAATCAATTTACGAACCGACGTCTCCGATACAATAGTCTCCCCAAAATCACCCGTCAAAACCCGTCCCAACCACACGAGATACTGCACTACGAGCGGCTTGTCTAGCCCCAATTTCTGGCTCAGCTGCTGAACCCGCTCCGGCGACATACCGTACCCACCCGGCTTCGCGAACAACAGCAACGGATCACCTGCCATCCGCGAAAGTCCAAACACGAAAATCGTAGCAACGATCAACGTGAGGATTGAGAAGATCAACTTCCTGATCAGGTAGCGACGCATGTTGAACCCATTATCGTCCCAACTAGACGATCACCTAGCAAAAATCTGATTCCCTGCGGGTCGAGAAAACCGACCCGCAGGGACAACATCGTTCCTTTACTTCAGAACGAGATTCTCAGGCGAGTTGTAGCTGTTGCCGACATGCATCGGCCATTCGGCAATGTAATTCGGGTTGGCGTAGTAAGCCTGAGGTACCGTAACGTAGCCAGGGAACAGCGCCCAGTTGTGCATGTAATCGAGGTACTCCTTGTTGATCCGGATGCGTTCTTCGCGGTCCGGTTCCGATGCCGCAGCTTCGTACCACGCCAAGATTTCAGGAGATTCGAAACCGCAACTGAACCCTCCGCGCGTCAACGTAGTCTGCACCAATCCCTTCGGCCAGTCGAATGGATACGATTCTTTTCCGTCGTCACATGAGGTCAACATCGGCACCACAGTCGAACGACTCACCAAACCAGGACGGAATACACCGTAGGCATACTTCAGCACTTCTACTCGAATCCCGACGTCCTCCCAGAAACCGGCAATCGCATCGCCGATCTCACCAGCAGGACCCTCACCGCCGCCCAGCTCTGGACCGACGAACAGCGGGATCTGGAATCGTGTGCCGTCGTCGTCAGCCGCATATCCAGCTTCATCCAACATCCGACCCGCCTCAGCTGGATCGTAAGGATACTCGTACTGCGACTCCCAGTTCGGGTTGAACGTGCTGAAATACGTGACATGCACTGGCTGACCGACACCGCCCAGCACGTGCTCCACGATCGCATCACGATCCACAGACCGAGCCAAAGCTTGTCGAACTAATCGTGCCTGCTCCATGTCATCGATCCCCGAAGGATTGTCCGCGTCTTCCGGATTGTGGGGGTTGCCGACCCATGGGATCTCACGCACAAACACACCGTGCGATGGAAAATCGATCGCCTCGCCAGTGAGCGCATTTGTCGTCTCCCAGAGATTACCCGGGAACATCACACCTTCTTGGATACCTGCGCCAGCACCCACCTCCAAGAAGCCGGACTGCTTCATCCGAGCCAAGTCTTTGGGATCAATGAACGATACGTCCGATTCACCGTTTTGCAGCAACGCAACACGCGTGAACTCTTCCGGAACCGCCAATACTCTGATGGATTCTATCGACGCGTTCTTACGCCAGTGGTCGTAACCAACCTTTGTCATCGTCGCACTGGTACCAGACTTGAAATCCGTCACCGCGAACGGACCGGTCCCGACGAAGTTGTCCTTCAGCCAGTCACGCCCGTTCTCATCGAATGCACGTTTCGACGTCGCAATGGTCGTCAGACCACCTGAAGCCTCTTGGTTCAGGAAGTTGCTCGCCCAGCGGACATCAAAGTTGTTGAACTGCGCGCTTATCGTGTAGTCGTCTATCGCTTCTACCGGTACGTCGCCGAACAACGCCGTAAGGTTCGCTGCACTCGCCGCAATCGATTCCGGGTTGATCGCAGGATTCGTGCGATTCATCACCCACGCGATGTCTTCGGCTTTCAACTCACCCCAATCGTTGTGGAACTGCACACCCTGCCGAATGCTGATCGTCACCGAGCTCAGATCATCAGCCAGCTCCCAAGACTCCGCAAGCATTGGGATGTCCCAATCAGCTTCACCCGGAGTGAAAAGACTCTCGCCGGCACCCCAATTTCGCGCACCACCCAAGGGCGCGTCAGGCAAGCTGCCACCATTTCCGGTGATGGCCCCCAAAGCCGAACCGACATCCGCGAAGATAACGTGGCCAGGTTGACTCTTGGATTGCGGCAAGTCGATCAGTTCGACCGCCTCCTCCACCATCGCCTCAGGTGTCGCCGTCACAACAACCTGCACCTCCTTCTCCACCTCCACAACCTTCTCCACTTCCTTCTCAACCACCACCGTCTGGATGATCGTCTCAGGTTCTGGGGTTCCGCAACTGATAGCAAATAGAAGCGCAGTGCTTGCCAGAGCAAGAGGTAACAGGGCGGTCAATGTTGAGCGCCGTATCAGTCGAATCATGGTTAATCCTCCAATCATCGGAATACGTAAATCGACGCGTTACAACGAATCACAGACGTGAAACGACGTTTTGCGTGCTCACAGTATACGCCCAAAGAGAGATGCGCACCGTTAAATGACGGAATTCGAATGAGCCCCTTGGTCCGCGGAAAATGCCGCGTTCAAATTGAGAATGACAGACTCACAACTGCCGCAACGTCGGATCGACCCGGTCCCGGAACCAGTCGCCGAGGAAGTTCCCAGACATCACAACCATCGCAATCACCAAACCCGGGAACAACGAAGTCCACCAAGCAGCGTCGATGTACTGACGCTCCTCGCTGATCATCCGACCCCAAGAAGGCTCCGGCGGCGGAATGCCAGCGCCGAGGTAGCTCAGAGACGCTTCGAGAAGGATGATATTACCAGTTCCCAACGTCGCCGTCACGATCACGATGTTCACGACACCAGGAAGTATGTGCCGGATCATGATTCGCGCATTCGAAGCACCTGCGACACGCGCAAGTGCAACATACTCACGGTTTTTAAGCGACAGAGTCTCTGCTCTCACCAACCGGACAGCGCCCGGCCAAGAAATCATCGCTAAAACAATGATCAGAGTCTCAAGACTCTGTTCTAAAACCAAAACGACGACCAAGATGATCAGCAACCCGGGTAGGATGTTCCAAGCGTCGACGAAACGCATAACAATGTCATCGATGAGCCCGCCGAAATAACCCGCGACCAAGCCGATAGTCGTGCCTACGACTACGCCTGTTCCCACCGCCGCGACGACCACTAACACGGTAACGCGCGCGCCGGCAATGATCTTGCTTAAGATGTCGCGCCCTAGCGCGTCGGTTCCCAGGAAGTAAGAGATGGAAGCATTTTCATCTTCCATCCAAAACGGAGGGGTATGCCGAACCCTAAGATCCGCTCTTTCCGGATTGTGCGGGAGAATCCACGCCTCCGCGACTGCCGTGAAGAGGAGAAGCGCGATGATAAACGCAGGTATAACCGGATAACGACGCAAGAACTCGAGCGGCGATAGACGCTGCCTTTGGACTATTGCTACGCTAGAGACCTGACTGTCAGTCCCGCTATCTGTTACTGCGGTAGTGATACCGGTGCTCCTAGTTGTACTTGATTCGTGGATCCAACAAAGCGTAGACGATGTCCAGCGTCAAGATCATGACAACGAAGGCAAATCCGTAAATGATCGTCAGCCCTGCCAACAATGGGAAATCTGTTGCCCACAGCGCATCGATGGCTAACCGGCCTAACCCTGGCCACGCAAACACTGTTTCGATGATGATGGTGCCATTTAACAGACCGAACAATATGAACACCGAATAGGTAAGCGGGGGAATAATTGCGTTACGGAACCCATGTTTCCAACGCACCGGTGCCTGCGCAACACCCTTCGCACGCGCAAATTTGATGAACTCAGAATCCAAGATCTCCAACATCGCCGTACGAGTGATCCGCAGATAAGAAGCCGCCGGGAACCACGCAAGCGCCACCGCAGGCATGATGAAATTTCTTATCGCTATCCCCTCACCCTTGGTCCCGCTCGGCAACCATCCTAGGTTCACAGCGAACAGGAATATCATCACCAGAGCAAGCCAGAATATCGGTACCGACTGCCCAAAAAGCGCGAAACTCCGAAACAGGTAATCGAGGAACTTCCCGCGATTCGTCGCTGAAAACACTCCAAGCGGCACACCAACCATTGTCCCCATCAGCCATGCTACGATCCCGAGCTGGACCGTATTCGGGGCCTTCTCTCTGATGGCCGACAGAACTGGACGTTGCAACGTCACGCTGTCACCGAAATTTCCAGTTAATATGTCTCGCATCCAGAGCGCGAACTGTATCGGCACCGGCTTGTCCAGATTCAACCTACGGCCCCACTCTTCCCAGACCGCAGGGTCGATGCCCAATGAGTCTTCACCAATGAAGAAATACCTCGGATCCCCCTTGGCCCGCGATAGTGCGAACACGATCAACATCGCAAGCATAAGAGCGATGATCCCTAGGAGCACACGTCTGGCGATAAATTGTCCCATGGTTTGGTGATCCGTCCGCCGTTTGATATCTAGACGTTCGCCACGAAAGAGCCTAACCTGCTTGGCAACAAACTAGGCTCTTCCGTTATTGGGGCTTTTAACCCTACTTGATCTTTATGTCCTCAAGTGGGTAGATCATGTTGACCGGCGCGGTGTGCATCGCGGCCTTCTTAGGATCCCAACTTATGAGGTCACCGTTGTAGATCGTGTAAACGGGGAACTCGACCGTTGACGGGTCCCAGTGCCAGAACGCTTCGTGGTTGCCAAATTGGACCGCCATCTCGTTGCGCTTCTGGATGTCCTCTTCCCCTAGCATGTCGCCGTAGATCCGCTGGTAGAACGGAATACCTCCGCTCCACATGATGCCACCCGCGAACCAGGCTTGGGCTTCACGACCCTTCGCGAAGTGAGCAGGCATTCCACCCTGCTCTCCGTCGTGCACCAAGTGGATGAACGAACGGTCGACGAACGTCGGGTGCCAAGTCGTGAACGGACCGAGGTGGAACTCTACGTCGACGTTCAACGTGTCTTTCCACATCGAAGCTATCGCCTGGTGAGCCTCGCTTGGTTCGTTGCCAGCCCACCATCCGATCGTGAATCCGTCGACACCGGCCTCTGACATTAGAGCCGCCGCTCCTTCCGGATCGTATGGCACACACCATGCATCGTCATGGAGTTGGTCGTTGGCTGAGATCGCCCAGTTGCAGCCTGGCCACGCGAGGCCGTCGTAGATGCTGTCTGCCAACGCCTGCTTGTCGATCGCTTTCGCCATCGCAAGGCGGACTTTCCGCCCGTTCTCCATCTCAGGACAGATGCCGGACGGGTCTGAAGGAACTTCTTCTAGAAGCACATTCCAGTCACAATCCGAACCAGGCAGGTCGTAGAAGCTGACCCAAGGGAACGCCTCCGGGTTCTTCTTCGCTTCATCGTAGCCCGGGTTGCCGAGCGGCTCGCCAGTCTTCGGGTTGGTCAGCTCCAAGAAGTTCGGGTTCATTCCAACGTGCAGGATTACTGTCTGGAGCAACCGCCTTACGCCGCCAGCCTCTTCCAGTCTAGGAGTGTTCGGCAGCGTCACGTGGGTTATCATCGCTTCGCCGCTCTCAAACATCGCGATCCTAGAAGCCTCTTCAGGTACCTCGATTATCCGGGCCGACGCGATGTGTGCGGCCTGGTTGTAGTGCTCAGGCAGAGCATCAAGGAGGATCTTGTCGTTGTCCAGCCACTCGCGGATCTCAAACGGACCAGTGCCGACGAAGATGTCTCTCATGCCTTCCGGACCATACTCGTCGTAGATGGTTTTACTGGCGATGCTGTAAGCGTCTCGGAGGTTCGAGAACAGCCAACCTGGAAGCCGGCTGTCGTACTTGATGATCTCCATCTCCGCGGTGTACTTGTCAACCGCAACCGTCTCCCCGTAGCAGCAGGTCAAGTCTCCTCCGACGTCGTGCAAGGTCTCTGGGTTCACGTTTGGGTTGACTGTGTTGGTGCTCCATGCGAAGTCTTCAGCGGTTACCTCGCCCCACCCTTTGTGGAACTGGATCCCGGGGCGCACATGCCAAGTGAAGCTCGTGTAGTCCGGAGCAAGCTCCCAACGCTCGGCGACGGCCGGGATAACCCTGCCATCCGCAGACCATTGAACTGGGGTATCCCAGACGCTGTAGTAGTACTGTTCGTTCGAACACGTAGGCACGCAAAGCTCTGGTGTGCCGACAGGCAAACCGACGGTCTGCAAAGCCGCTACAAATTCGCCGGACTGTTTAGACGGCATCATCATCGTGTCGGATGCCGCAGTCGTTGCCGTTACGACGACCTCGACCTCGACTTCCTTCTCGACCTCGACCTCAACTTCCTTCTCGACCTCGACCACCTTCTCAACTTCCACAATCACCGTTTCTTTCACGACCCTCGTGACTTCGACGGTTTCCGTCCCCCCACACGCGATCGCGAATACCGCAATCGCAGCACCGACAGTCATCAGCAAGGCTGCGACCGACTTGCGCTTGGTTATTAATGGAACGAATTTCATTTGCGACACTCCCGTATTCTTGTTTTCCGATACGTTGTCGGACCCCGATCATTCCGATGAGACGATTCACGCGCACGGAAACCACCTCCCAGAAATAGGGCGTGAACGTAGATTACACCGAATCCGCAGATTTGCGCGTTGCAGAGCCATAAATCGTGAAAAATCCAAATCCAAACGTCGAATCTCAATCAGACTAATGAGAAAACGACAATCCTCCCCCTTGATGCTCAAGGGGGAATAAAAGGGGGTTTAGACGACGCTTCCCAAATGTCATTCCGAGCGCAGCGAGGAATCTCCCCCCTTCGCTATGCGTAAGGCGGTTTAGGGGGATGCTCTGCCAGTTGTACTTACGTCATTCCGACGAAAGTCGGAAGCCAGAGGGGTCAGGGGCGGAAATCCACACAATCAAGACGCCGAAACGGTTACTATTGCCATCGTATCCAGTGCTCGACCGAGACGAGAGGAACTCCATGTCCAAAATCCGATTCGGCGCTTTTCTTGCGCCGCACCACCCTATCGGCGAAAACCCGCTTCTACAGTTCCAGAGCAACTTGGAGTTCGTGCAACTCCTAGACCAGCTCGGATACGACGAGTTCTGGTGTGGTGAACATCACTCCACCGGATGGGAAATGATCGCATCGCCCGAACTCTTCCTCGCAGCAGTCGCAGAACGCACACATCGCATCATGCTCGGCACCGGTGTCGTTTCCCTGCCCTATCACAACCCGTTTATGGTCGCCCAACGGATAATCCAACTCGATTACCAATCGCGAGGTAGGGTCATCTTCGGATCGGGTCCCGGAGCGCTACCATCTGATGCTCATACTTTAGGCTTCGATCCGATGGTATTGAGAGACCGGCAGGACGAGGCGATGGGCGTTATTCGCAAGTTGTTCGAGGGCGAGGAACGCATCACCTACGAATCGGACTGGTTCACTCTGCGTGATGCGAAGCTGCAACTGCTGCCATTGCAGGAAGATATGGAGTTCGCAGTCGCGTCGATGGTGAGTCCGTCAGGGATGACATTGGCAGGCAAACACCGCGCCGGCGTTCTATCCATCGGCTCAATGATGAAGGCAGGGATGCGCTCACTCCCGACGCAATGGAGCTTTGCCGAGGAATCCGCCGCTAAACATGGCAACACCGTAGATCGCAAGAATTGGCGCATCGTAATGAGCTGGCACATCGCTGAGACACGGGAAGAAGCTAAGGAACAAGCCAAACTCGGACTCTTCAAGCACAACAACCTCTACACCGTCGGAACCCTCGCTGGCGGCGAAGGTACGATCTACGAAACACCAGAAGATGCCGTTGACGATGTCGCCGACTCAGTCACCGGCACCGCAGTTATCGGTACTCCCGACGATCTAGTCGCAAAGATCCGAGATATGCAGGAACTAACCGGTGGTTTCGGATGCGTCATCGGATTCGTTCACGACTGGGCAAACCGTGAAGACACGCGCCGTAGCTGGGACATGGTGGCACGATACGTTGTGCCAGAAGTCAACGGACTACTTGACCAGTACCGAGAGTCGTACCGTTGGGTGAATGAGGCTCGGGAGACGTGGACGCGCGCCAAGGAAGCCGTGGATTCCAAAATCCAACAACACGATCGCGCCGCCGAAGTCATGCGCACTGAAGGCTACGAAGGCGAAAAAACCGAATAGGTGCCTCTGATCACTGCACCGAAACAGTCCAACTCCCGTCACCATTGGCGGCGAATGTGATCTCAGCTTCAAACACATCGATTATTTCGAAACGATCGCCGCAAGCTCGAATCACACCTACCGTAAACCCCGACATCATCACTGATCCCTTTTCCCGACAGATCTCGCCATTTGCTCCCACCGAGATGACTACATCGGCCGGCCGGCCTTCATCCCCATTAAACTGACAGCCTTCACCCGGCTGCATCGTCATTCCATCGGCGCATTCTCCCAACACAGTAGGTTCTCCATCCGCCGCCGCTGGTGGAGCCGTGGCTCTACTTGATTGAGATTCAGCGGGTTTTGTGGTCGGTGCCGGAGCATCTGCATCTGGATCATCGCCTCCGCCACAAGCCAAAACCATCGGCATCAGAAACAGAACCAACACGAAAACGAGGTATTTGATCGTCGTCAATCTCATGATTCCGCTCCTATGCCAACGTGAGCAACGAATGGTTAAGTCAAACAATACACTGAATCGAGTGGCCTCGTCCGATCCGTCGGTCATCTTGATCGACACGTTACCGTCGAAACCCTCATCGGATACCATCATCCCATATCAGACTACTAGAATCACTTCGACCCTCCTCTGAGCATCTCACCAACCACAACACACTCCAAAACCCACGCCATGAAAATCACCCAAATCGAAACCATCCGCATCGCCAAACAGCACCACAACCTATGGGTGCAGATACACACCGACGAGGGTATCGTCGGCTTGGGTGAAACATTCTATGCCGCACCAGTAGTCGAGGCAGCAGTCCACGACCACTTCGGACCGTTGCTCATCGGGCGAGATCCGTTCCCGATCGAACGACATTGGGAGGCCATGTTCCGACTCTCAGACCACGCCGGCTACGGCGGTGCCGAGATGCGCGCTATCTCCGCGCTAGATATCGCACTCTGGGACATCAAAGGGCAAGCCCTCGGAGTTCCCGTCTACGAACTACTCGGCGGTGCCGTCCGAACCAAGATACGCGTCTACGCCACGTCATTGCAGTTCCACGGAGCCGGCGAACAAGCCAAAGGACTCCTAGATGAAGGAATCACCGCAATGAAGGGTGGCCCAACCATCGGACTTGCCCAAGCATCCGACGGTCAATTCCTATCGCCCAAAGAACTCGATATGGCGCTCAAACCCATTCGCGACATCCGCGATACCGTCGGCATGGACATGCAGATAGCCAACGACGGTCACGGCAAGTGGACTCTCCCCGTCGCCATCCGCATCGCACAAGCGATGGAACCGTACGAGATGATGTGGCAGGAAGACCTGATGCCATTACTCAATCCCGATGCTTTGGCACGTCTCCAAGCCGCCACTAAAACACCCGTCTGCATCTCCGAACGACTGCTATCACGGTGGCAACTGCGACAATTCATCGAAAACGGATCAGCGCGCATCGTTATGCCTGACCTCATCTGGACCGGCGGCATATCCGAGACCCACAAAGTCGCAATCCTCGCCTCAGCGCACCAAGTACCATTCGCACCACACGACGCAACCGGACCCGTCAACATCTTCGCATGCTCCCAAATCTGCATGAGCTCACCCAACGCAATGCTCCAAGAACACGTCCCCGCATTCTACAAAGGATGGTACAACGACATCGTAGACCCCAACCTCGACATCCGCGACGGCTACCTCCACGCCCCTCAACGCCCCGGCATCGGCACGCGACTCAAAGCCAGCGTCCGAGAACGCTCCGATGCCACAATCCGAATCAGCAACGAACCCCGCAAAAGCCTGATCGATGAGTGGGGAACACACCCAGCACGCACACCGGAAAGCCAAGCACGAGTCGACGAACTAGAAATCGAACGCGGGCCGCAGGTCTAGACCTGAATCAAATATCCACCCGTCATTCCGGCGGAAGCCGGAATCCACCGCAAAAACGTAGGGGCGGTTCGCGAACCGCCCCTACTCCACCTTCGCGTAGCGCAAGGGGGATAGGGAGACCACAGGATGGGGTGATGGTGGGAAACCTTCGATGTTGTGCCACAACCGTTTTATATTATGCCGATTCTGTGTTAGAATGTCGATTAACAACGTGCAGATGTATCAGAAAACACGTTCTAGCAGCAGGCGGTGATCAAACATGCAGATCGAGGAGTTCACTTCCACCCTGGAAGAGCGCGGCTTCTGGTGGCAGGCGATCGGATTCGGACTGATCGGGACAGTATCGGTTACCGTCT
This sequence comes from Dehalococcoidia bacterium, assembly GCA_963555965.3. Classification (GTDB taxonomy): domain Bacteria; phylum Chloroflexota; class Dehalococcoidia; order Lucifugimonadales; family Lucifugimonadaceae; genus Bin127. The sequence goes on from OY821634.1 coordinate 2,601,909, forward strand.
TGTCGATATACTCAGACTCACCCGACACGATGGTCGAAGTCTACCGTCTCGCCGCCACGCAGGTTCAATGGGCCTTTGTCGCCCCGATAGTCGCCGCAGTCGAAAGGATCAGAAAGATGTTCGAGAAGAAGAGCGAAATCCGCCGGATGGCACGAGAAGAGGTGATTTCCAAAGCTAGGGAACAAGGTTTGGAGCAGGGACTTGAGCGAGGACGGCAAGAAGGCGAACGCGGAGCAATGGAGCGGTTCAGATCAGACCTCCGCAAGCACGGCATCCAGCTCACCGCAGAGCAGGAAGAAGACATGTTCAACGGCTACAGAGGCTGAACCATCACCCCCCTTCGCTTCAGCGCAAGGTCCCAGGAGGATGTGTTGACAAGAGGAGACGAGCGGGAATAAACTATATATAGTGCCAGGCAGTGATGCTTCCGAAGCGTCACGCTCTTGGCACTTTGGCGTTTAGGGTTGATGCGCCGCCTCCCGGTGACTGGGAGTTTTACTGACACGAGCACGTCGCACGGAAAAGCCGCTAAGATGCGCTCATATACAAAACATAAACAAAGGAGCTACGATGGCTTATTGGATAGCTGAAACTGAATACCCAAACGGCGAACTATTCGTCAAGTATCCAAAACGAATTTCATCCCAACGCGTTGAGAGGAGAATACGTAAGGATGCTGAGCGAGTTGCACCTGAACTCGCAAGTATCCACGGCGACGCTGATCTAAGTTACTGGATTAGCGATCAGATAGTAAAACTATGTAACAAATTGAACGAGCATGGGTATATCATTGTAATCGAAAGATCGATAGATGGCGATCATCGTAAATTTATCATAGCTAACGATCAAACCAAATCCAATCACTACGCAACTAAAATAAAGAAACAATATGCGGCTGACTGCGCCGATCGAAACGAACTGGCAAAAAGGCGCCAAACTTTGAAAGACGCTCAAGCCGCCTTGAATTCACTATAATGGTGTTAGGCTCGGCAAAGTGCTTTTGCTGAGGTGATTCTTTCGAGGGAAGCCCTCCGCGCGCGAATCTTCCACCAAAACCGATGTGATTAGAGACGATTGAGGCACTTCAAATGCAATCCAGCCGCGTGGAATCAGATGATGGCGGTTGGACAAGTTCAAAAGTGATTTGCTTTCACCGTTAACGATTCGGTGTATAGTATCCGATCGCTTCGAGCTTAATGCTCGAGTCTTGTGGCACGGACACGTTGATCTCTAGGTAGGGAGGATCGTGAGTGCTACCTGTGGTTACTAGTCTACCCAACTGGATGAATAGGTCCGTGAGATCTTGAAGCGGTTCGGAGTAATTTCCGTCGTTATTCGCATCAAGTCGTCCGAAAAATCGGATCGGACTTTCGGAATCTATTGACTTGTATCCGCTAAACGACGCGTCGAAAGGCATGAACTCAATCGCATAGACACCTGAGTGGTGTATGCCACTATCCGCGAAATCCGCGAATCCTATCCCCGGTTCTACATTGAGCGTCTCTGTTCCTTGCAAGCCCAACGCGTTGGCTATGAGCTGAAGCTCATCATCATCGAAAGCAAGGCGGACTTCATCGTGTGATGCGACAATGACTGGCTCCAGTTCTGGTTTTGACACCGGAGTCGGAGCTAATGTCGCCGTCGCCGTCGGAACTGGTGTCTGCACCGGAGTCTGAACCGATGTCGCCGTCGCCGTCAAGTCCGTGGTTACGTTTTGACCACTGCCGCCTACTACAAGCTGAGAACGCCACCGATCCACTTGAGACTCAATAGCACGGTACGGCACAGCATAAAACGCTAAGGTTTTCGTCCCTCCCGCCGTGTTGATACCGACAACCTCGCCTCCCGGCATGGCGAAGAGCGGTCCGCCACTGTTCCCCGGATTGAGCGGCGCGGAATGCGGTATGAAGTCCTGCTCCGTACTAAGTTCACTAGGGGCAAGTACCTCGCCAATCGTTGCAATAAGGGTTCCGGTGTCGCTATCCGGATAACCGATCGCGACCACAGTTGTTCCCTCGGCAGGTGAAGCACTACTCCAAGAAAGGGCGACGAAATCAGAAGAGCAACAGATTGACAAAACCGCCACGTCCCGTTCAGCATCCCATCCTAGAACTAGGGCTTCGTATGTGTCCGAATCTCCGATCCGAACTTCTACGGAGTTTTTACCGTCGATGATGTGTTGGTTGGTTGCGATAAACGCCGTGGTTCCCTCAACTGCAAAGATGAACCCTGAACCTCGGGCTGTCGTCCCGAAAAAAGTACCACCAGACCTGGCCTGGACTCGCACCACGCTGTCTTGAACTCGATCCACCAACTCTGCTGGCGTTGAAGGTGGCTCGGGTGTCGGTGATGGTGTCGGGGTGGGAGCGGGCGTAGCCGTCAGGCCCGGTGTCGGGGTTGCGACAACCTTAGGTGTCGGTGTGACCATCGCCCCGCCAACTTCAACCAACCGTTGTGACGCTAACACTACGATGGAGGGGACAGTCACTTCATTCCCAAGGACCGCTTCATACGTGTGTAACCCAAGAACAATTCCGACTATTTCAACGATGTCATCTTCCAGCAACCTCGGCCCGTCGTATTGCAACAACACCGTGTCATCCCACCAAAAAGCATCACGCGTTACATTCGCAAGAAGCATAAACCTGTCGCTTTTTTCAGGCAATGAGATTACCTGTATGATTTTCGCCACCAATCTGACTTGCTTCAACACATGAGTCTCGTTATTTCTAAAGAGATCGTCGTAGTCAATCTCAACCGCGTCAGCCTTTAATTCATCGAACGTTGGTGTCGGAGTTGGACTCGGCGTTGGCGTTGGGGTCCGCGTGGGTACAGCTCTAGTCGGGGATGCAGCCGCTGCCGTTGCTGTTCGCGCCTCACGCAACTTCGTGACAGCAGTCGCATTTGTGTCTTGTCGCGCTTCGCGAGTTGCTTCCTGCGTATCAGATGTGCCAGTGCTTTCATTATTGTCCGAGCAATTTGAGAACATCCCGATCAGGACCACCAACAATATTCCAATGAAAATGACGGTTAAGCATCCTTTTTGCCACTTAGACCAACCCTTTGATTTCTCAGCATCGCTGTCTGAGGCAGATCTAGCGTACTGCCAATTCGGTTCGCTTCCCGTATGTTGATCAGTACTGTCGCTCGACGTTTCGGTTCGATGATCCGGTTCGTGTCCCCATTGCCGCAGAAATTGCGCGACACGCTCCAGTTGGTCGCGTTCACCTGTGTATTTCAATTCGCCGCTAGGCGTAGAAATCTCCAACTCCCAAACACCGAAACTCCGTTTCAGCGAAACATCGGTGAAAAATGCTCGGTTATGCGCCCTCTCAATCTGAGTTTTGCCCCAACTCTTTCGCAACTCCAGCAGGCTGGATTCAGTGCAAACCAATAACCGGCTCTTTAACCCGGACTTAGGGGTTGCTACACCTGCCACTACCGCCTGTTCGTCTATGATCGTAAGGTCATACCCACGGAATGAATTCATGTAAGAAACGTTCATACGATGTCAGCCTGGAACATGGAATCTGCGGGTGTTCTGCTACACCTCAGCCGGCACCACAAACCACCCATCCCCCCTCCTAACCGCATCCACAGCCTCCTGAAACACCCACCCGTCTTGGAACGTCTGATACCCGCAGTAACCCTCACCACGCATATCCGCCACCAACTCGCCCATCAAGACCGTCCAATTCCGCTGCGTATCATCCTCGATATCCGGCAGACTGTCCGTGATGCTCGACGGCACCTCGACGCGTTCCCAATCTGAGCCGCGCTTCTTGACATGCAATGGCCCCTGCGCGTACGCACCGCCGATGTGTATCGAACCCTCATCGCCATAAAACGCGACGTAGTCGTCTCCGAAACGCGGCTGCATTCCCCCGTGCCGGAAGATCGAAGACACTGGTTGCCTCGTCTCGATCGCCGGATTTACATGTGCCATCACCGAGTAAGCCCACTCCGAATCCACATCTCGCCACTCAAGACCATCCAACTCATCCGCACTCGGAGCAAAATCCCCACGCTCCCGAAAATCATGCACGCCCTCAACAACCGGCGCCCGATGCATATCATTCCGCGCCTCGCCGTTGATGTCAACCAACGTCGCATCCAACGCATGAAGCACGATCGACAGCTTATGCGTGAAGTTGTTGCTCAACCGACCGCCACCTAGATCGATCCGATGCGACCATCCCCAAGGAATCAGCGGATTCAACTCGTAATGCGAAATACACTCCGTCTCGAACGGCTCGCCAATCACACCCTCCCCGATCAGCTTCTTCGCCAATAACGCGTGTGGTTGATATCGAAACGAAGCCGCATACGCCGTCTTAACGCCCTTATCACGCGCCGCAACATACAACTCTCTCGATGTCGCCGCGCTAGTCGTCAAAGGCTTGTCGCAGAATACGTGACAGCCCCGGTCCAACGCCTCCATGATCTGCTCGAAATGAGCCCCGCCCGGCGTGCCGATTGCAACGATATCCGGTTTCAAACCATCTAACGCGTCGATCCAATCCGTAGACGCGTGCGGTATACCCATCTCGGACGCAACTCGCTTCACCACATCCTCAGTCCGACTAACCATCCCAACAACCTCGATGCCCCAATACCGCATCGCCTCCGCGTGCCCTTGACCGGCGAAGCCAGATCCCAATACGAGGCCTTTGAGGTTGCTATTCATCGTGCACTCCTTTTGATAACCATGTCTAACGGTCCGACAGATCAAAGCAGATCCAAGAATTCATCTCGCGACAAACCCGCGTCTCTGATGAGTTTCGACAACAATCCTCTGCCGATTGTCTGTGGAACTGTCAGACTGTTGCGTTCTGGATGTAACAGCATGTAGTGACTGCCATCGCCACGCTCTGTGGATACCGAATATCCCACGCGACGCATAGCAGCGACGAATTCTCGCCTAGAAAGCGACGGGAGTCTGGGCATCTCTCTCGATCACATCCACATCAACGGACGTCCAAGAATGCAAAGGATCGGAATGCTTCAGATAAAGTGTGATGGCGCTTTTGATGTTAGCCAGAGCATCTTCGATGTCAACGCCTTGGGAGTGACAACCCGGCAGACTCGGACATGAGACTACAAACACTCCGTCCTCATCCTTTTCGATGGTGACGTGGAATCTAGGCATGTCGGCACCGGCGATCATGTCGATCATTCTATCCCACAAAACTGTCCGATCACGCGGCTGTCGGACCATATAGATGTAGTTAACCTCCTTTTAGTTGATCGTTACGCCGCCAAGAACCCGACCTTCTCGTAATCGCGATCCATGACATCGCGAGCATCCACCTCGAGCCAGTCGTCCATGATCTCGGTGTAGAGCGAGCGGAAATCGAGGTTGAACGCGAGGTCGCCTTCCACTAGATCCTTCGCGTCCATTGATGGATACTCGCCGTACTGTCCGCCTTGCACGCCATCGCCGATCAGGAACGCTACGCCGCCAGAACCGTGATCCGTCCCATTCCCGTTGTCCTTTACCCTGCGACCAAACTCCGAGAACGCCAAGATCAAGATGTCCTCATTACCGTCCGGATCGTGCTGTTTCATATCCGAGTAGAAGTCGTAGATGCCTCCAGAGACATCACGTAGCAACTTCTCTTGAAGTGCGATGCCGTTGGTGTGCGCGTCGAAACTGCCGTGCTGCGTGTAGCAGATGCGCGTGCCGATGTCTGCTTGCAACACCTGCGCCGCACTCTTCATAGCCTTCGAAAACGCATTCGGGTCATATTCGATCTCGGAATCGTAGGTAAGCGTGCACTGGCTCAACATATCCGAACCACGCAACGCATCCAAACCCGTCTGGCTCATCAAGTCCATCGTCGGACCGCTACCGAGTCCCGTTGAGTAGATGTACTTGAACAGTTCCAGCACCTCGGATCGCTCAGCCTCCGCGCCAAGATGACCCATCAGACCGTAAGTTTCGAGGTCAGTAACCGAGGCCACAGGCGCACCTTTCGCCACTAGAGCGCGAGGCAAACCACCACCGAAATTGACCGCCGCAACAACGTTGTCGCCCTCAGGATGCATCTGTCGCACCGCATTGCCCAACCAACCTTCATTCGTGATGTGTCTCGGCTCAGCGGTGTGCCAGATATCCATCGAGCGAAAGTGCGAGCGGTTCGGCTCCGGATATCCGACACCATGGACTACCGCGACCTTGCCTTGGTCGAACAGCTCCTTGATCGGCTGCATACCAGGATTGAACCCGTACTTGCCGTCCATCGGCAAAACCCGATCTTCAGTAATCCGTACGTTGGGTCGGTTATCGACGTACCGCGGGTCATCGTAAGGGACAACGCAGTTAAGGTAATCGTTGCCTCCCGACAACTGCACTACTACCAGTTTGCGCTCTTTCTTGCCGTTGTTTGAACTCATGGGAGTTCCTCCTAAAGGCTGCTTGACCCCAAGGTTTCCCCCGCTCGGCAGGGGAAATGTCCGTAGGACAAAGGGGGACTTGGCAAATGTCTCGTTGTGAGTTTCAACTCACCCTTTCGTAGATTTGGAACCGGTGCCGGCCGGTCTCCAGCACGTAAGACCTGTCTTCTTTGTCCAACGCAACCGTAACGGGATCCCAGAAATATGGTTCAATCCGAGCTGCGATTTCGTTCTTGTCGTCGGTATCTACCTCGAAATACGGCTCGAACGTAGATCGCGCACGGAACTCGTCTTGCTGCGAGTCAAGATACTCCTCAGACCACTTCGACAACGTCGCCTCGCCTTTTAGATTAGCTAGGAAGTTGCCGTTGGCATCAAGTATCTGCACTCTTTGATTACCCCAGTCAGCGACGTAAATGTTGCCATCGGAGTCGACATCGACGCTGCTTGGGCGATTGAACTCGCCATCGCCATCGCCACTCGATCCATAGGACGCCAAGAACTCGCCATCCGTCGAAAACCTCTGGATGCGATCATTTCGCCAGTCAGCGACACAGAAATTGCCATCCGGGTCCATCGCGATACCCCATGGCAGATTAAACTCCCCTTCACCGTCGCCAAACGATCCCCACTTGTCGATGAATTCGCCTTCCTTCGTCAGTTTTTGAACGCGGTGATTCTTGTGATCGACCAGCAACATGTTGTCGTCGTCGTCGAAAACCATATCCGAAGGCCCGTCAAACTCGCCGTCACCATCGCCAACAGTGCCCCACATCGACCGCGGATCGCCGTCTCGGTTGTAAACCGTGATCCGCTGCAATACCTCATCAGCCAAGTAGAGGTTGTATTCCGCATCTAGCGCTAGGGCAGTGGGCCCAATCATGTCACCCATCTCGCGCCCGTAACCGCCGATCTGCCCCAAGAACTCATGGTCCAGCCTAGACATCTGAATACCGACGATGTTCAGCGCCACCGTATTGCTGCGGCTAACCACGAAGATGACGCCGTCGTCGCGAATGACCATGTCCGTAGGAAGATGGAACCCGCGACCACCCTGATCGGCATTGAATCCGATAGTGTCGCGGTATTTAATCTTGAACTTCGTCATGGAGGAAACTCTCCTTCCCCGGCTTGCGGGGGAAGTGCCGAAGGCGATGGGGGCTCCTAAACCATCTGATATTCCTGCGTCGCGACGATGACCTGTATCACCGAAACAATCGCCTTCTCGGCATTCTCAACCGCAGCTTCGTTGCCAAATTCGATATCACCGAACTTCGAAGCGTAGTTGATCAGACCCTGAAGAGTCGCATCTGAAGTTTCGATAGGGCCGAGTATTTCAAGACACCGGCCCACCAGACCCTCAGGCGCCAATCTACCGTCGCCAACCGATGTATGAACACGGTCGATGATCGCTCGGATGCCGGGCTTGTTCGGATCGTCCAGCGTCTCACTCGCAAAGTTGACACGCTGCACATAGGCTCCCGTGTTGATCCACTCCTCGCCACCTTGCCAGCCCTCAACGCTCGGAGGGTTCAACAATGCCTGACCCATGTTGGCGCAAGTCGCCGCCGCTGCATACGCATCGTATGAGGGCACCTCTAAACCGCCAGCCAACCGCAACGTACCGACAACCATCTCGGCAGGACTCTTGATCCGCGCATACCTAGCCGATTCGTCTTTGAAGAAATCGGAGGTAAACAGTGTTCGCAACATCGCGGTGATGCTGTAATCCGAATCGAAATACGCGTCCACCATCGCTTGAATCGCTTTGGGATCACGCGGTTCTACATGTGGCCACTGCGGAACGCCCGGCTCATCTGCAACGAAGAAGTGGTAGAGATGCCGGGCGATGAACCTTGCCGTAGCCTCGTTCCGACAGATGATATCTACCGCATCCTCTCCGTTCCAATTCCCAGTCTCACCCAACAGAGTCTTCTCGCCGTGATCGTGATCCTCATCGTCATACTCAAACTGCCACGAGATGTAACCGTAAGGACGCGCCGTGTTGTTGCGCATCTTGATCGACATGTAATCAGGATTCACAACTCGCCAGCCGGTGAACGCACGCGCACATTCCTTGATGTCGTCCTCGGTGTAGTTCCCAACACCCATCGCGAACAGTTCCAAGATTTCACGCCCATAGTTCTCGTTGATCGAGTGCGCGTGATTGTCCTGGTTGTCAAGCCACATCAACATCGACGGATCCTTCGAAAGCTGCAACAACAACTCGTCGAATCGCCCCATCCCATACTTCCTGAACATATCGATCTGGTTAAGCACCACCCTTCCCTGAATCAACTTAGATGCCCCAGTGGCGAACACTCGGTGCCAGAAAAGGCACATCTTCTCTCGTAGGGGAGCCTTCGTATACACCAACTGATACATCCAATGTGCCGCACACGCCTGTTGATTCCTCAAATCGGATTGGTCGACAAAATAACGACGGATCAAGTCAAGCGGCAACTCAACGTCATCAACCGGATTCAGTAACTTTTCCAGCGTCGCGTCGTAACCCATCTCAACCGCAGCATCCAACTCCTCAGGCGTGGCGCCAAAACCTGCACGACGCAATAGATGCGCAAGCAGACCAACATCTTGCCTAGATTTCGTCAGCGTCATGATCTCAGCATCTCCTATTCATCACGAGACCATCCAAACTTAGCAACATAGTTTAACCTCGCAAGCAGAGAGATGCACGAATACGTAATCGATTAATCCGCCTGCTGTCTCGACCGTAGCGTCCAATGCTGATGCAATATGATGTATCGTGCGCATGTCCAATGTCGATGTTGGAGTTAGAGAGATATAGATCAAGATGATCAAACTTAGCCGCAATCCTGTCTTCGTCGAGTTTCGATTCTTGGCGATTCCGCTCGTCGCTTCGGTGCTGTTTTTCGCAGCCGCGTGTACCTCCCCTGCGGAACCGACGGCGGACCTGGATGCCACGGTGGCGGCGGCGGTCGCCGCGGCGCTGCCAACTGAAGCGCCGATGCCTACGGCTGCGCCGACACCCGACATCGATGCAACAGTTACCGCACGTCTGGCCGAGGCGCAAGAACGAACGCCGACCGCGGCTGCCGCGGACGAGACTCCGACGCCGACATTGACATCCGACGATGCGTCCAAGCAAGTGCAGCGACCGGACAGCCCTCCTTCTCCTACCGCTACAAGCACAGCCACACCGACCAGCACTCCGACTTCGAACGCAACCTCGGTACCGCCGACTGCAACCCTCGAACCCACTGCGACGACTGCTCCAATCGAGGCACCGGCCACCACGACCCCAGTGGTCGCCGACGCGACAGCGACGGCAACACCCACGCCCGCAAGGGTGACGCTCCCGACGACAGAACCTACATCAACCGCGATACCACCGACCGTCGCACCGGAAGACACACCCACCCCGGCTCCACCCACTCCAACTTCCACGCCCACATCAACACCCACACCGTCCGTGCCTCCCACGCCGACTCCTGCGCCGCTGACGGAGATCAAGTTCGCAGGAGTCTCGACCTCGACCAACGTTCCGAGTCAGGTGCAGATCGTATTCGCTCTGCGCGACCAAGACGATCATGCCGTTGTCCTTCCTGCCGAAACTATCGAGTCGGGTATCAGCGTCCTCGAGCGCGGAACCGGCACCGATGGATGGGAGGAGATCGACTATTCAGAAACGAGTTTCTTTGTCCATACCGCTGAGAACATCGACTTGGAGGTCGTGTTCGTCCTCGATTTCACCAACAGCATGTACGAGGCACGACTTCCGGATGGTCGAACGGGAATCGATGCGATGCTTGACGCGTTCGACGCCGCTTTGTCGGTCCTGCCTAGCGCGCATCGCGTCGGCGTTGTCGAGTTCCATGACCGTAACGTCGATCCAAGTGTTCTCTCTCCATTGACTACGGATCGCGCGTCGATCCGATCGAACATCGCTCGCTTTGCCAACAGCGGCTTTGACCATGGCTCGTCACGCGTCTGGGACGGCGTTGCTAGGGGTATGAATCTCTTTTCGAGCGTGGGAGCAAACCCGCGCGCCGTTCGAGCATTGGTCTTTCTCTCTGATGGCCGCGACACCAGCAGCTTGAATCCTCGCGACTCCCTCGCCGGAATAGCGGCCGATAGACGAGTTCAGCTGTACGCGATGGGCGTCGGTGATGTGTTCCAATCCAGCGCATTGCGGAGCATTTCGTCGCAGACCGGAGGCACCTACTACGCTGCCCAGAACGTCTCACGCTTGCAGACCCAGCTCCAGCTACTGGTCAACGATCTGCGCGGACAGTACCAACTGACCTACATCACACTCAGGCGTACCGGCGAGTATCATGCACAGGTGCAGTTGCGGCATCGCGGATTGTCGGCCGATACCACAGTCGGTCCTTTTGATGTCGCTACTTTCTTTGGTCCCGACAACCAGGGCGTGGTGTCGACCGATCCGCCGACTCTCGACCGTGCTGCCGGCACCGCGAACGTGTTTGTGCGAGCCCGGCACATGCCTCGCAACATCGACCGCATCAGGTTCAGTCCCGGCACCTCTAAACCGGTCTCAGTGGAACTCGTCGGAGCCGAGGACGGCGGTATTCTCGAAGGTTGGAACCTGTCAGGACCGGACGGGGCTGGCTACTACGAAGCGTCATCTAACACGCCAATCGAGTTTGGCGATTCGGGGTTGCTGTTTAAGCTGAGGTACTCTGACATCACCGAACGCGGACTTCGCCTTCCGCTCGAGTTCGACGATTCCATATACAGCGGTGGAAAACGTCTCGTCGGCGTAGGCGACGTCTTCGTCGGCGAACAGCCCCGCATCCTGTTCGTTTCTCGGCGCGATGGGGACGACAACGAGATCTACGTTATGAACGCGGACGGGACTGGCGTCGTCCGACTCACGGACAACACGGTCCACGACAATCCAGTCGCATGGTCGCCGGATGGCACCCGCATCCTGTTCGAGCGCGATCGCGACGGTGGCGAATACGAGCGTGACGACTTGGAGATCCACGTGATGAACGCGGACGGGACTGGCGTCGTCCGTCTCACCAACAACTCGGTCTTCGACTATCCAGTCGCATGGTCGCCGGATGGGAGCCGCATCCTGTTTATCCGCGATCCCGACGGGGGCGAATGGGAGACGGACGACATGGAGATCTACGTTATGAACGCGGACGGGACAGGCGTTGTACGGTTAACCGACAACTCGGTTTACGACTGGCCAGTCGCATGGTCTCCGGACGGCACCCGCGTCCTGTTCGTCCGCCATCCCGACGAGGGCGAATGGGATTCAAGCGACCGAGAGATCTACGTTATGAACGCGGACGGGACAGGCGTCGTCCGTCTCACCGACAACTCGGTCTACGACTGGCCAACCAGATGGTCGCCGGACGGGAGCCGCATCCTGTTCGTATCTCGGCGTGATGGTGACGACAATGAGATCTACGTTATGAACGCGGACGGGACAGGCGTCGTCCGGCTCACCAACAACTCGGTCTACGACTGGCCAACCAGATGGTCGCCGGACGGGAGCCGCATCCTGTTCCTGCGTGATCCCGACGGGGGCGAATTCGAGCGTGACGACCATGAGATCTATGTGATGAACGCCGATGGGTCAGGTGTCGTCCGCCTCACGGACAACTCGGTCTACGACGTGGCAGTTGCATGGTCGCCGGACGGGACGCGCATCTTGTTCCGGCGCGATCCCTACGGGGGCGAAATCAAGGGCGATGACTTTGAGATCTACGTTATGAACGCGGACGGGACGGGCGTCGTGCGGCTCACCGACAACTCGGTCTACGACTATCCAGTCGCATGGTCGCCGTAGAGGAATGCGTGGCGCATACCCGACGCCGCGTCTACCAGCTTAAAGAAATACAGCGAAATCGCAGACCATATCGAAGCCTTCGCCATCATTGTGCCGTTAAGTTCGTCTCTCCCAGCGGTACCGCGATCGTCAGGTTATCGATTGGCGCGAGATGTGTGCGAAACGTCATGCCAGTACCGCCTTCGCGAAGGACACCGGGCGCTCGATGCATGTATGTCAATCCCCCAACTGCCGCAACCGAGGATCCGTGAAATCCCGTATCCAATCACCCATGAAATTCAACGACATCACAACCAAAAATATCGCCAAACCCGGGAAGAACGAAGACCACCAAGCAGTAGTTAGATACTCCCGTCCTTCTGAAACCATCAAACCCCACGACGGCGTCGGCGCCGGTATCCCCGCTCCCAAGAAGCTCAAAGTCGCCTCCGTCAATATCAACCCTCCAACCGCCAACGTCGCAATCACCATGATCGTGGGCACAACACCCGGCAATATATGCCGCACGATCACTCTCGCTGGCGACGCCCCGCAGACGCGCGCCATCAACACATACTCCCGCTCCCGTAGCGTCAAAACATCAGCCCTCACATTCCGTACGAACCCAGCCCAAGAAACCATAGCCAAAACCCCCATCAACACCGTCAAACTCCCTCCAAACAACGTCACCACCACGATCGCAACCAACAAAAAGGGCAGCGCGTGCCATATATCAACAGCCCGCGCGATGATCTCGTCGATGACCCCCCCGTACCAAGCCGCCACCAAACCCAACGTAACTCCGACTAACAACCCGCTCAACAATGCGACCCCAGCAACCGCCAAAGATATCCGCGCGCCGTGAATAATTCGACTCAACACATCGCGACCAACCTGATCCGCACCGAGTAGATAGCTCTGTGTCCATTTCCCTTCCTCATCCGCCATCCAGATCGGCGGCGCATTTCGATCCCTCAATGCTTGTACATTCGGAGCCTGTGGTGCAATCCACGGCGCGAATATCGCCGAGAACACCAATGCAGCCAACACAATTCCCGGCAATATCGGCCAGCGGCGCAAAAACGCGTACACGATCCCAAACCAACTCCGGGACCGGAATCGCTCGCTCCCGGCCGAAGCGCGGTAAGTTGTCGAAATCTCAGACATAAACCACCGTTACGTATACCGGATTCGCGGATCCACAACGATATACAGCAAATCCGCAATCAAACTGAAGACCACATAAATGATCACGAACACAAGAACGCCGCCCGTCAGCACCGGAAAATCGTTGTTGTTCACAGCCTCCAACATCGTTCGACCCAGACCCGGCCAAGCGAACACCGCCTCCGCAACCAACGTTCCGTTCAACAATCCTGCCAATAACAGCGTCGAAAGCGTAATCGGCTGGATCAACGAATTCCTCAACGCATGTTTCCAAATCACCGCCATTCCACTCGCACCCTTGCCACGCGCTAAACGAATGAACTCCGAGTCCAATATCTCAAGCATTGAGGACCGCGTGATCCGCAAATAACCCGCCATCGAACTCGTACCTACAACAATCGCCGGCATAATGAAGTACTTGATGTCGAAACCCTCGCCGCGCAACCCGCTCGGCAACCACTCTTGCCACACCGAGAACAACAAAACCATCACGATACCCAACCAGAAATTCGGTATCGCCTGCCCAAACAACGCCACAAATCTACCGAAATAGTCCCATATCGTCCCTCGATATACCGCTGAAATAATCCCAATCGGCACCCCCACAAACGTCGCCAACGCCCAACCCGCTATCGCCAGCTGCGTCGTCGCCCCGACCTTCTCCATAATCACCTTAGAAACCCGCCGCTCGCCGGCCAGCGACTGACCCAAGTCTCCTTGCAACATGTGCCCGACCCAAACCAGATACTGCACGATGAACGGCTTATCCAGCCCGAGATGCTTCTCTAGTGCCCGTATCTGCTCTGGCGTCCGGCCATATCCCTCTGGCTGCGCGTAAAGCAACAAAGGATCCCCAGCAACTCGAGACAGCGCGAACACCACGAACGTGGCCCCGATTATCGTCACCACCGAGGCCAACAAGCGTCGTATCAGATACCGTCTCATGGGGTAGTCATTATCCCAGTAATCCTGAGATGAACGCGCAACGGCCTACTCCCCAAATCCGACTTGACGGACTCGGGAAGCAGACCGATACGATCTTCTGTCCACAGAATCTACTGGGCAGGTTTGATCAAGTCCAGCGAGACAATGTGCGTGCCAGCGGCATTAGCCCTCATCTCCCACGACTCAATCGAGTTCGGGTTCCAAACCAACGGCTCAGGTATCGCCGCAATCCCTGAGTTCAACCGCCAGTGACGGTAGTACTCGAGCAACTCCGTGTTGTTCGCTATACGTTGCGCCTTGTCCAATTCACCCGCTGTCTTCAGGTAGTTCTCTAGCACGAACGGAATCTCCATCGCACAACTGAAACCGCCGCGAGACAGTGTCGTGAACACAACGCCTTTCGGGAAGTCCCAAGGAACCGAGTCACGAGCGTCCGTGCCTCCACAGGCACTCAAGAACGGCTGGTTCTGCGACCGGTCCACAACCGTCGGTCGCCACACAGGATATCCGTGTCTCACCAAGCTCGTGCGGATACCTAAGCTGTCCCACATCGCACCTACTGCCGCCTGAATCTCGCCGGCAGTACCCGTGGCTCCACCAACGTGAGGCGTGACGTACATGTCAACTTGGAACCGTATGCCGCGAGACGCCACCGGGTAACCAGCATCGTCAAGCATCTGAGCAGCCGCTTCCGGATCGTACTCGATGTTCCACTTGTCGTTCCACTGCGGCGACTTGATCGAGAACGCGTTCACGTGCACCAACCAACCTAAACCGTCAACGATCACATCGTTGATCGTTTCCTTGTCGATAGCGATCGACATCGCAGTTCGCACCATGCGAGCGCGTTCCATGCTCTCGTCGTTGCCGTACTCGCCGATCCAAGGGAACTGCTCAGTTGGTTGATAACCGGCACGTTCGACCTCTACCTGTTGCGGTTCGCCGACTGTGATGTCCGGACAAGATACCGAGCTAGCGCCTTGTGAGCAGTTGTAGTCATACTGCTCCCAGTAGTTTCCTGCGAAGAAGATGCCTTCTTGGGCGGCCTTGCCGCTGTCCGACATCTTGAATCCTTCTTCTAGCAATCCACGAATCGCCTTCAGCGAAACGTCCGCGATGTCTGCCTGACCGTTCCGTAACATCGCAATCCGAGTCGACTCTTCCGGAACCTCGTTGATGTTCAAGAACGGCATGTACGCAGGCTGGATGTGGTGTTCAGGGTTCGACTCCAACCGAACGATGTTCTGAGGAATGAACTCCTTCAACATGTACGGACCGGTGCCGATAATGTTTTCGTTCGCCCATTCGCGACCGTTCTCATCGAACGCTCGCTTGCTGAACGTCCCGTTTGTGCCTGCGAAAGTGTTGAAGTAAGCCTGGTTCCACACGACTGTGAACTGTTTGACCGGTATCTCAACGGTGTAGTCGTCGACCTTCACCATCGGTTCAACAATCGCCGCATAGTCTCCGGACTGGTTGTGCACACTCTCCGGAGCGATCAGGTCGTTGAAACTCCATACCAAGTCATCCGCCGTCAACTCGCCCCAACCGCGGTGGAACTGAACGCCTTCCTTGACCTTCACCGTGATCTTGCTCAGGTCTTCTGCGACGTCCCAAGTCTCTGCCAAAACGGGGTCAACAATGTTTGACCCCACTGGTCCTCCGGGTTGGAAGAAGCCTTCGGCAATGCTCCACGGTCCGTCCGGCGCACCGGTGCTGTTCAAGCCCGTCATCGTCAGACCGACACGGTTCTGAACCGCCATCTCTGCGGTATCCGCAGCACTCTGTGGCGCAGGAGCTTCCATCTTCGCCATCGCGATCGGCGTCGCCGTCGCAACTACGATCTTCTCAACCTCTTTCTCGACCTCCTTCACCACCTCCTTCTCAACAACGACCTCCTTCTCCACCACCACGGTTTGGATCACAGTCTCGCCAGGCACATCGCGTTCTACGACTACGGTATGAACAACCGTCTCGGTGCCGCCACACGCGGCAACTAACGCCGTGGCGACCGCGACGAGCGCACCCAGCCATCCGACCACCGCTCGGTTCCTGATAAACCTAACTTTAGGATTCATTTCGCGTCCTCCTCGGTCAAAATCTGCCGGTCAACAGCGTGGCTAGGAAGGGCATTAGGTGTCCGAAACAGCATCGAGAACGCCGATCCAACCAAGCAGACAACAATCTTTGAGCGCAAACGCTCATTCGTCTCCAGCAGTCTACATCAGTTTCGTAATGCGTGCGTACAAACAATGCGAAAATCGTCGTTACCTGAGAAATAATCGTTCAGTCTAGGCAATACAAGCCGAAAATGTGTCTAAATCCTCCATCCAACGCTACTCATCGCCCCGCCGCAGATTGATCTGCGCAACCGTCTTCGAACCCTGACCTGAGCGATCTATATGCCAATCTAATCGCAACAATTCGAAACTCTCTTGCACACATCTCTAGGATGCCTTACAATAAACGGTTACCGAGAAATGGAATCCCGATTTCGGGAGGCCGTTTTTTCGGCAAGCATCTTGACAACTGAAGAGCGGAAAGAACAGACGTCAGTTCAAATAAGAGTTTGATCCTGGCTCAGGATGAACGCTGGCGGCGTGCCTAATGCATGCAAGTCGAACGAGGTCGCTCCTTCGGGGGCTAAACCTAGTGGCAGACGGCTGAGTAACGCGTGGGTGACCTGCCCCCGAGAACGGGATAACTGCGGGAAACTGCAGCTAATACCGTATACATTCCCGTGTTTCAATGTGCGGGAAGAAATGATTTATCGCTCGGGGATGGGCCCGCGTCCTATCAGGTAGTTGGTGCGGTAACGGCGTACCAAGCCTTAAACGGGTATCTGGTGTGAGAGCATGACCAGACAGAGGGGGACTGAGACACGGCCCCCACTCCTCCGGGAGGCAGCAGCAAGGGATCGTGCACAATGGGCGAAAGCCTGATGCCGCGACGCCGCGTGAGGGATGACGGCTTTCGAGTTGTAAACCTCTTTTCTCAGGGAAGAGAGAGGACATCACCTGAGGAATAAGTCACGGCTAACTACGTGCCAGCAGCCGCGGTAATACGTAGGTGGCAAGCGTTGTCCGGAATTACTGGGCGTAAAGGGTCCGTAGGCGGTTTGGTAAGTCTTCTGTGAAAGCTCCAGGCTCAACTTGGAGTCGTCGGGAGAAACTGCTGAACTAGAGACTGTCAGAGGCAGGTGGAATTCCCGGTGTAGTGGTGAAATACGTAGATATCGGGAGGAACACCAGTGGCGAAAGCGGCCTGCTGGGGCAGTTCTGACGCTAAGGGACTAAAGCGTGGGGAGCGAACCGGATTAGATACCCGGGTAGTCCACGCCCTAAACGATGAATGCTAGGTCTTCGGGGTGTTAATTCCCTGTGGGCCGAAGGTAACCCATTAAGCATTTCGCCTGGGGACTACGGCCGCAAGGCTAAAACTCAAAGGAATTGACGGGTCCCCGCACAAGCAGCGGAGCGTGTGGTTTAATTCGATGGTAAGCGAAGAACCTTACCTAGGCTTGACATGTTTGGTGGTACCGAACCGAAAGGGGAGGGACCCTCCGGGGAGCCTTACACAGGTGTTGCATGGCCGTCGTCAGCTCGTGCCGTGAGGTGTTGGGTTAAGTCCCGCAACGAGCGCAACCCCTATCGTCTGTTACTCTCTCTGACGAGACAGTCCTTAAACGGAAGGAAGGTGGGGACGACGTCAGGTCATCATGACCCTTACGCCTAGGGCTACACACACGCTACAATGGCCGGTACAGACGGTTGCGAAGCCGTAAGGTTGAGCCAATCCGACAAAGCCGGTCCCAGTTGGGATTGAAGGCTGAAACCCGCCTTCATGAACGTGGAGTTGCTAGTAACCGCAGGTCAGCATACTGCGGTGAATACGTTCCCGGGGATTGTACACACTGCCCGTCAAGTCATGGAAGTTGGAGACACTTGAAGTCGCTGGGCCAACCCTTAGGGGAGGCAGGTGCCGAGGGTGGAGCCAATGACTGGGACTAAGTCGTAACAAGGTAGCTGTACCGGAAGGTGCGGCTGGATCACCTCCTTTCTAAGGAGTGCTAGCCCACTTTTCTAATACGACTGGAAAGTGGCAACAGTACTACCCAAATTAACCGCACAACCGCATCCGATAACCGAACCGATTCGAGCGAGATTCCCGACCTCCAATCGTCAGCATTCGACTACGGTCCGATCCTGAACATACGAAAAGAGGAAGTGGCAAGGGGTTCATCGGAAACGAAAACGATGCCTCGAAAAGGTTGCGCGTTCCAAAAGGCCTTTCCGGATCAGGCCTCAAAAAACAATCCGGACCTGCTCAAGAAGCAATGGCGTCTGTTCAATCCGCTTTTCAGCTGTCAAGTCCAAAACGTGGGCCGATAGGCTCACGTTTTTTCTTTGTTGTTCACCCGTCTACAATGACCAGTAAGGAGCACTGCCCGTGAAGCAGATATCAATCAATGAGGTTAAAGAACGGTTGCTGGAGTTGATGGCGCCTTTTGATGATGAAGGTCTAGTCGTTACCAAAGGAGACGTGCCAGTTGCCCGAATCGTCCCACAGACCGACCAAAACAAGAGCAACTGCGCCGATCTCATCGGGTGTATGGAAGGCGAAATCGAAATTTACGGTGACATTTTCAGCACCGGGATACACTACCCAGAAGATTGTCACAAATACGCAGGGAAGGAGGACAACTCGTGAAACAGATACCAACCGACGAGGCCAAGGAACAATTCCTAGAGCTGATTCACCATCTTGACGATGATGGCGTCATCATCACTGAAGACGGCGAACCCGTCGCTCGATTGACGAAATACCCCAGCAGTTTCGCAAAATATATCGGTAGCATGAAAGATGAGATCAAAATACATGGCGACATCATCAATGTCGAAGATCGGTGGGTAAAGGGACGACAATGGTGAATCTTGACACGCACATCGTGGTGTTCGCTTTCAACGAAGGGTTGCGCTCGGTTGAAGACGCCGCGATGCGGGGGCAAGACTGGGCGATCTGCCCGATGGTATTGCGTGAGTTGGCATTCCTCGTTGAAAATCGTCGTCTCGATTTCCCTTTGTATAGTGATAAGTTCCAAAGGTTCTTGCAAGATTTGTCGAATTTGCCGATCGACATGAATGTAGCGCGAGTTTCAATTCAACTAGATTTTCGCAGCGACCCAGCCGATGAGCTCATCGCCGCAACCAGCATTGTGTACAACATTCCGATCGTAACGAGAGACAGGACGATCAGGAGTTCGAAGATCGTGCCCCTGGCGACGTGAAAACTCGGCATCACATGACCATCACGCAGTTCATCGCTCTACTGATCATGTGCGTCTTGGCAAGCACGATCTTATTTACCGGATGCAACGCTAACGACGAACCCGCAGCCACGCAACCACCCGCGGAAATCGACCGCGGACCGACTGCCTACGACGGCGAGGAATCATTCCAAAACCGTTGCGCCGTCTGCCACGGACAGCAAGCCGACGGCACCGCAACCGGCCCGCCCTTGGTCCACCGACTATACGAAATCGGGCATCATCCCAATTTCTCGTTCCACAACGCCGTAAACAATGGCGTGACCGCACACCACTGGAACTTCGGCGACATGCCACCGATCCCCAACGTCGAACCACCGGAGATCGACGCCATCATCTGCTACGTCCGCGACCTCCAACGCGCTGAGGGGATAGCCGCCGGCGGTTCCTGTTGACAGCTCGCGCTACCTAGCATCCGAGGCGGCTAACACTGCTCCCGATTCTGCTTCACTGCCGGGCGACTGATTTTGCTGGACGGACTGCTGAATAGGGATAGACACTACCATCTCGGTGAATTCGCCAGGTTCGGATTTCGCCTCTATCGCACCGCCATGCTCCCTCACGATGTCATTCGCGATGCTCAGTCCCAATCCCGTGCCTTGGTTCGTGGGCTTTGTTGTGAAGAACGGATTGAATATCTTGCCGATGACATCTGAATCAATCCCGGTCCCGTTGTCTCGGATCCGCAATTCGATCGCGTCCGATTTCCTAGCCGTTTGCAGCCACACCGTAGGCGAGTAAAATTCGAGACCGCCTGCGAGCGCTAATCGCTTCTCGTCCACCGCATAGCAAGAGTTGTTGACGATGTTTAGGATGACCCGTCCGACATCTTCCGCGATCAACGACACTTCGCCCACGTCCGGATCCAACTTCTCTTGGATATCGAGTTCGAGATCCGGATGCATGGTTTTCGATCCGTTGTAAGCGAGGTCTACGGAGTAGCTTAGCAACTCGTTAAGATCCGTGGGTTCGAAATTACCCCCGTGTTCTCCCAGCTTCAGCATGTCATTCACGATGCGGTCCGCTCGGAGAGCGTGTGATTCGACACGCGTCAGGTTGGTCGCGATGTCGTCGATGATCTCGGAAATTTCTTCGCGTTCGTCGGCATCCAGCTGCTGAATCGAATCCTTCAACTCGACGATTAGGTCGTCAGTCGCTTCCGCGAAGTTGCGAACGAAGTTCAGCGGATTTCTGATTTCGTGTGCCACCCCTGCGGCCAACTCGCCCAGCTCCGCGAGCTTCTGCCGAGTGACGATCTGATCCTGAGCGCTTCGCAACTGATCTAGCACGTCCTCTAGTTCGGCATTCTTAGATTCAAGATCCTGAGCCAGTTTCTCAACCAGATTCAGTCGAACAACTCGAATTGATCGCTGCCTCAACTCTTCCAGTGATTCCGCAATCGCAGTTATCTCATCGTTACCTTCCAACTCCACTTTGTAGTCGAGATCGCCTTGTCCCATCCGTCTGATCCAAACCTCCATTGCGATCGCACGTACGCCCGTCGTCAGCGCCCTCAAGATTGTTAGCACTCCGACCGTGGTAGCCAGGATGCCCACTGCGAGGAGTATGTTTCGCCAAGTCGACAACCCAGATTCAGCATCGACGTTTTGGAAGGCGAGGTAGACGAGAACGGTGAAGACAAGTGCCAGCACTGTGCCGGCAAAGATGCCAAGGTTCAACTGCACACCCTGTCGGCGCAGGCTGAAGAGTCCCAACTTCAGAAAACCCGACTCTACTTTCACTTTCTTATCCTCGCTACATGCGCGGCTATCTTTCGGAACGATGATCGCCCCGGAGGTCGCTCGAACACTCCCTGTGGTGCCTAGATGCATAGCCGCCTGTAGTCGTAATTATCCGATAGAACGCGTCTGGAGTAGGATTGTCTACATCAAGTTATCGAAAACGCTGGACGAGAATCAATAGCCCGCGTTACTGTCAAAGGCGAGACGTTGAGCGCTGAACAAGAACCGCCGACTACATCGACGTTCAGAGATTGAAACGAGTATCTATCTACGTGTTCGGCGCGGCAGACTGACGCCTCGGAGACAGCTTTGGGACAGATAAGAATTTGAAAACAAAGGGTTGTATTACCGTAGGTTCACGGTTGATAATCGGTTAACCAACCTGATTTTTGGCAACTCTGTCCCGCGTCTCGTGCCGCCGCGCACGTCTTGATCTCCACATCATCATCCGAAACCACCACTAGATAAGCATTGTCCGTGCATCGTGCACGTAGATACCAACTGCCATCGTGCTGGATGCTGATACCGGAACCAAACGCGATGTCCAGAGTTCCCCCCAAGATGTGCGGACAATACGACTCGTGGGACTCTAGAGCGAACACCGCTTTATTTCTCGCACCTTCCAAAGTCATCGCACCGCCTCCAGGAGCCGGAACTTCCAAGCGCGCTTCGTCTGATGCGAGGTTTGAGTCTTCCCCGATCTCCAACACTTCAGCCGGCCCCCTTACAATCAACAAGGCGACTGCAATGACTACCAAAACGCAAAAAACCGCCCCAAGGGCGATCCCACAAACTATTGCTAATCTTCTAAGCAACGCAAGTTCGGGCTCGTTCAGCAACCGATCGACACTACGATATTAGCCTAATCCGCAACAACCTTCCAACAACCTGCCAATAGGGGACATTGGCAAAACCGACACCATTCTGGCCTATAGACCAGCCCAGAACTACCGTCATTCCGAGACCACTCTACGTCACTCCGACGAAAGTCGGCGCCTCAGCGGACGGAATGTTCATCCATAGACGCCGTGAAATTGGTGGCATCTAATTCGGTGTGACACGCTACTCGAAGATACCGACTCGTCTCGCTTATGCTGTACATCTGAACAAAATTAGCACATGATTGCCACAACCCAGATGGTCTACAGCTTCCACGCACACAACCGACATTACGAGTGGGACCCCGCCAAAGCGCGCTCCAACCTCGAAAAGCACGACATCGACTTCGCATCGGTCAGCGAGTTCGAATGGGAAACCGCCGTGATCCGCCGCAGCGACAGACACAGCGAGACGCGATCTGTTGCTTACGGATACATCGGACACCGTCTCCATTCCCTAGCATTCACAATACGAAGAGATAGAATACGAGTAATCAGCTTCCGAAAAGCCGACGAGCGGGAGATGCGATACTATGCCCAAGCTAAAACCTGACACCATCTGGCCCACCCCTGAAGAGGATGCCGCCATACGCGCTGCCATCGCCGAAGACCCCGACACCTTTGAAGCCGACGAGGAGTGGTTCCGCGAGGCGCGGCCCATGAAAGAGGTACTGCCTGAGTTGTGGGAGGCGTGGTACGGCAACGGGCAAGAGAGTGATGATGCGACACCGAGTTCGGACAACGGCGTATCTCGTTAAAGGTGGTCGCAACTGGATAAGACTCTTCACCGTGTTCAAGTTCAAACCTGGCCATATCTCACCTACGCCCGAAGAGAGTGAGGCGATCCGCTCCGCCATCGCCGAAGATCCGGACACGTTTGAACTCGATGCGGAGTGGTTCCGCGAGGCGCGGCCCATGAAAGAGGTACTGCCGGAGTTGTGGGAGGCGTGGTATGGGGATGGGAGTATGTCCGAACATGCTGAGAATGTTTCCGATGATGCGATAGCGCGGTAACGTCGCCCAAATGGCTTGTCGATTTGACAAGGTTATTGGGTTGTGGATGGTGAAGTAAGGTTATTTTTAAGTTTCGATATGAGGTTGACCGAAATCCTTGATCTGATCCGGCACGGCGAGGGACCGCGTACGGAGTTCAAGCGCGAGCTCGGCGACTTGAGGTCAGTTGGTAGAGCGATCTGTGGGTTTGCCAACACCGAGGGCGGGGTCATCATTCTCGGAGTGGATGATTCTCAAGAGATCGTGGGGGTGAATGAAGATGTAACGCGAGTCCAAGAACGTCTTACTTCCTATCTGCAAACCGCTTGCAATGCTCCGGTATCTGCACAAATCGACTACGCCGCAACTCCAAATGGATCGATACATTGGATCGAAGTTCCGCGCCAACGCGGCTTCGAGCCATTGCGGTTCCGAGGTCAAGTCTGGGTTCGAAGAGCCCGAAGCACTGTTGAACCATCGCCCAACGAACTTCAGGAACTTTACAACGCGTTCGGATATATCCTCACGGAAGAACGCGTAATCGGCGCAGCGTCTACAACCGACATCGACATACAGCATTTTCAGTCGTATCTCGGCAAGCTCGGATTGAACGTCGAAGGCGACCCTCAGCCATCCGAAGAGGACGACCTACGCAATAGAGCGGTGATCGCTGATTTCGATGGCGGGTTGCGTCCCACGCTTTACGGCGTGCTTGCGTTCGGCATAATCCCGCAGAGTTACCCTCAAACGCGGAACTTCATGATCCAATGCTGCGCCTACGCTGGCAACGATCGAGCGTCTGACGTTTTGCAAGTTGCAGACATCACCGGCAGGCTGGACGATCAAGTGCAACGCGCTATGGGTTGGTTCGTGGGTTTGGGACATACTGAAACCTACGACGGTGTGATCCGAACCGACCGCTACCTGTTGCCACGACCAGCGATCAGAGAAGCACTGGTCAACGCAGTCGTTCATCGAGACTATTCAATCACCGGGTCGAAGATATTGCTCGAAGTCTTCTCAGATCGTGTCAATGTAACCAGTCCGGGAGCATTGCCCAACCACATGACGGTCGAGAGTGTCCGTGCCGGCGCGCACCCTAGGACTCGAAACGAGTTGATGGCGTACTACATGCTGACATTGGGTTTCATGGAACAGCGGGGACGTGGATGGCCAGTCATGCGAAGGTTGATGCGTGAGTTCAATGGGACTGAACCCGACATCGATCAGGATGAGGGTAGTAAGTTTGTGAGGGTTACTTTTTGGCTTGACTGGAATGATTCCTGATCGCTTGAGTTGCCCTAAGACGGTTCTGTTTCTGAAGTACTTGGATCCACCTCCAAGATGTTTCTCAACTTGCCCAACATCCGCTCGCGACGCGCCTCGTACCATCCGTTGAATCCGGCAAGATTCTGTGGAATGTCGCCTAGATCGTGCGCCTTGACTACGCCTTCACGGGTTTCAACCGTGTTGTAAAACTTATCAATCCACTCCCGAGGCATGCGGTCGGACTTCTCCATGTTCTCCGTTTCGTTTAGCAGTTGCATGTTTGGCAACCTGTTTGAGTTCTCTAAGGATCGATCTATTTCGTCGTCAGGCATCTCAGCCTTTCGGAGCCGGGTCCGAGTGAAGCGAGACCTGGGAAAGACATGGTCTATATGGACAACAGAATCTCTAACCAGGCTTGATGGGAAGAGAAGTGACAGGAGCAAGAACGCGCGCCGTGTGTTTTCGACAAGGTCCTCCAATTCCTCGTTTTCGAATGATAGGGATCGACCTCGGACTCGAAGCATGTTATAAAGTTCTCCACTTGGAAATCGTGTCGCCCCATGTTCACGAATAGTGGATCTCAGTGCCCCGAGTAACGAGTCGACGCCGGCTCCCCAGAATCCACGTTTCAATAAGGAACGAGTCAACCACAACCGTATACTCTCTCGATCGGAAGCGTGGTGATGACTATTGATTAGTTCGTCTCCGAGGTCGCGTTGTTGGATGTAGTAGGCGATTGGCAGTGCGGCATTTGTGGCAGTGAGTGTCGACCGCGAGAACCCGTACCTCGAAATCAGGCGAACAGTCGTGCGGAGCGTTGTTTTGATTTGTTCCCAATTTCGCTGTAGATGTTTCATGTTGGTTGAGTTGAAATTTGACACTTTGAACCCAACATCGGGAATATCGCTTAGGACCAACGCAGCCTTGAGCACCCAATCCTTGTCGAAAGCGAATCCATTCCGGATGTCGTTTATTTCGTCAACCAGCCCGTAGATTTCAGCGCGGGCATCGAGTTCGTCCCATTGTGCCGTTGCCATGCTCATTAAAATATCTGAGTACGACAGAACGGTCCCGCCACTATTGACGCGAACGAATATGTTTACGACTTTATGCAAATCCTGAGAATCTTCCTCATAACGCGAAATTACACCATCAGTATAAATTAATCTATGCAACCGTATAAGCGTTTTGTGGGCATTTTTAGGACTTTTAATCCCCTTATCGTACACAATATCAACTATATCAGCTTCGTCTGGGATATCCAGTATATCCTTTAAGCAGTACCAAAAAACATCATCCGTGCTACTGCAAGCTTCTTTTTGTGTCAGGAATCTAAACGAATACAAGTTACTATCTTCATCTTCTTCTGTACTGCGTAGAAGGTCAATATATAGCCTTTTCTTAGGAAATGCGTCTGGATTGTTCCACCACAACCTCGGTAGCTTACTCGCGTAACTCCCTCGTATGCCGATGTTCAATGCTGTTAGGCGTTGCTGGCCGTCCAAGATGGCGGTGATGTCCGACGTAAGTCGATTGGGATTGATCGGATTGTTTCTCGGTTTGCGTTGATCGTAATCGAACATGAAGTCGTAGAAACGATAGTCATGGACGTTTTCCCGTTGGACTTTCCAGTAAAGGAATGAACCGATCGGATATCCACGCATGAGACTGTCAAAGAGGCGTTCGATCTGGCCGGCTCGCCAAACGAATTCCCTTTGAATTGCAGGTAGAACGTAAGTTTGTCGGTCAATTTGATCCAACGCAGCCTTGATCGTGATTGGAGTTTCAAAGGGCATGTTGGCTTCCTTATTCGTGACGCGCGACTGTGAATATGTTACTCAAACATCCCCCGCCACTCCGCGTCGTCGTGGTCGCGCTTGCTGGGGTAGTTGAAGAAGTAGTGTTGCTGGCGGGCTGGGACGGTTGGGTCGGGAGCGAAGCGGTGTCGCCATTTTGGGAGTTCATTGGCGTAGCGTTCTTCGGCGCGTGAGATGGCGTCTTCGTCGATTTCTACGCCTAGCCCGGGGCCGGATGGTGGCGTGAGTGCGCCGTCATCGTAGGTGAAGGGTTCGGTGATGATGTCTTCCGACGGTGGGAGGAGTTTGGTGTATGCGGAGTCTACGGGCCAGATGAAGTTTGGTGTGGCGGTTACGAGGTGTAGTTGTGCGGCGGTGGCGATGCCGGTTTCTCCGGGCGATGAGTGGCATGAGACTTTGAGTCCGCCTGCTTCTGCGATAGCGGCGCAGCGTTGGGTTTCGAGGAATCCGCCGTTAATCACGACATCTAGGTGGATGGCGTCGCAGGCGCGGTGCATGATGAGTTCTAGGATCTGTTCTTTGGTGGTGCGAGCGGGGCCGTCGCAGAGGATGGGGATGTCGGTGTGTCTGCTGACTTCTGCGAGGGCGCGTACGCTGGTTGAGTCGACAGGTTCTTCGACGTGCGAGGGATCGTACGGCTCCATTTTTCGGAGCATTCGTATGGCTTCGAGTTGGGAGTATGAGCCGTTGCAGTCGTATCCGAGTTCGATACGTGGTCCTGCGGCTTCGCGTGCGGCGGCGGCGCATTCGACATCAAACTCGGGGTTGAGTCCGATCTTGATCTTGAAGGATTTGAAACCTGCGGCAACGGCACGTTTCACCTCGTCGGCACACTTATCAGGCGGTTTCGCACCCATCCAGTAGCGCGCTTCGACGCGGTCTCGGTACTTGCCGCCGATGAGGTTGTAGATGGGTTGATTGGCGGCTTTTCCGATGATGTCCCAGAGTGCCTGATCTATGGAACCGGTGATGTTTAAGTTGGAAGATGCGCTAGTGTCGAGGAGGTGGCCAAGTTTGGTTGTAACTTGGCCGGTGAGGTTCATACCCCGCTCGATGGAATTTATGTCGTGCGGATCGCGGCCGATGAGGCGTGATTTGATCTGCTCGAAGAGTCGTTGATCGCCGCCAGCGCCGATGCTGGTTTCGCCAAGTCCGGTAATGCCCTCGTCGGTGTCGATGAATATGATCGTCTTGATGGCGGCGAACCTAGAGCCGTACCACATGGTCACTGGCTCGTGCTTGCCAAGAGTGGAGAGCGGGATGCAGATGTTGCGGGTGCGGATGTCGGTGATTTTCATGGGTTGTAATCCCAAGGGTTTATGACTTCGACGCCGCAATTCTGAAAGTCGCGTACGTTACGGGTGGCGACCGCGGCTCCTATAGATTTGGCGGTTGCAGCAATCATGCAGTCTTCGGTGGCGTATGATCCACCTGAAACCCGCCGCTCCGCTTTAATGATTGCGTAAGCTCTCGCCGCCGCCCGGTCGAACGGCAGGATGCGCCCACCAAAATCATCTCGCAATACTTCAGACAGTTCCGTCTCCAAGTCGTCGCGTCTCCGGCCTTTAGGCAACCGTTCGATTCCGTATCGTAGTTCGGCCTCGCTGACGGCTGACAGCAATAAATCCGTTTCAATCTGTTCGTCGAGCCAACCCCGAACGCCGGGATGGGGGGTGCCTCTCATCATTTCAGAGACGACGTTTGTATCTACTATGATTGACACTTAGAATCAATCGAAAGTAGGTGGTTCACGGGACGCGACTCTCTCTGGCAACTCGAGATCAATGCCACCGATCGCCTTGAAACGCTCATGGATTCGAGTTCCCAGACCTTTACGTGGTTTGGGCTCGACAGCAACCGCTTTGGATAGGATTTCGCGCACTTCAGATTCCATCGAGCAACCGTGTTCGGCGGCTCTAATACGGAGTTTTTGTTTCACACCTTCATCAAGATTTCGGACGGTGATGCTGGCCAACGTTCAACCTCCTGACCAATTTGATATCGACGCTATCGATGATAGCAATGATATCACGTCAATGAACAAGAAAGCCTCCCGATCTGGATGGACGTTCCGTCCCGCAAGCGGCCGGCTTCCGCCGGAATGACGGGCTTTGCCGCGATGGTGTTCAGTGGTTGTTGAAGTGGGGCATTACGTCTTCGGCGAAGCGGTGCATTTGTTCGAGGGTGGCGGATTCGGGCATGCCCATGCCGGTGATGCCGATGTTTACTTCTTCGAGGCCGGGGTAGCGTTCTTGGACTTCAAGGAGTTTTTCGGTTACGAGGTCGGCGGGGCCGGCGAAGAATCCGCCGGATTTGGCGTCTTCGTCGATTGTGGGTAGGTTTGCGGTTAAGAGTTGGGCGGGATCGTTGGAGTTGATGGCGTCTACTTGGGCGTCGGAGAGGCCGCGGACGAATCCTAGGGGACCGAACATTTTGACGCGTTCTTCTGCCCAGAGTCGGGATTCTTCGATGGCTTGTTCGGTGGTGTCTGCGATGTAGACGGAGAATGAGATTATGAGGTCGCCGCCGAGTTCGAGATTGTGTCCGTGTTCGGCTTGGACATCTTGCCATTTGTGGACGACGACGTCGGAAGCACCGCCGGGCGCTGCGCCGCCTCCGATCATTCCTTTGATTCCGTATTTGGCCATGAAGTTGAGGCCGCGTTCGGATGCGGATACGACGGGTTGCCACCATTCGACGGGGTATTTCGGTCGTGGGACGAGGGTGATTTCTCCGAGTTCGTAGCCGCGGTAGGGGACTGCTGGCGGGATTTCGTAGTGTTTGCCGTGATGCGAAAATGCGCGTTCGTTGAAGGCTTTGTACATGACCTCAACTTGCTCTTCGAAGAGTTCGCGGTTGGCGTCTTGGTCGATGATCGGGTTTCCGAAGACTTCGACTTCGCGGGAGTGGTAGCCTCTTCCGATTCCGAATCTGACGCGTCCATCGGTGAGGATGTCGGCCGTGGCGTAGTCTTCGGCGAGACGTAGGGGGTGCCACATGGGGTTGATGTTGAATCCGCAGCCGAATCGGAGGTCTTTTGTGAGGTGTGCGAGGTGGACGAAGAGCATCAGAAGGTTGGGAATGCACTCGTAGCCTTCGCGTTGGAAGTGGTGTTCTGCGCCCCAGAAGGTATCAAAACCTAGTTTGTCCATGGTTTTGGCGAACGATTCTGACTTTTTGAAGACGGTCGCCAGTTGTTCGTCTGGCAGCCATCGTTCGTTTGCGGGTGTGCCGGCGTAGCCGATGTCGTCCATGTCGACACAGCCGGCGTATAGGACTCCGAATTTGTTGATCATGATGGTGGGATTATCGCATAGGGTGGCTGAAATTGTTGGATGTCGCGTTGCCGCCGTTGCCGCTAGATTGCCGCTGATTGCCGCTACACTGCCGCTCCAGCGGCAATGAAGGAATGAGGTGTTTTGTGATGATATTCGGAATGTGATGCGGGGTTGGGTCGGGTATCGGCGTGTTTGGGGTGTAAGATGTTGATTTTCGTTGGATTAGAGGGTGTATATGAAAGGAGAAATCGGAAAATCGTTGCCGCTGGAGCGGCAATGTAGCGGCAATGAGATTTTTTGAACTGTGATTTTTGGGTATTGGGGTGTGAATCGGGCCTGAGAATGTTGTCGCTGATATGCCGCTCATGCCGGAGTTTCGCCGCTGGATGGGGGTGTTTGATGTTGCGTACCGTCTAGACAGATGGTCTAGACAGGTTGGATGTGCAATCTAGACAGTCTAGACAGGATGTTTAGATGGCTAGTTGGGTGGTGAGATTTTGAACTGTGATTGCGGTGATTTGGGATGATGGGCTGTGATTTTGGTGTTGGATGTATGATCGGGAGTTGGCGGAGCGAATCATGATCCAGTGACTTGCAGACGAAAGGAGCCGTGATGACTGAAGAACCGCGACTATGGCTGGTCAGAGCTCTTAACGGTGAATGGACAGACGATTTTGTCGAAAATGGATATGTAGGCATAGGCTACAACCTGGATGCTGTAGACATGTCGAATGTAAAGACATCAGATGAGGTCCGTGAAATATATGCACAAGAAAATCCAGGTAACACCAATGAGCAATCTAATCGCAATAGATCTTCTCAAATAGCCGCATTCCACCTAGAAGTAAAAAAGGATGATTTTGTGGTAACGCCTGGTGTTGGTGGCAAAATAATTCGCTATGGTCGATTTTCAAGTGATGATACTTATTATGTTGAAGATACTGATGGGTTGCCGTGTCGAAATCGTCGGCGAGTAGATTGGGCACCGCGAATTTTATCAGGAGATGATCTTCCGCCCACAATATTGACCATACAAGGCACGGTAAGGCAGATCAGAAATGATGCGAATAAAGCCGCTTTCCTTGAATTGATCAGAGGATATCGACCAGAAGATAGCTGGGTTCCGTTTCATTTGGAGGTTGGTCGGAAGTTGATTGAGGGTGAGTGGTGGTCGGAGGAGAAGCGACAGGAGTTAGTCGATTTGATTCAAAGGTTGCGCGAGGCGGATCCAGAAGGCACGACAGAGTCGAACGAAACCTATGACCCGTTCAATTTTTATCAGGCGTTTTGCCAACGGCAATCCGGTCAAGATCGGACTGAGTGTTTCGAGATTTTGAGGAACGAATTGGCTCTGGACACGGAACTGCCGGATGGGTCGACCAAGGTTTGGAGCATTAATTCGGACTACAGGGTGAGAGAATCCCTCGATTTCGACCAATTGGATGCGTTTTGGAAGATGTTGCGTGCTGCGTTTTCAACGGACCCGGCAAAAGACGATTCGTGCCGTAAGGAATTCATCGACGCGTATAACCGGGTCCACTCGACTTACGCTGTAAGGCCCAATAGATGGGCTCGGATTCTTTCGACATGGTTGTATTTGATCGATCCGAGGAAATTCGTTTACACGCACAGATTTGAACAGCTTGGGTTGCTTGATGATCTGGGTTTGGATTATTGGGCATCAGGTACCGACGGCGATTACGGTGCTGGATACGTGCGTGCGTTGGCGCGGGCAAAAGAGTTGGCCACGCAGGCGGGGCTTACGCTACTTGATGTCAATCGGGAATCGACGACGCGGGAGATGCTTGGGTTGGGGGCGATTAATGGAGGAACTGGGGACGATTACGGGGTTGACGACATGGTCAATGATGGTCTCTTCTTTGAGCGCGACGAACTAGAACGTATTCTCGACCGTTTCCGGGATAAGAGGAATTTGATTTTGCAGGGGCCGCCGGGTGTTGGTAAGACGTTTGTGTCGAAGCGGTTGGCTTATGCGTTGATGGGGAAACGGGCGGATGGTCGGGTCGTGAATGTGCAGTTTCATCAGTCGTATTCGTATGAGGAGTTTGTTCAGGGGTACCGTCCGACTACGAACGATCGGGACGAGTTGACGTTTGAGTTGCAGGATGGAACTTTCTTGAGATTGTGCGAGAAAGCGGTGGAGAATCCAGACGACCGCTATGTGATGATTATTGATGAGATCAATCGGGGGAATTTGAGTCGGGTGTTTGGCGAGTTGCTGTCGTTGATTGAGGGGGATAAGCGGGGCGATGGATTCAGCGTGGAGTTGTTGGGTGGTCAGAGGTTTTCGGTGCCGGAGAATGTGTATCTTTTGGGGACGATGAACTTGGCGGATCGTTCGTTGGCGGGGATGGACTATGCGATGCGGCGTCGGTTTGCGTTTGTTACGTTGAAGCCGCAGTTTGGTGAGTCGGTGTTTGAGGATTGGTTGCGCGATCGGGATGTACCGGAGGCGATGATTGAGCGGATCAATGATCGGATGTCGGCGTTGAATGGGGTTATTGCGAGTGATGCGTCGCTGGGTCGGAACTTTGCGGTGGGGCATTCGTATTTTTGCGACATCGCTGATGGTGGTGAGGATGACTGGGATCGGTGGTATCGGGAGATTGTTGAGACGGAGATTCGGCCGTTGTTGGAGGAGTATTGGTTTGATGACTTGGGTAAGGCGGATGGTGAGGTTGGGAAGTTGCTAGGCGAACAGTAATGGTGAGTCGTGATGACAGACTGCGGCAAAGGATTCTGGGTGGTCGTTCGGACGCGAACATTCGTTTCGACGCGCTTCGTGGGTTGCTCCTGCGCCTCGGGTTCGTTGAACGGGTGCGGGGTAGTCACCATATCTTTAGAAGGGCGGGTGTCAGGGAATTGATCAACTTGCAACGTGATGGCAGTCATGCCAAGCCGTACCAAGTGAGACAGGTTCGGCGTGTATTGCTGAGATACGATTTAGGAGAGGTTGAGTGATGCACAAGTACGAGATCATCATCTATTGGAGCAATGAGGACGGTGTGTTCGTGGGCGAGGTGCCTGAACTTCCGGGCTGCATGGCGCACGGGGAGACGCAGGAGTTGGCGCTAAAAGCCGTTGGTGAAGCGGTGGATTTGTGGTTAGAAACGGCTCGTGAGTTTGGCGATCCGATACCTGAGCCTAAGGGCGAGCGGCTGATGTTGGCGTAGTGGTTGTTGAACTATGATTGGCAGGTAAGGTCATGGTTGCAGAAAGAAAACGCCCTCGCATGGATTACGTGTTGTACGCTCCGTCGGAATCGACGGAGCCGGACAAATTTATGGGGCAAGTCCCTTCGTTTCCGAACTGTGTGGCCTGGGGCGATACTGCTGAAGAGGCAATTGCGATCTTGGAGTCTGTGGTGGTGGAGATGATTGAGGTTTATCAAGAGCGCGGTTACCAATTGTCGGCTGGAGTGCCTGGAGACGCGAGGGAAGTGGAGTTGTTATGAACTATGGTGGGCATGATTTTTAATGATTGGAATGATGTGAGTTGTTTGAAGGGTTTGGGTTTGCATGGATGTGCTTTAGATTCCTCGGCTACGCTCGGAATGACAAGGGGCTTTGGGCATCCCCTGCGAACATCGCTTCGCTGGCACCCCCTTCAATTCCCCCTCAGAGAGGGGGAGGGAGAGGATTGCGCTTCGCGAAGGGAAGGATAGTCTGAGATGATTCCGGTTCGGAACTGGTGGCATATGTTGTTGTATGCATGGGATTTGGTGGAGTTTCGGGGGCGGTTTGATACGGAGATTAAGGATGCGCCGGATTTGCGGGCTTTGTTGACGGGGATTTTGGTTCATCTGGTGAAGCATCAGGTGCGGCGTGGGTTGCGGGGGGACTATGTGGAGCGCTCGGAGGAGTTGCGGGGTGTTAGGGGGCGGATCGATTTTGATCGGACGTTGCGAGGGATGTCGATGTATCGGGGTCGGTTGCACTGCGAGTATGAGGAGTTCACGTTGAATGTGCCTCGCAATCAGATCATACGGTCGACGTTGAATGATTCGTTGAATCAGGGTTTCACGCAGGTTGAACGAGAACGCCGTGATAAGTATGGGAAGTTGGTTTCGGATGTTGAGGCGTTGTTGCGGATGTTGTACGAGATCGACCGGGTGCGGGTTACGCGTCGGTTGATCGCTTCGGAGTTGCGGTTGTTGGGTCGGAATGAGCGTGAGTACAAGTTGATGTTGAAGATCTGCGAGATGTTGCAGGATCCTTCGATGCCGCAGTCGGATGGGGTTTCGGAGCTGGATTTTGTTGATTGGTTGCATAGGAAGGAAGATGAGCACAGGATATTCGAGTTGTTTGCGGCGAATTTTTACAAGTTGCGGTTGGGGAATGATTGGAGGGTTTCGGCGCAGCAACGACGGTATTGGGGTAAGAAAACTGACACCGAAACCGAGAACGCTCGACTTCCGACGATGAATCCCGATATCGTGTTGATCCGTAGAGACACGGCAGGGGTCGTCATGATTGATACGAAATGGTATGGATCAGTGTTGTACGAACGCGGCGGCAAACCCACTGTCAATCCCGATCATGTTTATCAAATGTACGCGTATTTGCAATCTCGCGATAGCGACGGTGTCAGACATCCCGACGCGTCCGGGATCTTGCTCTACGCTAAGACGGTGAAGGATGATGTGGATTTTCGGACGGAGATAGATGGTCATCCGTTTCGGGTGTATACGTTGGATTTGGCGCAGGAATGGGAAGGGGTTGAGAGGGATTTGGTTGGGTTGTTGGAGTGTGATTGAGGGGACTGTTTTTTGAACTGTGATTTCGATGATTTTGGATGATGGGGTGTGATTTTGTTGTGGGTGACGGTGTGTATGCCCCCCCTGCGTCTCGCTTCGCTGGCACCCCCTTCAATTCCCCCTCAGAGAGGGGGAGGGAAAGAATTTCGCTGATGCGAAAGGGGGAGGGAGTTTTTCTTGAACTATGATTGCGGTGATTTTGTTGTGGGTGATGGTGTGTATGACCCCCCCCTGCGTCTCGCTTTGCTGGCAACCCCCTTCAATTCCCCCTCAGAGAGGGGGAGGGAAAGAATTTCGCTGATGCAAAAGTGGGAGGGAGTTTTTCTTGAACTGTGATTGCGGTGATTTTGGATGATGGGGTGTGATTTTGTTGTGGGTGACGGTGTGTATGCCCCCCTGCGTCTCGCTTCGCTGGCACCCCCTTCAATTCCCCCTCAGAGAGGGGGAGGGAAAGAATTTCGCTGATGCGAAAGGGGGAGGGATTATGTGTTGATGAGGTCGGTGATGGTGATGTCTAGGGCGTTGGCGATTTTTAGGGTTGCGGCGATGGTTAGGTTTTGTTTTCCGTGTTCGACGAGGCTGATGTATGTGCGGTCGAGGTCTGAGGCGTCTGCTAGTTGCTGCTGGGTGAGTTTTCGGTGGTTGCGGGCGGTACGGATGTTTTGTCCGATGGCGGCGAGTTGCTGGTCGAGGGATGGTTTGGTGATGGTGCGACCGACGATTCGGCGTGCGATTTGAGCGGCTTGCGCGACGTCGGTGACGATGGCGTCGGCGCCGAGTTCGTGGGCTTCGAGATCGGCGTGGGTGATGGCTGATCCTCCGAGGAGGATTTTGGGTTTTGAGGGATCGAGGTTGCGGATGGTGTTGGTGGTTTGTGCGACGTTGGGCAGTAGTTCGGGCATGGTTGCGGATATGGCGAGTAGATCGACTCGTCGGAGTTGGACGTATTCTGCGAGGTCTTTGTCGGGTGTTGCGTTCCAGAAGAAGTCGACGTCCCATCCGTCGATAATGAGTAGGTCTGCGATCATGCGTGCGCCGACGAAGTGTTGGTCGTCTTTTACGGGTGTTACTAGGGCACGGAGTCCGAGCGGTGTTCGTGGTTTTGCGGCTTGTCGCTGTCGGTCCATCATCTGCATGGTGATGGCGGTAGCGAGGTGTTCTTGAGCGATGTTTATGATGCCTTGGTGCCACATTTCGCCGAGTTTGACTTGTGCGGGTGCTAGAACGGAGAGGTATATTTCGGGGGTTGTTGCGCCGTGCGATATTGCGTCGTCGATGATGGTTTGGGCGATAGTAGTTTCGCCTCGTGCGACGGCGTCGGTGTATCGGTCTCTTGTTTGCGCGAGGAGAGTGTTGTTGCTGGTCATCGGTGATGTTGAAGATATTCAACAGAATATGTGGTTATGTTATTAATATACATCACATGAATTTAGCTCTCAAGGAGGAGTTGAGATGGAGATCATTCAGGTAATTGCGATAGTGCTTGCGGTAGTGGGAGCCTTGAACTGGGGTCTGGTCGGGTTATTCAAGTGGGACTTGGTAGCCTTCATTGGGGGCAATTTGGATTTCGGCGAGACCAACTGGTTTACGCGTATCGTGTATGTTCTGGTGGCGATAGCGGGCTTGGTTAGTTTGACTGCGATACCAGAGCTTATGTAGCGGGGTGTCCTTACGGGGTAGGTTTCGAGGGTTGCCTCCTGATATCCTTCGTTCTGCCTGTCTTGCCCTGCACGCCTCTCCGCCATTTCCGCAAGCTCGGGAATGGCGGAGTTTTTTTGAACTATGATTGCGATGATTTTGGGTGATGAACTGTGATGTGTGTTCCTGGTGTGATGGTTGTAGGTGTATGAACCCCCTGCGCCTCGCTTCGCAGGCACCCCCTTCAATTCCCCCTCAGAGAGGGGGAGGGAAAGAATCTTGCTGATACAAAAGGGGGAGGGGTGTTTTTTGAACTATGATTGCGATGATTTTGGATGATGAACTGTGATGTGTGTTCCTGGTGTGATGGTTGTAGGTGTATGAACCCCCTGCGCCTCGCTTCGCAGACACCCCCTTCAATTCCCCCTCAGAGAGGCGGAGGGAAAGAATCTTGCTGATGCAAAAGGGGGAGGGGCGACCTCCCCTGGCCCCTCCTGAAGGAGGGGGAGGATATGGCGTATAATGCGGTTGCGATTTGTTGGTTAGGTTGTTACAGAAAGGGCTAGGGACAGGATATGAACAAGGTGCAAGGGGTGATATCGACTGGTAAGGGTACGCCGGTTTCGTTGGAGACGATTTTGGTGCCGGATCCGGGGCCTGGCGAGGCTTTGATTCGGGTTCAGGCTTGTGGGGTTTGTCATACGGATTTGCACTATCGTGAGGGTGCGATTGGGGATGAGTTTCCGTATTTCTTGGGTCATGAGGCGGCTGGAGTTGTGGAGAAGGTTGGTGATGATGTTGGCAATGTTGCGCCGGGGGATTTCGTGATCATCGCTTGGCGTGCGCCTTGCACGACGTGTCGGTCGTGCGAGCGTGGTCGGCCTTGGTACTGCTTCGACAGTCGGAATGCGGCGCAGTCGATGACGCTGGAGGATGGGAGTCCGTTGTCGCCGGCTTTGGGTATCGGTGCGTTTGCGGAGTTGACGTTGGTTGCGGCTGGTCAGGCGGTGAAGGTTGACCCGAGAGCGGATGCGAAGGCGGCAGGTTTGATCGGTTGTGGGATCATGGCTGGTCTTGGCGCGGCGATTAATACTGGTGGAGTTTCGCGAGGTGATTCAGTTGCGGTGTTTGGTTGTGGCGGTGTTGGAGATGCTGCGATTGCGGGTTCGAAGCTGGCGGGTGCGCACACGATCATTGCGGTGGATATCGATGATCGGAAGTTGGAGTGGGCGAAGGGATTTGGTGCGACGCACACGGTGAACTCTCGTGAGGTCGATGCGGTGGAGGCGATTCAGGGGATTACGGATGGGAATGGTGCGGATGTCTGCATCGAGGCGGTGGGATTGCCGCAGACTTATGAGCAGGCGTTCTTCGCCCGCGACTTGGCAGGGACGGTGGTACTTGTGGGTGTGCCGAATCCGGAGATGAAGATTGAGTTGCCGATGATCGAGGTGTTCGGTCGCGGTGGTCAGTTGAAGTCGTCGTGGTATGGGGACTGTCTGCCGACGCGGGATTTCCCGATGTTCATTGATCTCTACATGCAGGGTCGGTTGGATCTGGATGGTTTCGTCAGTGAGTCGATAGGGATTGGTGATGTCGAGGAGGCGTTCCACAAGATGGAGCGCGGGGAGGTTCTGCGGTCGGTTGTTGTTTTGTGAACTATGATTGCCATGATGTTGAATGATTGGCTATGATCCCCGCGTGTCCGCACCGGCCTCCCCTTGCGCTTCGCGAAGGGGAGGGTTTTGAACTGGGATGGGTATGATGTTGAATGATTGGCATGATGGTCATCGTCCTTGTGTCGTAACCAAGCGCGACGATCTGGAGGTTGATGTTGCTAGTGGTTCGATGACTCGGTTGGCGGGAGTTTCGGAGGCTCTGTCGGGGTCGACGGGGATACATCTGTCGATTGCGACGGTGCCGCCGGGTAGGTGTTCGACGGCGCACTATCACGTGAATTGCGAGTCGGCGATCTATGTAGTTAGTGGCGAAGGGTTGTTTTTGCACGGGCCGGAGTTGGAGGTAGAGGATGCGATTGGGCCGGGGGACTTTATCTATGTGCCGCCAGATTCCAATCATCAGCCGGTGAATACGTCGGGTGATGAGGATTTGGTGTTGATAGTGGCGCGGAATGCGCCGGTGGAGATCGTAGTGGATTTGGAAGGTGCTGGTCGGCGGGATTGTGTTTGAGTATGCGTCGGCTTGGCGTTGAGTTGTTGAACTATGATTGCGATGATTTTGCATGATGGAGTGTGATGTGAGGGCAACCACAAAGGAGGGCAACCACGAGGGTTGCCCCTACGAGGAATTTACATGGATGTACGGGATAGAGAGGATGGTTAGGCGATGATTGAATGGCTTGGCATTGGCCACCTTTTGGAGCTTTCGGGAATGGAGGCGGTTGCGGGGTTCTTTACTCCGTTGGTTATCTTCGTAGTTTTCTTCGTGGCGCAGATGATTCTGCCTGCGATACGGGTGCCGGGGTATGTGATCAATCCAGAGACAGGAGAGCCTCGGAACTATCGGCTGAATGGGATTTTGGTTTACGTGATTGCGCTGGTGGTTTGGTGGTTCGAGTTGACTGGCATGCCGCGGGAGTGGTTCTATGAGTCGTCTCTGTATGCAGTGGCTGGCGGGACTGTCTTCACATTGATCTTTTCGTTGATCGCGGTGTTCAGTCAGCCGGAGCGCGAGGGTAGGAACTGGTTTTTGGCGCTGTGGTACGGACGGGTTCGGGAGATTTCGTTCTTCAACGAACGCATCGACATCAAGATGTGGTTCTACGTGGTGGGTGGGACGATGTTGTCGCTGAATGCGTTGTCTGGTGCCTGGCACAACTACGAACGGTTTGGGGATGATTTCAACCCCGGGGTTTGGATGTACGCGGTGTTCTTGACTTGGTATGTGGTGGATTACTTCATATTTGAGCGGGTGCAGTTGTATACGTACGACGTTATCCATGAAAATCTAGGGTTCAAGATGTTCTGGGGCGGGATCGTGGTATTCGGATGGGTCTTCATCTTGCCGTTGTGGGGGATGGCTGCTCATCCATCGCCGGGATTTTCGCCAGTGTGGACCAACGTTCTGCTCATCGGGACGTTCGCGATGTACCTTGCCGGTTGGGTCATCTCGCGCGGTGCCAACCATCAGAAGTACATCTTCAAGCGATTTCCCGACCGCAAGTTTCTGGGTATCTTCGAGCCGAAGTACATACAAGCCGGCGATCGGAAGATTCTTTGCAGCGGTTGGTGGGGGCTTGCGCGTCACCTGAACTACTTGGGTGAGGGCTTTTACTCTTTGGCGATGGCATTAGCATTCGGGTACTTCACCAATCCGTGGGCTTGGCTCTACTTCATCTACGTTCTCGTCCTCTTCACCTGGCGACAGCGCGATGACGACCGTCTCTGTGCAGAGAAATACGGACCCGAGAAGTGGGCAGAGTATCAGGAAAGGGTGAAGTATCGGATCATTCCCGGCATCTATTGAAGGAAATACGGCAATGAGGGACAATTGCCGTATTCTGTTGTCATGTGTCAAACAAGTGACGGCATCGTCGGAGAAAGGTGCAGTTTATCGTGATTGAATGGCTTGGCATCAGCCACCTTTTCGAGCTTTCGGCGACGGAAGCGATAGCGGCGTTTTTCACTCCGCTGGCGGTGTTCGCGGCTTTCTGGGTCGCGCAGTTCGTGTTGCCTGCGAGGCGTGTTCCGGGGTATGTGATCGATCCGACAACTGGCGAACCTCGTGACTATCGGCTCAACGGGCTTCTGGTTTTCTTGATCGCGCTTGTCGCTTGGTGGTTCGAATTTGGCGGGTTGGTGCCGCGTGAGTGGTTCTACGAGTCGTCGGTGTATGCGGTGGCAGGCGGGACGGTGTTTTGCGCGGTCATATCGACTTGGTATTTTTTAGGTCAACCAAAGGCCGAGGGTCACAACTGGTTCGTCTCTTGGTGGCACGGCAGGGCGTTGGAGCATGACCTTATCCATAGGCGTGTCGATTTGAAGATGTACTTGTACGTTGTCGGCGGTACGATGTTGGTGTTGAACGCGCTTTCAGGTGCTTACTACCACCACGGGCTTTTTGGAGACGATGCTAATCCTGGGGTTTACGTCTACGCCGCGTTTTTCACGTTGTACATCCTTGACTACTTCATCTTCGAGCGGGTGCAGCTGTACACCTACGATCTGATCCACGAGAATTTAGGCTTCAAACTGATCTGGGGCGGACTCATCATCTATGGATGGCTGTACATCCTGCCGATGTGGGGGATGGCGGTTCATCCGGATCCTGGTTTCTCGCCAATGGTTACGAACGTCTGGCTCGGTGTGATGATTGTGCTGGCCGTGTTCGGTTGGGGGATATCGCGTGCTGGCAACCTCCAGAAATACTGGTTCAAGCGTTGGCCCGACCGGAAGTTTTTGGGAGTCATCGAGCAGAAGTACATCGAATCTGGTGACCGCAAGATTTTGTACAGCGGGATATGGGGAGTCGCTCGGCACTTCAACTACATGGGCGAAGGGTTTCTGGCTTTGTCGGTAGCGCTGGTCTTTATGTACCCCGCTAATCTGTGGGCATGGACGTACATGATCTTCATCGTGTCGTTGTTCACTTGGCGTCAGTTCGACGATGACAAGGTGTGTGAGGAGAAGTACGGGGCAGAGAAGTGGGCTGAGTATAAGGCTCGGGTGAAGTATCGGCTGTTTCCGGGGGTGTTTTGATCTATACTCCTCCCGCTTGATGGTCAAGGGGGAATAGAAGGGGGTTTTAGATCATCCGTCGGGCACCCCCTGCGTTCTCGCTTCGCTCGTCCGCGTCCCCCTCGCTTTGCGAAGGGGAGGTCAGGTCTGTTCGATGGCGTCTAGGTCGGAGGATTCGCGGGTTACCTTGACGCCGCGTAGAACTAGGAGGCCTAGGATGAGGAAGATGGCTAGGGTGGCTAGGGCTACGCGGTAGGCTAGTTCTCCGGTTTCGGATAGGGCCCAGATTGTTAGGCCCCATAGTGCGGGGCCGATGACGGCGGAGAGTCGGCCGGACATTTGGAAGAGTCCGAAGAATTCGCCGATTTGTCCGTTAGGGGAGAGGTATGTCAGAAGTACGCGGTCGGAGATTTGTGGTGCTGCCCAGAAGAATCCCATTGCGATGGCTACTGCCCAAAACATCCATTTCGCGTCAGCGACTACAGCGGCTACCGCGAGTACGGTCCAACCAGTCAATCCGACGATGAGAACGCGCTTGGGACCGAATCGGGATACAAGGTAGCCAGTCGCCCATGATGCGAAGATTGCGATGACCACGACGCCGATGATCATGGTTTGTGCTTCGGTGTCTTCGAAGCCGCCGACGTTGATGAGGTAGAGGACATAGAAGGATACGACGGTGTTGATGGCTTCCATGTACATGAATCTTCCGATGAGGAATCGGAAAAGGTTGGCGTGTTGTCTGGCGCGGTGGAAGGTTTCGTATAGCTGCTTGTATGAGGATTGGAAGAGAGATTTGTCGATGTTGCCGCGTTTACCTGGGTCTCGGACGATGAGGATTAGTGGGAGTGCGAAGAGGATGAAGAGTCCGGCAGTAGGTAGAAATGCGGCTTGGTTTCCTTCTGCATCGACGATGGGTCGCATGATGAGGAATGCGGCGATGAGGCCGATGTATCCAGCACCGACGCCGATGCCGGAGACAATACCGCGTCGGCTTTCGTCGCTGATGTTGATGATGAGGGAGTTGTAGAAGATAAGTCCTGTTTGGTACATGAAGTTAGCGGCGATGAAGAATAAGAGACCGGTGGTGAGTCCTCCGACGGCGCCGATGAGTGCGGTGAAGACGGCGCAGGACACGACGCTCATGGCGAGAAGGGGGACGCGTCGGTTTAGGCGGTCGGAGAATGTGCCTAGGAATGGGCCGGTGAGGGCTACGATGAGCATGGATGCGGAGAGTGCGATGCCGAGATGGGTGTCGGTGCCGCCTTTGTCGTCGGTTACCCAGAGAGGGAAGTAGAAGGTGAGGATGGATGCGGAGAATATGGTGTCAGAGAAGTCGTAGAGTGCCCATGATCCGGTGGATAGGAGGGCTCGTGGTTTGGATGTGGCTGTGGTTGTCATGGGGGATAAGGGTACATGCAAGGAATCGGCAACGGCGACATGCATCAGGACTGCTATTGGCGCGTACCATATTCGACAGGGATTTCATAGGCTCGTAGTGTTTGAGTCGTGCTCGAAATCTGAACTT
The DNA here is from genome assembly GCA_963555965.3 of Dehalococcoidia bacterium. GTDB lineage: Bacteria > Chloroflexota > Dehalococcoidia > Lucifugimonadales > Lucifugimonadaceae > Bin127. Next base: position 2,644,148 of record OY821634.1, read on the forward strand.
GGTTGCGCATCATCGTAGCGAAAGGAGAATGCAATGGGCAAATACATGTTCCAAGCGTCATACACGCTTGAAGGAGTTAACGGATTATTGAAGGTCGGCGGTTCATCGCGTCGCAAGGCTTTGGAGTCGTTGGTGGAGAGCGTCGGCGGCACTCTGGAGGCTTGCTACTATGCGTTCGGGGAGTACGATCTCGTCGTCATCGCAGAACTGCCAGACAATGTTGCGGCTACTGCGTTGTCGCTTAAGGTGTCAGCGGCGGGTGCGATCACGGTAAAGACGACTGTGCTGTTAGAGCCTGGATTGATTGACGAAGCTGTAGAGACGGAAGTCAGTTACACGCCACCGGGTGGCTGATTCTGACGCGGTTCTTTTGAGACCTTTGCGGAGGTCTGGGCTAGGCTAGTTTCGTGGATTAGAATTAGGTTGTTGTGCGATGCGTGGCTTTTCACGCATCGCAGTCGGGCCCGTAGCTCAGTCGGTTAGAGCGCTACTCTGATAAAGTAGAGGTCGATGGTTCGAATCCGTCCGGGCCCACCACTTCTTTCTCCTCCTATCTCCAATGGTCGGACGTTCGGTCCGCTAGGGTGTTCGTCTGTGCTGGAATGTCTGGGTAAAATGGAGGTAGTTACTGAACGTCGATGGTGATGCTGGTTGTCATGGCTGGTGTTGCGAAGGGAGAGAGAATGCCTAAGTATTTGTTCCAAGGTTCGTACACGCTTGATGGTGTGAAGGGTCTGTTGGAGGTAGGTGGCGGACACCGTGCGGAGGCGGTGGATAAGCTGATCGAAAGCGTTGGGGGAAAAGTTGAGGCGTTTTACTACGCGTTCGGGGATGACGACTTTGTCTGGATCGCTGATCTTCCGGATGAGGTTGCTGCGACGGCGGTGTCGTTGAAGGTATCTGCTGGTGGGACTGCAACTTTGAGGACTACTCGGTTGCTGGAGCCGGAGTTGATCGATAAGGCGATGAATGTCGGGGTGGACTACACGCCGGCAACGGCGTCGTAATGAAATTCCGCCGCCTGCGCGGGAATGAATGACAGGTGGTTGCGGTTTTCAGGCGATGAGCGCGTTCTCGAGGAACGCTTTTAGCATCTCTCTGGACTGATCTTCGTATATTGGTGAGTAGGCAGTAAACTCGCGTAGATTCGCGTCGGCTTCGAATTTGGGATCGAACAGCGGCCCCATCAGTTCGTAGTCGCTAACCAACTCTCGGTTCCATACGCGTAGTTCGTCGAGGGTCAATTGCGGCTCGAACTGGAAGGCATATGAATTGCCGTACCTGAATGCGAGGCTCTGCCTGCGGAAGGTTCCGTCGCGGCAGAGCATGTATCCGAGTGCGAGTTCGGTTGCGGATGTTGGAACAGTGAAGTGCTCGCCGTGTAGTGTCGGTACGAGGGGAACTCGGAGCTTGTTGAATACCGGATCTTGCGATCCCTCTGACGTGATCCACATCTTTCGCAATCCAAACTCGTAGCCACCTGTCGGCTCAACGATGCCGCCTAGTGCGCGAGCCATGATCTGTGCGCCGAGACACACGCCAAATATGGGGATGCCGGCGGACATTGCGTCGACGAAATACTTCGTCTCGGCCCTAATTGCCGGGTAGCTGTCGTTTGCGGACATGGCACCGCCTAGAGCGACGATGAGGTGGATTTCATTCAACGGTGGCGGATCAAACGCGTTGAAATCTGGCTCGCTTTCGAAAACGTTCAGAGTGTGGAACTCGAAACCGCGGTCGACGAGAACCGAGCTATAGCTCTCGCCCAGCGTCTCGTGCTGGTTGTGGCGGATTATCAGGGCTCGTTTCTTCATATACCAACCGGCTTTCGCACTTCTGCATCGGGATTATAGAAGAGTAAAGCGATCAGAATACGCTGGATACCAAGTGGTGACGAATTACGATTCGTGTGATGGATAGTTAAGATGCGCGACGCGCTGATCATGCCACAGATTTTTAGGAAGGATTCCGAATGACATACTTGTTGGAGCAGGTCGCCGGTTGGATCGAGGAGTTGATAGCGGCGATCGGTTATCCGGGGATCGTGTTGGTGATGGCGATCGAGAACATCTTTCCGCCGATTCCGTCGGAGGCGGTGTTGCCATTTGCGGGTTCGCTGTCGGCTAAGGGTGAGCTGGATTTCTGGGGAGTAGTCGCGGCGGGGACAGCAGGTTCGCTTCTTGGTGCAGTGGTGCTGTACGGGATTGGATATTTCGCGCGTGAAGCTGGAGTTCGTAGATTGGTGGCTACGTACGGCAAGTATGTCTTCATATCGGAGAGGGATTTAGATCGTGGTGCGGCGTGGTTCGAGCGTTATGGTGAAGCGGTCATCTTCTTCGGGCGCCTGATTCCCATTATTCGTAGCATCATCTCTGTTCCGGCAGGCTACACCCGCATGAACTTCGGTAAGTTTCTGCTCTTCACGACGTTAGGCACTGCGTTGTGGAGTCTGGTATTGACGTATGCGGGTCGGTTGCTCGGCGAGAACTGGGAAGAGATCAAAACCTTCATTGAGCCCTACCAGAATGTCACTCTGGTTGTGCTCGTGTTGATCTTCCTGGGCTTCATCACCTGGCGTGCGCTCAAGTTGTGGCGACAACGTTCGGGATCATGATTTGAAGGTTTTTGTGTTGGATACTAGTGAGTACGATGAATCGAATGACGATTTGTAAGGCCATTTTTGGAGGGAATTGAAAGATGCGAGTGATGGTGCTGGTCAAGGCTACTGCGGACAGCGAGGCGGGAGTTATGCCGTCTACTGATTTGATTGAGGCGATGGGCAGCTACAACGCGGAGTTGATGAAAGCCGGGGTGATGTTGGCAGGTGAGGGACTGCATCCGACATCGAGCGGGAAACGAGTGGTGTTCGATGGTGAGAGCCGGGAGGTTATCGACGGTCCATTCGGAGTGACGAACGAGTTGGTGGCGGGATTTTGGATTTGGGAAGTGAAGGATATGGACGAAGCGGTGGAGTGGGTTAAGAGGGCTCCGAATCCGATGCTCAGTCGTAGCGAGATTGAGATACGTCAGGTGTTTGAGTATGAGGATTTCGGGGATGCGATGACGCCGGAGCAGATTGAACGGGAAGAACGGATGCGCGAGGAGATTGGGGGGCAGTGATGGTAGGGGCATCCCCTGCGTTCGCTTCGCTCCGCGTCCCCTTACGCTTCGCGAAGGGGACGATTTCAGGGTGACCAGTTGTATATCTTGGTTAGGGAGCCGCCCATAAGGGTTGCGCGTTCGGATTCGGTGAGTTTGTCGGTGACGCGGAAGGCTTCGATGCCCTGCTGGTAGGTTAGGAGGTTTACGGCGCGTGTCCAGTCGGTGCCCCACATGCATCGGTCTAGGGTGTAGGCGTTGAAGATTTGATTCAGCGGTTCCCAGATGTCAGGGTAGGGGAATGGTTCGTGTGCGAGGGTTCCGGCGCCGGAGATTTTGATAGCGACGTTGTCGAACTCGGCGAGTTCTAGGACAGTGGGCAGATCGGCCCAGGCATCGGGCGGTGCGGGTGGTTGATAGGGCTGCGCGAGGCCTAGATGGTCAATGATGAGTTGAGTGTTGGGATTCTTACGCGCCATTTCTCGGAAGATTGGGAGTTTTCCGGAGCACATGACGTTGATGGGAATGTTCGCTTTTGCGCCGGCGGCGAGGATTTGGTTTACGCCGGGGTTGTCGGCTTCGATCTCGATGCGTGCGAGCATGATTCTGGCACCAACCACGCCAGGGTTGGATGTCCATTCTTCCATCTGTTGCTCAATGTTTTCAGAATCGGGGTCGAACGGTCTGACGAGGCCGAATTTGTGCGGATGTTTGGCGTATACCTCTAGGGCGTAGGAAGCGTCGTACTGATACATGGAGAATGGGGATACGAGGATAGCGCCGTCGACGCCAACTTTGTCCATAGCGACAACCATGTCATCGCCGGTGACCTCGGGTGGTCCCTCCAGATGGCCGTGCCACGGTCGTCCGGGATGGTTGCGTTCATAGGCGTGGACTTGGACGTCGATTACGGGTGTTGAGGTGGTCATAGCTTTGCCTTATCGTCTGAACTGTGATTGATGTGATTTTAATGATGGGCTGTGATGTTTGGGGTCGTGGTTGCCTGAACTCGGATTGGAAGGATTGAAGGGATGTGCGTGGTGTTGTTTGTTTAGTGGTATGCCCTCCTGCGAGTTTAGCTACGCTTCACTCGCGTCCCCTAGTGTTGCCCAAAAAGGGGAGATTGAGTAATTGACTGAATTTGGTCTGGAGGTGATAAGGTTTTTTTGCGGGAGAATTGCTATGTCAGAGAAACGACCAAACGTAATCATGATTATGTCCGACGACCTCGGGTACGAGTGCATCGGTGTTAACGGAGGAACGTCGTATTCGACGCCTCGGTTGGACGAGATGGCGGCGAACGGTATGCGGTTCGACGAAGGGCATGTGTTACCGCTTTGCACGCCGACTCGGGTGGCGTTGATGACTGGTAAGCACAATTTCCGGAACTACATCGGATTCGGGTTGATACCGCCAGACGAGGTCACGTTTGGGCATCTGTTCTCGGATGCGGGATACAACACTTGCATATCTGGCAAGTGGCAGCTGTATTCGTACAATCCGCCGGATGAGATGCCGGAGATGCGGAACAAGGGGCAGAAGATCGAAGATGCGGGTTTCGACGAGTTCTGCGTGTGGCACGCTCATCAGACGGAGGAAAAAGGTTCTCGTTACAAGGATCCGATCATCTACCAGAACGGGAAGTATCGGGATGACACCGACGGGAAGTATGGGGATGATGAGTTCTGCAACTACATCATCGACTTCATTGACCGTAAGAAGGATGACGACAATCCGTTCTTCGTGTATTGGCCGATGGCGTTGACCCACAAGCCGCATGAGCCTTCGCCGGATAGTCCGGAGTTTGCAGACTTCGATCCGCCGACGAACAGGACTCGCGGCGGTCGGACGTGGGCAGAGTTAGAGGATGGCGCGTTCGCGGATGATCCACGGTTCTACAAGGACATGGTGGAGTATCACGACAAAGTGATTGGCAGGCTGTTGGACTATCTCGCAGAACAGGGCTTGAGCGAGGACACGCTGGTGGTCTACACGGGCGACAACGGCTCTCCGCATGATGTTTGCACGATGTTCCATCAGCACAACGAGATCTGCGGCGGCAAGGGCAAGACGAATGACCGCGGGACGCATGTTCCACTGATCGTTCAGCAGCCGGGGACGGTGCCTGCTGGTTCTGTGAATGATGACTTGATTGACGTTACGGACTTCCTGCCGACGATGTTGGAGGCTGCGGGTGTTGATACGCCTGAGGGATACGTGATCGACGGAGAATCGTTCTATCCGCAGTTGCAAGGCGAAGATGGTAATCCGAAAGACTGGATCTTCTTCCATTTCGAGCCGATGAGTGCGCGTAACGCGGCGCGGTGCATTCGTATGGTGCGGGACCGCAACTGGAAGTTGTACGAGACGGGCGAGCTGTACGACATGAATTCGGACTTGGACGAGGAGTTGCCGATATACGAGTCGCAAGATGGCCCGGAAGCCGCGGCGGCACGTGCGAAGCTGAAGCCGGTTTTTGCGGAGATGGTGCCTTAATTGAACGCGGGAGAGAATGCCATGTCAGAAAAACGTCCGAACATCATCATGATTATGTCCGATGACCTCGGGTACGAGTGCATCGGGGTTAACGGAGGGACATCTTACGCGACGCCGCGGTTGGACGAGATGGCGGCGAATGGGATGCGGTTCGATGAAGGGCATGTGTTGCCGTTGTGCACTCCAACACGCGTAGCGTTGATGACGGGGAAGCACAATTTCAGGAACTACATCGGTTTCGGTTTGATGAGGCCTGATGAGGTGACGTTCGGGCACATTTTCTCTGATGCGGGTTACAACACATGCATCTCGGGTAAGTGGCAGCTGTATTCCTACAACCCGCCTGAGCAGTTCCCGGAAATGCGGAACAAGGGCCAGCGAATCGAGGATGCGGGTTTTGACGAGTACCACGTCTGGCACGCACATCACACCGAACATAAAGGCTCCCGCTACAAGGACCCGATCATCTATGCGAACGGCAAGTATCGGGATGACACGAAGGGTGAATACGGCGACGATCTGTTCCTCGACTACATCATCGACTTCATTGGACGGAAAAAGGACGACGACAACCCGTTCTTCGTCTATTGGCCGATGGCATTGACGCACGGGCCGTTCGAGCCGACGCCGGACAGCCCGGAATGGGATGGTTTCGAGCCAAATTCGAATAAAACCCTCGGCGTGGGAACGTGGGCTGAAATGAACGATGACGGCGGAGATGCCCATCCCAGGTTTTACAAAGACATGGTGGAGTATCACGACAAGGTGATCGGTAGGTTGCTGGACTACCTCGCTGAGCAGGGTTTGAGCGAGGAAACGCTCGTGATCTACACGGGCGACAACGGGTCGCCTCAAGAAGTTTGCTCGATTGTTCACCGCCACACCGAAATCTGCGGTGGCAAAAGCACGACCGACGACCACGGCACTCACGTCCCATGGATTGTCCAGATGCCTGGGACGGTTCCGGCTGGCGTTGTGAATAACGACTTGGTCGACGTGACGGATTTCCTACCCACGATGCTGGAAGTAGCCGGCATCGAAGCACCAGACGATTACGTGATCGATGGGACATCTTTCTACCCGCAGTTGAAGGGCGAGACGGGCAACCCTAAGGACTGGCTCTTCTTTCACTACGACCCAATGACTCCCAACAGACCCGATCTAACCAACGTCCGCTTCGTGCGCGATCGAGATTGGAAGTTGTACGAAACAGGAGAACTGTACGATCTCAATGCGGATCTGGACGAGGAGTTGCCGATATTCGAGGCGGAAGATGGGGAGGCATCGGCAGCGGCTCGTGCGAAGCTGGAGCCGGTGTTTGCGGAGATGGTTTGACGAACGACTCGGGCCCGATGCAGACGCATCACCCTGACTTGCCGGCATTAATGCCGGTACGCGGCGGACATCATCGCTGCACTCAATGCGATCGCATCATCTACTCGGATCCCAAGGTAGCAGTTGCGGCGATCATCCCGATGGGTAACGGGATCGTGTTGCTGAAGCGGGCGATCGAGCCGCAGATAGGCAGATGGAGTTTCCCGTCGGGGTATGTGGACCGAGGCGAGAAACTCGAACGCGCTTTGGAGCGGGAAGTGAAAGAGGAGTGCGGGCTAGTCGTGAGCGTCGAGTGGTTGGTTGGCGTGTATAGCGAAGTTGGGCAGGCGGTTGTGCTGGTTGTGTATCACGCGGATGTTGTTTCGGGTGAATTGGTAGCGGGAGATGAGACGTCGGAGGCGAGGGTGTTTGCGGTGGGTGAGATGCCAGAGTTGGCATTCGAGCACGATGATCGGATTGTGCGCGATTGGCGCGAAGGGCAGTAAAAGAAAGGTGCCGCAACTTAAACGTGCCGCTGAGGTCATCGTCGTTTGCGCCGTTCGCGTTCTTGAGGCCGCCTCTCAGCACGCGGTAGTTTTCGTTGGGTTTGCTCCATTAATGGGGTTTCGCCCTCAGGTATCGCGGGTACCGGGATCGTGACAGGCATGGGCATACCTGTTGTGTTGTGATGGACCCATGCTCTTCCGTGGTGGTTTTCGATTATTTTGGCGGCTGGAGTCGATGAAAAGGTGTGCATCGTGGCGTGATGCACAGATAAAACGGCATCTTGGAACTTTGGATCGTGTTCGAGATCCGTAATTTCGACCTCAACTGACCGAGCTTAATCTCTACCGACGCGCCGTCCGTGCGAATGGAAAGATTCGTAGTCGGCGAACCAGTTCGCGATTTTTGCCGCTTTGTTGTCGTCTTTTGGGTGCATATATCTTGACAACCATCCGGCGACCATGTCTGAAGCGAGTTTTCTAGAATCCTGGCACTGAGTGAGCAATCCAGGAGCGTATGTTCTTAGGATGGGCATCCATGCTGCGAGATTTTGAGGCTGTCTACATTCTTGCTTGGCAAGTTCGAATTGCTTTAGGATCGCTTGGGCAGGCGCAGATCTAGGTCCTTCTGGTGTTGAGATGATGAACTGCGGGTCGATAGGCCCGAGTTGCGAATGTTGACCCATTACGATTTCGTCAGCGGATAGCGCGATCATGGTAGCCGCTGACATTGCTGAAACCGGCACTATGACTCGTATGTGGTCAAAACGTTGTCTTAGGTATTCGACAATCGATTCTGCGGCTTCAGCTGATCCACCAGGGCTGTGAAGTATGAGGTCAAGTTTCCGTTCCTCAATGTTGGACACTGCTTCCATGAAACCGCCGACATCTGGATTCGAGACCTGAAGGTCGGCTGGCGGTATTGGCCGCGACTCGAACCATGCGGACGCGTACAGTATGGTCGCCCTTCCGGTGATGGTATTCAAATGCCGCAGGTATTTCCGGCGGACACCATCGAAATCCGGCGGATTTGATTCGTTTAGCTCCCTTAGGATTTCACCCCAGGTTGGCATCGAAGTTCACTAGATTGGCTGAATCCGAAATATATGAAATCGGTGCGTCGTAAGTGGAAGCGGACGCCTTGACATAAACCTCTTCAACGCGCTCGTAAAGAACCATCATGTCAGCCACCCCAGGTTCGTTTTCTTGGAATGTGGTGGTCATCTCGACGCGTTCTTCTTCTTTTATGGACATGCCAACCTCCATTGTTGCTATTTTAATGCGTTTGTGTTCATCTTGTAATTCTCGCCGCGCACCGTTCTACCCAACCCCTGAACTGCGCGTCTGATCAAGGTAGTTGCGTGCTTCGGCTAGCAGGAAGCGGGATGCGCCGCTAACGATCCATTGGACGCCGCGTTCGTGCCAGAACTGGGCTTGTTCGACGGTTACGCCAAGAGTGCCAGAGATTTTGCCCGCGTCGTGTGTCTTTTTGACGAGTGTTTCGATTTCGCTGACGACTTCGGGGTGGGTGATCTGTCCGGGGTAGCCCATGTTGAGGGAGAGGTCGCCCGGGCCGAAGAAGATGCAGTCGGCGTTTTCGACAGCGATGATTTCGTCGGCGTTCTCAATGCTCTCGGGTGTCTCGATCTGAAGGCAGACGAATGTCTCTTCGTTGGCTTGTTTGACGTATTCTGCTTGGTCTTGGATGCCGAACATTGCGCTGCGTCCGGAGAATCCACCGCGTTTGCCGACGGGCGGGTATTTGACGGCATCGACAACGGCGCGGCCTTGTTCACGGTTGTTGATGAGCGGGATCATGACGCCCTGCGCGCCGCCTTCGAGGTAGCGCTGGATGTGTTGTTGGTCGTTCATGCCGATGCGGACGATGGGCGTTGTGCCGGAGAGTTCTGCGGCGCGGATCATGTTTTCGGCGGTTTCGTAGTCCATGATGCCGTGTTCGCAGTCGATGACGACGAAGTCGAAGCCGGCCCAACCCATGAGTTCGACCAATGCGGGGGCGGGCCATCCGACGAACGGACCGAGGGTGGTGCCGCCGTCGAGCATCTTTCGCTTCATGGTGTTGTTTCGCATTGGGGTCTCTTTCGGCTATATTGGTGATCGGTTTTTGAGTAGAGATGTTTCAGGTTAATTCAAAACGAAGAATTCGGAGACGTGTTTCCAGACTTGATCGGCGACTTGTTTAGGGTTTGTGGATGCATCGATCTGGATCCATCGGTTGGGTTCGCGGGTTGCTAGCTGTCGGTATCCGCGTCGGACGTTTCGATGGAATCGGATTGGAAGTTCTTCAAAGCGTCGTTGAGTTTCGCCGTTTGATTGGTCTTCGGTGTCGCGTCGCTGCAAGCCGGTTTCCGGTGTTACGTCGAGGAGGACAGTAAGGTCTGGGACTACCTCGTTGGTTGCGAGTTCGTTGGCGTGTCGCAAGCGATCTAGGTTCAGATTTCCGCCGTAGCCTTGATATGCCATTGTTGAATCGGCGAATCGGTCGCAGATGACGGTTGTGCCGTTCTTGAGTTCGGGGATTATGACGTCTGCCATCAGTTGTGCGCGTGCCGCCATGAACAGCAGAGCGTCGGCGGCGGGTACGTTGTCGCGTGATTTGATGATGTCACGAACTTGCTCTCCAAGGGGGGTTGTGCCGGGTTCACGTACCACTAGGACGGGTAGGTTCATGCTTTCGAGTCGTTGTCGTAGCAGCTCGACTTGAGTGGTTTTGCCTGCGCCTTCTCCGCCTTCGAATGAGATGAAGGGTGCTTTATGAACCGACCTGCGCGGCATGATTACGTTGGTGTGCCTGTGCCGTTTTTGTATCGATCATCGCCGCCTGCGACGGATGATGACGTGGCGGTTTGGTTCGTGGCCGGTGCTGGCGGAACCGACGTTGTATCGAGCGGCTAGAGCGTGTTGTAGACGGCGGATATGGGCGGATTGTGCCGAGAGGTTTATCTTGCGATCACCGCTGAGGACGCGTTCAACGGCGCGTTCGGCTTCTTCTAGAGCCTCTTCGACGATGAATTCGTCTTCGGGGGGTTGGCCCGATTTGCCGTTGGCGAATCCCGGACGCTCGACTTCGAATCGGCTTAGGAACTGTTCGATTTGTTCGCGGGTGCTTCGTCTGAGGACGTATACGGGGACACCATCGCGTTCGGCGCGTTTAACGGCTGGTGGACGTCGTCCGTATTGCAGTTTCGTTGTTACTAGCACGTCGGCATCAGCGGCGGATTCGGAGAGTGCGACTGGGACGCCCATTGCGCGAATACCTGACCTCAAGGTTTCGCGTGGCACTCCGAATGGGTGCACACGAATTGGTGGATGTTCGGGTATCCCGTCTTGCTCGTCGGATGCAGATCTGCTCTGCTTGACACCGTTGCGGTTATCGTTACGATTTTCGGATTCGTGGGCGTTATCGTATGAGCGTCGTGGTGAACGGATGGAGTTGAGATCGAATGCGGCGGTCTCGAATGCGTCTTCGGATTCCATTGCGTCTTCGACTTGAGATTCGACGGAACCATCGTCCTTGAGTCGTCGCATTTCGAGCGGGACTTGGAGGCCTCTGAGCATTCGGTCTACTGCTCTGCCGACATCGTTATGGACGCCTAAATAGTAACGCTCTCGCATCTCAACGACGACATCGAATGTTGGGGTGTGCTTACGTTCGAGGACGGTTTTTTGGGTGCGTCGACGGCGCGCTTCGATATCGCCGAGGGTTACTGCCTGTGTGCCGCCGACGAGGTCTGATAGTGTCGGGTTGCTGATGACGTTGCCCAGAGTGTTGCCGTGTGCGGTTGCTACGAGCTGAACTCCGCGTTCGGCGATGGTTCGGGCGGCGATAGCTTCCAACTCGGTTCCGATTTCGTCGATAACGACGACTTCGGGCATGTGGTTTTCGACGGCTTCGATCATGATTCGGTGTTGCAACTCGGTGTTGGGCACCTGCATTCTTCGCGCTCGTCCGATTGCGGGGTGGGCAACTGCACCATCGCCGCCGATCTCGTTGGAGGTGTCGACGATCACGACTCGGCGTGAGGCGTCGTCGGCGAGAACGCGTGCGACTTCGCGCAGAATGGTTGTCTTGCCGACTCCGGGTCGTCCAAGTATCAGGACGCTACGGCCGGATTCGATGAGGTCTTGTATAAGTTTGACGCTTCCAAAGACAGCACGTCCGACGCGACAGGTCAGACCTACGGGATTGCTCTCGCGGTCTCGGATGACGGAGAAGCGGTGAAGGGTTCGCTCGATGCCGGCGCGGTTGTCATCGCCGAAACGTCCGAGACCAGAGATAACGGATGCGATGTCTTCCCTAGTGACCTCGTCCTCGCTCAATACGACTGATCCGTCTACGAAACGCGCCTCTGGCACTCGTCCTAGATCAACGATAACTTCGAGTAGACCCGACATGTCGTGCGGCTCGCTCATGTTTTCGCCGAGACCCGCGCGGAACGATTCGGGCAAGACGTTGAGGAACGCGTCCATGTCGTCGACCACGTGACGTTGGTTCAGATTTGAGGCGGTGTTCAGGGTCCCGTTGTTTTGGCTTGGTTCTATTTGTTCGTTAGTAGTGATATGAACCATGATATGCGCGCATGTGCCGCGTGTGATGTTTCACCACGCGATGCCGTTAGGTGGTTGTCCGAGATTGGGAAATCTTCGGAGTGTGCTGGACGTGGGTGTCGTCTCTATGGTTGAGTTTGTACAAGTTTAGAGTGATGCTGCGATGAGAGCGGTTACATCGGCGGTTCGGCTGGAGTAGCCCCACTCGTTGTCGTACCATCCGACCACTTTGACGAAGGTTCCAGAGCCGGAAACGTCCTCCGCAACGACGGCGGTTGAGAGCGCGTCGATGGTGCAGGAGTGTGGATCGCCGATGTAGTCAGATGAAACAAGGGGTTCATCAGAGACGTGTAGGACGCCGTTGAGGTCGCCGGCTTCGCTGGCCCTGAAGGCGTCGTTCACCTCGTCGGATGTCACGGCTTTCGATAGTCGCGCAGTCAAGTCGGTAACTGATCCGGTGATTACTGGGACGCGGTATGCCATGCCGTCGATTTTGCCGGACAGCTCGGGAATTGCGAGAGTAACGGCCTTTGCGGCGCCGGTTGTGGTCGGGATGATGCTGTTGGCAGCGGCACGGGCACGTCGGAGGTCGCTGTGGACTTGGTCGAGAATGGCTTGATCGTTGGTGTAGGCGTGGATTGTCGACATCAGGGCGTGTTCGATGCCGAAAGCATCGTTCAGCACCTTGGCCATCGGAGCGACGCAGTTGGTGGTGCAAGACGCGTTCGAGATGACGTTGTGCTGTGCTGGATCGTACTGGGTCTCGTTTACTCCCAGTACGATGGTGATGTCTTCGTTGGTTGCGGGTGCTGAGATGATTACCTTCTTGACGCCGAAGGACAGATGGCTGGAGGCTTGTCTTGCGTCGGTGAAGAATCCGGTCGATTCGATGACAATTTCGACACCAGCGTCGTCCCATGGGATATTTGCCGGGTCGCGTTCGGAGAATACGGTGATTGTCTCACCGTTGATGATTAGGGAGCCGTCGGCGATTTCGACTTCACCGTCGTAGCGTCCGTAGGTCGAGTCGTACTTGAGGAGGTGGGCTTGCTGTTGCGGATTTGCGAGGTCGTTAATTGCGACTACCTGCAACTTTTCAGGATGTCGTTGGCTGATGGTTCGGAACACTTGCCGACCGATTCTGCCGAAGCCGTTGATACCGATCTTGGTTCTGGTCATATTGGTGTTTTTAGTCCCTCGATTTCTGTGAGTGGTTGCGTGGATTTCGGTTGTAAGTTTCTGCTATTTGCAGATTACACCGCGTAGCGAGATTTCGTCAGTTTGATTTGATGACGCTCATTCCGGCGTATCGGCCTTTGTTTCCTGACCAATCTTCGATGCGAAGCAGTCGGTTGTACTTGGCGACGCGCTCGCTGCGTGCTGGTGCGCCGGCTTTGATCTGTCCACATGCTGAACCTACGGCGATGTCGGCGATAGTGGTGTCTTCAGTCTCGCCGGAGCGATGGCTGACGACGACTCCGAAGTCGGCTTGGCGGGCTCTACGTATCGTGTCGAGAGTCTCGGTTACGGTTCCGACTTGGTTGGGTTTGATGAGGATGGCGTTTGCGGCTTTGTCGTTGATGCCGCGTTCGAGGAATGCGGTCTGGGTAACGAAGAGATCGTCGCCGACGAGTTGGACGCGATCTCCGATGGTTTCGGTGAGTATCTGCCAACCTTCCCAATCGTTTTCGGCGAGACCGTCTTCGACGCTGCAGATGGGGTATTCGGCGCAGAAGGCATCGTATTCGTCGGCCATCATCTGCGCGGTGAGCCTTAGTCCCTCGCGCTTCATGCTGTAGCGTTTGACCTCTGGGACGTAGAACTCGCTGGCTGCCGGGTCTAGGGCGATGAAGATCTGCTCGCCGGGCAGGTAGCCTGCGGATTCGATTGCGTGAGTAACGTATCCAAGGGCTTGTCGGTTGGTGAGTCCGACGGGCGCGAAACCACCTTCGAATCCTACGGATGTGGATAGCCCTTCAGACTGGAGAAGTTTGCCTAGTGCTTGGTATATTTCGGAGCCGGCTCGGAGCGCTTCAGATAGAGATTCGACACCTGCGGGCATGACCATGAACTCTTGGAACTCGGTCGATCCTGCGGCGTGGGCTCCGCCATTGAAGATGTTGAGCATCGGGACGGGCAGAACATATTTGTCGTCGTTTCCGATGTGGTCGGCGACAAGGTCGTAAAGCCACTCGCCTTGGCTGCGACAGGCGGCACGGAGGACGGCCATGGAGACGGCGAGCATGGCGTTTGCGCCGTAGCGAGATTTGTTGCCGGTGGCATCGGCATCGATCATTGCGGCATCGACGGCGCGTTGATCGTTGGCATCGAGACCAGCGACGGCATCGTTTAGCGGGCCGTTGATGTTTGCGACGGCTTGGAGCACGCCTTTGCCGTTGAAGCGCTTAGGGTCGCCGTCGCGCAACTCCCATGCCTCGTTCTCGCCGGTGCTTGCGCCAGAGGGAACTGACGCACCGTTTCGAGTCCCGTCCTCTAGCAGTACTTCGGCGTAGACCGTGGGATTGCCTCGGGAGTCGAGAATCTCTTTTCCGTGTACGAATTTGATGTTGCTCATGGTTAACAAGTGTGCAACATGAATGTGGGATTCTGTTAACGCGTCAGACTAGGTTGTAAGAGGAAAGTACGTTTGTGGGCTGCGAGACAGATTGCGGGGAGAATCGCGAGGCGGTTGACTTGTATCTGGAGCGGATGAAGCGCGATTGGAAGGATGACCGTATCGAGTTTTTACATTGAGAATTGGCGGTCAGAAAACCTACCGCCTCCTGGACTGCGCCAACTCAATTGCCATATTGACCGCTTCGGCGGCATTGGGCGCGTATGGGACTTCCGTGAAACGAGCTCTGCCGCCGTCGTCTCGGAGATTGGATTCCCAGCCTTCGAGCGCTACGACAGGGATGCCGGCGATCATGGCGAAGCTGAGCTCGTTCGAGGTGCCCCACTTGCCGGGTAGCACGATGATGGCATCGCTGGCGTTTGCGACGAGGACGTTTCGGACGAATCCGAGGGGTGTTGGGATGGCGTAATCGATGTAACGATTCGCAGTGTTACGGTCGGTGGAGGACAAGATGCCTATGGTAGTTCCGCCGGCGGATTTTGCGCCTTTGGCGGCTCGCTCCATCGTGCCGCCCATGCCACCATTCACTAAGATACAATCCGCTTCGGCGATACGCCGTCCGACCTCCTCGGCTAGTTCGAGTCCTTTAGGAGTCGTGTGATCGCGGTCTCCGCCGATGACTGAGATGTAGATGGGATGGTTGGACACTCTATTTCTCGATCATGGTGCGCGGCTAGATCATCAACTACTAACGGTGCGGATCACGATAAAGCGTTAGATTGTGCTTGTTTCATCACGTCGCATCCGGTACGTGCCAGATCGAGCATCTTTTGGAGTTGATTTGCGGTGAACGGCTCGGCTTCTGCCGTGCCTTGGACCTCGACATAATCGCCGGATCCGGTCATCACGATGTTCATGTCCACGTCAGCACGGGAATCTTCTTCGTATGGGAGGTCCAAGACACACTGTCCGTCGACGATACCTACGGATATTGCGGCAACGCTGTCGATGAGGATAGGGGTATCATCCCCGCGTTGTTTTTGGAGCTGCTTGATGGCTTGAGCCAATGCGACGTAACCGCCGGTGATTGACGCGGTGCGGGTGCCGCCGTCTGCTCGAAGAACGTCGCAATCTACCGTTACGGCATACTCCCGTAGCGCGGCCATATCGGTGATTGCTCGCAGGGAACGTCCGATAAGGCGTTCGATTTCTCTACTGCGTCCGCTGTTTGCGGCGCGACGGCGATCGATTCTTTCGTTGGTTGATCTGGGCAACATGCCGTATTCGGCGGTTACCCAGCCATTGCCGCGCCCGCGCATCCAGCGTGGCACATCGGTCGATACGGTGGCGGTACAGATGACGTGGGTGTTGCCGAGTTTGACCAATGCCGATCCTTCAGCGTTCGGCATAAATCCGGGTTCAATGGATATTGGTCGGCACTCGTCGTTGCTCCGACCGTCGGTGCGTTGAAATGTTGCAGACATCGGATTGATTTTAGATGATGATTTTTGAACTGTGATTGCGGTGATGTTGAATGATGGGCTATGATTTCTTCCCTCCCATTTTTGCGTCAGCAAAGGGAGAAGAGGGCAGTCACACCCCATCACAGTTCATCATCAAAAATCACGGCAATCATAGTTAAAAATCACCCTGCCACCTCTCCGCTTTCCGAGCATCTCCCTTACGCTGCTCAGCGAAGGGGGGAGATTCCTCGTTGCGCTTCAGAATGACAAAGGGCTTAATCTTGGAGATTGGGAACTGGATGTCTAGTTTTTCGCACATACAAAGGAGAGTTCGAGATGAGGATAGCGATAATGGGAGCGGGTGCTGTTGGGGCATATTACGGTGGTGTGCTGGCCCGGAAAGGTGCGGATATTGTGTTGATTGCTCGGGGAGCGCATGGGGAGGCGATGAAGCGAGATGGTTTGCGGGTCGAATCGCACTGGGGTAACTATTTGGTGCATCCTGAAGTGGCTCTGACACCGAGCGAGGCTGGAGTCGCAGATTTGGTGCTTCACTGCGTAAAGCTCTACTCGAATGCCGAAACGATACCGACGATGCGCCCGATGGTGGGCGAAAACACTGTGGTCCTGACGGTGCAGAACGGAATCACTGGTGGCGAGTCGTTGGCTGCGGAGTTCGGCTGGCAAAGAGTTTTGGAGGGTGCAACATACATTGAGACTTCGATTGCGGCGCCGGGGCATGTTGTACAGACCGGGAGTTCTGCAAGGATCGAGTTCGGCGAGCGGGATGGTTCTGTTTCCGATCGGGTCGAAAAGGTTAGAGACGCTTTGTCATCCCCCGGGATTCAAGTCGAGACGAGTTCCGACATCCGAGCGTCGCTATGGTCGAAGATGGTTGCGATAGGCGCATTGGGGACGATCGTGACGGCGGCGCGTGCATCTTTGCCGGAGGTTTTGGAGATGGATGGAGGGATGGAGACAATCCGCACTGTGATGGAAGAGATCGTTGCGAGCGGAAAGGCGAACGGCGTCAAGTTTCCTAACGGGATAGTAGATATGAAGCTATCGGATGCGATTCACGAGGCGAACGAGTTTCAATCGTCGTTACAGTCGGACTTCAATCGCGGGGGTAAGTTGGAGTTGGATGACATCTTGGGGGCGGCGGTTAGATTGGGCAGGGCCGGAGGGATACCAATGCCTGCTAGCACGGCGTTGGTGATGACGTTGCAGAAGTTCAAGGATGGTGCGTAACTTGAACTGTGATTGCGATGATTTTGAATGATGGGCTATAACTTTCCGCTTCCCCCGCCGCGTCCTTCTTTCGCTTCGCAAAAAGAGGGAGTGTGGCATGATTTGCCATCTCGTTTATGATTGCGCATACCACACGAAACATTGATAACGTGCGTTGTCTGGATTCGGCATAGAGAGGAGAAGAGAGTAGATGGCGTCATTGGCATCGTCTCAGATCAGGAACATAGTTCTAGCGGCACACAGCGGGGCTGGCAAGACGACGCTGGCCGATGCGATGTATTTCAAGACTGGCGCGGTTAATCGGCGCGGTCGGGTAGACGACAACACGAGTCTCTCGGATTACGAGCCTGAGGAGCAGGATCGTGGTTCGAGCATTCAGATGGCGATCTTGCCGTGCATGTGGAAAGAGCACAAGATCAATGTGCTGGACACTCCGGGGTACCCTGACTTCCGTGGGGACATGCTCTCAGCGATGCGGGTTGCAGATGCAGCGGTAGTTTTGATCTCCGCACCGTCGGGAATCGAGGTTGGTTCGATACAGGCATGGCAGGCCGCGGAAGACGCGGAGCTGCCGCGCGTAATCGTTGTCAACAAGCTGGACCGTCCGGAGACAGATTTCGACGAGGTGGTGAGTTTGATCCAGGACGCATGGGGTCGAATGTGCGTGCCGGTTCAGGCACCGGAGGGCAGTGGAGATGGTTTGACCGGGATCAATGAATTGTTGGATGGCGCGGTTGAGGACATGCCAGAAGAGTTGGTGGAGGCGATCGCGGAATCGGACGACGACTTGATGATGATGTATCTGGAAGGTGAGGAGTTGAGCGCTGAAGAGCTCAAGGATGGTCTTCGTTCCGCGATACGATCAGGCGGCGTAGTGCCGATATTTGCGATGGCAGCGGACAGCGAGATCGGTGTCGATCAGTTCATGGATGCCGTAGTTGATCTGTTGCCTGCGCCAGAGGAAGAGATGCCGGAAGGCGTAACGGATGACACGCCTGCCAATTTGATCTTCAAGACCTCCGCCGACCCGTTCGTCGGTAAGGTTTCGTATATGCGTGTATACGGTGCTCGGTTGTTGCCGAACTCGCAACTCGTCACCGGATCGAAGGGTGACAGCGAGCGCGTGGCGCAGGTCTATTCTGCAGTCGGCAAAGAGTTGACAGTTGTGGATGAGGCGGTCCGTGGGGACATTGCGGCGGTAACCAAGTTGCAAGAGGCATCTACGTACGACACGCTGTGTTCACGGGACAACATGGTGGAGTTGGATGGCGCTGAGTTGCCCGCTCCGATCTTTGCTCTTGCCATCAGCCCGGAATCGCAAGCCGACCTCGACAAGATGGCGTCATCGCTGACGCGCATCACTGAAGAAGACCCTACACTGCACTTGGAACGAAACGCTGAAACTGGCGAGTTGGTGTTGCACGGCCTCGGCGATATCCACGTAGAGATGGCAATCCAAAGAATCGCGAGGAAGTTCGAAGTTTCACTGAAGACTTCGTTGCCTAAGATCGCGTACCGCGAGACAATAGTGTCGAACGCGGATGTGGATTACAAGCACAAGAAGCAATCTGGCGGAAGCGGTCAATATGGGCACGTTCTGATGCGCGTGGCACCATCGCAACCGGAATCTGGAATCGAGTTTTCGAGTTCTGTTGTCGGCGGGAATGTGCCTCGCGAGTACATCCCTTCGGTCGAGAAGGGCGTAAGGAACGCCGCGGCGCAGGGCGTGTTGGCGGGATTCCCGGTAGTAGGTATTAACGTCGAGCTTTATGACGGGAGCTCGCACTCGGTCGACTCATCTGGAGTAGCGTTTGAAATCGCCGGCAGCATGGGTTTCCGACAAGCGATGCGAGATGCTAGGCCCCAGCTACTGGAGCCAGTGTTGAAAGTAGATGTGATGGTTCCGGACGAGACCGCTGGGGATGTGATGGGTGATTTGAACCGCAAACGGGCTCGGATCAGTGGTATGGAGCCGTTGGGCAACGGCTTCACGGTGGTAAAGGCCGAAGCGCCAACATCGACGATGCAGCGATACGCGGCTGATTTGCGCTCATTGACTCAGGCGAGAGGTTCATTCAGCGTGCAGGTGGATCACTACGAGCCAGTGCCATCACAGGACACGGACCGAGTGATCGCGCAGTATGCAGAGGCGAATCGCCGCTAGGCTAGGGTAGAGTCAGCGAATCATCCAGAGTCGATCTCCATTGGTTTGGAGTTCAACAGTTCCGAGTTGATCGGTTCTGAAGACGCGGTCGTCGCCAACTAACTCGTTGAAGCGATTGATGACCTCGGGATGAGGATGTCCGTAGGGATTATCTGTCCCGGCTGCGACGACTACGGCTGCTGGTTCCACGGCGTTCACCAACGTTGCGCTCGATGAGGTGTTGCTCCCGTGGTGCGGAGCTTTGAACACAGTCGCTCGGAGATCAGGGATCGAGGCAGCGAGTCTGACTTCTGCCGAGCGTTCAATATCGCCGGTAAAAAGGAATGTGACGCTGCCATGACGGAGCATCGTGACGATGGATGCGTCATTGGTGTTAGAGCATTGCAACACGGCATCCGCGCATCCGCTTGATAGCACTTCAATGGTTACGTTGCTGTCCAAGGCGATCTGCATTCCGGTCCATGCAACGATGGCATTTTCATGCGCTTCGACAGCATCGGCCCAGGCTGTGAAGGAATCGCTCGATGCATCTTGCCCGGAGTGCAAGACTGTATCAACGGAAAAACGACGCAACACTTCAGGCAACCCGCCTAAATGATCGGCGTCGGGATGTGTCAGCAGTACGATATCGATCTCTCGATCCCAAAAGGGAAGAATCTCAGCGAGTGTGTCTGCCATCTGTGAAGCGTCAGCACCACCGTCTATGAGCATTCGGGTACGGTTCGGCGTTTCGATGAAAATCGATTCGCCGTGGCTTGTTTGCAGGAATCGAACGCTGAGATTCTGCTCTTGGGTGCTACGACTCAGCGCGATACTCCACATTGCGGCGGCTAAAACGAGGAAGACAGCGGAGAGTGTGGTAGCCAAACCGATGTTGTTGGACAAACTGGTTTGGATGCGATCAACGGTGCTATGGCGCGATGATTTGAGCCGGTATCTGAAGTTCCTCAAGCGGGACGACTGTAGTACGGCAATCACAATCGCTGCGTAATACAGGACAGTCATCCAAACCGACCATGCGCCAGTTTGGATCGGTTTTGGCGGTAGGTTTGCGAATAGGTCCGCAATGAAAGCCAGATATTCCGTGGCGGTTTTCACCGAGAAAGCGATGATGTCTGGCAATATCGGGATTGGCACGTTTGCTACCGCTAAAACCGCTACTGAAGAACTGACGAGTATCGGAAGTGCCGGCACCGCGAGCAAAGTCGACACTGGGCTCCAAATAGGGACCGCGTCGAAGTGCAAGGCGACGAGCGGCAATGTGCCGATGCTGGCAGCGATTGAGACTGCTAGGGACCCCACGACGAACCTGCGGATGCGATCGAAAAGTTCAGATCTTTCTGCAGTTAGCGGTCTAGAAGTCGTGATCTCGGTTAAACCTTCAAGCACGGGCGACGCGAAGGCGATTCCGAGCATGGCTGCGAAACTAAGTTGGAATGAAAGCGATGCCAATATGGCTGGATCCAGCGCGACCATCAACATGGCAGCAAGTGCGAGCGCAGCGAGAGTGTGAGAGCCGCGGCCCAACACTCTTCCGACGATGAAAACACTGAACATTATTGCGGCACGGGTCACCGGTGGGGCAAATCCCGCCAATGCGGCGTATGCGAGAACCATCACCAGAGGTAGAAAGAGATAAGTTGAATGTCGTCGTCCAAAAGCCAAAATAGAGACCGCCATGGCTAGACCGCCAAGCAATCCGACATGCAGTCCGCTAATCGCCAGCAAGTGCGCCATCCCTGCGGAACGGAAATTGTCAACCATGTCGGATCTCAGGTACGACCTATCTCCGGTCAACAATGCGATGGATAAACCAGCATCTGATTGACCAATAGTTTGGTTCAGGACATTACCGATATTCTGACGGATAGGCCCGAATGCAACGATAGGACTGGCATCGATAAACGTTGCCGCTTGGGACGCTGATGCGAGTTGGGAATCGGCCTGTTCAAGATCGGAGATCGCGTAGCTTCCACGCCAGCAACCTATCAGGAATACAGCGATAAGAAGAACGTATGCTGCGCGACGGCGCGAGATAACGAGAGATGAAGCCATCAACACTACTGCTGACATCAAGAGCGAGAAAACCACGCTCGGCAACGTGTAACCAGGGGCGAACCGGAAAATCATCGCAGTCGCGATGCCGGCGACGAAGATCGTGGATACCCAAGTGATTCTCACTTGACAACGACCAGCGGTCGGATGGTTTCCAATGTTTTTTCGCCGATGCCGTGGATATCGAGCAACTGATCGAGAGTTGAGAAAGAACCGACCGCGGTTCGCAACGCGATGATTTGATTAGCTCTGGTTTCACCGATGCCCGGAAGCGATTTCAGCTGATCAATGGTTGCGGTATTGATGTCGATTGGTTCGCTAAAGGGATCAGGTGCCGAGTTGCTTATCCGCGCGGTTTCTAAAGCCCCAGCATCGGAAGCGTCCGAGTCAGATTGTGATTGCTGGGAGGGGGACGAGATTGATGGAGTTGGTGACAGAGATGGGACAATAATAAGGGATCCGTCTTTGATGGTTGCTGCCAGATTGATGCTTTCAATGTCGGCATTTCCGGTCATTCCGCCTGCAGCCTCGATCGCTGTAAGTACTCGGTCGTTGCGATTCAATTCGTAGACACCAGGGGAGCGAACTTCACCGGCTATCTGAACGACAGCTGGTGCAGGAGTCGGTATGAGGATTTCAACCTCGGTCACGCTGGCGTTGCTCAAACCGAGGAAGTATGCGCCGGTAATCGCCAATACCGCGGCGCTGAATGCTAAGGCCCATGCAGCAAACGTCCTGAAGCTGCCCTTGTTCGCAGATGGTCTAGCAGATTTGAAATGAGGTGGACTTTCCTTATTCATCCGGCGATGTCCCTAATCTCGATTCCGAGAACATGATACCGCGCTTAAAGAAATCACGAGAGAAATTCTGGAGCCGCTGAATCAGAACCTAGCCAGAAGTGTGGTTGTAACATCATGTAGATGTGCCTTAGATGCGCGAAATGTGCGCGACGCAACTCTCACAACAATTCGCGAGTGAAGAATCGCTGTCGGCGTGCTACGTTGTGCAACAGCAAAAACGGAGATTAGATTGAACATAGGCTCAAACGACGCCCTCATAGTTGTGGACGTGCAGAACGATTTTTGTCCCGGTGGAACCGCGGCAGTTGAGGACGGCGACTCGGTAGCGAGGAAGTTGTCGGATTTAGCGCTGAACTTTCGAACCAAGGATGGTCGGATTTTCGCGACTCAGGATTGGCATCCAACATCTCACAAGAGTTTCGCAGAAAACGGCGGAATATGGCCGACGCATTGCGTCCGAGGAACGGATGGTGCCGGTTTCCACGGAGATTTGAAACTCCCTATCGGAAGCAGCATCATACGCAAGGGTCAAGAACCTCAGACGGAGGCATATTCAGGCTTCGATGGAACCACTCTTGACTCTCATCTCCAACGGCTGGAGGTCAAACGGATTTTCGTGGGAGGCCTTTCGACCGAATATGCAGTGCAGCACACAGTCTACGACGCACTGCAAAAAGGGTACAGCGCCTTCGTAATCACGGATGCGATTTCGGCCGTCAACTCCAACCCGGAAGACGACAAACGGGCACTAGACTCGATGCTCGCCAGCGGGGCCAAAGCGGTAACGACTACTGAATTGATGGCTTAGAACCATCCCGTTAACCAGAAGAGCGGCGGATAGTTAAATTCCGCCGCTCTTTGCTTTGTTGGGTTTGATTTCCCGCAGTCGCCGATCTGGAGTTTTCTCAGATGAACAACGGACCGAAGATCAGCGACACAACAGCCATCAGCTTTAGCAGGATGTTGATTGCCGGGCCGGACGTGTCCTTGAATGGGTCGCCGACGGTGTCACCTGTAACAGCGGCCGCGTGCGGATCGGAGCCTTTGCCGCCGAAGTTGCCGAGTTCGATGTACTTTTTGGCGTTGTCCCACGCACCACCTGCGTTAGCCATGAAGATGGCGAGGAGGAAACCAGCGATGATGGATCCCGCAAGCATTCCGCCCAAGGCGTGAGCACCTACGAAAAAGCCGATAAGGATTGGCGCGGCGATTGCGATTAGTCCGGGCAGGATCATGGCTTTGAGAGAGCCTCTGGTGCTGATGTCGACGGCACGGGCGGCATCGGGACGGACGCCCGGTGCGCCTTCTCGCAATCCCGGAATTTCGCGGAACTGCCTGCGAACTTCATCGATCATGTGCCCTGCGGCGGTACCGACTGCTTGCATGGTCAATCCTGCGAATAGGAAGGGCAACAGCGCGCCAACCAGCGCGCCGATCAACACTTTGGGTTGCAGCAGGTCGAAACTGTCAATGTCGATAACCTGACCATACGCGGCCATCAGTGCCATAGCCGTTAGGACAGCAGAACCGATGGCGAAGCCCTTGCCGGTTGCGGCAGTGGTGTTTCCAAGGGCGTCGAGCGAGTCGGTGCGTTCGCGAACCTGAGGGTCGAGTCCCGCTTGCTCGGCGATACCACCCGCGTTGTCCGCAACTGGTCCGTAGGCGTCGGTTGCCAACGTTATGCCGAGGGTTGAGAGCATACCGACTGCGGCAAGCCCGATGCCGTATAGTCCGGCAAGTTCATAGGCGATCCAGATGCCGGCGGCGATAGCGATTGTAGGGATTACGGTGCTGTACAGGCCGATAGCGATGCCGGCGATGATCGTAGAGGGATGCCCGGTCTGCGACTGTTGCGCTATCCACTTTACCGGAGCGAATTCGTAGGATGTGAAGTACTCAGTAGCGGTGCCGATTACCTGTCCGACTACTAGGCCTGTGAGTATCACCCAGAAGAGATCGAAGCTTAGGGAATCGTTCGCCAAGATGTAGATGCCGGTTCCTATGAGGGCGAGTATCCCAGCCCCGAAGATACCGAAACGCAGGCTCCACAGGAGGTTGCCCATCGTTGCATCGTCTTTGGTTCGGACGATCGAGGTCCCGATGATCGAGGCGAATATGCCGATACCAGCCAACATCATCGGAAGCACAATTTTCGGAGCATCGATGTCTTGGACGGCGTTTGCGGCTGTCCACGCCAAGGCGATCGTGGCAATGATTGAGCCGGCGTAGGACTCGAATAGATCGGCACCCATGCCTGCGACGTCGCCAACGTTGTCGCCGACGTTGTCAGCAATGACAGCCGGGTTGCGCGGGTCGTCTTCAGGTAGTCCGGCCTCGACCTTTCCTACGAGGTCAGCCCCGACATCCGCAGCTTTGGTGTAGATGCCGCCGCCGACGCGTGCGAAGAGAGCGATGGATGAAGCGCCGAAACCAAAGCCAGCGATCACGTTCGGATTGCCGAAGATCATCCAAAGGACTGTTACGCCGACGATACCAATGCCCACTACAGTGAGTCCCATGACCGCGCCGCTGTTGAAGGCGATGCGAAGCGCTGGGTTTAGTCCAGTCTCGGCGGCGGTGGCCGTGCGAGTGTTTCCTCGCACGGCGATGTTCATGCCGATGTAACCGGCGAGTGCAGATCCGATGGCACCTGCGAGGTATGCGATGGCGGTCCAAGGTCCGGTAGCCGAGAGGTTGCCGTCGCTGATCAGGTCCTCAATCGTAGAGTTGCCAGTGAGGTTGTAGTCGATGAATAATGCCAGGACGACGAAGATGACGACCACGAATGCGGCGAGGATGGTGTACTCCCGGCGAAGAAACGCCATTGCGCCTTCTTGGATGAGAGCACCGATCTCTTGTACTGCTTGACCTCCGACGGGACGGCTTGTGACCACCCTGAAGAGGAATGCTGCGACCAAGAGTGCAAGCACCCCAGCGCCTATCGATATGAACAACTCGGTCATTTAATCACGCGTCCTTACTAAACGCCGCACGACGGAATTCGACACAGGACGCTCAGCGATCCGTCATTAGCCAATGCCAAGACGCCCAAAGATCGATTCTATGCGAAGCGGATGCTTCGGCACAGTTGGTAGATCAGGATGCACTTGCACGCTACCGATCGGTTTCGGTAATGGGAGTTTCTAGCGAGTTTCAACTGATTCGCCGGATCGGGAAATCCGGCAGATTTCGGTTCCAAGTTTCGAGATTGAAGACGAAACAATCGCGGGCGATGGGACGTGTCCAAAGAGTACCTGGCGGTTTTCCCGTCGGTAGCTGACGTTGGAGTTCGTTGCTTCGATCATCCAAAATAGCGGGTTCTAAATCGTCCACCGCGATCAGGATGTAGTAATCGCTCGGTTTGTCGGCACGACCTGACGCCCATTCGTACAAGTAGGAATCTCGGAATTTGTACTTGAGGTCTGCGTCAATCTCTCGCCGCATGAACTGCGCTGAGAATTCGTCCGAGTGCCTAGACATATCAGGCGAATTAGGAGGACTCTTGAACTCCACAAACACATAGCGATCTTCAAACTCCACTATGAAGTCGACGGCCTTCATGCAGTGAGATAAGCGATACTCTTCGTCGAATTTGCGTGCAGACACGACGTTTCGAAACGACACCTCCAAGTTGCCCTCGATGAACGTAGTCATCTCCCACCTGACCTTTTTCCGAGGCTGCGCTCGATGCTCCGGTCGTAAAGTTCCGAAAAAGTGTCACTAATGGCGTTAGGACTGATGTCGAGGTAGGAATCGGTCGACCGGCACTCGATCTCGTCTGTTTCTCGATTACGAAACAGCGAATGGAACGTCACTTCGTCGTTCAGCGTCATCTGCAGATCGAGTTCCTTGAGAATCACGTAGTCGTGTGTTGCTAGGAATATCTGGACGCCGTTCCTCTGCAACGTCAGTAGCGTCTCGATGACAGTACGGTAAAGTTTCGGGTTTAGGTTGGTTTCGGGTTCGTCCCAGAACAATACTGAACTATCGCCCAGCGTTCCGTTCTGGATCAGGAGCCAGATCAGGCCTAGTTTGCGCATTCCTTCAGCGAGCAATGTGAATTCGAGATTTCCCTCCCTGTTACTCAAAACGAATTCTTCATTTTCGTAGTGAACTCTGCCGCCAACTATTTGTTGTAAATTCGAGAGAAGGGTTTTGCGTTGGGTATCTTGCGGACCACGCAACGGAGGGCGAAACGCACGGTTCAAAATATCGGCATAGATCTCCTCGAAATGCAACTCAGTCGTGTCGTAGAGCGATCTGAATCCTGGCGCGTTGGCCAGCATATCTTTTACTGGGATGTATGCGCTACGAATAGGCTGTTCCATCCACGTTTCTGTGCCCGCCATTTGTATTTGTCTGGAGCGTGTTGTCCTCACTTGGGTGGAAAAAGACGCGCTAATCTGCCGATTCTGTCCGAATATAGCCACGCTACATTTGGCTCGCCCGACGCGCCGTTTCACTAAACGACCAGGAGTTCGTTTTGAGGGCAAAAACGAATTGACGAGTTTTTCAGCGAAATTTGACTTGCTGGTGGTTAGATCGCAAGCAGCGTAGCAAGCCTTCATCAAGTGGGTCTTGCCTGTGCCGTTCTCGCCGACGAACACATTGATGCCTGGTGAGAACGAAATGTCTAAGTTCTCGAATGCAGTAAAGCGTTCTAGTTTTGCTCGTGTGAGAACCATTGAGACTGCCGAATCATTGAACCTCTAGTATCCCTATCCTATCGAAAGTGGTTTGGAAGCAACACGTCTGCGTAGGCAACCAGTGAAGTGAATCCATGGAAATCTGTATTTCTAGCGTTGCGAGGTTTTCACCTCCGCAAACCGCTCCACCAGTTCTCGGATTGCGGTGGCTGGGTTTGGTGCAAGGGTGATAGCGGTTGCGACGCAGACGGTGTCGGCGCCGGCTTGGGCGACTGCTGTGATGTTGTCAGCGTTAATGCCGCCTATGGCTACGATAGGTGCGGAGATGCGTTCAGCGACTGCTCGGAGGGTTGTCAGGCCGGCTGGGCGAGTGTCGGATTTGGTGGATGTTTCGTAGATTGATCCAACTGCGATGTAGTCGGCGCCTTCATCGAAAGAAGCAATCGCCTCGTCTAGCAGTGCGTTGGATTTTCCGACGATCTGATGGGGTTGCAGGATTTTGCGACATTCGGCTACAGGTAGGTCGCCCTGTCCGACATGGACGCCGTCGGCACCTACTCGGTCAGTGATGTCAGGGTAGTCGTTGACTATGAAGACCGTGTCGTTTGCGCGGCAAATTTCAGCTATAGCACTCGCCTCGTCTTCGACAACGGGTTTGGATGCTTGCTTATGCCTGAGTTGTATCGCAGCGGCTCCAGCAGAGGCTACGGCTTCCGCAATGGTGAAGATATCGCGACCGCCGCAATGGTCGGGATCAATGATGACGTAGATACCGCCGATCAACTTTTCAGCGGCTAGTCGAGGGTTCACGGCAGGCGAGTGTCAGGCTTCTGACGCCAACACGCCGCCTTCTGCCCAGTTCGACCGCTTGGTGTCGTGAATGACGACGGTGGTTGCAGAGTCCGGGATGCCGGCGGCTTCAGATATCACTTCAGTCACGCCCTTTACAATCGCCGATTTTTGGTCGTCGGTACGGCCTTCGAACATGTGGATATGAACTACTGGCATGGTGGTTGCGAGCTCCTGTCAACTTCAGATTCGTTGCTGAATTATAACGCGCACGCTTCGACTAACACGAGATTAATGCTTAGGGTCACCGCCCTGCGGATAGTCTATACGCCAACGATGAAGGCAACCTCTCTTGAAGTATCAAGTCTTGTGCCTTTTCGATGTTGTATTCGACGCGGCGGAACTCTACCCACGGTGGCGTGTCGCCGGGGATGTGCAGCAGTGCGTATGATGCTCTTGGGTCGCCATCGCGTGGCTGCCCGACGCTGCCGGGGTTGACGAACCAGCGCGAGTATTCGAGTTGGAGCGCATCGGCGTCTTGCGCTTGAATGACGTGCCAATTCCCGGCGGAGTTTCGACCAAAGACCGATGGGATGTGAGTGTGTCCGTGGACACAACCAGCGGTGTCGAAGTGGCTTAGGTTTAGATCGGCAGTACGCGAGGTGAGCATGTACTCCCAAATCGGGTTGCGTGGTGTGCCGTGGCAAAGCGTTATTCCCGAATGCTGTGTCACCAACGGTAAATCGATCAGGAAATCTCTGACATCGGGATTGAGGGCGTCTGATGTCCATGCCGCTGCCGCCGCGGCTGAAGGATTGAAGTCGGCGATGGATAACTCGCCGATCGCAGCGGCTTCGTGGTTACCTTTCACCATTGTCAGATCGGGCAGCGCGCGCAAGTGCTCAATGACCTCGTTCGGCTGCGCGCCGTAACCTACGCTATCACCCAAAACCCAGACGGATGAGAACTCGGATCGGTTGGTTGCGTTCTCGACAACCGCTTCAAGCGCGGGTAAGTTGCCGTGTATGTCAGACAGCAGGAGGACTGTAGTCATAACGCGTCAGTTTGTAGCGAAGTTTCGATGATTAGCCCAAATATAATCTGTGGTATGCAATCCGACGAGCGTTCTGCCCATGCGCCGATCAGCGAATCGGACCTTGTGGAAATCATCAAGCAACGTGTAAACGCTGGTGGTGCATTGGCGGAAGGCGAGGTCGGAGTTGGCGATGATGCGGCGGTTATGAGGTTCGACGCTGGGCACATCGTGCTCACAGCGGATGCCATAGTCGATGGTGTGCATTTCTTGTCGCAATCAATGTCATGGCACGACATGGGTTGGAAGTGCATAGTCTCCAATCAGAGCGACATTGCTGCGATGGGCGCAATTCCTGAGCACGCGATTCTGACGCTCGCTATACCCCCGACGACTCGAGTTGGAGATTTAGATGAAGCGTTGTCAGGGGTTATCGGAGCCTTGGACCGGTTCGGGGGCAGATTGGTCGGTGGAGACACCGTTTCGTCAGAGAACATCATATTGAATGTCGCATTGACTGGCCGTCTCTGTGATGCGACTCGACCATTGAGACGCGATGCGGCGCGGCCTGGCCAGATGGTTGCCGTTACCGGCTCGCTTGGAGGATCAGCCGGCGGGCTGATGGTGTTGAAGTCCATTCTGCCGGAACACGACGGAGGTTCGATTGACACAGCGAGAGGACGACTATTGAACGCTCATTTTCGTCCGCATCCTAGGGTAGACCTTGCAGAAGCGATCGTAGAGTCTGGTATCGAATGCGCGATGGATGTAAGCGACGGGCTCTTGCTAGATTTGGAGCGTATATGCGCTGCGAGCAAAGTCGGTGCTATCGTATACGCTGATCGAGTTCCTGTCGAGCCAGATTTGATGACTGAGTTTCCGGAAAGCGCGTTGGAGTTGGCCTTGACAGGTGGCGAAGACTACGAGTTGGTTTATGTTGGTGATGCCGATGCCATTGCGAAGGTCAATGAGGCGCAACCGGGAGATGTTGCCCCAGACTTCGGAGTCATAGGCGAGATTGTCCCCCGGGAAAACGGCAAAGCTGAAGTTACCGTGTTGAATGTGAACGGCAAACGAATTGAGTTTGATGCCAAGGGCTGGGACCACTTTGCGCAGTGAAGGGATGAATTGATGGGCAATGAAGTACTGCAGATAGTCAGCAACTCTGAAAGCCAGACCGAAGAGATCGGTCGGGAAATTGGTATGGCCCTTAACCGCGGCGACGCTCTGTTGCTATACGGTGAGATGGGAGCTGGCAAGACGTGCATGGCGCGCGGGATTGCGACTGGTGCCGAGGCAGAAGTTTCAGCTCGGAGTCCGACGTTCATCATCTTGGCGGAGTACCCCGGCCGGGTGCGAGTTTTTCATTGCGACCTGTACCGGATTGCGAGCATAGGCGAGGTACTTGATCTAGCGTTGGATGAAACATTGGAACGCGGGGCTTTAGTCGTGGAGTGGCCTGAGAACGGCGAAGGTGCGTTGCCCGAAGATGCTCTAGAGATACGGATCCAGCCTGACCATGCGTTGAAGCAGAGGTCGATTTCGATCTCAGCGACGGGAACAAAGTCAAAATCACTATTGGAGGCACTTGCGCGGAGACTGCCAGTGGCGATGAAATCATGAAGGTCTTGGGAATCGACACGTCAACTAGTCACGCTGGCGTGGGACTGAGTGTTGATGGAGAGGTTTCTACGCGTTCTTGGCAATCGCGCCACAACCACGGACGCGAGGTGATGCCCGCGGTGATGGAGTTGCTCGGTGTTGCCGGGTTGGGCGCAAGCGATCTTGACGCGGTCGCGGTTGCGCTAGGCCCCGGCGGGTTCAGCGCGGTCAGGGTTGGAATAGCGACAGCGCAAGGATTGGTCGCGCCAACAACTGGGAAACTCATCGGCGTACCAACTCATCTGGTGCAGGTATACGCGCATCGAGATACGGGCGATAAACGTGTGGTTTCACTGATACCAGTGGGTAGGAAGCAAGTTTCCTACAGCGTATTCGATCCACCAGTTGCGCCATCGTCAGAGAGTGTTGAAATCGGGATTTGCCCAGAGAGCGATATCACTTCGCGATTCGACGAGAGAGGCCATGTGCTGTGCGGAGAAGGATCAGACAAAGAGCCCAACTCGGAAAATATGGTCGTGCGACCACCGGAATACTTGCTTGAAATAGCTCTTGAGCGCCTCGAACAGGGTGAGGTATCGGACGGATTTTTGGAACCGATCTACTCTCGCCCGCCTACGATTACGGCACCAAAGGCAACGTAAACCGGCGCGCGAAGCCAGTTGTGCACAATTGTTGTTTGGCGAGTCCATTTGGTCGCCGAATGAATTTCCTTGAGGAAGCGAAAATCATGAAGCTAGAGCGAACGTTGGTCTTGGTGAAACCAGACGGAGTACAGCGCGGGCTGATCAGCACGATCACTGGGCGGCTTGAAGCGACGGGGATGAAAATCGTGGGAATGAAGCTGATGCAGGTCAGCGAAGACTTGGCGCAACGTCACTACGCAGAACATGAAGGCAAACCGTTCTACGAAGGGCTAGTCAACTACATCACCGCCGCGCCGGTTGTAGCGCTCTGCTTAGAAGGTCCAGATGCAATAATGATCACTCGCAAGTTGATGGGTTCTACGAATCCGAGCGATGCGCCGCCAGGCACTATCAGGGGCGACTTCGGCGTTGAAATCAGCCGCAATCTGGTGCACGGCTCAGCGAATGCCGACGATGCCGCTCGAGAAGTAAGCCTCTTCTTCAGCGATGCAGAACTGATCGATTACTCGCGATCAAACGACGATTGGATCGTCTCGGACGAGGATTAGCAGGGGCTGCTATTGCAGACGAACGACTTCGTTCGCCTGAGACCAAAGCCCCTCAAGATCGTAGTATGCTCTGGTGTCGCGATTGAAGAGGTGAACGATAAAGCCGGGGAAGTCGATGAGCAACCATCCGCCGGATCCGGAACCTTCGCGATTGTTGCGTCTCATGCCCAACTCTCGAATCTTTCGCTCGATGCGGTCGGCCATCATCTCAAGATGACGTTCAGTCTCTCCGCTAGCGATGACGAAGTAGTCGGTGAAATCGCTGACGTTTCGAGTGTCAAGCAACACGACGTCGGAACCGAGGTTTGAGGAGGCTTCTTCAAGGGCCGCCCGCGCAAGCTCTTCAATCGGGAGTTGGATGCTAGTTTCGGCTGGGGTTGAAGTCATACTGTCTCGGATTATATCGGTATGAGATACGCCCATGGATCGCGGCACCGTTCAGTCACATTCGTTAAACCGACGATTTTATTCTGGAAAAGAGGTAGTTCCTCGAAGGCGTGTCGCAAAGTTAGCCCCACGTCTGAAAATCGAGTCTGAAAATCGACGAAGTTTAAACCATCCCGATTGAAGCAGTAGCGATGTTGAATACGAAAAAGCGCGCGCTCGTAGCGATGAGCGGAGGTGTCGATTCCTCTGTTGCCGCGGCCTTATTGGCGCGAGATGGTTACGACGTTATCGGTGTTACGATGCGTCTGTTCAACTCCCCGTTTCAGGATGCTGGAAAGTTGTCCAAGTCGTGTTGCTCGCTTGAAGATGTCGAGGATGCGAGGGCGACGTGCCGCATCATCGGCGCGAAGCACTACTACATGAACTTCGAGAAGGAGTTTCAGCAGCACGTCATCGACTACTTCGTCGGGGAGTATAGGCAGGGACGGACACCGCATCCCTGCTTGGCTTGCAATGACCGATTGAAGTTCAGTTTCCTGATGGATCGAGCGGCACTGATGGACGCGGACATCGTAGCCACAGGTCATTACGCTCGTATCACCACTGAAGACGACGGGCGCAGATCGTTGTTGCGCGGTGCCGATGTCATGAAGGATCAGTCGTATGTCCTTTATAACCTGCGACAGGATCAGTTGCGAAGGTTAGCTTTTCCGGTTGGTGGTTACAGCAAGGATGAGATCCGAGCGATCGCCCGCGATGAAGGTTTGCCGGTAGCCGATAAACCCGATTCACAAGACATCTGCTTTATCCCGACTGGTACCTACCGCGAGTTCGTAGAGGAACGTCTTGAAGATCCGACACCCGGTGTCGTTGTGGATGTTGAAGGAAACGTACTGGCTAAGCATGACGGGATCCACCAGTTCACCATCGGCCAACGCAAGGGACTGCCTATGAAGGGCGGTTCAAAGCGCCCCATCTACGTGACTTCTATCAACTCGAAGTCCGGCAAAGTAACAGTTGGCTCTGTCGAGGGGCTGTTGCGTGACGAGGTTTACGCGTCAGCAGTCAATTGGATCGATGGATTACCGCCAGCAAATGCTGAAGTAACGGCCAAGATTCGATACCGTAGCCCGGAAGAGCCGGCAACGGTCGAAATGATTGCGCCAGATGTTGCCCGGGTTACGTTTGCAAAGCCGATGCGGGCATGTACTCCCGGTCAGGCGATTGTGTTTTACGACGGCGATCATGCCCTGGGCGGCGGCTTCATCGAACTCGAATCTCCAATCGAAAGCACCTCCGTGCCAGAAACGGTAGCGGCTTAAATTCTCTGTCATACTGGCCGCAGACAGCCGCTTTTATGGCTTATTCTGGTTGCGTCATGTCGTCACGAGAAATTGGGAAAACACGCCCATCATTCGCGTTTGAATCCGAGTGTCAGCACAACGGATACCAAGCGATAGCAGGAATCGATGAGGCCGGTCGAGGCGCGCTTGCAGGACCTGTCGTAGCTGCCGCCGTTGTGTTGCCGCTTGATGCTCCGCGTCAGATCGTTGAGCAAATCGACGATTCCAAGAAACTGACGATCAAGCAACGGGAGGCGGCATTTGATGCCATCCGTGAAGTTTCAGTCTCTTATGGCGTAGGGGTAGTTGGCGCTGATCGTATTGACGCGATCGGCATAGTGCCGTCGACCAAAATGGCGATGAGGGAGGCTATAAAGGCGAATCGGTTACGAATCGATTTTCTACTGATCGACGCGGTGGAGCGGATTGGGATTGCGACACCTTCTAAGTCGATAATTCGGGGTGATTCTCAGTCTTTGTCGATCGCTGCTGCATCGATCATTGCCAAAGTGACACGGGATCGAATCATGTCGGACGAGATAGGCGCTCGATTTCCCGATTATGGCTTCGCCGATCACAAGGGGTATGGCACGGCCCGGCACATGCAAGCTCTGCAAGAATTTGGACCGACGCCAATCCACAGGAGGTCTTTCAAACCGATTGCCCAGTTGATCGCGGATAGGTCTTGGAGTGCTGTCGGCAAAACAACGGCTACCAATGTAGCTCGTCGCGGCAAATTCAAACTTTCAGGAGGTCTGGGACAGTCTGGCGAAGATTTCGCGGTTGAACACATCAAACGGTTGGGTTACTGCGTTCTTGAGCGTAATTTCAAAACGCAAGTCGGCGAGGTCGATATCATCGCGCGAGATGGACAATCTCTGGTGTTCGTAGAGGTCAAGTCCCGAAATTCTGAGCAATTAGGTTCTCCCATAGAGAGCGTTACGCGAAGCAAGTTGCGGCGGATCGAGAACGTTGCGTTAGCCTATCTCGCTGCTGAAGTAGGCACCGATACAGTCGATTGGCGTATCGACTTTCTAGGCGTGACGCGATCAGCTGATGGAAGAACGATGAAGTTCGACCTCGTACGCAACGTGCACGATTGACCTAACCCATCAGAGGCTAGAACACGGCGATTGGATTGACTGGCGAACCGGTCACGGCTGGCAACCTGAGCGGGAGGATGTTGATCAGGAACTCCCATCTCCCACGCTCGGAACATGCCGCCGCTAGATCATCCAACCAAGCGTTATCAAGTATCCACAATCCCATCCCTACGATACCAACTTGGTGGACCGGGTTGCTGAAACGCTCGTATGGCGACGGTTGCACGTCGTTGCCAGTGTCAGACCCCATCACCGCCACTCCGCGCTCATGCATGAAAGGCAGAATCTCAGGCATTGGCCCGGATGACCCCGCGACGTATGCATCGACGGGTCCGAGTTCTTCACGCATACCAAGCTGTCCGGTGCGTAGCAGCAGTACATCGCCTTGTCTGACATTGAAACCACACCGCTCTTCGGCTGCAGCGATGTCGTCCATGCCGACCCCATCTCCGCGTTCGATGTAACGTTGTCCTCGGAGCATAGGCCCATCCACGAGGACCCCGCGCGTCACGATGCCGCCGACCGCTGCGGTAACATCGAGTTCGGTCGCACCATCAGAAACAGAAACCACCGAAGAGGGCCGCCCGTTGTACGCCTTGCCATCCCAGAAGAAGTGGGCCAGAGAATCGATATGCGTTACGGTGTGTCCATGAAACACTAGACCGAAGTAGTCGATAGCGACTTGGCGATCTGGACCTTCTCCCGGACGATAAACATCTCCGGATCCGATCATGTAGTGCTGTGGCGGGCGTGGCACGTCAACAGCCGCTTCAAAGCCGACTGCTCTCGCGCATGAAACCGTCCTACCTTCTTCGACCAACGAAAGCGCGTCTAAAGTCGTCTGATTGCTGAGATGGTTTAAGGTGCCGCGTTCATCATCATCGCCCCATCTGCCCCAGTTGTTGAGATCGTGGTGCAGCCACTGGAGGAGGTCGTCTTGGGAGGGAAGCGTTGAAGGCATTGATTGATTACTCTTCGTGGTTGCTTTGGCATCGCGCAGCGTAGCGCAAGAGCCTCGATGCCATTTCCAAATTTCTACTTCTGAGTTCGCGAGACAAGACTCGAATTTTGATCTTGGTGAAGTACGTGATTCCGGCGATAGACAGACTAGTCGCGCTCATGATCGGCTCTCCGATAACTGCAAACGCGAGCGATAGCATTAGTCCGAAGATCAACAGAGTGAGACCGATCGCTTGCCCGCCCTGCTTAAACATCTGATTCTGAGCGATCGCAGAGTTCTCAAACTTAGATGTCTCGTCACGATAATCGGGTACTCGGTCTGAGATACGCTTCGCAGTTCCGGGAGACAACGCATCCAGTTGTTCAAGCAGATGCTGAGGCGGCAGTGCGATTCTCGCCCGATTGAAGCCCGCAATCTCATTTTGTATCTGGAGCTCCGATTTGGTGTCTTCCACCGCCTTCCAAGTTGCATCGGCTAATGCCGCTCTTTCCAACGTTGGACCGAAAGTCTCCAGAATCGCTGACCTGACGCGCGACTCTATAAGTTCAGCCTCAACACCAAAGATGTCGAACATGTTGCCGAAACCTTCGCACATCGACTCAAAATTGGTGCCGTAGATATGCCGGAAAATCGTCCTGTATCGGATGTCAATTGTCTCGTCTAACGCATCTGAGCTTTCGTCGCCCGACATGTAAAAATCACGCCCCTGTTCTTCGATTTCGGACAGTCCACACACGATTGTAACCCGTTTTCACAGAGTTAACCTGATCGCCACCAGCCGCGCTGTGGATGATCGACATGTTCTGGCAGAACCGACTCGACCACAAATTAGAATCACAGGTGGCGCGCTAGCTCAATTGGCAGAGCAAGTGACTCTTAATCACTAGGTTCGGGGTTCGAGTCCCCGGCGCGTCACCATGGCTGACCGCAGATAGAACCGTCCCCGACAACAGGACTTCCTTGAGTTTGGCGCCTGGCGTCCTGCCACCAAGCGGAGTGGAGACGGTGTCCTTATCGGTCGACTCCGACACCTAAATGGTTCGATCCCCCGTAAACCATGGTTCACCAACAGGATCTAAACGCCCGCTTGCCCAGCCCGTATCACCGTCGTAGCATGTTGACTTCGAACCCAGAGGAATATCCACGTTACCGACGCGATCAGCGCCACAGCGACGATTCCCAACAAAACGCCAAGCATCTGTGTGCCAACTACAGCGACCATCGGTGGGGCAAGTGTCGAGGCGTCTTTACCGGCTAGATAGGGCAGTAGAACGGCGCTAAGCATCAGACCGATGCCAGCACCTATAACAAGCGACAACGCTGCTATGACGATCTGTTCCAATCCAATCATCAACAGCATCTGACGCATCGAGAGACCCATCGATTTCAAGACCGCCAATTCTAGACGGCGCAGTCGATACGTAGTCCATCCCGTGACGATGAATGCAAGGATTGAAACCGTAGTAACCGCGATGAATCCGAACCCGAGATAGCCGTTCCATCCAGCGGCTGTCAGTGCATCGCTACGTGATCGCGTCACCTCAGAACCTGCATGTTGCTTCAGACGCGCGGACAGGTTGTTGACCGAAAAAAGATCTTCAATCTCGGCAAGATCCTCGACGCTCTCATCAGGTGCCGAAATCCAGAGTTCATTGGTTGCGTCTGCTCCTCTGGTCTGGTCGATAGACATGATTCGCTGTATCTCACGCAGATCCGCTATCAGGTACGGGGAGGTTGCGGACGGGAAAGTTGGGAAGAAATCCGTGAACGCGACGAACTCGACAGTTGTGCTGCGGTTGCCCAGGAATAGGCGTGTAGTGCCGCCAATTTCAAGGCCTAGCTCTTCCTCGAACCAGTGGCTGCCGATAACCCTGAGAGCGTCATCGGAAGTCCCCAATCGGACACCCTTCAACTGTCCATAACGTGGCTGCGACCACGTAAGAACTGCACCATCGCTCGGAGTTTCAGAGTACGGATCGATACGCGCTCCTAAATCACCAAATCCCGCCCCTGACGTCCGTCGTTTCACGATGTCGGCGAAGTTCGTCAAGAGAGACAGTTCGCCATCTGCGTCTGCGGTTGAAACGTCTTTTATGCGGACCGATCCAGTAGTTGGTTGCGGTGCCTCTTCAATCGGCCGCCGAGAAATCCCGATGAACTCCAGCCACAGTTGCTCAGTCTCGGATGTGTCTCGGCGGAGCGGAGCTAACGGAATCCCGATCCGGCACCAATCAGGCGGTTCGAATCCTTCGCCGTCTTCGATCGGTACCGGCTTTTCGCAAGCGAATAGCGTATCCACCGTGACCGATCGAGGTTCCAGATTCCCGATCGTCAACGAGTGGTAAAGCCCAGATTCATCGCGGATGCGCGCTACCAGCCCAGTGTCGTTTCGCTGAGTGTCTGGCTTTATCAACGCAGTTAGCCATTCGGCATCAGCCGGAATCCGGTACCCATCAGTGTCATGTGATCTGACTAGAAGAGCCAATTCGTCGGGCGATTTATCGGCTAGATCTGAACGCCACCAAGCAGCGTCAGGAAATCCACCCGTGTCGATGCCGAGAGCTGTTACCGGTTCGTTACCGCTCGGAGCCGAGACGGTCCCAGCCGCGCGCGCTACCGCCGCCATTGATGCATATCCAAATTTGGATTGCATCAGATCGATCACACGATGAAGATTGCTTCGATTACGAACGATCATTCCAGACAATCGGATGTCCGCACCAACCCGGTAACGGGCATCATCCACGGCGTATTGATTGATCGATGGTGACAAGATCGAAAGCAACACGGCGATAGTCGCAGCGAGCATTATCAAGAGCATAAGTCCCATGCTGGAGCGAGGGTTGCGCGCCAACGACCAGAGCGCCAACGGAATCGCAGGAGAAAGCCTGAACATCGAGGGCAGACGCGCCAAAACCTCCGCGATACCTCCGAGCAGGAACGGCAAGAAACGCAGCAACACGATCGCACCGCCAGCCGCTGTAGCCGCAGGCATCGCTAACGCTAGTCGATTGCTGAAACCTTCCCCGAGGGCGTTGCTAGATATGTACAAGTCTTCTTGTGACAATTGCCAAAGCGCCGCGACACCAATGCATAACAGCACTACATCGAGATAGTAGCGTTGCACGGCGTTGCGACTAGGAGGACGCGCCAACCGGTTTGTCAGCTCCTCGGCGGTGGATGCATTACGCCTGAATGATGGCAACAGGAGGGCAATGAGACCGATTACGGATGCGGCAACTGCCGCCGCGACGGACTGCACCGAAAGACTGGCAGGTAGGAATTCACCACCGGTAAGATCGTGCAAAATCGACAAACGCCCTGCCAAAGATACCCCTATCAGCGCGATTGCGACTCCCGCCACTAGTGAGACCGCCGCGATCAGCAACGTCTCGCCCGTCATCAACGCAATCTCTTGGGAAGCAGTGGCGCCCCGCGCACGTACCATTCCACTCTCGCTGAATCGGATATCGCGGGCTTGACTCGCGACGAGCGCAGAAAAAGCCAGTGATGAAAGCGCGATCACAGCGCCTACCGACATCATCAAACCGCGTGATATCTCAGAACTTGTCAGAAACTCTATCAACGCATCATCAAGTGAACTGATCCTTTGGAACCCCTGCAACTCCTGCTTTAGAACCGCTTCTTGGATTTCCAAATCAGCGAGGATCGCCTCGGCATCGCGCGAGTGAATTCTGCCAACATCGGTTTCGAAAACCCAGTAATATCGAACCTCGGTGTCGGGCAAGTGATTGGCGACGGCATCGATCAGCGCGGTTTCGTCGACCAGAAATGGCGCAAAGCGGAACGCTGTGCTATCGACACCTAGACCAGTATCCAATGCTTCCCATTGAAGAGCGTCCACATCATCGCGTGAGTAGATGCCGCTGACGCGGATAGTTACTTGAATTTCTTCTGAGGTTGGCGAACCCAGTTGAACGATCTGCCCCACATCGATGCCTAGGTATCGAGCGTCGTCTGTGGAAATGGCGGCATTGATAGGTTCAGTCGCGCTGACAGGCGATGGCCACGCGCCTTCGACCAGATTCGCAACATCGGCAATCCTATCGACATGACCCAAGAACGTCCGTGCATTATGCCAAACCACAAGATCGGGATCAAACACAAGCGTTACAGACTTTGCCGCAACAGCGGGCGTGTGCAAGACTTTCGAGAGTTCCTTTGAACGAGTGTCATTGACAGTGGTCAACAACATTCGATGTGCATCTTGAGAGATCGAATCATTGCGAGCTCTAACCGCAACATTCAAATCCTGTTGACGATGTCCAGACAAGCTCTGGGACAATGATGACTGCCCGAGCGCGTCAAGGTAGACGAAGACGCCAGCAGAGACCGCGACTGCGATTGTCAATCCGATAAGGCGTAGACCTACGAACGTCTTTTCCGAAAAGGCGCGTCTCAGCACCAATCGGGGCAGCGCAGCAACCGCCGCGCGTCGTGATGAACCTAGTGAGTGTTTCACGCCACTGATGATGTTCTGATTCTGACCGCCACCGTGTCCTTGGGCCGCAACAGGCCCCACGCGACTGGAATCAAAGCCGCCCCGACCAACAATATCGCCGACGCTAGCACAGTCAACCAGTCAACTTCCAACACCATGGGCGGCAAGGCTGCTTCACCGCTCGATGTGCGAGTCATCCTATCGGCGATAAAGCCCACGCCGTACATCCCGCCGACCATCCCAAGAGCAAACCCAAGACATAGCGATAGAAGGATCCTGGTCGATGATTCCAAAAAAACACCGATGCGACTTCCACCCAAAGATTCGACGAGTGCCGCGTCGAGGCGACTCAAATCCTGATTGTGGATGGTAACGGCCACCGCCGTAACTACTGTTATAACAACCACAGACACGGCGATGAGCCACCCGACAATACGCCAACCTGCGGCATCACCTAAACGCGCGGACGATTCTGCCTTCAATGCTGCACTATCCGATACGCGCAATGCCGGTTCCAACCGCTTGATTGACGCGATACGCTCTTGGTGATCGATATCTGCATCAACCTTGAGAAACAACTCACCGGAATTCGAAAGGAATGGTTCGCTGACCGGTGTCAAGTACGACAGAAGGGCATCAACATTGGCAACCGCGAAGGGCTGTTTTTCTTCTATCATCGTCGGGAACAACCCGAACGTGCCGCGAATTTCAAACGGAACGATGCGGCCGTACGCTTGACCGTAGAAACTATCGCCAACGCTGAGTCCTGATCCATGCAGAAATTCAGGATTTACGAGCAACGGGACGGATATTGGCCCGTCCTCAGTATGGTAGATGCCGCGAACCCCGTCATCGGTACCGCGCCCCATCGCAAATTCGAGAGATCGCATGTCTTCGCTGTCCTCCCCGCCATCGTCAGTTATATGTATCCGAGAATCTTCGGCAATTGAGGTCGCCATGGGATGCCACATGCTGCTGTCCGCAAAATCGGAGATGACAATTGACGCGCCAGTATCGTCTACAGCGAGTATCGAGTCGATGGTCAACGTCGCCGCGCTGCCGATCGGTGATGTCGGAGGTTCGTAAACCTCTAGCGCAAGTAGACTCACAGGACGCGGAATCTCAGGCTTCACATTGCCAGAGACGCGATGCCAAACGTCCCCTGACTGAGTACCGTCCTCATTGGCCATGCGTATCGTGTGTGTGGTGCCAATGGCATCTATCAACCTCGCCCAAATGTCGATGCGTCCCCTGCTGGTCCGCTTCAACTTGATCACCGCTTCGAGCTCTGCGACGTTGGCGGGTAGAGGCAACGAATCCGAACGGACGTATCCGGTAATCTCGTTCATTAGCTGCGATAGTGGTTCGTCGGCGAAATCCGAACGGAATTCTGATACATCTTTGAACTCATCTGGACGCACCGAGAGCAGCGTGAAAGATGAAGCGGATTCCGAAGATCCTGTCATGGCTTCAGTGCGCGCACCCCAAGTGTGCCGGGTTACCCACTCCAACGACGCGATCGCTTTAACAATCTCATTCTTCGTCGTCTTGAAAGCATCGATCCCTGAGATACGCATGTCCGATGCAGTTGCGAAGTGGATGCGGTCACCAGTGTTCTTTTCTAGAGTGGCAGACAATCCAGTGGCATTGATCACTACGATCATGCTGCCTGCTGCCAGTAGCATCAACACCGCATGGCTCATTGTGGAACGCGAAAAGACCTTCAGCGCGAGTGCAAACATCGAATAGATATTGACCCGAGCAAGTCTCTCAAAGACGACACCAGCGAAGCGGAACAGCCTCAAAGCCACGAGTGAAGCTGCTACTGCCGCGACGATCGGCAATGATGTTGCCAACATGCTGAGGTCTGTCAAACCATCGTCGCGTTGCACGAACAGAGTCCCACGACCATTTAACTCAAAGATCACCGCGACGGCGGCAATCACAATTCCGATGTCGAGATTCGCACGCCAAAACCAAGGCGATCGCGAGTCGCGCCCCCGCGTCAAATGGCGAACTATAGGACCTGGACGAGCGAGAAAAACTGGCACTGAGTAGAGCACAAACAGGATCAATCCGAGCACCCCAGACCAGATGAACTGCTCCGGTAGAAGTCGATACGGGAACAGTTGTCCATCCGTCAAGTCGTGGAACGATCCCAAAAGACCCAACAGCGGCACGATTGCCGATGCAATGAACGGTCCGATTATCGACGGTATCACGAACAATACGCTTAGATAGAACGCGATCGCGGTGAGAAGCTGGTTGCGGTTGGCGCCCCTCGCCTTGAGAGTCGATTCCTCAGCCAGCCATCTTCTGGCTATCACGCTTGCATTCAGGGCTAACACAAATACCGCAAACGCAGCGAATAACGCCCCACTGATGATCGTTGTCGTATTGGTGAAGGTCAGTTGACGTTGCAACGTCCTCAA
This sequence comes from Dehalococcoidia bacterium, assembly GCA_963555965.3. Lineage (GTDB taxonomy): Bacteria > Chloroflexota > Dehalococcoidia > Lucifugimonadales > Lucifugimonadaceae > Bin127. The sequence goes on from OY821634.1 coordinate 2,686,408, forward strand.
CGCCGATTCAATCCCTGAGAATGAGGAGGACGATGGCAACAGCTTTGCCGCATCAGCCCGGAAACGGCTGACGGATTCAAGGTACTCACTGGCACCGATACGCGTCAATTCTTCCCTGTCGATGTAGAAAATGATCCACACTTGACCGATGTCCGAGATGCCTCGATTGGCGACGCGTTCCATCATGCCGTTGGATGTGTAGGCGATGATCGCAGGTCTACCACCAGTAGGCCCTTGCTCAGGATCGAACAGAGTGCGCGAGAGTCCTTGCCATGCTTCCTGATTAGGATCGTCGATGCGGAAAATGCCCGACACTATCGGAGTGGTATGCACGATAGTCGTTGGTGGAACCGTAAGCCGCAATACGTCGCCAACGTTGATGCCGTATTCGTCGGCTACGCTTTCGAGAAGGGCGACTTCAAGTTGACCGTTCGCAACGGTTTCAGACGGAAACGCTCCTGCTACAAGAGAAATCGGCGCCGCATCCCCTTGCACCGACTGATAAACGAGTATCGATCCGGGCGGCGCGAAACGATCGTTGATCTGATTGAGATTCAGATTCCCGGAGCGAACGAACGTTGATGTGGTGCGTACCGTATCGCCGAGATTTTCCCCGACCCGATTGGCGGTTTCAGACGTGGATTTGATCGTTGCCGAATTGAACGTCATATCATCCACATGCATCCACACACCCATCTGCGAAAGTTCAAATCGTTCAAGGGTGCGACGCAATCCGAGCCGCTCAACCGCGTCGAAATAGAGCGGGGCGGCACAGATCACTGTCACAGAGAGCAACGCGCTCAATGAAGCGATGATCAGAAAGAGCCTTTCGCCCCGGCTCTTACGAACGGAGATACCTTGAACGTTCACAACCCAATTAGCGTATATCAGGTTCATATAATTGCCGCAGAAACCAACAACATCCAAAACCAAAACATGAAAATCGAAAAACTAGAAACATTCGTCGCAGTCAACTGGATGATGGTACGCATCACCACCGACAACGGAATCCAAGGAGTCGGCGAGTCGACCTTCTTCGGATGGCCAGGAGCCTCCAGAGATGTCGCATTATCATTCGAGCCGTACCTGATCGGACAGGATCCGCTACGTAACGAGCACCACTGGAACTACATGTACCGAGCAAAGTCGATGCGCGGCGGCGCGATCGGTGGCGGCATCAGCGCCATCGATCAAGCATTGTGGGACATCAAAGGCAAGTATTTCGAAGCCCCGGTCTGGCAGTTGATGGGCGGCAAGGCGCGAGATGCTGTTCGTGCGATGCTCGTGCTTCCGACCGGAACGCTTGAAGAAGTAGCAAATGCCGCCGCGGCTGCCAAAGCAGACGGATTCACCGCCGTCAAGTGCTTGCTATACCAGCATGATCACGCGCCTATGCGCCACAGTGAACGCATCCAAGACCTCGTAGACCGCATGGCAGCCGTCCGAGAAGCCGTCGGATGGGACATGGATGTCGGCGTTGAAATTCATCGCAACATGATCCCCGGCGAAGCGATTGTGCTAGCGCAAGAGATCGAGAAGTTCAGACCATACTTCTTCGAAGACCCGGTCGCACCAGATTCCATATTGTCTTTCGGAGAAGTTTCGGAAAAGACTCGCATCCCAATGGCGGCAGGCGAACGCAACCTCACTATCTGGGAGTTTCGAGAATACATAGAGTCCGCGGGAGTGCATCATGTCAGACCCGACATCGGTGTCGCTGGCGGATTCACGCACTGCAAGAAGATCTGCGCAATTGCAGAATCGCACCACCAAGGCATCATCCCACACGCAGTCCCTTCGGGCCCTGTAGCGACCGCCGCACACGTTCAACTCGGTGCTTGCGTACCCAACTACGAGGTGCAGGAACACGTCTACGAGGAGAATCCGCCATACACTGATGTGGTCAAGCAGATCATCAAGTTGGAATCCGGTTGGTTGCAGATACCCGAGGTGCCGGGCATCGGCGTAGAGCTCGATGAAGAAGGTATAGCCAAACATCCATACGAATACGGCCCGATTGCCCACCCCCTCCGCGACGACGGATCGGTTGCCCTAAGATAGCGCCTTAAGGCTTCACCCGTTAGTGGGGAAATGTCCGGCACCCGCCCCGTACCCCGATACGGAGGACAAAGGGCACCGACGCAAAACGCCAGATGTCTCTGAAAGGAAACACACATTGAGTCTCAACCTAGGATTGGTCGGTTGTGGTGGCATGGGGATGCGTCATGCCCACGGTTACATCGAACTGCGAAAACACTTCGATTCATTCACTTTGTCGGCTGTGTGTGATCGACACGAGGAAGCGGCAAACGGCGTAGCTTCGGCGGTTGAAGATGCGACCGGTAATCGTCCACAGGTATTCACCGATTACGAATCAATGCTCGCGTCCGGAGTCGACGCGGTGGACATCGTTACCGATACGCGGATGCACCATGTCTTCGCGTTGCAAGCCTTTGACGCAGGTGTTCATATCCTCACTGAGAAGCCGATGGCACTGACGATGAAGGCGTGCCGTTTGATGCGCGACGCCGCGGATGCAAAAGGTCTGATCCTATCGATTGGTGAGCAGTATCGTCGCGACCCGATGAATCGTCTAGCCAAGGCACTCCTGGACGCAGGCGCGATTGGCGAACCCGGATTCGCGATGAAGTTGTCGCTTGGCGGCGGTTCCGCGCTCATGCATGACACCGGTTGGCGCGCACTGAAATCGCGTGCCGGGAGTGTCATCATCGAGCAGGGTGTACATGAAGCCGACTTGCTCATCTACTTCTTGGGTGACATCGAATCGATCAGCGCAAGCACCGGAATTTTCGCTCCCGTCCGAATACGTGAAGGTATGAGCGGACAGATCGCTCAGTTCTATTCACATCGCGTCGAGGATGCCTTCGCTAACCAAGAAACCGTAGAAATCGATCAAGAAGATACGGCAATCAGCGTCCTTAACTTCGCGTCCGGCGCGATTGGACAACTCACGATCACCAATGCATCAATCGGATATGGTGCCGGCATCAACACCATCCATGGAAGCGCGGGCACGTTGCAGATGCCACCGACGCGCACTGGCATACCGCCGAGCGTTTTCGTCGAATCGACGCAAGAACCGCTCAGCGAGCAGCAGATGCTCGATTTGGTGCCGGATTGGGAACTTGATGATGTTACCGCCAAATTCTTCGGTGGCAACTCCCGCATGGGCGCATACGATGTCGGATTCGAAGCCATAGACCGCATCTTGGTGGCGATTGAAATGGCGGAGTTGGCATCCGCAATAGAATCAAACAATAGAAGTGTCGAGGTCGATGCCGAAGTCGGGATGAAAGCCTTAGCAGTTTCCTACGGAATACTAGAGTCTGGCATCTCCGGAAAGCCAGTATCCCTCGCCGACATCATGGACGGTTCTATTGCCGAATATCAATCTGAGATCGACCGCGAAGCCGGTATCTGAGCCAAGATCGCATCGTCAAACTGCAAAGATCGTCGTAGCGTTTCTACTCGTCTTTGCGTTGATGTGGGGAATCGCTTGCGCTTCTTACGCCTTGGAAGACAATACTGACTACGAAGAAAAAGTATGCAATCGCGTTGACGGCATCAGCGAAGGCATGCTCCTCGAGCAACTTTCTGTCGAAGATATCGAAGCGCAGATCGAACTCCTCGAAAAAGAGCTAGGCCCGGTACGTGGGGAGCTTGTAGACGCGACCGAACGATTCGTACTAGCGCTCAAAGACATCCTCGCAAGCGGATACTACGACTATCCCACATTGCAGGTCCTCAACTATCTCGACACCTACGAGCACATGGATCAGCACGTCGAGGGATACGAAGCCCTCGAAAATGTCCGATTCGAGTGCCAGTACGTCGGCAAGGAGTGGATCGGCGATGCGCCCGCTGTTCAAATTCACTTTAGCCAATCTGGTATCGAGCAGGGCAAATACACGCTTGAAGACTTGATACAGCATGGACAGACGCTATTCACAGCATCGTTCAATAAACTCGACGGTGCAGGTCGTCCGACGCGAACCGGAGATGATAGATTCAGACAGCGTCGCGACGGCATCGACAGCTTTAATCGAATTTCAGGCCCCGACGCCAACTCCTGTAGCGGATGTCACAACACCCCCTTCATCGGCGGCGGGGGCGATAATGTCGCAAACGTCTTCGTACTCGGGCAGCGATTCGAATTTGTCGATTTCGAAGATCAGATGGAGTTTGATTTCCGAAACGAGTTGGAAAATCGACTGCAGTACGAGCAGGAGGATGAGGATCCTCTGACCCTGCAGAACGTGGGCAACGAACGCAACACAGTCGGTATGTTCGGAGCCGGGTTCGTCGAACTTTTGGCACGCGAGATGACTCGTGAGCTACTTGCTCAAGAGGAAGCGATAATCGCCGAAGCCAAAAAGTCAGGCTGGCCGGTGCGACGAGAGATCAGCGCAAAAGGAATCGATTTCGGTGCCATCACCGCGCACCCTAACGGATTCGTATACACCAGCGAGGTCGAAGGTGTAGACGGCGACCTCATCGTCAGACCATTTAGTCAAAAGGGCGTCTTTAGGAGCCTGCGCCAATTCAACAACGATGCCATGTTGCACCATCACGGCATTGAGAACTACGAGCGCGTAGGGTCTTACATTGATCGAGACGGTGATGGAGTGGTTAACGAGATGACCCCAGGAGACGCTACAGCGCTTGTGGCATTCCTGGTCAGCCTACAAGCACCGATCCCTCAATTGCCCGAAGAACCCGATCAACGAGAAATCGTCGAGCTAGGCAAGCAGAAATTCGAGGCCATCGGATGTGCCTTGTGCCACATTCCAGAGCTACCTCTCGAATCACTGATTTTCACCGAGCCTAACGAATTCAACGTCGGCAAGGACTTGAGACCGGACGCCGTCGATGCCGTCTTAGAGATAGACCTGAGTCAGTTCGCAAGTGAACTCAAAAAAGATGAGAACGGGCACTATCTGATACCCGTTTTCTCTGATTTACGCCGCCACGACATGGGTGAAGATGGCCCGCTCGATAACGAGGAGATTATCCAAGGAGGCGTACCCACCGAACAATGGATGACCCGAAGGCTGTGGGGATTCGCCTCCGAGCCGCCATTCCTGCACCACGGACGCGCTACGTTAATCTCGGACGCTATCAAGGCTCACGGTGGATCGGCCAACGGCGCACGGAATCGCTTCATCGGCTTACCTCAAGACGAACAAGACGCCTTAATCGCATTCCTCAAGACGTTGACTATTCCGGCTGAATAGACGTGGTTGCCAATGCGCGGATTCAGATCAATGCCGGCTATATCTGTCGTACTCCTCATCGGGTTCGGGCTCATCGCGTGCAACAACGATACGTCTGAATCAACCCCGACAGTCGCGGATGACATCGTACTAATGGAAACCGAAGTTTCACCTGAAATCGCCGTTCTCGCCCACCGACTCGTCTTCGCATACATGTCCGATAAGACGTGGGGATTCTTCGGCGCAACATGCGAGAAGTGGATCGAGATGGACTACGAGTGGGACAAATCGAGCAGTGAACAACACGATGATGGAAGGATCAGGGTTACATACGCGCGGCAACCCGACAGACTGTTGGGGCCGGATGAACTCGTTTTCTACGTTGACATCGATTCCGGTGATGTGACCGGTGACAACGAATCGGAAAATGGACGCAGCGGCATCGCCGAGGGCTGTGATCAGTGGTAGCAAACATCGGTTCGTTAAACTTATTTGGTGTTGAAACAGAGCATCATACGTGACGAATCGATGAGTCGCGAAAGCTAGTAAGACAGGACCAACACGATATGCAATTGCGCCCAATCAACGACGTTGCCCAAGACCTCGGCTTCTCACCAGCAGACATCGAAACCTACGGAAACGACAAAGCCAAAGTACCGCTCCAGTCGTTTCCAAAACGCGAAACACCCGGCAAACTCGTTGTAGTTACCGCCATTACACCGACACCAGCAGGCGAAGGCAAATCAACAACCGCGGTTGGGTTGACGCAAGGGTTATCGAAGATCGGCAAGAACGTCGCACTAACAATCCGACAGCCTTCGCTAGGTCCCGTATTCGGACACAAAGGCGGTGGAACTGGCGGCGGTATGTCGACGGTCCAGCCGGCGAACGAAATCAACTTACACTTCACTGGCGACTTCCACGCCATGGAGTCCGCTCATAACCTTCTAGCGGCCATGACCGACAACGCCGTCTACCGAGGCGCAATCCCCGGTTTGCAACCAGACGGCGTAACTTGGCGCAGAGTTACCGACGCAGAAGACCGCGCACTACGTCAAGTCGTGACCGGTGTCGGAGGGCGTCTGAACGCACCGATGCGAGAAGCAGGATTCGACATCAACGCAGCCTCCGAGATCATGGCGATACTGGCGCTCACGAACGGCTACTCCGACCTAAGAGAACGCATTGGAAACATCGTAGTCGGATGGACCACAGATCGCAATCCAGTTACCGCACGCCAGATCGGTGGCATCGGATCGATGATGGCGCTGTTGCGCGACGCGGTTAAACCCAACTTGGCGCAAACTCTTGAAGGCCAACCCGCAATCGTACACATGGGCCCATTCGGAAACATCGCCCATGGATGCTCCTCTATCCTCGCCGACATCCTCGCTATAAACACTGCCGACATCACGGTCACAGAGGCCGGATTCGGAGCCGACCTCGGTTTCCAGAAGTTCATGGACATCAAGGTTCGCCAAGGCGGACCTGAACCCTCAGCCGCCGTCGTTGTTGCAACGATCCGTGGTCTGAAATGGCACGGCGGAGTCAAACGCGACGATCTAGAATCCTCAAATGTCGATGCCGTAAAAACCGGCGCGCAAAACCTCGCTAATGCGATCCGTATCGTAAAGATGTACGGATTACCGCCCGTAGTCGCCATCAACAAGTTCCCATCTGACACCGCCGAAGAGGTCGCCGCGGCAAAATCCGTAGCACTTGAAGCCGGCGCCGTCGGAGTAGCAGAAGCGCGAGGATTCGCAGAAGGCGGCGATGGCATGACCGAACTCGCAGAAGCGGTTTGGGATGCCGCTCACTCTGGCGACGCAGATGTGAATCTACTATATGAAGACGACCTATCTATCGCTGAGAAGGTCGAACGCATATCAGATAAACTCTTCAATGCCGACGGAGTCGACTGGGGCCCGCTGACTAGAACTACGGCGCGTCGCTTCGAGGCGAATGGCTGGGACTTCCCCATTTGTATGGCAAAAACCCACCTGTCCGTATCCGCGAACCCGCGTCTCCTAAATGTCCCAACGGGACACACGATACCCATCCGTGAACTTCGCGTTCTCGCCGGAGCTAAGCAGATCGTAACTCTAGCCGGCAACATCATCACATTGCCTGGCTTACCCTCTAACCCCAACGCATGGGACATCGACCTGAACGACGAGACGGGTGAAATCACCGGCATCCTCAGCACCTAATCCAACCGTCATCCCCACGAATACCGTCATTCCCGCGTAAGCGGGAAACCAGCAGAAAGCATCCACATGTCAGACACCAAAATCACCAAAATGGAAGTCATCGAGTTCGAGTACTTCGTCGAGAACATGGGAAGTCCTCATCCGATCGTACTCCCCGGATACATGCCCGGCAATCGCTTGCACTCGACAGCTCGAATGGTCGTCATACACACCGACGCCGGCGTTAGCGGTGAATACGTTGGTGGTTCTGCAACTGAACATTCCGCAATCGGGCTGTTCGCAGACGCCGTAATCGGCGCAAGCGCATTCGCACGCGAGAGCATCTACAACCAAGCCAAGCAGGCGACCCGCCAGCACGCCCGAATGGGAATGTCGCAGGTCGATATGGCACTTTGGGACCTCGCCGGCAAGTTGTTGGAACAGCCTGTTTACAGACTGCTAGGTGAACACCGCAAATCATTCCCCGCTTACGCATCCACATACATCGGTGATCGCTATCCCGGCGGGTTGAACAGCCCGGAAGCATATGCAGATTTCGCCGAGCAATGTCTAGAGATGGGTTACAAAGGCTTCAAGATCCATCCTTGGCAGACGGCGCCAATCGAAGAGCACGTCCGACTGGTTGAAACCGTTGGAGAACGCGTCGGCGACAAGATGGACCTAATGCTAGACCCGTTTTGTGCAATCGAGACGTTTGGCGACGCTCTCAAAATCGGCAGAGCCTGCGAAGCATACAACTACTACTGGTGGGAAGACGTTTTCAAAGATGGTGGCGAGTCAGCCTTCGCACACCGCAAGCTGCGAGAGCTGATACGAGTTCCTCTATTGCAGTTGGAACACGTCAGAGGCCTTGAAAAACACGTCGATTTCATCCTCGCAGACGGCACCGACTTCGTACGCATCGATCACGACTACGACGGAGGCATTACCGGCATCATGAAGATCGCACACGCCGCCGAAGGACTCGGGTTGGACGTTGAGCCACACAGTCCCGGTCCCAGCCGAAGACAAACAATGGCAGCAATGCGAAACTCCAACTACTACGAACTCGGACTAGTCCACCCCAAACTACAGCCGTCGTACCCACCCGTCTACCTCGATGGCTACAGCGACATGATTGATGCCATCGATGAAAACGGTGAAGTCCAAGTCCCCGAAGGCCCCGGAATGGGCGTAACCCACGACTGGGACTTCATCAACAAACACACTGTCGGCAAAACCGTCTACGACTAAACAGACTCCTCCCCTTTTTGCGTAGCAAAAGGGAGACGCAGGGGTTCACGCCCCGTCGAGTTTCGCAGAACCCCCAACCAAAAGGCCACAACCATGACCCAATCCAACTGGTACAAAGGCAACATCCACACTCACACCACGGAGTCCGACGGCGATGCCGATCCTGACTTCGTCACCCGCTGGTATCGTGATCACGGCTACGACTTCCTAGTCCTCAGCGATCACAACCATCGCACTATCCTCGAACACGAGATCGAGAATGGCCCACTAATGATCCCCGGTGAAGAGGTCTCCTCCCGTATCTTCGGTGGCACCATTCCGATTCACCTCAACGCCATCGGCATCCGGCACGTTGTCGAACCAACCGACCTTGACGATGTAGTCGCAACGCTCCAAGCCAACGTCAACGCCATCATCAACGCTGGTGGCATCGCACAGCTCAACCATCCCAACTTCGAATGGGCATTCAACCACGAGCACATCAAACAGGTCGAAGGCGCAAGCCTTATGGAGATCCATAACGCCCATCCTGCTGTCAACGGGTATGGTGCACCCGGGAAGCCCAGCGTCGAAGAGATGTGGGATCTTGTCCTATCCGCCGGCCGCGTCATCTTCGGAACCGCAACCGACGACTCCCACAACTACCACGACTACACACCCGACGCATCCAACCCAGGCAGGGGATGGGTCGTCGTAAACGCCCCCGAACTAACCGTCGACGCCATCGTAGAAGGCCTAGCCACCGGAAACTTCTACTCATCAAACGGCATCACCCTAACCGACCTCAACATCACCGAAGAATCCATCGAACTAGAAATCGAACCCGACCGCTCCATGATCTACGTCACCACGTTCTCCGGCATCGACGGCGAAACTCTTGACGAAGTCGAAGGCCGCACCGCCTCCTACCAAATCAAAGGCGATGAAGGCTACATCCGCGCCACCGTCCGCTCCTCCGGCGGCACCCGCGCCTGGACGCAACCCGTCTTCACATCTCCCATAAATTAGTACTTGCATTTCAAAATACGTTCTGTTACAACCCAACATGGGAAAACGATTATTGAGAGAAAAATACGTGGCAAGTAACGAAGAACGTCTGAGCCGTATAGAGGGTGGCTACGAACATCTTGCAACCAAAGCCGACCTCTATCAACTAGAGAACCGAATGACGCGTTGGCTAGCCAGCTTGGTTATCGCGGTTGCCATCTTGGCTATTTCAGTAGCCGGATTATTCGTACAATCCCTGTTAGGGTGATTGCACGATCAATCCCTAACCACCTCAACCTGCTCGCCAAAATACCCCGCTACCGAGTAGTACGTCCGTATTTCATCAATTGGACGTGCATCCAAAATCGTCGTAACCTCGTCCCGCTCCTCCTCAGTCAGCTGCCAATTAGAAGCTGCCGAATTCTGCGCGATCTGCTCTGGTGAACTCGCACCTGCTATCACCGTCCCCACTATCGGATCGGCAAGCAGCCACGCGAACGCTAGATCAACCAAAGTCTTACCGCGCTCTCTTGCCCAATCCTGCAATGCCGAGATTGTCTGCATATTGCTGTCGGTGATCCACCGTTCCGATTGACCGGCATCCAATGCCAACCGACTTCCCTCCGGTGCTACACCTGACACATCCACCTTACCCGTCAAAAATCCCGCCGCCAACGGAAGATAGGGCATAACCCCAACCCCGTGCTTGCGACATGCTGGCAACATCTCAGCCTCTGCGCCTCGGTGCAGCATCGAATACTCGAACTGCGATGAGATGATTGGACTCATTCCACCGTGCTTACTCGTCCAAACCGCATCGACCATCCGCCATGCCTCAAAGTTGCAGACACCGATGTAGAGCGCCTTACCCTGCCGCACAATGTCATCCATAGCCCTCAGAGTCTCTTCTATCGGCAGGCGCGGGTCTGGACGATGGATCATGTAGAGGTCGATGTAGTCGGTACGCAACCGCTTCAAACTTCCCTCGACAGAATCCATCACGAACTTTCTACCGCCGCCGAAACTGTTCGGACCGTAATTCCGCATCGAACCGAACTTTGTGCCGATCAGCATCTCATGTCGATGTCCCTCCAAAGCTCGGCCGATGTACTCTTCCGACACTCCCTGCGCGTAGACATTCGACGTGTCGATGAAGTTGATACCGTGCTCAATCGCGGCGTGGATGATGTCTCGCGACTCTGCATAGTCGCGTCGCCCCGGCTCCCCGAAACTGTTGGCGCCTAGACCCGTTTCGGATACTTCGAGACCAGAATTTCCTAGATGACGGTAACGCATGTGGACATGATATCTTGGGCGTGTAGAGAGTACCAGATTCGCATGAAATTTTATCGCCGGAATAGTTGCGCGACACACTAATAGTGTGTGATACTATTATCAACGAGTGATCCAGAGTTACAAAGATAGCGACACCCGCGACGTTGCGGACCGGCGTCCAGTCAGGAAGTTTGCCAAGCACATACAGCGCCAAGCGCAGAGAAAGTTGATGATGATCAACAACGCACGAGACATCAACGACCTCAGGGTGCCACCGGGTAACCGCTTGGAGAAATTGAAAGGCGACCGCCGAGACATGTACAGCATTCGCGTAAACGAGCAAATGCGGATATGTTTCGATTGGTACGATGGCGATGCCTACGATGTTGAGATCGTCGACTACCACTGATGCTTGAGCGAGAGGGACATTAACGATGAACAACGAGATGAAACTACCGCCCATTCACCCCGGCGAAATACTACGTGAAGATTTCTTGGATCCCATGGGTATCACTCAGTACGCCCTCGCAAAAGCCATAGGTGTAGATGCCACGCGTATCCACTCCATCGTCTTTGGAACTCGCTCAATTACCGCCGAGACCGCGTTGCTATTCTCACGCTTCTTCGGCAACAGCGTCGAATTCTGGATGGGATTGCAGGCGCAGTACGATCGCGAACACGCCGAAGACGAAATGGCTGAACGACTCGCCGCTATCGTGCCGTGGAGTTCCGAGACTGTAGCCTGATCAACCCGGCAAATCCAAATCCGTCCGCGGAGTCTCCGTCCAATCCTCCTTCGACCGACCGTCGTAGTCGAACCTGATCGCTCCCCCCTTGATCGTCACCTGATTGATCAATCTGCCAGGTGCCGGCATGATCCGATACCCGGTAGGACCGCTGTCGCTCAACCCGCAAGGACGCTCCACATACTCCAGCACCGTCACATCCGCCGTAGCCCCCGGTGTCAACGTCCCAAGCTCCGGATGTCCGATCTGTTGCGCGGGAGTCCAAGTGGACTTCTCCACGATGTCGTACAACGACATCCCGATGGCGAGGAACTTGCTCATCACCTCTGTCTGTGTCGCACGAGATGTATGCAGGCTCATGCGATGTAAGTCGGTCGATATCGTGTCGGGTGGGAACCCTTGCTCGATTGCCGGGACCGCCATTGAGAACGAGAAGCTGTTATTGCCGTGCCCGACATCCATGATGATGCCTTTTTCACGCGCCTCCCAGTAGTGCGGTTTCACCTTCCCATCGTTGCCGATCATGGGCTTGCCGTACCCGTAGCAGTGCGTAACCCCATCGCCCGGATTCATGTGTTCAAGCATCATCTCGCCGAACGGACGGGACGCACGAGCATTCTGGTCGATAAGACAGAACACACCGGCATCAGCCGCCGCCGCTACTCCTCGATCCACCGATTCCCAACCCACGCCGCCGTAGTGCGCGACCTTCACACCAACAATCACGTCTGAGCGTTGACGAATCTTCGCCGCCGTCAACTCCACATCCATGTCTTCGATGTCCTGTTCGCCATCCCCGCACATGCCGTGCCCGACGATGTTCAGCAGCGCGAACACTCGCGGACCAGCCTTCTGGATGACGGTTTCGTTGAAATGGTCAAAAGTCCGCCAGCCCGATCCTCCGCAATCCACCATCGTCGTGACACCATAAGGGAAGCACAACTCGTCTGGAAACATCGCACCGCCATAGAGATAGCAGTGGGCGTGCAGATCGATCAAACCCGGCGTAACGTAGCAGTCCGAAGCATCCACAACCTTCCGCCCCTGCGACTCCGGAATGTCAGCCTGCACTGCCGCAATCGAAGACGCCGATATGCCAACGTCACGCTTCTCATCAACACCGTTCTTCGGGTCAATAACATGACCACCCTTGATCAAAATGTCGTACATCGTTTACCGCCTTTTAAGAATCTCCGTCATTCCGGTGAAAGCCGGAATCCAGAGACAATCGTTTCAGTTTCTCATCTGATCTGTCGCAACCTCGGATCAGTCTTGTCTCGAACCCAATCGCCGACAAAGTTGAATGACATCACGACTAAGAATATGCAAAAGCCGGGGAAGAACGATACCCACCACGCGGTGTCTAGGAACTCGCGTCCGTCGCTGATCATGTTGCCCCAAGACGGATAGCGTGACGGCACCCCGATGCCCAAATAACTCAACGAAGCCTCAGCCAGAATCAAACCGCCAATGCGCAGACTCGCCAACACCATCAGAAGGTTGATTACCCCTGGCAAGATGTGGCGATACATTATTCGGAAGTCGCCACCGCCAGCGACCCGCGCCGCGGCCACGTAGTCTCTAGTTTTGAGTGACAACACCTCCGCGCGGATATTCCTGACCAATCCCACCCACGTCGCCATCACCAATAGACCGATAAGCACCGTGAGACCGGTGCCGATCGTTATGGCAACTACCAAGGCTACGAGCAAGAACGGCAGTCCGTTCCAAACATCTACGAAGCGCGTCATGATCTCGTCGAACCACCCACCGAACCATCCGGAAGCGATCCCTGCCCACAGTCCGAGGGTCATGCCGATGACTGCCGCTGCGAATGCGACCGTGATCGAAACGCGTGTCCCATGAACCAAGCGCGAGTAAATGTCACGTCCGTGTTGGTCGGCACCAATAAAATATCGACTATCTAAGCGTTCGTTGTTTTCGTAATATTCGTCGTACCAAAAAGGCGGCGCAAAACTCCCGCGCAGGTTTTGTTTATTCGGATCATCCGTGGCGAATTGAGTTGTGAATATGGTGGCAAGTCCAAACACTACGATCACGAATGCCGGGATGACAGGCCAACGCCTCATGAAATCCCAAGCAACTAGTGGCGAGCGAATCACCAATTCAATCGTTGAAGGAGCTCGTTCTTGGACTGTGTCTGCAGTAGCCATCAATCCAGCCTGATCCGAGGATCTATCACGACGTATAGGAGATCAGAGACGAAGCTCATCGCCAGATAAAGGATCGTGAATAGCAATACGATGCCGGTCAATAACGTGAAATCGTTATCATTTACCGCTGCAACTGCGATCTGGCCAACTCCCGGCCAAACGAAAACGTTTTCAACTAGAACAGCACCATCCATGAATCCCGCGAGCAGTAGCGCAGACACCGTTAGCGGCTGTATCAACGCGTTCCGAAACGCATGCTTAGCAACAACTCGTCCATAGCCCATGCCCTTTGCTCGCGCCAGCTTGATGTACTCCGAGTCCATTACCTCGAGCATCGCCGAACGCGTGATTCGTAGATACCCAGCGATCGGCCCCCAAGCGAGGACCAAGACCGGCAGTAAGAAATACTGGAACTGCCCCCAGAAACTCGCATCCGTTCTTCCATAAAAAGTCGGTACCGGCAACCACCCTAGATACACAGCGAAAATCCAGATGCCCACTATTCCCACCCAAAACGCAGGCACTGATTGACCCGATAGCGCAAACGCTCGCAGGAAATAGTCCAAGATCGAGGCTCTTCGCATCGCCGAAAGAATTCCGAGAGGAATGCCGACAAACGTGCCGACGATCCAAGCACCTACCGCCAACTGCATAGTTGCCGGCCACCTTTCCCTCAAAATGTCCGTCACTTTGCGGTTGGTACCAACGCTCCGTCCCAGATCGGCGCGAGCGATGTTGCCCAACCAAGTCAAGTACTGGAGGATTATCGGCCTGTCCAGGCCCCACTTAGCGCGCAGTGCCGCAATCTGTTCCGGTCCAATCGCGTAACCCTCTGCGCGGATGAAAACGTTTATCGGATCGTCCTTGGCGTGCGCCAACCCAAACACCACGATAGTAGCGCCGATGAGCGAAATCACCATCGTGGAAACTCGTCTTGAGAGGAAGCGAAGCATCTGGAGTCAAGTTACAGTGGCGCGACCCTTTAAGAGTCGCGCCACTGCAGTGATTGGCTAATCGCCTTCAGTTTGGTTCCAGTTACCCGGTCACCTGACGGTGACGATGAACTCCGGGTGGTGCATGGCGGCTTCACGTACAGAACCCGGCATGTCCCAAGAGGCTATCTTCTTGGGGTTGACCAACGCGACTTGCGGCGCTGCGACCGTCCCGATTGCCGGATTGTTCTTGTGCAAGAAGTCAGCCATCAAGTTGCGGATCTCGATGCGCTTCGCCTTGTCCTGCTCCTGGTTCATCTGGGTGCCCCATTCGCAGAGCTCTTGGATCTCGATTCCGATGTTGAAACCAGGTCGCCCACCTGAACACTCAGAGTTACTGACTACCGGCCAGTCCCAAGGCGCCTGCGGTGCCTCTGCACCAGCGGAGTGGATCCACGGCGCCGTCGCAGTTCGCCCAATCAGACTCGGGCGATACGTCTGGTACTGCGCCTTCCAGTCCTGCATGTCGATACCCAACTCTCGCCACATACCGACTACAGCGGTGCCGATCTCTTCGTCACCTCTTCCTATTCGGATGAAGAACGGCATCTCGAACCGGATACCGTTGGCGTTCTTGGGATACCCAGCTTCGTCCAACATCTGACCAGCGAGTTCAGGGTTGTACTCGACGTTCCACTTGTCCTGCCAGTTCGGATTGTTGATGTCGTGTCCATACACGTAGTTCACCCAAGCCGCGTTGGAGAACAGCACCTCGGCGATGAGAGCGCGATCGATTGCGAAGGACAAAGCCTGCCTTACATGCGCCGCGCGGGTCATGCTCGTAAAGCCTTCCGGCGGATTGCCGAAGTTGTCGCGTCGCGGGTCGCCGATCCACGGAATGTGGTGCCGCACCGTCGCGTGCAACTCTATCGGCACTTCTTCGTCATCTGGATCCGGAGTGTAGATCGTGTCCTGCCAGTAGTTGCCAGAGAACGAGATCGTGTGGAACGATCCTGCACCAGCTCCGATGATCTCGAAACCTTCTGCCGTCAATGTCGGATAGTTCCGAAGATCCACCTGGGCTACGTCGATGCTGCCAGTGCGAAGCGCGGCCTCAGCAACTGCATCCTCTACAATCGGCTCATAGATGATGTTCTCTACTTCTGGCGTCTTCCGGTGATGGTTCTGAACCGCCTTCAACTGCAACGTCGCGTCGTAAGCATACTCTTCGACCATGTAAGGGCCAGTGCCGATGACGTTTTCACGCACCCAATCCTCGCCATTCTCGTCGAACGCACGCTTGCTGGTTATGCTCAAGCCGAGTCCCGATTGACCAAATATGAACGTGTCCCAGCGCACATCGAATTGATTCAACGGCACGCGAACCGTCATATTGTCGATTTTGGTCAAAGGCTGATTGCCGATGAACGCTACCCAGTTGGATCCACCGTCGGTTGCAGATTCGGGGTTGTACCCGGGATTGCCCTTGTTATAGGCCCAGACAACGTCGTCGGCGCTAAGGTTTCCGAAATCACCGTGGAACGGAACGTTGGGCTTGATATTAAAGATCAACGCCTGCCCGCCGATTGCGTCGGCGTCGTCAACAAGCTCCCAGCCTGTGATGATCTGGTTAACCGCGTTTCCGCCTTCGTCAGTCAAGAAGAACTTCTCCGTGACGCTCGAACCGGTGAACATACCGCCAGTCGGGTCACCCGGTATTCCACTTCCTCGTAGCTCCAATCCGGTACGGATCACAACAGTGTCAGCACCCGTCTGCGGAGCCGGAGGCTCACTGATCGTCGGCGCAGCCACCGGAATGGGAAGTCCGTAGAATGTTTCTGGAGCAGGAGTCGGGGTGGCAACGACGACCTTTTCGACCTCTTTTACCACTTCCTTCTCAACCTCTTTAACCACCTCCTTCTCAACCTCTTTGACGACCTCGACCTCTTTTACGATTTCGACCGGAACTTCTTTCTGAACTTCCTTCACAACCTCGCGCTCGACCACGACGGTTTCAACGACGGTCTTGCCCTCGACGACTCGCTCGCGTTCAACCACCACTGTCTCGACGACTTTGACCTCAACCACCCGTTCAACCGGTACTTCTACCTCTTGAATGATGGTTTCACCCGCGACCTGCACCTCTTTCTCGACCACAACGGTCTCGACGACACGCACTTCGACTTGACGTTCCACCGGTACTTCAACCGTTTGAATGACAGTCTCACCAGCGCAAGCGAACAGCGCCATCGCCGCAATTGCTGCGGCGATCGGTACGATCGCCAACCTGAATATCTTGGTACGTAACATGGTTACCCTCCACTATCTGTTTTGGCGCTTGACTTTGTCCAAACCGCGACATCAGTACGTCGCGTTAAAGCCAACGGCAAGCGTAGCAGAAATGTTATCTCATAACCTGATTCAGCGCGTACCCAATGCGACTCTTTTTCAAAACGAAAAATTTCTTTGAAATTCACGACCCACTTTTCAGATCTCACGACGACGAGCCAACATCGCCGCAAAGATCGCAGAAGGCAGGTTGCAACCGAATACCGCACCAAAGAACCCGGCGCCAGACACATCGCGGTTCAGGATGTAAACATCGGTGTGATCAAAAAAGACACCCGCGACTACCAGCGCCAACCAAGAAGATAGAACCCCCGATGCTACACAAAACGCCAATAACGTTAGCGATTGCCTACGTGTCTCGGCCGTACCGAACCATCCGACGCGAGAACCGAGCGCAGCACAAATCGCTACGAATGAGAGACGGACCACACTTCCGATCCATTCTGGAAAGTCCGAACTCGAAAGCAGCATCGCAACTACCAACGCGCCGAAAAAACCGCCGATGGCGGCGCAGATCAGACCGACGAGTAGGCGGACGCTTACTTGGATAAATGCTTCGTTCATGCAGAGCGATTTACGATGACGAGCTATCCGTAACTATCTTTCAATGCGCCGCCTCATAGTGCGCCGCCAACAGATCTTCTCCAAAGTCGTGCCTGTAGTCTCGCAACACCGAGTGGATGTGGTTCGCACCGTTCTGCGTGTTGTCGTACTCGATCACAAAACGGTCATGCCTGATGTTGTAGTAGTGCCCCTGCCAACGCTCCAAAGGACCCGCCCACGCGAAGTGGAGGCTGTCCCAACCCTCCCGCTCCAGCTGATCCCAGTAATTAATCGCCATCTCGTCCGCCGCACGGAACACGTAATGACGAATCAGTTTGATCACCGATTCGCGCTGTGAATCGTAAAGATCAGCGATCGCGATCCCTTGCGGAGTCGTCCCAGGATCGACAACGCGCACGGTTGTCGTGAGAATGTCAGCAGGCGCAACGGCATCGACGATTGCGACCGACTTCTGATCGTCCGTCATCCCAGTCACCAGTGAACGCGCCCAATCCTCTTCCTCTGCCAAAGTCCTCATACCCTTATGCTCACCATGCTTCACTTCGGCCGGATTCGAGCCGAAAAACAAAGGATGTATCGAAACCTCACTGTTCCCAACAACGGATGCAACGATGCCGATGTGATGACCGCCCACACGCCAGCCCCACGGTTCTTCGCTCCCCGGTTCTCCGAATACGCTGAACCAGTACCGCTCCTCCAATCTCTGCCACGTCGAAACGTTGTTCGTCATCGCCTCGTACTCGCCCAGAAGCGGCTCTAGCCTAATAATCTGACGCGCCATCTGATAACCGCTCGCGCTGTAACCGGTCTCCATCATCTTGTACGCCAGATCGATCTGATTCCCGCTCATCTCAGAAATAAGCAGACCATTACGGTCAACCGGCGTGTAGTGCCAGTCGTAGCGCTCATCACCTTCGAACGGGAACATAGCCTTCGCGAGCTCAGCATTGCCGAGAGAAGCCAGAAACGCAGATGCCGCGTCCGACATTCGTTTGATTGTGTCCGGTGCCTTCGAAGGCACAACCGCTGAATGACCGTTTGAGTGGTGTGACATGATGAGACGCTCCGTTCGCTACATGCGTCAATTCAATTCCGATTGAACGTGATGATACCGCATACCCTTCCGTTATTCCCGCGGTACCCCTCCCCTTTTTGCGGAGCAAAAGGGGGACGCGAGTGGAGCGCAGCGTAACTTGCAGGGGGTTCATACACACAAACACGCGTCCCCCCTTATATTCCTCATTCCCCCTTGAGAATCAATGGGGAGGATTGGGTAAAGAACCCACCAACGCAAAATTCCAGCCCATCACGAAAAATCATCGCAATCATAGTTCAAATCACACCAACCACAGTTCAAACGCCACAAGTGCTAATCTTGCACATGTGAAACTTCAACACCGCTCTCACACTATGGAGAACCGAGCCCAATGATCAAACTCAGCCTACAATCGCTTTGCTACCGCGATACGTTCAACTCTGGCGATATCGACCTTTTCGGAATGATCGACAAAGCCAAAGAGTATCGACTTGATGGCATCGACATCCACTTCGCTCACTTCGCATCCACCGAACCAGACTACCTCGAAGAAGCCCGAATGGCGACCCTCCGCGCCGGACTCCACATCTGCTACATCGGCGTATCCAACAACTTCGGCATGACCGGCGACGAACAGCGTGCACAGATCGAAAACATGAAGCATTGGATTGATGTCGCCGACACGATGGGCATACAAATGGTCAGATCATTTGGCGGATGGGTGCCAGAAGGCGAGACCGAAGATTCAGTCTGGCCGCGCATAGTCTCCGCAACTAAAGAAGTCGCCGAATACGGCGCATCCAAAGGCGTCGTCGTTGGACTCCACAACCACAACCACGGCTGTGCCCCCGCCACTGGCGAACAGGTTCTCAAAATCCTTGACGAAGTCGACAACCCCTACTACTCCCACATCCTCGACACCGGACAATACCGCGGCTCACCCGGCGCATCACTAGGGGAGCGCGGCGTCGAAGACGTCGAACACAACTTCTACGGCTCCATCGAAGCATCAGCCCCCAAGGCAGTACACGTCCGAGCCAAAATCTACCGCATCGCCTCCGGCTCCGAAGCCTGGCTCGACTACGACCGCATTATGAAGATCATCAAAACCGTAGGTTTCAACGGCTGGATGTCCGTAGTCTTCGAAGGACAAGACGAACTCGACGAACCCACCGCGGTACCCTTGGCAGCAGCATTCCTCCGCCGAAAACTAGACGAATATGGGCTGTAGGGAACCGGACTAGGGCGTGGGAACATTCAGCAATTGCTGTCATCGTAGCCCGATACCCAATAGGGTTCCCAACTGCAAAAGCGACATCACGTAGCCTGATACCATTTCCTCGTGACCTTCGATTGCTAGAACTGCGGAGCGTTCCAGCTAACGCAATCAAGCGCAAACCAAAGAGGCAGAGACACGTGCAGTTCAAATTGATCGTGGTAGGGATCGCAAGCGTCCCCGCAGCGTTGATCATGGGTTGCAACGCGTCCTATCTAACCTACGAAGACGGTGGCTGGGACCCTAGAGACTTGGGCGTGTGGGGGGATGTCTACATCGCCGGCGTTATGGTCCTGACCCTGATCGCCGTGACGATATACGCGGCGCGCGTCGGGTCGAGCAAGAGAAAGGCGGCGGCCAAGGCGTTGAGAATCGGCATGTTCGCTGCACTGGGGTTGCCGCTCATCGGGCTCGGTCATTGTGTGGTCAGCTTCCAGCAAATTTCGTCTGGCGAAGTCATCGATCCGATCTTCCCACCTCCGATCAACCTCATTTTCATATCGATAGTCGCCGCGTTCATGGGCGTCCCACTGTTCGTGATCGCGAAACTGCTAGATCGTCGGAAGAAAGAGGATCTGGAGCCGTCGTTGGAAACCACCGAATGAATGCCAATAGACCTCAATCCAACGGCGCTATCTTCCCGGGGTTTTGCCCTTGTTCTATCAAATCCCAAGCATTTTGAAGTTCGCGTTGACGGGATCGAACGAACGCGATAACTCATTGCTCTATACGAACAGGCAACTCACCATCTGAAACTTCAAGCGTTTCAATCTCAACACTTGCTTCGGAGTCGCCATGCTTTGCATGAATATGCGGCGGACGATGATCGTCAAACCGAATTATGATCCGTATACCGCGAAATCGACAGAGTTCAGGCATTGGTCGCTTGAAGCTTTGAAATTTCTCGATATTCTTCCAAACTCACCCCAGTCAGCCGCATATACAGGGCGTCCGGGCACAAGTCGATCTCTTCTCCCCACATCACAGCCCGATCGGCAATGTGAACGCTTTCAAAGAAATCACGATCCTCCCAAGCTTTGAACATGTCCTTGCCGACGAGATGAGACAAATCAACCTCCCCATCGACACCATCTTCATAGCGTATCCATATGCGGAACCCTTCTCTGGGTTCAACTGCAACAGGGCTCAACATCGTTTTTCGCCTGACTTTCTAACTGCGCTGAACCGTATTCTACGACTCTTGTGCCGCGCTTTCTAATTGGCAACAGTAGGTGACAAACTAATCCTTACCCCTCAACCTCCCAAACATCACCAACATCAACCCCCATCGCCAACGCGAATCCCTCATCCAACCATCCCGTCACACCCCCAATCATCTCCTTCACCGGCCTTCCCAGCCTCGCCAACCGAACAGCCGCCTTATTCGCCCCGTTGCAATGCGGACCAGCGCAGTAGACGACGAACAACTTACTATCATCCCAACCCGTCAAGTTCCGCTCCACAATCCTCGCGTGCGGAAGATTGATCGCACCTGGCACATGACCAGCTTCGTACAGTTCGGGACTCCGCACATCCAACAGAACAAAATCGTCTGCACCACGAGACAGCGCGTCATGAACATCCCAGCAGTCGGTCTCGAACGTAAGCCGACGCGTAAAGTGAGTTTCGGCTTCTTGCGAAGGAGCAGCAGGTACCGCGGTTACGTTGTTTGGCTTTTTCCGAGACATTTATCGCCGGTAAGGATGGAGGTTACGCGCTAATCGGCGTGTACGTGATGTCGCCCTCCGGGACCATGTTCAGCGTTAAACCTGCGTTCCGCAACAGACCCGTACCCACCATCGGAGCTGCACCAACGCTGATGACATACACTCTGAACACTCGATCAGCGAAGAAAACTTGCGCCACATGCAGGTCGGCATCGATCTCACTCGCGTCCGCCAAAGTGATCTTATCGGTCCACAGGTACGGCAGCGACAACCTGTTAACAGCACTTTCCGGTAAGGCGACCCAACCTGAAAATCCAGTGTCAAGTGTCGCGGTGAAACTCTCCGCTTCCCCGTCGGGCCCGAAAACGTCCAAACCCACTTGCGGATTAAAGAAACCATTCAACAGACGAACGCTACCGATCTTCAACACTTCTCCTGGTCAGCTCGACCACCGCCGCCAAATGAGTGCACCCAAATGCGCGGGTGAACCAGCATGAAGATGTCCGAATCAGGCGCTCTCTCCTTGAGTACCAACCCCACATCTTCGTTGTCACCGATTTCATACTCGCCCGTCTTTACGTCAATCGCTATGAAAATCCCGTCGTCGTCTTTGATTAGAAAAGGCTTGATGCGTTCTTCGTAGAATTCCATTCCACGGCGCGAAGTTTCTTCGATCTGCTCGCGTGTTCGTGTCGTGTTCATCCTAAGTCCTCAGATCAACGCATTGCGGATTGTTACCTATGGTAACCGATTGGCTATCACTTGAATCGCGCCCTCTTCACTCCCCCCGAAACACCGGCCTCCGCTTCTCCTTGAACGCTCTGACACCCTCTCGAAAATCAGCCGAATCAAACACCCGGAACTGCAAGTTGAAATCCTCTTCGCTCAACTTCTCAGTGTCAGGATTGACTGACAACCTACCCAGCATGATCTTGTGATCACGCGCGGCTAGGGGAGCACCGCTCGCGATCTGAGACGCGAGTTTTTCGACTTCAGCGTCGAAATCCTCATCTGCAACCACCGCGGTAACCAAACCGAATCTCACCGCATCATCAATGTCGATTATGCGACCCGACAGCACCAGATACTTAACCGCCGGTAACCCTGCGACCGCAATCATCCGACGCAACTCGTCCCAACCTGCCGTCAACCCCAACCGATTGACCGGCACCCCAAATCTAGAACCCTTCGTCGAGATCCGAATATCCGTAGCCGCCGCAAGCTCCAAACCGCCCCCAACACAGAATCCTTGGATCGCAGAAATAGTAGGGCAGCGCAACCGTTCAACCCGATCCAGAGCCGACTCGAACGCTTTAGCGTACCGCGCCGCTGACACCGAATCGTACCGATGCTCATCAAAATCCTTGATGTCCGCACCCGCCGAAAACGCTTCACCACCTGCACCTCGGAAAATGACGCACCTAACCTGCGTGTCATCCTCCAACTCACCCAAAATCCTTCCCAAGCTCTGCCACATCTCATACGAGACCGCATTACGCTGATCCGGCCGATTGAACGTAATCGTCGCAATTGAATCCGAACGGTCTACAAGTATCGCTTCGTTCATAGACATCGCCCCGAATCATACCTTAAACAATACGCCCCTTTCGTGAGACGAAAGGGGCGCGAGCGCAACGAGCGAGGTTTGCCCGGAGATTGGGGGAGGGCGTCACAGCCCGTCCCCCAAATCTGCGCTATCAGCGGTTCAAACGCTCTACTACTGCGCCTTCGAGACGTTCAAGATCTCAAGCAAGAAGCCAGCCCACAAGCTGTACGGCGCGACGTACGGGTTGCTGTTCGTCGCAAATCCGCGCCAGTAGGTGTTGTTGAACGTAACAACGTGCCGCTCCTCAGCAAGCGTGATCTCGATCACGTCGTCCAAGAAGATGTCCAACGCCCGGTTCGCAAGATCCATGTACTGCGGGTCGTCCGTCGAAGGAAGAACCGAGTCCATCTCGTCGATGATGGCGTCGAATTCAGGGTTGTTGTACTGGCTGTTCGCCCAGATGTAAGAGTTCTGTTCGCCTAGCGTCGGCGAGCTGAACTTGCTGTGGTAGTGCTGCATCGTGCCATGCGGCTCGCGTGAGCTACCGCAGTGGACGAGAATCCACATGTCAGCCAAACCGGTCCGGACCTCGGCCCAGAGCGGAGCCGTGTCAGGATCGTGGAGCACGAAAGTAACGTCGAAACCAGCGTCTTGCATCTGCTTCTCGACGACCGGACCCATCGGCTTCAACCAACCGGGAACGTGCAGGTCCATGGCGAGTTCCTCGCCGTCCTTCTCCCAGTATCCGTTGCCGCCCATCGTGTAGCCTGCCGCCGCCATGTACGACTCAACCTCAGCTTGACCCTGACTTTCCCAGTCATACTTGGCGATGATGTCAGCCTGCGCATCCTCGTAGGCCTTCAAACCACCATACGTCGAGTACGGAACCGCGCGTGTAACCGTTGAGTTCTCATACGCCAGCGCAACCAGCTGATCGCGATCGACCGCAGCTTGCACTGCGCGTCGGGCGTTGACATCTGACATCGGACCGTACTGCGTGTTAACGCCGAGCGTGTACATGCAAGCGTCGGCAGCGCCGTAAGACGGACCGTCCGTGTCCCAAGAGATGATGTTCTTGTTGCGGTTGTGCGCCGTCACGAACACACCCGGCTGCATGATCGAGCCAGTGTCGAACTCGTTGTTAATCATGCGAGCGACCATCGTGTCAGCAGACCCCGGCGGGATGTAAGCAACGCGGAGCGGCTCCGGTAGCTCTTTGAAGCCAACCTTCGCTGCCCACCAGTTGTCATTCCTGTCAAAGATCTGACCTTGGCTGTCGGCTCGAGTCGCAACGAACGGACCAGTTCCAACCGGCCAACCCTTGTCAAGATCGAAGTTCGGGAACTCGAGCGGGTCTTGCCCCTCCCAGATGTGCTTCGGCAGGATCGGAAGGTGAATCTCAGAGTTCTCCTGGAAATAGAAGTAGAAGAACCGAGCGTTCGGCTTGTTGTAGTTGATCCGGAAGTTGCGATCGTCAATGATCTCAACATCTTTCACCCACTCTTGGATGTCGCCCGCGAACACCATGTCCGGATTCGCCATCAGAAGCTCTATCGTGAACTTCACGTCTTCTGAGGTGAACGGCATGCCGTCCGACCACTCGATGCCGTCACGCAAAGTAACGTTCACACCCATGAAGTCATCATCGACCTCGCTGCTCTCCGCGAGCCACGGAATCACTGCGCCTTCGTTGTGGTTGTACAGATACAGGAACTCGTAGATCGTCTTGTTGAGGATGCCACGAACTCGGCCTAGACCACCGAGGGAGTAGGGGTTCATGTTGTCAGGGTCGCGCCACTCAGTCGCGCCCGGTCCGAAACCAGTGATCACGAACGTGTCTTCACGCTCGATCGGGCCTCGCGGTCGCGGAGTTGGAGTAACTTGAACTTCCCTGACGACTTCCTTTTCAACTTCCTTAATTACTTCCTTCTCTACTTCGACCTCTTTGACGACCTCAACCTCTTTCTCGACGACGACGGTCTGGACCACCGTCTCGCCGGCGACCTGGACCTCTCTCTCGACGACGACGGTCTGAATCACCGTCTCGCCGGCGATCTCAACCTCTCTCTCGACGACGACAGTCTGGATCACCGTCTCGCCTTGGACGAGGACCTCTTTCTCGACCTCAACAGGAACCTCGACCTCTCGGACGACCTCCCGCTCAACCACAACGGTCTCGACGACCGTCTCGGTGCCACCGCATGCTACCACGGTCATGGCAGCGACGATGAGCGAACCCACCATTACCAGCCACAACGCGGAGCGCATATCGCGTATCTTTTGCATTGTCATTCTGCCCCTAGAGCTAGACTAGATTTCAACTTATGTCAGCGCTCGCTGAAGCGTTGAATCGATAACCTCGAAATCTCGCTTCGCCAAACGCGAACACACCTTGCGGAAAAATCCGCACGAACGCGCTTAATCTATATCAATTTCAAGGGCGAGTCAATTTGAGACACCACGCCCCTTTCGCGAAGCCCAAAAAGTCAGACAACAGGGCGCGGCGAGCGAAGCGAGAAGCAGGGGATGCCCGCGCAACAAGGGTTTCCCTCGCTCGCGGGGGAAATGTACAAAGGACAAAGGGGGCACAAAAAACATCAGCGCAATCCGCGGTTCAGACACCCCCCAAATCATGTAACATTTTCAAGGTCTTGACGCACATCCGGCTCCCAGGAACCAGAGTCCTCACCCAGAATCGTTGCATCAATAACTGACAAATGAGCGGAACAAACCAGCATGACAGTTGATTACGTCCTGAAACGGGCAGGCATGTTCTTGCTCATCATCTTCGTTGCTGGCACCCTCAACTTCGCCGTTCCACGTCTGCGCCCAACTAACCCCGTTGAAGAGCGCATGAATCAGCTGCTTCAACAAGCTGGCGGCGTACACATCTCCAACGTCGAGGAGATGATCGCCCGCTACGAAGACCGGTTCGGTTTGAACAATCCCCTATGGTTGCAGTACGTAAACTACTGGATATCGCTATCGCGACTCGACTTCGGTAAATCGATCGCTTACTTCCCCGCCGATGTGACGAAGGAGATAAGACGTTCGATGCCTTGGACCATCGGTCTCGTTGGCGTCACGACGGTGATGGCAGCCGTCATCGGATCATTCTTCGGCGCATGGCTCGGATGGACGCGGACACCCTTAGCTATATCGTTTGTCGTCCCACTCCTGTTGATCGTCACCGCCGTTCCGTTCTACCTCCTAGGCCTCTTAATGATGTGGGTATTCACCGTATGGTGGCCGTTGCTACCCGGCGGCGGAGCTTACGACTTCGCGATCCCACCATCTTTCACACTCGCATCCATCATCGACATCATCGAACATGCAATACTACCCGCCTCCGCCATCATTCTCTCAAGTATCGGTTTCTGGGGGCTAGGTATGAGAGGAATGATGGTTACCACTATGGGCGACGACTTT
>CAUVXS020000001.1:0-17360 GCA_963555965.3 Dehalococcoidia bacterium
CTCCCTCGATGGGAGAGGGCTAGGGTGAGGGTGAACGGGCACCCAAGGCACACCGTTTCCCCCACCCCTGTGGGAGAAATGTCCGAAGGACAAAGGGGGTCCACAGCCCTCCCACCAAAATCTATTCTGTACGGTTAAAATAACTGGTTAGAGACCCAACCATGCTCCAAGTCCAAGCCACCGAAGCCAAAGCACGCCTAGCCGAACTCCTACGCACTGTCGAAGCCGGCGAAACCATCGTCATCACCCGCCACGGCAAAAAGATCGCCCACCTAGTCCCCGCCGCCGAACAAGAACGCGCCGAACGCCGCGCGGCAATCGAGAATCTCAAAAGAGTCCGTGCTCAAACGGGTGGCATCAACATGACGGTAGAAGAGATCCTTGAAGCTCGCCATGCTGGCCATCGCGTATGACCGCCCTCGTCGTTGACGCTTCTGTTGCCGCGGTCTGGTTGTTGGAGGATGAGGACCACCCGATCGCTGAAGCCGCGTATCAATATGTCGAATCCGGCGACGCCATCGTCCCGCAGATCTGGCAATTCGAGATTCGGAACATCCTCATTACCTCGGCTCGACGACGGCGCATCTCGATTGATGGCGTTGAATCGTTACTCACCGTCGTCGACGAACTAGGAATGTCAACTGACCACGAACCCGACTTCCACGCGACGATGCAACTCGCCTTGACCCACAACCTCACCTTCTACGACGCCCTCTACCTAGAACTCGCAATCAGATGCGACGCCCAAGTAGCAACCCTAGACTCCGCCCTAGCCCGCGCCGCCACCGCCGAAGGACTGTCAGAGCCACGTCGCAAATGATCAACCCGACCGCAACAGCGCGTTGAATCCCGCCTGTACAAATCCACATCATACGCCAACGCATCCCGAATCCCCCGCTCCTCCATCAACACGAAACTCGAACAATCCACCAAGCTCCAACTCTGATCCAAACGATTGCCATAGCGATCAACCGCCTGCTCCAACTGCTCGCTCGTCAACGGAATCACTTCTACGTCAGGATCGACCATCAAGTCCTCGACAACTTCCCAAGCCGCTGATCGCGCCAACTCGCCCTGACCAGAAAAATGATTCAAAACCTCGATCAGCACCATTTCACTCGTGATGAGCCGACGTAGTTCCAAGGTGGTCACAACCGCCGCCGTTTTTTCGCTTAGCTCATCATCGGAATTTATCGTTGCAATCCAATAGCCAGAGTCCGCAAACACCAACATCATTTCTCATCCTCTTTCGGATGCCCATATAAATAGTGCTTCTTATTCCTTGCACCATCCTTCGGAAGTTTCTCCCACTCAGAAGCCGGCACCGATTCGCGTATCCGTCTGATCCTCTCGTGTAACGCCTGAAAGTCCGTCGGCTTCTGGCTCTCCGAATCGACCGATGCTGAGTCGACCTCACCATTCCCAACCGATGCCGACTCGGTCGACTCTCCATCCTCCGCACTCTCATCCACCCATATCGACAACCTCACCACATCACCATCCTCAAGATCAAGCGATTCCGAAGGTTCAAGAACCCCATCCCTATAAGTCGCTTTCACCGATTGAACCATCACTGCTTCCCTGTTACGCCAACCATCGCTGTAAGACATTGTACGACGCATGACTCGTCCCCTTCGCAAAGCGTAAGAGGGCGCGAGCAAGCGAAGCGATGCGAGCGGGGGATGCCCGGGGCGGGGACGGGCGGACACCTCAAACAACCTCAACCAAAACCACGGACTAACGCCCGACGCGTCCGGTTGCATCCAATATCAGATAAACTAGCGAAAACAGTCGATGGAACAGATAGTCGACGTGACTATCATCGTCTAATGGGTGGCGGTCCTTCTCGCTATGCCGAATAGCAAACTTGTTCCCGATATCTGTCAGCTCATTCGCTTCGGTTTCAAGCCGTTCTCTTATTGGCCCGGTAGTCACTCCATCCAACAGAAGCCGTATCGAAACCTTCTTATCACCCGGAACCTTTAACGACTTCAATCTTTCCCAAGATTGCCACAACTCCAACAATGCCTCGCGGTGCATCGCTGAGTCACGATTGACGAACTTGGTTTGAGCGGTTTCGAGCATCGAGTCTAGGGTTTCGTCGCCCGTCTTGAACTCGATATCACGAACGATGTCCGACAGAATTGGGGCACCTACACGGGTTATCAATCCAGATTCGGCCAACTCAACAGCAATCCGTTCACGGCTCAATATATCGTTTATCAGCTCTCTAAACTTGATCTGTCCTTCGCTCTTCGAAAACTCCATGTATTCACATTCGTAGTAACATTCCGCGTTTTGCTTCCTTGTAGGCATGGCGACGCAACTGAACGCCAATTCAATCAAATCCAAGATGTCCCAAGTCCTTGGCAAAGGGCCAGGAACTTCAAACCGACGGTGGTCTAGGCGCGGTATTTCACGAGTAATCAAGGAGAAAAAACTATCCTCGTCTGTCGCTGTGACAGATAGGCACTCATCACAATATCGAGGACAAGTCTGTGCTAGGTAATTCGCATTCAAACATTGTCGCACCACTTCTTTGATGGATATCCAAGCCGGCTCTTGAATCTCTTCCAAATCCCGCGGCAGCGACGACTGTTGACGAAAACTATAAAGTCGCGTCATCACACACCCTCACCACTGATATCCGATCCCCCCAACAACTCCCCCCACAACCCCCTCCACCCGCTGCCCCTCTGCCGACTCCCGCAACCACTTCCGAATTTCCCGACGCGCAATCGTAACCGTCAACTTCGGATACCGCTGCCGCAGATTCACCAACTCCCGCTCCACACCTTCCGCCGCATCCCGACCCGCATCTGCAATCTCCACATGCAGCGAATCCCCACCATCAAACTCCGGTATCGGCAACCGCCACAGATGCTTGTGCACGTGCCGAGCACCAAACTGACCTTTCGGCATCAACGGTTTGACCGCGTCATACAACTGATCGCTGTTGATGATTGCCACTAAATAATGTGCTTCGTCCTCGCTAGAGCAAGTTACCCAGTTCAAGATGTTTTCGACTATCGCTTCATTGTTTTCAACTACTGCGGCCGTCGGCGTACCAGACTTCGAGTAAGCAATTCGGAACGGGCGATCACCTGGGTCTGTTTGCCATGCCAGCTGCGCTGATAACTTGCCGTAATAGTCAAGTTGCTCGATCAAATCAAGCGGATAGCCCGGACGCTTGTTCTCTTCCCATGCGCGATATACCTCGCTCCACCTGTTACGCACTCGCCGCCCCATCGCGTTGGCAGCGACACCGTTGCCATTAGAAGGATCGTGCTCAATCCTTGCCGAGCCGCGTTTAACTGGCAAAATGACCTTTAATGGTTCCAGCGTGGCGTACGGTACTAGTGTTTCGCCAAGATGCGCGTCAAATACGTGTTCATCTTCTATGGTGTTGCCGGTCAACGCTGGCAAATCCAACGACTTC
Source organism: Dehalococcoidia bacterium (assembly GCA_963555965.3). Lineage (GTDB taxonomy): Bacteria > Chloroflexota > Dehalococcoidia > Lucifugimonadales > Lucifugimonadaceae > Bin127. Next base: position 3,440 of record CAUVXS020000001.1, read on the forward strand.
CAAGGCTCTTTGTCATAAACGCCACGACGTGGGTTTGTCGTAATTGTGTTGGGAACTTGCACAATCGCTGGATTAGTTGTCTCGTTGACGAAAAACAGGACACGCGGAAACATCGTCGCTCCATTACGAGTCCACCCCGCGTAGGGAGAAATGTGGTCGCCCGAAGTATCTGAGATTCTCGCGTCGATCTTTTTGACAGAACTGGAACCCGTTACGCCAATCCACTGCCGAACCGTTCCCGCTAACGGTCTCGCCTTCCCTTCCACACCTATCCGCTTGGCGAATACCACCGACGACGGAACAGGGAAGAAGTTGTTAGGCTCCAACCGCTCCATATCCCAAGCCTTCCGAACTTGAAAGTTAACATGCAAAGTCATCCCACTGCCTCGCGACTTCCATTCTCCCGTCCGCCACTTGGTGTGCTGCCCAGCCTGCAACGCGCTGTGCGGCATCACCATCCCGATCAACCCGCCATCCCGTAGATACAAATCTACACACCGCGCATAAAACAGCGATGCCACATCCTGATGCGTCGCATATCGACCACCTGCCCAAATCCCATACACGTTCCGGCTCTGATTCACCAGTTCGTCGCGCAACACATCCGTCGTCTGGTTGTAGTTGATCCACGGCGGATTCCCAACAATCACATCCACCTTGTTCCGCGCCAGAGTGATCGGACGCACCAAGTTCCGTGTGTAATACGCCCAGATATGATCCCGCCCCTTCCGGTGTAACTCACCAAGTTTGCCAATCGTACCCGATAGCGTAGCCTTCTCAACTTCATTCAAACCAGCCACCGCACTTAACATGTACTCTGGATTTTCGCCTCTCTCTATGCAACTAGCCACATCAATCATCATCTCATCGAAATCCTCGGCGCGGTTGACGAGTGAAACCGGAAACAGAAGCTCAGTGCCATCTTCGTCGTTGACGCTGATGCTCACGTTCTTTTCAGCGAAGAGGTCACCACTCCGATATCGCAACTGCAAAGAGTCGCCCAAGTAGATGGGAGCCGTCACCGCAGTGCTCATACTCCTAGCGATCGCGGGTTGCGCGGCGATAGCCCACGCTGCACGCGCCAAGTGTGTAGCAACTGGATGCACGTCGATACCCGTAATCGAATCCCGCAGCAACTCGAACCACTTTGTCTCTGGCAAGTTCTGCTTCTTCGCCGTTTCGATGAAGTGCTCAACACACTCAGCGATAAACGTCCCAGAACCACACGCCGGATCTAGCACCCGTTGATTCACCGGGTCCGTAACTATCTCCTTCACAATCGCTTTAGTCAACCAGCGCGGCGTGTAATACTCCCCGAGATCACGCCTCTCCTGCGCCGGTATGACCGTCTGGTATAGCGTCGCAGCAACGTCAGTTGGTGGCGATGACCAGTCGAAACGAGCCACCCGGCGTGCAATCGTCTTAATCAACGGAGTCGCGCCTACCTCGATTGGCCAAGAGAAAAAATCCGATTCCACAACTCCATAGATACCCGTAGCCTCCGCAAATTGCCGGCCTCTGACCAGATCTTCCGGATTGATAGCCGCTCTTTTACTCACATCCATCCCGAACGCCGCCTGCACTACTATCCCCACCACAATCGTCAGATACGTGTGTCGCACAAAAAGATCGTCAAACTCATCACCTTGAACAACCTCCCCCAGAGCCGTCCGAAGCAAATCCTCCCACAACCGACGCTTCACTTTCACAGTTTCAAACTCCGCGTACTGTTCATACAACGCCCGCAAAGTGTCGATCTCCCGTTCGTACAACGGACTGCTTGGACTGAATTGTTCCTGTATCGCTTCGCTTGTAGGTTCGATCTCTCTGCGAGCGACCAGCGCGTTGTCCCGCAACCACTCATACAGCGTGTACCATTTGTCCGCGTCCGTCAAAATGAACGCGTACGGCGGAGTCGTCTGGATCATCACCGCGTTCGGCCACCGCAAAAGCCAGTGCTTCCCGTCAGAGAGAATTCCGATCCGCACGCCCTTGCTCGCATCCATCGCCGCCGTTAGATAACCGTCCAGTTGTGCAACATGGTCTGGATCCGGGACGATGCCGTTTCCGATCCTGCGCTTCACCTCGATCAATGTGTCCAGAGCGGCAAGATCAACCGAGTTACCCGAACCCTCTGCTGGTGAAATCTCCTCGTTGATATCGCCCGACTCTACAAGCCCTGTCCGCACCAAGAAATCCCGAATCGAAGACGTGATGTTCGCCTCTGTCTGCAAATCATCATGCCGCCGCAACAACTCCGTTGCGATTTCTCTACACTCAGGATTGTCATAACTCAGAACCATAACCTCATTATCCCTCATTAACCCTGTAAACTTCGATCCCATGTCAGTCTCCCCCATCTACACCCTTCTAACCGCCGACCGCGTAATCGACGCCAAAGGCGGACCGCCAATCGACAAGGGAGCGGTTTTAACGCGCGGTTCCGAGATCGTCAGTGTCGGACCCGCTCACCAGGTACGCGCTCCTGAGGGTGCAGCAGTAACACACCACGATTACCCTGGCGCAACCATCCTACCCGGCATGGTCGATTGCCACACCCACAACAACGGCTTCGGCGATGGTCGCAACGGTCAAGACCTGGCCGCGTTGGAAGACGAAATTCTGACCGTTCAATCGGCGAGCAATGCGCGTCGAAGCCTCTTTTCAGGTGTAACTACGATACGAGAAAACGGCCCCAAGAACATGACTATGTTCAGGATTCGGGACGCGATCAACGAGGGTCTGACTGTCGGGCCTAGAATGATTCTGTGCGGGCGTCCAGTGTCGATTATCGGCGGTCACATGGGATATTTCGGCGGCGAGGTAACTGGAGTTGAGGCGGTCCGGGGCTTCACTAGACAGTTAATCAAGGAAGGAGCGGACTACATTAAGATAACCGCGACGGGCGGTAGCACTCCAACGTCGTTTCCCCTTCTACCCTCTTTCAACGTGGACGAACTGAGGGCTGCTACCGACGAGGCGCACAAATTCGGCAAGCTGACTGCCACGCACAGCACGTCGACGCAGGGCGTCATCAACTCGCTCGATGCCGATGTAGACATGATCATCCACTGCGTCTACAAAGAGCCAGACGACCGCGACAACTTTCGAGTCGATATCGCAGAACGCATCGGTGAACAAGGCGCGTATGTCAATCCGACCCTTCATGTAGGGCGATCGAAGGTATGGTCGTTAACGCAAAAAAACCAAGCATTTGGCATAACCGAACAAGAATCCATCGAACTAGATACCGCAAAACGAGAACTCGAAACCCGCCTCGACCAGAACCGCCGCATGATCGAAATGGGCGTAAATGTCATCACCGGCTCCGACTCCTCATGGGGCGACTACCAACTCGGCAACACCGTCTACGAAACCGAACTACTCGTCCACGCCGGCTACTCCCACATGCAGGGCGTCCTATCCGTCACCAAATGGGCAGCAGAAGCCCTTGGCATCGATGACATCGTCGGCACCCTCGAACCCGGAAAGCAATCCGACATCCTAATCGTGGACGGCGACCCATCGAAAGATGTCAACGATCTCTGGAACGTCGCAGATGTCTTCTTCAAAGGCGAAAAAGTAGACCGAGGTTCAGACGAATCCCTCGCTGCCATGCGCCAAACACCCGAAGAAATTAATCTGGGCAATCATCATTCGCACGGAGGTCACACATGAGCGACGGCAACCCGCAATTCACGATTCTCAAAGCGTCTCGGCTAGTTGACGGCAACGGCGGCCCAGTCGCCGAACAAGCCGCGATCATGCTTGAAGGCGACAACATCAAACAGATCGGCACTAAAGAAACCGTACAAGCACCTGAAGGTGCGTCTGTTAAAGAGATCGATTACGGAGACGCAACTATCCTCCCAGGTTTGGTAGATTGCCACGTCCACCTCATCGGCATCGGCGACGGCCGAGCCGGTGATGATCTCGTCACACTCCCCGACGAAGTCCTCACTGTCCAAGCCGCTCAGAATGTCCGAAAACACCTCTACTCGGGAGTAACAACCGTCAGAGATTGCGGTGCAAAGAATCGCACAACCTTCCTGCTACGCGAAGCAGCTGAGATGGGCATCGTCCCGTCCCCGCGCCTGATCCTCGCCGGTAGACCCATCGCGATCATCGGTGGACACCTCTCATATTTCGGAACCACAGCAACAGGACCGACCGAGTGTCGCGCCGCCGTCCGACAGCTCATCAAAGAAGGCGCTGACTTCATCAAGGTAACCGCAACTGGCGGCAGCACCCGCACCAGTCACCCGTCCAGACCATCATTCAATATCGATGAATTCTCAGCAATAACCGACGAGGCGCACAAGTTTGGCAAACACGTTTGCGCCCACTGCACATCATCTGGAGGCATGGAAAACGCCCTCGAAGCCGGGATCGACACAATGATTCACGGCGTGCACAGGGATCACGATGGCGCCGACAACTACCGACCTGAAATTGCCGACCGGATCGCTGAGCAAGGCGTATTCGTAAACCCGACATTGGGTCAGTCATTGTCTCGGATCCGGCAATTGGAAGACAATCCGGAACTGGCATTGGAATCGGAAGACGTGGATGTCATGAGACGCGGCTCAGAAGGTCGCATGGACCACGTCGCGAGGATGCGTGACGCTGGTGTCGTGATGGTCGCCGGTTCCGACTCAGCGTGGGCAAACTACCCGATGGGCGACTTCCAGACCGAGATCGAAGCACACGTCATGGCCGGCATGTCAAATATGGATGCCATCGTCTCTGCCACCCGCGACTCCGCAATATCATGCCGCGTTGACGACACCGTAGGCACGCTCGAAGTCGGCAAACAAGCCGACGTCTTGGTCGTCGATGGCGACCCCACCCGCGACATCGCCGACCTCCGCAAAGTCAGCGATGTGTTCCTAGCTGGCTCCAAGATCGACCGCCAGAACCTAGTGTGATGCGAAGTGATTGCAAAATGCTGGCACTGCTGGCATAATGCAATCATGACTGTACAGATAACAATCCGCAACGTCCCCGACGAAGTCCGCAACAAACTTGCCGAAGGTGCAGCCAGGAGACGACAATCGATGCAAGCGTTTCTGCTTGATGAGCTAGAACGTTTAGCTGCAAGATCAAACAACGAAATCGTGTTTGAAAGAGTGCAAGCAAGGTTAGAGGTGACAAACTCACGCGTCGACGCTGAAACGATCGTCAACGCCATCAAGGCAGATCGCAAATGAACATCGTCGTCGATGCCTCGGTCCTAGTCGCTTCTTTGGTCGATGCAAGGCACGAGGGCCTGTGGGCGCGCGAAAGCACGCGACGCGCTACATTGATCAGCCCACAATTGATATACGTCGAGAGTGCGAGCGGTCTCCGTAGAATGGAACTCGCAGGTGAAATCTCGACATTAGTAGCAACATCGGCACTATACGAGATGTTTGCTGTCGAAATTGAATTGCGTCCGTTTGGCCCATCTGCTCAACGCATTTGGGAGTTGCGCCATAACCTCACCTGCTACGACGCTTGGTACGTAGCATTAGCCGAATCGCTGAATTGCCCGTTGCTGACGCTCGATCGCCGGATCACCCGCGTCAATGGACTTAACTGCGAAGTTTTAACCGCACCCGACAATTTGGTAAGGCGTAGTAGGTGATCCGAAAATGCCCTTACCATCACTACCCGCTGCCATCCACGCTGACTTCTCGACGATGAACGCCAAGGAGCTTCGTCTTGCGCAGGAGGAAATCTGGGAGTGGATTTCAGCGGCAGAGTCGGCTTCATACGACGACGCGCCTGATGATGACGTGTTGGACATGGCGAGAGAAGCCCTTAATGAAGTGATCACAGAGCGCAGAGCCTTGCACGAAGACGAACCTGCCCCCCGAGGCGGTTGAACACGAGGCGTTGGGCACCATTTGATAAACTGATTCGCAAGCGTACTCTATTAGTTTGAGTGCGCGCCCACCCGGAGGTTCGCACCATGGCACAAACAGCCGACGTCGTGACCCAAGAACAGGTCTACGAAGCCCTAAAAGATGTCTATGACCCTGAGATCCCCGTCAACGTCGTTGACCTTGGCCTCATCTACGACGTCGATGTTGAAGACAACGAAGTTTTCGTTGAGATGACACTCACCGCGCAGGGCTGCGGTATGGGTCCGTACATCGCGCAACAGGCCGAGTGGCGCATCGCCGAACTTGAGCATGTCGAAGATGTCGAAGTCGATCTGGTCTTCGACCCGCCATGGAATCCCGATATGATCACCGAAGACGGGAAACGACTTCTCGGCATCGACTAGCAACGTTCGTCCAGTCTAATCTCCTATCCATCCCCCTTGACTACCCCTCGCAAGACTACCCCCGCAGAAGAAAAGCGCGCTTAGCCCAGGCTCGGCGTCAGTTTCAAGAACGGAAACGCATCTCCGATTCGCTTAAGTCGATAGGACGCCGGATAGGGGTATACAGCGGAAAAGGCGGCGTTGGCAAGACAACCGTCGCAGTGAACCTAGCCGCTACCCTTGCCAAGCAGGGAAAGAACGTCGCATTATTCGACTGCGACATTGACTGTCCTAACGTTACTCGCGTCTTACGCATTTCCGAGGGTCCGGTTGAGCGCGACGGCAAGATGATACCTTCTTCGAGATTTGGCGTGAAGGTGATGTCGATGGCCTTTTTCCAACAGAATGAGGAAGAGGCAATTATCTGGCGCGGACCGATGATTCACAATGCAATCAACCAATTCTTGCAGATGACAGACTGGGGCGAGCCAGACTACATGGTCGTCGATTTGCCGCCTGGAACATCTGATGCGCCGCTCACGGTTATGCAAACTTTGAATCTTGATGGTTTCGTTATCGTCAGCACTCCACAAGAACTCGCCGCGCTTGACGCAAAACGGTCGATCAACATGATCCGCAAGATGAACCTTGATGTCCTCGGTGTGGTCGAGAATATGTCCGGTGGACTGTTTGGAGAAGGTGCCGCAGAAGAACTCGCCTACGAAATGGGACTGCCGTTCCTAGGTGCAGTAACTCTCCGTCCCGACTACCTAGACGCGCTCGAACCCCCAGCCTTGAGCAATGAAGACGTAGCGACTGAGTTCGACTACATTGCGTTAGGGGTTACGCGGCAGTTAGTCGGCAACCCCGTCTGATCCGCCCACCAACAACTCCACAGTCTCCCGTAACGACCTTGATGTGTCCACCGTCTCCGGCCTCTCGCGCCCAATGGACGATGCGGTTACGTGCCTGAATACATCAGCCGCGCCCTTGTGCAAGTACGGTGTTGCGCCAGCCGCGCCGAATGTTGCTGATATCTGTTCCATCTCGTCGATCCAGCGGAATGCTTTTGCGCCGAGGCTGTTGACACCCTGCATGTTTTTCAGGACACCCTGTTGACTAGATTCCATCTCGGCGATGAACTCGTCGTATATGCCGAGGTTCATTGCGGAAATCAGTGCCGAAGCATTTAACGCCGCCGCGCCTTTGCTCAGCGACGCATAGCACATCTTGATCGCTGAGGCACGTCCAACTTCTCCTCCCATCATCGGCACCGAGATTCCGCGTCCATCTAGCTGACCCATGATCGCCTCGTGTGGACCGGACGCATAAAACCGAGGCGGCTCTCCCCTCCCTGGCGGGCTACCGATGATGCCGCCGTCAATGTACCTGCCTCCGGCCGAGTCGATGATCTCTGCCATCTGTTCGGCGACCGCCGGTGCGACTGGATTACAGTCAGCGAATGGGAGCGATTTGCCAGATTCTCGGATAACGCCCGCCACTTGTTGTGCCACTTCCACAGCGCGTTCGGGAACCAGAACGGATAGCACGATGTCGGCGCGGTCGATCATCTCCTCGAAATGCGGGACATCGGTTATCCCTGCGATTGCGGATAACTCTCGCGTCCTTTGGCTTCGGTTGGTAAGGCACGTTATGACATCGAGACCGTTTTCACGGAGCGCGCGTCCGACGTTGGATCCCATATCGCCAGGGCTTAGTATCGCTACAGTTTTCACAGTTTCCATAGGTTTCGTGCTCCTGTCGTTTCTGTCAGCTAGGCGACGCGCTATATTGACGCTCTGTTAAGAGCAGCAACTACTCAACATCATCTCGCCCTCTCCATAAAATCAGGAGAGGGTTATGGAACGGTCAGCGATTAACCGCGTACGGCTGCCGCGATCGATTCGCCTACAACCTCGGCTTCGCCGGGATTGAGACCGAAGACATGGATCATCAACGGAGCGTTATCAGTCGTTCGAGTCCAGATTGGCGGGTCCATAGCCTTGAGCTTGTTGACCAAGTCTTCGTTGTTGAAGCCGACTACGTCTTCGTCTACGCCGATAGTCACGCCGAAAGGCTGGTGGGCGATGATGTTGTCGATCAACTCGGCATTGACACCGGGAATGCCTTGTAGCGGCTTGATGATCTCCAAGCTCTCCTGCTCGGCAGCAGCCAGTCGGCTCTCGTGGTCCAACCTGAACCAGCGCTGAACTGCCGCTACGCAACCCATGATCTCTTGGCGATCGACTTTGTGCGGTCGACCAACACCCCGGATGCGTCGGGATTCATAGCCAACGAACGAGTGTCGGCTGATGGCATCGATTATCTCCTCGGTGCCCATCGCAAGGCCGGTGGAGTGCGGAGCACCCATGTACTTGGCCGCGATGCACTGGAAGTCAGCTCCCATACGCACATACTTACCGAAGTTCTCGAGCGGGAAGATCTGTCCAGCAGCATCGACGGATGCGTAAACACCGGCATCTTTGGCGATCTCGATGACCTTGTCCAGCGTAACGACGTTCGGGTCTTTCGGTGCCTGCTCTACGACCGGGACGTGAATCGCACAGGTCTTGTCGGTGAGCGCGGCACGAATGTCATCCTCGTTGGTGCCGTTTTCATCGCCCGCGAAAACCAGCTTCGCGCCTGCGAGTTGCAAGCACCGGTCGTACCAGTATTGCTCGCGATGCTGAAGCACGATCTCGTCTTTAAGCCCCGTGGTGTCCGGCAGCTGTTGGATCAGGCCATCATCGCCACCAGCCATGAATGCTGCGGTAGCGAGAGTCAGCGCGGACCCGGCACCTGACGTGATGTATGCGGCTGGTACACCGGCCAATCTCGCAATTTCGTCACCTGCTGCCTTTTCAAGCTCGATCAAAGGTATGAATGCGCTATCGGCGCGATCCATCGCCTCTTTCACTTCCGGCACCGGTGTCGATCCTCCGAGCAGAGTCACGCTTCCAGTTGCATTGATGACGGGTTGAGCGCCGAGCTCCTTGTAGATTGCTCCCCACTCAGATGTAACCATTTTCAACCTCCAGATCGAGTCACGTTACAAGCCACGACATGCATCTTTCTCAAGTGGCTTATCGATTTTGTATTCTAACGTTGATTCATCGATTGCACATCATAAACGCGCGATCGCGATCGAACCATCCCTACACGGTGAAGATTCCGAGACAAACGAGGCACGCAAACAAATGCTAACCGATACATCTGAGATCACTCTCGTAACCGAGGCGAAAGTCGATGCCAAGCACTGGGCTCCCGGCTCTGAAAACGGCACTCCACGCAACGCCCCACTTCTTTTGGTTTCTAACGAATCGGACAACTCTCAATGGACACAGTTTGCTGACATGTCGTCTGACTACCGTGACGTCTACGCCATTTGGGATGTGTCTCCGTACACGCTCGTGCAGACGATTTGGGCAATCGGAGAACCATCTTCGGTAATCGCACACGGCAAAAACGCTGGGGATACCGCACTACAAGCCGCAAAGATGGCTAAAGGCGCAGTTCGGGCGCTTGCACTCGTCGATTACGGACTAAACGACGACGATACTCCGCCGTTCGACAATACCACTTGCCCGTTGGTACTGATACGTGGCCGCCAAAGCGAAATCGCCGACCACCAGCAGATCGTATCAGCTAGATCTGCCTTCGGTGCAAAATGCAAACTAGTCGAACTCGAGAACTGCGGCGACCGTGCCCCAGAGTCATGCCCGCAAGATTTCGCTGCAACAGTCGAGTGGTTCTTGCGCGCCGAATCAGTTTAGAGCAACTCAATCTTGCCCGGAGTTGCTCCGGACGTGTCGTCTTCGACGGTTTTCGATCCGAGCAATCCAACCTCCCACGACCATCATCGTCACTCCACCAAACATCGCCGCGTAAATCCAGTTCCACGCAAATGCGAAACCTCCTGTGTCAGGCTCTTCTATCGGCATTTCCGTCGGTTCAGGTTCGAGCGTCGCAACAGGCGAGGGCTCAGCAGTAGGCTCTGGTGCGGGTTCAGGTGTCGGTTCTGCCTTCACCGCTTCATGGAGCGAAAGCACCGCTGTTGTCGTATCCGTCCATCCATGGGTCGAGGGCACTAGGTCTCCTACACCAGTGATACCGGGGTGAGCTTGTCGGTCATTTTCACCATTACCCTCGGACAAAGCCGCGGACTCGCCTCCCAGACATGGCACCGTTTCAGATGTTTCGTCGTTGTCCTCCGAGCCTGAATCGAACACCATCGCAACCGATGAGGTTTTTTGGATGCTCAGCGACGATCCCTTGACCTCTGCCGATGTCACCATATAGCCGTCGTTTGTGCATGCAAACATACCCAACACCGTCACCGTATTACCCACAAACGCGCGCGCGTTACCGCTGAAAGAATCTCCCGGTGCTATTGGCCCGTCAGTCCACCATTGCCGAACAGACACTACTCCTGGTCTCTCAGCGAGTGTTGTGAGAAGAACTGAACCATCTCCGCTTTCCGATAGATCGCCGATCCCCGGCAATTCCGTTGGACGTCTGTACTCAAGCACATCAACGTTTTTGTCGTGAACAACCACTACCGGCGGAGTGATCGGTTGACCGATTGATAGGTTTTTGAGCGTAGCGCCGACCTCGAATGCTCGTTCCGGGCGCGTTCCGCGCGTAGACACTGCGATCTCCATGACGGTATGTTCCCAACCAAATACTGCACCTAGATCGACAGTGCCGGAGATCCCGGGATGACGTTCGATGCTACCTTCTCCATCAGCGGTGTCAAGATTGGAAACCCCCTCTCCGTCCAAACCAGGACACGGCACAGTGGCGCGCGATTCGTCATTATCCTCAGTTCCTGCGTCCCAAACCGTTCCGGAACCGTAGCCGGGTGAACCGTCTTCTGGAACGATGAGGGTGCCCAGCGCTATGGCGTCGTTGGTGCATTGCAGCATTCCCAAGACACTGATATGGTCGCCTGGTTCAGCAGAGACGCGAAGCAATGTTTGTTGGCTTTTGGGCTCTATAATGCCGCCAAACCTCGATACACCCTTCACTCCGGACCGGCCCTTTAGGGATTCCATCAGTTCAGGTTGAGAACCAGATTCCGCGAATGCCTCTAGTCCTTCCAACCGTCCGGCAGATGATGGCAGCAAAACGGCGTTGCTGTCGTGAACTACTACGATAGGCGGAGTGATCGGCTGCCGCGCGGTTATATTTCGCACCGTCAGTTGGAAATCGGATGCTTGTCCCACTGTGGTATTTCGATCTAAAGATGAACCTACAACCGCGACTGCGGCAACAAACAGCGCGCCAACTATCAGACGTTTCAAGGATGCACCTCGGGTGTTGTGCTTCTAGCCAGAATTCAGATTCTTAGTACCCAACAAATACGAACTAATCGCTGACATTGGTTTCAGAGCGGATAACGGTTAAGGCTATAACATCCTTAGACGACAACCCCCGTCATACCCATGCAACAACATCCTGATCACGCCAGCGCGACAAAACCGACACCAGCGGGTATCCAGAGGACGTGCAAGCCCTAGAAACACAATCACCGATCGGGCGACTTCACCTGCTTTCATCGCACGAAACGCCTCGTTGATGTCCGAAAGTTCAAGACGGCGCGTCACCATCTCGTCCAATAGCAACCTGCCTTGCCGATAGAACTCGACGTATCTGGGCATGTCAACTTTGAACCGGTTGGAGCCCATGCTGCAACCCTGGATCTTGCGCTCACGCATCCCAGTCGTCGGAATCTCAATCTTGGTCCCTTCGGGTATCATCCCGATCAACGTAGCCGTTCCTCCAGTACCCAAAGCGTCCCAACAAGCCTCCGCTGTATCCTTCAAACCGATCGCCTCAAACGTGTAGTCCGCACCACCATCGGTTATGTTGATGATTGCTTCCACTGGATCGCTGTCTGACGCGTCAACTATGTCGGTCGCACCCAGATCCATCGCAGTCTTTAGCTTGTTCTCCGAAATATCGACAGCGATGACACGGAGTGCTCCAGCTATGCGCGCCCCTTGAATCACGCCTAGTCCGACACCGCCTGCACCAAATACCGCAACAGTTGAACCCGGCTCCACCTGCGCCGTGTTCAGAGCCGCACCAACTCCGGTCGTAACGCCGCAGCCAATGAGAGCTGCACCTTCAAACGGCATGTCTTCGCGAATCTTGACCACGCTGTTTTCGTGCACCAGCATCTTCTCGGCGTAGGTGGCAAGATTCGCCATTTGCACGAGCGGTTGATCGTCCAACGATATCCTCGGCGATTCGTTTTCACCGCGCATCGGCTTCGTCTGACAGCGAGCCGGGTGACCAGTGATGCAGTGCCGACATCTTCCGCAATAGACCGATAGACACAGAATCACATGGTCGCCAGGAGCGACATCCTGGACCAGATCTCCAACTTTCTCCACGATGCCGGCACCCTCATGACCCATGACTGCCGGTGTCTCCATCGAGTACAGGCCTTCGACAAAATGGAGATCCGAGTGGCAGACCCCCGTTGCCATCGTCTTGACCAACACCTCGTAAGGTGCTGGATCGTCTACGTAGATGTCCTCGATCGTCAATGGTTCATTAACTGTGCTGAATACTGCTGCGTCGGGCATATTTCGTCACCTTTCTGATCTGTGGTTGGCGATGTAATCGGCTTTAGTCGTCTTCGAGAGTTGAGGTGTCGCCTTCTGGGAGGCCGAGTTCCCGTGCCTTGAGCAATCGGCGCATGATTTTTCCGGAGCGCGTTTTGGGCATGATGTCAATGAAGTCGATCTCGCGCGGTGCTACTCCGGCAGACAGTCGATCGCGCGCGAAGCGCATGAGTTCGCGTCGGAGCTGAGTTCCAGCTTCGTAACCCGGATTCAGCGTCACGAATGCCTTGACGATCTCCATCGCGATCGGATCGGGTTTGCCGATAACGCCAGCTTCCGCTACCGCTTCGTGCTCGATCAACGCCGATTCCACCTCAAACGGGCCTACTAGGTGTCCCGCAGTGTTGATCACATCGTCCGCCCGGCCTTGGAACCAGAAATACCCGTCCTCATCGATACTCGCCTGATCGCCCGTGATGTACCAACCCTTCTTGAAGCGGGAGTTGTACATCTCGTCCTGCTGCCAATACGTGTACATCATCGACGGCCAGCCAGGACGAACCGCGAGGCTGCCAGCACTTCCGGGCCCCATCTCGTTGAACTGGTCGTCCAACACGCCCATCTTGATGCCCGGGAACGGCCTGCCCATCGAGCCGGGTCGGACTGCCATCGACGCGAAGTTGGCGCACATGATCGCGCCCGTCTCAGTCTGCCACCAGTTGTCGTGGATCGGCATGTCGAAGTACCGATTGCCCCAAACTACGGCTTCGGGGTTGAGAGGCTCCCCCACAGACCCAATGAATCTCAGCGACGACATGTCATACTGATTCACCACATCGCCACCAGCGCGCATCAGCAGCCGCACCGCGGTTGGCGCGGTGTACCAGACTGTGACATCGTAGTCCTGTATCACCTTGTACCAACCAGACGCGCTGAAGCCACCTTCATAGATGATCTGCGTTACTCCGTTCGTCCACGGCGCCATCATCCCGTACGATGTGCCAGTTACCCATCCCGGGTCCGCAGTGCAGAAATAGATGTCGTCGTGTTTGAGGTCAAGGGCCCAGTGCCCCGTAATCCACTGCTGGATTACCGCCTG
>CAUVXS020000002.1:0-59931 GCA_963555965.3 Dehalococcoidia bacterium
GTTGACGGCGGATGGCACGTTGGCGATGGCGGAGGTTTACTCTGGTCATGTTGCCGACGACTTGCCGGAGATGGACATCTCGAACTTGTGGGGTTTGTATGCCGCGTCGGAAACTCAACTTGCGATCGTCGATGCCATCCAGCCAGAGATGAGTCTTCTGACTGTGGCCAACGGAGGTGTGCAGATTTTCTATACCTACACTTTGGACGGTTTCGTTTTCTCGCGGTTTCCGATTCGTGAAGCCGATGATTTTCAGGGTTTGAAGGTTCGAAGCCATAGTCCGTTGCTGGACGAATTGTTGCTGGGGCTAGGAGCTGAGCCGCAATCGACGGCTTATGTCGATGTATACGCGGCGTTGGAGGACGACGTTTTGGATGCTGCGATTTCGTGCGGTTCATGCGGACACGGGGAACGATGGTACGAGGTATCCGACTATCTGGCGGGCCCGATCGTTTCGATCACGCACGGTTGGTACACGATGAATCAAGCGTTGTGGGACACGATACCTGAAGATTTGCAGAACATCATCCTCGAAGAGGGGTGCGAGGCACAGCGCGATCAATCGCGAGTTGCTTCGTGGGCAGTGGCAGAAAGACGCGGCGGCGATCAACGTGACAGAAGGGATGGAGGCAAATAAGTTTGACGAATCTCTGCTCAGGGACATTCAAGACGCGTCCATTGAACGAGTCGTTCCAAACTGGGTAGAGAAGGTCGGCGGCACGACATCTGAAATCGTAGCCGTCTTCAACGAAAAGGTAACTCCGATACTAGGCGTGGCGATCAAACCAGAAGGTGTAACACGCACTGACGGCGGTGGGGGTATTAGCCGTTGACATCGCAACCGATGAAGACTCGGTTTGAGAGTTGGCAGGGCTTCAGACGCTTATGAACTGTGTCTTCAAGCGAGTTGGAATTCTTGGCGTGAGGTGTGGACAGGTTCAGGCAACTCTTCGCCCTGCTCCAGCATCGCTTGGATGTGCATCGCTCCCGCCTCAACGATAAGCCGCTTGACTTCGTCTCTGGATTCGGCGGCGGCGATACAGCCCGGTAGTTCCAAGATGTATGCGCTGCAATTTGAGGGACCCTCTTCGATCACTACGGTATATGTTCGCGACATCGGCTGCTCCTGATTTCAGCGTAAGCCCATTTGTTTGAGGATACTTGCCCAAGTGCGAGGGTGGACATCCTCTTTTGGGTGTCCCGCTATGGTTACTATCCCGGGTTTCGAGGGATGTGTGTATTGTCGATGGCTACCTCTGGTGCGATTCAACTGCCAACCTTCCTCTCTTGCCAATCGGATCGCGTCGCGTACTTTCGGCGGCATAGCACTAGCTTAATTCGACCCTCGTCGTCAAAGAGTATATCGATTCGAGTTATTGCAGTTGAGTACGACGATACAAGACGTTATGGAGAGATTTAGGAATGGCTAGGTCTAGCATCGTGCGGCAATTACCCCATCACCCATTCACGTCACAGCCCACGAAAACTCGGCCCGACTGCTTACACGCCTCTAAAACGCTGAAGCTGCCTGCGGCTGGGTCTAGAACGGGGTCGTTGGGTGCGGTTGTGGCTTCGATGAGGGCGCGTTGGAGTTGGACGGGTTTGGGGTGGACGCCTTTTGATGATGGGGCTTTTTCTTCCCATACGTCTGGGATGTCGTGGCGTGTCCAGATGCCTTTTGCTCGTTTGGGGGCTTTTTGTAGGACGATGAGGTATTCGGATTTGCGACGCGTGCGGTAGCCCATGCCCATGCGGGCTTTGTTCCAGGTGATGAGATCGACGATTTCGAGGGTTGTGTCTTGGATCCAATCGCCGATGCCAGAGCAGAGGTGGAATTTGTCGATCCAGAGGAAGAGGTGTCCGCTGGGGCCGAGTACTCGGTGGATGGCTTGAATGAACTCCGCTATCGTTTCCGAATTCATTTGGGGCAATGCCGAGCGTTGCTGTCCTCTTGATACGCCCTCGTTGCCGTATCCGAGTTTGTCTAGGACGCCGCGATATTGCGGATCGAAGAATGCGGCGGCGATTGAGACGTCGGGGAGTTTTGACATGAAGGTTAGGCCATCCATGGCTACGCGCTGGTTGGTGGGTAGCCCGTCAGGGAGGGGGTTTTGGGGGATTGTGAGGGTTCGTTCGTTTGAGTAGACGGTCATGTTGGCAAGTCTAGATGTAATGCTAGAGGGAGAGTGTCTGAACCGCTGATTACGCGGATTATGGTGATGGGCTGTGATGGCCCCGCCCTTTTGTCCCATCTCACCCTCACCCTAGCCCTCTCCCATCGAGGGAGAGGGGATAGAGCCTTACTGCAGGGGGTATGTAGGCTCGATGCCGCTGATGTCGTAGCCGGCTTCGTCTAGGAGGAGGCGGATGACTTGCTCGGTTTCGGCGTATTTGCCTTCGCCGAAGTGTTGGAAGCGTAGGTTGCCGCTGGTGTCGAAGATGTATTTGGCAGGCCAGTAGCGGTTGTTGAAGAAGCGCCAGGTGGAGTAGTCGTTGTCTTGGACGATCAGCCAGCCGAGGGCGTTCTCTTCGGAGGCGTTGCGGACGTTGTCGATGTCCTTTTCGAAGTCGAACTCTGGAGTGTGCACTCCAAGGATGGTGAGCCCGTGGTCTTTGTAGCTCTCATGCCATGCCCGCAGGGCCGGCCACGTGTTCTCGCAGTTGTATCAAGTGTAGGTCCAGAAATCGACCATCACCACTCTTCCAGTGTTGCGGATGTCGGCAATTGTGGTGGGCTCACCGTTCAACCACTCCTGGGTGTTCTTCAACTCGTAGTCGGTTCGGGTGTTGAGTGGAGGGTACTGCTCCATGGCGATTCCGGGCAGAATCTTCTTTGCCCAGTATGGTGTCTCGGTTGGTGTTGGCGCGAGTGTTGCGGTCGGGGCCTGCGTCGCGGTTGGATCGGGGCCGGACGTTGCGA
Organism: Dehalococcoidia bacterium; assembly: GCA_963555965.3. Lineage (GTDB taxonomy): Bacteria > Chloroflexota > Dehalococcoidia > Lucifugimonadales > Lucifugimonadaceae > Bin127. Next base: position 2,921 of record CAUVXS020000002.1, read on the forward strand.
TCGCGGCGATTTGTGCTATCTCTCCGCCGTCGCTTTCTCCTGAACCGCAGCTGACTAAGGCAAACCCGAGCATTACTACTGCTACCGGAAGCAAAGAGGAGCGTGACGGTGTGAGTCGCTTCTTGAACAACGTTAAACTCGCATACATCTCGCAAAGTAAGTATCGAGGCGTAATTGGCAATGTCCACAATACCATCTTCCAACCAACCGATAGTCGTGGCACCTACTCCGACACCGTTCCGGGACGACGAAGAGCAGTCGGTTGATTTCGGCGCGTTGGAGCGCAATGTCGGGCGTTGGCTCGAGACGCCGCTTTCAGGGTTCGTGGTGGTAACTGCGAATGGTGAGGAGACGATGCTGAGCGAGGCGGAGCGGTTGGAGACGGTACGAACGGTGGTCTCGGCACATGGCGGCGAGAAGTTCGTGATCGCCGGTGTGGATGAGAGGTCGACGCGGGAGACTCTACGGCTGTCTGAGAACTACGCCAAAGCCGGCGCGGATTTCATCAGGATGCGTATCCCGCGCGGCATGGCGCCGTCGGACTTGGTGAACTACTACGGCGAGGTAACGTCGCGCTGCCCCGTGCCGGTAGTGGTCATACATCAGACCTTTGCTCGTGGCGGCGACCCGGCTGCACCGCCGTCGGTGATCGCCGAACTGTGCAGCATGGACAACGTCTTCGCCTACATCACCGACCACTCGATACTATTCGAACAGCAGGTGATACCCAACATCCCAGAGGGCGTGAGGAAGTGGAATTGCAGCGGTGCGTTGCTGGCGTTTGGGACGATGATCGGGTGTGATGGGGCGTGCATGTTGCTGGGGAATATCGCTCCTGCTTTGTGCATGGACATCATCAGCGCCGGGTTTCATGGGGATTTTGCGAAGGCTGTTGAGTTGCAGCGGGTGGCTTCGAAGTTGAACCCGGTTGTTATGCAGTCGATCGGGGCACCGAAGATTGCGCTGTCGATGCTGGGATGGGAGTACGGGGATGCGCGAAGGCCGTTACCGCCAGTTTCTGAGGAGTCTAGGGCGGCGATCGAGGGGGTTTTGAGGGAGACGGGTTTGTTGACGTGACGGGTGTCGGTCGAGCGATTCTGGCCGGTTAGCAATTGCGAAAAAGCTATCGTCTAGAATCGAGGAGTCGTCGCGACCCGAAACTGCACCTCTCCGCATGAACTTACACGAATATCAAGCCAAGCAGATTTTCCAGGATTACGGGATTCCGGTCTTGCCTTGGCGGGTCGTGGAATCTGCGGATGATGTGAAGGTTGCGGCTGAAGAGTTGGGTTGTCCGGTGATTGTGAAGGCGCAGGTACACGCTGGTGGCAGGGGCAAGGCTGGTGGTGTGAAGTTTGCGGCGACGGTTGATGAAGCGGTGGACGCGGCGGCGGGAATGTTGGGTACTCGGATGGTTACGCATCAGACGGGACCGAGTGGCGTGCCGGTGAGCAAGGTGATGATCACTCCGGCGGCGGATATTGTGCATGAGTATTACTTGTCGGTAGTGATGGATGGGGACGAGGGTGCGCCGGTGATTATTGCGACGCGTGAGGGTGGGGTTGAGATTGAGCAGGTAGCGGAGGAGCATCCTGAGAAGATTGTTAGGATCGTGGGGGATCCGCTGATTGGGTTGTTGCCGTATCGGGCACGGGGTGCGGCGTTGGCGTTGGGTTTTCCGTCGGCTCTAATTCGTCCAGCGACGGCGTTGATATCGAATGCGTATCGGATTTTCACTGACAACGACTGCTCGTTGGTGGAGATCAACCCGCTGATCGAGACTGAAGGCGGCGAGTTAATCGCGTTGGATGCGAAGGTGGGGATTGATGATGATGCGTTGTTCAGACATCCGGGTCTGCGGGTGCTGCATGATCCGGAGCAGATGGATTCGTTGGAACGGGAGGCGTCGGAGTATGATCTGGCTTATGTGAAGCTGGAAGGCGGTCGGGTGGGTTGCATGGTCAATGGTGCTGGTTTGGCGATGGCGACGATGGACATCACTAAGTGGGCTGGTGCGGAGCCTGCGAACTTCTTGGATATCGGGGGTTCTGCTGATCTAGATCGTATTGAGCAGGCATTCAAGATCATCGTTTCGGATCCTGAAGTGGAGATCATCCTGGTCAATCTATTTGCGGGTATTGCTCGGTCTGATGTTGTGGCGACCGGGATAATCAACGCTGCGAAGGATGTTGGCGCAACTACGCCGATCGTTGCGGCGATGCGTGGCACGAATGCTGAGGAGGGGTTAAAGCTGCTGCAAGATTCGGATATGGACATCACTCCGGCGCCGGATATGGCTAGTGCGGCGTTGGTGTTGAGAGACAAACTTGCGCTCATGGGAGGTAGCAAGTAATCATGCCAGTTCTCGTTGAAGATCCATGTCGTTTGTTGGTGCAGGGATTGGGTCGTGACGGCTCGTTTCAGGCGCAACGGATTTTGGAGTATGGTACGAATATGGTAGCGGCGGTGCATCCGAACCGTTCTGGGATGAAGTTCATGGATGAGGTGCCGTATTTCGAGACTGCAAGGGAAGCGGTTGCTGCGACTGGAGCGAACACTGGATTGGCATTTGTTCCGGCACCGTTTGCGATGGATGCGATTCTTGAGCAGGCGGATGCTGGTATTTCTCTGATCGTCTCGATTACGGAAGGGGTGCCGGTTCAGGACATGATGAGGGCGAAGGCATATCTGGATCGCACTAGTTCGCGGTTGTTGGGTCCGAACTGTCCGGGGTTGATACATGCTGGTGAGCGTATCAAGTTGGGGATAATTCCGGGAGCGGCGGTTAATCCGGGTAATGTGGGCGTTGTCTCAAGATCGGGGACGTTGACGTATGAGGCTGCGGCGCAGCTGAATGCGGTGGGTCTGGGTCAGTCGACTTGTGTGGGTATCGGCGGGGATCCGATACCTGGTACGAACTTCATCGAAGTGTTGTCTGAGTTCCAAGAGGATGACGAGACCGAGGCGATTGTGATGATCGGTGAGATCGGTGGTACGCGTGAGCAGGCGGCGGCGGAGTTCATCAAAGAAAACGTGTCGAAGCCTGTGGTTGCGACGATAGCTGGTCAGACTGCACCTCCGGGCAAGCGTATGGGACATGCGGGTGCGATCATCACAGGCAAGGCAGGGCTGGCGTCGGAGAAGAACAAGGCGCTAGAGTCGGCGGGGGCTACGGTAGTGGAATCGCCTGCTTATATCGGCGAGGCGATGGCGGGTATTTTGGGGTAGGTAGTAAGACACCGGTCGGGGTCTTGTCATCCAGAAATTTCTCAACCAGCAGAACCCTCGGAATTGCTGCTTTCGTAAAAACCGCAACTGCTGACAAGCGGCTACAATTTTGCGCGGTGCTGGCTACCCATTCACTCCAATCCACAAGGCCGCGGGAGACTCTAGATGAACGACCAAGAACGATATCTGTTCGACCTTAAGGGCTATCTCGTCGTGCCTGATGCTCTGACTCAGGAGCAAGTCGCGAGCCTCAACAGCGTTCTAGACGAGCACATTGCGAGCGAGTGTCCGCCGGATATGCGCACACACAGGTTTGGGCCTTTGCTTGATTGGGGGAAGGACTATCGCGACTTGATTGATAACCCGGCGATTACTCCTTATCTGTCCGAATTGCTGGGGGACGATTTCCGGCTTGACCACGTCTACCTCGACGTGATCAGGTCGGGCAAGGGGCCGATAGGCACTCGGCTCCACGGCGGCGCGGTGCCGTTTAATCCGACGCATTACTTCCGTTTCGAGGGCGATCAGATGCACAACGGCCTCTCGGTTGTGGCCTACAACCTCAAGGACGTGGGGGCCTACGACGGGGGTTTTGGCTGCGTGCCGGGCTCGCACAAGAGCAACTATTCGTTTCCTGATGAGTGGAAGGAGATGGAAGAGCCCGGTCCGTTGGTGGAGCGTGTGACAGGGCCTGCTGGGACGGCCATCATATTCACAGAGGCGTTGACGCACGGCACACTGCCCTGGGCGGGTTCGGACGAGCGGCGGACGGTTTTCTTCAAATACAGTCCGCATCCGGTATCGTGGTCGGCGGAGTATTTTGACGTTGACGATTATCCGGATCTTACTGAGGCTCAGCGGGGCATCTTAGAGGGACCGAACGCGCGCTACCGGGGGAGGCACTAATCCGAAGGTTTTGGTGAGTTGAGGCGCGCGGCAGGTTTGGGCAGATCATGGGGACGTCACTTGGCGGCGACGATTATCATGCGGCGGGTGTTTACGGTGTAGGGTTCGGCTTGGAAGCCGCCGTAGACTTTGGTGAGGGTCAGTCCTGTGGCGGCGAGCATTTTGGTTAGTTCGGTGAGGGTGTAGAGGCGCATGTGGAGGTCGGACATCTCTCGGCGGGTGCCGTCGGGGAGGATTTCGGTGTAGGTGAGATGGTTGGTGCTGGTTTGTAGGTTGAGTTGTCGGCGTTCGAGGACGACGCGACCGTCTTCGTGTTGGTGCCAGTCGTATTCCTCGTTGTTGATGATCACCCATTCCCGGTTTAGGAGGTCCATGAGGAGTTTGCCGCCGGGTTTGAGGGCTTTTGCGATTTGGTATAGGACTTGCTGGTCGTCTTCTTCGGATTCGAGGTATCCGAATGATGAGAACATGTTGATTACGGCATCGAACTGGTTTTCGAGTTGGTCGGGTAGGTGGCGCATGTCTGCTTGGCGGAGGGTTACGCCCCCTTCGCCTGCTTGCCACATCGTAGCCGTAGTTACTCTGCGTGGCGCATTTCCCCCGTTGCGGGGGAGATCAATTGTTCCGTAGCGTTTTTTCGGGCGATGGCTAGCATTTCTTCGCTGAGGTCGATGCCGGTGACATGAGAGGCCGGTTTTGGCTAGTGCGATGGTGTGTCTGCCTTGTCCGCAGCATAGGTCTAGTACGCGGTGGTGGGGTTGGAGGTCTAGGGCGTGGATTGCGAACTGGGTTTCGAGGTCGGTTCGGTTCTGTTGGAGGGTGTGTCCGTAGATGCGGAGGTAATCACTTTTGAAGAATTGAACGTACCAGGGGGTTTCAGTACCATCGGGAGGTGTTGTTTGAACTGTGATTGCCATGATTTTTGATGATGGTCTGTGATGTTCTTCGTCCGTAGGGATGGAACGTTTCGTCAGCTGAAGCGTGCGGCTGAGGGGGAGTGAGGTATTGGTTTGGCGTAAATAGTGTCGTCTTCAATGCCTGCGTCGATGTATGCTTCGTGTCGTTCGCGGCATTTGTTGCACTGAGCGCAGTGGATTATCGTTTCATCGCTGCTGAGTTGGGGGTTGGAGCAGGTGATGGTTAGGTGGAGCGGGAGGTTGTAGTTTGCGGCAAGGAGTTCTTCTTTGTGTAGATTGCGTAGTGGCGCTTCGACGGTTATGGGATGGTCGAGGCCCATGCCGTTGGAGTTTGCGATGGCTTGTAAGAACTCAGGTGTGGCGTCTGGGAATGGGTTGCCGGCGAGGGTTCCGATGACGATGCGGTGCACGTTGTTCAGGCTGCACCAGATGGCGGCGAGGGTTATGAGGATGATGTTGCGTCCGGGGATGTAAACGGTTTCGTCTGGAGCGTCGTATTCGGGGACGGTTTCTCCAGACATGGTCCAGTGGGATTGGCCGTAGAGGGATTTTACAGGTAGCGAGAGGGTGGTTACGGGTTTGATGTTGGGGTTTTCGAGGGCTTGTATGAAGTTGTTTAAGGTTCGTTTTTCGGCCCATTCCCAAGGGATGCCGGTTTCGACATAGATTGGATATGCGATGCTGTTCTCGGCGATTTGCGCGAGGAGCACGCAGCTGTCCATGCCGCCGCTTGCGAGGACTGTGGTTGGTGGGTTCACAATTGTTGCCCGTTCAAGTTTGTTGACCATTGTTGGCGACGCGATAAGTGGCGTATGAGTTGGGTGTCTCCCAGAGTCGGATCTCTGAGATGTTCAACTGTTCAGAGGATGTCATCTGGTGGATGTGTGCGGCGATGTTCTCAGCGGTGGGATTGTGATCGATGACGTAGTATGCTTCTCCAAGTTCGGATAGGACAGCGACTAAGGGGTCGTCTCGGTGGAGGATCATGCGGTGGTCTAGGTTGTCGTCGATCCATGTTTTGACGATGTCTTTGACGTCTGAGAAGTCAACGACCATGCCTCGGTGGTCGGTTTCACGGGCTTCGATGTCAACTTCTACTCGCCCGTTGTGTCCGTGTAGGTGTCGACATTCCCCGTCGTAGTTGAGGAGTCGGTGTCCGTAGCAGAATTCGATGACTCTAGTGACTTTGTATGGCATCACTCACACGCCTCGGATGTGTCTACCGGAGTCGACTCGTATGATTTCCCCGGTGATGGACGATGTTTTGATGAGTGTTGCGATGATTTCGGCGATGTCGTGTACGGATGATTCCTGCTGCAATGGGGCTTTGGCAGCGATGTCTCGGTTCCAATCGGTCGGCGTAATTTCGGGAGGGCGCATAGTTGGGCCGGGTGCTACTGTGTTTACTCGGACTCCGAAGGTTGCGACTTCGGCTGCGAGGCACCGTGTCATGAAGTGGATAGCGGCTTTGGCGGTGAGGTATGGCAGGTAGTCGTTGTATGGGGTTTCTTCGGCTGCCCAGTCTCCGAAGAATATGATGTGCCCTCGATTTGGTCCGTGGTTTCGTTGCATACTTCGCGCCGCTTCGATACCGATGAGGTATGATCCTTTTGCGGCTTCCATCGCGCGTTCCCACGCGTCGGCGTTGAGGGAATCGAAGGGTGTGTGTGGGTAGTCAGCGGCAAGGTTTATGACGTAGTCGATGCTGCCGAGGGTTTCGATGGTCTGTTTTACAGCGTTGCGGGCTTGTTTCTCTTTGCTGACATCGGCTTGAATGAGTGCGGTGTCAACGTTGTTGATCGATTCGGCGAGTTGCTGTGCTTGTGTTGCGCTGGTGCGGTATGCGATTGCTATGTTGATGCCGTCTTTAGCGAGGCGGTGTGCGACGACCTTTCCGACACGTTTTGCACCGATAATCAATGCCACCTTTGGTCTGGCGGATTGGTTGGGGTTTGGCATGTTCAGGTGATGGCGGAGGGGACAGGATTCGAACCTGCGGTCACCGTGAGGTGACACTGGTTTTCAAAACCAGCGCATTAAACCGCTCTGCCACCCCTCCGTTGAGTTCGATGCGGGTGTGATGTCTTGATTCTAATGCTGGCAGGCGGGGCAATAGTAAGCGGTTCTTCCGGCAATGCGGCGCGACATCACTGGCTCTGTGCAATTCGGGCAGAGGGAATAGGGTCTGCGCTGAACACGCATTCGGTCGTCGTATGCGTCAACTACGTAGGGGCTGCCGTCTTTGCTGGGGTGGGTTGAGATGTAGTTGATTGCATGTTCTAGGACGGCAATGATGTCGGAGTGAAGTTGTTGTAGGCGTGCGACACTTATTCGGTTGCAACGTCGTAGGGGTGAGATGCCTGTGCGATGGAGTGCTTCGTCAGCGTAGATATTGCCTACTCCGGCGATGAGCGACTGGTCAAGGAGCGTTGGTTTGATGCGTGATCGTTTGGCACGGAGGCGCTCAACGAACACTGGGGGTGATAAATCCCAAGGGTCTGGTGCTAGTCGAGGGAATGCCGTGGAGGCTTCCGGAACTGCCCAAATTCTCGCCCATCTTCGGGAGTCGTTCAGTTCGATTCGTCGGTTGTCGTCGAGGAAGATTGCGGCTCTGCGGTACCGAACGGGGCATTCGTCCGGGTTGCGGATGTGAAGTGAGCCGGTCATCCCCATGTGCAGGACAAGATGAGATGCAGTATCGAGATCGTTGGCAAGAGTGGCGATGAGGTATTTTCCTCGACGGCTTAAAGCGGTTATGCGCTTGTGTGAGACGCGGTTGGCGAATGTCTCGATGTCTGATGCAGGAGCGGCGATGGAGTCTGGCCATCCGACTTCTACACGCTCGATACACCTTCCGCTCACATCGCTTGATACCAAGTATCGTCGGATGGATTCGACTTCTGGGAGTTCGGGCATGGATATCGTTCGCCTGCGAATCTAAGCAGGGGCGCCCATCATTGGCCTTAGTCGGCTTGGTGACGTCCGCCTGTGTTCGGATGCCGCGTGTGTTGTCTTATTGGAGGATGAATTCTGGACCTATGACTAGGTTGTTTGGCGGGCTTCCGCCGAAGGCTATTGCGGCCATGCCCTCGGTGATGTCGGCTATGGTGCCGGGGCTGGTGGAGATGATTGTGGAGTCTTCGTTGGTGGTTAGGCGGAGTGTTCCTTGAGTGGTTTCTACGGAGATTTGCTGGTCGTTGATTTCGGCGATTGTGCCGTTGATGTTGGAGATGTTTGTGGCGTTATTGTCCCCACCGAATCCAGCGAATAGACCGCGGAAGCCGCCTCCGAAACCGCCGCCCTGTCCTTGCTGTTCGGGTAAGACTGTCAGGTTTATGATGAAGATGCGTCCGCCTTCGCCTCTTTGGACGGTTCCAGCTACGTTTGTGCCTTCGTAGAGGTCGGTGAGGGTTAGTTGGCTAATTACGTTGATGTTGGTGTTGTCAGTGATTTCGACGTCTGTCGATAGGCCGCTGTCGTCGTTGTGATCGATGGTGATAGTTGATTCGGAGATTGTGGTGATTTTGCCTTGTATCGGAGGTGCGCCGAAACCGCCTCCGCCTTGTCGACCGCCGGGTGCTTCGATGCCTGCTTCGGCTAGTGCTTCTTGCATGAATTCTCGGAGGCGTGCTTGGTCTTCTTGGCTCATGTTGCCGGATTGTGCTTTTTGGAGGAGTTCTTGGATCTCGGGATTGCTTTCCATAGCTTCTTGTATAGCTTGGAAATTGGGACCTCCTGCTCCGCCGCCGGGGCCGCCACCACCGAATCCGCGCTGGGCGCTGGGCGCGGTTTGTCCGCTGACTTCGTCGGAGGTTTCGATGGTTACTACAACTTGCGCCTCGCCGCTTTCGATGCGTTCTTGGATCTCTGGTGGAAGTTCGTCGGAAGAGATTTCTTGGCTAGTTACCGATGTTGAGACTACGACTGCGGCGGGTTGCTTCTCGGCGGTATCCGGCTGAGATTGGATTGCTTGGTTTCGAGTGGTTGGCGTGGGGAGGTTGCTTTCTGATGCAATAGGTATAGTGTCGGCGGCGTCATCTTGGCTGTTCGGTGCGAGGAATATGATGGCGGCAACGCCGATGCCTATGCCGAGTAACACGACAACGGCTAGGAGTATTGCGAATGGGCTTTTCATGTGATGTTTCCGTCTTGGTTGGTTTATTCGTATCTGAGGGCTTCGATGGGGTTGAGTCGTGCGGCTCTGACTGCGGGGTAGATGCCGAAGAATAGGCCGACTGCGATGGATACGATGAGGGCGATGATGGGAATGTTGCTGGTGACGCGTGTGGACCATTCGGTGCCGATGAGGAATCGTCCGTCGATTGCGGTGGCGAGTGCGATTCCGACGATGACGCCGATGATGCCGCCGCCGAATGTGAGGAATACTGCTTCGGTTACGAACTGTGCAACGATGTCGCGACGCTTGGCGCCCATTGCTTGTCGGATGCCTATTTCGCGGGTGCGTTCGGTTACGGAAACGAGCATGATGTTCATGATTCCGATGCCGCCTACGAGTAGAGAGATGCCGGCGACGGCACCGAGGAAGACGACGAGGGTCTGATTGGTTTCTTCGAAGGTATCGAGGATCTCTTGCTGGTTGAATACTGTGAAGTCGTCGGCATCGGTGATGCGATGGCTGAGGCGTAGGACGGTTTCGATCTCCTCGATGGCTTGGTCTACGGATTCGACGTCTTGGGCTTGGACGGAGATCTGGTCAACGCTGATGTTGCCGCCGGGGATGCGCTGTCCGGAGAGTCGATAGTATGCGGTGGTGATTGGTATCAGGGCCTGGTCGTTGAGGGATCCGAATCCGGTTTGAGATGCGAGTACGCCGACTACGCGGAAGCGTCTGCCGTTGATTCGGACTTCTGCGCCCGTGGGGTCTTGGTTATCGAAGAGGTCTTCAGAGACTTGTGCGCCGAGTACGACGACTTCGGCGAGAGATTCAACGTGCGGCGTACCGATGAAGGTACCGGTACCCATCTCGAGGTTGCGGACATGCAGGAACTCGGGGGTTACACCGGTGATGGCAGCTTGTGTTGTGTTGTTATCGACGTGGATCGTTCCGAAGGTGCCGATTTGCGGGGCTACTGCCCTGATGGAGGGGGTATAGAGTGGGTCGCGGAGGGCATCTACGTCCGTCAGAGTAAGGGGTTCGCCGCTTGGTATGACCGTCAAGAGGTTGCTGCCTAGGCCTTGGATGAGTTCCGTGATGCGATCGGTAGAACCGCGACCGATGGACATGAGTGTGATGACGGAGCATACACCGAGGACGATGCCGAGAAGGGCCAGCGCGGCGCGTAGACGGTTTGCCGTCAGGGAGTAGACGGAGGTGCGGATTATGTCTAGGGGTGACATTTGAGGCACCGCCCTAACTCTCTCCCGCCGAGCGGGTTTCGTCGCTTGTTATGTGGCCGTCGCTCAGGGTGATTACTCGGTCTGCTCGTGCGGCTACGTCTTGCTCGTGGGTTACTACGATGACGGTAATGCCGTTTTGGTGATTCAGGTCGGAGATGATGTTCAGGATTTCGGTGGTGTTTGCGGTGTCCAAGTTGCCGGTGGGTTCGTCGGCGAGGAGTACAGAGGGTTCTTTGACCAAAGCGCGGGCGATGCCTACCCGCTGTTGTTGTCCGCCAGAGAGTTCGGTTGGTCGGTGGTTCATACGGTCGCCGAGGTTGACGAGGGCTAGAGCGTGTTCGGCGCGATCTCGGCGGTTGGGCCAGCGGCCGTACATCATCGGGAGTTCAACGTTGGCTAGTGCGGTGAGTCTCGGGAGGAGGTTGTGGGTCTGGAATACGAATCCGACTTTTCGGCTGCGGATGTCGGCTAGTCGGTCGCTGGACATTACTTCGACGGCTTGTCCGTCGATATGGTAGGTGCCTGTTGTGGGCACGTCCAGGCAACCGATGATGTTCATGAGGGTTGATTTGCCTGAGCCGGATGCTCCCATGATTGCAACGTATTCGCCGTCTCGGATGTCCAGCGAGACACCGTCTAGTGCGCGGACTTGTATGGTACCGTCACCCATCTCGTAGATTTTTGTGACGTCTCTGATCTGGATTACGAGGGCGTCGTTGTTGAGTGGTTTTGCCATAGATAGATGGTTCATGGGAGTGGGGTTAGATTTCGGGCTCAGCGTCCGGGGGGAGCGCCAGCTATGACGCGGAAACTGCCGCCGAATCCGCCGAATTGACTGGTATCGGCTCCGACAACGGTCATGAGGATGGTTTCGCCTTCAGATACGCCATCTTCAATGACGGTCCAGAAGTCGTCGGAGATGCCGAGGGTTACGTTGCGTGGTTCAAGTGTGCCGTCAGGTTTGGAGATGAGGAGTATGGGTTCGTTTACGGATCCGAAGAGGGCTTGTATTGGGACTAGTAGTTTGTCGTTTTGTTCTCGTATAACTACTTCAGCGACGGCGCTGAGGCCTTCTGGCAGCTGCGTATCGGCTGGTTGTTCGGTCTGGATGGTTACCGGGTATGTGACGACGCCTTGGTTCGACTCTCCGAAAGCGGCGATGTCGCTGATGTTGCCGATCAGAGCTTCGTCGCCGAGGGCTTCGAGTTCGATGGATGCTGGATCGCCGACTTGCAGGAATAGGACGTCTACCTCGTCGACAGTTCCTGATACTTCAACGATTGAGGGGTCTGCGATGACGACGGCGACGGTTGTTTCGTTGATCGCCTGCCCTTCTTCGGCTTGTATGTTTGCGACTACTCCGTCGAATGGTGCGATGATTTGCGCGCCCTCGGTTGCCGCGCGTGCAGTATGGAGGTCATCGCGTGCGGTTGCGACTTCTGCACGTCGCAGGGCTACGGTTGCGGGGTCGGGGCTGACTAGGTTTTCAAGGTCGTCTTCGACTGCTGTTATGTCTGCTTTAGCGACTGCGACTTCTTGGCGTGCGAGTTCGACGTTGAGTTCTTCAGGGGATAACAGTTCTGTGAGAGCGGTGGTTTTGTCTTCCAGCACCTCTTGTGCGGCTCTGACTTCGGCCAGTGCCAGTGCGATTTCCTCATCATCGGCTTTGACGAGAGTTTGGAGTGCGTCGATCTTGTCGTCAATATCGGCTTGGGCGGCATTTATGCGTTGATTGAGTACGGTAATGTCAGGGGAATCGGTCTCTTGGAGGTCGTTTAGCGCTTTGGTTGCTTCGACGAGGTCGGATTCGGCTTTGTTCGCTTTGGATAACGCTATAGCTATCTCGACCTCGTCTGTACCTGCTTGCAGGTCTTCCAATTTCTCAGCGGCATCTGGTACGTCGTTACCTGCGACGGTTAAGGTTTCTTGTGCAACTGCGAGTGATTGTCTGGCTTTAGCGATGCGCGCATGTGAATCGGGCTCGATCTGCTCCAACTCTTCAAGTAGGGTTTCGAGTTTGTTTTGGGCGTTGGCATGGGTGTAGTATGCGACCTCTTGTTTTGCGGAGAGGTCTGCGATTTCTTCGTCGGTTGCTTGGGTTAGCGCGTCTTCGAGCTGCTCTTGTAATCCTTCAAGGCTCTTTTGGGCAGCCTCTACGGCGTCTTGGGAATTGTCGAACTGTTGGGAGTTTGCGAGTTTTGCGGTTTGGTATGCCTCGGTTTTGAGCAGAAGATCGTCCCATGCGTTTTCAAACTCTATGTTTACGCACTCTTCAGAGGCGCTGGAACTGATCTCAATACAGTCGAATCGGAGTTGATTCAGGAAGAACTCTGTCCAAGTTGCAACGACGGTTTCATCCCACGGGGTGTCTGGGTTGTCTTCGACCCAACCGGTAGATGCAGAGTTTCGCTGTCCCAATCCCCCGTATATAGTGCCTGGGTTCATGATTTCTTCTAGGGCTTTGCCAACATCTGCAAATATCTCATCTGGTGATTTCTCCCACTGGTAGTTGGCGATATCCATGCCGATCCACTTGAAAAACACGTCTTGATAGTGGTTGCGAGCGTGGTATAGGTCAGCTTCCAACTTTCGGATATTGGCGTTGGTCTCGATTTCGAGTCGGCTGAGTTGATCTTCCGCTACTTGGATGTCGTTCTCGGCTTCTGCGATTTTTTCTTGTAAATCTGCCACGAGTTCCTCGTCGAAGGGTTTTTTGGCTTCTGTGAGTGCTTCTTCGGTGTCTGAAAGCGCAATTACGGCAGTTGCGACTTCGGCTTGTGCTTTGGCGATTTCGAGTTTTTTGCTGGCTATCTCGTCTTCAACGCTGTCTTCGGCATCGCGTAACGCCTCTTCCGCGTCTGTGACCGCTGCTTCTGCTTCAACCAATGCGAGTTGGGCTTTTTCGAGGTCTAGTTCTGCGCGGTTAATTTCGGTTTCATCGATGTTGAGCGCGTCTTCATACGCTTGGACTGCGTCGTCATGAGTTTTTACTGCTTCGTTAACTGCAAGCTCGGCGGCGTAGATGGCGTTGCTGTCTTGCGCGGTTAGGTCTGCGAGTTCTTGGATCAGATCGGCCAGGGTTTTCTCAGCTTCAGCTATTGCAAGTTTGGCGTTCTCTATTGCAATGTCATCAGGTTCGAGTAGGGCTGAGAGCTTATCTTCGGCTGCTTCCAAGTCAGCGTCGGCTTTTGCGATGGCTAGTTCTGCGTTTGCGATATCTGTTTCGGATGGTTGGAGCAGATTTTCAAGTGCGTCTTCTGCATCGTTGAATGTTTGACGGGCTATTACGACTTTTGCGGCTGCGTCGTTAACGGCCTTATCGTCTGGGTTGATCAAGTCTTCGAGTTTTTCTTCTGCGTCTTGAAGTGCAACGCTTGCGTTTTGCAACTTCTGCTCAGCGGCGACTATCGCCTCGTTTTCGAGGGACATCAAAATGTCGCCCTCGGATACGAAATCACCGACTTCGATTTCGATCGTGTCGACGGTTCCTGTGGTGCCAAAGGAGAGTCGCTCACGGTTGGCGTATTCGAGAGTTCCGTTGACGGCTACGGAGTTGACTAGATCGCCTCTTCTGATGGCGAGGAGTTGGGTCTCTGCGTCTTCATCGACGCCGTATTCTGCTAGAACTGCCACAACGGGAGATTCGCCTTCTAAGAAGTCTTGGGCGTAAGGGTAGATATAGAGTGCTCCGAAATACGCGATGATCGGGATGGCAACAAGCGCGATCGCTGCGACGGCCCATTGCCGGACGGTGATCTCCTTTATCGGGTTAGAGCTTGCTTGTGGATTGTTGGCGGCTTCGGATGACATGGACTGAGAACGACTTGCGTCGCAATTCGAGGGTCTAACAGTTGAATCTAAACCTGAAATTGTGCGGAAATTGTCAAGTTCATCACTTTGAACAGTGTCGGATACGTTTTTAGAGCGCGATTCAGATGTTGATGTTCGTCGTTTTCTTGATCCTGCGAAGAGGAAGAATCCGACTATGCCTGCCAACCAGCAGTTAGTCCAATGTCTTCGTTTCGGATCGCTCATCTGCGTCGCATCATCCTTTGGACTTTAGAGTAACCTTATTCACGCGCGACCGAATTCGGAGATTGAGAGGATGCCATGACTGAAGCTAGACTTGCACGGGATTACGACATCCGATTTGGACATGGTCTGCTCAAATCAGATTCTGCGAATTGGGGGCGTTACGTTGTCATCACGACACCCTCAGCGTGGGCGGCAACCAAAGACGAGTTGGACCATGAACCGGAAGGTATTGGAATCAACGAATGGCTTGACCGGACACATCTGATTGAGGTCTCCGACTCTTTGCCGGACGATATAGATTTGGTGGTGGGACTCGGTGCTGGACGTGCGTTGGATCATGCGAAACTGGTGGCGAAACGCAAGGACAAGCCACTGGTACAGGTTCCGACAGTTGTTTCCACAGGCGCTATCATTCACGGCTTTGTCGCGGATTGGGACGGGCGACAGATCATTGGCCAATTGGCGGTAGTGAACTGCGAATACGTTCTGGTCGACTATGACGTGGTGTTGAAGGCGCCTGAGCGTTTGAATACGGCGGGGTTGGGCGACGTGCTGTGTGGTTATGCTGGACTTTCGGAGTGGAGGCGCAACGCTGAGTTGGGCAAGACCGGGCCGGTTGAGGAGGATAAGATAGCGAGGGCTGTGGCACTATACGACCATATCGTCACCGAGTTTCCGAGGACCTTAGATGAAAACGGTGAACTCACGCCGTCTTCGGTGAAAGAGATCATGGACGCGGTGCAGGCGCGCGATGACGCGTTGATCAAAGACGAGCGCGCGCCGGGCGCGGACCATGCGTTCTGTTTCGTGGTTGAGATCGCGGCGGACAAGTACTGGATCCATGGCGAGATGTGCGCGCTAGGGGCCGTGATCATCGCGTGGCGAACGAATCAAAGTCCGGAGACGTTGACGGGGTGGTTGGACAAGTGCAAGGTTAGGTGGCGACCTGTGGATGTTGAGGTAACTCGCGAGGAGTTGGGCGCGGGCATCGCGGTTTGGCCGAAGTGGATGGGAGACGGTTCAGATGGCAAACCTGCTTCACCGTCGATCGTTGTCCAAGAGCCGATGACGGAAGAAGAGATAGACGCTTGCTGGGAATGGTTGAATTCGAACTAATTTCCGTTTGTACCGCAGTCTTTATCCGAGTTTGAAACAGCGTGGATCGGGAAAATAGTTGCTAGAGCGGAGTGGCTAATATGTGGGCATTAACGATCGCTGGCGGTCGCGGCGAGCGGCTTCGACCGCTTACCGATGGCATTTGCAAGCCAATGGTGCCTGTCAACGGTGTTCCATTGCTCCAGCATCAAGCCTATTGGCTCTGTGAGAACGGGGTCACGGATATCGTGTTTTTGACGGGATACCGTTCGGAGCAGGTAGAGGAACACTTCGGTGATGGCTCTCGGTTTGGGTTTCGTGCGCATTATTCGCCAGAGGATCAACCGCTAGGCAGGGGCGGCGCAGTTAAGCAAGGGATGGGGCTGGTGCCTAGGGACGTGGAAGACGTGATTGTGGTGAACGGCGATGTTTTGAGCGACCAGCCGTTGGCACCGCTTATCCAGCAACGCCGCGAATATGGCGCGGCCGCGGCTATAACTTTGATACCGTATGTCAGTTCGTTCGGCGTGGTCCTCGTTTCAGACGATGGGATGGTGACGAGTTTCGCTGAAAAGACCGAACTGCCATTCTGGATAAACGGTGGCATCTATGTCTTTGAACGCGAAATCGAAGACCAGTTACCTGACGTTGGCGATCACGAAACGACGACTTTCCCGCAGTTAGTGACCGAGGAGCGGATTCGCGCGATCAAATCGAATGCGAATTGGATCTCGGTTGACAGCCACAAAGACTTGGGCGAGGCGCAGGAGATGATGTCGCGGGGATTGTTACTGCAATCAGACGTGGATTGAAACGGCGATCAAGCAAAGATCAAACTGGAACGCCGTCGCGGGCTTCTTTGACGTAGCGTGAAACTTGGATCGTGGCGATGTCGATATTGTTGTCCGAAGTGTTGATCACCAGATCGTAGAGGTCCAGATCTTCGGGGTCTGCTTTATGCATCTTGTGAAAATACTCTCTCTGCGCCTTTTCGCGCTCGGAGATTATGCGTTCGGCTAGAACGGCATCGTGCAGGCCTTCCCGCGCCATGACTCGGTTGACACGGTCATCCCATTCAGCAAAGATGCCGACACGAGAGACTTGCTCAACATCGGCGAGTTCCACGGCTCCGGCTCGATGCACGATCACCGCGTTGCCGTCTTTAGCTACTTGATCGAGGTCATAGGCCTTGTCGAGCGTATTGGCAGATGAAGGGCCGTTGGTGTCCCAAGTCAACGGCACATGAATATCAGCGGCGCCTTGCAGAAGGGGGTCATCACCCGCGGCACCGATTGCGAAGTAAGACGCGGCGCGCTCGATCCAAGCCCATAGACGATCAGAGAACTCCCCATCGCTACCGGTTGAAGCTAAGACGAGGTCTGTTTCGTTGGCTTCGCTGTTCAGCGTTCGCAACCGGGCGCGGTCGAAGTACCTCAACCCGAACATTCGGGCGATCTTTTTGCCGACATCAAAGGCGCCAGAGCCTATGTGTCCGTCGATTGTCACCAGCGTCTTGCGCATAGGATTACCAGCGTTCATCTATTGGACGGCACACATTGGGAAACCGTCCACGCGTGGGCAAATGATACATCTAATCCGCAATTGACGCAAAAAGAGTTGCGAAACGCATTAAAAGGTTTTGATTCAGTCGATCGCGCTCAAGCCGCCGTCAAGGCTGATCGATGCGCCGTTGATGTAGTCGTTTCCGATGACACTAATGACGGCTTGGCAAACTTCCTCCAATGTGCCGGTGCGCCGTGCCGGTCCAAGGGTTCGACTCGAATACGATGGAGCGTCCTCTGTATCGTTGTCAGAAAGGGACAGGATCACGCCCAGTCGGAGTTCGTTCACTTGGATGCGGGGAGCAAGGCTGACCGCCAATGCCTTGGTCATACCGGTGAGGGCTGAGTTGGTTATGGCGTAGGTAAACCTAGATCGGTAGACTTGGCGGCGGTCATTGATGTTGAATATCTTTCCGCCGCGGTGTGGATCAAGATCCTTGTTCATGGCTTGCGCCAGTAACATGGGCGCGCGCACATTAACGGCCATCGCATGGTCGAATCCATCTGCCGAAATCTCATCAAGGTTGGCGCGCCTGAAAAACGAGGCGTTGTTGACGAGGATGTTTGGGACATCGCCCATGGCGTCTATGCTTTCTTTCCATAAGCGCTGGCATTCGTTTGAGTGGGCGAGGTCGGCTTGAACCAACTCCCCCCTGACTCCAAGTTCTCGCACACTCTTCCGTGTCTCGATTGCTTCTGGCTCGCTGAAGTGGTAGTGGATAGCGACGTTGCATCCGTTGTCCGCGAGGGACAGTGCCAACGCTCGTCCTATGCGTCTTGATGCACCTGTGACTAGCGCAGTCGATCCTTTGATCTTCATTACGACTCCTCTCTTCTAATGAGAAGTTTGTACGACTCAGTCATCCCGGCGCGAGCCGGTGCTTCAGATTGTTGAAACTCAGGTCAGATAAATGGTGGGAATAGTGACTCGCCTTCATGTTAGCCTTCGATCAACCAGAGTCGAGACAATCAAGGAACTTAAGATGATCTACGAATTCAGGACGTATGACCTCAAGACGCGGGCTGTGCCCGAGTTTGAAGCGAGGACGGCAGCGAAGATCAAAGAGGGTCGCCGGAACTACTCGCAGCTTTTCGGATTCTGGTACACCGAAGTCGGGCCGATAAACCAAGTAATTCATGTTTGGCCCTACGAAGACTTGGAACAACGCAGGAAGGTTCGCGCAAAGGTGGCTGAGGAAGGTATATGGCCGCCGGACAACTCGGAGTTCATACGGAAGATGCGCTCCGAGATATTCCTTCCTGCCCCGTTCATGAAAAACCGTGGGGAAGCTAAGTTGGGGCCGGTGTATGAAATGCGGATTTACACGTATGCGCCCCCGGATATACCGAAAGTGATCGAAATCTGGGGCGAGCATATCGAGGAGCGGGAGAAATACTCGCCGCTGGTAGGCGCTTGGTACTCCGAGCTAGGTGCGCTCAACACTTGGATCCACATGTGGGCGTACGAGAGCTACGATCAACGAGCCGCAATCCGCGAAGAGACTCGCGCCAAGGGTATATGGCCGCCTCCGGGCGGCATCGCGCCGATCACGCAGAAAAACAAGCTCTTGCTGCCGATGAACTTCTCGCCCTTGCAGTAGGGTCTTGCAACGTATCAAATCGAGGTGTTGCGGAGGTGTTCCATGAACTCGTCGCGAGTAGTGGCGTTGTTACGCAGGGAACCCATCACTGCGCTGGTCACCATGCGGGGCTCTTGTTTTCTGACGCCGCGCATGACGGTGCACATATGAGTGCCTTCGACTACTACACCAACGCCTTTAGGGTCGATGAGAGCATCTAGGAAACTGGCGATCTCCTGCGTCATCCGCTCTTGAACCTGCAAACGACGTGCGAACATATCGACGATACGGGGTATCTTGGAGAGTCCGACCACTTTTTTGTCGGGCAAGTAACCAACATGGGCGTAGCCGTAAAACGGAAGTAGGTGGTGTTCGCATAGGCTGTAGAACTCGATTGATTTGACTACCACCATCTGGTCGTATTCGACGTCGAATAGGGCACCGTTGAGCAGTTGTTCGGGGTCTATCGAGTAACCGCTGAGCAACTCGTCGAACATCTCGGCTACGCGTAGCGGTGTTCGTTCGGTACCTTGAGGGTCAACGTTCTCAGGACCAATTGCCTTGAGAATCTCGTTTACGTTATCGGCAATCCGAGCTTTGGTAGAGCGGTTGAGCGTCACGCCGGTATCGAACATGCCGGGTTCGTAGCCGTTGGAGGTTGCTACTGCTAAGTCGTTGGAGTTGTGGTTTTCGGCAAGCATTTCGAGACGTTTGTCCATTGGAAGCTATGGCCCGCGCATTGTATACCTCGATACTGTCAATTATGACTTAGAGTTTGATTGATGTAGTAGATATGCTGAATTAACCTTCCACGTAGCCTATTGGCAATTGCATGATCGTCCCGCGGAGCCAGGAGTTAAGACATGAAGATCACAGAGATCGAGACTTTCGTTGTCGATGCAGGTTGGCGTCCATGGCAATTCTGCGCTGTTCGGACAGACGAAGGGATAACGGGCTACGGGGAGATGTCTGATGGGCGTAACCCTTACGGGGTCATCGGAACGGTATCTGATTACGAGCCGATTCTGTTGGGACAAGATCCTTTGGCGGTCGAAGCTCGGTACTGGGACATGTATCGGATGTCACGGCAGGCGCCAGGAGGTATCGCGGCGAGGGCTATCGCGGGCGTGGAGTTGGCGTTGTGGGACATCAAGGGCAAGGCGATGGGCATTCCGGTTCACAGCTTGTTCGGCGGGCCCACTCGGGAGCGGCAGCAAGTCTACTGGTCGCACTGCGGTTCATCGCGATCACGGAACCACGAGCTTATCGGAGTGCCGCCGATGGACTCGTTTCAGGCCGTGACCGATTTAGGTCACGAAGTTAAAGAACGAGGCTTCAAAGCGCTCAAGACGAACATCATCTTTTTTGACGACGACACGCATGGTTACGGATACGGCTTTGGCACCGATGCTCCTGATCAGACGATCAAACCGGGGTTGTTGCGGCATGTGGAAAAGTACATCGGGACCTTCAAAGAGGCGGTCGGTCCAGATGTCGAAATTGCGCTTGACCTCAACTTCAATGTCAAGCCACAAGCAGCCAAGCAGATCTGCGCGGTGTTGGAGCAGTTCGACATGATGTGGGTGGAGATCGATATGTACGAGGTTGATGGGCTGAAGGAGGTTAAGGACAGCACGAGTTGCCCGATCACGTCTGGCGAAAATCTCTTCACGATCCGCGACTATCGTCCGTATTTTGCTGCTCGGGCTATGGACATCGCGATGATCGATGTTCCGTGGCAGGGTTTCGCTCGTGGACGTGATGTGGGCATGCTTGCGGAGTCGCACGAAATAAACGTTGCGCCACACAACTACTACTCTCACTTGGCGACGATGCAGGGGATCAACCTCTGCGCCACATTGCCGAATGTCCGCATCTGCGAGATCGACATCGACGATGTGCCTTGGAAGGACGATCTGACCGGCGGACCATTGACCTTCCAAGACGGCGGCATCCTCGACGTCCCAACGAAGCCGGGTTGGGGAGTCGAGTTGGATGAGGAAGTCGCTCGAGCGCATTCGTGGGAACGAGGGCGCGGGCCGGGGTATCGGTGAGATGTGGCAGCGAAACGCTAGTGATCAGCCGAAACTAATCCCAATTCCGCCAAGCTGTGAGACTTGAACTTGACGGTTGGTTTATGCATCAGCAGTCGGAGGCGATAATCGTTCAACGTGCCCGTTAGCCATTCGGCGAACGCAATTACCACTACTTTCTCAAGCTTCAGTCCCATTGCGTATCCGAACTCGATCGCGGCATTTGTTGAGAGGTCAGGATGGAGGACGTGTAGCTCATTGCTGCTGTCCAGTTTCGCCCAGCTGCGGTCTCGGATGGCGATGAGGTCGTCTTCAGTCTGAGTTGGGCCGTTCGCCCAGCGCTTGTCGTACTCGATGGCGGGGCAGAAGACTTCTTTGTCGGTAAGTTCGTTTTCGATGTACCAGCGGCACCAGCGGACGATGATTTGTCGTTGTGGTTCGGGAACGCTGGTGATGGGGGTTGCTAGGTAGATGTGGGGCATTTAGGGAAGGACGCGATTTTTTCAGCTGACAGAGCGTTCCCGTCGTTCTGCTCGTTGGCGGGCGCTTTCTTGCAACATTTGATTTAATGATTTGTCAGGCCTGACAAGCCATTTTGACGCTTTGGCAAGTTCTTTTGCCTTCTCGATTTCCGCGTCTGTATCCCCTGAGACACTTGATGGGAGGACAATGTCTGCGTGGAATCGGTTTGTGCACGTTCGCGATCCCTTGACACAACAATTCAAGTCGCGTGCCTGCTTCGCGGTTAGTTTGGCCCAGCCGTAGAAGTTGCGATCACATGGGGTCTCGTTGACAGCCACGTTTAGGACTTCGAGTTGAAATGGACTATGGATGCGATCTACTGAAATGTCGGTTACCGAGTGAGCGTGAATAAACACTGTAGGCGGGATCTTCTTACGGTTTGCGCGTTTGGCGTCTCCGCTTGATATGATACGGCGACCGACAACCTCCTGGTCTGCAACCGACGTTGGGAGAGCCATGCCGGTTAGCCGTCCGAGACATCAATCTCAAGAAACGTGTCGCGAAGAAATTCGGTCGTGATGTCGTCGGTTGACGCGAAATGCCGGCGCGAACGACCATTTGCGGAATTTATCAGGCTTCTGGCGGAACCGTCGCTGGCAATTAGCAACATCAGGTAGTGTCCATTTTCGTCTGTCGCGTCAATGGTGACCTCACCCTGAGGCATGGGGTACACCTCGAAGCGTTGGGGTGCGATCTCGTACATCGTCTCCAACAGGGACTTAGCTTTAGAGACCGCCATTTCGGATGGGACCTGATACCCCTTTTCCTCGGCTTCGTCTAACACTTCGCTGAGATCCTCTAATGCGTCTACAAGATCTTGCCGCGTATTTGAATTAGCAAGTGCGATGTCTTCGGTCGCATCAACAGCCAGTTGCCGATCGATCGGTGATGTCCAAAGTTGGATGGCAATTCTGGGGTACGCAACGTTATGAGACTTATCAGAAAGCTTCACCAGAGCGCCAGATGTCGTAAATCGAACAAGTGAGTTTTGTGTGTCGTTGAGTGAAATGAACGGGGTTGAATCGTTTCCTGTCTCAGTACCGCTTTCTACATCCCAATATGCCGCCCGCTCCATCGGATGCGACCGCGCAACATTACTTTTGATCAGCGCTAGGGTATCGGTTCCCAACATCTCAAGTCACCTGGTCTATTTGCCGGACAAAATCCTTTGCATTGTTTAGCACTTCCAGCAATGAATCCTTAATTTCTTGCTGTGTAGGCAAGATCTGCGTTTCGCGGTGGAGGTTCAAGTTCATGAAAACCTTCGCAGTCGTTGGATCACTGAAACGCGTTTGAAAAGTCATTGCAATTTGGTGTTTGCCGGTGGCGAACGTCAACCGCCCTTCGGCCCCGTGGATCGGCAACCCAATCTCGCTTGACAGTTGTTTGTTGAAAAGCCGTTCTGACAGATAGCGGACAGCGGTTTGATGAGTGTCTTGATCGTAGACCAATGCGATGTTAAACCCGACAGCCTGTAGCACCCCGGCCTCCGGTCCAGTATTCTCTAAGGCAAGTGAACTGACCTCGGCTAGGCGATCTAAGTCATCGGATGACGGATAATCCCTAGTTATTACCGTGCGCTCGGGGGCAAGGTCAAGAACTATTCTGTCTCGATTCAAGACGACCCTTAGGCTGGGGGCTAGCGCGCCTAGTTGAGAATTAGGCGCATCCACCACTATCTCAGTGCCCACGAATTCTGTAAACGCGTCAAGTCCCTGTTGAGTTCGAAGTAACCCAACGCCAACGAACACCACATCCGCTTTCAAGACATCTTGGATCTTGACCGCCATTGTTATCGTTTTTCCTACTCGGGTTTCTTGCCGAACCGCAAACTAAGGGAGTTCCAGCACCGCCAGCGGTTACTGCTTATGCTACCTCACGGTCGTCAGTCAACTGATTCGCTAGGTAGTATATACCTACGATGATATTTTCCGGAGCGATGTCATTTCCAAGGTGATGCAGTACCGCAACGTTGCTTCTAACCCACAATCGCCGCGATCTCATCTTCTGTCATGCCGGCTTTTCGGAGGATTTCGTAGTTGTGCTCACCTAGGGCTGGGGAGGCCTTCAGGTCGGGCATGCCAGCGGTGAAGTTTAGGATGGGGCCGGAGGTTCGGTAGCGGTGGCCAGTGTGGTGTTCAAGTTCGATGATGTAGTTGTTGGCGGCGGCTTGCTCGTCCCAAACAAGGTCTTCACTGAAACGGATGGGTCCGCATGGGATATCTTTGGCGTTGAGTTCCTCTACCCACTCGGCTGTAGTCTTGGAATCGAAGATGCGCTCGAACGTCTCGATCATGTCCTCGGCGAGTTTGTCGGCTTCGGGCGAGTCGTAGTCGAAGTCAGGATCGGTAACTCGCGGGTCTTCCAAGTTGAGGTGATTCAACAAGCGTGCGCGCGCAGCCCAATCGAGAGTGCCTAGGCATAGTCCACCGTCTTTGGTGCGGTAGGCGCGGTAGTAACAACGGTAGATCGAGGGACGGACGACGCTTTGGTAGTCTCGTTGCAATTCGGGGTAGCTCTTGCCCTCTGCGATGAGTTGCGGGTAGCGTTCTTGGTACCAGGTCATTGACGGCGTGGGTACATCGAGCATGTGGATGATTCTCATGCACTGCATCGCCAGCGCGTTCATCATCAGGCTAGTCTCTACCTTTTGCCCCTTTCCGCTGTCGCCACGTCCGATGATGCCAGCTAGAATGCCCGCAGCGGCGCAGTACGCCGACGAGAGGTCGATATATGAGGATGACCAGACGACCTCGGGCTGTCCGCTCGGAGTGATTTTGCCTTCGGAGGTTACGGCACCGGTGAACCCCTGCATCACGAGGTCGAACCCAGGCGCGCCGCCTAACGGGCCCTTCATGCCGTAAGCAGTGATATCTACATAGATGATGGCGGGGTTTATAGCAGAGAGGGAGTCATAGTCGATGCCCAGTGCTTTTGCGGTGTCAGGGCGGTTGTTGGAGATTACGCCATCGGACATCTTGACGATCTTCTCCATGGCAGCTTTGCCTTTGGGGTCTTTCAGGTTGAGGGTAACGCTTTTGACACCACGGTTAAGGGGCAGGAAAGTCCGACTCTCTGTCGGCGCGAATGGTTGCGAAACCCGCCACGGGTCGCCAGTAGGAGGTTCTATCTTGATGACCTCTGCGCCCATGTCGGCCAGTATCTGACCGGCGAAGGGTCCTGCGACGAAGTTGCCGAACTCTATCACCTTGATACCTTGTAGAGGTCCCTTTTGATAAGTACCGTTCCCGTCCAATCCGTTTTGCGATGCGTTGTCAGTCATGATGATGCGAATATAACACCGAATAGGTTGGTTGGTTGGTGTCAGTGGTGGCGCTAGCTACCCGCGAGCATCCCCTGCATTTGCTTTGTGGCGTAACATCGATAGCGTTGAGTTGAAGATGAATGAAGGAGGATTGCTGTGTATACGACAGATATGTATGAAGGCATGATCGCGGAGACGATCACTGTCCAGGCTGAGGATGGTGTTGCGATAAACGCGTATTTCGCTCGTCCGCTGGGCGCTGGTCCTCATCCGGGGATGGTGCTGGCACACCACATGCCGGGGTGGGACGAGTGGTATCGGGAGTGTGCGCGAAAGTTTGCGCATCATGGGTATGCGACAATTTCGCCTAATCTTTATCACCGTATCGGTCATGCTTCGCCGGAGGATGTTGCGGCTCATGCTCGTTCGGTAGGTGGTATTCCTGATGATCAAGCGGTCGGGGATCTTGCGGCATCGATGCGGTACTTGAGGTCGCTGCCGAATTCGAATGGCAAGGTGGGTGCGTTCGGGACTTGCTCGGGCGGGCGGCACGTCGTTTTGGCGGCTTCACGGGTCGCGGGGTTTGATGCGGTAGTTGATTGTTGGGGTGGGCGCGTCGTGATGGACGATTCGGAGTTGACAGAAAACAACCCAGTTGCGCCGATCGATTACACCTCTGGCCTTTCGTGTCCGGTACTGGGGTTGTTCGGCGAAGAGGACACTAGCCCGTCGCCGGAGCAGGTGGCGATCCATGAAACGGCGTTGAAGGAGCATGGTAAGGACTACGAGTTTCACATGTATGCTGGTGCGGGTCATGGTTTCTTCTACTACGATCGGGCACCGTATCGGCAAGAACAGGCGGTAGATGGTTGGCAGAAGACGTTCGCATTTCTGGCCAAGCATCTCGGCTAGGGACGATCAGAGATTCTCAAGGAGAACACGCTATGTGCACGATGATCGCAGAGAAGACCGCGGTTACTGGTTGCGGTAAAGGCACGCCGGGTTGGATGCAGGTCAATCAAGTGACGGTTTCGTATGACCATCCATCAGAGATGACGTTGGAGCACGCGCTGAACATCGATTTTGTGGACGCTTCGCAGAAGCTGGGCCCGAGGATCGCGGTGGAGTTGACGCCGGATTCGGCGCAGCGGCTCGTCGAACTGATCAACGTTGCGCTTGAGAAGGGCGCGGTGGTGGATCCGGTGGCGTTCGAGTAGAGGGTTTGACAGGTTAGGGTCTGTGGGCAATTAAACCTGTCAAGTGGGCAGACGCAATGACGTGATCCAAATCACCATTAGATGAAACACTGCGTTGACGGTAAGTATCGCAACCATTGCGGCAGTGAACACCAGCAAAGAGAGCAACATAAAAACGTTGAAATCCAGACGACCTTTGATGAGTTGGATCCAAAATCCATCGCTTGGCACCGATTTTGACGGATGCTGATACCGTTGTCTGGCGAAATACCAAGTCGCCGCGACTGAAATAGCCGAGGACACAAAACCAACGGCGACCGAGAGCAGAATGTCTGAAGAGATAGCTACCATGTGTTGGGGTTTTGAGAGATCTTCGCGTTCAGATTCTAATGTTGCGAATGCTGTGGCTTAAAACTGTGAAGTGTATAAGCCTCGTTGGAAAGGCTTGATTGAATAGTGAGAGACCGACATGGCAGGCCTACCAGTCAATGAGCAGGCCGAGGCTTGGGATGCCATCTTCCGCGAATTGATTGCTGAGGACGATCAACGTCAAGCGGACTGAGGCGTCTCTTCACCCTAACCCTGACCCTCTCCCATCAAGGGAGAGGGGATTTACTCAGCGTGCCGACTCGGTTTTAAGGGTTGAATTGGGAAAGATTCGGGTTTGAATGCAAGTGGAATCGAGATTTGGGAGTGGTGGGCTGATAAGATTGTAAAGATGAAAAACAGCGTTTCTCGAAGACGCGCGCACGCGCGTACGCGAGAGGCGACAATTCCACACCGAGTTCGGAGCTGTAGGTTGGGAGGGGTGGATGCGTTGGCTAGCAGCACTGACCGAACTCCTGCTTGGAGGCCTATGACCACCGAAACCACCATCGCAACGCCCAGCAATGGACACACTGGCTCGTCGGAATACAACGCTGAAGACATCACGGTAATGGAGGGCTTGGAAGCCGTCCGTAAGCGTCCGGGAATGTACATCGGCACTACCGGTCCCGAGGGTGTCTTTCATCTCGTCCGGGAAATCGTTGACAACAGCGTTGACGAGGCGATGGCGGGATTCGCCACGACCGTCGATATCCATATCCACGCCGACGGTTCGGTTACCGTTACTGACGATGGTCGTGGGATACCGGTCGATACTCACGACAAGACGGGCAAGTCAGCACTAGAGACGGTGATGACTACCCTCCATGCCGGTGGGAAGTTTGGTGGTAAGGGATACCAAGTGTCTGGCGGGTTGCATGGTGTGGGAGCGTCGGTCGTGAACGCGCTTTCGGAGTGGACGGTTGTCGAGGTGCGGCGTGATGGGCACGTTTACTCGCAGCGTTTCGAGCGTGGCGTGACGATGAATGACATGGCGGTGCGTAAGCAAACATCGGCCGATCTCCAAGGTGCCGGCACCAAGGTAACTTGGATGCCGGATAGTGAAGTGTTCCCGGAGATCGATTACGACTGGGACGGTGTTGCCGGTCGCTTGAGGGAGATGGCGTATCTGAACCAAGGTCTTGCGATTCGGCTCCGTAGCGATTGGCATGAGGAGACGCACTGGCCGCACAACGATGTGACGTTCCGGTTCGATGGCGGTGTTCGCAGCTTCGTTCGAACGTTCAACCGTCGGCGCGGGGGTATCCACGACAGCGTGATCTATGCCGCAGGAACCGTGGAGGACGTTGCGGTTGAGGTGGCGTTCCAGTACAACCAGTCGTTCGTGGAGAACTGCTTGTCATTCGCCAATGTGATCCGCACTGGCGACGGCGGTACACATGTCACCGGTTTCCGTTCTGCCTTAACCCGCGTAGTCAATGACTACGCGAAGAAGAACAATTTGCTGAACATCGGCAAGGATGGTGTGGCGACGCTGTCGGGCGAGGACGTTCGTGAAGGACTGATGTCGGTAATCAGCGTCAAGGTGAAGGATCCGCAGTTCGAGGGCCAGACGAAGGGGCGTTTGGGCAATCCGGAAGTGTCGGGAGCGGTCGCGCAACTTGTGGGCCGGTATCTGACGGAGTTCCTTGAAGACCATCCGGACGAGGCGCGCCTCATCATCGATAAGGCGTCAACCGCGGCGCGGGCACGGGAGGCAGCTAAGAAGGCTCGTGACCTCATCATTCGGAAGAATGCGATGGATGGTGGATCGTTGCCGGGCAAACTCGCAGACTGCTCGGAGAAGGACCCTTCGCGGTCCGAGCTTTACATCGTAGAGGGCGAGTCGGCAGGAGGATCGGCTAAGCAAGGGCGCGACCGCCAGTTCCAAGCGATTCTGCCGTTGAAAGGCAAGATTCTGAACGTTGAGAAGGCGCGTCCGGAACGGATGTTCGCCCACGACGAGATAACGGCGCTCATCACTGCGATTGGCGCTGGCATGGGCGAAGACTTTGACTCGGAGAAGCTCCGTTACCACCGGATCATCATCATGACAGATGCCGATATTGATGGTGCTCACATCAGAACTCTGTTGCTAACGTTCTTCTTCCGCCACATGCGGGAGTTGATCGACGATGGGTATCTCTACATCGCGCAGCCGCCGTTGTACAAGGCTTCTAAGGGACGTCGCAGCAACTGGCTGTATGCAGATGCTGATCTTGACAGCTGGATGGCGGAGCGGGCCTTCAACGGGCTCTCCATCGCCTCCGATGATGATGAGGTTGACATTGAGGTGAAGGGTAAGCGGCTAGGTAGCACAATCACGCAGTTGCGGGAGTTCCGAGAGGCGTACGGCATCGTAGACGCGCTGGGAGTTCCGGAAGATGTGTTCTTCGACCTGTTGCGAGACCCTGAGTGGCAGAACTTGACGTTCACACGAGACCGGTCGTCCGAGATCATCGCGGAGTTGAACGACGATCTGACGGGTGAGGATGGTCCTTTCCAAGTCGACTTGTTCAACGATAGCGTGGATGAGGATCAGGCGGCCTTCACTCGTGAGGTCAATGAAGAGTCCGAAGACGAAGATGATGACGAATCACCAGTGACGTACATGATCCGGGACTACGAACTCACAGAGGATGTGTACAACAATCCGGCGATCCGTCGAGCAAAGAGGCTCTATCCGCGTGTAGCAGATTTCATCTCGGCTGATGCGTTCTCGATCAAGCGTCGGGAAAATGTCGTGTTGGACGACATCAAATGGGAAGAACTTCCTGAGGCGTTAGAAGAGAACTCGGATACGAGTGGCATCAACATTCAGCGTTACAAGGGTCTCGGAGAGATGAATCCAGATCAACTGTGGGACACGACGATGAATCCACAGAACCGGTTGATGTTGCAGGTTACTGCTGAGGACGCGATCAGTGCTGACGACATTTTCCGCACTTTGATGGGTGAGGAAGTTGGTCCGCGGCGGGACTTTATCCGGGCGAATGCGCTTGAGGTTAAGAACTTGGACGTTTAGTTATTGAGTTAGATAACTAAACAATTCCTCAAAAATCTCTATCTAACCTCAACAAGCACGTCAATAATGGCGGTTTTCCGCTTGGGATCGTCTGCCTCAAACCTGAACATCGCCAAAGTTGGCATGAGCGACGATGTCAAAATCTCGTCAGAGTGGTGTCAACTAAAGGATAGGACTCGGATCAGGATAGTGCCGTTGTTCAAGTGGATCTGAATTGATGACATCGAGTTGTCAGGAACTTGAGGGGATTTTGACGTTTAGTTGACATCAGTGGCTTGGAAGCGATAGGTCGGCTCTGCGGACTGGCTTTCATCTGGTTATCCGAACCATTTGTTGAGCGCGGCTCGATCAACTTCGACGCGGCCTTCGGCGTTGCTAGTGAGTATGTTGAAGAAGGGCATTGATCGGTCTCTTAATTTTTCCGTTCCGCCATGATGTCGATCTATGATGCAAAGCGTCAAGTCAACGCTTGCCGGAACTGCGTTAACCGCATCTAGGGCATCAAGTAGAGATGAACCTGTTGACAGGGTATCGTCCCACAACGCTACTCTTTCACTCGGGTTCAGGTGTCCCTCAATCTTCTTCTCCAAACCATACGATTTCTGATCAGAGCGCACGAAATAGCCTTTGAGGTCGTAACCCTTCTGATGTGCCGCAAGCGCCATTCCGCCGATGATCGGCACAGCCGCGACCGCCGGGCCTCCGAAGTAGTGAATGTCCCGCCGCATCAAGATATCGAGAAACAGAGCGGTAAGAATTTCTACGCCCTCGCCATCGGTCGTCAGCAACCGCCCGTCGAAATAGAAGTTGCTGGTTGCCCCAGCCGAAAGCGTGAATTCACCGTACTGGAGAGCCCCGAGTTCCAATGAACGCTCCAAAAGCCGTTCAGCGTGTGCTATGGCGTCCGCGTAGTTCATCTATAGAGGCCTTTCTCGATGATAAATCTGAGCACTGAATCGGGTAAAACATCCGTCGCGTTTGCGAGGTCGCTTCGTCCGATTTTGGAGCGGATTTCTGAGGCACTGATGTTGATCATGGGGCCTGGTATCACGGACGTGTTTTTGGGTAGTGATGTCGTGTCGTCCAAAGGTGAGCCGGGACGTTTGACGACTACAAAGGCGCATTCTTCAATGAGTTGGTCGTATCGATGCCAACGATGGAGATCGGGGACTGAGTCTGCACCGATGGCTAGGATGAATTCGCAGTCGGCGCCGTATCGGGGTCGGAGATCTTGGATGGTGTCGATAGAGTAGGTCGTTTTGTCGCGAACGATGTCGACATCGGAGACCTCGATTCGTTCCTCGTTTTCGACGGCCAATTCGACCATTCGCAGTCGATCCTCTGGTGTGGCTACTGGAGCGTCGGGACGAAGCCATGGACATCCGGTAGGGACCATGACGACGGAATCAGCGTCTAGTTCGTCGCGCAGGCATTTGGCGATCTCGGTGTGTCCGTTGTGGACCGGATCGAAGGTCCCGCCAAAGACGACGACGCGCGGCGGGTTCATTGCCACTCGAACTCCCATTCGCCGACGAGGATGACGTCGCCGTTCTTGGCGCCGGCGCGACGGAGCGCGGTTGTGACGTTCATCCGTTCCAAGCGCTGGTGGTACTGCACCAATGCGTCCCAGTTGTCGAGGTTTGAACCAAGTGCTAGGCGCACTGCCCTGTCGTAGACGATGCGGTATGAGTCGGCTGCGGTACGGACCACCATCTTTGTGTCGGCCATGCGTGGTTGGAACACGGGTAGGTTGTCGTCGTCAAGGGGATCGGGGGCGTCTTGTAAATACGGTACTTGGGTTGCTTCGTTCGGGGCGGTGTCTTGTTTCTTGATGTCGGCTAGGCGGTAGGAGACGGCTGCGACGAGGTCGTCGATGCCACGTCGGGTGGCAGCTGAGATGAAATGTACCGGCGTGTCTTCTCCGACCGCTTGACGTACCTCTTCTTCAATCTCATCTCGTAGGAGTTCGACTTCTTCGAGGTCGAGTTTGTTGATGGCGACGATTTGCGGTGTCTGTGCGAGTCTGGGGTCGAATGCGTCGAGTTCTTGATTAATGGCGCGGATTCGCTCTCCGGGTTCGCCTTCACTGCCGTCGACGACGTGCACCAGCAGGCGTGTGCGTTGCATGTGTTTCAGGAACTCGTGTCCCAAGCCGATGCCGTCGGAAGCACCTTCGATGAGGCCTGGGATGTCGACCGCGGCGAAGGCATCGATACCGTGTTCGACGATGCCGAGGACGGGTTCAAGTGTCGTGAAGGGGTAGTCGGCGATCTTTGGTCGTGCGGCGCTGATGGCGGTGAGGAGGCTGGACTTGCCGGCGTTGGGCATTCCGACCAATCCGACGTCGGCGAGGATCTTGAGATTCAATCTCAATTTGACGATTTCGCCTGCTTCACCGGCTTCGGCGAGGAGGGGTTCGCGATTGACGGCTGTTACGAATGCGGCGTTGCCTAGACCGCCTCGGCCGCCTTTGGCGACTTCGAGGCGTTGGCCTGGGTGCACGAGATCGCCGAGGAAGATTTCGGGTTCGCCCGCGCGGGCGCCGATCCGCCAGACTTCCGTGCCGACTGGAACGGTGACATCGACGCTTTCACCGTTGGCGCCGTGACGTTTGTTTCGTGCGCCTTTACCGCCGTTTTTGGCGATGAAGTGCCGTCGCCATCGGAATTTGAGAAGAGTGTTCAACGAAGCATCTGCAACCAAAGACACTGATCCTCCGTTACCGCCATTGCCTCCTGCCGGCCCGCCGAGTGGGCGCAACGCTTCCCGCAAGAACGTAACGAGACCATTTCCACCGTTCCCGGCTCTCGCCTCAATCGTCGCTTCATCGATCATGCTGCGATTCTAAACGGTGCGTGTAATGAATCCCGGCTGCGAACTTGAGCGCGACAATTCTGAAACCGATCTAACCACGTTCATGGTTTTGAAATAAGATAGTTGCGACGCGGCCTGAACCGAGTTATCAAATCGGGTGGTCGGAGAATCTGTAGAGAACGGGAGTAGCAGAGTTGGAAAATATCAGCAAGGAAATACTGGTGCAGATGCTGGAGCGGATGTGGTTGATACGTCATTTCGAGGTGCGGGTAATGGAGGTTCACTCCGCCGGCGAGTTCACTGGAGCGGCACATCCTTACATCGGCGAGGAAGCCGTGGCCGTCGGCGCCTGCGCGGCACTCAAGGACACCGACTACATCGCGGGCAACCATCGATCTCACGGGCATCCGCTCGCTAAAGGCGGCAGCGTTAAACGCGCCATGGCGGAACTATATGGGCGTGTTGATGGATACTGCAAGGGCAAAGGCGGGTCCATGCACCTCGCAGATTTCTCGATCGGCATCTTGGGCGAATCGGGCATCGTTGCATCTTCCGTTCCGGTAGCCACCGGCGCGGCGCTAGCTGCAAAGATCAAAGGCGAAGATTTCGTATCCATGGTCTTCTTCGGCGATGGCGCCTCCAACCAAGGGGCATGTCATGAGTCGATGAACCTTGCAGCGCTTTGGAAATTGCCTGTGATTTTCCTCTGCGAGAACAACCAATTCGCCGTCACGACCTCCTACCACGACTCAGTATCCGTTGAGCACATCTCAGACCGCGCCGCCGCCTATGACATGCCGGGCGTGTTGGTAGACGGTCAGGATGCAATCGCAATGTACGAAGCGACCCGAGAAGCGGTTGCCCGAGGCCGAGCTGGCGAGGGCCCGACGCTGATTGAGGCACTAACTTATCGCTACGAGGAGCACTCGCTCGGACTAGGCCGTGTGCGTCGCGGCGAGTACCGCACACAAGACCAGATCGATGAGTGGCGTGAGCGCGACCCGATCGATGTCTTGGAACGCACCCTTACTTCTCAAGGTATCCTTACAAAGCAGGAGTGCGCTGCTATATCGAAAGCCAAAGAGGCAGAAGTTGAAGAAGCCGTGGAGTTCGCTCGGAAAAGCCCCTATCCGGAGCCTGAGGAACTCTTCGATGACATGTGGGCCGACCCAATTCCAGCCCCATAGACGACGAAACGCCCGCAATACCTGAACAACCGATTACGAAAGCCCCGCAAAATGGCATCCAACGCGATCTACGTAGAAGCTATCAACCAAGCGATCATCGAGGAGATGGCGCGCGACGAAAATGTATTCATCATGGGTGAGGACATCCGTCGCTCAGTTTATGGCGCCACCGCCGGACTTTTAGACCAGTTCGGAGAGAACCGCGTTCTAGACACGCCGCTGTCCGAAAACGGATTCTTCGGTGCCGCCATCGGCGCGTCTCTAGTTGGAATGCGTCCGATTGTGGAGACTCTCACCAGCTTTATGTGGGTCGCCATGGACCAACTAGTAAGCCAGGCAGCCAAGATGCGTTACATGTTCGGCGGTCAGGCAACCCTGCCCGTCGTATACCGCGCCACCATGTTTTATGGCGGAGGTTCAGCAGCCCACCACTCCGACCGCTCATACCCGATGT
This sequence comes from Dehalococcoidia bacterium, assembly GCA_963555965.3. GTDB lineage: Bacteria > Chloroflexota > Dehalococcoidia > Lucifugimonadales > Lucifugimonadaceae > Bin127. Next base: position 36,464 of record CAUVXS020000002.1, read on the forward strand.
TCATGAACATGCCCGGGTTCAAAATTCTAGTTCCTGCCACTCCACGAGATGCCAAAGGCCTCCTAAAGACGGCGATCCGAGACAATGATCCATGCATCGTTTTCGAGGATGGAACATTGGGCGGTGCCTCTGGCGAGGTTGAAGAGGGTGAAGCGGCTCTCGTTCCGTTCGGGGTCGCCGACGTTCCGCGTGCCGGGACCGACGTCACAGTCGTCGCAATCGCCGGTGCGGTGCCCATGGCCATGCGGGCTGCCGAGGAGTTGGAAGAGGAGGGGGTTTCAGTGGAGGTTATTGATCCGCGTACTCTGGTGCCACTGGATAAGGACGCTATCTTGGAATCAGTTGCAAAGACGGGTCGATTGGTTGTCGCAGATCCTGCGCATAAAGTCTGTAGTGCCGCTTCGGAAATCGCATCAATCGTATCTCAAGAGGGTTTCTGGGATCTTCAGGCACCCGTCATGAAAGTAGCGGCCGAGCAAGTGCACATCCCATACACTCCCGTACTCGAACGCTTGGTATATCCGTCATCCGAGAAGATCGTCGACGCCGTGCGTGCCACATTGGAGGATTAACAATGCCGCGCACTCCAGATTCTATCGTTGCGGCACTGCTGGAGCGTAACGCGCGAGTCACTGCTCCGCGACGAGAAATCATCGATTGCATCTCCGAAGTGCCGCGTACTTTTACGGCCGAAGAGGTCTGCACCAAACTGCCGCACATCGGACGGGCAACGGTTTACCGTACGATCAAAATCTTGCAGGATGCCGAGATCATCTGCAAAGTCGTCATGCCCGGTGATGAAATGGTATACAGCGTCTCCGCAGACCTTGATCGCGATCCCGGCACCGACGTACCGTCTCACCACCATCACGCCGTATGCACTGTATGCTCAGCCGTCCGTTACTTCAACGCCGAAGCCATTGAACGCGCGATAAAGGCCCTCAGCATGTCAGTGGAAGGTGTTATGGGCGAGATCATAGACCATCGTATCGAGGTCTACGACGTGTGTCCGCGGTGTGTTGCTACGGATTCCACGTAAAGTCACCGCAACCTGTTGTGGCTAACGATAGCGCGAACGCAGGGCCAGCAGGACCATCCAGATGCCGGTGATTAATGCGGCTACTCCGAACATCAATAGCCTTAATATCGTGTCGCTAGCAGGCGAACCGCCGCCGGGAAGCCAACTCGTCGTCGGTGATGTCAGAGCATGTAGCATCGGGGCGCGTTTCTTGGGTTGCACTGACGATTGCGTCGGCGACTTTCTCCGTTCGATCGCATATCCCAGTAGTCTGGGCGGTCAAATTTTCGGTGGAAGCCTCAGTGATACCAAGTCCGAAGCCGATGACCATGACCGATAGGGTTACCAACCCCAAGTAGACATTGTATCTGTAGAAGGCACGTTTTATTGACGGTTGATTGCGGTTCGCGTATGTGTTTGAACTTGCCATTGTTGACACATTGCCCATTTGATTTTTGCCTCATTTGATACTATGTATTATCCCTGGCCACTTACGATACGATTCTAAATTACGACGTTGGGTTTGACGCGAAATCCTCTGAATGACTTAACGCCATGAGATCACCCGAGCTTTTATACATCTTCTACAAAAATGGTGTAGCATTTATTTCAGTCTGCTGAAGCTACTCTTTAATGTGTTCAGCAGGAAAGGTAATGCTTCGTAACGCCGAAGCGATGAAATATAGTCCTTAAGGAGAGAGAAATGGCTGCACATGCCCATGACGTGCACGAGTGCGATGAGCACGAGCATCACGCTGGTGAGCACCTTCACGACGAGCACGAGTGCGACGAGCACGAGCACCACGACGAGGATGAAGGCCATGTGCATGAGATGCACGAGTGCGATGAGCATGAGCACCATGCCGATGAGCACCTTCACGACATGCACGAGTGCGACGAGCACGAGCACCACGCCTAATCCCGTTTGAAACGATGATGCCCGCCAATCGGTGAATTGGCGGGCATCGTTATCTTTGCCGGTTCTTGGCGTTAAGGCACCTTAGAGGGTGCCTTTTATTTTTCGCTTGCTTACTTGTCGCCTAGATAATATGGCGCGCTCTTTCAAGCAAGTAGCTCACGAGGTGGTCTTCGGTGCAATCGGTCAACGCCTGTTCGATCTGGATTGTAATGTGGTGGAGGCCGTGATGTTCTCGAGCGATCTCCCTTATCTGTCGCAACAACGCATCTTTTCGTTGAGGGTCTAGCGTCGGGTCCACAAGCACATGTGCGGTCATTGAATCGTATCCAGATGCGATGCTCCAGATATGTACGTCGTGCACCAATGTAACGTCATCCAAGTCTTCGATCTCGCCGCAAAGCTGTTCGACGTCGATATGTGGTGGGACACCTTCCAACAAGACAACCAGAACCTTCTTGGTGAGGCCCCATGAGCTCCAAAGTATCAACAATGCGATCACCACGCTGAGGATGGGATCGATCAATACCCATCCGGTAGTGATGATGACGATGCCGGAAATTATGACTCCGACCGAACCTAAGAGGTCGCCCATGACGTGCCAGAATGCGCCCTCGACGTTCAAGCTATGTTCGGAGTTACGATGCAATATCCAAGCGGCGATGATGTTTACGATGAGGCCAATTCCACCGACGATGAGCATCAAGGGACCTTCGATGTGAACATCTTCGATCCCTCGCAACCGGTGATATGCCTCGAAGACGATCCATGCCACGATTATCCAAAGCGATACGGCGTTGAGCGCCGCAGCAAGCACTTCCGCGCGCCGGAAACCGTATGTCTGTCCAGCATCTTCGACGCGATCGCCGATCCACAACGCAAACAGAGCCAACGCGATGGCAAGGGCGTCAGTGACCATATGAGCGGCGTCGGCTAGCAGAGCTAGAGACCCTGAAAGGATGCCGCCAATAACCTCGGCGATCATGAAACCGCCGATTAGGAAAAGCGATATGTAAAGACTGCGCCGACCAGCTTCGCGGTAATCGTGGGAATGGTCGTGGTGGTCGTGCCCATGCCCTGAGTGATCGTCATGATCGTGACTGGAGTGGTCGTGGTTATGGTTATCGTGACTATGCCCCGAATGATCGTCATGGCCGTGATCGTGGTGATCATGCACATGGTCATGGGAATGGTCAGATGATCGTGTTTCACTCATGTTGTGTCTCGAAGGACTTTATTTGAATGATTATAGTCATTATGACCGTATGATTACACAAAAGTCCCACGCGCAGGTGCTGCATCCTTAAGAAATTCGTCGTCTTATAATTGCCACTATGGCGAATATGATGCCGGACGCAAGCGCGATCGACGCGCCTGAGGGCAGGTTGCCGTAGTAGGACGCATAGAGACCAGATATCGATGCCAGAAGGGCGAATAGTATCCCGAAGCCGATTATGTGCACAACCCTTTGCACGGTCAGAGTAGCCGCCGCTGCTGGCGCTATCAGCATAGCCAAGACGAGGATCACGCCGACGGCCTGGATGGTCACCACGATCACCACCGAAATCATCGCCAGTAGCAGATAATCTATCCACGCAACGTTCACGCCCGCGACCTCCGCTCCGATCGGGTCGAAACTCACGAACATGAGCTCTTTGAAGTAGCCGACAAACAACACCAACGTCAGAAACGCAACGCCCAGTGTCATCAAGATGTCACCCGTCGTCACCGCCAAGATCTGGCCCAACAGTATGTCTTCAAGATTCACGGAGACTCGTGATCCGAAAAGCGAAATCAAAATGATCCCGAGCGCGAAAAGGCTCGCAAACAGGATCCCAATCGCCGCGTCTGCTTGAATCCCTGTCTTGCGCATCACGAACCCGATCAGAAACGCGAAGACTAGGGCAGCCGGCAACATGCCATACCAAGGGCTAAACCCGATGACCAGCGCCAACGCCATGCCGGGAAAAATGGAGTGCGCCATCGCATCACCCATAAACCCGTAACCGCGCGAGATGACGAAAACCCCCACCAACGGACAAGTGATGCTGACGATTACCGCCACTCCGAGCGCACGCAGCATGAAACCGTACTGAAACGGTTCAGTGATGTAAGAGATCAGATCCATTCAGCTCTGCACCAGATCACAAGGTTAAATCGAGTAGCGGCGTTTTAGGTGAGCAGGGCGCGCTACGTGCGACCCGCGCAGTTCCCCTGCACCCGATTATCACATGCAACGCGGTCAGTGCTTTGAGCCGATACGACGTAGGTGTTACTGATGAGACCGTCGACCACCGCATCGATGTCTAAGAATCCCGCTCCCGACACCGAAGCTTAAGATCAATATACGCGTCGTCTAAGCAATGCCACGATCGCGAAGATCAATCCAGACGCCATCGCGATGGATGCTCCCGATGGCAAGTTCCAGTAGTAAGAGGCGTACAGCCCGACAATCGACGCGATAAGGGCGAATAGTATCCCGAAGCCGATTGTCGGCACAACCCTTTGTGCCGCCAGGGTAGCCGCCGCCGCTGGTGCTATCAGCATTGCAAGCACGAGTATCACGCCGACGGCCTGGATGGTCACCACGACCACCACCGAAATCAACGCCAGAAGCAGATAGTCAACCCGCTCCACACGTATGCCCGCCACCTCCGCTCCGACCGGATCGAAACTCACGAACATGAGGCCCTTGAAGTAGCCGATGAATACCACCAACGTCAGAGACGCAACGCCTAGCGTCACCAAGATGTCGTTCTGAGTAACCGCTAAGAGCTGACCCAAGAGGATGTCTTCGAGGCTCACCGTAACTTGCGCGCCCCAAAGCGACATCACCAATATGCCGAGGGCGAACAAAGTCGCAAACATGATTCCGATCGCCGCATCAGCTTGGATACCGGTCTTGCGAATGATGAATCCGACCAAAAACGCGAACACCAGCGCCGCCGGCAGCATCCCGATCCACGGGCTCAGCCCGGCGATCAGCGCCAAAGCCATCCCCGGAAGTATCGAGTGCGCCATCGCATCGCCCATGAATCCGTAACCTCGGGTAACCACAAACACTCCAACCAACGGACAGGTGATGCTGATGATCACGGCAACTACTAACGCCCGCAACAAAAACCCATACTGGAACGGCTCTACGATGTAGGAAATCACGTCCATCGACGCCTTACCTTACTGACCTTTCAGATGGAGTAACCGCTCTCCGTCGACACGACGTGCGGACCGTAAAGCTCTTCCAGCACCTCGGGCGTGAAAACCTCATCCGGCGGACCGCAAGCACACAGATGACAGTTGAGGCACAGCACCATGTCCAATTGCCGAGCTGTATTTGCCAAGTCGTGCGTAGTCAGTAAGATCGTCTGACCTTCCTCGCACAGCTGCCTTAGCACCGCCACCAACTCGTACTGCGCACCCACATCCACGCCGCTGAACGCCTCGTCCAGCAACAAAACACGTGCATCCTGCGCCAACGCCCGCGCGACAAACACGCGTTGTCGCTGGCCGCCTGACAACGCACGGATCATCTCATCCTTACGGTGAAGCAACCCAACTCGGTGCAAAGCATCCATCACGGCGTGCTTATCTGCGGCCGATTCATAACGGAAAGCGCCCATACCCGGTGTCCTGCCCATCATCACTACGTCCCACACCGTAACCGGAAACTGCCAGTTCACATCGTCCGACTGGGGAACATATCCGACCATCCTCCGCGACCGGGAAGGGATGGTCCCATAGATGTGTACCGTCCCCTCTGTCGGTTCGACAATCCCAACCAGCGTCTTAAGCAACGTCGACTTCCCTGCACCGTTCGGACCCACAATGCCCACAAACGCTCCCGACGGCACGGAGAAGGTCACGTCCCTAAGGACGGTGTCCTGTCCGTAAGTGACGCACATGCAATGAGCGTCAACCGCCGGGAGCGGTGCCGTATGCGTTTCAAGCTCCGGATTGTGGGTTTGGTTCATCGAGCATGGCCTACTCTGACAACGCTCCGACGATGATATCAACGTTGGTCCGCATTAGGTCAAGGTAATTCTCGGCTCCGCTGCCGTCACCGCCGAGGGTGCCAACATGCAATCCGCCGACAAGCTCGATACCGACTTCTTGCGCCAAAGTCCTCGCAAGTCGATCACTGATTTGCACTTCCGAGAAGACGACGGTCGCACCCGACTCCTCCACTTCATGGACAAGTTCTGCCAACTCCTGAGGCGAGGGCTCTAACTCCGTGCCGCCGCCAGGAATGATCACTCCGGCGACCGTGAAACCGAACCGGGCAGCGAAGTACCCGAAAGCGTCGTGCGTGGTTACCATGATCCGGTCATGATCATCTACGGATGATACGGTGTCCTCGATCCAGTGGTCCAACTCCTCGAGCTTGGCGATGTACTCGTCGCGGTTCGCGTTGTAGTAGTCAGCCGAGGCAGGATCGAGTTCCCTCAACTCCTTCGCGATCTGACGGACGGCGACAATGACACGTTCTGGATCGAACCAGAAGTGCGGGTCCAACGCGCCGTGGTCGTGACCGTCGTGTTCGTGGTGAATCTCGACCTCGTCCTCGTCGTGGTGCTCGTCTTCTTCATCTTCTTCGTCACCATGGTGACCTTCCTCTTCGGCATCCTCATCCTCGTCATCGTGGTGACCTTCCTCCTCGGTGTCCTCATCTTCGTCGCCGTGATCCTCGCCCTCTTCCTCGTCGTGATCGTGGCCCTCTTCGGGGTGATCTTCCGACGACACGATGCCCACAAACGCCAACGAGGTGGGAGTTCCGTCAACTTCCCATTCTTCGGCAACTTCCATGTGGTCCAGATCGAACGCTACGACGTGTCCGTTCGCGCCATCAGAAAGGAACAGGGTTTCGCCTACGATGATGAGTCTCGGCACACCATCGGCTCCCGCAGAGTCGATGGGTTCCGTCAGTTGCGCTTCGCCGATCACATCGCCGTCGGCGGCATCTATCGAATTCAACATGCCGTCGTAGGTCAGTACGTACAGCACATCTCCGTCACTGCTGAATGCTGAGGTCACGCTGTTCTTCGTATCAGACGGAGCAAGAACCTCGACCATTTCCTGTCCTTCCGGATCGATCATCCATATGCCCGCGTCAGCGAATCCTTGAGGTCCCACTGTTACGGCCTTCCCAAAGAAGTGCGCCGAATCTTCGTGGCCCCACAGCGTACCTACTCGGGCCATCTCAGGCATGCCTTCGCCGTTCTCGATGAACCAGTGTTCGAATTCATCCCCGTGTTGTTCGATGAACAGCACACCGCCGATACAGCCGTAAGCAGAGCCGTCGTGGTTGTGCGCCTCGCCGTGCATTCCCGGACAGGCTTCCCGACTCTCGTCCCAAACGACCTCATCGTCGAGATTCCTGATTTCCACGCCGATCGGCAAAGCGTCTTCAGGATCCGGGTTCATCACCGTAACCGCAAACAAATCGTTCTCAATCGGTACCGCCGCTCCATGTTGTGGCCCGGCGTCAAGATACGGTATCTCGTACGCGTGCCCCTCCTCCTCGATCTCGTGCTCATTCAACAGCGCCGCTCGACCACTGCCGTCATGGAAGATCGCCGACCATTCACCACCGTTGGTGAAGTGAATCGGGCGGTCGTCGTTGATAGTCAGCCCCACCTGGCTCACAGGCACCACAACCAAATCCTCATGGTCGCCGTGAGGCACAAGAAATACGCCGCCATCCACCACGTGGACGCCGTGCTCGCCCTCATCACCCCGGTAAATGATGTATCCGTAACGATGCCCGGGGCTAGCGTAGATCGCCGACGCAGGACCAGGCAAACCGAGTTCAAGTTCGGAAACCTCTTCCGTCATCAGGTCAACAACCATTACATGATCCGAGTCCGCATCGCCCACCAAAAGCCTTCCGGTCAAGGCCGCACCCTCTTCTTCGCCGTGCTCCATCGCTTCACCCTCATCGCCGTGATCATCTCCACCTTCGAAACTGAACTCAATCGGATCGATCCGCTGTCCGAGCTCAATAACAACTTCGTGGTCAGCCGCGGCATTCTCGATCAGCTCCTCCAACCACAGCCCCTCAAGTTGCAATCCAACCGCAAACACAAGATCAGAATCGGCTACCCGAGCGATATCGCGAGCGCCGGGCTGATAAGCGTGCGGATCGGCTCCGCGCGGCACCAGATCAAGTACTTCAACTCGATCACCGCCAACAATCGAAACCCATTCCCCAACGATGTTGCTGGTAGCTACTATGCTCAAAGGCTCGGCATCAACCACTTCCACTTCGACATCAATCGCCTCCACTTCCGGCTCAGATGTCGCCGTGGGCGGAGCGGTTGTGGCCGCTGGTGGAGCGGGCGTCGCAGCAGGTTGCGGCGGCGCCGAGGTTGCAGTAGGCTCAGGTAGCGGTGTCGATGTCGGATCAGGGTCCTCGCTGCACGCGACCGCTGCTGTCAAGATGGCAGCAGAAACGACCGCCAAAAGCCCAAACCGCATCATGAAACCGAAAGGCATCGTTCGACCGATGTTATTCATTGCTCAATTCTCCCGCACACAAAGGTAACCAATGTGTGTGATAACCAGTGTCTAGCCGAAAATGATACCACGTACGCATAGCCGAAATGACACTATGTATCAATTAATCGACAGAGCGACGTAAAACATCGTCATGACCAAGCAAAATCAGACGAGGGAACCAGCAACATCCTCCAAATCTGGATGCGCTGAATCATACAAGCCGGTTTTCATCATCGAGGATTTCATCGAGCCAGTTGCCACCGATGAAGCGATTGCGGAGTGTCAGGGACTTGATGACACTGGGACCCGTCGTTGTTTCTGATTGTTGTCAGGCGTAAGGATGAGCGCGTAAAGCCGCGAGCCGATTGAACGTCAGGGTAGCGGGTCGTTTGTTTCTCGCTGAACTATCCGATTCACATAAACCCCCGGCGTTCCGACCCTCTCGGGATCAATCCCTCCAGGCTCTACAATCTCATCCACCTCCGCAATAGTCACATCCGCCGCGGGTGCCATGACCGGATTGAACGCTCGCGAAGTCCCGACATACTCCAAATTCCCATATGTATCCGCACGCTTCGCACGTATCAAGGCGAAGTCGGCGCGGAGCGCGTGTTCGAGTAGGTGTGGATGTCCGTCGAACTCCCGAACCTCCTTGCCTTCCTCGACGGGGGTGCCGACCCCAGTCGGCGTATAGAACGCCGCAATACCTGCACCCCCAGCGCGGATCCGCTCTGCGAGAGTGCCTTGTGGGATGACTATGACCTCTGCACGGCCTTCGCGCCAAGCTTTTTCGATCTCGCACAACGGGCGAGTTTGCCCCGGTATCGGAAACGAGCAGATGATCCGGTTCGCAAGTCCAAGTTCGAAGAATATCCCTTGGTCAATCGGCTCCAGATGCGGCGGCCAGCCGTATCCGGTCGTCTTTGAGATGCCAGCAACGTTGCCGATGATGGTGATTTCGCGAGGACCATGATCGGCAAGCGCGAGCATCAGGCGGGTCGGTTGTCCGCCCGAGCCGCCGAAGCCACCGATCATCACCGTCGCGCGGTCAAGCACATCGGAGACGGCTTCAGCGAATGTATCGACGACAGTGGGCAGCATCTCTAGACCGGCATTGTCCGTTTCGTGTGCGCCCGACCGATCGCGGCGATTTCAGGATTGCCGCCAGATACAACACGGATTCCGCTGTCAAGCCGTTCGGCAATGTTTTCGGCAGTGCCTCCACCGAGGAACGCGACGCCGTTTTCTTCGCACGCCTTCTGCACTCTCTCGCTCGCCTCCTGTACACGTGGGTCGAATGGAGTGTTCGGCGCGCCGCGGTCGACACCGTACGACATGTGCAAGTCCCCAGGCCCGCACTCGGCAAATGTTAGCCCAGGCACTGCGAGCATCGTCTCGATGTTGGACACGCCTCGCACAGATTCGACTTTGATACCGAGCATCAATTCTCCGTCGGGATTGAGCGGGTAAGGGTCGGCCTTGGCGATGTATTCCGGGTTGTCGAGACCCCAGATTGCTGCCGCTCCAGGCTCGGAACCTACCCCGCGAGTGCCGCGGTACAAACCGTAGCCAACACCATTCGCGGCGCGTGGGTAGCGGCAAGACTCTACAAATGCCCTGACCGCGTCTGCCGTCTCTGCCTGACAAAGCAAGATGCCATGAACGCCCCGTGCCAGAATCTGACGGAACTGCCAAGCGTTGTATCGAATCGTCTCTTCTGTTGAACCGTCTACCGGCGCCTCGACTATGACCGTCGGCGTACGGTGTCCGCTGTTCGTTGGACCGCCGGCAACCAACCCTTCCATGTAGTGCTGCAACCCGCCTAGGTCGAATGGACCATGCTCCATACCCACATTTATGTAGTCCGCCCACGTGTGTGCGTCCTCTATCCCCTGCTCGTGCGTAAGTATCGCGCCAGTGTGCCCTCCGGTGTAGTAGACTGGCTGATCTTGTGAGAGCAGTTCAACAGCTCTATTAACCCGATTGGCAGACATTTATCTCGACTCCTTGGTTTGCGAACAGAACCACCTAATCAATTCCCACTTTCGGACAAGACAGCGGTTCTGACTTTCAATCCATGAGTTTACACTTACGCCATGTCAGAACATCCCACATTGCAAGAATTGGAATCAGCTATCGATCACATCCAAGCGTCTTCCACAGACAAAGGACGTTTAGAGATGATCTCCGCGCGGCCAAGTGTCGGCGAGCGTATGCTAATCGAAGTCGGTGAACTTGATGCCGAATGTGGACTTGTCGGCGACAACTGGCTGGATCGAGGAAGCAGCGCTACCGCAGACGGATCGGCCAACCCCGAAGCCCAATTAACGTTGATTAACACGCGCCTGATCGATGCGGTGGCCGGGAACAAAACGCGCTGGCAACTGTCTGGCGATCAGCTCTTCGTCAACATCGACTTGAGTCACCACAACCTGCCGCCCGGAGCGCGGCTCAGCATAGGATCGGCTGTCGTCGAATTGACGGCGGCGCCGCACACGGGTTGCGTAAAGTTCGCGTCGCGTTTTGGTCATGACGCATTGAGGTTCGTGAGCGGGCCGGAGGCGATGCAACAGCGAAGGCGCGGAGCTAACGCGAAGATAGTTCAACCCGGCAGAATCCGCGTCGGCGATGTTGTTCGTAAGGTCGAAGCGTAGCGACATTTAGGGATCATCAATAGTTGACTGTTACAAAAACCGAATCACCTTCTAACGACATCGTCATCCAGGTCCGCGATCTCCGTAAAAGCTACAACGGGCTGGTCGCGGTTGACGGCATCTCGTTCGAGGTCCATCACGGCGAGATCTTCGGCATGTTAGGCCCCAACGGCGCGGGAAAGACAACGACGGTCGAGATTCTCGAGGGCCTGCGCGACCTCGACAGCGGCGAGGCGTACATCAACGGTTTGGACGTTACCAAGAACTCGAAGCGCGTCAAGGGAATGATCGGAGTCCAGTTACAGCAGAACGCGTTTTTCGACAACTTGAACCTGCGGGAAACGTTGGAGCTTTTCGCTACTCTTTACGACTCGGACATGTCGCCTGAGGAGACGCTGGAAAAGGTGGACCTCGCCGATCGCGCCAAATCACAGTACCGGCACCTTTCCGGTGGACAGAAACAGCGGTTGTCGATCGCGGTTGCCCTCGTAAACGATCCGGTTGCGATGTTTCTCGATGAGCCGACAACCGGCCTCGATCCCCAAGCGCGCCGGAACATGTGGGACCTGATCGACGGTCTACGATCCGAAGGCATGGCGATCATGCTTACGACGCACTACATGGAGGAGGCGGAGGTTCTGTGCGACCGAGTCGCAGTGATCGACCACGGCAATATCGTCGCAATCGACACGCCGCAGGCTCTAATCGAACAGCTGAAGTCGCGAGGTGCCGAATCGGTGCGGAAGGACGGCGTGCTGACACTGGAAGACGTATTTATCGACCTGACCGGACGTAGCCTCATCGAATAACCCCTAGGATTGCCCCCGCTTGCGGGGGAAATGCCCAAAGGGCAAAGGGGGCACAAACACCATGCGAATCTACCAAGCATTCATAATTGCCGAGTTGAAAATGTTCTTACGCGACCGCGCCGCTCTATTCTGGACGCTCGCGTTCCCGACCGTGATGATGGTCGTCTTCGGTCTCTTCAACTTCGGCGGATTCGAGCCGCCCGAAATAGGCATCGTAGACAGAGCGAATAACGACGCATCCAAGGTTTTAGTCTCCGTGTTGAAGGGAGAGTTCGATGGCGAACCTCTCTTCAACGTCCCCGATTCCGAGGACGAAGACACCTTGCGGGCCGACATCCTCGAAGGCGATATCACTGGAGTGATGGTGATCCCGGAAGGTTTCGGCGAACCTGGCTCGACATCTGTGATCGATCTGACCTACGACGGCAGAAACGCGCAAGAAGCAGAAGCCGCGCGCACCATCTTGGCCCAAGTTTTGGACGGCGTCTTCAAGACCGTCGCCGATGTTCCGCCCGAATACCGAGTCGAAAACTGGGCCAGTGTGTCGCTCACCGAAGTCGCAGGACGCGGCCAGGGCTACAAAGGATTCGTCGTGCCCGGCATCGTCTCGCTGTCCATCATGCAAAGCGCACTCTTCGGCCTTGTCTTCACCTTAGTAAGACTCCGCAACCAAGGCGTCTTGAAAAGACTCCACGCCACACCTATAAATCCCAGACACTACCTCGCAGGCTTGCTCTTCACTCGGATGTTGCTGCTCATCATGCAGACCTACGTCCTCCTCCTCGTCGGCATCTTCGTCTCCGGCGTCGAAGTCTCGCCCGGCTACGCCATGTTCTGGCTCGAAGTCATACCGCTGATCATCCTCGGCGGTTTCGGATTCGCAGCACTCGGCCTAGCCGTCTCTGGCATCGCTAAGACTGAGAACACGGCCGCGCCGCTCGCAAACATAATCACATTGCCGATGATGTTCCTCTCCGGCGTCTTCATCCCGCACTCCGTCATCCCTGATTGGGTAGTCGCCATCGCACGATGGCTCCCCCTCACCTTCCTCGCCGACGCGATGCGAGCAATGGTTAATAGCGGTGAGACATTGTTTATTCAGGGAGCGTCGCTGCTGGGGCTGTTGGTTTGGGCGGCGATCAGCTTCGCCCTAGCCGTCAAAGCATTCAGGTGGGAGTGACGTACGCAATACTCGCGAATCTCGATACGAGCGTTGGCAATATATACTAGTCTGGACTAGATCGCCTCTTGACTTGGAAGGTGCCAACCATGCAAACATCTAGCAACTCACGCATCTGGCGAGTAACTGAAGCAAAAGCGCGCCTCTCAGAAGTCCTCCGACTCGCCGAACAGGAGGGGCCTCAAAGAATCGGAACCAAGAAAACCTTCGTCGTCGTGCCAGAAGATGAATGGGTAGCTAAACAAACCACGCAAAAACCGCTGGGTCAATGGTTAATTGAGAACATGCCGAGAGGGATCAATTTAGAACTCCCGGATCGTGGCGAACCAGATCGCGAAAACCCTTTCTTGGAGGATGATCACCGTTGAGTGGCTTTCTTCTTGATTCGAACGTAGTTTCCGAAGTCATTAAACCAACTCCCGAACCTCGAGTTATTTCCTTCCTAGCCCAACCGCACGATATGTGGCTTTCGGTGATCGTGTTGCACGAGGCACGATACGGTCTCAATTTGATGCCTCACGGACACCGGCGCGAAAGCCTGCGTTCGGCCCTATCGGCGGTGCTTGTTGAGTACGCCAACTGGATTTTGCCAATCAACCGTTCAGCCGCGGAACACGCAGCACGGTTAAGGGCGAATGCGCGTAGATCGGGTAGAGTGCTAAGACTTGCCGACGCTCTCATCGCCGGCACAGCGATGGCACACGGTCTGACCATTGTCACGCGGAACATCAGAGATTTCGATGGCCTGAGTCTTGATCTCTATAATCCGTGGGATGCAGACTGATCACCCTGATCGAAACCGAAAGCCCACTCATAAAAGACCGACTTCACCCAAAAACTCCCCCTCACCTTCCTCGCCGACGCCATGCGCGCGATGGTAAACAGCGGAGAGGCATTGTTTATTCAGGGAGCGTCTCTATTGGGGCTGTTGGTCTGGGCGGCGATCAGCTTCGCCCTAGCCGTCAAAGCCTTCAGGTGGGAGTAATCTCTGGAAGGCGCTAAGTGAACGTCGGGGATTCCAATTCAGGGAAGTATGTGGAGAAGAAACCACGGTCGCGCGTAAGGAAGGTGTCAGCCGTCGCGATGGCGTGAGCACCGATAAGAAAGTCGGTCAATATCCGTTCTCGCGGACCGCCGGCCGCTCGGTATAGCTTCCAACGCAATCCCGCCTCATAAGCGATCGCTGAGTCGATGGGCGAAAGCGTAGCGCCTATCTCATGTAAAGCATCGTCCAGCGAAGAACGGTCAGCGGTTGAACCCGCAAGTTCCGCGTATACGACATCACAGATCACGATAGCCCCAGCATCATAAGCGGTACTCAGCCAATCCCTAGACCGAGGGCCATGCTCATCATCCGGAATGAACACATCTAGCAGAACGTTCGTGTCAACTGCGGTAATCACCGCCCCCTGATCTCCTCAATGTAATCGTCCACACTAACGCCCCTGCCCAAGGCATCCTTGCCGAGAATCCCTACTACACGGTCTACAGGGTGCTGCCCAGATGAGCGCTTTTGGACCAGCAACCCGCGTTTCGTCGGAGTGATCTCAACCTCCACATTGTGATGCATCCCGAACCGCTCACGCAGCTGCTTGGGTATCGTGATCTGGCCTCGTTCAGAGATACGCATGTCAACCTCGGTATGAATTACTGAATACTGAAATCATACCAAGCCGTCATTCCCGCGCAGGCGGGAATCTAGGCCATGCCCCTACTTGTCATCGCCGCACCACGCCGCCCCTACAGCCCTAACGGACCAACCAGGTCCGAGTTGCGCTAAACGCTGTCTCCCCTCTCGCGACATGCAAAAGAAGGGAGAGGGATTTATGGCGTAGCAGGGATGGTGGCGTGGTATTTGTAAACCGACGAGTAGTTGCTATGCCAGGCTTGCAGGATCAGCCCGTAGGATGCGGCGGGGTCTAGGTCAGTTACGATCACGGGCCCTAGGTCGTCGATGTTGTAGATGGGGGAGCCGCTGTAGACGTTGTTCCGGCATGAGCTGCCGTCGTAGTCCGTATCTCGGCAGATCACGAAGCGGTAGTAGTTGAACCCGGGCAGCGTGAACCTCGTCCACGAAACGTCTACGCTCGTGCCGTCCACGCTCCGCTGCGTCGTTACCGTCACGCCACCTGGTACCTGTGTGGGCGTTGGAGTCGGAATCGGCGTTGGAGTTGCCGTAGGTGCCGTAATGGGTGTAGGAGTCGGTACGAACGGGGCCGGTGTCCGGGCAGATGTCCAATCGCTGTAGCCGACGGGGTTTTCCGCGCGTACCCTGACTGTATACATCTTTCCGTTCTCGACGCCCGTGATGTCGAGACGGCCATCATGATTCTCTACCGTCCCGCCGGGGATCCAAGTCTTCCCGTCGTCCGAGGAGTATTCGACGTGGTAGCTAGTTGCGTAAATGGAGGTCGTCCAACGTACCTCCAGCGTCTGGTCCTTGGCTATGACACCCACGGAGTGAGGCGTATCAGGCGGCGCGGGCGTAGGCGTCAAGTACGGGTCTTCGTGTTCCGAATTGCGCCAATCGCTGTGGCCGGCGGAGTTTTGCGCGCGCACCCTGACGATGTACGACAAGCTGTTATCTACACCATCGATGGCGGCTGGGCTTGTGACGTGGTTGGCATGGGCCAGTTGCCAGGTCTCCCCGTTGTCCGAGGAGTATTCGACGCGGTAGCTGGTCGCACCAGAGACCGCCGGCCAATACACGAACAGACTCTGGGACACACGCGTGATCGTCACGGAGGTGGGCTGGTCAGGTAGCGCACCTGGCGTCGTCGTTTCGGTCGGTGTTGGCGAAGGTGTAGCAGTCGGTTCTGGGGTGTCAGTCGGCGTCGCCGTTGGTGCCATTGTCGGCGTGGGGATTGTTGTCGGCGTGGGCGACGATGTAGCTGTCGGTTCTGGAGTGTCAGTAGGCACCGCTGTCGGCGTCATTGTCGGTGTCGCAGTTGGTGTCGGGGTCGGTGCAGGCGCGCCGAACTCCACTGCCGCCGTCCTCAACTGGACGTGCAGCCTCACCGCGTACCGCTTGCTCGAATCCAAGTTGGGCAGCTGGTACGAATAGGCGTTCGGGTCGTAGATCCGATGACGGAACGCGTCCGCCCAGTCCAAGTTCTCGCCATTGCCTGTGGTTTCGATCCACTTCAACTCGAAAAAGTCAAAAAAGATCCCGGCGACCGGATCGAATTGCCAATCTTTGGTTCCCCAAGTAACGAGTCCAGAGTCGGAGACGATGATCCTCGCTGGAGGTGCAGAATCTGGCTCAGGCGTGGGTGTAGGCGAGGGAGTAGGTGTCGGAGTTGACGGCGCGTATGGCCCGACGGTCGGCGAGTCCCTCCATTCGCTCCAGCCGTGATCGTTGCCCGCGCGAACGCCGACGATGATGTTCTTGGCGTTGTCGGCATTGAAAGTGATGCTGGTGGTCTGGATGTTCGTGTGATCGTCGACGGGGCCGTGCCAGCTCCCCCTGTCGTCGTCGCTGTACATGGAGTGGTACTTGGTCGCGCCTGGCACGGCGGCCCAGGACGCGGTAACGGTGCCGTCCGCGCGCGTCACCGTGACATTGCTGGGCGTACCCGGCGGCCCTTGCTGCGCCGTCGCGTCTGGAGTCGCGAGGATCATCGCGAGTGTTGTGACCACCCCAGCCAGCGCGGTCAGTGTAGCCGCAGCCAACGTTACTCGTGTCTGTCCTGAAACATTCCTGATCGTCATGGCTGTCCTTTCACGTCTCTGACCTTGCGGTTTGCAGTTCGAGGCGATCAAAAGCGCGGAGCGCTCCGCAATGGCGCTGTTCGCGCACCGGATGATCGTTACAACACTTTATCGAGACCAAATCGAATAGTCAAGTTAGATATAGTGTCAATAAATCAGCGATATTGAAGTTGAAATAAATCATATTCAACCGACGTATGAAACGCGTTTGTTTTACTGAAGTCATCGCAGGTTAGACGGCTTGATCCCCAAGAGGGAATTAAGGCGAACACTCTCCCAACACCTCTGGACGGACTATGCGATGCCTAGCTAAAACGGAGGAATTCGTTCAGAAATTCGCCCATCGCCGCGTAATACCCTTCCGGATCGTAGTAATCCGCCCCGTTGTGCGGCGCTCCCTTGATCACATAGAACCGCTTCGGCCCCTCCGCAGCCTCGTAAACCATCCGCCCACACTCTATCGGGATGATCTCATCGAACTCTGAGTGCATCACCAATACAGGACACCGCACTTCCCGCATGTACGCCTCCGTATCAAAACGGTTGTGGATGAACCTCTCAATCGGCAGATACTTCCAAGGAACAATCGTCTTGGCGAGATACGGTATCGACAGCAACGGGCACTCCAAAATCAGCGCATCCGGCGGCTCAACCGACGCCAACCGCGTCGCCACCGAACCTCCCATGCTCCGGCCAAAGTAAACGATCGATGGCCTACCGCCCTCAGGCAAGCCTGCTGTGTAATCATCAATCCACCTGCGAGCCGCAATCGCATCTAACGCGATTCCCTCCTCGCTCGGACTCCCCTCGCTCAAGCCGTAACCCCGATACTCCAACGCGAATATATCGATGAATCGATACCGATCCACAAATTCTCGATACTGATCAAGCCGCACGCTGATGTTGCCGCCGTTCCCGTGCGTGATCAGCATCAAGATGCGTCGTTGTTCGGGATCGACGCTATCTTCGCCTTTGATGAACCACGCGTGAGTTTTGTTCCCATCCTCGGCAGTCAGCCAAACATCCTCATACCGAAGACCCACGTGCGACGGATCGCCGCGCAGTTGCGGTTGCGGAAAGAAGATGAAGGATGCTTCGATTGCGTCAGGCGTATGCACAGTTACCCCCGCCTACGCTCAGGCATCATGCCCCGTGCACCTTTGGAACCTCGATCTTCAAGTGCGTTCGCGGCTTCCAACCCAGCACACGCTCGGCCTTTGTGAGATTGTGCTCGACCTGGTCTTCGTCGCCGGCGATGAAGAACGGCTCGAACGATCCGTGACCGATCTGCACGAACTCGGCGGCGGCCATATACGCGTTCGCCAAATCCTCCTCGTCAGTGACTAGGAGAGGTCGTGCGCCACTCGGGTCGACTTCATACTGCGCGCTTCGGTACTCGATCCACTGCTCGCGAGTGCGTGGTCCGGTGATGCGTAAAGCGGCAAGATTCATGTCGAAATGCCGGGCGAAGTAGCGGCATATCAACTCACCGAAGCCTTTTGACAACCCATAAGCGCTCGGCGTATCCAGCGGCACCTCGTCTTCCGATTGATACCAATCGCGATACCGGAAGTGGACACTCATCGTGCTCGTGTAGACACCATTCCGCAACCCCTCGTTGTAACCCGTCCACAAGAACAGGTGCAACCCCATGTTGTTGACCGTGTAGTTCTCGCGGATCACCTTTTCATCCTGATCCGTCACCGAGCCTCCCTGCGGACTCTGCATCACCAACCAGATGAATGTGTCAACGCCGTCAACCGCCTCTTTGATGGCTTCGGTATCGGTAACTGACCCCTTCACGAACTCGATCCCATCATGCCGCGGCGGAGCAAGATCGAGAACGCGGAGGTCGTGAACTTCACGCAGATAGGGGGTGATGAATGTACCGACGTGTCCGGAACCGCCGACTAGGAGGATTTTCATGTTTTGGGGTCGCCTCGCGCTGAGTTGATGTGTGTCTACGGTGGATTATACGGCGAATAGTGGATGTTTCATCCACGTACCTCCATCACCACACGGCAATGATCACTGGAACCCCATTGGCATACACAGTTCAGCGCCCGCGTGGTGATCCCCTCGTGAAAGCCGCGAGAAGCGAAAGCATGATCGAGTTGAACTTGTTCCTTCATCGGCGACATTAAGGGGGCACGAAAAGTAGGCACATTCTCCGTGTCACATGGCAGATGATCGGGCCTAGGCACGGCCATCCGTCCATTTGGGTGTTGAGGCCCTAGATACTCAAACCCGAGTACAGCAAACCGATCCCACACAACCTTAGCTCTTTTTTGAGACCAAGTCATATGGTTATCCCGCCACCCATAATCCAAATTCACGTCACCTGCCGCCAGAACCCGATGCGTAGACGGATCTTCATTGCCGACGAACAACGTGAGGTCCGAAATGATGCGGTGCATGGAGGTGTCCGGCATCTGCAGAACCGTTTTCTTACCTTCAGGCGGATGAGAGCCCATCCAGCGGCCGTACATCGAAACAACTGTGAAAGGTTTGATACTTGCGTCTACTAACTTCACCTTGGCTGCGGCAATCGTCCCGATACCACTTGTCGGAATCGTGCCGGGAGGCGCCCCAGCAACTGGCGGAACTTGCTTCAGCCACTCAACTTCGACACGATCCGACAGTTTCACGACTCTGCACCACCGGTCGAAGAGGTTTGGCCAGTATTGCCTGTGATCGCTCGAGTACACGGCGTGCGAATCATAGTGTTCCCAAGATCCCGCATTAACCTGATCTCTCATGTCCCACGGCGGTTCCCCAGCCTCTTGCAACAACGCCACATCCGCATCCATTTGTAGCAGTTCGCGTTGTAGCAGTTCGCGCCAAGGTTGATGGCGTTTAGCGATGTTCCAACTCACAACTTTGATCACGTCAATGACCTCTCATCGGGATTCCTGATAACCGGAATCTGAATCGCAAGTGACTTCCACAATGGCCTCTGCCTCTCCAAACCCCGCCAACGCCAACGGCTTAAACACCGAAACCGTAGCCTCCGAGACACATTCATGCGTTCCCAAAACAGCCCGCGCGATCCGATCCGCGAGAGTTTCAACCAATCGATACTCACCCTCGGCCGCAATCTCCATCGCCTTCATACACACTGTCCGATAATCCACCGCGTCCGCCAAATCATCCGAATCCGTAGCCGCAGAGAAATCCCCCTTCAACTCGATATTCACTACCACCCTCTGCGGCATCCTGCGCTCCCAGTCCTCAACACCAATGACACATTGCAACTCCAAGCCGCGGATAATCAACCGGTCTGAACTGCTCACTGACGTGTTCGAAGTCATGGCTCCATGCTATCCGCGAGTTGATCGATCAACTCCAATACGATAGCGACTGTCTGCCCGATCGGTTCGGGATCGACGTGTTCTAAGGTGTCTAACGGATGGTTGACGTATTGCAAGTCGTCGGCAAAAAACATCAGGTACGGGACTCCGCGCTCATCAAACGCGGCGTAGTCGGAAGCGGCGTAGCCGAATCCCTGAGAGATGTCTAACTCGAAATCGAACTCATCGGCTATTTCTCTCGCAATATCTGTCAACTCTTCAGAGCCGAAAGTCTCAAGGTCGCCAGTCGCCACGACGTCGAGGTTGATCATCGCGGCGATGCGGTCAATTTCTTCCTGCGGCAAGTCGTACGCGTAGTGATGACTGCCATGCAACCCCGTCTCCTCCGACCCGAAAAACACGATGCGCAGATCGAAGGGCAAATTATCATCTGTCAACTCCTCCGCAACGATCATCGCCGCGGCGACGCCGCTACCATTGTCATTCGCACCCGGCGACCAAGGCGTAGTGTCGTAGTGCGCTCCGATCAACACAACCCGATCCCCAACAATATCGTTGTTCAACTCCGCAATCACATTCCGAGACGGCCCATTTCCTATCGGATAAACCAGCAACTCCACACTAACCTCTTCACCATCCTCCAGCGCACGCTGAATCCTATCCCCGTCTCCCCTAGGAATCCCACCCGCCAAAACATCTGGCTCCTGCTCTAACCGTCCGCCGAAGTAGAAACGAGGCTCATTGTTGAAAACAACCAACCCGACCGCGCCACGTTCAGCAGCGTTCGTCTCTTTGTCCTCAAATGACAGCACCCCACGCCTCATCAAAGCGATCTTCCCATCAACATCGACACCCTCAAAATCCTCAATCTCCCCGAGTCCGGCATACACCATCTCACCAGTCGCCTTCCCGGTCTTCAACGGCTGGAACGGTAGGAAGAAGATGCGATGCGTGTCACCATCTCGCCGCGAAAACGTCACACCCGGCGCCCTACCATCTGACCCGGCGAGCACCTCCAGCGTCCCGCTGGGACCAGCATCAAATACCTCGAAATCCTGCACCTCAACCTCGTAACCCAAATCATCCATCTCCTCCAAGAGGAAATCCGCCGCCCTCAATTCTTCATCTGTCGCGCTCTGCCGAGGACTGAGTTCCTCCGCCAAAAAGATCGTAAGATCGTAGACCCGAGCCGTCAGCGATCCCAAATCGACATCATCATCGCCCGCGCTATCAACTGTAGGTGCCTCGGTTGCGACCGTCGTAGTCGTAGCCGTCGGTTCAACCGCAGCCGTCGCCGTTGGCTCTACGACCGCCGTGGAAGAGTTTGCAACCAACATCGCGGTGGGTTCAGTGATTACAACCGTTGCGGTAGTAGCTGCCTCAACAACATCAACCGTGGGTTCGACAGCCCGCTCGTCCGAATTGCACCCGACGATCATAAACAACACAAAAGCCATGCCCAAAACGGACACAATGCCCAATCGCCAATCTTTTACAGAGTCCACCATCTGACCACTTTCGATTATCGAACACCTTCTATTCACATACGAACGCGGTTACAGTGTTGATTGGTAATCCACAACAATCAAGATCGGTAACATCAACTTGAATCGAGTAGAGACACCCCACACATTCGCAGGAAACCCCATCGACCGCGCCGACGCGCTACGCCGAGACGAATCCGAAATCAGCGTCCTCATGCGCTCCGACAACGCACAAGTCTTGATTCTCGCCGGGCTAGACCCCTTGATCGCCAATACCAACGAAACCGCCGCCAAACTTGGATGGCTCAACTACAAAACCGCCAAAGAACTAATCACCGCCGATCCAAGCTCTACCACTCTCCTAGGCATCACTTCCACTGACCACCCTTTAGTCGCATGGAACATGAAAGGCAGCGCGCGCAACGGCTCCGAACAAATCTCACCGCAAAAGACCGCAGAGCACCACCTCGAGATCTGCGATGCCCGAGAATCCGCAATGCTCATATCCGAACCGGAAACCGGTATCCTCGCCCAAGCACGTGCAAACCTCGGATGGCACAGCACACACAAGTTCTGTGCACGTTGCGGGGAACCCACTGAGATGCGTCGCGGAGGTCTCATGCGAAAGTGCACAGGTTGCAATGCCGAACACTTCCCGCGTACCGATCCCGTGGTCATCACCGTCGTCACGCATGGCGACAAATGCCTACTCGGACAATCTGCCGGACGCCTCAGCGCTATGAAGATGTACTCCGCACTCGCGGGATTCATGGATCAAGGCGAATCCATGGAAGAAGCCGTCCGCAGAGAAGTCATGGAAGAAGCAGGAATAAAGGTTGGACGCGTCCAGTACCACTCCACTCAGCCCTGGCCATTCCCATCGT
The DNA here is from genome assembly GCA_963555965.3 of Dehalococcoidia bacterium. GTDB lineage: Bacteria > Chloroflexota > Dehalococcoidia > Lucifugimonadales > Lucifugimonadaceae > Bin127. The sequence continues at coordinate 58,926 of CAUVXS020000002.1, forward strand.
CCCTAATGATCGGAAGCCACTCCGAAGCTCTCACAACCGACATCAATATCGACGACTTCGAGATGACCGATGTCCAATGGTGGCTCCGCGGCGAAGTTCGACTAGCACTAGCCGAAAAAAGCCAACTCCTTCGCGTACCCGGACCCATCGCAATAGCCCACCACCTCATCAAAGCATGGGCAAGCGGGAAAGCCGGAAATTTCCGTACAAATTAGCCCTACCCGAAAGCAAAAGCACCCACCACATGAAACTCAAATCCTTACGAGCAGTCCACGTAGACCTACCGCCGGCGAGACCCAAATCCAAGCCGCGCCGCGCTCCATGGCCAGACTCCGCTCCGCGCGCTATGCCCATAAACTACTACCCTCAATTCTCACGCAAACCACAAGACATGCCCGGCAACCTAGGACTATCGGAAGTATGGGTTCAAGCCATCGCAGAAGATGGCACATTCGGACTCGGAAAATGCTCTTTCGGGCAGCCAGTCGCGTCCTATATCGACCATGTCATCGCACCCGTACTCGAAGGTCAAAACTGCATGGCGATCGAGCTAATGAACGACCTCGTCATTCGCGGCGGACACCGCCACGGACTCGCAGGAATCGTCTCAACCGCACTCGCAGGCGTTGACATCGCACTCTGGGACCTCAAAGGAAAACTACTACAAAGACCCGTATACGAACTAATCGGCGGCCCCGTAAGAGACAAGATCGCACTATACGCTACCGGGGACGACCTCGACTGGTTCAAAGAACTCGGATTCACAAGATTCAAAATTACAAACCCCGCTCACTATTCTCAAGGCGACGAAGGACTACGCATCATTGAAGAACACGTCGCAAAATCACGCGACATCGTCGGAGAACGAGCCGAACTCATGATCAACCCCGTAATGTCTTTCAACGTCGAGTTCGCACTCCGACTCGCCGAACGACTCCGCCCATACAACCTACGCTGGCTCGAAGAACCTCTACCCCCTCACGACATCGAAGGACACGCCGAACTT
>CAUVXS020000003.1:0-12389 GCA_963555965.3 Dehalococcoidia bacterium
AAGATCGTCGATGTCAAACCAATGGTTGTTGAGAATGATCCGCCGTATATCGGTGGCAAGCATTTGGCATTCGTGCAGATCGTTACCGACGAAGGGATTGTTGGTCTCGGAGAACGAGTCACCGGTAGCGGCTACTCGGGCGATGTGGTCGATTTGGGATCGATAACCTCGCTTATGGCGGAGTTTGGTCGATACGTTCTGATCGGTGAAAATCCCTTCAACATCGAGTTGCTGTGGCAGAGGATGTATGCGGAACGTCATGATTTTCGGCATCCGAGCTTGTATGCGACACCTGTGATCAGCGCGTTGGAGATGGCATTGTGGGACATCGTGGGCAAGGCGACGAACCAGCCGATCTACAACTTGCTAGGCGGAAAGTTCCATGAAAAACTGCGCGCCTACGCCTACATGCCACAGCCAGAAGGCGGATTCATGGCGAATCCAGATGCGGCCGGCCCGATCGCAGAGAAACTGCTAGAGGAAGGCAATACGGCGTGTAAGATCGATCCGTTCACTCCGCTATTCCCCGGTCCGCGCGATGTTGGACTGCCAGAGATCACCCAAGCCGCCAAGATATGGAAGGCGATTCGAGATGCTGTCGGCAATGATCTGGAGGTGGGAATCGGCACTCACGGACAGCTGACTACCTACAGCGCGATCCGAGTTGCTGACTTCCTAGAGGAGTATCACCCGTTCTGGTTCGAGGAGCCAGTGCCGCCGGAGAACATCGAGGAGATGGCTAGGGTAGCAGCGCACACGTCCATACCGATTGCGACTGGTGAGCGTCTCGTTACCAAGTGGGAGTTCTCGAACCTGTTGGAGAAGCAGGCGGCGCAGATCATCCAACTCGACCTCGGACAGTGCGGAGGCATATTGGAGTCGAAAAAGATCGCGGCGATTGCCGAAGCGCACTACGCCGTAATCGCACCGCACATGTATTGCGGACCCATTGCAGCAGCGGCGGCGATTCAGCTAGACACCTGCTCGCCCAACTTCATGATCGCAGAAGCGAACCAAGGCCCGCTGCACAAAATCATCTTCAAAGAGCCGATAGTCTTCGAGAACGGATACTACACGCCGCCGACCGGGCCGGGATTGGGAGTTGAGTTGGATATGGATGTAGTGAAAGGTAGATTGTTGGGGTGAGCTAGTTCTCGTTATGTCCGTTCTGGTTGTTTCCGTTGCGACGTGTTGCTTGTTCCTCACGTTCCAGTTGTCGGCCTTTTTCGATTCCGATGTCAATGCCTTTACCAAGACCCCGTTCGTAAGCATCGTTGATGTGCTGTTCATATCCGTCGCTGACACCCCGTTCGTATGCTTCTCGGATGCGTTGTCCGTATGCGCGTTGGATTCCCCATTCAATCTCTTCAGTCTTTTCGCGTTCTTTTCTGGCAACCCGATCGCGGTACCATTCTCTGAGAACCATCAGTGCCTCCAGTTACAAGATGCTTGCGGACGTCAAATTAGTCCTCATGGTTGTTTCCGTTGCGACGTGCTGCTTGTTCCTCACGTTCCAGTTGTCGGCCTAGTTCAATACCTCGTTCGAGCTCGGCACGTAGTCTTTCGCGTTCCTCTTCGGCCTTTTCGCGGTCCTTCTTTTCGAAATGCCGTTCGAGTAGGGTTTTGAGTACCATTACTGCCTCCAGTTCGATGATTGTTGCGATTGCGGCTACAAAGATGAGGGATGCTGATCCGCCTACCACTGCGGTTATCGTGCTTGCTATGTTATCGTGCGCGCCGCTGTATTTTTCAGACCACCACAGGGCGTAGATGAGCGGAACGGCTTGTATAACGAACAACGCGTAGAACCAGCCGATCCACTCGGTGCGGATCGTCCAGATCGACAACCGAGAGTCGTTATCGGTAGGCTGTGTTTCTGCTAACGATGTTGCATCTTGTTCTTCACGCATAAGACCTAGTTATAGGACATGTGAAAGATTACGCAAGCCTTATTGTCACTGAATCCAAAAAGATTCCGATCAAGGATTCAGCGGAGAGGACGACCTTCGCAAAATCACCGTCATTCTCGCGAAGGCGAGAATCCAGAGGGGATGAGAGAGGGGAACGCAAAGCAAAATGCGAGATCTAAACCCCCTTTAATTCCCCCTTGGACCATCAAGGGGGAGGAAGCGTATCCCTTGGATCATCAAGGGGGAGGGTTTTGGAACGATCTTGGTAGCGACGACACAAAGATGGAATATTCTGAGATCGGTGCAGGCTCGCCGTTGATTTCTCCCCATAGGACGACCGTGTAAACCCCGCCGCCGTGCCGTTTGAGCAATTCAGGCACGTCAGCCGACACCGCGAAACTGTCGTCTTGAACTGTCCACTCATGCGCCGTAAACAATGAATATCCGATTAGATCCCAGGTCGTGGCCTGACTCAAATCACGCGCCTGTTGCCAATTCTCCTGAGCTTCCTCGTTCGACATCGGCGCTGGAACATCTAGCATGAGGTCGTATGGATCTGGACACTGCTTTGAACGGATTTCTGACACGACGGCGTCGGGCGGCAGGAAGGATTCCGGCACAGGTACAAAAGGTGGGGGTGCAACGGATTCTCGCGACGGCTCCACGCGGGCTACAATCGTGCCGTTGTTGTAGCAATACGTCCGAGAGAGTTGCCCGCGAGTCAAAGGCTCCGGCGGTGGATCGTAGTAGATGGTTAACTTCGCAGATTCATTGGAAATATCAGCGCCGTTTTTGACACGACCGCTGAGATACAGCATTCCGCCATCAATCGTAGGTTTGGTCTCGTATTCGATGTAGTCGCCGACGAAGAGTTGAACGAACCAGATCGTAGGCGCTTGATATGTCAAGCCGATCCCGACTTTGCGATGGTGCGGATCGAGGATGGTTTGACGATGCCCCGGACTGTCCAGAAAACGACCCATCGCAAAGTCGATCTGTTCCCTTGGCGTTTCTAACTGGTAGTTGTCCAAATCTTCAGGGCAGAAATCTATAGCAAAGACGTTTTCCGCAGAGTATTGCTCACCTCCCGCAAGCGTGTAACGCATATAGGGCTTCAAGCCATCGGTGTCCCAATGCCCGCGAGTGCAATCAGCCGCCGAGTTCTCAGCGTGAGATTGCGCGGCAGGGTTGTCATCAAGGACTAGGTCGTTCAGACCGGCGTCGGTTCGGGATTGGTTGATTAGGGTGAGAGCATAATCGACGAGGGTGGCATGTTCGGAGGGGGTTATAGTGGAGGGTATCGATTCGGTGGTGCAGGTTGCCAAACTCAATAGCCCGATTGTCAGCATTGCAAACCGTAAGATGCTTCGATGTCGCGGCATGTTCGCGTCCACAACCATGCATTTTCTTTGGCGTTAAACTTTGGCTTTTTAGGAGCTAGATTAATCCGATGGTGGCGGTTCTTGTTCAGATTCGCGGCGACGGTTTGCGGGGTTGATGCGTTGCAATACTGAAGGGCGCCATCTCGGTGACGGCCGCTGTTCGGACCTATCGACTGCTTCTGTGCGTTGAATGTTTCGGGCGACAGTGCGACCTAGGTGTCCGGCGAGTCGAGCCGGGTCAACGGCTTGCGGGACGAATCTCCTAAGGTGGCGTGGACGGAAGAATCCGGCACCGGCAATGACCCATCGTTTGAGCCAGAACATCCAAGCGACCAACGCTGCAGCGAAGACGCTGACACCGACTACGATGTGATAGCCCCATTTGAACCCGACACCGGGCATGTTCTCGAAGTTCATGCCGAAAAGTCCGGCTATCAAACCTAATGGCAGGAACACGGTGGCGACGATCGAGAGCACCTTCATGATCTCGTTCTGTCGATTTCCCACTACAGAAAGGTATGTTGCAAGGGAGGTATCGGTGCGCTCTCTGATGGCATCGTTTGATGCTTGGACTCGCGTCAAGTCATCAGCGAGGTCGCGAAAGTATAGGTCAACGCCTTGCCCGATGAGGTTGAATTCTCGGCGACCAAGACGATTCAACACCTCACGTTGAGGAGATAGGGCGCGGTTGAGACTGAGGCAGGAGCGTTTGAGTGCCATCAATGCGATCAATGCGGATTGATCGGGATCGGTAAGGACTTGCTCCTCGATCGCATCTGCACGGTCTACCATTCGATCTAGAGTCGGAAGGATTGCTTGGATGAGAGAGTCGAAGAGCGCGTGAGCGAAGAAACCGGATCCTTTCATCATGGGGCGTCCGTCGATCTCTACTAGTTGCTTGACAGCTTCAACACTCGGCATATCCGCATTGTGGATGGTGACGACAAAGTTCTGACCGATGAACATGCCGATGTCGGTAGTTTGGACGACCTCAGTCTCGGCGGTGTAGTCGACGCTTCTCGCGTTTACGAAGATGTAGTCGCCAAAATCTTCGACGCGTGCGGAGCGAACATCGGGGTTTATTGCACCGTCGACTACGAGCGGGTGGAACTGGAACTGATCCAGGAGCAACTCCCGCTCAGAATCATCCGGCTTGAGAAAGTCTAGCCACAGAAGACCGGTTTGGGACTCGTGAGCGGTCAGGACGGCTTCAGCGTCGATGTTTAGGTGGATCTGGTTGTCGGCATCGAGGTAGTGGGCGATCAATGACATTGATTGACCTCCAAAGGACGGTGTCGGGCCTAAGGCCGATGACGAGTCGGGTTGTCGTCTCGGATCATAAGACGATGATGTCGAACGACGGCGGAAGCCGACGAACGGTTACACAACTATTATCCACAAGATGTTGGGTGGCAGTTATGTTACGAGGGCTAAGAGATGGAGTAGATGTCGTTGTCGAGTTGGGCTAGCAGAAATTCTGGGTGAAAAAGACTTTTCCGTCCTCCGCGATAGCGATACCCATCCCAGCGCGGTCATAGGACGAATCCAGAATGTTCTGACGATGGCCCGGACTGTTCATCCAACCTTCTACCGCGTTTCGGGCTATCTCTTCGGCTGAATAGAGGTTGTACGGCGCAGTTCTTCCATTGACCGTTCGATATCCCGCGAACAACCATCCTTGATGGATGTTTTCAGCGAGACCTATCCTGTATCTCAATCCGAAATCTTTGCGACAGTTGTATCCCGCGCGCTGAGCTCTGTCGGTTGGGTCGAGGCCTTCAGGGGTGTTATGCGAAAAATATCCCCGAGATGCCATGTCTTCGCTGTGGGAGCGGGCGATCAGTCGGATTTTCTCGACATGTTCTAAAGGATCAAGTCCAAGGTTAACGCGTTGGATATTGATTAGTTCGTGCGCCAGATCCTCTAATTGGCGGATGTCTATTTCGGTCGCGCTGGTCGGAGTGGGCGTATTGGCCGGAACGGGGGTAGGACTCGAGGTTGCGGTGCTGGTCGGAGTGGGGGAATGAGTTGGCGTTGGGGCAAGTGTCGGTACTGGAGTTGGGGACGTTGTCGGTGTGGTAGTTGCGGTCGAGGTTGGTGTAGCCGTTGGCAATGGCGTGGAAGTTGGCGTTGAGGTTTGAGTCGGCGTGGGCGTTGGTGATGGCGCGGGGGTTACGTACGCGAAAACGTTCGCTTGTTCTTGTCTGAGTTGTGGGATGAAGATTGAGAATTCGGAAATCAAGACCTCTTCGCCGTCAATATCTGCCCACAAGTTGATCGCGTAGACGCCTTCACCGTATTGCTCTATCAATTCGCTCATGTCGGCTGCGATTGAAAATGAGTTATCTTCGATCCTCCATTGGTCAGTCCGCAACAATGACACCGCACGATCGAAGGGCGTGGAGAGCGGCAAATTGGGTTTGTCGAAATAAGATTCGGCAGTTGGTGCTTTGGACGGGACCTCGTATGGATCTGGGCATTGCGTGCCGGAAACTCGGTACGCGCTGTAAGAATCGAACGGGTTCAATGCTGCGATAGGCAATCCGCCAGAAACACATGCCGTGTGGTGTAGCTGGCCCCGCGTCAATGAATGGGGTCCCATTTCCCACGAGATGGTGACATTCAAGTTTCCGCCTTGAATGTCCGCACCGTTTTTGGTGCTTCCACTCATCGTCAAATGGCCGTCGACTATGTTTGGCGTAACGTCGTAATCGACGTAGTCACCGACGAATAGCTGGACCAGCCACAGGTTGGGATGTTGGTAGGCGACCCCTATGTTGACTTTGCGATGGTGCGGATCGAGGATGTTGCGTACGTGCCCTGGGCTGCTCAATAAGCCGTTCATCGCCTCATCGATTTTTGAGGCGATCGAAGTTGACACGTATCGATTCGGGTCGGAGGGGCAGAAGTCGATACCACTGACGTTTTCTGCGGAGTACTGTTCTCCGCCGGCGAGTGTGTATCGCATGTAGGGCTTCATGCCGTCAGTACCCCAGTGACCGGAAACGCAGTTGACGCGCAGATCTTCGGCGTGGGACTGTGCGGCGGCATTATCATCGAGAACTACCTCGTTGAGATTGACTGCGGTTCGCGCTTGGTTGATTAGCTTTAAGGCGTATTCCCGAGCATCGGAAAGTTCGGCTTCGGTTAGTCCCGATGGTGTTGAGGTAGGCGAAGTGACAGGTATCAGGACTGTTTCAGGCGTCGAAGTTGGAGTCGCATCAGGGGGCTCGGTCGCGTTGGGTGTGGGTACCGGAACTGGTGTTGTCATCGGAGTGGGCGTTGGTGCGATCGGGGAATTTGATTGATCAGAGACCGTGGGCAGTGCAGTTGAGGTTGGTACTGGCACCTGTGTTGGCGTTTCGGTTGTGACGTTGGTTTGCGGTACGTTTTGGAAAAGTGAGCGCCAATCGTCGCGCCAGCTTTGGGAGATGTCGGGGCGGATGGCGCTGACAAGCAAGTACAGGAAGACGATGATTGCAAGAAGTTGCGTGAGTCTTTTCATCGTTTAGAGCCAAACACCTCAATCGGTCATCGAGATTGGATGTTTCGATGGACGAATCTATCTTGCAAGAACGTCGTCGAAAAGTTGCGCCCATGAATCCATGAGTGTTTCAACCGTTGACGGCGACGAGACGGTAAGGACGAGATATGTGACAATCAGTGCCAAAAGTGCGAACGCGATTAAAGCCCAGAGGATTGAGCGTATCCTGCGTATCTGTTTTTCGCGTATAAGTCGTTCGCGTACTTCACGTTGTCGGTGTTCCTCAGCTCGCTCGTGTTCGGAAATTTCAGTGAACGTACCCGGCGGATGATGTCGCCGAGGTCGATTTGGATAAGTGGCACCGCCAGCACGGTTGCAATTGACGCACGTGCAATAGGGCGGGTGATTCCTGTCCGCGTATCTCCAGCGTTCTGCCATATGTCTTTATTCTCGTGATTATCCTGCCACCGCCGCGCCGCCCCTCTAGATTCCTGCCTACGCAGGAATGACGCGAGAGGGACGGAATGACGGAAAGTGTCTATTTCAGGCTGTTGAGGTATTCCTGCATCATGGCGTCCGTTGGGGGGTAGTATTTGCCGGGGCGGACGTTTTCGGCTTCGATTTTGGCTTTGACGTAGCCTTCGACGCCTTCGTGTTCTTCGACCCAGATGACGGCTTCTTCGGCGAACCAGGAGGGGACTACTACACAGCCGTCGTCGTCGCCGACGATTACGTCGCCGGGGCGGACTAGGGCGCCGCCGCACTGGATGTCGCAGTTTTCGTAGGCGGGGTCGGCCCAGGGGCGTCCGCCGTAGGGGGAGCGTTCTTGGGCATAGACCGCGAAGCCGTAGTTTTCGTCTTCGAGGACGCCGAGGTCGCGGATTGCGCCGTCGGTTACGAGGCCGTCGGCTTTGTTCATCTTGAGTTGGAGGAGTTTGACATCGCCTGCGACTGCTGCCCACTGCTTGCCCATAAGATCGGCAACAAGCACATCGCCGGGCCCGCAACGCGCCATGGCACGGTATTCAGGCGAGTCTTCGCCGATTTTGGTTTCGACGTCGAGGTCTGGACGTGGAGGGAGGAAGCGGAGGGTGCGGGCACGTGCGGCAAGACGTTTACCGGGCGTGAAGTTGCGGACGCCTTCCATGAATGGGAGTGTGACGCCGGCCACGTTTGCGACGGCTGCCCATGTCGTGGCGATGGGAAGTTTGCGGAATCGGTCTAGGATGTCGTCTGAGACATCTACGGGTGCGAATGATCGGTCTGGCATTGAGTTGGAACCTTTCGTGGTGAATGTGCAGGTCTCTTATCGGCCTTGATGATGTTAACGCATGGTCTCTAAATGCCGGCATTCCGAAGCCTTGCGAGGAATCTACACCCCTTAGAGCAGCGCATAAAGGAAGGGAAAAATCTCGAAAATTTGTGCCACTGGGGGTTGCATAAGTAGGAATTTTGTGGCATTCTTCGAGTCAGAACCAATGTATCGGTGATGTCGGCGGTGTGTCGGTGTCGTGAGACAGGAGTAAGAAGTTGTGGAGCGTGAAGAGGAATTTGCTGGTGGTGACGTTGGACATGCGTTACGGCCGGACCAGCGCGGCGGGGTGGTTGTCAAGTGGCTCGGAGCCGGTGTAGTCCAAACCGGTTACGGGAACCTCCCCATTGGCGACGGCAGTCGTGTTGCTAGTCGGGATGAGGATGACGAAGATGGGCGTGACGCTGATGCGCCTCGCCGCCTGAGTAAACATAGCCGTCTGACCCTCAGGGCGGCAGTCGGAAGTGAGGACCGCAAGGGCGATGTGATCGATCCCAGCGGGTGGCAGTTGGACGGCTATCGGCAGAATCCAGTGTTTCTATGGGCGCATGATCGCTCGCGACCGCCCATTGGAAAGTCGGAGCGTGTCTGGGTCGAAAATGGCGCGCTGTATGCAGAAGTTGAGTTTGCGCCCACCGATTTCGCAAATGAAATCGCAAGGTTGTACCAGCGTGGTTTCATGCGCGGTGTGTCCGTGGGATTTCTACCGCTGGAGACGGAGATGCGTCAGACGTCCAATGGTCGCAGAGGCTATCTCTACCGCCGGCAGGAGTTGCTCGAAATCAGCGCCGTGCCAGTTCCTATGCATGATGGAGCTTTGGTCCAGGCCATCCCCCGCTCTTATGTCGGTCATTTGGAACCGAATCCCCGCACGCTGCGCGAAGAGGGCGAAGAAGATGTTGCAGACCTTCGTGCGGGAGTGCGGAGGTTGATGTTGGCAGCGGGCTTCTTGCTGGATTGAGGTTGTTTGAGTGGTAGTGCGGTGGTATGAACCCCCTGCGTCTCGCTTCGCTTGACGCGTCCCCCTTTTGCTTCGCAAAAAGGGGAGGGAAGCATCAATCCCTCCCCCTTGATGCTCAAGGGGGAATGAAAGGGGGTTCTAGATCAGCGTCGCGGTGCGCCGTTCGATCCCCCCTGCGCGGGAATGACGGAGGGGGCGGAATGATGGTTGTAGCGCAACCACGAGGGTTGCCATAAATAGGAAACAAAAACAAAGAAAAGAAAAGGAGTGGGCTTAGATGCCTGAGAGTAACACTACACAAGAGATGGAGTTGTTGAAGAAGGAGATTACGGACGTTTCAACGTTCGTGAAGGAGCGTGTCGAGCCGGCACATGACGAGAGGGTACGGCTTCGGAAGGCGATTGAGGCGTTGACTAGCGAGCAGCGCGAATATCGTCGATCGGCGGTGTTGGATGATCACCATTACCCGTCAAGTAGGGGCGTTTCGCGAAACGCCCCTACGGGCGATCGCGTCGTCAAGTCAGGACCCTATGCCGGTTGCGACACGTTGGACCTTGCGATCATGCGAAGCATGCAACGAGCCGCAGAATCGCAACTCGGATCAGATTCAGTTCACGACTGGGACGTTCGGTTGAAATCGGCGATGGACAGCGTCACGGCAGGAAAGGGCGATGAACTGGTTTCCACCGGGATGTCCTCGCAGCTTTGGCAGGATGTCCACCAAGAAACAAAGGTGGCAGGACTGTTCAACCGCATCGACATGCCGACGAATCCGTTCGACATTCCGTTGCAGCTTGGAGACGTCAACTGGTATCCGGGAACCGAGAATACCGCGGTTGTGGAAAGCACACCAAAAACCTCCAAGCAGACACTGACCGCACATGAGCTCGTTGCCGAGGTGCCATGGTCTTTGACAATAGACGAGGACGCCGTGTTTGCCGTTCTGCCGGAAGTGCGACGCACATTGGTACGGAACGCCGCGGAGGTAATCGACGACGTATTGTTGAACGCCGACATGACCGGTGCAAACAGCATCAACGCAGACGAGGCGACCATAACGTCGTCAACCGCGGGCAAGGCGCATTTCATGATCGGTTTCGACGGGTTGTTGCACCTCCCTTTGATGGACAACACCGGGCAGGCAACGGCTATCGGAGCCGATGCCACTGCTGCGACATATCTGGATTTGCTGAAGAAACTCGGCAAATATGGAGTGAACGTACGTGACACTGTATTCATTACAGATGTTGCGACATTCGTTAGCAGTCTCGGCATTTCAACCGTCGAGACCGTCGACAAGTTGGGACCCCAGGCGACGATTCTCACCGGTCAGTTGGCGACGGTCTACGGTCATCCCATGATCGTCAGCGGTCAGATGAGGTTGGCAGATACAGACGGAAAGGTGACCAGCGGTGGCAACGACGAAGATCGCGGCCGCATCTTGTGCGTCAACACCAGCCAGTGGCGCGTCGGATTCCGACGCAATCTGATGATCGAGACGGAGCGAGACATCCAGAAGCGCCAGAACGTCATGGTAGTGAGTATGCGACTCGCTTTCGCTGAGCGCACCGGTGATCGTGCCAATGCAGAACACACAGCATTGGCATACAACATCACCCACTGAGGTGCCGCGAAAGAGCGAAGCGATTTTCGCGTGGGCTCCCCCGTAGGGGCGGTTCGCGAACCGCCCCTACGCTACGGGCATCCCCGGCGAACCGCCCCTACGCTACGGGCATCCCCGGCGAACCGCCCCTACGGGTGAAGGGCGACCACCACGGTTGCCTATACAGAAAAGGAGACAAGAGAGATGGTGGATTTGGCAGCACCAGTTGGAGTGTTGAATGTCTATGCTACGCCGACACAGTTGAAGCGTCGATTGGGCATTACCGATACAACGCGGGACGAGACGCTGTGGCATCTCCTGCACGTTGCCAGTCGATTCGTCGAGGGATACTGCGGGCGAAACTTCTATGTGAGCACCGAGTCAAAGCGATTCGATGTCCGCGATCGAAACGGCATCCAAGTCGATGACCTCATAGAGATCGCACAGATCGTCGAGGACTGGGATGGCGATGGTGTTTACGAAAAAGTCAGACAGCGCAAGGACTACATCTTGTATCCCCTCGATTCGAATCCCGAATCCTTGGACGGAGTTCCGTTTCACTCACTGCGAACCCCCCGGCGTCGGGGTGGGCTATGCTTTCCCACCGGACGTGCGTCGGTGCAGATTACCGGACGATGGGGATACCGATCACACTTCGTATCACTCGCCGGGTACGTGAGCAACTCAGGATCGAATCTGACTAAAGCATCGCGGTCCTTCAAAGTTGACGATGCTTCGAACATCCGATCGGGGCAGACCATTCTCATAGACAACGAGCAGATGTTTGTTAAGCAGCTCGGCGCATCCGTCTTGAATGTCGAGCGCGGCTTGAACGGCACATCTGCTGCCGATCACCTCGACGGTTCATCGCTCAAGACATTGGCATATCCAGCAGAGGTAGTTGAGGCGACGTTGCTTTTAGCAGTCGATCGCTGGCGACGACGCGACGGGATCGCACGCACAAACAATGTTGCGCCCGGGTCCCGGGACGAACTTTACCAGCCGTCTGGCGATGTGGATAGATTGTTGGCACCATATCGGAGGTTGTCCATTTGAGGGGAGACTGAACCCGAAGCGGAAGCATTGGGTGTTTAGTGGTTTGTTGGTCCAATGTAGGGACGATTCGCGAACTGCCCCTACGGGCATCCCCTGCGAACCGCTCCTACGCGTATACGTCGCCCGAAAGGGCTTTGCACAACCTTAGGGTTTCCCCATTCGTGGAGGAAATGTCCGACAGGACAAAGAGGGCAAGAAAGGTGGAATCATTAGAAATGGATCCAAGAGAAGTTCTATTGGGTATCGATCTTGATGAAGTGAAAGGTCAGAGAAGACCTGCGGCTCCGGAGCGGTTGATGTCCGACGAAAAGAAGAAGAAAGATGATGTCGATCTTTTGGAGCAGCTGAAGCGGCTCCGAAAGACGGTTGAGAGAGACCACGATCGTCGATTACGCGGAATCGAAATCAATATCCGTTGGCTCATGGTATTGGTCGGCGGAGAGGTGTTAGCAATCATTGGCTTTGCATTGGGCTCCATCGCGAGCCCATAGTCGATGGATAAGGAGATGTTGAGATGAATGCGAGCAAAGAGCGAAGCGATGGGGTGTTTCAGAAGTTGGGGCGCGCAGTTGCCGCACCCTTCGGACGTGGAAAGAACCATGAGAACCTGCAGGAGCGAGGAATGTCGATACGCCGAGTCGTGGATCGGATCGGCGTTCCGCTTATGAACAGCGACGATGT